>NZ_JACHIP010000004.1 GCF_014203275.1 Granulicella aggregans
TGCGCCTCAATCAACGCCCACGCAAGACGTTGGATTTTGAAACTCCAGCTAGTAAACTCCATGCCAGTGTTGCATCGACCGGTTGAGACCGCCGGTGTTAGCGGAAACAGTGTCAATCGACGACCGAGTCCGCACCGTCGCTCGCGAGACATCCCACCGTTCCAGCGCCTTCACAATGGCCAAGTGTAATAAAGATGTACCTCGCGCGTTTACTCAAGCAGACGTCGATGACGTCCCCAAGGAGAACATCCATGAAGTGTCCAAACTGCCCCTGTGGTAACAACTGTGAATGCGTGATCTGCGTCTGTAAGACACGCAGCTAGTCTCACCTACCGAACCGGGCAGGAGGCCTATCCTCCTGCCCCATCACTCCTATGAGCAACATGATCAACACGCCACTGAACGAACTTCTGACTCAACGAAAGCTCTTCCTTGCCTTTCTCCGGCGCCGGGTGCCCGACGCCGCGCTCGCTGAAGACATCCTCCAAAGCTGCTACCTTCGCGCCTTCGAGCACCAGGGCGAATTCGCTCAGGACGAATCGGCGATCGCCTGGTTCTACCGCCTGCTCCGCAATGCTGTCATCGACCGATACCGTCGGAACAAGTCTCAGGAAAAGGCGCTCGAGTCGTTGGCCCGCGAACTCGAGACATCGGCCCATCCATCGCCCGGGCTTCACAACGAGGCCTGCGCCTGTCTTCACGGCATCATCAAGGATCTCAAGCCTGAATACTCCGAAGCGCTCTTGGCTGTCGATCTAGGAGAGCAGCGTGTGCAGGACTTCGCAAAGCAGCACAATCTCTCTGCGTCAAACGCAGGTGTACGTCTCCACCGTGCGCGTGCGGCCCTGCGGAAGCAGCTGATTCAGACCTGTGCAAGCTGCGCGGAACACGCCTGCCTCGACTGCACCTGCAAGAAGCACCCACCTGCCGCCGGCTCTCTTTAGAAACTACCTACTGCGCGTCCACCCCATACCGAGTCCGTCCCACCAGCGGCAGCGGAGCCCCCAGCGCATACGCCGTGCAGCTCTTGCAGATATATGGCCCCGGCGCTCCCGGCTGCTTCTCGATCCCCACAATCGCGCGCATCCGCTCATCTTCCTCGCGCTTCAGCGGAGTCCAGTCATGACGGCACGATAGCAGCGGCCCCAGCCGGTCATACAGACGCACCACCGCCGCTTCGATCCCGTCCTCCTGGATATGCTCCACCAGGTGGAAGAACGACAGCGGAGTCAGGTCCGCAATCACAAAACGCTTGCCTACATTGAACGCGATGCCCCGGTACTCGACCGTATTAATAAAGCCCAGCGCGCGCTTCGACACGCGTTCCAGCTCGGCCACCGTACGTTCGAGCTTCTCGAGATGTTGGCGAAGATCCTCTTCCATACCCCGATGCTAAACGCACCCACCCTCCCGCGAATCACACAAGAGATGTAGACCAGTCACCACCGCGCATTTGCGCGGTTACTGGTCACCACTCTGAACACACTCGAAGGTCTCCGTCACACGGCGTCATGGGCATCCCTCCGCAAGCGACACATCCCCCAAAAAACCTCATCTCGACCGAGCATTGCGGCGCTATCGCAATGCGCAGTGGAGAGACCCCCGCATTTCGCTTTTGCTTTTGCTTTTGCTCTTGCTCTTGCTCTTGCTCTTGCTCTTGCCTTTGCTTTTGCTCTTGCTTTTGCTCTTGCTCTTGCTCTTGTTCCTGTTCCTGTTCTTGTCTTTGTTCTTGCCGTCATCCTGAGCGCAGCGAAGGACCCGCCAGACCGCTCATATCCCCGCGACCGCGCGAAGCTTTCACCCACCGGCCGCACGTGCTCATCGCACCCACCCCGATACACTGAACCCACCCAATGTCGAAGCTAGAACTCATCAGCCTCATGGTCACCACCGCCGCCCTCTTCGGCTGGGTCAGCCGCCGTTGGCTCCGGCTCCCCATCACCATCGGGACCATGCTCCTCACCGTCATCACCTCGCTCATCCTGCTCGCCGTCAGCGCCCGCCATCCCGCCGTCCACACCTGGGCCATGGGCCTCGTCGGAGCCATCGACTTCGAAAACCTCATCCTCCACGGCATGCTGCCTCTGCTTCTCTTCGCCGGATCGTTCCTGCTCGACCTCGAAGCCCTCAGCCGCGAAAAGCTCCTCGTCACCCTGCTGTCACTCCCCGGAACCCTCCTCGCCGCCGCAGCCAGCGCCGGCCTCATGTGGCTTCTTCTCCCCGCCATCGGCCTTCACACCACCTGGCTCGCCTGCCTCTTCTTCGGCGCCCTCATCTCTCCCACCGACCCCATCGCCGTCCTCGAACTCCTCCGCCGCGTCGGCGTCCCCCGCAACATCCAGGCCCAGCTCGCCGGCGAGTCCCTCTTCAACGATGGCGTCGGCGCCGTCCTCTTCATCGCCCTCCTCGAAGCCTCCCGAGGCACCCAGCCCACCTTCGTCGACGTCGCCGGCTTCCTCATCCTCAAGGCCGGCGGCGGCCTTCTCTTAGGTATCGCTCTAGCCTGGATCGCCTCCTCTCTCATGCGCGCCGTCGACGCCTATCAAGTCGAAATCCTCATGACCATCGCCCTCGCCCTGGGCGGTTACGCCGTAGCCGAACGCCTGTCTATCTCTGCTCCGCTCGAAGCCGTAGCCGCAGGCATCGCCCTTCGCCGCTTCAACCTCACCCACCGCCACGCCGAGATCGCCCACGAAAGCCTCGACCGCTTCTGGGAGGTCATCGACGAGGTCCAGAACGCCGTCCTCTTCGTCCTGCTTGGTCTAATGATCTTGGCCATCCCCTTCAGCGGCCTCGCCCTCCGCTCTGGCGGCGTGGCCATCGTCACCGTCACCCTCGTCCGCTTCGCCGTCATCGCCTTCATCGTCGGCATCATGCGCACCATCGAGCCCGGCTACCTAAGCTCCATCCGCACCTTAAGCTGGGGCGGCCTGCGCGGCGGCCTCTCGCTCGCCCTCGCTCTCGCTGTCCCCCTTCAGCAGGGACGCAACTGGATTCTCGTCGCCACCTACTCCGTCGTCCTCTTCTCGATCGTCGTCCAGGGCGGCTCGATGGACCTCGTCCTCGGCAAGTTGAAGATCAAACGTAAGGAAGCCGCATGAGCCACCCACCCGCCGTAGCTCTCCTCCGAGGCATCAACGTAGGAGGCAAGAACATCCTCCCCATGAAGTCCCTCACCGAACTCTTCCACCAGGCCGGCGCAGAAGACATCAAGACCTATATCCAGAGCGGCAACGTAGTCTTTCGCGCAGCCCATCCAGACAAGATCGCAACAAAAGTCCGCGCGAAAATTCTCACCGACTTCAGCTTCAAAGTCCCCGTCATAACGCGCTCAGCCGCCGAGCTCGCCACCACCGTCGCCGCCAATCCCTTCCTGCAATCCGGCATCGACCCCTCCCTGCTTCACGTCATGTTCCTTGCCGACCAGTCATCCCCCGAACTGATCGCGAAGCTCGACCCCTCTCATTCCTCACCCGACGAGTTCGCCCTCATCGGTCGCGACCTCTATCTCCATCTCCCCAACGGTGCCGCCCGGACCAAACTCACTACCGCCTACTTCGACGCCACCCTCAAGACCACCGGCACCCAGCGCAACTGGCGCACCGTCCTCACCCTCGCCACCATGCTGGGTCTCCCCCCAGCGCAGCAGAACTCGTAGCGTCAGAGGGTTTCAGCAGAGCATCTTCCGTAGAACATTTTCAGCAAAGCTAGCATACCCGGGAGCTCGCAGAAATGCCCTGTCTTGTTTAGGGGCACGCCTTCAGCCGTGCCGTAATCGATCTCTTTGCAATGCGGCTTAGCCGCTGGGGTACCGTTTCGTTCTGTCTTAGGCTCTTCCAACGAGCTTCTGGAGCATCTTTCTTCCAGGCCGCAAGCTCGTCATTCTGAGCGAAGCGAAAAATCCCCGCATTGGCCTTCCTTGCCTCCGCCACCTCCACCCAAAGTACGAGCAAGAATCAACCCATCGGCTGGTTCCCACCGTGAACCAGCGGCCTACACTCCGTCTTGTTCCTAAGAGCCTTCCCTGTGTCAGCACGTCAGGCCGTGTCGTTCTGCGGTCGCATGTTGTCGCGCCTGCAAGGTCCGGAACCGAACGGAGATCGTCTTTTGAAGATTCAACACAAGTTGCGCGCCGCCTTAATCTCAATCCCGCGCATAGCAATCGGGCTCGCGTTCTTCGCCACAGCATCTATACCACTTCACGCGCAGACCTCCGACGACGGCATCATGCTCTCACGCCAGAAGTACTGCACCGGCGTCTTCTTCGGGTACGACTCCTGGGACCACTACTGGGAAGGCTCCCTCAATCGCACCAATGGAAACCTCGGCACCGTCATCACCCGCACCGTCAGCTACACCGGCAACTACGCCCTCACCGACAAGATCAACATCCTCGGCACCGTCCCGTATATCTGGACCGACGCCACCCAGGGCGTTCTGCACGGCCAGCGCGGCTTCCAGGACTTCTCCCTTGCCGTCAAGTACAAGGCGCTCAGCATCCCCGTCAAGCAGTTCGGAGCCATCCGCCTCATCGGCGTCCTCGGCGGCAGCGTGCCCATGACCAACTACACCCCTGATCTCCAGCCGCTCTCGCTCGGCAACCACAGCAAGACCCTCAACGGTCGCCTGACCGTCAACTTCCTCGGCAAGCGCGGCCTCTACCTCAACGCCGGGACAGCCTACGTCCTGCGCAGCAACGTCACCCTCGACCGCTCCTCCTACTACACCAATGGCCAGCTCTACCTCAGCAACCAGGTCGCGATGCCCAACCAGTTCGAGTACACCGTCGCTGCCGGCTACCGCCGCAACGACACCACGCTCACCGGCCATTTCAGCCAGCAACAGACCCGCGGCGGCGGCGATATCCGGCGACAGGACTCGCCCTTCATCTCCAATCGCGTCAACTTCTCGAAGGCCGGCTTCACGCTTACCTATCCCCTGCCCCGTGTGCGTGACCTCCAGTACTGGCTCATCTACGACAACACCTTCGACGGCCGCAACGTCGGCCAGTCCAGCACCTACACCACCGGTTTCCTCTACACATTCAACTTTGAGAAGAAGGCAAGGCCATGATTAAGAACACTCATCTCCACAAGACGTCGCGCATCATCGTATCGACCCTCAGCCTCGGCATCACCCTCCTCGGCGCAGGCTGCGGCAAGAGCATTCCCTCCTCCGAGCAGCTATCGCCCATCACCCCCTCCGCGCCCGATAGCAACGCCGGCTCCTGGAAGATGATCGTCCTCTCCGGCCCCACCCAGGTTCCCGTCGCCGCTCCAGTAGCCGTCACCGACGCCGGATACCTGTCGGAGCTCGCCGCCATCAAGACCGGCCAGGCCAGCCTCACCGACGCCCAGAAGACATCCATCACTTACTGGAGCGCCGGTGGCGTCCTCCGCTGGAACGAGTACCTTCGCGAACTTGTCGCCCGCGCCGACCTCCCGCCCGCGCCCACCGACGGCGGCACCTACCCCAGCCCCAGCCCCACCAACCCCTTCGCCTATCCCACCTATCCCTTCAGCAACCCGCCCTACGCCGCCCGCGCCTACAGCTACGTCTCCGTCGCTCAGTTCGAGGCCCTCAAGGCTGCCTGGTACTACAAGTATCTCTACAACCGCCCTTCGCCCTCCAAGGTAGATAGCAGCATCCAGTCACTGTTGCCCGCCACCGGCATCCCCTCCTACCCCTCTGAAGACGCCGTCGAAGCAGGCGTCAACCTCGCCCTGCTCAAGCTCCTCTTCCCCACCAACGTCGACGAGATCACCGCCAAAGCCGCGGATCAACAGCAGGCCGCCATGCTCGCCGGTCGCGCCAGCTCCAGCGACATCGCCGCCGGCGTCGCCCTCGGCCAGGCCGTAGCCGCCATCTTCACCACCCGCGCCGGCTCCGACGGCATGAAGGCTGCCGCTGGCAATGCTGCCGAGTGGCAGGGACTTATCGACTCCACCACCGCACGCGGCGAGATCCCCTGGCTCAGCCAGGAGACGCCCGCGCGTCCGCCCATGCTTCCTCTCTTCGGCCAGGTCAAAGGCTGGATGATGTCCCCATCCGACTTCGTCACCGCCCGTCCCGGCCCACCCCCATCCACCTCATCCTCCCAGATGGGCACCGAGACCACCGAGGTCCGCAACACCGTCAACAATCTCACCCGCGACCAGCTCGCTACCGTCTATAAGTGGGCTGACGGAGTCAGCACCGTCACTCCCCCCGGACATTGGAACGCCATTGCCTTCCCCTATATCGAGAAGGCTCAGATGAGCGAAGTCCGCACCGCCCGCACCTTCGCTCTTCTCAACATGGCACTCCACGACGCCGCTGTCGGCTGTTGGGAAGCCAAGTATCACTACTTCAATCCCCGCCCTTCCCAACTGTCGCCAGACATCAAGGTCCAGACTGGCCTACCCAACTTCCCCTCCTACGTCTCCGGCCACTCGGACTTCTCCGCCGCTGCCGCCGACGTCCTCGAGTACCTCTTCCCTGACGGCGCCAGCTACTTCGACTCCCAGCAGCAGGAAGCCGCCATGTCCCGCCTCTACGCCGGCATCCACTACCGCTCAGACATTGAGGTAGGCATGCAGCACGGCAAAAAGATCGGCGACTTCACGGTCAACTTCGCCAAAACCGACGGAGCCCAGTAGCAATCCGTCACCCCAACCCACCCCATCTGGGTGCCCCATCCATGACAGCTTCATCGTCATGGGTGGGACGTAACAAACCGGGTGGCCCACCTTCGCGACGGCTTCATCGTTGCTAAGGTGGGCCTTCGTGCGAGGGCACGATCCGCACTCCTCAACCCTCCAAGAAACGTAATCTCGACCGACCAGCGGGAGTGGAGAGACCCCTTATTTCGCCTTGGCCGAGCACCAATTGCGGGGTTCCTCATATCTGGCGGCTCCATCGCCAGATATGGCGGTGTCGCTACGGCCGTGTGCCCCATTCATTCGCAGTCTCATCACGGATGAGTGGGGTTCCCACTTCTAAGTCAGCAAAAGTACCTTCCCAATTCCACCCTTCTCCGCCGCGATTTGCCCATCGGCAGCCTCCGCCAGCGGCAGCATCCGGTCGATCGGAATCTTGTATCTACCCGCCACAACCTCCGCCGCCATCTCTCCCAGCTTCGCCGGATCAGGCACCGCCATCACCGGAACGATCTTCACCGTCGGGTGCAGCTTCGCTCCCGGCGGCGGCCCGACCACCGAAGCGAACACGCCACCCTGCTTCACCTTCGAGAGCAACATCTCCCCCGTCTCGCCCCCAACCGTATCGGCGACCGCATCCATAAATCCCACCTTAGACATCGCCTCCTTGTCGTCGAGAGCGACCACCTCGTCCGCACTCAACTCCTTCGCCGCATCCAGCTGAGCCTTCTTCACTCCCGCAATCACCGTCGCCCCGGCCTTCTTCGCCGTAAAGATCGCTGCCCTGCCCACGCTTCCCATCGCTCCAGAGATCAGCACCGTCTCGCCCTGCTTGATGCCCGTCCCTCGCGAGATAAGCTGCTCCCCAGTCAGCGAAACCAGCGGAAGCGCCGCTGCCTCCACCAGATCCAGCCCCTCCGGCACCAGCGTTAGCTCGTCAGCCTTCACGACCGTCAACTCCGCATAGGTCGCGTGAGCCAGCGCCATCACCCTCTGCGCCGGAGCGAATCCCGTCACCCCTTCGCCCACCTCACGTACCAGGCCCGACACATCGCGACCCAGTATCCCGGGAAAGTTCACCGGAAACCGTTCCTTCGCCGCTCCCGTCCGCATCTTGTAGTCCACCGGATTCACGCTCGTAGCGGCCACCCGGACCAGCACCTCACCCGGCCCCGGTTTCGGATCTTCAAAGTCCTCATACTTCAGCTTCGACGGACCACCATACTCATGCAGAACGACAGCCTTCATAGCAAACACCTCTCCCCCCTTGAGATGCGCCACCGACCCTGGCGAGCGGCCTGAGGAGGGCACCGCCTATCAAACCGTCATCCTGAGCGAAGGCCCTTGCCGTTTAGGGATTTAGCCCGAGCAGACCACCAACGCAGAAAGGCCACCGCTCTATACAAGAGCGGTGGCCGCTGTTACTGCAAACGCGGAGATCTTCTTACTGAACCGAAAAACTAGTCGCGGAAGCCAGCGCTGACGGCGATCTTATGACGGCCCTTCGCGCGGCGGCGGCTGAGCACAGCGGCTCCGGCCTTCGTCTTCATGCGGGTAAGGAAGCCGTGGGTCTTGGCGCGGTGGCGGCGGTTAGGCTGAAAAGTACGCTTTGGCATGGAACTCTCTACTCCTGTGCAGGGTCTTCCTGAAACAGATCAAATCATGAACGAAGTCTTGATGATTGGACTTGATCGATGCTGGCGTGATGGTCGACACCGGCTGTCCGGAAGGACGCTACCTGCTCGAAACTGTGGGCGTTAGCCGCAGATTCAAAGTATATCCCAGACCCGCCCGTTTCACAACAACTCCCTCTTCGCACTTTGTCATTCCCGAAGGGAATCTGCGTTTTCCCTGCCCACCCGCGCACTACCCCAACCTCGGCTTTCCAAAGAACAAGACATACCCATCCGGATCCGTAACCTCAAACCCACGCAATCCTTCATGAGTATCCTGCAGCGGCATACTGAACGCCGCCCCACGCCCCTCAAGCTCCCCAGCCAGCGCATCCGGGTCGCTCACGGAGACATACGCATCCCACCGCATCTCCGGGTCGCGCTTCGAATTCGGCAGCGGCCCAGCCTCTCCCGACTTCAGCAACAACATCGCCCCATCGCGGCCAACGATAGCGAAGAACGGCTCACTCTCCGGCTCCTGATACCACCGCTCAAATCCAAGCTTGTCCCGATAGAACGCAACGCTCTGATCAACGCTGCTCACGATGAAGAAGGGGCTCATCTTTCCCAGCATCGCTTCCGCCATCAGCAATGACCTCCGAGTCTCACAAACCTCTCTCGCGCAAGCTTAATCGTCTCGCCGATACAACGCATGAGACAAGGCAAAACAACATCGACGCATATCACAGAGCGCGCGAAAAATGTGCCTTGGCTCAACCCTTCAAGGGAAGATTTTTCCCGTTTTTACGCTCGCTCATTTGCCCTGCACGGCTCGCCTCCCACTCCCTTCACAAGGAATGGTGCAACTTCATTTTAATGCTGCATTCACGCGAAAATCGTCCTTCACATCGTGCTACTATCGAACCCGCTCATGTAGATGTTTCGCACCGCGCTCTGGCTGTTTCGCACTTTGTTTCTTTGCCCCAACTTTTTCTCCACGTCATGTGTCTGTTAGGTATTTTCCTGCAGTCTGTCTGGAGACTTTTCCGTCACCTTTGGTCCATGTTTACCTGCCCCTAAAGGCGGGAGGGGATCACTGTTTGCCGGTTTCGCAGTGAACGTAATTGCAGTACTGCGTTTTCCCCGTGCCCACCAGAGTTGGGTCTCTAAAAAAGTCAAAAGGAAGTTCACAGAATGTCATTTGCGCCTACGGCAGCCGCCGCGTTGAACCACTGGGTCCGCATCCTCGCGGCGCTCGAAAAAAAGATCAATCGTCAGTCCTTCGACACCTGGCTGAAGCCCACGCGCTTCTCGCACATCACAGGCAAGACACTCTACGTCCGCATCCCCTCGGCAGAGTTCGAACACATCGGCGATCGTTACGCTGACCTCATCCAGGAAGCCATCGACAACCTCAACCTCGAAGTCGAGACCGTCACCTTCCAGACCCCCGCCCAGGACCCCGCCGCGCCCAAGATGCGCGAGGACGGCGGCTTCGCTCCTCTGCCCAGCCACAGCGTCAACGCCCCGGTCAACAACGGCAACGGCGCGGCAGGTTCCTCCAGCAAGCTCAACCGCAACCCCGCGCCCCCGCAGCCTCAGACCGAGCAGGCCCGCTTCGACTGGAACGCCGCCTCCCAGCTCAACCCCCGTTACGTCTTCGAAGGCTTCGTCACCGGCAGCGGCAATCAGTTCGCCATGGCCGCCGCCCAGGCCGTCGCCGAGCGCCCGTCCAAGGCCTACAACCCGCTCTTCCTCTACGGCGGCTCCGGCATGGGCAAGACCCACCTCATGCAGGCCATCGGTCACGACGTCAAACGTCGCCAGCCCCACGCGTCGATCAGCTACCTCTCCGGTGAGAAGTTCACTAACGAGATGATCAACTCCGTCCGCTACGACAAGATGACCACCTTCCGCGACAAGTACCGCACCACGGACGTCCTCCTCATCGACGACATCCAGTTCCTCGCCGGCAAGGAGCGCACCCAGGAAGAGTTCTTCCACACCTTCAACGCTCTCCACGAGAGCATGAAGCAGATCGTCATCGCCTCCGACCGCCCCCCAAAAGAGCTTGCCGACTTTGAAGACCGTCTCCGTTCGCGCTTCGAGTGGGGCCTCACCGCCGACATCCAGCCACCAGACCTAGAGACCAAGGTGGCCATCCTGCAGAAGAAGGCCGAGTCCGAGCACACCCAGCTCCCAACGGACGTGGCCCTCTTCATCGCCTCCAACGTTCGGACGAACGTCCGCGAACTCGAAGGCGCCCTCGTCCGCCTCATCGCCTGGTCCTCCATGCACGGCGTCGACATCTCGCTCGCCGTCGCCCAGCAGTGCCTCAAGCAGTTCATCGACACCCAGATCCGCAAGATCTCCATCGAGACCATCCAGCGCACCGTAGCCGAGAACTTCGGCATGCGCGTCGCCGAGCTCAAGCAGAAGAACAACTCCCGCCAGATCGTCGTCCCGCGTCAGATCGCCATGTACCTCGCCAAGCAGCTCACCGAGGCCTCGCTCCCCGAGATCGGTCGTCAATTCGGCGGCAAGCACCACACCACCGTCATGCACTCCATCTCCAAGATCGACGAACTCAAGCGCACCGACAACGACCTCTCCCGCACCCTCTCGAAGCTCATGGAGACCCTCGGCTAATCGCTGCTGAGTGCCCATCGACACTCTATGCCCCATTCATCGCAGCATCATCGCGATGAATGGGGCCGCCAGGGAGCGAGCTTCTCACCGCGGCAACCGGCATTCTGACCTTGAGCAACGCGAAGGGCAGGAATCCCCGCATTTGCTGTTGTTTTTGCTGTTGCTGTTGTTTGTTCTCGCCGTCATCCTGAGCGAAGCGAAGGACCCGCCATCAGCTCACACCACCGCGACCGTCCGAACCTTTCAACCAGCGAATGAGTCACCGCAGGTGACCCACATCACTCGGGTGCGCCATATCTGGCGGCGTCATCGTCAGATGTGGGAACGTTGCCACACTTTGTGACCCAACCAAAATCACTCCCTTTCGCGCATGACGATCCTGTCATCCCGGGGCATTCCTCAGCTTCCCTTAACACTTCCCGCGTATCTTCTAACGCATGTCCAGATTTTCTTGCGTCTTTTTGAGCCTGTCTCTCGTCAGCGCTTCCGCAATCGCACAGAACATCGCCGCCCTCGGGCATCACGAAGCCCTCCCCGACGCCCCTAGCTTCGTCCTGGCCGCAGCGCAGGCCCAAAGCTCGGAGACCCGCAGCGGCACCGCGCGCATCTCCGGCACCGTCCTCGACATCAACGGCGGCCTCGTCGCCGGAGCCACCGTCACCCTTGTCGAAGCCGGCCTTCCCGCCGGCGTCAGCCCCGGTGCCGGACTCGTCGTCACCTCCGACACTGCCGGACGCTTCGTCTTCGACAAACTTCCCGCCGGACGCTTCAAGTTCACCATCACCGCTCAGGGCCTCCAGACCTTCGTCTCGGGGGACATCCTGCTCAAGCCCGGCGAGTCCCGCGAGGCCCCGCAGGTCGATCTCCCCATCGCCTCCACAAACATCGATGTCCAGGTCACCGTCACCCAGGTCGAGCTCGCCCAGGAGCAGATCCGCGCCGAAGAAAAACAACGTGCCTTCGGCGTCCTCCCGAACTTCTACACCAGCTACATCTGGAACGCCGCGCCCCTTACCAAGGGCCAGAAGATGCACCTCGCCTTCAAGTCCGCAACCGACCCGGTCGAGTTCCTCGGCGCAGCCGTCCAAGGCGCAGCCCAGTACAACGCCGGCCAGTACGCCGGCTATGGCTACGGCTTCTCCGGCTACTCCAAGCGCTTCGCCGCCGCCTACGGAGACGGTGCCTTCGCCCGCGTCATCGGCAGCGGCATCCTGCCGTCGGTCCTGCATCAAGACCCGCGTTACTTCTACAAAGGCTCAGGCACGAAGAAATCCCGCGCACTCTACGCCATCTCCCGCGCCTTCATCACCCGCGGCGACGACGGAAAACACGAACCCAACTACTCCCACATCGGCGGTGCCTTTCTCGGCGGAGCGATCTCAAACGCCTACCACCCCCACGCCGACCGCGGCGTCGGCCTCACCATCACCAACGGCCTCATCGACACCGCCGGCAACGCCGTCAACAATCTCATCCGCGAGTTCATCCTCCGCGAGATCACCCCCAACGTCCCCGACTACGCCAACGGCCAACCCGACCCATCCGCAAAACCCGCATCACCCACCAAGCCCCAGTAATCCCCGTCCACTACCCTTGTCATCCTTCGCCGAAGGCGGAGGATCTGCTTCTGCCGTTGCGGTTGTATTTGTCTGTGTCGTTGCTTGTTCCCGTCGTCATCCTGAGCCGAAGGCAAAGAATGCCCGCATTTGCAGTTGCCGTTGTTTGTTCTTGCCGTCATCCTGAGCGAAGCGAGGGGACCCCGACAACGCTCACGTCTCCGATGCAGCCCGAACCTTTCAGCCATCGAAACCGGGTACCCCACCCATGGCTCGCACTTGGCCATGGGTGGGAATGCAGCCACTACCGCCCATGCCCCAACACCGCGTTCATGCCCCGAACCGCCCCCACCGGCACCCTGGCCGAAGCACTCACAGTAGCACCCAGATTCGGCGGCCACAACGGATCGCTAGCCGCCACCGTCGCCACATCCACATCCGCGATCTTCGACCCAAACCCGGCATTCATCGCATCGATAAACGCGTTCGCCACCAGCGCGTACCCCGTATTCGTCGGATGAATCCCATCCAGCGAAAAGAACCCGCCCAGAAACCCACTCGTTCCCGTATAGCCGCCAATCGTTAGTCCACTCGCTCCCACACTCGCAAACAGCGCATGAATATCCACCAGCGTCGCTCCCGCCGACTTCGCCTGCGCCGCAATCACCGTGTTGTAGTCCGTCACCCGCTGCTGCACTGTTATCACCTCAGCCGCCGTCAGCACACCCGCATCGCTCACCGGCGTAGTCTGCGTCCCCGCAACGATCGCCGCCACCTCCGCCAGCCCCTCCGGATTCAGCAGGTCCCCCGCCGAGATCCCAAACAACCCGCTCAGCACCGACACCGGATAGCCCGTTCCCTGCGAGTACTCCGCCAGAATCGTCGCCGCCGCCTGCATATAAGGCACCTGCGTCACATCCGGAATATTCGCGATCACCAAATGCGCCGTCGTCTTGGTCGTCAACTCTTTCATCAGAGCCGTGTACTGTGTCGTAAAGTCCGCCACGCTCGTCAAGCTCGAAGGCATCCCCGAGGTGTCCGCGTCCAACGCGTTGTTGCTCCCCGCCCATAGAAAGATCGTCGTCGGGTTCGCCTTCACGGCATACGTGGCCTGCGAGTAAGCCTGCCCCAGTCCCAGCCCCGGAAACCCCAGCACCAGCTGCGTAATCTGCTCCTGCCCAGTCGCCGGCGAAGCCACCGGCACCGTGTTCAAAATGTCGTTCAACTCCGCCCCCGGCACCGCCAGGTCCGTCACCTGCGTCGAAGGATTATCCCGCCCCGTCGTCGTCCCACTCGCCGTCGCAATCGTCAGCGGACTAACCGACTTCAACACCAGCGTACTTGGTGCCCCCGGTGCCGCAATCAGCGCCTGCGTAATCCCGAACCCCGCCTGCCCCGCCACCAGCGGAGCCCACCCATGCACCTCCGCCGTATCCAGCAGCGAACTACTCTGGTACCCCGCCGTCAGCGAGTCGCCAAGAAACACCGTAGTCGTGAAGTTCCCGCCCGCAATCGGCATGCTCGTACTCCCGCCCGACGCGCTCGAAGAAGAACTCCCACTAGAACAACTCCCCAACAGGAAAACCGAAGCCGTCAGCAAGCTCAGCGGAAGAGCACTCCGCACCATTCGCGAGGACACACACAACCTCACAGGTGAACCATCATTCATTTTCATCGCGGACTCCCGCCTAGACACACGCCGTTGCAGATAGGACGTCGTCTCCCTACAAGAACGATGCTTTGTACCACACGCATCCCACCATAGGAAACACCCAATTCCACATCCCCACCACCAACCGCCGGGTGCCCCAACCATGACTCGCCTTTGGTCATGGGTGGGACATTCGTGCGAAGCACGAACAGTCTTCCTCCCACACCCCAACAAACTGTCATCCTGAGCGAAGCACCGTGCAGCTTCATCGCACGATGCGCAGTTGAAGGACCTGCTTGTGCCCTTGCCCTTGCCCTTGCCCTTGTCCTTGTCCTTGTCCTTGCCGTCATCCTGAGCGCAGCGAAGGACCCCGAAGAAGCTCGCTCCCCGCAACCGCCCGAACCTTTCAGCCCCAAACCACCCAGCCACCGAACCCGGGTGCCCCATCCATGACTCGCCTTTGGTCATGGGTGGGATATTCGTGCGAAGCACGAACCGCCTTCGCACTACCCTCGTCCGCAAACCGTCAGCGCACGCGGAGTGGCAGCGACTTCAGCCCAGCTTTTTCACGGCCGCTTCGCCATTTACGATAGACCCAGCACACAAGAAAACAGGTGTAAGTGAAGATTTGGACGGAGATCTCGGCGGAACATCTGGCAGCGAACTTCGCCGCCATTAGCGCAGTCATCACAGCTGAAACCACCCTCCTTGCCGTCGTCAAAGCCAACGCCTACGGCCACGGCATCTCCCCGTGCGCCCCTATCCTCGCCTCCGCCGGCGCCCAATGGCTAGGCGTCACAGACGCCACCGAAGGCGCCCGCGTCCGCTCCGTTCTCCGCGAAGCCGGCATCCCCGACGCCACCCAACCCGACATCCTCGTCATGAGCGCCACCGCCGCCCTCCCGCACGAAGCCGAAGCCATCATCCACAACCGTCTCACCCCCGTCGTCTCGTCCCTCAACCAGCTAGCCCATCTCCGCGAGGCCGCCGCCTCAGCATCTGAACCCCTCCCCATCCACCTCGAGATCGACACCGGCATGTCCCGCCAGGGCATCAGTCTCGGCGACAACCTCAACGCTTTCCTAAACCTCATCGCCGCAAGCCCCCACCTTCGCCTCTCCGGCATCATGACCCACTTCGCCGACACCGAAGTCGCCCACTCCGTCCAGACCGCCTTCCAGCGCATCGCATTCGAGCAGGCAGTCGCCACCGTCACCGCCCGAGGCCTCCGCCCCGACTGGATCCACGTAGGCAACTCCTCCTACATCGACAACGACGACCGCGAAAGCAACGGCACCAGCGAAAGCAACGAGAACAAGGAAGGCTGGCTGCTCTGGCTCGCCGCCCTCGCCCACCGCGCCGGAGCCCGCCCCATGGTCCGTTCCGGCCTAGCGCTTTACGGCCACCTCCTGCCCATCGAAGGCGCATCCCGCCCGGCCATCCACTCGCTCGTCCGCCCCGTCCTAACCTGGAAGACCCGCGTCCTCGCGATCAACGATGTCCCCAACTGCCACCTCGTCGGCTACAACGGCACCTGGCGCGCCACACATCCCATGCGCCTCGCCTTGCTCCCTGCCGGATACGCCGACGGCCTCCGCCGCGAACTCTCCTCCACCAACGACCGCCCCGGCGGCTGGGTCATGATCCACGGCCAACGCGCCCCCATCATCGGCCGCATCTCCATGAACCTCACCTCGGTCGACATCACCGCCATCCCCAACGTCGCCGAAGGCGACGAAGTCACCCTTCTAGGCGAAGGCATCTCCGCCGAGGATCACGCCCGCCTCGCCCACACCATCCCCTACGAGATCCTCTGCGGCATCCGCGCTTCCCCAAAGTAGACGTCATCTCGACCCGACCGCAGCGAAGTGGAGAGAAACCCAGCATTGGTTCTACCCGGCACCAATGCCCGGGTGCCCCACCCATGGCTCGCACTTGGCCATGGGTGGGACGTAAACCACCTACTCCCGTCCCACTACCCCCGCCTCAAACGGCAGCCAAAGCACGAACACCGTCCCGCGCCTCCCGTCCCGCTGACTACTCCTCACCAGCAACCTGCCCTTATGCCTGCCCACGATCTCGCTACTGATCCAAAGCCCCAGTCCCGTCCCGCCAATCCCCTTCGTAGTAAAGAACGCGGTATAGATGCTCCGTATCGTCTCCGCGCTCATGCCGCTACCCGTATCGGCCACCGTAAACGCCACTCCCCGAGCTCCGGTACGCCACTCCACAGCCTCCCGGCTGCGCAACACCAGCGTTCCGCCCCGCACCCGCATCGCGTCGATCGCGTTCCGCACCAGGTTGTTCAACACCTGCCGGATCTCGCTCTCCAGGCACACAATGGTCCGCTCGGTCCGGTATCGCCGCCGCAGCAACACGTTCGAGTTCTCCATCAACCCCGCATACATGCTGCTCACCGAATCAAGCATCTCCTCCGGATCGATGGCCGTAGGCCGCGTTGACTGCTTATAAAACCGCAGCGACTGAGACGTAATCAGCGAGACCCGTTTCAACTCCCCATCCGCAGACTGCAGATAACGCCGAACCTCAGCCGGGTCGTCCGTCTGCTGCGCTAGGTAGAGAAGGTTCATCACCGACTCCAGCGGATTGTTGATCTCATGTGCAATCGACGACGCCAGCCGTCCCACCGCCGCCAACTTCTCGCTCTCCCGCAGCGCCGCTTCGAACTCAACCCGCGCCGTCACGTCCGTCTGGATACCCACGAAGTGAGTCACCACGCCATGACGGTTCCGGATCGGCGACAGCGAAAGCTCATTCCAGAAGAACGTCCCATCCTTCCGGTAGTTCTTCAACACCACCAGCGCCTCGCGCCCCTCGCGGATCGCTTCGCGAATCACATCCAGACCCGGCTGGCTCGACTCGTCCCGTTGCAGGAAACGACAGTTCTTTCCCACGACATCTTCAAGGCAATACCCTGTCATCACCTCAAAGGCCGGATTGACGTACACCAGCGGCAGATCGGGCTCGAACGCATTCGCCACGGAGATCCCGCTCGTCACCGACCGGAAGATCCTTCGATTAAGGTGTAACTCCTCTAGGGCCGAGTGATACTTTCGCGCGAACGCCCGATGCGCATAGAGCATCAGGCTCAACTGCGCGACCAGCGGCGCAGGCTCCAGCGGCAACGTCAGAACGCCGTCTACCTGGTACCCCGCCGGCCCGATCGGCCGGTCGCCGATGTATACAGCAATGATCGCCGGGTTGATCCCCTCAGCCTGCCTCTCCCGCTCCCCCAGCATCCCCTGGATCTGCCGAGCGTACGGCTCCTCCGCAATAATCATCTCGAACGACGCCAACTCCGCGAAGTCCAGCCTGTCGACTTGCAATTTGACAGCGCGAAGTTCAAGCTGAGTCGCCGCCGTCTCAATCAGGCGCCAGTTCATCGCATCCTGAATCAAAATTCCGACCGCCACCGGTTTGTCTGCCGCCTCCATCTGCGGCAGGTCTTCGTCGTTCGGCAACACTTCGGCCTTGAATATCGTTGAACTCGCCATCGCGGGCACCCCACTAAAAAGTATTCGACCGGCATGACTCGGAACTTGAATTACCACCCGCGCGATCGATTACCGGGCCCAAAGTCGCTTACCTGCAGAACTCTCTTACCTCTGCCGCCATCGCTCCGCCTTCGACGGAAGCTTGCTGGCCTATCTTTTTCGATGCAGGATCACTTCGACGGGCTGCCGCGGACCGCCCTCACTGGCGCACTCCCCTCCCAGGCATTAACATCAACAGGAAGACAGAAACGAGGAACGCTCTAATGGATCAGAATCAAACTGCCCGCCGCACCGAAGACATCGCCCTCGACCTCCTCAAGTTCGTTGCGGCAACGGCAAACGTCGGCGGCAAGTCCACCGGCTCCACCACCGGCTTCGGCATTCCCAGCTCCGCCAAGCCCGAAGACCAGGTCACCAGCCTCCTCGAGCTCTACGCCAAGTGCCGACAGGCCGTCGAAGCCCCACTCGAAGATTAAGCAGCGAGTACGGTGAGCAGGAAATTTCGCTGCCAAAGAAACCCGTCATCCTGAGCGAAGTCCGTCGCGCCTTTGCGACGGACGCAATCGAAGGACACCGAGCGAGCAAGCACCGCCGATGCCGCTCGGCCCTTTCTATCGAAAGGGCCTCCAGCGAACCTCTGACTCGGCAAACGAGGAACGAACGTGACCGAAGCAAACACCAGCACCCGCCCCCTGCGAGTAGCGGTAGCCGGGGCGGGAGCCTTCGGCAAGAACCACCTGCGCGTCTACAAAGAACTCGAAGCCGCAGGACACGTCGAGCTCATCGCCGTCATCGACCGCGACCCCGCAACCCTCGCCGCCGCGGCCGAGCTCTACGCCATCCCCGGCTTCACCACCATCGCCGAAGCCCTCGCGTCCGGCATAAAGCTCGACGCCGCCAGCGTCTGCGTCCCCACCATCCACCACGCCGCCGCCTCCGAAGAACTCCTGCTCGCCGGCATCGACATCCTCATCGAAAAGCCCATCGCCGCGACGGAATCCGAAGCCAACCGCATCGTCGACCTAGCCGCGACTCTCGACCGCATCGTCCAGGTAGGCCACCTCGAGCGCTTCAACCCCGCCGTCGCCGCCGCCCGCGCCCACCTCAACCACCCCATGTTCTTCGAGTCCCACCGGCTCAGCATCTTCACCCCCCGCTCACTCGACGTAGACGTAGTCCTCGATCTCATGATCCACGACCTCGACATCGTTCTCTCGCTCGTCGCCTCGCCCGTCCGCGAGGTCCGCGCCGTCGGCCTCCCCGTCCTCTCGCAAAAGGTCGACATCGCCAACGTCCGCGTCGAGTTCGAAAACGGCTGCATCGCCAACTTCACCGCCAGCCGTGTCAGCACCGAGCGCGTCCGCAAACTCCGCTTCTTCCAGCCCCGCCAATATCTCTCGCTGGACTTCGCCCGCCAGGACCTACTGATCATCGACGCCCCCGACGTCTCCGCCCTCGCAGCCCTGAACCCCACCCGGCTAGCCGCCCTGCTGGCCGCTGCAAAGTCGGGAGATCATCCCTCCCCCGGTCTCGGTCTCCGCAACATCGATGTCCCCAAGGGCGAACCCCTCCGCCTGGAGATCGAATCCTTCCTCCACTGCGTCCGCACCCGCGAGACACCCACAGTCTCCGCCGCCGACGCCACCGCAGCCCTCTCCCTCGCGCTCGAAATCACAAGCGCCATCGAAGCCCACGCAAAGCGCGCCGGCCTCGGCTAGGATGCTTCGGCAGATCGTTTCTTGTCGCTGCACATCACATAGGTGATTTGTAGATACCGTGCGCAAGCTGCTTCCAGGCATGGTCCATAGGCGAACTCATGAAGCGGATGGACTGCAAGCCAGAGAAGGTCTTGGCGCTCAACAGCCGGCGCAGTAAGCATTGTTAAGAGTTGATCCTTACTGGACTAGCTTGGAGATTGACGACTATGAAAGCTGCCTACTACTCCGCAAAAGGCCTTGCTCGCGACGTTCTCATCGTCGGCGAGCAGCCAGATCCTGTTCCACAATCCGGCGAAGTCCTGGTACGCATTGCGTACTCGGGCGTAAATCCGTCAGACGTCAAATCCCGTTCTGGCGGCACAAATCCTGCAATGGAGTTCCCTCGCGTCATTCCACACAGCGATGGCGCTGGCGTCATCGAGGCAGTCGGTGAGGGGGTCTCACCGCAAAGGGTCGGACAGCGAGTCTGGACGATTAACGGGCAGTGGAAGCGCCCGTTCGGTACCGCCGCCGAACTGATTGCCCTGCCGGAGAACCAGGTAGCGGCTCTCCCGGAAAACGCTTCCATGGAAACGGGTGCCTCCCTTGGGATTCCGCTCTTGACGGCTTGGTACGCGGTGCACGCTTGCGGCGGTCTTCTCGGGAAGACAGTTCTCGTCTACGGGGCGACCGGAGCGGTAGGTGGCTATGCGACCCAGCTTGCCGCGCTCTCGGGCGCGAGAGTCATCGGCGTTGCAGGCAGCAAGGAAAAATGCCAACTCGCTTCCCGGCTCGGTGCCGAGTGGGTTATCAATCGGAATGAGCAAGATGTGGTCGCTGCGGTGCGTGAGATCACGGACAGCAAAGGCGTGGACGTCATCATCGAAGTGGACGCAGCGGCAAATGCCAGCAAGTATGGGGACCTGCTGAAGTTCGGTGGCGATGTAATCATCTATGGGTCAGGGGCCGGTGTGATCGAAGTTCCCTTCAGGTCGATGATTGTGGGCTTCGCCAACCTGCACTTCTTTATCGTCTACAACCTCCCCGTTACGGTGAGGAAGGCTGCCATCGACACACTCACTCCTCTGCTGAAGCGGGGTGCGCTGCAACATCCGCAGGTTGAGGTCTTTCCTTTATCGGAAGTTGCGAAAGCTCATGAACGCGTCGAGTCCGGCGCCAACGCAAAAATTATCGTCGACACATCCAGGTAATGACTTCATCGCCTCTTCACTCGCCCGCTGGTGAAGAGGCGGGCGGGAGCTCATGCCAGCACGAGCTCCCACCCAACCCGTTCCTTCAATCCATCCGCTGTACAGTCATCCCCGCCGGAATCTCCAGCTTGAACTGCTCATCATCCAGCGTCGGATTCGGCGTCAGCTTCACAATCGTGATCTTCAACGCATACTCATCGAACGGCCGCGTTATATCGATCTCGCCGGGAAACTCGATCTCCCCATACTTCTGGTACCTGCCGTAGTTCACTGACGTCACCACGCGCCCGGTCTCGTCGTAGATGTCCTGCTTATACGGCAGCAGCGTCTCGCGGCTGTAGTGAATCACCCGCCTGGTCGTCAGGATCGAGGCCGCCAGAGTCCCATCCTCCGGCCCGCTTTTTAGATGTCCGCTCTTCGGCTGCCCAAGGATCACCAGGTCATAGTCCGGCTCCAGCAGAATCGCATGCGTCTTCGGGTCCGGCGGCAGCGTCCGTTCGCTCTCCGTCAGCGTCACCGACTCGTCCGCTCCCACGCTCCGCAGCAGGATCGAGTCAAAGAAGATCCCCGGCCTCAAATTCTCCAGCGAGTTCTTCGACGGCGTCTTCACCTCGTCCGTCCCCACCCTCGCCTTGTTCTGGAACGGGATGATCAGCTTGAAGTTCGTCCCATCCGAGACCATATCCATCGCCACCGACCCAAACGCCGGCACCTGCAGGATCACCCGCAGGTCGCGCGGCTTCCGCATCAGGATGTAGCCCTTGAACGCCGTATAGTCGGTGATCTTCCCGGTACGTCCGCCGCCCGTGCTCGCCGCAATCGTCACCGAAGCATTGAAGCTCTTGATGGCCTCATAGTTGCCGTTCAACTGCTTCACCAGGTCGCCGACCGTCGCGTCCTTCACCACCGCAGGAGCGACGTTCTTCTCCACGATGCGGGTCGTCTTATAGCAACCCGAAAGACTCAGTGACATCGGCAGCAGAACGGAAAACAGAAACCCGGCTTTTTTGAGGGAGGAAAACACGCTAGACAAGTATAAATGCCCCTCTTTTGAGGCGCTGCCGCCAGCCAGGGAATCACCCCTGCCTGAAGCGTATGGCCATGAGGCCGGCAACGTTCGGAAATTGGAGCCGCCGCGCAAACAGGTTCGTCTCGCGATCGACACCCCCTTTAGACGCTCCCACCCCACTCTGAGCTTCTAAATGATCCTCGACCGCACCACACGCCACAACTCCGTATCTCAACCTCGTGCCCCATTCATTCGCAGTCTCATCGCGAATGAGTGGGTCTGCCACGAAATCTCACCACTCATCGGCGCCAGGTGGGAAGGTCCATCATCTCGACCGCAGTGGAGCGCAGTGGAGAGACCCCCGCATGTCCACACCCTACCCCCTACACCCAGCCCTTACAGCACCCTCACCGCCACCACCGTCATATCGTCGTACTGCTCCGCCTCACCCGCGAACTCATCGACCGCCGTACACAACGCCCCCGGAACTCCATGCACCGCGCAGTCCACATGCGCCAGCACCACCCGTTCAACTTCTTCCTCTTCCCAGAAATCACCCTCGGCATTGCAAGCCTCGACGATCCCATCCGACACCACCACCAGCAGATCCCCCGGCCTCAGCGCCACCGTCGTCTGCTCGTACACCGCCTCCGGCAGCAGCGCAATCGGCAACCCATCCCCTGGCAGCCTCTCTAGCTCGCCATCCGCATGAAGCAGCAGCGGCTGCACATGCCCCGCGTTCACATACGTCAGCGACCGGCGGTCCTCCGAGATCACCCCGCAGAATAAAGTCGAGTACCGTTCCGCCGTCGAGCTCATATAGAGCGTCCGGTTCAAATCGCTCAACAGCACGGCAAGATCTTCTTCCCTCTGCAACAAACTCCGCAGCAGCGTCTGGATACTCGCCATCATCACCGCCGCCGGAATTCCCTTGCCCGAAACATCCCCCAGCGTCACCGCGAACCCGCCCCGCCGCAGCGGCAGCAGATCGTAATAATCCCCGCCGATCAACCGAGCGGGGCGGCAGCACCCCACGCACTCCAACCCCTCAATACCCTTCGGATTCTCCGGCAGCAGCCGGTCCTGCACATCATGCGCCAGCTTCAGCTCATGCCGCATCAGCTTCGCGCCCAGAGCCTCGCGCCGCAGCCGCTCGCCTTCGATCGCCTCCGCCGCAAAGTGCGCCAGCAGCCCCAGCAGGCCAATATCGCCATCATGAAACCCACCCGGCTTGTTCAGCAGCTGGAAGGCCCCAATCACCCGCCCCTCGGCCCGCAGAGGAACGCAGAGGATCGACTCCGTCCGATACCCGCTCGACTCATCCACCCTCCGCAGCTGCCGCGGCTCGTTCCGCGTATCGTTCACCAGCATCGGAGCGTCTTCTTCGACGCAAGCCCCCACTACACCCTTACCCAGCGGAATCCGTATCTCATCGGACCCATGCGCGAGTTTCGTCCAAAGCTCGCCCGCCGGCCTGTCGATCAGCCACAGGCTGCACCGATCGGCACCAAGCAGGTCCCGCGCGAAGTCCGCATTCAGACGCACCAGCTCGTCGGTTTGAGTCTCCCGCCCGATCCGAGTCGCATGCTCGAAGATCGCCCGTGTAATCTTGTCCGCGCTTGCGTGCTCAAGAACCGCGCTCTCCATGCCCACCTCGGCCCAATGTATTCGTGTACCCAGAGAATACTTCGATATGATGCCCGCGGCCTACACATTCTGGTAACCTCCCGCCGAAAGTCCCCTCCCGCCCGCTCTTGCCCACCGGAAGTAGGTGTAGGGAATGGGGAGAAGGGAGGAAGGGTAGGGAGAGATGCGGGAAATATCCACGGCACCGCTCTGTGCCCCATTCATCGCGCTTCTGTCTTTCGCGATGAGTGGGACAGCCACAATCGGACCAAGCCAACCGCCGGGTGCCCCACCCATGACTCGCCCTTGGTCATGGGTGGGTCCACGCCACTTCCTCTTCACCCCAGCCTCAACTGCCGCTCCTTCAACTCCAACAACAAAGCCTCCACCTCATCATTCCTCTCCATCCCCTCGAACCGGTCGTCGAGCGACTCCATCCCCTCCACTTCAACCATCGCCCGAGCCACGCCCGCCTCCACTCCAGCCTCAGCCACCGCCGCCGAGATCCTCCCCAGCCGAGCCGTAGCGTGGCTACCCCCACCCAACGCCACCCCCGCCCGCTTCGCCGCCACATTCCTCCGATGCTGAGCCACCAGCAGCTCCACCCGTCCCCGAGTCTCCACCAGCTTCCGTTCCAGCCGACCATAAGCCGCCCTCAGCGTCTCCGCCTCCGCCGCCTGGTCGTCATACTGCTGCCCAAACCCCACCGCCATCTTCCGGTACGAGATCGCCCGCTCCAGCGCCGCCCGAGCCATCTCATCCTGCCCCTTCGCCACCGCCGCCTCCGCCTTCCGCGACCACGTCGCCTCCAACTCCTCCTGCTCCGCCCGCTTCTTCTTCAGCAGATGCTGATCGGCAATCGCAATCGCCACCTGCGTCTTCACCTGCATCAACTGGTTCTCCATATCCAGCACCAGTTGCTTCCCCAGCTTCGCCGGATCCTCCGCCTTACTCAGCAGATCGTTCAGATTCGCCCGCATCAAAGTAGAAACTCGTTCCAATAGCGCCATCTCATCCTCCTCTACCGCAACCACTCTGTGCCCCATTCATCGCAGCCTTATCGCGATGAGTGGGACCACCACGGTAACCGCCCCAGCCCCGTCATCCTGAGCGAAGCGAAGAATCCCCGCATTTGCTGTTGCCCTTGCTGTTGCCCTTGCTGTTGCCGTTGCCTGTCCTAGCCGTCATCCTGAGCGAAGCGAAGGACCCGCCACACCGCCAACATCACCTCAACCGCCCGCCCCTTTCAGCCACAACCCGGGTGCCCCACCCATGGCTCGCACTTGGCCATGGGTGGGACCGCCACTACTTCTCCTTCTCCTCCCGCTCTTTCATAGGCTTCACGTTCTTCATCAGCTCCGACATCTTCATCCCGCTCAGCGCCTCAAACAGAGCCGGCACCTGCGCCGCGATCTTCGTCATATCGCCCGTAACCTTATCCATGCCCGTACCTCCACCATCTCCGCCCGTAGACACAATCGTGATCTTGTCCACGTTCTTCAGCGGCTCCGCCATCGCCCTCACCACCTCAGCCATGTTCGAGATGATCTTGTCCACAACCGCAGCCTGCGACCACTCCTGGTAAGCCTCGGCCTTCACATTCATCGCCTTCGCCTCGGC
Source organism: Granulicella aggregans (assembly GCF_014203275.1). Taxonomy (GTDB): domain Bacteria; phylum Acidobacteriota; class Terriglobia; order Terriglobales; family Acidobacteriaceae; genus Edaphobacter. The sequence goes on from NZ_JACHIP010000004.1 coordinate 24,786, forward strand.
CTCACCCTTGCTGAAGATGATGTCCGCCTCAGCCGAACCCTGCAGCCTGGTAATCGCCGCCTGCGCTTCGCCCTGTACCCGGGCAGCAGCCGCCCGACCCTCAGCCTCAATGGTCAACCGAGCCTTCTCCGCCGCAGCAATATTCTGTATCCGCCGCGACTCAATCTCCGACCCCTTTAGCACCGTCGAGATCAGCTCCTTCTCATGCCGCAGAATCTCAGCGTCCTGCACCTTGATCTGCTGCTCTTTCTCGATCTGCAGGATCTTCACCTGCTCGGCCACAACCTGCTGCTGCATCACATTCGTCTGCAACTCATAGGCTTTATCTGCATTCGCCTCCTGCCGCCGCGACTGCTCCGTATACTGCGCCTTCTGGATCGCAAGGTCCCTCTGCGCCTCCGCCTGCTTACCTAATGAAGCCGTCTCCGCGATCACCCGATCCTGATCCGAAGCCGCCTTCGCAATCGCCGCCTCGCGCAGAGCGTTCGCCCGACGGATCGCCGTATCACGCTCCGCCTCAGCCGCCGCAATCTCCGCGTCGCGCTTGATCCGCGCCACATCCGGCCGTCCCATGTTGGTGATGTACTCGTTCTTGTCGCGCACCTCGCGAATCGTGAAGCTCACCACCTCGAGCCCCATCTTCGACATGTCATCCATGCAAGTCGCCCGCATCCGTTCGGCGACCATCTCCGGCTCCTTCACAATCTGCTCGACGGTGAGTTGCCCAATGATCCCGCGCAGATGCCCTTCCATCACCAGCCGAATCAACCCCTCGCGCTGGTCCGGAGTCTTCGAAAGGAACTGCTCCGCCGCCGTCAGAATCGACTCGTTATCGCTCCGCACCTTGATCTGCGCGACCGCCTCGACCGTGACCGCCACGCCCTGCTTCGTATAAAGGTCCTGCTGCGGAGCGACGTCGAAGCTCATCAGCTCCAGCGTCAACTCGCGATACGTCTCGACCACCGGAAAGATCACCGCGCCGCCCGACTTGATCACCCGAGGCGCACGAAATCCGTAAACAATAATGGCCTGATTCGGCCCGGCCTTGCGAAACATCCGAGCCAGCGCAATCAACAAAGCCAGAAGCGCAACTACCAACCCACCCACAATTACCGTTGTCATCACCGACGTCTCCATAAAACTCCCTTTGTCCTCTCTCCAAACCTTGTTTACTCTTCAAACCGTGAGAAATCCGTCATCCTGAGCGGAGCGCAAAGCGCGGAGTCGAAGGACCCCGAGACCGCTCACATCACCACACCCGCTCAAACCTTTCCGGCCACCAACTCGTACCGGGTGCCCCACCCATGGCTCGCTTCTGGCCATGGGTGGGTCCGCCACCAACCTCAAACATCATCCAACCGGCTCACCGTAGCCACTCCCTTCGCATACCCCAACACCACCACCTCGGCCCCTCGCTCAATCGCCTCTCCCGTCTCACTCCGGGCCGCCGCACTCCTCCGCGCGCCGGTCTGCGAGAACAGAATCTCCCCCAGCCCGCCATCCGCGCGTATCTCATCCGACACCCGAGCCACCACGCCATCCATCCGCGTCTCCTCCGCCGTGTACCGGGTGCCCCACCCATGGCTCGCTTCTGGCCATGGGTGGGTCCGCCACCAACCTCAAACATCATCCAACCGGCTCACCGTAGCCACTCCCTTCGCATACCCCAACACCACCACCTCGGTCCCCCGCTCGATCGCCTCTCCCGTCTCACTCCTGGCCGCAGCACTCCTCCGCGCTCCCGTCTGCGAGAACAGAATCTCCCCCAGCCCGCCATCCGCGCGTATCTCATCCGACACCCGAGCTACCACGCCATCCATCCGCGTCTCCTCCGCCGTCAAGACCCTTTCCCGCGGTAGCAGCACCTTGAACAGCACGCCGTAGATCACCGCCGCCCCACCAATTCCAGACACCGCCGCAATCAACATCACCAGCACTCCAAACAGCCCAGTATGCGACCGCAGCAGGTATCCCACGCCACCAAACCAGCAGAGAAACGCAGGAAGCGTAAACCCATTCAGCACCGACATATTCCCCGAACCATGCGTATGGGTAGGAACATGCCCATGTCCAAAGTGGATATGCCCCACATGCACCCGTCCCAGCCCGGTAAACATCGCCAGAACACTCATCACCAGCCCCAACACAAAACACACCAGATAAACAGTGGTCACTTCTTGTCCTCTTTCCGTGAGTCCTTCTTGCCGCCCTTTTTACGGTCTTTCTTCCCAGCCTTCTTGCTATCGGACTCGGCCACAACCGAAGTCCCATCAAGCCCCAGCGCAGCCCCCAGCCTCTCCACCAGCGCCGGCGTCTTCAACACCGCCTCCAGCAGCAACAAGCACCGCCGCGAATCCGCATGCTGCGACACCGCTAGCAAAGCCCTGCAAAGCTCGGGATCTTTCCGCCCAAACCTCTCCGCCCCGCCGACCAGCCAAAGATCCAGCTTGTCCTCGATGATCTCCGCCGTCCGCAGCTCCGCCTGAAAGTCCTCCGGGTCCTCCACCAGATATCCCGGATGCACCTTGAAGAACTTCGCCAGCAGCAGCCGCGTCGTGTTGGTCAAATGCGGCCGCGAGCCCGACTCCAGCTGCGAAAGATAAGATTGCGACAACCCCTTACCCTTCGTCTCCGCCGCAATCGCCTTCAAAAGCTCCTGCTGCGTCATCGCCCGCCCCAACCCGCGCAGCGACCCCTCAACCTCTCTCAGATACCGAACCTTGTCCGCCAGCTTCACTGCGTCTAACCCTCGTATTACGAATCGCAATATTTATATCGCAATCCGCAATACGACGCAAGATGCCTATAGGCCTCACCCAGCGAGAAAATCCGGGTGCCCCATCCGTGGCTCGCCTTTGGCCACGGGTGGGACATTCGTGCAAAGCACGAGCCGCTCTTCTCCACTCCCCAAACCCCGTCATCCTGAGCGAAGTCCCTCGCAGCGCTTCACCGCGAGGGACGCAGTCGAAGGACCTGCTGTTGCCGTTGCCCTGCTGTGCCGTTGCAATTGCAGTTGCAGTTGCAGTTTTTGCCGTCATCCTGAGCGAAGCGAAGGACCCGCCACCCCTCCCGCACCCCGCACAACCGCTCGAACCTTTCCGCCACCAATCGGGTGCCCCACCCATGGCTCGCACTTGGCCATGGGTGGGACATTCGTGCAAAGCACGAACCGCCTTTACTCCGCCCGCAAAGCCTCCACCGGGTTAACCATCGCCGCCCGCCTAGCCGGCAGATAACTAGCCACCATAGCCGACACCCCCAACACCGTCGCCACACTTCCCAGCGTCCCCACATCCCACGCCGCCGTCCCAAACAACAACGATCGCATCAGCATCGCCGCTCCCACCGCGCACCCCAGCCCCGCCACAATCCCCCAACCCGCAAGCCACCCAGCCTCGCGCAGAATCAGCCCATAAACACTGCCGCGCTGCGCCCCCAGCGCCATCCTCACCCCAATCTCCCGCGTCCTCTGGCTCACCGAGTAAGCAATCACCCCATACAGCCCCACCACGCTCAGCACCAGAGCCAGCACCGCAAATCCACCCACCAGCCACGCCGACGACCGGTGCAGATACGCCGTCTCCGAGTCATTGATCCGCGCCCCCATCGTCGCCTCGTCCGCCGTTCCCAGCGCCGGATCGATCCTGTGAATGGCCGCCACAATCGAAGGCATCATTCCCGTCTCATCCTGAGAAGTCCGCACCACCAGGCTGAAGTAAGAATCGGGACTCTGCGCAAAAGGCTCATACTCCGTAGCCCACGTCTCCGTATCGAGCGACGCCTCCCGCACATCCTCCACAACTCCCACAATCGTCCGCAACGTCTTTGGGTCGAGCCCCGTGCCGCCAAACACCTTCCCAATCGGATCCTCGCCCGGATAGTACTTCTTCGCAAACGCCTCGTTCACCATCACCACCTTCGGCTTCGAAACATCGTCCGCATCGTTGAAGTGCCGCCCCCGCAACAGCCGCGTTCCCAACGCCGCGAAGAATCCCGGACTCACCTCGCGCTCATTCACCTCGATATGCTTCCCGTCATACGGCCGCCCCACAAACCGAATCCAATCCGTATTCCCATTCCCGCTCAAAGGCAGGACACTCGTCGTTCCCGCCGCCTTCACTCCCGGCTGCGCGGAGACTTCATCCACCACTCGCTTCATCAGCGCCGTCTGCTTCACCCCATCCGCATACTGCAGGTCCGGCATTGCCACGGAGATCGTCGCCAGGTGGTCCGGCACAAATCCCATCTCCACATTCAGCAGCTTGTAGAAGCTCTTCGCCAGCAACCCCGCGCCCACCAGCAGCACCACCGCAATCGCCAGCTCCACCACCACTAAATGCGATCCCAGCCGCCGCCACAATACTCCCGCCGATCCGCGCGATCCCTCCGCCAGCCCCTCGCGCACATTCACGCCTGCAAGCCGCAACATCGGCGTCACGGAGAACACCACCGCCGCCATCAGAGCCACCCCACCGGCAAACAACATCACATGCAGATTCGCACCCAGCCCATTCAGGTACGGCATCCGCACCAGCATGTCCTTCGACAGCAGATGCAACAAAAGCTTCATCGCCCCCAGCGCCGCAACCAGCCCAATCACGCTACCGGCACCGACCAGCAACAACGCCTCGGTGATGAACTGCCGCGACAGCCGCCCTCGCGATGCCCCCAGCGCCCCACGCACAGCAATCTCCCGCCGCCGGCTCTCCGACCGCACCAGCAACAAACTCGACACATTCACGCAAGCAATCAACAGCAGCAATCCAGCCCCTCCAAGCAACGTCAGCAGGATCGGCCGCATGTCCCCAATAAACGCCTCCGACAGCGGAATCACGCTCGCCTTCTGCCCCCGATTCGAGTCCGGATACTGCCCCTCCAGCCGATCGGCAATCGTCTCCATCTCCGCCTGCGCCGCCGCAACCGTCACGCCATCCTTCACCCGCGCCACGCCGATCAGGTTGTGGCAACTCCGTCGGTCCTCACACCCCTTGCTCTGCTGCAGCACCTCCCAGAACTCCGCATTGTTCCTGCGAATGAATTGAAAGCTCTCCGGCAGCACGCCCACAATCGTCATCGGAACGCCGCTAAGCTCAACCGTCTTTCCAATCACGTCTCTGCTTCCCGCATACCTCCGCTGCCAAGCCGGATAGCTCAGGATCACACTCTTCGCCGCCCCCGGCTGGTCTTCTCCCGCATAGAAGTCACGCCCCACCACCGGCACAACTCCCAGCGTCCGAAAGAACCCATCCGTCACCCTCATCCCCGTGACCACCTCCGATCCCTTATCGGTCGGCAGCAACGCCCCCGTCCCCGTATAAGCCGCGAACGAGCTGAACACCTTGTTGTCCCGCTTCCAGTCCACGTAATCCATGTAAGAAAGATTCGCCCGCCCCATCATCGCGATCGTCTCCGTCACATCGACCAGCTGCGTAGGCTGCCGATAAGGCAGCGGCTGAATCAACGCCGCATCGACAAACGCAAAGATAGCCACGCTCGCCGCCATCCCCAACGCCAGCATCGCCACCGCCGTCACGGCAAACCCCGGGCTCCGCCGCAACTGCCGCGCAGCGAATCGCAGGTCCTGCATCAGCGTCTCAAGAAACGGCAACGTACTCTGTTCGCGATAAGCCTGCTTCGTCATCTCGACTCCTCCCAACTTCAAAATCGCCTGCCGCCGAGCCTCACGCGCATCCATCCCCGCCCGCACGTTGTCATCGATATGCATCACAAGGTGGCTCTCAATCTCCGCACGCATCTCCAACTCGCGCCGCCCACTAGGCACGATCCCCGCCACCCGCCGCAGCAAAACCCGCACCCATCTCATACCGCCTCACCCCCGACAAACCGGGTGCCCCACATCTCGCCTCTGAGATGTGGGATCAATTCGCCACAAAATCGGGTGCCCCACCCATGGCTAGCCTTCGGCCATGGGTGGGACTCTCTCACCATGCGCCACCACCATGTGCCCCATTCATCGCGCCTTTGTCTCGCGCGATGAGTGGGTCTCCCCCAAAACCCGGGTGCCCCATCCATGGCTCGCCTTTGGCCATGGGTGGGATGTACAAACTTCCCCAGCCCTCTCATACCGCCTCATCCGGAGCAAGAAACCGTGCCAGAATAGCCGTAGTCTGTTCCCAGTTCTTCGCCTCGCGCGCCAGCTGCTTCCGCCCCGCCCGAGTCAGCGAATAGAACTTAGCCTTGCGATTATTCTCCGAGACGCCCCACTCAGCCGCAATCGCGCCCTCCTGCTCCAGCTTCAGCAGAGCCGGATAGAGCGTCCCATAGTTCAACTCCAGCACGTCCCCACTGGTCTGCTCAATCCGCCGAGCGATCCCATACCCATGCAGCGACCCCATCGCCTCGATAGTCTTCAGCACCATCAAAGCCAAAGTCCCCTGCCATACATCCGCCCGATCTTTCGCACCCATAGAGTCTCCTATTGCCTAACCATAGGAATAAAATCACATTCCCTATGGGAAAGCAATAGGAATCCTCAACCCGCAAAGACTTGTCATCCTTCGCCGGAGGCGGAGGATCTGTTGTGGCCGTTGCCGTTGCCATTGCCGTTGCCGTTGCCGTTGCCGTTGCTCTTGTCGTTGCTAGTTTCTGCCGTTATCCTGAGCGCAGCGAAGGACCCGCCACCCCGCTTGAATCACCACAACCGCCCGAAGCTTTCACCCACGAAACACCCGAATCAAGCCCGTTATGCCAAAATACCCACCATGCCCGAAGTCACCCGCGAACTCCTCCAAACCACGCCCATCGACGGCCTACCCGGCTGGGAGATGCGTCTCTTCCTCATCACCTACCCACCCGGGGCCGACGCCAGCAACCACTCGCATCCCGTCCCCGGCGTCGGCATGGTCCTCGAAGGCGCCATCATCTCTGCCTTCGACGACGATCCCGAAGAGACCTTCACCGCCGGCCAGAGCTTCTCCGACCGAGCCAGCCACCACCGCGTCAGCCGGAACGCCAGCCAAACCGAACCCATAAAATTCCTGATCGCCTACGCCGTCCGCCAAGGCGAACCCAACACCACCTGGCCCAGCGCAAAGTAAGACTCGGGTGCCCACCCATGGCAAGCCTTTGGCCATGGGTGGGCCGCCACGAACCCTACCGCATAGCCGCCTCAACCTCATCTGCCGTATGCGGCAGCTTCTCCGCAAAATCAATCAACTTCCCCGAAGCATCCACATAAAACGTATCTTCGATCCGCACCCCGATCTTCTCCTCCGGGATATAGATCCCCGGCTCGATCGTGAACACCGACCCCACATCAAATGGTTTGCTGTAATCCGCCGGGTCATGCACATCGATCCCGACCCCATGCCCAAGCCCATGCACGAAGTACTTCCCCAGCGGCTCGCCATGGAGGTCCTTGCCATGCGTATTGATGTAGTCATACGCAACCTTGTCCAGCAGGTCCGCCGGAGCATCCGCCCCCCTCTGGCTCACGTTCCCCATCTTCGACTTACCCGCCACAAACGCCGCTCTCGCCGCATTCTGCGCCCCCAGCACGATGTCGTAGATCTCCCGCTGTCGCGCCGTAAACTTACCACCTACCGGCATCGTCCGCGTCAAATCACTCGCATACATCGAGTACTCACCGGCAGCATCGATCACCACCACATCGCCCTTCTCCATCACCCGTTCATTCGCCGAGTAATGCAGGACCGTCGAATTGAATCCCGATCCCACAATCGACGGATAGCTCACCCGCTCGCATCCGCCCTCCATCATCTTCGCGACCTCGACACCCGCAACCGTCCTCTCCCGCACGCCGGGCTTGATCGCACGCATCCCCGCTAGTTGCGACGCGATCGAAGCATCGGTAGCCTTTCGGATCAACTCAATCTCCGCCGCCGACTTCACCATCCGCAACGTTGTCGTCAGCGCGGTCACATCCTGCGGCGACACCTGCAATTCCTCCGCCCCCAGCACATTCGCCGCGAATCGCATCGCCCCGCGCGCCTGCTCGCCCTGCGGGTCGTTACCCACCTGAGTCCACACCGTCCTCACCCGCCGAGGATCTTCCTGCACAAACGCCCCTAACACCGCAGGCAATTGCGACAACGGCATCACCGCATCGACACCCAGCTTCTCCGCCGCCCCCGGGCTCGCCGCATCCAGCTTCTCACCCGTATACTTTTCGAGCACCGGGTTGCGCATCGGCAGAAACAGAATCTCGCGATAAGCATGCGCCGGCACCGGCGTCCCCAGCCGAGTCACCGCAGCCGGCCCCGCGCCAATCACCACCAACGCCCCCGCCGGCTCATTCGATCCCGTCAGGTAATAGAAGTCCTCATCCTGCCTGTAGTCCTGGTACTCCATCGCCGGCTCATGCGCCGCAAACACCACCGCCGCGCCGCCCTTCAGCATCGCCCCCAGCTTCACCCGACGATCGTGATACTCCCCCTTCGGCACCGACTCCAGTCCGAACGCCACCTGCGCCACCAGCAGCAATGCCACCACTCCAAACCGCTTCATCATCGAATCGCTCCCTGAAATTCAGCTATGTAGGAGGTATAGCACCACGCTTTCTACACCTGCGGCCCGACCTGCCCTCAGCTACACTTTTCCTACCATGGTGACGATCTCACTCCAGCGAACCATCGCAGCTCTCCTCGCAACCTCCCTCAGCGCATCGGCCCAAACACCATCTCCTCAAACCACCTACATCCCTCCTACAACCTCCTCCCAAATAGAAAAGGTCACCCAGCCGCCAGCCCTCAAGCTCCTCGCTCTCTCCACCCCCAGCCGCGTCTCCATCTCCTCCGGCGCAACACCGGACTACGTCACCCAGTGGCCCGGCGCCTACTTCAACACCGCCTTCCAGGGCACCACGCTCTACTTCACCGTCGGAGTCTCGAGAGAGGTCCTCCACCTGGCCATCGACAATCAGCCGCCGCTAATCCTCGCCACCCCTCAGCCCGGCCTCTATCGCGTCTCCGGCCTCTCGAACTCCCGCCACTCCGCCACCCTCTACATCGCCACCGAAAGCGCCTCCATGCCCCAGCACTTCGGCGGCTTCTCCATCCCCGTTGACGAAAGAGAGCTGCCCCCAGCCAGGCACTCTCGCCAGATGGAGTTCATCGGCGACTCCTTCACCGTCGGCTACGGCAACACCTCGCCTCAGCACGACTGCAACGCTCTCCCCGGCGGTGTCTATGCCGCCACCGATGACACCCAGGCCTCCGGCCCCCTCACCGCCGCCCACTTCCACGCCGACTACCAGGTCAACGCCATCTCCGGCCGCGGCGTCGTCCGCAACTATCACGGCAATCCCGGAGACCTCGTCCCCGTCGCCTATCCGTATCTCCTCCTCGACAAGCAGCAGCCCTACAGCGACCCCAACTGGCACCCGCAGGTGATCGTCGTCAGCCTCGGCACCAACGACTTCACGACCGGCCTCAAGCCTGACGAAAAGTGGAAGACCCGCGAAGATCTTCACGCCGACTTCGAGCAAACCTACATGCAGTTCCTCCAGAGTCTCCGCGCAAAGAACCCCAACGCCTACCTCATCGTCTGGGCCACCAACCTCGCCCGTGGCGAGATCGCCACCGAGGGTCAACATGTCGTCGATAAGATGAAGTCCTCCGGCGAACAGAAGATCACCTTCATCTCCTTCGACCAACTCACCTTCACCGGCTGCGACTCTCACCCCTCCGTTGCCGACGATAAAACCATCAGCTCCAAGATGGTGGAGTTCATCGAAGCCCATCCCACGATCTGGCAAGCCAGGTAGTCCATCACCCTGCGGCCCCAGCTTGCCGTCAGTTGAAGCTGGGTCGGTAAAGATAAGCCGGCTTCCCAGGACGCATATCGGGTGAGTTCCCCATTCGCAAGGGCCTTAGACTTGATCGCCGATTTTTGATTCCCATACGCGCGGCGGGTCGAAGTTGTAGTCGCTATAACGCAGCCATCTCGTACGCACTACCAGCCAGACTATCCCCGTCCAGTGCGCACGAGCGGCACCGTCAGGCCATGTTTCGAAGTAGATAGCTTGTAACCGTAGAAGCTCGTCTCCGATAGGTTGCTCTGCGACGCCTTCGAGCTGTACCGTCTGTTCTCCATGCCAGCCGAGGACAAACGAACATCGAGGATCTTGAAGCAGATTGGGATACTTACGTGAGGTCTTGAGCGTATCGAATACGATGTCCAGTTCCGGCGTGATCGCTACTCCAACAAGCGCGGACTGCGGAGTTCCGTCAGTAGATACGCTTGATAGGACACCATATCGCTGACGCCTCATGTATTCGTAGAGTTCTTGCCTCTCCATCGCACACCCCAACTTACCGTTCATCTTATCGATAGCGGGCTGTCGGCTCTGCCGGGTGCCTGACTCATGGCCCGCCCTTGGCCATGGGCGGGCCCATCTACTTCTTCTGACTCAGGAGAACCGCCTCGTTCAATCTCATCTGTGCCCCATGCATCGCGCCTCTGTTTCAAGCGATGCGTGGGACCGCCAAAAAATTAGCCGATACCTAAACTGACGCTATCGATGACCGGATTACGCTGAACTCGGAGGAACTCAGCCTATACTGTGCAAGTTTGGTGAAGATGTCTAGAGTGGCGAAAGGGAAAGGGACCACAATATGGACAGGCGTCAATTCCTCGCGGGGCTCGCAGCACTTGCTGTCACCCGAACCGTTCGTGCCGCAGCCGGGCCGGTCAACAACGCTTCCACTGGACTCCTCCGGCTGAAGGTGTCGGACGGAACCTCGATTGCCCTAGAAGAGGGAGGGACCGGCCCAAGCCTGCTCTTCGTCCATGGCGCGGGAAGTTTTCGCAAGGCGTGGGCGCGCGTGACGCCGCTGCTCCAGTCCCAGTTCCACACCTACGCCATGGACCGACGCGGCCATGGAGATAGCACGGACGCCGCAGCCTACTCGCTCGAGCGTGAAGCCGACGATGTCGCTCAGGTCGCTGCACAACTTCCTGAACCAGTCTTCGTGCTCGGTCACTCCTTCGGCGGGATCGTAACCCTGGAAGCATTGAAGCGCAGCAACCGTTTTAAGCGGGCTGTCCTTTACGAGCCGCCCATGCCTGTACCCGGGGGCATGGTCAGCCGGTCGCCGCAAGCTGTCTGCGATGCGATTGCCGCTGGAGACAATGAGGCGGCTCTCGTAACCTTCTTCACCGATTACGCACGCTTGTCTCCAACCGTCATCGCGAAGTTTCGCAATGACCCTTCCTGGCCGCAGCGGGTCAAGCTGGCTCCAACGGTCTGCCGTGAGATAACGGCCGTACGCCAATATCATTTCGACCCGGCCTCCTTCGCGCAGCTCAAAACACCGATGAGGTTTTTCCTTGGGAGCGACAGCCCCAAACCCATGGACACTAGCGTTCGGACCGTAGCCGAAGCCCTTCACAGAGATGTCACCGTACTCCCCGGCCAACAGCACGACGCTATGTACACCGCGCCAGACCTTTTGGCACGGGAAGTGACAGCCTACTTGCTGGCTTGATCAAAGTTCGCCTCGCTCACATTGCCACCAGCTCAAGCCTCAGCCGGGTGCCGGGTGCCGGGTGCCCCACCCATGGCAAGCTTTTGGCCATGGGTGGGTCCGCCACGGAACCCCAAAGACACACCGGAACCATCCCCACCCTCTCAGCGTATCCACTCGCAGAGGCCATCTCCCATGCAAACCCCGCGCAAGGTCATCGTCACCTTAACTTCCCTGTTCCTGTCGACATGCGCCTGCTTCTCCCAGCCGACCATCCCATGCGGCCAGTCGCTCGACGCCGCCCTCCACTCAGGCGCACTCCTGACCATCGACTCGCGTCCCGCAGGCATCGAGATCGTCCCCACCGACGCCGCCACAGAGAAGGAGACGATCCACGTCACCTGCAAGCCCGACTCCGCGGAACACGACACCGACTACGCCATGCGCACCCATCTCCAACTCTCCGGCACGCCCTCTCACACCAGGCTCACCATCACCGGCGTCCGCCTCGAACACAACGGCGTGCAGATCCGCATCGAGGTCCCACACAAAACGAATCTCGAACTTCAGATGCCAGCCGGACAAGTGACCGTGGAGGACGTCGTAGGCGACAAGGACATCGAACTCAAAGCAGGACAGATTACGATCTCCTCGACTCACACCTGGAACTACAGGAAAGTAGATGTCTCCGTTGGAATCGGCCAGGTAAACGCTCAGGTCTACGGCGCAAACAAGGGCGGATTCTTCCGCGACTTTCACAAGCAAGACGCAGGCGGCGAGTATCGCCTGCACGCCCACGTAATGACCGGCCAGATCGATCTACTTGGCAAGCGCACTCACACCGCAGCCGATCCAGAATAAAAACCCGCAACTTAGCTTCGCCGGGTGATTAGGCCTTGTCGTCAGTTGGAGTTGGACTCGGTAAAGATAACCCGCACTTGCCGGGACTGATCCGGTGACGGTGAGTGCATTGGCGATTTCGCACCTGTTCAAAGAGGCCTATTGGGACCGGGGCCGAAAGAGCCCAACCTGGTTCACTTCACTCTGGTTTCGCAGCACAAAGGCCGCGATGGCCAATCCCGTCTTAAGCGCAATATAGTGGTACCACCGTCATGACAACTGCCTCCGGTCTTTCCGTCAGTCCCCAGTCGAAAAATCACTATGAAGTTCTGGACGGCTTGCGCGGGGTGGCCGCCCTGCTCGTCGTTGCCTTCCACACCCTGGAACCGAACGACCGTGGCATTCGTTTCAACCAGATCATCAATCATGGATATCTTGCGGTTGACTTCTTCTTCCTGCTCTCCGGCTTTGTAGTGGCTTACGCCTACGACGACCGCTGGCCCCGCATGAGCCAGTGGGATTTCTACAAACGTCGCCTTATCCGTCTGCAGCCGATGATCGTGATGGGCAGCTTGATCGGTGGCGCGCTCTTTTACTTCCAGCGAGGGCCGGCCTTTCCGCTGATCGCTGCCATCCCATCGTGGAAGATGATCGCCGTCATGCTGTTTGGCTGCACGCTTCTTCCGCTGCCTACGCAACTCGACATACGGGGCTGGGACGAGATGCACCCGCTTGACGGGCCCGCGTGGTCTCTCTTCTTCGAGTACATCGCCAATATTCTTTATGCAGTATGGCTACGTAAGATCTCGACTCGCTGGCTGAGCGTGCTCACCGGCCTCTCTGCGATTCTGCTCATTCACATGCTGGTCACCGGAGAGGGCGATGCCATCGGGGGCTGGGCGCTGAACGGTGCGCAACTACACATCGGTTTTGCGCGCCTGCTGTTTCCTTTTCTCGCAGGTATGCTGCTCATGCGCTCAGGCAAGCGCATCCATGTACGCCATGGTTTTTATCTTTGCAGCGTGCTCCTGCTTATCTGCTTTGCGCTGCCACGCTTCGGTGGGCCCAGCCACCTTTGGATGAACGGCCTCTACGAAGCCTTCTGCATCATTGCTGTCTTTCCGGTGATCGTTGCTGTCGGTGCTGGGAATCTCAAGGCCACCGATGCTTCCAATCGGCTCTGCCGCACGTTAGGCGACCTCTCCTACCCGCTTTATCTGACGCACTATCCGCTGATCTACATCTATACCGGTTGGATTACGCAAAGTCCGCGTAGTCTCGGTGAGCGCGCGGGATGGGGCGTTCTACTCTGGGTTACAGCTGTGGCGATCGGGTACGCTTGCCTCAAGCTTTACGACGAACCCGTTCGCGCGTGGTTGAGCCGACGCTTCCTGCGAAGTAATCGGCCTGCCGCAGCGGTCCAGGTTTCAGGTACCGACCCAGCGTTTTCAAACGACCCAACGCGTTTCTGATTTTGGACGAGGAATGTTGCAGCACAAGCTTTGCCGCTGTGCGCCTCGAGACCATGCGAATGCGGTCTCATCTGTCACATTGTGTCTACGGACTTCTGCGACCGTGATATCTCAACTTCTGCCAACAGGCCGATGCACTCATTGACGGCGGATCAGTGAATGCATTGGCGATCTGGCACTCACCGAGGATTAAGATTTCGAATCAATCAAGCTGGCCCTCTCGATCACTCATCGAGAGGGTCAGACTCGAATTAGCTAACTACCTTCGTAGCCAGGGCCACAATAACTCGCCGGTTTGCGCGCCACAAGACGCGTCGCGTCTTGTCTTGTCATCGTTATCGACCAGCCTTCCCGGGTGGGGTTTACTTCTCTTCCGGACCTTCGATGACGTAATCGAACTTGCCGGGCTGAACGAGAAAGAAGAGGCAATCCGTCTCTGAAAGGCACTCGGTGACGTGCGCTTCCTCTCCACGCTGGAACCAGTAAGAGCCGGCAGGCAGCGGCACCGCTTCACCACCGGCCGGATGATTGGACCCTATGCCTTCAACAACTGCAGCAAAATAGTCTTCGGTATGGCTGTGTACCCGACTCTTGAAACCAGCCGGCATACGCACAAACGTTCCGTGGCGACCATTCTGGAAATCACCGTAGGCTGGTCCTGCCTCGAGTTCGCCCTTCGCCGTTTTCACACCGGTCTGAACGAAGTTGATCTCGTTGGCTGGAATGCTTACGGATGGGCCTTCGTGAACGACGTTGGTCTTTGTTGATGCTGCTGTCGATTCTGGTGTGCTCATTCAAATCCTCCATGAGTTCTTTAACATCTATCCGCACAAAAGGGTACGAACATTCGGTACTACTGCAAGAGCGTTGCGTGAAGCTGGGCCTCTCGACAAATCATCGAAAGGTCCAGATTCGAATTAGCCAATAAACTTTTCGTAGAATGTATGAATATGTTCCGCGATGTAGTCGAGACAATCTTCCGTCGCGAAGTGGCCTGCAGCCAGTCGGTGCATCTCGGCTTTTGGCAACTCCTGCAGGTAGGCTTCTCCGCCCACTGGGGTGAAAAAGATGTCTCCCTGACCCCAGAAGATGATCGTCTTCGGCTGCTGTTCTTTTAGAAATGCCTGCCATTTGGGATACAGCGTGACGTTGTTTCGGTAGTCGTAAAAGAGATCCAGCTGGAGTTGACGTCCATGCTGCCGCTGCAGCGTGTGGAAGTAATCCATGTTCCAGGTATCAGGACTTATCAGGGCCGGGTTGGTTGAGCCGCCCAGATAGGTCGCCTTCACTGTCTCCAATTCCAGCAGACCTGCGGCACCCTTCTCATTTTCGTCACTACGATCGAGCCAAAGAGCGTTGCGCAAACCGCCCCATGCTGCGCTGAAGCCAACCTCGTAAGCATTCGTGTTCTGGATGATGAGCCATTCCAGAGCCTTCGGATTCTTGGTCACGATGCGAAAGCCGACGGGACCGCCGTAATCCTGTACGTAGAGACCGAACCGCTCAAAGCCCTTCGCCTTCAAAAAACCCTCTGTGATCTCTGCCAGCTTGTCGAACGTGTAGGGGAAGGTCGCTGGGTCGGGCGTGTCGCTGTTCCCGAATCCCGGGTAGTCGGGTGCGATGACATGAAAGCGGGTGGCAAGCGCCGGAATCAGGTCACGGAACTGATGTGAGGACGCAGGCCAGCCGTGCAGTAAGACAAGTTTCGGACTTGAAGGATCACCCGCTTCGCGATATGCAATGTTGAGACCATCTACAGTGATGGAGCTATGGGTTACGGTGCTGGCGAGGACGGCTGGGGTATAAGTCTGGGTCATGGGATCTCTCTCGATTAGGGTGGCAAGACGAAAACTTTGGGGACAAGTCTCTGCGTTCAGGTATATAGAGTCCGCAACACCGTTAAAAGTTACAATAACGGTGTCAATAATTTAGTAAGACAACAAGAGGGTGCTCTCAGCGAGCCGCTTCGCACACGGCCTTCAGATGTTCTGGGGTTCCGCTCTGCTGGCCGTCAAAAGAATCCCCAGCGATGGCGTCTACGTCCTATGCTTAGGAGAGATGAATGTGGGCACTTCTGCACAGCAACCCGAAGAGTGGATCGATGGCTTCCTCTTTGTAGGGAATTATTTTGCTTTAGATTTCCTGAACACGCGCCTGGTGAACGAGGAAGGCCCCGTAGAGCTGCTGCCGGATACAGCATCGCTGAGCCGGTGGTTCGAAGCCGCAGGCCTGCCCAAGGGCGCTGGAAAAGATCGAACCGCTCAAACGTGGCAGAATTCAAAGGCGGCCCGACGCTTTCTGAAAGATCTGCTTGTCTTCCGCGAAGAGCTACGTTCCACGGTTCTACGGCTGGAATCCGGAAAGAATCCCGAGCCAGCCTTCCTAGAGGAACTCAATAAGAAACTGCTGGCCTACCCGCAACGTTACATCCTGGTGAGTAACCGGTCCGGCACGCGGAGGCAGACATATGTCGACCCGGCAGTTTTTCCGAGGGACCTGTGGAGGGAGCTTGCTGATTCCGCAGCTCATCTTCTAACGGATGTACCCCTGAATCGACTTCGCAAGTGCGAGAGATGCGTCGTCAATTTCTATGACATCAGCAAGAAAGGATCTCGACGCTGGTGCAGTATGCATCTGTGTGGGAATCGAGAGAAGGTTTCAACTTATAGGCGAAAGCAACGCGCACGCCAGGCCTAGTCAGACGGAGCAACCAGATTGGACAAATGCTGAACGCTCATCGAGGATCTCAGAGGCATTCAGCAATTCTTACCGATTCACCACGACTGGTGACAGCAGGCCGATGCACTCATTGAGCAGCGCTTAGTCCCGGTAACGCGCTTCTCGTCACCCAGAAAACTAAGCACCGTCAATCCTGCACCCCTCCGCACCCTACTCAATCAAGCAGAACGTTTTTAAAGCCTTCAGGGAACAATCCCCGCCGCCCCGCCGTACCCCCTCGCAGAGGGCCACCCATGCAAACCCTGCGCCAGGACATCGCCTACGCGATCCGCCAAATGCGTCTCTCCCCCGTCTTCACCCTCACCGCCATGCTCACCCTGGCGCTGGGCATCGGCGCGACCACGGCCATCTTCTCGCTCATCCACACCGTCATGCTGAAGTCCCTGCCCGGTGTCGATCCCGCACGGCTCTATCGCATCGGCGACGGCCAGGACTGCTGCGTCGAAGGCAGCCCGCAGGACAACTGGGGCATGTTCTCCTACCGCTTCTACCTCAGCATGCAGCAGAACACGCCCGAGTTCGAAGAACTCGCAG
Organism: Granulicella aggregans; assembly: GCF_014203275.1. GTDB lineage: Bacteria > Acidobacteriota > Terriglobia > Terriglobales > Acidobacteriaceae > Edaphobacter. Next base: position 41,818 of record NZ_JACHIP010000004.1, read on the forward strand.
CCTTCCAGGCCGGAGGCACTGGGTTCAGCGCCCGCCGCGGCGAGACCGACCACATCGCCAAGCCCCTTGGCGGCGAGTACGTCAGCGGAAACTACTTCTCCACCTTCGGCATCAGCGCCTTCACCGGCCGCACCCTCATCCCCTCCGACGACCAGCCCAACTCCGCCCCCGTAGCCATGCTCAGCTACCGCACTTGGCAGCAGGAGTACGGCTCCGACCCCCACATCATCGGCTCCACCTTCATCCTCAACGGCCACCCCTTCACCATCGTCGGCATCACCCCGCCCGGCTTCTTCGGCGAGACCCTCCGTAGCGATCCCCCAGCGATCTGGATCCCTCTCAACCAGGAGACCGTCATGGCGGGAAGCAACTCCATGCTGCACCGCTTCAACGCATGGGTACGAGTCATCGGCCGCCTCAAACCCGGAGCCTCCCCCGCCGCTCTCCCGGACAAGCTCACCAACCTCCTGCGCGGCTGGCTCGTCAACGAAAGCGGCTTCCCCGCCGAGTGGATGGATGGAATAAAGTCCCAGCTGCCGAAGCAGACCATCAAGGTCGTTCCCGCCGGCGCGGGTGTCGGCGTGATGAAGGCCAACTACTCGGCCAGCCTCAACATCCTGCTGGCCGTCTGCAGTCTCGTTCTCCTCATCGCATGCGCCAACATCGCCAACCTCCTGCTCGCACGCGGAGCATCGCGTCGCACCCAGACCTCCGTCCGCCTCGCCCTAGGAGGCTCACGCCAACGCCTCATCCGCCAATCTTTGACCGAGAGCCTGGTCCTCTCCATCATGGGAGGCCTGCTTGGCCTCGCCGTAGCCTTCCTCGGCGTAAAGATCATCGTCGCCCTCGCCTTCCGTGGGGCACACTACGTACCCATCGACGCCACCCCCTCTCTGCCAGTCTTAGGCTTCGCCTTCCTTCTCTCACTCCTCACCGGCGCTCTCTTCGGCACGGCTCCAGCCTGGCTCGCAACGCACGTCAACCCCGCCGAAGCTCTGCGCGGCGCAAATCGCAGCACCAAAGATTCCTCATCACTCTCGCAGAAGTCTCTCGTCATCCTGCAGGCCACGCTCTCCGTCGTCCTGCTCACCGGAGCAGGCCTGCTCACCCGCAGCCTCGAAAAACTCCAGCACCAGGACTTCGGCTACGAGACCGACCATCGCGTCACCATCAGCCTCAGCGCTCCTTACAACTCCTACCCACAGCCGAAGCTAGACGCCATGTACCGCGACCTCCAGGACCGCCTCTCTCACCTCCCCGGCGTAGAGAGTGCGGCCTTGGCCCAGTACACGCCACTGCAGGACAATTGGGGAGAGATCGTCATCCGCCAGGGTCACGGTATGCCCAACATGAACGATCCCGTAGGCACATCCTGGGACCACGTGAACCCGGGCTATTTCGAGACCCTCGGTCAAAAGATTCTCCGTGGACGTTCGATTACGGTCGACGATACCGCCTCGACCCAGAAGGTCGCCGTTGTGAGCGAAGCCTTCGTAAAACGCTTCTTCAAGCCCGGCGAAGAACCTCTCGGTACTCTCTTCGGATTGGATCTTCCCAAGTACAACGCGGTCTACCAGATTGTCGGCGTAGTGCGCGATGCCAAGTACCAGGACCCCGCCAGCAACGGTCCCGTCAGACCAATCTTCTTCGCCCCGCTCACGCAGCGAGTGCAGTACGACCATCCGCTCATGCAGGCCATGGATGACAGCACCCACTTCATCGAAGGCGCAATCCTCAAGGTCCACGGCAGCATGGAAGGCCTCGAACCCCAGATCCGCCGCATCCTCGCCGACGTCGATCCCAACTTCACCCTCCTCAGCGTGCAGTCCCTCGAAGCCCAGGTAGACTCCAACTTCGATCAGCAGCGAGCCGTAGCCCAGATGACCGGCCTCCTCGGCATCCTGGCCCTAGTCCTGGCAGCCGTCGGCCTCTACGGAGTAGCCGCCTACACGGTCGAACGCCGCACCAGCGAGATCGGCGTCCGCATGGCCCTCGGCGCAAACCGCCTGAACATCGTCCGCCTCATCCTGCGCGGAGTCTTCCTTCAAATCCTCATCGGCCTGGCGATCGGCATCCCCGCCTCGATCGGCTGCGCGAAACTCATCTCCGCCCAGCTCTACCAAGTCAAAGGCTGGGACCCCATAGTCCTCGGCGGCTCTATCCTCGCCCTAAGTCTCTGCGCCTTCTTAGCCAGCATCATCCCCGCCCAACGAGCAGCCTCCATCAACCCCGTAAAAGCCCTCCGCGCGGAGTAGAAATTCTGTGCCCCATTCATCGCGCCTCTGTCTCAAGCGATGAGTGGGTCCGCCGCCAACTCCGGTGGCTGGCACGAACGCGGGTGCCCCACCCATGGCAAGCCTTTGGCCATGGGTGGGCCGCCACCAACATCACCACCCCAGCAGACTCCAACATCCCACCGAAGCGTCACTCCCCGTCCCACCCCCGTCCCATCCCTTCACCCCTCCGATTACCCCCACGCATGCAACCATCAACTAGCTGCGGGCTGACATCTATGTTCGTCGCAAGGGGGCCACCATCAGCGTTCGAATGAGGCTAGGCGATCTGCTCGTCCGCGCGAAGCTGGTAACCTCCAGCCAGATCGCGCAGGCACTCCAGCTCCAGGCCCGCCAGGGCGGCCGTCTCGGCGACCACCTCGTCGCCCTCGGCGCCGTCACCCACGCCGCCCTCGAAGCCTTCCTCAACCGCATGCCCGCCGAGCCCCGCGACCTCGACTCCACCGGCATCGACTCCAAAGAGCTCCTCACCCTCCTTCTCAAGCTCATCCACCAGAATCAGCTCGAGTCCGTCCGCCAGTTCGTCGACGCCATCAAGCTCCCCGCAACCCTCGTCAAAGAGCTCGTCAAGACCGCCGTCGACCGCCGCTTCCTTCTCGCCCGCGGCCTCCGCCCCACCGACACGGCCATGGAGATGAGTTACACCCTCTCCGACGAGGGCCGCCGCTACACCCTCGACGCCCTCCAGCAACTTCGCTACATGGGCCCCGCTCCCGTCTCCCTCGAAGACTTCACCTACCAGGTCAACCTGCAGAAGCTCACCAACGAGACCGTCACCATCGACCGCGTCCGCGACGCCCTCCGCGACCTCCAGTTCGACAACCTCATCGTCGAGCAGGTCGGCCCTGCCCTCAACGCCGGTCGCGCCATGCTCCTCTACGGCCCCCCCGGCAACGGCAAAACTTCAGCGGCCCTCCGCCTCGCCAGCCTCTTCAACGACGTCATCTACGTCCCCTACGCCGTCACCATCGATGGCCAGATCATCACCTTCTACGACCCAAGCATCCACGCCCACATCCCCGGCACCGGGCCCAACGCAACCGCCTCCGACCTCGACGCTGGCGACGGCCCATCGCTCCTCCGCAAAGAAGCCTACGACCTCCGCTGGATCCCCTGCCGCCGCCCCTTCGTCGTCGCCGGCGGCGAGCTCACCCTCGAGATGCTCGAGCTAAGCTACGACCACATCTCCCACATCTACGAAGCCCCGCTGCACATGAAGGTGCTAGGCGGCTGCTTCGTCATCGACGACTTCGGCCGCCAGCTCGTCAGCCCCACTAAGCTGCTCAACCGCTGGATCGTCCCGCTCGAAAGCGCCGTCGACTACCTCAAGCTCCACACCGGCAAAAGCTTCTCCGTCCCCTTCGACGAGCTGGTCATCTTCTCGACCAACCTCGAGCCCGAAGACCTCATGGACCCGGCCTTCCTTCGCCGCCTGCCCTACAAGATCGAGATCGGCGCACCCGACCTCAAGCTCTTCCGCCGCATCTTCGACAACCAGCTGGAACCGCACGGCATTCAGATCGACGACGAGCAATTCCACTGCGTCGTCCACAAGATCCGCGACGAAAAGGGCCTTCCTCTCGCCGCCTTCCAACCCCGCTTCATCGTCGACCAGATCGTAGCCACCAGCCGCTTTTTAGGCCAACCCGTCCGCCTCGAACAGCGCTTCATCGACTACGCCATCGACAACCTCTGCGTCCGCCGCAACAGCTAAAGAGACCCACCCTATCGAAGCGCCACCACTTGGGTGCCCCATCCATGACATGCCTTTGGTCATGGGTGGGACATTCGTGCGAAGCACGAACCGCCCCCGACCAATTCCCACCTACCCCGCCCGTTTCATAGCAAACAAACGGCAGTGCTCCAGATATCCAGCCTCATGATCCGACACCAGATCCACCACACTGCTCCACAACCACGAAGGAGCATCGATCGTCTTCCCCTGCGTCTTCATCAACTCCGCAGCCCATCTCCCACGCGTGTCTCTGTTCATCTGCCGAGCATGAGCCCGTCCCACCACCCCGGCAAACAAGTTCGCAGCCGCAATCGCTTCAGCCTGCGTAAGACTCTCCATCTCAAACTTCAGATCCTGCGGCATCAGCTCACGCAACACGACCGACTTGTCCATGAACTGCGAAGCGAGCATACGATTCCCGAGAAACGGCGACAGCGCCTTGGCCCCGGCCACAACTCGCTCTGCGTTCCCACGCGGCATCTCGCTCTTCGCCGCTCTAGGAGCCGCAGCCTTAACCGCCTCCTTGATGTCGATCAAAGAAAAGTCTCGCCTCTTGCCCTTCCCAATCCCCGCCAGCACAGCGAATCGCAGTCGCCCGAGCGAGCTGCATCCCTTCATCCAATAGGCCGCATCGAGCACCGCAACCTTATCTTTGTTGTCCCGGCTCTTAAGGCACGTCGCCATCTTTCGCACATCGTCTTCACCAAACAGCCGCTCGATCTCTTCTCTCTCAGCCTTCGATAGAGCCCAGAACCGCGCCCCCAAAGGTATCGTTGGCTTGACGTCCTCGATGCGCTCCTCAGCGAGATGTCGCCACTCTCGATTCAACGCCTGGCGCATCACCAGCTTGATCGGCATGACGTCGGACTCCTTCACCTTCGACGCCCGGCCAAGAAGCGCATGCCGATAGCCCTGTATGACCTGCTCCACCATCAGCGCCGTCGTCACGCCCGGCAGGTCGGAACCGCGTGCCGCCATGGCCAGCGAAAGGCTCAACCGGATCACGTCGTGCGCCGGGTTTCCGATCACGGTCTGATCGAGATCGCGAATCTGAATCTCGACCTTACCTTCAGCGCTCGCCACCGGACCGAGATTACCGATATGACAGTCACCGCAGATCCAGATCGACGGCCCCTCCGGAAGCGACTTCGACTTGCCCGCGCGATCAAGCCACTCGTAGAACTTGATCGTATTTCCCCGCACGTAAGCATGGGCCGACTGCGCCATCTTCAGACGTCGACGTTCCGTAAGTATTTCTTGGCGCCCATTAGGCATGACTTGTTTTAATTTCATTCGATCAAGTAGGTCGTCGCTCCTCAGCGAAAGTTCTGCTTCTGTGAGGCGCGAAGAACTCGTCGCGATAGACCGAGTTCTTATTAGGACTGCCCAGACTACTTTCCTCTGGCACCCACGACCACTAGCCCAACTCCCGCGACCAGCGCCACCACACTCAAAATCGGCGAGATCGGCAGCGTGCTCGTCTGTTTATGCGACACCTGCAGCGGACCCAGGTCCACATCCTTCTTCTCATGCGTGAAGCTCACGCCGCCCAGGGCAAACCCGGCGATCCCCAAAATAATCAGAACAATCCCAACCAGCGTTGCTGCCTTCATAGCGACTCACTCCCCCAAACTTATTTAATGACCACTTCCTCTGATGCAGATTCCCCGACACATCGACAGCCGCCACAACTTCGGGTGCCCCATCCATGACATGCTTTTGGTCATGGGTGGGACATTCGTGCGAAGCACGAACCGTCTCTATATCCCACTCACCCAAACCCTTGTCATCCTGAGCGGAGCGTGCCGCGCACTTGAAGGACCCGCTTTTGTCCTTGCCCATGTCCTCCGCCCGCCAAGATAAAATCAATCCCATGTCCCACACCGCTACTCCCGACCAGGCCTACACTCACGCGATCGACCAGCTCTACGCCCTCGGTCAGGAACTAGCCCCCGCGCCTCCGCTCCCCGACGGTACGCCCGCACCCCGCCGCAAGTGGGACCTCGCCCACATGCGCACCCTCTCAGCCGCTCTCGGCGACCCCCAAAACACCTTCCCCAGCGTTCTCATCGCCGGCACCAATGGCAAGGGCAGCACCGCCTCCACGCTAGCGAGCATTCTCTCCGCCGCCGGCTACAAAACAGGCCTCTACACCTCCCCACACCTCTCCCGCGTCAACGAACGCATGCAGATCCTCCCCGCCGCAACAGAGAATAAAGCCGTAATCCTGAGCGAAGCGAGGGACCCCGAGGAACCAGACTCCACCAAATCCGCTCAAACCTTTGAGCCGGGTGCGGGTGCCCCACATCTCGCCTCTGAGGTGTGGGACGTAAACCCTATCCCCATCTCGACGAACCCCACCGAAATCCCCGACCAAACCTTCGCCCGCCTCTTCTCCCGCGTAGACGACACCGCCGCCACCTTAATCTCCGAAGAAAAACTCCCCCACCACCCCAGCTTCTTCGAAGTCCTCACCGCCCTCGCCTTCCTGTACTTCGCCGAAGAAAAAGTCGACATTGCCATTCTCGAAGTGGGCCTCGGCGGCCGTCTCGACGCCACCAACATCGTCGAGCCCCTCCTCTCAGTCATCACCGACATCGCCCTCGATCACCAGGAGTACCTCGGCAACACCATCGCCGAGATCACCCGCGAAAAGGCCGGCATCCTCCGCGCCAACGGCACTCTCATCACCCTCCCCCAGCACCCCGAAGCCAACCAGGCCATCGGCGAAGCCGCCGCCCTCCTCAACCTCCAAGCCATCAGCGCCGCCGACTTCATCCCCTCCCAACTCCCCCAGATGCCACGCCTGGACGAAGCCGTCATCCTGAGCGAAGCGCGCAGCGCTGAGTCGAAGGACCCCGAGGGACTCAACGCGACCCCGAACGCTCGAACCTTTCAGCCTCAAATTGTGTCTGTTCTCCCCCGCAACCAATACATCCTCACCCTCAACAACGAACCGTTACAAGTCGACTCCCCCCTATCCGGTCACCACCAGCAACGCAACATCGCCCTGGCCATCGCGACCGCGAACGCATTACGTAACCAAAAAAGTTACAATCCCGAAATAAGTAACTTAAAAGGTTACAAAATAGAAACCCACGCCATCGAAGCGGGAATCCGCAACACCCGCTGGCCCGGCCGTCTCGAATTCCTCCCCCCAAACCTCCTCCTAGACGTAGCCCACAACCCCGCCGGCGCATGGACCCTCCGCGCCGCCATCGCCCGCCTGCCTGAAGACCAGCCCCGCACCCTCCTCTTCAGCTGCCTCGGCGACAAGGACCTCACCGAGATGTCCCGCATCCTCTTCCCGCTATTCGACTCCAGCCCCCGCGAGGGTCGCGAGAAAGATCACATCGTCCTCGCCCCCATCGCCAACCCGCGCGCCGCCAACGTCGAAGACCTCCTGGCCGCCGCCCACGCTCTCGACATCCCCGCCCACGCCGCCCCGCACCTCGCCGGAGCTCTAGCCCAGGCCCGCGCCATCACCCCTCCGGGCGGCCTCATCATCGCCACCGGCTCCGTCTACCTCGTAGGCGCCATCCGCGACCTCGCCCTCGAACCCACCGCGGAGGAAGTCCCGGCGTGACCTCGCCGCCACAAGCGAGCCTCGCCTTCCGGCTCATCACCTACGTCCTCCTCGCGCCCCTCGTCGCGTTTTCGACTGCCTTCTTCGGCTGCATCTCGCTCCTCTGCGGCCTATGGGATAAATCCGGCCGCCAGCAACACTTCATCGCCCACCTCTGGGCCCGCTCCCTGCTCCGCATCGCCTTGTCGCCCGTCACCGCCGTCGGCCTCGAGCGCCTCAAGCCCGGTCCCGCCGTCTACGCCTCAAACCACCTCAGCTACTACGACACCCCCGTCCTCTTCGCGACGCTTCCCTTCCAGTTCCGCATCCTCGCCAAGCAGGGCCTCTGGAAGGTCCCCTTCATCGGCTGGTACCTCAACCGTTCGGGCCAGGTGCCCGTCGATTCGAAGGACAACCGCTCCATGATCGCCAGCCTCGGCCGCGGCGTCGCCACGCTCAAGTCCGGCACTCCTCTCGTCCTCTTTCCCGAAGGCGGCCGAGCCGCCACCGGCCAGATTCAGGACTTCCTCTCCGGCGGCTCCTTCATGGCCATCAAAGCCGGCGTTCCCGTAGTCCCCATCGCCCTCATCGGCACCTACGAGCTCCTTCCCATACACACCTACCACCTCACCCCGCGCCCCCTGCTGGCCGTCATCGGCGATCCCATCCCCACCACCGGCCTCACCACCCGCGACGCCGCCGCCCTCACCGCCCGCGTCCGCGAAGCCATCGCCACGATGTACGATCAATATCGAAGGCCCTTGAAGTAGCCCCATTTCACCGAGGCCGTCATTCTGAGCGAAGCGAAGAATCCCCGCATCTGTTTTTGGCGCCGCCGCCAACTCCGAAAGAAGCCCGAGCAAGCATGACAAAGCCCCGCATCGCCATCCCCGTACCGACCAGTAACGACCTCGAATACAACCAGAAGTCCTGGCCGCAGTACGCCGCTGCCGTCCAGCAGGCCGGAGGTGAGCCCGTCGAAGTCCCTCTCACGCTCACGCCATCCGAGATCGCCGACCTCATCAACACCTGCCAGGCGATCCTCCTTCCCGGCAGCCCCGCCGACGTGAATCCTCAGAAGTACGGCCACGAGCGCATCGAGGCCACCGCCGATGCCGACCACGCCCGCGAAAATGTGGACGAACTTCTCATCCAGGACGCCCACAACCTCTATAAGCCCATCCTTGCCCTCTGCTTCGGCGTCCAGATCCTGAATGTCTGGCGCGGCGGCACCCTGGTTCAGGATCTGACCGTCATGCCAGTCAATCACGCTGCCGGCGGTTCGGTCGCCATCGCCCACTCCGCCATGGTCGCGCCGGAGTCGATGCTCGGCAGCCTGCTCACACAGGATGAAGCTCCCTTGCAGGAAGACTTCCTCCGCCTCCCCATCAACTCCAGCCACCATCAGGCCGTAGGCATTCCCGGCGATGGCCTTCGCGTCGTGGCTCGTTGCCCACAGGATGGAGTCATTGAGGCGGTCGAAGGTGGCCAGGCCACAGAAGGCGCGACCGCCCACTGGGTTCTCGGCCTGCAGTGGCATCCCGAGCGCAGCACCGAGATCAGCGCTGCCTCTCGCTCCATCTTTTCCCGCTTCGTGGCTGAAGCCGCGGCCTGGACTCCCCGTACCATCCGCACCTCCGTAGCCTAATTCTTCTCAGATGCCCGTAATGTTCCACGTGGAACATTACGGGAACCTGGCCTCCGCAGGCCGATGTTCCACGTGGAACATCGGCGAAACTACCCATTCCTTCCCCTCTGATTAAGCCCTCATTTTGAGCGTAGCGAAGGATCCCGACGGTGCCACAATAGCCATACCGCTCAAACCTTTCGCCTCAAAGTTCCAGGTCGCAAGCCCTTACATGCCACATGTTCCACGTGGAACATTGCGACTTTCGCGGCAAAAGGCTCCCCAGCACCCATGGCAATTCGATCCTCCCCCCGGGATTTTTCGCTACGCTCAAGATGAAGGCCATGGTTGGATTTCGGGGAAAGAAACCAGATGTTCCACGTGGAACATTCTCGGAGTTTCCACGTTAAGCCCTTTATCATCAACGAAAACAATCCGAATTCGCGTCAAAACTGCTTAATGTTCCACGTGGAACATTGTCCTTTCTCACCTCTCCACCTTGGCGCCAACCGAAACGAACTCCACCTCCGTGCCCTAAAATCAATCCAGTTCATAACCGGCCCAGCCCAGCCTCCCGGCCCACCGCAAGCCAATGTTCCACGTGGAACATTCACCAGATTCGAGAGTCCATGCCCGCATCCTCCCTCAGTTCGAATCAGATCGCCGAACTCGTCGCCACTTACCTGTCTCCCGATGCAGCAGTACCCGCCCCGCTTTACGACCAGCTAGCTACTTATCTCGAACTGCTTCTGAAGTGGAACGCCCGAACTAATCTAACCGCCATCCGCGAACCCGAGGAGATCGTTCGCCGCCACTTCGGTGAAAGCCTCTTCGCCGCCCAGCACCTGGGCGAGTGCTCCACCCTGCTCGACTTCGGCTCCGGCGCTGGTTTTCCCGGTCTTCCTATCCAACTCCTCCGACCCGAGCTCAAGGTGACACTCGCCGAGTCGCAGAACAAGAAGGCTACCTTCCTGCGCGAAGTCGTCCGCACTCTGGGCTTGAAGACCGAGGTTTGGGCCAACCGGGTAGAGGCAATGCCCATCTCGCGCTCGTTCGACGTGGTGGCCCTGCGCGCGGTCGACAACATGGATGCCGCCGTCGCTGCGGCATCGCTTCGCGCATCTCGGCGATTGGCAATCCTCGCCTCGGGAAAGCAAGGAGCCCCGTCTTTGCAAGAGTTTTCGCTCACAGGAGAGATCATCCTTCCGGGTGAAGCGGATCTGCGACTGCTCCTGATCGCCCGCGATTTCGCTCTCTAAAGGTCGTAACACGGCAATGTTCCACGTGGAACATTCTTCCCACGTCGCAAAACCCGCCCTATTACCCGTCATCCTGAGCGGATTCTGGCGCGCTGTTCGCGCCGGACGCAGTCGAAGAACCACAAGATTGCCCGGATCACCCATGCGATTCGACGCTTTCAGACGAGAACGTCTCAATGTTCCACGTGGAACATTCTTCCCGCGTCGCAAAACCCGCCCTATTACCCGTCATCCTGAGCGGAGTCTGGCGCGCTGTTCGCGCCGGACGCAGTCGAAGGATCCCGAGATTGCCCGGATCGCCCATGCGATTCGACGCTTTCGGGCGAGAACGTCGCAATGTTCCACGTGGAACATTGAACTTGATGTGGCTGAAAGATCTGATCAGCTATCGCTGACCCACCATCTTCAGGGTCCTTCTGCTGCGCAGTTCGCGATGAAACCGCAAACCGCTGCGCTCAGGATGACGGGTCCGGGATGATCGAACGCTCAATGTTCCACGTGGAACATTGGCCTGCCTCTCGAGAGAAATTTCGAGGCGGATGCTAAAGTCCTTTCGAATCCAGCCGACGCACCCTTGCGCACGGCTCCGGCTGCAAATACTTTTCCACACAGGCTTCCCCCGGAACGGGCGTGCTTAGCGGGGATTTCCGCGTTCCACACCTTCTCCACAGCCAAAGGCACTTCTGCACAAGCCGCAGCGTTTGCCAGCCCGAATGCGGCTAGATACGCTTACTTATTCATGTCGAACGCTACGGATACCCCAGAAAAGCCTGCGGAGAGTTCTACGCAGCAAATCAGTGCCAAATCGGACGCGCCGGCCGTCAAGGCGCGCGTCATCGCCGTCGTCAACCAGAAGGGTGGCGTGGGCAAGACGACCACCGCGATTAACCTTGCTGCAGCCTTTGCGCTGGAAGGGCTCCCGACGCTGCTGATCGACTGCGACCCCCAGGCCAACACCACCGGCGGGCTCGGCTTTGGCCGCGATGAGGAGCGGGCAAGTATTTACGATCTGCTGATGGGCGCGCAGCCACTTGACGAGGTAAAGGTGACGACGGAGGTCCCGAACCTGGACCTGGTGCCGGGAAGCAAGAACCTCATCGGGGCCAATATTGAGCTGGTCAATCAGGAACGCCGCGAGTTTCGGCTACGCGATGCGATCGAGGCGGCGCGGACGAAGTATCCGTTTATCCTGCTTGACTGCCCGCCGGCGCTCGACCTTTTGACCCTGAATGCGCTGGTGGCGGCTGATGGGCTGCTGGTGCCGATGCAGGCGGAGTACTTCGCGCTCGAAGGTATCTCGGAGTTGATGAGCACGCTGGATCGGGTGGCGCAGGCGTTCAATCCGGGATTGTCGCTCGAAGGCGTGCTGCTGACGATGTATGACGACCGCACCAATCTCTCGCAGCAGGTGACCGAGAACCTGAAGGGCTTCTTCGGCGACAAGCTGTTCAAGACGACGATTCCGCGGAACATCAGGCTGGCCGAAGCTCCGAGCCACGGCAAGCCGGTGGCGATGTACGACGCTCGGTCTCGTGGCGCGGAGGCGTACCAGGAGCTTGCCATCGAGGTGCTGACGCGCGAGGGCATCGAAAGCCCGAAGATGAAGGAACGCAAGTCCAATGCGACTCCGAAAAAAGAGATGAAGTTCTGGCCTTACAACAAATAGGCCGCGGTGGATCCCAGCCATGGCCAAAGGCGAGCCATGGATGGGGCACCCAATCAGCTGAGGAAGAGAGAGATAGATATGGCGATAGTGAATGATCCAAAGCGCAGGGCGTTGGGCAAGGGACTGGAGTCTCTGCTGCCGAGACGCGAGCCTGCAGCGGTACCGAGAATTCAAGCGGCGGAAGAGACGGCTGCTCCTGTAGTAGCGGTTGCGCCCGTCGGGAAGCCGCTCGAGATCGAGCTGGATAAGATCTCGCGGAATCCTTTCCAGACACGAACTACTTTCGATCCGGAGAAGCTGAAGGAGCTGGCAGCGTCGATCGCGGCGAGCGGCGTAGTGCAGCCGATCGTGGTGCGGGCGCTGGGCGAGGGCAAGTACCAACTCATCACCGGCGAGCGGCGGTGGCTGGCATCGTTCGAGGCGTCGAAGCTGACGATTCCGGCGATCGTGAGCGAAGTCTCGGATGAGCAGGCGATGGAGATGACCATCGTCGAGAACCTGCAGCGCGCCGACCTGAACCCGATGGAACAGGCACGGGCGTACAAGCGGCTCTCGGAAGAGTTCAAGATGAACCAGAACGACATGGCTACGCGCACGGGTATGCCGCGGACGACGGTGACGAACTACATCCGGCTGACCAAGCTGCCGCTGCCGGTGCAGCAGAGGATCGAGTCTGGCGAGTTGAGCTTTGGCCATGCCAAGATTCTGAGCGCGATTGAAGACCCGGATCGGCTGATGTCGGCGGCACTGCGGGTGATTGGGCTGTCAATGTCGGTGCGTCAGACGGAGACTTATGTTCACGGGATTCTGAATCCGGAGTCGAAGGAAAAACAGCAGAAGCTGATCCCAGAGCTCGATCCGAATGTGAAGGAGATCCAGAATCAGATCCAGCAGGCGGTTGGGCTGAAGGTAAAGATCGAGGATAACGAGGGTCGTGGGCGGGTGATCATCGAGTACAAGAAGTTGCATGACTTCGATGCGATTCTGGACGCGCTTGGGGTGAAGCGGTAGTGAGATTTGTGCCGATTTTGGTTACAAATACATTTGCTTGCCTTGATTGAAAGATGGGCAGCCCCGCTTACGCAATCGATGAACACGCAGTAGACTGGGCCATCCGGTTCTTGTTGCTTCGGCTTCGCCCATCTTGCTCCGTGAGGTTCCGCCTGTGTCGATCATGAAGATTTTCTCGTTGCAGTATTTGTTCCTTATTTCGTTACATATTGTTTTGATGGGTTCGCTGGCTGCTCAGACGCCGGCTTCTCCTTCGCCGGGAAGGATTCTGGTGCGGGCTGGGAAGCTGCTGGATGTAAGGACGGGTGCAGAGGCTTCGGGTAAGACGATTGTGGTTACCGGCGACAAGGTGACGGCGATTGCGGATACGGCTTCGATCACTCCGGCGGCTAGTGACGCGGTGATCGACCTGACGAAGTACACGGTGATGCCAGGGCTGATCGACGTGCATACGCACCTGACAGGAGCGAACAACTTCGACCCGGTGTGGGAGCTGACGATGACTCCGGCGAAGGAGGGCATCATCGGCGTGGAGAACGCGAAGGTGACGGTGGAGGCCGGGTTCACGACGGTAAGGAATGTGGGTGCGGGAGCTTACTCCGATGTCGCGCTTAGGGATGAGATCAATGCGGGAAGGATTCCGGGGCCACACATGCAGGTGTCGGGACCGCCGCTTGGAATTACCGGCGGGCACTGCGATGACAACCTGCTGCCGTTCGAGTATCACGCGGTGGGCGATGGAGTCGCGGACGGCATCGCTGCCGTCCAGCAAAAAGTTCGGCAGAACATCAAGTATGGCGCGGACCTGATCAAGATCTGCGCGACGGGTGGGGTGCTGTCGAAGGGCGACGACCCGCAGGCGAGCCAGTACACGCGTGAAGAGATGGTCGCGATTGTGAACGACGCGCATCGGCTGGGGCGGAAGGTGGCGGCTCATGCGCATGGGGCGCAGGGAATTCTGTGGGCAACCGAGGCGGGTGTGGATTCGATTGAGCATGCTTCGTATCTGGATGATGCGGGGATCACGGCGATGAAGGCTCATGGGACTTACCTGGTGCCTACGGCTTATCTGATCGACTGGATGCAGCAGTATGGGAAGCTGCCGGCGATCTATCAGCAGAAGATGAAGGACGTGAGCGCGGTCGAGAAGCAGAACGCGATCAAGGCGATCAAGGCAGGCGTGAAGGTGGCTCTGGGGACGGACGCGGCGGTGTATCCGCATGGGCTGAACGCGCATGAGATCGATGTGTATGTGAACCAGTTTGGGATGACTCCGCTGCAGGGGATACAGACGGGGACGATCAATGCGGCGGACCTGATGGGATGGAGCGATAAGGTCGGCGAATTAACGCCGGGGCACTGGGCCGATGTGATCGCGGTAGAGGGCGATCCGCTGAAGGATGTGAAGGTGCTGCAGGATGTGAAGTTTGTGATGGTGAGTGGCAAGGTGGAGAAGGTGCCGGGGGCGAAGTAAGGGTTGGTTGCTAGGAACCCACGCATGACCAAGTACTCATCGTGGGTGGGTCCCGGCGCTCCGTCACTAAGAAACGACAAAGGCGAGGCAAGCGGGAACATTAGCCCTTGTTGGTTTTCTTTGGCGTACGCCTCAAGCAACTGGCCTTTTAGCGGTAGACTTAGGCGCATTCAAAGCAGCCTTTGCAACCGTCTCGAAGTGCTTCTAGGCCCCTGGGCCTTCGTGGTATTCCTGTTTCATACTATCCACTATGCGTCCTTCTGAAATTAAATCGCTGAGTAAGTCTATCGAGGCAGTGCGCGTCGAAATGGCATCAGTTCGGCAGGATATCCAAAATGTAGTCAGAGCCGCAGGCGATCAGAAAACCGCACAATACGAGTCCTATAAGTCCATAGAAAAAACACTTCAAAGTCTCCCTATAAGCGAGGATGTACGCCAAAATGAGCGCACTGAAGATGACACCAATCAGAGACTTCGACACAGGCAAAACATAAGCGTACAAGTGGTTCTTACTATTGGGACATGGCTTGCTTTCATAGCTGCTGGCATCTACGCCGATATCGCGTGGAAGCAAAAGCGAGTAATGGACGATACATTCGGTGAAATCCAAAAACAAACACTTGCCGCCGAGCAATCGGCTGAGGCTTCGGATAGATCGTCTATCGTGTCCCAAAGGGCTGAAAGGGAGTCCGAGAGGCAAAACGAACTTGCAAGAAGAGATGCCACGGTCGCTAGCGATGCTGCCGCGACGCAGGCGACCCTCTCTCTGAAGGCTACTCAGGATATCGCCAATGCTACGCATGATGCCAGCGAATCCACCATAGCTTCCTCGCAGGCTAGCACCATGGCTTATATATATCCGCATCTTGGCGTAGTCGATGATCTCAAAGAATGCACCATAATGACCGGGTCGCATAATGGACCTAAGAGATGGTGCTTCACCCACTTCAGCTATAAAAACTTTGGTCAGACCCCTGCTTTGAATATAAGGATCACTGGCTTTGTGCGAGATTCTTCCAACACGATCGCTCCTGACCCCGGGCCCAACGACCTTATAGTCTGCATGGGAGCGGCCGATAACACTCTTGCTAAGGATGGGGAAGACCATTGCGAACTTCCCACTCTCGATGTCGATAATGCGGCCATCAACACGATGCTCCTCATCAATCGTTCCATGCCAGACCGCGCCTACTACGTTCGGGGCTTTATAGACTACGACACCATTTATCCCGGTAAACACATTCATAGCCAATTTTGCATGATCTATCACTTGGGCTTTGATCCCGCCCACCCCAAACCCCCACACATGTGTCCAGCAGAAGAAACATTGAAATAGAAGCGCAAGCAGTGTCACGGCAAGCCTAAAACATATTGCCTGACACTGACTGAGGCCTGTCCATGACCAGAGGCTTGTCATAGGCGGAGCAATTGGCTAAGAGCAATTGCCACAGCACATCCTCCGCTTCGCGAAGGATGACAAGGGTTTAAGGTAGTGGCGGAAGAGATGCGGGGATTTGTGGCAGAAAGCTACGGGCGGTATAGGTGATGTGTGATCGCTCGGGGTCCTTCGACTGCGTCCGGCGCAAGTACGCGCCAGACTCCGCTCAGGATGACGGACGTTCGGGAGTGGGTACGTAATGGGCTGGGCCCACTCATCGCGGTGAGGCTGCGATGAATGGGGCACAGGGTCGTGGCACAGGACAGATAGATACGGCGGGTTGGCTAGGGCTTTGGGGCGAGGATGCCTTTGAAGCTGTCGCGATACTGGAGGAAGACCAGTATCCAGAGCAGGCAGGCTACCAGGCCCGGAGCGATGCCGGGGGCGATCGTCAGGTGGAAGGCGAGGATGTTGTAGAGCTCGGCTGCTAACAGGACGAGGGCTAGAGGAACGAAGTAGCCGGAGAGCAGAAGCAGGCCGGCTACCAGTTGCACCGCGAAGAGGAAGACAGCGAAGTGCGAGACGCTGATGGCCGTGAAGAACTGCGCGGCGATCGGGTTCGGCGGTGGCGGCTGGGGGATGAAGTTGAGGAAGCCGTTTGCGCCGAAGACCGTGAACATCAGACCGAGAAGGTAACGCGCTACGAGTGAGGCAATCTTCATGGTGCAGAAACTCCTAAGCAGGATTAGACGATCTGGGCTTGAACCTGGGCGTGGGCCTGAACTGCTTCAAGGTGCGGAGCGAGGAATGTAGCACGGTCGGCTCCACGCATCAAGGCGCTTGCACCCCCGGCGGTGATGACGGTGATCTTGGCGACTCCGAGGAAGCCAAAGACGGCGCGGAGATAGGGCTCGACGTGGTCGTAGGAGGCGAATTGGGTTCCGGCGTCGTAGATACCGCCGCTGGCGATGACGAGAGTCGCCTTCTTGCCGGTGAGCAGGCCCTTGGGGGTGCCGTCGGCGTAGGAGAAGGTCTTGTTGACGCGGGCGATCTGGTCGATCCAGAGCTTGAGGACGGAGGGGACGCTGAAGTTGTGCATGGGCACACCGATGACGTACTCGTCGGCGTCGAAGAGTTCGGCCAGCAGGGAGTCGGAGAGGGTGAGTGTCTCTTTCTGCTCGGCGGTGCGGGAGTCTTCGGGGGTGTAGACGGCACCTACCCACGCGGCGTTGATGGGAGGGATGAAGGTGGAGGTGAGGTCGCGTTCGATGAGGGTGCCGTCGGGGTGCGAGGACTTCCATTGGTCGACGAAGGCCGAGGTGAGCTGGCGGGAGACGGAGTGGCCGTAGAGGGGGCTGGAGTCGATGTGGAGAAGCGTGGGCATGGTGAAACCTCCTATATACGACATATGACGCTTATTCGACATTCGTCGATTCAATAAATCGACAGGTGTCGCGTAAGCATCTATTGCTTCAGAGCGAGTTATGCTCGAAGGTGCGATGGCTCAGGTGATTCAATCCGACACGGCAGTGGAAGCGACCGACCCGCGCATCCTGCGCAGCCGGCGGATGTTGATGGATGCGCTGATCAAGTTGCTGAATGAGAAGGAGTTCGAGGATATCTCGGTGCAGGAGATCGCTGACGCTGCGACTCTGAACCGGGCTACCTTCTATCTGCACTATCCGGATAAGAATGCCTTGCTTCAGGCGATGACGGCGGCGCGGTTTCGGGAGCTGATTGCGCGGCGCGGGCTTTCGTTTACGGATTGTGATGGGGCCCTGAGGGCGATTGCGCTAGGAGTTTGCGACTATCTTTCGGAGACGACGGGGTGCCCGAGCCAGTTGACGAAGATGCCGCTCGAAGGTTCGATCATACCGGCGGTTGAGGGGATGTTTCGCGAGGGCGCGAGCAAGCACGAGGCTCGGCCGGCGGTTGATTCGGAGATGCTGGGGACGGCGGCGGCTTGGGCCATGTTTGGGGCGGCTCGGAGATGGTTGCAGACGCCGGGACGGGTGTCGGCGGAGGAGATGGCGGGTCAGATTGAGGCTATGGTGAAGCCGATTTTGATGAGTGGGGCGGTTTAGAGGTTCCTTGAATCCAACATCTCAGAAGCGGGATGTGGAGCACCCGGCGACCTTGGCGGTAAAGGCAGATTCCCTTCGGGAATGACAAACCAAATGGAAGCGATCACAGACCGAGGTTCGCTCGGAAGATGTGGAAGCGAATGCAAGTAGTCTAGGGATATGAAAGCTAGTGCTTTGGAGTTTCGGCTGCGGTTTTTGGTGCATGGGGTGATCTATGTGCTGGGGTTTACTGCGCCATGGAATTATCTGTTGAACAAGGGTGGGGTGGCGGCGGGGTTCTGGTCGGGGAAGGCTATCTGGCTGCCGGCGGCGCTGGCGATTGAGCGGGCGGGATGGACTTCGCTGACGGGCGCGGCAAATCTGCTGCTGGCGCTGGGGATCTTCTTTGCGCTGGCGGGCGCGGCGCTTCGGACGTGGGGAGCGGCGTACATCGGGTCAGCGGTGGTGAAGGATGGCGGGATGCATGATGCTTCCGCCCTTAACGCTGACCAGACTACTGCTGCGGGCGTGGTGGCGGATGGGCCCTACCGGTATATGCGGAACCCGCTTTATGTGGGGACGATGCTGCATACGCTGGCGGTGACTCTGTTGATGCCGCTTAGTGGGGCGGTATTTGTCGTCGTGGCGATTGCTATCGAACAGATGCGATTGATTGGTGGGGAAGAAGCGTTTCTTGAGGGGAATCTGGGGGAGCGGTATCTCGAGTACAAGCGGCTGGTGCCTCGGATTGTGCCTTCGTTGAGGGCTCGGGTGATGGGTTCGGGGGTACGGCCGTCGTGGGGGATGGCGGTGCTGGGCGAGGTTTACTTCTGGGGAGTGGCGGTGGCGTTCGCGAGTGTGGGGATGCGGTATAACGCTCTGCTGGTGATCCAGGGAGTGGTGGTGGCGTTCGGGGCTTCGCTGGTGGCGAGAGCGTTTGTGCCGCGGGTGGTTGCGGCTTGAGGAATTTGTGGCGGACCCACTCATCGCGTAAAACAAAGGCGCGATGAATGGGGCACAGGATGGCGGCTAAGTTGGAAGCAAGTCAGCTTCGCCGATTGCTGTGGGACGTAGTATTCTCTGCTCATCTCACTGGGAGCTGTGCTTTATCCCCTCATGCGAATACATTTTTGTCGAGTTCTAGTCGCTGATTTCGAACTTCTTTTTATTTCTTTGAAACTTGCAGGAGCTATCCGGATATTGGCTTATGGCCAGTAGGGCGGAGTTAGTTCGCTCATGGGTTGATGGGTTACGGTGGGGCCTGGTGTTGCTGGCTGCGGGTGCGCCAGGGGCGTGGGCGCAGGTGACCATTCATGTGCCTGCGGATCACCCGACGATCCAGGCGGGGATCAACGCGGCGAGCAATGGGGACACGGTGCTGGTCGCGCCCGGAATTTACAACGAAAGTATCGACTTTGGAGGCAAGGCGATCACTGTGACCAGTGGAGCGACCAGCTACGCGGGGGCGTCAGCCACGATCATCAACAGCGTCGCCGGCGGATCTGCGGTTAATTTTGGGTCTGGAGAGGGATTGAACTCAGTTCTAAACGGGTTCACGATTCAGAACGGGCATGTTGATTCTGGCGTGAATTATGGAGGTGCGGGTGTCGAAACCAACGGCGCTTCGCCTACGGTCACGAACAACATTGTTCAAAAGAACGGCTGCGGCATCATCGTAGTAAATCAGAGCAGCCCGCTCATCGAGAACAACGATATTCGCCAGAATCCAGCCACCCTCTCCGGTGGGGGGGGGATGCACCGTTCTGTCAGGTACTAGTTCGACAGTCACTTTATCGGTTCCAGGCGGCGGTCTGAGCACGATCAATGCTGGAAATGTGCAGATCATCGGTAATGTGATCGAAGAAAATTCATCCATCAGCACGGGTTCGGGAGTGTTGCTCGTATCTGGCAAATCGGTTCTCTTCCAAAGCAATATCGTTCGAAACAATCAGTTTGGGGAACCCAACTACTCTGGAGATGGCAACACCGGCCTAGATTTGCTCCTCGACAATGGGATGAGTCTTACCATGGTGCAGAATCTCTTTTACGGGAATGCAGGGGGAAATGCGCAGTTAGACGGGTCGTATTTCCAGAATGTCCCCACAACTGTCATCGAGACAAACAACACCATCTATGGCCTTGGAGAAGTCATAAGTTTCACATTTGGCGTATCAACGATCACGAACAATATTTTTTTCGGTGACGGGAGTGCTCTCGCGTGTAACGGTGTGACCGGACCGGTGACTGTAGATCATAACGATATTTATCTCCCTCAAGGCACCCAAGGTTATCCATGCACATTAGGCCCAGGGAGTATTTCTGTTGATCCTCAGTTCGTAGACGCCTCGTTGGACGACTTCCATACGCAGCCAACGTCGCCCGTTGTTGCTGCAGGAGACATCAACGCTCCGCAAGTTCCTCCTGCGGACCTCGATGCGAAGGCGCGGACGGTGTGCGGGACCATTGATATGGGGGTGTATGAAGTGCGCCCGCATCCGCCGATTGCGCTAACTTCCTCTCCGAACCCTTCGGTGGGCGGGAGCGATGTGACCTTTACGGCGACGCTGACCGGTAACTGCAATGTGCCAACGGGTGTGGTGACGTTTCTGGATGGAACGACCGTGCTTGGCACAGGCGCCCTGAACGGTAGCGCGGTGGCGACTTACGTCACGTCGGCGCTGACGGTGGGAAGCCACAACATCACCGCGACCTATGCGGGCGACTTCAACTTCGATGCCAGCACCTCAAAACTGGTGGTGCAGGTGGTGACCGGGTATCCGACCGCGACGACGCTGACGGTATCGCCGAACCCGGCGGCGGCGTTTCAAACAATCACGCTGAGCTCTGACGTATCGTCGCAATTCGGGTCGCCGACGGGGACGGTGGCGTTCTTTGCCGGGACGACGCTGCTGGCGAATGCCACGGTGAACAGCAGCGGGTTGGCGACGGCGACGATCAACACGCTGGGGGCTGGGAGCTACAACATCTCGGCGGTGTACCAGGCGACGACGAACTTCGCTTCGAGCCGATCGCCGGTGGTGGTTGAGGTGGTGAATGGAGCGCCGACGACGCCGGTGCTGACCTCTTCCCTGAATCCTTCGGCGTTCGGGCAGAGTGTGACGTTTACGACCAAGGTTGCGGCGACGAGTTCGACGGGGTCGCCTGCGGGGACGGTGAACTTTCTCGATGGGACGGCAGTGCTGGGGACGGTGACGGTCTCGGCTGCTGGCAATGCGAGCTTCAGCACGAGTTCGCTGGCGCTGGGGAGTCATACGGTGACGGCGGTGTATGGCGGCTCGGGGAATTTCGACACGAGCACTTCGAACACGGTGATGCAGGTGGTGACGCCGGTGGGGACGAGCGTTGCGTTGTCAGTGACACCGAATCCGGCGAACTTTGGGCAGACGGTGACGCTGACGGCGAGTGTCCTGACGGGCGTCAGTGGAGTTGCGGCGGCTTCGGGGAACGTGGTCTTTGCGGACCAGGGTGGCGTGTTAGGGAGCACGGCGATTGTGGCCGGGACGGCTACGTTTACGACGAGTTCGCTGAGCATTGGCACGCACAGCATCACGGCAAGTTATGTGGGGGGAGCGGAGTATGCGGGCGCGGTCTCGGCGGCTGTGGCCGAGGTGATTCAGAGCTACGACTTTTCGGTGAGCGTGACGCCGAATACGGTGACGATTCCTTCGGGTGACTACGCGGTAATGAGCGTGTCGGTGTCGCCGATTGGAGGGTACAAAGGGACGGTGACGCTGAGCTGCTCGGGAGTTCCGGTGAACGCACAGTGTGTCTTTCAGCCGGGGGCGACGGTATCTTTGGCTGCTGGAGCGGTGGGCGAAAAGATGGTCTTCGACACAAGCCAGTTGTTTGAGTCGGGGACGCAAGTGGGAACGATTGCTGGGCGGAGTGGGCCGGTGCTGGCGATGATGTTCTTCCCGGTGCTGGCGTTGCTGGGGAGACGGAAGTGGAAGCTGCTGAGCTTGATTGCGGTGGTTGGACTGTTTGGGCTGCAGGGGTGCAGCGGGAAGCTGCCGGGGTCTACGCCGCCGGGGAGCTACCCGGTGACGGTGACGGCGAGCGATGGAGCAAGCGGCCTGTCGCACTCAGTGGGGATGACGGTGCGGGTGGGAGAGTGAAGACGTTGATGGTTTGTATATCGGACCCGGAGTGAAGGAAGCGCCGCGGATATGGCTGATGGTGGTGCGGTGGCTCTATTCCCACCCATGGCCAGCTGCGAGCCATGGGTGGGGCGTCCGTCGCTTCGGTCGAGATGACGTTCCTTTGGGAATAAGCCGCGTCGGCTGAAGTCAGGAGTTTGCTGGCTTGGGCTCTGCGTCTGCTTCGATGAGGGGTGGGACTGGAGTTTCGGGGGTCAGGGCGGGCTTGCGTTTGTGCCAGTCTGTGGCTTGCTGGAAGGCATAGGCGAGTGCGAGGACCTTGCCTTCGGAGAAGTGAGGACCGGCGATCATCAGGCCAACGGGAAGGCCGCTCTTCGAGAAGCCGCAGGGGAGCGTCAGCGCGGGAACTCCGTAGACATCGAAGGGTGCGGTGTTGTAGCAGCCTGATGTGGGATCGAAGAAGTCATAGGCCTTCTTGGGCTTGCGATCGCTCATCTCTACCTTCAATGAGTCTTT
The DNA here is from genome assembly GCF_014203275.1 of Granulicella aggregans. Taxonomy (GTDB): domain Bacteria; phylum Acidobacteriota; class Terriglobia; order Terriglobales; family Acidobacteriaceae; genus Edaphobacter. The sequence continues at coordinate 64,524 of NZ_JACHIP010000004.1, forward strand.
GAGGGACTTAGGCAGGCTGGTGGTGGTGGGCATGACGACCAGGTCGATCTCTTTGAAAGCGGCGTCGACGTGGCGGCGGATCATGGCGAGCGTGTAGTGAGCGTTCGAGCTGTCGGAGGCGGTCGCGGGCGTGAGGATGGACTTCATGTCGCCGAGGGTGGGAGGCATGTAGTTCATGCCGGATTGCTTGATGAGCGGCTCGTGATAGGCGGCGGTGTCGCCGATGGCGTTGAAGAAGTTTTCGCCCTCGGGCATGGCAGGGAGCGGAGCGTGAGAGGTGATGCCGCGGGTGAGCTTGCTGAGAACTAGGACCGCGGCGGCTACGATTTCTGCTACTTCGGGTTCTAGGTGATCGTAGTACTCGACCGGTGCGCCTAGACGGAAGCTGGAAACGGGCTGGTTCATGAGCTTGAAGTAGTCCTGCTTCGGGGCTTGGACGCTGAAGGGGTCCTGATTGTCGTAGCCTGCTAGCTCGGTCAGCATGAGGGCTACGTCTTCGACGGTGCGGGCCATGGGGCCGCAGTGGTCAAGCGAGGCCAGGCAGGGGATGATGCCGCGAATGGAGACCAGGCCGGTGGTGGGCTTGATGCCGACGATGCCGCACCAGGAGGAGGGCACGCGGATGCTGCCTCCAGTGTCGGTGCCGAGGGCGCCGTAGCAGAGGTCGGCGGCGACGGCGGCGCCTGAGCCAGCGGAGCTGCCGCCGGTGACGAGCTCGAGGTTCCAGGGATTGCGCGAGGGGCCGAAGTAGGATACGTCGCCGGTGCAGCCGAGGGCGAACTCGTGAAGGTTGACCTTGCCGAGGATGACTGCGCCGGAGGCTACGAGCTTCGTCACTACTTCTGCGTCTTCGGTGGGGACGCGGGTGCGGAACATCGGGCTGGCGGCAGTGGTGCGGGTGCCAGCGGTGTCGATGTTGTCCTTGAGGGCGATGGGGATGCCGTGGAGCGGGCTGCGAAACTTTCCCGCTTTCGCCTCTTCGTCCAGCTGCGCGGCCTGCTTCAGGGCTTCCGTGGCCATGAGGGTGACGTAGGAGTTCACCTTGGGGTCGTAGATGGCGATGCGGGCGAGAAGCGCTTTGGTTAACTGCGTCGAGGTGACGGTGCGATTGCGGATGCGGGTCGATGCTTCGAGTAGGGTGAGGCTGGTTAGGTCGTCGCTTAGGGCTTCAGACGCGGATAGCGGGTTAGGTGAGGCGGAGAATAGGCCTCCGATGGCGAGGGTGCTGCCGCACAGGGTGGTGAAGTCGCGTCGAGAGAGCTTTTTCATGGACCGCCTTTGAGTTTGTGATGACTTAGAGTCTCTGCTTCGGGAGCGTGACGCAAGGGGGAATGCTGGTGAGGTGTGCGTTTTACGATCCCACCCATGACCAAAGGCGCGTCATGGATGGGGCACCCGATTCCTCGTGGCGATGGCAACGCTTAAAGGCAAACGCAGATCCCCTTCGGGGATGACAAATAAAAAGAAGTAAGGATGACAAACTAGTGGGGAGGATTCTTTATGCAGATTGGGATTGATAGTTTTGCGGCGGTGATCTCGGAGCCGGGTGGGGTGGCGATGTCGGCGGGGCAGAGGATTGCGAATCTGCTGGAAGAGATTGAGATGGCCGATCAGGTGGGGTTGGATACGTTTGGGATTGGGGAACATCATCGGGAGGAGTTTCTGGACTCGGCTCCGGTGGTGCTGCTGGCGGCGGCGGCGCGGACTAAGCGGATTACGCTGACGAGTGCTGTGACGGTGTTGAGCGCGGCTGACCCGGTGAGGGTGTTTCAGGAGTTTGCGACGCTCGACCTGGTGTCGAAGGGGCGGGCGGAGATGGTGGTGGGGCGGGGGTCGTTTGGCGAGGCTTATCCGCTTTTTGGGATGAAGTTCGAGGACTATGACTCGTTGTTTGAGGAGAAGCTGGAGCTGCTGCTGGAGGTGCGCGACAACGTGCATGTGGAATGGGCGGGCAAGCATCGGGCGGCGTTAACCGGGCAGGGAGTGTATCCGCGGCCCATTCAGGAGAAGCTACCGATCTGGGTTGGAGTGGGTGGGACGCCGGCTTCGTTTGCTCGCGCCGGGGCGTTGGGGCTGCCGCTGATGGTGGCGATTATTGGCGGGGAGCCGCATCGCTTCGCGCCGCTGATTGAGCTTTATCGCGAAGCGGGGCGTCGGGCTGGGGTTCCGGCTGGTGAGTTGAAGGTGGGGCTGCATCAGTTCGGGTTTGTTGGAGAAACATCTCAAGGAGCTTCGGATGAGTTTTGGCCCGGGCATGAGCGGATGTTCACGCACATCGGCAAGGAGCGTGGGTGGCCGCCGACTACTCGGGAGAACTTTGAGGCTACGCGGGGGAGACCGGGGCTTACCTGATTGGGACTGCGGAGGAGATTGTGGAGAAGATTCTGCGGGAGAATGAGGCTCTGGGTGGGCTGGCGAGGATTACGTTCCAGATGACGAATGTGGCGTTGGAGCATAAGCAGATGTTGAAGTCGATTGAGATGCTGGGGACGAAGGTGGCTCCTATGGTGAGGAAGGCTCTGGGTGTTTCGGTTTGAAAAAGACCGCTGGGATAGGGTTTACGTCCCACCCATGACCAAAGGCGTGTCATGGATGGGGCACCCGGGCGTTGTCCAGGAAAAGTACCTTGGCCGAAAGGGGCGAACGGTCTGGGTTCAGTAAAAAGTTCGTCGGGGTCCTCACTCCGTTCCGGATGACGGCAAAGACTTGTGGCGAAAGGCTACCGGCAGACGAGGGGACTCTCGCGGCGAAGCTACCAGGTGATGTAGACGCCCTTCTTGATCCATTGCGAGTTGGTTAGCTGGAGCATCATGAAGTCGGCTACGTCGGAGCGGGAGATGCTTGAACCGTTATGGGGGAGAGCGTCGGGGTCGATGCGGTAGTGGCCCTTGGCGGGGCCGCCGGTGAGCATGGGGGGCATGACCATGGTCCAATCGAGATTGCTGTGGGAGAGGATGGCGTACTGGAAGATCTGGGAGGCTACCGGATACTTGAGGAAGACGTTGTAGACGATCTTCTGGACGATCCAGCGACGCCAGGAAGCCTGCTTGTCGAGTGAGTTGGGGAGAGCTCCCGCGGAGCCGAGGGCGATGAGACGACTGGGGCCGTACTGCTCCATGGCGGCGGTGATGAGGGGCATGGCGCGTTCGAGGACGTCCTCTTTTTTGAACGGCGAGTGAGCGCCGAGGGCGGAGAAGACGGCGTCGGTATCGCGGAGAGTCGCGGAGATGGCGGCCGGATCGAAGACGCTGCCTTCGACGACGCGACAGCGGGCGGCGTAGGGGAACTTTTTGGGTTCTCGGACCAGGGCGGAGACGGTGTGACCGGCGGCCAGGGCGCGGCCGGTGAGAAGTGAGCCGGTGCGGCCATTGGCTCCGAAGATGGCGATGTGCATGGGAGGACTCCTGAGACTGGGGTGCTGCTGGGTTCGATGCCGATTATCCACTGGGCACAAGGCCGGCTGTTCAAAAAAGAGGCTTGGTAAGGTGTTCATTCTTTGAATACTTGGGAAATATTCCCACGATACGAACGTTTCTTCTTCGCGGCTGTGCGAAAGCCATTGTGCGGAAGTGGGATAAGGGAGGACGGATGGGGGATTGGCAGCCGGGTAATCCGATGCTTGCGATTGGGATCAACCGGATTTGTAAAACGGGACAGAGGCGGATGTCGTTGAATCAGTTGGGCGTTGGCTGAGTTTCCACATTTCCAGCGTGAACGACTACTGCTACTAGTATTTGTCTCTCTTTTATCTAGTTTCTTAGAAGCAGTCGCCGGGGTGGAGTTTGTAGAGGTTCGAGAAGCCACCGTGGCGGGTATTTGTGGCAGCCCACCCATGGCCAAGTGCGAGCCATGGGTGGGGCACCCGACTTCGTGCCTGATCCCTCTCGTGTTTGTGGCGAGCAGGGCGCGACGGACGCGGGGTTCACAGAGCTGCATGGGATTTGCACAAAGTTTGTTGTCGCTTGTGAGGGAGGTAAACCCTAGAATCAGGAGGATAGGCAACTGACGATGCGATGCATCAAAGAGAGTGCACGGTTTGGCCTCTTCGGTGTAGAGTTTTTGCAAGCGGCCACAGTACGAACGAGTTACGCGATTGATGGAATTGGAGACAGAGACCGTGATAGATGCTACCGAGGATGTTGCCAAGGATTCTGGTAAGGAGACTGGGATGACGACCGCCGCGGCACCAACCGGCAACCTTGAGATCACCGTTTCGCGGGCGGAGTTGCTGCGGGAGTTGACGGCGGCGCAGAGTGTTGTGGAGCGGAAGACGACGATCCCGATCCTTTCGAACTTTCTGTTCGAGGCGACGGTGGGCGAGGGAGAGACGGCCGGGCGGCTGACGATTACCGCGACCGATCTGGACCAGAGCCTGCGGACGAGTTGCGCGGCGAAGGTGAAGAAGCCGGGCGCGTGCACGATTCCGGCGCGCAAGCTTTACGACTACATCAAGCTGCTGCCCGAGGGCGAGATCTCGATCAAGCTGATGGACAACCACTGGGTGCAGATTCGGGCGGGTCGGTCGAATACGAAGATGGTCGGCATGGCGCGCGCGAACTTCCCGCAGGTGCCCGAGTTCCCTGCTTCTGGAGCGTACAAGATCGCGGTGCCTTCGCTGAAGAACATGGTGTCGAAGACGATCTTCGCCATTTCGAACGAGGAGAGCCGGTACACGCTGAACGGCGCGCTGCTGGTGCTGAAGGCGGAGTCGATGGCGATGGTGGCGACGGATGGCCACCGGCTGGCGCATATCGAGAAGACGGGCGAGACGCTTGAGGGGATCTCGGGCGAGAAGAAGACGCTGATCCCGAGGAAGGCGCTGGCGGAGATCGCTTCCCTGCTGGGTTCGACCGATGCGGAGACGCTGGACTTTGCGGATGATGACCAGACGCTGTTCTTCAAGATTGGCGGGCGGGTGCTTACGAGCCGCAAGCTGACAGGACAGTTCCCGAACTATGAGGCGGTTCTTCCTCGCGAAAACACCAAATTCGTCATCGTTCGGTCGGAAGACCTGATGGCCGCGATTCAGCGTGTGGCGCAGTTTGCGGATGAGCGCTCGGGTGCGATCAAGATCCGGCTGGAGCAGAACGAGTTGAAGCTGTCTTCATCTTCTACGGATGCGGGTGAGTCGGAAGATACGATCGAGACGCCTTATAACTATGACCCGCTCGTGGTGGGTTTCAACAGCCAGTATCTGATCGACTTTTTGAAGGCGATTGGGACGCAGGGCGAGGTTCGGCTGGAGTTCAAGGACGCGCAGAGTGCGGGGCAGATGCGGCCGGAAGATGGCAATGAGGATGTGAAATATCGGTATATCTTGATGCCGATGCGGATTTGATTTTTCTACGTCGAAGTTAAAGAGGCGGCCCCTTGTGGGCCGCCTCTTCTGTTTGTGTGAGGTCAGAGGATAAGCTGTGCAAAAAAATCCGGGTCGCGCTTCGCGCGAAGCGGGCGCACGGGGATTGCGATGGTCACCGCCGGCTGAAGCCCGCTACTACTCCGGGATTGACCTATAGCAGGGTTCGGAGGAGCCGGGATGCTTACGGATGCTCCCTTTCGAATGCTGAAAGCGTCTACTTATGCAGAGGTTTTTATGTTTAAGTCGCTGGCAATTGCTTCCTCCCTACTTGTTACAGCTGCGGGCGTGATGTCTGCACAGACTGCTGATTTGACTGGATCCGCGGCGACGCAATCGCCAGCCCCTGTTGTTCGGGCGTATCAGGCTAACCCTGCGCCACCTGCACCTCCTCAGCCTCCTGCTCCTCCAACGCCGCCCGTGGCTCCGGATGCGAACCAGGGGCCCTATTCACAGTCGGGACAGGGTCCGAATCAGGGGCAGTGGGACAGCCGTGGGCCGATGGTAAGGCGGGGACGGTATCGGCAGGATGATGGGCAGGAGGCGATGCAGCGGCCGGCACCGATTCAGGACTCGCAGCCGGTGGCTGGAGTTTGGCTGCGGTCGCGGTCGACGAGCGTGGTGAGGACGATCTCGGCTACGCCGCAGGGGACGGAGATTCGGGTGGAGAAGGGTGTGCTGAATGTGAGCGTGCACCAGCCGTCGCAGCACATTGCGATACTGGTCGACCTGCCGGGAGGACAGACTTCCCTGCTGAAGGATGGGCTGTATACGTTCAACGCGGATACGAATACGGTGCGGGTGCTGCGTGGAGAGGCTGCGGCGTTTCCTGCCCTGAACGGTCATCCTGAAGCGACTCCGGTCTCTGCCGATGGCAAGGGCGGGCGTGACTCTCGCGATAAGGGGATCAAGGTGAAGGAGGACCATCAGCTCTCGTTCGTGATGTCGACGGTTCCAGGAGCGGAGCGGATCAAGTCGGTGGAGGCTTATCCGTATGAGTTGGCGACGGATTTGCTGCCGGCTGGAGGGGATGGGCGGCAGTATGCGAACGTCTCCGGGGAGGATGGGCCCTATGGGTATGGTTATGGGGGTGGATATCCTTATGGGTACTACCCGGGCTACTACGGGTTCGGCTATCCGTATGGATACGGTATTGGGATTGGGTACTACGGCGGATTTGGCGGTGGATACCGGGGTGGGTATCGCGGCGGGTTTCGGCGGTAGATAAAGCGGTTCGTGCTTCGCACGAATGTCCCACCCATGGCCAAAAGCGAGCCATGGGTGGGGCACCCGGCACCCGGCGGGTGGATACGGCTATCCGGATGGCTATTATCCCGGGTACTACGGCTTTGGGTATCCGTATGGATATGGGATCGGGATCGGGTACTACGGCGGATTTGGTGGCGGATACCGGGGTGGGTATCGAGGACGATTTCGGGGGTAGACGGCATCCGGAGGGCACGCCTGTGACGATTCCGAGCCGAAAGATCTGGGATATCGGGGCGGGATGATCGGGCTCGCGGGTCCTTCGACTGCGTCTGGCGCGAAGTGCGCGCCAGACTTCGCTCAGGATGACGGAGTTGTGGGGGGAAGGCGGCGATAGACTGGAGGGATGAATTTTCCAGTTACGCGGTTGAGGCGGTTGAGGAAGACGGAGGCGATGCGGTCGCTGGTGAGGGAGACGCATCTGCGGCCGGAGATGTTGATCTATCCGCTGTTTATCTGCCCGGGTGAGGGTGTGCGGAAGCAGATCTTGTCGATGCCGGGGGTGTTCAATCTCTCGGTGGACGAGGCGGTGAAGGAGGCGGCGGAGTGTGCGGCGCTGGGGATTGGCGGGGTGCTGCTATTCGGGCTGCCAGAGGCAAAGGACGAGCAGGGTTCGGGCGCGTGGGATGCGGATGGGATCACGCAGCGGGCTCTGAGGGCGATGAAGGCGGACAAGATGCTGGACTCGCTGGTGCTGATTGCGGATGTCTGTTTGTGTGAGTACACGTCGCATGGGCATTGCGGGTTGATCGCGCGCGATGGTGAGCATTACGCGATTGAGAATGATTCGAGTGTGGCGCTGATTGCGAAGGCGGCGGCTTCGCTGGCCGTCGCCGGCGCCGACATCGTTGCGCCTTCCGACATGATGGATGGGCGGGTGGAGGCGATTCGGACGGCGCTTGATGCTGCCGGGAAGCAGGACACGCCCATCATGAGCTATGCGGCGAAGTTCGCTTCGGCATTCTATGGGCCGTTTCGCGAGGCGGCGGATTCTGCGCCGCAGTTCGGGGATCGCAAGACGTATCAGATGGATGGGGCGAATCTGCGCGAGGCGATGCGCGAGATCGACCAGGATGTGGCCGAGGGGGCGGACATGGTGCTGATGAAGCCGGCAGGGCCTTACCTGGATGTGATTCGGGCGACTCGGGAGAGGTTTGATTTGCCAATGGGGGCTTATCAGGTGTCGGGGGAGTACTCGATGCTGCATGCTGCGTTTGAACGCGGGTGGCTTGAGCCGGAGCGGGCGATGATGGAGTCGCTGCTGAGTATACGGAGGGCCGGGGCGGACTTTATTGTGACTTACTTTGCTAAGGATGCGGCGCGGGTGTTGGGGTGAGGTTCCGTGGCGGCCCACCCATGGCTAAAGGCGAGCCATGGGTGGGGCACCCGATTTATGGGGTGAAAGGTACGGGCGGTATGGGTGATGTGAAATCGCTCGGGGTCCTTCGCTTCGCTCAGGATGACGGCAAGAACAAATGCAATGGCAAAAGCGAAATGCGGGGGTCTTTACACTCCGCTTCGCTCCGGTCGAGATGACGATTTCTTACAGATGGCTTTGCGCGGTGGTGTCGGGCTCGCTTCTGAGTGCGGAGTTGATGCTGGGACAGGGTGCGCCACGTGGGGCCTCGGCTGACCCCTATGCGGCGAAGCAGATGCATGATGCGATTGCGGCAGCGCAGGGTGGGGATGAGGCTCGGGCGATTGAGATTGTGCGGGCGCTGGTGGAGCAGCGGCCTCGGTTTGGGCCGGGGCTGAAGCTGGAGGGGATGCTGCTTGAGGATCAGGGCCAAGCGGGTGAGGCTGCGAAGGCCTATGAGGCGGCGCTGACGCTGTCGCCGAATGATTCGGAGTTGCTGCTGAAGGCTGGGTCGATGGATCTGGTGGCGGGCAAGGTCCCGCGGGCGGCGGAGTTGTTGAAGCGACGGTTAAGGCTGCTGCCGGGTGATGAGGATGCCAGCTACTATCTGGCGCAGGCGCTGCACCTTGAAGGCGACAATGACGGTGGGGTCGCGGTGCTGAAGGCGGCGCTGAAGAAGGGCGCGGGTCATCCTGCGACGTGGCAGAAGCTGGGGGAGTTGCTGTGCAGCGCGGGGCAGTATGACGAGGCGCTGATTTGGTTGGTAAAGGCGCAGAAGCGTGATGCTTCGCTGGCGCGAATCCCGTTCGACCTGGCGGTGGCTCAGTTTGGCTTACAGAATCTGAAGGAGGCTGAGGCCGCTGCAGATGAAGAGGCTCGGGTGCAGCCTCAGGACCTTGAGAACTTGATGCTGCTGGCGACGGTGCGGATCAAGCTGGGGGAGTCTGCGGCGGCTCGCGATGTGTTGCAGGGCGTGGTGAGTGCGCGGCCGAACGATGCGGCGGCGTTGGTGGCGCTGGGGCATTGTGAGGTGGAGTTGAAGGAGTTTCCGGCTGCGATCGATACGCTGGGGCGGGCGTTGCAGGTCGATCCTACGCAGACTTTGAGCCACTTCTTTTTGTCGCGGGCTTATGCGGGGGTTGGTAAGAAGGACGAAAGCGAGCACGAGATCGCGGTGTATCGCGAGCTGCAGCAGCATCTGGCGTTTGCTCCGGGGGCAGCGGAGGCTAAGCGGAATGATGCTTTGTTGGGACAGACTCGGGGATTGATTGAGAACGGGGATGAGGCTGGGGCTTTTCGTTTGTTCAAAGACGATGCACGCGGTGCGGTGGGGACGGCTGGAAGTCCCTGGGTGCTGGTGGGGTCGGTGTATCTGTCGATGGGGCGGGTCGAGGATGCGTCTCGGTGCTTTATGAAGGCGCTGACGGTGGATGCGAAGACTCCGGATGCGAATGCTTATCTGGGGAATATGGCTCTGGAAGCGGGGGATTTATCGCGGGCTGAGGGGTACTTCAACGCAGAGCGGGAGCGGGACGCGAACCATGTTTTTGCTACGGCGGGGTTGGGGTGGGTGCGGTATCGGCAGGGGAAGTGGTCGGAGGCTGCGGATTTGATTGGGCGCTCGAAGACTACCGATGCGACGCTGCTTTATCTGGAGTGTGATTCGCTGTTTCGGTTGGGTTTGAGGGAGAAGGCGGTGTTAGTGGCGGAGGCGGTGGCGGCTTATGGGAAAGGGAATGAGGCTGTGGGGCGGGCTCTGGATGGGTTGTTGAGGCGGAATGGGGCGGCTTCGTTGGCGGAACGTTTGGTGGTCAAGCGGTGAGTTTGTGGTGGACCCACGCATCGCGATAGGGCTGCGATGCATGGGGCACAGAGTGGTGGTGGCATCCCCGCATCTGGCGGTGAAGCTGCCAGATATGGGGCACCCGGTTTGGTGGTTGAAAGCTCCGAGCGGTGTAAGGGGGTGTGAGCGGTGTGGCGGGTCCTTCGCTTCGCTCAGGATGACGGCAAAGACAAGAGCAAGAACAACAGCAAGCGCAGGGGCAACGGCAAAAGCAAGAGCAACGGCAAAAGCAAGGGCGACTGCCAATGCGGGGGTCTCTCCACTGCGCCGTGCGATTAAGCTGCACGGCTTCGGTCGAGATGACGGGTCTTTGGTTGGGGACTCGTGGGTTCGAGTCGAGTGACGCTTGCTTGGTGTTTGGTGGTGGACCCACCCATGGCCAGGGGCGAGCCATGGGTGGGGCACCCAGTCTTGCAGTCGCGACTTGTCTAGGGCTTGGGGTCGGGGTGTTCGGTGATGGTCAGGATCTGGTCGGGCTTGATGTTGTGGAGGGTCTGGTGGATGCCGGTGGGCCAGCGTAGTTCGATGGTGTCGATGACGGTGGAGTCGCCGAGGCCGAAGTGGACGCGCTTGTCGCTGGAGGAGTTGTAGCTGGTGGCGGTGGTGGCTTCGTTGTATTGGCTGCCCTTTGATGTGGTGATTTTGATTTGGGTGCCCAGGCCGTCGTGGTTGTCGCCGCCCTTGCTGTTTCTGACGCCTACGAGCTTGAGGATGATCCAGTGGTTGTGGGTGTTCTTGCTGTCGTCGCCAGTGCGGTTCATTAGGAGTTCGGCGGGGCCGTTTAGGACGGTTACGGCTATGTCGATCCTGCCATCGTTGTTGAAGTCGCCGAAGGCTGCGCCGCGGTGGGGAGCGGAGAGTTTGAAGGATGGGCCGGCGGTGGGGCTTACGTCTTTGAAGGTCATGCGGCCTGCGTTGCGGAAGATGGCGTTGGGGAGTGGGTAGGGCTGGTGTTCTGCGATCTCGGCGTTGTCGAGGATGGCGGCGTTGGCGGTGAAGATGTCCTTGAGGCCGTCGTTGTCGAAGTCGAAGGCACCGGTGCCCCAGCCGGTGAGTTTGACCGTTGAGAGGCTAATGCCGGAGGGGCTGGTGACGTCTTCGAACTGGCCGTCGCCGAGGTTGCGATAGAGGGGGAAGGCGTCGCCAAACATGGCGGTGTGGAAGATGTCGGGGCGGCCGTCGTTGTCGAGGTCGCGGAAGTCGGCGCCCATGCCGGCGACGGTCTTACCCATCTGGTTGTAGGCGACGCCGGCGGAGGTGGCCTGGTCGGTGAAGGTGCCGTCACCGTTGTTGTGGAGGAGGAGGTTGGGGAAGGTGTCGTTGGAGACGAAGATGTCGGTGAAGCCGTCGTTGTCGTAGTCGGCGAAGGCTACGCCCATGCCTTTGCCGATGTAGCTGCCGATCTTCGATTCTTTCGAGACGTCGGTGAAGGTGCCGTCGCCGTTGTTGCGGTAGAGGATGTTGGGGAGGCCGGCGAAGTCGTCGGGTGAGCAGTAGGTGACGATCTTGTGGGTGCTGCAGCTGGCGGCGGTTTTGAGGTCGTAGTTGAGGTAGTTGACGACGAAGAGGTCGAGCAGGCCGTCGTGGTTGTAGTCGATCCAGCCGGCGGTGACGGACCAGGCTTTGCCGATGCCGGGGATGATGCCGGTGACGCCGGCTTTGGCGGTGATGTCGGTGAAGGTGCCGTTGCCGTTGTTGCGGAGGAGCTGGTTGTGGTTGACCCCGGTGATGTAGAGGTCGGTGAAGCCGTCGTTATCGAAGTCGGCGGCGGCGACGCCCATGGAGTAGCCGATGCCTCCGACGCCGGCTTTTTCGGTGACGTCGGTGAAGGTTCCGTTGCCGTTGTTGTGGAAGAGGCGGTTGAGGAAGGCGGGGTTGGACTTTTCGAGGGAGGGGATCTCGGCGCCGTTGGTGAAGAAGAGGTCGAGGAGGCCGTCGTTGTCGTAGTCGAAGGCGGCTACGCCTCCGGTCATGGTCTCGATGGAGTAGCGGTGCGGGCTGGTGCTGCTGTGGAGGGTGAAGGCTAGGTGGGATTCGGGGGCGGTGTTGGTGAAGGTGATGGTGGGTGTGGGTTTGGATTGGGCTGAGAGGAGGGTTGTGGCCAGGGTGATTGCGGTGGCGATTCGCCCACCCATGGCCAGGTGCGAGCCATGGGTGGGGCACCCGGGTTCGTGGCTGAAAGGTTCGGGCGGTATGGGTGCAGGAGAATCGCTCGGGGTCCTTCGACTGCGGCGCTTTGCGCCTTCGCTCAGGATGACGGTTTTATTTCGGTTCGGAGTCATGGGCGGTACGGCCTTCATCTTGCCAAGGTAAAGATACATGCCTTTTGTGGGAGTTCAACGAGGATTGTTTTGCCAAGGTTGCAGGCTAGCCGGTAGAGTGTTGAAGACCAAAAGGACAGCCAGAATGTATCGAATCAAACGTTTGTTCTCCGTGTTTTCTTGTGGCGTATCGCTTCTTGCGGCGGCTTGTGCCGTGAACACTGCGGGGCTTTATGCCCAGAGCTCGAAGGCTCCTAGCGAGGTTGAGGTGAATCGTTTTGTCGATTCGCTGATGAAGAAGATGACGCTGGGCGAGAAGATCGGGCAGATGGAACAGACGGCTGGGCAGCCGATGTATACGCCTGCGGCGAAGGCTGAAGAGCTGGTGCGGACGGGAGGGACGGGGAGCTTTCTATTTTTCACGGACCCGGTGCGGATCAATGAGCTGCAGAAGATTGCGGTGACGGAGTCGCGGCTGCATATCCCGTTGATCTTCGGGTATGACGTGATTCATGGGTTCAGGACGATTGCGCCGATCCCGCTGGCGATGGCCTCTTCGTGGGACCCGGCGCTGGTGACGCGGACGCAGGGCATGGCAGCGCAGGAGGCTCGGGCGGCGGGCGTGGAGTGGGCGTTCGCGCCGATGGTGGACATTGCGCGGGATGCGCGGTGGGGACGGATCATGGAAGGCGCGGGCGAGGACCCGGTGCTGGGCGAGGCGATTGCGGCGGCGCAGGTGAAGGGGTTTCAGGGCGAGTATGTGGGGACGCCGGAGCACATTCTGGTTTCGGTGAAGCACTTTGCGGGGTATGGCGGCGGAGTGGGCGGACGCGACTATGACAGCGTCGATCTCTCTGAAGAGCAGTTGCAGAATACGTACCTGCGGCCTTACAAGGCGGCGGTAGATGCGGGCGCGGCTACGGTGATGTCGGCGTACATGGATTTGAACGGGGTTCCGGCGACGGGTAATAAGTGGTTGCTGGACGATGTGCTGCGCAAAGAGTGGAAGTTCAAGGGCTTCGTGGTGAGCGACTGGGCGAGCGTGGAGAGCCTGAAGACGCATGGGTTCGCAGCGGACGCAGAGGATGCGGCGGTGCGGGCGGCGAATGCCGGCGTGAACATGGAGATGACGACCTCGAACTATCGCGACAACCTGGCGGACGCGGTGAAGAAGGGGCTGGTTAAGGAAGCGCAGATCGATGCGCTGGTGAAGCCGATTCTTGCGATGAAGTACAGGCTGGGATTGTTCGAACATCCTTATGCGGGCATGGATCACTTCAAGGCGGTGACGGGATCGGCTGAACAGAGGACGGCTGTGCGTGAGGCTGCGGAGCAGACCGCAGTGTTGCTGCGGAATGAAGGGAATGCGTTGCCGCTTTCCGCTGCGTTGAAGTCCGTTGCAGTCATAGGCCCGCTGGGCGATAGCAAGCTGGATACGCTGGGGTCGTGGGCGATTCATGGCGATCGTGAGAATGTAGTCACCGTTGCTCAGGGGATTCGTGAGGCTTTGCCGGGAGCTACGGTGACGGCGGTGAAGGGTGTCGAGATCGAGCGTGGGTCGGCGACGATCTTCGATGAGCAGGTGCCACCTACGCCGGTGACGTTGACGACTCCTGAGGCGAAGGAGGCTGAGTTTCAACGAGCGATTGCTGCGGCGAAGAGCGCGGACGTTGCGGTGATGGTGTTGGGTGAGGCTCAGACGATGAATGGCGAGCGGGCTTCGCGGGCGAGCCTTACGCTGCCGGGGGAGCAGCAGCGGTTGCTCGAGGCTGTGGTGGCGACGGGCAAGCCGGTGGTGCTGGTGCTGATGACGGGAAGGCCGCTGGATTTGAACTGGGCTTCGACGCATGTGCCGGCGATTCTGAACGTGTGGTACCCGGGGTCGGAGGGTGGCCATGCTGTGGCGAATCTTCTGTTTGGGAAGGCGAACCCTAGTGGGCACCTGACGGTGAGCTGGCCCCGTGCGGCGGGGCAGGAGCCGCTGTTCTACAACCGCTATCTGACGCAGATTCCGGATGATGTTGCGGGGAGGTACTGGGATATGCCTAGCACTCCGCTGTATGTGTTTGGGTATGGGTTGAGTTATTCGAAGTTTGAAGTGAGCGATCTGAAGCTGGTTTCGGGGACGGTTGCTGGCGATGGGACGCTGAAGGTTAGTGTTACTTTGAAGAACTTATCCGACGTGGCTGGGGCTGAGGTGGTGCAGCTTTATACGCACCAGCGGGCGGGGAGTGCTTCGCGGCCGGTTCGGGAGTTGAAGGCGTTCACCAAGATCGCGCTGGGGGCGAATGAGACGAAGACTGTGGAGCTTGCGGTGAAGGCGGAGGAGCTTTCGTTCTGGAGTCCTTCGACTCATAAGAGAGCGCTGGAGCCGGGGGCGTTTGATGTTTGGGTTGGAGTGGATTCGAGCGCGGGGCTGCATGGGGAGTTTTCGGTGAGGTAGGAGCGGATCTATCCCGGGCTAAAGCCCCTTTTTGGGGGATGCGGTTTACCGCGGGCTGAAGCCCGCTGCTACTCCTTTTGTTCGTGGGGCGTTGGGATCGCTGCTGCCTGTGAGTTTGTGGCGGACCCACCCATGGCCAAAGGCTTGCCATGGGTGGGGCACCCGTCTTCGTGGCTGAAAGGTTAGGACTTGGGGGATTTTTTGCGGGTGGTTGTGCCTGCGGCTTTGGAGGTGGATTCGCGGACTATGAGTTCGGGTTCGATCTTTACGAGGCTTTCGGTGTGTTCGCCGCGGAGTTTCTTGAGTAACAGGGTGGCGGCCTGGTGGCCCATCTGGGCGAGGGGCTGGCGGATGGTGGTGAGCGAGGGGACGTAGAAGGAGGCGCTCTGGATGTCGTCGAAGCCTACGACTGAGACTTGCTGGGGGACGCTTAGGCCGGCGTCGTGGAGGGCGCGGATGCAGCCGATGGCGGAGACGTCGTTGAAGCAGAGGACGGCGGTGAAGTCGCGCTGGCGCATGAGGACCTGGGCTACGGCGGGGTAGCCTAGCTCGGGGGTGTTGACGTCGCGTTCGAGGCGGATGATGTGGCTCTCGGGGATCTTCAAACCTAACAACTTGGCTACGCGGACAGTCGCGCGCCAGCGGCTGTTGGAGTCTGAGCTGAAGGCTGCGCCGCGCATGTAGAGGATCTTGCGATGGCCGTTGCGGACGAGGTGGCCGAGGGCGAGTTCGGCGGCGCGGTCGTGGTCGAGCAGGATGTTGGTGGTGCCGGGGATGACCTTGTGGCTGGCGACGGTGACGGTGGGGATGTCGAAGGCGTCTTCGAGGTGGGTGTCGATGGTGAGGATGCCTTCGACGCCGCGCTGGCGCAGGAGGCGGGGATACTCCTCGACTAGGTCTTTGCGATGGCGATGGTGGGCGGTGAAGAAGAAGTAGCCCTCGCGCATGAGGACGTCGGCTGCGCCGTTGAGGACCTGGGCGTGGTAGCCCTCGCCGAGCTCGGGGAGGAGGATGCCGATGGTCTGGGAGCGCTTGCCCTGAAGGAGGCGGGCGACCATGCTGGGCTCGTACTTGAAGTGGCGGGCGGCTTCGCGGACGCGCTCGCGGGTGACCTCCGGGATGGACCGGTTGGGCGCGTTGTTGAGCACGAAGGAGACGGTCGCGGGCGACAGGTTGAGGTGCTCGGCAAGCATTTTGAGGCTTACGGGCTTGCTTTGGCCTTGTGGGGTTCGGGGCATGGTGGTTGATGACACTTTATAGGGTTTGGGGCGTGGGGGCTAATGGGAGGGAGTTTGTGCCGGCAAAGACAACGGCGAAATGCGGGGGTCTCTCCGCTACGCATCGCAATAAGGCCGCGACACTTCGGTCGAGATGACGGTTCTTCTCGGAAGAGGTTCGGTGCGATGTGAGAGTTTGTGGCGGACCCACCCATGGCCAAGTGCGAGCCATGGATGGTGCACCCGAATTTGTGGCCGAAAGAGGGCTACCAGAGGAAGGTGGCGGTCTCTCCGGCGGTGATCGTGGTGGAGAAGGTGTTGGGGCCGGCTTCAACTTTTATGGGCTTCGATTCCTTTGTGTTGTTGGCTACCAGGAGGACGTGTTTGCCGTCGGGGCGGCGCCAGGCTACGTTGCTGAGGCTGGACTCGTGCTTGGTCGTGTCGTCTTCCGTGGAGGCGATGCGGGTGGAGCCGGCGGGGACGAACTTCGAGGCGTGGGCGATGGTGTAAAGGGCGATGTTGCGGCTGACCTTGTCGCCCTCGATGGTGATGGCTCCCTGGCAGACGGGGCAGCCGCCGTTGTCTGTGTGTGGGCCGAGGTGCTCGTCGGCTGCGAGGTTCCAGAGGAGGACGGTCTTGCTCCAGTTGCGCATGGCTCCGATGACGACGCGGGCGGTGGGGTCCGAGACCGGGCGTTGCTTGCCGTCGTGGATCTCTTCGATGACCATCTGTTCGGTAAAGTAGAGGGCTTTATCGGGGAAGGCTTCGTGGACCTCGGTGAGGGCAGAGATCTCGCCTTCGTAGAGATGGAAGCCGGAGCCGGCGGCGTATTGGGCGGCCTTGGGGTCTTTGAGGATGGTGATGGGGTAGTCGGGGTGGTTGCAGTTGTGGTCGAAGAGGACGACTTTGGTCTTGAGGCCGGCCTGCTTCAATGCGGGGCCGAAGGCGTCGCGGAGGAAGGTGCCTTCCTGGTCTGCTTCAAAGACGAGGCTGGGGGTGTTCTTGGGGTTGAGGGGCTCGTTCTGCATGGTGATGGCGTCGATGGGGATGCCGTGGGCCTGCATCGCTTTGAGGTAGCGGACGAGATAGGCGGCGTAGGTGGTGGCGAACTCGGGCTTGAGGGTGCCACCTTTGACGGCGTCGTTGGTCTTCATCCAGGCGGGTGCGGTCCAGGGTGAGGCGAGGATGTGGAGGTGCGGGGAGATGGCGAGGACCTCCTTCATGACGGGGACGACGTCTTTCTCGTCTTCGCCGAGCGAGAAGTGGGCGAGATCGGGATCGGTCTGGCCGGGCTGAAGGTCATCGTAGGTGTAGACGTGGTCGTTCATGTCGGAGGCACCGATGCTGAGGCGGAGGTAGCTGACGCCCATGTCATCTTTGCCAGTGCCGAAGAGCTCCTTCAGGAGCTTGTGGCGGGCGGCGGGGGACATGTGGTGGATGAGTTGGGCGCTGCCGCCGGTCATGGCGAAGCCGAAGCCTTCGATGGGCTGCATGGCTTTGGAGTCGTCTACGGTAATGGTGGTGGCGGCTGCATCCGGGGCGACCGTCTTCGCGAGGCGCTGGTGAGTGAGGAGCTCGGAGCGGTCGGCGTTGGTGCGCCAGACGTCTACGTGCTGGGCGTGCAACGTGATCGGGGATAGGGCGAGCGAGAGGGCGAGGCGGATGGCAGGGCGAAGTCGCATGGTGGGCCTTTTTCAGCGAATTTTGCGAGCGGACTGAGGGAATTCGGACGGCTCGGAGTTCAGGTTGGACTGCCGTCGCGGGTGTCAAGCGACGGGCGCAAACGATTTTGTAGGCAGCGCAAAGATAAACCTTTGTCTAGGGGAGATTCAAGGGTGGCTTAGTTGTGACTCCACCAAAAGGTGGAGCTTGACAGTTGTATCTCGAATCCGCTTGAATGTGTCTCGCAGCTCACAAGATAAACGTTTGTTTCGCCAGGTGGCCCCGCAGAGTGGGGCATCACCGGTAAAGAACCACTTCGGGGAGGATTCAAGATGACGTATTTCATGAGGCGAATCGCACTGGCAGCAGTGTTGTGCGCGCCCTTATCGATATCGAATTACATGGCCCACGGCCAGTCAGTGAACGCAGGAGACATTCGCGGAACCGCAGTCGATGAAAGCGGCGCGCTAGTCCAGGGTGTGACGGTTACGGTGACGAACCTGGCAACCGGCGTGGTCCGGACGCTGGTCACCAACAAGGACGGCCTCTACGACACGTCCTCCATTGTGGCGGGCAGCTACAGTCTCCGGTTCGAGAAGCAGGGCTTCCAGAGCTACGAACGCAGCAATGTTACGATCCTTGTCGGGTTCTCGACGATCAACGCGACGATGAAGGTTGGATCGGTGAACCAGGAGGTTGTGGTCACGACCGACATCCCACTGCTGAAGACCGAGAACGGCGAACAGTCGACCACGTTTGAGTCCAAGGATATGTCGCAGTTGCCCAATGTGGGCGGCACCACTGGTCCAGACTGGCAGAGCTTCGTGATCCTGCTACCGGGCAGCGCGGGAACGCCTCAGCAGTCAAATGGCGGATCGAATCCTGGACAGGTCGCCGCAATCAACGGCAACCTGCCGTACAACAATGTGCTGGCCGATGGCGTTTCGACGACTCTGTCGCACAGTTCAAATTCGGACGTAAACACCTTTGAAACTGTTGGCGAACTGCAGGTAAACACCTCGGCATTCTCCGCACAGTACGGCATCGGCGGCGTGGTGTTCAACCAGATCAGCAAGGGTGGAACGAACAAGTTCCATGGCACGGCCTACGACTACTTTCAGAATGCCGCGCTGAATGCGGCTAGCTACGGTTTCAACGCACATACAAGTGTGGCTCCGCTGCACTACAACGACTTTGGTGGATCGCTCGGCGGTCCCGTCTTGATCCCGCATTTCTTCAATGGTCGCGATAAGGCGTTCTTCTACTTCAACTACGACCAGATCATCTATAACGGAGCTGGATCGAACTCGACGCAGACGGTCCCGACGACTGCTGTGCTGGGCGGCGACTTTAGCGGTCAGCACTTGATTTACGACCCGACCACCCAGACGATTGGCACCGACAGCGCGGGCAACCCGTATCCGATCCGCAAGAGCTTCCAGGAGGAGAACGGTACGAACGCGGTTCCGGCGGCACTGTTCGACAAGGTCTCCGCTGCTTTCCAGAAGTTCTATCCGACGCCCACGAGCCACCTGTCGGCTGGTAAATTCCTTGACGGTCAGCTGAATGGTGCGGGGCTGCTGCAGAACAACTGGTACTCGATCACTCCGCAATCGTACCCATACAAGCGCTATTTCGGCCGCTTTGACTACAACATCAATGCGTCGCATCGTCTCTCGATGACCGATCAACAGCGTGATACCCCCGACTTCTATCCAAATTCGGTCTCGGTCTGCCCGGTCGGGTGCCAGACCGGCGACGTAGACAGCAACACGTCGCAGATCACCGAGGTCTGGACAATCAGCCCCAAGATCGTAAACGAAGTGCGTTTCGGCTATACGTACCAGGGCAACTTCTACCAAGACGCGACGCTTGGGAAGGGTTATCCCGCACAGCTCGGTTGGCAGTTTGCCAAGGCGGACAGCCTGCCGGCGGTGCAGTTCAACGGCTCCTATCCTTACGCGTGGATCAATCCAAGTTCCAACGCTGTTTATAAGGAGCACGCTTTCGATCCTTCTGACGTTGTGACGATGATTGAAGGCAAGCATGTATTGCACTTCGGTGGGGAGTTCCTGATCTACGAGGACAACTCGACCGCATGGGGTAACACCAACGCGGGCACGCTGCAATTCAACGGCTCCTACACACGTAACTGGAGCCTCAACGCGGCGGGCGTGGCTAGCCCGGACTCAACGACCGGTCTTGACTACGCTGACTTCCTGCTGGGCGCGGCGGACAACTGGTCCGCAAGTGTTTCACCTGAATATGCGGGCCGTCTGAAGAGTCCTCAGGTCTTTATTCAGGACGACTACAAGGTTCGTCCGAACCTGACGATCAACGTCGGTCTCCGCTACCAGATCAGGCGCGGCTGGAGCGAAGCTCGCGGGAACGAGGCGACGTTCGATCCGACCGTCACCAATCCGGCAGACGGATCCAAGGGCGCTTACTGGTTCGGAACGACTCATGCGAACGGAAGAACGCAACTGCAGGCGAACGAGTACAAGACCTTCCTGCCGCGTGTTGGGTTCTCATGGCTGCCTCATCCGACGACTACGATTCGCGGCGGTTTTGGAATGTACGCCTATAACTTGAGTCTCGACACATACGGTTCAGGCATGGGCGCAGAGGTAAGCTCTTCCGGAGGAATTGCAGACCAGACCAACGGGATTACGCCGATTACGTACTTTGGTGGAACGGGAACGAATGCGCAGACGGGAGCGGCACTTCCCTACTCGGCTGCCTCGTCGGACCCAACCCGGTTCAATGGCCAGGGAGTCAGCGAGAATCCTTATCACACGCCGACACCACGAATCTTCCAGTACAACCTTGCGATGCAGAATGCGGTTGGTAACAACATGGTGTTCGAGCTTGCTTATGTCGGAAGCCATGCACAAAACCTGAACTACCCGACTGACATCAACGCGGTGCCTCTGAATCACCTCAGCTCGAACGACACGGCGTTCCGCCCGTATCCACTGTTCCAAGGCATTAGTGCGAGCACGAATGACGGCATCTCCAACTACAACTCGTTCCAGGCTTCGATCAACCGTCGTCTTGTAGGTGGTCTCAGCTTCGACGCGAACTATACCTGGGCGCACTTCACCGATTCGCAGGACTCGTCGGGTTGGGGCAACCGCTCCGGCAATCAGAACTACCAGATCGCCAACAACGCGTCGGCCAACTACAGCAACTCGAACTTCGACGTACACAACGCGTTCAAGAACCGGCTGGTCTACCAGCTTCCGTTCGGACACGGCCGGAAGTATATGAACAAGAGCTGGGCACTGGATGAGGCGCTTGGTGGCTGGCAGATCACCACGACGAACATCCTTCAGACTGGCAATCCGTTCAGCGTCACGGTGAACAATGGAACGACGTATCAGCAGGCTGGTTCGCAGTTCCCCAACTACACCGGAGCTCCTCTTTACGTCACTGGAAAGAATCACACGGTGTGGTTCAACCCCGCTGCGTTCAGTCTTCCCGCACCAGGCACGCTTGGCAACGTACGGCGTAACGCGGTTTATGGCCCTCCGACCAAGCTCGTCAACCTGTCGCTTGGGAAGACCTTCGATGTCCGCGAAGGGGTCACGCTTCAATTCAAAGCAGACGCAACCAACGTTCTGAACATCGCGAACTTCAGCTTGCCTGGCGGAGGCGTCTACGGCCTTTCCTCCTACACGGGACAGCTGCCGGGGCAGGCCTACCGGATAAGCGAAAATCAGAACCAGATCACGGGAGTATCGAGCGGTCCCCGTACGATGCAACTGTCGGCGCATCTGGATTTCTAAGGCGTAGTATCCCAACCTGCAATCGGCGGCTTCGGTCGCCGATTGCATTTTTTTTGCTCCTTTGAAACTGCAGGACAGCCTTTGTGGCTGAGCTCTATAGTGAAGCTTGTTATGAACGGTGTCTGTGGCTATCTCGCTTTAGCTGGGTGTTTCTGGATGGTGCCTTCGTGTGCTTTGTCCGGACAGGTCGGTTCGGGTGGACCCACTCATCGCGATACGGCCGCGATGAATGGGGCACAGGATTCGGCACGGGGTGCTGGCGTTGCGGAACATGAGCGGAGGGCTCGGGAGTATCTGCAGCAGCGGCAGCCGGAGCTGGCTCGGAAGGAGTTCGCCATTGTGGCGGAGGCAGAGCCGGGGAACCTGGATGCTCAGGCGAACCTGGGGGTGCTGCTTTACTTCGATGGACAGTATCAAGAGGCGATACCGCATTTGAAGGCGGCGGTGGCGCTGGCTCCGCAGCAGGCGAAGCTGCAGGCGTTGCTGGGATTCAGCGAGCGTCGGGCGGGGGATGTGGCTGCGGCTCGAAGTGACCTGGCGGCGGCGCTGCCGGGATTGACCGAGGACAAGGTTCGCAAGCAGGCGGGGTTGGAGCTGGTGGAGATGGATACGGCGGCGAATGATCTGCCTGCCGCCGCCAGTGCCGTAGCTCAGTTGAAGGCGACTATGCCTGCGGATGCGGAGGTGCTGTATGCGGCTTATCGCGTGTACACGGACCTGGCGGGGGAGGCGTTGCTGGACCTGTCGCTGGCGGGACCGGAGAGCGCGCAGATGCACCAGGCGATTGCGCATGAGCTGGTGAAGGCGAGGGACAATGCGGCGGCGTTGACGAATCTGCGGGCGGCGGTGGCGGCTGATCCGCATCTGCCGGGGGCGCACTTTGAGCTGGCGGAGCTGCTGGTGGCGTCGACTGCACCGGCGGAGAAGGCCGAGGCGCAGGGGCAGTATGAGCTGGCGTTGAAGGACAATCCGCGCGATGACAAGGCGCTGACTCGGCTGGGGGATTTGGCGGCGGACAAGGGCGATCATGCGGCGGCGATGAAGCGGTATCAAGACGCGCTGGCGTTGCAGCCGGAGAGTGCGGATGCGGCGATCGGGATGGCGCATGAGTTGGTGGAGACGGGAAAGACGGATGCGGCGCTGCCGTTGTTGCTGGGAGTGATCAAGGCCGATCCGACGAATGTGCTGGCGCACTATCGGCTGAGTGCGCTTTATCGGCGGCTGCATAGGCCCGAGGATGCGAAGCGTGAGGTGGCGGAGTACGAGAAGCTGAAGGCTACTCGAGAGAAGCTGCGCGGGGTGTATGACTCGCTGAGGAACTCGCCGGGCGGCATGAAGAGCGATGACGCAAAGAACTGAGTTCATGCGGATCTGTGTGGCGATGGTGCTTACGGCATCGGCGATGCGGTGCGGGTTCGCGCAGACTAAGACGCTTGATGCGGCGGCGATGACGGATATTACGGCGTCGACGGGGATTCACTTCAATCATCTTGCGAGCCCGGACCAGAAGTTCATTGTGGAGTCGATGAGCGGGGGCGTGGCTCTGCTGGACTTCGATGGCGATGGGTGGCTGGATATCTACTTCACCAATGCTCCTAGTGTGGCGATGGCGCAGGCGGGTACGAAAGCTCGAAGCTCGCTGTATCGCAACAATCACGATGGGACGTTTACGGATGTGAGCGAAAAGGCGGGTGTGGCGAATCCTTGCTGGGCCATGGGCGCGGCGGTGGGGGACATCGACAACGATGGCTGGCCGGACCTGGCGGTGAGCTGCTTTGGTGGCGTGGTGCTGTATCGGAACAACCGTGATGGGACGTTCACGGATGTGACGAAGAAGGCTGGGCTAGATATCGATAAGGGCTGGGCTACGGGGGTCGCGTTTGGGGACTATGACGGTGATGGGTTTGTCGACCTGTTCGTGCCGCACTATGTCGATCTCGATCTCGAACATCTGCCGGCACCTGGGTCGCAGAAGACCTGCATGTATCACGAGGTGCCAGTGCAGTGCGGACCGCGTGGGTTGAAGGGCGCTCCGGATACGTTGTATCGGAACAATGGTGATGGGACGTTTACCGAGGTGAGTGTGGTGGCGGGGGTGAATGACCCGCAGAAGTTCTTCGGGATGCAGGCGGTGTGGTCGGACTTTGATGGCGATGGGAAGCTAGATCTGTTTGTGGCGAATGATGGCGAGCCGAACTTTCTCTATCGGAACGAAGGTGCAGGCAAGTTCAAGGAGATTGGGGCGGACGCGGGGATTGCTTTGAGTGAGAACGGCCAGGAGCAGGCCAACATGGGCGTCGCGATTGGGGACTACATGCGGACGGGGCGGCAGAGCATTGCGATCACGCACTTCAGCGAGGACTATGCGGTGCTGTATCGCAATGAGGGTGGGATGAACTTCACCGACGTGGCGCATGGCGCGGGGATTGCGAAGTCGACGCTGCCCTATGTGGGATGGGGAGATGCGTTTCTGGATACGGCGAATCGGGGGCTGCTGGATTTGATGGTGGTGAATGGACATGTGTATCCGCAGGTGGATAACGCGAAGCTGGCGACCTCTTACAAGGAGCCGAAGCTGTTGTTTTGGAACAACGGGGATGGGACGTTTCGGGATGTGAGCTTTCCTGCGCTACAGGTGCGGCAGGTTAGCCGCGGGTTGGCGGTGGGGGATTTGTTCAACACAGGACGGTTGAATGTCGTGGTCGAGAACCTTACCGGGGAGCCGATGGTGTTGCAGACGAATCCCCCTAAGGGGAACCATTGGGTGAGCTTTCAGCTTGAAGGGACGAAGTCGAACCGGCTCGCTTTGAATGCGACGGTGACGGTTCGGATCGGTAAAACGCAGCAGATGGCAGAGGTTTTGAGCGGGGGGAGTTACTTGTCGCAGAGCGATCTGAGGCTGCACTTTGGGTTGGGGGATTCTTTTTTGATAGATGGTGTGGTGGTGAAGTGGCCGGATGGTTTGGAGCAGAGGTTTGTGGGTGTAGTGGCGGATCGGTTTTATCGGTTGAAGGAGGGTGAGGGGTTGCGGTGAGGTTCGTGGCGGACCCACCCATGGCCAAAGGCGAGCCATGGGTGGGGCACCCGCCGGGGCTAAAGCCCTGTGTGGTTGGAGGGGGTGCTTACCGCGGGCTAAAGCCCGCGCTACTCCGATGAAAGGCAAATGCGGGGTCTCTCCATTACGCCACGCGATAAGACTGCGTGGCTTCGGTTGAGATGACGAGTTCTAATCCAAGTTTTAGTTATCACAGGGGTATACATTGATGCTTCGCTTCCAGTTTGTTTCGTTCTCTCGTTCTGTCGCTGTCGCTGTACTTGCGGTGGGACTCGTCCATGGAGTTCAAGCGCAGAAGGCCCCGGACTTTGGGCCGCATGTGTATGTTTTCAAGCCGGGGATGGCTGTGGCGGAGATGCAGGCGAAGATTGATGCGGTGTATGCGGAGCAGCAGCATAGCGAGTTCGGTAAGGGGCGGTATGCGTTTCTGCTGATGCCGGGTGAGTACAAGTTGAATGTGCCGGTGGGGTTCTATACGCAGGTGGCGGGGGTTGGGGGGACGCCAGATGCGGTGCATATTACGGGGAGTCTGTACTCCGATGCGGCGTCGGAGCATAACAATGCGACGACTACTTTCTGGCGGTCGGCGGAGGGGATTCATGTGACGCCGGAGAGTGGGAAGCTGCGGTGGGCGGTGTCGCAGGCGGTGTCGTTTCGGCGGATGCATGTGAGCGGGGATATGGCGCTGCATCAGAACGGATGGGCTAGCGGCGGTTGGATGTCGGACACGGTCGTGGATGGGGTTGTGGATTCGGGGCCGCAGCAGCAGTGGATCTCGAGAAACTCTGAGTGGAAGAGTTGGACGGGATCGAACTGGAACATGGTGTTTGTGGGCGTGCCGGAGGCTCCGGCGGGAGAGTGGCCTAAGCCTGCGTATACGAAGATCGCGGAGACGCCGGTGGCGCGGGAGAAGCCGTTCCTGATGAGCGACGGGCATGGGCGATGGGCGGTGCGGGTGCCGGCGGTGGCGCGGAACTCGAGCGGTGTGAGTTGGAAGGGTGGAGCGACGGCGGGGCGGGATGTGCCGCTTGCGAGCTTCTATATTGCGAAGCCGGAGAGTGACACGGCGGCGACGATGAATGCGGCGCTACATGCCGGGAAGCATCTGCTGTTGACGCCGGGGACATATGACTTGAGCGAGCCGCTCCGGGTGGAGCGCAAGGATACGGTGGTGCTGGGGCTGGGGTTTGCTACGCTGCGGCCTACGCGTGGGACCGAGGCGCTGGTGCTTGGGGATGAGGATGGGATCATCGTGAGCGGTTTGCTGTTCGATGCGGGCGAGATGATTTCGCCTTCGCTGCTGCGGGTGGGTGAGGGGCATGGATCAAGGTCGCATCGTGAGGATCCGACCTCGTTGAGCGATATCTTCTTTCGGGATGGCGGGGCGGGGGTTGGGAGGACGAAGTCGAACCTGGTGATCGAGAGCAACGAAGTGCTGGTGGACCATACGTGGATCTGGCGGGCGGACCATGGCGCGGGTGTTGGCTGGGATAAGAACCTTAGCGACAACGGGCTGACTGTGGATGGCGATGATGTGACGATCTATGGATTGTTTGTGGAGCATCACCAGAAGTATCAGGTGCTTTGGAATGGGGAGCGGGGGCGGACTTACTTTTATCAGTCGGAGATTCCTTATGATCCGCCTACGCAGGCTGCGTGGACGAGTGGAAAGGGTGTGGATGGGTGGGCTTCGTACAAGGTAGCGGATGGCGTGAAGGAGCATGAGGCCTGGGGGCTGGGGGCTTATAGCGTGTTTCGGCATCCTGATGTGATGTTGAGCCGGGCGTTTGAGGCGCCGGAGCGTGATGGGGTGCGGTTCCATCACATGGTGAC
Source organism: Granulicella aggregans (assembly GCF_014203275.1). Classification (GTDB taxonomy): domain Bacteria; phylum Acidobacteriota; class Terriglobia; order Terriglobales; family Acidobacteriaceae; genus Edaphobacter. The sequence continues at coordinate 90,605 of NZ_JACHIP010000004.1, forward strand.
GGTGGCTCTGGATGATAAGGGGGAGATCACGCACATCATCAATGGGACTGGGGATGCGGCTACTACGAGGAAGCCTCGGGTTGATCCGCGGTTGGGGGAGTATCCGGTGAGGTAGTGGCGTTCGGGTTTGTGGTTTCGCGGCTGAGAGCTTCAGGCGGTTGGGGTGGGTGGGCGGAGATGCAGGTCCTTCGACTGCGCATCGTGCGATGAAGCTGCACGATGCTTCGCTCAGGATGACGGTTTGTTGGGTGTGGGAAGGAGAGCGGTTCGTGCTGCGCACGAATGTCCCACCCATGACCAAAGGCTTGTCATGGATGGGGCACCCGGTTTGGTGGTTGGATCTATTGCGTTGGGCCGGGGGTGTTGGCGGCTTGGGTGGCTTGTAGGGCTAGCTGGCGGAAGGTGTCGCGGAGTTCGGGGGGCGTGTCGACGATGATTCGGCGGCCGGTGCTTAGCAGCATGGCTGCGAACATCTCCAGGCGGTCGCGGCCACAGCGTAGGCGGGTGCCGCCGTTGTGGGGTTCGGTGGCGATGCGCCAGACGGAGAAGGTGCGAACGGCTTCTTCGGGGGGCATGTCGATCCAGACGTCGATCTGATAGTCGGATTGAGCGAAGGGCATGTTCTTTGCGAGGTATTCGCGGGCGTTGAAGCCGGCTGGGGGATGGAAGGTGTCGGGGCAGATCTTTAGCTGGGTGGCGCGGTCGAGGCGGAAGGTGCGCATGGCCTGGCGCTCGGTGCAGTGGCCGATGAGGTACCAGCGGCCGTCGCCGTGCATGAGGCCGTAGGGTTCGATCTCGCGGGTGGAGATGGTCTTGCTGTGGGCTTCATAGATGAAGCTAAGGCGGTGGCAGGTGCGGATGGCGGAGGCGGTCGCGATGAGCGATTCGACGGAGGTGGGGACGACCCAGGGGCCGGGTTCGATGGCGACTACTTCTTCGATGGCGCGGATGCTCTCACGAAGGGCTTCGGGGAGGACGCGACCTAGTTTGGCGAGAGCGCCCTCGGTGGCGGGAGCGAAGGCGGCCAGGCCGACCTGATGGAGGGCTCGGAGGCCGAGGGCCAGGGCGAAGGCTTCTTCGTTGGTGAAGACGAGAGGCGGGAGCCGGAAGCCGGGACGCAGGCGATAGGCACCGCCTACTCCGGGGGAGGAGTCGATGGGAATGTTGAGGTCCTTCAGGCGGACGATGTCGCGCTGGACGGTGCGGAGATCGACGTTGAGGCGCTGGGCTAGCTCGGCTCCACTGACGCGGTCGCGGCCCTGCATGATCTCGAGGACGGTGAAGACGCGTGTGATGGGGTCGTGCATCGGGTGTCCTTATGAGGCGGCGAGTGATGGAAAAGCAGATTCCCTTCGGAAATGACAAACAAAGACAATAGCTATTTTGCTTGCGATCTACGACATAGGCTGTCGGGAATGGTTCGTACTCTGACAGTAAGCCAGAACGGCTACGGAGAAGAACAAATGACAAGCGAAATGACGGTGACGAATGTGATCACAGCGGAAGTCCTGCTCGAAAACTGGCAGGGCCATAGACGGCTTACGCGCAAGACGATCGAGGCGTTTCCTGAGGACAAGTTGTTTGAGTTTTCGTTGGGTGGAATGCGGAGCTTCGGGCAGATGGCGCTCGAGATCATTGGAATGGCAGTGCCTACGGTTGAGGGCGTGGCCACGGGTAAGTGGGCTTCGTTTCATGCGGGGAAGCCGGCTTCGAAGAGCGAGCTATTGGAGCTCTGGGATGCTCAGACCGTGGGGCTGAACGAGAAGTTTCCGACGATTCCGGAGGAGCGGTTTCAGGCGGTGGATAAGGCGTTTGGGCAGTGGGAGATGTCGGGGTTGGCAGTCATTCAGTATGCGATTGATAACGAGATCCACCATCGCGGGGAGGGGTATGTTTATCTGCGGGCGTTGGGGATTGAGCCACCGCATTTTTGGGAGCGGTAGTGGGTTGTTCTAGAGGGCGAAGTGCGGGGTCTATCGATTGTGCGACGGACGGTGAAGCTGTCCGTCGCTTCGGCCGAGATGACGTTCGTTCGTATCGGTGGCTGAAAGCCTCGGGCGGCTGTGGCGGGGCGAGCGGAGATGCAGGTCCTTCGACTAAGCATCGTGCGATGAAACTGCACGACGCTTCGCTCAGGATGACGGTTGTTGAGGGTGGGAGGAGAGCGGTTCGTGCTTCGCACGAATGTCCCACCCATGACCAACGGCTTGTCATGGATGGGGCACCCGGTTCGGTGGCGATGATGTGTTTGGTTTAGGCTGCGACGACTTCTTTTTCGCCGGCGGATTTGGCTGCTACTGCGCGCTGTCCGGATGAAAGCAGCCTGCGGTGGTCGACCATGCCTTGAGCCTGGGCTGCGGGGATTGCCTTCGAGGTGATGAAGCCCTGGATCTCGTCGCAGCCGGCGGCGCGGAGGATCTCGAACTGTTCAGCGGTCTCGACACCTTCGGCGAGGACCTGGAGCTTGAGGGTTCGGCCCATCTCGATCATGCTCTCGATGAGCGCGCGGCCGGCTTCAGAGTGGACGATGTCGCGGACGAAGGAGCGATCTATCTTGAGGCGGTGGACGGGAAGGTCGCGGAGGTAGCTGAGGGAGCTGTAGCCGGTGCCGAAGTCGTCGATGGAGAGGCGGACGCCGAGCGCGCGAAGCTGTTGCATGGCCTCGGCGGAACGGCCTCCGTGTTCGACGAGGACGGACTCCGTGAGTTCGAGGTCGAGGAGCTCGGGACGAAGGCCGGTGTTCGCAAGGGTCTCGGTGACGATGGTGACGAAGTCCGGGCTGGTGAGTTGAACGGGCGAGACGTTGACGGAGATCTTTACGCCGCCGCCCGCAGAGGACTGCCAGCCCGCGGCTTCGAGACATGCCTGTTCGAGCACCCATTTGCCAAGGGGAACGATGAGGCCACAACGCTCCGCGACGGGGATGAAGGCGTTTGGCGGGACCACGCCGAGGACGGGATCGGTCCAGCGCAGTAGGGCTTCGAAGCCGATGAGGGTGCCCTCCGAGTTGACGATGGGCTGGTAGTGAACGGTGAAGAGGCCGTCATGCACGGCGAGGCGAACACGGTCCTCGAACTGGAGCTGGCGCATGACTTCGGCGCGCATCTCTTCGTCGAAGAAGAAGTAGTCGTTGCGGCCGCGCTCTTTGACCTTGTACAGGGCCAGGTCGGCGTGGTGGAAGAGTTCGCTGACGTCGCCTGCGCCGGTGGGATAGAGGCAGATGCCGATGCTGGCACCGACGCCGACGACGTGGCTGCCGATGTAGAAGGGCATGTTGACGCTTTCGAGGATGCGACCGGCGATGGCGGCAGCTTCGGCCTCATCGGGACAGTTCTCGAGGATGACGACGAACTCGTCGCCGCCCATGCGGACGAGGGTGTCCTTCCTACGAATGAGGGGCCGGAGGCGCTCGCCTACCTGGATGAGGAGGTCGTCGCCGACCTTGTGGCCGAAGCTGTCGTTGACTTCCTTGAATCGGTCGAGGTCGATGGCGAGGAGAGCGAAGCCGGTCCTGCTGGAGGGAGTCTCGAGAAGGGTTGTGAGTTCCTGGTGGGCGAGCAGGCGGTTGCCCATGCCGGTGAGGGCATCGTGATAGGCGTGGTGGATAAGGACCTTCTGCTCGGCGTCGCGATGGGCTGCTTCCCTGAGGCCGCGGAGGCTCTGAATGCAGGAGGTGATGAGGAAGGCATCGCAGAAGACGACCCAGAGAACGTGCTCGAGGAGGCGCCATTCGCTGCCGATGGACGAGCCGAAGATGAGCTCGGGGGCGTAGAGGCCCATGAGGAGGTGATCGAGCAGGGTGACGACGGTGGCGGTGATGATGATCTGCCAATCGAGATAGAAGGCGAGGAAGGCGAGTGAGCCGAAGACGTGGAAGTGGCTTTCGATGCGGCCGCCGGTGATGTGGATGATGAGGGCGGACATCAGCATCTGACAGGCGGCGATGGCGTGACGGGTGGAGCGCTTGCCCGGGTGGAGATAGGACAGGAGGACAGGGAGAACGGTGATCAGGCCGCCGAGCCATATAGCCGCGGTGATGTGAGGATGGAGCACGCCAACGTTTCCGTTCCAGGTGCGCGGGCTGATGAAGAAGGCGGCGAGGACGACGGCGGGCCACTGCAGGCACATGGCGAGTGCGATGAGGCGATCGGTGCGCTGGCAGACGCGCTGGTACTCCTGCTGGAAGATGATCTGCTCGTCGGTGGAAGGATTACCTTCCGGCGGCATCATGGAGCTCACTTGGCGAGACCTCGTGGGGTTGAATTTGAGAGTGCCGCGAGGCCGCAGCCGTATACGGGAGCGTGGGCTCCGGGCTGGGTGAAGGCGGCGTTGAGGGCCTGGGAGAGCGTGGCGATGCCGGTGTTTTCGCCTTCCATGCCGCGACCTGCGGTGACTCCGCCTGAGAAGACGAGGTGGCGGGAGCCGTGCTGGTCGGGCGCGGAGTAGAGGAGGACTTCGCCGGAGGTGAGAGCGCCGAGCTTTGCGGCCTGTTCGCCGTTGAGGTCGTCGACGACTTCGGCGTTCAAGGCTTTCTGGGCATCGCGGATATAGGCGGCGTGGTGCCAGTCGAAATCTGACGCTGGTGTGATGGTGTCTGGCTGGGGTTTCGACTTGTAGATGAGGAAGGTGGTCCGATAGGGCTGCTTCCAGTTGGGAGCGGCGTCTTCGAGTTCCTTGAGGGTGGCGCGGGTGCAGCTGCAGAGGGGATGGATGGCGACGACGAGGAGCGCGGAGTGGCCCTCGTTTTGAGAGAGACCGTTGGAGATGGGGCCGGTCAAGTGCGTGGGAGTAAGGCCGGTTGCGCCGGTGGTCCACTCAAAGGCCATAAGCTTTCTGCCGGCTGGCACCAGGGCGAGGAGCCACAGGGCGAGTATCAGCGGCAGGAAGCGCTGGGTGTGTGCCCGGATACTGTCGGCCCGTAGGCGGTCTTGGTCGAACATTTCCTATCTCCTGCGGAGCTTTCGCAAACGCTTTAGAGGTCAGGTTCGCCACTGCGGATAGAGAGCTGTGTCAGCGCAACATCGCGCAGCTTGCCTTCTCTTGTCTCATTCCATCGGCAAACAATTTGTTCTCATGAGAGATGCCCCGCCGGACACACTTCGGGAGCGTAGGACTCTTTTCCCAAGGCAGCGGCACCGTCATGTAACTGACACTACTTTTTCTGGAAACGGGCCGGAGGGATATCCCGCGCAAGTTGCAAGGAGACAACGGATTGGGGGAGGTGGTAGAGGGGGATGTTTACTCGATGAAAAATGCGGTGTCTCGGCAATGCTTTGGTCGAGGTGACGTGTGTCTGGAGGGAGCTGTGGCGGGGTGCTCCGGGGCTGAAGCCCCGTTCCGTTGAGGGCTGTGATTACCGCGGGGTGAAGACCGCTGCTACTCCGGGTGTCGGGCCCGAGTTAGGGAGGTGGCTCATAGGGTCCCGGGAGGTTTGTGGCGGACCCACCCATGGCCAAGTGCGAGCCATGGGTGGGCACCCGGCGTTCGGTGTGGGCGACGGGTATTGCGCGAGGGATGGGACCGGACTGCGGTGCCGCTAGTGCTTTGCGGCGCGGTACTGCGTGACGTTGGCGGCGTGGTCTTTGAGGGTGGTGGCGAATCGGCTGTGGCCGTTGGCGTCGGAGACGAAGTAGAGGAAGTCGGACTTTGCGGGGGAGATGGCGGCGCGGAGGGCGGCTACGCCGGGGCTGCAGATGGGGCCGGGAGGCAGGCCGGAGTGGCGATAGGTGTTGTAGGGGGATTGCGATTGCAGGTCGGAGGCGTAGATGGTGCCTCGGTAGCGGTTTTCAAGCAGGGCGGCGTAGATGACAGTGGGGTCGGTCTGGAGCGGCATGGACTTTGCGAGGCGGTTGAGGAAGACGCTGGCGACGAGTGGACGCTCGGAGGGCTGGCTGACTTCTTTCTCGACGAGTGAGGCGAGGATGACGGTGGTGGCGGCGTGGGCGGGGTTGAGGCCTAGCAGGGCGGCCTGCTGCCGGAAGCGGCGGACCATAGTGGAGAGCATTTGCAGGGGCGTAGCGCGGCGGGAGAAGTGGTAGGTGTCGGGGAAGAGATAGCCTTCGAGGGACCTTGCTTTGGGATCGTAGCTAGAGATCAGCTCAGTGTGCTGGCGGGCGGCGGCGAGGAAGTCGGCCCTGGTGCCAAGGCCCGCGGTTTCGACGGCCTGGGAGATGTCGAAGAGGTTGAAGCCTTCGGGGATGGTAACGGTGCGGGTGTAGACGTCGCCCTTGATGAGGCGGGCGTAGACCTCGGCGAGCGGGGCGGGGTGGTCAAAGCGATACTCGCCGGCCTTGAGGGTGCCCCCCTTCTGGGCGCGCATGAGGTCGAAGGCGTAGGGGCTGCGGATGACGCCGGAGCGGGCAAGCTGCTGTCCGATGGCGGTGCCGGAGGTGCCCGTGGCGATGTCGATGAAGGTTTCGGTGGAGGGACCGAAGGGGAGATAGAAGAGATACGCGAAGGCGGCAGCGGCGATGACGGCGAGGAGGAAGAGCGTGGCTAGGAACTTCAAAGGTGGATGGCCTCCGTCTCGCCTATTTTAGAGCGGAGCGTGCCTACGACTCTTCACCTCCTGCTATGGGGCCAGGACTCGCGACGCTATCTGATGACGTCGAAAAAATCGTCACGATTGCGATTTTGCGTAGGCCGGGCACTGGTCTAACCAGGAAGTTGCAGACGCTAAGCTGTTCCTATTCATCATCTTACTGGGATTTGCAGGTATCTTGTCCTTACTGACAACGCGGGACATCCAACCTGAGCCCTCCTCCGTGACTGCGAACCGAGTAACTTTCCGCAGACGTCACAAGCCGGATCTACAGGCTTGCGGTTCGCAATTTAGATATCGATATCACAAAAAATCGTCCATTTGGATGGAAGGCGAAGTCATGACTCTTAGCAGGAAGCTTTATGCCGCCTTCGGCGCGGCACTTGTATTCACACTGATCCTGGGCGTTACCGCCTGGGTCTCGATCACACGTATCGGCGACCAGGTCAAGGTCAGCGCCGCCAGTACACGCCGGCTTGAGATTGCGGGCGAGATGGGAACACTCAGCAGCGAGATGCTCTCTTCCGAGCGCGGCATCATCGTCCGGACACTTTTAAAGGACGCAGCCAAGGTTGACCAGTACCATGCCGATTTCCTTGAGGATGCGAGCCACCGCCAGGACCTGCTGAAAGCGGAGAAGGAACTGGCGACGAGTGACAAAGACAGACAGATCATCGACGAGATGACGGCGCAGTACGCGCAGAGAATCGAGGCCCACGACAAGCTCTATGCGCTGGCGCGTTCGGGCGACGGGGCTGCCGCCGCAGCCCTGCAAGGCGGCACGCTATTGCCCATGTCGAAGGCGTCCCAGGCGTCGGTTGATGCCTTACGGAAGGTCGCGACCGAGCAGGTAGAGGAGGCGGCTGCGGCAAGCGCTTCTACTGTGACGTTCAGCGTGTGGCTGGTCGGGATCATGGTGCTTCTGTCGCTTGGCATGGGCGCAGTGGTCATCTACATCGTGCGCGGCATCAATGACGCTCTCACGCGAACTGTGATCGAACTTTCGGAGGGAGCGGAGCAGATCGCATCGGCATCGTCGCAGGTGTCGTCCTCGAGCCAGTCGCTGGCGCAGGGATCGTCGCAGCAGGCAGCAAGCCTCGAAGAGACTTCTGCCTCCGCTGAGGAGATCAATTCGATGGCGCATAAGAACAATGAGAATGCAGGTGCCATGGCCACGCTGGTAGGCGAGTCCAAGGTCGAGTTCGTCAACACAAACCGTGAGCTTGCCGAGATGATGGCTGCCATGGACGGGATCAACGACTCAAGCGGCAAGATCGCAAAGATCATCAAGATCATCGATGAGATCGCCTTCCAGACAAACATCCTGGCTTTGAATGCCGCTGTTGAGGCGGCCCGCGCGGGCGAAGCGGGTATGGGTTTCGCGGTGGTTGCCGACGAGGTACGCAGCCTCGCACAACGCAGTGCGCAGGCCGCCAAGGACACGGCGAGCCTGATTGAGGACTCCGTTGTGAAGTCGCAGGCTGGGAAGACGAAGCTGGTTGGAGTGGTGACTTCCATACACCGTATCTCGGGAGAGTTCACCAGCCTGAGCACGCTCGTCGACGAGGTGAGTCACGGAAGCCAGGAGCAATCCGCCGGTATCGCACAGATTGGCAGGGCGCTCTCCCAGATGGAAAACGTGACCCAGACTACGGCAGCGAGCGCGGAAGAGAGCGCGGCTGCGGCGGAGGAGTTGAACGCGCAGTCGGAGTCCATGAAGGAGCTGACGGCACGCCTGAATGAGATGGTCGGGGCTACGTTGGACTCGAGCCTGGGCTCAAGTCGATCGGCTCGTCCGAGCCTCATTCGCTCGAATGTAAGCAGGGCGAAACCGGCAAAGCGTGTCGCTGCATCGTTCTCCGGCAAGCTTCACCAGGGCGGATCGAAGTCGCAGGCTTCGGCCGAAGCGAGCTTTCCGATGGAGGACAGCTTTAGCAGTTTCTAGCTTTTCGAACTGGCTTACCGATCTGGCGGAAGGAGTGTTTCCGGGAACTACCGAAGCACTCCTTCCGCACAGTCTCCGTTGAAGAGCAGGAATGGGGTTAGACGAAGCATCGCATTCTCCATTGAGAAGGAACCTTTGCAGCGCTGCCCTTGTTCCTTCACGAAGCGGCAACCATTCAGGTGGAAAATGAAGCGCGAGCGCGGTCTGAGCCGTTGCGGCCAAGACGTGTCTGCGGGATAAAATGGGCGGGAAAAGATCAGGCTCCGCTCAAGACTTTCAGGCTCGAGGTCCTTCTATGGTTCGCAGCGTGTTGTCGATCCTTGCTGGAACCGTCGTGTTGACGGTGGCGTCGTTTGCGATCGAGGCGGTGCTGAATCTCCTGCTGCTCCGGGCGTTTCCCCATGCCCTGCCGAATGCGGAGGCGCTGCGGACGAACCTGTGGGCACGGGCTGTGATGTTTGCATATGGCTTTGTCTGCGTGGCTGCCGGAGGGTATGTTGCGGCGCGGATTGCGCGGCGATCTCCGATGACGCATGCGGCGGTGCTGGGGGTGATTCAGGCGGGGCTTACGGTTGCGGCGATGTTTTCGCCGGAGGGGAACCATGCTTCGCGGGTGCAATGGACACTGACTGCGGTTCTGAGTGTTCCTGCGGCTTTGGCGGGCGGGGCGCTATGCAGAAACGGAATCAGGAACGGGGAGTGACGTATGGGCGAGGAAGAGATACGGGCGGCTCTGGAGGCGCATTGGCGGGCTTCGGCGAGTGGGGATCTAGAGGCGGAGCATGCGATCTATGCTGACGATGCGGTGTGCGATTATCCGCAGTCGGGCGAGCGGATCTTCGGGCGTAAAAATTTGCAGGCGTTGCGGGGACATCATCCGGGGAAGCCGTCGGGGTTCGAGGTGAGGCGGATCGTTGGGCGAGGCGACGTTTGGGTTACGGAGTACACCATCGTCTACCAGGGCAAGCCGGCTTATACGGTGAGCATCATGGAGTTTCGCGACGGTAAGGTGGTGCATGAGACGCAGTACTTTGCGGAGGGGTTTGAGGCTCCGGAGTGGCGGCGGGAGTGGGTGGGGAGGATGGGGTAATCACTGAGGCAGAGTGGGTCTGGATCGGTAGAGAGCGTTCCGCTTCGAAGACCCACCCATGACCAAGGGCGAGTCATGGGTGGGGCACCCGGCTGTATCTGTATGTATCCGCCCAGGGCAATGTCCGAATTTGACGGAGTTCTGTCATGGCGATTCCGTTTGCGCCGGCCTAGGGTGGATCTTGTGAGAGACCTCACAGGAGGTAGGGTATGACGGTTCCATCAGTAGCAGAGATTTCAGGGAAGTCGATCGCCGATGTCCAGATTCCCGAGACGAAGCTGGCGCGCGAGATCACAGAGTTTATTCGCGACACAGAGAATGAGCTTCTCTTCAACCACTCCAGCCGGGTGTATTACTTCGGAGCCATTGCGGGCAAGCAGCGCGGGCTGAAGTTCGATGCGGAGCTGCTTTACGCGGGGGCGATGTTCCACGATGTGGGCCTGATGCCAAGTCACAGCAGCAGCACGGACCGCTTCGAGGTGGATGGCGCAAACGCTGCGCGGGAGTTTCTGAAGACGAGAGGCATCGCGAAGGAGAACCTCGATACGGTGTGGACCGCGATCGCGCTTCACACGACTCCGGGAATTCCGCAATATATGCAGCCGGTGGTGGCCCTGGTGACCGCAGGGGTGGAGATGGATGTGCTGGGTCTGACCTACTCCCAATTCACCGACGAGGTTCGAGAGGCTGTTGTTGCGGCCTATCCGCGCTCGGAGCATTTCAAGGAGGACATCCTCCAGGCGTTCTACGACGGAATCCACAAGAAGCCCGAGACGACGTTTGGGAATGTTAAAGCCGATGTGCTCGCGGACAAGGACCCGCAGTTTTCGCGCGGTAACTTCTGCGATGTTATCCGGGGATCTCGCTGGAAGGCTTGATGGGGTGATCGGAGCTGGATCTTCCCGGAACGTTGAAGACGGCCACGCCTAGAATGGCAGCATGCGAAGGGTGGTTGTCAGCGGTCCGGCTCCGGTCCAGATTCTCGATGTGGCCGGGCCGATTGAAGTGTTCTCGAACGTCCCGGACTATCAGGTAGACCTGGTGAGCTTCGATGGCTCACACGGACTGTTGACGAGCCGGGGACTCAGTCTTGCGGGCGCTGTGCCACATAGTGACATCACTGGCAGGATCGATACGCTGGTCATAGCGGGCGGGCCGGGAGCGGAGAGTGGCGAGTACGACGACGCCTATCTGGATTGGATCGCCGACGCGGCGGCGCGATCGCGGCGGGTTGCGGCCATCTGCACGGGTGCGTTTCTGCTTGCGGCTGCTGGTCTGCTCGATGGCAAGAAGGCTGTGACGCACTGGAAGCATTGCGATCAGCTTGCGCGAGAGTTTCCTAAGGTCGACGTGCATCGCGATCCCATATTTCTGAGGGATGGGCAGATCTATACCTCAGCGGGGATCACTGCGGGAATCGACCTGAGTCTTGCGCTGGTCGAGGAAGACCACGGGCACCAGACGGCCTTGGCGGTGGCTCGGCAGTTGGTGATGTTCCTGGTCCGACCGGGCGGGCAGTCGCAGTATAGCCACATGCTTTCGCATCAGGCGGTCCGCTCTGATCCCTTGCGCGAGTTGCAGGTTTATATGCTGGAGAATCTGAAGGCGGACCTTTCTGTGGAGACGCTGGCGGAAAGGATGGGGATGAGTGCCCGCAACTTCTCGAGGGTATGCCTGCGCGAGACGAAGCTGAATCCGGGACAGTTGGTTGACCGGGCACGCGTCGAGGCTGCGCAGCAGATGATCGACAGTTCCGCCATGGGGCTGAAAGAGATTGCGGATGCGTGCGGATTCGGGTCGCCCGATTCCATGCGGCGCGTGTTTCAGCGGGTGATCGGGATTACGCCCGGGGAGTACACGAAGCGGTTCAAGCGGTAGTCGATGCCGCTCAGGTGCGCCTCGTACACTTTAGAGATGGGTTTGAAGTTCGAGGTTTTGAAGACGAGTGATGGTGGTGGGCGGCGTGGGGTGTTGTCGCTGCCGCATGGGGATGTGCAGACGCCGGTGTTTATGCCGGTGGGGACGGCGGCTACGGTGAAGGCCGTGCCGCAGGATGTGCTGGAGACGAATGGCGCTAGTGGTGTGGGGGCGCGGATTATTCTGGCGAATACGTATCACCTTTACCTCCGCCCCGGTCATGAACTTGTAAGACGGATGGGTGGGGTGCACAAGTTTATGGGCTGGGACCGCCCTATGCTGACTGATTCGGGCGGGTTCCAGGTGTTCAGTCTGAGCAAGCTGAGGAAGATCTCTGATGAGGGCGTGGAGTTTCGGTCGCATCTCGATGGGAGCAAGCACTTCTTCTCGCCGGAGCACTCGATGGACGTGCAGATTGCGCTGGGGGCGGATGTTGCGATGGTCTTCGATGAGTGTGTGGAGACGCCGGCTACGTGGGAGCGGACGAAGCAGTCGATGGGGCTGACTCATGCGTGGGCGGCGCGGTCGAAGGAGAGGTTCGAGGCGGAGAAGCATCGTGTGCCTTGGTTTGAGGAGCGTGGGGGGCAGACGCAGAATTTGTTTGGGATTGTGCAGGGTGGGATGTATGCGGACCTGCGTAAGGAGTCTGCCGAGCGGCTGGTGGAGATGGAGTTTCCCGGGTATGCGATTGGCGGGCTGGCGGTGGGCGAGCCGAGGGAGGTGACTCGGGAGATGATTGCGCGGACGCTTGAAGTCCTTCCCAAAGACAAGCCGGTGTATGTGATGGGTGTCGGGTATCCGGACGAGATTGAAGAGTACGGGAAGATGGGCGTGGACATGATGGACTGCGTGTTGCCTACTCGGGCGGCTCGGCATGGATTGTTGTTTATGCGGGAGCCGGGGTCTTCAACGGTCGTGCGGATGAATATCAAGAAGAAGGAGTATGCGGAAGATCAGCGGCCTATCGATGAGTCGTGTACGTGCAGAGTGTGTGCGCGGTATACACGGGCTTATTTGAGGCACCTTTATTCGAGTGGGGAGGCGTTGAGTGCGGTGTTGAATTCAATTCATAACTTGGCGTTTTATCTGGACACGATGGAGAGGGTTCGGGGGGAGTTGGCGGGGTGAGGTTCTGTGGCGGACCCACTCATCGCGTGAGACAACGGCGCGATGAATGGGGAACGGATTTGCAGGCGGGGCTGCGGGGTTGGGTGAGGGGGAACGAGGGCAGCGTCGGTAGAAAGGTTCGAGCGGTTGTGGCGGTGTTTGGGGGTGATGCAGGTCCTTCGACTGCGGCACTCGCGGTGATACTGCGAGTGCCTTCGCTCAGGATGACGGAGTTTTTGGGTAGGGATAAGAGAGCGTTCGTACTTCGCGCTTCGTGGTTCGCGCGAATGTTGCTAGGGCAGTTTGTAGGTGGCGTGGTCTAGGTTCAGGTGGGTGCAGAGGGCTTCGATGACCAGCTCGTGGTCCTGACGCTGGGGGAGGCCGGAGACGGTGACGGCGCCGATGACACCGGTTCCGGAGATGGTGATGGGGAAGGCGCCTCCGTGGGTGGCGTAGTCCTCGTCGGGGAGCGAGTATTTGGCGGCGAAGGTGGTTCCCTGCTCCTCTAAATAGAGGCCGGCGGCGTAGGAGCTGCGGTGGAAGCGGGCGACGATGCGGGATTTGCGGAGGACCCAGCGGGCGTTGTCCGGGGTGGTGCCGGGCAGGGAGGTGAAGAAGATCTGCTGGTCGGGGTCGCCGAACTTGCGGATGTCGATGACTACAGGGTGCTTACGGGTTTCGGCGAGGGCGCGGAGGGAGTTGCCGAGGGCCCAGGCGGTTTCATTGTCGAAGCTGGGGAAGACGAGTTCTTTTTCCTGGAGGGCAATCTGGGCGCGGTCGGATGCTATGGACATGGTGTGGGAGAGTTTAGCGCATGAGGGTGACGGGAGGGTGTGGTGGCAGACCCACCCATGGCCAAAGGCGAGCCATGGGTGGGGCACCCAGGTTCGTGGCGCGCCTCGCACGAAGGCCCACCTTATCGACGATGAAGCCGTCGCGAAGATGGGGCACCCGACTTTGTGGCGCAGCTTAGGCTTGGCACTGATGGCCTTCAGGTGCGATCATTATGTGTTCCGCTAGCCGCTGACCGCCTCTTCGAGCTTTCTTCGGGAAGCGCGCCGGGCGGCGGCTTTTTAGCGTTCCCTGTTTTGGGCAGGACTGGAGTTCTCTTTGATGTTGGCGATGTGGCTTGATGGATTGGGCGGTTTTGGTTTGGGAAATCTGGGCGGGTTGGCTTTGCCAATCCTGTTCTTCGGCGTGATGTACTTTTTGATGATCGTGCCGAACCAGAAGAAGCAGAAGAAGTGGCAGGAGATGCTGGGCCAGTTGAAGAGCGGCGATACGGTGACCACCAACGGTGGGATCCGGGGTAAGGTTCTGACGGTTAAAGATGACGTCGTCATCGTTCGCGTGCAGCCGGATGGTGTGAAGCTCGAGTTTGTGAAGAGCGCGATTGCGGCGGTTACTACGGATGAGGCTGCTTAGGATTTTGTTGTGAGTAAGGCGGGTTTGTGGCGGACCCACCCATGGCCAAAGGCGAGCCATGGGTGGGGCACCCGGTAGTTGTGGCGAGACCCACTCATCGCGTGAGACAAAGGCGCGATGAATGGGGCACAGAGTTTGAGAAGCAGATCCTCCGCCTTCGGCGAAGGATGACAAGGTTTAGAAGAATCGCAGGGCAGTACTTCTTTAGAGAGTGTGGCATTCGAGATCATGGGTAAGAGTCTTCGCAATCGGATTATCTTCATCGTTGCAGTGCTGCTGGTGTCGGTTTACGGGATCATTGGGATTCCGAAGGGCGGGCTGAAGGCGGCACTGGCGCGCAACATTCACCTTGGGCTGGACCTGCAGGGCGGAACACACCTGGTGCTGCAGGTACAGGTGGCCGAGGCCCTGTCGCACGATACGGACAAGGCTGTGGCGCAGCTGCAGGATGACCTGACCAAGGCTGGAGTGACCGGTGCGATGGTGACTAAGCTTGATCCGGCGCATCCGGAGACGATCCATGTGTCGGGGATTGCGCCAGCCAAGCAGGGCGATGCTCGTGGCGTCTTTAATAACGGAAACTATGCGACCTATGACGTGACGAACAACGCGGACGGTTCGCAGAGCCTAACGATGAAGGTCGGCGCGATTCGCGATCTTGAGACGCGGGCGCTGGACCAGTCGATTGAGACGATCCGGGACCGTATCGACAAGCTGGGTGTGAGCGAGCCGGTGATCGAGAAGTACGGCCTGGGCGACAATGAGATTCTGGTCGAGCTGCCTGGCGTTGAAGATCCAGGGCACGTACAGGACATTATTCAGTCGACGGCGCGGCTCGAGATTCACGAGGTGACGGGCGGCCCGTATCCGACCGATCAGGAGGCCATGACCGCAAATCCTACTGGGTTGCCTCCGGACTCGATGCTGGTGCATGGCATTGGCGCGCCGGGAACGGGAGACCAGGTGTGGATGCTGAAGCGGGTGAGCGTGGTGGCAGGTACGGACTTCCGTGACGCGCAGCCCTCGCAGGATGAGAATGCGCGGCCCGACATTACCTTCAACCTGACAACCGCAGCGGGCGACCGATTCTACAAGTTTACGGACGAGCACAAGGGCACTGGCCAGATGGCGATCATTCTGGACAACAAGGTGAAAGAGGTAGCGACGATCCAGTCTGCGATTCGGGATACCGGTCGGATCACCGGAGGCTTTACCTCGGACCAGGCGAAAGACCTTTCCATGTTGCTGCGGACGGGATCGCTACCGGCGTCGATCACCTATCTTGAGACACGGACGGTTGGGGCAAGTCTGGGCGCGGCGTCGATCCGGCAGGGCGTGATGGCCGCGATTATCGGGATGCTGGTAGTGATGGCGTTCATGCTGGTGTACTACCGTGGCGCCGGCATCAACGCAGACCTGGCTCTGGTTCTGAACCTGGTCATCCTCCTAGGATTCCTCGGCTACAGCCATGCGACCCTGACTCTGCCGGGAATTGCTGGCGTGATCCTGACCATTGGTATGGGCGTCGACTCGAACGTGTTGATCTTCGAGCGCATTCGCGAAGAACTGCGCAACGGCAAGACGGCGGCGATGGCGGTGCAGGAAGGGTTCAAGCATGCGTGGGTGACGATTGTGGATACCCACGTGACGACGATCGTTTCGGCGGCGATTCTGTTCCTGTTCGGAACCGGGCCGGTGAAGGGGTTTGCCGTGACGCTGACCATTGGTTTGCTGGCGAATATCTTTACTGCGGTGCTGGTGTCGCGGGTGATCTTTGATTCGGAGTTGAAGAACAAGGATCGGAACGCGGTGCTTTCGATTTAGGTTTGTGGCGGACCCACCCATCGCGATAAGGCTGCGATGAATGGGGCACACGGCTTTAGCTGGATTTTGTTGGGAGAAAGCTCCGGGCGATTTTGGCGGGGTTGGAAGCGTCGGGGTCCTTCGACTCCGTCCGTCGCAAAGAGCGCGACGGACTCCGCTCAGGATGACGGTTCTTCTGTAGATAGTGAGAAAGATTGCGGGGCTGAGGCTCCGACGAGGTTTAGGACTGTGGAACTGTTTCGCGACGCAAATATCGACTGGCTGGGCAAGAAGTGGTACTTCCTGGGATTCTCGCTGATCTTCTCCGTGGCGGGCGTGCTGAGCATGCTGTTCTGGCATGGGATTCCGAAGGGCGTGGACTTCAAGGGCGGGACGCTTGTGTATGTGAAGTTCGACACGACGCCGAATGAGGACCACATCCGGGCGGCGATGGACGCTGCTGGAATTCGTGGAACGAAGATTACACAGATCAGCGACATTCAGGGTAAGTCCGGCAACGAAGAAGTGATCGGTCTGCCGGAGTCGGCGAGCCTGGACGCGAACCACGATGCCGGGCGCGAGCAGGTGCTGGCGGCGCTGAGCTCGAACTATCACGACTCCGGGTTTTCTGTGCAGCAGGTGGAGATTGTCGGGCCGACGGCGGGCAAGCAGTTGCAGAGTCAGGCGTGGTTTGCGACGGGCTACTCGCTGCTGGGAATGCTGGTGTACCTGTGGTTCCGGTTTGAGCTGATCTATGGTGTGGCGGCGGTGGCAGCGGTGTTCCATGACACGCTGATCACGGTTGGCGCGTTCAGTCTGATCAACCAGGAGATTACGCTGACGGTGATTGCGGCGATCCTGACGCTGATCGGTTACTCGATGAACGACACGATCGTGGTGTTCGATCGGATTCGCGAGAACCTGGCGACGACGCGGCGGGAGAATCTTGCCGATGTGGTGAACCGGAGCATCAACCAGACGCTTTCGCGAACTGTTATTGCTTCGGGGCTGACGTTCCTGACGGTGCTGTCGCTGTATCTGTTTGGCGGCGAGGTGCTGCATGGGTTCTCGTTCGCGCTGGTGGTGGGAATTTTGATTGGAACGTACTCATCGATTGCGGTGGCTGCTCCGATGCTGGTGGCTTACCAGGATTGGCGACTGAAGCAGGGTAAGCAGGCGGTTTTGCCGGCTAAGCGGGTTAAGGCTTAAGGGACGGAAGAGCCCCGGGGGCTAAAGCCCCTTTTGGTGGCAGAGTCGGGAACTGCGGGGTGAAGCTACTACTCCCTGCTGCTTCCTTGCGGGTTCCGGCGAATGGTCGTCCACTGAGAAGCAGAACCTTCAACTCCGTCGAAGGAGGAAAAGGTAGATGTAGCGGCACAAAGATAAGGGCATGGCTTCGGCTGTGCCCTTTTTTGTCGGGCGACGATTTCTGCAGAGCTGACCCTTCGGTGGGATTGTAAAGTTTTCCACAATTTCATCGACTTTCCCACTGCGGGAACAATTTTTGCACCCTCGGTGTCCAAGTAAGAGATAGCTGAAAAAGCTCTCAACACCGGAAGAGGTCGCCCATGTTTGAAGATTCATTGATGGAGTCCGGCGGAAAGATCAAGTCAAAGTCCAAGTATTGGATGATTGCGACGTTTGGATTCAATGCCGCTATCGTTGGCGTCATTATCCTGATCCCGCTGCTATACCCTGACGCCCTGCCGAAGGGCACGATGACGGCGATGTTGTCCGCGCCTCCTCCGCCACCACCGCCTCCTCCGCCCCCGCCGCCGGCTGCTGTGATCAAGCCGATGGTGGTCAAGGTGCAGGTGGATACCGGCTTCCATGCCCCCACCAAGATTCCGAAGGACATCAACAAAGTCGTTGAGGCTGCGCCTCCGCCGACCAGCAGCGTTGCCGGTATGGGCAGCGGTATGGGATCGCCCGCCGGAGCTTTCGGCGGCGTGATGGGCGGCATTGGAACGGCTCCTGCTCCGGTCGTCAAGGTTGCCCCCCCCAAGGGACCGACCCGCGTATCGGGTGGTGTGATCGCCGGTAACAAGCTCTCCGGCTCGACTCCCGTCTATCCTCCGATCGCCAAGGCTGCCCACGTATCGGGTGCCGTCGTCCTTCACGCTGTGATCTCGAAGGGTGGCACGATCGACAACCTGCAGGTAATCAGCGGACCTGAGATGCTGCGCGCCAGCGCTCTCGACGCGGTTCGCACCTGGCGGTACAAGCCGTATCTGTTGAACGGCGAGCCGACCGAGGTGGACACGCAGATTACGGTGAACTTCAACTTTGGTGGCGGCTAGAACCTAACCGCCCTCGCAGGCGGAGCAGATTTTGTTGGGCTTCCTGTCGCCTTTGAAGCGGGGAGTACGCATTGAACTTGATTTAGCAACACCCTGGCAGGTCAGGGTCCAAATCCGGAGGAAAGATTCCAGTGATTCTCGCTCATCTCGCAAACTTCGCACACGCTCCCCACGTCCTCGCCGCCTTCTTCCAGGAAGCCGAAGCTCCGAGCTTCAGCCTCGTAGGCATGATCTCGCACATGAAGTGGGACGCTCTTTCGATCGTCGTCATCCTCTTCATTATGTCGATCTACTCGCTGGCTGTGATCATCGATCGCTACCTCTACTACTCGGCAGCACGCAAGCAGTCGCGTGAGTTTGCTCCGAAGGTTGCCGGCGCGCTGAAGGATGGCCGTCTGGACGAGGCGATCAAGGTTGCCGATCGCAGCAAGAAGTCGCACCTCGCAGAAGTTGTCACCGCTGGCCTGCAGGAGTTCCGCAGCTTCGGTTCGGGTGGAAGCATCACCGAGGCCCAGATTGAGAGCTCGAAGCGCGCCCTTGAGCGCTCGGAAGCGATCGTTCACGCAAAGCTGAAGCGTGGTCTTGGTGGTCTTGCAACGGTTGGATCGACGGCTCCGTTCGTCGGCCTGCTCGGCACGGTGCTTGGTATTCTCCAGGCGTTCCAGTCGATCGCATCGTCGAAGACCTCGGGTATCGGCGCGGTTGCCGGCGGTATCTCGGAAGCTCTGGTTACGACCGCTTTCGGTCTGCTGGTTGCGATCCCGGCCGTTATGACGTTCAACTACTTCACCAACAAGGTTGAAGCGTTCGACGTCGAGATGGACAACAGCTCGTCCGAGCTGGTGGACTACTTCATCAAGCAGAGCGGCCACTAATCCTGAAGTATCTTGCAGGGGCGTCTCTCCGGGCGCGAGGTTTGGGCCCGGAGAGCAGAGTCGGCGGAAGTCAGGATTGAAGTACAAGATCGCTTGATTGCACGGAGTACATAATGGGAATCTCGAAGCGCGATGAGGGCAAAAAGGTAAGTTCGGCGATCAACGTTACGCCTATGGTGGACGTGATGCTGGTACTGCTGATCATCTTCATGGTGATCACGCCCATGTTGAATAACAAGGTGAACGTGGACCTTCCGATTGCCGCTGCCGCGGTGGTGATGGAAGACGCGAACAAGGAAGACTCGACCGTAGTTGCGGTCACGCGCGATGGAAAGACCTTCCTCGGCGGCGACCAGGTACAGGTTGACGATCTCGGCGCGAAGATTACGGCTCGCATGGACGCGAACAAGCAGGGCAGCAAGACCGTCTTCCTGCGCGCGGACTCGCGGTCGAACTACGGCAAGGTGATGGATACGGTGGACGCGATCCGTTCAGCGGGCGTGAGCCAGCTGGCCATGTTGACCGAGAAGAAAGATCAGTAAAGACGCGTTGTCCGTTCTGCGTTGTTCGTTCTTCGTTGAAAAGATGTGAGCCGGGAACCCGGTGGAATAAGGAGAATTTGCTATGGGAATGGGCGGTGGTGGTGGTGGTGGTTCAGTATCGGAGATCAACGTAACGCCGCTGATCGACGTTCTGCTTGTGCTGTTGATTATTTTCATGGTGATTGTGCCTGTGACCCCCAAGGGTCTGGACACGTTGATCCCGCAGCCACCCAAGAATAAGAGCGCGAACGACCTGCCCGATCCGAATACGATCGTGGTGCAGATCCAGGCGGCCGGCGCGAATACGGCTTACAAGATCAATGAGACTTCGTTCGCGAAGGCTGATCTCGAGCCGCAGCTGCTGTCGATCTTCTCGACACGCCAGAACAAGGTGATGTTCGTGAAGGGCGATCCCGCGCTGGACTTCAGCAAGATCGCAGAAGTGATTGACTTCGGACACCAGGCCGGCGTGGACAACATCGGTCTGATCACGCCTCGGGTCGAAGCAGGCCAATAGGTTAGATATATCCAGCAAGGAGGGCGACACGACCAAAGGTCTGTCGCCCTGCTTATTGGTATCAAGAACAGAATTTTGACTGAGGTTTGCTTTCCGCATGCGGAGCTCTCCGCGGAATTCAGACTTCTACCGAGCCTGGTAAAGGCTTCCCCGGAGTGCCCCGAAAGACCGAAGGGCATGGCTGAGGCTGATTGACTACAGCCCTGACGTCGCAATCGAAATCTGCGTCAAACTACATAACAGGGGAAGCAATTGCTTGCGCCGTTCGCATTTCCGGATGTAATGTATGCGAGTCGCAGTTGGCCTCGGTTCATAGGCGGGTAAGAGAAGTAAAGGTAAGGCAGCAAGTTGAGCAGCCGCTTGCGGCTCTTGACGAAAGGTTATCTTCGCAGGCTGGTCATTTGATACTATGTGCCAGTACACTCAGTCCACGCAGCAAATCCAAAACAATAGAAAAGCGTGCCATGCCAATGATTGCGCCCCCTAAGGAGAACACCCGCCCGATGAAATTGAATGCACGAGTTCCGGTCACGGCCGCCTTTATGGCGATGCTGCTATGTGGTGCCACCGGTTGCAAACAACTCCAGGCGCGCGACCAGCTGAACAAGGGTGTCCAGGCCTTCAAGAACGCGAAGTACGAAGAGGCCGTCAATCATTTTCAGAACGCGATCAATGATGACCCGAACTACAACGACGCGAAGCTCTATCTGGCGACCGCTTACGCGAACCAGGTAGTACCGAACCTGGACTCCCCTGAAAACCTGGAGATGGCGCACAAGGCGCTTGACGGATTCCAGGCCGTTCTGGCGACGAAGCCAAACGATCTGACCGCATTGAAGCAGATTGCATCGATCAGCCGAAACATCAAGAAGATGGACGACGCGAAGCTGTATGAGCGTAAGGTCATCGCGATCGATCCGAACGATGCTGAGGCTTACTATACGATTGGTTTCGTTGACTGGGTGCTGGCGTACAAGAATGCTGTATCGATTCTTGCGGCCGATGGCCTGACGGACGATGGCAACGGCAATGTGAAGAAGAGCAAGGGCGCCTGCCAGAAGCTGGTGGATGCCAATACGCCCTCTGTAACGGAAGGTATCGAGGTGCTGCAGAAAGCAG
This sequence comes from Granulicella aggregans, assembly GCF_014203275.1. GTDB lineage: Bacteria > Acidobacteriota > Terriglobia > Terriglobales > Acidobacteriaceae > Edaphobacter. The sequence continues at coordinate 111,786 of NZ_JACHIP010000004.1, forward strand.
TGTCGATCAACCCGAACTACGAAGACGCGATGACGTACCTGAACCTGATGAGCCGTCGCAAGGCTGACCTCGAGTGTGGTAACGACGCTGCTCGCAAGGACGACCTGGCGAAGGCCGATGAGTGGACTCAGAAGAGCATGGGCGCCCGCAAGGCGAACGAATTGAAGAAGGAACAGAAGGCTGGCGGCGGCGTCTCGATGCAGTAGTCGCTTTGCTGATGGATGATGTGAACGGCCTCCCTTGCGGGAGGCCGTTTTGCTTTTGGGGACGAGTGGTTGGCTGAATGGATGGGCACCCTGCAAACTTGCGGCCATCGGTATGGGGCTGAAGGGGTCGAGCGGTGGTGGGGGCGATGCGGGTCCTTCGGCCGAGCGTCTCGCGATGGTGCTCCGGAAAGCTTCGCTCAGGATGACGGGTTTGTGGGTGATGGAAGGGAGACGGTTTGTGCTGCGCCCAAATGTCCCACCCATGGCCAAAGGCGAGCCATGGATGGGGCACCCGGCGGTTGTGGCGGTCCGGCTACCTGCAGGTTTATAGCGGTTGGAATGCGGTGATTCTTCGCCTTCGGCTCAGAATGACGGGATGGCGAGGATGAGGTTAGAATTCGTTTGCCATGGGATGGTGGGTGGGAGCTAGAATCCTCGCATCATCGGAAGAAAAATTCAGGCTAGAGGTGTGTATGTCGGAGCTGAGCACAGCCGTGGATGAAACGAGCGTATCGAACCCGTTTGCCCGCATCGTGACGGTTATCATCTCGCCGTCCAAAGCGTTTGCTGATGTGAAGAAGAGCCCCGGGTGGTGGGCCCCGTTCGTGCTGGCGTCGGTGGTGGGGCTGATCTATGCGTACGTCCTGCTGCATGGGGTCGGGTTGGCCACACTGGTCGACCAGGCGATCCATCAGTCGTCGCGGCTGGAGTCGCAGATGGCGTCGGCAACACCGGAAGCCGCGGCAAAGATCCGGCACCAAATTGAGTTCAACTTCAAGTTCGCTTATGTCGCGCCGGTGATCAGCCTACTGGCGGGGTTAATGTGTGCGGGGATCTTCCTGGCGACGGCGAACTTCGGAGCGGGCGGTCGATCGACGTACGCGCAGATGCTCGGAGTGTGGTTCTACGCGTCGCTCCCGATAACGGTGTACACGCTGCTCATCATCGCGGGGGTTTATACGGGGGCCGCGAGCGATCCGTTCAACATCAATAACGCGATTGGAACGAATCCGGGGTTCTATCTCACGGATAGCGAGCTGCCAAAGACGTTGATCGCGCTGCTTTCGTCGATCGATATCTTTTCGATCTGGACGGTGGCGCTGCTTGCGATCGGGATTTCGACGGTGGCGGGGATCAAGCGTGGTGCGGCGTGGGCGATCGTGCTGGGGTGGTGGCTGGTGTATGTGCTGCTGTTCAAGGTGACGGCGGCTGCGTTTGGGTGAGGTTTCCTTGCTGAATGATTCGGGCGGTTGTGGCCTGGGTGAGGAAAAGCAGGTCCTTCGACTACGTCCCTCGCGGTGAAGTGCTGCGAGGGACTTCGTGCAGGATGACAGGTTTGTGGGTGGGATGGAATGCGGATCGTGCTGCGCACGAATCTCCCACATCTCAGAATCGAGATGTGGGACACAACTGGTTAGTGGTTGTCGAGGTAGGCGTGCTGGAGGTCTAGGATGCAGGCTTCGCCGGCCTTCTTTTTGGAGTCGCTGCTGGTGGTTGAGTAGAAGGCCGTGGGTGCGCCCTTGAGCGAGGCGTGCATGTGGATGGCGGACGAGAAGCTCATCGAGAAGGTGGATTCGGGCTTGCCGTCTTCGCCGGTCTTCTGGGTGGTGGACTTCTCGTGCTCACTCTTCTTGTCGAAGACGAGGGTGATGTCGGCGGCGTCGGCATCGTCGATGAGGGTGAGGTGTCCCCAGCGTTTGATGGCGTCAGTTGCGCCTTCGGTGACGCCTTCCTGATGCGTGTTGTTGACGATGGCTACGGTCTTTGCGGCGAGGGCGGGCTTTGGGAAGGGCTTGACGGTGCTCTGTGCGGATACGGCGAGGGTTGTAGCTAAGAGAATTGCAGGGAGGGATAGTTTCATGGCCGACTCCGGCGAGAAGATGGAGAGAGGGTAGCAAGGGTGGGGTGGGGTGTAAAGGGTGGCTCGTGTGAGTCCCACATCTCAAAGCGATATGGGGCACCCGGTTCCGGTTGAAAGGTTCGGGCGGTTGTGGCTGCGCGAGCGGAGAAGCAGGTCCTTCGACTGCGCATCTTGCGACGAAGCTGCAAGATGCTTCGCTCAGGATGACGGATTTGTGGATGGGGGAGGAGAGCGGTTCGTGCTTTGCACGAACTGCCCATCTCGACGACGATGAAGCTGTCCGTCGCTTCGGTCGAGATGACGGCTTCCTGGGAGGAGTATTCGTGGCGGCCCGCTCATCGTGATGTTGCTGCGATGAATGGGGCACAGAGTTGTGTTGGGGCGCCGAGTCGCGGGTGGTTAGGCTTCCTGCGTGACTGCTTCTTCGAGCATCAGGCGTTCGACTGCGATGTTGAGACCCAGGCCGAGGCGCTTGAAGCCTTCCTTCCATTCGAGGCTGGACTCGGTGACGCCGGCGGAGTCGCGGGTGCGACGGAGGAGGTCGTGCCAGATGTTCTGTGCCTGCCAGAGATTGACCTCGAAGGGCATGGCGGAGATGGTGTGGGCGATCGTCAGAGCCGTCTGCAGGGCGTGTAGAGCGGCGGGATGGGCTGGCGTTACGGCTGAGGTCACAAGGGACGCCGTGGCGACCTCCAGCTTGACCATGGCGCGCTTCATGCGCTGGCTGGCGGTGAAGCCGAGCAGGGTGACGTCGAGGGTGACCTGGTCGCCTTCGGCGCGGCTTAGGAGGGACTGGACTTCGGTGGCGTCGAAGTCTTCGGCTTCGAGGGCGCGGCGCAGGCTGGCGTTGAGGGCGAAGCTGGCGGCCAGGGCTAGAGCGGGCGGCGGGGCCATGCCGGATTCGGTGAGGTAGTGGAGGAGAGACGCGTGGTCCTCGTAGATGTTGCGGAGGGAGTCTTCCATCTCGGAGAGGGTCTGGTTGAGGATGGTGCGGAGGATGCGGTGCTGCTCGTCGGCGAAGAGGGACGTGAGCGAGTAGGAGGTGCGGGAGGCGTGGTCGCCGGTGCCGTCGGGGAAGAGGCCGGCGGGGCGCTGAGGTTCGAAGAAATGATCGATGTGGCGGATGACGTCGGGGAGGTTGGCGCGGCGGATGGAGCTGCGGACGTCGTCGGAGAACTTGACGAAGGCTGCTTCTTCGCTCGAGGTGTAGCGGCGGACGGCGGCGGAGAGGTTCTGGTCGCCGAGATGGAGGACGGCGAAGCAGATCTCTTCGGACTCTTCGGTGATGCGGGAGCGGATGAGGGCGCGGCCGAGGGCGACCTTTCCGCGGCCGGAGGCGAAGACCTCGTGCGAGTGGCGGTGGACGTCGAAGCAGAAGAGCTCGCCGTCTTCGGGATAGCTGCGGAAGACGGAGCTGATGGCGTAGTGCGCGCCGACCTGCTCGAGGCCGAGCTTCATGCCGGTGACGTAGCGGCGGTAGACTTCGGCACCGTCGCCGATGTCGGGGACGTTGCTTTTGGCTTCTGCGAGGATCTCGAGGAAGCGCTCTTCGAGGAGGGTTGCGGGTTCGCCGAAGAGTTCGCTGGCTAGCTGGAGGACGCGGCCGGCGTAGGCGATGATCTGGACGGTCTCGATGCCGGAGATCTCGTCGAAGAACCAGCCGCAGGAGGTGTACATGAGTTGGGTGTGGCGCTCGAGCTCCATGAGTTCGAGGATGGTGGTGCGTTCTTCTTCGGTGAGCGGGCGGGCGGCGTGTTGCGCTAAGAAGAGGCTGATGGCTGCGGGGGAGCGATCGAGGACGACCTGGATGTAGGCGTCGCGGGCGGCCCAGACATCGATGAGGAGGCCTGCGGCTAGGCTTTCGGCGAGCGGAGCGGTGGCGTCGCGGAGGTAGTCGAGGGCGGCGCGGAGAGGGCCGCGCCAGGCCTGGTTCCAGCCGGGCTTGCCGCCGTTGCAGCCGCAGTCGGAGCGCCAGCGCTCGACGCCGTGAATGCAGCTCCAGGAGGTGTCTTCGGCGACTTCGGCCTCCCAGGTGGGCGGGTATTTGTCGAGGAACTCACCGTAGTTGGTGAGGCGGGCGTGATTGTCGGCTTCGAGCCAGTGGAGGGCGTAGGAGAGGGCCATCTCGCCGTGCTTGTGGTGGTGGCCGTAGCTTTCGCCATCGGTGGCGACGTGGGAGAGCTGGGGGGCGTCGGTGGGGCCGGGGTGGAAGCCGTCGAGGAGGCGGTGGCCGAAGGTTTCGCCGGAGTTGAGGAGGCCTTCGAAGGCGATGGCTCGGGAGCCGGGGCCGTTGTAGAAGAAGACGGCGATACTGCGGCCTTCGTCGAGCTGGACGCGGTAGGCCTGGGTGGGGTCGGTGGTGGCGTCGGGGGTGCCGATCCAGCTTGGGGTGGTGGGATCAAGGGTGGCCGCGGCTTCGGAGGATTCTGTCGCCGCCTCGTCCCACTCATCGCGATGAGACTGCGATGAATGGGGCACATCCTGCGATGAATTGGGCACAGGAGTTAGGCGGCGGACGCGGGCGCATTGGATAGGGGCGAGGACGGTGAACTTGATGCCCTCGGAGGCCATGAGATCGAGGACGCTGCGGTTGACGGCGGTCTCGGCGAGCCACATGCCTTCGGGCTTGCGGCCGAAGCGGGATTCGAAGTCGGCGATGCCCCAGCGGATCTGGGTGAGGGCGTCGCGGCGGCTGGCGAGCGGCATGATGATGTGGTTGTAGACCTGGGCCATGGCCGATCCGTGGCCGCTGAAGCTGGCGGCGGAGGCGGTGTCGGCGTCGAGGATCATGCGGTAGGCGCGGGGGGCGTTATCGGCCAGCCAGCTGAGCAGGGTTGGGCCGAAGTTGAAGCTCATGCGGCTGTAGTTGTTGACGATGCGGATGATGCGGTTTTCGATGTCGGTGATGCGGGAGGCGCCGTTGGGGGCGTAGCACTCGGCGGTGATGCGGTCGTTCCAGTCGTGGTACGGGGCGGCGGAGTCCTGGACCTCGACCGTTTCAAGCCAGGGGTTCTCGCGGGGCGGCTGGTAGAAGTGGCCGTGGACGCAGACGTAGCGGAGGGGCTTTTCGGCCGATTGCGCGGTGGAGGCGCGGGAGGCGCTCTGAGCAGCCTTTTGCGGCTTGAGTGTGGATGTCGCCTTGGGCATTGCCGGTCTCCTGAATTCGTTGTGCCGAAGTGCGTGTGGCAGTTTGGCACAGCCAACAGCTTACAGGGTATCGGGGCGGGGAATTTTTGCGGATGGGTGGATTCCGAAAGGGAGTTTTGTTCTGAGGGGATCTGAGGCGGAAAAGGGTTGCATGGGGATCAGGGAGTGGAGATGGATCTTCGCTTGCGGCGAAGATTGCCCACCTTCAGTCGCGATGAAGCTGCGCCGAAGATGGCCCCCCTATTGCTATCTGGGCATGAGGTTTGAGAGAAAGGCGAAATGTGGGGTCTCTCCACTGCGCGCCGGACGATGGTCCTGCCCGTCGCTTCGGTCGAGATGACGTTTTCTTTTCTATTTCAATGAGGCGCCACGGTGAAGGAGAACGGTTCGTGCTTCGCACGAATGTTCCACCCATGACCAAAGGCTTGTCATGGATGGGTCACCTAGTTCGTGGCCTGCTAATGAGATTTGTCGGTGGCGGCGAGGTCGCAAGCGCGGTAGAGGTACCACGTTGCGACTGAGCACCAGGGTTGCCAGCGTTTGGCGCGCTTGTGCATGACGTCTGCTTTGGGGAGGTCGGCGGGGGTGACTTTGTCGGTGGGTTTGAGCTTGCCGAAGGTGAGGGCGAAGCCTTTGCGAACGCCGTAGTCGTCGACGGGGAGGACGTTGGGGCGGCCGAGGCGGAAGATCAACATCATCTCAACGGTCCATTTGCCGATGCCGCGGACCTGGGTGAGGTGCTCAATGATGGCTTCGTCGGACATGCGGCGGATGCGGGCGAGGGTGGGGACGGTCCCGTCGAGGGTCTTGGCGGCGAGGTCGCGGACGGCGAGGGCCTTGTTGTGGGAGAGACCGGCGGCGCGGAGCTGCTCGTTGGGGCAGTCGAGTAGATGCTGCGGGCTGGGGTGGATGCCTTCGCCGATGAGAGGGTAGAAGCCTTCGATGAGACGGCGATGGATCGTGGCGGCGGCTTTGCCGTGAAGCTGTTGGTAGACAATGGACTCGAGCAGGGCCTCGAACGGAGACTGGGTGCTGGCGAGCTTCATGGTGAAGGGGCCGACGCGGGTGATGAGTTTGCCGAGTTTGGGGTCGGCGGAGGAGAGGTCGGCTACGGCCTGGGCGTGGTCGTAGCGGGGTGGGCGCGGGCTTTTTCGTTCGTAGGGCATCGAAACACTACTCCAGCTAAAAGACTGATATCGCTCGGCTCAGGACGGCACGTGATTCCATCCTGTCTTCCCCGATTGCATGCACTTCGGTCAGGCGACTTGATGGGAGGTTGCAATGGCAGAGGCTCTCTCCGGGAAAAACCTCTTGAAGCGAAGAATTGGCTGCTCGAAGAAGAACCAGGAGAGGGTCGAGTATCCGTAGGTAGCAGCGAGAACCAGGACGGAGCGGGTCGCCGCACGCGAGAACGATGTTCCCGGTAAGTAGTGAAAGATAAGTGGCCCGATCACGGCGTGGGAAAGGTACATGCAATAACTGATCTTTCCGGTAAAGCGGAGCGGCGCGATGCTGAGTATCCGGATAACCAGGGATTGATGGAGGGCGATGGCCAGCAATCCGGTGAATGCGAGGGCGGCGAAGCTCTTATCTACGTAGTGGCTGATGTGGGCGAAGTGGCAGATCACCTGTCCGGCGAGCGCTGCGGCGATCATCAGAACGCCATTCTTCGAGATGATGGCACCGACGGGCTCTTTGATGATCAGCCAGATTGCCAGCAGACCGCCCATGGCCATGGCGTCGATGCGGCATAGGGGAAAGGTATAGGAGTCGCGACCGGCTGCCTCGACGAGGTACCGGGCGAAGGGAGCGAACGCGATGATCACGCCAAGGACAGCGACCATATGGCGGATCGAGAGCCTGGCGACCAGCAAGGGCCAGATGAGGTAAAACTGCTCTTCGACGGCGAGCGACCAGGTAATTGCCAGCACTAAAACTCCCGGGTTGGGCTGGGGTCCGGGGTAGATGATGTTTTGGAGATACAGGGCGAAGATGGGCCAGTGGGCAGTGGACGCAATGGCGACATCGGGGAGGCGGTGGTTCGCAAATCCGAACTCGAAGAGGAGCAGGAAGAAATAGAGCGGCCAGATGCGCAGCGACCGGCGGGCGTAAAAGTTGCGGTAGAAGTGCATCTGGCCTTTGGAGCGGACCAGGATCGTTGTGATCAGGAAGCCGGAGAGGACAAAGAAGAGATCGACGCCGACGGGTGGCACGAAGCCTAACCGTAAATTGTGGAAGCCGAAGCTGAAGACGATGATGTGGCCCAGGACCACGATGAGCAACGCGACGCCGCGCAGCCCATCCAGTTGAGGTAGATGTTTATTCTTCATTGGGCCGCCCTGTGTTGATTCTATTCAGCATGCTGATGCGCCGCTGGTTCCCGGTGGGACGAAGAATAAGCGACTGCGGGGTCTTGGCTTGAGTCCAGGTCTATCTTCGCACGTACAAAGACGAGGGATGGAGTCTCCGAATCGTTGCGTTCCTCCTTCCGCCCAGAACGCGAAACCGCAGCAAGACGAAGCTAAACTGGTCGAACATCGAACGGGGCGCGGAAATTAATTTAGGGCCGAACCAAGAGTGGGAACGGGTGCCAAAAAGGGATTACTTGTGGAGAATGATGCCACTGCGGGGATTTTTGCACGAGATGTAGTGCGGAATGCGTTTCAGCCCACGGAAATCCAAGATATAAGACTACTTACGTCCGAATTTCAGCGGGTTGGATTTTTTTCCCCAGTGCTATAACTTGTTCTCTTAGCAGTGCAAATCAGGACAGTAATCCCTATTTTGGTTACCGGTTGACATGGAAGATGTGTTGCCGGTAGGGTTTGAGGCCATTCGACAAGGGTCCTGAGGCATCGATTTTTGTGCAGTTTGCAGTCCCTACGTTGCTTCCGTCGCAGTTAGTTACGTTGGTCCGGAGGCGCAGGTTCCGTTTCACCACCGTCTGAGTTGAGGCGGTGACGTTATTTCCGTCGATGGTCGAGCAGTTAGACCGGGCGGCGACAGAAGTGTTTCGCAGTAGAGGTTCTTTTTTTCGAAGTTCCGTAGCGGTTACTGGAAAAGCAGAGGAAGCAGGAAAAGCTCTCATGGCGCAAGTTTTTGATCGTAGTTCGAACGCTCTGGCGCGGTTCAGCCTGGTCCTGGCCGGGGTCATCGTGATCGCGCTCGGCGTCACGCTGGATAACCTGCAGCGCTCCCCGTGGGTGACGCGCCAGGGTCAGCGTCCCGACCAGCCGGTACCGTTCAGCCATAAGCACCACGTTGTGGGCCTGGGGCTGCAGTGCCAGTACTGTCACACGTCGGTGGAGAAGTCGAGCTACGCGGGTATCCCTCCGACGAAGACCTGTATCAACTGCCATTCGCAGATCTGGACCAACGCGCAACTGCTTGAACCTGTTCGGCAGAGCTGGGCGACGGGAGCCTCGATCCAGTGGATCAAGGTGCATGACCTTCCGGATTACGTTTATTTCAATCACTCGATCCACGTGAATAAAGGCATTGGCTGCGCAAGCTGTCATGGCCGCGTGGACGAGATGCCTTTGATGTATCAGCAGAACACGCTACAGATGGAGTGGTGCCTGAACTGCCATCGCAATCCTGGCGTGAACCTGCGGCCGACGAGCGAGATCTACAACATGGCTTGGGCTGGACCTTCGGCGGACAAGCCGGTGTGGTGCGCGGACAAGGGCGTAAGCGGCCCGACGGCGCAGAATGTGGTCTGCACCACGAAGGACCCGTCGAACAGCAATCCTGAAGTCGCCTTCCTGCAGATGGGCACGGGCAAGAGCGATTCCGGTACGCCGCTACAGCCGCATCCGGCGAACGGCGAAGGCCAGACGGTGAGCGATGCTCCTACGGGCGGATTGGCGATGCGGGCAAACTTCAAGCCGTATTACAGCCAAGCTGAATTGGGCAAGTACCTTACGGGCCAGTACCACATACGAACGCCGGAACAGCTTTCAAGCTGCGAGACGTGCCATCGATGAGAGATCAGCGAGAGGCAGCTAAGAGCACTACACCAGCGGAAGAGCAGATGGAAGAGGCGATGGAAAAGACCAACACGAACGAAGCTCCGGTAGTGGTAACGCGCATCGCGCCGGCCAAGCTGACGCTGGCCGAGGTTCAGGCCAAGCTCGAGGGCAAGACCGGCCGCCGGTTCTGGAAAGACCTTGACTCGCTGGCCGAGACGGAGTCGTTTCAGAATCTGATGGCGGAGGAGTTTCCGCGGCAGGCTGGGAATACGAACGAATGGGTCGATCCGGTCTCGCGTCGCGGCTTCATGAAGGTGATGGGCGCTTCGTTCGCCCTGGCTGGATTGGCCGGATGCACCAAGCAGCCCGATGAGCCGATTTATCCGTATGTGAAGCAGCCTGAGGACCTCGTTCTCGGCACGTCGATGTTCTTCGCGACGGCACACCCCTTCCCTACCGGTGCGCTTCCGCTGCTGGTGAAGTCCGATGCGTTCCGCCCGATCAAGCTGGAAGGAAATCCGGAGCATCCTGTAGTCAAGGGCAAGTCTGACGCGCTGACGCAGGCGACTTTGCTGGGAATGTATGACCCGGACCGCTCGCAGCACGTGATCTACAAGGGTGAGACTTCGAGCTTTGGAAAGTTCCAGCAGGATTTTGCGACTGCGGTAAAGGCTACGAACGGCGGGCAGGGAGTTTACTTCCTCTCGGAGACCATCACCTCGCCGACGCTGGCGGTGCAGTGGAAGCAGCTGCAGGCGAAGTATCCTCAGGCGAAGCTGGTGCAGTACGACCCGGTGAACTCGGATAGCTCACGCGCGGCTTCGAAGGCGGCGTTTGGCGAGTACGTGGACGCGCAGTACAAGCTCGAAGAGGCGGACGTAATTCTTTCGCTGGACGCGGACTTCCTGGGTGGTATCGCTCATCCTGGCTTCCTTCCGCTGGCCGCTGCTTACGCTAAACGTCATCGCTACGAACTTGGCGAGCCGATGAACCGGCTGTACGTCGTCGAGACCATGCCTACGGTTACGGGCATGAAGGCCGAGCATCGTTTGGGGCTGAAGCCTAGCCAGATTGTTGAGTTGGCGCAGACACTTGCAACGCTCGTGGGTGCATCAGGCGGGGTAGGCGGCGTCGCTGGTACAAGCTTCTCCACTCCCGACTCGGTTCGCTTCGTGAACGCGCTCGTAAAAGACCTGAAGGCGAATTCGGGCAAGGTTGTGGTGATTCCGGGTGAGCAGGCTCCGGCTGCGGTTCATGCTGCTGCGTATGCGCTGAATGCCTCGTTGGGAGCGATTGGCAAGACGGTGATCTACACCGAGACGGTGAACCCTATTCCGTCTGAGCAGACGGCCGATCTGAAGGCGCTGGTTGCGGACATGAACGCGGGTAAGGTCTCCTGGCTGGTGATGCTGGGTGTGAATCCGTTCTACTCCGCTCCGGCTGACCTGAACTTCAAGGACGCGTTCGAGAAGGTTCCGACGACGGTGCATCTCGGGATGTATCGGGATGAGACCGGCGTTCTGTCGACGTATCACGTCAACCAGGCGCACTTCCTGGAGATCTGGTCGGATGCGCGGGCGTATGACGGAACGATTACGATCATTCAGCCGATGATCGCTCCGATGTACGACGGCAAGACGGCACATGATGTCTTCCAGTCGCTGCTGGACAATCCGCAGGCTTCGGCTTTTGATGTTGTCTCAGCGAACGCGAAGACTTATGTGAAGGGCGACTTCGCCGAAGGCTGGCGCAAGGCGCTGCACGATGGATGGGTCGAGGGCACGGCGTTTACGGCTAAGGGCGGGTCGCCAAAGGATGGTCTGACGGCTGCTCCGGTTGCGACCTCGACGAGCGGTTACGAGATCTCGTTCAAGCCGGACACGTCGCTTTACGACGGACGCTACGCGAACATTGGATGGCTGCAGGAGCTTTCGAAGCAGATCACCAGCATCAGCTGGGACAACGCCGCGATGATGAGCATGGCGACGATGGCCGATCTGAAGGTCGAAGAGACCGACGTCATCGAACTGGAGCTGAATGGCCGCAAGGTCAAGGCGCCGGTGTTCATGGTTCCGGGACATCCCGATGGCGTAATTACCGTTCATCTTGGATTTGGCCGCGGGCCGGAGGCGGGACGTTCGGCTGCAAAGGTTGGCTTCGATGCCTACGCTCTGCGGACCGCAGATGGAGCGCTCTACGCTCCGGGTGCGACGGCGAAGAAGGTCGACACCGGCTATGACCTGTGCGTGACCAAGGTCCACAATATCGAGCACCGCGGCGCGTTTGCTCAGCGCGATCTCGAGAAGCCGCTTTCGGACAAGACGGGAACGTACTCGCTGGCTGGGCATGAGGCGATGGAGCGGGCGATTATTCGCTACGCAACGCTTGAGGAAGTAAAGAAGAATCCGAACTTCGCGCATGAGCAGGAAGAGGTTGGCAAGTCGATCCCTGGCGCGTTGATCGGCAAGGTTGGGTACTCGCCCGAGGGTGAGAACCCGAAGCACGAAGAGAGCTTCTTCCCGGACGCGTGGAACTACAAGAAGACCGATCCCGCGACGATGAAGATTCAGAACGCGTGGGGCATGGCGATCGACCTGAACAGCTGCGTGGGCTGCAACGCCTGCGTAGTGAGCTGCTACGCGGAGAACAACATCGCTGTTGTGGGCCGCGAGCAGGTAAAGGTCGGGCGCAACATGCAGTGGATCCGCATCGACACGTACTTCGAGGGCGATCTTCATGCTCCGAAGGCGCACTTCCAGCCGATGGCCTGCCAGCACTGCGAGAACGCGGGCTGCGAACAGGTTTGCCCGGTGGGCGCGACGGTGCATACGCCGGAAGGCATCAACACGATGGTTTATAACCGTTGCGTTGGAACGCGTTACTGCTCGAACAACTGCCCGTATAAGGTTCGTAGGTTCAACTTCCTGCTGTACTCGGACTACGACCAGGAGAGCTTGAAGTTCATGCGCAACCCGGACGTTTCGGTCCGTTCGCGCGGCGTGATGGAGAAGTGCAGCTACTGCATCCAGCGCATCGAAGAGGCGAAGATTACGGCCGACAAGGAAAACCGCGAGATTCGCGATGGCGATGTGGTGACGGCTTGCCAGCAGGCCTGCCCGACCTCCGCGATTACCTTCGGCAACATCAACGACCCGAACAGCAAGGTCGCTAAACTGAAGGCCGAGGAGCGCGATTATCCCGTGCTCGCCGACCTGAACTTCCGTCCGCGTACGACCTATATGGCGGGCGTCATCAACCCGAACCCGGAGCTGGCATAAATGGCTACCAAGAATCCAATTGTCGATCCTATGATTGACCCGCGTACCGGTGAGTACGCGGTCATCGCTCCGGGTCACAACTTCAAGTCGGTGACGCAGAAGATCGCCGGAATCGTGCTGACGTCGAACACGCCGCTGGGCTGGTTCTTCGGCCTGATTGTGGGCGCTGCGGTGGCGAACGGCGTGGTGATCGGATGCACGTGGCTATTCCTGAAGGGCGTCGGCATCTGGGGCGTTACGATTCCGGGTGCCTGGGGCTTCGCGATCATCAACTTCGTGTGGTGGATCGGTATTGGCCACGCGGGCACGCTGATCTCGGCAATCCTGCTGCTGTTCAAGCAGACCTGGCGAAACTCGATCAACCGGTTTGCCGAAGCGATGACGATCTTTGCGGTCGTCTGCGCCGGAACGTTCCCGCTGATTCACGTTGGGCGTCCGTGGCTGGCTTACTGGCTCTTCCCGTACCCGAACACGATGAACGTCTGGCCTCAGTTCCGTTCGCCGCTCGCGTGGGACGTGTTTGCGGTATCGACGTACGCGACGATCTCGATCGTGTTCTGGTACGTCGGCATGATTCCAGACTTCGGCACAATGCGCGACCGGGCTGTTCTGCCGGCGGCCAAGTTCTTCTACGGAACGCTGTCATTGGGCTGGCGCGGATCGACTCGCCACTGGATTCGGTATGAGTCCGCTTCCCTGCTGCTGGCGGGACTTTCGACTCCCCTGGTGCTCTCGGTACACACGGTCATCAGCTTCGACTTCGCGGTGGCGTCGCTGGCTGGATGGCACACGACGATCTTCCCGCCGTACTTCGTTGCGGGCGCTATCTATTCCGGCTTTGCCATGGTCATCACGCTGGCGATTCCGATCCGGAAGTTCTACCACCTGGAAGATCTGGTCACGCTGCGACACCTCGACAACATGGCGAAGGTCATGCTCGGGACCGGCTTGATCGTGGCTTACGGCTACGGCATGGAAGTCTTCATGGCGTACTACTCGGCCAGCCACTGGGAGTACTTCATGATGTGGAACCGTATGTTCGGGCCGATGGGCTGGGGCTACTGGATACTGATCCTGACGAATATCGCGATTCCGCTGACGACTCTCTGGAGCCGCAAGCTGCGGGTCAACGTGACGTACCTTTTCCTGCTGAGCTTCGTGATCAATACGGGCATGTGGTTTGAGCGCTTCGTCATCGTCGTGACCAGCCTTTATCGCGACTACCTGCCGTCGAGCTGGGGAACCTACCGGGCGACGCGTTGGGACTACATGATCTACATCGGAACGATGGGCCTGTTTACGTTCCTGTTCTTCCTCTTCGTGCGCTTCCTTCCGATGATCCCGATGTCCGAGATCCGGATGATGCTGCCGCAGACGAAGGTACACAAGGGCGGGGCCGATTCCGAGACCGTAATTGAGGAGACCGTCTAATGCCACCTCGTGAAGGAATCTACGGACTGATTGCCGAGTTCAATACGCCGAGCGAGCTGGTCTACGCGACCGAACAGGCGCGCGAAGCTGGATATCGCCGGATGGAGTGCTACACGCCGTACCCGGTTGAGGAAGCCGCCGAGGCTTTGCACTTTCATAAGACACGCGTCCCGCTGGTCTGCCTGCTGGGCGGGCTGATGGGCGTGACCACCTGCTTCCTGATGGAGACGTGGATCAACGTGTATGCGTATCCGCTGAACATTGCGGGAAGGCCGCTGTTCTCGTGGCCGGCGTTTATTATCCCCGCGTATGAGTGGACGATTCTGTTTGCCGGGCTTTCGACGGCGTTCGGGATGCTGGCGCTGAATGGGCTGCCGCAGCTCTACCATCCTGTGTTCAACGCTCCGAACTTCCGCAATGGAGCGACGACCGACAAGTTCTTCCTTTGCCTTGAAGCCTCCGACCCGAAGTTCTCGCTGGGCGAGACGCGGGCCTTCCTTGAAACGTTCCCCGCGGTCTCCGTGGTGGAGGTGGACCATTAGCACTCGACTTCCAGCTACGCGTCTTCAAATTCAACGCGCTGGCATTCTGACGGCTGCTCTGGCTACGATGTTCCTAGCCGGCTGCCGCCAGGACATGCACGACCAGCCCAAGTTCGTTCCGCAGCGCGGCACCGACTTCTACGCCGATGGCCGCTCCGCGCGTCCGCAGGTGGAGAACACGGTCGCCCGTACTCAGCTCCATGAGAACGCCTACTTCTATACCGGCATGCAGAACGGCAAGGAGGGCGATGCGCTTCCCTTCCCGGCAACGATGCAGGTTCTTGAAAAAGGCCAGGAGCGGTACAACGTGTACTGCACGCCTTGCCACTCGCGCGTGGGTAACGGCGCGGGCATGATCGTCGACCGTGGCTACCATCCGGCTGGGAACTTCCATACTGCCCGGCTGGTTGCGGCTCCGCTTGGACACTTCTTCAACGTGATCACGAACGGATATGGCGCGATGCCGGAGTATGCGGCACAGGTGAGCGTGGAAGATCGCTGGGCGATTGCGGCTTACATTCGGGCACTGCAGTTGAGCCAGAATGCGAAGCAGGCGGATGTCGCCAGCGGAGAGCATGTACAGCCGCTGAGCGATATCGAAAAGGCTGAAGGGTTCAACGAGGGATTTGCCGAGGACTGGTCGCTTCCGGGCACCGCGAACTACGGCACTCCGGACAAGCAGGGATTTGTACTGCCGGGTAACGGTTCGGCTCCTTCGAACGGCGCTCCGGAGAGCAAGGCTGCACCGGCCGCACCAAAGGCTGCACCTGCGGCACCGGCCAAGTAATTCTAGCGGCCGCGCAGATGCGGCTGATGTAACAAGGTTTGGATCGACTTGAGATCGAACAAGAAGGCTTGAAACGAATGGCATCTGGACACGAACAACACGGCTCACACCACCTGGCGGCGCATGGCCCGCGCGTGCTGCCATCGACGCTTGGCTCGCCTGAGGTGCTCTCTGCGTGGCGGACGCGTTCGCTGATCATCGGCGTCGCCTTCACGGTGCTCTCGCTCGTCTTTCTGGCGGTTCCGGGCGGAGCTGAGCATCTGATGCGTGCTTACCTTCACGGCTGGGTGCTCTGCTTCGGCTTTGCCGGCGGCGGCCTGATCATGCTGATGCTGCAGTATGTCACCGGTGGTAAGTGGGGCCTGTTGTTGCGGAGGCCGCTGGAGGCGATGGCGGGGACGCTGCCGTTGATGGCTCTGGCGCTCATCCCACTTGGGGTCTCCCTCTTTACCGGGAAGAGTATGTACGTGTGGGCGACTTTCAACACGGTGGCCAAGGCGCTTCAGGCGGTGAAGGACCACCAACTCGGGCTTGAAGATGCGCTGACGCTGATCTCGAAGCGGGCGATGTTGAATCCCTGGGCTGCGGTCGCGCAGAGCTGCTTTGCCTTCGCAGTATTTCTGTTCTTCGCATTCACGCTGCGGCGCTGGTCGATGCAGCGCGACGCCGATGAGGCGCGTGGCACCGAGGGTAGCTTCGAGCGCTGGCGGACGAAGTTTGAGAACCTCTCGGGTCCCGGCATCCTGATCTACGTGATCCTGATGACAGACATCATTATCGTCTGGGTGATGTCGCTCGATGTGAGCTGGTACAGCTCGGTCTGGGGTTTGAAGTTCATGGTGGGCCAGGGTTACGGTGTTCTTGCCCTTGGTATTCTCACCGTCATCTGCCTCTCGAAGGCTGAGCCGATCAAGACGCTGCTGCGCGCGACCGAACAGCACGACCTGGGCAAGTTCCTCTTCGCCTTCGTCATGCTGAACATCTACCTGACCTTTGCGGAGTTCCTGATCCTCTGGTCAGGCAACGTGCCGGACGAGATTCCGTGGTATTTGGCGCGCATTCATGGCGGCTGGTGGACGATCTGCTCTCTGGACTTTGTTTGTCATTGGCTGATTCCCTTCTGCCTGCTGCTGTCGCGTGATTTGAAGCGCAGCAAGTCGCGGATGAAGGCGCTGTGCACCTTCATGATCCTCGCGCGCGCGATCGACCTGTTCTGGATCATCGAGCCGAACTTCCCGGATGCCGCGGGCAATCTGCACCTCGCTGGAAACTACGGAATTCTCGCTTACCTTACTGTCCCGATCGCGATGCTTGGACTGTGGGGCACCTATTACCTGACGCTGCTGAACTCGCGTCCGTTGATCGTGGTCAACGATCCTCACCTTGAAGAGATGTTGGAGCCTGAACATGCCCACTAATGATGGAGACCTCGGAAAAGCGATAAGTCATGTGGACCCGAAGCCCGCGCTTGACGGCGAGCATCCTGGCTATGAGACGACTGACGTAAACGTCAGTGGCGTGGTGGTGTTTCTTGGCGGCCTGATGGGCTTCCTGGTGATCTTCTTCGTCGTCTGCTTCGGCATTGGAAAGCTGATCAACAACGAGCTTGCCGATGAATATGGCCCAACCGATAAGTGGCATTCGAAGTCGACCTTGGCCGGTGGTGGAAAGCGCGAAGACCTGACCAGCAACGCCGTAATGCAGCAGAAAGAGCTGGCGCAGATGACGCAGTCGTTTCCGACGCCGCGGCTGGATACGGACGACGGCAACCAGGCTACGGCTGACCTTCATGCGCGCGAGGACCTCCTGCTGACTCACTACAGTTCGAACAATGGCACGGTACGGATTCCGATTGAGCGGGCGATGGAGTTGGTTGCCGGGAAGCTGCCGGTGGTGGCGCAGGGCGCCGCACCGACGACGCTGATGGCGGGTGACGCTCAGCCGATGCCGAAGGCTCCGCTGACCGCAGGATTTGCAAGGACCGGGTACGAACTTGATGCGATGGAAGCGCGGAAGCAGAAGATGAGCTTCGCGAAGGCTGAGGGCAAAGAGTAGGCGCAGCGCAGGGTGTAGGCGATAGGGTTTAGGGAGTAGAGAAGCAGGTCCTCCGCCTTCGGCGAAGGATGACAAGGGTTGAGAGTTTAGGGTGATTGCGATGCGGATGACGGCGACAATGCGAGGGTGGAAGGGGGCGGCGGCAGTTGTTTGCGCCGGGCTTCTGGCGCTACCCTTGCTGGTCGCGACGGCATCGGCGCAAGTCTCGAGCTATGGCGATAAGCAGGCTGGCGAGAATACCGGAGACCAGTTGCCGACGGTGCTGCAGAAGGTTGCCGTCAGTCAGCACCTGAACCAGCAGTTGCCGCTTGGGGCCGAGTTTGTCGATGAGACGGGCAAGACGGTTCATCTCGGTGACTACTTCGGCGGCAAGACGCCGGCAGTGATCTCGCTGGTTTACTTTAGCTGCCCGCTGCTTTGCTCTGAAGAATTGGACGGGCTGACGAGTTCGCTCGAGATGGTGCACCTGACGCCGGGCAAGGACTTCCAGGTCGTGATCATGAGCATCGATCCGAGCGATACCCCGGCAGACGCGGCGAAGAAGAAGGCTTTCTATCTGAAGCGCTACGGGCGGCCAGAGACGGCGGACGGATGGCACTTCCTGACAGGCAAGAAGCCGGCGATCGATGCGGTGACGGATGCGGTGGGATTTGGGTATGTCCAGGTTCCGGGGCCGGATGGACGACTGACTCAGTTCGCGCATGCGAGTTCGATTGAGCTGGTGACCTCGCAGGGCAAGTTGGCACAGTATTACCTTGGCGTGGAGTATTCGCCGAAGGACATGCTGCTGGGGTTGATCGATGCCTCGGGTAACAAGATTGGATCGCCGGTAGCGAATATTCTGACCTACTGCTATCACTACGATCCGCAGACGAATAAGCACTCGTTGATCGTGGCGCGGGTGGTGCAGTTTGGCGGGATGGTGACGATGGCGGGTCTGGGCGGCTTTATTTTTCTTATGTTCCGGCGGGACTTGAAGTTGGGGCGCGAGCATGACCTGACGGGTCGAAATAGATCGAGAACGGATAAAGGGTAACGATGCATATCAGTCCAGTAATGTGGCAGTTTTTAGTGAAGTGGCTCCACTCCTCGGCGTTGTTCCCGGCTGAGGCGTCGACGATTGCGCCTTGGACCGATGCGCTGTACTTCTTTTTGCTGGCGATGACGGTGGTCGGCCTGGTGCTGGTGGGCGCGCTGATCTTTGGCTTCTCCGTTATGTACCGCAAGGAGAAGAGCCCGGTCGCGACGCAGATCGAGGGCTCGACGCTGCTTGAGGCGACGTGGACGATCATTCCGCTGGCGATCTTCCTGGTGACGTTTGTGTGGGGCGCGTTGCTGTACTTCCGTATCTACAACCCGCCGACGAATGCGATGAACATCTACATCGTCGGCAAGCAGTGGATGTGGAAGGCGGAGCATCCGGGCGGGCAGCACGAGATCAATGCGCTGCACGTTCCGATTGGACGGCCGGTGCAGTTGACGATGATCTCGCAGGACGTCTTTCACAGCTTCTCGATTCCGGACTTCCGCGTGAAGCGTGAGGTGATTCCAGGGCGGTATTCGACGGTGTGGTTCCAGGCGACGGAGGCGGGAACGTATCACCTGTTCTGCACGCAGTATTGCGGGACGGCGCACTCGGCGATGATTGGCGAGATCACGGCGATGAGCCCTGAGGACTATACGAAGTGGACGCAGCAGTCGACGAGCGGTATGTCGCTGGCGCAGAACGGCGAACGGCTGTATGCGGCTATGGGCTGCAATGCCTGCCATAACGGATCGGCGGCAGCGCGGGGACCGAATCTTGCGGGCGTATATGGGTCGAAGTTGCAGCTCACGAACGGATCGCAGGTTCTTGTAAACGATGCGTACCTGAGAGACGCTATTCTTAATCCGTCGCAACATATTACGGCGGGATATGCGCCGATTATGCCGACGTACCAGGGACAGATCAGCGAAGAGGGTCTGATCGACCTGGTGGAGTTCATCAAGAACCTTGATTCCAACTACCGCGTCAAACAGACGCTGGTCACAGCAGAGTCCGACCAGGCAGCACCGAGCACGCCGCAGCCAATCGCACCGCAACAAGGCCCGGGAGCAAACACGGGGATGGTGAAGCAATGAGCGCCACAACACATCACACGATTGTCAATTTGCCTGACCAGAGCACGGCCGAACTGCCGAAGCGCAACTATCTGAACAATGAGCACGGCTTGTTGAGCTGGCTGCTGACGGGCGACCATAAGCGTATCGGCATCCTGTATCTGATCTCGATCACGTTCTTCTTCTTTCTGGGTGGAGCGTTCGCAGGCCTGATCCGGCTGGAGCTGTTGACGCCACAGCCTGACTTGGTGGCCTCCGACACGTACAACAAATTCTTCACCATGCACGGGTTGATCATGATCTTCCTGTTCCTGGTGCCGTCGGTTCCGGCGACGATTGGGAACTTCCTGATCCCGATCATGATTGGCGCGAAGGACCTGGCGTTTCCGAAGATCAACCTGCTGAGCTGGTACCTGTACCTTGGCGGCGCATTGTTTACGCTGATCGCTCTGGTGCAGGGTGGAGTGGATACGGGCTGGACGTTTACGACGCCGCTCTCGACGCACTACCTGAATACGCATGTGATCACGGCAGCGACGGGTGTGTTTATCGTCGGGTTCTCGTCGATCTTTACCGGTCTGAACTTCATCGTGACCATCCACCGGATGCGCGCGCCGGGCATGACGTGGTTCCGGATGCCGCTGTTCGTTTGGTCGAACTATGCGGCTTCGATCCTGATGGTTCTGGGAACTCCGGTGTTGGCGATCACGATCGTTCTGGTGGCTCTCGAGCGCACTCTGGGTATCGGCGTATTTGATCCGACCAAGGGCGGCGATCCACTCCTCTTCCAGCATCTCTTCTGGTTCTACTCGCACCCGGCTGTGTACATCATGATTCTGCCGGGCATGGGTGTGATCTCTGAAGTCATCAGCACGTTCAGCCGCAAGCGCGTCTTCGGTTATACGGCTGTTGCCTTCTCCTCGGTTGCGATTGCGCTGTTCGGATTCTTCGTCTGGGCGCACCACATGTTCATCATGGGTGTCTCGAACTACTCGGCGCTGGTGTTCTCGCTGCTGACGATGCTGGTCGCGGTGCCTTCGGCGATCAAGGTCTTCAACTGGGCGTTCACGCTACAGAAGGGTTCGATCACGTTCGAGACGCCGATGCTGTATGCGTTCGCGTTCATCGGGCTGTTCACGATTGGCGGACTGACGGGCGTCTTTCTTGGTTCGCTCGGCATGGACATCCACCTGACGGAGACGTATTTCATCGTGGCGCACTTCCACTACGTAATGGTGGGCGGCATGTTGATGGCGTTCCTGGCGGGCATCCACTTCTGGTGGCCGAAGATGACGGGTCGGATGTATCCGGAGTCGGTTTCGAAGCTGTCGGCTGTGGTGAGCTTTATCGGGTTCAACCTGACGTTTATGCCGCAGTTTATCCTGGGCTATCTGGGCATGCCGCGCCGGTATCATGCGTATCCGGCTGAGTACCAGGTGCTGAACGTGCTTTCGACGGCCGGTGCTACGGTGCTTGGTGTCGGGTTCCTGATGCCGCTGATCTACCTGGCGTGGTCGCTGAAGTATGGGGCGATCGCGGGCAACAATCCGTGGCAGGCTACCGGACTTGAGTGGCAGATTCAGTCTCCTCCATTGACGGAGAACTTCATTGAAGTTCCGATCGTCGACCACGAAGCGTATGACTACGAGTGGCTGGAACACAAGACAGCAAACGAGGTAACGACCGTTGGATAACGCCATCGCCACGCACCCGCACGAGCATGCCGAGCACCACGAACACGTGGCGCTGCCGCAGCATCGTCATCACTTTGAGACGGAGCAACAGCAGCGCGAGGCGGGAAGCTTCGGGATGTGGCTGTTCCTGCTGACCGAGATCATGTTCTTCGGCGGCATGTTCTTCGCGTACCTGCTGTATCGCAACTGGTATAACCCGGCGTTCGTTGCCGCTTCAAACCAGCTGAATGTTAAAGAAGGCGCGATCAATACGGTCATCCTGATTGCTTCGGGATTCTTCATGGCGCTGGGCGTGTGGGCCGCAGAGGTTCGCAAGCAGAAGCTGCTGGTGATCTTCCTGGTGCTGACGACGATCTTTGGCTTCGCCTTCCTTGGCGTGAAGGCCGACGAATACCACGAGAAGTACGAGAAGCACCATATTCCGGGCGCAAGCTTCGATATCCGCGAGTTTGTAAATCCTCCGATCGATGCGAAGACGGGCCAACCTGACCAGAAGCCGATGTCGCCGGACATGGCGCAGAAGACGCAGCTCTTCTTCTTCCTGTACTTTGCGATGACCGGCATGCACGCGTTTCACATGATTCTTGGCCTTGGGATACTGTTCTGGCTGATCTGGCGGGCGAACCGAGGGGAATTTTCCGCAGGGTATGTGGCGCCGATTGAGAACTTCGGGCTTTACTGGCACTTTGTCGATATCGTGTGGCTGTTCCTGTTCCCCTTGCTGTATCTCATCAATCGCCACCCGCTCAAGTAACGAAGCACACCTTTCAAGGAGCACGCTGTGTCTGAACACGATCAGTACCACGACCCGTCAAACGTAATCAATCCGGAGCATGCTGAGCATCACGTGGTTCAGCCGATTACTTATATCGCTGTCTTCGGCACGTTGCTGCTGGGTACGCTCATTACGGTGCTGGCTGCCGATGTGGACATGGGTGTGTTCAACCCGATCATCGCGCTGGGCATCGCTTCGTTCAAGGCTGTCGTGGTGATCCTGTTCTTCATGCACGTGAAGTGGCAGTCGAAGCTGATCAAGATGACCGTGGGCGCGGGGTTCTTCACGTTTTTGGTGCTGATTACGATGACGCTGAGTGATTACATCAGCCGGTCGTGGGGACTTTGGTAGGAGTTTTTTGTGGAGTGAGACGGCGCGGCCTCTAGGTCGCGCCGTTTTGCGTTTGGGGGATTTGGGCGGGAGGGGTCGAGCTTCGCTCGATGTCCCACCCATCGCTTAGAACAAAGGCGCGATGGATGGGGCACCCGGTTTGTGGGGCGGGGTTAGAGAGGGTGGGCGAGGATGAAGTCGTCGCAGAGGGTGTCGCCGACCTGGAACTTGCGGACGCCGGCTTTGGTGAAGCCGTTGCGGTAGTAGAAGCTGAGGGCCTGCTCGTTCTCGGCGTTCACGCCTAAGAGGAGGCGCTTTTTGCGGGATTCGCGGGCGATCTCTACGGCCTTGTTCATCAGCAGTCGGCCGGTGCCGGTGCCCTGGAAGCGGGCGAAGAGGTAGATGCGCTTGAGCTCGATGTCGTCGGGGGTGATGTCGTCCAGGGGCAGGTCGGGTGGGGTGACGAGGATGTATCCGATGGGGGCGTTGCCGGGCTGCATGACGGCTAGCCACGCTTGCGTGTCTGGGGTGGTGAGGTAGTTGTTGTAGGCGGCGACGGAGTGGTTCTTCTCGCAGTGCTGGAGGAGAGACTGGCCGTCGACGAGGCCGGCGAAGGTTTCGAGCGTGGTGCCGGCTCCTACGATGGAGAGTGCGGGTGCGTCATCAACGGTGGCGCGGCGGAGTGAAATCTCATCAAAAGGCATTTGGGGGTTACCTGGGGTAAGGACAGTTTATCGCGGAGGGGATTGTTAGGGTGGTAGTGCGGCGTTGTAGTTGCGGTGTGAGCCGAAGGCGAATGCGGGGGGCTCTCCACTGCGCTTCGCTTCGGTCGAGATGACGTGGTTTTGTTGTGGGTTGAAGAGGAGCTGGGGGACGGTTTACGTCCCACCCATGACCAACAGCACGTCATGGATGGGGCACCCGGCACCCATACTCTAGTGGGTCGGACTTTAGCGGGTTGGGCCTTAGTGGGCTCGATGAGAGGGATTTTGGATGGATGAGTTCGAGGCGTTGAAGAACAATCCGCGGATTACGGTGCGGCGGGACGGGGCGGCTAAGGCGGATGGGAAGTGCGTTGTGTACTGGATGCAGCGGGCGCAGCGTGGTGTGGACAACCATGCAGTGAACATCGCGGTGGAGGTTGCGAATCTGCTGGGGCTGCCGTTGGTGGTTTACTTTGCGGGGATCTCGAATTTTCCCAGTGCGAATCTCCGGCATTATGCCTTTCTTCAGCAGGGGCTACCGGATATTGAGGAAGATCTGGCGAAGCGGAACATCTCTTTTGTCATGCGGCGGGCTCCGCATGAGTCGCATGAGAAGTTGCTGGCGGATGTGGATGCGGCGTTTCTGATTGGCGATGAGAATCCGATGCGCGAGCCTGAGAAGTGGCGGAAGCATCTGGCGGAGAAGATCAGGATTCCGTTCTGGACGGTGGATACGGAGTTGATCGTTCCGGGCAAGCTGATCGAGAAGGCGCAGTACGGGGCTTATACGATTCGGCCTCGGCTTTATCGGATGCTGCCGGAGTTCCTGGTGGCTTATGAGAATCCTCATGCAAAGCATGAGTGGAAAAGGCCGAAGGGGTTTCATGCCGACTCGTTGACGGAAGACATGACGAAAGGGTGGGAGCATCTTGACCGCAGCGTGCCGCCGGTAGAGGCATGGCATGGTGGGAATCACGCCGCGGTAAAGCGGCTGAAGCACTTTGTCGACAAGATCTTCCCCCATTACGACACGACGCGGAACCAGCCGGATGTGGACGGAACGTCGATGCTGTCTCCGTATCAGCACTATGGGCACATCGGTGGGCAGACGATTGCGCTGGCGCTTGAGGCTGCTGCAAAGAAGAATCCTTCATTGGCTCCGGCGAAGGAGAGCTTCTTTAATGAGCTGATTGCGTGGCGGGAGCTGGCGGTGAACTTTGTCCGATTCTCGGATAACTATGACACTGCGGATTGTGCCGAGAACTGGGCGCAAAAGTCGATTGCGGAGCATGATCGGGATGAGCGGGAGCAGCTCTACACGCTGAAGCAGCTTGAGCATGCGGAGACGTATGACGAACTTTGGAATGCGGCGCAGATCCAGATGACGCGATTTGGGTGGATGCATAACTATCTGCGGATGTATTGGGCGAAGAAGATTTTGGAGTGGACTCCGGATGCGGCTACGGCGGTGAAGTACTGCGTTTATCTGAACGACAAGTATGAGCTGGATGGGCGTGACCCCGGCGGGTATGCGGGGATCGCCTGGGCGATCGTGGGCAAGTTCGACCGGCCGTGGTTCGATCGGCCTATCTTTGGGAAGATCCGGTATATGTCAGGGGCCTCTACGGGGAAGAAGTTTAATTCGAAGGGGTACATACGGCAGATGAATGCCTTGCCCGGTGGGGCCGTGGAGGAGCTTCGGTTGAGGTGAGATGTGGGTGGAATTTGGGCGGAAAGGTACGAGCGGTTTGGGTGATGTGAGCTGTATCGGGGTCCTTCGACTCCGGCGCTTGCGGTGAGACTGCAAGCGCCTTCGCTCAGGATGACGGAGTATTTGAGGGTTGGGAAGAAGGCGGTTCGTGCTTCACACGAATACCCCATCTTCGCGACGATGGTGCTGTCGCAAAGATGGGGCATCTGGCTGAGTCAGGGTCTACGTCCCAACCATCGCGAAAGATAAAGACGCGATGGATGGGGCACCCGGGTTTCAGTGAAGTTCGAGCTGAATGCGCGGGTGTTAGACTTCGAGGGAAAGAACCTCGACCTTGGGTGGCGAAACGAATCGAGCCCTTGCGACACTGCTTATTTGTTCCATCGAGGACTTTCACCTCGCTTGATTGTTTGTTTTGAGCAATGACCCGGCTGATCGTGGAGATGCCGGTGGAGGGAAGGCCCCGTGTCTGATCGTTCGTATTCGCAGTCCGCGGAGACAGCGGTCAAACTCGCTCCAGCAACGACCTACCTGGGGCGGTATGTGATCCAGAAGCCGATTGGCGCTGGTGGCATGGGTGAGGTCTATTGCGCTCGGGACACGCGGCTGGAGCGCACGGTTGCGATCAAGATACTGCCGCGCGAGACGGCCAACGATACTGGACGGAGCCGTCTGTTGAACGAGGCGCGAGCTGCGTCCGCGCTGAATCATCCCAACATTGTGGCGCTGTATGACATCTGCACGGACAGAACCTCTACGGGCGGGGATGTCGACTTTCTGGTGATGGAGTTTGTCGACGGACGGACGCTGACGGAGATGGTTGCCGAAGCGCCGTTGAGCTTCGAGCAATTGGCTGCGCTGGGATCGCAGATGGCGCTGGCGCTGGGCGCGGCCCATGGAGCGGGCATCGTTCATCGGGACATCAAGCCGGCAAACATCATGGTCACGAAGGCGCAGCAGGTGAAGGTGTTGGACTTCGGGATTGCGAAGGTGACGCGAAGCGATGGGGCTACGCGGCTGACCGGAGTGGGCCAGATCGTGGGAACGGTGGCGTATATGTCGCCGGAGCAGACGCGTGGGGAAGAGACGGACTTCCGGTCGGACATCTTTTCGCTGGGGTGCGTGCTTTACGAGGCGGCGGTTGGCGAGCCGCCGTTCAAGGCTTCGAGCCTTCTTGGGCTGATGCATGAGATTGCGACGACGGATCCGGAGCCGCCGAGCGTGTACCGTCCGGAGCTGCAGCCGGAGTTTGTTCGGCTGGTGATGCGGTGCCTGGCGAAGGAGCGGAGCCAGCGGCCGGAGTCCGCGATTGAACTGGCTACGGAGTTGAGGTCGCTTGCCTTTCCGTTGCGGCAAGAGATTCACGTTCGGGAGAAGCGCGCTTCGGTGGCGGTGCTGCCGCTGAAGGTGCGAGGGCCTGCCAGCGAACAATATCTGGCAGTGTCGCTGGCGGAGGCTTTGATTCACCGGCTCTCGTCGACGGGGAAGCTGCTGACCCGGCCCATTGCAAGCGTGATGCGGTATGCGGGCGAAGAGGTGGACTGGGCGAGGGTGGCGAGGGAGCTGAACGTCGACATGGTGGTCGAAGGAACGATCCAGATCGCCGGCCCGAAGATTCGGGTGCTGGTGGGGGTTCATCGGGCGAGCGATGCGACGACGATTGCATCTTTGAAGCAGGATGGCGACGCGAACGATCTCTTCGCGTTGCAGGACCGGCTTGCGGACACGGTGAGCGAGGTCTTCGTTCCGCGCCAGAAGGGCGGGACGGGGACGCAGACGCCGCCGACGAAGCATCCGGGCGCGTTTGAGCTTTATCTTCGCGCGGTGGATCGTCAGGTGCATGTAGACAAGTTCGAGATGGCTTCGGCGATCGAGCTTCTGAATCGTGCCACGGAGCTGGACCCCTCGTTTGCCGACGCATGGGGGCTGCTGGCGCAGGCCTATGTGCAGATGGGGGCGCATCTTGATCCCGATCCGAAGTGGTTCGAGCTGGGCGAACGAGCGATTGCGCGGACACTGGAACTGGACCCGGTGCAGTGCACGGCTTTGTGCGCGAGAAGCGTGATCCTGTGGTCGCCTGCGCGGAGCTTTCAGAATCGTGCTGCGCTGCGGGCTTTGAATGCGGCGATCAAGATCGATCCGGCAAGGCCTACGGCGCGTCATCAGCGGGCGGCGATTCTGTGGCATCTCGGATTCTTTGACGCCGCGGAGCGGGATGCGGAAGAGGTAAAGCTGGCGAACCCGGCGTTGGGCATGATGCACCAGGGTGCGATTGCGCTGCAGCGTGGCAAGTTCGATTTGAGCGCGGAGTACTATGCTCGCGCGCTGGAGTTGGAGCCGAACGGCGTTCTAAATCACCTGATGGCGCCGATTGCGGTGTTGTACGGTGGCCGGCTGGAAGAAGCCAAGGTGGCGATCGGCAAGGCCCGGCAGATGTTTCCGGCGGAGTCGTTCACTTTAGGGTTGGAGGCGATTGTTGCGGGGGTCGAAGGCGATCCGCGGCGCGCCGAAAAGCTTGCCGATGAGGCGGCGCACAGCGTGCGTAGCCTGACGCACACGCACCATACGTGGCACTCGTGCGCGGCTGCTTACACGTTGAGTGGAAGGCCGGAGAAGGCGATCCACGAGCTGGAACGATGTGCGGCGATGGGGCTGCCAAGTTACCGGCTGTTCGAGACCGATCCTTATCTTCGGGGGCTGCGGGGTGAGGCTGGCTTCCAGGAGCTGATGACGAATCTGCGGCGGGAGCATGATTCGATCCGGGACGAGTTTGGGCTGGAAGGGTAGACGGGCCGGAGCTGTTCTGATTCGGTGAGTGCGTAGGTGCGGCTTGCCTCTTGCGTTGTGGCGTCCCACTCATTCGCGATACGGCTGCGAATGAATGGGGCACAAAGTGTGCGCTTCACTGCGCTTCCCGCGAAATAGTTTGGAGGCGGATGTCGCTGGCGCTTATTCTCTTGGCAGCTATTCTAGATTCGTCCCCGGGCCATCTTTGCGAGTTCCTTTCCTTGAGGCTTTGAATGAAGCGTTTCTTTGGCTGCCTGCTGGTGTTCTGCTTTCTGGGAGTGACGGACGCTAAGGCGCAGGAGTTCAAGGCAGCGTATCCGGGCGGCGGCTCGGTGACGATGACGGGGGCGTGGCGGTTTCATACCAGCGACGACCTGCGCTGGGCCGATCCGAAGCTGGACGATAGCGGGTGGGAGACGATCACGGCAGACTCGCCGTGGGGGTCGCAGACGCACCCCGGATACGTGGGCTTCGCATGGTACCGGCGGGCGATTGAGGTCGATGGAGTGGATGGGCCGCTGTCGATCGCCATGCCGCCGGTGGATGACGTCTACGAGCTCTATTGGAATGGAGTGGCGATTGGCGGGCGGGGAATCATGCCGCCGGATGCGACGTGGAACGCGGTGCCGCAGCCGGATGTGATCGCGCTTCCGAAGGCGGAGGCCAGCCGGACGCTGAAGGGGGTGCTGGCGATCCGGGTCTGGAAGGTGCCGCTCGACTCGCTCTCCGGCAATGACATGGGCGGACTGAATGGTCCGCCGTCGATTGGGGCGAGCCGGGTTCTTAGCGAACGTTTGAACCTGAAGATGGCAAAGACCCTGCAGAGCAACCTGCTCCAGATTCTGGAGGGCACGTTCCTTCTGGTGATCGGATGCTTCGCCATCGGGATGTGGGCGCGGGACAGCCGCAAGCGGCTCTATCTGTGGCTGGGCCTGTTCCTGCTGCCCGACAGTGGACGTATCGCATTTTTGTTTCCCGCATTCCAGCGAATTGCGACGCTGGGCTGGTATCAGTTCTATCTCCAGATGATTGGCGCCACGGAGGACCTGGCGATCTGGATGCTGGTCATGACCCTGTTTGGACTGGATCAGGTGAGATGGTGGAGGCGGGCTACCTTCCTTCTCATGGGGATCTATGTGGGGGCGCAGCTTGTGGATACGTCGGTGCTTGCCTTCTGGTCGGTTGCCGGGCCGGGTATCCAATTGACGGATGGGATCACGACGGCGATCTATTCGCTGCTGCCGGTCTACCTGTTCGTACTGCTGGCTGCGGGGCTGCGACGGAGACGTGACGTGACGCTGCTGCCGCTCGCGCTGGCGTGCATTGCACTGAATACGTTTGGTTTGATCAACGGCGCGCTGGGGCAAGGGAAGCGGTTTACCCACATCGACTTTCAGGCATTCATTCTGAAGGCAGCGCTGCACTTCGGGCCGGACTACCGGCTGACGCTGCGGGGGCAGATCGTTGCAGTGATGCTGGTGGTGATGGTGTGGACGGTGGTGCGGCAGCAGACGATCGAACGGCGGCGGCAGCATGTGCTGGAGGCCGAGGTGAAGTCCGCGAAGGAGGTGCAGAGCGTTCTGGTTCCGGAGGCGATGGAGCCGGTGGCAGGGTTCGCGATCAGCACGCTGTACTGGCCCGCGGAGGAGGTGGGTGGGGATCTGTTCCAGGTGCTGCCGGGGAAAGACGGCGATGTGTTGGTGGTGCTGGCGGATGTGAGCGGCAAAGGGTTGAAGGCGGCGATGACGGTGTCGGTGATGGTGGGCGCCGTACGGACGCTGGCCGAGTATACGACTAGCCCGGTCGAGATTTTGCAGGGGCTGAATCGGCGGCTGATGGGGCGGACAGATGGCGGGTTCGCTACGTGCGTGGTGATGCATGTGAGCGCTGATGGGCAAGTGACCATGGGGAACGCGGGGCATCTTGCGCCGTTTGTGAACGGCGAGGAGATGGCGGCTACGGGGTCGTTGCCGTTGGGTCTGGCGTATGACGCGGAGTTCGAGGAGAGCCGGTTCGCTTTGCGTGAAGGCGATGACGTGACGATCTATACGGACGGGGTGCTGGAGGCGCAGAGCAAGAGCGGGGAGCTTTATGGGTTCGAGCGGGCTGCGGAGATCATGCGGCCTCGGCCGACGGTGCGGGCGATTGCGGAGGCGGCCAAGGCGTTTGGGCAGATGGACGATATCACCGTGGTGAAGATCATCCGGGTGCATGCGGAGGACGTGCGGGAGCGGATGTCGGTGGATTTGAGGACGGTGGCGGTGGGGTGATGTGGTGACTCGTCGTAAGCTGGCCCGGGGGATTGCGTGATGTCCGAGGTGTCGGGTGGGAGTTTGAAGCGGGTCGGAGTATGGTCGCTGGCTGCGATTGCGTTGGTGTGTCTGTTCTTTGCGCAGTGCGTGCGCACGGCGAAGATGGATTCGGTGAGCTGGGATGAATCGCAGCATCTCTACTCCGGATGGCTCTCGTGGACACATGCGGACTTTGGGTTCAATCCGGAGGTACCGCCGCTGGTGAAGATGTGGGACGCTATCCCGCTGCTGCACCGGGATATCCAGCAGCCGCCTTATACCGGCGACGAGTTCAAGAAAGAAGGGTTCGTGCTTGGGCAGCGATTTCTCGCGGCCAATGGCATCGACCGGACGCTGATTCCGGCGCGTACGATGGCTGCAATCCTGAGCGCGTTGTTGGCGATCACGATCTTTCTCGCGGCGCGGGAGATGTTTGGCGATCTGGCTGCGATCTTTGCGCTGGCGCTATTTACGTTCGATCCAAACTTCCTGGCGCATGGCAGTTATGTGACGACAGACATTGGAGCGAGCCTGATGACGCTGCTGGCGGTGTATGCGTACTACCGCGTGGTGAAGCGGCCATCAATGGCGCGGATGGTTGTGCTCGGCTTGGCGGTGGGGCTGGCGCTTACGGCGAAGTTCACGGGGATCTTCATTGTGCCGATTTTGGCGGTGATCTCGCTGCTGGAGCTATGGCGTCGGCGTGATGAGGGCGAGGCTGCTTCGGGGCGGCAGATGGCGGTGGCGCTTGTCGTCGCTTCGGCGATTGGGTTTGTGTGCGTTTGGGCGATCTATCGGTTTCGGTATGCGGCACGGCCGGATGGGTTGGCGCTGAACCCGCTGACGGGGGCCTATCTGCAGCAACTAACGTCGCCGCTGAGCCGTGGGGCGATGGTGTTTGCGGCGCGGATTCATCTGCTGCCGGAGGGTTATCTGTATGGGCTGGCGGATACCAAGATCTCGGCTGCGTCGTTGCCGAGCTACTTCTTTGGGCACCTGACTCACGGGGCTTCGCGGTGGTACTACCCTGGGGCGCTGGCGATCAAGTCCACGCTGCCGTTTCTGATTCTGCTGGTGGCGACGGTGATCGCTCTGGTGAGCCGGCGGTGGAGGGTTCAGCGCGAGGTGATCTTTCTTGCAGTGCCGACGGTGGTGCTGTTTTCGATCGCCTGCGCTTCGGATATCGGCATCGGATACAGGCATCTGCTTCCAATCATTCCGCTGTGCTACATCCTGATCGCCGGGTGTGTGTCTTACTTCGTGAGTCGCGATAAGAAGCTCGCGTATGCGTTTGGGGTGTTGCTGGTGTGGCAGGTGGTGGGGTCGTTTGCGGCGAGGCCGGGGCTGCTGGCTTATGCCAACGAGGCGTGGGGAGGGCCGTCGAAGACGCACCTGTATCTTTCGGACTCGAATACGGATTTTGGCCAGCAGTTGAGGTATGTGAAGCGGTACCTGGATGAGCATCCGGGGAGGCCTTGCTACTTTGCGTACTACGAGCAGGGGGCGGCTGACTTTCGCGACTACGGGATTCAGTGCCAGGTATTGCCGACGGGCGCGGGTGCCTGGACGGGGATTGGGGCGATGCACTTCGGGAATGATCCGAATGTCTCCGGGCTGGTGCTGGTGAGCGACGGCATCCTGGCGGGTACGGACATACCGGGGAAGATGAATCCGTATGCTTCGTTTCGCGAGGTGACGCCTTCGGCTGTGATCGACCGGGCGGTGAATGTGTACGAGGGAAGTTTCAGGCTGGGGCCGGCTGCGGCGCTGGAGCATGTCGAGGCGGCAGGAAGGCTTCAGCAGACCGGTAACTTTCAGGCGGCGTTGGGCGAGGCGACGGAGGCACGGACGCTTGACCCGGAGAGTGCGGTGGCGTGGAAGGCAGCCGGGGATGCACTGGAGGCGTTGAAGCGTCCGGCTGAGGCGCAGACGGCTTATCGGAGCGCGTTGGGAGCGGGGGAGTTGGATCCGGTGTTTGGGAAAGCGATGGTGGAAGAGCTTCAGAAGAAGACGGGTGGGGGTGGTCGGTGAGATTCGCTGGGACTTGAGAGAGCGGATGTGGGGCTTGCCACCGGAGATGGATGTGGCGGACCCACCCATGGCCAAAGGCTTGCCATGGGTGGGGCACCCGCAGTTGTTTCGGCAATCCCACATCTGGCGATGAGACCGCCAAATATGGGGCAACCGACGCTTGTGGCTGGTATTTGAGGAGCGGATGTGGGGCTCTTGCCACCGGAGATGGATGTGGCGGACCCACCCATGGCCAGGTGCCCGCCTTGGGTGGGGCACCCGAAGTTGTGGCGGCAATCCCACATCTGGTTATGAGGCTGCCAGGTATGGGGCACCCGGTTCATGTGGCTGAAAGGTACGGCGGGGAAGCTGTTCGTCTCTCTGGTCGAGGTGACGCTTTTTTGGGGTGGGAAGGCGGTTCGTGCATTGCACGAATGTCCCACCTTAGCGACGATGAAGCTGTCACGAAGATGGGGCACCCGGGTTGACGCTCGTTAGCTGTTGCGGAGGGCGGTCATGGGATTGATGCGTGAGGCTCGGCGGGCGGGTAGGTAGGCGGCTATGAGGGCTACCCCGATGAGGATGGCTACCGTGGCGGCGAAGGTGGTGGGGTCGGTGGCTTCGGTGGCGAAGAGGAGCGAGGCGATGAGCTTGCCCATGGTGAGCGAGGCGATTGCGCCGATGGCTACTCCGATGGCGGTCATGCGCAGGGTGGCTTTGAGGATGCGGCGCTGGACGCTGGCCTGGCTGGCTCCGAGGGCCATGCGGATGCCGATCTCCTGGGTCTGGCGGGTGACGGTGTAGCTGATCACGCCGTAGATGCCGAGCGAGGCGAGGACAAGTCCAAGGGCCGCGAAGATGGCGACCAGGACAGCGAAGAAGCGGCGCGGGGAGGTGGCGTGGTCGACGATCTGCTGGAGGGGTTGGAGAGTGGCTGCGGGCTGGCCGGGGTTGAGGGCGCGGAGCTTGGCCATAATGACGGGGGCAAGGGCATCGGCGGGTAGGCGGCTACGGACGACTAGCTGGGTGCCGTCTTCGCCCCAGTCCTGCGAGATGTCGAGATAGACTTGCCAGCCGGTGTCGGACTCGACGCCGTCGGCGTGGACGTCGGGGACGACGCCGACGATGCGGTCGCTCTTGCCGCCGAACTCGACCATGCGGCCTATGGGGTCCTGGCCGGGGAAGAGGAAGTCGGTGGCCTTCTTGTTGAGGATGATGCCGAGTTCGGTCTTGGCGGTGTCGTGCCAGGAGAAGTCGCGGCCGTTGATCTTCATGCCCATGGCGGGCAGGTATCCGGGGGAGACGACGTAGACGAGGGTCCCGGGGCGGGCGTTCCTCGGGTAGTCCACGCCTTTGACGCCGGGAGGGCCCCAGCTGCGATTACGGGTGAGGGGCAAGTTGTCGGAGAGGCCGGCGGCTTCGATGCCGGTGATGCTGGAGACGTCGCTGAGGACGGTCTGGTAGAAGGCGCTGCGGACTTCGACGTTGCGGCTGGGGCTCTGTTCGATCTGGATGCTGTAGCCCTGGGCGGGGCGGAAGCCTAGATCGATGTCGAGGACGTGGAGGAAGCTGCGCAGGAGCAGGCCTGCGCCGACGAGCAGGACGCAGGCGAGGGCGACCTCGGAGATAACGAGAGCGGTGCGGAGGGTCTCGTTCTTGCGGCCGTCGCTGGCGTTGGTGCCGGAGTCTTTGAGGGTTTCGTGAAGGTTGCCGGTGGACATCTTGATGCCGGGAGCCAGGCCGAGAAGGAGCGTGGTGACGAGGGCGATGAGGAGGGTCCAGAGGAGGACGGTGGTGTCGATGTGGAGGGTGGCGAGCAGGGGAAGCGCGAGTGAGCCTTGATGGGCGAGCCAGGTGGTGACCCCGAAGGCGATAAGGAGGCCGAGAGCTGCGCCGCCGATCGAGAGGATGGCGCTTTCGGTGAGAAGCTGGCGGACCAGGCGGGCTCGGTTGGCACCGAGGGCTACGCGGAGTGCGAACTCTTTCGAGCGAGTGGCGGCGCGGGCGATGAGGAGGTTCGAGAGATTGACGCAGACGATGAGCAGGATGAGACCGACGGCGACCCAGAGGAGATTAAGCGAACGGCGAAGCTGTCCGGCGACGTGCTCTTTGAGGCCGGTGGCTTCCATGGGGCCGTAGGCACCCTTTGAGGTTGGATCCCTTTTGCCCCAGTAGAGCTGCGGGGCGACGAGACGGGCATCCGCGGAGGCCTGGGCGAGGGTGATGCCGGGCTTCATGCGGCCAATGAGCGTGAGGGTATTGCCGTAAGTGCGGATGTCGTCGAGGGCGGTGGGGGTGAGGACATCGACGCGGGTACCGGGAGAGAAGACGGCACCGAAGTCGAAGCCGGAGGGAAGGACGCCGACGACGGTGGTGGGGTGGTTGTCAAGCGAGATGGCTTTGCCGATGATGCTGGCGTCGGAGTGGAAGTGCTGCTTCCAGAAGGGATAGGAGAGCAGGACGACGGGGGCGGCGTGGGACTGGGCCTCGGCGGGGGTGAAGTTGCGGCCGAGGACGGGGGTGACGCCGAGGACGTTGAGGAAGTTGCCGAGGACGCCGATGCCGGTAATGGGCTGCGGAATGGCGGAGTTGGTGCCCGTGATCTTGATGTTGTCGGGGGAGGAGAAGGCGAAGTAGCCGGTGATGTCGGTGAAGGAGTGGTTGATGGCGCGGAAGTCGTCGTAGGCGTCGGAGGAGTAGGTGGCTCCGGAGAGGCCGCCGGAGGTGTCGGCGGGGGCGATCCAGGCGAGGCGGTCGGGCTCGGCGAACGGGAGCGGGCGGAGGAGGATGGTGTCGACGAGCGAGAAGACGACGACGTTGGCGGCGATGCCGAGGGCGAGGATGACGACGGCGATGGCGGTGAAGCCACGGTCGCGGCGGAGGGTGCGGAGGCAGTAGCGGATGTCCTGGCGAAGGCGGTCGAAGGCGGCGGAGGGTCGCTGATCGAAGGCACT
This sequence comes from Granulicella aggregans, assembly GCF_014203275.1. Lineage (GTDB taxonomy): Bacteria > Acidobacteriota > Terriglobia > Terriglobales > Acidobacteriaceae > Edaphobacter. Next base: position 146,420 of record NZ_JACHIP010000004.1, read on the forward strand.
TTCGCGGGCGGACTCGAAGGCGCCGAAGTCGATGATGGCTTTGCGGCGGGCTTCGGCGGGGGACATGCCGGAGGCGAGGTTGGCGTCGATGGCGGCGTCGATGTGGGCGCGGAGCTCTTCATTGACTGCGGCGATGGGCTTTGGGCGGAAGAAGAAGCGGAGGCGGGAGGCGAGTTCACCGGTCATGAGGAAAGCTCCGGGGTGGCGTTGAGAACGAGCGCGATGGCGGAGCTGAGGCGATCCCAGGTGGCTAGTTCGGTGTCGAGCTGCTTCTTGCCGGTTGGGGTGAGGGCATAGAACTTGGCCTTGCGATTGTTCTCGGACGTGCCCCAGTGGGCGGCGATCCAGCCCTTGTACTCGAGGCGGTGAAGGGCGGGGTAGAGCGAGCCCTGGCCGACCTGGAGGACGTCTTTCGAGATCTGCTGGATGCGGAAGGCGATGCCCCAGCCGTGCATGGGTTCGAGGGCGAGGGTCTTGAGAATGAGGACGTCGAGAGTGCCTTGAAGTAGGTCAGTGGATGGCGGCATTTATTCCCCTTGATGTTCGACAAGAGCGGTTCGAGATGATGATCGTACGCTTCTTGTCGGATGTCAAGGGGAAGGTTTACGTCCCACCCATGACCAAAAGCGCGTCATGGATGGGGCACCCGGGCTTTAGTGGCGGAATGAGTGAAAGCCACTGCGGGGCTCTCCGCTTTGGAGAGCGGGCAGGCTGCTTGGCTTTCGGTTGAATGCGCCATCATCTGGGGCGGGCGGCGAAGCGTTTTGGTGAGGAGCCGACCGCTCGGGTGAAGGCGGTGCTGAAGGCGCTGGAGGACTGGAAGCCGATGGCGAGCGCGATCTCGCCGATGCTTCGTGTGCTTCGGCGGAGCTCGTCTTTGGCGAGGGCGATGCGCCAGTGGGCGAGGTATTCGATTGGGCCGGTGCCGACGATCGCGCGGAAGCGGGTGGCGAAGGTTGAGCGCGAGACGTTGCAGAGGCGGGCGAGGGATGCGACGGTCCAGTGATGGGCGACGTCTTTGTGCATGGCTGAGAGGGCGCGTGCGGTGACCGGGTCGGCGAGGCCGGCGAGCAGACCGGTCTGCTGCGGAGCTACCTGGAAGGCTTTGTTGCGAAGGATCTCTACGAAGAGGAGCTCCATGAGGCGCATGACGATGAACTCGCTGCCGTGGCCGGGCTGGCGGGTCTCGGTCTCATTCATCTTGAGCAGGGAACGCACGCGTTCCGAAGAGGTGTCGTCGGCTGCGACGTGGATCAGCGACGGAAGGAGGCCGGAGAGCAGGAGTTCGTTGGCGGAGTCGAAGACAAGCTTGCCGCCGCGGAGGATGACTGGAGAGTCGGTGCCGGTTCCGAGGGCGAAGGAGACGCTGCCGGTGGCGGCGACTACGGTCTCGCTGTCGAGGGGTTCTATGTCGAGGCTGGTGACGAGGGCGAAGGGTTCGGAGGTGCGAACAACTACGAAGTCGTCCTTATGCAGATGGACCGGGGCGACGGAGGGGCGGGTCAGCAGACACTCTCCCTGTTCGACCCAGCAGAAGAGCAGGTCGTCGCGCTTGCGAAATCCGAGTCCCCACGAGCCTGCGGCGTCGATTCGCGACCAGAGCATGGCTTGAGGGCGGAGGAGGCGAATGAGGTCCAGAAATGGATCCACGATTATTGGACTCCTGATGAACATATTAGGTGTTTAGATTATCGACCGTGCGAACGGTTCGGCCTACCTTGGAAAAGCACGAGGAAAGGAAGGATCGACTATGACGGATGAACAGCTTCTAGGGATTTGGAACACCTATCAGGATGCGTGGGCGGACGTACCAGTGGGGGAGCGCGAGCGGTTGCTGGCGGCTAGCGTGGCTGCGGATGTGGTCTATACGAATCCGCTCAACGAAGGGCAGGGGCTAGGGAATCTGGTAAAGCATGTTGGAGGGTTTCAGGTGCAGTTTCCGGGGGCGCACTTCAGGACGAACAAGCTGCTGGTCCAGCATGGGCAGTTGTTGGCGGAGTGGACGATGTTCAACAGGGACGGGTCGGAGTTTCTGACGGCGCATAGTTATGCGCGGTTCAATGAGCAGGGGCTGCTGGTGCATCTGGCTGGCTTTTGGAAGACCTAGCGGAAAAACCAAGGACACAAGCAGATTCCCTTCGGGAATGACAAACAAAGACAAACAAAAGGCGTGGTGATGCAGACGGCTCCAAACAGAGACGTGGTGAAACCGGCAAATAAATCAGCAGATCATTCAAGGAGAACAAAATGGCTTCAAACGCTGTGAAGGTGTGGAACGAATATGCAACCGCGTGGACGAACGTGTCGGATCAGGAGCGGCGTCAGATCCTTGACCGCGTGCTGACTGCAAACCTGGCCTATTCAGGCCCAACCGGGGTCTCTGCGGGGCACGAGGGCGTGATCAAGGATATCGAGGGCATCCAGGCGAAGGTGCCGGGAGGTAAGTTTGTGGCACGCAGCGCATATGCCCACCATGACGTTGCGCTGATTGAGTGGCAACTTATACTTCCGGATGGAACGGCGGATGCGATAGGGTATGACTCGATCCGTCTGTCTGCGGAGGGCAAGATCGAGAGCATCGTGTGGTTTTCGAAGGATGCCGCACAATCGCCGAGCGGATTTTAACGGCGGCATCGCAACGGCCGCCTCTGAACGACGGGTACATGGAGTTTTGTGCTGATTTGATGGGAAATATCTTCCGATCCCAAGAGGCCTCCGAATGGAGTCCAATAGGGGAAGGTACTTGAGGAGGTCCCCATGGAACAGACCCAGACGAACCCGGCTCTCGAGGCTGCTGCCCGACTCCTGAGAAGAATTGGAATCGACCGATTTGTGGCTGCGGTTCGTGGGCAGGGCTGCGAGGACTACCGCATGCAGACGATGAGCGAGAGCTAAGATCACGATCAAACCTAAGGGCGTTACCAACTAAAATCCGCCCCTTCTTCGGGCATCAAGATGCCGGAGGAAGAGGCGGAGTGGTGGTGCGCTTTACTTTTGCTTTGCCTTTTATGCGCGGCGGTGGCGGGAGTGTTTCGCTCTCGCTTTAGATCTCGCTCTCACCTTGTGGGGTGCGAAAGTCCATTCCCTGACTGGGCCTGTATCTACGTGGATGAACTGGCTCTTGGGGTAGTAGCCGACGCCTCCGGCATTCAGTGAGAGGGCTGCGTCTCTCAGTTGTGCGGCGGGAACGCCGGGAACGCGGATATCGATGGCCTTGGCTTCAATGTGTTGCGAGTGTTCGGCAGCGTTGGTGGTTCCGCTGGCACGGAGAGCGTCGTTCGTCTCCTGCGTTCTGTAGGCGCTGAGAATTTCAATCGCGCTGGTTGATCGTCCCAGCTTTGCGAGCATGGTATGCAGCACGTCGAAGGTGCGTGGATCGTAGTCCTTGACCTCTTCGTTGTGGGTATCGTGCAGGAACTCGCTGAGCTGGTTGAGAGCGTCGGGAATGTAGGTGTCCCCTACGCGGTAGACGACGTCGATGATCTCGCCGCCCTGGCGGACGAGCTTGAGTTCGTACTTCTGGCCATCTTCGGCGGGTACATCGTCGTCGTCGAGAAGGAGACCGATGCCGGGCAGGCCGACGTTCAGGAGTATGTTCCTGACGGCGTGGATGCGAGGGTGCTTGTGGCGCGGGATGGTGCGTGCGCTCGCCGTGGGTGCAACGGCTAGAAGGACGGCGGTAACAGCAGCTAGCGTTAGAACTTGGCGATGCGCCGCGAGGCGGCGAAAGGGCGCGGCAAGATGCAATGGCAAAACGGCAGACTCCTGAATTGAATTCGCAACGTCTTACCCTGCGTGGGGGACTAAGGGCCCAGGTACGCGAGGTAGTCTTTGCCACATCGCAGTTATGTGGAAATTCTACCGGAGGCGGGTGTCTCGTGTCGCTACATCTATTGTGAGGGGGGCGAAATGGCGGGATTCTGCTGCCTGGAACGAGGCTGGTAGCGGTTTACGTCCCACCCATGACCCAAAGCGCGTCATGGATGGGGCACCCGGGTAGTGGGCTGCCGACAGGATCGGCGTGCTCGGTACGGTAAACTTGGGACTTGGCGACCTATCTTATTACCGGCGCAGCCGGATTTATTGGCTCTCATTTGACGCATACGCTTGTGACCCGCGGGGACAAGGTGCGTGCGTTCGACAATTTTTCTACCGGTAGCCGGCGGAACCTTTCGCGCATCCTGAACCGGATCGAGTTTCATGAGGGCGACCTGCGGGACGCGGATGCGGTGAACCGGGCGTGCGAGGGTGTGGATTACATCCTGCACCAGGGGGCGCTGCCATCGGTGCCTCGTAGTGTGAAGGATCCGCGGACGAGCCATGAGTCGAACCTGAATGGGACGTTCAATGTGCTGGAGGGGGCTCGGGCGAACGGGGTGAAGCGGGTGGTGTACGCCGCTTCTTCGTCGGCGTATGGCAACCAGCCGGGGTTTCCGCGACATGAGGGGATGAAGCCGCAACCGATCGCTCCCTACCCGGTGCAGAAGCTGGCGGGCGAGCTTTACATGCAGTCGTACTGGCAGGTTTATGGGCTGGAGACGGTGTGTTTGCGGTACTTCAACATCTTCGGGCCACGGCAGGTGCCGGACTCGCCCTATTCGGGCGTGATGGCGAAGTTCATCCTGCAGATGATGCACGGGGACACGCCGACGATCTTCGGAGACGGGGAGCAGGGGCGTGATTTTACGTACATCGACAACGCGGTGAGCGCGAATTTACTGGCGATGGCGGCTCCGGCGGAGAAAGTTGCGGGGCGCGTGTTCAATGTTGCGTGCGGTGAACGACATACGCTGAATGAGACGTATCGCATTCTTGCGCAACTTTTAGGGTTCGACGGCCTTCCAATGTATACGGAAGTGCGTGCGGGCGATGTTCGCGACTCACTGGCCGATATCACAGCTGCCCAGGAAGCGTTTGGTTATAAGCCCCTGGTCGGGTTCGAGGAAGGGCTGCGCCGGACGGTTGCCTGGTATCAGGACACTCTGGGGCAGTAAGGCTCACTACAAATTGACGACATCTACGCTGGATCAGGCCACTACCAGAATTGCTACAACTTCTCTCCCCGGTTCTTTGTCCGACTGGCTTCAACGCATTGAGAACCGTACGGCCCGGGTGGGCATCGTTGGCCTGGGGTACGTTGGACTTCCGCTGACGCTGCTCTTCAGCGAGGAGAAGTTCCGCGTTACCGGCTTCGATATCGACTACGGGAAGGTGGAGCTGCTGAACGCCGGTGAGTCGTATATCCACCGGATCGAGGCGGAGCATATTCGCGGGGCGCAGGAGGCCGGGTTCTCGGCGACCTCTGATTTCTCAGAGATTGCGGATATGGACGCGGTGTTGATCTGCGTGCCGACTCCGCTACACGAGAACCATACGCCGGATATGAGCTACGTGGTGTCGACGATGGAGGCGATTGCGCCGCATCTGCGCGCGGGGCAGCTGGTGGTGTTGGAGAGTACGACGTATCCGGGGACGACGGAAGAGATCGTGGTGGAGACGATCAACCGGTATGGGGCTTCGCGCGGGTTGAAGGTGCTGCGCAAGGGGCAGGACGATCTTGATGGCGTGATGGTGGCGTTTTCGCCGGAGCGGGAAGATCCGGGCAACGTCGTCACGCCGCGGCGGGACATTCCGAAGGTGATTGGCGGAGTGGATGAGCGGGCGGCGAAGGCTGCGGAGGCGCTCTATGGGACGGTGTTCAACCGGACAGTGCTGATGTCGTCGCCGGCGGCAGCGGAGATGACGAAGCTGCTGGAGAACATCTACCGGTGCGTGAACATTGCGCTGGTGAACGAGATGAAGCAGCTGTGCGAGAAGATGGGGATCGATGTCTGGGAGGTGATCGACGCGGCGGCGACGAAGCCGTTCGGGTTCCAGGCGTTTTATCCGGGGCCGGGGGTGGGTGGGCACTGCATTCCGGTCGATCCGTTTTATCTCACGTGGAAGGCGGAACAGTATGGGCTGCAGACGCGGTTTATCGAGCTTGCGGGCGAGGTGAACGAGTCGATGCCGCTGCATGTGGTGGAGACGGCGGCACGGGCGATGGAGAAGAACGGCGTCCATCTTGGCCAAGCCCGGGTGCTGGTGCTTGGAGTTGCGTACAAGAAGGATGTCGATGATCTTCGGGAGTCGCCTTCGCTGACGATTATCGAGTTGCTGCAGAAGGCTGGAGCGACGGTGGCTTATAACGATCCGTTCTTCCCGACGGTGGGTCGTGGGCGGAAGTATGACCTGAATCTGGCTTCGACTCCGTTGGAGCAGGTGAGTGATTTTGACTGCGTTTTGATTGCTACGGATCACTCGGACTACGACTACGAAAAGATCGTAAGTGAGGCGCGGCTGGTGGTAGATTCTAGGAACGCAACGCGGGCGATCAAGTCGGCTAAGATCGTGCGTTGTTAGATTCTTGTGCGGTTGGATGTTTACGTTCCCACATCTCAGGAGCGAGATGTGGGGCACCCTGTCGAGTGTGACTGGGTTGAGAGGACAGGACGTGGCCTTTAGAGCCGCCCCTGGATGTACGTTTTCTGCCATTCCCGTTTTGAGATTTGTGAACTAACTCCTCTCTTACTTTTCCAGGTTCTGCGTTGACTGACTGCGAACTGGCTTGCAGCATCGTTGAAGATGCCGCAGGTGGTCCGGAGCAGGAGCATGGGCCTTCCGACTCTTCCCAGATGGCGGCGACTGTGCCGCGGAAGAATGCACCGCCGCGCCGGTTTGTGGTGCGGATCGGTGGGGCTTGTTGTGCTTGCTTGTGGGTTGGGATTGGGGCAGGATTTGCCGCTTGGTGTCCCGCTTCCTGATGGTGGATCGCCGGGTTCCACTCATGCGATAGGGCCGCATGAATGGGGCACAAACTACGGGAGAACGGGGCACGGGTTGCGGGCGCGGCGGTTTATGGCTGGGCGAGGGCGTGCTGCGGCGGCGATGGAGATGGCGCGGCGACGGCAAGCGGCGATGCTCGCTGAACCGCGGGCGGCTTCGTCGACGGTTTCGTTGGCGGCTCCATGGCAGCCGGTGGGGCCGATGCAGGTGGCGAGCCTGGCGTATGGCAATGTGACCGGGCGGGTTACGGCGATTGCCATCGATCCGGCTGACGCGACGGGCAATACGGTTTATGTGGGGACGACCGGCGGCGGGGTTTGGAAGTCGACGAACGCGGCTGGAGCAGCGGCGGCGGTGAAGTTTGTTCCGCTGACGGATACGTTGCCAGTTTTCTCGCTCGATAGCGGGCATACGGCGGTGGCGTCACTGAGTATCGGGGCGATGGGTGTGGCGAACGGGCTGGGCGGGAGTGTGATCCTGGCTGGGACGGGAGACACGAATGACGCGCTGGACTCGTTTTACGGGAGCGGGGTGTTGCGGAGCGTCGATGGAGGAGCGACGTGGACGTTGGCGCAGGAGTCGGATGACGGGGTGAACGGGATACACAGCTTTGTGGGGCTGGGGTTTGCGGGGCTGGCGGCTTCGACTGGATCTACAGGTTCGGCTTTGCCGGGGGTCTGGGTGGCGGCGGTGGGGGACGCAGCGGAGGGGGAGTTTGTGAACGCCGGGGAGTCGGGATACAGCGTTCGCGGGCTGTACTTTTCGGAGGACGCGGGCGTGAGCTGGCAGATGGCCGTGATCAAAGACGGAAGCCAGATTGTGCAGCAGCCGCTGTTATACGGGGCGAATCTGGGCGGAAATGCGGCGACGGCGGTGGTTTGGAATCCGGTGCGGCAGAGGTTTTATGCAGCGGTGCGGTTCCACGGATACTACGAGTCGGTGGATGGGACGGTGTGGACGCGGCTGGCAGCGCAGCCCGGAGCGGGGCTGACGGCGGCGGCGTGTCCGACGAATTCGGGGACGACGGGAAGTACCGGCTGCCCCATCTTTCGCGGAGCGCTGGCGGTGCAGCCGGAGAGCGGCGACACGTTCGCGTTCACGGTGGACGCGTCGAATGGCGACCAGGGGATATGGCGTGACAGTTGCGCGGTGGTGGGCGGGAGTTGTGCCAGTGCGATCTCGTTTGCGACAAAGCTGAATGCGGGGCCGCTGGAGACGGGAGGGGCGATTCCCCAAGGGGACTATGACCTTTCGCTGACGGCGATGGCTTCGGGGAGCAGTACGCTGCTGTTTGCGGGGGCGCTTGATCTTTATCGGTGCAGTTTGACTACTGCGGCTACGGGGGCGGGTGGGTGTGCGTTCCGGAATACGACGCATGTGGACGATGGGTGCGCGGCTCCGGCGATGGTGGCTCCGGGGCAGCATGCGCTGGCGGGGCTGGTTGGCGGGTCGCTGCCGCTGGTGTTTGTGGGCAATGATGGCGGGTTGTGGAGGTCGCTCGATGGCGTGGCGGAGGACGGGAGTCCCTGCGCGGTGGACGATGCGAGCCACTTCGACAATTTGAATGGAGGGCTCGGGTCGCTGGCGGAGGTGGTGCAGTTCTCGCAGCATCCGACGGACTCGAACATGCTGCTGGCGGGGCTGGGAGCGAATGGGACGGCGGCGACTTCGACGGCTTCGGATCTTTCGGCGTGGGGACAACTGGCGGATGGGGAGGGAGGTTATTCGGCGATCGACCCGGTGAGTCCGACGAAGTGGTATGCGTCGACGGCGGCGGGGGTGAGCATTACGTATTGCAGCAAGGGAAGCTCGTGCGCTGCGTCGAACTTCGATACGCTGCCGACGATTGGAGCGCCGCAGGTGACGCGGGATGTTTCGCTGATCGATCCGCCGTGGCTGCTGGACCCGGCGTTGAGCTCGAATGTGCTGATTGGGACGTGCCGGGTGTGGCGTGGGCCGGCGGCGCAGAGTACAGCGTGGCCGTCGACGAATGTTTTGAGCAGCGAGTTTGGCGGCCCGCAGAACTCGGCATGCGATGGGACGAACAACTTTGTAAGGTCGCTCGCTGCGGGAGGACCGGGGACGACCGCGAGCACGGCGGCGGGGAGTGGGTCGACGGTGCTGTATTCGGGGATGGCGGGGGTGCTCGACGGCGGAGGGAGCGTGGGTGGGCATGTATTTGCGACGGCGGCGGCGAACGCGGCTAGTTCGGGGACGGCGTGGACGGATCTTGCGGGCTCGCCGGTTACGAACGATGGGGTGAATGGCGGGGTGTTCAACGCGGCGGGGTTCGATATTTCCTCCGTGGCGGTCGATCCGCACGACACGACGGGAATGACGGTGTATGCGACGGTGATGGGGTTTGCGGGCAATGGAGTGACGGCGGTGCATGCGTATCGCTCGACCGATGGCGGGGCGCACTGGACGAACATCGGGAGCAATCTGCCGGATGCGCCTGCGAACAGCATCGTGGTCGATCCCAACGATGCGGGCACGGTTTATGTGGCGACGGATACGGGAGTTTATGTAGCTACAAACGTTACAAGTTGTGCGAGCGCGAATTGCTGGAGTGTTTACGGCAGCGGGTTGCCGAATGCTCCGGTGGTGCAGCTGGTGGCTTCGGCGACGACGCCTGCGGGTGGTGGGTCGAATGGCGAGTTGCGGGCGGGAACGTATGGGCGAGGGATATGGCAGATTCCGCTGCTTACGGCGGGGCCGGGTACGAACGCGGCGATTACGCTGACGCCGGTGGCGCTCGCGTTTGGGACGGTGGCGGTGGGAGCGGCGAGTGGGGCGCAGACGATTACGGTGACGAACAGCGGGAGTGCGGCGCTGGTGGTGTCGGGTATGACGGCGACGGGAGAGTTCACGGAGACGGATAACTGCGTGGGGTCACCGGTTGCTGCGGGCGGAAGCTGCGCAGTGCAGGTGGTGTTTGCTCCGACGGCGGCGGGGGCGGCGACGGGGGTATTGACGATCTCGGCGAACGTGGCTGGAGGGCGGGCGACGGCGGCTCTGAGTGGGACAGGAGCGGCTGCGGGAGCGGTGGTGCTGACTCCGCCTTCGGTGAGCTTTGGGACGGTGACGGTGGGAGGGACGTCGGCGGCGCAGAACGTGGTGATCGCGAACACGGGTGGGGTGGCGGTGGCGCTGTTTTCTGAGAGTGTGACGGGAGACTTTCAGATTGTGAGCAACGGGTGCGGAGGCTCGCTGGCGGCGGGAGGGAGCTGCACGGTGGGGCTGATCTTCGCGCCGACGTTGGCGGGGACACGGAATGGAAGTTTGGCGGTCGCGGACTCGGCGGGGACGCAGCTTGCTTCGCTGACCGGGGTGGCGGCTTTGAAGGCGACGGATACGCTTTCGCCAATGGCGCTGACGTTTGGGGCGCAGATGGTGGGGACGACGAGTGCGTATCAGACGGTATTCCTGACGAACGCGGGAGATACGGCGCTGACCGGGATCTCGGTTGCGATCGGGTCAGCGGATTTTCAGTTGGTGAACAGCTGCGGCACGGCCTTGAGCGGACATGCGGCGTGCAATATGCAGGTAGCGTTTGCGCCTACGGCGGCAGGGACTCGTACAGGGACTCTGGTGGTGACGGACGAGTATGGGTCGCAGACGGTGGCGTTGACGGGGACTGCGGTCGCGGTGCCAACGGTGGCGCTGACGCCGAGTTCGCTCACGTTTCCTTTGACGACTGTGGGGCAGCGGAGCACGTCGCAACAGGTGGTGGTGACGAACGCGGGCGCCGGGCAGCTTACGTTGGGAACGGTCTCGGCTACCGGGGACATTACGGAGACGGACAACTGCGGCAACCGGACAGTGACAGGGCCGTTCAGTTGCACGATCCAGGTGACGTTTGCGCCGAGCGCGCCGGGGACGCGGACGGGCGTGATCACGGTGAATGGGACGCAGGCGGGGCAGCAGGCGACGGCGATGGTGACTGGGACGGCGGTGGCTGCTGCCGCGATTGCGCTGACGCCGGGGAGCGTGGACTTTGGGACGCTGGAGGTGGGGAAGACGAGCGCGGCGCAGAGTGTGTCGATCTCGAATACCGGAGGGGTGGCAGCGACACTCGAGGTGCCTGTGGTCTCCGGGGACTACCAGCTCACGGCGAATACGTGTGGGCCGTCGCTTGGGCCGGGTGTGGGATGTACGGTGTCGATCGTGTTTGCGCCGACGGGTCGGGGCACGAGGGGCGGGGTGTTGAATGTGCTGGATTCGGTGGGGGGGCAGCAGGCTTCTCTGACCGGCACAGGGGCGACTGCACCGACGGACTCGCTGTCGGCGCAGTCACTGAGCTTTGTGCCGATCCTTGCAGGGACTTCCAGCGCGGCGCAGAGTGTGACGCTGGCGAATGCTGGGGACGAGCCGTTGACACTGGTGTCGGCGAAGATCGCGAGCGGGCCGTTCTCGGTGACGAGCGGGTGCTTGGCGGTGTTGAATGGGCACTCTTCGTGCACGATGCAGGTGGTGTTTTCGCCGACCGTGGCAGGGGTGGCGACCGGAACGCTGGTGGTCTCAGACGCGCTGCGGTCACAGACGATCGCGCTTTCAGGAAGTGCCTATTCGCCACCGGCGGTGGGGGTGCCAGCGGGGCCGGTGGTGTTTCCGTTGACGGTGATCGGACAGACGTCGGCGGCGCAGACGGTGACTGTGTCGAACCCGGGTGGCGGGACGCTGGTGATTGGGTCAGTGGTGATCGGGTCGGGGGTGGCTGGGCCGGGGACTGCGGGGCCGGGGACGTTTGCGGAGACGGACAACTGCCTTGGCGCGGCATTGAGTGGGGCGGCGACGTGCTCAATACAGGTGCGGTTCTCGCCGCTCTCGGCGGGCGTGTTGCAGGGGACATTGACGGTGAACGGGACGGGGAATGTAACGGGGCAGCCGTCAAACGCTGCGACGGCCACGGTCGGGCTGACGGGGACGGGAGCTACGCCGGCGCAGATTGTGCTTGTGCCGACGGCGCTGAGTTTTGGTTCGGTGACGCTGGGAGCGACGAGCGCGGTGCAGAACGTCACAATCTCGAATACGGGCGGCATCGGGGCGGCGCTGACGACGATCACGGTTACGGGGGATTTCAGCACGCCAGTGGAGACGTGTGGGCAGTCGCTGGCTCCACAGACGGGATGCACGGTGTCGGTGGTGTTTACGCCGAAGGCTGGGGGAGCGCGGACTGGGACGTTGTCGGTGACGGACTCGGTGGGGGTGCAGACGGCGAGTCTGACGGGGACGGGAGCTTCTCCGGCGACCGATGCGCTGTCGCCGCCGACGTTGAGCTTTGGGACGGTTACGGTGGGGTTGGCGAGCGCGGCGCAGGCGGTGACGCTGACGAATGCTGGCGATGAGACGCTGACGCTGATTGCGACGACGGTGTCGAATGCGAATTTCACGGCGATGAATCAGTGCGGGGCGAGGCTGGTGGGGCATTCGAGTTGCGCGATCCAGGTGACGTTGACGCCGGTGGCGGATGGGGCGGTGACGGCGACGCTGACGGTCTCCGATCAGTTTCGGTCGCAGGCGGTGGCGCTGAACGGGACGGGATATGAGCCGCCGACGGTGGCTTTGACGCCGGGGATGGTGACGTTTGCGGCGACGGTGGTTGGAGGGAGTTCGGCGGCGCAGACGGTGATGATCTCGAACTCCGGCGAAGGGCAGATCACGGTGGGGAAGGTTTCGGTGACCGGGGAGTTTGTGGAGACGGATGGGTGTGCGGGGAAGGTGTTGAGCGGGAACGCGAGCTGTGGTGTGGCGGTGGTGTTTGATCCGACGGCGTCTGGGACGCGGCAGGGAGTTCTAACGGTGACGGGAGCGGCTGCCGGGCAGGTGGCGACAGCGATGTTGACGGGGACGGGAGCTACGCCGGCGGCGATCGTACTTGATCCCACGAGCATGAACCTTGGGACGGTCACGCTGGGGAGTTCGAGTGCGGTGCAGTATCTGACCATTTCGAATACGGGAGGGGTGGGGGCGACGCTGCAGGGGGTGTCGATTAGTGGAGATTATGTGCTGAGCGCGAATACGTGTGGGGGAGCGCTGGCGACGCAGACGGGCTGCACGGTGGGGATTGTGTTCACGCCGACGGCTTCGGGGACGCGGGCGGGGATGTTGACGGTGACGGATTCGGTGGGGATGCAGACGGCGGCGCTTACGGGTGTTGGCGCGAACACTGCGACGGATGGGCTGAGTCCGCTGGCTCTAACGTTTGCGCCGCAGCAGTTGAATACGCGGAGTTCGGCGCTGATGGTGACGCTGACGAATACGGGGGACAATGCGCTTACGCTGATCTCGGCGCAGGTGACGAGCGGGGACTTTGCGGCTACGAGTGCGTGTGGGAGCTCGCTGATTGGACATGCGAGCTGTGCAATCTCGGTGGTGTCGGTGCCGAAGAGCGTGGGGGTGGGGAGTGGGACTCTGACTGTGTCCGACCAGCTCAAGACGCAGACGGTGGCGCTGTTGGGCACGGGCGTGGCTCCGCCGGGGGTGACGCTGTCGCCCCTGGCGGGGCTGACGTTTGGGGCGACGGGGGTGGCTACGCTCTCCGCGCCGCAGGTGATGACGTTGTCGAACAATGGTGGGGAGCCGCTGAATGTGGCGGGAATTGAGTTGACGGGGGACTTTAGCGTTCCTGCGGTAACGAATGCCTGCACGGGGACGGTTGCGTTGGGAGGGTCGTGTATGTTCCAGGTGGTGTTTGCGCCGGTGGTGGGAGGAGCGAGGACGGGGACGGTTTCGGCGATGACAAATGCTCCTGGGCCGCCGACGGTGCTGCCGCTGGCGGGAATGGGGGTGGATTTTTCGCTGACGACGAATGGGGCGACGAGCGTGACGGTGAGCAGCGGCAAGGCGGCGGTGTATCCGCTGCTGCTGAGTTCGGCTGCGGGGATTCCGGGGACGGCGACGCTCGGGTGTACGGGAGCTCCGGCGAATGCGACGTGTGTGGTGACGCCGGGGAGCGCGGGGCTGGGGACAGCGACGACGATCTCGGCGACGGTGGATACGGGGGTGACGGTGGCTACGGTGGCTTCGGTTGTGCGGCCATCGGGAGTGTGGTGGGTGATGATTTTGCCGGTGGTGTTGCCGTTTCGGCGTCGGCTTCGTTTCCGGGGCTTGTTGATGTTTGTGGGGCTGATCGCGCTGGCTGGATGTGGGTCGGGGCGGACAATTCCGCCGGGTGGTGGAGGAAGCGGTGGAGGAGGGTCGCCGGTGACGCCGAACGGGACGTATTCGATTGTGGTGTCGGCGACGAGTGCGGGGTTGACGCGGTCGGTGACTTTGACGCTGGTGGTGCAGTGAGGTTTGTGGAGGACCGACCCCTGGCCAAAGGCGAGCCATGGGTGGGGCACCCTAAATCACAGGTCTCTAAATCGAGATGTGGGACACGCCAGACGCAGGGGTTAGCATGCTGTTGAGCAAACGAAAGCGAGGAGCTTTATGAATCGGACTGTTGCTACTCTTTGTGCGTTAGTTCCTTTCGCTGTTGGAGCTGCGGCGTTTTCGATATCGCCGCCGGTGGGTCTGACGCGAACCGATCTTCAACGGCATGACATCTCCATCGAGGGTCACGAGGCGATCCAGACGCGGGTGGACTTCGCGCCGGGTGCTGTCGCGCCATGGCATAGCCATCCAGGGGAGGAATTGATCTATGTTCCCGAAGGCGAGCTGGAGGTTCAGTTGGAGGGGGAGAAGCCGGTCACGCTGAAGGTTGGCGATGTCTTCTTCGTTCCCGCAGGGAAGGTGCATATGGCGCGCAATCCGGGAACGGTTCGGGGCGTGGAGCTCGCGACGTATGTCGTCGAAAAGGGCAAGCCGTTGCTGGTGCGCGCCAAGGACACGGAGAATCGTTAACGGACGGCAATTCAATGAAGAAGGCGGCGAGGTAAGTGCTGCTGAGTAGTATGCAGGAGAGCGCCGAACCTGCTGATTCCTACTGTGAGCGGACATAATAGAGGGATGAAGATCCTGCAGTCCTCTACCGTTCTGGTTTGCACACGTCGTCTTTGCCTGGCCGCTATCCTGCTTGAGCTGGCATGGTGTCCGCAGTTCGTCAGTTCGCAGACCGCCACGGTGCCGCAGGACCGGCTTGCGGAGGTGAATCCGTTCATCGGCACAGGTCCTGAAGGCCACACCTTTCCGGGCGCGACGCTTCCTTTTGGGATGGTTCAGCTCTCGCCCGACACGCAGATTCGGGCCTTCAAACAGAGCTACAAATGGGCGTCGGGGTATCGCTACGAGGACTCGACGATACTGGGCTTCTCGCATACTCACTTCTCTGGCAGCGGGCACTCTGATCTGGGCGACTTTCTCGTCCAGCCGATCTCCGGCGAGGTGCGGCTTGAGCCGGGCGATGTGGAGAAGCCACTCTCCGGATATGGCTCGCGCTTCAGCCACAAGCAGGAGCACGCCGAGCCGGGTTACTACTCCGTCGACCTGCAGGACTACGGTGTTCATGCCGAGCTTACGGCGACTGCGCGCGTTGGAGTTCATCGCTATAGCTTCCCGTCGGGGAAGCCCGAGCATCTTCTGATGGACTTGCGGTCGTCGATCTATAACTACGCCGGCAAGGTTTTGTGGTCTCGGCTCCGTATCCGTGAAGACGGAACCGTGACTGGAATGCGTGAGACCCGGGGATGGGCACCGGGCAGGCAGCTCTACTTTGCCATGCGCTTCTCGCAGCCTTTGATGCGGCACAGTCTGTACGATCGCGAGCCGCTCGCGGTGGAGTACAAGGGCTTCAAGACTCCGGGGACGACGCCCGAGGACACGCAGGCGATGGAAGGGCGCGGGTTGGTTGCCGTATTCGACTTTACGCCTACGAGTTCACCGCTGATCGTCAAGGTCGCGTTGTCTTCGGTGAGCGAAGAGGGCGCTGTCGCCAACATGGATGCCGAGGTGCCAGGGTTTGACTTCGACGCTGTTCATGCCGCCGCGAAGTCAACGTGGGCGTTGAAGCTGGGCGTTTTGGATATCTCCGCTGGCGAGGACGTTCGCAAGAATCTCTATACGGCGCTCTATCACGCGATGATGTCGCCGAATCTCAGCATGGATGTGGATGGCAGCTATCGCGGGCCGGATAACCAGGTCCACCGTGCCAAGGGCTTCCACTTTGTATCGAATCTGAGCCTATGGGATACCTATCGTGCGGAGCAGCCGCTGATGACGCTGCTGGAGCCGCAGGAGCGCACCAGTGATCTTGTGAACTCGATGCTGGCTTCGCAAAACTACAGTCCCTTTGGCATCTTGCCCATCTGGCAGGAGCAGGGGATCGAGACATGGTGCATGATCGGCTATCACGCGGTGCCGGAGATTGCGGACGCCTATATGAAAGGCATTCGCGGCTTCGATGCGGACCTCGCGCTGAAGGCGATGGTGACCAGCGCAACCTATGCTCCGTATGGAAGCCTCGGCGACTATATGAAGCTTGGCTATGTTCCTGTGGATCATGACGACGAGGCCGCCTCGAAGACGATGGAGTATGCCTTCGATGACTGGACCATCTCGCGGATGGCGTCTGCGACGAAGAACAAGGAGGTAGCGGCTGAGTTCGGGCATCGCGCCGCAAACTGGCGGAACAACTTCAATGTGAAGGACGGCTTTGTGGAGCCGCGTCTTGCCAATGGAGAGTACCGGGTGCCGTTTGATCCAGCGAAGGCAGGGGCCGGGAGCGGCTTTACCGAAGGGAACGCGTGGCAGTACTCCTGGTATCAGCCGCAGGACGTGCAGGGTCTGATCAATCTGCTTGGAGGCAAGCAGAAGCTGGTGTCGAAGCTCGACGCCATGTTCGACGCGAAGATCGATACGAAGGACTATGCCGCAGTCGAGGACATCAGCGGCATGATCGGGCAGTATATCCATGGGAACGAACCTAGCCATCATCTGGCGTATTTGTACGACTATGCCGGTGAGCCGCTCCGTACGCAGGAGAGGCTGCGCAATATTGTGCAGACGCAGTACCGGCCTGCTCCTGACGGCCTTGTAGGAAATGACGATCTTGGCCAGATGTCCGCTTGGCTCATCTTTACCTCATTGGGCTTTTATCCGGTTGCACCGGGTTCAAACGAGTATGTGATTGGGCGGCCTTTTGTAGATGAAGCCACGATGCATCTTCCAAACGGGAAGAGCTTTCATGTAGTCGCTACGGGCATGAGCGATCAGAATGCCTACGTCACGTCTCTCACGCTCAACGGCAAGCCTTTGACCCGAATGTACCTTCGTCACGAGGAGTTGATGGCTGGAGGCGAGTTGCGTTTCGTGATGGGGCCGAAGGCAGAAGCGAAGTGGTCGCGAGAGCACCTGGAGCTGCCGTTTTCCATCTCGAAGCAGTGATGGCTGGCCTAAGTGTTTTCGGCAATCCACTTCGCCTTTTTATGGTTCAAGAGTGTGGATGAAAGTTCAAGAATTCTGTTGGCGGGTAGATCGAAAACAGCCGTCTTGCGGAAGCGCGAGAGTCGAAAGTGTTATGCGCATGGCGAGGTCAGGTGATTACTAAAGAGTGTGGATATTTCTAGTCTCACGATAGACGTTGTTCGGACGAAATCGATGAGGCAGATGCATTTGTATTCTCTTGAGCTGGGCGCCCGCATTCGGAAGATCGCCCTGGGACTCTTCCTTGGCATAGCTCTCGTCCAGGCGGGAGTTCCCGCAGCCTTTGCTCAACCCTACCCGGACCTGACCACCGTGCGTCAGATACGTGATCTGTCTCCGGAACGGGCTGCGGCTGAGCGTCCCGTGCGACTACAAGGCGTTGTGACAGCGGTATCGGGCTGGAAATCATCCTTCTTCTTCCAGGACAATACCTCGGGAATCTCGGTGGATCGCCCTGACAGCAATCCAGAGCTTAAGGCGGGGCAGCTCGTGGAACTGGTCGGGGTGTCGGAGCAGGGCAAGTTCGCGCCGGTGGTGAAGGCGAGATCTGTGAAGGTGCTCGGCATGGGCACGATGCCGACGGCGAAACTGGCTGGATTGGGAGAACTTGCGGGAGGCGCGCTCGACAGCCAATGGGTCAAGATTCAAGGCGTCGTGCACCGAGCTGAGGTAAAGAAAGTCTGGGGTCGTGACGTACTCGCCCTGGAGTTGGATATCGGCGGAAGTACGCTGGCCAACGTCCGCATCCGGGATTTTGCGAAAGATGGCTGGCAACATCTACCGGCGTCGACGATCTCTTTGCGGGGCGTTTGTGGCACGGTGTTCAACGACAAGAGACAGTTCATCGCGTTGCGATTCTTCGTCCCCGCGCTCGACGAGATCAAGGTCCTGACTCCTGGGCCAATGGACCTCTTCGACCGACCGCTTACCGAACTCAGCAAGATTGGCAGCTTTCGTCCCGGAGGGGGCGACTCCAATCTGATTCGGATTCGTGGCACTGTCACTTATCTGCAGGGCGATGGCAAGGTCTATCTGCAAAGCGGCTCCGAAGGCGTCCTAGTCCAGACAAACCACGAAGCTGCATTGACCGAGGGAGAGGGAGTCGAGGTCGTAGGTTATCCTCGCGACGGCGACTACTCGCCGTACCTTGAGGCAGCAGTCCTTCGCCCCATGAGCGCCGCCCGGCAGGTGGTGAATCCGCCATCGGTCAGGGCATCCGACTTTATTGTTGATCGCGATGGATTCCCTTCCTCTCCTTACGACTCTTCGCTTGTTCGCGTAAGCGGCTTCCTGCGGCAGGTGATTCACGGAAGCGACGATGAGGTCCTGTTTCTCCAGGATGGAACGACCGTATTCACCGCGAGGATGGCAAGCTCCGTGGCGAAGCGCCGCATCCCGGAGATTGGAAGTCTGATAGAAGTTACCGGCATATGCGGGACAAGGGTCGATAGCGCTCACGATCCTCGCGGCTTCCGTGTGCTTCTCCGTTCCGTATCGGACATAACTGTCTTGCGTGGCGCTCCGTGGTGGAGCGCAGAGCACGCCAAAGAGATTGTCATGATCATGGCGGTCGCGCTGGCAGTGATGTTTCTAGTGCTGGTTCTCTATCAGCGCGAGGCGACGTTGCGTCAACTGTCACTGAGCGATCCGCTCACCGGCGTCCACAATCGGAGAGGCTTTACGTTATTAGCCGAGCAGCAGTGGCAGTTGGTTTTGCGCAGGAAGACGTCACTTCTCGTCTTCTATATCGACCTGGACAAGTTCAAGGAGATCAATGACAGCCTTGGACATAAACAAGGCGATATTGCTCTGCAAAGAGTGGCAAATATTCTGCGCAATTGTTTCCGGAAGTCGGACATCATCGGGCGCATGGGTGGCGACGAGTTCGCAGTCATGACGTGCGACGCTGCGGTTTCGTCGACGGTTGAGCTGGAACATCGGCTGCGGCAGCTGGTTGCCCAGAGCAACCGCGAGTTCGGCGGTGCATTTGAGCTTTCGCTGAGCATTGGCATCCTGCTCTGCGATTCGTCGATGAGCGGTTCAGGCGTTGAGGACCTGCTTGCCCATGCCGATGAGCTTATGTACGAACAGAAGATGGGCCGCCGGAGCCTCGCCGATGCACCGGCGCAGGCTGTCGTAGTCACGTAACGTCGCGCATGAGGATGGGATGGTGAGGCGGTCAGGCAGATTGGGCGGCGCTGACTGCGGAGGCCCATGCCCATTGGAAGTTGTAGCCGCCTAGCCAGCCGGTGACGTCGACGACTTCGCCGATGAAGTAGAGGCCGGGTAGTTTGCGGGATTGCATGGTTTTGGCGTCGAGTTCGCAGGTGTCGACGCCGCCAGCGGTGACTTCGGCCTTGGCGTAGCCTTCGGTGCCGGCGGGGCGGAGGGGCCAGGCGTGGAGGGTGGCTTCGAGGGATTCGAGGGCGGAGTTCGTCCATCGCTCGGGGGAGTTCAGGGCGACCCAGCGCTCGGCCATGCGTGCGGGGAGGATGGAGCGAAGGGCGTTGGTCGCGGCGGTGGTGTCGCGGCGGGCGGTGGGGGCTAGTAAATGCGAAAAGACCTGTTGGTTAGGTGCGAGGTCGAGTTGGATGGGGTCGCCGGGGTTCCAGTAAGAGGAGATCTGCAGGATGGCTGGTCCGCTGAGGCCGCGATGGGTGATGAGCATCTTCTCGCGGAAGGTGGCGCGGGGTTTCTTTGTGGAGTCTGCCGCGATAACTTCGGCAGATAGGCCGGAGAGGTCGGCCCAGTTTTGTAGATCGTCTGTGGACAGAGTAAATGGGACGAGGCCGGGGCGTGTCGGGATGATGTTGAGGCCGAATTGGCGGGCGATCTCGTAGCCGAGGCCGGTTGCGCCCATCTTGGGGATGCTGAGTCCGCCGGTGGCGACGACGAGGGAGTCGGAGGTGAAGAGGCCTCGTGAGGTGGCAACGGCGAAGTGCTGGGCTTCAGATTTTGTTACGGATTCGATGGTGGTGCCCGTGAGGATGCGGACGCCTGCTTCATTACACTCGCGTTCGAGCAGGGCGACGATCTCCTGTGCGGAGCGGTCGCAGAAGAGCTGGCCGAGGGTCTTCTCGTGGTAGCGGATGTTGTGCTTTTCGACCAGCGCGATCATGTCTTCCGGGGTGAAGCGGGAGAGCGCGGACTTGGCGAAGTGCGGGTTTTCGGAGAGGAAGTTTTCGGGGCGGGTGTTGAGGTTGGTGAAGTTGCAGCGGCCTCCGCCGGAGATGAGGATCTTCTTGCCGGCGCGCTCGGCGTGGTCGAGCACGGCTACGGTGCGGCCTCGGCGGCCCGCCTCAAAGGCGCACATGAGGCCGGCGGCGCCTGCGCCGAGGATGAGGACGTCGAAGTGGGTGGAGGTGGGCAAGTATTTAGTTTATGGGGTGGCGACGGTTGTGGCGGACCCACCCATGGCCAAAGGCGAGCCATGGGTGGGGCACCCGCGCCCCTCCGTTGGGTGAAAGGTCCGGGCGGTTGTTGCAATGTGTGCGGTGTCGGGGTCCTTCGACTGCGGCGCTGCGCGCCTTCGCTCAGGATGACGAAGTGGGGGGCATGCGTGCGACGATAGAGGGATGAAGAGTGAGTTGAAGGAACGGGCTCTGCGGGTGGGATTGCCGCGTGAGGCCGGCGCGGCGGCGAAGGTTTCGCGGCGGGCTGCGGATAGGCTGCGGGCGGGGCATCTTTGGGTGTATCGGTCGGATGTGGACGAGGTTTATCCAGCTGCGGGTGAGACTGGGATCGAGACCGGGGCGATTGTCTCGGTTCTGGATGGGCGTGGGTTTCCGCTGGGGTCGGCGATCTATAGCGATGCTTCGCAGATCGCGCTGAGGGTGGTGTCGGAGAAGACGGCGCTGACGCGGGCGGAGTATCTGGAGGATGTGCGCGAACGCGTTGCGGCGGCGGTGGCGTTGCGGCGGGAGGTTGCGCCGGAGGCCTTCCATCTCAATGCAGATACGAGTGCGGATGATGCTTGCCGGTTGATCTTCAGCGAGGCGGATGGGCTGCCGGGGATCGTGGCGGATAAGTACAGCGGGCTGGTGGTGCTGCAGTTGCTGACGCAGGGGACGGCGCAGGATGACGTTCGCGAGGTGCTGCGGGATGTGCTGGCGGAGGAGCTTGAGTTAGAGACGATTGTGGAGCGGCCTGATGGGCGGGTGCGTGAGCTGGAGAAGTTGGAGCTGCCTCCGGCTGGGGCTTTGTTTGCGAAGAATGCGGAGGCTCCCGTGTTGGAGACCGTGTTCACGATCAATGGGATGAAGTTTCACTTTAATGCTGAGGCGGGGCAGAAGACTGGGGCGTTTCTGGATCAGCGGCTGAACTATGCTGCTGCGGCAAAATATGCGCGAGGGCGGGCGCTCGATGTGTGTACGTACCAGGGCGGGTTTGCGTTGCATATGGCGCAGGTGTGCGACGAGGTGACGGGGGTGGATGCGAGCCGGTCGGCGTTGCAGGTGGCGGATCGGAATCTGCAGCTGAATCCGCAGTTGAAGGCGACGGTCGAGTGGATTGAGGCGGACGCTTTTGAGCTGCTGCGGGAGTTCGAGGCGGCGGGGGAGAGGTTCGATACGATCGTGCTCGACCCACCGGCGTTTGCGAAGACGAAGCGCGCGGCTGAGGGAGCGATGCGTGGATATAAGGAGCTGAACCTGCGGGCGATGAAGATGCTGCGGCCGGGAGGGACGCTGGTGACGTGTTCGTGCTCGCACCATGTGCCGCTGGCGGAGTTTGTGGAGGCCGTGGGGTCGGCGGCGAGTGATGCGAAGAGGCGGGTGCAGGTGATGGAGACGCGCGGGGCGGCACCGGATCATCCTTCGGTGATGACGCTGCCGGAGACGGACTATTTGAAGTGTCTGATTTGCCGGGTGGGATGAGTACTTTGTGATGCGTAGCATCTCTGATTGAGGTTGTGATGGCTCGATGGCGTTACAGACATGCACTCTGGGGTTCGCTCATCGTCAATGCGATCATGGTCGCGGCAGGCTTGAGTGGTGTCCCAATACTCATCGGAATAAGTAACAAATTGGCATGGCCCGCGGGGATGCTCATTCGGAGTGTCGTAAAGTCGTCCGGCCATACCGTCAAATCGTTCCTTCTGGCCGCGACAGCCTCAATCGCTATCACCGTGCTGCTGTATGCCGTGATCTTTTGGCTGGCCGCATTCTTGTGGGCTTCATGCCGAGACCGAAATCACTTGCATGTACAACGGCCCGGAGAGTGATCTCCGGGCCGTTGTATTTGTACATGTAACTTTCTAAGTTACATGTTGTAGTTTGCTTCCTCTTCTTCGACGATGCCGTAGCGGCGAAGGAGGTTGGGCAGGTTTTGGCTGAAGGCGGCGCGCGGCATGACCGAGTCGCATCCGGCTTCTACTGCCTTGGCCTTCAGATCGCCCTGGAGATGCGATAGGAAGCCGACGATCGAGGTACTCTTCTTGAACTTCGTCTTCAGCTTCGGGATGAGCGTCATCGGCTTGGCGCTGGCGTTGTTCAGGTCGAAGACGATGAGGGCGGGACGATCTGCCTCTTCGACTCCGGTGAGCTTCGCGAGCGATTCCTTGTCGTTCTTGACGAACTCGATCTTGACTCCGAGCTTGCGGGCGGTCTCCTGGATCTTGGCGACAAAGAAGAGGTCGTCGATGAAGAAGAAGATCTTGGTCTGCGCGTCTTCCGGGATCGGAATCGTGCGGCCTTGCGAGTAGTCGATGGGCTGGGAGTCGCCGTTGTAGCCGCCACCGCCGCCGCGGCTATGGCCGTTGCCGCGGGACTGGTGGTTGCCAAAGGAGGACTCGATGGTCGATGGAGGTGTGTCGGCGAAGTTTCCGTTAACCACGCGATAGCTGTGGTCCATGGGGCCGACGAAGCTGCGAGGACCGCGCGACTGCTGCTTGCCGCCGCCACCGCTCTTGCGCCCCTTGAAGGCGTTGTTGCCGAACTGGTGGGTCTCGCCGTTGTTGCGCGCTCCGCCACCGTTATTGGAGTGGCCACCGCTGTGGCCGTTGCTGCTGCCGCTGGCCTGGTTGCCGGGATTCTCGGAACGGCCTTCGCGTGGGCGATCACGGTCGCGGAACTTCTTCTTCCAGCGCTTGGTGCCGTTCGCGTTTGTGCCGGCGCTCTGAACGTTCTGCTGACCGTTTTGCTGGCTGGAGGCCTGGGAGTTCTGCTGCCGCGACGGCTGTCCCTGGGGAGCAGCGGACTGAGGTGCCGAGACAGCGTCGCCGCTGCTGTCGCCACCCTGTGCCGCTCCGTTAAGGGCCACATCTTCGGGGCCCTTGCCTTTACGCTTGCGGCGACGGCGACGGCTGCTCTTTGACTGTCCCATGCCGTGCTGTACATTCTGCCCGGCATCCTGCCCCGAATCGCCCTGGTGAGCGATCGGAGGTGGCTGATCCGAGTGCATCTGCACGTCGGATACGTTCTGATCTGAAGTCATGCTTCCACTTCCTGTTGCCTAGGTGCTGAATCTTGAAACCATGGTGAAACGAACGATGCAAGAACCACGAAGCCCCTGGAAAAGGCGCTGCGTGTGATCCAACTGACGGAATGATGCGGAGATCGGGCGTCGGAAGAAACAGTTCTCAAGTTTTGCTCTGAACGTAACGTAACGTTTATCTCTACCTGCTGGTAGCGTGTTTTGCCTCCACGGAGTCTGTGGAGCGCGTGCGCGCAAACCCGGCCTGCCGATACTGCGACCGCAACCCTAATTTGTACCGTCTTCTCGATTTCGATGAGCTGATTTCGATTGGTTCGAACCTTCGATTATCGATCTTCAATCGAGGCAGGAACACCGCGTTTTGTCTGCTTGAAACCCCATGTATGAAGGCGGCTAAGCCTGCCTAAATTGATACATGGAAGGCACAGAAGGGATCGGCACCCACGCCATCTCTTAACGCAAGCCTGATAATACGCTGACCGCCTGATCTTGGCAAATCGAATTTTGGGGGAGTGGGGAATACTGCGGGAGATTCGGCGTTTGGATTACGGATTCCCGTCAGAATCTGCTTCAGGGCCCCGAAAACTCCAGCCGGGTCACCCTGCGAGCGGGTATCGATCAACAACGCGTTCGGTCTGGAATTCCGACCTTTTGTACTGGGCCCTGATATTCCGACCTTGGGAGAAGACAAGGCGTCCAACTTTGGTGCAATGGCCAGTCACGGCCTCCTGAAAACGGCTCCCGTATGTTCTGGTAGCCTCTCCCTTTCCGGTAAACCGCGACTACATGGGCGCGAGCTCTTCCTGGTCCGGGGCGAAACAATCGCAACTCTATGTCGCGGTCGAATATAGTGAGAGCAATTGTGAAGCCAAACGAAAAGGCGCGACAAAATCGGCTTTCTTCACTTTGATTTGGTTTGGGAAGACAGGAATATGGAGAAACCCTGAAGACTATATCCGTTTTTTCGTAGCATGCCTGGGCTTCCGAAGATTTGACCCTGTAACGCGGCAACCCTATAATCGACGTGTTCCGGTACCGCTCTCGCCCTGGCTTGCTCCCATGAATCGCCCGGTCGCTACGTACCTGAAGATGGAATCGGCCTGAAAGGGCTGGTCTGTCATTCGGAGGTACGCAGCTAGGTTTCTCGAGATGGAGCGGAATGCGCGGCAGCAGGCAGAATGCGCCGCGAAAATAATCGACGAATCGAGTACCCACGACCTGTCCAGCCGGCACCGCGAATGATCCCAACTAACTGATCCCAGCTGACCGGGCTATGTTTCCGGATACCTTCTAGCCGCGATGCGTTCCCGCTCGCAGAGGCTTTGGATCAACGCCCACAAGTTTATCTTCATCACCATTCCGCTTTGACCTATAAGGAGCCTCAAACCGCATGAATCGCACTCTCGCAATCGTCTCCGCGCTCGGCGCTGGGCTACTCGCTGTCTCCGCTCCTGCTCAGACCCCCGCTGCTGCTCCTGCTGCTGCTCCTACCGCACCGGCACCGGTCGTTCCCCAGGCCATTCCGGCAAAGATCGCTTTGATCGCTTTCGAGCAGTCGGTGTTCGCCACCAATGAAGGCCAGGTTGCAGTCCAAGGCGTTCAGAAGAAGTATGAGCCGAAGAAGTCGCAGATCGACACTCTGGCCCAGGAAGTTGACTCGCTGAAGAAGCAGCTCCAGGCTCTTCCCGCGACGACCACCGATGAAGATCGTGCGTCGCGTCTGAAGAACATCGACACCAAAGAAAAGCAGCTGAACCGCGATGCTGAAGATGCCCAGACCGCTTACAACGCGGACCTGCAGGAAGCTTACGGCAAGATGGCGCAGAAGGTGAACGCCACCATGCGCAAGTACGTTCAGGACAACGGCTACACGTTGCTGCTGGATGTGAGCGGACAGCAGAACCCGGTTCTGTGGGCGCTTCCGACGACCGATGTCACCGAGGCTGTCATCAATGCCTACAACACCGCCTCGGGCGTAGCTGCACCGCCGCCGGCTGCACCTTCGGCGACGCGTCCGCGTCCCGCTGCTGGCGCCGCGAAGGCTCCGGCCGCTGCTCCTAAGAAGCAGTAGTTCTTCACTTTCGGAAGCGACGACGAGGGAAGCCTTATGCTCCCCTCGTCGTGGCCGACGGAGATAGCAGGAATGCGGTTTCGCCAAGGCGGATTAGCATCTCGGGCTGTGGAAACTAATGTGGATTTTCCCGTCGAGGGAAAGCGTCTCTGACTGCTAAAGACTACATGGCTGCCGTCTATATTTTAAGTGGCGGCTTGCATCCCTTTTATTTTGTTTAGTATGTGGCGATGCGAGACAGATTTGCCCCAGAGTTTGGCGGGAGATCGCTAACTCGTCCCCTGTCAACGGTTTCCACAGATCAGGGTTAATTTGCTGTGACAACCTTTCGGCGAAATTGCGCGTGCGATGGGGTTTGCTGCGTCGTGCCGCTCTATTGTTTCCTGCGAAGGTTCTGGGCGCATTCGGCCTAGAGAGCAAAGCGAGGATGAGGTTTACGTCCCACCCATGGCCAAGTGCGAGCCATGGGTAGGACACCCCGGCCATCTACTCCGGGCAATGTTTCTGGGGTTGCTGGGTTATTCTTCGCCGACCTTCAAGACGGCCAGGAACGCCTCTTGCGGGATGTCGACCTTGCCAATCCGTTTCATGCGCTTTTTGCCCTCTTTTTGCTTGTCGAGGAGCTTCTTTTTGCGGCTGATGTCGCCGCCGTAGCATTTGGCGATGACGTTCTTGCGGATGGCGGTTACGGTTTCGCGGGCGATGACCTTGGCGCCGATGGCGGCCTGGATGGCGACCTCGAACATCTGGCGGGGGATGAGTTCGCGCATCTTCGAGACGAGGGCGCGGCCGCGATCGTAGGCGAAGTCGCGATGGACGATGATGCCGAGCGCGTCAACGGGGTCGCCGCCGATGAGGATGTCCATCTTGACCATGGGCGAGATCCAGGTTCCGGCGAGGACGTAGTCGAGCGAAGCGTAGCCGCGGGAGACACTTTTCAGCTTGTCGTAGAAATCCAGGACGATTTCGTTGAGCGGAAGTTCGTAGGTGATGAGGACGCGGGTTTCGGAGACGTATTCGAAGTTCTTCTGCTTGCCGCGCTTGTCTTCGACGAGCTTGAGGATTCCGCCGACGTACTCTTCGTTGGTCAGGATCTTCGCGATGATGACCGGCTCTTCGATGCTCACGATCTCGGTGGGATCGGGCCAGCGTGAGGGGTTGTCGACTTCGAGCACGGTGCCGTCGGTCATGGTGATCTTGTAGCGGACGCCGGGGGCGGTGGTGATGAGGTCGAGCGAGAACTCGCGCTCGAGGCGCTCCTGAATGATTTCAAGATGCAGAAGGCCGAGGAAGCCGCAGCGGAAGCCGAAGCCGAGGGCGACGGAGGACTCTGGCTCGAAGGAGAAGCTGGCGTCGTTGAGGCGGAGCTTCTCGAGAGCGTCGCGGAGCATGGCGTGCTCGTGCGAGTCAACGGTGTAGAGGCCGGCGAAGACCATCGATTTGATGTCTTCGAAGCCGGGAAGCATCTCGTCGCAGGGGTTTTCGACCGAGGTGATGGTGTCGCCCACCTTGGTGTCGGCCACATTTTTAATCGTAGCCACGAAGAAGCCTACTTCGCCAGCGGTCAACTCCTGGATCTCGACGGGCTTGGGGGTCATGACGCCCATGCTCTCGACGTCGAAGGTCTTGCCATTCGAGAGCAGCTTGATCTTCATGCCCTTGCGCATCTTGCCGTTGATGATGCGGGCGAGGACGATGACGCCTCTGTAGGGATCGAACCAGGAGTCGAAGATGAGGGCCTGAAGAGGGGCTTCGGGGTTGCCCTGCGGCGGGGGGAGCAGGTTGACGACGGCTTCGAGGATGGCCTCTACGTTGAGGCCGGTCTTGGCGGAGACGGCGATGGCATCGGTGGCGGGAAGTCCGACCGTTTTTTCGATCATCTCCTTGGTGCGCTCGATGTCGGCGCTGGGAAGGTCGATCTTGTTGATGATGGGAAGGATTTCCAGGCCGTTCGAGACGGCGAGATAGGCGTTGGCGAGGGTTTGCGCCTCGACGCCTTGGGTCGCGTCGACGACAAGAAGCGCGCCTTCGCAGGAGGCGAGCGAGCGCGAGACTTCGTAGGAAAAGTCGACGTGGCCGGGGGTGTCGATGAGGTTGAGCTGGTAGGTGTCGCCGTCCTTGGCCTTATAGACCATGCGGACGGTGTGGGCCTTGATGGTGATGCCGCGCTCGCGTTCGAGGTCCATGGCGTCGAGGACCTGGGCCTGCATCTCGCGCGAGGTCAGCGAGCCGGTGAGCTCGAGGAGGCGGTCGGAGAGCGTGGATTTGCCGTGGTCGATATGCGCGATGATCGCGAAGTTGCGTATGTGCGATGGATCCATGAAAGGGGGACAGCCTCAGGGACTATGTTAACACCCGTGGTTGAGTGGGGTTCCTGTTCGGGCCAGTCCGAAGCAGGTGTCCGTCTACTGCTTTCTTCCCGTAATGCTGCATGTACGGCACCTAATTGAGGGTCAAGACCGGATTTCCGGGCAGACAGACTCGGAAAGAGGTTCCTTCGCCGATGGCGCTTTGAACGGTGATGCTCCCACCGTGGCGCTGGACTATTTCATGAGAGATGTAGAGGCCTAAGCCGTTACCAAGATCTCCTTTGGTGCTGTAAAAAGGCTGAAAAAGATTGCGGAGCGTCTCCTCGCTCATGCCGTGACCGTTATCGCGCACCGTAAATTCTGTTGTGTCTGAGTTCGCAGTACAAGCGAGCGAGATGCGTCCGCCGACCGGAACAGCTTGCACTGCATTGGAGAGCAGATTTGCAAGTACCTGACTGATCTGCCCCAGCGTTCCGTATACGGGGATATCCGGCCCGCTCTCGAGAATCACTTTAACTTCCTTGTTCCTGATCTGTCCCGCGTAGAGGCGAAGAACATCCTGGATAAGATCGCGTGCAGAGCCATGTTCGGGATGCAGCAGGTCTTCGCGAGCCCACCGGAGGGTCTGCTTGGTGATGCCAGAGATGCGTTGAAGTTCGCCTTCCGCCAGACCAATGTAATTCCGGGCTTCGTCATCGCCTGCGACATGGCCGGAGAGCAGATAGAGGAGATTTGTGAGAGCTTCGAGTGGATTGTTAATCTCGTGGGCGATCACACTCGTCATCCGTCCCGTGAGAGCGAGTTTTTCTGTCATACGAAGAGCTGCTTCGCGCTGACGGCGGTCGGTGAGGTCAGTGCAGGTCCCCACCCATCCAGCGCGAGCTCCGTTGGCCTGAAAAGGGATAGCCCGAACGAGATTCCAACGTCCTGCCTTATGGGTCTCTGAAAAAAGCCGGACTTCGAGCTCGAATGCGAGTCCTTCCGCGACCGCATCTCTCCATGACTGGTCGCACCGCAGTTGATCCTCTGCCGGGATAGCTTCCTGCTCGTACCACCGACCGTGACTCCGCAGGCCCTGGTCGAGCCAGCGCTGATTGACGTAGGTCAGTCTGCCGTCATCATCGGCGGTCCATACGGGATGAGGGAGAGCGTGCGTAAGCTGGAGGAATCGAGCTTCGCCCAGTTCGATCGCTTCTTCCGCTCTCTTGAGGCTGATGGTCATCACGGCGCCGCGAAAGTCTTTCGCTGATTCGACCTCCATCTTCGTCCATGGAGAACTGGTCCCGCTGACCTCCTCTTTCCAGGTCGCGAACGACGTTCTGGGATGAAGTGACCGCGCCTTGTCTTCCGCTGAGGCAGGCTCTCCAGCCCACTCTACTGTCCGCAGGGCTTCCGGCCGGAACCACATGAGATAGCTCTGGGATACGTTGGAGATCCGAATGGCGAGCAGGCCACTCGCAACTCCGCTGAACTCTGTTGCCCAGCCGATTCGCCTTGAAAGGGAACGGCTCTCGAACACTTCCATGTCGCGGGTTTCATCCATCCACTCCGCGAGCCTGTGGATCTCTTTCTCGTCCGGAGTGTTGCCAAACATCCGGCAATGGCCACCGGCTACCAGAGCGACTCCGCCAGCGTCGGCTATCTGGACGAGTTCATTCATCTGGTCAGCCATCGCGTTGAGGTAGTTGTTCTCCGCCGCCATGTGCGCTAGCACCCGGCGCTGCACACCGTGGAAATGGACCATCTTTTTGAGGCTGGCATCGGAGCGCAGGCTCATCAGCTGGGTGCAGACGAGCTTGGTAAGGAGATCGCATGCGCTGCGGACAAGATAGGGCACGGTATGTGGAGTTGAATGATGGCCGCTGATGAGCCCCCAGAGTTTGCCTTCGCAGACGATCGAGATCGACATGGAGGAGAGCGTGCCCATGTTGCGCATGTACTCGACGTGGACCGGCGACACGCTTCGCAGCATGGAGTTGGAGAGATCGATTTTGGCGATCTTATCTTCCGGAAATCTCGATGCGGGGACAGATAGCTTGTGGGTTGCGCAGAGCGGTGAGGGGATGTAGGTCGCGTCCGGAATGATTCGAACCGTATTGAGAATGTAAAGATCCCGCGCCTGTTGGGGAATGTCCGAAGCTGGGAACCGAAGTCCCAGGTAGCTCGGAAGAGATCCATCGTTTTCTTCAGCTAATACCGTGCCGTGACCGAACTCATCGAACCGATAAAGCATGACCCGTTCGAATTGGGTCAGATCCCGGACCTTGCGCGTCAGTGCCACACACAGTTCCTGCTCGGAAGGAAGCTGGCTCAACATGCCGACAAAGTTGGTAAAGACCTGATTGGTCATGTCGGGGCTGACAAGTCGATCGAGCAGTTCAAATTCAACGATCCGCTGGCTTTCAACCTGGTGGGTGACGACGGAGTAGAGTCTTCCACGCATCTGAAATGCTCCAAGATACGTGACCAGGGCAGGGCGCTCGCCCAGATACGCCAAAGCGCGAAGCGCACCCAGAACTTCACGCTCGAAGATAGAGTCAATCTCCGCGCCAAGCACCAGTTGCAGAGGCACTTTGAGGAACTCTTCGACGTTCTCGCTGGCCCCGACGATGTGACTCTCGAAGGCATTCAGCAAGAGAAGGAATCCGTGTTGCTGGATGCTTCCTGGAATACGGATGGGCTCGTCTTCGCAGCGTTGAAGTTGAGTTCGCAGAGGTGCGACGGCGCTAAGTGCGGGAGAGGCTTCGAGGTGCTTAGCTTCCATCTACGACCGATTTCTCCTGCATCCAGAAGCTAACGGTCGTGAACATGCGCTTGGCCGAGGCGATTACGTTGTCTTGCTGATCGTCAGGAACATGGGTCGTGAGCATCTCGCAGAACTCCTTCCAGAGTGGGCCGGTCTGTGAACCATGACCACGGAAGAAGGAGTCGCCGTGACCCGGAGTGAGAGGCAGTGCAGTCTCGACATGGCGTGCAATGATCTGGCCGCCCAGCGTGGAGCCTTCGAGCACATACATGGCACCGAGGAGACTCGGCAGGTCCCGGAGGGGCGGGAGCGTCACTCTAACTTGCGGTGCCTGGACACCAAACCACGCCAGGTCGAGGGCAAGCAGAGGTCTCCTGCTCCTAGCGATAAGAAGCGGCTGCAACCATACTGGAGCGGATAGACAGGCCTGTTCTTCCCAGGCGGCGATCACACCGTACCATCTTCGCAGGCAGTCGACGTACGCTGCCTGATCGAGATCCGACTGCATCAGCGGCAGAGCGGCTTCTGCGCCGCGATGCTCTTCTTCCGTTTGCTGCCTGAGTGTCTGCATGTTCAAGTTATGTCGCTCCTCGGACATAGGTTCATGAACATAGGCTTTGTGCAGGTGGTCTACTTATACTCTTATTGCCGACAGTGCGAACGTTGTTCAACATGGTCGCTTCTGCAAAGTTGTACTCTCCGTAACTGCATTCCAAAATCGAACCACGGCTGGCCTACGGGAAGTGGAAGAGGATTCCTGTCTGGAGTGTTTGTGGGTAGGAGCCGTGCAAGCCGGTGAAGTCTCCTTTGGAGAACTCGACCACGCGCCAGTCGATGGGGGCGGCGAGGTGGAGGTCGAGGCCGATGACGATGGACCGGGTGACGCCAACATATTCCTTGGGTACGGCGCTGGGCGTATATATGCCGCTGGTGTCGGGAGAGTAGCTTACCTCGTTCTTTCCGAAGAGCGCTTCCACGTAGAGGCGGAGCGGCCGCATACTTTCTCTTCTGGGCTGGTAGGCTACGCGGGGGCCGACGAGATATCCGTGGAGTTGGTTTCCATTGCCCTGGATGCGAAGGTCGACGCGGGGGCAGAGGCCGTAGCGGTTCCACTGGGCGTAGAGGCCAATTGCGCCGACGGTATATCCGGAGTGGGGAGGGGGCGTGTCTTCGATGGCTCCGCCGAGCATGCCGTAGGTGCCGATCTCTACGGGCGCGTCTCTTGGGTCGGGTGGAGGCTGGTGAGGACGCGGGTAGCCGAAGGGCGGATAGAAGATCGGCGGGTAGAACTGGGCTCGGCAGCTAGTTGCGGTAAGCCAGGCCAGAGTTAGCAGCAGAAGGGCGCAGCCAGGAGTTTTGATGACCGGAGTTCGTCTCATGCTGCTGAGTCTGAACTGCGGCACGCTGGCCTGAGTCCTTGGTTGTGACGGTTTCTGGAGTGTCACAGTCGAGCTTTCCATCAAGACTGGCGCGGACCATCTGCTGGAGTTCAGTGACGGACTGTTCGGCCAACAGGTTGAAGCGGATGCGCGGGATGGATGCGGGAAGGACCGTTGCGGTGTGGGAGTCGCAGATGACGGTGCGGGCCTGGTTGAGGCCGGAGGTCCAGCCGTAGAGCGAGGCATCGCGGAGGAGGAGGGCGTCGGCTTCGAAGCCTGCGGCTACGAGCATGATCTTCGCGAAGGACAGGAAGGGCGGCCAGCGGGAGGCTACTCCGACGAGGGCGTTGTGGGGTGCGGGGAGCCAGGGTGCGAGGAGCTGTGGGATGGAGCGAACTTGCAAGATCAGCATCGCTACTTCGGGTGGGAGGACGGAGCGGAGGGCTTCCGCTTTGCTGGGGAGGACGAGGACGAGGGAGCCCGGGAGTTGGGCGGTCATCGCGACGATCGCTTTTGTGTCGCCGGGGCGGGGGAGGTCGGTGAAGCCGATGGTGAAGCCGGAGGGGAGCTTGATGGACTCGTGGAGCTCCTGCAGGACGATGCGGCGGAGTTCGACGTCGGACTCGATGAGGAGAAGGCGGGCGGGTGGGGCGGCGTCGAGGTGGCCGAGGATGCGGGCGCGGAGTTCGTCGCGGGTCATGTCGGCGGCACTGGCGGCCTGGATGAGGTTGGCGATGAGCTTGTCGAGGTGAAGGGTGGGGCGGATGCCGGCGATGTTCCTGGGGGCGGTGTCGCGGACGAAGACGCCGCTGCCTCGGCGGAATTCGACCCAGCTTTCGCGCTCGAGCTGGCGGTAGCCGGCGCTGACGGTGTTGGGGTGGATGTTGAAGCGTTGCGCGAGGGAGCGGATGCTGGGCAGGCGCTCGCCGGCTGCGAGGTCGCCGGAGAGGATGCCGAGCGAGACCTGGGTGACGATTTGATTATGAAGGGAGACGTCTCCCGAATGGACGAACCAGAATCTCATGCGCCCGCCTGATGAAGAGTTCGTTCTCATCCTGCCTGATCCTTCCGGGGGTTGGCACTGCCGGGAAAGTTGCATTGTGACTCGGTTGTTGGGCAAAGGGGCCGGGATTCTGGCTATCGACGGCAGCTTATCCCACGGCGGTAACGTCTACCGGGTAGACTCACGGACAGTCTACTCCGACGCGCGGGTAGAGAAATCGGCATCTGAACGCAGCAGGAGAAAAACATGGATCGCACCGCATCGGCAGTCTGGCATGGCAATTTGAAAGAGGGTAACGGCACTCTCTCCACGCAGAGCGGCACGCTGCACGAGGCGCAGTATAGCTTCGGGACGCGGTTTGAGAATGGGGTGGGGACAAATCCCGAGGAGTTGATCGCGGCGGCTCATGCAGGGTGTTTCACGATGGCGCTGAGCGGACAGTTGACGTCGGTGGAGTTGCCGCCGGATTCGCTTGAGACGACGGCGACGGTGACGATGGAGAAGACCGATGACGGGCCGACGGTGACGAAGATTCACCTGGTGACGCGGGCGAAGGTTCCGGGAATTGAGAAGGAGAAGTTTTGTGAGCTGGCGAAGAAGGCTAAGGAAGGTTGCCCGATCTCAAGGCTGCTGAAGGCGGCGGAGATTACTCTGGATGCTCAGTTGGTTTAGTAAGGCAAAGAGCTAGAGGCCCGCTGCGCGCGGGGCGGTCACTTCGTGACTTGTATTGGGCTCGCGTTGCTCGCGATGGGCTAATGCGAATGGCCGTGGTGATGGTGGGCGTGGCCGCCTGCGACTTCAAGTTCAGGTGGGGCGGCGCAGCCGTGGGTGGTCTCGCAGCCCCTGGTCTCGAACTGCAGGGTGGTGTGGTGGATGTGGAAGCGATCGCGGAGGGCACAGTTGATGCCTTCGAGGATCGCGCTGCAGTCCGATAAGGGCATCTCGGCGATAGTGACGTGGCTGGCGAGCGCGTGGCTGCTTGAGCCGAGGCTCCAGACGTGGAGGTCGTGGACGTTCAGGACACCTTCGACCGACTGCATGGAGGCGCGGATCTCGTGCAGTTGCAAGTTCTTCGGGGTGCCTTCGAGAAGGATGTGCAGGGTCTCGCGGACGATGCCGTAGGAGCTGTAGAGGATCATGCCGGCGATGATCATCGAGAGTACCGGGTCGATCCAGGTCATACCGGTGAACAGGATGGCGAGGCCACCGAGGATGACGGCGGCGGTGGATAGGGTGTCGCCGAGCATGTGGAGGAAGACGCTGCGGATGTTGACGTCGCCGGAGAAGCGCCAGAGCAGGCCGGCGATGACGCCGTTCATGATGACGCCGGCGGCGGCTACGTACATCATCAGCTTCGGCTGGACGGGTTCGGGCGTGGCGAGGCGGTGTAGGGCGGCGAAGGCGATCCATCCGGCGAGGACGATCAGGGTGAGGGCGTTGACGAAGGCGGCGAGGACTCCCGCGCGCTGGTAGCCGAAGGTCTTTTCTTCGGTCGCGGGGCGGGTCTGGAAGTAGACGGCCACGTAAGAGAGCACGATAGCGAGCATGTCGGAGACGTTGTGACCGGCTTCCGAGATGAGCGCGAGTGAGTGGGCGCGAAGGCCGAAGTAGAACGTGGCGACGACGTAGCAGAAGGTCGCGGCGAGCGAGAGCTTGAGGACTTGCTGCATTCCGCCCGACGGCTTTGCGACCATGTGCATAGGGAGATTCTATACCTCTGGGGGGTATTTCGACCTATTCCTGCCATGTGACGAATGGGGCAGGATTCCCGAAACTAATCGCGGGGGTGAAGGCGTTCCTGGAGGCCTTTGCCTTTGGTGGCGCTGACCCCGGAGCCTAGGCCGACTCGCAGGCCACTCCACGATTCGGCTACGACGATGCTGTTGCCGGGGTTTTTGGGGTCGTAGCGGACCTGGATGGGGAGGTCGACGCGGAGATGGCGGACGTGCTCGGGGAGGCGGGCTACGTCCTGAAGACTCTCGTAGCCTACGCCGCCGACTTTGTACTGATAGCGAAGGACATCCGGGGTGGAGTCTTCGAGGTTGAGGCCGGTGGGTTCGGTCTCGACGCGGCGGTCTAGGCCGGTGTCGATCAACATGGCGTCGGTGATGCGGCCGCGGGTGGCTAGGAACTCGCGGCGCTGGCGTTCGACCTCTTCGGCGCTGGGGCGGCGGTTCCAGAAGATGTAGGTGACGACGCCGACGGTGGCGACCACGCCAAAGGCGACCGCGCCAATCTGGTCGGGACGTATGTGCAGCGCTGAGGGAAGGTGGGGCACGGTTCTGAAGATCAGGATAGTCGATCGCTTCCGAAATGGAGCAAGAAGTTGTTTGGGGTGGGGTGGGGGATTGAGGGCTGATCGGTGGGCACGCCGGTTCGTGGCTGAAAGGGTCGAACGGTTTCGGTGATGTAAGCGGTGTCGGGTCCTTCGACTCCGTCTCTCGCGATAAGGCTGCGAGAGACTTCGCTCAGGACGACGGATTTGAGTTAGCAATCCCACCCATGGCCAAGTGCGAGCCATGGGTGGGGCACCCGGCTCGGTGGCGGTCCCACTCATCGCGATAATGCCGCGATGAATGGGGCACAGAGTGATGGCAAAGAGTGGATCTTGGCTTTGACACCTACTCGCCTAGAGCGGCGGAGAGGCGACCATTGGCTGCTGAGAGTCTGGCTTCGGCTGTGGTGCGGTCAACTTCGAGCTTTTCGATAACGATGGCGGTCTTTACGGTGCCGCCTTCGAGCAGAAGTTCTACGGCGCGGTCGTGGGTGCAGCCGGTTGCGGTCATGATGATGCGCTGGGCGCGGTCGACCAGCTTGGAGTTGGTGGGTTTGAGGTTCACCATCAGGTTGCCGTAGACCGCTCCGGTGCGGACCATGACGCCGGTGCTGAGCATGTTGAGGACGAGCTTGGTGGCGGTGCCGGCTTTCATGCGGGTGGAACCGGTGATGACCTCCGCGCCGGTCTGGACGGCGATGGAGATCTCCGCGAAGCGCGTCATGGCAGAGACGGGGACGCAGGTGACGGCGATGGTCAGGGCTCCGAGGCTCTTGGCGTAGGCCATTGCGCCGAGGACGTAAGGTGTGCGGCCGCTGGCGGCGATGCCTACGAGGACATCGGGGTGGCCAGAGGCGAAGTTGCGGGCGCGGAGGTCGGCTGCGCCGAGTTCGGGGGAGTCTTCGGAGACTTCGCTGGAGCGGCGGAGAGCGCCATCACCACCGGCGATGAGGCCCTGGACGATCTCGGGATCGATGGAGAAGGTTGGTGGGCACTCGGAGGCATCGAGGACGCCGAGGCGGCCGCTGGTGCCTGCGCCGACGTAGAAGAGTCGTCCACCCTGGGAGAGGCGTTCGGCGATGGCGTCGACGGCCTGGGCGATGTGGGGGATGACTCGTTCGACCGCTGCGGCGACCGTCTGGTCTTCGCGGTTGATGATGGACAGCATCTCCAGGGTGGAGACCTTGTCGATCTGCAATGAGTTCGGGTTGCGGGCCTCTGTGGGGGCGGTTGCGAGTACTTCCTTGTCTTCAGCTTTCATGATTCCGTCGATCATCTTCCTGACTCCTGCTAAATCTCTGTTACACCGGTACATCGGCGCGGTTAGCCATTCCAACGCCAACGTAGCATGCGCGCGGTAGCATGGTCACGGTCGCAAAACATCAGGAGGCCCATTTTGAAACGATACGGAATGCAGGTCGGCCTTCGGCCTGAAGCCTACGACGAGTACAAGCGTTATCACGCGGCGGTATGGCCCGAGGTGCTCGACACCATTGCCCGCTGCAACATACGCAACTACACCATCTTCCACCACGACGGGATTTTGTTCGCGAGCTTTGAGTACCACGGTGTGGACTTCAGGGCCGATATGGCTCTGATGGCGGCTGACCCAGATACGCAGCGGTGGTGGGCGATCATGATGCCGTTTCAGCAGCGGATCCCGGGAACGCCGGAGGGTGAGTGGTGGATGCCGATGGAGGAGATGTTTCATTTTGAGGGGTAGGTGTGGAAGGGTGAATGCGGCCCGGGCTGAAGCTGGCTTCTACTCCGGTTGAGGGCGGGGTTTGTGGAGGCATTCCCACATCTGGCGATGAAGCCGCCAGATGTGGGGCACCCGGCACCCGACTCCGGCTGTTACTCCGGGTTCAGGTTTCATGGCGGACCCATCCATGGCCAAGTGCGAGCCATGGATGGGGCACCCGGCAACAGCAAAGGCAGAAGCAGATCCTCCGACTTCGTCGAAGGATGACAAGCGTTTGTGCGGCGAAGGATGACAAGGTATGCGTGTGTGGTGCTCTTAGAATCGCGGCCGAATTGCGCCAAAATCGTCCTTCGTCCCGGTAGAATAGAGGGACATCGAAGGGAATTGATCTCCGCATGAGCACAACGCTTCAGACAGCACTTTCAGGCCAGGTTGCCGACGCCGCCGCAGTGGCCGGCCTTACCATCGCGTCTTCCGAATCCGCGCTTGCCTCCTCCGGCGCAGCCACTACGAAGTTCATCCTCGCGCTTGCCTCTGATCCGAGCAAGACCGAGCTGCTGGAGCTGTCGGAGAACCTCGACCTGAGCCGCGCTGATCTGATCAGCGACCTGCAGGTTTATCTTGCGGAGACGGCGAAGCGGTTGCGCAATCCGCGCCCCGACGTTTATGTGACGCTGCATGGACTGCCGCTTACGTTCGGCAAGTTCAACTGGCCTTTCCACTCGTCGACATCGGGTGCCGATACCTTGCTGGTGCATGGCGAGATCAAGCTTGAAGACGGTACGGACAGCGTGCTGCATGCGAAGATCTCTGCTTCGATGACGGTTACGTTTGCGGAGATCGTTCCCGCGCCTGAGCAGCCGTTTGCCGAAGCGTTTATCTACAACGCCGTGCGTAAGACGATGGACCAGGGGCAGCTTGAGCTGGTGAAGAGCGGCAACCGCCAGCCGGTGCCGGTGACGACGCGTTACTACAGCCGCTGGCAGAAGAAGTTCACGTTCAACGACACGAGCTCTGAGCAGCGGCATAACTACCTGGCGGCGAAGGCTTACTGGCTATCGGGTGTTCTGGGTGAGCGGAAGCCGGTTTGGTTGACCGATCCTCGGGATGCACAGTATCTGAACACGACGGTCGATGAGTTGAAGAAGACTGCCGAAGATCTTGCTGCCGATGGGCTGATTCTGCTGAGCGCGGACATGGAGTTTGCTACGCCGACTGATGCGCTGATGGGGCATAAGGCGGAGTACGATCTCGAAGTGCAGCAGGCGCTTACGTTCATCAAGCCGAGCTTCAATGAAGACATGCGCGGCGGACATACGAATATGTAATTGGTTTGGTTACGAATTGAAAAGGCCTGTGCCGGATTAGTGGCATGGGCCTTTCTGTTTAAGGGTCGGCGCTTCACCCACCCATGGCCAAAGGCTTGCCATGGGTGGGGCACCCGTTCGTTCCTTCGCTAAGCCGTCGCGGCCATGCCTGACCCGCACTTGGCGCAGAAGGCTGCGCCGGAGGCTACCGATCCGCCGCAGGATGGGCACATCGCAGGCGTGAGGTTCGCCTGGGGTGGCGGGGCACTGGCGGCGTAGGCGGGAATGTTTGTGGCGAGGATGCCGTTGGTGATGATCTGCGCTTGCACGGCGTTGTAGGCGCGGACGCGGCCGGGCATGAGGAAGCACTCAATGAAGCCGAGGAAGGCCGGAATGCCGGTCCACGAGAAGACGATGTAGAGGACGCCCCAGCCGGTTTCGCCCATGTAGAACTTGTGGATGCCAAAGCTGCCGAGGAAGAGCGCGAGTAGGACGCCGACTACTTCGTCCTTCGCGGCTGCCTGGTACTCGGCGAAGAACCAGGTGCGTTGCTGCTCGGTCAGGCTGGCGTTGTACATGGGGTTGACGATCATGGATGTCTCCGTTAGGTTTCCAAGAAGAATACGGCAGACGGGCTTGATTCGTTCAGAAGAAACGACGGGCTGGGATGTCGCGGCCCTTGCGAATTACCTGGGTGAGTGGATAGAGCTGTGGCGGACCCACTCATCGCGATAAGACTGCGATGAATGGGGCACAGAGTTTGCCCACTCCACGAAGTTTAGCTGGGCAAATGAAAAGGCCGCGATCGCTCGCGGCCTTTCCCTTTGATTCTGGTGCGGATTACATGTCCTTGACGCCGTCGACGAAGGCCTTCAGCTTGCGGCTGCGGCTGGGGTGACGGAGCTTGCGGAGTGCCTTCGCCTCTATCTGGCGGATGCGCTCGCGGGTGACCTGGAAGCTCTGGCCGACTTCTTCGAGGGTGTGCTCGGAGCCGTCTTCGAGGCCGAAGCGCATCTTGATGACGCGTTCTTCACGCGGTGTCAGGGTGCGGAGGACTTGGGAGGTGTACTCCTTCAGGTTGACCGAGATCACGGCGTCGGACGGGCTGACGGCCATGCGGTCTTCGATGAAGTCGCCAAGGTGCGAGTCTTCCTCTTCTCCGATGGGGGTCTCGAGCGAGATGGGCTCCTGCGCGATCTTGAGGACCTTGCGGACCTTCGCGACAGGGATGTCCATGCGGCGAGCTATTTCCTCTGAAGACGCTTCGCGACCCAATTCCTGCACAAGCTGACGGCTGGTGCGGATGAGCTTGTTGATGGTCTCGATCATGTGGACCGGGATACGGATGGTACGTGCCTGGTCCGCGATGGCGCGGGTGATGGCCTGACGAATCCACCACGTTGCGTAGGTCGAGAACTTGTAGCCGCGACGGTACTCGAACTTGTCGACGGCCTTCATCAGGCCGATGTTGCCTTCCTGGATGAGGTCGAGGAACTGGAGACCGCGGTTGGTGTACTTCTTCGCGATGGAGACGACGAGGCGAAGGTTGGCCTCGATGAGTTCGCGCTTGGCGCGCTCGGCGTCCATGTCGCCCTGGACCATCTCGCGCTGGGTGCGCTTGAGGTCGACGAGCGAGATGCCGGCATCGACTTCCACGCGCTCGAGGTCGGTGCGGCAGTTCTTCTGCTGGCGCTTGTACTCCTTCTTCAGCTCTTCCGAGCGGGAGGCTTCGTACTTGGCGTCGAGCGACTTGATCTGGCGCTCGAGGGTGCGCATGGAGTCGACGGTCTTGTTGACCTTGTCGAGCAGGCGCTTCTTTTCGCCGTTGGTGTACTTCAACTCGCGGACGACGCGGTTGATGTAGACGTGCTCGCGACCGATGAGCCACTGGGTCTTGCGCGTGTCTTTTGCTTTCGCTTTCGCGTCCTTGCCAACGGGAGCGGCGATCTTCTCTTCGAGAACGACGATCTTCTTCTGGTGCTTGACGATGACGTCGATGCGACCGACGGTGGCGCGGACGCGGGCCTGCAGGATCTCTTCGGTGAGCTCTTCTTCGTCGAAGGTGACGACTTCCTTGATGTTGCGGACGCCGCGGCGGAGGTCTTCACCCAGGCCGACGATCTCGCGGATCACGATGGGCGAACGCGAGATCGCCTTCATGACGCGGATCTGTCCACGCTCGATGCGCTTGGCGATTTCGACTTCGCCTTCGCGCGTGAGCAGTGGGACGGTACCCATCTCGCGGAGGTACATGCGGACGGGGTCGTTGGTCTTCTCGAGCATGCCGGGGGAGAGGTCGAGTTCGACATCGTCGGACTCCTCGCCTGCCTCGGGCTCGTACTTGTCGCGATCGCCACGGCCTTCGCCAGACAACACATCGATGCCCTGAGTGTTGATGGTGGTCATCAGGTCGTCGAGCTCATCGGGGGAGGTGATGTCTCCGGGCAGGAGGTCATTGACCTCGCCGTAGGTGAGATATCCCTTTTCTTTACCTGTATCGATCAGCTTATCGATATCGTCTTCGTACTTATCTATGTCTTCGGCCACGGGCACACGCACTCCTGCGAAAATAATTTCAGATTAGAGGCTCGTTCGCAGGCAAATAGGCGCACCTGAACGAACGAAGATCTCGTTTGTTTCGTAATGGGCGGGGATTTTTATTGCGGTGTAGACCGCGGTGGCAAACCCGAGGACCTTTAGGAAGGTCAGGGCATTCAAAGGCGCACGTCCCCAGCGAATCACAGAATACCACATTTGTTAGACGTGAGTGGGGGAGAAAAGGATTCGGGGGGAGACGAGTGCGCCCTTTCTCAATCGGAGGGTCTACTTCGACCGAATAACGTTGACCGTGATGTCCGACTCGTTCTTGACGCGGATCGGATGACCGTCCTTCGACGGCGGTTCGAAAAGCCAAGACACCATTTGATCGTGAATGGTCTTCGTGAGGGTATCGCTTGGAGACTTTTCTACGGTTGCCGCTTCGACCGTTCCATCTGTTCCTACCTGAAGAGTGATGTGTACAGTTACACGGCCTTGCGCTTTTTGGTCGACAAAGACTGGCTCAAGAGAACACGAGACGCAACGTAAAGTGCCCGTTGCGGGTTTCGTTCCCATTGGAGGAGATGTTTGTACTTTGGGCATAGAGACATCCGGCGATGCTTCGACATTGGCCGCAGTTCCGAGCGAGGCACAAGTAATGCTCTGATTTAGCGTGCAGATGGTTTGTCCAATAGAAGCCCATTTCGCGGTCAGGGCGCCTTCTGGGATGGCAGAGTATTTTGTCGCTTGATGGAAGAAATCGATGAGCAAGGTTCCGGATGCTAAGCAGCCCTCAGTGTTGCAAATCCCACAATTTTCCCAATGGCAGGGATGAATCTCGTTGGTTGTGCGCGTCCAGTGCGCTCCATCTTCTGAAAAAGTCGCCATCGGCACACCATAACCGCCGCCGGGCTTGTCTTTTCCGACGACCTCATGGCCTGTAGCCCAGTACTTGCCATCAACGCGCAGTAAGTCCTTGATCCCAGTGCTTGGCGGGTCGTAAAAGCTCCAGGACTTACCGCCGTCGACTGTGGCGAGGAATCCGCTCTCGGAGTATGGGCCTTCACTCAGAACCACCGTCATTTTGGAGGGTGAAAGTGCAACAAGAAATGGCGTGAACGGAAAACGTTTCAACGTGTCTTCCGGCTGTGCGATTGGATGCAGCTCATTGCCGCCATCCAGGTAAGACAGAGCTGCTGCGGTACGGACTAAGCCGTGGGTCGGATCAGAGAACGAGGCAAGCAGAATGGTGTCCGATCCAAAGTGCTTTGTCTCCCAGGAGTCTCCCCCGTCATTCGTGAAGAGAACCGTTCCTCCGGTGCCGTAGGCATAGCCAAAACTCGCGGAGAAGAACTCAATGCCAAAGAGCATTGCACCCGCACTTGGCGCGCGGTGATGGATCGTCCACTCGCTCCCATTTAGGGACGAAGCAATCGATTCGTTCGGGCCGCATATCCAAAACGAGTCACCCCTGGAAGTAATTGCAAGAGGGTGGAAACCAGGATTACCCGTGTGCCATGCCGGAGCCTGAGCAGAGGAAATTACGCATATAAAGACGCATAGAGCCAAAACGGCAAAGATTTTCTTCATGGCTGCTGATTTTATCGTGGGCTGAGTGGGGGCGATACATCGTTCAAACCAATCGGTCTTCTGCGCTTAGGTGACTTCGCCGACTACTCAGCCAGTCTGCGTAACACATCGCTGTGTTCGTCCATGACGTGCCTCATGCCGCCATCTTCTCCTCGAAATAGGTGTCATAGGGCTTCAGTAAAAGACCATCTGGCGTTCTGACAAGCTCCACCGAATCGCCGATCTTCGCTTTCAGGTGTGCGAGAGCTTCTTCTGGAAGGCTGATTAAAGAGGTCATCGCCGTGCTGTTCGACTTTCGCGGTAAATGACATGATGCTGCCTCTGAATTCAGTTTACCGAGCTGAGGGGCGGTAATTGAGCCGGTTCGCTTGTCCCCGTCGATTCTTCCCGAAATGGAGTTCGCTTGAGAACTCGTTGGCCGAAGGGGGCGGGCTTTCTGGGCGGCGTGAGTTCACTCGGGGTCCTTCGACTCCGGTTGGCGTAAGAGCGCGCCAACCTTCGCTCAGGATGACGGATTTTATTGTTTGATCGGCAAGTTGATGGGACAAGGAGCTTAGGCGGCTAGCTCTCCAGTTCCGGCTTGGAACGGCGGAGCCTGCTTGCCATTGCTTCCCAGTTGAGCGACTTTGGCCAGTGCGCCATGCTGGCCAGAAATGGGCCAAATGTGTCGTCGGCGATTTTCAGGGAGGCGGGTAGGACGTAGAGGTTCATTACGGCTTCGGAGACGAGGAGGGACGCGGCGGCTCCGTAAAGGCCGAAGCGGCGGGCGGCTAAGTAGCAGATTCCGCAAGTGATGGCGGTGGCGAAGGTGTAGATGGCGGCGAGGCGTTCGTGCTGGTTGATGGCTTGGAGGAGGGTGGAGCTGGTCGACCAGAGAGAGTAGAAGACGACGACGAGGAGAAGAATGCTGAGGAGGCCTCGGCTGGGGGGGACGTGGCCGCCGGTCC
This sequence comes from Granulicella aggregans, assembly GCF_014203275.1. Classification (GTDB taxonomy): domain Bacteria; phylum Acidobacteriota; class Terriglobia; order Terriglobales; family Acidobacteriaceae; genus Edaphobacter. The sequence continues at coordinate 189,909 of NZ_JACHIP010000004.1, forward strand.
AGTGGCTGAGGAACCAGGGGCCGACCGTCAGCATGCCGAGGACTACTGTGGCGGCGAGGATGAGGGCCATCTGGCAGGCTCGGCGGTGGAGGGTGCGGGTGAGGGCGGCGTTCTTCTGGCCGAAGGCGATCGACATCTCGGGCCAGAAGGTGTTGTTGACCATCTGGATCATCTGGAGGGCGACGCGGGAGACGGTGCGGGCGGTGCCGAAGATGACGACGTCGGTGGGGCCGAGCGCGTAGCCGACCGCCATGAGCGTCCCCTGCAGGTTCAGCGCGTTGCCGATGGGGAAACCCATGAAGGCGAAGGCGGGGCGGGTGAGGCGTTTAATCTCGGAGAGGCGGGCGTGGGACCAGCCGTAGCGGATCCAGGGGATGTCGCGGCGGACCATGATGGCGAGGAGGATCGTTCCGGCGATGTTGGCGGCGGCGAAGACCAGGGCGGTCGTTCGGGCTCCGCCACCCATCGCTACGGGGACGATCATGGCGAGGAAGGCGATGAGCGAGAAGACGCTCTTGATGAAGGAGCCGTAGGGGTAGCGGCCGATGCAGCGGTAGGCGGACTGGAGGAGCTGTTCGAGCTGGCCGAGGAGGACGGAGACGCCGAGGTAGAAGATGATCCACTTGGTGTCGGACTCGGACATGGCGGAGAGCTTCAGCAGGTGGGCTACGGGAAAGAGATAGAGGGCTCCGCTGAGCAGGAGGATGGTGGCTCCGCAGACGATGGCGATGAGCCACCAGCAGCTTTGGAAGACGCGCAGGGCGGCGCTGCGGTCATCAGCAGCGACGAGCATGGTCATCTCGTTGCCGGCGACGTTGCCGAAGCCGATGTTGCTGAAGCTGAGATAGGCGGGGATGGAGGTGACGATCATCCACTCGCCGTAGAGCGGGACGGACCAGAAGTGCAGGAAGACCGGCACCTGGATGAGCTGGATGACGGTGGACGCTAGTTTGCTGACCCAGTTCGAGAGGAAGCCGAGAGCCAGGCGCTTGGTGGTGTTGCTATCCATAGAGCGCCTCGTGAGGGCGGAGGCAACGGCGAAATGCGGGAGTCTCTCCGCTCGCGTTGCTCGGTCGAGATGACGCGTCTTTCATGGGGGTGCTTTGGGTGAGGGATGGTTGAGATCCCACCCATGGCCAAAGGCGAGCCATGGGTGGGGCACCCGGCTTGTGGGCGGATATTGGCTGAAAGGTCCGAGCGGTTTGGGTGAGGTGAGATCGCTCGGGGTCCTTCGACTTCCGCGCTGCGCGCCTTCGCTCAGGATGACGGATTTGTTCGCGGTCTGAGATGTGGGCGTCTGGGTTCACGCTAGCGCTCCCGCAGGGCTTTGTCGATGGCCATCTTTTCCATCATGAACTGGTCCAGCATCGCACTGTCGCCGCGGCGGTCGGCTTCGGCTATCTGGGAGCGGAGTTCGCGTTGGCGGCGCTGCATGCGGCGGGTGTCGAGGGCTTCGAGGGCGTCGCGAACCTGTTCCAACAGAGGTGCTTCCTTATCGCCCGTAGAGTGTTGAAGGGCTACGGCTAACTGCGCGCGCGATTCGTTTGTGGGAGCGGCGTCGAGGGGATTTTCGGGTGCCGGGGCTTGCGAGAGCGATTCGAGGATGTCGGCCATGGGGAGCTCGGCGAACCACTCGGGATGCATGGAGAGTTGGTCGGCGGCGAGCTGGCGGGCGGGGTCATCTTCAGATAGGACTAGGGCGCGGAGGAGGATCTTTTCGTTCTCGCTGATGGGCTCCTGGCGGAACTGGGGGACGCTCTCAAGGCGTGCGGCGGCTGCTTGTTTCAACTCCTGGCGAAGGAGGGCGGAGTCGATGCCTAGCTTCTGGGCGGCGTCGGCGGCGAACTCGTCGCGCTGGATGCGGTTGGGCATCCGGCGGATGTGGGGGAGGAGAAAATTCATCGCCTTCACCTTGGCGTCGGCGGTGCGGGCGGGGAACTGGAGGCGGGCACGGTCGATGAGGTATTCGGAGTGGCGCTTGGCTCCGCGCAGGGCGGCCATGTACTCCTGGACGCCGTGCTCGCGGACGTAGCGGTCGGGGTCGAGGCCGCCTTCGAGGGTGACGACGCGGACGTCGAACTCCTCTTCGGTGAGCATGGCGATGGATTTTTCGGCGGCGTTCGAGCCGGCGGCGTCGGGGTCGAAGTTCACCACCACCCGTTTCGTAAAGCGGCTGAGGAGGCGGATCTGCATCTCGGTGAAGGCGGTGCCGGAGGTGGCAAGGACGTTCTTTACGCCGGCCATGTAGACGGAGATGCAGTCCATCTGGCCTTCTACGAGGAGGGCGAAATCGAGCTCGCGGATGGGAGCCTTCGCCTTGTCGAGGTTGAAGAGGACCTGGCCCTTCGTATAGAGCGGCGTCTCGGGGGAGTTCATGTACTTGGCGATGGGGCGGCCCTTGTCGTCGACGTCTTCGAGGGCGCGGGCGGTGAAGGCGATGGTCTTGCCCTGCTCGTTGGCGATGGGGAAGGTGATGCGTTTGCGGAAACGGGCGTACATCGTGCCCTGGCTGCCGTCCTCCTGCTCCTTTGCCGAAAACAACCCACTGGCCCGTAACGCGTCTTCGGCGAAGTGCTTTCGCATGGTCTCGCGCATGTGGTTGAAGTCGTCGGGGGCGTAGCCGATGCGGAACTTGGCGATGGTCTCCGGGGTGACGCCGCGGCCGGTGAGGTACTCGCGGGCGCGGGCGGCTTCGGGGGATTTGAGCTGGGCCTCGAAGTACTGGGTGGCGGCTTCGTGGAGGTCGATCAACTGGCGGCGGATGCCGGCGTCGCGGGCCTCTTCGGGGGAGTTGAACTCGCGCTTGGGAAGAGGGATGCCGCACTTGGTCGCGACGGCGCGAACGGCCTCGGGGAAGCTGACGTTTTCGAGCTTCATGACGAAGGTGAAGACATCACCCTTTTCGTGGCAGCCGAAGCAGTAGAAGTAGTTGTGGGCGGCGTTGACGGAGAAGGAGCCGGTCTTTTCTTTGTGGAAGGGGCAGAGGCCGGTGTAGTTCTGTGCGCCGGTCTTGCGGAGCTTCACGTAGTCGCCGACGATCTTTACGATGTCTGCCTGTTGCTTTACGGTCTGTGCGAAGTTATCGGCCACTCCTTACCAGTCTAAGACCTCCTGCAACTCTCTCATTCCACGAGCCCACCGATTCGCTCCTTTGATTGCTCTCCCTGAGCAGCAAAACTATCCCGGTCTATCTGTGTTCACACAGAGGCAGACAGTAAGTGCAGCCGGTGGCCGGCACCGTTGCCTGTAGTCGCATCGAAGTTTTCAGGAGAAAGCTATGAAGTCCATGAATCTCATTCGTAAATTTGCATTGGGCGCAGCACTCGGCCTCGCTGTCGCCGTCGCGCCGGTTGCTGCAAACGCTGGAGTCTTTATCTCTGTAGGCTTCGCGCCGCCTGCGCTTCCTGTTTATACGCAGCCGATTTGCCCCGGAGACGGCTATCTGTGGAATCCGGGCTACTGGGCTTACGGGCCGGAGGGCTACTACTGGGTTCCCGGAGTGTGGGTGCAGCCACCTTCGGTCGGTGTTCTTTGGACCCCCGGCTACTGGGGATGGGGCGGCAGCGCATTCATCTTTCATGAAGGCTATTGGGGACCGCACGTCGGCTTCTATGGCGGCATTAGCTATGGCTTCGGATTCGGCGGCGTTGGCTTCTCAGGCGGGGAGTGGCGCGGCGGACGCTTCGCCTACAACACGGCCTACACCAATGTGAATACGACCGTTATCCACAACACCTATATCAACCGGACGACGATCAATAACACGACGATCAACAACTCGCACACCAGCTTCAATGGTGGAAACGGTGGTATCTCGGCGCGCCCTACGGCGCAGGAGGCACAGTTTGAGCACGAGAACCATGTGGCTCCGACCTCGGCGCAGATGAGCCATGTGCAGGCGGCGCATGCTGAGCCCGGGAACTTTGCGAAGGCCAACGGCGGCCACCCGCAGATGGCGGCAATCCAGCGGCCGGGAGCGATGAATACTGCGGTTCCGGCGCGTGGAGCTACCGTCAACCAGCGGGCTGCGAATCAGCAGCAACGGGTTGGCCAGGGGTTGCAGTCGGGCCAGATGAACGCTCGTGAGACGCGTAACGTGGAAGGCCGCGAGGCGAGCATTAATCGCCAGACGGCTAATGATCGCGCGGCCAATGGCGGTCGGCTGACTCCGCAGGAGCACCAGCAGGTCAACCAGCGGCAGAACAACGTGAGCCGGTCGATCAACCAGGACAAGCACAATGCGGCTACCCAGCCTAAGGCGGCGCCTCGGCAACAGGCGCGTCCGGCGGAGAAGCCTCACCGGTAATGCTCCCCAGAACCTGATAAGTAGAAAGGCCGGTGCACAGCGCGCCGGCTTTTCTCTTGTCTGGGTGTCTGGGGCTCGCGTAGATGGGATGATGCGAGCGGTTTACGTCCCACCCATGGCCAAAGGCGAGCCATGGATGGGGCACCCGGGACCCGGGCTTCTTTGGGCTCGCGCAATAGAATAAAAGACTCATGCTGAGTAGCGAACATCTTGCGCGGGTAGCCGTGGTGCTGGTGCGGGCACGGAACCCAAAGAATATTGGTGCGGTCGCTCGGGCGATGCACGACTTTGGATTCTCCGATCTGCGGATTGTGAATGAGTTTGTGATGCCGCTTGAGGGAGCAAGGTCGGCGGTCGATGCGTCGTCGGTGCTGCATGCGGCGACGACCTATGCGACGGTGGCTGAAGCGGTCGCCGACTGCGTGCTGGTTGCGGGGACGACGGCGGTGGGCGAGCGCGTGTTGGAGCATCCGCTGTTTGCGATCAACGATGCTCCGCCACGGATGATCGAGGCTCTTGAGCAGGTCCCGGTTGAGGGTTCCGAATCTAAGGTGGCGATTCTGTTTGGGTCGGAGAAGACGGGACTATCGAACGAAGAGTTGAGCCACTGCAACTGGCTGACAACGATTCCGATGTTTCAACATGCGGAGCAAAGGCATCTCTCGATGAACCTTGGGCAGGCGGTGGCGGTGTGCCTGTATGAGTTGGTGCGGGAGCGTCCGTTGACGCGGGCACCGGAGGCTGCTGATGCCGCTTCGAGCGCGGAGCAGGAGCGGGTGCTGGGACTTCTCTCCGAGGTGCTTGAGGCGGCGGATTATCTGCGGCATCATCCGGCACGGAGCGCGCCTGCGGACCTTCGGCGGCTGATCCTGCGGATGAAGATGAGTCGCGTCGATGCGCCGGTGTGGATGGGGATGCTGCGGCAGATACTTTGGAAGCTGAGAAACTGATCGTGGCGCTGTAGCGTCCATGACTGATCCGGACTCGAAGTCTTGCCAGGGTGAATCATGCAGAGCCGTATACATCCCACCCATCCTCGCAAAAGACGCGAGTATGGATGGGGCACCCGAGCTGTCGAGGCCGGTCAGTATCTCTTACAGGCTGCCCAAGAGTTTCGATTTGTAACTTTCAGGAGAACATACTGTGAATCTGTCTTTGAAGATTGGTTCCGCGCTTATCGTTGCCGGGCTTGTGACTGCATCGGGAGTGGCGCAGCAGCCGCGTGTCTACACCGCGGCGGACTACGCGCAGGCGGAGAAGTTTCTCTCGTACAACGTGAATCCGCTGGCGTGGAAGGGCGTGGTTGCGCCGCACTGGATGGCCGATGGGCGGTTTTGGTACCGCGCCGTTGATGGGCACGAGACGACCTTCCGTATCGTCGATCCTGCGAAGAAGACGAATGGCGTTGCCTTCGATAGCTCTAAGTTGGTCGATGCTCTCAACGCGGCTTCGCCGAAGCTCAAGACTGATGCTGTTCGGCTAAAGCCTACGGAGCTTGCGTTCTCGGATGCTGGGCGGAAGCTTCGCGTCACAGTCGGCTCGAGCAACTTCGATTGTTCTCTTGCCGCGAGCTACACCTGCACGGGGCTTGATAAGCCTTCGACGGCGAAGCAGCCGTCCATGAATCTTTCTCCCGATAAGACGAAGGGAGCGTTTATTCGCGACTGGAACTTGTGGGTGCGGGACATTGCGAGCGGAACGGAGACCCAGCTTACGACCGATGGCGTGAAGGACTTTGGGTACGCGACGGACAACGCGGGATGGAAGCAGAGTGATGCTGCGATCCTGCTATGGTCACCGGATTCGAAGAAGATCGCGACGTTTCAGCAGGACCAGCGCAGGGATGGCGAGATGTACCTGGTCTCTGTGACCAACGGGCATCCGGTGTTGAAGACGTGGAAGTCTCCGCTGGTGGGCGATGTGAATGTGACGATGATCGAGCGCGTCATCATCAGCCTGGATACGAGGAAGATCGTGCGGCTGAAGATGCCGCCGGATCAGCATCGCGGTACGATCTGTGACGACGTCACGTGCAGGGGAGGCAACAGCACCTGGGAGGATGTCGAGTGGTCGCCGGACGCGAAGCACATGGCGTTTGTGTCGACGTCGCGGGACCATAAGCAGGAGTGGCTTCGCGTCGCGGACGCAACGAACGGAGAGGTTCGCGAGGTGATGCAGGAGACTGCGCCGAAGTTCTACGAGAGCGGCGACGGGATGGTGAACTGGCATTATCTGCCGGGGTCGAACGAGGTGTTGTGGTTCAGCGAACGCGACAACTGGGGCCAGCTTTATCTCTATGACCTGAGCACGGGCAAGCTGAAGAATCAGATCACGCATGGCGATGGCAACGTGACGCAGGTGCTGCATGTGGACGAGAAGAATCGCGTGATTTATTTCCTCGGCGTGGGTAAGGAGGCAGGGCGCGATCCGTACTTCGTACATCTGTACAGCGTTCGATTTGATGGGAGCGATCAGAAGCTTCTGACGCCGGAGGATGCGAACCACGAGATCGCGTTCTCGCCGAAGTTCGACTTCTTTACGGACATTGCTTCGACGCCTGTGACGCCTGCGACTACGGTGGTGCGGACGTTGACTGGTGCGGTCGAGATGGAGGTTGCGAAGCAGGACATCTCTGCGTTGACGGCTGCGGGATGGGTGCCTCCCGTGCCGATTACGGTGAAGGCTCGGGATGGCAAAACGGACCTTTATGGCTTTATGTTCAAGCCGACCAGCTTCGATGCGACGAAGAAGTATCCCATCGTGAACAATGTATATCCGGGGCCGCAGACGGGATCTTGCGGATCACGCGCGTTTGCGGCTGCGCATCGTGATAACCAGGCGCTTGCGGAGCTTGGGTTCATCGTTGTCTGCATCGATGGCATGGGGACGAATCTACGGTCGAAGAGCTTTCACGAGGCCTACTACGGGAACCTTGGCGACAATACGATTCCTGACCAGGTTGCGGGGATGAAAGAGTTGGCGGCGAAGTATCCGTGGATCGATCTTGATCGCGCGGGGATGTATGGGCACTCGGGCGGAGGGAATGCGACGGCGGCGGCGATGTTCAACTATCCCGACTTCTTCAAGGTGGGGATTGCGGAGAGCGGCAATCACGACCAGCGGGATTATGAAGATGACTGGGCGGAGAAGTGGGCCGGACTGCTGGTGAAGAACGCCGATGGCACGACCAATTATGACTCGCAGGCGAACCAGTACATTGCGAAGAACCTGAAGGGACATCTGCTGCTGGCGCATGGAACGATGGACGACAACGTTCCGCCGAACAACACGCTGGTGCTGGTGGATGCGCTGATCAAGGCGAATAAGGACTTCGATCTGCTGATGATTCCGAATGCTGCGCATGGATATGGCGCGGCTTCGCAGTACATGACGCGGCGGCGGTGGGACTATTTTGTGCGGTATCTGGCGGGGGATGTTCCGCCGAAGGAGTACGAGTTGAAGCCGTATGCGGCGGCCATGTCTTCGCTGAACTCGGGGCCTTCAGAGGATGAGGAAGCGACGGAGTAGTTTGTAAGGGAATTCAAGAGCAAATGCTAATGCGGGGGCTTTTCACAGCGCATTGCGATGAGGCTGCAATGATTTGGTCGAGACGACGCTTCGTTGGCGGCTTGATCCCACCCATGGCCAAAGGCGAGCCATGGGTGGGGCACCCGACGTACTTCTATACCTGACGTACATTTTTGTCGGTGGAACGATTGTTACTCTACGATCTTTCCGTCGGCGGCTTTTACGGGCGCAGCCTTTGCGTCGGGCGTGCTGGTTACCTGCCATCCGTTGGCGGTGTTGGTAAGGGTTGCGGTGGCGGCTTGCGGGCCTGAGAGATCAGTCGCGACCTGGGGGAACGCGGTCTTGGTCTCCGCGGCGCTGGCCCATGTGGGGGCATCCGAGAAGGTGTAGTGATAGGCGATCTGGGTGGTTGCGCCTACGTCCGATGTGGTCGGGGATGAGCTATCGATCGTGCTAACCTTGCGCTGGCCATAGCAGAAGTTTCCGAAGCCGGGCTGCGTGGTGTCTGCGGTCCAGGAGGAGCGGCCTTTGTCTGAGAGGTCATAGTTCGTGACCTGCTTCGAGGCAATGATGAGGACCTTCTTCTCGGCGGTGGTGCGTGCCAGCAGGCCCTGGTCGACGAGCGCGTCGAAGGGCGCGGTCTTGCTGGTGTCGGAGGTGGTGACCTGGGTGGGAAACTGCTGCGACTGTGAGAAGAGGCAGGATGGATGGGCGCTGTAGTAAGTGTTGATGGCGCTGGTGTAGTTGATCGAGTTGTCGGCCTTCTTGTTGCACCCGATGGCGATGGCCAGGGTTGCGCCGCAGAGTGCGGCGGTGCGTAGGGAGGTGAGAGTGCGAGAGTTCATGGTGAGGCTTCTCCTGTCACTCCTCTCGGATGCAGCGGAAGGCAGAAGGGTATGATCGTCTGCCTGAAATTGATGTTGAAAGTTGCGGAATAGGGTTGGCGTTTTACGTCCACATCTCAGAGTCGTGATGTGGGGCACCCGGTTAAAGCCAGCCTTTGGCTCTTGCGATTCTTGCGGCGTCGACGCGATTGGCCGCGCCCAGCTTGGCGATTGCTTCGGAGAGGTAGTTCCTCACGGTGCCGTCGGAGAGATGGAGTTCGCCGGCGATCTCGGTGCTGGTCTTGCCGTCGCCGGCGCGTTGAAGGATCTGGCGTTCGCGTTCGGAGAGTGGGTCCATCTCCGCTCCCCAGGCTTCGGTGGCGAGGGCCGGGTCGACGACGCGCTGACCGCGATGAACCTTGCGTACGGCCTCGGCGAGCTCTTTGGCGGGGCGATCTTTGAGTAGATAGGCGCGGGCACCGGAGTCGAGAGCGCGGCGAAGGTAGCCGGGTCGAGCGAAGGTGGTGAGGATGACCGTCTTCGTGGCCGGGTGATTAGACTGAAGCTCTTTCGCGAGCTCGAGGCCGGTCATGATGGGCATCTCGATGTCGGTGACGAGGATGTCGGGCTTGAGTTTGATGACGGCGTCGAGGGCTTCGCGACCATTGGCGGCGCAGGCCATGACGCGGAGATCTTCTTCCATCTCGAGCAGAGCGGCGAGCGCGCCGAGGACCATCGCCTGGTCTTCGGCCAGGACTACTCGAATTGCGTTTGCCAAGGTCAGGCCTCCTTCACAACGGCGGTGGGAACGGTGATGGGCAGCTCGATCAGGAGGCGCGTGCCGTGCTCGCTTTGGATGCTGAACCTGCCGCCGAGTGCTTGCACTCGCTCTCGCATTCCGCGCAGGCCGTTGCCTTCGTGCCTTACGCTATGGGCTCCATCGTCTTCGACGAGCAGGGCGTGAAAGCCGTCGGTGGTCTGTTCGAAGCGCATGAGGCACTTGGTGGCTTCGGCATGGCGCACGATGTTGGTTACGGCTTCGCGGATGGCGAGTGAGAGCACGGTCTCTTCGGTGGCGCGGAGGTTGCTCTCCGCGTCTGGCACGGCTTCGCAGGCGAGAGCGACGCCGGCTGATTCGAGGGTGCGCTTGGCGGCTGCGAGCTCGGCGGCGAGGCCACGGGCGCGGTAGCCGCCGATGGTCTCGCGGACCTCGGCGAGTGCTGTGCGCGCGGTGCTCTCGACGTCGGCGATCTCTCGTGCGGCTCGCTCCGGGTCACGTTCTATAAGCCTCCCTGCAAGCTCTGCCTTCAACACGATTACGGACAGCGTGTGGCCGAGGACATCATGCAGGTCGCGTGCGATGCGTTCGCGTTCGGCGACTGCGGCGAGCTGCTGAATCTCTTCCTGCGCCATGGCGAGCTTGACGTTCATGAACTTCTGTCGCGCCATCCACATATTCGAGACGCCGCCGACGACGAGGAAGAGCGCCGGGATGGCGTAGTTCAGGACGTTATTTTCGAGCAGGTATCCTTCGCCCACGAGCAGCGCAAAGTCGAGGGCGATGAGCGCGCCCACGAGGCGGCTATTCGGAAGGACAAAGGGAAGTATGCAGGAGGCGTAAAGGAAGAAGGTCGATCCGCCGCTATTGAAGGGCAGAGTGGCCATGCCGAGAAGGACGAAGATGCCGAGGATGCCGAGACTGATGGAGGTGACTTCGATGACGTCGAGGCAGACGTAGAGGAAGAGAAAGAACGCGTAGATCGCGAGGTTCTGAAGCCAGTAGCGCAGGTTGTGGCGAAAGACGGGCTCGAAGAAGAAGAAGATGGAGTAGGCGAGCCAGATGTAAATGCCGGGCGAAGGGCGGGAGAGTGGCGGAAGGAATCTGCGCCAGCCCTGGCGTTTCGCGGGTTCGATCTTGCATCCTGTCCAGCTCATCTTCTTGTCCCAAAAGTGTAGCGTGCGGTGGTGCTCTAAGTGTCCAGAGGGTCCGGGGCTAAAGCCCCAAGTTACTGCCAGAAAGCGAGACCAGGGTTGTTCGACAAGCTCTTATGCGTTGCGTTCCTTGCGTTGGAAGACCAGCCAGAAGAGGCCCAGCATCACCAGCGTAAACCCGGCCAGTGAGTTCCAGTGAGTCATCAAAGAGCTTCCTGGCTGCTGGTATCCATAGACGCTGAGCATCAACTGGGCGAGATGATACATGGGCATGACCGGGGCGAGATGCTGGAGCCAGTGCGGCATGTACTTGATCGGCATCCAGAGTCCGCTGAGGTAAGACATGGGCAGATAGATCAGATTCACGAGCCCAGGGGCCGCGTTCGCCGGCATCAGCAAGGCCAGCAGTAAGCCCATGCTGGCGAAGCTGACCGAGCCCGCGAGGGTGACGCCGAGCATCTTCGCCAGCTCGATGGCGGTGATGGAGACTCCGCCAAAGGCCACGCCGATTCCGGTAAGTATGCTGACGATGATGACGCCGAAGGCCATGGCCGAAGCGCACTTCGCGAAGAGATAGGCCATTACGGGCATGGGGCTTGCGCGCTTCAACTCCAGCCAACCGGAGTTCAGCTCCGACGCCAGGCCGACGCCAATGCCGAAGAGTGCCGCGCCAATCAGGCCGAAGCATGCGTATCCGCCCAACATGTACTTGGTGATGTTCACGCCTCCCTCAACTACGTGCTTGTTCGGGAGCCCGAAGAGTACATAGAACATCAAGGGGAAGCCGATGACCGCGAGCGAAAAGGACTTCGCCCGCAGTAGATGCAGGAACTCGTACTTCGTCTCAAGACGATAGGTCTTGAACGACTGCGCGGAGTTGATGGTGGAGCTTGCGCCAACGTTGAGGGCGGTGGATGTGGTCGACATGGCTGTCTCCTGTTCTTTGATTCTCTTGAGGAAGGTGTGAGCGGACTTGCGCGAATGACGCGGAAGAACGAGGTGGGCGGTTTACGTCCCACATCTCAGAATCGAGATGTGGGGCACCCGGTCTACTTTTTGGTTAGTTCGAGGAATGCGTCTTCGAGCGCGGGGCTGGCTATTTCGAGGCCACTGAGAGCTTCATCGTTCAGCAGCATGATGCGGACGACTGTCTCTGCATTTGTAGCGGTTACGGTTATAAATTTACCGCTGCGCTCGACACCGGTCACGCCGCTGAGAGCTTTGAGATAGTCCACCGTAAGGATGGTTGAGCACTTGATTTTGCGGCCGCCGCTGAAGTTCTTGATCTCTGCTGGGGTGCCTTCGCTGACGACGTGTCCCTTGTTGATCACGATGACGCGGTCGGCGAGCGCGTCGGCTTCTTCGAGATAGTGCGTTGTGAGCAGCACGGTCTTGCCCTGCTCCTTCAAGGAGCGGATCTGCTGCCAGAGACCGCGACGGGCTTCGATGTCCATGCCGACAGTGGGCTCGTCGAGAAAGACGAGGTCGGGGTCGCCGCAGACTGCGAGGGCGAAGAGGAGGCGCTGCTTCTGGCCTCCGCTGAGCTCTCCGAAGAACTTATTCTCGATGCCTTCGAGCTGCGCGATCCGAACTACTTCGGCGACAGGCAACGGCTTTGGGTAGTAGCTGCGAAAGAGGTCAATGTGCTCGCGGACCTTGATGGTGTCAGTGACGCGGGCTACCTGGAGCATCGCGCCTACGCGGGTTCTTGAGGCGGCGTCTCGCGGGTCGGCACCGAAGATGCGGACTGTGCCGCTGGTGGGTGACGCGAGGCCGAGCATCAAGCGGACGGCGGTGGATTTGCCCGCGCCGTTTGGGCCTAATAGCGCGACGACCTCGCCGGCTTGGAGCGAGAGGTTGAGGCCGTCGAGCGCTGTCGTCGCGCCGTACTTCTTCGCGACAGCTTGCAGCGTCGCGATCTTTTGTCCGGGTAAGGCGCGATGTGTGGATGCGGAAGTCGCTGTTTCAGTCTTGTCATATGTGGGTGCGGTGGCGCTCATCGTGTGCTCTCCTTGTCTGGATCTCTGTCGAAGAATTTCTCGACTACGAAGACAAGAATGCGCCTGAATGGGCGATGGCCACAGTGCGGAACGTCACGAGGGCGAAGTGACAGTTGTCATACGCGCTGCGGCTAGTCCTTTATGGCTCGTTTCAGGGCTTCGAGGTAGCTGTATCCCCAGGTCGTGTCAGGAAGGAGGACATGGTCCTCGGTCCACTCATTCCAGGCGGCGACGTAGATGAATTTCGAGTGCTTGTCGGATGCGACGATGTGGCGGGCGGCTCGGACTACGCGCTCAAACTGGTCGGGCGAGCGGTTGATGGCGATGGAGGCGAACTCCTCGAAGCGTGGACTGTCGTCCCAACCGACCTGACAGCAGGGATAGAACGGCACGCTAACTTTCTCGCGCATCGCTTTCCAGGATGCGATGCCTTCGGACGCGCCTACTCCGTAAGGGATGCGCGAGCCTGGCGGCTTCGCTCCGTAGGTCCATCCGAAGGTGCCGTACTGGGTTGCGCTGTCGACGCCAAATGCGGCAAGGTCGCCGGCGATGGAGTCGTAGCCGCTGCATAGCTGCAGGTGAAGCCTGGGGAAGCCGAGGGCTGCTCCGCGTTGACGCATGGTTTCGAGGGCGCGCTTAAGGCCGTCTTTGCCGAGTTGCTGGATCACCTTGCCGGCATCGAAGATGGCGAAGAGCGGAGCGCCGTCGATGTGGAGATAGTTCGATTGGCTGAAGTAGTGTTCGGCGCAGTAATCGGCGACGCGTTCGAAGTCGGCCAGTGTATGCACCTGCGGCAGCAGCGGAGCGGCGAGGTCGGGCGAGCGAGCGGGGTAGACGTTCTTCCAGTCGTGATTGGCCCACATGACGGCGAACTTAAGGCGGTCGCGATTGGGGGCCTTCAGTAGGCCTTGCTCTAGCTGCTCCTCGTAGAACTGGGTGCCTTCGTGCCAGTACCAGTCGATGAGCCAGGCATCGACTCCGTGATCGGCGGCGAGGTCCACTTCTTTCGCTGCCCATACGGGGTCGGACTCGTCGTAGTAGCCCCACAGGGGATAGTGCGGCATGGTGTGGCCGGGGAAGAGCGGACGCGCGTTGCGCAGGGCGTCGAACTCCGTCCAGCCCTTGCCGAAGCGCGCTTCCATGAACGGCGATGGGTGCCAGCTTGGGAAGTTGTAGACGACGACCTGGACGTCCTTTGGCTTGGCGAGCGTGGAGGTGCCGAGAGCTTCATGCAGCTTCTGATCGGTGAAGTATCCGTCGACAGCGGCCTCGCCTACGAGCGCATTTGGAAGGCTTGCGAAGACTGGCTTTGCGATGTGGTTGCTGGCTAAGGTCTGTGCAGCGAGAGAATCGGGAATTCCGCTGGCAAGACCCGCGCCCAAGGCGGAGGTGATAAAGGAACGTCGCTTCATAGGCCTCTCAAAACTCAGAACGACTCTACAGCACGAAAGACGGGCATCGCGAGTCGCTCGCTTACATGTAATCGACGCCGTATTGCACGGGGATCTGGGTGAAGGCGATGCGGGTGGGCGCGGCCTCGCGTGCCTTGAGCATCCCGGCGAAGTGTAGGGTGGTATGGCCGTACTTGAGGTTGAGTTTGTCCATGGTTACGGAGAGCTCGTTGCGATGGTCGACGTCGCCGAAGAGGGTCTCCTGATGCTCGCTCTCGGGGATGAGGTTCTTGAGGGTAACGCCGACGAAGAAGGGGCGGGCGAAATCCGGCCCCTGCGGTGCGTGCTGCCAGATGCCGCGCAGGACTTCGAGGAGGGTGAGGGTGTCCTGGCAGTCGGCGAACTTCGCTTCCATGCCCCAGCCGGTGTGCTTGATGCCGCTGAAGTGCTTCTTCGACTTCATGCGCTCGGCCTGCTCGCGGGTGAGTTGATAGCGGATGGTGACGGCCATGGAGCTGGTGTAGAACTTCTCCATGCGCAGGCGCATGGCGGCCTTGTGCAGGAGCTTGTGGGCGACGGACCATGCGCCTTCGGCGGAGCGGAAGTCGGGGCCGAGGACGTGCGAGTGGCCAAGGGACTTCTGGATGTCGGTGGGGACGGGAGCGCCGTCGTCGCCGCTGTCCGTGCCGCGCAGCCAGTGGAAGAGGCGGTCGCCCCAGACGCTGTCCCAAAGCCCATGCATGCCGTTGCGGTCGAGGGCGAGGAGCTGCTCCATGGTGGTGATGCCCTTTGCGTTGAGGCGGATCTCGGTCTTGGCGCCGACGCCGGGAAGGTCGCGGAGTTCTAGATGTGCTATCGCCCGAGGCAATTGCGAGGGCAGTAATCCGATGAGGCCGTCGGGCTTCTGCATGTCGCTGGCGATCTTGGCGAGGTAGCGGTTGGGCGCCATGCCGATGGAGCAGCGGAGGGTTTCGCCGACGTCATCTTTGATGGCCTGCTTGATGGCGAGAGAGATCTTGCGGGCGGTGGGCGGCTCCTGCTCGCGGCCGATGAGCTGGCAGACCATCTCGTCGATGGAGGGGGTGTGGGCGACGGGGCAGCAGCGTTCTACGGCTTTGGCGATGTTGTGGGAGTATTCGGCGTAGTGATCGTGGTTGCCGGCGATGAGGATGATCTCGGGGCAGAGCTTTTTGGCTTCGCCGACCTGGGTGCCGGTCTTGATGCCGAGGGCTTTGGCCTCGTAGCTGGCGGCTATGCAGCAGGTGGTGTCGCCGAGCGTGGGGACGACGGCGAGGGGGCGGTTTCGGTACTCCGGGTGGAGCTGCTGCTCGACCGAGGCGAAGAAGCTGTTTAGGTCGATGTGGAGGAAGCCGAAGCGGTCTGGGAGGGTCGGGAATGCCAAATTGAAATCCTCACTCGATAATATTCGCTTTTTATTCGCCCGCGTGTTTCGTCTACATGATAGCCTTTTGACATGGAAATTACGGTCCAATTGCCTGATGACCTAATGCTTCAACCAAACGCGGAACGTACCGCCCTTGAGGCTCTTGCCATTGAGAGCTATCGGTCTGGCGCTCTTTCCCACTTCCAGCTAAGCAAGTTGCTGGGCCTTTCCCGTTTTGAAACGGATGGGTTTTTAAAGAAACATGAAGTGGAGGAATTTGCATACGGGGTAGATGATTTGGCATGCGACCTGATGAGCATTTCCGCGATGCCACCATTTCAACGAAAATCGTCGTAGCAGATACCTCCCCTCTCAACTATCTCGTACAGATCAACTGCGAATTCCTAATCCCGCTGCTTTACAGACGAGTGATTATCCCACCCACAGTCGTAGCAGAGCTTAGTCATAGCGGGGCACCTCCGCTCGTCTCCCAATGGGTTGCAGCGCTGCCGCCTTGGATAGAAGTTCTACCTCCCATGAGTGCGCCAGACGCCAAACTTTCATTCCTGGGTTTGGGAGAGCGTGATGCGTTCAACTTGCTCTGGAATTAGGCATTCTTACAATCTTGATCGACGAACAGAAGGGAAGGCATGAAGCCTCCTCGAGAGGACTCACTACCACCGGAACAATCGGCGTGCTGATTGCTGGTCACAAAGCGGGTCTTATCAATGCGCGTGACATGTTTGATCGCCTTATAAGAGTTACAACGTTCCGCTCAACATCTGCGCTGCGACAAAACTTCTTGGAAACCCTAAACACTCTCGACGGAGATGGTCGGTAGGTAAAAAGGGTAGGGCGTAAGAATAAGACAGGTATTGAATGAGCATTTCTCAGGAGCCTCCTCGATTGCACTGGAAATCCCGCATCCTTCACTCCACTCCGACTGTTCCGACAGGCTTTAATTCGTTTGCAACGCCGGTGTATCGCGGCTCAACCATTCTGCTGGGCAGCATGGCGAACGCTCATGATGAGTGGCACATGGAACGTGGCTGGAACTATGGGCTTTATGGCACGCCTACCGCGCTGGAGCTTGGCGCACGGATTGCGGCGATGGAGGGCGCGCGGCATACGTTTCTTGCGCCGGGAGGACAGGCGGCGATCTCGCTGATCTATCTTTCGTTCTGCAAGAGCGGGAGCCATGCGCTGGTGCCGTTCAATGCCTATGGGCCGAACCGGCATCTTGCGGGCGATTTGCTGCGTGGGTTGGGGATTGAGGTGGAAGCTTACGATCCCATGATTGGGTCTGAGATTGCGTCGCTGGTCCGGCCGAATACTTCGCTGATCTGGTGTGAGAGTCCGGGGTCGGTGACGATGGAGATCCAGGATGTGACGGCCATTGTGGTCGCTGCCCATGAGCGGGGCGTGACTGTGGCACTCGATAACACGTATGCGGCGGGGGTTCTGCTCGATGCGTTTGCGATGGGTGTGGACGTCAGCATGCAGGCTCTGACGAAGTACATTGGCGGGCACAGCGATCTGCTGCTTGGGAGCGTCTCGGTGAACACGGAAGCGGCTTACAGGGCGGTGGGTTCGACGCATCAGCAGATTGGCATGGCGGTCTCGCCTGACGACTGCAGTCTGGCGTTGCGCGGGCTGCAGACGCTTGCGGTAAGGCTGGAGAAGCTGGAGGCTTCGACGCTTGAGATTGCGCGGTGGTGCGCGGAGCAGGCGGAGATCGAGACGGTGCTGCATCCGGCAATGGAATCGTGCCCTGGGCATGAGTTCTGGAAGAGAGATTTCACGGGGTCGTCGAGCATCTTCTCGATGGTCTTCGATCGACGGTATTCGCCGGAGCAGGTGAACAGGTTTGTGGATTCGTTGAAGATGTTTGGGATTGGCTGGAGCTGGGGCGGGACGCATTCGCTGGCGATGGCGTATCCGGGGTTGGAACGGCCGACTGGCGACTACGCCGGGAGGATCGTGCGTTTGAATGTGGGGCTGGAAGAGCCGGTGGATTTGATTGAGGACCTTCGTGCAGCAATGGTCCTCGCGCTCGTGTAGGTGGATGGTTTGGATCGTGGCCGAGAGGTGCGAGCGGTTTTGGATGGGTCGAATCGCTCGGGGTCCTTCGGCTCCGGCGCGTGCGATGAAGCCGCACACGCCTACGCTCAGGATGACGGCAAAAGCGAAAGGCAATGGCAAGAGCCAAGGCGCAATGCGGGGGTCTCTCCACTACGCCGCGCGATACAGCCGCACGGCTCCGGTCGAGATGACGTTTCACTTGGAGAGGAGCTACTTGCCGGTATCGATCTTCAGGTTCATCACGAACTCGTTCTTGTTATCGAAGGAGCTGATGGTCCGGGTGTTGCTCTTCTTTCCGTCGAGCTCGGCCCAGAGTTCGTAGTCGGAGTTCTGAGAGAGCTGGCCGAAGCGGAAGCCGCCCGAATCGTCGGCGATGAAGCTCTTTACCGAGAGGGATTTGTCATCCTTGAGGTAGACGACGCAGCCTTTGAGGGGTTTGTCGCCCTTGTCGGTCACCTTGCCGGAGACGACACGCAGGACTCCCGGCTTTTGCGCCACCAGAGGAGTCGCCGCGCCGCTTACGAAAACGCCTGCCGCCGCGCTGAAGACGAGGGCGAGCGAAAGTGCCGAGATACGGAAGCTGCGAGTGAAACGACGGCTGGACACGAGACGGCAAGACAGAGGGGAAGGAGTACCGGGGGCAGGCTGCGTCATGCTTCCAAGTATACGGCTCGCCTGTGCCGGTCCAGAATCCGGGCCGGGCCTATTCGTCGTCTTCATCGTCGTGATGGGTTGCATCTTCATCGTCGTATCCCGCCTCGTCCACTACTGCAATCTCCAGAGGATCGACGGAGACGACTTCAAGATCCGCCCCACACTCGTCGCACTGTACAGTCTCGCCTTCTTCAACTTCTTCCGCGTCGATGGTCAACGGGTTATCGCACTCAGGGCAAACTACGGCCATGTCGAACCTCCAGAATTTTTGCTGCTCCGGCCCGCAACCACGCCAGGCCCGTTAGGATGAAGGTTTAGAATCACCCATCGCCCCGCACCCCGTACTTCTTTCTAGCGATACCCTGCCGCCACGTCAAGCCCGGTGGCGACAGACTCAGAAGTCAGAGTACGCGCAACTTCCATTTCCGGTTTCCACAGGAGCCTCGGTCCATGGCCTCTTCTCTTCGTCGCATCGCCCTCGTCTCGGCTGCTCTCACTCTCTCACTTCAGCAAACCCAGGCGCAGACGGGAAGTTACGGTGCGCCGATCCGGCCTGCGGCGGTTGATCCCGCGATTGCGGGTGCGTTGAAGCAGGTCTCGGCCGAGCATGTTCACGCGACCATCGAAAAGCTCGTATCCTTCAACAATCGCAGCACGCTTTCGAGCATGGAAACTGATCTGGCGCCGGGGACGGGCGTGACCGCTGCGGCAGAGTGGATTGCGGCGGAGTTTGGCCGCATCTCCTCTGATTGCGGGGGGTGCCTGGAGGTGAAGCGGGATACGTTCACAGAGGCTGGGAGCGATGCGCCGAACTCGCGGATTCGCAAACCTACGACGTTGACGAATGTGTATGCGGTGTTGAAAGGGACGGACCCGGCGCAGGCGGCGCGGCGGATGCTGGTGACGGGGCACTATGACTCGCGGAACTCCGACAACTTCAATACACATGATGCGGCTCCGGGAGCGAATGATGACGCCAGCGGCGTGGCGGTGTCGATTGAGTGCGCGCGGGTGCTTTCGAAGCTGAAGTTTCCTTCGACGATCGTCTTTGTGGCTGTGGCTGGCGAGGAGCAGGGGCTGAACGGCAGCCGACATCTTGCGAAGCTCGCGAAGGCAGAGGGATGGCAGCTTGAGGCGGTGTTGAACAACGATATTGTGGGCGGGGACACGACGCCGGGGCAGGCGGAGGTTGAGGACAAGTCCGCTGTGCGCGTGTTTTCGGAGGGCGTGCCTAGTCCGGGGATCTTCGAGGGCTCAGCGGATAAGTCGGCCGATACGCTGCGGCTGATTCATGGGCTTGGGTCGGACTCGGATGCGCCTTCGCGGGAGCTTGCGCGGGCGATGGTGGACGTGGATCACAGTTACTTTCCGGAGTCTGGCATCCACACGAAGCACTTTACGGCGACCGTCACGACGAAGGAGCCGTTTCATCCGGTGATGATCTTTCGTGCGGACCGCTATCTGCGCGGCGGCGATCATACGAGCTTCAATCTTGAAGGGTTTACGGCTGTTCGCATTACGGAGTGGCGTGAGAACTTCGACCATCAGCACCAGAACATTCGCCTCGAGAACGGTACGCAGTATGGCGATCTGCTGAAGTATGTGGACTTCAACTATGTGGCGAACGTGGCGCGATTGAACGCGGCTACTCTTGCAACGCTTGCTTCGGCTCCGGGGGTTCCGCAGAACGTACACATTCTTACGGCGGCGTTGGATAACAACACGGAGTTGGCCTGGGATGCTCCCGTGGGCGCTCCAGCTTCTACGTCTTATGAAGTGGTGTGGCGGGCAACGGAACTTCCCAATTGGACGACCGCCGCTTCGGCCGGTTCCGCGACGACGATCAAGTTGCCCATCTCCAAGGACAATGTCATCTTCGGCGTGCGTTCGGTCGACCCGGCAGGGCACCGCAGCTTCGCCGTCCTGCCTATCCCCGCTAGAAAGTAACGGGTGCCACCCATCTCGATTCCGAGATGGGGGACGTACATCGCTCCATTCAGGTTCTTCTATAAAAGTGACTTTGGGGCAGGGCTCGGCCATGCCGAGATTCAGGCGCACAGGCTGCGTTATGTTCCGCCTCTGCGACAATGGAAGCAGATGAATACGACCAAGACCGCCTTCGTTGTTATCGCGGAATTCGAGTACCCACTGGCGCACCGGGACGAATTTCTGGAGCTCTGCCGTTTCGATGGAACCCGTTCCGTGGCGGATGAACCGGGGTGTCGGCAGTTCGACGTGAACACCACGGGCGAATCACCCGACCAGGTCGTGCTGTACGAGGTGTATGACGACGCAGCGGCTTTCGAGGCCCACAAGTTGATGCCTCACTACAAGGAGTTTGCGGCGGGCGTGGAGCGGCTCGGCGTGCAGATTCGCAGCTTACGATTCTTCGATCGTCAGCACCCTTAGGCGGTTCGGCCGCCGGTTCGCTGGACTCAGGGACGGCACTTTATCGGAGCCGACGTTGCCGATAACACCGACTTCTAGGGAGTCTGAAGGGTTGCGAAGCGTTCGACCCAGCGAATCTGATCGGGAGTATCTGGAACCTGTAGACCTCTCGCCGTCGTGAGCCGCCTGAAAGCGTCATCGGGTGTATACCCTTCGGCAGTCAGCAAGGCCGCTAAGAGTAAAGATGAGCGCCCGATTGAAGCCCTACAGTGGACAGCGACACTTCTCCCGGCATGGGCTTCGACCCGCAACTCCTCCACGAACTTCGCGAAGGCCGCAATGGACGGCGGCGTCTCTCGATCTGGAATAGGGAAGGACCGGAACTGGATGCCTCCTGCTGCACACAACGCTGCCTCTTCTGAGAGGCCGAGTTCAGCAGCCTCATCAGGCTGGAGCATCGAGACGAGGACATCTACTCCCGCCCGCTTCATCTGGGTCACTTCATCCTCCAACCAATCATTACCGCGAGGACGCGGAACGATGGCCAGCCGGATGGCGGTACCTGTCTCAACCCAAAAGGGATTCATGCTGTAATGCTAGTCGTTACTGGGTTGTTGGCGAAAAACGGTGTTATGGCCAACTTCGCTCAATCAGTGCCGATTATCCCAAATCTTAAGTGTGAGATGTACGTCACCCAACTTACGCCGTATAACTCCGCCCCAACCCCAGCCCGGCCAGGCCCTTGCGGTAGGTGATGGAGCTGCGGTCGGCGGGGAAGTGGGCTTCGGCGTGGAGATCGAGTGGGAGATCTTCGGGGAACTGGCGTTCGACGATGGCGATGTCTTCGGCGAAGACCTGATAGTTGAAGTCGAGCGTGGGTTGCAGGTCGGCGTCCTTGTCGAAGTTGCGGCAGATAGGCACGAAGAGGCGGGTCTTGCGTGCCGAGACCGGAGATGCGGCGTTCATGATGTGCAGCTTGCCGCCGCCGGGAAAGGTGACCGTGAGCTTGGCGGTGAAGGGCAGGAAGGTCTCGAAGCGGCGATGCCACATGAAGTCGGCCGGGCCGAGGTGCTTGAAGCCGTGGGCGTAGTTGCTGACGGAGCTGATGTAGTCGGCGATGAAGCCGGAGTTGGTTTTGGTGACGGCGTAGTCGGGGACGACGGGGTTGTCGGGTTCGCCGAAGCTGTCTTTGTGGACGAAGGCGAAGTGGCTGACGTCGAGGAAGCCTTCGATCTGGCGGCCTGCGGCGGCGGCGATGTCGACGCTTTCGGGCAGGACCTGGATGTAGTCGGGGTCTTCCCATTCGGCCATCTCGGGCAGGTCTCTGGGGCCGTCGTCGACCATGCGTACCCAGACGAGGCCGTAACGTTCCTGGGCCTGGAAGACCTGCAGGTGGAGGCGGGGCGAGATCGCTCCCTTGGGGTGGGCCGGGATGCAGACGCAGCGGCCGTCGGGCGCGTAGCGGAGGCCGTGGTAGCGGCAGATGATCTCGTCGCCTTCGACGTGGCCCATGCTCAAGGGAACGCCGCGGTGGAAGCAGATGTCGCGGGCGGCGTGGATGGTTCCGTCGGCGATGCGGTAGACGACGACGCGTTCGTCGAGCAGGCGGGCGGCGTGGGGCTTGTTGGTGACCTCGTGCGAGAAGGCGACGGGATACCAGAACGGGGCGAGGGCGCGCCAGTCGGGCTCGGAGAAGGTGCAGTCGCGGGGGAGTTCCATCGGCGCGGGCGCAGCCGGAGACAGGAGCGTCGAGCTCGGAACGAACGCAGAAGATGTCGCCATGAATAATTATGAGCCGAGCTGGGAGGTCAAGGCAATCGGCAAATTTTGCGCGAAGTGCTGGATTTATCAGGTAATTCAGTCGATTGATTACAGGAAGTAGGAGATGGAGTGAAAGGTTCGAGCGGTATGGGTGGTGTTCTATCGCTCGGGGTCCTTCGACTGCGGCGCTTGGGATGGAGCTGCAAGCGCCTTCGCTCAGGATGACGGAATTTCTATTCGGGAACTTAGGGACCTACAACCTATTACGTACACAGTTCCGTTCCGGTCGTGCGTGGCTGACGCGTTCACCCGAAGAGCGACGGCCTATGATGGAATAAGAGGTGCCATGCCCCGCTCCGGCCCCATCACGATGACCTTCCCTCCCTTCGCCGGAGCCACGCGCAAGCTGGTGCTGGTGAACGTCGCTGTCTTCTTCACACTCGCTTTGCTGGCATGGATCGCTCCAGGACTGGGGCAGCTTTTGACGGCGGGACTGGCGCTGGAACCGGCCCGGTTTCTAACCGGGATGCTTTGGCAGCCAGTGACCTACGCTTTCGTCCACATGGGCATCACGGATATTCTGTTCGGGATGCTGACGCTGTGGTTTACCGGGTCGCTGCTTGAGGGAGCGTACGGTAGCCGCTGGCTGTACGAGCTGTTCTTCTCCTCGTCGATTGGAGGAGCGGTGCTTGCCTCGGCGATTACGCTGACGCATGTCTTCGGGCTCGATCCTCGGTACCCTGCAGTTGGCGCGTGGGCGGGTGTCTTTGGGCTGCTGGTTGCGATTGGGATGATCTTCGGGGAGCAGGAGTTTTTGCTGTTCTTCGTGCTGCGGCTGAAGGCGAAGTACATGGTGACGATCTACATCTTGATCGCCGTTGCTGTGCTGCTGAAGGGTGGCGACAAGTTTGGGGCGCTTCTACAGCTTTCGGGCGCGCTGTGCGGGTATCTGTTCGTCCGGTTCGCTCCGACGCGGGGCTTGGCGTTTGGAGTTACGGAGCGGTACTTCGGGATGCGGAACGGGTACTACCGGTGGAAGCGGCGGCGGGCGGCGCGGAAGTTCGAGGTGTACATGCGCGGGCAGAACCGCGAGGTCCATTTCGATAAGGACGGGCGGTATGTCGATCCGGATGACAAGCGCAATCCGAAGGACAAGAGCTGGATGAATTAGAAGTCTGAGCTTGATTCACGTCTCTTCGGATAGCTTTCCTATTGCCCTTCGTCGAGGGCATTGAGAGCATGGAGTGTGAGAATTCTTCTTGTGATCCTTGCGCTGTGGTGTTTAGGCTTCGCGATCTATTCGAAATTGCCGATGACGACACGAATTATCTTTGGCTGTTTGGCCCTTGCGTCATTTGCCTGGGCGAAGCAAATCAGGCCAAGGATTTCAAACTGATGCATCCCGAAATCTTGGACAGCTAGACTTTCTTGCGGTGACAACCGTATCTTGGTTAGCCATGGTTCCCAGCCGCCTTCCTTCGCCCTCCTATGTTCGTGTCGCTTCACTCTTTCTTGCGATGATCGCTCTGCTGGCGATGCCATTCTACTCACAAGCTCAGACCCGTCCTGCCATTACGGGCATCTCGCATATGTGCGTCTACGCGAGCGATGCGGAGGCTAGCGATAACTTCTATGGGCACATCCTTGGCGCGGCCAAGGGAGCTGACCCTCAGGATGGTTCGGGAGTCCGGTATTACTTCGGCCCGGAGCAGTTTGTTGAGGTGCTGCCGTTGCCGGCGGAGCACACGCTGAGCCGCATCAGCTGCGTGGCCTTCAGCACGGTGGATGCGAAGGGGCTGCATAGCTACATGGAGGCGCACCACACTGAAGCTCTCGGCGCGGTAGAGACCGCGAAAGACGGGACCGTGTGGTTCAAGTCGCATGATCCTGAGGGCAATCTTGTGGAGTTCGTGCAGGGCGGCCATCCGCACGCTGTTCCAGCCTCGGCGAAGCCTATTGGGACACGGATCATTCACGTCGGTTACATGGTCCACAGCAAGGCTGCAGAAGACAAGTTCTACATTGAACTGCTTGGCTTCAAGCCTTACTGGTTCGGGGCGATGAAGCCGGAGCATACTGACTGGATCTCGATGCAGGTGCCAGATGGCAAGGACTGGATCGAGTACATGATGGTGGGCGATGGCTCGACTACGCCGGTCGATCACGTCGATGCTCGCGAGCTGGGTGTGCTCAACCACTTCTCGATTGGCGTTCCGAACATGGAGAAGGCGGTGACTACGCTCTATGCGGAAGACCGTCTTAGTCCGCGGCATGACGGGCCGCAGATGGGGCGTGATGGGAAGTGGCAGGCAAACTGGTATGACCCCGACGGCACGCGGGTGGAGTTGATGGAGTTTCAGCCAGTGATGAAGCCGTGTTGCTCGGAGTTTACGGCGACGAGTCCTACGAAGTAGCGGCTTCTAAAATGAAGTATGCCTAGCCGGTCTCCTTCCCCTGTGTTCCGTTCTGAATCCATCAAGTTTCTTCGCAGCCTGAAGCGCAACAACGATCGCGTCTGGTTCGACGCACGCAAGCCGATCTATGAGCGTGAGTTGAAAGCGCCGATGCTGGCTCTGATCGAAGCGATCAACCATGCGTTTGAGGGCTTCGCGCCGCACCATGTCAGGCCTCCGCAGAAAGCGATGATGCGTATCTATCGCGACATTCGCTTCAGCGCGAATAAGATGCCTTATAAGACCAACGTCGCGGCGTGGTGGGCGCGGGCGGGGCTTGAGAAGACATCGGGTGGAGGGTACTACTTTGAGTTAAACCCGACCTCGATCACGATCGCTGCAGGTGTTTATATGCCGGAGCGCGAACAGCTCTTTGCGATTCGGCAGTATCTTTCCGCGGAGGGTGGGAATCATCACGCTAAGCTCCGCGCGATGCTGGCCGACAAGAAGCTTACCTCCGTGCTGACTCCGTTCGATGGGCTGAAGCTGACGCGTGCGCCGAAGGGATTCTCTCCTGATGATGCGGCGGTCGATCTGCTGCTGCATCGGCAGTGGGGTGTGTCGGCGACGCTTCCGGCTGAAGAGGCGCTGAAGCCTACACTGTTGAAGCAGATCGTATCGCGGTTTGAGCGTGCGACGCCTTTGGTGGAGCTGCTGAATGCGCCCCTGGTGGGCACATTGAGCGATTCTGCGAAGGGTCCACAGACGGGGTCACAATCGTCAGTGAATAAGGCATTATTTGGTCTCCCAAGTGTCAGATAAGCGGTAAAAGTAGGCTTAAAGAGCACAAATACCTAAAAAACCCGCAAATTCCTGTGGAAACCCAACAAAGATGGTTGACAAATAGCCTGCAAAGGCCGAAGGTGAATACCGGTACAGTTCTCGGAACCCTTGTAAACATTGGGGATTTCAGCGACAGATCGAGAATTTTGCCTCACGCGCCGCCCGGCGGCATAAGCCTTGCGAAGGCTGTTCGGGCCGGTCAGACACATCGTTTCAATTCATTTTTAAGGAGCACGAAAACATGGCAAAGGGAATGACCAAGACAGCACTCGTCCGCCACCTCGCGGAGAAGCTCGAACTCACCAACAAGCAGACCGCAGGCTTCCTCGAGCTGCTGGCCGAGACCGCCGTCAAAGAGACCAAGAAGAACGGCGAGTTCACCATCCCCGGTATCGGCAAGCTCGTCAAGGCAGACCGCAAGGCCCGCCTCGGCCGCAACCCTCAGACCGGCGAGCCGCTGAAGATCAAGGCCAAGACCGTGGTCAAGTTCCGCATCGCGAAGGTCGCGAAGGACACGATCGCTCCTGTCAAGAAGTAACTAAATCGAACGATCGGCGAGGCCCATCCTGGCTTGAGACAAGGTCTCAGGCGAGGGTGGGCGTTGCCACCTTCTCACCTTCCCTCTGATCCAACCACCCGAAACTCACACTTACTCCCATGATTGGGGGATACGCGGCAACATGCTCACTCGATAGACTTTTTTCGAGAAGGCAGGTTTATGCATATCCTTTCCTGGTTGGACCCGCGAACGCTGCTCGCATCGCAACTGCCGCTGGCCGCGGCGTTTGCCCTGGTGCTGCTTGCGATTCGCCGGACGTATCCGAACCCTCGCGGTTCGAACGCGCATGCGTATGGCTTCCTGCTCTGGGTTCCGGCGACGATGTTGCTGTTGGGACAGGGAGGGCTTCGCCCGTTTGCGTCGGTGGTGATTCCGAGCCTGATCTACATCTGCGCGTACATCATGATGTACCGGGGCACGATCAGCTTCTTTGAGAGCAAGGGAGCACTTTCGCTGGTCTATGATGCCGCTGCGGTCACGGCTGCAGTCGTGCTCTACTTCACGGCTGTCTACGATCTTGCTGTTCCGCGCCTGGTCGCGATGGCGGCCTTTGTCTCTCTCATACGGGGGATGATGGCCGTCGAGTTCTACCGCCGGTCGAACCGTAGTTTCCTGTTGCAGGTCCTGGCAGGCGTGCTGTGCTTCTCCGCCCTGGTGCCGCTGTGCTTCGCTGTGGGAGTGACTTGGCCGGTGATCTTGATGCAGGATGGAGCAGACCAGATTGCCTCCGTACATATGGCGCTGGAGACCCTCTCCGCGCTGGGCGATCTTGCCTTTCTCTGCTCCTCGGGACTGTTCGCAGTGCTGATGTTCCTGGCTGAGGTCGCACAGGCTATCAAGCAGCAAGGGCAGCTCGATCCAGTTACGGGTACGCTGAACCGCTACGGCATTGAAGACGCGCTGGACTCAGAGGTAGCGCGTAGCAGCCGGACACATAGCCCGGTCTCAGTGATGCTGATTGAGGTGGACCACTTCAAGTCGATCGCGGATACGCACGGTGCCGCCCGCAGTGTCGAGGCGCTGAAGACGGTCGTTAAGACGGTTTCGTCGATCCTGCGCTTCTACGACAAGTGTGGCCGCGTTGCTGAAGACAGGTTCTTTCTGCTGCTTCCGGAGAACGCCGCCGAACATGCGATGGTAATCGCGGGGCGCTTCCGTGAGGCGCTGAAGAGCCCGAGCCTGCCGCACGATCAGCCGGCCATTACGCTGAGCATCGGAGTCACGCAGTGCGCGTTCAAGGAGCCCGCTGGCGAGGTCTTTGCGCGTGCCGAGCTTGCCCTGCTGGAGGCTCGCCGCCAGGGGCGCAATGGCGCGTATCTGAAGCTCCCAAATCACGAAGACGTCGTGATCCCACATCCTGACCGGATCGCTAACAGGAGCCGAGTCGCCAAGCTCATCCGCTAACAGTGCAGAACTCGCGGATGTCCAGGTCTCCTCAAAAAAACTCGAGACCTGGTTTCTCTCCCCAGAAACGACCCGGAGCGCTCCGACCAAACAAGCGGATGCTCCAAGGAAGTGCCCCGGACCAAGATGTCCGGGGCATTTTTTCGTTTTGGGATGAGTCTCGTTGCTGGCTTGTCTTCATGGTCGAGGAGTATCGTGATTTGCACTCGGCTTTGACGAGCCAGACACTTCCCAAACAGGAGCCTCCAGCAAGTGATGCAGCCCAATCCTTCCCGTCGTGAACTGCTCCGCCTCTCCGCTCTTGCTGCTGCTGCCGGATGTACGGTCAGCCTGCCCCGCTTTGCCCTTGCTGCCCCAGTTGAGCATTTGACCTATGGCGTCCAACTCTTCATGGTGCGCGAACAGGCACCGAAGGACCTTGCGGGCGTCCTGAAGACGATTCACCAAGTGGGTTTCACGCAGATCGAGCTCTATCCGGTCGTCTATAACCAACCGGCAGGTGAGCTGAAGAAGATCGTTGCGGACTCAGGCCTCGGGCTGGTCTCGGCCCACTTCGACTACGCGGGGTTGGAAGAAAAGATAGCCTATGCGCACGACCTCGGCATCGAGTACATGGTCTGCCCCATGATTCCGCAGGAGCAGTGGAGTTCCACTGCCGGGTTTACCAAAGCTGCTGGGGACTTCAACCGCTGGGGCAAGCTTGCGAAGGACGCTGGCATGACCTTCGCCTTCCACAACCACTGCTATGAGTTCAAGCCGCTGGATGGTGGCGTGACGGGCTGGAACACGCTGATGTCGAAGACTGACCCGCATCTGGTGAAGTTGGAGTTCGATGTTTACTGGCTGACTCAGGCAGGACAGGACCCCGCTGCGATGCTGAAGCGGTATGCGGATCGGTTGGTCCTCTTCCATATGAAAGACCGGACCGTTGGAGCGCCGACTGGCTTTGCCATGGGTGCTGTGGCGGAGCACTTCACGGAACTTGGGACCGGCTCCATCGCCTGGCCGGAGCTGCTGAAGCAGGCCAAGCGGCAGGGAGTGAAGTATGCGTTTCTGGATCAGGATAAGACGAAGCCGCCGGTGTTCGAGAGCATGAAGGAGAGTTTTGACTATTTGAAGAAGCTGAATGTTTGAGGGTCTGGTGACACCCACCCATGGCCAAGTGCGAGCCATGGGTGGTGCACCCAGCCGGTTCCGGGGCTAAAGCTTGCTCCTGCTTCGTTTGCTCGTCTTGTTGCGTTCTGGGTGCGAACGTCTCCTAGACGGCGACGGCCTGGGGGGCTGGCAGAATCTCTGTGACATCGACTACCTGGCTAGGATAGATGCCGGTGTAGCAGGCGGTGCAGAAGCTGTCCTTTGTGAGGCCACCCTCTTTTTCGCCTAATGTACAGCTGTGCAAGAGGCCATCGTGGGAGAGGTAAGCTAGCGAGTCGGCTTCGATGAAAGCGCAGATCTGGGCGACCGTATTGTTGGCGGCGATGAGGTCTTTCGTGCTCGGGGTGTCGACACCGTAAAAGCAGGGTGAGATGGTGGGCGGACAAGAGATGCGCATGTGCACCTCGGTCGCTCCTGCGGCGCGCACCATACGGACGATTTTGCGACTTGTCGTCCCGCGGATGATGGAGTCGTCGACCAGGATGACGCGCTTGCCTTCGAGCAGGCTGCGGACCGGGTTCAGCTTCATGCGGACGCCGAAGTCGCGGACGCGCTGTTCGGGCTGGATGAAGGTGCGGCCGACGTAGTGGTTGCGGATGAGGCCGAGGTTGAAGGGGATGCCGGACTCGCTGGCATAGCCGATGGCGGCGGTCACGCCGGAGTCGGGGACGGGGACGATGAGGTCGGCGGGGACGCCTGACTCACGTGACAAGGTCCGGCCCATCTCTTCGCGGCTCTGCTGCACCCAGCGGCCGTAGATGCGGCTGTCGGGGCGGGCGAAGTATACGTGCTCGAAGACGCAGCTTGCCTGCTTCTCGTCGGTGTTGAAGTAGCGGCTGGTGACGCCGTCTTCGGAGACCATGACGAGCTCGCCGGGCTTTACGTCGCGCTCGTACTTGGCGTGGAGCAGATCGAAGGCGCAGGTCTCGGAGGCGAAGACGAAGGTGTCGGGAGCCCCATCGACGCCGGCGATGCGACCCATGGAGAGCGGGCGGAAGCCGTGGGGATCGCGTGCGGCAAAGATGCGATTGCGGGTCATCATGACGATGGAGAAGGCGCCATCGACCTGCGAGAGAGAGTCGGCGATGCAGTCGACCAGCGTGGTCTCTTTCGAGTGAGCGATGAGCTGGATGATGATCTCGGAGTCCGAGGTGGTCTGGAAGATTGCGCCGTCGCGCTCGAGACGTTCCTTCGAGTTGCCGAGGTTGGTCAGGTTGCCGTTGTGGGCGATGGCGATGAGGCCCTTGGTGGACTCGACGGAGATGGGCTGGGCGTTGAGCAGCGCTGAATCGCCAGTTGTCGAATAGCGCGAGTGGCCGATGGCCATGTGGCCGGGGAGCTGGAGGAGGACGTCGTCCTTGAAGATCTCGGAGACGAGGCCCATGCCCTTGATGTCGTTGACGTTCTGGCCGTCGGCGCTGGCGATGCCGGCGGACTCCTGGCCGCGATGCTGGAGGGCGTAGAGGCCCCAGTAGGTGAGGCGGGCGGCGTCGGGATGGTTGTAGACGGCCATAACGCCGCACTCTTCTTTTAATTTGTCGAAAGGGGTTTCGTCGTCGTCGAGATCGAGGTCTGGACTTGTCATGCTTTGTGTTGCGGAGGATCTGATCTTTTCTTGCAGTGCTAATTCTATAAGTTCGCTCAAGCGAGCACCTCCGCTGCAAGCTGGGATTCAAGCGCATTCGAAAAGCTTTCGCCCAAATCCGAAAGAGCCGTACTGATGGCGGTCTCGCGTTCCCAGCGAATCTCAACACGACCTGAAACTGTCTCCCCGATCGGGAGCGCCACATAGAAGGAAGAGTTTTGCTCGATGCGCTTGGTAACCTCATCAGCATTCTCTGGCGAGCACGTGATGAGAATCGAACCTGCGTGTTCGATGAAGAGAGCTTCGGTGGCGCTCTCGTCTCCTCCATCTGAGTGAAGCCAAACTTCCGCACCGATTTGGTTATCGAAGGCTGCTTTCGCAATGGCTGTTGCAAGTCCGCCACTGCCGATGTCAGCCAGCGAGTGGACTAGGCCACTCTGCGAAAGGTCCTGTAGGAGTTGGTTGCAGTAAGCGGCTGCATTCACATTGAGCAAGGGAGGAGTGCCGTACATCACTCCGAGAACTTCTTTTGCAAATTCGGAGCTTCCAAATTCCCGACGCCACAAATCGCTCTGCTGATTGAATTGAGCGACGATGATGCGATCGCCGACGTTCTGAAACCCGCTCGGCACAGCCTTGGTCACGTCGTCCAGAATGCCGACTACGCCTAGGACTGGGGTGGGATAGATTCCTTCGCCCTTGGTCTCGTTGTAGAGGGAGACGTTGCCGCCGGTGATCGGCGTACCAAGCGCTGTGCAAGCTTCGGCGATACCGTCGATGGCGGCGGAGAGCTGCGCCATAATCTCCGGCTTTTCGGGATTGCCGAAGTTCAGGCAGTTCGTGGCGGCGACCGGAGTTGCTCCGGTGCAGGCGACCTTGCGTGCGGCTTCGGCGACGGCGTGCATCGCGCCGAGTTTGGGGTCGAGGTAGGTCCAGCGGCCGTTGCCTGCTAGGGCCATTGCCAGGCCGCGCTCCGGCTTGGCTGCCCACGCCTCAGAAGCGCCTGCGGGGTCGGCTTCCATGGCGGCTTCGCCTTCTGGGGTGGACTCTGCGATGAGCTCGGCTACCTTCTCGAGGAAGCTGTGCTTCTGCGCACCGCCGGTACCCTTGATGCGCATCACGCCGGCTTCGCCGCCGGGGCCCTGCACGGTGTTGGTCTGGACCATGGAGTCGTACTGCTCGAAGATCCAATGCTTGCTGCAGATGTTCGCGCTGGCGAGGAGCTTCTTCAGGTCGGCGGTGTAGTCGCGGGGTTTCTTCAGCTCTTCGAGTACCCATGCCGGAGGGTCGAGGGGAACGGGGGCCTTCCAGGCGCCTACAGGCCGGTGGTAGACCGGGGCGTCGTCGGTGAGTGCCTTGTTGGGGATCTCGCAGACCAGTTCGCCATGGTGGGTGACGCGCATGGTGTCGTCGGCGGTGACGATGCCGACGATGGAAGCGTCGAGGCCCCACTTTTCGAAGACGCGCAGGACTTCGCCTTCGCGGCCCTTGTCGGCGACGAGGAGCATGCGCTCCTGCGACTCCGACAGCATGATTTCGTAGCTGGACATGCCGGTCTCGCGCTGGGGGACGAGATCGAGCTCGATGGTGAGGCCGAGTTCGCCGCGCGCGCCCATCTCGCAGGTGGAGCAGGTGAGGCCGGCTGCGCCCATGTCCTGAATTCCTAGAACCGCACCCGTCGCCATCGCTTCGAGGCAGGCCTCGAGCAGCAGCTTCTCGAGGAACGGGTCGCCCATCTGGACGTTGGGGCGCTTCTGTTCGGAGCCTTCGGTGAATTCTTCGGAGGCCATCGTCGCGCCATGAATTCCGTCTCTACCCGTTTTAGCCCCGACGTAGATGACCGGGTTGCCGACGCCGGTGGCCTTGGCGTAGAAGATCTCGTCGATCTTGACCAGGCCGAGAGCGAAGGCGTTCAGGAGCGGGTTGCCGGAGTAACACTCCTCGAAGCGCGTTTCGCCGCCGAGGTTGGGGACGCCGAAGCAGTTGCCGTATCCGCCCACGCCGTGGACGACGCCGGACATGGTCTGGCGGTTGCGGGCGTAGTCGATGCCTTCGGTCTTTCCTTCGAGCGGGCCGAAGCGGAGTGAGTCCATGACGGCGAGCGGGCGGGCGTTCATGGTGAAGATGTCGCGGAGGATGCCGCCGACACCGGTGGCCGCGCCCTGGTAGGGCTCGATGTAGCTGGGGTGGTTGTGGCTCTCGATCTTGAAGGCGCAGGCCCAGCCGTCGCCGACGTCGATGATGCCGGCGTTCTCGCCGGGGCCCTGGACGACGCTGCCGGGGCCGCTGGTGCGGGTTCCCTTGGTCGGGAGGCGCTTCAGGTGGACGCGGGAGGACTTGTAGGAGCAGTGCTCCGACCACATGACGGAGAAGATGCCGAGCTCGGTGAGCGAGGGCGTGCGGCCCAGCGCTTTTTCGATGCGGGCGTACTCGTCCGGGGTGATGCTGTGAGTCTTTAGCAGCGCCGGGGTGATGGTGGCGGGCGAGGGGAGTGCGATTGCTTGCTGAACGTCCAGATTGGCCATGGGTCGCTAATAGATTGTCGCATGGCTGTAATAAACCGCGGTGATCAGAAGATAGGAACCTTCCTTCTCCGGGTGGAGAGGATATGCTGATCGGATACCAGACAATTTTCGCTCCGGAGGGCGCATGTCCCAGCCACGGCACCGTTTTCAGAGACCGACCGCATTGTTTCTTGTGCCGATGATGACGATCTGCGCTTCGGCTGCCGTTGCGCAGAAGGCCGAGGAGCCGGTGCGCGCGAAACATGCCATGGTGGTCAGCATTCAGCATGATGCTGCTGACGCCGGGGTGGCGATGCTGAAGGCTGGTGGCAATGCTGTGGACGCGGCGGTAGCCGTCGGATTCGCGCTGGCTGTGACGTTTCCGCAGGCTGGAAATCTGGGCGGCGGAGGGTTCATGCTGATCCGCGATAAGTCGGGGCAGGCGCACTTTCTCGATTACCGGGAGCGGGCTCCGGAGGCGGCGACTGCGGACATGTATCTCGACGCGCAGAAGAACGTTGTGCCGGGGCTGTCGACGCAGGGGATCAAGGCTAGTGGGGTTCCGGGCTCGGTGGCTGGGCTGGTGTATGCGGAGAAGACCTATGGCAAGCTGACGCTCAAGCAGGTGATGGCTCCGGCGATCACGCTGGCGAGCGAGGGATATGTTCTGACTGCGGAAGAGGCGAACAACTTCGTTGTGAACAAGGCGGCGGGGCGGCTTCCGGAGGCGAAGCGGATCTTTCAGCGCGATGGCAACCTGTACAAGGAGGGCGACCGGTTCGTTCAGCCGGAGCTTGCGAAGACGCTGGCGCGGATCGTGGCTGATCCTGACGATTTTTATAAGGGAGAGATCGCGGGGAAGCTCGCCGATTACTTTCAGCAGAATGGCGGCCTGATCACGCGGAAGGATCTTGCCGCCTACAAGGTGGAGGACCGCAAGCCGTTGACGGGAAGCTATCGCGGATACGACATTGTGACCGCGCCGCCGCCTTCTTCGGGCGGAATCGTGCTGCTGGAGACGCTGAATATTCTTTCGGGCTATGACCTTTCGAAGATGGGCGACCGGTCGCCGCAGCAGGTCCATCTGCTCATCGAGGCGTTTCGGCGGACGTACATGGACCGCAACGATTATCTGGGCGATCCAGCGTATGTCTCGATGCCGCTGAAGCAGATGGCCGACCCGGCTTACGCGGAGGCGTGGCGGAAGACGATCGATCCGCTGAAGCCTACGCCGTCGAAGGAACTGGTGCGGCCTGCGGGTTTCCTGCCGCCGGTGCCGACGGTTGCTACCGGGCATGAGTCGACGGAGACGACGCATTTTTCTGTTGTCGACAAGGATGGGAATGCGGTCTCGAGTACCTACACGCTGAATGGGCTCTTTGGGTCGGGCGTGGTGGTGCCGGGGCTCGGGTTTGTGATGAATAACGAGATGGACGACTTCGCTTCGAAGCCGGGTACGCCGAACATGATGGGGCTGGTGCAGGGCGTGGCGAACGGGATTGTTCCGGGCAAGCGGCCGCTGAGCAGCATGACGCCGACGATGCTGTTGAAGAAGGGAAAGATCGCGCTGGTGCTGGGCTCGCCGGGTGGGTCGACGATCATCACCACGGTTATTAGCGACATTGTGAGCGTGGTGGATAACGGATTGAATATTCAGCAGGCTGCGGATGCTCCGCGCTTCCATAACCAGTTTCTGCCGGACAGGATCGACGTGGAGAAGAACTTTCCGCTTCCGCTGATCGATGAGCTGACGAAGATAGGCTACACAGTGAACCGCGCCGGCCAGTTCGACGAGAAGAACCCCGGCGTGTGGGGAGATAGCGAGATGATCGCGGTCGACCCGAAGACGGGAGAGTTGCTGGGGGCGGATGACCAGCGGCATCACTTTGGTAAGGCGGCTGGGTACTAAGGTATGAGGAAACCTGCATGATTGGCCCTGTATCTATCGATCACCTGGTCTTTCGAATCTCGTCGTTCGATAAGACCGAGCGTTTCTACAACGCGCTTCTTGGGCCACCCACATACCGTGATGAAGAGAGTCTCATGTACATCGTCGGTGGAACTCGCATCTTCTTTACGCTTGCCGTTGAGTCGGAGCTTGGAACATACGACAAAGAGAGCATCGGGCTAAACCACATAGCCTTCGGTGTCCGGAGCCTCGCAGAGCTTGAAGCAATGCAGGCTCAACGGGATAGCTCCGGGATAGAGAACAGCGGTATCAAAATTGATGAGTATGGACTGAAGGAATTCATATGGCTCGATGATCCAGATGGCCTGCGGGTTGAGTTCTATCTTCGTCCCGAGTAAATGGCCCTGGGTGAGATGTAGGACTCTTCGACTTTACGGTCACTATGAGCCCGTGAATCGCGCCGTTCAGGACGCCGATTCTAGAGGGTAGGAGCAACACCGGATTCGCGAAATAGATTTCGAACCGGTCGCAACCGTTCTTTGAGCGTCCTACGTCCCACCCATGCGATGGGACTGCATGGATGGGGCACCCGGATTTCGGCACCCGGTGGTCGATCCAGGGACGGGTTAGCTGCTGGGGCACCCGACCTGTTATGGCCGGTCAGGATCTCAGACGCCCACCACGCGAGTGAGCGTGAGGACGGCGATGTCGTCGTCCTGACCGAAGCGCTGGGCGGTGGCGGCGATCTCCGCAGCGGGTAGAGCGCTGATGGCGAGGGTCCGGTCGAAACCGAAGAGCTCCTGAGTCGTCGCGTCGCGGGCTTCGAGGACGCCGTCCGTGAGGAGGGTGAGGGTGTCGTCGGGTGCAAGCGTTAGCGCGGTCTTTTCATACACGGCTTCGGCGGTCAGGCCGAGCGGCAACGCTGCTTCGAGCACAAGTTCACGGCCGTTGAGATAGGGATTGAGATGGCCGGCGATGGCGATGTCGGCTTCTCCATTGGACCCGATGTGGACGGCGATCGCTGTGGTGAAACCTTTCGAGCGTCCAAGCAGGCGGCGATTGAGGCCGGTGAGGATCTCCGCTGGGTCGGTGGTGGTTTCGGCGAGGGTGCAGAGGGTTCCGACGAGCAGCGCCACGTTCATGGCGGCGGGAAGGCCCTTGCCGGAGACGTCGCCGAGCACCGCGAGAACGCCGCCGCTTTCGATGGGCAGGATCTGGAAGAAATCTCCGCCGACCTGCTGGGCGGGGTGGTAGACGGATTCAATGCGAAACCCGGGTATATTCGGCAGTTCATCAGGGATGAGGATCTGCTGAACGGTGCGGGCAGATTCAAGTTCCGCCTGGGTCTGCGCCTGGTCGCGCGAGACCTGGTTGTAGCGGAGAAAGATGAGCAGACCAATCGAGAGCAGGTACGGCACGGTGAAGACCGCTACGAAGCTGAACCGGACCAGACCGAGGTTCAACGATGGAAATGCAAAGCTGGGATCGTGCGTTTGCGCGATGATCTCAACCCCGAAAAAGAATCCAGACGCGTTGGCGAAGATGGTAGGGATTACAAGCAGCCCAGCTTCCCGGTTACCGTTGCGATAAGCGCGAACCAGGATCACCAAAACGAGGACCATGGCAGGCAGCGTGAGCGTGTTCTCGACCCATTCAAGCGTGCCGCTCGGAAACATGCCCAGAAATAGGAGGGTGTTGAAGGGAAGAGGAAGCAGGACGAGAACGGCTTGGTAGAGGCGAACAAGCCGGCCTGGCCTACGTCCGATAAAGCTGTAGATGAACTCGAGTTGGCTCGCAATAAAGAAGTAGGTGCAGGGATCTCCAAGGAAGACGTTCCATGAAAACGGTGCGCCACCATAGATGTCGACTGCCGGTATACCAGTCGTCAGGGCAAAGAACAGGAGCGTAAGCCCAAGCCAGAGATACTCCCGGTGCGCGGGCTGCTGATAGAAGAGAGCGAGGACAAGGAGCGCCGCAACGCTCATCGCGACGAGAATGCCAATGAGAACAACCATCTTCCCAACGCGGATTCCCTCATGAGCGCGGGCCGCAACTTCAATGGCTGCGGGACTGCCGATGGTGGCCTTGAAATCAAGGATGTCGCTGAACTCCGAATCATAGTTATGAGAGCGGACAGCCACTTCAACACTGTTCCGGCCGGAGCCGCTTGCTGTGCGAAGCGGAAAGATGAGTTCCTGACCCTTGCGCCAGCGAAGTGAGGAGAGGATGGGACCGCCGATTCGTTCGCCGTCGATGTAGATCTCGAAGGACCCTTGCGTGCCGATCAGAAGGAGATCGATGGGACCAGCTTGTGCGGGGAGTGCGATGCGCTTGCGAAACCAACGGGAGTGCCCCCTTAAGAGGTACTCGGGTGGATCGTTGCCGAAGGTAATCTGCTGCCAGGTCGAGTCGTCGAAGTTCGGAGCGGCGTAGGCAGGGTCATCGCCAAGGTGTACGCGCCAACCGTCGTCTTCGGGGACGAGGATTTGGGTGTTGAGTTCGGACTGGGACTCGGACTGGGACTCGGACTGGGCTCTTGCGGGGACGGCGACCACTGTCAGGGCAAGGAGGATCAGGAGAACGTTTCGCAAGGCTGCTCCGCGATTGCTTTGAAAGGGGCCGGTGGGGATGCTGCTGGAATGCTCCAGTCTAGCGCGGAGCGTTAGGGCGTTCCAGCTCATCTCGGTGAAGCTGAAGTATATGGGGTGCCCCACTGTGGTCTGGGACGGGTTCGTGGTGTAGCGGTTTATGCAGAAAGGCCTTATCCGAGCGTTGCGGGATCGTGCCGTTGAAAGAGCAGGCTGTTAGCCTAGAAGGTGATGCAGCCTGGAATCTCTACCCACGTATTTCTACAGCAGCGCCTGCACCCGGGCTTGCTGGACGCCATGGTTCGCGGCGGGGCGAGGACGATTGAGATCTTCGCCGCGCGCCACCACTTCGATTACGCCGATCGCTCCGTGGTGCGCGAGATTGCGCAGTGGTTCCGGTCAAACGAGGTCACGGCTACGCTTCACCAGCCGTTGTATGCGGATGCGCAGTGGAGCCGGCATGTTGCGCCCACGCTGAACCTGATCGATGTGGAGAAGTCGCGACGGATCGATGCAATGGACGAGGTGAAGCGGGCGATTGAGTCGGCGGAACAGATACCGTTCGGTGCGGTGGTGCTGCATCTCGGCGTACGCGAGGACCACTGGAGCGCGCGGTCGCTGGAGAACTCGCTTACGGCGATTGAGCACCTAAAGGCGTTTGCGCATCCGCTGGGAGTGAAGTGCCTTGTGGAGAACCTGCACAACGAAGTGGCTACGCCGGAACACATTCTCGAGGTGCTGAAGGTGGGGCACTTCGACAACGTCGGCGTCTGCTTCGATACGGGACACGCGCAGCTTTCGGAGATCGGGCTTGAGGGCTCGTTTGCGCTGCTGAAGCACCGCATTGGCGAGCTTCATGTGCATGACAACAACGGTGTGCGCGATGAGCACCTTTGGCCCGGTGCTGGCGGGATTGACTGGGCTGCGTTTTCACGTATCGCTGCGGAACTACCAGCCGGTGTTCCCGGCATTCTTGAAATCTCCCACGAGCTTGAAGAGACTGCTGAATCGGTGTCCGCAAAGGCGCGGACGGCGTACGATCTGTTTGAGAAAAATGCAGAAGCAGATTCCCTTCGGGAATGACAAACAAAAAATGGGCCAAACAAAGAGCAACCGCAATTTGTAACTGAAAGAGATGCACATGTCAGAATCTGTAACCGAAAAAGTAACATATCCGACAATCGCCACGCTGTCCGAGCATGAAGGCGAGACGATCATCCTTCGCGGCTGGCTATATAACCTGCGCGAAAGTGGCAAGCTGCTCTTCCCCATCTTCCGTGACGGTACGGGGACGATCCAGGGGATCGTGCCCAAGGCTGCTGTAGCGCCGGAGGTCTTCGACCGCATCAAGGGGCTTACGCTGGAGTCGAGCGTCATCGTGACGGGGAAAGTGCGCGCTGATAGTCGCGCTCCCAGCGGCTTCGAGCTTGATGTGCAGGATCTCGAGATCGTCCAGCAGGTCTCCGCCGAGACGCCTTTCCCGATCTCGCTGAAGGAGCACGGCGTTGATTTCTTGATGGAGCATCGGCACCTTTGGGTGCGTACGCCAAGGCAGTCGGCGATTCTGCGGGTTCGCGCGACCATTATGCGGGCTGCGGCGGAGTACTTCGATACGAACGGCTTCACGCGCACCGATCCGCCGATCCTGACGCCGAACGCTTGTGAAGGCACGAGCGAACTCTTCGAGATGGACTACTTCGATGACGGCAAGGCTTACCTGACGCAGTCCGGCCAGCTCTACATCGAGGCGACGGCGTTGGCGCTGGGTAAGGTCTATAGCTTCGGGCCGACCTTCCGCGCGGAGAAGTCGAAGACGCGGCGGCACCTGACGGAGTTCTGGATGATTGAGCCGGAGGTCGCTTACATCGAGCTCGATGGTTTGATGGAGCTGGCGGAGAACTTCATCTCGCACATTGTTGCTCGCGTGCTTGAAGGGCATCGGGCCGACCTGAAGGTGATTGGCCGCGACGTGACGAAGCTTGAGACGATCAAGGCGCCGTTCCCGAAGATCAGCTACGACGAGGCGGCGGCGATGCTTGCCGAGGCCTTCAAGGAAGGCAAGATCGAGAACGAGTTTGTTTACGGCAACGATTTTGGATCGCCTGATGAGACCTACATCTCCAGCCAGTTCGACCGGCCGGTGATGGTGCATCGCTATCCGGCGGCGTTCAAAGCGTTCTACATGCAGCCTGATCCTCTCGATCCGACCAAGGCGCTTTGCGTGGACGTGCTTGCGCCGGAGGGCTACGGGGAGATCATCGGTGGCAGCCAGCGCATCGACAGCTATGACCTGCTGAAGAGTCGCATTGAGGAGCATCATCTGCCGCTCGATGCGTTTCAGTGGTATCTCGATCTGCGGCGATACGGGTCGGTTCCTCATGCCGGTTTTGGTATGGGGATCGAGCGAGCGGTGGCTTGGATCTGTGGGTTGGATCATGTGCGGGAGACCATTCCGTTTGCGCGGACGTTGAATAGGATTTATCCCTAATGGCAAAGAAAAAACTCCGCATCGGCATTCTCTTTGGTGGGCGCTCCGGCGAGCACGAGGTATCGCTGCTCTCCGCTGCGTCCATACTCAAGGCGATCGATCGCAAGAAGTACGAGATCGTTCCGCTTGGCATAACGAAGCAAGGGCAATGGGTGCGCGACCTTGAGGCGCAGCATCTGCTGACTGGCGGGCCTGCGGCACCTGCTCTCAATCTGCCTACTGCGGACGATCCTGAGTTCGCCAGCGTGAAGGCGGTCATTCGCAGCGGGGAGGCATTGAGTATTCCTGAGCCTAAGCCGCATGTCGCGACGAGCTTCCAGACCATCGATCTTGTAGCCAGTGCGGATGCTGCCCTTGCGACCTCACCGGCAGAGACGAATGCTCTCGGTGTGGACCTGATCTTTCCCGTGCTTCATGGGACGTTTGGCGAGGACGGCACCATCCAGGGATTGCTGGAGCTTGCCGATGTGGCTTACGTTGGGTCGGGCGTGCTTGGTTCGTCCGCTGGGATGGACAAGGATGTGATGAAGCGGCTGTTCGTGGCTGCCGGCCTGCCGCAGACGCCGCATATCGCTCTCCTTCGCAGCGAGTGGAAAGCTGATGCGAAGCGCTGTACGAAGTTGATTGAGAAGTCTCTCGAGTATCCGGTGTTTGTGAAGCCGGCGAACCTTGGCTCTTCGGTCGGAATCAGCAAGGTGCATGATCGCAGCGAGCTTGCGGCAGCGATGGATTTGGCTGCCAGCTTCGACCGCAAGCTGGTGATCGAGCAGGGCGTGGGTGGGCCGGGAGCGAAGCCTCGGGAGCTTGAGGTGGCGGTGCTGGGCAACGATGCGCCGGAGGCTTCGGTGGTGGGCGAGATCGTGCCGGGGGCGGAGTTTTACGATTACAACGCGAAGTACCACTCGGATGCTTCGGTGCCGATTATTCCGGCTGAACTCTCCAAAGCTGAAGTGAAGCAGATTCGTGAGATGGCTATTGCGGCCTTCCGCGCGTGCGACTGCGCTGGGCTCGCTCGTGTTGATTTCCTGATGGAGCCGAAGCGCAAGGGACAGCCGGCGCGGATCTTCCTGAATGAGATCAACACCATGCCGGGCTTCACGAAGATCAGCATGTACCCGAAGCTGTGGGCGGCCTCTGGTTTGCCTTATAAGAAGCTGATCGACCGATTGATTCAGCTTGCTGTCGAGCGGCAGAAGGAAAAGGCGGAGACCAGCTTCAGCCGCGAGTAGCCTTGTGGTACTGCAGGGATGTCCGAAATTCGCGTACCCCAAGCGTGGGATAAAGCTTTCCGTCGGGGCGATCTAAGATCGCCGCTATGAGCGACGAACTGTATTCCATAGCGTGCCTGACGAAAGAGCAACGGGAAGAGATCGAGTTACTCGAGATGAAGGCCTGCATGGCTCTGCTTGATGACCAGATCGTACAGCTGCACCGGTTCAAGGAGTTCCACTCCGACCTTGAGATGGTGCACGAGCGGCCCAGGCAAGGTGAGGAGCTTCACGAACTGATGGCCTCGGTGACGAACGCCACGTTGCTTGCCCGGCAACTGAATGCGCGGGCCACGCAGACGCTGTTCGTCCGTACAAACAGCGGTGCCGCACACGCGAGCTAAAGAACGCGGCTGAACTTATAGCCGCCAGTGGTGAGCGCGTCCAAGAGCTCTTCGACCTGTTCGCGGCCGCGCGTCTCGAGCGTGATGTCGATGGTGGTGTCGCCGAGGTTCACGCCGTAGTAGGCGCGGTTGTAGAGGGTATCTACGATGTTGGCGCGATACTTCGCCATCAGGGCGGTGAGTTCCGCGAGCGCTCCGGGCTTGTCGAGCAAGTGGATGCGCAGGCGGATCATGCGGCCATCCTGCACGAGACCGCGCTCGATGATGCGGGAGAGTAGGGTGACGTCGATGTTGCCGCCGCAGACGAGAACAGCCGTGTGAGCCGGCAGCGAGCGAGCAGAGAGCGAAGTTTTTTTCTGCAGCAGTGCGGCAAGAGCCGCAGCACCCGCACCTTCGGCGAGCGTCTTCTCGCGTTCGAGCAGGACGAGGATGGAGGAGGCGATTTCGTCTTCATCGACGGTGACGATTTCATCCACATATTGCTGGACTACGGGAAAGTTCACTTCGCCTGCGCGGCGGACGGCGATGCCGTCGGCGATCGTGGTCGAAGGATCGATGGTGACAGGGTGGCCCTGTTCCATGGCGATCTGCATCGAAGGCAGGCGCGAGGTCTGCACGCCGATGACGCGGACGGAGGGTTTCGATTGCTTGATGGCGCAGGCAATTCCGCCGATCAAGCCGCCGCCGCCGATGGGCACTACGACTGCCTCAAGCTCGGGGATCTGTTCGAGCAGCTCGAGGCCGATGGTGCCCTGGCCGGCCATCACGGCTGGGTCGTCGAAGGCATGGATGAAGGTGAGGTTCTGTTCTGCCGAGAGCCGTGTCGCCTCTTCACAGGCTTCGTCGTAGTTCGCGCCGTGGAGCAGGACTTCCGCGCCGAAGTTTCGAGTCGCCGTCACCTTGACCAGCGGGGTTGCGAGAGGCATGACGATGAGTGCGCGGATGCCGCGCTTGGTTGCGTGGTAGGCGACGCCCTGGGCGTGATTTCCTGCGCTTGCGGCGATGACGCCACGGCTGGCCTGCTCCGGCGTCAGAAGGGCAATGCGATTGAGCGCGCCGCGCTCCTTGAAGCTGCCCGTCATCTGCAGGTTTTCGAGCTTGAGGTAAATCTCCTGCCCGGTCTGGGCGGAGAGCATCACCGAATGCGGACAGGGGGAGTAATAAATCGAGCCACGCAGCCGCTCCCGTGCTGCGAGGACGTCGTCTAGACCTATGCTGGTGGCTTCGGTGATCATCTTCCGATGTTACGTGAAGCGGCCTTGCCTCGCATCAGTTCGCGGACGTGATGCTGCGGACGACAACGCCTGAGGTCTCGAAGTGGGAGACGCGGTGGTTGTTGCCGTGGCCAAGCTGTACGGCTTTGCGGAGCAGCATGATCAAAGGCCGCGACTGGTCTTCGAAGAATTTGCTCACGGCGTCGTCCCATGGGACGACGAGGTTGTAGGCGGCGTCGCACTTCTGGCAGTAGATGGGATCTTCAAGCCAGCGATGGAAGGCGGCGTGGGGCAGCTTGCCGATGGGGTCGGTGCCGGAACGGATCGCTGCTATGGTCAGCTTCATGCTTGTTTAGATTACTGGAAAGACAAAAAGGCCCGCTGCGCGCGGGGCGGTCACTTCGTGACT
Organism: Granulicella aggregans; assembly: GCF_014203275.1. Taxonomy (GTDB): domain Bacteria; phylum Acidobacteriota; class Terriglobia; order Terriglobales; family Acidobacteriaceae; genus Edaphobacter. The sequence continues at coordinate 232,822 of NZ_JACHIP010000004.1, forward strand.
TGTATACCGCTTTGCATGGGCCTTCCTTTGGTCGGCATAGACTTTATTTGGCGAGCAGCGCGAGCACTACGCGAAGCCCAATACGCGTCACGAAGTGACCGCCCCGCGCGTAGCGGGCATTGTTAGCATGTATCTAGAACACGCATGCGATCCTCTACCAATCCCCGCCGCTCTGCCTATCTCGCTTTGCTTATCTTGACCATCGTTCTTGGCCTCGTGCTGCGCCGCGTCCCCATGGGCTTGCCTTACGTGATCGTGAAGTATGGCGGATCGATGCTGTGGGCGATGATGATCTACTGGATCGTCGCTGCGCTTGCACCGGTGTGGAGCGCGCTTACTTCTGGCATCTTCGTCGCTGTCATCGCGGCGCTGGTGGAGTTCTTCAAGCTCTACCATGAGTCGGTGCTGGATGCGTTCCGGCGTACGCTCGCGGGATCGCTGCTGCTGGGCCGGTACTTTTCGTGGTGGGATGTCGTCGCTTATCTTGTGGCGATTGCGATTGCGGTGCGGCTGGATCGTAGCTTCATCCGGCGCGGAGGAGCTTAGCCTACCGTCGTTCACGGAACTTGTTGGCCAGCAGAAACTCTTCGCGCAACTCGGGAGTCTTGAGGTTCTCGCGAATGTGCTGGAGTCGCTGTTCGAGTGCGAGCAGGGTTGCGGCGACGGGATCGGTGTTGGAGAGGGCTACGTCGCGCCACATGCTGTAAGGGCTCGCGCCAAGGCGTGTCATCTCGCGTAGGGCGCGGCCGCCGATGGCGTCGATCTCGGCGCGGCGCGCGGGATCGTTGCCGAAGGTGTCTTCGAGGAGCGCGGCGAGGGCGGTCGAGAGCATCTGCGGCAGATGGCTGACCCAGGCGCAGAGTTCGTCGTGATGGGCGGCTTCGAGATCGAGTGTGCGTGCGCCGAATTTGGCGATCCAGCTGCGCCATTCCTGCTCGATGGCTGAAGGCTCACGTTCCGTGGGTGGCGTGCAGAGCCACATCGCGTTGTGGAAGAGCGTGGCCTCGGCGAGGGCTGCGCCGCCGGACTCTTTGCCAGCCATGGGGTGGCCGGGGAGGAACGTCGCTGCCTGTACTCCTGCAAAGAGCCGCGTGGCGGCGTCGGTGATCTGGAGTTTGGTGCTGCCTACGTCGGTGATGAGTTGGCCGGGTTTGAGGACCGGTGCGAGAAGGTGCATCCAGTCGAGGATGGCGAGGACGGGAACGGCGAGAATGACTACGCTGGCGCTCTCGCAAGCGGTAATCGTCTCGGCGCGGCTATGCAGGACGGTGTCGATTGCGCCATTTTCGAGCGCTGCTGCGAGTTCTGTTCCGCTTGCGTCGAAGCCTGCGATCGTGCCGGTGAATTTCGCTGCACGAAGGGCGAGGCCTGTCGATGCTCCGATCAGGCCCGTGCCGATGATGACGATTCGCTGGATCATTCGTCTCGCGACTACTTGGCCGGGGCCGTTGCGGTCACACCTTCGGCGATAGTCCGGCCTACTACTGGCGCGAGTTGCTTGAGCTTCTTCACCAGCTCCGTCAACTGCTCTGGACGTAGTGATTGTGCGCCGTCGGACATGGCCTTGTCGGGGTTGGGGTGCATCTCCATCAGTAGGCCGTCGGCACCGGCGGCTACTGAGGCGAGGGCCATTGGGGGCACGAGGTCGCGGATGCCTACTCCGTGCGAGGGGTCGGCGAAGACGGGCAGGTGGGTGAGCTTCTTGAGGACGGGGATCGCGGAGACGTCCATGGTGTTGCGGGTGTAGGTCTCGAAGGTGCGGATGCCGCGCTCGCAGAGCATGAGGTCGTAGTTGCCGCCGGAGAGGATGTACTCGGCCGAGAGGAGGACCTCTTCGATGGTGGCGGCGATGCCGCGCTTCATCAGCACCGGCTTGCGGACGTAGCCGAGTTCGCGGAGGAGATTGAAGTTCTGCATGTTGCGTGCGCCTACCTGGAAGCAGTCGATGTAGGGGAGCATGACGTCGATCTGCGAGATCTCCATGACCTCGGTGATGACGAGCAGGCCGGTCTCATCGGCGACTTCGCGGAGGAGCTTGAGGCCTTCGAGGCCGAGGCCCTGGAAGCTGTAGGGCGAGCTGCGCGGCTTGAAGGCACCGCCGCGGAGGAACTGGGCTCCGGCTGCGGCGACCTGGCGGGCGGAGGTGAGGATCTGGTCGCGATTTTCGACCGAGCAGGGGCCAGCCATAATGATGACTTCCTCGCCACCGACGACGACGCCGTTGGGGAAGGTGATGCGCGTGCCTTCGGGGCGGAAGCTGCGACCGGCCAGCTTGTACGGCGAGGAGATGCGGTAGGCATCGTGGACGCCGGTCAGCACCTTGAACTCCGACACATCGAAGTGGCTGGGTGTGCCGACACCCGCGAGGATGGTCTGCACCGAGCCGGTGGTGCGGTGAACGTTGAACCCGAGCTCAACCATCCGCTCGATCACATTTTGAATGGCTTCGTCGGAAGCCTGGTCCTGCATCGCTACGATCATTTGCCGCGTCCTTGCTTTCTTTCTAATTAGTCCCTTGCGGTTCTTTCTATGAAACTGAATCTTGTTGCTACCTCTTCTTCTGCAGCGACCGCATTACATCGATCAGACGCTCGTAGATGTGTTGCATCTCCTGGTCCGGCAGCGGGCCGGGGTTCACTCGCTTCACATGGTCGAAGACGTTCTGTTCGCGCTGCGGCTCATAGACTGCGAGGCCGCTGCGATGCTTGATTTCGCCGATGGCGGTTGCTGCCGCTGCCCGTTCGCTGATGAGCTTCACGATCTGCTCGTCGATTGCATCGATCTTGGTTCGCCAGTCTGCCAGCTCCAACTCTGTGCTCCCTGTCTCACTCATTTGCCACTATCCCTCTACGTTGAAGGTTGAAATCCGCAACGCCCATCATACTGGGATACCTGCTTACCGATATGCAGCGCGGATGCCCGATTGTTGTGATGGGCCTGCGCCATCGCGGAGCTTATAGATAAATCTGCCGACGACAGTTGCTGCCTCCTCGGGCGGGGTCTTCTCAATGAGCGAGACGATTGCGCTGCCGATGACAGCTGCTTCGGCGAACTTGCCTACGGCGGCAACGTGGATGGAGTTCGAGATGCCGAAGCCTACGGCGATGGGCAGCTTGGTGAACTGGCGCAGGCGGGTTACGAGGTCTTCGGCGTCGTCGGCTACCTGGGTCTGCGTGCCGGTGATGCCGACGCGGGAGATGGCGTAGACGAAGCCGGGTTTGCCGGTGGCGAGGCTGGCCTCGGCGATGGCTTTCAAGCGGCGGTCGGGGCTGGTGGGCGCGGCGAGGAAGATAGGCGCGAGCTGGTTGGCGCGCAGAGCTTCGAGATATTCGTCGGCCTCTTCGACGATCATGTCGGTGAGCAGGATGCCGTCGATGCCGGCGTCGGCGGCCTCGCGGCAAAGCGGTTCGATGCCGATGCGGACGACTGGGTTGAGGTAGGAGAAGAGGACGAGGCCGGCGTTGGGGCGGGCTTCGCGGATCTGCTTCGCGACGACTAAGACGTCGGTGAGGCGGACGCCGCGAGCCACGGCGCGTTCGCTGGCGCGTTGGATGACGGGGCCGTCGGCGAGGGGGTCGGAGAAGGGGACGCCGAGCTCGATGACGTCGGCACCGTTGTCGATGGCGGCGAGGGCGATGTCGCGGGTGGTGTTGAGGTCGGGGTCGCCGGTGGTTAGGTAGGCGACGATGCCGGGTTTCTTTTCAAATTTAATCGCCATAGATAATGGTTTCCAATCTCAGTATTGCCTTCAGCCGTGCGGTTGTTTCATTCATGGTGCGGTAGGCATCTTGCGGATTCAGATCGCCGAAACGCCCGCGTCGGGAAAGTCAGAGCTTCGATGAGAGTAATGACGCTTGTTCAAAAATCCTGCAAACCGAAGCTTCAAGCAGGGTGTCAGATCACCGTCGCCGATGTTTGTGCGCACGAAGGAAAAGCTCTCCAATGCCTGCAATTCGCCTAGAAACTTGAGAGAAGTAATCTCTCCACATTTATTAAATGCCAGTCGCTTTAGCGACCGAATGACCTTCACCTGATCATGGTGCGCGAGTGCTGGACAATTCCCAAATTCCAGTGTTTCCAGAACGCCGTCCGCGAAGGCGCTGAGCGCAGATATATCGAATAATTTAGAAAAATAATCCACCGTCAGCCTCTTGAGACTTGTGAAGCGACCAATCCCTGAAAGCGTCGGATTGCGCGATTGAACCAGATCCAGATCCTCGAGATGCGGCATTTCGGGCAGACCAGAGAGATCGCGATTCGCGGGAGAGTAATTGCTCAAGGATAGTGTCCGTAATGATGACAGTGATTCACCGAGTCGCAATTTCGGCCACCACTGAACTCGAAGTTCTCTCAGTAAAGGAAAGTTCGCTAAGTCGAGCGGCTGCTTTGCTCTCCCTGAAATGAGAAGGTAGCGAAGGTGTCCGAGAGCGGCGACGCTGGAGATGTCGATCATGTCAGCATGTTGGATATGGAGTTCCTCGACCCATGGAAAACGTGAAAGGAAAGAGATATCTGGGAGCTCGAATCCGCCGAGCGGAGTAATCGCGATGCGTCCCCCATGATTCCGTAGAGCGTAATCCATGCACGCGTCAATCCTTTGGGACTCGATGAAGACAGCCCGTGGGAACGGTGGGAAACCCATCAACTGGAATTGTTCGTTGCCTTCTAATTCTGGTGAATACATTTGGGCTTATCCTCAGCTTCCATGGTTTAGGAGACGTCTGAAGCTCCCTTCAGATCAAGTTCTCGCGCGAGAATCCCCATGTCCTTATCGCCGCGTCCTGAGAGGTTGACCATGATGATGTCTGTTTGTGAGCGGGTTGGCGCGATGCGGATCGCTTCTGCCACCGCGTGGGCCGATTCAAGAGCGGGGATGATTCCCTCGGTGCGTGAGAGCGTCACTACGGCCTTGAGGGCCGCATCGTCGGAACACGAGACGTAGCTTGCGCGGCCCGAATCGTGGAGCATCGCGTGCTCCGGGCCGACAGATGCGTAGTCCAATCCCGCTGAGACCGAGTGCGTGCTCGAGATCTGTCCGGCGTCGTTCTGCAGGACGTAGGAGTACGTGCCCTGGAGGACGCCGGGGGTGCCTCCGCCGATCTTCTGGAAGCGGGCGGCGTGTTCGCCAAGGCCCGTGCCTCGGCCGCCGGCTTCGACACCGATCAACTCGACGCTGGTATCGGGAAGGAACTCGTAGAAGGCTCCGATGGCGTTCGATCCGCCGCCGACGCAGGCGATGATTGCGTCGGGTAGCTTGCCTTCGGCCTCGAGGATCTGCTGGCGCGCCTCGATGCTGATGACGCGATGGAAGTTGCGGACCATCGTCGGGTAGGGGTGCGATCCGAGGGCGCTGCCGAGGACGTAGTAGGTGGACCGGACGTTGGTGACCCAGTCGCGCATGGCCTCGTTGATGGCGTCCTTCAGGGTAGCGGAGCCGCCGGTGACGCCGCGGACCTCTGCACCGAGCAGCCTCATGCGGTAGACGTTGGGCTCCTGGCGCTGCATGTCTTCCTGGCCCATGTAGATGACGCAGTCGAGGCCGAGGAGAGCGCAGACGGTGGCGGTAGCGACGCCGTGCTGGCCCGCGCCGGTCTCGGCGATGATGCGCTGCTTGCCCATGCGCTTTGCGAGCAGGCCCTGGCCGAGGGCGTTGTTGATCTTATGGGCGCCGGTGTGGAGAAGGTCTTCGCGCTTGAGGTAGATCTTTGCGCCGCCGAGGGTCTCGCTGAGGCGCTTGGCGTAGTAGAGCGCCGTGGGGCGGCCCGCGTAGGTGTGGAGCAGGCCATTGAGCTCGGCGTGGAATGCGGGGTCGGCCTGCGCGGCGGCATAGGCCACTTCGAGCTCTTCGAGTGCCGCCATCAGGGTCTCGGGTACGTAGCGTCCGCCGTAGGCCCCGAAGCGACCGGCCGTAGCTTGGGCTGGGGACGTTTTCTCTTCCGTTATCGCTGCTGCAACGCTCATCAGAAGTTCCTCTAAACCAAATCAAAAAATGCAGGTCTAAAACTGAAAAACCGCAACCTTTAGGGTCGCGGCTCGTGTGGATGTCGATTCAACTGAAGCGTTACTCGTGTCTCAGATGAAGCTACTCCGCCGATGCCGCGTCCGGGCTCCAAAAGGAGCGCCAGTAGCGGGAGGTAAAGCTAAAGCGGCTGGAGGCAAAAGTCATCTTGAAGTCGACGATACACTCCTCGCCAATAGTCTCGCAAGCTCACCTGGCTGAAATTTTGTGGGAGTGAAACAAATTTCTGAGATTCTGTAACGAATTTCTATGGGCCCGCACAACAAAATCATGAATCCGAGCATCACGTTCGCGCGTCCTATCTGCAGCAATGGAGGAGAATATGAAACTGAGAATTGCACTCGTATTCGCACTGGTTGCTGGCGTTAGTCCCGTACTCGCAGTGGCCCGTACGCAGACACCCAGCGTTCACCAGCATGGTTCGACGATGCACGATCGCGCTCCCCACGCGCGTATTCATGAGTCGCAGCCGCACCACTAATCACTAACGTTTTTTCGCGGATATTCCGCGTGTTTCGACAGGCCGGGCCCGGCCAGCTTCACCCCCATCCCAAACTGATCCAAACAACAGAATCGATCTCAGGTTCCGGGATTACTCGATCTTCCCGGCATCTGCTGGTCTGCTTTGACTTTAAGATCGTGAATCTCTTCCACGGTGCCGTACCAGCGAACGACTTCGCCCGTCGGTCCGAACCGTGGCACGCCTTTGGAGCGCATCCACTTCCACTTATCTTCGAAGTCGCCTACGCGGTATTCGATGTCGACGGGCGCTTTGGTCTCGAGCGCGGCCTTGATCGTGTTAATCGTGGGTTCCAGGTCATCCGGATGCAGAGCTTCCATCCAACCGAGGTTGCGCGCATAGGCCTTGATCTCCTGAATGCTGCGCACCCAGCCTGAACTCGCTTGAACGGTCTGCGCCAGAGCGTCTACAGCGTTGGTCAACACGGTAGTCTGGTTCGCCAGGGCCGTGGCGTAACCTGCACCCGCCATGGGCAGGTCTCCGACGTTTTTCTCGCCCGTGACATCCAGCACCGCCACGGAGATGCCGATTACCTCGTCCGCTTCGTCGAAGGCGGGGTAGTAGGTCACCCGGAGTGTCTTCTCCAAGTCGTTATCGCTTTTGGGTGGAATGGAGATGTCGGTTTCGGATATGGATTCTCCCTTCAGCACTCTAGCCAGGTACGCCTCGATGCGGGGAAAGAGCTCTGGCAGCACTTCGGCCACGGTCTTGCCGATGTGATCCACCAAAGGAATCTCATTGATATCCGCGAGCCGCTGATTGAGGCTGATGTAGCGCAGATTGCGGTCGAGAAAGCACAGGCCTACAGGAGCTCCATCGTAGATCGCCTGTAGCTGGGAGAGCCGCTGGGCGGGAAGCGCCTGCAGGTTGGAGCTTGCCCAACCCTCGCCTGGGCTTGCCATTCCGGGAGAGATGGGGCGAGGGGCGGCGACGACGAAGCCCGTGATCTCGTCGATTGGTACAGCCTTACCGTAGAGCCAGCCCTGCGCTTGTTCGCAGCCGAGCCAGATCAGCATGTCGGCCTGGGCCTCCGTTTCGACACCTTCGGCGACTGTTACCAGTCCGAGGCTGTGTCCCAGGCCAATGATCGAGGCCACAATCTTGCGGCTCTCACGTGTCTTCATCATGGCATTGATGAAGACACGGTCGATCTTCAACTCGTTGAAAGGAAGGACCTGTAGTTGGGCAAGGCTGGAGTATCCGGTGCCGAAGTCATCGAGCGCGAGTTTGCAGCCCATGGCTCTGAGCTCATTTGCCACGACAAGGGCGCGACTGAGATCGGTGACCATGGCGCTCTCGGTGATCTCAATCATCAGGCGGTCAAGGGGGAAGTCTCCGGCCTCAGCGAGGTCGCGAATTCCGTTTACCAGCGTGGCATCGCGGAGTTGGAGAGGGGAGATGTTTACCGAGAGCAAGAGGGGGCTGGCGAGCAGTGAGGCCGCGGCAAAGGCTTTGCTCATGACCTGCTGGGTAAGCTCCCAGATGAGGCCGTTCTGTTCAGCCAGGGGGATGAAGTTTTCCGGGAGGACGAGGCCCCAGTCCGGATGCAGCCACCGCGAGAGAAGCTCAAAACCCGTAATTTTGCCACTTCGCAACGCCGTAAGGGGTTGAAAGCACGGGACAATCTGGTTTTGTTCAATAGCTCTGCGTAACGTGTCCAGATCCGAAATCATTTCGTGCCTTATGACTGGATTTCAGAATTTTTATTTGAGACTGACGCTTACAGCCTACACGAATTACTGATTTGGGCTTGATGCCCCAAGGGATGGGCTGCGCGCCTACAGTAAATGTTATCTAGGCTGAGAGCCTGCAATGAAGCGCAGCAGCTTCTCGCGATCCTTTTGTCCTGGGGCCGCCTCGACTCCGCTGGCGACATCAACACCCCAGGGGTTCAAGGCGGCGATGGCCGCAGCTATGTTTTCCGGGCGCAGACCGCCTGCCACGATCAGCTTGCCTGAATAATCCGCCAACGCTTCGCGCGCTGCGGCCCAATCGAAGCTGACGCCGGTTCCGCCCGCGCCTTTTGCGTTCTTCGAGTCGATCAAGACGCTGTCGATGGCCGCCTCCTGGGCGATCTTCCGCAACTGTTTGCGAACCTCTTCCGCATTGTTGGCTTCGCCATCGACGGTCCAGTGAATCGTCTGGATAATCGTGACGGCGTCGCCAAGCTCTTTTCGCAGATCACGCGCGAGATCAAGGTCGAGGCCGCCGTGCAGTTGCACGCCGGTCAGGCCGGTGAGGCGGAACGTTTCGACGATCTCTTGCTCGTCGCGCGTCATGAAGACGCCAATCTTTTCGAGTGTAGAAGGCAGATGCGGTGTGATCGCAGCAACCTGCGCAGGGGTCACCTGGCGCTTGCTGGGCGCGAAGACGAAGCCGACGGCATTGGCACCTAGCTCAGCGGCGAGGAGGGCGTCTTCAAGGTTCGTGTTGGCACAGATCTTGATCCACATGGGGCTACGCCAGGACTGCCGCTTCGCGGGCGAGCAGGGCACTGAGCGTTGCTCCGGGATCGCTCTCTCGCATCAGAGTCTCGCCGATGAGGAAGGCGTCATAGCCGGCAGTGGTGAGGCGGTCGATGTCTTCGCGGCCCTTGATGCCGCTCTCGGCGACGCGGACGACGTTCGAGGGGATGGTCTCGGCCAACTCAACCTGGATCTCCGGGTGCATGACGAAGGTGCGGAGATCTCGGCTGTTGACGCCGATCATCTGGCAGCCGATCTGGATGGCGCGGTCGAGTTCGTTGCGGTCATGGACTTCGCAGAGGACGTCCAGGCCGTAGGCGTAGGCTTCGGTGCTCAGGAGCTTCAGGTCGGCGTCGGTAAGCGCGGCGACAATGAGAAGAATCGCGTCGGCGTTCGAGGCGCGGGCTTCGAGGACCTGGAAGGGGTCGACCATGAAGTCCTTGCGCAGACAGGGGATCGATGTTGCCGCAGAGGCTATTTCAAGATTGCGTAGAGAGCCCTGGAAGAAGGGTTCGTCGGTCAGTACGGATAACGCACCGGCTCCGGCGGCTTCGAGCGCCCTTGCGAGCGGCTCGGGGTCGAATGACGGGCGGATCACACCGCGAGAGGGCGAGGCTTTCTTTAGCTCCGCAATGACTGCGGGATGAGATTTTGCTTCGGAGATGGCTTTGAGGCTTGCCGCGAATCCGCGCGGCTGGTGGGCTGCGGCCCGGCGCTCGAGGGCCGGAAGATCGGCTGCTGCCTTACGCTCTGCTACATCGAGCGCGGTTCGCGCCAGAATCTGGTCAAGCTGGGTCGCCATGCCTTCGCTCTTGTCTTCTGAATCGAGACGGGTTTGAAGCTGGAGAGAAAAATCTTTGGTGCCGAAGGGGGGACTCGAACCCCCACACCCTTGCGAGTACATGGACCTGAACCATGCGCGTCTGCCAATTCCGCCACTACGGCACGCTGTAAAAGCGTCTCAGCAAAGTGCTGAAGCCTTCAACCGTGAACCTCTAGTGTGTCAAACCCTGCCGGTGCTGTCAATTGAGGCTCCGCTCGCCTACACTGAACTCGCGTTCAATTGATTGCGAAGAACTTCCGAACAGAAAGTGGCCTCCATGACTGACTCGAACATGCCCCTGCCCTCTGCCGAAACGAAGGAGATGATTCCGGAGGAGGTGGCGCTGGGAATCCGCAAGCTGGCGCACGACCTGAGCAACGCGCTGGAGATCCTGGTCCAGACCAGCTATCTGCTGGGGACTGTGGAGCTAAAGGAGCCGGCGTCTGACTGGCTGCGGATGCTGGATGGCGGCGTGGAGAAGGCCTTGAATATCAATCTGGCGCTGCGCGAGTTTGTGAAGGCGCACACAGCAAAGTAAGACCTTGCGGGAGTTTTCCGCTGGCTAGCGAGTGGCTTGGTGGCGTGGGTCAGACAGGGCGGCGGTTATCCCAGCCGCGTACGTCCCACCCATCCTCGCAAACGACGCGAGTATGGATGGGGCACCCGAACTGTTAGGGCCGGCCAGGGTTTCTGATGTACTACACTCGCTGGTGGCGGAAGCGGCTTTATTTCCTTGGACTTGGCTTGGTGGTTCCGACTCGCTTCGACGCTGCCTTCTTCGGCGCGGACTTGCGCACGGCCTTTACCGGGACTGCAACAACGCCCGTCGCCTTTGCCTTCTTGGCTTCGTGAGTCTCGAGCAGCTTCTCGATCTGCTGCAGCAGGATGCGGGTCTGCATAGGCTTCACCAGCATCTTGTCGGCGCCGGTGTACTGCCAGCCATCTTCGTCGGTGGGAAACGCGGTGAGCAGGGCAATGGCGGGATTGTAGGCGGCGGCACGGGCGGCCTTTACTACGTCGACGCCGGCGTCTTCACTCTCCATGCGCATGTCCGTGATGACCATGCTGTACTCGAACTTGCGAAGCTTGGCCTTGCCCTCGCGGGCCGATGCGGCGGTATCTACATCGAAGCCGCTGATCTCAAGTACTGCCTTCAGCGTCAACAGTACGGCTACTTCATCATCTACAAGCAGGATCCTGCGTTTCATTTCCTGACCTTTCTCAAGCCCTTCGCCTGCTACGCGCTTTGGCGCGTGATTTAGCGGCGTTTCTCATCTTGCCCGTCTCTTCGCCCAAATGTCCAATCGTTGCATTCCTGTGGCCTTGCCAGCGGCCGTGTCTTTGCGGGCATTTCGACTGTCGGTAACCTGTGGCGGGACGTACCGAATGCTACACTTTAGTGTGCGGTGCAACCTGAAGTGGGTGCGCCTAAATCTCAACCACGCATGGCCAGCCTGCGGGCTCGGCTGTGGAGGCAAATTATTCCACCGATTGATAAGCGTTCCGCGAAGTCTTTTATCCGTACCAACGAGCGTATACGCGCTCGCGAGATCCGCGTCATTGACGAAAATGGCGAGCAGCTTGGCGTCATGGCTCCGTTCGATGCCCTGAAGATGGCGCGCGAAAAGTCGCTCGATCTTGTCGAGATATCTCCTAATGCCGTGCCTCCGGTCTGCAAGATCCAGGACTACGGCAAGTTCCTCTACGAGAAGGACAAGAGCGAACGCGCGGCGCGTAAGAAGCAGAAGGTGATCGTCGTCAAGGAGGTCAAGTTCTCTGTGACCGTCGACGAGCACGACTACCAGACCAAGAAGAACCAGGCCGTCCGCTTCCTCGGCGAAGGCGACAAGGTGAAGGCGTCGCTGCGCTTCAAGGGGCGCCAGATGGCTCACCGCGATCTGGGCTACAAGATTATCAACCGGCTGATCCTCGATATCGGCGATGCTGGTTTGGTGGAGTTCATGCCACGCATGGAAGGCACCACGCTGCACGCCATTATCGCTCCTTCGAAGAAGCTGGAGCCGGTGGTGAAGAAGCCTGCGACGGCACCCCAGGCGACTTCAGTCGAAACTCCGGTCGAGGCATAGATATCTGAGCGATCGCTCACTCGTCGACTCCGAAAATTAAAAGCCTCTAGCAACATAAGGCCACCCGCTAATCCGGGTGGCCTTTTTCGTGCTTGTGAATCCGTGCAACGCGCGCGCGGTTCGGTTCATGGAAAGTTTCGCCATGGCGCGATGGTGGCATTACGTTAGTAATCGCAGGCGTTAATTATTCAGCTATATATATGATTTTATTGGACTTATGGACGATACGATCTTATCTTCTGAATATTGAGTTTGTCTACAACTTTTGTTTGACCCTACCCATAAGGAGCTACACCATGAAGAACATCGTCCGCGCTTTCGTCGTCGTCCTCGCCCTCACCGGTGCCGCAGCCTCCACCAAGACTTCGTCTGCCTCCGCCCGCACGATCGCCGCTTCGTCGATGACCTCTTCGTCCTTCATGCCCGTTCCGACCTGCCCGCCAGATGGAACCACTGACTGCGGCATGGCTGCGAATAAGGGTAAGTAAGCTAAAAAAAGTACCGTTTCCCTCACAGCCTCGCGTAGACTTGCTTTACGAAATGCTGTGAGGAGAGCTACGCATGACACTCGCGCACGCGGTCAAACTGTTAGGGTATTGCGATCCACTCCTTTGCCTGATTGCAGTTGCGGCCTTGCTTCGGGCGAAAGCGGTCAAGTCCTACGGTTATCTGGCGACCCTTTTACTTGCAAGAGTAGCTTTCTTCACCGCCGAGTGGACGATAGACTCCCTCGGCGGTTCGGTGATCAGCACGAAGACAGCGTATGTGTATTACTTTTACACGTACTGGACGGCATTTGCGGTCGAATCGGTTTTCATGCTGATCGTGATCTGCAGCATGTATCGCCTCGCGATGGCTCCCTTGAAGGGGCTTCATACTTTGGGGATGCTGGTCTTCAAATGGGTGGCAGGAATCTCTGTCCTCGTCGCCCTGGGTTCCGCATTCGCTCCTCACATTACAAAGGTTAACTACCTCATCGGATTCGTTTCTCAGATGCAGCGCACGCAGAGCATCCTGATTCTCTGTCTGCTGCTGTTCGTCTGTTTCGCGATCCGTCCGATGGGGCTGTCTTATCGCAGCCGAATCTTTGGCGTAAGTTTGGGCTTGGGTGTGATGGCGACGACGGATATGGTCCAGTCCGCTTGGATCAACAATGTCAACTCCAGCATGTACGGTGCATTCAGTTTGATCAGCGGTGGGGCGATCTGCCTCACTCTCCTCACCTGGACGATCTATTTTGCGATGCCGGAGCCGAAGCGCCGCCTGATCACGCTGCCCACCACTTCGCCGTTCCTGCGCTGGAACCAGATCTCAGAGGTCCTGGGTGACAGCCCTGGGCATGTCGCGATTGCGGGGCTTCCGCCGGATATGCTTGCTCCTGCCGAGATTGAGATCATGCGCCGGGCTTCGGCCAAGATGAACACGACCACGGCATGGCCCGGGGTTCTGCCGTCGCGCTCCACCGACGCTGCCTGAGGTTGCCGGCAGGGAGTCGCCAGCAAAAGACGGGTCAAGAGCGAAATGCGGGGGGCTCTCCACTCCCGCTGGTCGGTCGAGATGACGTGTCATCTCTGCTTGGGTCAAGACGACGTGTTTGTTCTTGTCCGGACAGGATGATGTCTTTCGAGGCAGGTTCCAAGACTCCTGCTTGCTTTCCCGATATCGTTTGTTAGCGCAAAGGTAAAGGCCATCCCAATCGGGATGGCCTTTACCTTTGCGCAGGAGTGCAATTACTCGCGTTCGGACTTCTTCCAGTTGATCAGGTCGCCCAGAGTGGTGCTGCTGCTTGAAGACGAGGAGGAAGACGAAGATCCGGAGTTGCCCGATCCCTTCGGCGACTTCTCGCGCTCCTTGTAGCTCTCCACTTCGGCGCGGCTGGCTTCTTCGCCGACTGCGCGAATGCTGAGGCCAACCTTCTTCTCTTCCTGGTTCATCTTGACGATCTTGAACTCGTGCTCTGAGTCAACATCGAGCGCAACCGGCTTGCCGGTCGCATCGGCTGCTTCAGAGACGTGGCAGAGGCCCTCGACTCCTTCAGCGATCTCAACGAAGGCTCCAAACTGCGCGGTGCGAAGGATCTTGCCCTTGATGACGTCGCCAACGCGGTGCTGGGCGAAGAACGTGTCCCAGACATCCGGCTGAAGCTGCTTGACGCCGAGCGAGAGGCGGCGGTTCTCCGGCTCTACACCGAGGACGATCGCGCGAACCTTCTCACCCTTCTTCAGAACTTCAGAGGGATGCTTGATGCGCTTGGTCCAGCTCAGGTTCGAGACGTGGACGAGGCCGTCGATGCCGTCTTCGATCTCGATGAAGGCGCCGAAGTCGGTCAGGTTGCGAACGCGGCCTTCGATGATGGCGCCGGTCGGGTACTTGTCCTCAAGAGCTTCCCAGGGGTTGTCCTGGAGTTGCTTCATGCCGAGCGAGATGCGGCGGTCGTTCGGGTTCACACTCAGGATGATGGTGTCGACCTCATCGCCGGGCTTGACCATCTTCGACGGATGCTTCATCCGCTTGGACCAGGTCATCTCAGAGACGTGGACGAGACCTTCGATGCCCTGCTCGAGCTCGACGAACGCGCCGTAGTCAGTGACCGAAAGAATGCGGCCACGAACCTGGGCACCGATCGGGTAGCGCTCAGTTGCATCGAGCCACGGGTCAGGCGTGAGCTGCTTGAAGCCGAGCGAGACGCGCTGCTTATCCTTGTCGAACTTGAGGACCTTGACCTGGATCTCGTCGCCAACGTTGACGAGGTCGCGAGGGTGAGTGAGGCGGCCCCAGCTCATGTCGGTGATGTGGAGCAGGCCATCGAGGCCGCCCATATCGACGAATGCGCCGTAGTCGGTCAGGTTCTTCACGGTTCCGGTGAGGATGCTGCCCTCTTCGAGGGTCGAGAGCGTGACGGACTTCTTCGCGTTCTGGTCTTCCTCAAGCAGTTCCTTGCGGGAGATGACGACGTTGCCGCGCTTCTTGTTCAGCTTGATGACGCGGACTTCGATCTCGGTGCCGATGTAGCCGTCGAGGTTGCGGACGGGACGTACTTCGACCTGCGATCCGGGAAGGAACGCCTTGATGCCGATGTCGACGGTCAGACCGCCCTTGACGCGGCTGAGAACCATTCCCTTGACGGGAACCTTATCGTTCGCGGCCTGCTCGAGCTTGTCCCACACCTTCAACCGCTGCGCCTTGTCGTAGCTGACGAGATAGCCGCCTTCCGGCTCCTCGCGCTCGACAACGACTTCAACCGTATCGCCGGCCTGGAACTTGGATACGCCAGCGGCGTCCAGAACCTGCTCGAGCGGGATCAGACCTTCGGACTTGAGTCCGATGTCGACAACAACGTGCTTGTCGGTGATCTTCACGACCGTACCGGTCACGATCACTTCTTCGGTCGTCAGGTTGGCAGCAGCAGCCGTCTCAGCAGCCTGCTCGCGATCGAAGTTGGCCAGGGCGGCAGCAAAGTCTGCTGCGTCGTAGTCTGGTTCTTCGCTCGTTGCGGACTCTTCACCGGCTGCGAGGGTGGCTACTGTGCCATGGGTCTCGGTGGCTTCGGCGTGCTGGGCTGGGTTAGGGGTGGATTCAAGTGACAGGTCGGTATGCTCGACTGTCGTTTCGGGCGAGAGGAGTTCGATTTCAGTGCTCAGGGGTTTGCCTTCGTTGTAGTCAGAATTATGGTCGTCTACCATGATGATGCGCACTCCGGGGTCCAAGATTCAAGCTCTGCGATCCCGGAACAAGGCCCATCGGTGGAGTTCCCGATAAGAAGGGCTGCTTGATATGATTCCGGGTTCAGATATGTCAATCGGAGAGTGGACATGTCTTGCAGAGGGGCTGCCTGCACTTGGATCCCACACGCGGTAGCTCAATCAAAAGCATATGCCCCTGATTCGTGGTAGTCAACCGGATACGCTGCGCCGGTGATGCAAATAGGGCGGTTAATCGCTGGCTTGCGGGTAGAAGAAGCATATTTTGATGCGGGTTTCACAAAACCCGGCATGGATGGGGGGAGCCGGGCTGCTGGGAACGATTCCCGGCTATTGGCTGCTGTAACCTTCTTTTATGGATCGTCTCTGGACTCCGTGGCGTTATAGCTATGTTAGCCGCGCCGAAAAAGGCCTTCGCAAGGGCGTACCTGTCGAGCTCGACGCCTGGGTGGGCGACCATGCGTGCGTCTTCTGCAATATGATCGCCGCAGTCGAGTTTGCGATCGCTTCAGGGATGGAGGCAAAACAGGCCGAGCAGGCGGCGCACGTCGTCCACCGAGGCAGCTTCTGCTATATATGCCTGAATGCCTACCCTTATTCGACCGGCCATGTGATGGTGGTTCCCTATCGGCATACGGATTCGCTGGCGGCTCTGGAATCTGCCGAGGCCGGGGAGATGATGGCGCTGGCGCAGTCGATCGAGAGGTGCCTGCGTGCGGTCTATCGGCCGGATGGGCTGAACTTTGGGTTGAATTTGGGGGAGGCCGCTGGGGCGGGGGTCGCCAATCATATTCATCTGCATGGGCTTCCGCGGTGGAGTGGGGATACTAACTTCATGACGGTGCTAAGTGAGACGCGGGTGTTGCCGGAGAGCCTGGATGTGACCTGGGAGAGGTTGCGGGAGGCGTTCGGGGAGGCATGAAGCGCCGTGAATGCAGAGAAGTCTCCTCGGCGGGCCGTCCTTTAGGAGCATGCGACTTCGAGCGGAAAGCCGGAAGTCGTCGGTGGTCCGGCTCCGGGGCTAAAGCCCCGTTGAACGTGGCGCAGTTACCGCAGGCTGAAGCCCGCTGCTACTCCGCTACATTTGGCTGCTTCTCGGCTATATTCCGCTGCCGTTCGCGGCCGGTGTTCGAAGGCCTAGTCGGTTGGGCCGCCGCGTTCGCCCTTGTTGGGCACGTGGGTGACTTCGAAGTTGGTGATCTTCCAGGAGCCGTCGGGGTAGCGCTTGTAGATGCGCGTGTAGCGAAAAAGTCCCTGAAGCGGCCGTCCGTCGTTGGTGCCTTCGAGCTGGGCAAGCGATGTGACGATTCCAACGCGTCCGAGGAGCTTGATTTTCACATCCGAGACGTCGATTTTGGTTAGCACAAGGGTGCGTTTCTGCAGGCGTTCGAGCTGCTGGGTCTTGTTGTTCAGCTGCCCATTGTTGGAGATGCCGAAGTAGTCTTCGGCCAGCAACTTGTCCATGGTGGCGACGTCGCCAGCGAGTTGAGCGGTCCGCCATTGCTGCTCGACCAATTCAATCTCGCGCTTGTAGTCGCGCTTGTGTTCTTTGTGGGCGTTCTGCGCGTGGGCGATGCCTGCAATGCCGAGGACTGCGACCGCCAGCAGCAGTATCGCGAGTACACGCTTAGTTCCGTGATCGATCGATCTGGCGATTGACCTGGTGATTGACCTGGCGATTTCCACGGGGGCTCTGTCCTGTTTCAGTCGACCCCACACTTCGACGGAAGTTTCAAGAGACATAACGTATCCGGATCGTAGCCCTATCCCAGTCAGGTAGTCAAAGCCGCTTCCCTGATCGATGGCCAGGATGTCGTTTTGACGCAGCTCAGACTATAGCGGTAAGGTTTTCGATCTGCCGCTCCAGCATCAACTGGTAGAAACCGCCGATTGCGTACTGGTGAAAGTGCGGGGTGTTGCGGTGGAACTCGAGCGCTTCATCGTTTCTGTACTGCTCGTAGATGAGGACGGTAGTCGAGTCCGCTTCGAGGAAGTGGGCGACGTAGTTGACGCAGCCGGGCTCCTGGCGCGAAGCCAGAGTAAGGGCGCGAAGCTGCTCGGTTACCTGTTCGTGATGCTCTTGATCGAAACGCAGCCGGACTGTGAAGCTCACCATAAAATTTCCTCTTATACCCGTCTTAGTTCCGGAGCAGCTCTTCGAACTCTGGCAGCACCATGGTCTGGTCGCGATCGGGGCCGGTTGAGACCATGCCGATCTTCGCGCCGGATTCCTTCTCTACGAAGCGAAGGTAATCCTGCGCGAGTTGTGGGAGTTTGTCGAACTCCGTGATGCCCTCGGTGGAGCAGTTCCATCCCTTGAGGGTCGTGTAGATGGGCTGAATGGACTCGAAGCCGCGCATGTCGGCGGGGATCACGTCGGTGATCTTGCCGTTGATCCTGTAGCCGGTGCAGACGGGGATCTCCGCGCACTCGTCCATGACGTCCATCTTGGTGACGACGAGCCATTCCGTACCGTTGATCATGTTGGAATAGCGCAGCAGCGGAAGATCGAGCCATCCGCAGCGGCGGGGGCGACCAGTGACGGCGCCGTACTCCTGGCCGCGGGCGCGGAGCAGGTCGGCGGAGTTGTCGTGGATCTCGGTGGGGAACGGGCCTTCGCCGACGCGGGTCACGTAGGCCTTGGTGACACCGATGACGGTGCCGATGCTGGTCGGGCCAACGCCGGTTCCGGTGACTGCGCCGCCTGCTGTCGCTGAGGAGCTGGTCACGAAGGGATAGGTTCCGTGATCGATGTCGAGCAGGGCTCCCTGAGCGCCTTCGAACATCACCTTCTCGCCATTCTTGAGGGCGTCGTTCAGCATGACGGCGGTGTCGGTGACGAAGGGCGCGATCTTTTCGGCGGCGCGGGCGTACTCCTCGTACATCGCCTTGGGGTCGAGCGGCTCGGTGCCAAAGAGCGCGTGGGCGATGGTGTTCTTCTCGAAGCAGGCGTTCTGGATGTGCGTGCGGAGCAGAGCGGAGTTCAGGAGGTCGACGACGCGGAGACCGCTGCGGTGCATCTTGTCTTCGTAGGCGGGACCGATGCCGCGGCTGGTGGTGCCGATCTTCGTGCGGCCGGGAGCGTTCTCGGCGGCGAGCTCGATCATGCGGTGGTAAGGGAGAATCACCTGGGCGCGGTTGGAGACGAAGAGCTGCTCATCTACTGGAAGGCCGGCGTCCTTGAGCTTCTTAACTTCATTGAGGAAGGCCATGGGGTCGAGGACGACACCGTTGCCGATGACGCCCTTGCACTCCGGCCGGAGGACGCCGCAGGGGATGAGCTGCAGCACAAACTTTTTGCCCTTGATGATGACGGTGTGGCCCGCGTTGTGGCCACCGGCGTAGCGCGCCACGACGGAGAACTTCTCCGAGAGCACGTCGACGATCTTGCCTTTGCCTTCATCGCCCCATTGGGCACCAAGAATTACTGCTGATTTGCGCTGAGTCACGAGAGGAATTGCTCCGGAGGGTAGGTGCGCGAGATAGTCTCAACGCCCATAGTTCATCTTATACTCACCGCTTGAGGGATATCCGGAATGAACACGGCAATGGAGATGCATGACTCGGTTGTGCTGAAGTATGAGCGATTTCCAGATGGCACCGGCTTCATCCTCTTTCGCGCTGTCGTCTTCAGGTCGGATGGCAGACCTGCGATCGATACCGGCGTAAGCGGGTGGCAAGGCGTGAGAATGGCTTTCACGGAGATGGTTCTTGAGGCTCGATTCCAGACCACAAACCGTACGCCATTGACGGTCATCTGTCAGTCGATAGCGTGAAGGACGATGGATTGATTCCATTTCCCGCAGGGTACTCTGGGAAAGTGCGCCTCTCTATGGAGCTCAGCGACGAGTTCGCAACCACGACCGTTCGTGCTTCGAGCATCTCGATAGAGGCTGAGGGCGAGTTCGAATTGGAACGTGAATGGCCTCCCACAACCGCTCATTAGACAGGCTGCCACACTTGCTCATGGCATAATGTCCATGAGAGGTTACTATGGCTACTCAAACTGGCCTCAAGGATTACATCGGCGTCTCACCCGACTTGGGCTTTGCCTTTGCCGAGGCTGTCGAGAAGGGCATGCCGGTTGAGAGTCTCGATCTGCTTCGCGAGAGTGGCCTGACCTTCACCGAGATGGCCGCTGTTATCCCCCACCGCACGCTCAAGCATCGTAAGGCGCGAAACGAGAACCTCACCATTGAAGAGACCGAGCGGGTGCTTCGCTTCGCCAAGATTCTTGCTTTTTCAGAGAGGGTCTTCGGAAACCGCGAGAAGAGCCTTCGGTGGCTGCGTGGGAAGGACGATCGGCTGGGTGATCGAACGGCTCTTAGCCTGCTGAGGACTGAAGCCGGAGGCAAGGTCGTGGAGTCAATGCTCTGGCAGATCTCCGAAGGCATGTTTACCTGATGCAAGCCCCCCTGGCGCTTTGGCGCATCAGCGAGTTCCCTGATCTTTCGGGAATTGGTGCCGAATTCGCCAGCGCTCGTTGGCACACTGTGGGTGAGGGCAAACGGATTGTCTATCTTGCCGAGCATCCAGCGGTGGCGCTGATTGAAGTGCTTGTCAACCTCCGCAGTGATCCGGCCCTCTATCCCGAAGACTTTCAACTCATCAGAATCGCATCGGTCGACAGCATCGCCAGCATTGATCTCACGCCGGATCAGCTGTCGAGTATCGATCCAGACGTTACAGTTTCAACCCAGAGGATTGGAGATGCCTGGTTGGCAGACCGGTCGTCGGCATTGCTGCGTGTGCCTTCTATTCCTTCGCCGGAATCGTGGAACTACCTCTTGAATCCGCTTCATCCGGACGCGAACTCGCTGAAGATTGAATGGGCAAAGAGGATCACCTACGACCGGCGTCTGTTTCAATTGAGCAAGTAGTGTTGATCTATGCCTGAACTTCCCGAAGTCGAGACGGTTGCTAATGGTGTCCATGCCAGGGTGCATGGGCAGACCATTCTGTCGGTGTGGACGAGCAACAAGCCGCAGACGTTCAAGTCGCCGCCGCAGGAGATCGCCGAGGTGCTGACCGGCAGCCGGATTGAGCGGGTGCATCGGGTGGGGAAGACGATCGTTTGCGATCTTCGCAGGGCTGGCAAGAGGACGCAGTTTCTAGTGCACCTGGGGATGACTGGGCGGCTGCTGGTCTCAGAAGCTGAGGTGCCACTGCCGCCGCACACGCACGCGGTATTGGGGCTGAGCGGCGGCAAGGAGCTGCGGTTTGTCGATGCGAGAAGGTTCGGGCGGCTCTCGGTGGCGAGTGAGGTTGAAGAGGGCTATACCGGCCCGGGCAAAGAGCCGCTGACGATTCCGCTGGAAGATTTCGTCGCGTTGTTTCGCGGGCGGAAAACTGCGATCAAGGCGGCTCTGCTGAACCAGTCATTGCTGCATGGGGTTGGGAATATCTATGCGGACGAGAGCCTGTTCCGGGCGGGGATCAGGCCGAAGCGGCAGGCGGGACGGCTGACTCGGGCGGAGCTTGCGCGGCTGCGGGAGGCGCTGGTCGCGGTGCTGACCCATGCGATCTCGCTGGGCGGATCTTCGGTGTCGGACTACGTGGATGCGGATGGCGTGCGTGGGTTCTTCCAGTTGGAGCACAAGGTTTACATGCGGACGGGGGAGCCCTGCCTGGTCTGCGGGGCTCCTATCAAGAAGATTGTGGTGGGTGGGCGGAGCACGCATTTCTGTGCGAACTGCCAGAAGTAGCTAGGTCAGGACGACGATCTTGCCGCCCGCCTTGTTCTCTTCCATGTAGCGGTGGGCTTCGACGATGTCGTCGAGGTGGAAGGTCTGGCCGATCTGGATGTGCAGGGTTCCGGCAGCGACCTGCGTTGCGAGATCGTCAAGCGGCGTGCGTAGAAAGTCCGACGATTCCCCGGCGTAGGAGGTGAGGCAGATCGAGGTGGGGATCGCCTCCATTGGGGCAAAGTCGTCGAAGGACCACTTGTTGCCGACGATGCCTGTCATGCAGACGATGCCAGCTTCTTTGGTGCAGCGCAGGGAGTCCTTGAGCGTAGTTGTCCCGATCAGCTCGAGCACCTTGTCTACGCCTTCGGGCCAAAGCTGGCGGACCTGGCCTGCGATCGTTCCGTCGTCGATCAGGACGTCGGTTGCACCACTGGTCTTCAACAGGTCGGCGCGGGCGGGGTTGCGTGTCGTCGAGGCGACGAGCGCGCCGTGGTTCTTGGCGATGGCGGCTGCGGCGAGGCCAACTGAGGTGGTCCCGCCGCGGATCAGCAGGCGCTCGCCCTTCTGGAGGCGAAGCGAGCGGAAGAGCGAGCCCCATGCGGTTTGGAGCATCTCGGGCATGGCCCCGAGGATGCCCCAGAGAAGCGGCGTCTTGATCTCCTGGACTTGTTTCGCGGGGACGCAGGTGAACTCGGCGTAGCCGCCATCGAACTCGCGGCCAAGGCCGCCCATGGCGGTGGCGACGGTAGCACCCTTTGCGAACTCTCCGCCGGGGGCGCCTTCGACGAGGCCGACGGCTTCGATGCCGAGGACGCGTGGGAACTTCACATTGGGGGAGTGGCCCTGGCGGGTGAAGAGCTCGGAGCGGTTGAGGCCGAAGGCCTTGACGCGGATGAGGACTTCGCCCGGCTTCGGCGTGGGGATTGGGAGGCTCTCGATCTTGAGGACTTCAGGGCCGCCGGGCTGGCGGATGACTGCGGCTTTCATGGTGGGCATAGCGGGTCCTTGAGGAGCTACGAGTTAAGGCTAAGAACGCGGGGGATTGGTGGTGGAGAAGCAGTAGCGCGCAATCTGCCACGCGCCTTGATCCTTTTTGAAGACGAAGAGCTCCTGATTGGCTTCGATGCTGGTCTCGCCGGTTGCGTGGACCTTGACCGTCCCTGCTGAGTTGGTGCGGGCGATGGCCCAGTCGGGGGCCACCTGGATCACCTCGGCAATGGTGAAACTGACGGTGAGCTCGATCGCTTGGAATACGGCGTTGTAGGCGTGGCGGACTGCATCTGAGCCGACGCTGGAAGGAAAGTGCTGCGGCATGAAGACGCCATCGGACGCGTAGAGACTCATGACTGCTTCGGTGCTGGAGGCGTTGAGTGCGTCCTGGTACTTCAGAAGGACGCTGCTGATTCTTTCTTCTTCGTGATTCAAAGTGGCTCCGTTTAGCGGTGGGTGGGAGATGCAGATCAAACTGTAACGGCTTACGCTTCGCGCCAGTAGGGGGATAAAACGAAAATTACTTTCCTGTATTTGGGATAATCACAGAATGGCTGATTTGAACTCGCTGGTGATCTTCGCGCAGATTGTGGAGGCGAACAGCTTCTCCGAGGCGGCGCGGCGGCTGAAGATGCCGACCTCCACGGTGAGCCGTCGCATTGCGGAGCTCGAGAACCAACTTGGCGTGCGGCTGCTCGATCGCTCCACGCGCAGACTGAGGCTGACTGATGTGGGATCGGAGGTGCTGGAGCATGCTCAGCGGGGGGCGCAGTTGAGCGAAGCGGTCTCCGATATCGCTTCGAATCACCTGGCGACGGTTGCCGGAACGCTGCGTATCTCAGCGCCGCCAAGTATTTCGGACTCGCTGCTTGCGCCGCTGATCAATGGATTTCAGGCGAGATATCCGGAGGTGAAGGTCCAGGTGTTGATCACGGAGAGACTGGTGGACCACATCGCGGATGGGATCGGTCTTGTCTTCCGGATCGGAGCGTTGCGGGACTCATCGCTGGTTGCCAGGAAGTTGCTTAGTTATCGGCACCAGTTGCTGGCTAGCCCTGAGTATCTGAAGGGGTGCCAGGCTCCGAAGACGCCGAAGGATCTGCGCGGGCACCGGTTGCTGGCGTTCTCGCGTTGGAAGCCGGAGAACCGGTGGAGCTTCACGCATGTGAACGGGAAGGACAAGGAGACGATCCACTTTCAGCCCTATCTTTCGATGAACGACTATGCGGGAGTCTTGCCGGCGATTCTTTCGGGGGTGGGGATTGGGGAGCTGCCGCCGGTGTTTCAGCCGGGGCTTTCGCGCAAGAGCGATTTGGTGGAGGTGATGCCGAAGTGGAGGTTTTCCACGTTCGATCTGTGGCTATTGCACCTGGGTAACCGGCATGTGCCCCGGGCGGTTCGGGTGTTCAAGGAGTTCGCGGCGGAGGTTACGCCTACGCTGTTTTCGAAGCTGCCGAGTTGAGGGTGGCGAGCAGAGCGACAGCAAGAACAAAGGCGAAATGCGGGGGTCTCTCCACTGCGCGTCGCTCCGGTCGAGATGACGCTTCTTTTGGTAGCCGGTGTGGCGTCCGCTTCGGTCGTGATGACAGCTTATTGGCGGCAGTCTCAGAGTTTCGCTAGGTTGCTTTGGGCGGCTTGGTTGGTGGGATCGAGGTGGATGGCTTGTTCGAGGGAGTTGCGGGCTGCGGGCTTATCGCCGGAGCGGGCTTGCATCACGCCGAGATCGCTCCAGTCGTTGGAGGAGTTGGGCAGGAGGGTGAGGACGGATCTTTGTTCCCGTATGGCGTCGGGGAGCTGGCCCATCTGCATGTAGACCTGGGCCAGGGCGCGGTGGGGTTCGGGATCGGTGGGGGTGAGGGACTGCCAGCGCTGGAGGTGGGCGACCGCTGCGGCCAGGCGGCCTTCGGCGGCGTAGAGGAGGGACAGCTGGTGCTCGGCGTCGGGGTCGTTGGGGTGCGCGGCGAGGAAGCGGAGGAAGAGCGATTCGGCTTCGGTGAGATCGGCGTCGGCGCTGGGGGAGGATTCGGTTTGGGTGGCGATGCGGAGGTCGAGGGCCGCCAGGTCGAAGGTGGCGTCGGCGTAGGTGGGGTCGGCGGCGTGGGCGGCGCGGAATTGGGTCTGGGCGGTCGGCAGGTCGCCACTGGCTTCGAGGGCCGAGCCGAGGGCGGTGAGGGTGCGTGGATCGTTTGACCTTTCCGCGAGGAGTTTGCGGTAGAGATCGGCGGCCTGGGCGGGCTTGCCTGCGGCGAGGTCGAGCGAGGCGAGGTTGTAAAGGGCGATGGGGTCCTGAGGGGACTTGTGGAGGACTGATTCCATCCAGGAGCGTTCCAGGGATTCGCGCGCCTCGGTTTCGGTCATGGTGGGGCTGGGTTGAGGGAGAACCTGGATCCAGAAGTGGCCCATCTCGTCTTCGGAGCGGTTGCCGGCGCGGACGCGGATGGGAGGAGTGTGGGGATTGCGGGGGTTGGCAGCGGAGTTGTCGTAGAGGTAGCGCATGTGGAGGACGGAGCCGGCGGGTAGCGGGAGTGGGTGCGCGAGGCGGTAGACGCTCTGGCGGTTGATGTCCCAGTCGGTGATGAGGACGAGGTCGCGGCGTTCGCCTGTAGGGAGGGTGGCCCAGGCCTCCATGCGTTTGCAGAGGTAGTGGGCGTGGGGGTAGATGCCGAGGACGTCGACGGCTACGGGGAGCTTCAACGAGTCTTCGATGGGGAAGCTGGGGTCGCCGGGGGGGATGTCGAGGGCGGCGTCGTGCTGAAGCTGCAACAACATTGGGTGGCGGGTGGCGGGCTTGTCGGTGAAGTAGAGGCCTATGCGGATGCGGGTGGATTCAGGCTTGCCGGAGGGTTTGAGGTGGAGATTCAGTACGAGGTCGTTGCCTTCGTCGAGACGCCAGGGCATGCCTTCGGGTTCGATGAGGGCGGTGGAGTCGGGCTTCCAGAAGAGGAAGTGGCTGTCGGGGTCGAAGTTGTCGCCGGAGTCGACGTTGATGTCCATGCCGGGGATGCCTTGCTGCCAGTCTTGTGGATGCGCGCGGCGGAGCGATGCCGTACGGTCGATGAGGACGTTGGCGTGGTGGACGATGCGCGGGGAGCCAGGCTTGATCTCCATGGCGCGCACCCAGTGGGTGCCGTTGGCGGGGTTGGGGAGGATGACGTTGAGGAAGAGGTCGGTGCCGGTCGCTGGGACATCCACGGCTCTGTCGGTCTCCAGTACGAGGTCGGGCGGGCCTAGCTGCCATTCGGCGTTATAGGTGGGCGGGGTGGGGATAGGGCCGTCGCCTTCGAGGGTTCCGGCTGCGATCCACTGGCGGATGAGAGCTAGTTCGGAGTCGGTGAGGCGGCGGGAGTTGGCGAGGTCGCCGTGGCCCGGTGCCGGGAGCCAAGGTGGCATGTAACGGGTCTCTACGGCGGGAGCGATGACCGAGGCGTAACGTTTTACATCGGCGTAGGTGGTGAGGGGGAATGGGCCGGAGCCGCCGGTGTGGTGGCAGGTCGTGCAGCGGGCGTAGATGATGGGAGCGATTTGGGATCGCCAGGTGGGTTTCTCGGGTGGAGCGGCGTGGGCGGAGAGCGTGGTTGCGATGAGGGCGAGGAAGGTGATTGAAGCTCTGAATGCGGAAAATTGAGGACGGCCGGGGTGATGTGAGCCGGAATGCAGGTCCTTCGACTGCGTCCCTCGCGGTGAGGCGTTGCGAGGGACTTCGCTCAGGATGACGGGGTGTGGGGTGGATGCAGGAGCGCTGCATGGGACTTCGCTCTGGTTGACGGATTTGGGGCGGAGGAGGCGGTTCGCGCGGGCGCGAATGCCCGCCTTAGCGACGATGACGCCGTCGCGAAGATGGGGCACCCGGCTTGCGTGGCCGGTCAGGGTGGGGAGGTTCAATGGCTTCCCATTGAGCCGGTGGTGGCGGGATTGACGATGGAGCAGCCGACTGGGGTTCCGGTGGGTTTCGGGGCGGCCTTGCCGGTGAGGACGGCGCTAAGGGCTTCCTCGGCGAAGATGTGAGTGGGCCGTGGACGTTCGAGGCCGAGGTGGATGTAGCGGTCGTCGAATCTGCCGGTGTAGATGGACTGCCAGCCGGCTTTAGAGGGTGTGAGGATGGCGGCTTCGGGAGTGACGCGGGCGTGGGTCAGGCGGATGAGATCGCCGTTTGGATCGAGGAGAATCTCTCCGCTGGGATCAAAGGCACGTTGGTGGGTGGTGATGTCGTCGAGGTGCTCGGTGGAGTTGGGGTAGACGAAGTAGAACTTCACGCCGCGTGCGGCGAACTCTTCGCGGAGGCGCTTCATCTCGGGGAAGGTGCGGTCGGAGATGGGGCAGTCGGATGCGACAAAGAAGAGGGCCACGGCGCGGGTTCCGGGGGGTGCGAGCGTCGTCAGGGGTTTGCCGTTGGCGGTTGCGCCGAACTGCGAGAGCGCCGCCGTTGAAACTCCGAGGAGCAACATAGCGGCGGCGAGGCGCCAGCCTGCCCGCCGGGAGTTGCGTGAGAGCACGGCGAATTGGGGCTCAGCGAGCACGCCACATCATATCGACTCCCACAAAAGTTGGTCTCCTCTCAGCTGCATGGAGGATGTTTTTACCGCGCGGGGCCGATAACTTGATGGATGTAGCGATGCAGCCTGCGGGCTGGTTGAACGAAGGGTGAACTGGATCTATGAATGGCTTTAGAAAAGAAAAAAGGGCCGAGGTCAGGCTTCCAATCGAAATTGGGACGAGTGTTACATTGCGGGACTGGCCGCTGCCAAACCCGGCGATGACAGTGAATCTGAACTCTAACGGAGCTCTGCTGCGCTTCGCGGAGCCGATTTCACTGGAACTCGGAGACGTGATCATGTGCGACTTCGCCGAGACTGAAGTCGATATCAAAAACGGTGCGCCTGCGCATTGGGGGCGTGGCGAGGTGGTCCGCGTCTCAGGAAACGATGTGGCGCTTCAGTTCCTCGAGAGCAGCTTTTTTGTCGGGACCAGAAAGAAGCGCGAAGTCGCGGCGTAACGCAGGTCAGCCCCTCGCGGCTGCCTGCTCGGCGGAGACTGCTGATCCGATGACCCTCGTCTCGGCATCATCTTTGACGATCTCGAGCGAGTAGCTTTGCAGGGGGCTCATCTTGACCATCTGCTGGAGGTAGTCCTTCAGCATGGGGAGGTCGAGGAAGCGGACGTTGAAGCCGGTGATGAAGAACTTGCCGGCGCCCTCCTGATGGATCTCGGTGGCGGTCGCTGCGGCCAGGGCTTTGTGCCATAGGCGCTTGAACTCGAGGCAACGCTTGTCGGGATGATTGGGGGAGTTGGCGGCCTCGAAGACCTCTTCCGGCTCCATGTCAAGAAAGCGCAGGCGCATGGCGCGATGGCCCATGATGCCTTCGACATGGCCGCGACCGCCGCAACCGCAGAAGCGCTCCTTGTCGTCGAGCGAGACGACGCTGTGGCCGCCTTCCCACGCGCCTTCGATGAAGGGGTAGCGACCGTAGCCGATGCCGATGCCGAGGGTCCAGACGCGGATGAGGCGATCAAGCTTTTGCCGGGTGGCGGCGAGACCGGCGGCCATGCCGTCGGCGTCGTTCATCACGTTGACGGCGACATTCGACAGGCCGTGCTCGGCGAGCTTGAGGGTCAGGAGTTCCGCGATACGCGCGCCCTTGAGCTGGGGAAGATTCGGAGAGTCTTCGACGACGCCGTTGCGGATGTATCCGGGCAGAGCGACGCCGACTGCGGAGATATCCGTAGCCCCCTTTGCGGCGCAGGTGATCTGCTCGCACAGCATCTTGACCAGGTCGTCGGTGGGCATCTCGATGAGGGCGCCGTCGTCTTCGCCGCCATCATCTGGAAAGCATTGCAGCGGACCGGAGAGCTTGTGGTCGACTACCAGTGCCGCCTGAACGCGTTCTGCCAAGGTCACGCCAATTATCTTCGCCATAGGTATCCCTACTCCGCTTAGGAGAGCCGTTCGGATTGCCAGTGTTGCTCGTGCGACTTTAGCCGGGGTGCCTAGTCGAACTTGCTCACACGGTTCAACCCGTTGAAAGCCGCTACTTTATAACATTCTGCGAGAGTTGGATAGTTGAAGACGGTTTCGACGAAATAATCGAGCTTTCCGCCCAGCGCCATGACGGCCTGGCCAATGTGAAGCAGCTCGCTGGCGCCCTCGCCGATGATGTGGACGCCGAGGATCGTGTGGGTCATGCGGTGGAAGATGATCTTCAGGCGGCCGGTCGTATCGCCGCGAATCTGGCCCCGCGCAATCTCGCGATAGTAGGCGACTCCGACTTCGTAGGGAACGTCTTCCTCGGTCAACTGCTCTTCGGTCTTGCCGATGAAGCTGATCTCGGGAATGGTGTAGATGCCGTAGGGGTAGAAGCTCGGGTTCGAGAGAACGGTCTCGTCGCCAAAGGCACGGGCAGCGGCAATGCGGCCCTGCTCCATGGAGACAGAGGCGAGCGAAGGGAAGCCGATGACGTCTCCACCGGCGAAGATATTCGGAACGGTAGTTCGGAAGTCCTTGTCGACGGGGATACGACCACGAGAGTCGGCCTTGACGCCGACCTTCTCGAGATTGAGTTCGTCGACGTTGCCCTGACGTCCGACGGCGTAGAGAAGGGCATCGCCCTGGAGCTTCTTCTTGCTCTCGAGATTGGCGACGACGGTGCCGTCGGGCATCTCTTCGACGCTCTCGACCTCTTCGTTCAGGCGCATGGTGACGCGCGAGTCGCGGAGGTGGTAGCTGAGGGCTTCGACGATCTCCTGGTCAGCGAACTCAAGCAGGCGGGGGCGGCGCTCGATCAGGGTGACGCGGACGCCGAGGGCGGAGAACATGCAGGTGTACTCGACGCCGATGACACCGCCACCGACCACGATCATCGTCTTGGGCAGCGAGGGCAGGTCGAGGACGAGGTCGCTGTTGATGATGCTCGTCCCGTTGATCGGCACCTTGGCCGAAGCGGCGGGCTTGGTGCCGGTCGCGATCAGGACGTTCTTGGTCTCGTAGATGGTGCTGCCGCGGGAGTTGGTGACGCGGACGTGGTTGGCGTCCTCGAAGCTGGCGGTGCCGACGAGCATCTCGATGTTATTGCGTGAGAGCTGGGCTTCGGTGACGTCGACTTCGGTCTTGATGACGTGCTGAACCCGGAAGGCGAGGTCCGCCATGGTGATGCGTTCCTTCACCCGGTAGTTCATCCCGTAGATGGACTTGTAGTTGTATCCGGAGAGGTGAAGGACGGCCTCGCGCATGGTCTTCGAGGGGATGGTGCCGGTGTTGATACAGGCTCCGCCGACTACCTCTCGCATCTCGATGAGGGCGACCTTTTTGCCAAGCTTCGCGCCGTAGATGGCGGCCCGCTGTCCGGCTGGTCCGGAACCGATGACGATCAGATCGTAAACACTACTCATGCGGTGTGGCGCTCTTCCTGCACCTGCGACTTCGGGTACTGGTAGTGCCCGGCGGAGCTTGAATCTCAAGGCCGGACGAAGTTATCGCCGCTTTGACGCGGCGACGTTGATTTCCACTCGTATACTGTCCAAAAATAACACAGTTGCCAAGGCCGGACTTACGGTCAACACAGGGTGCATTCCCAAAAAGTAATGTTTCGATACGCCATCACCGATCGCCGTTCCGGCCAAAACGAGCTGAACTTGCCGCCCGGGTCCGACCCCCTCGCCGGGCTGGTTGACCAGGCGAAGCGGCTGGCTGCGGAGGGCGTCGATTTTCTCCAGTTGCGCGAGAAAGACCTCGAAGCTAAGGAACTCATCGGCGTTGCGAGGAGGATCATCACCGCTGCGCGTGAGGGTGCGAGGGCAACCGGACCCGTTTTGCGGGTGCTTGTGAACGGACGAGCGGATGTGGCGCTGGCAGCGGGGGCCGATGGTGTACATCTTCCATCGGGCCCGGAACAGCTCACTGTGGAGCAGGTGCGGCGGGTGTTTGCGGGGTGCGAGGCCATCGTGAGTGTCGCGTGCCATACGCTGGCGGAGGTTGAGCGGGCGAGTGGGGAGGGTGCCGATTTGGTTCTCTTCAGCCCGGTTTTTGGGAAGCGGCTTACGGGTGGGGAAGAGCTTGCGGGCGCGGGGCTGGAGCGGCTTGCGGAAATCTGTCGCGTGGCGGGTCCGACAGCGGTGCTGGCACTGGGCGGGGTCACGCTGGAGAACGCGCAGGCGTGCGTCGATGCGGGAGCGAAGGGCGTGGCGGGGATACGGCTGTTCCGCTGAGCCTCGCCGTTCGAATCAAGATTAGGACGGCCTTTAGACCTTGACGGAAAAGAGGCGGCCAAAGGAGTCCTCGTCTCCAGATTGCGGCTCCGCCTCGTAGTCACGCGCTTCGACGCGGGGCGCGGGGCCGAGCAGGACTTCAGAATCAGAATCGTCCGCCAGGCGGGAGGCTGACGCGAGCCTCTTCCGCACTTCCGCTGCCCGCTTGGCTTGGATCTCGCTGAGTTCCTCCCGGCCGGCCCCGATGGATGCCAGCAACAGATTGTTGTTCGCATGAATGTGCATGGATGCCTCCTGCTCGGTTGTGCTCCTTGCCGATCTCACACCGCTTTTCATCTCTCGTGTGGCCGAAGTGCTTTCACCCCCTTCGAGGCAATCGACAGGCCATGCGAAAAGCTTTAATTCTTTGAATGCTCTAATCCTTAGGGTGCGGGCGACAGATTGGCTTGCGGGTTCCGACTATTCAGCCCGGACATCACTGTGAGGAAGAACTTACCGGGAACGCTTCGATGAGCGTATCGGTGTGTCCTCGTCGTGAGAATTGAAGCTGCCGCTAACATCGACTTTCCGGGAGAACCGTGGAACGTGCTTCCTTGATAGATAATTCGTGTCATGCCGACATCAGCGAATGTGGTTCTTGTTGGTTGGTGTGCGGCGTTCCTCGTTGTCGCCTGGAGGGTCGAGGGCAATAAACAGTGGGGATGGTTCGAGCGCAGATGGAAGCTCCTTCCGCTCGCCCTGCTCTGGGCATTGAGCTACGCGGTTGGTCTTCTTCTGTGGAACTCTTTCGTTTGCCCTCACCCCTAATCTGTCGAACCTAACCGCTGCCACCGATGTTGCCGAAAACATCGACTTTGCGGCAGGGTACCGTTTAGCGACCGGGCGGCAATGAACGGGACTACTGTGAAATGAGGGCGACAATCTTGCGGGCGGAGAGATTCATCGTTATTGATCACTGTCCGAGGTGTGGCAAGATCCAGACATCAAAAACGATGCTGATCCACAAGACTACAAAGGCGGCACGACCGACCCAACTCCAGATCGAGATCACCCTGATAAGCTCGTCAGGCATATCAACTTTGTTCTCCCTCATGTAGGCAGCCCAGCTTCCGCGGCCCCTCTGAATCAGAGGGGCACGTCCGGTACTCTGAGTCCACTTGTCCACGGCTCTCTTCTGCATTAATCCTGATGCGATAAAGGTACCCAAACACGCGACGAACAGGATGAGTTTCGGATTTATGTGGGGCAACAGTGAAGACCTCGTATTCAACGCCTTAGCTGAAGTGCAGCTTATCAATTTTCCGAACCGACAGCGTGCCTTGAAAACGGCGTTTCCGGAAGCCTTGGGCAGCTGTGTCCTCTCTGTCCCGGCCGATTGGCATCGAGGCACTCACCGGACAGTGATGGGATTTCTGCCTGGGGCTGGAGGGCGACTGCTTAGCTGGGAAGTGAGCAGTCGTACGAGCAGGCACGCATTTGACCCGCACCCCCATTCTCCGTACCGTTAAAGCTGTGCTCATCACTCCGTTCGATCTCGAAAAAGAGTCGCTTCAGATTCACGAATCCATCGCTCCCGGTGTGATCGACTATGCGGTCGATATCTCGCAGATCGGCGCGATGCCGGTTGACGGGCAGGCGGATCTGATCGTCGAGCATCGTGGATCGCACGAGTTCGTGAACGATATCCGGCTGCGGGCGGACTACACCGCGAACTTCGAGGTGCTGTGCGCGCGGTGTCTCGATCCTGTTCCGGTGCCACTTTCGGGGAACTTTGACCTGATCTTCCGGCCTGCGAGCGCGGATGCCGTGTCCGGCGAGCGAGCAATTACCGTCGACGAGACAGAAATCGGGTATTATGAAGAGAGCGGTCTTTTGCTTGAGGATGTCGTGCGCGAGCAGGTGCTTCTTTCCTTGCCCAATCGCACGCTCTGCACGCCGGACTGCAAGGGACTTTGTCCGAGCTGTGGTCAGAATCTGAATAGCGCGTCCTGCAACTGTGAGAAGGCTCCGGCCGATCCAAGGTGGAATGCTCTAGCCGGTCTGGCAGGCACGATCAAGCTCAAGAACTAGCTGCATATATTGATTTTTCATGGTCATCCCAAGCGACGCGCTCGTTTCTTCATGAGCGCTTCCGGGACCAGACCGAAAGGGAACTGCAATGCCTAATCCGAAACGGCGCCATTCCAAGCAGCGCACCGCGAAGCGCCGCAGCCACGACTTCCTGACCCCCACCGGCACCTCCGAGTGCCCGAACTGCCACGAGCGCAAGCTGCCCCACCGCGTCTGCAAGAAGTGCGGAACGTACAAGGGCCGCGAAGTGGTCGCAGTCGCACAGGCAAGCTAAGGTTGCGTGCCGGTTCGATCCCACATCTCAGAGTCGAGATGTGGGGCACCCGGATTCGTGGAAATAGATAAAGCCCGCTGATGCCAATCGACATCGTTGTAGACGCAATGGGCTCCGACAAGGCCCCCGAACCTGAGGTTCGCGGGGCAATTCTTGCTGCCCGTCAGTTTGACGTGCGGGTGCATCTTGTTGGCCCCGAAGATATCGTTCGCCCTGTCCTACGCTCGCACTTGAAGGGGCAGAAGCTACCTGTGTTCATCGTGCCCGCCACCGAGTGGATCACGATGACGGACAAGGCTGCTTCGGCTGTTCGCAGCAAACGTGACTCGTCCATGCGCGTTGGCGTGAAGATGGTACGCGAAGGGCGAGCGGCGGGGTTCTTTACCGCTGGCAACACCGGCGCGGCGATGGCAACGGCGAAGATGGTCTTCGGGATGTTGGCCGGGGTCGATCGGCCTGCGCTGGCGACGATCCTTCCTACCATCTCGGGAAGCCCGTCTTTTCTGATGGATGTGGGCGCGAATGTCGATAGCGAGCCCGAAAATCTCTGTCAGTTTGCCGTGATGGGATCGATCTATGCGCGGGACGTTCTGGGCATAGCGAATCCTCGGGTTGGGCTGCTGTCGATCGGCGAGGAAGACTCGAAGGGCAATGCGCTGACGCGCGATACGCTCCCGCTGCTGCGGAATCTCCCCATCAACTTCATTGGCAATGTGGAAGGGCGCGATCTCTTCAACAACAACACGGACGTGACGGTGTGCGACGGCTTCGTCGGCAACGTGGCGCTGAAGTCAGTTGAAGGCGCGGCGCATCTGTTTCGCTCGCTGCTGCGGGAGTCGCTGAAGTCTACTGTGACCTCGCAGGTGGGCGCTCTGCTGTCGCGGCAGGCGTTTGGCGACTTTAAGAAGCGGCTCGACTACTCCGAGTACGGCGGAGCTCCGCTGCTGGGTGTGCGCGGGGTGTGCATCGTGGGGCATGGGTCGTCGAACGACCGGGCGATCATGAACGGCATTCGCGTGGCGGCAGAGTTTGCGCAGGCCAAGGTGAACTCCGAGATTGAAGCCGCCATGAACGGGCACTAAGTCGTACTTTGTACTCCTTCGGAGCTTCTTCAGGTCGCGTTGACCGCATCGGCCTCTTTCTTTGCGGGTGACTTGCTGCGGCGATCAACCATCTGTGCGAGCGTTCGGCCGAGACGCATCGAAGGCATCTCCACCCATCGATGAAAGGCTGCTGCAGCAAGCAGCGACAGCATCACAAATGGAACCACTGAAGGTCCGGGCGATACCTTTCCGTAGAGAACAATTGCCAATAGCATCAGGATCGGCATGTGTATCAGGTAGAGGCTGTAGGAGACTTTGCCGAGCCAGCGTAGAGGGCGAAGACGCAGGGTCCGGGATAGCCATCCACCTGGTACGAGAGCCAGCATGATGAAGTAAGCCGCGCCGAGGCCGGCGGTGAAGTCGCGCAGGAACCGCGGTATGTGAAGCGCTGCGTTGTACTGATAGAGCCCCAGCGAGACGACCAGCAGGACGTTGAGAAGCCACGAGGGGAGGCGTTCGAGCCGCGCGACGATCGTGGTCCGGTGGCGGGCGAGTATCGACCCAACGAGGAAGATTCCGCAGAAGGCGATCGTCAACGACCAGAAGATAGAAGGCACTCCGGGATATCCGGCACCGGTGTAGGGAGCGGAGAAGCGGTCGATCAGGCGAGCTGCGACCTGTAGCGAAAGTGCAATCAGGAAAGCCACCCAGGGCCTGAGACGGAGACTGACCAGGCACAGGAGCGGGAAGATCAGCGAGATTCGCATCTCGTGGACCAGAGACCAGACCGGCGTGTTGTAGGCATAGACGTCGTATCTTCCAAGGAAGGCGATGTGCTGCGCCATCAGAGGAAGCGAAGGGGCTTCACGCCAGGAAAGTTTGAACCCTTCGCCGTACATCTCCATCCCGTGGTATCGCCAGCAGCAGAGCGCTGCGAAAGCCAGAGCCGCAAGGTAAGGCAGGTAGATGCGGCAGACGCGCCGTATTGCGTAAGCCGCGTAGCCCGGCGGCTCTGCCGTCATCTGCGGCAGTGTAAGTACGAAACCGCTGAGAACGAAGAACATCATGACCGCGGCGGTCCCACTGGTGAGCAGCGGGATGTAGACGACGTACTTCACATACTCTGGCGGCGCAGTCTGCAGCCAACCTTCGAGAAAGTGAAGCAGCACCACGGACATTGCCGCCAGGCCACGTAGCGAATCGAGTTCGACAAGGTGGATCCTATCCTGTGCCTGTTGCTCGTTCCGAAACGGGTCGAAAAGAAGGTGACGCAACTTCATAAGTGTCCTTGATGCGCTTTTCACAACGTGGTTGCGCGAGTGTAGCTCATCTGCGGCCCAGGTTCCGGCAAGGCTTCCGCGGTCGAAGAACTAAAGTTTTGAAGATGTGGCGCGGAGCTCGCCGTCATTTGCCTCGATCTCGCATGCAGGGAACACGAAAAACGGTTACGGGTTGATCTCGGACTGATGCTGTCGTATATTGGGTTGAGAGCAATCCAGACTATTCCAGTCGGATATTGAAAACGGGGCACTTGCCCCGAACGACCCCGCACGTCTGTACGCCCGCACGGCCGTACAAAGGAGTACGAATGCAAGAGATCCTGAACACCCGGAAGAGCCCCTGGCTCGCACTTGGAACACTGGCGGCATACACCGTGATGGGCGCTGGCCGCCCGGCCATGGCGAGTACACCGAACGAAGATGGATTGGCGGCTGGCGAGCCTCCGGCGACGACCAAGCCGGTGCGGCAGTTCAATATCCCGGCCGGTCCTCTGGATGGTGCCATTGCGACGTATGAGGCTCTGACTGGGCTCACCATCTCTACTTCCCTCCCCGGAAAGACTTTGGCCCCTTTCGACAGCAATGGTGTTAGCGGGCTTTACACCAATGAGGAGGCGCTGAAGCTGATCCTTGCCGGGACGGGGCTTGAGGCCACGGCGGGTGTGAATGCGCGGTCGCTGGTGATTGGGATTCGCCAGCACGCGGACTCGGTGGACGTGAGTGCGGGACTTCCCGATGCTCTTGCGATGACGAAGTTCACCGAGCCGCTGCTGGACACGCCGCAGACGGTTGTGGCCGTGCCGAAGTTCGTGCTCGAGGATGAGGGCAACACGACGTTGCGTGACGCGCTCCGCAACGTTCCCGGTATCAGCATGGCTGCGGGCGAGTCCGGCGCGCAGGGCGATAACCTGACGATTCGGGGCTTCACGGCGCGTAACGACATTTTCCTCGATGGCATTCGCGACTTCGGCAGCTACTACCGCGACAGCTTCGACTACGAGCAGATCGAGGTGCTGGAAGGCCCGGCCGGTGTGCAGTTTGGCCGCGGGTCAACGGGCGGCGTGATCAACCAGGAGAGCAAGGTTCCGCAGGCGCAGGATTTCGTCAAGGTAGGAGCGGTCTTCGGGACAGACCTCACCCGGCGTATCACCGCCGACATCAACAAGCCGCTGCCTGACCTTGGAGATGGGACTGCGTTCCGGATGAACGTCGTCGCTACCGAGGGCGGAGTTGCGGGTCGGCCGTACGCGGAGAACCGGCACTATGGCGTGGCACCCTCGATCACCTTCGGGATGAACTCGAAGACGCGGTACACGGTCAGCTACTTCCACTTCACGGAGAGCGATACGCCGGACTATGGGTTGCCCTGGTTCTTCTCGAAGGTAGCGCCTACGAGTCGCCACAATTACTTCGGCTTCCCGGACCAGAACTATCTTCGAACCAGCGACGACATTCTTACGGGTAAGGTGGACCATGACTTCGGCCAAAACGTTGCGTTGCACTCGATCGCGCGATGGGCGAACTACCCGCGTCAGGCGCAGATTACCGAGCCGCAGATCTGCTCGAATGCTGCGTTCAGTGTGCCGGTAGGTGGTGTCATCGCAGCAAAGTACTTCCCGACCTCCTCGATCAATAGCAAGCAACATTGTAGCTACACGCCGGCGAGCGATCCAGCTACGATCGCCGTCAATCGGAATCAGCTTCAGATCAAGAGTGTGGAAGGCGATCTCTGGGACCAGACAGAGTTGACCGCGCGCTTCAAGGTTCTGGGCATCGGAAACAACTTCGCGGGAGGTGCAGAAGGCGGTCGCGAAGTGTCGAACCCGATCCGCACGAGCTATACCTTGAACAGTGTCAACAGTGTCCCTTCGACAAGCCTGCTGCACCCGAACCCCCATGACAGCTTCGGCGGCACCGGATATATCTCCACGATCGTGCATACCACGTCGAAGAGCGCGGGGGTCTACTTCGTCGATACCATCCACCTGGGCCGGCTCTTCGAGGCAAGCGGAGGTGTGCGATGGGACTACTTCGATACGAACTTCAACTCCTACCAGCCCGTGGCTCCGCCGACTGGAGGAGCTGTCAGCGCCGCGATTCCGCCGCAGGAGCAGGTGGTTACACAGCCTACCTATCGCGCGGCGTTCGTCTACAAGCCGACTCAGCATGGCAGCGTTTACTTCGACTATGGCACCAGCTTCAATCCTTCTGCCGAGTCGCTTTCACTCAGCGTTGCTACGAAGTTGCTTCCACCTGAAGAGAACGAGACTTATGAAGTGGGCGCAAAGTATAGCTTGCTTCACGACAAGCTCATGCTCGATGGCGCGTGGTTCCACACGACGAAAGACAACGCTCGAGAGACTGACCCCACAAACTCAAACAACATTGTGCTTGCGGGCAATCAACTCGTGAAGGGCGCGCAGATGAGCATGGTCGGCAAGCTGCCGCAAGGGACGGATGTGATCCTGGGATACGCCTATCTCGATAGCGCGGTTACGTACTCGAAGCTCTTTCCGGCTTCCATCGGCTATCCGCTTGCAAACGTTCCGAGGCAGACGTTCAACTTCTTCGTGACGCATCGTCTTCCAGGGCGCCTGAACGCTGGTTTCGGCGGCAACTCACTTTCAGCTCGCACTGCCAGTTCGACTGTGCCGTATGTCCCTACAGGCTACTCGGCCAACGCGGACGGGACGTACACCGTCACCAGTGTTGCGATGAAGGCTGTGCCTAGCTACTGGGTCTTCAATGCGATGCTTCGCCGCCCCTTGACCGACCGCCTCGACCTTCAGGCGAACGTCTACAACCTGACGAACAAGTTCTATATCGACCAGCCTCACCCCAGCCACCTGATCCCCGGTGCTGGATTGAACGCTCAGGTCGGGGTCAACTTCAAGTTTTAGCCATTGCATGGAGCGCACGCGCTTCGCGCCAATATCCGAGATGAGAAATTGGGTACCCCCACATCTTGATTCTGAGATGTGGGACTCACCCCTTTAGTACGTAACCTGATTGGTTGCATATCGATTCAAGTAACTCCAGAAATTACAAATAGAAAGTTGCCAAGATGCTGATCACGATTTCTGAGGTATTTAACGCTGAACAAGTGGCCGAAGCGCGTAAGGCGCTGGCCGAGGCAAACTGGGTAGACGGCAAGGTCACTGCCGGCTACCAGGCGCGCGAAGTGAAGAACAACATGCAGATCCCAGAGGGCAGCCCTATCGCTGTTGCCCTGGGAGACATGGTGCTGAAGGGTCTCGCGCGGTCGCCGCTCTTTATGTCGGCGGCCCTCCCTCTGCGGGTGTTCCCGCCGATGTTCAACAGCTACAGCGGCGGGCAGACCTTCGGGACTCATGTGGATACGGCGATCCGTCAGATTGCATCCACGGGGCAGCGAATCCGCACCGACCTTTCAGCGACGTTGTTTCTGACCGCGCCGGATGAGTATGACGGCGGCGAGTTGGTCGTCGAAGATGCGTATGGAACGCACAGCGTGAAGCTTCCGGCGGGAGATATGGTGCTGTATCCAGCGACGAGTCTGCATCGGGTCGAGCCGGTGACCCGCGGGGCACGCGTATCGAGCTTCTTCTGGATACAGAGCATGGTCCGGCAGGATATGCAGAGAACGCTGCTCTTTGATCTCGACGCTTCGATTCAGCGGCTTGCTGGCGTTGCGGCGCAGGCATCGGGGGGCAATCCAGCGATCGCGCAGACCGGTGTGCAGTTGACCGGGGTTTATCACAATCTGCTGCGGCAGTGGTCGGAGATGTAGAGCCGAAAGGCGAAATGCGGGGGTCTCTCCGCTGCGCATTGCGATGGGGCCGCAAGGCTTCGGTCGAGATGACGTTCTTTATTGAGGGGACTTAGGCGTCGGGAAAGAGCGGCGTGGGCTTGGGCCTGCGGGGTACGACAAGGGCCGGGCGGGCCCCTGGAACTCGTCGCCGGGGGCGAGGCTGAGGGGAGAAGCCTGGCGTGCCTTCGCTGTAGACCTCGAAGCATCCGCCGCCTCGGCGCTTGGCCTCGTACATAGCGGCATCGGCGCGGGAGAAGAGTTCATCTGAGCTGGCAGCCTGAGTGGGATAGATGGCTATGCCGATGCTGCAGCTCATCCGAATGTTCTCAAGACCCTCCGGACCGCCATTTGCGATCGCGGCGGTGACCTTTGCGGCGACACGGCGGATGTCGGCCTCCTGCTGCACGTCGGGCATGACAACGATGAACTCATCGCCGCCGATGCGAAGGACGGAGTCAGTTCCGCGGACGGACTCACGGAGGCGCTGAGCGGCGGTTACGAGGACGAGGTCGCCGGCAGCGTGGCCGAGCGTATCGTTGACCTCTTTGAACATATCCATGTCGACCACGAAGAGGCCGACCTTGTTCTTATAGCGGATGGCGCGGTCGATGGCCTGCTGGACGCGGTCGTTCAAGAGGCTGCGATTGGGCAGGCCAGTGAGAACGTCGTGTTGCGCGCGATACTGCGCCGCTTGTTCTAATAGCTTGCGTTCGGTGATGTCGGCGGCGGAGATGGCTATGCCGTCTTCGAGGCGGACGACTTCGTGGCGGATCCAGCGCGGGATGTCGTCATCAAGTTCCATGGGGAACTCCTGGACGATGGGCTCGCCAGACATGACGACCTGCTTGTACTCGTCGAAGAAACCGCCACTGCGGTTTACGGGGATGAGCGCGCAGAGATACTGGCCGATGATCTCCTCGCGGGGCAGGCCGATGAGCTTCTCGCCGTTGGTGTTTAGGTAGGTGAACTCGAAGTCGATGATCTGACCATCGCTGCCGCGAACTGACTGCAGTGTGTAGAAGGCCTCAAGGCTGCTCTCGGAGGCGGCGATGAAGCGGGCTTCGTTCTGCTGGCTCCTGCGGGTGGTGGCGAGGAAGTCGCGGGTGCGTCCTACGAGGGCGGCGATGATTCCGGCGCTGACCACAGCGAGGGTGGCGGAGATCATCTCGGCCTGGGCGGAGAAGTCGAGGTCCTGGCGGAACAAGGCGAGCAGCCCCATGATGCGGGTCACACCAGAGATGGACATGAAGAGCGCGAAGATCAGGAAGATGCCGCGAATCTGCAGTAGTCCCTTGGACTTGCTGTACATGGAGAGGAAGGCCGCGGCGAGGATGAAGTAGCTGATTGTCAGCACCATATCCGCGACAATGCTCAACGACCAGCCAGCCTCCGCGTGCGACGAATTGGTCGCCGCGGTATGTTGGAACCGGTGAAGCAGGAAAGCAGTAACGCAAACTGAGACCAAGCCAAGGGCCAGACCCCAGCGATTCGCTCGATTCGATAAGAAGGTCACGCGCATAGTTGGTGACGATTCACTTTGTCAAAAGTTACCATTGGTAAGATGCAAGGTATGGATTTCGGGGAATTTATTTTCCTCGCCGAACCTCCAAGGGCCCCATCCGGGACAAGGAATTAGAAATCCAGTGAAACAAAACGCCGCATCTTTACCGCCTGACGCAATATGGCGCACCGATTTCTTTGCTGGTTTGGTGCCGGATCAGACCGGCCGACGCATCCTGATCACGGGAGCGAATAGTGGCATTGGGTATCCTGCGGCGCGTGAACTTGCGCGTGCGGGGGCGCATGTTCTGCTGGGATCACGTGACCGGACGAAGGGTGAGGCGTCGGTGGAACGGCTGCGATCCGAGGTGCCTGCTGCGAGCGTGGAGTTGAGCGTCTTCGATCTTGCATCGCTCGATTCCGTAAGGGAGTTTGCAGCGCGTGAACTCGAGCGCGGGCTCCCGCTCGACGTGCTAATCGATAATGCAGGCGTGATGGCACCCCCGAAGCGGTTGGAGACGAAGGACGGATTCGAGTTGCAATTCGGGACGAATGTGTTGGGGCACTTCGCCCTTACGGGGCTGTTGATGCCTGCGTTGGAGATGTCGGTGACGGCCTCGGCGGCAGTAGTGCCGCAGGCTCCGCGAGTTGTCATCGTTGCCTCGATTGCCCACAAGCGCGGAAGGATTGATTTCGAAGATCTGCAGTCGACTCGCTCTTATGTGCCCATGCGGGCGTATGCGCAGACAAAGCTGGCCGACCTGATGCTGGCTTTCGAGCTTGACCGCAGGTTACGGGCTAAAGGATCGACGATCGAATCGATTGCCGCTCATCCTGGTGTGGCGAACACAAATCTTTTCCAGGTGGGTGATTACAATCCCGTGGAGAAGGTGATACGCCGGGTTGTGGGGCCGTTGATCGGAGCGCTGTTGGGTACGGCTCTCGATGGCGCTCTGCCGACGATCTATGCGGCGGCGGCTCGTGGTGCGCGGTCGGGCGGCTACTATGGGCCGCAGGGCTTCCGGGAGATGCGCGGCGGCGACGTGGGAGAGGCAGAGGTCGCACCGCAGGCGCTGGACGAAGCAGTGTCGGGGCGGCTCTGGAGACGATGCGAAGAGCTCACCGGAGTGACTTTCGGCTAGCGTGGAACTGCATCTCGGATGAATCTCAAGGCGAACCTTAAGTCTCGCTGAAGAAAGTGTGAAACCTTCGTTCAAATTCACCGAGCCGTGATGAACTTCCGATGATATTTCGTTCATAATATGGGGTTTACGCTACATTCATGTGCCCGCAACATGCCATTAATCCCCTCCTCCTAGCTTCGTCCTATCTGCATCAGCCTGGATACTCCGCGCTCCTTTGAGCGACTTACGGACGAGAGCATGGCGCGCACGTGCGCCCCAGAGCCGGTGCACAAGGAGCTTCCATGCCATACCCTCGCACGATTGCTGC
The DNA here is from genome assembly GCF_014203275.1 of Granulicella aggregans. Classification (GTDB taxonomy): domain Bacteria; phylum Acidobacteriota; class Terriglobia; order Terriglobales; family Acidobacteriaceae; genus Edaphobacter. The sequence goes on from NZ_JACHIP010000004.1 coordinate 274,722, forward strand.
GACCTCGCTTTTACTGTTTGCCGTCGCCCACTCCGCAGTTAGCCAGACGGGACGCGGAACGCTGACTGGCTCCGTTCTCGACGCCCAGGGCGGAGTGCTGCAAGGGGCGCAGATCACGCTCAGCCCAGGAGGCGCGTCGCTGGTCTCGGATTCGACGGGCCAGTTCGCCTTCACCGGCCTCTCCGCCGGGCAATATGCGGTGACCATCTCGTACGTTGGCTTCAAGACGTCGACCCAGCAGATGACGGTGAATGCGGGACAGTCCGTGCGCGTCTCCGCGACGCTGGCGGTCGCTTCGAACACGCAGCAGGTCGACGTCTATACAGGGCGCGAGGGTGGCGAGGCGGAGTCGGTCAATCGGACGTTCAACGCGGACAACATCATCAACGTATTGCCGGCGGACATCATCACGAGTCTTCCGAACGCGAACGTGGCGGATGCGATCGGACGGCTTGCGAGCGTGACGCTGGAGCGCGACGAGGGCGAGGGTAAGTACGTGCAAGTGCGAGGGACTGAGCCTCGTCTGACGAACACGACCATCGACGGGGTCAATATCGCGTCGGCCGAGACGGTTCGCCAGGTGAAGCTGGATATCATTCCGGCGGACCTGGTGGAGTCGGTGCAGATCAACAAGACGCTGCAGGCGAACATGGAAGGCGACGGCATCGGTGGATCGGTGGATCTGAGGACCAAGAGCGCAGTTGACCGGCCGACGGCCTATCTTGAATCGACGGGCGGGTATACGCCGATCATCGGCGGGCGCCCGGTTTACTCCTTCGACGGGACACTGGGGAGGCGGTTCCTCGAAGGCAAGAAGTTGGGCATCCTGGCTGGGGCATCGTACGACTGGAACGGTCGCGGCATCAACGACGTTGAACCGGGTCCCATCTATCTCGGTGGCTATGACGAGCGTGATTATCGCTACTACCGCAACCGCTTCGGTGTGGCTGGGACGGTCGACTATCGGTTCAACGAGACGTCCAGCATCTATCTGAAGGGTCTCTACGCGCTCTTCCACAACTATGGGGACCGCTGGGACTATAGCCAGACGACCGCGTTTCAGGCGGACTTCTCGCCTGCTCCTGGTACAGGGAATGTGAGCTTCGGAGCTCAGATTCGCCGCCCGGTACAGGACCTTGGCAGTATTCAGCTTGGCGGACGGCATGTGATTGCGCAGTCGCTGTTTTCGTGGGATGTGGAGAGCTCGGTCGGCCGGACGCGCGACAAGGGATATGCGAACGCGAGCTTCGCTCCTACGGCGGACTCAAGTCTGAACAACTTTACTTACTCGCTGGACAACTCGAATCCTCTGGTGCCGCGGCTGACCGCGCAGGGCGTGAACATCTACGATCCTTCGCAGTATGTTTACACGGGTGAGGAAATCAACAACTACTACAACCCTGAGGTCGACCTGGGGTTTGGCGGGTCGCTGGCGACCAGCTACACGTTGGGCAACCATGCTGGCGTCATCGAAGTGGGAGGCCGCTTCCGCAACGTGCATAAGTTCGCCAACCAGGATGACATCTATACGGTGCCGGCGGGGGATGCCCCGCTGCTGTCGAGTCTTGTGGGTGACTTCACGGACCCGAACTACTACTCGGGTAGCTACAAGTTCGGACCGACCGCCTCCTTCGACAAGGTCAGCGCCTACGTAGCGGGAAATCCTCAGATCGCGGACCCCAACAACCCTGACGTACTTGGCTCGAACTTCGACTTCAACGAGAAGGTCTCCGCCGGGTACGTGATGAATACGATCAACCTCAACAAGTTCCGCATCGTCGGCGGCCTGCGATTTGAGGAGACGAGCGACAGGGACAATGGCACGACGGTTCCCGGGGCACCCAACATTGCCAATAACGGGTCGTATCTGAGCGTGCTGCCTAGCGTCTCGGTGCGTTACGGATTTACGCCTTCTACCGGCCTGCGGCTGGTCTATGGCCGTGGGCTTTCGCGGCCGGACTTCGCCGACCTGGTCTCGTTTGCGACGGTCTCGCCGGGTGGGGTGCGGACGACGTCGAGCATCGGCAATCCGAACCTGAAGGCCGAGCACGCCGACAACTTTGACGTGCTGTATGAGCAGAACCTGAACGGTGTCGGTCTTCTGCAGGCGGGCGGATTCTACAAGCGGCTTACCACGCCTATTGTTGCGCTCAATACGACGCTGAGCGATGGCACGATTCAGTCGCAGCCGCAGAATGCGGGAAGCGCGTTCGACTACGGCTTCGAGATCGCTTACCAGCAGCACTTCACCTGGCTGCCCGGACTGCTGGGCGGTGCGGGGGTCTCGGCGAACTATGGCTACACGTCATCGCGCGTAACGTGGCCGGCGCAGGTCCTGGTGACCGCACCTGATGGCAGCACACAGCTGAACATCGACCGCACCGACCACCCGCGGTTGCTGCGCCAGGCTCCGCATACGTGGAATCTGAGCCCGACCTACGACCGCAAGCGACTCTCGGTGCGTCTGGGGCTGAGCTACAACGATGCCAACATCTTCGCCTATAACTACTCGGACTCGAACGCGAGCGGAGCGTTCGACCCGACGACCGGCTCAGGTGGCGGCTTCAAGGGACCCAACGGAGACCTGTATCTCAACTCGCATCTCCAGGTGGACCTGCAGGGAACGTATCGGCTGCCGATGGGCTTTACCGCGGTTGCCTATGGCCTGAACCTGAACAACGAAGTCTTCGGGTTCTACCAGGGTAGCAACGAGAACCCGGTGCAACGCGAGTTCTACAAGCCGACCTTCGGCGGCGGTCTACGCTGGTCACCACGCAGTAATAAGTAGTTCGCTCCAGAGCAACTCAGCAGGGCAGAGGCGTGCCAGACATTCGGCACGCCTCTGTTTTTTTGAATGCGATGGTGGTGTCGTACAGGTTGGCTCGGCAAATAGAATCTCTCCATGCGAATTCTTCCACTTCTGCTGCTTGTTCCGGCGCTATGCACTTCTGTCCACCCCGCGCTTTGCGCGTCTCCCGAGATGACGCCGACGTTGCGCTCGATGATCGACGCCGCAGCGAACAAGGTGCTGGCCGATACCGGAGTTCCGAGCGCTGCGGTGGGCATCGTGATCGACGGGAAGATCGTGCTGACGACGGCTTATGGCGATGCGCGCTTGTCTCCGTCCTTGAAGGCGACGGGCGCGATGGCTTATCCCGTTGGATCGATCTCGAAGCAGTTCACGGCGAGTGCGGTTCTGCTGCTGCAGCAGGATGGGAAGCTGACGCTCGACGATACGGTCAGCAAGTTTTTTCCGGAGCTGACGCGGGCGAACGAGGTGACGATTCGCGAGCTGCTCTCACATACGAGCGGCTACGAAGACTATGCGCCACAGGACTACACCATCCCGGAGTGGACGAAGCCGACCAGGCCGATCGACGTGGTGCACAAGTGGGCGGAGAAGCCGCTGGACTTCGATCCGGGGACGCAGTGGCAGTACAGCAATACGAACTTTGTGCTGGCCGCGCTGATCGTCGAGAAGGCGAGTGGGATGCCGTTCGCGGAGTTTCTGAAGACACGGGTGCTGGAGCCAGCGGGGATCAAGGACGCGTTGAACTTGAATGTCGATCAGGCAAAGGTGAAGCCGACGGGATACATGCGGAACGCGCTGGGGCCGCTGCGTCCGGCGATATTAGAAGCGCCCGGATGGTACTTCGGCGATGGTGACCTGGCGATGCCGGTGGCGAGCCTGCTGACGTGGGACATTACGCTGATGAATCGAAGTGTGCTCGCGCCGAAGAGCTATGACGACTTCTTCGCCGACGTGCGGTTGAAGGACGGCAAGCCGACGGGGTATGGGCTGGGCGTGGATGTGCGCGTCCGCAATGGACATAGGGAGATTGAGCACTCGGGCGAGGTGGGTGGATTTGTTGCGGAGAACGTCGTTCTGCCGGACGACCGGATCGCGATTGCGGTGCTGACGAATCAGGAGGCGAGCTCTGCGGCAAGTCAGATTGCGAAGGCGATTACGCCGATGCTGCTGCCTTCACGGGCAGCTGCCGTGGACGAAGGAGGCGCCGATGCACAGGCGAAGATCATCCTTCAAGGGCTTGCAATGGGGCAGATCAATCGCGCACTGTTCACCGATGATTGCAACTTTTACTTCTCGCAGGAGGCGATTGATGACTTCAAATCAAGCCTGTCACCGCTCGGGAAAATTACAGAGGTGACGCAGCGCTCCAAGGAACTGCGCGGGGGAATGACCTTCCGGGCATTTACGGTGAAGTTTGGAGAGAAGACGGTGACGCTGACGATTTATACACAGGCGGATGGGAAGCTGGAACAGTTTCTTATTGAGCCCTGAGGATGGTATCCACTCTTGCTTGGCGAAGCCGGTCACTCTTAAGTGAACTTTGCAGTGGTCTCCTCTTGACGACCGGAGTTGTCATGGACAAGAGTGCGGCAGAGTGACGATGAGGTGTTTCCGCTACATCAACTATGATAAGAGTGATCTTCAGCCCAGAATGAGATTCCACCGCATTGAGAACCCAGCGTCGCCAGACGAGACTCAGATAGCCTCGCTCCTTGAGTCTGGCGTAGAAGTTGTAGTGCTTCAATTTTCGAACTCAGCCGCTTATGACGAGATGGCCCTGCGCAAAGTGAACGCGATGTGCGAACGCTTTGGTGCGAGATTGAATGTCAGGTTTTACGGTCATTACGGTTCAGAATTTGACTGTCAAACTCTTCGCCATCTTCCGTTGGTTCGATCTCTCAATATCGACTGCTTAACGGACGCAGTTCACTTGGAGTTTCTAGATGAGCTTGCTTGGTTGGAGGAGTTCGCTTTCGGTGTTTTTAGAGCTAATTTTCCACGGCTGTTGGGGAGCAAAGCTCTAAGACGGCTCAGAAGGCTTGTACTGGCACCGACGCACAAGAATGACATTGATCTTGCACCAATGGAGTCTTACGCTCAACTCGAAGAGCTCTTCATCAACGGGCATACTCGCCATATTGAGTCGATAGCAACTCTGCCTAGACTGCAAAAGCTTTCCTTAGGCGGGATTGGGAAGAAGAAGTCGCTTTCGTTCATCAAATCAATCGCGTCATTGAAAGCTCTGACGTACATTTTGGGTGGTCGGCTGAACGTTGATGATTTAGCTCATGACGGTTTAGAGCGACTTGAAATCCTGAGAGTCCTCGGGTTGTCTGAGATCAACGTAGCGCTGTTTCCGAAGCTGGAGCGTTTGACTGTTGAAGATCAGCTGAGATTAAACGAGTTAGACATCCGTCCATTGACCAAGCTTCAGCGGCTTTCCGTCTTCAACTGCAAAAGGCTCACACATGTAGTCGGTATCGACGATGCCGACTCGTTAGAAAGCCTCCGCATTGGGATGACAAATGTCGAGCTTAGCGAAATTCTGAATCGCCTTCCGGCGAGCGTTAAAGCGCTAACGCTCCACAGCCCCAGCAAAGCGATTGACGACAAACTTCAACTACGTGTTGCGTCACTGGGCCTTCCGGGTGCCTATTACACCGGTGCATTCTAGCTTTGTAGTCACTTAGACACGCCCTCTAAGCGGTACCAGGTCATCTGGTCTTCCCTGAAACGGACGACTCGGCGCGGTAAAGCATTGCGCCTTGAAAATGGGATTTCACCAGCTTCAACCTATAGCTGCTGTCCTAAAGACTGCAATGGCGGTCACCTGGAGTGAGATATGGGGGCGCTACCAGCACCGCCATATCTCACTTTTGGAAGTGGACTACGCTCGTGATTCAGTTCCCGCAAGTTGCCGCAGCACGTACTGCAGGATGCCCCCGTGCTGGTAGTAGAGGATCTCCTGCGGTGTGTCGATGCGTACTGTGACTGGGAAGACGATGGTGTGGCCGGTATCGGATTCGGCGGTGACGGTGATGTTCTTGCCGTTGGGGAACTTGCCGTCGAGCATGGCGGCTAGTTCGCCTGGCTCGGCTCCCACGGAGTAAAGCTCCTGGCCGGAGAGGCCGAGCGATTCGGCGGACTCGCCGGGCTCGAACTGCAGCGGCAAGATGCCCATGCCGACGAGGTTCGAGCGGTGGATGCGCTCGTAGCTTTCGGCGATGACGAAGCGGATGCCGAGCAGGCGCGGGCCCTTGGCGGCCCAGTCGCGGGAGGAGCCGGAGCCGTATTCTTTTCCGGCGAGGATGGCGAGCGGGATGGTGCGCTTCGCGTACTCGACGCTGGCATCGTAGATCGACATGGGGACGTCGTCGGGGAAGAGGCGGGTGACGCCGCCCTCGGTGCCGGGGGCGAGCTTGTTGCGGAGACGGACGTTGGCGAAGGTGCCTCGGACCATGACTTCGTGGTTGCCGCGGCGGCTGCCGTAGCTGTTGAAGTCGGCAGGCTTCACGCCGTGTTCGGTGAGGTACTTGCCGGCGGGGCCGTTGAGCTTGATGGAGCCGGCGGGGGAGATGTGGTCCGTGGTGACGCTGTCGCCGAGGACGGCGAGGATGCGGGCGGCGTGGATGTCCTGGACTGGCGCGGGCTTGGCGGCCATGCCGTCGAAGTACGGGGCCTTGCGGATGTAGGTGGAGTCGGGCTCCCAGCCGTAGGTCTCGCCGGAGGGAAATTTGAGGTTCTGCCAGTTCTGGTCGCCGTCGGAGACGGTGGAGTATTGGTGGCGGAACATGGCTGAGTCGATCGACGATGCGACCGTCTCCGCCACCTCGGCCTGGGTGGGCCAGATGTCTTTGAGGAAGACGGGTGAGCCGTCCTTGTCGCGGCCGAGCGGGTCGGTGTCGAAGTTGTGGCCGATGTGTCCGGCGAGCGCGTAGGCGACGACCAGCGGCGGGCTCATGAGGTAGTTGGCGCGAACTTCGGGAGAGATGCGGCCTTCGAAGTTGCGATTGCCCGAGAGGACGGAGACGGCTACCAGGCCGTGGTCTTCGATGGCTTTGGAGACGTCGGTGGGCAGCGGGCCGGAGTTTCCGATGCAGGTGGTGCAGCCGTAGCCGACGACCTGGAAGCGGAGCTCGTCGAGATACTTCATGAGGCCGGCTTTGACGTAATAATCCGTCACGACGCGGGAGCCGGGAGCGAGCGAGCTCTTGACCCACGGCGGTGTGCGGAGTCCCTTTTCTACGGCTTTCTTGGCGAGCAGGCCGGCGGCCATCATCACGTAGGGGTTCGAGGTGTTGGTGCAGGAGGTGATGGCGGCGATGACGATGCTGCCGTGGTCGAGGTAGGGGTCGGGGTTGACTCCAAAACGTTCGGCGATGCTGGTGGGAGCGACCTTGAGAGCTTCGACGGGGAGGGTTTCAACGGCTACGGAGTCGCCGCCTTCGGGCGCTGGCGAGGCTGCGCCCTTGCCGCTGGTGACGTCGCCGCGCAAGCTGGCGGTGCCGCCTTCGCCCTCCCAGCGGAGCATCTGGCGAGCTGCGCTCTTGTTGCCGGCGGGGCCGAGGAGAGCGGGGAGCTGCTGCTGGAAGCTGGCGGCAGCGCCGGATAGCAGGACGCGATCTTGTGGCCGTTTGGGGCCGGCTACGCTGGGTTCGACTGTGCTCAGGTCGAGAGACAGGGTGGCAGAGTACTCGGCTTCCGGGGCGTCGGGCGTGTGGAAGAGGCCCTGGGCGCGGCAATAGGCTTCGACCAGAGCGATGTGTTCTTCAGTACGTCCGGTGAGGCGGAGATAGCGGAGGGTCTCGGCGTCGACGGGGAAGATGCCGCAGGTCGCTCCGTACTCGGGGGCCATGTTGGCGATGGTGGCGCGGTCGGCCAAGGGAAGCTCGGAGATGCCGGGGCCGTAGAATTCGACGAACTTGCCAACGACGCCATGCTTGCGAAGCGCTTCCGTGACTGTTAAGACGAGGTCGGTGGCGGTGGTGCCTTCCTTCAGCTTGCCGGTGAGGCGGAAGCCGACGACCTGCGGCAGCAGCATGGAGACGGGCTGGCCGAGCATGGCGGCCTCTGCTTCGATGCCGCCGACGCCCCAGCCGAGCACGCCAAGACCGTTGACCATCGTGGTGTGGGAGTCGGTGCCGACGAGGGTATCTGGATAGGCGAAGACCTTGCCTCCGGCGTCGGGTGACGTGGTGAAGACGACGCGGGCGAGGTACTCGAGATTGACCTGGTGGCAGATGCCCATGCCGGGTGGCACGGCGGAGAAGTTGTTGAAGGCGGTCTGGCCCCACTTGAGGAAGGCGTAGCGCTCGCGGTTGCGCTGGAATTCCAAGGCGGCGTTCAAGTCGTAGGCGTGAAGCGTTCCGAACTCATCGACCTGCACGGAGTGGTCGATGACGAGCTCTGCGGGTTGGAGCGGGTTGATCTTTTCGGGGTCGCCGCCGAGCGCCTTCATGGCGTCGCGCATGGCGGCGAGATCGACGATGGCTGGGACGCCGGTGAAGTCCTGCATGAGGACGCGCGCGGGCATGTAGGCGATCTCGCGGGAGGGTTCGGCCTTGGGGTCCCATGCTGCCAGGAAGCGAATGTCATCTGCCGTTACGGTCCGGCCGTCTTCGCAACGAAGGAGATTTTCAAGGAGGACGCGGAGCGAGAAGGGAAGCCGGGCGAGCGAGACGCCCTGCGATTCGAGAGCGGGAAGGCTGAAGTAGTGGACGGTCGAGGCGCCGGAGGTGAGGGTGGCGGCACTCTGGAAGGAGTTGGGATGATTCTGCGGCATTGCGAGTCTCTCCTGAACTTCTGCGCTCTTAATTATGAGCGGGAATGATGAAGTTGGGTGGGCGGCCCCTCGGTGAGAAGGGGATATCTGAAATTTGCAGGCGGTGCGATCGATTGGGAGGGAGTGGGTCTGCGCGGCGAAGCGCCGGCGAGATGCAGGTCAGCGACCCCGGTCGGGGCGACCGTGGCGAAATCGCTTGGTTCGAATCGTACCGTTCATTCCAGCCTCGCTCCAGATCAGCATAACTCCAGTTGTGGCCGGTGCGAAAGTACGGGCCATGGTGCCCGCGGAACTCTTATTTGCGGATGGGGTTCTCTTCTCCGGCGGAGTGGAAGGAAAGAATTCACCTCCCTGTCTCGCCGTGAGAGAACGCATGTGCATCTCACAGAATTGCGTAGGAGAAAGAGAGAACGATGAGCCTCACAAATATCTCGAACTGGCAGTTACCTTCCCGAAGCTCTCTGTTTCCCCGGCTTGCGCTGGGTGCCGCGCTGGTGTCGATGACCCTCGCGGGCTGCAAGAGTTCGACTACTGCGAATCCGGCCGATAGCAGCACTGCGGTCAACCCAAACGACCCGAATGCTCCCGATCCGACTGCAGCGAACTCGGCTCCGGTCGACCAGTCGGGAACCCAAACAGCGGCGCAGGCGCCTGCGCAGGGACCTACGCAGGTGGCGGGCTATTCGCAGCAGGCTCAGCCAACTCAGCAGGCCTATTCAAGCCCTGCTCCGGTTGAGCGCCGGGCTCCATCCTCCAGCAGGCAGGCAGATCCGGGATATAACCAGGGATACTCCGATCAGAACTCCGGCCAGAACTACAACGACGACTACGACGCTGAGACCGGCTATAACGCGACTCTGGATGCATTGTCCGCACCTCAGCCGCCGCCGCCGCTACCAACCTACGAGCAGCCAGAGGCCCCCGATCCTAACTATCTTTGGACCCCGGGCTACTGGAGCTACGCTCCTCAGGGCTATTACTGGGTTCCGGGAGCCTGGGCGCAGCCGCCTTACACGGGCGCGCTATGGACCCCCGGCTACTGGGGTGGATATGGCAACGGCTACCGCTATCATCGCGGATTCTGGGCCGCGCATATCGGCTTCTATGGCGGAATCAACTATGGTTTCGGATATTTCGGTACCGGATACCAGGGCGGGTACTGGAACGGCGACAACTTCTACTACAACCGCGAGTGCAATCGCGTGAATGACCGGGCGATCCGCAACGTCTACCAGCGGAACGTGGTGATCAACAACACGGTCATCAACAACACGACAATCAACAATAGAACAGTCAATAACGTGAGCTACAACGGCGGACGAGGCGGGATTCAGGTGCGGCCGCGTCCTGCGGAGATTGCCGTATTGCGCGAGCAGCGTGTCGCTCCGATGCAGGCGCAGATCCAACACCAGCAGCAGGCTGCCGGAAACCGGCAGCAGTTCTTCGCGGAGAATAAGGGACGTCCAGCCATGGTAGCTGCTGTACAGCCGCTGCACGCTGACCGGGGCATAGTAGCTCCAGCGCACACGACAGCGCAGATCAACCGCGCGCTTCCGGTGCAGCAGCAGTTACGGCAGGAGCAACAATTTGCTCACCCTGTGGCAGCGCCCGCGAACAATGCAGCGCGCCCAGTTCCTGGCGCAGCACCGAACCAGGCAAACAACAAGGTTGTGCCGAACCAGCAGCAGAGACAGCCAACACCACAGCCAACACAGCAGAATCGTCCTGGAAGTTTTAACAACAATCAGCAGAATCATGCGGTCCAGCCGGTTCGGCCAAACCAGCCGCAGAATCAGGTCACTCAACCTGCAAACCGTTCCACCGCGCAGGCACCAGTTCGTCAGGTGGCACCGCAGCAGCCTGCACGACCGCAGGAGCAGCAGAGGGCGGTTCCTCAGCGGCCAGCGCCTGCGCAGCAGCCTGCACGGCCGCAGGTGCAACCTGCCAGACCGCAGCCGCAGCCTGCGAGACCACAGACGCAGCCTGCTAGACCACAGCCGCAGACGGTGCGGCCACAGCCACAACCGGCAGTCAGACCGCAGCCCCAGGTGCAGCAACCAAGGCCACAGCCGCAGGTACAACAGGCGCGTCCGCAGCCGCAAGCACAGCAGCAAAGGTCTCAGCCGCAGTCCCATCCTGAGGCGCAGCAGCCGCATCCTGCTGCACCTCAATCTCATCCCGAACCGCATAATGAACCACACGGCCACCGGTAGAGAGTTTCCTCCTGAAAACAGCTGGAACGGGGTAGATCATTTCCCCGTTCCAGCATTTTTTTTGGACTCGGCGGGCCGGGCTTCAGGGCACGAGCATCCAATTGATGAGCGATGTGAGGTGAACTGTGATGCTTTGGAGACCGGGAGTGATATTGCGGTTCGTTGTCCTGATGGCGATGGCGGAAGTTGTCGTGCAGCCCGGGGTAAGCCAAACTGCCGCACAGGCAAACGTCGCGCCAGACCAGGCTTCATCGTCCGTGTCGCCCGCCGCGCCTTCGGACGGAAACACACCTAAAGCCCGCCGCAGGGCAAACCGCAGGGCGCGGAGACGCTACGCTCCTACGGCAACGGCGTCGCCAACTCCAGACTTGCAGACGGTCGCACCAGATGCAGCACAGCGAAGCCGGGATGCCCAGATTCTTGCGCAGCAGAAGGCGCAGTCAGCGGAGATCGCACGCCAGAACGCAATCACGACGGGTAACGTTGTGAAGGAGCGCGAGGCGCAGCAGGCAGAGCCCAGGATTCAGGATGCGCCGGGGCCGGGATCGCAACCGCTGGCGGGTGATCCCGCGGTACAGCCCACGGCAACCAGCGAAACTCCGCGCATCCAAGATGCTCCCGGCCCCGCGCAGACGCTACCCCAGGCACCTCCTGCTCAGACTCCGGCTACGCAGCAGACAGCGCCTCAGAAGTAGACCAACGAAAAAGCGAAATGCGGCGCGTCTCTCCACTTGACTCGGTCGAGATGACGAAGCTTCGCGGCTGACTGCGGCCTAGCGATTGAACTGCTGGTGGCGCATAGCCTGCTTGATTTCGTTAATACGGTTCAACTGTGACTGGATGTAGAGGCCGCCGAAGAAGAAGGTAAGGACTGCGCTCATGCGGAAGCCGATAGGTTCGACCGTGTTGAAGTGTTCTTCGAGCGAGTTCTTCATGTTAAAGCGGGCCATCAGGCGTAGCGCCCACGCGATGATTCCGAGAAGGCTAAGGCCAAAATTGCTGTGGTATTCGGTGTGGTGCATCATCGCGATGTAAATGGGGATCGACAGGCCGGTATTCAGGAACAGCAGGCCGTATCCGCCGATGTAGTAGAGCATGGCCTGGCTGTTCGGTTGGACACGTTTCATCCAGGCCGAGAGGATAAAGTTCCAGACGATCTGGAAGATTCCGAATGTGATGATATCGAGGACGAATACCAGGCCCCAGTGAAGATTCGGCGGGTCAGGGTATTCCATAACTGGAGCATAGGTCGGCTGAGGCGCGTAGGCCGGTTGATATGCGGGATCGGCGGCGGGAACCGAGGGCTGGACGGAGGGAACGCCCGATGGGTTCAGGGTCTGCGCGACGGTCGCCCACTCGGGCATCTCGTCGCCCTTGGCCATGTCGGTGAGCAGAACGTGGCCGGACTCTACGTAGCGCTTCAGGTCGGCGAGGGTGTAGGGGCCGTAGGTCTGTCCGCCGCGGCTGATCTGGTAAACCATGAACGCTCCTTGAATATTCTGGAAGATCGGGTGGAGATCCTCTGCGCACGGAAGAGCGCGGGTAAGCGTTTTTCTCGTGGCAATCAAACCGATGAGAACACGGCTATCGCGATCCGCACAACTGCCATTGAAACAGCAAAGCGGCTACACTCTTATTCCTATGGATATCGCCTCGCTCAATGAGAACTTTGGAATCCCTGGTGTGCTTGTCTTTGAGGAGCACGGCGAGCTGACCCGCACTGTGATCACGACACCTTCCGCCTCGGCCAGCATCTATCTGCAAGGCGGCCATGTGGCGGAGTGGCAGCCAGCAGGGACGGCTCCGGTGCTGTTTACCAGCGGGAACTCCGCGTACAAGAAGGGCAAGGCAATCCGTGGCGGGATCCCGGTGATCTTTCCATGGTTTGGCGACCGGCACGACGGGCAGCCGGGACCGGCGCATGGTTTTGCGCGCACAGAGGAGTGGGAGTTCGGCTTCGCAGCGCTGGCTGGCGACGACCTGCATATGAGCCTGCTGCTGACACCGAACGAGACGTCGCGCAAGCTGGGATTTGACCACTTCCGCGTGGTATTCCACCTCGTAATCGGTCGCGAACTGCACTTGAAGCTTTCGGTCGTGAGCGACGCCGAGACGCCGCTGGTCTACGAAGAGGCCTTCCATACGTACTTTGCGGTGGGCGATGTGCGCGAGACCTCGGTGACCGGACTGCATAACGTGGAGTATCTGGACAAGCGCGACGGCGGCGCGCAGAAGACGCAGGTGGACGATCCGCTGGTGCTGACCCGCGATACCGACCGCGTGTATCTGGACACGCAGAGCACGTGCGTGATCGACGACAAGGGCAACAAGCGGAAGATCAAGGTAGCCAAGACGAACTCGTCGACGACGATCGTGTGGAACCCCTGGACCGAACTGACGGCGAAGATGGCCGATATGGAGCCGGGCGGCTGGGAAGGGATGATCTGCATCGAGAGCGCGAACGCCGCCGATGCGAGCATCACGCTGGCGCACGGAGAGATTCACCACATGGGCTGTGTGATCTCGGTTGATCTCGACTGATGCTGATATTGGCTTCTGCTTCTCCGCGCCGCAAGGACCTGCTGGAACAGATTGGGTTGACGTTCGAGGTTGAGACGGCGGACATCGACGAGACGCCGCATCTCGCGGAAGACCCGACGGCTTATGTGAAGCGGCTCGCAGAGCATAAGGCGGCGGCGGTCTTTGCGCGTCATGCGAATCGCTCGCGGCTGGTTGTACTGGGCGCGGATACGACCGTTGTCTGTGGCCAGATACTCGGAAAGCCGGTGGATGAGGCCGATGCTGCGCGGATGCTTCGTCTGCTGGCGGGGACGACGCATCAGGTGATCACGGGAGTGGCGATCGTTACGGCGAGCGCTCCACCGATGGTGGCTGCCGAGGTGACCGAGGTCGAGTTCAGCTCGATGACGGACGCGCAGATCGCGGCCTATGTGTCGACCGGTGAGCCGATGGGCAAGGCCGGGGCGTATGCGATTCAGGGGCGTGCCGCGAAGTTCATTCCGAGGATCTCGGGGGACTACTTCAACGTGGTGGGGCTGCCGCTGGCGCGGGTTGCGGCGATGCTGGCGGAGTTGCAGCGCTGAGGCAAGCTGGTGGTTGTGCGTCATGCAATACGGCGGTTATCCCAGCCGCTTACGTCCCACCCATCCTCGCAAAAGACGCGAGTATGGATGGGGCACCCGAGCTGCTGGGGAGGTCAGGATTTCTGGCGCACTACACTAGGTCGTGGCGATCATCGCTGCCAGTAAGGCGGTCCTCGGCGTTAGGTGTTCGATCACGATGGACTCGTGGGCGGCGTGTGCGCCATCGCCGACCGCGCCCATGCCGTCAAGCGTGGGGATGCCGAGGGCGGAGGTGAAGTTGCCGTCTGAGCCGCCGCCGGTCGAAGCCTCGTCGAGGGTGAAACCGAGTTCTGCTGCTAGCTGGCGGGCTTGTTTGAAGAGGGCGACGGTGCCGGACGTTCGCTCCATGGGAGGGCGGTTGATGCCGCCTTCGACGGTGAGGCGGCAGGCCTTGTCGGTGACCTTCAGGCTGCGGAAGAGTTTGCCTACGCGCGCGGCATCGCTGGCCTTTGCGATTCGGACGTCTACTTCGGCGAAGGCTTCGGCGGCGACGACGTTCGAGCGGGTTCCTCCGCCGATGACGCCGCAGTTCACGGTGCGCTTGCGCGTTGGGTCGGTGAAGCCGGAGACGGTCTCGACGAGGCGGGCGATCTCGCGGATGGCGGAGTGGCCGCGGTCGAAGTCGACGCCGCTGTGGGAGGCGACGCCGGTGACGTGGAGGCGGTACTCGCCGACACCCTTGCGGGCGGTCTTGTAGGCGAGGCCCTGGGCGGGTTCGAGGACGAAGACACCGGCGGACTCGCCTGCGAGGCTCTCGGTGATGGGGCGGGAGACGGTGCTGCCGACCTCTTCGTCGCTGTTGAGGAGTAGGGTGACCGGGCGGGTGAGGGCGTCGGATTCGCGCAGGGATCGGAGCGCGGTGAGGGCCATGATGACGCCGGCCTTCATGTCGAGCACGCCCGGGCCCCAGAATCTCCCGTCGGCTTCGCGCCAGGGCATGGACTTGAGAGTGCCCATGGGCCAGACGGTGTCGAGATGGCCGAGCAGAAGGAGGGGCTTCTGTTTCGAGCGTTGAGGGCCAAAGTGGAGTTCGAGGATGTGGCCGAAGTGCTTCTGTTTGTGTATTTTTGCCTTTGCGCCGAGGGCCTTGGCCAACTCCGCGACGAAGTCGTTAGCGCGGTTTACTGCTGCAGGATCGTCACTTGGGGACTCGATCTCAACGAGCGTGCGGAGGTTCTTTGTGAGCCAGATGTTGCTGGATGCGATTGTTGATGCGAGTGAACGAAGCTCCAGTTCAACCTTCTTCATGACCGCATCCTATAGCAGTCACGCACTTTAGTAATAGCGCGGAGTGCTTGGGAATGGCTCATTCTGACTGCAGAGTGTGGCTTTTCGGACACATGTAAACATGGAACAAAGATTCTAGAATTAGAAGGTTGTTGCTGAGGAATCTTAGCGCGTGGCGATCGAAGCTCACTTCGAGCACACAATTCGTTCCGAGATTGCCTTTGAAGGCATCGGACTTCACAGTGGAGCCCCGGTCTCGATGAAACTGATTCCGGCGCCCGCCGGTTCAGGCATTGTCTTCAGACGTACCGATCTGGACAACTTCGAGATTCCAGCTACTGGCCGCAACGTCGCGAAGGTAAGTTATGCGACCAGCCTGATGCGGCAGAGCGTACTGATCTCCACGACCGAACATCTTCTTTCCGCCCTTATCGGCTATGGCGTCGACAACGTGATTGTGCAAATCGACAATCTTGAGGTGCCGATCCTGGATGGGAGCGCGTTGCCCTACGTGCAGGCGTTCAAGACGGTG
This sequence comes from Granulicella aggregans, assembly GCF_014203275.1. Lineage (GTDB taxonomy): Bacteria > Acidobacteriota > Terriglobia > Terriglobales > Acidobacteriaceae > Edaphobacter. Next base: position 290,431 of record NZ_JACHIP010000004.1, read on the forward strand.
GGATTGAAACAGCAGCGACGCAAGCGTGAGTACATCCGCATACTGAAGGACGTTGAGGTGGAAGACGGCAGCAAGTTTATCGGGGTGTATCCGGGTTCTGGCTACTCCATTGAGTACCGTATCGACTTCCCTGATCCGATCGGCTTTGGAACTTTCTCTGGCGACCTTGAGGGCGGCGTTTATGCCGACCTGATCGCTCCGGCACGCACCTTCGGTTGGAAGGAAGACGAGCCGATGCTGCGCAACATGGGACTGATCCGTGGGGCTTCCGAGGCTTGCGCGATTATCCTTACGCGCAAGGGAATTGAGAACGGACCACTGCGATTTGTGGATGAGTTTGTCCGGCACAAGGTGCTGGACCTGATCGGCGACCTGGCGCTGGCGGGGAAGCGGATTCAGGGCCGCGTCGTCGCCGAGCGCGCTGGACACGCAATGCATACGGCGCTGGTAAAGAAGCTGATGGCAGATCGTTCAGCGTGGGAACTTGCCTACGGTTATGTTGAGCCTGCTCCCGAAAAGAGCCACGCGCAGGCTTCTCTTGTCTCCGCGATTGCTTAGCTCCTTGTGACCGGGTCGGAATCGTTGACAGAAACAGCGGCAGTCGCTCTTGGATCAAACCTGGACTCGCCCGTCGGTGACAGGGCCGCGAACCTCCGGATTGCAATCGAACACCTTGCCAGTGTCGGGAGAGTCGTAGCGGTTTCCAGCTTTTATGACACAGCGCCGGTCGGCTATCTGGATCAGCCTCGCTTTCTGAACGCCACTGTGCTGCTCGAGACAGAGCTTGCGCCGCATGATCTTCTTGAGGGTCTCCTGGCGATCGAGAAGACGATGGGGCGGGATCGGTCGTCGACGGTGGCGAAGGGGCCGAGGGTGATCGACCTGGACCTGCTGCTCTTTGGCACGAAAGTGATGCAGACGGCCACGCTCACCCTTCCGCATCCTGCGATGTGGGAGCGGCGATTCGTTCTGGAGCCACTCGCGGAGATTGCTGCGGACATGGTCGACCCCGTCTCAGGGAGAACGGTCGACGAGTCGCTTCGCGGCCTTAAAGACAGCGAGTAATCTCCAGTACGGCTGCGGCCATGGGGTATAGTCATTGCCATTCAGGATGGTGGCATGTCCGTGACATTGAGATCCCTGCGTCTTCCGATGAGCCTCGCTCTACTTGCAGGCACGGTGCTGCTGATTTCATCGTGCAGCAAGGCACCACGCGATTACCCGGTCGGGACTCCGCAGCCGCATGACAGCTCAAACGGCGATTCTCGTGGGGGAATTCCTGATGAGCCTGTGAGGCATGACCATCGTGATCGCACGCCCAGCCGCTCTCCTGCGTCTGTCGACACGCAGCCTACCGAAGATGAACTGATCGAGCAGAGCCTGCAGAACCTGAAGCAGGGCAAGCTTGCCTATGCGACGCCGGCCAGGATGAAGACGGGCGAGTCGCAGACGGTCACCGCCCGTATCGGTTCGGAGCAGATGGACAGCGGAGCACTGACCCAGGGGCTTGGCCAGAATGGTGAGACGGTTACTACTGCCAGCACGCCCGTCTCGGTCAAGATGAAGATGACGTTGAAGAGTGCCGACTTCGATATAACGCCACTCAGCTCCGAAGAGCAGGTGGTGGGTGGAACGACGCCGACAGAGTGGCAGTGGACGGTATCGCCGAAGCACTCAGGCAAACTGCGCCTGCATCTCGACGCCGTGGTTGAGTTGAAGAATATATCGCGCGATTTCACTACGGTAGATCGCGAGATTGCGGTCTCGGTCGATCCTGTTGGGGCTATTACGGGCTTTGTCCAGCACAACTGGCAGTGGATCTTGTCGACGCTTGCGGCCGGGATTGGGCTGGCGTGGAAGTTCTTCGGCTCGAAGAAGAAGGAGTCGGACGGGACGGCAACGCCGTGATCACTACGTGAGTCGCTTCAGGTCCCTCTTCGCCGCATCCAGTGACCCGTCCATCTGCACCGCTGTCTGCAACTCGCGGATGGCATCGGCCTTCCGGCCCTGCTTCTCGAGGACGAGGCCTAGGCGCCAGTGGGCGCCGGCGTGCGAGGGTGCCTGTCCTTCCGGCGGCTGGGTTAGATAGTCACGGAGCCATGTCTCTGCGAGGGAGAGTTGGGCGGTGGCGTTGCTGGTGAGTATCGCGACTGCGGCGCGATACTGGGGCGTCCGGTCATCTGACACCTTTGCCCGGGCCTGTTTCAGCGTTGCGTCGAGCTCAGCCCAGCGTCCTATCTTCGCGTAGAGGGTGGCAAGGGTGCTCCAGGCGTTGACGCGGGTTGGGTCTATCGCAACGGCTCGATTAGCCTCTGTCTCCGCGTCGCCGAAGCGAGCGGGGTCTTCGAGACAGGCAGCCGCTAGGGCCGCGCGAGCTTCGTAGTCGTCAGGCCTTGCTGCGACAGCCGTGCGCCAGACTGTGATCACGGCAGCGTTGCGGCGGGGCAGGTTTGTGTCGTCGTTCAGGAAGTCCGCGCGGGCTGTGGCGGCGCGGAAGGGCGAGATGGGGAAGAGCCTGTCGGCCGTTTGCCGGGCCTTGTTCTTGTCGCCGCCTACCATCCCCGGGGCGTTCCAGTAAAACTGAGCGAGGTCCTGGAGCGCGTCGACGTCATTGGGGTCGAACTCGAGCGTCTTGTCGACCTCTTTGCGGAAGCGGTGGACCAGGGCGATCTTCTCGAAGGTGCCGGCGTTGCTGGAAGCGAGCTTCGCTCCGAGAGCGTCTCCCAGGTGCGCATGGGCTTCGGCGCTGCGCGGGTCAGCGGCGACGGCCTTTTCGCCGTTGGCGATGGCGGAGTCCAGGCGATTGAAGGCCCAGTCCACGATGGAGAGATCGCTGAGGTAGTGTGCGTCGTTTGGTGTGCGGGCCAGCGCCGCGCGGATGGCGACTTCGGCGCGGCGATAGTGGCCGTCGGCGAGCAGTTTATCGGCGGGGGCTATGCCAATAGTCTGTGCGGGAGCTGCGGCTCCGATTCCGATCGACAGAAGCAGCAGGAGTCTGCTTTCGAGGACGCGCATTCTGGTAGGACTCCTGACAGGTGCAGGGCGTTGTTGCTTCCGAAAAGAATGCTAGCCTATCCGCGTTACTGGGGAAGTACAACTACGATGCGTCCTTGCAGATTGCGATCGATGCCGCGCCCAATCGGACCGGGAGAGTTGTTGACCACGCGCAGGTGACGCCATTCTGGCCAGTCGCGCTCTGCTAGACTTTGCGTCATGCGAAATCTGTCCCTCTCCGTGTTGTTGCGTCCTGTTTTGCGCTTCGGAACGTCGGCATTGTTGGTCTCTCTGGCGTTGCCCTTCGCGGCAGCCGCACAGACCGCGAAGCACAACATGACGCCAGACGATCTGGCAAAGTTTGTCCGGGTCGGATCGCCCGTTCTCTCGCCCGACGGCAAGCTGATCGCCTATACCGTCTCGCGAATCAACACGGAGGAAGACAAGCGTACGAACGAACTCTGGATGATCGGATTCGATGGCCAGAACGACGTGCAGCTTACCTACGGCAAGGAGTCCGCCGGCAACCCGCAGTGGAGTCCGGATGGCCGGTATCTCTCCTTCACCAGCTCGCGCGAGGGTAAGGCGAAGGGATCGCAGGTGTGGCTGCTTGACCGGCGCGGCGGCGAGGCGCGGCAGTTGACGGAGGTGAAGGAGAACCTCGGCGGATATAGCTGGTCGCCGGACTCGAAGACGCTGTTGCTGGGTCTCCAGGTGAAGGACGAGCCCGAGCCGGAGAAGGGTGGCAAGCCGGTTCCGCCGAAGCCGATTGTGCTGGACCGCTTTCACTTCAAGCAAGATGTTGAAGGCTATCTGACGGAGAAAAAGGACCACCTCTATCTCTTCGATGTGGAGTCGAAGAAGCTCTCGAAGCTGATTGGGACGCAGCCGGATAAAGATCATCCGCTAGATGAGAAGTACGAAGAGTCGCAGGCTGTCTGGTCGCCCGATGGATCGAAGATCGCCTTTGTCAGCAACCAGAGCGTTCCCGATCCTGACCGCACTGTGAACAGCGATGTCTTCGTGGTCGATGCGAAGGCTGGATCGAATGCTCGCAAACTAACGACGTTTATCGGCGCGGATGAGGGGCCGCTATCGTGGTCGCCCGATGGCGCGATGATCGCGTACCGGAAGGGCACGTCAGAGAAGTATTCGATCTACGAGATGCCGCAATTGGCGACTGTCGAAGTAGCAACGGGCAACGCAGAGTTGGTGGCGAAGTCGCTGGATAACTGGACCAGCGGGCCGGTCTTCTCGGTGGATGGCAAGTCGATTCTCACAACGATTCAGGATGACCGTCTCGACTATCCCGCAGAGGTCTCGCTAAGCGGTGCCGTGAAGCGGCTGGTCCGTGAGTCGGGATCTGCCAGTGGGCTTACGCAGAAGGCAGGCCACGTCGCTCTGCTGTGGACGACCGACTCCACCGATCCCGAGATCTATTCGCTTGAAGGTGGCACGCTGCACAAGCTGACCTCGCATAACGATGAGGTAGTCGCATCGCTCAACCTTGCGACGACGGAGGAGCTTTCGGCGAAGACTTCGGATGGCAATGATGTGCATAGCCTGCTGACGATGCCCGTCGGCTACAAGGCTGGCACGAAGGTGCCGATGCTGCTGTTCATCCACGGTGGCCCGACGGGACAAGATGCGCATGAGTTCGACCCGTACCGGCAGATCTTTGCCGGGCATGGATACGCTGTGTTGAACGTGAACTACCGTGGCAGCACCGGACGCGGCCACGCGTATAGCTATGCCATCAACGCTGATTGGGGGCATAAGGAGGTCATCGACCTGATGGCTTCGGTGGACGCGGCGATTGCGACGGGAAGGATCGATGCGGACAAGCTGGTCGTCGGCGGATGGAGCTACGGAGGCATCCTGACGGACTACTCCATCGCCAGCACCACCCGCTTCAAGGCAGCATCGAGCGGCGCGGGCATGGGTAATCTGATCGTGCTCTACGGCATCGACGAATACATCCAGCAGTACGAGAACGAGATTGGGCCGCCGTGGAAGAACACCGAGCTTTATCTGAAGCTCTCCTATCCCTTCTTTCATGCCGATCGCATCAAGACGCCGACACTGTTCATGGGCGGCGACAAAGACTTCAACGTGCCGCTCGAGGGCGGGGAGCAGATGTACCAGGCTCTCAAGAGTGTTGGCACGCCTGCAGAGCTGATTGTCTATCCGGGCGAGTTCCATGGCTTCCAGAGGCCAAGTTTTGTGAAGGACCGCTTCGTGCGCTGGATGGGCTGGTACGACAAGTATCTTGGGATCGCGCCTGCTCCGGCTACACCGGTCGTGCCTTCAAAATAGCAACGCACCACGTAACAATGCCGGAGCGCCGCAATCCATCGCGGCGCTCCGGCTTTGTTGTTGCGAAAAATTAGTGAGCGGCTGAGGCGATGATCGCAGACGCGATGATGCCTGTTGCAACGGCAGCCAGGACGTAATTACCGTCTACTTCGCGCCATTCGTAACCGCGGGGCGGCTGGCGCAGATGGTAGGTGCGGTAGTCGATGCGCTCACCGCGATTCCAGTCATCGTGGTTCATGTGATAACCATGCTTCCACTCTTCATGATGGACGTAGGGATGGTTCTGATGGTGATCGTCGTGATGTTCGTCATGATGATCCTGGGCGAAAAGCGAGCCCCCGATAAGACCGGTGGCAACTACAGATACTGCGAGAAGCTTGCGGATAGTGTGCATGGGGCCCTCTTGCTGAGTGTGATGCCACAGTCCTAGAGGGTGTTGTTCGCCAGACGGCCGGCACGTCGCAAAGTGTAGACGTCGGGCTCGAGAGCGAATAGGATGCTGGTCTCTCCCGGAAATAAAGGCGGCTGGGCACGAAACGTTCCCGGCGCGGCCTGCACTAGATCGCACGGCCAGTTTGTGGCGTGGCAGCGCCAGCAGAATCAGAGCGGCGAACTGTTCCGCCATGGATTTCTTTCCTCTCTTCCAGACTCCGTCGGGCCCCTCATCGCTGCGTCTCAAGCCGTGTGCCCCAGGTGCCCCCGGTGCGAGGCTCTTTCCCCAGCAGACCTGTCTTCCCAAACCTGACCAAGGAAGGTACTGACATGAGCCAGCCAAAGACCGCACGCCCGCACGGCGGAGTGCGTGGAGCCAACCTTTCCCGATCCTCCGTGAACTTTGACGGTCCGTTCGGGCGCATCTTCCGTGCCCTGCCCGCAGGAGAGTACGGGATCAACGACGCTGCAACGGAGGCCAATCTCAGCCTGCTGGCCAATAAGATGTCGGCCGATCCCGACGACATCAAGGACGGCCCGGATCCCGAGGAAGGTGGAATTCCGGCCGCCTTTACCTACTTCGGACAGTTTATCGACCATGACCTGACCTTTGACCCCGCGAGCAGTTTGCAGAAGCAGAATGATCCGGATGCGCTGGTGGATTACCGTACGCCGCGGTTTGACCTGGACAACCTATATGGCCGCGGACCGGATGACCAGCCTTACCTGTATGAGGGAAGCACGAAGAAGTTCATCCTGGGTAAGCCATTAGCCGGGGCACCGGAGGTGAACTCTGGCGCGCGCGACCTGCAGCGCAACCAGCCGCAACTGCCGGGAAGCGCTGCCCGGGCACTGATCGGTGATCCGCGTAACGACGAGAACGCGATTGTCTCGCAGCTACAGGGAATATGGCACCGCTTTCACAACGCGGTCGTGGACGCAAACCCGGGGTTGACGTTTGAGCAGGTGCAGCAGGAGGTGCGATTCCATTACCAGTGGATTCTAGTGCATGACTTCCTGCCGAAGATTGTGGCGGAGAAGGTGCTGGAGGCGATCCTTCCGGGATCGGAACAGAAGAAGCCGGATGTGCAGGCGATCCACTTGAAATACTTTCATCCGAAGAACGAGGGGTTCATGCCGCTGGAGTTTTCGGCTGCAGCTTATCGGTTCGGGCACTCTATGGTGCGGCCGAGCTATCGGCTAAACAACGCGGTGGGATTGATCCCGATCTTTGCGCGCGATCCCGCCCCAAATCTGCGTGGTTTTCGCACGATGACCGAGGGATGGGCTATCGACTGGCGGAGGTTTATCGACATTACGCCCCTGCCTTACGGCATCTTCCCCAGTGATCCGAACGACCTGTCTGATGCGAAGAACCAACTGCGGCTGCAATTGGCCTACAAAATCGACACGTCGCTGGTAAATCCGCTGAAGTTCCTGCCCACCTCGGTCTCGGACGCCCTTCCACCCGATCCGCCAACCCCGGCCAATCCCAATCCGCCAAACCCACTTGCAGAGCTGAACCTGAAGCGCGGCTGGCGGATGCGTCTGCCGACTGGGCAGGCGGTGGCCAAAGCGATGGGTCTAATTCCGCTAAAGGACTCGGAGATCAAGCTTGGCAAGTTCACCACTGATCCGGCCGACATTGCCGCGCAGATCCCCATCGACCAGGTAGTACAGGGCGATGCCTTCAAGGAGAACTGCCCGCTATGGACGTACATCCTGGCGGAAACGGTTGAATCGCATGTTACGGTACATGCGTTGGATCAGGAAGGTAACCTGGAAAAGAGAAGAATCCCAACTCGCAAGCTGGGACCAGTGGGAGGCACGATCGTCGCCGAGACCTTCCTTGGGCTTCTGGTATCGGACAGCAGTTCTTACATCAGCTCCGATCCTCTTTGGAAGCCTTCGTTGGCGATCAACGGAGTCTTTGGGCTGCGGGAGATGTTCCTGCATGCGCTGGGGACAAATGGGGCGCCTTTGCAGGCACAGCTGGTGGAAACAGGCGAGCTTGCCACGGCGTAGACAAGGGGTGGTGGCGCTCGCCGGATCATGGCGAGCGCAGCTCCGTTTCCTTTAGCGCAGGCTTTCGCCGAGCACGTCCGCGCCTTCGCGGTGCGTCGTTGCGATCACGCGCCGTGTCGCTGCAGATTGCGGCATGTACTTCTTGTAGACGCTGATATGGAAGCAGGACTGCTGGAACTCCTCTTCCACGTCGAGCTTGCCCTGCTGCACCAGCGGCAGAAGATAGCCGCGCAGCCAGGCGATCTCCGCCATGGTGAGGCCTTTCTTGCCGATGTCGATGGCCTGACCGGTGAGATGGGGCGATGCAGTATCACCTTCCGCTGGCGCGGCGTTGCCATTGGTGTGGATGAGGCGTTGCTGGAAGGCGACAGTCCGAACCGCAGAAGTAAGCTGGAGCGGCGTCTGGAATCGCGCGTAATGTTGTCGGGCCAGTGTATCGAGGAAGACCGCAGTCCAGGGACGACAGTAGCGGCGGTTTGCGGGGAGGCGGTCATCCACGTGCAAGGTTGCGTTCTCCGGGATGGGGGAGAGCATCCGGGCGTTCCGCATCCTGGTCAGGTCTTCATCGTCGCGAATGCGGTCGAGGCCGTCGCTATCGGCCATGAGGTTCTGATGGACGAGGATATCGTGCGATCCCTTGAGTGCTGGAGGCACGACTAACCGGCCACGCTTGTCGTAGAGCGAAGGCAGGATCATCGGCTGCGCGGCGAGGTCTTCCGTGGGAATCATGCTGGCCATCGTAGGAATGCCGGCGGGCGGGGGTGTGACCGCGTCGAGAGTGCCCATCACTTCGGAGGATGAGGCGGGGCCGGTCGCCTCGGACATGGTGGCCTTGGTCTTCGGCTCCGGTGCGGGTTCGGAGCTCTTGTGCTGTTCGCGCACCCAGGCATGGACTCGCTTGCTGGCTGCGGTCTCCTGCTTGGTTGGAGCGGAGGTTCGTTCAAGCTTTCTTCCACGGCGGGTGGTTGCCGCATGACGTGCGGCCTCTACGTGACGCTTCGCTGGAGCGGTCTCGCGGGCGGGCTTGCGCTGTTTTGTAGGCTTTGATTTTGCAGCTCGGGACTTTACGGCCTGGGATCGAGATCGATGCGAGGGCGAAAGCCTCGTATTTCGCGGCTCAGAGACGCGCATCGGCTGGCGCGTCATAGCGAGCAGAGAACCAGGCGCAGCAAAGAGTCCGATGAGAGACACAACACCGGTAAGCGCCAGCAGGACGGGGAAGGGGGCGTTCGCGCGCATTCAAGTTGTGGAGGCGCGGAGACGCCAGAGCAATTCCAACTCTAGCTCTATTGGAAGCTGTTCGTAAGTGACGATTCCGGTACGCCGCGTCTTTCCCCACTGTCGCCCGTATACTAAAAGAAAATCTCACAAGGCAGGGCAAGCATGCGGCGGATTCTCTTGGGTCTCGGTGTGGCAGGACTGGCGATGGCGGCTTTCACGGGTAATCCGGCGCGGGTGAGCGCTGCGGCTGCTCCACAGGCAGCGGCTGACGCGGCCACGCTGAAGATGTATAACGACAAGGTTGTCCCCATCTTCCAGGCCAACTGCTATCGCTGCCACGGCGGCGTGAACCATCGCGGTGGCCTGACGTTCGACACCAAGGCCGGCATGGAAAAGGGTGGCCACGGCGGCAAGGTGATCGTCCCCGGACATCCGGAGGATAGCGTGCTGGTGAAGCTGATTCGTCATGAAGGGCCAAAAGATGACCCCAAGGACATGCCGCCGAACAAGCCGAAGATCTCTGACGCCGACATTGCTACGGTCGAGCAGTGGGTGAAGGCTGGAGCGATCATGCCTGAGGATGCGCCCAAGCCGTAAGCACTTCGTACCGTACTCGATTGTCGTGGGCCTGCATTTTTGTATATACATAAATGTATAGGCGGCTTTCGTGCGCTTCGAATGGGACGACCGGAGGACCGAGAGCAACCTGAAGAAGCACGGCATCGACTTCGACACAGCGGTGCTCGTTTTTCTTGATCCGTGGTTCGTGATGGAAGCGGATTGGGCTGAAGACGGCGAGACACGCTGGCGGACGATCGGCGAGGTAGAGGGCGAGGCGCTTCTGCTGGTCGTTCATCTACTCGGCGATGATGAAGATGGAGTTGAGCTGGTTCGCATCATCTCAGCCCGCGATGCCACCCCGCAGGAGAGGAGACGGTATGAGAGTGGTTTATGAATTGAAGCCCGGCACGAAGATCACCGAGGAGCAGAGAAAGATGCTACGCGCTTTGAAGGATCGGCCCATCGACTTTTCGGACATTCCGGAACTGCCGCCCGATGCGTTCAAGGACGCTGTTCGCGGCAAGTTTTATCGGCCAGTGAAGCAGGCCGTCAGTCTACGCCTCGACGCGGATGTTCTTGCCTGGCTGAAGAGAGATGGCGAAGGTTACCAGACCCGCGTCAACCGGATGCTCCGGGAGCGAATGTTGGCGGAGTTGAAGCAAGTTTAGCCGGACATTTTGCATTCTGAACTCCACGCTTGTTCTCGAGGGCGGAAGTGGGATAGTTTGAAGCGTCCCTTCAATCTGTTCGACTTGGCTCACCGTGGAGATCGCCTTGGTTAAGTTGCTCGTAGTGTGTCCCCTGGTATTTGCGTTAGCAATGGGCGATCCTGCCCTCGCACAAGCTCCCTCACCATCCTCTGCTACACCCCCGGTAAAAACTGAGAAGGTTGCTGGCGTTCCGCCTGCTCCGAACACTCTGCTGGATGGCACGGCGGTGAAGCTCAGGCTGGCGGAGACGATCTCGTCGGCACACGCGAAGACCGGCCAGGAGATTCCGTTTGAGGTTACGGAAGATGTGCTGGTTCAGGGCGTCATCGTGCTGCCCAAGGGAGCGCAGGCCGTGGCCACCGTCACCGAGGCCAGCACGAAGAAGAGCATGGGCCGGGGCGGCAAGCTGAACGTCAATGTCGACTCCGCCCGCCTCTCCGACGGCGAAAAGGTTCAACTGCGTGCGGTGCAGGACAACAAGGGCGGCGGCCATGTCGGCGCAATGACGGGAGCGATGGTGGCGACGGCGATCGTCTTCTTCCCCGCCGCCCCGCTGTTCCTGTTCATCCACGGCAAGGACATCACGATCCCGAAGGGGACCGAGGTGACGGCCTTTGTCGAAGGCGACATGAAGCTCGACATGGCGAAGTTCACGCCCGCTCCTGCGGCGTCGTCCACCGAGACGGCCACCGCCGCAGCCCCGGCTGCAGTCACCGTGGATGCCAGCGTTCCCAACTGCGATATTGAGGTCGATGGCAGCTTCATGGGCAACACGCCTTCGACGCTGAACCTTACCGCTGGCAAGCATGACATCGTCGTGAAAAAGACCGGGTATGCCGATTGGACTCGCAGCATGACGGTGGGGAGTGGGTCGGTTCACTTGAATGCGGAGATGGTGGCGAAGTAGTTCTTGCCACCAGCCAGCACAAGGTCGAAACGATCGGCGGCTAGCTAACTTCGCGCTGTCTTATTGATGTGCAGATGGTCAGCCAATATCCGAGCTCTTTCGCGGATTGATGCCGCATCATTCGTGCCCTGCTGTGACATCCTATCGAATTCGAGCAATTCAAAGTCAGCTTTGGATATATCGGATTCCGCTGCTCTACGATTGACTTCGAGCCTTTCGTAAAACTCCGAAATCTTGTTCCGCTGGAAAAGTTCAATAGTTTTCAGCTCGTCGGCAAGTTCGGCCGTTAAATATAGAACTGGAACTATAGCTTGAGACCGGAGAAGATAGTCACGATCAGTGAACACCGGACTAAGAACATTCAGAGTCTTAAGAACCTTCTTGAGCAGCCTATCCGTCCCGTTGTACTCTTCGCTCTTGGCTTTACGTACCATATCGTCGAGATATGGTTTTTTTGTGTCCAAAATTTTTCCGTATATCTCGCGGCTATATTCTAGAAACAGCAATCTGGCGGCCACTTCACGGTGTCTATAGCGAGAATCCGAAAACCGAACTTTGGCTAGAAAAAATGGATGCACGGCCACATCCTTTATAGCTTGACCCATCGGGCCACCAATCGCGCTCCGCTTCTCTGCAGCGTTTAGCGGCACGGCCTCATTAAGTCTTGAGAACATGTCCTCAATTAGGTCGATGTCTTCCGTTTCCACGCAGACAACAGGAATGCTGTATGAGTCGAACCGAATTTTTATCCGTGGAAATAAGTCGGCGATCTCTGTGTACGTGAGGCCGCCCAAAGCAGACTTGGGATCGGCAAAGTATATAAAGTCATCCGCTAACGCAAACTTTCCATCTATAAAACTCCAAATCGTCTCGAGCCGTTGACGCCCATCGATGATTGCGTAGTCGAATTTCCCGGCATCAGATGATTTTTGAGTCGGCGAGAGCGCGTGAAAGTATAGCTTCGGAATATCGTAATCATTAATTATGGAATCGATAAGCAGCTGTTTCTTTTCGAGGGTCCAGACGTCCCCATCTCGTTGATAGTCGGGCGCGGCATTAATGAAGGCACGCTCTGAATTGAGTCTCAGGATCGCGCTATTTGCCAACGGATATGTGCGTAAGGTGGACATCGCATCCTCTCAAACAATTGCGGTGATGCTACTCAGTTCCGGAAAGACCGAAAATTTTGTGATTCCTAGACGACGTAAATCTGCCCTAAGGTCTGCTTTTGCGACGCCTGGAATTAGGTAGCGCCAGATGTGATCGCGGGTATTCGGCTCTCCCACCTCGTCGATGTAAACATTGTCGCGATGTGTGATCGTAAAAACGCCTTGCTGGGCCTGCATTCTAGGGCTGTTTCGAGGAGCAATGGCAGCGACGGGATTTAAGCGCGAGCGTATCTCGCGCGAAATTGTACTCGGAAGATAGTTCTTTAGTTCTTCATCTTCAAAAGAAGGAATTTCATGCTCGAACGCCGGTCGGATATTACTCTTACTGTTGAGCACGGTTGGTAAAAGCATCCACAATACGGAATCTTCAGTAACGTCCTGTTCAACGGCAAAATAGAGCCCAACTAGCGGATTCTCAGACCAATCAAGCAGACGGGTGGAAAGACCGTGATGTTGCATTAAGAACAGCCAGTCAAACTCGTTGCCAGGGTGATGGGGCAAAAGAAGAGAGGCATGTTGTTTGAACCTATTAATAAGGTGGGTCTCCGACTCGGTCGCAGGGGGCCGAAGAAGTTTGGGCTCCAGGCGCCAGCCTACGCTGCGGTGGCCTCTGTACCAAACAGGGCCGCCGTACCCAGCCAAGTCGCGCCGTAGATTTGCAACGAGTTCGCCGATCGACGTCAGCGGCGATTCTGGATGTCTCAAGCGCATCTCCCCTGACAATTCAGTTATCGATAGTGCGACCATCCTATCGCAGTTCTGCAGAGTTCAATATTTGTCTTTTGAGCGAGAGAGTCGAGGAGTTCCAACCCTGGAGCTGCGAATGCTATCGATGTCGATGCGGCTGATTTGCCGAATTGATATCGGTCAGCCTTCAGAGTTCAATTCGCGGGCTATGTCGGCGACCGTGATTCCGCCAAGCCATTTGTGGCGGTCAGCGGTGTAGTCTCCCTTACCAGAGCGGTAGACGCGGAGGAAGCGGGCGAGGCCGTCTACACCGAGTTCGCGTCCCAGGATGGCGAGGGCGTGTTGTTGAAACTGCTCGTCGGTGAGTGCCTGAACCGGTGTCATAGCAAGCCTGTCTTTCGCGCCCAATCCAACGGATTCGCAACGTCGACTGTGGGCTGTCCGGCACGACGTAACGCTAGTTTACAGAATCTATCGTCGGTGGTAAGCAGAATGTCTGCCGAGACGTACTCTGCGGAAGCAAGATGAACCGCGTCGAAGGCACCATATCCTGATCGCTCGAACTCGTCCGCACGAAGACGGATAGGCGGAAGAAAGTCGATAAGTGATCCTGCCAGCGCCAGCATTTGCATTGAGTCGGAGCGTTTCTCAATGTCCGCGTTGCGACTGAGTTCGAGCCGAAGCGCCGTACTCGCAACCATCTCCGCGCTGCCGTCGGTGATGAGGCGAAATACCAATTCGACTGCCTTCGCCTCATCACTAACGCGCTGTTGTGTCAGGTCGTCCGTAAGACGGTTGATCGCGCAGGCATCGAAGTAGATTCGCATGATGGCCTGCTCAATCTAACCTGCAAGATACGTTACTGCAACAACGTTCCTTCTTCCGGCTGCACCTTTGCCTCTTCTGGTGGGATGACCACGGCAGCGGCTACCTTGTCCTGGGGTTCCAGGTCGAGGAGCTTGACGCCCATGGTGCTGCGGCCGGCGGCGCGGATGCTCTTGGTGTCGATGCGGATGATCTTGCCGAACTGGCTGATCACCATCAGTTCGCTGGTCTCGTCGACCAGGTTGATGCCCGTTACCTTGCCGTTCTTGGCCGAGGTCTTGACGTTGATGACGCCCTTGCCGCCGCGGCTTTGGAGGCGGTACTCGTCGACGTCGGTGCGCTTGCCGAAGCCGTTCTCGGTGACCGAGAGGATGAGGCAGGGGGTGAGGCCGAGCTGCTTGTCGAGCTTGTCGAGCTTGGCCTGCGCGGCGGCCGAGATGGTGACATCGGAGCCGAGGATCTCCTGGCCGGGCTTGGGAGCGAAAGCAGGTCCTCCCGCTTCGCGGAAGGAGGACAAGGGAGAAGAAGCGTCCGCTGAAGAGGGAGCCGAGGCGGGAAGGCCGGCTTCGGCGACTGCGGCGTTGAGAGCGTCGGCGAGGCCCTTCTGCTCGGCGAGTTCGCGGCGCTTGGCCTGGCGGCTGGCGTCCGATGGCGTGACCGCCGCGCCGACGACGTAGTCGCCCTTGCGGAGGTCGATACCCTTGTTGCCGTAGGCGGGCCGGCCCATGGGGCGAAGGTCCTGCTCGTTGAAGCGGATGGCCATGCCGTCGTGGGTGGCGAGGAAGATGACCTGCTGGCCGTCGGTGATGCGGGCGGTGATGAGCTCGTCGTCCTTATCGATGCCGATGGCGATGATGCCGCGGGCCATGACGTTTGAGAAGTCCTTGAGTGGTGTCTTCTTGACCGTACCGTTGCGCGTGGCAAAGAGGATGTTCTTGCCCTCTTCGGCGAGCTCGCGGACGGGAAGGATGGTGACGACTTTTTCGCCCGGCTGGAGGTCGATGAGCGAGGCCATCGCCTTGCCCTTGCCGGCGGCGGAGATGTCGGGGATCTCGTAGACCTTGAGCCAGTAGACGCGGCCGGTGTTGGTGAAGCAGAGCAGGTAGGCGTGGGTCGAGTCGACGATGAGCTGTGCGACGAAGTCTTCTTCGCGCGTCTTCATCCCCATCCGCCCGGTGCCGCCGCGGCGCTGCTGCCTATATATAGAGATGGGCGTGCGCTTGAGGTAGCCGGTGTTGGAGACGGTGACGGCGACCTGCTCGTCGGCGATGAGGTCTTCGAGCTGGAGCTCGGCGGTCTCGTCGATGATGACGGTGCGGCGGGCGTCGCCGTACTTGTCGCGGACCTCTTCGAGTTCCTTGACGATGACGGCGCGCAGCTTCGCTTGCGAGGCGAGGATCGACTCGAACTCGGCGATGTTCGCGCGGACTTCGGAGAGCTCCTTGAGGAGTTCGTCGATCGAGAGCTGGGTGAGGCGATAGAGCTGCAGTTCGAGGATGGCGTCGACCTGGCGGTAGCTGAGGATCAGCGTGCCGGTGACGGAGAAGGTCATGTCCACGCCGTACTTGGCTGGGTCGAGGGTTACGCCGGCGAGTTCGGTGCCGCGCAGATCGATCGTCTTGCCGCTGAAGTATTGGAACAGGCGCTCACGGGCTTCCGACCGGCTGCCCGACTGGCGGATGATGCGGATGACCTGGTCGAGGTGGTCGAGCGCGATCTGATAGCCGAGCAAGACATGCTCGCGCTCGCGGGCCTTGGCCAGCAGGAAGGCGGTGCGGCGGCGGACGACTTCGACGCGATGGTCGAGGAAGGCGCGGATGGCCTTGTCGAGTGGGAGTTCCTTCGGCTGGCCGTTGTGGACGGCCAGGAAGATCATCGAGAAGGACTCCTGCATCTGGGTGTGCTTGTGGAGCTGGTTGAGGACGATCTGGTGCTCGGCGCCGCGCTTGAGGCCGATGACGATGCGCATGCCGTCACGGTCGGACTCATCGCGGAACTCGTCGCGGGCGATGTCGGTGATGATGCCTTCGTTGACGAGCTCGGCGATGCGCTCGATGAGCTTCGACTTGTTGACCTGGTAGGGGATCTCGGTGACGATGATGGCCTGGCGACCGCCGGAGATGTTCTCGATGGCGCACTTGGCGCGCATCATGAAGCGGCCGCGACCGGTCCGGTAGGCGTTCGGGATATTGGTGCGGCCGAACAAGAAGCCGCCGGTGGGGAAGTCCGGGCCCATGACGTGCTCGAGGACCAGGTCGAGATCGCTGCGGTGATCCTGAGGCGACTTCGATAGCAGAGCGATGGCGGCGTTGACCACTTCCTTCAAATTATGCGGAGGAATGTTGGTCGCCATGCCGACGGCGATGCCGGACGAACCATTAATGATGAGGTTCGGGATGCGTGCCGGGAGGACGGACGGCTCCTGCGTGGACTCGTCGTAGTTGGGGACGAAGTCGACGGTGTCGGAGTCGATGTCCGCGAGCATCTCGCCGGCGATGCGGGTCAGGCGGGATTCGGTGTAACGCATGGCGGCCGGTGGGTCGCCGTCGACGGAGCCGAAGTTGCCCTGGCCGTCGATGATGGGGTAGCGGAGCGAGAAGTCCTGCGCCATGCGGACCATGGTGTCGTAGATGGCGGAGTCGCCGTGGGGGTGATAGTTACCCATGACGTGGCCGACGACCTTCGCGGACTTGGTGTACTTCTTGTTGAACTGGAGGCCCATCTCCTGCATGCCGTACAAGATACGGCGATGCACCGGCTTCAGGCCGTCGCGGACATCGGGCAGGGCGCGGCCGATGATGACCGACATCGAGTAGTCGAGATAGCTGCGGCGCATCTCGTCCTCGATGTTGATCGAGAGCATGAAGGCGGCGCCGCGACCTTTAACGGTGGAACCACCATCGTCAGGCGGGGAGCCTGCGGCGGGAGGAGCGTTCGATGCGGCGTCTTGTGGGTCGGGGAGTTTGTTCGGGTCTTCGGGAAACAGTTCGTCAGCCATAGTCACTCTCTATTATAGGTGGAGAAGGGGCTCCATATAGATGTTGGTTGGGTTTGGAGTTTAACCCTTCCGATCAAGGGTTGGCGTCAGACTCTTCAAAATCGGCACGAGGATATTATTTTTTGGAGAATCCGGCGGAGCGGCTCTCTGAAAACGGATGTGGCGACTTGGGCTCTCCTGCAACGATCGCGCCTTGCCCCACCTCTGGCCTACTGCGGTCCAGTGGTTCAGTGTCCCTCTGAACTTCGGGTCCGTTGAATTCAAGCTTCTGCAATGAGGCAGTTAGCGCCGGACGAAATCCCACCAATGACTTCCATATCCCTGAGAAGTGGGATTGTGCGTTGGACTCTAGTGAGGCAAAGGATCTCTGGTTCGCCTCGTCGGTATGGCCATGTAATTGCTCTCTACTTACCAAAAGCATTGAACCTCTCAGACAGAACTGTCCCCGCTTCCGGCCGGGCCAAATAACTTGCTTGACGAACTCCGACTCAGGCGATCTTCTTACCTTCTTTCAAGGAGCTTCACTAGATGTTGATTTCTCTCTCGTTTCTTCGGAAGGCCGTTTTCGCGGCAAGCCTAATGGGCGCTGCCGTCGTAGCCGCTCCGTTGGCCTACGCCCAGCAGAACAACGCGGTCAGCGGCGGATTGTCCGGTAGCGTAACGGACTCCACTGGCGCCGCCGTGCCGAATGCGCAGGTCACTCTCGCAGGCCCGCAAGGCACTTTGAATCTGGTCTCCGATGCGAAGGGGCAGTATGAGGCCCGTGGTTTGACTCCGGGCATGTACACGATGACCGTGAAGGCAGCCGGCTTCACGACATTCATCTCCAAAGATAACCAGGTCACCATCGACCACACCGCAACCCTGAACGCTTCTCTTGCGGTCGGCGATGCTGGAGTGACCGTTGAAGTAGAGGGTGGCGCGACCGCGATTGACGTCGAGAACAGCTCCGTCAACACGCAGCTCTCCGACACCTTTATCAAGGACCTGCCGCTCCCGCGTAACGTCTCGGGTGCGTTTTACGTTGCGCCGGGTGTCGTCAGCGGCGGCGGAACCGGTACGGCGAATCCTTCGATCGGCGGATCGAGCGGACTTGAGAACAACTACTCTGCTGACGGTGTCACCATCACCGACCAGGCGTACGGCGGTCTGGGTGTCTACACCCCGCAGTACGGCTCGCTCGGCACGGGCATCAACCAGACGTTCGTCAAGGAAGTAGACGTAAAGACTGCCGCCTTCGAGCCGAAGTATGGCCTGGGCGACGGCGGTATCGTCGAGATCGTGACTAAGTCGGGTACGAACAAGTACCATGGCTCGCTCGAAGGATACCTGCAGCCAGGCTGGGGATTTGCCAGCCGCAAGCAGCTCTATCAGTACAACTATGTGGTGAACACCCCGGCGCAGACCCTGTCGAGCCCTCAGTATGAGGGAGCCGCCACTTTCGGCGGATTCATCCTGCGCGACAAGGTCTTCTTCTTCGGCGCGTTCGACCCCACGCTGACCCAGGACATCAAACTTGCTGACCCCGCTGCCGTTCTGTACGCCGCTGGTCCGCATGCGCGGAGCACGACAGCCCTCAGCTGGTCGGGTAAGCTAACCTTCACTCCGTTTGCGAACACCGTGGTTGAGTTCTCGTCCTACGGCGATCCTTCGCGGCACAACGCCTCACCGAACACGGGCTCGCTTGGTGTTGACACCAGCTTCTCCGGTACCAGCATTGCCGCGGTCAGCGACTCATACAACTACGGTACCCGTAACTCCATCGCGCGCGTCAACTCCGTCCTCTATAAAGGACTGACCGGATTTGGAGCGTATGCGTATAGCACCGAGCATTTCAACGACTTTCCGCTGCAAAACCTCCCGTCGATCAGCGACCGGGTGACGCAGCCCTTCACCCCGTACGGTTTTGGAACCTACTACAAGACCAAGGACGCGAACTACACCCTGACTGGCGAACTGCAGGCGAACGGGAATTTCTTTGGTAAGCATACGGCGATGGTTGGATACTTCTATAACCACGTCGACTTCGCAAACTCCACGCTGCGAAGCGGCACCAGCTTTGCAATCCCTGGAACGAACGCGGACGGCACATCGATCACTTCCCTCTTCAGCAATGTGCCCGCCGCTGCGGTTGGCGCGCTCACCAACTCGACATACTACTTATTGCCTGTCTATCAAGCAGACGGAGTGACACCCTACGCCGCAGGAGCCTCCGGTTGCACCTACTGCGGCCACTACAAGAACACCGACGTTTATCTCCAGCAGGTTCGTGGAACCTACGGCGGTTCGGTGGTTGCAGCCTCCGACCGTTACAAGTCAGCCTACGGAAATGAGATCTATTCGCCGAACAAGTACGTCACCATCAATGGTGGCATTCGCTGGGAACAGCAGACCTACGGCGGATCGATACTGAAGTACAACTGGCGCGATAACTGGTCACCTCGTGTAGGCGCAAGCATCGATCCGTTCGGTAACCGTAAGAATAAGATCTTCTTCGCCTTCTCGAAGTATCAGAATCCGCTTCCGCTCGACGCGGCGATCCGTCAGCTCGGCAACGAGAAGGATGACACCAAGTTCATCTTCGCTCCGACCACCGATGCCAGCGGAAACGTGGTTACGGATACGACGGGTGCGGTCACCCCGAACACGTCTACCGTACTCAACGGCACTCAGAAGTCGACGATTGCCGGAGCTTTCGGTGCACCGAGCTTCTCATCCTCCACCGGTGAAGGCATCCTTCCCGGCACGAAGATGGAGTATGCGGACGAATACGTTCTGGGCGTAGAACACGAGCTCAAGCCCGGAATGATTATCAAGGCGCGCTACATCGACCGTCAGTTCGCTCGCATCGTGGAAGACAATGGTTCTCAGTCACCTGAGGGGTCGAATGTAGATGGCAGCTATGCCGGCGGCATCGCGAACATTACTGCCAGCTCCGATTTCTTCGTAAATGAGAACGAGGTCACTTACACGCCCGCGCAGTTTGCTGCTGCCAATGGCGGCCTGACTCCTGGACAGGTCAAAAAGGCGAACTATGTCGCCCCAGTAGCGGGTTGCACTGCGGCAAACGATACGTCGGTAGCGAATGGCGGCTTCTTCCAGCACTTCGATGGAACTCCGTTCAATGGTAGCTGCATCACGAATGCCGCTGCTGCCGGAGCACTTGGAGCTGACGGAAAGGCGGATGGTTTTGCTGATCCGCGTCGCCACTACCAGGGCCTGGAACTCGAGTTCGACAAGAGCTTCAGCCACCACTGGCAGGCGATCGTCAACTACCGGTATGCCAAGCTCTGGGGTAACTACGAGGGCTTCTACCGCAACGACAACGGCCAGTCCGACCCTGGTATTAGCTCGCTCTTTGACTTCACTCAGGGTGCCATTGGTATCCTCGGTGACCAGTTCAAACGTGGATATCTGAACGAAGACCGTGCCAACGTAGCCAACGCCCTCGTGAGCTACACGATCGGCAAGGACACTCCTTACGTCAGCAAGCTGAATGGTGTTACCGTCGGTACCTGGCTTCATGGCCTCTCCGGAACCCCGCTCAGCGCGTACGCCAGCCACCCGATCTACACCGACGTTGGAGAAGTTCCGGTCGGCGGTCGTGGCACGCTGGGACGCACGCCGGTCAATCTGTACGACGATGTCAGCATCTCGGACAGCATGAACTTCATGGAGAAGTACACGGTCAAGGTCGGCTTCGATGGCTTCAACATCTTCAACAGCCAGCCACTGGTCACCAAGAGCCAGAACCTGGATACTGCTCCTGGTTCTCCAAATGCCGACTACGGCAAGCCAACCGCGTTCCTGGTTCCCTTCCATGCACGCTTCAACATCGTGCTGAGCTTCTAACCGGAAACCAGCGTCGTAACTGATCACTTAGTAAAATGGACAGAGGGGAGCGATGCTCTCCTCTGTCTTTTTTGTGAGGTACCCCGCCGTGCACCGCTTCCGTTTCGTTTCCGCTCTGATCCTTTGCTGCTCGTGGCTGGTTCCAGTGCCATCGCTTCATGCTGTCAGTCCGAAGCAGTTGCCGCCGTACTTCCGGCAATGGATCGAGGAGGATGTTCCGTACATCATCACGCAGGAGGAGCGGCGCGAGTTCCTTAAGCTCCAGTCAGATGGTGAGCGAGAGCACTTCATCGAGCTGTTTTGGGAGAGCCGGAACCCGACCCCGCACAGCTCGATCAACACCTTTAAGGAAGAGCACTACCGGCGGCTGGCTTACGCCCGCGCAAACTTCGGGGATGACCGCTACAACGATGGATGGCGGACCGACATGGGACGCGTCTACATCACGCTGGGGCCGCCGCAGCAGAAGTCCAACTTCCATCAGGGGATCAGCACGCGGCCGGTGGAGATCTGGTTCTACTACGCCAATACACCGGCTTTGCCGCCTACCTTCAACGTCGTTTTTTACAAACCCAGCGAGGTGGAGGACTACAAGCTCTATTCGCCACGAAGCGACGGGCCGTCGAAGATCGTGACCAACGACCCGCATGACGATGCCAAGGCGCTGCACACAATCGATCAGTCCATGGGAGCAGAGGCGACACATGCGATGGTAAGCCTGATCCCAAGTGAACCGATCAACATCGATCATCCGGATCCTTCGATGGAGTCCGACATCCTGCTGTCGATGATCCGCAGCCTGCCGGACCAGAAGCTGGAGCGGCAGCGGATCGAGCGGCAACGTGAGGCGTCGCGCGAGGTCGTAACCAGCCGCATCTTCACCGGATTCAACGCGACGGAGCTTCAGACGGCAGTTCTCCGCGACAGCCGCGGGCTGAGTTCGGTGCACTACCTTGTGCGCAAGGAGCAGCCCGATGGCGGACTGATCGGTGTCCTTCCAGATAAGCAAACCGGCTACGCGATGACCCTCGAGACGCATGTTCTGACGGAGGGCGGCAAGGCGGTGTATCAGAGGAGCGATCACCTGACTGGAGTCACATCTGCCGCCGGTACGGCCGCGGGAAAGGCCAAGCTGTTTGCGGCGGAGGGCCGGCTTCCGCTGGTCCCGGGCAGCTATGTCATCGAGACGATCCTGACGAACGAGATCTCGCGTGAATCGTTCCGCGCCTCTCAGCATGTTGTCGTTCCTGTGCCTCAGCCGGACAGTCTTGGCGTCTCCGGTCTGATCGTCTACCAGGGCCATGCGCTCCAGACGACGAGGGACCAGTTGCCCTTCACGCTGGCAGGGCTGCGCTTTCCGCCGCGAGGAGAGCAGTTGATCGAGTTGCACCAGGGCGACAAGCTTCCGCTGGTCTATCAGCTTTGGCTTCCCCGGCCAGCTCAGACGGCGTCCGGCCCGAAACCTGAAGCCGCTCCTCGCTTGATCAAGGTGCACTACACGCTGGGATCGATTGCACTGTCGTCAGGAGATCCGAGCCGGATTGAGGAAGATCAGGATGTTTCGACTGCCGATGCCGACGCCGTGGGGAATCTGGTGTCGGGTTACGCGGTGGACACATCGAACCTGCGTGAGGGAACGTACAGGCTGGTGCTTCGCGCGATCGACCCTGCATTTCCGCGGGCTGCTGTGGCATCGATGACGGTGAGAGTCGTTGCGTCTACGGTGCCGGTCGATGTCTGGACCGCCTTCGGCGATGAGAAGCTGCATCCCGAGTGGCAGGACGACATGCTGCGGGGCATTGCGGCTGAAGCGCTCGAGCACCCCGAGGAGGCGACCGGCTACTACCGGCGCGTTCTGGCGGCGAAGCCGGATGCACCCGATGCGCAGAGTCATCTGGATGCCTTGATCAAGAGGAGTGAACGGAAGTCCCCCGGCGAATAGAGGGCAGTCGACAGCGATGCGCGAACGACCTCATCAAATGGGGACGATAGAGCCCTGGGGGAGATTGAGGTTCTCGATCTCTCCTGCGCTTCGGTGAGGCAGAAAAATGGTGGCGACAGTTCCACGGTGGGCGATCTCTTCGCTGCTGCGAACGCGGAGATAGCCTCCGTGGCGTTCAATGATGCCCTGGGAGATCCAGAGGCCGAGCCCGGTGCCGTTCAGGGCCTTCGTTGTATAAAAAGGCTCGAAGATTCGATCAAGGACTGCCTTGGACATGCCGTGACCGGTATCGGCGATCGCAATAAGAATTCCCGGTCGCCCTTCCGGGTATCCTGTCGAGTAGCTCGTTGCGTCGTTCGCCCTTACGATTAACCTGCCACCGAGACGCATCGCATCGATTGAATTGGCAATGAGATTGGTTAGCACCTGACGGATGTCGTTTTCGAAGCAGAGGACCGGCTTCGTGGTGCGATAGCTTGCGTCGATGGCGATGTTGGAGTTGACGAGTCGGCCGCGATAGAGATTCAAGACGGTACTCACCAGCGCCTCTGCGGTTACAGAGGTGGCGCTCACAGCCTGGCGATGGAAGCGCAGGGCCTGCTTGGCGATCTCGGAGATTCGCGCAAGTTCGCTCTGGGCCATTTCGACGTATTGGACCGCTGTTAGCGGTAACTCCGGTTCGTGCGCGATCAGGTAGAGCAGATTGGTCACGGCTTCGAGCGGGTTGTTGATCTCGTGCGAGATGGAGCTTGCGAGCCTGCCTACGGCGGCCAGCTTCTCGCTCTGGATCAGGGCAAGCTCGGCTTTCTTCTGGTTTGTGATCTCGAGCGAGGCGGCGGTGATGGCGCGTACTGTGCCGTCTGAATTGAAGACGGGGAAGTAGTTGACGTTCCAGTAGCGGTGTTCTTCAGGCCGCGCGGCAGTTGCGCCTTCAATAAGCGCGTTTCGGATCGGTTTGCCCCGGGCGACCTGCTGGAACATTTCATTCAACCCGGGAATGGGAGCGATCTCGGTCACGCTTCGGCCAAGGATCTCGTCTGCGGGCAGGCCAACGGTCTGAGCCTGGCGATCGTTGAGCCGGAGGTAACGGAATTCGACGGGGTCGAAGAGTGCGAGGCCGATGGGAGCGGTGCGGTAGACGGTCTCGAGTTCGGCACGCTGGCGTTCGGTCTCAAGCTGCCTCAGATGGAGTTCGTCTGCGGCGGTCTTGCGATCGTGGATGTCTACCGCCACGCCTAGCCAGTTGACAATGATTCCTGCTCCGTCGCGAAGTGGCAGGGCACGAATCCACCACCAGCGGGCCTCGCGGGTCTTCCCGTTGATCAGGCGCGCTTCAATCTCGAGGGCCTCGCCCGAGAGGACGGAGCCTCGCCATGCCTCCAGCACCCTCGGCTGATCCACCGGGTCGTAGGCCCGCAGCCAGCCGGTTCCCGCGAGATCTTCCATGGCAAAGCTGAGATAGTCAAGGAACCCCTGATTGGCGTAGGTGACCTCTCCTTTAGGAGACCCGGCCCAGACGAACTGGGGACTTAGCTCGATGAGCACGCGATATCTTTCCTCGCCTGCGGCGAGCGCGTCTTCGTTCTGCTTGCGGTTGGAGACATCGATGGTCATGCCGCCAAGGCGGACAGGAGTGCCGTCGAGGACAACGGCCTGGGAACGGGCCTCGAGCCAGCGTGTCTGACCCTGATCGTCGATGACACGGAAATCATTTACTACCAGGCCCCCTGATTCGACTGCCCGTCTAACGTCGGCAGAGACCTGTTCCTGATCTGCTGGATGGATGATCGCGCGAAAGGCGGCGGCGCTGTTGAGCTTGGCGAGTGGATGACCATAGACCGGATAGGAGCCGACATCAAACTCCAGCTTGCCTGTGGCGAGTTCCAGGGTCCAGAATGCGATGCGTGCCGACTGCTGCACGAAGGTGATCACGTCGCGTTGCTGGCGAAAGACTTGGTCGAGCTCACGCTTTTCTGTGATGTCGCGAAAGTAGACTGCGATGCCGTCGTCGTACGGGCGGCACTGTATCGAGAACCAACGATTCAGCGGCTCCGGATAGAAGGACTCAAACTCGCTGGCGATGCCTTCGTCCATGCACCGGTGGTAGTAGAGGCCAAAGTCCGAGGAGATAGCGGCGGGGAACTCGTCCCAAATGTTTTTTCCCAGGAGGTCGTCCCGATAAAGGACCGTGGCTGCGCGTCCATTCAGGAAGGAAAACCTCCATTCGCGATCCAGGGTGAAGACGCAATCGGTGGTGACCTCGAGGACCTGGTTAAGGCGGCGGGCGGTCGTCTCGCGCAGTGCTTCAGCGCGTTTGCGGCTGGTAATGTCGCTGGAGAAGATGATAATGCCGTCTTCGAAAGGATGAGCGCTGACGCGGAACCAGATGTCGAGTGGCTCGGGGTAGTAGGCCTCGAACTCGGTGCTGATGCGCTGGTCCATTGCTGCGCGGTAGTTAGAGGCGAAGGGCTCGTCGTTGTTGCCGGGAAACCGCGTCCAGAGGTTCTCGCCGATGAGCGAGTCTGTCTGCAGGATCTTTAACGCGGCATCGTTGGCGAAGGTGCAGTTCCATTCGCGATCGATGCAGACGACAGAGTCCGTGATCGCCGCCATGACCTGTTCGAGCTTGCGCATCGATTCGTCGCGAGCCTGCTCCGCGCGCTTACGGCTGGTGACATCGCTGTAGTGCAGCGCAATGCCTTCTTCTATGGAGAAGATGTTGATGTCAAGCCAGACGTCGAATGGTTCATGGTAATAAACGATCAGCGCATCGTCGCCGCCATTCATGACGTCGCGGTACATTCGCTCGATGACAGTACCGACGGTCTCGGGATACAGCTGCCAATGGGTGCGGGAGTTTAGATCTTCCGGGCGGAGCCGGCTGATGCGCATCGCCGCTGGGTTGGCGTAGGTCACTCGCCACTCGCGGTCCATCATCAGTACGCCGTCGGAGAACCGCTCCAGCAGGGATGTCATCTGCACCTCCATGCGGGCGGACTTCGCGTCGGCAGAGTTCAATTCAAGTGATGCAGGATGTTTCTCCATCGATGCCAGAGCCCTTGTAGCCGGGGAATGTCAATATTCGCGCGAACATTGCCGTGTGGCGCTTCTCTATCGCTATCGTACCCAGCATAGACGAATTAGCAGGATTCTACGCTGGTGGCATGCCTTCGTTTGAAGCCTCGAGCCTACCGTTCTCCATGGCATCAACTCGTGCCTCCAACGCTGTGAGCGCGACTTCAAGAGCCTGAATCCGCCCCGCCAGGCGCTCGTCCTCGAACGACTCTCCGGAGGCAGAGGAGCGAGCGGAGGAGTATGGGATGCTCTGCGGCGGAGCGGCTGCGACGGGGCCGCCGAGCAGGTGCGCGTAGCGTGACTCCCGTGAGCCGGGTTGGCGGGCGAGCTGGACCACGAGCGGTGACGACTGATCCGAGGGGGTGTCCGGCGCGGAGCTAGCTCCTCGACTGGCCATGCGCTCCAGCGTGGATTGCACGGAACCAATGTCGTCGAAGGTGTACATGCGGTCGGAGCGGCCCCGAAGTTCGCCTGGAGTCTGCGGGCCACGCAGCAGCAGGAGGCAGAGGATCGCCGTCTCGTCACGGCGAAGGTTCAGTACGGTGCGGATGCGGTGCTCATACTTTGGCACGCGGGAATCACGAACCGGAGAGACAATTTCCATGTCTTCCAGCGAATGCACGGCCTGGCGGACTTCATCCTCGGTGAGGTCAAGTACCGGGTCCCGGCTCGAACGCTGGTTGCAGGCGGAGATCAGCGAGTTCAACGAGAGCGGATAGTTCTCCGGCGTCGTAATCTCTTTTTCGATGAGCGCGCCCAGAACGCGGAGCTGAATGGGATCGAGGGTCATAGCTTTAGGGTGCCACAAAGTGTCTTCACGCAGGACTGGTCGAGGGACGCAAAAGCCGCATGGGATTTGCCCATGCGGCTCTGTGTGACGTGGAACACTTACTTTACGGAGTGGAAGTACTTGGCGACGGTGCGGACAAAGGCCTTCGCTCCCGTGGGAACGATGACTGCACCATGCAGGATGTCTGCGAAGGGTTTGGCGGTTCCACCATAGAAGACGTTGGTGTCGTCGGTGTTCTGCGAGACGACCGCACCGTTGAGGTCGATGCCCGCGAACAGGCCTTTCGAACGCGAGTAGGTGAGAAGTTCCGCGTTCAGCTTCAGGTCGGTTGCAGCGGAGGCGTTGCGGCCAACCGGGCCGGCAGCGGCAGCGGCGTCAGCGCCGAGTTTGAACTTGCTCTGGAGAAGGTCTTGGAAGCCCTTGTCGTTAACCGCGACGAGGACGAGGTCAGTCGCCTGGCCGCCGATCTGGAAGCCTACGCTGCCGCCTGCGAGGCGGATGAAGACCGGAGCGCTCCAGCCCTTGGGCGTGCGGCAGGTAACGACGCCCTGGCCGTACGATCCGCCGACGATGAAGGCGGCCTTCTTGACGCTGGGAATGACGGCGATGCAGGTCGCCTTGCTGACGATGTAGTCAGGAACTCCGCCATCGGGAGTTGCTTCAATCTCATGAACCACTTGCGTCGCGGCCGCGAGACGGGTGTTCAGATCGGACAGATTGGATTCAGCGTGAATCGGCATCGTGGCTACCGATGCCACAGCGAGCGTGGTTGCCCACAAGATGGTTTTCATAGATCTCCTGTCGAATCAGCCTGCGGACATCCCATTGAGAAAGAATGTCTGGCAGGCTACACACCATAGGATGCGCCGTACGCTCCAGCTTCACGAAGGTATTTTGCCCGCCCACCGTAAATTGACGAAAACGGCGCAAGTCGGCATTCGGGAATCAGGGGACAAAAGTGTTACATACGCCCAGTCCAACCGCCGTTCATGCTGCTGTAAACTGAAGAGAGTGAATGGCGATTCCGATTTGCCATTTGTGAACTTCAATTTCGGAGCCTGCCGATGCGTTTTGCAACACGGATGTTTGTGGTGGCGGTGGCCACAGTTTTTGCGTTGGGCGTAGCTAGCAACAGCGCGCAGTCGCAGTCGGCTGACCTGCCAGCGGTCGTACCTTCGATAGACGCTCCGATGAGCTCGACTCTGGCAGGCAAGGTCTATAGCCTGCACCTCCACCATCTGCATACGGGCGAGAGCCTGGACGTGGTCTACCGCATCGGCGACACCTACATCCCGGAAGCGATTGCGCAGTTGAACCACTTCCTGCGCGACCATCGCACGGACGACGCCAGCCACTACGATCCGAAGGAGTTCGACCTGCTGCATGGCATCATGGCGCGACTGGGCAAGCCGAATGGGATTATCGACATTGTCTGCGGCTACCGCACACCTTGGAGCAATGCATTCCTGCGCCGTGGGACGGCAGCGAGCGGAGTTGCCGAGCACAGCCAGCATATGGAGGCCAAGGCCATCGACATTCGCGTGCCGGGAGTGCAGACGGCGAAGCTGCGGGATACGGCGGAGTCATTTGAGGCGGGCGGCGTGGGGTATTATCCGGTGTCGCAGTTTGTGCATGTGGATGTGGGGCCGGTGAGGACGTGGTCTTTTGGCGAAACGCACAGCCGGACTCGCTTGCGGACTGCAGCGGTGCACCGCCACGGGCACGGACGGCGGGCTGTGATTCATCATTACGGCAACTAGGATTCAGTTTAAGACATGTAAAAGCCCTGTTTCAGAAAACCCAGTATGCTTGGCGCTGAGGCTCGATGACAACACGGCGCAGCTTCCTGAAGTCTTTGCCGCTATCGGGCTACGGCCTGGCGCTGGACGCTGCCTCGGCGTCGATACCTGAGAGCGATGCTGAGAGTCATGAAGAGCGACTCAAGCTTTCGCCAGAACCTTCATCTCCTTTTCGTCCGCTGGATGAGATCCGTGTCGACTCGGTGGCGATGGGGCGGCTCGAGGTCTGTGATGGCGATCATCAGGTTTACTTTCGAGCCGCCGCTGCGAGGTCGTTTCAGTTTGCGACTGCCGGGGCGTTGGGGACGCACAGCGTCTCTCTGATCGATACCGATGGTCGCGTGCTCGCGAGGCGCTTGTTCCACCTCGACTGCCAGACGCAGATTGAAGATGAAGGCGGCGAGTTCAAGCGCCTGCTGAAGGATCTCGAGTGGACGATGTTCAGCGATGGTCCCGTCAGCGCCGTTCGT
The DNA here is from genome assembly GCF_014203275.1 of Granulicella aggregans. Classification (GTDB taxonomy): domain Bacteria; phylum Acidobacteriota; class Terriglobia; order Terriglobales; family Acidobacteriaceae; genus Edaphobacter. The sequence continues at coordinate 319,204 of NZ_JACHIP010000004.1, forward strand.
AATGTCGACTCGGTTTACACCGGCTTCAACACATGGGTGATGGACAACACGAACACCATGAAGGGCATGCGCTATTTCTGGCCCGAGGTGAAGTCGAGCGTCGATTTCTATGTGGCGAATCAGCGCGAAGACGGAATGGTGTGGGAGAACTTCGAATCCTGCACGCCCGCTGAGACTGACTGGGAGCGCCGATTCGGCTACGGTGGCTTTGTTCGGCGCATTGAAGATGACCGCTTGCTCCTACGCCGAGCACCGGTTGAGAATCACGTTGAAGCGTATCTGATCGAGAGCATCCACACCGCGTGGAAGACCACGGGAGATACGCCGTGGATGAGCTCCAGGCTCGATGCGGCGATTCGTGCGGTGCATTATTCGACCTCTGACCCTTATCGGTGGTCCGAAAGATTCAAGCTACTGAAGCGTGGCTTCACTGTCGACACCTGGGACTTTCTTTGCGCCAGCGAGAGCAATCTAGTTGGTGGCGATCCGATGGTTATCGATTTAACTAAGACGCATTTCGGGATTTTCTTTGGCGACAACACGCACCTCATCAGCGGATTGCGGAAGCTGGCGGAGATGCTCCACGCTGCAGACCGTGAGAGTGAAGCATTGGGGTTTCTCGCTCTCGCTGCGGAGCTTGAGGAACGGTTGAACGCGCTTTGCTGGAACGGTGAGTTCTTTACCCATTGGGTTCCCGAAGATGCGACGTTGAAGCTAGATCTCGGAGTGGATATTGCGCGCCAGGTCTCGCTTTCGAACGCGTACAGCCTGAACTATGGCATGAGCGCGGAGAGATGTTCTGCCATCGTGCGGACCTATCAACGGATTCGGAAGGAGATGCCTTCGACTTCGCCAGGCGAGTTCTACCCGATCTATCCGCCGTTTGAGCGCGGGTTTGAGAGCGAAAATGCGAAGTGGGAGTACATGAACGGCGGTGTGATGTCCTGTGTGGCAGGGGAGCTTGCGTTGGGCGCATTCCAGCACGGCTTTGAGTCCTATGGATTAGATATCCTGCATCGCTATGCGACCCTGGCTCGGGCGAACCACGGCTTCGTTCCAGCGATACTGCGGGGTAAGTCGACGGAAGCGCCAGCGCGGACGTTCTCTCAAATCAATCTGCGCGATCTTGCAAACGCGGATACGGGAGCCGGAAGGCCCGGCGTGGTGGGCTGGATGGGTGAGCCGGAGAATGACCTGCGCAAAATGCCGCACGGCATGCAGAACTTTCGCGATGTACCTTTCGATTTGATCGATCCAGCGACCAACGCGCGGCGTGTCTGCATTGCTATCTCCAGCACAGAAGGATTTGCGCGGCATGTGAGTATCCCGATCAACGCTAGCGCTCGAAGTTTCTACCTGCTGCATACCAAGGGTGGCGACGATCTTGTAGGCAGTCTCACCTTACGTTATGCCGACGGAAGCTCGTCCACCGAGTACATCAGGGCAGGAGTGAACATAGGTCACTGGTGGGGACCGACCGATGGGCAGTTCGACGATCGTTCCGGGCCGGCGACCCCGGACCGGCTACAAGTCGCGTGGCGCGGCGCCAATCAGAAGTTCGGGAATGTTGGCGTATATGTTGCGGGCTTCTCGCATCCGCATCCAGAGAAGGCGATCGCCTCCATCGATCTCGATTGCCTGGAGACCGACGCGAAGTGGATGGTGCTCGGCCTGACGCTCTCCGATGCGGCGATGCATTTGCCTCCGTGGAACGATATCTCCTTCGGCATGCCCAATAACTGGGGTGCCGCTGCTCTAACGGCAGCGCTCATTGAAGGCCTGGCAGGCGTGCGGGACCAGGGAGCAGCGTTCAGCCACGTAGCCCTGACGCCCCGTTGGCTATCTTCGGGCGTAAATAACGCGACCGTCTCTGTGCGCTATCCGGCTTCGCGAGGTTATGTTCATTACCGGTATCGCTTTGATTCCTCCGCGCGACGGATAGAGGTCGCTTTTACCGGTTCGGCAAAGCGATTCGAGGTAGCTATTCCGCTGCCGCCGGGCATGGCTGCGAAGCTCACTGTGGTTGATGGCGAAGAACAGAGTCCGCAGTTCCAAACCTCTGGATCGTCAACGAAACTTGCCTTTATCGTGGAAGGCTTCGGTGCCCATACACTGGACCTCCATCTGACATGAAATGACTATTGGTCTTTATAACTAGAATCGTCATCTAGCGGAGGTCGGCGGCTATGGGTACATGGGGAGTGGCGCAGGCCAAGGCGCAGTTCAGTGAAGTGATCGGAAGGCCATGACCGAAGGCCCGCAGGAGGTCACCGAGGGCGGCAAGGACGCGGTCGTGATCGTGTCGAAGAAAGAGTGGCTTGAGCGGGCAGAGCCGAAGCAAAGCATGGCTGAGTTCTTGCTGAACTCTCCGCTGCGAGACTCAGATCTGGAGCTTCCGTCTCGGAAGTGGAAGACGAGGCCATTGAAGTTTTGAGCTTCCTGTTGGATACCGACGTCATCTCGCAGCTAGCGAAACAAGATCCGATCGCGAGCGTCATTGAATGGCTAGCTGGTTGCGGGGACGAAGCTGTTTACCTGAGCGTTGTGACCATCGAAGAGATACGCGAGGGCATTGAGATGATGCCGCTTAGGAAGAAGAGAAATCACCCGATCTCTGGTTAAGCGAAGGACTTCTGTCCGAGTACAAAGACCGCATCTTTCCGGTTAGCCCGGAGATAGCAGATGCGTGCGGGCGCATTCTTAGTGGTGCGGAGCGTAGAGGGTTTCATTCCGGAGTGAATGACGCGTATATCGCGGCAACGGCAAAGATGCATGGGGTAAAAGTGGCGACGCTGAACCGAAAGCACTTTGAGAAGTTGGGTGTGTAGTTCTGAAGGCGGCGTCGGTTGGAGCGGCAATCAGAATTCTACTTTGATTAGTTGGAAAGAGAGGTTGTGGCTTCCAATACCGTTCCCTTCGTCAAAACAACATCATCTCCCTTGCGAAATAGCCCAACAGGGTTAGTAGGAAGAGGGAACGTACAAGGCCCAAATATGATTTCGCCCTTTCCGCTGCCTGTCTCGACGGTCGCGGATTTCAGTTTGGCTTGACTGCCGTCGGTGCGATTCACGGTCTGGATAGTCAACACAAGTCGACCTTGGCGATGATTGTGCCCGCTTCGTCTGGCAGTAGTTACGATGGCGTGGGCCTGGGCTCCCGCAGCGATGATCGTCTTGCCGTCTTCTTGCACCGGCTCAAGAACTTCGAGCAGAACAGGTTGTCTGACTTTAGCGTTTGCGGAACTGACAGTTTCTGAAAGTCGCAGTTTGACGTGAATCGCCTTAATGAGGGGTATGGACTGAGCGATAGAGCATTGGGAAGATATAAGAAAAAGCAACAGCGCTAGCAGGTAGATTCGCGACCGCAAATTGCTAGGTTGCGATCCGGGCTCTGATTCATACATCGCGCGGGAAGTATCCCAGACGTCTCCATCGAAAGTCATACGCCATCTTAGATGTGAAGTAGGTGGTCGGCAATTATCCAAGTACAAAGGCCGCCATTGCTGGCGGCCTTTGTACTTGTTGCAGTAGTTCAAGGTTTTGCGCGAAGCGCGATTGGCGTACGCAGCACTAGTCGCCGGAGACGGTCTCTTCGATGTTCTGAACCACTTCGACCTTAGAAGCAACAGGGGCGGCTGGCTTGATCTCGCCGATGGAGATGAAGCCTGCGGGAGCGTCGGGCTCCTGCAGAATCTCCTTGCGGTAGAGCTTGGCCATGCGGGCGTTCTCGGCATCCTGCTTGATCTTCAGGTCGCGAGCGCGGATCTTCTCTTCGCGGGCGTTCTTGGCGATGCCGCTCTTGTCGAACGTATCGTTGGCCGCCGCGTTGACGTGCGCTTCGTTGATGACGAGATCGTACTTCGCTTCCTTCTCGAGACCGACCTTCTTACCGCCGGCGAAGATCTCATGACGGCCATGCTCCTCGTACCACTTGGTGAGGGTAGAGGTCATGTGCATCTTCTCGATGATATTGCGCCAGCCTACGCCGGTGTTGTACGCGCAGAAGCTGATCTCGCCTTCCTGCGTGGCGTAAGGAATGATGCACTGTTCGGTGCGGCGGAAGTCGTAGTTGAAGAGATCCTGGAACCACATGCCGGCGATGAAGAGGAAGTTCCAGCGATCGGCGCGGCGCATGTTGATGTCTTCCATCGTGCGGTCCGCCGTGACCTTGCCGTAGTTCTTGCCGGTCGCGCCGAAGCACTTGTCGAACTTCTGCAGCAGGTCCTTGATCTTGAAGTGGGTCGGAGCGTTTACCGGCTCGTAGTTGCGGAGCAGGGCAAGCGAGACACCGATGATCGAGAGCCACTTGCCGCGAGCTGCGTCGTTGATGCGGGCAACGTCCTTGGCGAGACGATCGGCATTGAGGAACGCGGTCACCGGAACGGCTTCCTTGGTCTCCTTGTCGATCATCAGCGCCATGCCGATACCGCAGTTCGGGTGGCAGCCGCAGGAGAGTTGGCCCCAGTCGTGGTTCGGTCCGTGGACGAGGTCGGCCCAGTCGGAGAAGGTCGACATGAAGGAGATCGGGAACCAGTCGCGGACGGGCTCGCCGAGGCCGGTCTGGTTCTTCACATCGTGCGCCATGTGCGAGAGCGTGTAGCGCTGTGCCTTGCGGCGCTCGTCGGAGATGTCTTCGTCGCGGCCGGTGAAGCTGACCGGCTGGAAGCTGAGGAAGTTGATCTTCTTCGGGTTGTCGAGCGCGAAGTTGATGATGTTGCCAACCTGCTCGTTGTTGATGCCGTTGATGATCGTCGTTACGGGAACGATGTCGACGCCGGCTTCGTGCAGGTTGTGGATGGCCTGGAGCTTCACGTCGAACGCGTTGCCGACCTTGCGGTGCGAGTTGGCAGCGTTGCCGATGCCGTCGAACTGGAGGTAAGCGTACCGGAGACCGGCTTCAGCGGCAGCCTTCGAGAACTCCTTGGACTTGGCGAATTCGATACCGTTGGTCGCGGCCTGCACGGAGGTGTAACCGACCTTGCGGGCGTAGGCAACAGCGTCGAGGAAGTAGGGGCTGAGCGTGGGCTCGCCACCCGAGAACTGGACCGACATCTGGCGCTTGGGCTTGATGGTGACCGCGTTGTCGAGCATGGTCTTGATCTCGTCCCACGTGAGTTCGTGGACGAAGCCGACCTGGTTGGCGTCCATGAAGCAGGGGTCGCACATCATGTTGCAACGGTTGGTCAGGTCGATGGTGAGAACCGAGCCGCGTCCGTGCGTCACGGTCGAGGTGCCGTGGTTGTGCAGCTTCTCGTCGTTGTGCGCCTTGATGTCGCGGCCGGGGAACACTTCCTCGAGGTGCTTGAAGAAGGCGGTGTCAATCGACATGACGTCTTCAAAGTGTCCGTGGATCGGGCAGTCCTTAACCATTAGGATCTGGCCATCGCGCTCGATGATCTGCGCCTTGATCTCGCCGACCTTCTCGTTGAGCAGGATCTCGTGGGGCAGCTTGCCGTCCACGATCTGCTGGCGGATCTCAGGGATGCACTTCGGGCAGAGAGAGTCGGTCGTGCGAGGCCAGCCGAGAGGCGGCTTCTCTTTCTGGTAGCTCTTGAGGAGGGGCTTGTCGCTCCACTTGGGGGTAAAGCTTGCGTTGGGGCTGATCGAGTTGAGCTTGTTGAAGACTGCCCAACCTCCTTTGGCTCCCAGAACGAGGGCCTTCTCCATCAATTTTGCTGGCTTCGCCATGTTTGTCTCTGTCTCCGTTTTGAATCTATATAGTGTGACGCTTGCGGCTCTGAAGTGACTGGCCCGGATCCTGCCGTGCTGTATCGGAGGCCTGTCATAACTGTAGGGCACTGATAATTGATGCGGGAGTGGGCAATGTGGTTCTTTCTATTGCATATGCACGCCAACCTACATCCTTTAGCCTACGTAGGCGCGGTGGCCATCGGAAGCAATTAAGGCTGGGCTGCAAGATTCTGCATTAAAAGGCGACAGACAGGGGTTGACCTGCAGATTCGATTTTGCTGGCCAAAAGGCACATGGCTGGGAATAGATGCCTTCGAGGCCGAAAGCGTTGAGGCTATTCGAGATGCGCCAAATGCAAGAGGTCAGGGAAGAACTCGCGCACTGCGTTGCTGAGAGCAGCTCCCGCGAACGAGCCTGCGAAGCCTTTGGCCGTCTCTTCCACGCCATGGTTCACGTCCGGGTAGTAGGCATTCTGGAGAATCGCCGTTGCGGCGTGACCGGCAAAGAGCGAGTAATTCGGTGCGTTGGCTCCGCTGTCAGTCTTGGTGATGAAGACGCGCGATACGGCGTAGGTTCCACGGACAAATGCGTTGTGGCTCTGGCCCCTGACATAGTAGCGGGGATCCTGATGAAAGACTGCGGGCATCAGGCCATCGGAGAAGATAGACTGCGATGCGTCGCGGATCGCGGCGGCACCGAGTCGCTGGCCGAAGGCTCCCTTGTCCGTGCCGAAGTTCGGGCTTCCGTTGGTCGCATGCTCATATCCGGCTGAGGACACGACGGCGATCAAAAAGTAGGGCGAGACGATCTGGTCAGCGCCGAAGACGAGTTTCGTCCCGAACCCGGTCAGAGGCTGCGCGCGCTGGCTGGGTTCAATGTACTTGTTGTAGAGCGGGGCGAGCGGCTTCGGAGTGAACCTGGGAGTCCGTGTGGGCGCTCCAGCAGGGTTTATTTCAGTAGAGCTCGACGAGATGCCTGCGGAGAGTTCGCCCTGAGGTTGTGGAGCGTCAGGGAGTTCTTCCGCAACCCCTGTCATGTATAGGTGAGACTGCGGTAGTTCCAGCGAGTTGGACTGCCCAAGTGCAACCGTGACCGCTGAGAGAGATAGGGCCGCCAGGCTGAGGCTCCATCGAGCTGCGGTCCGGGTCTTCCGGTATGCCGTATCGAGCAATGAATCTCCTTAGATAATTTCAATGGTAAGCCGCGTCAGTCCATAGAAACCAGTTGACGGGCAAGTCGGATAGAAGGGGAACCGGTTCCCGGCAGAAACTCTGTGAATTTTGGATTGCGTAGGCTGCTTACGCAGTCTGGCGACGACGTTTTGTAATCGCGTTCATTAGGATGCTGGCACGGTGTTTTTCGATGCTTTCGCTCAGCCGGGAAGGCAAAATGAAACCAGTTACATTGCAGAAATTCCAATTGGTATCGCTATCATAAAAAGTTGCTTGACAGCGAACCGCGAACAGGAATACGGTTCGGCCTGCTTGGAAAAGTTCCGTCAAAATCGCCTGTAGCCAGGGTCCGCTCAAGAGTTGCGCCCAATGGCAGCAGAAGGATCGAGCAGGAATGCGAACTCGACGGAAACGCTCCAACCACAGACGGTCGACAACAAGGAAGAACCAAAAATGATAAAGAGCAACAGTACGACCTTTGGGAGACTACGCAAGTTTGTGCAGATGGCTTTATGCCTCTGTGTGGCGATCTTTGCGGCCCAGCCAGCGTTCTCGCAGGCTGACCAGGGCGCAATCACCGGAACAGTAACGGATTCGACCGGCGCGGTAGTTCCAAACGCAGCCGTGACGGTAACCAGCACGGACTCGGGCCTCGTCCTTAAGGGAACGAGCGACAGCAGCGGCGTCTTCGTCTTCTCGCCCTTGAAGATCGGCACATATACCGTCTCCGCGGTTGCGCCGGGATTTTCAACGACGACCCAGGAAAACGTTACCCTGCACGTTCAAGACCGCATCTCGCTTCAGATTTCTCTGAAAAATGGCGCTGAGAACACTGAAGTTACGGTCACTTCCGCACCACCGCTGCTTCAGACTGAAGAAGGTTCGTCCGGCCAGGTTATCGAGTCGAAGACGATCAACGACACCCCTCTAAACGGACGTAACTGGATCTTCATCGCGCAGCTCACCGCCGGTGTCGCTCCCGCTAACGGAGCTCGCGGACAAAAAGGTGGCGACTTCAACGCGAACGGCCAGCGCGCTGAGCAGAACAACTACATCATGGACGGCGTCGACAACAACGTAAACGTGGTCGACTTCTTTAACGGTGCCAGCTACGTCGTACGTCCTCCGCCGGATGCTCTGGCTGAGTTCAAAGTGCAGACAGGTGCTTACAGCTCAGAGTTCGGCCATTCTGCGGGCGCTGTTGTAAACGCTTCCATCAAGTCGGGCACCAATCACATCCATGGATCTGCTTGGGAATACATTCGTAATGACGCCTTCGACGTTCGCGAGTTTTTCCAGGGTGAGTCTCCGATCGCGAAGTACCGCCAGAACCAGTTCGGTGCGACCCTCGGTCTTCCGATCATCAAGGACAAGCTCTTCTTCTTCGGCGACGTAGAAGCAGACCGCATCGTCTTCGGCGAGACGCACTCCGGCTTGAGCGTTCCCACCGCCAAAGAGCGTACCGGAGACTTCAGCGAGCTTCTGAATCCGGCGCTCACAAGCGGCAACGCGGCAATCCAGTTGTACGATCCAAACCCGAATGCAAACGGGTCTGCCCTGGTTGCAGGCAACCGGCTTGATCTTGATCCAAACGTCACGCTTGATCCGGTAGCCCTGAAGCTGCTCAGCCTTTTCCCGAATCCCAACATCGGTGCGGCTGGCCAGACTTATAACAACTTCACCAGCCAGACCAATACCCTGGATAACACCTTCCAGTGGGACACCCGTATGGACTGGAACATCACGTCGAAGGATCAGGCATTTGGGCGTTACAGCTATAACCATGAACCATCCACGCACCCTGCAGCTCTTGGATCGGTTCTGGATGGTGGCGGCTTTGGTGACACGGGCCAGCTCGTGAGCCTTGGCGAAAACTTCGCCGGCAGCGAGACCCACATCTTCACTCCGACACTTACGAATGAATTCCGTTTTGGCTATAACTACGGCCACTATGCCGGCTTGCATGAGAACGCGAACAACAGCGGACTGGCAACCAGCCTGGGTCTTGGAGGCATTCCCTTCGCTCAGAACAACGGCGGTCTGCCGTTCTTCAGCGTAGGCGGACTCTCCAACTTCGGTTCGCCACAGTTCTACGCCACCAATGAGTACGAGAACGTCTATCAGATTCTCGACAATGTCACGAAGGTCAAGGGCAACCATACCTTCAAGGCCGGCGTAAACATTCAGCGCATCCGGTTCTCTACCTCGCAGCCAACCCAACCCCGCGGTACCTACACTTACACCGGCGTCTATACCAGCAAGGTCGGAACCAGCAATACAGGCTTCGGCATCGCGGACCTCCTGACTAATAACATGAACAGCGCGGCCATCTCGAATGTCTTTACATCCGATGACGTCCGCTTCAACCGTGCCTTCTACGTGCAGGACGACTGGAAGGCCAGTCCGCGTCTCACAGTGAACTATGGAATTCGATACGACTACTCAACTCCATACCTGGAGCGTCACGACAACCAAGCTGCCTTCGTGCCGACCAATGGCCCGATCGCGAGCGGTGGAACTGGCGAATACCGCATACCGATCAGCAAGCAGGGCGTCACGCTGCCAACGGCGTTCACGCGGCTTCTTGCGGCTGACAACATCGCGCTCACTTACACCAAGAACCGTTACCTGGTCGAACCGCAGAAATCCAACGTGGCACCACGCGTGGGCTTCGCCTACAAGGTGACCGACAAGGCTGTTGTTCACGGAGGCTACGGTATCTTCTTCGGCGGTCTCGAGAGCACCGGCTACTATCCCAACTTCGGCGAGAACTTCCCGTTCGAGTTCGACTCGGGTTTCGCGGCCGGAAGCTGTTCGGCTGGCGCATCTTGCAAGAACAACGGCTTTACGCTCGAGAACGGGTTCACCAACGCCATCTCTAAGGGACTTCTCAATGCCATCCAGCAGCCCACGCTGCGTGGTGGTGATGCGAAGGTCAAGACTCCCTACAGCGAACAGTACAACCTGACTGTCGAATACGGTATCAGCAACTCACTGGTTGCTTCGGTGGGTTATGTAGGTGCGGTCTCCCGCCACCTGCAGACATTCCCGAACCCCAACGGACAAGTAGCGCTGACTCCGAATGGCTTCAGTGGCTATGTAGATGCAGCTGGGGACAAGATTAATCCCCTACAGCCCTACCCGCACTTCGGTGGTTTCTCCTATACCGCCTACCGTGCGTCAGCTAACTACAACTCGCTCCAGGGTAAGTTGGAGAAGAGACTCACCAACGGCCTCAGCTTCCTTTCGACCTATACCTGGTCGCATGCGCTTGATGATGCTCCAACACCTCTCGGCAGCAGCAACGACAACGGCTACCGCAGCCTTAACATTCTCGGTCTCGGTGCAGACTACGGGCCTCCGGGCTACGACGTCCGTCACCGTCTCACGGTCAACGGCAACTACGAGCTTCCATTCGGCAAGGGCCGTAAGTACCTCAACAGCGGCGGCATCGCAGACTATGCGATCGGCGGATGGTCAAGCAGCCTGGTGTTCCGTGCTCAGACGGGCCAGCCAATCTCCATCAGCTCCAGCGGATTTACCGACTCGATCAAGAATCCGGATGGCACCACCACTGTAACCGACTCCTACACCAGCCCCTCAGGCTCAGGTATCAACGCGAAGCGAATCGCTGATCCGTTCAAAAGCGGCGGATCACCGAATATCGCAAGCGACCAGACCATTACGTGCCCAACCAAGGTTCGTACCGTCATCAACTGGTACAACCCCTGCTCCTTCACTAATCCGAAGTCCGACGACATCGGCTATTCGAATGCGGTTTATTCTGACGGCACGAAGGTTCCGAACACGGTTTCCGGCGCTGCGGCGTTTGCTTATGTCGGAGATGCTCGTGGACAGACCTACAGCCCTGGATACGTCCGTACCGATATGTCGCTGTTCAAGGCTTTCCCCACCTTCCGCGAGCAGAACCTTCAGTTCCGCGCGGACGTCTTCAACCTGCTGAACACTCCGGGTTACGGAGCGCCCAGCAACAACGGCGTGAGCCAGAACGGCGGTCAGATCACCGGTGCTCGTACTTTCCAGGCGAACACCCCTGATTCTCGCTTCTTCCAGTTCTCGCTGAAGTACACGTTCTAGGCGATAACCAATCCACTGCACTAGAATCCAAGGCGGATGCGTCCTGAAAATGGGGCGCATCCGCCAAGGACTTTTATCTATGTCTCGACCTCAAATTCGCGTGTCTTTGAGGGCCTCAAGGTTCCTGGCAATCATTCTGACTGCGCTCACTCTGGATTCCTCGGTTTCGGCCCAATCTTCCGCGAAACATCTTATGTCCTCGGCCGATCAGTCGGCACTCAAGCGCGCCCTCGACGCATACGACCAGGGCGATCTCAAGACATCTGAGCCCTTACTTTTGGACCTTGCTGTGCGCTTCCCGGCGAGCTACCAGGCTAACGAGGCTCTAGGCAGTCTCTATGCGGAGAGCGAGCGCACGGATGTGGCGCTTCCGTATCTTCGACGTGCCTGCGCAGTGGCTCCTCACGAAGCCGTCGCCCATGCCAATCTTGGCGCTGCCTACCTGAAGTTGAACAAGCCAGCCGAGGCTATCGTGGAGCTTCGCATCGCGCTCAAGTCTGATCCGAAGAACGCAGCAACGCAGTCGAACCTCGGCCAGGCTCTTATGCTCAAAGCTCAACCTGCGGAAGCGGCGAAGGCCTTTGCCGCTGCCTCTGCATTGCAGCCCGCGGACGCTACGGTCCAATACAACCTTGCGCTCGCGCTGTTTGACGCAGGGTCGATCAAAGAGGCGAAGGCCGCGCTTGACCGCATTCCGGCAGCAGCGGCCAACGACCAGACGGACTCTCTCGCCGGGGACATTGAGGAGAAGTTGGGAGACTTTCAGCAGGCCATCGCGCACTATCAGGCGGCTGCGAAGTCGAACCCAAGCGATGCCAATCTCTACGCCCTTACGATCGAGCTGATGCGTCACTGGACCTGGGATGAGGCGGTAACCATGGCTGACTTCGGCACTTCGCGATACCCCGCTAGCAAGCACTTCGAGGTCGCGAAGGGCATTGCTCAGTTTGGCGGCCAGCACTACCCGGAGGCAGTCGTGACTTTCTCCGACCTGCTGCAGAAGGAACCCGAGAACGCGCTGTACGCGGATTTGTTGGGTAGGAGTTGCTCGGCAATCGCGGAGGACGCGAGTGCGCAGTGCAACGGGCTCTCGGAGTTTGCTCATCGCCATCCGGAGAACGCGCAGGCGGCGACTTTTGCGGCGGTGAGCCTGCTGCATAGGCCGTCTGCAGAGCAGGACAAGCCCGAAGTGAAGCGGCTTCTTGACCAGGCGATTGCGGCGGATCCGAAACTTCCCGAAGCGCACTTCCAGCTTGCGGTGCTCGAGCAATCGCAGACGCAGTGGCTGGAGAGCGTCGCTCCTCTGAAACGGGCCATCGAGTTGCGGCCTACCTACCCCGAGGCGCACTATCGGCTTTCGCGGGCCTATGCGCATCTTGGAAAGAAGGACGAAGCGCAGCAGGAGATTGCACTGCAGCAGAAGTACACGCAGCAGGCGAAGGACACCGTGAATACGCACCTTCAGGAGGTCGTGACATTTCTCGTCAAATCCAACTGAACGCGGGGCAGAACCTGAGCGCAACGCTTCGCGAGATGGGAGCGAAGCGAGGCTGGGACCGTCGTGAGTTTCTGCGCACCGCAATCGGCGCGGCCACAGCGACCTCCTTGAGTGGATTTTTGCCGCTGCGGGCACAGCAGCTTCCTCGCGGGCAAAAGGCAGTTGTGGTCACGTTCGGCGGCGGAGCCCGCGATGAGGAGACCTTCGCTCCGGAAGGCCAGGAGAACATTCCACATATGCTCAGCGAGTTGATTCCGCAGAGCACATTCTTTACGCAGGTCATCAACCACGGCATCCTGGGGCACTATGTGGCGACGGCTTCGCTGGCCACAGGAGCCTACGAGACCTTCAACAACTTCGCGCAGACGCCGCCCGACAACCCGACAGTGTTTGAGTACTTTCGAAAGGACCTCAAGCGGCCCGCGCACGATGCGTGGATCGTGGCTCCGAGCAACGGTTTCAACCGCATTGGCGCAAGCGATCGCCGTGGTTTCGGGCCGGAGCTTGGCGCGGAGGTCTTGCTGCCGAAGCAACTGCTCGCTGCGGCGATGGGTGGCAAGTCCGGCAACGACTACGAGCACCTGCTGCGCGATAACTACGAGTCGCCACTCTATACCTCTGCTGTGGGCGGTGGCAGCGGATCGCACGATGCGGAGATCGAGAAGGTAGCCGACATCTTGAAGCTGTCGGTGGATGACTTCACGTCTCATGCGCGATCGCTCGCGAGTCCCGACGAATTGTCGGTATTTATAGCGCGGCAGTTGATGCGGCAGCTCTCGCCCAGCCTGCTTTGGATCACGCTGCACGATATCGACATTGCGCACTCTGGCGCGTATTCGCTCTATCTCGATGGCATCCGGCGCTCCGACCGGCTGTGCAGCGACATCTGGAAGGCGATCGAGACTGATCCGGAGTACAAGGGCAAGACGACGATGTTTATCCTCCCGGACTTCGGCCGCGACTCCGATATCTCTCCGGGGGGCAACGGCTTCCAGCATCACCGCACCGGCGACGCTCTGTCCCGGACCACGTGGATGATGGTGCTTGGGCCGGGAGTGCGTCAGAACGCGGTGGTGGACCGTCCGGTCGACTCGCTGGACTTGGTACCGACGCTGGGGAGTCTGCTCGGCTTCTCTCCCACTTACGCCAAGGGATCGCCGCTGCGGGAGGTGCTGTAGCCATGCTGCCCACACAGTTGAAGCCCGCAGACTTCGCTGCCTACCCGCCGCGGGCACGCGCCTTCGCAACGGAACACCTCACGATCCTGCAGCAAGTGCCCCTGTCGCTACTTCCAAGTCTGTTGAACGAGGTGATTGGATTCGACTGGAAACTACCTGCCGAGCGCGCCCAGATCGATCGGCAGGTGCAGTGGCTTGGGGCCATGTCGCCCGCTCAGTTGGCGGACCGCACAAAGGAGTTCGCAGGGCTTCGGCTGAGCGCGGACCTCGAAGCGATCGACTGGGTCAACGTGCCGTCTTCGTTTCTCGAGCAGTTGACGGCGTGGCTATGGAGCACCCAGCAGATGGACGCCTTCCACGCGGCGGCGGACAGTTACACGGCAAAGCTTGCGGAGGCCGCCCCCACGCCGGCGCCCGCTATGCCGCGGCTCGCAATCGTCATCGTTGGCAAGGGAGTGGAACAGACCAGCTTCCGCCCGTTCAGCAAGCTCCGGGCGCACGGGACTTATTTCACGAAGATCAAGCCGGATGGTGGAGTCGACGCGATCCTTGCACATGCTTCTGCGCGAGCGCAGAAGAACCCGGAGAAGGCCGCCTTTGCCCATTGGTATGTCGATGGTGGCACCGCCGAGCCAACTAACGGCCTGACGCAGATCTCTTACGACGCCCTGGCACCGGCGAGAAGCGCCTTGCTTGGCAGGACGCAGCAGACGATCAGCTCAGGCACCTCCGGCCCGGAAGCGTTGCGCTCGCTATTGGCTCAGATGAAGCCGCAGGATGTAGGCCTGGCAACTGGATCTGATCGCGAAGTTTTGAATCACTTTCAGCTCAGTCTGCTGACGCAGGGTTCGGGTACGCAGATCTTCTCGACTACCTTCGTTCAGTGGGCCGGGCGCGAGTGCCTACGCCGCGCCCAGCCTTCCACACTTGTCCTTCGCTACGCCCCCCGGCAGGAGCAGCAGCCCATGAATGCGATGCTCAGCGGCGCTCCGATTGAAGGTGGAGGCCCGAAGTCCGATCCCGAAGGCTCACTGATCGACGCCGATATGGGAGCGTATTACACCTGGCTCAATCTCCAGCGGCTCCCAGGTTCAGACCAGTCGCGTTTTCTTGCTTGGTTTGAAGGCCATAGTCAGGCAATCGCTATCGGTCCGGACCTGCCGCGAGGCACGGTGTCGGACTCATCCCTAAACCTTGCTGGAGTGCTTCGGCTTCTCGCCTGAAGGCCGTGCATAACCCGATGACTGGGCGTATGAAAACTTCCATGTAAGCCTTTACATTCATTATCTCGATAGCGTTTAGTAGGTATGTCCAAAAATCCAAAGCCTTCCGCCGCGAAAACGTTTCACCGATGAACACAGGAGCGAACTCTTGAACCTCTGCAGGATCTTCCTCGCCGCCACTCTTGCCCTTCCTCTTACGCTTAACGCGCAGATGCCCCATGTCGAAAAGCGCGGCGACAACTTTGCTATGACCGTCGATGGCAAGCCGTTCCTTGTGCTCGGTGCGCAGATCAACAACTCGAGTTCCTGGGCAAGCACGCTTCCTGGCGTGTGGCCCGCCCTCGCCGACCTTCACGTGAACACGGTCGAAGCGCCTGTGTATTGGGAGTTGATGGAGCCGACGCCCGGCAAGTTCGACTTCGCCAACGTCGACCTGCTGGTGAAGGGAGCGCGCGAACACAACCTTCATCTCGTGCTGCTGTGGTTCGGGACGTGGAAGAACGGTCAGAACCACTACGTACCGGAGTGGGTCAAGACCGACCCCATCAAGTATCCGCGTGAGCAAACGGCTTACGGCAAGCTGCTCGACGTGATGTCGCCCCATTCGACCAACAACCTTGAAGCCGACAAGCACGCCTTCGCTGCGCTGATGCGTCACGTGAAGGAGATCGACGGCAGCAAGCACACCGTCATCATGATTCAAGTGGAAAACGAGTCAGGCTCAGTCGGCTCGGTGCGCGACTATTCGCCCGCCGCGCAGAAGCTCTTCGAAGGCGCGGTGCCTGAGGCGTTGACCTCCACGCTGCACACGGCGAAGACGGGAACGTGGTCGCAGACCTTCGGAGCGGATGCTGATGAGAGCTTCGCGGCCTATGCGACTTCGAGCTACATCAATGAGGTCGCGAAGGCGGGGAAGGCAGAGTATCCACTGCCGATGTACTGCAACGTGTGGGTGACGTATCCGGTGCACGCGCTTGAAAACCGCGATAAGGCCAGCGCGGGACAGGAGTATCCCAGCGGCGGAGCGCAGCAGCAGAGCATCGCAATCTGGAAGGCCGCTGCACCGAACATCGATGTGCTTGCGCCGGATTTCTACTCCGATGACGTGCCCTTCTATCATTCCGTGGTCGCGGCTTATCATCGTTCGGATAACGCATTCTTCGTACCGGAGACGGGTATCGCGAAGAACTTTGGCCGCTACTTCTTCTACGCGCTCGGTCATGGCGCTATCGGCTTCTCGCCCTTCGGTATCGACTACACGGACTGGACGCTGAAGAAGCACGAGATGCCGGACTTCCTCTCGGCAGACTATGCGTTGATCGGGCCGATGCAGAGCGAGATTGCGCAGTTCAATCTCGAGGGCGAGCTACAGACGGCGGTCGAAGATCCGGGAATGGCACGCGAGCAGTTACATTTTGGCGATGTGGTTGCGACGACTTCGTTTGGCTTTCCGCAGAAGGATGGTGAAGTTCCACCGGGCACATCGGACTCGCATGGCCGCGCCCTGGTTGCGCAGATTGACGGCAAGTCCGGCGAGTATGAGTTTCTAGCGACGGGCTTTGATGCCAGCGTCAGCTTCACCTTCTCGCCGGAGTATGCGAAGGCTCACAATGCGCAGCTTGAGATTCTTCGCGCAGAGGAAGGGAACTACGAGAACGGTGTGTGGAAGATGACGCGCATCTGGAACGGCGACCAGACCGACCGTGGCCTGCAATTTCATGCCGGAGCTCCTGGACAGGTGGTTCGCATCCGCCTCCACTCACTGCCATTGACCGGCGAACTCGCCGCCCGCTAGGAGAACGATTGATGAACCGCTTTCGCATTGCTGCAACTCTTGCTGTCTTCGTTGTGTCGTCTGCCGCAACATCGGCAGTCGCGCAGAAGACGCCCGCTGTCGGCGCGATGAACGATGTCCTGTACGGGGCTGCCTATTACAACGAATACATGCCCGCCGATCTACAGCCGGGACGACTGGATAAGGACATCGCGCTGATGAAGGCCGCCGACATCACCGTTGTCCGCATGGGCGAATCCACCTGGAGCCTGTGGGAACCCGAGGACGGTAAGTTCGAATATGCCTGGATGGATCGCGTCGTCGATGCGATGGGCAAGGCTGGCATCAAGGTAATCATGGGCACGCCGACGTACTCCATCCCGACGTGGATGTATCACGAGCATCCTGAGATGCTGGCGCGGCCGCTGGGTGGAGCGCAGACCTTCTACGGCATGCGGCAGAACATGGATACGGACAACCCGACCTTCCGCTTCTATGCGCAGCGTGTGATCCGCAATATGGTCGAGCACTACAAGAACAACCCCAACGTGATTGGCTGGCAGATCGATAACGAGACGTCATCTTACGGTGCTTCGAACAACGATGTTTTCACTGGCTTCGTCGATCATCTGAAGCAAAAGTTTGGAACCACCGACAACCTGAACAAGGCGTGGTTCCTGAACTACTGGGGTGAAGATGTAAACGGCTGGGAGAACATGCCGCCGCGCGACGGCACGATCAGCACGAGTTACAAATTGGAATGGACGCGCTGGTCGCAGATGCGAGTTACGAATTTTCTCGCGTGGCAGGCTGCTTTGGTGCGTGAATACCGCGGACCGAACCAGTTTGTCACGCAGGATTTTGGCGGCGCGATGAGGCGCGACGTCAATGAGTTTGAAGTGAGTAAGTCGCTCGATGTGGTCGCGAACAACCCATATCACGCGACTCAAGATCACTTCGACGGGCAGAATCAAGCCGAGCAAGGCGACTACTCGCGTTCACTGAAGCACATGAACTATCTCGTCACTGAGACCAACGCGCAGACCACCGATTGGTCATCGTCCTATCAGTACCCACCCTATGATGGTCAGCTTCGTCTGGATGTTTACACGCATCTTTCAAGTGGCGCCAACATGGTCGAGTACTGGCACTGGGCTTCCATTCACGCCGGACAGGAGACCTATTGGAAGGGTGTCCTGTCGCACGATCTTGAACCCAATCGCGCCTATGCGGAGGTATCGAAGACTGCACATGAGTTGAAGAGGATTGGCCCGCAACTCGTCAATCTGAAGATCAAGAACGACGTTGCGATTCTTTACAGCGTTGACTCGGCGAACGGCCTCGACTTCATGCCCTTTGCATCGGAACCGCGCCAGGGCTGGGCGATGGGGCGGACTACCGCTGACTACAGCACTCTGGTGCATCAGCTTCATCGCGCTCTCTTCAACGCCAATGTTGGCGCGGACTTTGTCTTCCCAACTGCGACTGCGGCTGATCTTTCGCAGTACAAGCTGATCGTTGTTCCACCGCTCTACATTGCAGACGACGCGTTGCTCACGCGGCTGTCCGATTATGTGAAGGGCGGCGGTCATATGTTGATGTGTTTCAAGTCCGGCTTCGCCAACGAGAACTCCGCAGTCCGTTGGGTGATGGCGCCGGGGCCATTGCGCGAGGCTGCGGGCTTCAGCTACCAGGAGTTTTCCAATCTCGAAAAGCCTCTCGCGCTTAAGGATGATCCATTTAAACTTGGGGACGAGAATAAGGTCTCGCATTGGGCAGAGTTTTTGAAGCTTGAGCACGCGAAGCCTCTCGCTTTCTACGATCACCCTTTCTTCGGACAGTGGCCGGCGATCACGCGGAACGAGTTTGGCTCCGGCACTCTGACCTACGAAGGCACCTTGCTCACCGACAAGCTGCAGGAGCAGGTCGTCCTGGCGGCGCTTGCAGATGCCCACATCGCAGCGAATCCCAACACCTTGCCCGCGCCGATCCGTGAGAAGAGCGGCGTCAACGGCAAGGGAAATACGCTGCATTACTTCATCAACTACTCCAGCGAGAAGCAGAGCTTCACCTACAACCAGCAGGCCGGGACCGACCTGCTTACAGGTAAGTCTATAGGGGCCGCGCAAAGCGTGGATATTGCTCCCTGGGACCTCGTCATCGTCGAAGAAGTCAAGTAAGCATAATTGCAACCTATTTA
The DNA here is from genome assembly GCF_014203275.1 of Granulicella aggregans. Taxonomy (GTDB): domain Bacteria; phylum Acidobacteriota; class Terriglobia; order Terriglobales; family Acidobacteriaceae; genus Edaphobacter. Next base: position 338,037 of record NZ_JACHIP010000004.1, read on the forward strand.
GTTACATTTTGGAGAAAGATCGAAATGCGTAGACGGGAATTCCTCAAGACCTCAGCCACAGTCGCAGCCGCAACCACGCTCCCTGCAGTCGCCTTCGCCGCGCCTGCATCGATGGAGAACCCACGTACCGTTCTCCCTATCAACCGGAATTGGCGCTATCACCCGACCAAGGTCAGCGGTGCCGATGCCCCGAGCTTCGACGACTCGAAGTTCGAGCGTATCGTAATTCCCCATACGAACGTGAAGATGCCGTGGCATAACTTCGACGACAAGATGTACGAGTTCGTCTCGACGTATCGCCGTCGCTTCAAGACTCCCGCCGCTGCCAAAGGCAAGCGAGTCTTCATTGACTTCGAAGGCGCTATGACGGCGTCGACGGTCTACATCAACGGCCACAACCTCGGCGAATATAAGGGCGGCTTTACGCCGTTCTCGTTCGAGTTGACGAAGTATCTGAAGGCCGAGGGCGAGAACGTTCTGGTCGTGCATCTCGACTCGACCGAACGCGCCGATATTCCGCCGTTCGGATATGAGATCGACTACATGACCTTTGGCGGCATCTACCGCGAGGTCTCGCTACGAATCGTCTCGCCGACCTACATCGACAACATCTTTGCCGCGCCGAAGAACGTTCTCAGCTCGTCACCGTTCGTCGATGTCGATTGCTTCATCGCCGCTGAATCCGCTGACGGCTCGTATTCGCTCGTCGTCAAGCTGAGCGATGCGGACGGTAAAGAGATTGCGCGGCAGGAGCAGACGATTGCGCTGAACACTGCGGCTGATCCTTCTGCTGCGAAAGACCCCGAGACATCGGCCTCTCCTTACGCGAGCACGCAGACGACGACTGATCCGGCCAAGCACACTATCACGTTGAAGGACCTCAAGAGCATCAAGCTCTGGGATATTCAGGACCCCAATCTCTATACCGTGCATGTGCTGTTGCTGAAGGATGGCAAAGTCATCGATGTAGACTCGCGCCGCATCGGCTTCCGCGAGGCTATGTTTACCGATGGTGGGTTCTCGCTGAATGGAAAGATCGTCAAGCTACGCGGCCTTGACCGTCACCAGACCTTCCCTTTTGTTGGTCAGGCCATGCCTGCACGCGTACAGAAGAGGGACGCCGACATCCTGCGCAAGGGGCTGCATTGCAACCTCGTACGCACTTCTCACTACCCGCAATCACGCCACTTTCTCGACCGTTGCGATGAGATAGGGCTGCTAGTCCTCGAAGAGATTCCAGGCTGGCAGCACATTGGGCCTGAGCCATGGAAGTTGGTTGCCATCGACAACGTTGGCCGCATGGTGCGCCGCGACTGGAACCATCCGTCGATTATCCTGTGGGGCGTTCGCATCAACGAGTCGAAGGACGATCACGACTTCTACATTCGCACTAATGCCTTCGCGCATGCGCTCGACACGACGCGCCAGACCGGCGGCATCCGCTACTTCCAGGAGTCTGAGTTCCTTGAAGATGTCTTCACGATGAATGACTTCGGCTTCCCGCTGAAGAAGCCGGTTCACGGGAAGTATCTAAACACGGAGTTCGTGGGCCACACCTATCCGACGAAGACGACCGACGATGACGAGCGTCAGCGTGAACATACGCTGCGCCATGCCCGCATTCACAATCAGCTTGCGTCGGACCCGCAGTATGCAGGCGGAATTGGCTGGTGCGCCTTCGACTACAACACGCACGCGAACTTTGGTGCGGGCGATCGTCTCTGCTATCACGGCGTCATCGACATCTTCCGTGAGAACAAGCCGGCTGCGGGCTTCTACAAGTCGCAGTGCGATCCGGCTGAGGAGATCGTTCTTGAGCCCGCGTTTCACTGGGCCAACAGTGATGAGTCCGTCGGCTTCAGCGAGATGGTCGTCTGCTCCAACTGCGAACACCTGAAGTTCTTCATACGCGAGTCAGGTAACACCACGGCTGAGTGGAAGCTCGCAGCGGAGGCCGATCCGGATCGTAAGGAGTTCGAGCACCTGAAGTACGCGCCGTTCGTACTCAAGAAGGACGAGATCGACTTCAAGAAGATTGACCTGTTCTGGGGCGACCTGCGCATCGATGGCTTTATCGGCGGCAAGCAGGTGATCTCGAAGTCGCTCTCGGGCGATGGAGCGAACAAGAAGTTCACGCTGCTGCCTGACGATGAATCGCTCATGGCCGATGGGGCGGACACCACACGTGTGGTTCTTCGTGTGACCGACGAGTTCGATGCGATCCGCACTTACGCTGACGACCCGATCGAGTTCACGCTGGAAGGCCCAGGCGAACTGATTGGCGAAAATCCGTTCTCGCTCGTTGGTGGAACAGGTGCTGTGTGGGTGCGTGCGAAGGAGGTGGCAGGTACTGTCAAGCTCACGGCAAAGCATCCGCGGCTGGGCTCGAAAAGCGTCAGTTTCAAGCTCTCCTCAGTGCCTGCTGAGACCGTGTAAGCTTGTCCGGACGTTTTCTATGGGCGTCTGCCGGTACCTCCGGCCGACGCCCTTACTGTTTGCCGAGGTGTTTCCATGCAACGCCGCCATGTCTTGAAGCTTGCCACGCTCGCAGCCGCTGCGGGCAGTTCACGGTCGCGTCTCTTCGCATCTGCCGCTCCGGATACAACACCTGTCAAGCGCGTTCTCATCGTCTTTAAGTGCCATCTCGATGTCGGGTTCACGCAGACGCAGGCGCAGGTGATGCGGAAGTACTTCGATGAGTACTATCCGGCTGCTATGGCGCGGGCTGCGGAGATGCGCGCGGCTGGCTCCGATCGCTACATCTGGACCACTGGATCGTGGCTGCTGTACGAGTATCTCGACCAGGCCACGCCCGCGCAACGTAAAGCGATGGAAGCTGCGATTCATGCGGGCGATATCACCTGGCATGCGCTGCCGTTCAGTTGGCAGACGGAGATGCTTGACCGTTCGATGATCGCGGGCGCGCTGGGTCTCTCTGCCGATCTCGATGCACGCTTTGGTCGCAAGACGATCGGAGCGAAGATGACCGATGTGCCGGGACATACGCGTGGCATCATCGCTCCGCTACAGGCTGCTGGAGTGCGCATGCTTGACATCGGCATCAACGCCGCCAGCGTTCCACCGGACGTGCCGGATGCGTTTCTGTGGCGCGATGAAGGGGGCCATTCGCTGGCGATGATCTATCATCGCCACGACTACGGCAGCGTTATACAGATTCCCGGCTCGGACCTTGCTGTCGCTGTAGAGGTTCGCAACGACAACAGCGGTCCGCACACGATCGAAGAGATCAAAGCCATCTATGCGAAGCTTCGAGCGCAGTTTCCCGGTGCAAGCGTGGAAGCTTCGACGCTCAGCGATGTTGCCACTGCGATGGAGCCGTTCCGTGCGCAACTGCCCGTGTTTACAGGAGAGATCGGCGATACGTGGATCTACGGCATCCCCAGTGATCCGGCGAAGGTTGCGCGATTTCGCGAGGTCGCGCGGTTGCGGCAGCAATGGATCAAAGAGCGCCACTTTGATGTAGGCGATTCGACTGACCGGCAGCTTCTGCGGCGGCTGCTGCTTGCGGTGGAGCATACATGGGGCACGGACACGAAGAGCTATCTCGACAACGATCACTATCGTCCGGCAGACCTCGCCGCGGTCATCGATCAGCCAGCTTATAAGACGATGACGACAAGCTGGCAGGAGAAGCGAGACGATATCGATCTTGGTATTGCTGCGTTGCCTGCAGATCTACGCGAACAGGCTGCCGCGCGATTGAAAGAGATTGCTGTAAGCGTACCTGCGAGCGATGGACTGAAGCCGCTCGAACTCACGAACAAGATCGAAGCCAAACACTTCACGCTGCAGATCGATCCGGAGAGCGGTGCAATCACCAGCCTCGTTGCGCATGGGGCTAAGCATGATTGGGCCTCTACTGAAGCGCCGATGGCGCTGCTGACTTACCAAACGCTTTCGGCGGCGGAGTTCGCGGACTATCTCGACCGCTATGTGCAGATCAAGGCGGACTGGGCTCCGCGCGATTTCGGCAAACCGAATATCGAGCACTTCAACGCAGTATCGCAGGAGTGGCACCCGAAGCTTGTCGGCTCTTTCTCGTCGCACGATAGAGACGGAGTGCGCATCGTGCTTCACATGCAGATCGCTGACGACAAGGCAACGGCCCTAGGTAGCGTGGCGTGGCCGGCGGAGTTCTACATGGAGCTCACGTTGCCTGACCGTGAGCCAACGATTGATGTTCGTTTGACCACGATAAACAAGGCTGCGAATCGCATGCCGGAGGCGCTGTGGTTCACCTTCAACCTGCCTGCGGATCAGCCGCTTCAATGCTGCTTGAACAAGGTCGGTGAGGATGTCTCCTCTTCCGATGTTGTGAGCGGCGGTGGCCGTGCCATGCACGCGGTGAATGGGCCCATCAGGCTGCGGCAAGGGAGCGGTCAGAGTCTGGAGATCACCAGCCATGATGCCCCGGTGGTCGCGCTGGGCACGCGCTCGCCGCTGAACTTCTCGCGGCAGCTCCCCAGTCTGCGCCAGGGAGTTCACGTTTGCCTCTTCAATAACGCCTGGGGCACGAACTATCCGCAGTGGGCTTCGGGCGACTGGCTCTACCGGTTTACGCTCCGTGCAAATGCTTAGCGTCGCGCAGAAGACATAGCTTGTATCGATTGATGCTTGCACGCCTCTGGCGGAGCAACCGCAGAGGTCGTTTCTCCATCTTTCACATTGCAACCGAGAGCGTTTGACCTGCAAGAGCGCAGGTTTCGCCCGCGGGAACGAATTTGATTTATGGAGAATCACCATGAAGAAGTATGCCTTTGTATCGTGCGCCGTTCTGGCCGCAAGCATCTCCGCAACCCTGCTTCCTGTTGCCGCACGCGCGGCAACGGATGACGACAAGAAGTTTCTCGCAACCGCAGCTCAGTCCGATCAGAACGAGATCGCTCTGAGCAAGCTTGCGTCCGATAAAGCTACCAATCCGGCAGTAAAAGCGTTCGCCGACAAGATGGTCACAGAACACGAGAAGATGACCAGCGATATGAAGCCTTTCGCTGACTCCTGGGGACTGACCGCTCCACAGGGGCCGGATGCTGACCATCAGAAGAGTCTGGATAAGCTCAACGGTTTATCCGGCGCTGACTTCGACAAGGAGTATATGAGCGACATGGTCTCGGACCACGCCAAGGCACTGAGCGCGTTCACCAGCGAGGCGAAGGACACCAAGGACGTGAAGTTTCGCTCGGCTGTGATCAAAGGGAAAACCGCTGTCGCGGCGCACAAGAACATGGCCTACGACTTGAAGAAGAAGCTTTAGTCTTAGTCGTAAATGAGCAACGAAAAACAGTAAGCAACGAAAAGCCCTCCGACAATGGAGGGCTTTTTCCTGATGCAACGAAATACTCTAGGCTCTGGATGCTGCCGCGATACGGCGAAGCTCCGGAAGAATCTTGCCAAGTGGCAGGGCTTCCGCATTGGGCGTGCCGAGAGCGAAGTAGGCGGAGCGGTAAAGCTGGTAAAGCTGCTCGTAGACTGCGACGGCTCCGGGCTGCGGCGAGTAGGTCTTGAAGGGGAGGCAGATCTTCTCCTGTGCAGCCTGAACTGACGGGAAGACGCCGGCTGACAACAGCGCGAAGATGCCTGACCCGAGGCTGGTGGGCGTTCCATCCGGAACCAGCACGGGCTTGCCGAGGACGTCTGCGTAGATCTGGTTCAGCACGAGATTGTTTTGCGGGATGCCTCCTGCGTTGATGACTCGCTCGACGGGTACACCGTGCTCGGCCATGCGCTCGAGGATGATGCGGGTGTGGAAGGCGGTGCCTTCAATGGCCGCGTAAAGCTCATCCTGCGCGGTGGTCAGCAGGTTCCAGCCGAAGGTGACGCCGCCAAGCTCGGGGTTCACGAGCACGGTGCGGTCGCCGTTGTCCCAACTCAGGCGGAGCAGACCGGTCTGGCCTGCCCTATAAGTCTCGAGACCCTGTGCGAGCTCGCGGACCTTCACGCCTGCGCGCTTTGCGATGGCTTCGAAGATGTCGCCGGTGGCGGAGAGTCCCGCTTCGATGCCGGTAAGCGCAGGGTCGACGCTGCCGGGAACGACACCGCAGACGCCGGGCACAAGCTCCGCAGTCTTCGCCATCGCGATGATGCAAGTGGAGGTGCCGACGACGTTGACCACGTCGCCCTCCTTGCAGCCCGCGCCGATGGCGTCCCAGTGTGCGTCGAAGGCGCCGACGGGGATGGGAATGCCTGCTTTCAGGCCCATCTCGGTGGCCCAGGGTTCGGAGAGATGGCCGGCGATGTGGTCGGAGGTGAGGTACTCGCCACCGAGCTTCTCGCGGATGCCATCGAAGAGCGGGTCAAGTTTACTTAAGAACGACTGCGGCGGGAGACCGCCCCATTTCGGGTTCCACATCCACTTGTGGCCCATGGCGCAGATGCTGCGCTTGACCAGCTTCGGATCGGTGACGCCGGTGAGCGTTGCAGCGACCATGTCGCAGTGTTCGAGCGCGGTGGCGAACTTGTCGCGCTTGTCGGGATTGTGGCGCAGCCAGTGCAGGAGTTTGGCGAAGCCCCATTCGTGCGAGTAGACGTTGCCGCACCACTCGATGGCTTCCAATTTTTCGGAGCGTGCTAGCGAGGTGATGTGGCGTGCCTCTTCGAGCGCCCGGTGGTCGCACCAGAGGTAGTAGTCGTTCAGAGGCTGCATCTTCGCGTCGACCGGGATGACGCTGGAGCCGGTGGTGTCGAGAGCGATTGCGGCCACCTGCTGGCCGTCCACGCCGGTCTCTTCGAGGACCTTGCGGGTTGCTCGGACGAGTGCCTTCATCTGCTCCTCGTGCGACTGGGTGGCGAAGTCGGGGTCTTCGCGCTTCCGGTTCAGCGGATACTCGGACGAGGCCGTCCCCAGCCGTCCCTTTTCGCTGTCCAGCAGCGTCACCCGTACACTCAAAGTTCCAAAGTCCACACCTGCAACAATCGCCACGTTTGGTTCCTCCGCTCTCTGGCCGGTCTGGTCTTTGTCCGGCGCGAGTAAGCGTTTACCAAACTATCAGGAACGACGGGCTGTTGCCTATCCTTATCCTCCAATCGCACGCGCAAAGACGAACTGCGGAGCTCATTTCTGACATTCCTTGAAGAAGATGTCCATGTGAGCTACAGTTAATTCACTCCGGAGAAATCAGACCCCGCCGTCGCGAACTCCGATTCCCACCCTACAATTCATTTCTTCAGTGTGAAGACCCTTTCTCCTCCGATTGAAGAAGCTCTCGCAGCATTCGGCCAGTGTTCCGACAGTGTTTTGCCGACTCCGCTTAAGCAAAGTTCCGATTCTCACGATTCCGCACTCTGATTCTGCATTTCAAGGAGCATTCCATGAATTCCAGCCGACTCAACTCTGGCGTATCACGCCGTTCGTTCATGCGCTTTGCGGGCGCCGCCGCAGCAGCCATGCCCATCTTCACCGAAGCTCACTTCGCGCAGGCCGCGATGCAGGCTGCTCCTGCGGGCAAGGCCGCAGCCAAGCCGCGTCGCCGCATGACCTTCCCCGAAGGCGCGGTGCTGATCAACGCGAATGAGAACCCGCTGGGCCCATGTAAAGCGGCATGCGAAGCCATCGCAGCCATCGCTCACAAGGGTGGCCGTTACGACATCGACGGCGAGACAGCCAAGCTGACCACCACCTTCGCTCAGCAGAACGGCCTCAAAGAGGACTACATCGCGGTCTACGCTGGCTCTTCCGAGCCGCTGCACTTCACGACTCTCGCGTTCACCTCGCCTACCGCAGGCTTCGTCACCGGCGACCCGTCGTATGAAGCAGGCATGCGCGCCGCGCAGATCTCCGGCGCGAAGATCTCCAAGGTTCCGCTCACCTCGACCTACGCGCATGACGTGAAGGCGATGGTCGCCGCGGACCCCAACGCAGGCATCATCTACATCTGCAACCCCAACAACCCGACCGGCACACTCACCTCGAAGGAAGACATCGCCTGGGCAGTAGCCAACAAGCCGAAGGGCGCGATCGTGCTCGTCGACGAAGCTTATATCCATCTCTCGGATTCGCCTTCGGTGCTCGACATGGTTGCCGCGGACAAGGACGTGATCGTCCTGCGTACCTTCTCGAAGGTATACGGCATGGCTGGCATCCGCTGCGGCTTCGCAGTAGGCCGTCCCGACCTGCTAAAGAAGCTCGAGGCCTACGGCCAGAACGCGATGCCCATCACCGGCTCCGCGGCTGCGAACGTCAGCCTGCTCGATGCGGAACTCGTTCCGTCGCGGAAGAAGATCATCGGCGACATCCGCAACGATACCTTCGACTTCCTTACAAAGAACAACTACAAGTTCATTCCGTCGCAGTCGAACTGCTTCATGATCGACACCGGTCGCAACGGACGCGAAGTCATCACGGCGATGCAGGCGAAGAACGTCTTCATCGGGCGCACCTGGCCGATCTGGCCGAACATGGTCCGCGTCACCGTGGGCAGCGCCGACGACATGGCGAAGTTCAAGGTCGCGTTCAAAGAAGTCATGGATAAGCCGGCGACTGCCGGACTCCACAATCCTTTCGAAGGCAACGGCCTGCCCGACCTCGCGTAGATCCACAAACGCGGTGCCCCCACATCTCGATTCTGAGACGTGGGATTCCACCAATCTCCATCGATGCCCCGGCCTTCACGCAGCCGGGGCATCGGCGTTATCCACTACAAGTACGAAAGGGAACCGCCTTGCCCAGCCTCACACGTCTTGCTGCCGCCGCTCTTCTGATCGCCTCTCCGGTATTTGCCCAGCACAAAGTCACCGACGCCGAGGTTGCGAAGATCACCCGCGAGGCGATCCTGATCGACACACACAACGACGTCACCTCGCGCACCGTTGAGGGCTACGATATCGCGACACCGAACAAGAGCGGCCAGACTGACCTGCCGCGGATGAAGGGCTATCTGGGTGCGGAGTTCTTTGCTGTGTACGTTGGCGCGGAGTATGTGAAGGACAATCACGCGGCCAACCGGGCGCTAGAGATGATCGACACGGTGAAGACGGACGTGGTCGCGGCACACCCGAATGATTTTGTCTTTGCGACGACAGCTGACGAGATCATCGCCGCGCATAAGGAACATAAGATTGCCGCGCTGATGGGCATTGAAGGCGGCCACGCTATCGAAGACTCGCTGCGGCTGCTGCGCGATTACTACGCGCTCGGCGTGCGCTACATGACGCTGACCCACTTCAACACGAATCACTGGGCCGACTCGCAGGGCGATGTCGAAGACACCTCCGTGCCCAAGCACAACGGGCTGACGCCGTTCGGCAAGGATGTCGTTCGCGAGATGAACCGGCTGGGCATGATGGTCGACATCTCGCACGTTGCCGACAAGACCTTCTATGACGCGCTTGAGACCAGCAGTGCGCCGATCATCGCGTCACACTCGGCTTGTCGCGCGGTCTCGAACTTCACCCGCAATATGACCGACGAGATGATCAAGGCGCTGGCTGCGAAGGGCGGCACCATGCAGATCAACTTTGGCTGCGACTTCCTCTCGCAGGACTACTACGACAAGTCGAAGCCGCTGATGAACGAGATGCGGGCGAAGTATCTTGAGGTCTTGAAGATCCAGGATGCGGAGCAGAAGAAGGCGGCCATGGAGGCGCTTGAGGCTTCGATGGGCGGCAAGATTCCGCCGGCAACGCTGGCCGATGTCGTCGCGCAGATCGACCACGCGGTGAAGGTGGGCGGCATCGACCACGTCGGCATCGGCACGGACTTCGACGGTGTGGGCTGCGTGCCCAAGGAGCTTGATTCTTACGACAAGTTCCCGGCGCTTACTCGGGCGCTGCTCGAGAAGGGTTACTCGGCGGAGGACATCAAGAAGATCTACGGCGGCAATCTGCTGCGGGTGATGCACGCGGTTGAGCAGCGGGCGAGGGAACTGAAGTCCACTGCGGCGATCGAGACTAAGTACGCGGAGAAGTAGCGGCAGGGAATGCGGCTCTCGACTGCGCGACGGAAGGTGGTTCCGTCCGTCGCTTCGGTCGAGATGGATCTCATCGCGACCTACGCCTGCTGCTGCCAATCGTCTTCGGCCGTGGTCTCGCCTTCGGTCCAGATCCATTCGATCTTCTGATAGGTGAAGGTGATCTCTTCGCGCAGCGGCAGACCGTTGTTTGCGGGGTCTTCGCTCTCGACCAGGAACTCACGGATTGAGGCGATGCTCGCGTTCGTCAGGCGGATCGTGTAGATCTCGGTATCCATCACGGGATCGACCGCGCCGGCGGTCCAGAACTGCAGCGCCCACGAGGTGAGGTTTTCGTTGTCGACGAAGGCGCTGCGCAACGCCGTGGAGGCTTCGTCAATCTCCTTGACAACGCAGATGGGCTGATGCTGCCTAACCCCAGTCGGCAGGCCGGAGGCCGGGTCGCGCGGACTTACAATTTTGTTCGAGAACGAGAGAAGCTCAATGCTGTCCTCCCGGCCCTTGTCAGTGACTGGCCCCGCAATCAGTCCTTGCCGCTGGCCCTTGAGCGTCAGATACGCGTTGACTGCCATCTTGTAACCCCTCAGTTCGATGTGGTGTCAGTTGCTTCGTACACATGGAGCGACGAAGGTGCCTCGGCTGCTCTCTTCCGAGAGCCACCCATCTTATGCGAAGTCAAGCGGAGTGGTCACGAGCGAAATCCAAAGACCGCTGTTTTTATCAAACTAAAAGGGGATGATTTTGCGACTTGCGCGGAGCCATTAGCGTCCCAGGTAGGTCTTGTACTGCGTCTCGACCACGCCGATGCTGCGGGCCAGCGCGAGCTTCGACCGGTTGTACTGGAACTCGCTCTGCACCAGACGGTCCTGTGCGGCGGCCAGTGTTGCCTCTGCCTGGACCAGGGGAAGATTGTCCGTGACACCGGCCGAGAACCGGTCGGCGGCATCCGAGAGCTCCTGCTTGGAGAGCTCCACGTTACTGCTGGCGACCTTTACCAGGTCCGAGTTCGATTGGACGTCCAGCATATTGGAGCGAATCTGCTGGTCGATGTCGGCCTTGACGCTGGCCAGTTGCTGGTGGACCTTGTCGATCTGCGCGTTCGCCACTTCGGTTTCACCGCGAAGCGCGGCTTCCTGGAAGATGGGGAACTGTAGCTTGCCGGCGGCCACAAAGTTGCCGTGGTAGAGGCCGGTGGTCTCGCCCAGAACACCATAGAAGCCGCTGGCGGAGAGGGTCGGGAGGCGCTGGTAGCGGACTGCCTTCTGCGTCCGCTGGGCGACTTCAAGCTGGGCCTGGAGAGCGAGGTAGTCCTTCCGCCGCGTAAAGGCGAGCGTGAGCGCATCGGGCCGGGTCATGGTGGCGAGCTCGGCGAAGGGCACCGTATCGGTCAGCTCCAACTCCTGGTCTGCTGGAAGACCGATCAGGCGGGAGAGGGCAATCTTGTCCTTGGCCAGCTTGTTCTCCGCGCTGATGCGGACTTGCTGCTGGTTCTGAAGCTGCACCCTCGCGCGAAGCACGTCGAGGTTGATCCCAACGCCTGCATCGTGCGAGAGCGTCGCCTGCCGCAGGGCTACCTCGTCTGACTTTTCGAGGGCAATGGCGTTCGCGATCTGCGAGGCGTCGGCGATGCACTGAAGATATTGCGTGCCGGTGCTGAGCGCCACGTTGCCGCGTCCCAGCTTGGTGTTCAATTGGGCGACCAGCTCGGCTTTTTGCGCGGCACGGTAGAACTCATACGCCGGCAGATTGAAGAGCGCCTGGCTGACGTTCACCTGCGCGGCGGTGGTGTTTACCTTGACGATCTCGGAGAACTCGCCTGCCGGTATGTTGAGACCAGCGAGCGAGGACGGCTTGAAGCCCATGGCGGCAAGATTCAGCTCCTGCGCAGTGGATTTGAACTGGGCCGTCAGGTTGGGCAGGAGAGCATTGCCCGTCGTTAGAATTTCACCACGGATCGCCCGCTCATTCTGCTGCGCGAGCACCTGCTGGAGGTTGTACTCCATCCCTTGCTGGATGGCGTCGTCCAGGCTGAGGCGAAGCGGGCCAGGAGTGGTGGTAAGGATGGGAAATCCGTTGGTTCCCGCAGAAAGGGTGCGGTTTAAAGTCGCGACACTCGGTGTCGGGGCCTGAGGCAGGTCTGCGGTCGCCTGCGCGGCAGGAACCTGCGCCAGCAGGCTGGCCGCGCCGAAGGCAAGCGCCAGAGCCGGTGCGGTCACGGCCTGGGAGATCCCGTAAGTTGTTGTGGAGGTACCGCGCGATCTCATCTTCACTTTAGTTAGAGTGCCACGGAAGGGTAGAGGTTGCGAAATTCATTCTCCGATCTCTCCGCCTGTAGTCGCTATGCCTCATTTCCAGTGCAATTGCTGTCGCATGATCGCTGCGCAGCCAAAGAAGATCCCAAGACTGTTGCGTCTTTACGATTCCATCTAAAATGAGAGTTGCTGGAGAAGAACAGGAACCTTATGCGTCTAAATGCCATGAACCGATCGATCGCCCGCGCTCTCTTCGCCTCTGCTCTGCTCGCCACAGCCAGCCTGTCCGGTCTGGCCCAGAACGCGGTGCCTCCGGGCAAAGGCAACAGCTTTCGCGACACGTCGATGGTGAAACCGCCCGCAGGAGCAAAGGTTGCGATCTATGAGTTCGAGGACCTGGAGTGCCCAGCCTGCGCGCACGCCGCGCCTATCGTCCACGCCGCGATCGATAAATATAAGATTCCGCTGGTACGTCATGACTTTCCGCTCAAGATGCACGTCTGGAGCTTCGACGCGGCCATTACCGCCCGTTACCTTCAGGACAAAGTCTCGCCGAAGGTGGCCGACGACTTCCGCCGCGATGTCTTTGCCTCTCAGACAGCCATTGCCAGCAAGGACGATCTCGAAAACTTCACCCGGCGGTGGTTTCAGCAGCACGGCCAGAACATGCCGTTCGTGATGGACCCGAACGGTCTCTTCCGCGCCGAAGTGCAGGCCGACGAGACGCTGGGCGAACGGATCGGCCTGAGCCAGACACCGACGATCTTCGTGGTCACAACGAAGGGCTGGACGCAGATCATGGATCCGAACTACCTCTATCAGACGATAGACCAGGCGCTGGCCCAGGCGGGCCCGGCTCCTGTGACGAAGCCGGCCGTAAAGGCTGCGGCGAAGAAGCAGTCCGGGCTGTAAACAAGGAGCGCTTCTTCGCGACTTCCTACTTGCTCTTTGATGGACCCCAGCCGCAGTGCCAGTTCCGGCAGTGTGCGTTGAAGGTGCAGTGGAAGATCCCGACGCTTAGGTTGGGCTCGAGCGATTGTTCGACGGTCACGGACTTGGATCCGACTTTCGAGGCCGACTTTACCACCAGGGTTCCGGCGCTGGTCTCTGAGGCGCGCTCGATGTGGATGGTGCCGCCGAAGTCGACAACCTGGGCAATCGCAGCCTGTAGAGCCGTTGCATCGGCGACGGGAATTCCTACGAGGTGCTCATGCTGCGCTTCAGAGAGCGGCAGTTCAGCCATCGCGAGCTTGCGCCAGTCGTGCTTCAGCAGCGAAGCGCGGGAGTGGTCGGTGAGTGCGGACTTGACCCAGTGATTGAAGGCTGCGGTGTCAGGCGCTTTGGTGGCGCCGGGGTGAGTTGCGGTTGTCATAACGAATCTCCTTTGTGAGCGAGTCGTTACGATCGAACAGGCTCACACCGCAAGAGTGCGGTTCCGTGGAGCGCCGTTACAGCATTTGTGTGAAGCTAGCGGATCTGGACGAGCTCGGGCGAACCGTGCGATGTCGATCCCGGCGTGATCTGCGAGGTCTGCGGCGCGCGCCAGTGGTCGATGTAGCTGACCTGGTGCACGCAGCTGATGGTGCAGTTCGGGGAGCAACTCTTCTCGGTCAGGAACTCACGCTTCACGTCCGCCGTCTGGTAGCCGGAAAGCGGAACGCCGGGGTAGCCGCGCTGCTGACTGCAGTAGTGCACCAGGCCGTTCTCGCAGATGTAAAGGTAACGTCCGCCCGCACGGCAGCGCCAGTCGTTCGGCTTGCCGTTGGCGATGGCTTCCTGGAAGTGGTTGAAGCGGGAGTAGCTGCGGCGAGTGAGGTTGCGGACCTTGTCCCAGACGTTGCGCTCTTCTTCGCCGAGCGGCTTCAACTGACCGCTGCCATCGTGAATGATGCCGATGGTCGAGCTGAAGCCGAGGCCCAGAGCGCGTTCGCTGACGATCAGCGCATCCTGCGGGGGCGTGCCGCCGCCGACGACCGAGTTGATGTTAACGTGGAAGTCGGCGTACTCGGCCAGCATCTGCAGCTTCTTGTCGAGAACTTTGAGCGACTTCTTCGAGACCTCGTCGGGCATGACGTTGTCGATCGAGATCTGCATGTGGTCGAGGCCGGCCTTGTTCAAGCGCTCGATGCGCTCGGGCATTAGCAGGTAGCCGTTGGTGATCATGCCGGCGATGGCGCCAGTCTTGCGAATGCGGGCGATGATCTGGTCGAGCTCCGGATGCAGCAGCGGCTCGCCGCCGGAGATGGTGATGACCGAGGTGCCGAGACGGCCGAGGTGGTCGATGCGCCGGAGCATCTCGTCGACCGGGACGGGATCGGAGAAATCATCGTACTCGTTGCAGTAGGTGCAGGCGAGGTTGCAGCGCCGCATGGGCACGATGTGCGCCATGTACGGGTGGCCGGTCGAGGCCAGGGCGGAGCCGATCGAGCCTAGCTCGCGGAGCTTGCGGGTCACGGCCTTCATGCGCCGGGTGCTCTTGCTCGAAGGTTTGACGGTCTTGATCGTCCGAACGGCGGGAGTATCCACGCCCTGAGTCTGCGAAGCCATGGCTCTAATTTTACATGCAGCGTGGAATGTCCGCTTGTCAGGCGTAGCACAGGGCGATCGTTTTACGTCCCACCCATGCGCGGTGAAACTGCGCATGGATGGGGCACCCGGGCGTTTGGTTCCGGGACGTGATCAAGAGGCGAACTACTTCATCATGGTGTCAGTCTTCGCGCCCTGCTCGGCGAGCATGGTCACCTTGGTGATGTGGACTTCCTTTTTTGTAGCGTCTTCGGTGCCGGTGAACTGGATGTGGTGTCCGTAGTGGCCCTTGATGGAGTCGGGATTGTCGATGCTCCAAACCTGTTGCTTGGCGTCATCGACGAAGACCGGCTTTGCGCCTTCCTTGATGCACTTGGTGACGCATCCGGGGTTGGCACCCTTGACGCTGGCGTGCTCGGCGCCGCAGCCCGATTCGCTGATCCAGCCATCGACGGTGACAGTCTTCGGGGTGGCGTCGATGGCAAAGGCGGCGATGGACGTAAACGCGCAGGCTGCCGCAATGTTGAGCTTGAGAAGAGACTTCATGGATCCTCCGGAGCGCATTCAAGTTAGTTCGGAATGCTGCAAGTGTACGCCATCCGGGAGGATCGGGATCAGTTGATCTCTGACAGACCGCCGGGCGTGCCCGCGTGCGCCTGTTCGTCAGCGCCAGACTGCCATAGCCCGGGATTCTCAAGGCTGGAGCGCTTCTTGGAGTCGGGCACCAGCACCAGGGTCTCTTCCTGCCGGTCACGCATGATCACGACCGCGACAGGCTTGCCCCGGTTGCCCCGCACCAGCTTGTACCACTCGCTTGTGCCTGTGACGATAACGGCATTGGCGCGGACGACGACATCTCCGGCGCGCAGCCCAGCGGCAGCGGCCGGGCTGTTGGGGTCAACACTTCTCACCAGCAGGCCATTGCCACCCTGCGATCCAAAGTACTGCGCAAGCTGCGGACCGATCATCTCCAGCACGACGCCCGTATAGGAGGAGTTCAACAGCATCGACGGGATCAGGCTGTGCCCATGCGGATCGGGAGGAGCGGTGATGGGCGCATTGGTGAGCGGTGATCCGCCCATAAAGCTATTGCCATGGAAGCTTGAGGAGTGTGAAGGGTCGGGCACGCTCTGGTGCTGATCCCACGCCTGGCGTTCGAGCGCCGCGCGATCGGCGGTCTGCATGGTGAGCGTCTGCTGCTGGCCGTAGCGGCTGAAGACGAGGGTAACGTTGCGGCCCACCGGAGTCTCGCGCAGGATGCGGCGAAGCTGCTCCTCGCCCTCGATTGACTGGCCGTTTACCTGGAGAATGACGTCGTGCTCGGTCAGACCGGCGATTCCGGCAGGTCCGTCGTGATCTACCTGGATCACCTCCGCACCGCGCGCTTCTTTCAGCTTGAGCAGCGTCAGTCGGTCTTCGGTGACGTCGCGGAACCCGATTCCGAGGAAGCCTGGAGGTGCTGTCGCGGGTGCGGCAGCCGCGCCACGTGCTCCGCCATGTCCACCGAGGGGAAACGCCGCGAGGCTAATATGCACCCGTTGCGCCGCAGCCAGACTTGTGCAAAGCAGCGGGAGGCCAAGCGTGATGGTGAGCTTTGCGGCTCCCGCCGTCCAGCTCGGTTGTCTTGTCGGTGTGAGCGTCGATTTCATGGCAGAGTCGGACATTTCAATGGATATAGACTGCCGGAGATTACTGAATATCACCAGAACTTTGTAATGCGTTGAACGAGGCGGTCCGTATGTACGGGTTCTCGTCCTCGACAGAGAGTTTGCGAAGTACCTGGCGCACGCTCGAATCGGACTGCACCGGCGGGATGGCTTTGAACTCTGCCTGACGGACGGTCATGCTGGTGTCGTGCACCATCGATTCGAGTATGGCGTCGCGAACACGCTTGTCCTTGGCCACGTAGGGCTCCAGACCTTCGAGAGCCGAAAGGCGGACCGCCGGATTCTGGTCGTAGCGCAGGGCCACCATCAGGACGGTCCGGATGTCTTCGCTGTCGGCGGCGTCCCCACGACCGGACGCGAGGCAGCGATGGCCGGCCTTGCACTCACTGGCCAACAGGGCAACAGAACTCTCGCGTACGTTGCCGGTACCGCGATCGAGTGATCCCATCATCAGCAGCTTGCGAATCTCCGGCTCGTCGAGCGAACCCTGGACGGTCTCGGGAACGACCTTGTTGTAGTTCACCTGGATGATCTCGGAGTCAGGCGTGCGAACGATGCCGGTGATGTTCGCGACACTGCTGTTGGCCAGGTTTGAGATGTGGGTAGCGCCGGGAAGACGCGGCGAATTGGCGGCCTGGTACTGAAACGTGAAGTATCCGCCGAAGAACCCGGCGCCGACCAGCAAAACGGTCAGTGCAGGCGACGTCCGGATGTTGGCGAGCGAGCCGAAGAAGAGACTCCGCACATGGGTAAGGAATCCGTGCGGCGGAATCTGGTCGAGCTCTTCGTCCAGCCGCATCCGCGACTGCGCAAGCAGGTTCGGCGAGGGCTCGAGCATCGGATACAGGGCAAGCTGCTCCTGCATCAGCTTCAGCGACTCGAACTCCTGCCGGCAGGCCTCGCAGCCCGCCAGGTGCTCTTCAAGGCCATCGATTTGTTCGTCGTGGAGTTCGCCGTACCCGGCAAAGACCATATTTTGTTGGGCAATCTCGCACTTCATTTGCTTCCGCCTCTTCAGCCTCAAAGATGTACCGCTATGCGTCGGGTCTGTGTTGCTCGCCCTTCGTCATCTCGTTTCAAGCCGGCGTGGAGATTGCGCCGGGTAAATCTCGATCTACTCGCTACCTGACGTTCGCCAGGTTGAGCCTTAGTTTTCTTGTTGCCCGGAAAAGGGTGTTCTTTGCCGTCTCTTCCGTCGTGTTCAACATGTCGCCGATCGTGCGCAGCTTCAAACCCTGGTAGTGCTTCAGCTCGAAGACGGTGCGCTCGCGCGGCGTCAACTGGTTCAACGCATCGCTGATCGACTCGCTCATCGCCTTGCGCTCCAGTTCGCGGCCCGGATTCGCCATCGCCCTGGTGTCGGGAACGTTGGCCATCAGGTCCATCTCGTCGCCGCTGGCGTCAAGCACGGTCGCAGGATCTTCGCGGCGTGACTTCCGGCGGCGAAGCTGGTCGAGGCACAGGTTCGTCACGATCCGGTAGAGCCAGGTGTAGAAAGAGCACTCGAAGCGAAAGTTCCCCAGGTGGCGATACGCCTTGATAAAAGCTTCCTGGTGAACATCCTGCGCGTCCTGCTCGTTGCCGAGCATATGCAGCGCCAGGCGGAGAACTGATTGATCGTAGCGCCGGACCAGGGAATCGAAGGCGGCGCGCTCTCCGCGTTGCGCTTCGCGGATCAGTTCGTCATCCTCGGTGCGCTGCAGGGCACGCGCATCCATCTGCGCCTGGGTGAGCTTTCCACCGCGTCCCGAGCGCTGGTGACGCTCTTCCGAGTGTGTCCCGATCTTCGGCATCGCTGGCAATGATTCTACCGGCAACGTGGCCGAATTGCGCAGCAGTGCGGGTTGCGCTCCAAGTGCAAGAGCGAAGGGGCTTACTCGGCTCGCCCGCGAGGATACCGGGGGTGAGGTGGTCTGGAGGGCGAACTCGCCGTCTGGGGTGAGGCCTAACGCTTCTACATTCATCTGTTTCCGACTCCGGAGTCAGGAACTGTTCGTTCACAGTAATAGACCCGGATTGCTGTGGAAAGTGAGCGTCCGCGAAAATATTTTTTGCACCAGATCGACTGGTGGAATTGGGGAGTTTTCAGTTCGGTAGACTGGAAGCATGACCACCCGCTCCACCCCTTCCAGCTCCCTCTTCTCCGATCAATCCAGTCAGTCCAGCCGTAGCTCTTCCGGCGCGTGGATCTCCGCCCACTGTGACGGCGGAGCGCGGGGAAATCCCGGCCCGGCGGGTTATGGCGCGCTGATTCAGGCGGCGGATGGCAGCGTCATCGCCGAGCTTTCGGAGTTTCTCGGCTTCAAAACAAACAACTTCGCCGAATACTCCGGCCTGCTGGGCTGCCTACAGTACGCGATCGACCATGGCCACTCGCGAATGAAGCTGGTCTCGGACTCCGAGTTGATGGTGAAGCAGATACAGGGCAAGTACCAGGTCAAGAGTCCCGATCTGAAGCCGCTCTACGATGAGGCGAAGCGGCGAATCGCCAAACTCGACGGGTTTGAGATCAGTCACGCGCTTCGGCACAAGAATAAAGACGCTGACCGGCTGGCGAACGAGGCCATGGATCGGGGGATGAAGAAGCCAGGCTCCGCACCAGCGACAGCCCCAAAGGCTACGCCGTACCCCGACCGCGCTACTGCCCCGCCGGTGCCCATCGCCTACGCGCAAAAGGCCGCGCCTGCGCAGGTTGCCAGCTCAAGCGCCATGCTGCGCGGCTTCACCCGGGATGGCGTCATCCATATCCTCGGCGAGGATAGACTGCCCGAAGGCATCTTCGTCAAGATCATCCGCGAGTAATGAACGACCGTCATCCTGAGCGGAGTTCGGCGCCTACGCGACGAACGAAGTCGAAGGACCCCGAGGAAGCTCGTACGGCCCATGAGCTTCGAACCTTTCTCCCATTCAATCTCCCCGTTCATTGAAGTGAGTTCCATGCGTTCGACGTTGTTCCTGTTGTGCCTCAGCCCTTTCGTTTCAACGGCTTCAATAGCTCAGGAGCCAGCTCCCATTCCCCTGTCTCCAGCCCCTGTTCCTGTACCGCAAGTGAAGCTGAGCATCGACGTGACCACGGTTGAGCCCATGCTCTTTTCGGAGGACCTGCCCGACCGTTCCGTCGTGCAGTTCGACCTCCGCGAGCATCCCATGCTCTTCAATAGCCCGGTGGACTATCTGCGGCAGGACGCTGCGCTGAACCTGGAGTCCCGCGCGGGTAACGGAGTGCAGGCTGACCTCTCGATCCGTGGCACCACCTTCGAGCAGACGCTGGTGCTGGTGAACGGCCTGCGCATCAATGATCCCGAGACCGGGCACCTGAACCTCGACATCCCTGTCCCGCTCGAGGCCATCGCGAAGATCGATGTGCTGCACGGCTCAGGCTCGACGGTCTACGGTTCGGACGCGATCGGCGGTGCGGTGAACCTGATCACGCGGCCGCCAGGGGCAACTTCCGTTGCGACAAAGGCGGGATTCGGCAACCTCGGCAGCGAAGAGCAGCACCTCCAGGCGGACCTTCATTTGAGCGCTGTTGATGGACAACTGACGGGTAGCCGCGACACCTCGAACGGCTTCTACTCCGGCGGGAGCAACGACCGCGGGTATCACTCGAACGCGGTCGCTGCCGAGACCTGGCTGCATCACAGTGCTCTAGGTACGACGGACATCCTGGTAGCGGGGAGCGACCGTCCCTACGGAGCCAATCTCTTCTACGGGCCCTATCCCTCGTGGGAGCGGACCAAGGGATGGTTCGCGTCTGTGCAGCAGCAACTGGGGCCGAAGACCGCGCTCGACTTCGCGTACCTCAAGCACACGGATCTGTTCGTTCTCTTCGATGGCCAGCCGAGTATCTATGAGAACAACCACGTCGCCACCAACTGGGAAGGCGCACTTCGCCGGAGTGACGGTCTAGGCAAGGAAAGCACTGTCTCCTACGGACTTGAGGCCGAAGCCGACACCATCGCAAGCTCCAACCTGGGCCACCACGGAAGGAATCAGGGCGCGGGCTACGTGAATCTCTCGCTGCGTGAGTTCAATCGCCTCTCACTGACAGTCGGCGCACGCGAAGAGGTCCTAAGCGGCGGTGGCAGCGTCTTTTCGCCGAGCTTTGCCGGAGCGTTCCGTCTCTCAGGCAGCTTGCGGCTGAGAGGTGCCGCTGGGCATGGATTTCGCCTGCCTACCTACGTCGATCTCAACTACTCCGATCCAACCACGATCGGCAACCCGAAGCTCAAGCCCGAGACCTCGTGGAGCTACGAGGGTGGCCTCGACTGGACGCCCGGAGGCCGCTTCCGCATCTCCGCAACGGGCTTCCAGTTGAATCAACACAACGCCATCGACTACAGCAAATACTCGTTGACCGACAAGTGGCAGGCGATCAACGTCGATCACTTGAACTTCACCGGTGCGGAGACGAGCGCGCTCGTGCGGCTCTCCGGATCGCAGGAGATCGGTCTCTCCTACACTGCGGTGAGGGCGGCTTCGCCACCGGCGGGACTTATCTCGGAGTACGCCTACAACTACGCCGCACAACGGGCGGTCTTCTCCTGGAGTAGTGAGTTTCTGCACCAGGTCATCGCGCGGACGCAGGTCGCGGCCGTGCAGCGGACCCAGCATACGGTCTACCCGCTGTGGGACCTCTCAATTGCCCGAAGCAAGGGTAGGGTGCAGCCGTATCTCCGGCTCATGAATCTCTCCAATACCGGCTACCAGGAGATTCCGGCGGTTCCCCTGCCGGGACGGACGATCATGGGCGGCGTTGCCTACGTCTGGAGCAGGCCCGGCAGGTAAAGAGAGCTACTTCGCCAGTTCGGCCTTGACGATCTCGCTGACCAGCTTACCGTCGGCGCGAAGGCCATCGGCGAGGATGCGCTGCTGCACAACCTTCATCGCCGCTCCCATGTCTTTCATGCCGGGCTTGGTGCCAGCTTCAGCGAGGGTCCCGATCGCGCCCTGAACTACTTCGCGGATCTGGTCTTCGCTGGCCGCCTGCGGGAGGTAGCCTTCAATCATTGCGATCTCGACCTGCTCCTTCGCCGCGAGCTCAGGCCGCCCGCCCTTGGTGAAGGACTCGACCGACTCACGCCGCTGCTTCAGCAGCGTCGTCAGGATCTGCGCCTCTTCGGCATCGGTCAGCGGCTCACGCTTGTCGATCTCTTTGTTCCTTATCGCCGACTTCACCATACGCAGCGTGGTTAGCTTGTGCTCGTCCTTGGCCTTCATCGCGGTGATGATGTCGGTCTGTATCTTCGCGGCAATTGTCATGGGATCAATTCTAAATCGCTGGCAGGGGAGAATCTTTGATTACGCGGGCAACCATTATTTGGATGCGAAATAAGAGATCTTTCCGCCAATCCGCTGTAACGTGACTGCCGTCTTCACAGCAGAAGGTGGAGTAGTCCACCTGTAACCGGGCCTGTTTCAAGCCGAGCCTGCCAGGGCTCGGTGAACGTTGTTCATGCCCCCAACATCACTGGTTGATCACGTAACGCCGCGCCGACACGCTTCCCGGCGACAGCCCGGCACTGCGTCACAACGCACTCGTTACAAGGAGAGGCATATTGTGGAAACGAAACTGACAAAGCTTGTAGATAAAGCCCTTTCGCGCAGGAACTTTCTTGTGAGTTCGGGTACCGTGGCCGCCGCTGCCGTCCTTGTGGGATGCGGCGATAGCACCTCAACCACCACGCCGCCGCCGGTAACCCCGCCGACCACAACGCTTACGGATGCGGACTACCTCAACTTTGCGCTGAACCTTGAATATCTCGAAGCCGAATTCTATCTTCGCGCCGCAACGGGCAATGGACTTTCGTCTACCGACGCTGGATCAGGTGCTGGGACCGTTACAGGTGGAGCTCAGGTCAGCTTTGCGACCGCCGCCTATGCCAGCTATGCCAACCTGATCGCGCAGGATGAACTGAATCACGTCCGTCTGCTGCGCACTGCGCTCGGTTCATCTGCGGTCGCTCGGCCCAACATCGACCTGACGGCTGGCTTCAATGCGGTTGCATCGGCTGCAGGCATCGGATCGACCTTCAACGCCTTCGCGGATGAGAACTCGTTCCTCGTTGGCGCCTTCGCATTTGAAGATGTTGGCGTTACGGCGTACACCGGAGCAGCAGCTGCTCTTACGTCGGTAGCAAATCTCAGTGCCGCCGCCGGTATTCAGGCGGTCGAGGCCTATCACGCTGGCATTATTCGCACCATCATCGCTGGTGCAGCCTCGGTCTCTGGAGCTTCTCAGGGTTACCTGACCGCGGCGAACCAGATTTCGGCTCTGCGCGGAAAGCTGGGTGGCGGCAACGAGACGATGCTGAGCATCAACAGCATCGTCGCGGCTGACTCGACCAACGCCATCGCTTTCGCCCGTACGACAGACAACGTGCTGCACATCGTCTACGGCACGGCTCCGGGTGCGGGCGTGAAGAGCGGCGCATTCTTCCCCAACGGACTCAACGGCAACATCTCCGTAACCACGGCATAAGGACAGGGACCCCATGGCAAATTTAGAGACACAGATACTGGATGAAGTCATCGTCAAGAGCCGCCGCAAGATGCTTTCCTTGGGCGGAGCCGCTCTTGCCGGTCTTGCAGTTGCTGGAGTGACCAAGGCGAATGCGCAAACGACCGCATTGACCGATGCGGACATCCTCAACTTCGCGCTGAACCTCGAATACCTCGAGGCGCAGTATTACAACCTCGCCGTCTCCGGCGTCACCATCGACAAGTTGGCGACGCCGATTCCGATCAGCGTCAACGGTGGAACTGGCGGAACTGTAGTTCTGAAACCAAACTTCGCGAAGGTCCCGTTTGTCGATACAGCCATTGCTGCCTATGCGGCAGAGACGGCTATTGAAGAGGGCAAGCACGTCAGCTTCCTGCAAACCCAACTTGGCTCCGCAGCGGTCTCGATGCCGAACATCGACCTGTACACCTCGTTCAACACGCTAGCTGCCGCCGCAGGCATTGGGCCGGCGTTTGATCCGTTCGCCAGTGACGCGACCTTCCTCATCGGTGCGTACATCTTCGAGGACGTAGGGGTCACGGCGTATCACGGTGCAGCGGGATCGATCAGCAATAAGACAACCCTTACCGCAGCCGTCGGGATTCACGCGGTCGAGGCGTATCACGCTGGTCTCGTCCGTCTTTCGATCAACCGGCTGGATGCGGGTTCGGGAACTCTGCTTGACTACACGCAGAAGATCTCGGCGACTCGTTCGGCGCTGGCGAACCCCGGCGGCAAACCGCTCGCGCAGGACGACTTCGGCATCATGAACACGACGGTCGCTCTGCAGGGGACGTCGGCGACCTACCCTGTGACCACGCTGGTCGATGTCGATATCAGCGAGAGCAGCGCCGCTACCAGCTACAGCCAGGGATTTGCCCGCACACCGCAACAGGTGCTGCAGATCGTTACCGGCGGCGGCGCAGGCAACAAGGGCGTCTTCTACCCGGCTGGCCTAAACGGCACGATCAAGTAAGGCTTTCAATTTTCGCACCCGGAGGCGCGGCCGCAGTTGGGCGGCGTCTCCGTTTTTTTTGCTTCGAGAGCCCGCGATCAGGTGGGTCTCCGCATCAACTCATCTCTGAAGCGGCCTCGATACAATGAGGGCATGATCCGCAAGACCCGCCTCTTTACACCCGGCCCCACTCCTCTGCTTCCCGCCGCACAGCAAGCCATGGCCGCCGCCGATATGCACCCCGGCTCGCCGGAGTTCCGCGCCCTCTACCTCCGCGTGCTCTCTCAGCTCAAGGAGTTCCTCGGCACCGAGAACGACGTCGTCTGTCTCTCCGCCTCGGGCACGGGTGCGATGGAGGCCTCCGTCTCGAACCTCACCTCTCCAGGCGACCGGGTGCTGGTCTTATCTGCCGGCAAGTATGGCGAGCGCTGGACGACGCTGGCGGCGAACTTCGGCTGCGCCGTCGATGTGGTCACAGCACCGTATGGCGATACGTTTGCGCTGGACGAGATCAAGGCGAAGTTGAAGCTGGAGACGCGTTGCGTCTTCATGCAGTCGACGGAGAGTTCGACGGGCGTGCAGCACTCGGTAGAGGCCGTTGCGAAACTGCTGAAGGAGACCGAGAGCGAGGCATTGCTGGTGGTCGATGCCATCGCCGCGCTGGGCACGACCGAACTCCAGGTGGATGCCTGGGGGATCGATGCCCTGATTGGCGCGTCGCAGACGCTGAAGGTCTCGCCCGGGCTAAGCTTTCTCGCCCTCTCGGAGAAGGCCTGGGACCGCATGGAGGCGAGCTACAACCCGCGCTACTACTTCGACCTGCGCAAGCAGCGCAAGAGCGCCACGCACGGCGAGATGGCCTACACGCCGCCGGTCGCGCTGATTGCAGCTTTGGGTGCCGCGCTCGACTGGATCGCGGCGCAAAAGGTTTCGGACGGGCGTGGATAAACAGTTGTGTCAATAAACGCGGGTGCCCCATGTCTCGATTCTGAGACGTGGGATTTCCCAAATGCGATTCCAAGTTCTGTGTCTATCTTTGGAGCCTATCTGCGTGGCGTCCTTCGAATCCGCTTGCTTCTTCTTCTGGCCGTCGTCTCGGCACAGTGCTTCGCAGCGGCTGTCTACACCTACAAGGTCGTCGCGACCTATCCTCACTCAACCTCAAGCTACACCGAAGGCTTCTTCTATCTCAACGGCCTCTTCTACGAGAGCACCGGACTCGAAGGCCATTCTGAGGTGCTGGCGATAACGCCCGCTACGGGCAAGCCCGTTCAGCAGATCAGTCTTGCTCCAAACTACTTCGGCGAAGGCATTGTCGACTGGGGCCCCAATATCCTCGGCTGGACTTGGCAGACCCATGCTGGTTTTGTCTATGACAGGTTCTCTTTCCGGGTCGTCGGACAGTTCAAATACGACGGCGAGGGCTGGGGCATGACTCGAACGGACTCCGAGATCATTACCAGCGACGGCAGCTCCACTCTTCGCTTTCGCAACCCGCGAACGTTTCAAGAGACGCACCACATTGTCGTGAAGGATGGCACGCGCGCCGTCGATCAACTCAACGAGCTCGAGATGGTGAGGGGCGAGATCTACGCGAACATCTGGCACTCCGACCGCATTGCGAGGATCTCGCCGAAGGACGGACGTATTCTCGGATGGATCGATCTGAGCGGCCTTCTGCCGGACGACCAAAGAGTCAACTCTGAGTCAGTTCTCAACGGCATCGCTTACGATGCGAAGGGTGACCGGCTTTTCGTGACGGGCAAGCAATGGCCGAAGGTCTTCGAGATCAAGGTACTTCCGAAGTCGAATTAGTTCCCCGTCCTGATACCCTGTCCTCGGTAGAAAAATTGCTTATGAAGCGCTCAACCCAAGTCGCCGCTCCTCTCGTCGCCGCTGCTGCCATGGCGATGCTCGCTGGCTGCCATCACCAGGAGATGCAGCGTTGTGTCGATGAAAACAACAAGGTCGTCGACCAGTCTTTCTGCCAGCAGACGGGGCAGGTGCAGCGGCCCGATGGTCACGGCGGATTCATCTTTATTCCCATGCCTTACCACTACTATTACGGTGGATACGGCGGTTACGGCTTGGGCAGCGTCGTCGGCGGAGGTGGCTTTACGCCGATCCCGGGGCGGTCGTACTCCACTACAGCGCGTGGCGGCTTTGGCAGTTCGTTCTCGCACAGCTCTGGCGGTGAAGGCGAGGGTGGTGGGCACGGCGGGGGAGCGGGAGAATAATGCGTCGCATTGCAATCGATCCACGAGAGAACTGGCAGCAGAAGGTTGAGGCCGTCGGCCTGGTCTATCACACGCCCGACGATGACAGCATGGACCGCCCCTATTGGGATGAGTCGAGTGCGTATGAGTTCACCGCAGCCGAGATCGACACGCTTGAGGCTGCAGGCAACGAGATGCAGACCATGTGCCTCGCCGCGGCGCAGCACATCATCGACAACAAGCGCTATGAGGAACTCGGCATTCCGTGGGCTGCTATTCCAGCCATCGAGTGGGCGTGGGAGAACGAGCCGCCTGCGATTTATGGGCGCTTCGACTTCAGCTGGGCAGGCGCGGAGAGCGGCGAAGCTCCGAAGCTGCTGGAGTACAACGCCGACACGCCTACCTCCTTGCTCGAAGCGGCAGTGGTGCAGTGGAGCTGGCTGGAAGAGATGCCGGAGTCGCTGGTCTCGGCGAATCGCGACCAATTCACCTCGATTCATGACAAGCTGATCGCGAAGTGGAAGGACCTCGACAACTATCTTTCGAAGCCGGTCTATTTTGCGGCGCTCGACTATCCCGAAGACCAGTTGACGACGGTCTATCTGCGCGATACCGCCGAGCAGGCAGGCATCCCCACGTTGCAGATGTTCATGTCGGAGATTGGGTGGAATGACGAGCTGCAGGGCTTCCTCGATCCCAACGAAGACCAGATGTTTTCGATCTTCAAGCTGTATCCGTGGGAGACGATGCTGGGCGAGGAGTTCGGCACGCACGCGCTCGACACGTATCAATCTGTCCGCTGGATCGAACCGATCTGGAAGATGCTGCTCTCGAATAAGGGCATCCTGCCTATCCTGTGGGAGCTCTACCCGAACCACCCGAATCTTCTCGAAGCTTACTTCGATTCGCCCAACGGCATGAGCAGCTACGTGCGCAAGCCGCTGTTCTCGCGCGAGGGAGCGAATATCACGCTGGTGCGGCCGGACTCGCAGGCCATCGAGACCGACGGTCCCTACACTGGCGGCAGAACGATCTGCCAGGCGCTCGCGCCGGAGGTCGTCTTCGAAGAGACGGATGGCAATCTGCGCTATCCGGTACTCGGCCTTTGGATGGTCGACCAGGAGTGTTGCGGCTTGGGCATTCGTGAATCTGCCGGGCCGATCACGGACAATCTCAGCAGCTTTGTGCCGCACTTCTTCGTCTAGCCGCTCTTGTAACCCGGCTACGCTACTCGGATTTCGTTCCAGATACACTAGAGTCGTCAAGGCATCACGCAGATGAGGACGCATTATGGAGTTTCAGATCGAGTTTGAGCAGGAAGACGATGGACGTTGGATCGCTGAGATTGTCTCACTTCCCGGAGTCATGGCCTACGGCGTCTCCAAATCAGAGGCTGAGTCGAAGGTCGAAGCTATGGCTCTCCGCGTCCTTGCTGACAGGATGGAACGCGAGAATACGACCATGAAGCGCGTTCAGTTTGCCGTGGCATAGATCACGTGAGCCATTGGCCCAGCTCGAAGGCGCGTAAGGTTTACCGGGCGCTTCTCCGGATTGGCTGGGTGGAAGATCATGTGGTCAAAGGCAGCTCGCATCAGCAACTCAGACGGCCCGGCTTTCCTGAATTTACCTGGGCTTTTCATGACACAGACGAAATCGGGCCGAAGATGTTGGCCAGGATAGCGAAGCAGACGGGTCTCAAGCCTGAAGACCTTTAGCCCCAACCCTGAAAGTAAAATAGGAAAACATGAAGATCGTTCTCGCCGAAAAAGTCTCGCCCGCCACCCTAGCCGTCTTTCAAGAGGAACCCGGCTGGCAGATCATCACCCCTGACCAGATCAAGAATGGCTTGGCCGCAGAGCTTGCTGACGCCGACGCTCTTGTCGTCCGCTCGGCCGTGCAAGCTGATGCCGCTCTGCTCTCGCATGCCCCGAAGCTTCGCGTAATTGGCCGCGCCGGTGTTGGCGTCGACAACATCGATACCGATGCCGCCACCCGTCAGGGCATCGTGGTGATGAATACGCCGGGAGCGAACGCCGTTGCTGTCGCTGAGCTAACGCTCGGCCTGATGATCTCGATGGGCCGTAGCATTCCCCGCGCCAACAGCACCATGCACTCCGGCAAGTGGGACAAGAAGTCGCTGCAGGGTTCGGAGCTGCGCGGCAAGACGCTCGGCATCGTTGGTCTCGGCCGCATCGGGCTTGAAGTAGCTCGCCGGGCTAACGCTTTCGGCATGGACGTCATCGGCTACGATCCATTCATCGCTCCGGTGATCGCGCGCGAGAACGATGTGACCCTCGTCGGCATCGACGACATCTTCCGTGGCTCGGACTATCTCACGCTGCACGTCGGCCTGACCACTCAGACCGAAGGCCTGATCAACGCGCACTCCATCGCCATCATGAAGAAGGGCGTCCGCATCATCAACTGCGCGCGCGGCGAACTCATCGTCGATGAAGCATTGGTCGAAGGTCTGAAGTCGGGTCAGGTCGGCGGCGCGGCGCTCGATGTCTTCCGTCAGGAGCCGCTCAAGGACTCGCCCTACTTCAACCTGGACAATGTTCTTCTCAGCCCCCACATCGCGGGTTCGACCGACGAGGCGCAGGAAGCCATCGGCATCCAGCTCGCATGCCAGGTGCGCGACTATCTCAAGCTTGGCGTGGTCCAGAACGCGGTCAATCTTCCATCGCTCTCGCATGAAGAGTATGCCGAGCTTGCGCCGTACATCGAGATGGCGGAGCGCCTCGGCCACTTCCTCTCGCACGCCACGCCGGGCAATCTTGAAAACATCCAGATCACCTACTCGGGCCGAATCGCTCAAGGCAAGACGGAATTGGTGCGGAACGCGGCGATTGCCGGCATCTTTGCCCACTCTGATCCAAGCGGCGACCCAGTGAACCGCATTAACGCCGCTGCCATCGCCGCCGATCGCGGCATCCGCATCCAGGAAGACAAGAAGGAGTTCGTCACCGGCGGCTCGGGCTCGGTACTGAAGCTGGTACTGCACTCCTCCGATGGCGACGTGAGCGCTTCGGCGACCGTGCTGCACGGCACTTCGCCACGGTTGCTTGCTTACGACGGCATCGATATCGAAGCGCCGCTGAACGGCACGCTGGTCGCCATCCGCAACCACGACGTTCCCGGCGTGATTGGCCGCATCGGAACGATCCTTGGCGAGCACTCGCTGAACATTGCGAACTTCGCGCTTGGACGCTCCGTTCGCTCCCAGCGTGTGCCGCAGGGACAGGCACTCGCGGTCGTGCAGATCGATGTTTCCAATGCGAGCGAGGCGTCGGCGGCTATCGAGGCGCTCCGTAAGATCGAGGCCATTGCAAGCGTACGACTGGTGGAGCTCGGCAAGCTATAAGCAGTTCATTCGGACCTACACCACTTATGCCCGTCGGCCTCTGACGGGCATAAGTGCATCTGAAAGCTCATCTGAGGCCGCTACGGCAAGGAGCTGTGTTAGCTTCCTCACATGGCAATCCTCAACCCATCCGAGATGCTCTCCGTAGCTCTCGAGCAAGCCCTCATCGGCAATGAAGAGGGCGGAGTTCCCGTTGGTGGCGCGGTGTTTCACGTCGACGGAACTCTGCTCGGCGCTGGCCGCAATCGCCTCGTTCAGGAGGGCAACGGCTCGCTCCACGGCGAGACGGATGCTTTCCGCGCAGCGGGCCGACGTCCCCATTGGCACGACACCATCCTCGTCACCACGCTTGCTCCCTGCTGGTATTGTTCCGGCTTGATCTACCAGTTCCGTTTCCGGCAGATCATCGTGGGCGACTCCGTCAACGCGCAGGGCGGAACCAAATGGCTGCGCGAGCAGGGAATCGACATCCTCGATCTCCACTCGCAGGAGTGCATCGACCTGATCGCCGAGTTTCAGCAGCGACGCCCGGATCTCTGGAACGAGTGCATCGGCGAAGTTTGATCTTGCATGAGGCGCTAAACTAAAGACAGCACCTCGCAGCAAGGGAAACGACGCACAATGCCTCTTTACGAGTACGAATGCACCGCCTGCCATAAGCGCACCGAGAAGATCCAGAAGTTCTCCGACCCCGAGATCACCATCTGCCCCAAGTGCGGTGGCCCTCTGGAGCGAGTCCTCTCCGCGCCTGCGATCTCGTTCAAGGGCGGAGGCTGGTTCGCCGATGGCTACGGCAATGCCAAGCCAGCGGCCAGCGGATCAAGCGAAGGCGGCAGCAAGGGTAGCGAGTCCACGAAGTCCGAGAGCAAGCCGTCAGGTGACAGCAGCCCCGCATCCACTCCGGCACCCGCTGCTGCTCCTGCCGCGCCAGCGGCCTCCGCTCCGGTAAGCAAGCCCTAAGCCACTTCGGCAGCCGAATAATTTGATCTTTGGCCGCAGTCTTAAGATCGGCTATGCTCTAAGCAACTCCCGTATCGAAGAGTAGTTTTTCGCCATGCGTCTTGCCGTGGCCGGGAAGTGCTTTATCCAGCCTCAGATTCCGACGCCGAGGGAAACTACCAGATGGAGCAGGGCATCTCCGCAACTGTCGAACCGATAGCTGAACCTGCCAGCGGTCTGCGCTCCGGCGTGCTCTCGCCCATGGAGACGCTTGCGCAATCCATCTCCACCATCGCGCCCACTGCCTCGCCGACGATGACCGTGCCACTGGTCTTCGTGCTCGCCGGCAACGGAACCTGGCTTGCGTATCTCTTCGCCACCAGCGCGATCCTGCTGATGGCCTTCGTCGTCAGCAAGTTCGCGCGGTACTCCTCCTGTTCGGGCTCGCTCTACACCTACGCAACGTCATGCTTTCCGCCGATCGTCAGCGACATCGCTGGCTGGGCGATGCTGTTGGCCTACGCGGCGACTGGAATGTCCGTGGTCGGTGGCTTCATCAACTACGCGAACGTCTTCGCACTGGAGTTCCTGCATCGCCCCGCGCCACCAGTCCTGATGGCGATCCTCTGCGTCGGCGGAGCCACCTTCACCGCCTACCGCGATGTACAGGTCTCCGCCCGGCTGATGCTCTGGATCGAGGCTGCCGCTGTCCTGATGATCGCAATCGTGCTGGCGCTGCTACTGTGGCGCAACGGCTTGCATGTCGATCCCGGCCAGTTTCATCTCACCGGCGTCTCTGCTTCAGGCGTTCGCCTCGGAGTCGTCCTTGCCATCTTCAGCTTCGTCGGCTTCGAAAGCGCAACCAGTCTCGGCACCGAGGCGGTCAACCCGCTGCGGACCATCCCGCGTGCGGTGATCCAGAGCGCCGTATTTGCGGGACTTTTCTTCATCCTCTGCGCCTATCTTGAGACCCTTGGCATGCACGCGCTCAACCAGAACCTGGGCGAATCTACCGCGCCCATGCGGTCGTTGGCACGGCTCGCGGGCGTTGGCGTGCTGGGAGTCTTCATCGACCTCGGCGCTCTGGTTAGCATGTTCGCCTGCACCCTAGCCTGCCTGACCGCAGCTGCACGGGTGATGATGCGCATGGGGCAGAACGGTATCGTTCACCGCTCGTTCGGCGTGGCGCATAGCAAGAATGCAACGCCTCACCTCGCCGTGCTTTCGATCGGGTTGGCCATGGCGCTGCCCGTGACGTATCTGGCCGCGCGAGGCTTCGATAGCCGCGACATCTACGGCTGGATGGGATCGCTCTCTGTCTACGGCTTCATCACGGCGTACGGTCTGGCAGCTGTCGCTCTGCCCATCTACCTGAAGCAACACACCGGACGGCTATCGGGCGGTACGTTGGCTCTATCGATCGCAGCGACGTTGGCGATGGTGCTGGCACTCGCCGGCACACTCTATCCCGTCCCCGACCGGCCTTACAACTGGCTACCCTATCTTTATCTAGTTTATTTAGCTTGTGGGACAGGCTGGTATCTGGTGAGCGCGAAGCGGCGACCGGTGCTCGTCTAGCTCCGAAATTCGCCGATATCCTCGTACCAAATCTCCGGATGCTCATGGATAAACCCCTCCATTAAAGTGCGGCACTCAGCCGAGTCCAGGATGATCACCTTGACCCCAAGCGTCCTCAGCCACTCCACACCACCAGCGAAGGTGCGGCTCTCTCCTACGATCACTGTCCCAATGCCGAACTGCACGATCAACCCGCTGCAATACCAGCAGGGAGCAAGCGTAGTGGCCATGGTCGCGTCGCGATAGTTTTTCTGGCGTCCAGCACGGCGGAAGGCGTCCGTTTCGCCGTGAATGGACGGGTCGTTCTCCTGCACCCGCCGGTTATGACCGGAGCCCAGAAGTTTGCCCTCGCCATCGAAGAGTGCCGCCCCTACGGGCACGCCCCCTTCTTCGCGCCCAATCCGCGCTTCCTTCAGGGCGACCTGCAACATCGCGTGGTGACGCTCTGATTCAGTAAGGTCCAGGCTCGGCTCGCTCATGCCTCCAGCATAGCAAGCGTTACTTTTTAGGCGGAGGTGGAACCTTCTTGCCTGCCTTGCGAGCTTCAGAGAGTCCGATCGCAATGGCCTGCTTGGGATTCGTTACTTTCTTGCCGCTCCGACCGCTCTCCAGCTTGCCCTGCTTCATCGCCGTCATCTCGCGCTCGACACTCTTTCCAGCTGCCGGGCTGTACTTCTTCGCTGTGGTCTTTTTCGCGGCACTTTTCTTTGCAGCCGACTTCTTAGCTGAAGCTTTCTTGGCTACAGACTTCCTGGCGCTTGTCTTCTTCGCCGTGGACTTCTTTGCCGTTGCCTTCTTCGTAGCCATCTGGTTTTGCCTCCGCTGAGTGAGACTCACCAACGCGATCTTCAAGTTGCATGAAGCCTCTTGCGAGCCTTGAACACCGCAGTTACCAAAGCGACTACTCCAAGGAACCAAAGGAGCGCCATGAAAGCTCGATGCCGCCAGCTTGTTGTGCGCTGAAGCTTGCCGTCATGCCACGCTTGGTGCGCCGCGATCAGATCGGCGGAAAGCCCGGGGATTGTAATGGCGGACAGATCGTCCGTTGGGAGCGAGCCGAAGATCCGCTCCGGCTCCGGCAGACTCCCGGCTCGATCCTTCGGGATCGCAGCAATCAAGCGGTTCACCTCTGCATCGTTCGGGTCATCGAAGAGACTTGAGTCTGCGGTGTTGGGAAACAGCGTCGCTTTTCCTGTCATCTTCTTTTCGATCGCAGCGACAGTGTCCTGGCAGACACCGAGACCATAGTAGCCGCCGAATGGCATCGCCGGTCGGGCGATGTGTTGATGCGCGTAAGCGATCGTGAAGAGGCCAATCAGCCTCGTCACCTCGAGCGCATCGGCGTCGCGATATTCATGAGCGTGACGACCCAGCACCCATGCCTGATCCAGCGTGTCCATCACGCGGAACTCCGCCTTGCCATCCACCCCGTAGTACCAGCTGACACGCGCGTTAATCTTCGGCCCACTCACAGTCCACTCGTACTCCGCGTGGCTTACCGGCACCAGCAGCGGCCGGTGCGTCCCCGGAACAACAATCTCTGAATTCACCCAGAACGGCATCATCACATCCTTGCCCTGGTAGTGAAAATGCCCAAAGTTCGCGAAGTATCGCGCATCTGAAACTAGAACGTCGTGGCCGGATTGCATAAGAGCTCCTATCAGTTCTTCCGGCGTCTTCACCGACTTCCCCGAGATTGTAACCACTGCAGGAGCAGATCCCTCGACCCCATTCATCGCCAGCCGGTTCAACACGTCCGCGAGTCGCTGGCTCTCCGCGTGAAGTGGAGCAATCGCAGGATTGGCGTCGTCACCACGAACCACGCCGTCTCCAAGCGCACTCACCAGGCCTTTGGACGAGAAGCCCGGCAGATGCGACCGCTCATCGAGTGAAATCGTCTCTTTTTTCTCCAGCGAATGATCGCCGAGATCGATAAACTCCTTCAGCTTGGTCTGCGTCTCTTTGGCCGATGCTGACGCTCCCGGATGTCTCTCTGACATTCCTTCCAGCGCTGCATCTTTCCCGGCAAAGTGACCCACAACGCGCACGGTCGGGTTGATCTCGCGCATCGTCCATCCCGGAAAGCGATCGAGACGCTGCCAGTCCTTGCCCAGGATGAGCTCACGCAGCCGCGTTATCAGCGGTGGCGTCATCGCTGCCGGCCCATTCTTCCCGCTCTTGTCGATCTGAGCGATGAAGGCCTCGGTAAAGCCGGGCTTATCCGAAAGCTCCCGCATCATCTGCGCCAGCAGCACGGTCTTTGGCGGCATTGGTGTCTCCGGGACAGGATGCGATCTCTGGTCTCCACGGCAGCCCATCATCGCAATAAGGATGGCAACTGAGCTGGCATTCGCGATCGTCCGGCCAAATTGTGAACCTACGGTCATGCTATTGATCCTGCTTCTGCGGCGCGGCGATGGCCTCAGCTTCAGCATCTCCGCCATAGACGACCTGCCCGTACTCAAGGATAGTGACCATGCCCACTCCACCACAGATGTTGCCGGCTACTGCTGGAAAAAACCATGCCGGATACGCAGTCCACGCCGCCTGATGGATCAGGATTGCGACAAGCACTTCACCGCTGGTGGCGATGCAGTGCGCGAAGCTTCCCAACCCAACGACGAACGTCAGTATCCAGATAATCATGACGGAGCCGGTGATCGAATGCGAGCCCGAGACCAGCCACGCCGTCAGCGCGATGATCCATCCACCCATCACACCGCTCCAGAAAATCGCCGATGTGGGATTGTGCGCCGCCTCAAGCCCAAGCTTGGCGAGCGACTGTACAAACTCCGGCTTCAGCGCATGGGTAAGTGACACGAGGCTCGCAAAAGCGAAGGCTCCCACGACATTTGAGGGCAATACAGCTGCCCAGAGCCGCATTGTGTTCCAGAAGTGCCGCTTCTCAGAAAGCACCAGCGCAACAGGGTAAAGTGTGTTCTCAGTGAAGAGCTGCGAGCGGCCCAAGATAACAACGATAAATCCGATCGGGTAAAACATTTTTGCGATGAATTCAACTGATCCGGAGGGCTGCGTTCCGGGAGGTGTCAGCATGGCGAGTGCGATCGCCGTCCCAAGCGCTGACAAGCCCATGAATGTTCCGCCTGCAAATCCCGAGATGATCAGGGAGACAGTCGACCGGCCGAGCTCCTGCCGGGCGTTGTTGGCAACTTGCTCATAGATTTCCTCGGCACTTGGGCGCTCCAAGTGCTTCTGGGCGTCCTGAGCCTGGGGCGGGGCGGCGGTCTGTGTGTGTCGTCTGCGAAATGGCATGAGTTTCCTGGCTGACTATCGGTTCAAATCGGTCAGATGCGGAATCCTCGGTCGAGACGCGCGGCTTGGTAGAATCAAGCTGATTATGTCGACCGCCACCTTGCTTTCCCCAGAGATTCTCGCCAAGTACCAGCCCGTCATCGGGCTCGAAGTCCACGTCCAGCTCCTCACCGAGTCCAAGGCCTTCTGCGGCTGCGTGAACAAGTACGGCGGCGACCCCAACAGCCACGTCTGCCCCACCTGCCTCGGCCTGCCCGGAGCCTTGCCCGTGCTGAACCGTAAGGCGGTCGAGTTCGCCGTGCTTGCGGCCCGGGCCATCAACTGCGAGATTCGCGAGACCAGCGTCTTCTCGCGCAAGAACTACTTCTACCCGGACTCGCCCAAGGGCTACCAGATCTCGCAGTTCGACAAGCCGATCGCGGAGAACGGCTGGCTTGATGTCCCTGACGCGACCGGCGCATCGAAGCGCATCGGCATCACCCGCCTGCACATGGAAGAGGACGCCGGCAAGAGCATCCACGACGGCTTCGCCGACTCCGTTTCGAAGACCTACATCGACCTCAACCGCTGCGGCACGCCGCTGGTCGAGATCGTCTCCGAACCCGACCTCCGTACCGCCGACGAGGTCTTCGAGTATCTCACCAAGCTCAAGGAGATCCTCCTCTACACCGGCGTCAGCGACTGCAACATGGAAGAAGGCTCGCTGCGCTGCGATGCCAACGTCAGCGTCATGCTCAAAGGCGCGAAAGAGTACGGGACGAAAGCCGAAGTCAAGAACGTGAACAGCTTCCGCTACATCCGCTCTGCTGTGGAATATGAAATCGAGCGCCAGATCGGTGTGATCGAAGACGGCGGCCGCGTCGTGCAGGAGTCGCGCCTATGGAACAATGCCGAGGGCCGGACGTACTCGATGCGCAGCAAGGAAGCCGCGCACGACTACCGCTACTTCCCCGAGCCTGACCTTCCGCCGCTGGTCGTCGGAGCCGCATGGCAGGCCGAGATTCTGAAGTCCATGCCCGAGCTTCCCGAAGCCCGCCGCGCCCGCATGATCGCCGACTACGAGATCAGCGCCCAGGACGCCGCCACCTTCACCGCCAGCGCTGCCTTCGCCGACCAGTTCGAAGCCGCCGCGAAGAAGGCCAGGAGCCCGCGCCGCGTCGCGTCCCTGTTGACCAGCGAGATCACCATGCGCCTCCGCCTCGCCGGCCTCGAGCTCGACGAGTCCCCGGTCTCGCTTGCCGGCATCGTGATGGCCGCGGACCTCGCCGAATCAGGCGAGCTTTCGAGCAAGATGCTGAAGCAGCTTTTCGACACCAGCTTCGCCGAGAGCAAGGACTTCCCCGAGATCTACGAACGCGACAAGCCGAAGCAGATCTCCGACACCGGCGCAATCGAAGCCATGATCGACGAGGTCATCGCCGCCAACCCCAAACAGGTGGAGCAGTATCGCGGCGGCAAGAAGACAGTCGCGGCGTTCTTCGTCGGTAACGTAATGCGTGTGTCGAAGGGGCAGGCTAATCCAGCGATTTTGAATGAACTTGTCACAAAGAAGCTAGACGCGCTCGGGGCCCTCTAAACAACCTGTACCCCAATTTGTGCCCCATTCATCGCGCCTTTGTTTCATGCGATGAGTGGGTCTTAGCAGCGGCACGATCTCTCGTCGCAGCCAGCCACTCCGACTCAATCTGAACCACACCCGGAACCCCGGTAGCGTACTGGCAGTAGCTGGACCACCGATACTCTTCCGGTTGCGTCACCGGCCCGCGAGAGACAGGGTTGCGATGAATGTAGCGAATAACCTCTGCCATGGAATCTTCACCGCGAAGATTGCGGTCGAAGTATCTCGTCTGCCAGAACTGCTTTCGAGCTCCCTTGAGCTTCCTCGAAACTTCTTGTTTGAAAGCTTTCAGGAACATTGCCACCTGTATCTTCGGCGGCTCGTTCATCAGGATGTGGACGTGCTCTGGCATCAGGACATAGGCATAGATGAGGGCATCGTGCCTCGCACGAGTTCGCTCAAGAATCTCTTCAACGATTTTGTTGGCGACAGGGTCTGTCAGGCACGGCTTTCGCTCGTAACAACTGAAGGTGAGGAAGTGAAGCGATTCCGCCTGCTGATACCTTGTAAGGCCGTAGGGCATGGCGGAATGATAGCGCCGAATTGAAAATCAGCATTTGTGGCGAGACCCACTCATCGCATGAAACAAAGGCGCGATGAATGGGGCACAGAGTTTTGGCTCAGTCTAACGAAGCGGCGGTAGCGTCACAGCATTCGCGCCAGCAGCAAGCAGATAGCTCTTCCCAGCCCACTGCAACGTACCGGTAACCCCGGCAGGCAGCGTCACCTTCGCACTAGTCCCTTCCGCACTCACCGTGTACTCGGCAAGAATCTCCCCATGCGGCGAAGGGTAGCTGACACTCAGATGTTTCAGCGATCCCAGAGCCGGAGAGATCACGACCGTCTTGAACTGCGGCGACGCAGGCATGATTCCAGCCACCGTCGTCAGGAGATCGATGTTCGGATGCGCGCTCCAGGCGTGCGAGTCCGAGCGGGTCGGCTCCGGCTGCTCGGCCCATGTGCTCAGGCCGACCGAGAGCATCGTCCGCCAGGGCGCAAGCGTCTCGACGTAGCGGTCGGCCATCCCTGCATGAACAAGCGCCTTCGCCAGGTAGAAGCGGAAGTAGTTCGAGGCGGGTGAGAACTCCTTGGGCAGCGGCTTCTGTCCGGCTGCCAGTTTGAAGCCACTGTCGGTCGCAGAAAAGATGCGCGTGACCACATCTTTTTGCTGGGCCTCAGGAACCACATCGAGCCACACCGCGAGCGCATTCGCCTGCTGACTGAAGTGCTTCAGCTCGGTCGTGTCCGCGATCAATCCTTCGTCCTTCGACCAGAACTTCGCCAGCACCGTGGCGCGAACGTGCTCGGCCTCCACCACATCTTCGCGTGCCAGGGCGGCGTCGCCGAGCGCAGCCTCCATCTCGGCGGCATTGCGTAGCGCCTCCAGATAGAAGAGCGCACCCGAAGCGCTCACGCCATCGAGCATCGGCGAATCGCCGCCGGGGAAGCCGGTCGCCCAATCCACAAACGGCCACCAGTCGCGCAGCGCGGGCAGGCCGTCGGCGTTGCGGCGTTCGCGGAAGTAGCTCAGTTCGCCGCGGATGCCGGGAAGCTGCGCGGCCACGAACTTCGGGTCGTCGCGGAAGTACCAGAAGTCGTGCACCATCCCAATCCACAGCAGCGAGAAGTTCTGAATCACCTGCAGATGCCGCGAGGGATACCGGCTTTGCCCAATGCCTTCGGGCAGCAGCGACGCGTGGAAGGCCTCGATGGCCTGGCGCGCGAGACGGTCGTCGCCCGCGTTGGTGTAGGAGATGAGCGTCTGGATGCGCGTGTCGCCGACGTACTGCAGCCGCTCCCAGTAGGGCGTGTCCATGTAGGCGTCGTGCGCGCAGAGCCGCGCCGTGCGCCAGCCGACGTTCCAGATGTCGGTGAGGCCGGGGTCGTCACTTGCGAACTTCGCCCGCTGCTCGAACGGGAACGCCGTGAACATCAGTGAAAGCGAGTCGAGACGCAGGGGCTGAGCCGTCGTGGTCACGTCGATCTGCATGTATCGCCATGTCCGCCAGTCGAGTGGCGTGAACGCGCGTGCCTCGCCTCCATCGGGCAGAAGTTCGTCCATCATTCCGACGATGTGCTTGCCTGCGATCTCATTGCGATTGCCCTTGTTGCCGGCGTCGTCCATCAGTGCCTCGGCGTAGGTGACGTTCACCTTCGCTCCCTTGCCTCCGGAGACAGTAAGCGTAGGAAACGCGGTTGTCAGCGTCTCGCGATCGAGCAACAGCGTTACGTGGCTGTTCGCAGGAACTTCGGCCGACCCAGATGGAAAACTGGCCGCACCAGCCATCCCGGTACTGCGAACCACCTTTCCCGCTGGAGCCGCAGAGACCTCCATCGCTGGAAGCGTATCCGGCACCAGAAGCCACGAGTTGCTCTCCGAATGAACTCCTCTCGTCACCGCGCCCCCGACTGTGACAGCCGGCTGCCATCCTGCGCTGCTGTCCTCCGAGCTGCTCCACTGCCAGTCGAGGGATGCAGCGTCAAGCTCCTCACCCGGAGAGGCCACGTAGTAGTTGTCGCCAAGCCCCGGCGTCTTCGAGGGGAAGTTGTACCCCGCGTCTACCTTCGCCATCCACGACGAGTTGGTCGCGATGGCCTTCTCCGTAGCCGTATCCGGATCAACTACAAACCCAAGCCGCGAACTCATCTGCCGGATAGGAGCCAGGTCGCCGAGGTTCCATACTGTCGCTGCAATCAGGTTCTTTCCGGGGTGCAGCGCCGGGGCAAGGTCGTAGGTCTCGTACCGCCAATGCTGCACGTCGCCGACTGACGGCCCAAAGCCGATCCGCTTGCCGTTCACCATCAGTAGAAACTGGTTGTCGGCCGAGACATGAACCACGAAGTGCGCGGGGACAGCCGCGAGCGTCAGCTCCTTGCGCAGGCGCAGCACGACCGGGTTATGCCCGGGAGCGCCAGCCGCCGTGATCCATTGGGCGGTAAAGTTGTGCGGGGTAGGCGACGGTGCCTGCCCAGCAGCCACGCCGAATGCGACTCCAACGCCCAGAACACTCCAGATAGCAAACAATTTCATATAAGGCATCGAACAAGCTGTGAGCGGCAATGTCAAGCCTCGCCCGCTGATAAACTTGAACTCGGCATGGTCCTTCCTTTTGTCCGCGATCTGCTTGCGGACCTCGAACACTCAGTCGCCTCTGAACGTGTCCAGCGCCATCTGAGCGCTGGCACCGGGCGAAGGCGTGTCTCGGGGCTGACCGCTACGGCGCGGGCGCTTTACCTGCCGTCCTTCGTGAAGGCGGCGAATGCGCCTTGCGTCATCATCGTTGCGGACAACAAGGCCGCCGAAGCGCTGCACGCCGCCGTGCTCAGCGCCTGCGAACTTACCGGAGCGTTGCCCGCCGAGGCCGTCCTTCGCCTGCCTGCGCATGATGTGTTGCCCTTCGAGAATCTCTCGCCGCATCCCGAGATTCAGGAGCATCGCGCGGCCACGCTCTGGAAAATCGCCAACGCCCCGAAGTCGCAGCCGGCACGGCTCGTCATCGTGCCGCTCGAAGCCGCCTGCATGAAGCTCTTCAAGCGCGAGTACTACAAGGCGCTCGCGCTGCATCTGCGACGCGGCGAAGAGTACATCCCCGAGATGCTCGTTGAGCACCTCATCTCCGTCGGTTACACGAAGGTCGACGTGGTGGAAATGCCCGGGCAGGTCACGCTGCGCGGCGGCATCATCGACGTCTACGGCCCCGAGACCGACCGCCCTATCCGCATCGACTTCTTCGGCGATGAGATCGAGTCGCTGCGCAAGTTCGATCCCGACACGCAGCGTTCGCTCACGCAATCAAGTTCGCAGCTTGAAGAAGTACTTCTTCTGCCGCTTACTGAAACTCCCGTTACCGAGAAGCTCCTTACGGCGATCAACGCGCGCCTCACTCGAGCAGGTTCAGCAGGAGCAGCGATCGAAGGCGGCGAAGAGCCGAACGAACTTCTCACGCACGTAAGCTCTCGTGCAGGTGAAGCCACGATCTTCCCCGGGTGGGAGTTCTTCGCTCCCGTCGCCGGAGCCACCAGCACGCTGCTCGATCTGCTCGCCTCAGGCGATGGCCCCAAGCCACGCGTCTTCATCGAAGAGCCTTCCATGGTGAAGAACCAGGGCGAGCGCTGGTGGAACAAGATCGAGCAGAGGCACGAGCGCTCAGGCATCGGCAATCTCGTCCGGCCCGAAGATATCTATCTTTCGCCGTGGGACCTCGACGACCGCATGCGCGCCTTCAGCGGCTGTGAGCTCGATCAGCTCGGCCTGGTCGATGTGCTCGATGGGGATCGCTCGGACCTCTCAGAAGTCGACTTCAGCACACGGCCCACGCAGCGCTTCCACGGCAGCATTCCCGCGCTCATCGATGCGCTGAATTCGTTGATGAAGCAGGACGCGCGCATCCTGCTTACGGCGCATAATCAGGGCGAGGTCGAACGTCTCGCCGGGCTACTGCAGGAGTACAAGGTCCCGTACCGCCTCGGCTCGCGCAACGATGCGCCGGGCTCATCCACTGTCTACTCCGAATCAAGTTATCTCGGGGGAGATCTGCGTACGCCTGTCATCGTGAAGACGACGATAGCGGCAGGCGTGCAGGTGCTCGACCTCGACAAGGCGACCGCGCGGCAGATAGTCATCTTCGGAGCGCAGGACCTCGTCGATGATGCCGACGTCACGGCTCGACCTGTGCGCCGGAGCAAGTCGAAGACTTCGGCTTTCATCTCAGACTTCCGCGACCTCACCGTTGGCGACTATGTTGTCCACGTCGAGCACGGAATCGCGCAGTACGCTGGCCTGCGCGTAATCGAAGAGCCTGATGCTCCTCCGCTCGAGCTCATGATCCTCGAGTTCGACGATCAGGCAAAGCTTTACGTCCCGCTGACTCGCCTCGACCTGATCCAGAAATACCGTTCGACCGACACCGGCCCCGCGCCGCAGTTGAACAAGCTCGGCACGCAGGCGTGGCAGAAGACCAAGGCGCGCGTCAAAAAGGCGATGGCCGATATGACGGCCGAGCTGCTGATTCTCTATGCGCAGCGTAAGGCCGCACAGGGAACGCCGTTCTCTCCCGACACCAATATGCAGCGCGAGTTCGAAGACGCCTTCGATTTCAACGAGACCGACGACCAGCTCTCCGCCATCTCGGACATCAAAGCCGATATGGAATCGACGCAGCCGATGGACCGCCTGCTCTGCGGCGATGTCGGTTACGGCAAGACTGAAGTGGCTATGCGCGCTGCCTTCAAGGCGGTGCAGGATTCTAAGCAGGTCGCTGTGCTCACGCCGACTACGGTGCTTAGCTTCCAACACTTCGAATCCTTCAAGCGCCGCTTCGCCAACTTCCCTGTCAACATCGAGATGATCTCGCGCTTCCGCACGGCGAAGGAGCAGAAGGAGATTCTTGAGAAGGTCGCCGCGGGTAAGGTCGATATCCTGATCGGCACGCACCGGATCTTCTCGAAAGATCTCAAGTTCCAGGACCTTGGCCTGCTGATCGTCGATGAAGAGCAGCGCTTTGGCGTGAAGCACAAGGAGAAGCTGAAGCAGTTGCGGGCGTCCATCGATGTGCTCGCGATGTCTGCCACGCCGATCCCACGCACGCTGCACAT
The DNA here is from genome assembly GCF_014203275.1 of Granulicella aggregans. Lineage (GTDB taxonomy): Bacteria > Acidobacteriota > Terriglobia > Terriglobales > Acidobacteriaceae > Edaphobacter. Next base: position 380,448 of record NZ_JACHIP010000004.1, read on the forward strand.
GTCTCTCATAGGGCTGCGCGACATGAGCGTGATTGAAACGCCGCCGAAGGATCGCATGGCCATCCAGACCATCGTCGCGAAGTTCGATGAGAAGCTCGTGCGCACGGCGATCGAGATGGAGATGGAGCGCGGCGGCCAGACTTACTTCGTCCACAACCGCGTCGAGACGATCTACGAACTTGCGGCGAAGATTCGTGAGCTTGTTCCGTCTGCACGTGTCGTGATTGGGCATGGACAGTTGCCGGAGACCGAGCTTGAACGCGTCATGCTCGCCTTCATGAACCACGAGTACGACGTGCTCGTCGCGACCAGCATCATCGAGAACGGCCTCGACATTCCGCTGGCGAACACGATCATCATCAACCGTGCGGATCGCCACGGCTTGAGCGAGCTCTATCAGCTTCGCGGCCGTGTTGGCCGCTCGAATCGGCGTGCCTACAGCTATCTGCTGATCCCGCCGGAAAAGGAGCTCACGGAGATCTCGCGCCGCCGTCTTGCGGCGTTGAAAGAGTTCTCGGATCTCGGCGCCGGATTCAAGATTGCGGCCCTGGATCTGGAGCTTCGCGGTGCTGGCAACATGCTCGGCGGCGAACAGTCTGGGCATATCGAGTCCATTGGCTTCGAGATGTACACCACCATGCTCGAAGAGGCCGTGCGCAAGATGAAGGGCGAGGCCGACAAGCCCGCGCACGAGGGCGTCAGCATCAATCTCGGCATCTCAGTACGTATCGACTCCGGTTACATACCTGAGGAGAACCAGCGGCTGCGCATGTACAAGCGGATTGCCGGTGCAGAAGACTTCGCCGCGCTTGCCGACGTTCGTGCCGAGCTGCAGGATCGCTACGGCACGCCTCCCGATGCAGTGCTGAACCTTCTCGCCGCAGCGGAGATCCGTCTGCACTGCGAGCAGCTTGGCATCGCCCAGCTTGACCGCAAGCGTACCCAGATCGAGACTGGTCCGCCGAAGATCCAGGGCACGGGGCGCAATCAGATCAAGGTCCCGCAAAAGGCATTCGTCGAGATGCTCAACATCAAGTTCGCGGAGAAGCTGGCCGGCGGTGCCCCCGCAACCGCGCCTGGTGTGGCCCCGGCGAAAGATCGCATGGTCGAGCCCGGCGTCCTGATGCGTCTCATCAGCCGCAACGCCAAGCGAGGCGCGCAGTTTACGCCTCAGGGCGTACTGCGCTGGCCGCTTACTTCTGCGAAGGCTGAAGACGTTCTTGCGGAGACCCGGGCTCTGCTCGACTCGCTGGATACGTCGCGATCCGCGGCCTGACCCGGCTTATCCGCGTTCTTCCGGCCAACCCATCAGGAGTGGAACGAACTGCGCTTCGATCGCGGCGGAAAAAAGAAATCCCTGGATGGTGTCGCATCCCATGGAGGTTGCGATCTCTCGTTGCTGCTGAGTCTCTACCCCTTCGGCGACGACACTCATGCCAAGAGCGTGGGCCATCGAAACGATCGCTTCGACAATCGCATCGGCATCACGTTGCACCCCAAGGCGATTGATAAAGTAGCGATCGATCTTAAGCACCGAGATGGGCAGCCGGTGCAGGTGCTGCAGCGAGGAGTACCCCGTGCCAAAGTCATCGACTGCGAAGACGATGCCCGCGCGGGCGAGTTGCTGCATCGGCTCCAGCGCTTCGTTGAAGTTCAGTACGGCGCGCTCGGTGATCTCGAACTCGATACATGCGGGATCCGCCCCACATCCCCGGATCTTGTCCAACGCGGCTTGAGCAAATCCGGCACTCTTCAACTGCAGTGGAGAGACGTTCACCGCGATCGGAACGGTGCTGTCGAAGCAGGACTTCCATGTCCGTAGCTGGCACGACGCCTCTTCGATCACCCACATCCCCAGTTCTTCGATCATGCCCGTCTCTTCTGCCACAGGGATGAAGAGGTCGGGAGAAACGAAGCCTCCATTCTTTCCGGGCAGACGCAGCAGGGCTTCAAACTTGCACACCGTTCCCGTGGGCGAGTACTGCGGCTGATAGTGCAGCCGGAAGCTGCCCGCCTTCAGAGCCTCCTGGATATAGGCCGCAAGCTCCGTCCGCTCCTTCGACTCGAGCGAGAACATGGCGATGCGATGGCCTCCACTTGCGCGGGCCTGGTGCATCGCCGTGTCTGCCGCGTGTTCCAGGCGCTCGAACTCGCGGCTGTCGTCGGGATAGACTGCGATGCCGACGCTGGCGGACAGGATGATGGATTGATCGTCCACCTTCACTGGTTCCGCAAAGATCTTGAGCAGGGCCTCCGCTACGCGGTAGATGTCGAAGTGGTGGTCGAGCTCGGCAAGCACAATTGTGAATCCATGAACTCCCGTGCGGGCGACCGTGTCCATCCCGCGGATCCTGCGATGGAGCCAATAGGTTACTCGTTCCATGCAGGTCTCGCAGGCGGCGTCTCCATGCCGCTCGGCAACCTCGGCAAAGTGGTCGATGTCCATAGACACAACCGCAACCCGGCGACGCCTCCGGTCGGCATGGGCCAGCGCCTCTGCCGCCCGTTGCTTGAGCAGGCCGCGGTCGGTCAGGCCCATCGTCCAGCTACTCCGGGTGGGGAGCATTACAGGAGAACTCTCAAGCAATACATCTGTCGGAGAAGCCACTACCAGGCGCGATAAGCGACCGTTGTAGATCAGGGCGTTGGAGTGAATGCGCACGGGAAAGCTTGTGCCGTCGCTGCGCCGGTGCTTCGCCACCCGGCCTGAATGGCCGTTCTTCTTGGCTTCAACGAATGAGGTCTTTTCCGTGGCGAACAACTGCGGTGGCGTCAGCGCCAGGAACTCCTCGCGCGTATAGCCGTACTGACGCAACGCTCCTTCGCTTACCTCTACGAAGCGCGAAGTCTCGCGGTCGTAGATCCACATGGGCATCTGATTCCCGCGCAGCAGCGAGCTTGCCGTTCTTGTGTCGCCCCCTCGCTGCACTACAGAAGCCGCCATTCTTCTTAGCCCCGGTAAAACTGAGTCCTGGTACTACACAACTCTTATCGTCCGTCGCGTTTAGAACATTCGCTGCGATTCTCTTCCCAACCATAATCCCATAGACTTCCCTAAGAGGACATGCATTCAATGGTGCGATTTTCCATCTTCCTGCTTGGAGCTTCCATGCTTCTCCCTGCACTTCAGAGCAATTCCCAGAGAATCTCCGCCGACGGAGCTCCTCAAACGTTTCAATTCGTCGCCGACCAGTACTTCAGCGAAGTCTTGTTTCACTTCTCGCCCACGGCGGGAACCTCCGCAGGTCTGCATCAATATGATGCACAACTTGAAGACTACTCCGCTGCCAACCTTGCGCGACAGGTAGCCGCCCTCAAGAGTTATGAGGCGAAGATTGCTGCCATCGACCCCGCCGCGCTCGATCTTCCCGTCGCGGCGGACCGCGAGATCCTTCTCAACAGCATCCACTCCTCTCTGCTCGAGCTTGAAGTGATCCGGCCGCTGGAGAAGAATCCCGACACCTACTCTTCGAGCCTCGCAAACTCCGCTTTCGTCCTTATGAGCCGCAATTACGCGCCTCCCAACACCCGGTTGAAGTCCCTGGTCGCACGTGAGCAGCGTATGCCCGAAGCTCTGCTGGAAGCCCGGAAGAACCTCAAGAACCCGCCCCGGATCTTCACGGAGATCGCGCTCGAACAGATCGACGGAATCATCTCCTTCTTCTCCGACGACGTTCCGGCGGCGTTCACGGACGCCACCGACACTGCAACAAAAGTCGCATTCACGAAGTCCAACGTGGCGGTCATCGAAGCCCTCAGGAGTTACGCGGCGTGGATGAAGTCCGACCTTCTCGCGAGGTCTAACGGAGACTACAAGCTGGGCGCGGAGACCTACGCGAAGAAGCTCAGCTACGACGAGATGGTCGACATCCCGCTCGACCGCCTGCTTGAGGTGGGCTATGCCGATATGCATCGGAACCAGGCGGAGTTCGCCCGGATCGCGAAAGAAGTTGATCCGTCGAAGACGCCGCAGCAGGTGCTCGCTGAACTCGCAACCATTCATCCTGCACCGGAGAAGCTGCTGGGCTCCTTTCAGGACACGTTTACTTCGCTGATCACGTTCATTCGTGCGAATCACATCATCACCATCCCCAGCGAGGTCGAACCGACGCTTGAAGAGACCCCTCCGTTCATGCGGGCCACGACCCAGGCTTCGATGGACTCGCCAGGACCTTTCGAGACACACTCGAAGAAGGCGTACTTCAACGTAACCCTGCCGGAGAAGGATTGGACTCCGGAGCACATCGCCGAACACATGGCCGCCTTCAACGTCGGCACCATCGTCAGCACCAGCGTGCACGAGGCTTATCCCGGCCACTACGTCCAGTTCCTCTTTCAGGACAGGTTCCCATCAAAGGTCCGCAAACTCATTGGCGCGAACTCGAACATTGAAGGCTGGGCGCACTATTGCGAGCAAATGATGCTCGACCAGGGCTATGCCGCTGCCCCGGCAGGTGCAACACCGGAGCAGGTTCGGGAAGCGAAGCTCATCCGCCTCGGCCAGCTGCAGGATGCCCTTCTCCGCGATGCCCGCTTTGTCGCTGCGATCAAACTTCATACTGGCCAGGGTGAACCCGGCAACACGCCCTGGACGATCGATCAGGCAGTCGACTTCTTCGTCACCGATGGCTATCAGTCGAAGTCGGTCGGATTAATGGAGACCAAGCGTGGCACCTCGGATGCGACCTATCTTTACTACACGCTGGGTAAGCTCGAGATTATGAAGCTTCGTGAAGACCTGAAGAAGAAGCAGGGAGCAGCGTTTAATCTGCAACAGTTTCACGACAACCTTATGTTGCAGGGACTCGCTCCCATAAAGGTCATCCGCAAAGCGATGCTGCAGGATGATTCGCCGGTGCTGTAGAAGGTGCTTTCTCCGACAAAGGTTTCACACCCGTGTCATCGAGCTTTTGTTAGCATGGAGATAGGTATCGCCCACTCCCCCTAATACAGCAAAGGAACCTGCATCTCATGCCTATGAAGATTCGCAAAGCCGTCTTTCCCGCCGCCGGTATGGGCACGCGCTTTCTGCCCGCAACCAAGGCCACGCCGAAGGAGATGCTCTGCTTGGTCGATAAGCCGCTGATCCAGTACGGCGTGGAAGAGGCTGTGGCTGCGGGCTGCACCGAGATCATCATCGTCACCGGTCGCGGCAAGACGACCATGGAAGACCACTTCGACAAGTCGGCGGAGCTCGAAGCCTCGCTCGCCGCGAAGAATAAGACCGCGCTGCTTGAGATCGCCCGCTCCGTCTCGAAGCTCGCCAAGATCATCTATGTTCGCCAGCCCGAAGCCCTCGGCCTCGGCCATGCTGTTCTTATGGCGAAGGAAGTCGTCGGCAACGAGCCCTTCTGCGTGCTTCTGCCTGATGACATCGTCGATGCAACGGTTCCCTGCATGAAGCAGATGGTCGAAGCCTTCAACGAGACCCAGTCCACCATCCTTGGCTCCGAGGTCGTCGAAGGCGCGGCCATCTCCGCCTACGGCTGTCTCGCCGTCAAGCCGGTCGCGTCGAACCCGCGTCTCCTCGAAGTTACCGACATGGTCGAGAAGCCGAAGGCTGAAGAAGCTCCCTCGCAGAACGCCATCATCGGCCGCTACATCCTGACGCCACGCATCTTCGAGATGATCGAAGGCATCACCCCCGGCGCGGGCGGCGAACTCCAACTGACCGATGCCATAAAGGCCCTGATGCAGCACGAGAAGGTCTACGGCTACAGCTACGAAGGCAAGCGCCACGACGCCGGCGACAAACTCGGCTTCCTCAAGGCCACGGTCGAGTTCGGCCTGAAGCACCCGCAGCTCGGTGCAGGCTTCCGCGAGTTCCTTAAGAGCTTTCCGGTGTAAGGCTTGCTCTGAGAAACCAGCTATCTTTGCCACACCGAACCACGACATGTCCTCGCCCTCAAGCGAGGACATGTCGTTTTGCCGCTAAGCCAATGCGAACAAGTATTGAGCGTGATGACGTCGTGACCCATCGCCGGAGCCTTTACTTCTTGAGCAGGCCAAGACGCTGAAGGCTCTCCGCTGTCGCGATGATGGCCTCCTCGTTGGAACGTGGTGTCCAACCAAGGATGCTGCGTGCCTTTTCGTTGGAGATGTTCTTCTGCTTTCCGACCTCGGGAGCGATCATCTTCATATCCGAGACGAAGTGCGCTAGAAAGCGCACGATCCAGTCGGGCATCTCGCCGGTAGGAACACGGCGACCGGCGACGCCCATGTGCTCTTTCAGGATCCTGGCCACCTGGATCAGGGACAGGGCGCCCCCGGCCAGGGCCAGAAAGCGTTCTCCCTTCGCGGCCGGGTGAGTCATCGCGCGAAGATGGATGTCTGCTACGTCGCGGACATCGACCACGCCGAAAGAGAGGCGCGGGCAGGCAGGGACCGCTCCGTCGAGCAGGCGTTTCACAATGAGGATGGACGGCGCGTAGTCGGCACCCAGAACAGGTCCGAAGATGCCTACAGGGTTGACGACAGTCAGCTCGAGCGCGCCGCCTTCGCGAGCGATGAACTCCCATGCGGCACGTTCGGCGATGGTCTTGGATTTGGGATAGGCTGCGACGCCGGAGCCCGTCAGGTCGGTCCAGTCAGCTTCCGTGAAAATAGCAGTTCGCGGCTTGTGGCCGTAACCGACCGCGGCGAAGGATGACGTCATCACGACTCGCTCGACGCCCGAGTCGCGGGCCGCACGCAGGACGCGGAGGGCTCCTTCGCGGGCCGGAATGATGAGTTCGTCCTCATGCTTTGGGGCACGTGGCGGGAACGGTGAGGCCACATGAAGCACGTAGCGGCAACCGGCTGCAGCCTCTGCCCATCCCTTGTCCGCGCCGAGATCAGTGGCGGCAAAGGTAAGCGCCTCCAGCCTTGGTGCGCCTACGGCTTTGAGCATGGAGCGCACATCGGGTTCGCGCGTGAGCGAGCGAACGGTCGTGCGCACCTTGTATCCGGCGCGAAGGAGTTGGTCGATGCAATGGGTGGCTACGAAGCCAGAGCCGCCGGTAACGAGGACGAGGTCTTCACTCATAAAGTCGAGTGTACATGATAGACCGAACGTTCATTCTATTATTTTGCCTTCACCGTCTCCCACATATTGTCAGCGATCTCGCGTAAGAGCGCGTCGGGCAGCTTGCGCGGCAGCCCGGCGAGGCGCACGATGAGATTCAGCGTGAGTTCGTTGAGAACTTCGGCGGGCCACTCGTTGAGGACGCCGCCCTTGGACCGGCTCGAGAAGCGGTGAAAGAAGGCAGCTGCGCGCTCGTCTTTCTCCAAGGGTTCGGGGGAGCAGGCAAAGCCGGCGTGTTTGTACTGCTCGTAGAAACGCATCTCCCGTTTATGTTTGCGATAGAAGCTATAGGTGTTAAGGCAACCCTGAATGAAGGTATCGCGCGGATCCTGTTCGAGGGAGAAACCTTCAAGGATGCTCGCTCGTTTGAGGGCGCTAATGCTCTCGTAGAGGGCCTGGATGATCGCTTCTTTACTCGGAAAATAATGGTAGATGACTCCCGCGCTCGCGCCCGAGCGCTGCGCGACGAGCGACATAGGCGCGTCGTGGAAGCCGCGCTCAACGACGATGTCGAGCATGGCATCGAGGATAGCGTCGCGCTTGGACGGCTTAGTTTTGGCTGCCATGATCTGATTGTTCCACGTCTGGATTCTGAACGCCTGCTGGTCCTGACAACACCAGGTTGCAGACTCTCTTAGGGAGGCCCTTTCTCAGGTTCATCACAAGCATGTGTCAGATATTGTGTGGTCAAAATTTGAGAACCCGGATTACAGAGACTAGTGCTTAACGCTCTCCTTCAGGAATCCGATATCGAGCCGGCCTCATCCAATCCCGGACATGGCAAACCACACCCCGAACCTTCTCGACCCCATCCAGCTAGGCGACCTTCACCTCCCCAACCGAGTCATCATGGCTCCGCTGACCCGGCTCCGCGGCACTGCGGATCACGTCGCAACGCCCATCATCGCGGAGTATTATGCGCAGCGCGCCTCGGCAGGGCTGATCATCTCTGAGGGCACGCCAGTCGATCCACTCGGCGTCGGTTACGCGCAGGTTCCTGGTATCTGGTCCAAGGACCAGGTTGAGGCGTGGAAGCCCATCACGAAGGCTGTGCGTCACGCTGGCGGCCGCATCTTCGCGCAGATTTGGCATGTGGGCCGTATCTCCGATCCCGTCTTCCTCAGCGGTCAGACGCCCGTTGCGCCTTCGGCCATCGCCGCTGCCGGTCACGTCTCGCACCTGCGCCCGGAGCGGCCCTTCGTCACACCGCGCGCGCTCACTCTTGAAGAAGTGAAGGGCGTTGTCGAAGCCTTCCGCCGCGGAGCCGAGAACGCCCAGGCCGCAGGTTTCGACGGCGTCGAGATTCACGGCGCGAACGGCTACCTCCTCGACCAATTTCTCCAGGACGGGACCAACCATCGTACCGACGAGTACGGCGGTCCGATCGAAAACCGCGCCCGCTTGCACCTTGAAGTCACCGACGCTGCAATCTCCGTCTTTGGCGCGGGCCGCGTGGGTATGCACCTGGCTCCGCGCAGCGGCGTCCATGGCATCTCGGATTCCAACCTGCCCGCGACCTTCGGCTACCTCGCAACCGAGCTTGGCAAGAAGAAGATCGCCTTCATCGCCGCCCGCGAAGCTGTCGGGCCTGACTCGCTTGGACCTACTTTGAAGCAACAGTTTGGCGGTGTCTACGTTGCGAACGAAGCGCTCGACCAGAAGAGCGGCCAGCACCTTCTCGACGAGGGCAAGGCCGATGCCGTCGCCTATGGCAAGCTCTTCATCGCCAACCCTGATCTTCCGATCCGCTTCGCAAAGGGTGCGCCGCTCAATGTCCCGGACGTAAAGACCTTCTACTCGCACGGTTCGGAAGGTTACACGGACTATCCATCGCTGCAGCCTGAGACGGTCGGAGTATAGCTAGCGCCCTTCGCGCAACCGCGCAGCAAGTCTCTCCGGCAGGCCAGCCATCAGGATCCTTCCCTGCGACGAAGTAAGGTCGTAGGGGACGCGGTGATAGGTGACCTCAAACGAATCAGAGTCGTAGATCGCGAAGGCGGCGCGCCAGTCGAAGTCGCGTGGCTGCCCGACGGATCCGGGATTGATCAGATGACGCGAGTCGGAAGTCAATTTGACCGTCCAGGATTCAGCGTCCTTGCGCGAACGGTACGCTGGCCGGATCTCTCGCCACTCTGTTCCGCTGCTCGAAAATCCGCCCTGCACATGCGTATGTCCAAAGAAGGTCACATCGCTGATCATCTGCTGCAGCGGTGCCCAAGCGTCGCGCATGCTCAGGATGTACTGGTCTTCGTTGAGCGGCGAGCCATGGACGCAGCTCACGTTGAGATCAACCTCTTCCGCAGCCTCGTCCGGGTCTGAATTGGAAGCGTAGTGTGGAAGGATCGGTCCCTGCGGCAGTGCCTTCAGCCACTCCAGGTTTTCCGGCGTAAGCTCGCTCTGGGTCCACATCGCCGCAGCCCGTGCCACTGGATTAAACCCCAGCGCCGACGCCAGCCCGCAGCAGACTCGGTCATGATTGCCGCGCACCACGAGATGCGACAACGGACGCACCTTATCGATGACCTGGTTCGGGCTGCCGCCGTATCCCACCACATCGCCCAGGTTCCAGAGCTGGTCCGTCACTCCCGCTGCGTCGAGGACGGCGGTCAGGGCTTCGAGATTTCCGTGGATATCGGAGAGGACGAGTGCGCGCATAGACAAGCTCATGCCGGGGAGAGCACGAAGTCTCTAGCTTATAGGGATTTCGCGTGCGGGGAAAGCAAGCGCTCCTCTGAAAGAAGAGCGGCACCCATGGTCAAGCCCACAAAGATCGGGTTCCCCATCCATCGCAGCTGTATCGCGATGGGTGGGACGTAAAACGTCACCCTGCGAAGGGTCAGCCCACCACCATAGGCTTCTAGCCTAGGCTGCGTGCTCTTCGAACTGCCCCAGCTCTGCTCCAGAACGCAGGCAGAGCCGATCGAACTCGCAGCGCACCTTGTTCAACCCATACACGCATAGCTCGAAGTTCTCCGCCAGGCGCGCAAACAGCTCGGCTTCCGCGGCGTACTCGAAGACGTTGAACTGGCTCACGATGTAGTAGCTGCTCCGGCCAGCCTGAACCATCTCCTGGTAGAGTTCGCCTTCGTGGCGATCCTGCGAGCGGAAGATCTCTGGATACATGCCTGCGTGGAAGAGCGAGTAGTCGCCGATGTGCTTGCGCATACTGCGTTCGGCGATGAACGAAGGAGCCGTTCCGTAAACGGGATCGCTGGCCTCGAGCATCCTCGATACTTCTTCGATGGGAGTGCCTGCCTCATCGCGCATACGGTAGAGGCGGTCCAGGTCGGCGAAGTCCGAGAGCACATCAGCGATGTAGGAGGTCAACTCGGCGTCGTGCAGACCGGTGTAGCGAGAGTAGCAATCGGCGACAATCTTGTGGAATAGCTGACGCAGGGACTGGGTTTCGCTGAACATAGGCACCTCTTCCCTTCGAGTTCGCCATCACAGGATCGAGCGTCAGGAGTGGCAGTTTCACTCGCCAGGATGCCTACCCATCATCGGCACTTCGTTTCGAGTTCATCAGGCGCACTCCACCTCTGTGCTACATGCACTGACCCCAACAAAAGAAACGGAGCGAGGGGAATATTCCCCTCGCTCCGTTCTGTTCTGGTGCCGGTTGTTGAAGAAGTGCTGCCTAGAAGGTCAGGCGGCCACCAAGCTGGACCAGGCGAGGAAAGCCGAGCGTGCCGGTGATCTTGCCGGCGTTGGTCGTGCCGGAGTCGACAGCCAGGCTGGGGCCGTTGAACTCGGGCGTGTTGAAGGCGTTGAGGGCCTCGGCGCGGAACTCGGCATGGACGCGCTCGGTGAGCGTGAAGTCCTTGTTCAGCGACAGGTCGGTATTGACGTATCCCGGACCGTAGCAGTTGCTGGCGCGGGGCTGGTTGCCGTATTGGAACGCGGGTGTAGTGGTAAAGGCCGCAGGGTTGAAGTAGGACTTATTGCCCGCGCCGCCGAGCCGGGTCTCAGGCGAGCCGCTGTAGCAGGGATTGACTCCCGGCACGATCGTCGGCCGCTGCGTGCTGTTGCCGAAAGAGGAGTTGCTATTGGTGCTTTGCGTAAGAGCCAGCGGACCGCCGTTCTGCATGATCATGATGTCGTTGAACTTCCATCCGCCGACAGCGAGATCCAGCCAGCGGTTCGCTCCGCCAAGGAACTGCTTGTTGTGCCCGAAGGGAAGCTCGTACGTGCCGGCGACCGTGAAGCGGTTGGGAATATCGTTGGTGGCCCGAGCGTACTCCTTCGAGATGTCGTAGATGTCCTGTGGGCCGTTGTTGCCGGGGTTGAGCGTGTTCGAAGAGCCATAGGCTCCCCAGATGTTGTCCCAGTTCGACGACCAGGTGTATCCGACGAGTACGGTCAGCCCATGGCTCATCTGCTTCTGCACCTTCACGTCGAGAGCGTTGTAGTCCGAGCGCCCTATGCTGAGCGAGTCCGTGATGCCTTGGTATTGAGGGAAGGGAAGCAGCGTCTGGTAGGTGTTGACTGTTCCCGCGCCAAAATTGCCGAGTCCGGCGTACTTGTTGGCCACTTTGGTGGTAAGTCCCGAACCGAGAGCGTATTGGCCGTCTGGGAGCTGGTTAATGTTCTCGCTGTTCGGAAGATTGCGGCCGTGGCCTCCAACATAGCCGACCTTGACTGCGATGTTGAAGGGAAGCTCGCGCTCAACGTCGAACGAATAGCTCTCGTACAGCGGAGCCCGGCGGGACTGGTCGATCACGGTCAGCGTGGTTCCAATGTTCTGGCTCAGACCATTGGTGTTGCCTGTAGCCTGAGTCTTGAGGTTCGGAAACGGATTGCTGAGGCTCACCGTGGGCACACCGCTCTGCGAAGGGATGCTGTTTGTAAGAACGTAGCCCGGAGCGAGGGCCGCAGATCCTGCATACACCAGCGGAGCATAGAAGATGCCCGCGCCGCCGCGGATGATGGTCTTATCGTTGTAGCCATAGGCAAAGCCAAAGCGCGGCGAGTACTTGCTGCCCATCTTGCCGGTGCTGGTCGCGTATCCGTTCTGTCCCGCAAACTCGACACCGCCGGTCGCGCTTACGCCCGAGCCGAAGGCGCTGTAAGTTGCAGTCCGGTCGAAGCCGACTGCGTAGTGGTTGCTGCGCTCATGAACGCCAGGCTCATACTCGTAGCGGAAGCCCAAGTTCAGCGTCAGCTTCGGTGTGATGCGCCAGTCGTCCTGGAGGTAAGTTGCCTGGTAGGCCGTAGTGATAGCGAGCGGTGCCGGGATGACCAGCGAACCGGAGGTTGGGTAGCCGAGTAACATATCCGCCGCCGTCGCTCCCTGGCCGCTAGGCGCTTTGGTGGTTCCGGGAACCGGGGCGGTGGCGGCCGTTAGAGTGCTGTCGAAGGCGAAGGTGCCATCGGTGGTCGAGAGCGATTTGAAGCTCAGAGAAATAGCCCGGTAGACGTAGCCCGTCTTCAGGCTGTGTTTGCCGAAGCTCTTCGACAAGCCAACAACCGTATTGCGTGAGAAGTAGACAGCAGGACCCGAGTTGGAGGTGCCTTCATTGGCAAGACCCGAATCGGCCGTGATGGCCGGGAAGCCCGACTTCGCCAGCGCCGAGACGTAGTTAGACGGGAAGCCCAGCGTTGACTGATCAAATCCTTTGCTGATGTCCTGCGTGTCGTTCGGGAAGCGGTTGAATCCGAATCCGACCGTCAACAGTGTCGTCGGGTTCAAGGTGATAGTGTTCTGGATGCCGATAGCATCTACTTTGCGGTAGAGCAGGTAGGAGCTCGAGCTTCCAGCCTGCGTGGTCAGCGCGTTGCCGCCGGGTTCCTTCGATCCATAGTGGAGGTAGTAAAAGTCAGCCAGCCAGCGCTCGCCGAACTGGTGGGTCAGCTTGCCGTTGAACTCATCAGCACGATCGCCCAGCGTGTCGCCGCCGTTGAAGTTCGTGGCCGTGTAGGTGTTCAGGGCGGTGTTTGACTTGGGGTACGCGTTCAGGAGAGCCTGTCCGACCGCGTTGATACGGTTCGCCGGGATGATATTTCCGGCGAAGGTGGTGCGGGCGGCGGCGGGCGAGAGCGGGTCATAGATGCAACGGGCGTCTACGCCGTTCGTGCCGGTACCGCAGGCTCCGGTTGCAGGATCGACGACGCCGTTACCTATCTCCGAGAAGTCGCCGGCCAGTTCCTTGGCCGTTGGCACAGCGAAGGCATTCGCAGCAGTCAGAGGCGAACGCTGCCGGTAGCCTTCCTCTGCGATCCAGAAGAACGTTTTGTTTCGGCCACCCAGCTTCTGCGGCAGCGGAATCGGGCCTCCGATGGCCCCCACGTAGGAGTAGAACTCCGCCGCTCCGCGTGGAGTCGTCGGCTGCGTGATGCCCGTCTTTGGATCCTTGTACGGCGTGCGGTTGTTGAAGTACAGGTTCGCGCCCCAGTTGGTCTGGCGGGTCTCGCCCTGCAGCACGCCGTGCAGCGTGCTGGAGCCGGAGTGCAGCGTCGTGTTGAACATGCCGCCCGAGGTACGACCGATCTCGCCGTCGTAGGTGTTGGCCTGGAGCTTCACCTCTTCCACCGCTTCGATGGACGGAATGATCACCGCGCGGTTCGAGAAGTCCGTGATCGGAACGCCGTCGATCGAATAATTGTTCGAGCTCAACGGAGCTCCCGCAACCGAGATGGTCGAAGATCCGCTCTGGTCCTGGAAGCGGACAAACCGGGGGTCGCCGACCGGGGTCACGTTGTTATCGAGCTTCGAGAAGAGGAAGGGATTGCGGCCCGGATTGGGCAGGTTCTGGAGCTTCTGCGAGTCGATCAACTGCCCGTTGTACGACGTCCCGTTGTTGATCAGAGGTTCCGAGGCGCTCACCTCGACCGTCTGCCCCTCCGAACCGATCGTCAGCGTCAGGTCGAGCGGAATCGTGTTGCCCGAGTCGACGATGATCCCCTTACGTTCAAGCTTCTGGAAGCCCGACATCTCCACTGTGACCGAGTAGCTGCCTGGATCGACGGCGCTGAACGTGTACTCGCCCGCCCCGTTCGATACCGTCGAACGCGCAATGGACGTAGTTGTCGAGGTCAGTGTAACCTGCGACTTCGGCAGCACTGCGCCCTGCGCGTCGGTGATGATGCCGCGGATCGCGCCATAGTTGGACTGCGCCCAGAGGCTGGGAGCCGCAATCAGAAGCGCGATCAGAATCGTTAAAAGGTGACGTGGATCTTGGCGTCGATTTGGGCATTGATTTTTCAGGGTCAGAGCCATGGAAATGTCCTCCAGAAGGGGCAAAACAAGCTGTGATTTCAGTCATGAGGAGGCGAAAGCCTCTCGCGGTGAGACTTGGGTGTGGGAAAGTTCAGATGTGCTGGAGCGAGGTCGACTTCATGGTCGACTGTGCCAGAGATGGCATCCTTGCCTTCGGGCCAAAAGCCGTCTGGTAGGAGCATCGAGGGAAATGCGACAGCGGGGCCTGCGAACCACAGGTCAAACAGCTTTGGGTTGATCTTCCGTGGCTTCCGTTAGAAAAGTGGAAGCCGCTTCAAAGAAGCGCGATGGGAGACAACTGCATTTCCGGATTTACTTGGATAAGAAAAAACTAGTCCAACATGAACGCCGTGTCAATGAACTCTTCTTCCGAAGAGAATAGCTGCCGCTTTCAAGAGCTCGCGGCGAGCGGTTTCCCACGGTCGGTTGTCATGGTCGGAGCAGCGGAGAGCAGCCTCTGCGAATATGGTTGCTTCGGCTCCCTGAAGAGGTCGCTTGCCTCGGCCTGCTCAACGATATGTCCATGCTGCATCACGGCGACCCGGTCCGCCACTTGGCTGACCACAGCGAGATCGTGCGAGATGAACAGCATAGCCAGCTTGTACTCGTCGGTGAGGCGGCGCAGCAACGCAAGTATCTGCGCCTGCACCGTCACATCGAGCGCCGTCGTCGGCTCGTCCGCAATCAGCAGCCTTGGCCGGTTCACAATGGCCATGGCGATAAGAATCCTCTGCCGCTGGCCTCCGGAGAACTGGTGCGGATAGTCGCGCACGCGCCGTTCCACATCGGGAATCCCAACCTCCCGCATGGACTCGATCACGCGATCCCGCACCGCAGAACGCCCCAGTTCGGGATGATGCGCACGGATCGCTTCGGCGATCTGCTCGCCCACCCGCATCGCCGGGTTGAGCGCGGTCATAGGCTCCTGGAAGATCATCGCGATCTCCTTGCCGCGATAGCGCCTCATCTCCTCGTTGCTCAGCGTCAGCAGGTCGCGGCCACGGAAGGCGATCCGGCCTGTCATGCCTGCGGCGGGCGGCAAGAGCCGCAGAAGCGCCAGCGAGGTCGCCGATTTTCCCGATCCCGACTCGCCCACCAGCCCCAGCGTCTCACCCTCATTGATCGAGAATGAGATATTGGAGACTGCCTTGCGGCCTGCGCCTGCAAACTCGATGGAAAGGTCGTCGACGGTAAGGATCGCTTCGGGCACTGGGCTGAATGGTAGCAAAATCCGGCTGCCGAATTCTGCCGCAGGTCCGCGAGACTGCTGCGTGGCAATTGCGTCTAACTACTCTGGGGAGTCTATGCGGCAGAAGTTCATACTCGCGATTGCCTTACTTCCGGCCGTTGGCCTGCGTGGCCATCTGCATGGCCAGATGCACAAGGTGGCGAAGCCGGAAGACGTCGTGCGCGCCGTCGGTGTCTACGAGTGGATCGGCGACCGGACCAAGCCCACCGCAACCCGATTGATCCCCGTGAGTCTCTATATCGACGACGAGTTCCAGGATGCCGGCGTCTACCTTTCGCGTCCCGTTCCGTTCGCGCTCGACATCGGCACTATCTACGAGGTCGATAAGTCGGGCGTTCCCGGCGGCAACCTTGAACTGATCTCCGCCCGCCGTTTGAAGCCGGTCGGCGATACAGACAGGTTCGACGATGGCTGGGTGGGATATGGGAAGTTTGCCGTGCCGAAGGTGAAGAAGGGGGCTGCTCTGAAGCCGTCAACGGCCACCGCGACGATCACCAGCGATAAAGCGGACAAAGATTCCGACCGGCCAACCTTCGCCCGTCGCGTCGACCATACCGAGGCCGGATCTAAGTCCTCCGCAACTCCCACGGCTGGTTCGCCTGTTGGTGGTTCGCCCGCGCCGCCAGATGATCCCGACCGGCCGCATCTCTCCAAGAAGCCAGATGCGACTTCGCCGGCGGCCACTGACGACAAGTCCGCGCCAACCGACACTACCGCCGACAAGACGCCTCCACCTCCGGTGACATCGGGAAACCCTTCGCCTGATGCCGACCGTCCGACGCTACGCAAGCGCTCGCCGGAAGAGGCGAAGAAGGCGCGCAAGGAGGCGGACCAATCGAGCGCACGAGGCCTTGCCACCTCGTTGAACGACGATCCCGACCGCCCGACTCTGCGCCGGGGACGCGGTCAGCAGGAGTTGGTCGAAGGCGACCTTCCCTTGATCAAGGGCGTCCCACTGGGCCTTAACCAGGCGGTTGCCGTCTCGGACGCCAGCAATCGTCCTGTGCATGACTTCTCCCGCCCGTGGGAGGACGATGCAGAGCGCACCACGGTCCTCGGAAAGATGCAGGCACTCGCTCAGGCGCAGCTTACTGCTTATGCCGCCACCAATGCGCCGGCTGCCAAGCCTGCGACGCCGCCTGCAAAAACTGCAGCGAAAAAGCCCATCAGCAAGCTCCGCCATGCCAAAGTGCCGGAAAGCGTCACCCCCACAACACCCCTTCTTGACGAGCAGCTCAACGGCTATACACTCAGCTATGGTGGCGCCGCCACGTATGTCTACACGGCCCACACCGATGGTGAGGGCGAAACGCTCCGCTACGTCACCATCGTGGCCCAGCGCGATACCTTCGGTGAGCTGAAGCCCGCCATCCAGAGCGTCACCGACGCCGCCCACCTCGACCGTACGCCATGGATGAGGATCGTCGATGCCGTCGACGCCGACGCATCCAACCGCGCCAGCCTGCTCTTTGAGCTACGCGGTCAGAGCGCCCGGCAGTTCGCTCTCTACCGTGTGATCGCAACACGCCCCGAGCAGATATTCCTCACCGGCACCACGCAATAGCAAAACCAAGACGTCATCTCGACCGAAGCATCGCAGCTTTATCGCGATGCGCAGTGGAGAGACCCCCGCATTTCGCCTTCGCCTTATACAAAGCTGCCACGCAGCACTAAACCGCCGTAGCCTGCTCCTCAAGCGTCAACGAGACCTCTTCCCACTCCGCCAGCAGCTTCGTGCGCTGCTCCCGCAGCGACTCAAGCTCCTTCGCGTTCTTCGAAGCGTCCTCCGCGGTCGTATACGCCCCTAGCTTCTCTTCCGCTGCAGCAATCGCATCATCCAGCCGAGGCATCTCCAGCTCCGCAAACGCAAGTCGGTCCTCAAGCTGCTTCAACTTGATCGGATTCAACCGCTTCACTGCGGAAGCCGCCGGTGCAGGTGCAACAACAGGCGCAGGCGTACTTGTAACTGCAGCAGGAGCTTGAAATGAATTTGTAATGGCTACGGTTACTTTCTCCGGGCCGCCCTGTTTTCGCCACAGGTAATCCTCGTAATTGCCCGGATAAATATGCACGCGACGATCTTCTACCTCGAAGACCCGCGTTGCCAGCCCGTCGATAAAGTACCTATCGTGCGAGACAAACAGTACCGTGCCCGAGAAGTTGCGAATCGCATCCAGCAGCACGTCCTTCGCGCGAAGATCGAGATGGTTCGTCGGCTCGTCGAGCAGTAACATGTTCGCCGGAGAGACCAGCATCTTCGCCATCGCATAACGGTTGCGCTCTCCGCCTGAGAGCACGCCGAGCTTCTTGAACACATCGTCGCCCGAGAACATGAAGCAGCCCAGCAGGCTGCGTAGCTCGGTCTGCGGAACCTTGGGAGCAATGCCGCTGATGTCGTCCAGCATCTGCGCGTTGTGGTCGAGCACCTTGTACTGGTCCTGCGCGAAGTAGTCCGCGAGCACGTTGTGCCCCATCTTGACCTCGCCGGAGGTCGGTCCCTCAAGCAGCGCGAGCATGCGAATCAAGGTCGATTTACCCGCGCCGTTCGCGCCTACGAGCGCAATGCGATCGCCGCGATCAATCTGGAAGCTCACGTCTTCAAGGATCGTCTTATCGCTGCCGTCAGGCCGCGGATAAACCTTCGTCAGGTGGTTCACCTCAATGACCGTGCGCCCAGATGCAGGCGGCTGCGGAATGGTGAAGTGAATTGTCGCTTCGTCTTCCGGGATCTCGATGCGTTCGATCTTTTCGAGCTCCTTGATGCGCGATTGCACCTGCTTCGCCTTAGTCGCCTGTGCGCGGAAGCGATTGATGAACGCCTCCAGTGCTTCGATGCGGTCGCGCTGGTTCTTATACGCATTCAGCAGCTGCGTTTTGCGCTCTTCCTTCTGCGTGACGTACTTCTCGTAGTTGCCGTGATAGGTCTGCATCCGCTTGTTCCAGATCTCGACCGTCTTGTTCACGGTCACGTCCAGGAAGTAGCGATCATGCGAGATCAGGATGAAGGCGTTCTCGTACCCATGTAGATAGTCCTCGAGCCAGTTGCGCGACTCGATATCCAGATGGTTCGTCGGCTCGTCGAGCAGCAGCAGGGAAGGCTTCTGCAATAGCAGCTTGGCCAGAGCAATGCGCATCTGCCAGCCGCCGGAGAACTCCTCCGTCTTGCGCTCCCAGTCTTCCTTCGAAAAGCCCAGCCCGCCCAGCACCGCGCCTACCTGCGAGTCCAGTGTGTAGATGTCGTGGACATGCAACTGGTCGGCGATGTCCGAATAGCGCTCCGCCGCCGCAAGGTACTCCTTCGATTTCGGGTCTTTGTCGGAAAGGATATGCGTCAGCTCGATCGATTCGGCTTCGAGCGCATACAAATGGTCGAAGACCGAGTGGCACTCCTCGAAGACCGTCTTGCCGCGCATGGCCAGGCCATCCTGCGGCAGGTAGCCGAGCGTCATGCCTTTGACACGCGTCAGCGTTCCGTAGTCGAGCGATTCGACCCCAGCGATAATCTTGAGCAAGGTAGACTTGCCAGTGCCGTTGCCACCGACCAGGCCGGTGCGTTCGTCAGGAGTGATCAGCCAGTTCGCGTCTTCAAAGAGCAGCTTCTGGCCAAAACGTTTGCCAGCTTGTGAGAGTTGGAGCATTTCTTCTATTTTCGCATCCGATAGACGTGCATCCTAATCGGTAAGGGAGAGAATCGATGGAAGGCAGCTCGGCGCCGATGGAAACGCGGCACAAACCTCTTTGGCGGCGGTGGTGGTTCATCATGATCACGGTAGTAGTTGTCGCCGGAGCGGTCACCGGTATCGCTTTCTGGGCGAAGTACAAATATCTCCGCGCGCACGCCGATCAGATGCTGCGCGACCGCATCGTCGCTTCGCTTTCCGCCCGGTTCAACAGCCCCGTCGAACTCGACTCCTTCCACCTCGACATCGGCCCCACGATTCACGCCACGGGTGCCGGCCTGCGTATCCTCTACCTCGCCGGTCCCACCAAGCCGGATGCCAACCCGAACAATCCCGCTCCCATGATCAGCGTGGACCACTTCGAGTTTGAGACCAACTTCAAGGCGCTGCTCGAACCCACCACGCGCATCGTTACTGTCCACGTCACCGGCCTCGATCTTCACGTCCCCCCGCACGGCATGGGCCATATACCGCGCCACCTCGACAATCCCAACCCTAAGAAGCAGCCGAAGATCAGCCTCGTCTTCGACAAGATCATCTGCGAGAACTCCCGCCTCGTCATCGAGACCACCAAGCCGGGCAAGCTCCCGCTCGTCTTCAATCTCGCGAACATCACCCTCACCGATGTTGGCGCCAGCAAGCCTCTGCTCTACGACGCCGTCCTCACCAACGCCCGTCCCGTTGGCCAGATCCACTCAACCGGCCACTTCGGGCCGTGGCAGGCGGACGATCCGCGTGACACCCCCATCGACGGCGATTACTCCTTCACCAACGCCGATCTCGGCCCGTTCAAGGGCATCGCCGGCATCCTCTCTTCTACGGGCAAGTTCAAGGGCAAGCTCGATCACATCAACGTTGAAGGCGTGACCGATGTCCCGGACTTCCGTCTCGACATCAGCGACCACCCGGTCCCGCTGCACACGGAGTTCACCGCGATCGTCAACGGGACGACAGGCGACACGACGCTGACCCGCGTCGATGCGCGGCTCCAGAAGTCCGTCTTCCACTGCTCAGGATCGGTGATGCGGGTCGGAGTTCCAGAGACCGGCGTCACCGGCCACGACATCGAACTCGATGTGGTCATGAACAAGGGCCGCATGGAGGATGTGCTCACCCTCGCGACCAAGACTGCGCCGCCAGTCCTTGAAGGCTTTCTCTCGCTCCACCAGAAGCTCAGCATCCCGCCGGGCAAGGAGACGGTTGCCAAGCGCATGAAGCTCGCCGGAACCTTCAGCGTCGATCAGGCGTCCTTCGGCAACCCATCCATGCAACTCAAGATCAACGAGATGAGCATGCGCGCCCAGGGCAATCCGAAGGCAGCCAATGCGCAGGATGCCACTCCTGTAGCCTCCAGCGTCAGCGGCGAGTTCGCCCAGGCCAACGGGACGATGCACTTCTCGACGCTCGACTACACCATCCCCGGTGCGGTCATTCGCTTGGAGGGGACGTACACGCTGCCCGGAAACAGCTTTGACTTCCAGGGCGTCGTTCGCACGGATGCCACCGCCTCGCACATGACCACAGGATGGAAGAGCATGCTGCTCAAGGCGGTCGATCCGCTGCTGAAGAAGAACGGCGCTGGTCTAGAGATTCCCATCACGATCAAGGGCACCAAAGCCGATCCGCACTTCGGCATCGACATGAAGAAGATGTTCTAGTCGCCATCCTCAGTATGTAAATTTTGTGAGCATCTGGCCATTTTGTCGCTGCGCGGCGACAACGGGTGGGCTACTTTAGAATTGGCGTGGCACCGCAGCGAGCGCCAGTCACTCACACTCGACTCACACGGAGCTCTTATGCGTCGTTCGATTGCCGCCATCGTCTTCGTCCTCTTCGCCCTTGTGCCCGCCAAGAGCTGGGCGTGGGGTTGCACCGGCCACCAGGTTGTCGCCTACATCGCGGCGCAGAACCTGAACCCGGCCGCGACGGCGAAGGTCGCCGACCTCCTCTCCGATGTCACCTACGGCGACTTCAAGCGCTTCTGTGCAGTCACAAAGCTGGGCAGTATGGAGTTCTATGCCACATGGCCCGATGACTCGCGCACCGACGCGAACGCGGGCTGGCACTTCTGGGACGTCCCGCTTGCGGACAAGACCGCCGCCATGCCCAAGTTCTGCGACGGTGCCGGCTGCGTTGTCTCCGCCTTGAAGACGCAGGTCGCCATCCTGCAGGACACCAGCGCCGACCGCGTCGCGCGACAGCAGGCCCTCATGTTCGTCATTCACTTTATGGGCGATGAGCATCAGCCGTTGCACGTCGTCGACAATGGTGACCGAGGCGGCAACTGCGTGCCGGTCAGCTTCGACCTCCCCGGCTTCACCCGCACCACCTCGCAGGGCAAAGATAAAGAGGGCAATCCCAATGGCAGCTACAGCCCGAACCTGCATTCGATCTGGGACAGCAGCATCATCGAGACCATGACCGGCGTCGAGAACGCAACAAATCGCGACATGCTCACCAAGGCCTTCGCCGACTCCATCGCCAGCAGCTACAAGTCGACCATCAAGACCGCGAAGTCGAAGCATGTGAACTTCGACACCGACTTCGAAACCTGGGCGATTGCGTCACACAAGCTGGCTGGTCCGAAGGCTTACAAGAAGTTGGCAGCGGCGATCCCGGTCGACCCCCATCCCGCGATGCTTACTTCGTGCCTCGGAGTCTCATCGAACTTCGCGCCTCTCAACGAAGTAGCTGGCGCAACCTACATCGCCAGCGAGAAGCCAGTCATCCGCCGCCAGCTTGCTCTCGCGGGCGGTCGCCTCGCGGCGGTGCTGAATACCGTCTGGCCAGCCACGAACTAGTACCTATCTTCTTTCAGGCGGTACGCAAGATGCGCGAATCCGAATCGCCAACCCGCCGAGGCCTGTGGAAACGGGACGCAGGCTCGGCTGCATCTAGGATCGGAGGATCACGTCTCTTCAGGACTACCCCATGAATCTTCCCCGCGCTGCTTTAATTCCCCTGACGCTGTTGTTTGCGATGACCTCTCCAGCTCTGCTACCCGCGCAGACACCCACTCCAAACTGCAGCAGTTGCGCCAAGTGGAACACGCCGCAGGAGCCTTTTCGCATCTACGGCAATACGTATTACGTCGGTCCGCACGGCATCAGCTCGATCCTTATTACCTCGCCAAAAGGGCACATCCTCATCGATGGGGCCATCTCCGAGTCCGCTCCGCAGATCGCCGCCCACATTCGCTCGCTGGGCTTCCGGGTAGAAGACGTGAAGTTCATCCTCAGCACGCACATCCACTTCGACCACGCAGGCGGCATCGCTGAGCTTCAGCGCATGACCGGCGCGACCGTGATGGCCAGCCCCTCCAGCGCCACGGTCCTTTCGACAGGCAGGAACGATCCTGCCGACCCGCAGTTTGAGATCCTTCTGCCGCTCGATAAGGTCGCCAACGTGAAGGTGCTCACCCCAGGCGAGACCGTCCATGTCGGCCCGCTTGCTCTGACTTCGCATCCCACGCCCGGCCATACCCCTGGCGGAACAAGCTGGACGTGGACCTCCTGCGAGGGCAGTGTTTGTCACAGCTTGGTCTATGCAGACAGTGTCAGCGCCGTCTCCTCCGACAACTACAAGTTCACCCACAACCCTACCAACCCCCACGCGATTCAGGACTTCGAGAAGAGCTTCGCTTTCCTCGAAACCGTTCCCTGCGATGTCCTGCTCACGGCTCATCCGGAGGTGGCGGACCTCTGGGACAAGTTGGAGAAGCGCAAGGCCGGCGTGACGCCCGACCCCATGGTCAATCCCGGGCAGTGCAGGGAGCTGGCGCAGAATGCAAGACATCAGCTCGACCTTCGCATCGCGAAGGAGAACGGCAAGTAGCCCACCAACTCCTGCTCCTTAGCTAGGGGATCAGGTAGAACGGATTCGGAAGCTTCACCGAGTGTTCCGCCTGGGGCTCTCCTTGGAGGTCGCTTAGCTGGTCACCGACATTCAGTACGATCCGATAACCCTGCGCAACGATCTTTGCCCGTTCACCAGACTTGAACTCGATCGTCGTCTGCGACTTCGGATGGTCAGCGGGCCGCAGGTACAGCTCCTGCCAGTGATCGAAGCCTTCGGCCTTCAGGTTTGCCGCTGTGTCGGCGCGCTGGCCCTCGGGGCGACCGGTGATGAAAAATACAGCCACTCCCGCCTTCGTCGCCTCGTGAAACAGCCGCAGCGTCGAGGGAATCGCCGGGCTGCAATGCAGCGCGATGCACCAGTCCGAATCGTTGTGGATGTATCCGAAGTCATCATGGAGTTCGACGGTCCAGTTCGAGAGCGAGGTCTCGTCGATATCCAGCACCAGTGCCAGCTTGTCCTTCGGCTGTGCCGCTGCGACGCTCTGTTTCAGAAACCGGCTCGCCAGTTCGGCCTGCCGTTCCATCTGCGGGACGTAGCAATCCGGCTCCGTGCAGGCATGGTATTGGATCAGCCGCGCCTTCATGGCACCAAGGTTCGCCGGCTCGCCCGCAACCGGGGCGACCGCCTGTTGTCCTTCACTCAGCCCGCAACAAAGAAGAAGCGCCAGAAGAATTCGTCGCATAATCTTCACTCCACCAGGTAAATTCTCAGAAAGCCTAACACCTTCAGAGTCTGTGCCTTCGCAGCAAACGTCATGTCCCGGTACGGTCTTCGCCGCCTCCGTCTGGTATCTTCGGGGTGGGAGATCGATGCCGGTACAGCCACAACTCTTCCCCGAGCAGGAGCCCCAGGCGGCCCCGTCCACAATCACTGCGCCTCCGCCGCGGGCAGAGTCTTCGACCGGCGCTCCCGTCTGGCTGCAGCGTATGTCGCTGTTTGTACTGGTCTTATTCTGCGTCTATCTGGGCGTGCTGGTGATGGTGCTGCCGTGGTGGCCGCGCATGTGGGACCAGAACATGTTCATCGACGCCCGCCCCCAGCTTGCCAGCATCCTGCACAACGGCGCGATTCGCGGCCTTATCTCCGGCCTGGGCGCGCTCGATATCTGGATTGGCATCTCCGAGGCGATCCACTACCGCGAGTCGCGTGGCTAAGGCGAAAGCCACCCATTAGGATTGGCAGATATGTCGCGACCAAAGCCTGACCCCATCGACCGAGCTCCTCTCGCCTACGAGAACAGCGAGTTCATCAACTCGCCCGACGGCCGCATTTTCCGCATGATGGCCGAATACTCAGAGCCCATGGCGCGCTTTCGCCGCCAGCGCATCGAGGACACCGTCGTCTTCTTCGGATCGGCCCGCTTCCGGGCTCTCGACGAGGCAAGCGAGGCCCTGCAACTTCTTGAAAACACTGGCTCGGCCACTCCCGCACCGCCGTCCGAGCAGCCCGCCAGCCCCGACGAAGTCGAAAGCGGCGAAGCCAGTGACGTGAAGCTGATGCTTGCCGAATCCGCTGTCGAGATGGCCCGTTACTACGAGGACGCCCGCAAACTCGCCAACCTGCTCACCACCTGGTCGAAGACACTCCCTGGTCGGCGGCACCGTTTCGTCGTCACCAGCGGCGGAGGTCCCGGCATCATGGAGGCCGCCAATCGCGGAGCCTACGAGGCTGGCGGCAAGAGCATCGGCCTCAACATCAAGCTTCCCTTCGAGCAGCTACCGAACCCCTACATCACGCCAGAGCTGAACTTCGAGTTCCACTACTTCTTCATGCGTAAGTACTGGTTCGCCTACTTGGCCAAGGCGCTGGTCGTCTTTCCCGGCGGCTTCGGCACGCTGGACGAGATGTTCGAGCTGCTGACCCTCTCGCAGACTCACAAGCTGGCGAAGAAGATCACTATCCTCATCTATGGCCCGGACTACTGGAAGAATGTCATCAACCTGAACCTGCTGGCGGAAAAAGGTGCGATCGCCATGAAGGACCGCGACCTCTTTCAGTACGTCGACACACCGGAGGAGGCCTTTGAACTCCTCAAGGCCGGCCTCATCGAACATCATCTCGACGCCGGCCACAGCGAAGCCATCCCCGAGACCCCTGAGCGCTCCGTGCAGGAGATTCTCGGACCGGACATCGCCAAGACACGCTAGCGGTAAATGTTGCAGGTGCCCTATTTGGTTCCGTTCACCGGATTTTGAAGCACCGTTCTCAGTGCAGTCACGTTCGCTTCACATCTCTTCCGGATACTGAATGCGTAGATTCTCAAACGGTTGCACTTTGGGGGCGGCGCATGGGCAATACCAGCATCTCTTATCTCTGGCGGGAACCGAAGGCAGCCGAGGGCTTCAAGACAGGCGTATCGCTCCACAGCCACACCAATCAGTCCAAGGAGACGCTGGACTTCATCGCGGAGATGAGCCAGGACTGGCCGTGGCTCATGCCCATCATGCGCTGGGCGGAGGACCGCTCCGCCGAGAAGACCGGCATCCGTCCCCAATACACGAAAAGCTACTGGACTCCGCCACTGACCCCGAAGCTAGCCTTCGACCTCGAAGAGCAGCAGATCCAGAATCTGCTTCAGCTTCCGGGGCTTGTTTCGCTCTCCGACCACGACGACATCAACGCGCCCATGCTTCTGCGCTCGCTCAACTCCGCGCGGCACATTCCCGTCTCGCTCGAGTGGACCGTCCCCTTCGGCCCGACCGCCTTTCATCTCGGAGTACACAATCTGCCCAGCGCGACTGGAACCGCCTGGCAGGAGCGCCTCGCCGAGTTCACCGCCCTGCCGATCGCCGGACGCGACCCTAAGCTGCTCACCCAGATCCTCGCCGAACTCGACGAGATCCCCGGCGTCCTCACCATCTTCAACCACCCGCTGTGGGACCTTTACCGCGTCGGCGGCGACAAACATGGCGTCTCGGTCAACGAGTTTCTCGCCATCAACGGCCAGTACATCCATGCGCTCGAACTCAACGGCCTGCGCACCTGGAAGGAAAACGCTGCCGTCACCGTGCTCGCGGGCAAGTGGAACCAGATCACGATCTCGGGCGGCGACCGTCATGGCATCGAGCCCAACGCCAACGTGAACCTGACCAACGCCACCAGCTTCACGGAGTTCGTCCACGAAGTTCGCCGCGAGCGCATCAGCCACACCCTCTTTATGCCGCAGTATCGCGAGCCCTGGAAGCACCGCATTTTGCAAGGAACGCTCGACGCGATCCGCGACTACCCGCACTTTCCCGAAGGCATGCGGACGTGGGATGAGCGCGTCTTTCATCCAGATTCCAACGGCATCGTCCGTCCGCTCTCCACCCTTTGGAAGGACAACGTCGTGCCCCGGGTGGTTACGGGAGCGATGAATGTCGTGCGCATGATGGAGGCGCGTCCGGTCGCGCGCGGCCTGAAGATGGCCTGGAGCGACGCCGGAGAGATGCGCGCCGCCCTTGCCGAACTCGACGCATAGGCGTTACTTCTTCACAGTGCTTTCAAGCGGCGCAAGGTAGTCTTAGGCGATGCCCGTGCCTCGCGTAGCCTACTTTCCCGACTCGTTCCACGAGGTCAACGGCGTCGCGCATACCAGCCGCAACTTCGAGGCGTATGCGATGCGCGGGAACCTTCCGTTCCTTTGCGTTCGGGCAGGGGACCGCGACCAGTCGGTTGTACAGACCGGCGAGGTACGCTCGCTCGAACTGATGCGCAGCCGCACTTCCATCCGGCTCGAAAAAGACCTCGAGTTCGATGCCATCTTCTGGCGGCACCACGACGCGATCGAGTGGCAGCTCAAACTCTTCAAGCCCGACATCATTCACGTCACCGGCCCCAGCGAGCTAGGCATCTTCGGTGCGATTTTTGCGTGGAAGATGGGTCTCCCTCTCGCTGCCTCCTGGCACACAAACGTTCACGAGTACCTCGCTAAACGCATGCGTGGTCTGACCGGCCTCTTGCCGGCCGAACGCATTCCCGGCGCGGAGCGCGGCATCGAGAGCGCCACGCTCGCGGCCACCGCGAACTTCTATCGTCTTGCCAAGGTGCTCTTCGCGCCCAACGTCGAACTCTGCGCCATGCTCGAGAAGGCCACCGGCAAGCCCTGCCACTTGATGCAGCGCGGTGTGGACACCAGCCTCTTCACTCCTGCAAAGCGCCGCCGCGCGCCGGAAGACCGAAACCTCACCCTCGGCTACGTCGGTAGGCTCTCGATCGAAAAGAACATCGCTCTTCTGGTTCGCGTCGCCGAGCAGTTGAGGGCGATGCAGATCGAGGTACGCTTCCTGATTGTTGGCCAGGGCGGAGATGAAGCTCTTCTGCGCGAACAGCTTCCCGAGGCTGAGTTCGCCGGGGTACTTCGCGGCGAGGCCCTGGCCGAGGCCTACGCCGACATGGACATCTTCCTCTTCCCCTCGCACACGGACACCTTCGGAAACGTCGTCCTCGAAGCACTCGCCAGTGGCGTCCCCGCAGTCGTCACGCCTGGCGGAGGCCCAAAGTACATCGTCACCAACGAACTCACCGGATTCGTGGAGAAGGACGAGGACTTTGCCGCGTCCGTAGCCACACTGGCGACCGATCGGGATCGGTTGAGCAGGATGCGCCTCGCCGCCCGCGAGTACGCTCTCGGCTGTAGCTGGGACGCCGTCTTCGGACGGGTCTACGACGCCTACCAAACCGTCCTGAATCAGTAGCGCAGCTCGCCGACATAGACGCCGAACGCTGGCAGGACGACGGGATTGAGATCCATCGACACCTTCTGCGTATCCGGATTCAGCACCGAACGCAAGAAACTGCCGCGCAGATGCAGATTGGCCAGGTCCGTCTTGAGCGGAAGGCTCAGAGGATTTGCCGACAGGTTGCAAACCACCACCAACGGAGGATTCGTCAGGCTGGGGTTAGCTGTCTTTCGCACCCACACCAGCGCGTTGGCACCGTCGTAGTTCAGCAGCACCTCATCGCCATCCCGCACCGAACTTCTGCCGTGATGCAGCTGGATCAGCTGGCGATAGAAGCTGAGCACGGAGCTTGGGCTGAGTTCCTGCCCCGCTGCTGTCGCGGGATCGGGCGGCGCAGGCTTGGCGGCCTTTACCGGCTTCACCGGCGCAACGTAGGGTACATAGTGCTCAGAGGCAACAAACGATGGTGAAGGAGCCGCCGGAGGTGGAACCGGTGCCGGAGTCGCGGCTTCGACCGCTGGTTCGGTCTCTGCAACGGGGGGCTTGCCCCACGGCATCATCGCCATCCCCGAATCAACCGCAAGTTCCTGGCCCGCGTAGATAACCGGCACCGAGCGATTCAGCAGAAGGACTGCGGCGATCATCTTCGCCGCATCACGCTCCGCCGACGGGGACGCAAAGCGGCCTGCACTTCGCGGAAGTCCCTGGGCATCGGTTGCGATGGCTGGGGAGCCGGTATGCACGAGCGACTGACTTCCTTCGAGCGCGGTTCTTAGTCCCGCGGCCGCATTTGCTGAAGGAGCCGCTGGGAGTTTCAGCAGGGCTGGATCGAGCTGGAGTTCGTTGGCTGCGGCCCTTCCGGCGTTACCGGAGAGATCCCCGTCCGTGATGAGGATGCGCTGGCCGACAAAGCTTGGCAGCAGCTTGCGGATAGCCGCCACGGCAGGGGATCCGGCATCGCCGGGAAGATAGAATCCGGCGACCCCGCGCGTCAGCCAGTAGCGGGCCAGCGCCGGGTCCGGGTGCGAGAGCGTCAGCAGAATGCGAAGGTTTCGCCTGCTCGCCTGGAGTGAAAGCTCGTCAAAGTCATCGACCGTACCCAGAGCAGGCTCGATCGGAGATGTGCCAGTAGCACCCGTAGACGGAGCGAGGTCCTCCAGCAGGATCGCGTCGACGCCCAGGTTGTGGATGTAGTCTAGCCTTTCCGCGATCCCCTTCAGCGTGCCCGGAGTGCCTTCAGGATCACCTGCGGCGCCGGCGAAGGTTCGCGTGTCGACTCTATACAGCACGGCATGTTTGAACCACGTCTGGGCTGTCATACCCGAACCCACCCACCCAGGCCTTGCGAGGGTCTGGGCGTAGGTTCGTGCGGGCAACGAGAAGGCGAGCAGCATCGCAATGCAGGCGATGGTCCGAGTCGAGAGCTTCAGCACAGGTTTGTTCATGGGAAGGGCAGAGGGCGCTCGCCGGCTGATCCTTCGCAGCACGGTGAGGCTACTGGCTAAGTGTACAGAACGGAGAGCAGCGAGCGGGTTCGCGAGTTCCATCGAATCCTATGCAACTACGGGCCAGTAGCCCATAATGTGAGGATGCTCAGGCCCTGTTTTCTGGTTGTAGATCGGGAGTTTTCAAGCGGCATCTCCAGCCGCAAGCTTGTGATCGAAACCGCAAAGTTCAATGTCATCACGGCCTATAGTGCGGCAGAAGCGCTTGAGACGCTTGCGGCCTATCCGGCCGTGAATGGAGCAGTCGTCGATGAACATGTGGATGGCATTGACTGTCCGGATCTCGTCTCGAAGCTAAAGCAGATCAAGCCAGGTCTTGCGGTGATCGCAGTCGGTGCCCACGGCAGTTGCGGACCCGCGGACTACCACGTCGAATCGTTCAGCCCCGCAAGCCTCCTGGAAGTCCTTCAGAGGCTGCAGCCCGTAGCGACCGCCACCATCGAGCGAACGAATGAAGCTCTGAGCGAATCGGAGACAAAGCACTCCTAGATCCAGAGGGCTCCTGTAAAGCCTCTTTATTCAGCAACGGCTACTTCTTCCTGGTAGTCCATTTCGACGACAGATCCCCCTTCGATTTAGCACGATCTTTGTCGTGTTGGGGGGGGGGTGCCACGGCGGCTCTAGGGATTGGCCTCATTCGGAAACTTCGCTTAACAGGCGTTCTAATGTCCGCAGTTCCGGCAGACAAGGATTCCTGGCATATTAGCGCCTTGGGTGGCTGAAACGTGGAGATTGCCGAGAACAACGACTTCTAGGTCGTTTGGACTTACGGATTGCTGCCGACCACACGCCAACGATGGTGGCCATCATAAAATGACCGTCATGCTCCCCCTCGAAGAACTCGGAATCGTAACTTCACGCTCAGGCATTCTGCTGCTCATCGACACTGGCTATTTGAGGTTGTGGTCGCATGACAGAGTCCCCGAAATGCCGGACGGCGTTCTCTCGGATGATGGAGCAACCGCGACGGCCAACACGTTCGTCGATCTCCGAATCGTCGGCGCGGACGCCGAACGTGTAGGTCAGTTGCTTGGCATGTCTTGGAACCCCTTTTACGTGTATGACCAGCCACCCACGAACTTGGAACTGCGAAACAAGTTGGATAGCTTCGTTAGAGAGCAAAAGCTGGATGCTCGTTTTGAAGTTGTGAACCCGCGTATTTCGCACCGCCAACGGGTTGACCTTGCCATCAAGCAGGGCAAGGGCGCTGGGGAAATCCAGTTTCACGGCGTATGGGCTGCGGCTGTGAGCGGAGTTCCGACGGCGACGCCGCTCCGGGTTGTGGGTGAACGCGGTGATGAGCAAAATCCGGACAGGTGGCGACGAGTGATCGTTGAGTGCCAGCCGGGCAAGCGGTACGTTCAGTCACACGAGGTTGGTCTTGTCGGCGTTGACTATGCCCGCATTCTGATCGCAGATGTGGACGTGCTAGGGGGCTGGAAGCACGAAGAGTCGCTCGATGGAATGGCTGACTTTCTGTTCTGGGGGCGGGATGCCGAGCGAATCGCGGCGACCCTCCATGCTCCGCGTGTTGGAAGCAGGGAGTTCGGATGGGTTGATCTTCCAACTGAGACAGCTACGGGGAAGGGGATTGCAGTTCAGGAATATCGGGACAAACATTCTCTCAAGATCGCTGTTGATTACCGTCCTCACTCCCACCACTGGCAAGTAATGCGGCCAATTAGAGAAAGCAGTCCCACAGAATCGAGCACAACGGAAATAGATGGGGAGAAGGTGTGCAACTTCATGACAACGTGGGGTGATGGACTGTTTCAGGTGTATCGGGACATAGACGGTTCCGGTCAGCTCGTTCAGATTCGGATCGAGATGGAAACATTGCCCGGTGCATCGCCAAGTTGAAACCAACCCAGGTCAAAACGTGAAACGGCAAGTATCTGATCCGCGTTGTGCCCTGGAAACGGGATTATAGGAAGCGACGACCACGCAGTCCAACCTCAGAGCCCCTCCGCTTCCCCAATTGACAAATCTGTAACCGAACCCGAAGATTGGGGTACCACCTGTTACCTCAAAAGAGTCCCGGTCCACCTGCCATGACGCGGGAGCTTCGGTGTCTTTTCACTCTCTTGATAGCATGCGGCCTTCCTTTTAAAAAATCTTAGAGGTGTGAACCATGGCATTGGCTCGGGGCATTTCACGGCGCGATTTTCTTATGCGTGTTGGGCAGGCTGGCGGATACGGCGCTGCGTTTACGACGATGCAATCGCTGGGATTGCTGCCGATGAAGGGCGTGCTGGCGGAGCCCATCCATGCCGCTCCGGGTGTTGGTAAGGGAACGAAGGTGGTCGTTCTCGGAGCAGGCATCGGAGGCCTCGTCTCCGCCTACGAACTCCGCAAACTTGGCTACGACGTCACCGTTCTCGAGGCCCGCGAGCGTCCCGGCGGACGCAACTGGACCGGCCGCAAGGGCACCAAGGTGGAGTTCACCGATGGCACTGTGCAGGAGATCAAGTGGGAGGAAGGCAACTACCAGAATCTCGGCCCAGCGCGCCTTCCGAGCACCCACTGGACCATGCTCGGCTACGCCCGCGAGCTTAACGTGCCGATGGAAGTCGAGATCAACACCACTCGCTCCTCGCTACTGCAGAACGACAAGGCGAACGGCGGCGTGCCGGTGGTGCAGCGCAAAGCGGTAAACGACACCCGCGGCCACGTCTCCGAACTGCTGGCGAAGTGTATCAACCAGGGAGCGCTGGACGCCGAGATCACCAAGGAAGATCGCGAGCGGATGGTCGCATTTCTGGGTGTCTATGGGCCGCTCGACAAGTCAGGCAAATATGCCGGCTCGGAGCGCGCTGGGTATAAGGTGTACCCGGGAGCGGGCGACCAGGAACCCGTGAACGAAACCCCCATGGACATGCACGTTCTGCTCGACGAGAACTTCTGGAATGGCCTCCTCTACGAAGAGGCCAACGACTGGCAGGCGACGATGATGCAGCCGGTCGGCGGCATGGACCGGATTCCCTTCGCCTTCGCCAAGTCTCTCGGCGATATCGTCGAATACAGCTCGCCGGTGACCGAGATCCGCAAGACCAGCAAGGGCGTCGCGATCTCCTACACGCAGGGCGGAACGGCGAAGAAGCTTGAAGCCGCATATTGCATCTCCACCTTGCCCTTCTCGATCCTGAAGAAGACTCCGAACGATCTTTCTCCAGAGATGAAATCCGTGATCGACGGCAGCAAGATGGGCCACTCCCTGAAGGTCGCCTGGGAATCGCGGCGCTTCTGGGAGCAGGACTACAACATCTACGGCGGCCTCTCCTTCGTCGCGCAGGGTCCAAGCCCGGTCTGGTACCCGAGCGGACGTCTCATGCACCCCACCGGCATCGTGGTCGCCGGATACATGGACGAGTCGCAGGTAGCCGGCTTCTCCGACATGACCATGGAGCAGAAGTTCGCAGCCTCCCGCGCGACCATCGAAAAACTCCACCCCGGCCATGGCAAGGAACTGACGAACCCAATCTACTGCGGCTGGCGCATGGTGAAGTGGAACGAAGGCTCCTGGATCCAGACCTACGGCGGCGGCAAGCAGGGTTACGAGAAGGTGATCCAGGCCGACGGACCCATCTACTTTGCCGGCGACACCGCCAGCCACATCGTCGGCTGGCAGGAGGGCGCTGCTCTGAGTGCTCGCCGGGCCGTGGATATGATCAGCGACAAGGTGAAAGCGGCGCGGCTGGCAGGTTACGACGGAGCACTGCCGGCTTAGCAATAGATAGCGTTCAGGGATAGATTTATCGCATAATCGACAGATTATGAACGGCGTTGTGTTGAATCCGGCTGATACCGGCCTGGAGGTCATCGACCTTCAGGCCGATGCCGCGTTTGCGCGCCGCGCGTTGCATGCTCGTGACACCGCGCTGCAGATGGAAGGCATGAAGCGTCTGGCGAGTGCATTCGTTGAACGTCCCGCAACGATTCTGCAGGAGCTGGTGAAGGCGGCGGTAAGCCTCTGCGGAGCCGACAGCGCCGGGATCAGCATCGAGCGCGAGGACGGCTCGGAAGACGCCTTTTACGAGTGGGTAGCCACCGCCGGAGACTATGAAGGTTTTCTTGACGCGATCCTGCCGCGCAATCCCAGTGCCTGCGGCGTCTGCCTGGAGCGTGGACGGCCCCAGCTCTTTCGCGTCTCGAAGAAGTTTTTCGACATCCTCGGCGTCGTCGCTCCACTCGTCACCGACGGCATCCTCCTCCCCTGGCAGGTGGAGCAGACGCGTGGGACGATCTTCATCATGGCTCACGGCCGGGACGAAGCCTTCGACAGCGAAGATGTGCGCCTCATGCAGTTTCTGGCTGATTTTGCCGCCATGGGTGTGCGCCAGCAGCGGCAACAGAAGCTGCTGATGCAAAGAGAGCGCGCTACCGCCGCCGCAGCCATGGCGAATGACCTGGCCCACAAGATCAACAATCCCCTGCAGAGCCTGACGAATCTGTTGTATCTCGCGGCCGGCGGCGCGGGTGGCGGAGACGCGAAGGAACTGGCCCAGCAGGCGGCGACCGACCTCGACCGGCTCTCCGCCCTGGTAAAACGGCTGCTGGAATTGCCAAAGGCGTAACTCTCGATTCGAAGCGGTAGCTCTTCATTCGAAGTCGTAGCTCTTCATTCATTGACTTGTGAAAACATAAGACATGGCTGTCGCTACAAACGAAGCTGAGTCTGAGATAGGAAGCGCGTTTCGCTCACGCGACTTCCGGCTGTACCAGAGCGCGCGGCTCTTCGTGATCCTCGGGGCGGAGGCGCAGTCGGTTGCGGTCGCGTGGCAGGTCTATCAGATCACCCACTCGGCCCTCGACCTTGGCTATACCGGTCTCGCCCTCTTTCTTCCCGGCCTCTTCTTCATGCTGGCCGCGGGACACGTTGCCGATCGCTACGACCGCCGCAAGATCATCCTCATCTGCTACACCGTCCAGTTCGTCTGCACAGCCATGTTGCTGTGGTTTGCGCTCCACGGCATTCAACAGATCTGGCCGATTTACACCGTCCTTGTAGGGATTGGGCTTGGACGGGCCTTCAGCGGCCCCGCATCTTCGGCGATGGTGCCGAGCCTGGTGCCGAAAGACCACTTCGTCAACGCGATCACCTGGGGCGCGACCATCTATCAGATCGCCAACATGGCCGGCCCGGCGGTGGGCGGCCTGCTCTTCACACTGCCGCTGGTTGGATCGATGGCGAAGATGAACGGCGCGGCCATCGTCTACACCTTCACGCTGATGATGCTGGGCCTGTTCATCGTCCTCGTCTCGATGATCCGGACGCGGGTCGAGAAGACCGAGAAGAAGGCCTTCAGCCTGAACACGATGCTGGCCGGGATGCGCTACGTGTGGGAGACCAAGCTGCTGCTCGGCTCCATCTCGCTCGACCTCTTCGCCGTGATGCTGGGCGGCGCGGTGGCGCTGCTGCCGATCTATGCGACCGAGATCCTTCACGCCGGTCCGCAAGGCCTCGGCCTGCTCCGAGCGATGCCGTCGGTCGGCGCGCTGGTCGTCAGCCTGACCATGGTGTGGCGGCCCATCAAGCACCATGCCGGTAAAGTCATGCTGGGTTGCGTGGGAGTCTTTGGCGCGGCCACGGTCGTCTTTGGATTGTCGACGACCATGTGGATCAGCCTCATCGCTCTGGTGCTGGTCGGAGCAAGCGATATGGTCAGCGTCGTCATCCGCAGCAGCGTCCTTCAGCTTGCGACGCCGCCAGAGATGCGTGGCCGGGTCTCCGCGGTGAACTGGCTCTTCATCGGTGCATCCAACGAGTTTGGAGAGTTCGAAAGTGGTCTCACCGCGCACTGGTGGGGAGCGGTCCGGGCGGTGGTGATTGGCGGCATAGGGTCGCTCATCGTCACCGGCGCAGCTAGCGTTTTGTTCCCGGCATTGCGACGGGCAGATCAACTTACGGCGGAATCGCTGCGCAGCGCGGATCTGGAACTCAGCGTCGCCGAGCCAGAATAAGATCGTTGTACAACAGAGCTACGGGGGATGGATGGATACAGGGAAGAAGGCAGCGATTGGAGCGACGGTAGTGTTGATACTCGCCGTCGGCGCGCGCGTGGGCATGATCTACAAGAGCCGGCACGAAGAGGCCAAGCCGGTTGAAGTCGCCCAGGCGAAGATGGACCCTGACGACCTCGTCTTTTTCAAGCAGATGCGCCCCGACTCGATGAAGGACATCAAGGATCTGGTCGGCAAGACGATCTGGGTCTCCGCTGGCGGCCAGATGGACTACTTCAAATATGCGAACCACAAGGCGGACTACTCAAAGTCCGCAGGCATTCTGCTCGGTGCCGACCCGTTGATCGTGAAGGACGCCTTTGAGCAAGTCGCCCCCAAGTCCGCGACCTACCGCATCCCCGGTGGCGACCGCCAGGTACTGCTGGTGATCACTCTGCCAAAGTCTTCTGATCCAGCCGCCGAGTACGCCGTGCCTGTGGGCTATCGCGACGCCGGAACCTACACCTTTCTGACCGACCAGATCTTCTTCTACGACGACCCGCACACGCTCTACAAATGGCCAGCCGAAGACTGGGCCGCAGTAGACGCGCACAAGGTCATCCTGGGGATGAGCGAGCGCCAGGTTTCCCTGTCCCTCGGCCAGGTCAGCAAGAGCCAGAGCCAGGACGTCGGCAACCGCACGGTGAACTTCGACGATCAGGGACATCCCGTGGATGTGACGTTCGAGCACAACAAGGTCGTCTCGATCCACTGAGGTTGCTGACGTTTACTCGGTAGGATCGATCAGCTTCAGCCCACCCGGGTCTTGCACTTTGCCGAGCGGTATATCGTCCGCCATCAGAAAGACCTCGAGCGTCGGGTTCACATGAAGCTCGAAGGTATGCCCGCCGCGCGTCGAGCCGTCCGAGCGGCCCAGCACCGAGTGCGCATGGACAATAGGCTGTCCAAGATAATCGGCGATATCGCCCGTCATGGCGAGAACTTCGCTCTGCTCGTTCACCGGGATTGGCCTGTAGTTCTTCTGCGGAATATCGAACCACGCCAGCAGAGCGCTCTCGCAGGCGCCAATGGCGGTGAAGTGAGCGTCGCTGATGTGGTTCTGGCGCGCAAAGTCGGTCAAGCCGCTGATGACTTCATCCCCCTTGCTGAAGATGATGGCGTAGACGCGCTCGCCCGTGCCCGTATGCACCAGCTTGAACTTCATCCCCGGAGCCATGCCTTTTGCGACCGGACGAGAGGGAGAGATCATGCCGGGTGGAGGCTGCTGAGGGAGCGCAGGAGTGGCGATGCCAATCAGAAGAGCGAGGGATATGAGGCGCATGATAGCTCCTGTGTATCAGGATAGATGCGCGGCTGGGCTTACGGGAGGTCGAGATACTCGGAAGGCGTGAGAATGCGGGTCTCCAGATAGCTCCCAAGGCTGAGCAAGTCATTGTCCCCCGTCACCAGGACATCGGCGCGGGCGAGAGTGGCGCATTCAAGAAACATGTTGTCCTTGGGGTCGCGGCATACGTGGACATTGTGCTGTAACACGCAACGAATGGATCTCTTCATGGCCACGTCGAGCGCCTGCCGCACTCTTCGCGCCGGCCAGTGAAACTTTGTAATGAGAATACGGAATATCTCGGCTTCAAGATCGTCGGAGATTGCAATCGTGTCTCGCTCTGACGCGAGATCAAGGGCGCGCGATGGCGACCCACCGCGAAAGTGAAGGCCAGAGATCCAGACGTTCGTGTCGATGACAACGATCAAGACGCCTTAGCAGTCTCTCTCGCCGCCAATGCGGCGGCTTCTTCCGCACGGGCTTCCTTGATAAGCCGGGGAATGTCTTCTTCCGTGTACCCGTGCGGATTGCGGGTCGCGGCGTAGGCCCGAACATCCTCCAAGCTGCGGAAGTCATATTCCGACCAGTATTCCCGGAATGCCTCCGTGAAGATCTCGCTCAGCTCTCGTCCCTCGCGCTCGGCAAGACCCTCCGCCTTAGCGGCGAGGTCCGCCGGAAGCGTGACGGAAAAGGTCTTAGGCTCGGGCGAACTTGATGGAGTCGCACCTGCCGCGTCTGTCGCCGAGATGTTCGAAGGCGTCGCCATAGATAGAGGCTACTCCGGGAGAAAGCAGCTTACAACCAGCATCAGCCCGTATTTCGCAGCCCGGCGCTGATCCCATTGATTGTCGCCGTAATCGCCCGGTTCAGCGCTTCAGCCTCAGGCGCATTCGGATCGGCCTCAGGATTCGCCCCTTCAAACGCCCGCTTGCGACGAATCAGCTCCACCTGGATCAGCGACATCGGGTCGACATAAGGGTTGCGTAGCCGGATCGAGCGCTCCAGCACCGGGTTGCGTTCGAGCAGAGTCGTCTGCCCGGTGATCTCGAGAATCATCTTCCTCGTCAGCAGGAACTCCGCCTCCAGCGTCGAGAAGACCCGCTTCCGCAGCGCCTCATCCTCGACCAGCGAAGCGTAAAGTCGCGCGATGCCGAAGTCCGCCTTCGCCAGTGCGACCTCCACGTTGCGGACGACGTCGATGAAAAGCGGGAAGCTCGCCGTCATGCTCTGAAGCTGGGCGAGGCCGCCGGGGCGGCTAGCGAATCGCTCAAGAGCGTGTCCGACCCCAAACCACGCCGGAACCAGCTGTCGTGATTGCATCCATCCGAAGACCCACGGTATGGCCCGGAGGTCGGCAAAGGTCCGCTTGCCCGTGCGGCGCACAGGCCGTGATCCGATGCGGGCGTGTTCGAGCTCCGCCATCGGAGTGGCCTGTTCGAAGTAGGTGAAAGTCTCCGGGTTGTCGATGATCTCCGCACGGTAGAAGTTATACGAAGTCTCCGACAGCTCGTCGATGATCTTTTCCCACGCGGGAAGAAGCTCGCCAGTAAAGCGCGGCACATACGTTGCCGGATCGGCTGCGGCGACACCTTGCAGGATCGCGTCGGGACGCGCCAGCGCGTCGAGAGAGGCGGCGATCATCAGCTCCAGATTGCGCTCCGCAAGGACCACGTCGGAGTACTTCCAGTTCAGGACCTCGCCCTGCTCGGTGATGCGCAACTCGCCGTTGAAGCTGTCGATCGGCTGCGCGAAGATGGCGCGATGCGTCGGTCCACCGCCGCGGCCCACCGTGCCGCCGCGACCATGGAAGAGCCGCAGATTCACGCCGCACTCGCGAGCTACATCATGCAGCGCCCGGTGCGCCTTGAAGATCTCCCAGGTGCTGGCGATCATGCCGCCATCCTTGTTTGAGTCGGAGTAGCCCAGCATCACCTCCTGCCGGTGGCCCCAAGATTCCAGCAGCGGCTTGTAGGCTTCGCTCGTCCACAGCTGGCGACAGATTGCGGGCGCGTTTTGCAAGTCTTCAATGGACTCAAACAACGGAACTGGCATGAGCCCCGGGTCGCAGCCAGCCTCATCCGTAGCAGCCTCAACGCGCACGCCGCCCAGCCTCGCCAGCCAAAGCACGCGGAGCACATCTTCAGCCGACGTCGCGCCGCTGATGACGTACTGGCGAATCGCCTCCGGCGCATACTGTCGCTTCAGATCAGCGATGGTGCGAAAGGTGTCCAGCACCTCCTGCGTCTGCGCGGAGAGCGATGGCGGCAGCTCCAACGAATCTCCACCTTGCTTCCAGGCTGCAAGCTCTTCGATGGCCTTCGCATGTACCTTCGCATGCTGACGTATGTCGAGCGCCTGTAGATGCAGCCCGTACGTGCGGACCTCCATCAGCAGCGGATCGATCAGAAGCTCGCTCAGCCGCACGCCACGGTTCTCGACCAGCGACTCGCGGATCAGCGTCAGGTCGGCAAGCAGGTCGGCAGCCCGCGTATACGGCGCGAGCGCCGGTGGCCCTTGCGCGATCGTCAACTGCGCGCTCGATTGCGCCACGCCCCCCAGCCGCATCATAATGCAGGCCAGCAGCAGCCGCGTGCGTTCCATCGGGAAGCGCTCGGCCAGCGCGTTCTGGTTGGCCGTCCGCAGCTTGTCGAGATACTCCTCCAGCTTTGCGTTCAGCGCGTCAGAGACCGGCGCCTGCTGCGTCGAGCTGCCAAGCTGGTCGAAGACCGTCTGCATGCGGCGCAGGTAGTGGTGCATCAGCAGGTCATGCGACATCGCCAGCGCCTCGCGGGTCTGCGGCGGTGTGACGAACGGATTGCCATCGCGGTCGCCGCCTATCCACGATCCAAAGCGCACCAGGATGGGGAGTTCGGTGATCTCGGGCAGCAGATCATACTCGGCTGAGAGCGCGGAGGCGACCTCCTTGTACAGCACCGGAAGCGTGTCGAAGAGCGACGACTCATAGTAGTCGAGCGCCATGCGAATCTCATCGCGCACCGTGGGCCGTGCGCTGCGCACGTCGTCGGTCTGCCACAGCGCCGTGATCTCGGCCGTAAGGTCGCGTTCCAGGGCATCCATCTGCGCCGCAGGCAAAGGGACGCGGTCGAGCTGTTCGAGCAGATCCGAAATCCGTCGCCGCTTGAACATCACGGAGCGCCGCGCGACCTCCGTCGGGTGCGCCGTAAAGACCGGGTAGATGCACACCTTGTCCAGGAGGTCGAGGACCTTATCCGGCAAGATATCGGCTGCCTTCAGTTGGCGCAAGGTCCCACGCAGACTGCCGCGCTGGATCGTGTTCTCTCGCGAGCTCGTCTCATCGAGCTGGTTCGCCAGCCTCCGGCGTTTGCGGTGATTGGTCTCCGCAAGGTTGATCAGTTCGAAGTAGAGGCTGAAGGCGCGAGCCAGTTGATACGCCGTCAGCGGGTCATCGGCGTACTTGTGAACGCTGAACAGCGCCTGCTGCAGCTGGCTGCTGGCAGCGGCCTGGGAGTCGCCGGACTGCTCCGCTTCCCGGCGCCCAATAGCTGTGCGGCGAAGCTCTTCCACCGCGTCGAAGAGCGCCGGGCCGGACTGCTCGCGCAGCACATCGCCTAGCAACATTCCCAGCGAGCGGACATCGCGCCGCAGAGGAGCTTCTTTCAGTTCACCTTTGGCAGCCTGCAGTTCGGCAAGGCGCTGGGGCCAGTCAGTCGGGGTCCACAAAGACATGCAATGATTATCACCCGTCGCGGCAGCTCGGCGATGACCGGCAGTCAACC
Organism: Granulicella aggregans; assembly: GCF_014203275.1. Classification (GTDB taxonomy): domain Bacteria; phylum Acidobacteriota; class Terriglobia; order Terriglobales; family Acidobacteriaceae; genus Edaphobacter. The sequence continues at coordinate 420,723 of NZ_JACHIP010000004.1, forward strand.
CTTCTTGCGCCGCGCAAACTTGATCGCCGACCAGTTGCCGTCAATGGAGCAGATCTTGTAGTCCACAAGGCCAGAAGCGAGGCCAATTTTGCGCACGTCGTTCTCATTGAGCTCGCGCTGCTGCTTCGGAGCGCCCTTGGGATAGACCACCCACGCGGAGGCGCCTTCCGGAAGGTTGTAGGTCAGAAGGTCGAAGAGGCCGGGAAGGTCACCCAGCGAGCGGACAAAGCAGATGGCGAGGTGGGTGTTCGCGCCGATGCGAGTCGTGAACGAGACCGTCTCCGGAAGGTCGCCGAGCAGAGCAGGGAACTCGTCGGGCGCAGCCAGCAGTGCGATCTGCTTCGGCTTCGGTTTTGATTTGTCTGAGACGGAGAGGATGCCGAGCTTCTGAGGAAGCGATGCCGTGTAGGTGCGTTGGGCCGGGACGATGGGTGGCCTGGTAGCCGGAGATCTAAGTAGCGCGCCAAGAGCCTTCGCCGCGTCAGGCCACGTGGTGTAGGGAATGTCGGGAAGTTCAGACCGGAGGCGAGCGAACTTGTCGGGCAGCGAGCCATCGGCATCCGGCGAAAGCTTCCCGGCGAAGAGGATGGGGATGTGCCGCGCCAATTTGCTTGCACGGAGCATGAGAGCAATCTCGCGCGAGTTGGAGGGGAGTTTGTCGAGATCGAGCACGAGGGCGGCTGGATTAAGGTTCGCCATCTCGCCGACCACGGCGGAGGTGCGAACCAACGGCGCAGAGTCCACGGTGGCACCGGGTTGCTTGAGCAGGGCAGCATGGCCCGATACGTCGGGATGGAAGGAGATCAGCTTGACGGTCTTCATCGGCGCCTCCATCCGCATCTGCTTTTAGAAGAACCGGCCCAGTGTAAATACAAACTTCCGGTGTCCACCATCCCCGATCGCCGGTGCCAGCGTGACGATCCCCAGCGGTGTCTCCGCGACGATGCCAAAGAGGACATTCTGCCGCGTGATCGTCGGCGTATGCGGAGCGTACATCTGCCCAGCTTCGTACGAAAGCCCGAGGTAGATGCTCTGCCCCAGCGGCGGTGGCAGCGTTGCGATGCGGCGTAGGAACGACGGCTGGAGCAGGTAGTAGTCCGTCCCGCGATACTCATCGATGGCGCTGGCCGAAAGCTTCAACGGCCCGCCCAGCGTAAACCGAAACGGCTCCGCGACATTCCTGTTAAAGAGGGTCCCCGCCTGCCCGCCCATCACGAAGAGGTTCTTCCCCACCTGGTGAGCATAGGTATTGTTGGTCGTGATCTCCGGAGCGTTCTCGCTCTCGGTAGCGTTGTAGAGATACCCCACGCGCGTGACCGAGTGCAGACCGAACTGCGGCACCAGTGCCCGGTCTTCATTGTCGTAGATGTACTGCGCTCGCACGCGCTGCATCGACCCCGAGATGTCCGGCCGCCCGTCCGTGCCAACGACACTCTCCCAGCGAATTCCTGCCATCTCCCATCCCAGGCGGAACTCGCGGCTGCCCTTGTTGCTCCATCCAATGTCGACCCCGCCTCCGCCGTTCTCCAGTTGGCGCTCAGCGATACGACGCTGGTTCTGGTAGATGTAGAACGGCTCACGCAACAGGTCGATGCGTGGTGCGGCGAAGAGCCTCCCACTGTGCGAGGTTCCGAAGGCAGGCAGCGCCCGGTAGTACTCGCTGTTCAACTCGGTCAGGAAGCCCGCCTTAATATGCGTGCGCAGCTCAGAGCCATATCCGCCCAGGTCCTGGTCGAGCAGGATACCTTCCAGCGTTGCTCGCGTGACGCCGCCGGTTTGCGCTTCGACGTTCGCGCCCACCAGCAGAAACGGCGGCCCCATCTTCTTGTCCGCCACTGTGACCAGGATGCTCGGCTGCGTCTCCGATGCGGGGTCGTAGCTCACGCTATAGTCCGCGTCATAGCGCCCGTCGCCGCGAACTTCGTCCAGCAGTCCATCGATCTTGGTGGTGTTGACTGGCTGCCCGATCAGCGGCTGAAAGCTGCGCTCCACGGCGCGGGTCAGGTCTTTGTTCGGTGACTTCACCCGAACCCGCAGAATGGTTCCCGCCGGTCCTCGCCGTCGAGCTTGACGTTCGGCCACGTAGTCGGCCCACTGGTCGTCCGGCAGAGTGTACTTCAGTAGCGCCGCCTTCTGCGCCTCAGCGGCGGCGTATCCCCGCTTCGCCAAGTCAATCGTCTTCAGATAATCCGCCGCTCCGAAGCCCGAGATATCCGGTGTCATCACAACGTCGGCCAGCTTGCGCGAGCGTGCCTCGCTGTCTTCGATCGCGACGGAAAAACTGCGCTGCAGCACGCCGACGATGGAGTCGAGGTCCCCCTTGCCGACGGGCGAGAGCGGGAGACTGACCGCCAGCACCACATCGGCCTTCATGGTGTGAATCGTCTGGGTGGGAAGATTCTCGAGCACACCGCCGTCGACGTACTCATGGCCATTCATCGCAAAGGGCCGATAGATCCCCGGCAGCGATACTGACGCCCGCACCGCGTCGGGAAGCGAGCCCCGCGCAAACGTCACCGTCTTGGCGTCGTTGAGGTCGGTGGCCAGGCAGCGCAGCGGGATAGGCATTGAGTTGAAGTCGGTCTGGTCGGAGTAGCGCAGGAACTGTCGATCCAGGAAGGCGTTCAGCCCTTGATCAGTCAGCAGCGAGTTACGGAAGGAGACGCCGTGTCGCAATCCAATCGTCAGCGCATTGGGCAGGTCGCGGCTGTCCTCGCGGCGACGGAAACTGCGGCTCTGGAAGGAAGACTGGAAGCGGAAGACAGAGTTAAAGACTCCATCGTCCATTACGCGCTTCAAATCGTCGATAGTCTTTCCGGAAGAGTAGAGGGCACCCACCATGCAGCCCATGCTGGTTCCAGCAATCATGTCGACGGGGATGTGGTGCTCTTCGAACCACTCGAGCGCGCCGATCTCGCTCATCGCTGGAGCTCCGCCGCCTCCCAGAGCAAGCCCGATCGATGGCCGGCCAACTGGCTTTACAGGGGGAAGGGCAGCAGCGGTGGATGGCGGAGAAGAAACGCCACCCGCAGCCGCTTTGGTCGAACCCCCCTGCGCAGCCGGTCCCGCCTGCCGAGATGAAGGGTTCGCTGGCGTATCGTGCTTTTCACCGGTCGCAGACGCAGCCGAACTAGCCGAACTGGGAGTGGGCTGTGCTGTAACAGGAGTCGGCGCGTTTTGTCCTTGAGCGCACGCGAACGATGCCCAGGTACATGCGAAGAAAATCAGGTACTGGCAACCTGTCAGCCATCGAGCCGGTGCAGGCGAGAGAAAAGAACCCATCCTCAGACGTTAGAGAATCTTGATGGACTCTGCCAGTGCCTGCCCATCCAGGTCGATCCCGCCCAGCTCTCTACATCAGCACTGCGACCCTCTCTAGGGTCTCCTGCATCCGCTGCAGAGGCCCAAATAAGACCTCATGACCAGTTACTGCTTTTGAGGCTTCGTCAAGGGATACGCCGTATCCGCGAATCGTGAGAAAGCTACTTATCAGCTCCGCAGACTGCCGGGAGTCCAGTCCCGCCTGCAACAATTCTTCTCGGAGTTCGGACAGCTCTGTAGTGGGGAACTTTTCAATGGTGATCGAAGCGGGGAGATGTGCCATATGGGTCGCCTCTGGGAAGAATATTTTGTGTTCGCCTGTTCCGGCTATAGGTGTACGAGCGTTTAGTCGGGTTCGGATTGCAGCTCTGGTAGAGGGATTTTGACGGGTTGGAAGTTTCATGTGCTGAACTTGCCAAAGATGGAAAAGCTTCGATAGACGCAGCCCCCTTTACCGGCGACGAGGCCCGTAACGTACTTATTGGAGTGCATATCGGGAGAATCGCCTCCCCTCTTGAGAAGCGGGAAGCATTCATCGCGATCGAAGAGCAATTTCGTAACGCTCAACCCTCAGTGTGATGCGGTATCGTCCGTTGGGGATGGGTCTGGGGTTGCCGGAGGGTTGAGAGACGCCCTCCCCGGTATAAGAACCGGAAGGTCGTCCAAGACGGGATAGCAGCGTCCGCACTGCAGGCAGGTGATCCGTTGGTGAGGCGGGAGATCTGTGACCGCAAGCGATCCCCGGCAGACCGGACAGCGAAGCAGGCCGGTCAGATGCTGATCAAGCGACCGAAGTCGCGACTCCTGCCTGCCGATGGATGCGGTCATCCCGTTATTGTAGAACCCGCTCTGAAGTGCTCGACCCTGTCGCGATACCATACACACATGAGCCTTTCTGAACAGTTGAGCCCTTCAAGCGTTGATACTCCATCCACTCCTCTCCTTCTAGATGGAGTAGCCATCGCCGGTTCGATCAAGTCCGAAGTCGGCGTCGAAGTGCAGGAGCTTGCGGCCCAGGGCATCAAGCCCGGTCTCGCCGTCATCCTGGTCGGCGAAGACCCCGCCTCGCAAATCTACGTCCGAAGCAAGGTAAAGACCTGCGGCGAGCTCGGCATCTACAGCGAGATGGCGACGCCGCCAGCATCGATCACCACCGAAGAGCTCTTGGCCATGGTCGCCAGCCTGAACGCCCGCGACGAGATCGACGGTATCCTCATCCAGCTTCCGCTGCCAAAGCATGTAGACACCCGCCGCGTGCTGGACTCCGTCGTACCGGAAAAGGACGTAGACGGTTTCCATCCCATCAACGCCGGTCGCCTGCAGAGCGGCCAGCCCGGCCTCGCGCCCTGCACGCCCGCCGGCATCATGCAGATTCTGAAGCGCAGCAACCTTCCCGTTGCGGGCAAAAATGCCGTAGTGCTGGGCCGTTCCGACATCGTGGGCAAGCCCGCCGCCGTGATGCTCATCAACGCCTCGGCGACGGTGACCGTCTGCCACAGCAAGACGAAGGACCTCGCCAGCTTCACCCGGAGTGCGGACATCCTGGTCGCAGCCATCGGTCGTCCCGGTTTCGTGACGAAGGACATGGTCAAGCCCGGTGCTGTGCTCATCGACGTCGGCATCAGCCGCGTAACTGAACCGGCGGAGGTCCAGGACTTCTTCGGCGACGATCCAACCCGTCTCGAGGCCTTCGCCAAGCGCGGATCGGTTGTAGTCGGTGACATCCACCCGGCAGCTTTCAAGGTCTCAGGAGCCTACACGCCTGTACCCGGTGGTGTCGGAGCTCTCACCATCGCCATGCTGATGCAGAACACGGTAACCGCTGCAAAATTGCGCCGCGGTCTGCCAGCCAAGAAGGCCTAGAGGTGCTCCGCGTCGGGCTGACAGGGGGGCTGGGCAGTGGCAAGTCGACCGCCGCCTCCCTCTTCGCGGCGCTTGGCGCTCACATTCTCAGCGCCGACGAGATTGCCCGTTTGCTGATGCAGCCCGGTGAGGCCGTCTTCGACGCCATCGTAGCCAGCTTCGGCCCGGGCATTCTGCTCTCGGATGGCACCTTGAACCGCCCTGCTCTGGCGAAGCTCGCCTTCTCGGGTGGCCGCGTTGAGGAACTGAACTCCATCGTCCATCCAGCGACGATCGATCGGCAGACCGTACTGTGTGACGCCATCTTCGCCCGCGATCCTCACGCGATTGTCATCGTCGAATCCGCGCTCATCTTCGAGACAAAGTTTGGCGGCGAAGACGGCTGGCGCAGACGTTTCGATAAGCTGATCCTCATCACTGCACCGGAAGAGCTCCGCATCGCCCGCTTCATCGCCCGCACCGCTGCTGGACGGCAGCTCCCCGACACGGAGCACGCGGCGCTCGAGGCCGAAGCACACCGCCGCATCGCCCAGCAAATCCCCGACGAACAGAAGGCGTCGCTCTGCGACTACGTGCTGACCAACAAGGGCGCGCTTACCGAACTCGAATGGCAGGTTGACCAACTCTGGCCCCTGTTGCTCGTAGCCGCCCAAAACTCAACCAACCCCTAAAATCGCTACAATAAAGCCATGAAATTGCGCCGCGTTCTGCTGGTTCTGTTGCTGCTTTCGGGTTTCTATTACGTCACCACGCACTTCGTTTCCAGCGGCGCGTTCGCTCCCATGGTTCATCGTGCGTTGAACATCCCTGAACCGGACGCCACCCGCACCGCCAGCGCCACCGGCCCGAATGGCACCTTCGAGCTCACCGAAGCCTCCGCCGCTCCCTCCTTCGACACAGAAGAGCAGCAGAACATCGCCGTCTACAAGAAGGCGCTCTCGTCGGTAGTCAACATCACCAGCACCGCCGTCGCCTTCGACTTCTTCTACGGTTCCGTACCCCAGCAGGGCCAGGGTTCCGGCTTCATCCTCGACAAGCAGGGCCACATCCTCACCAACAACCACGTCATCGACAACGCCCAGCGCGTCGAAGTCACTCTCTCCGACAAGCACAAGTACAAGGCCCGCGTCGTCGTCGTCGACAAGAATCATGATCTCGCCCTACTCCAGATCGATGCTCCGAATCTTGTCCCGGCGACGCTGTCGGATTCCACCGGCCTCATCGTTGGCCAGCGCGTCTATGCGATCGGAAATCCCTTCGGCCTCAGCGGGACGATGACCCGCGGCATCATCTCAGCTATCCGGTCAATCAAAGGCCCGCAGGGCAACCCCATCGAAGACGCTATCCAGACCGACGCCTCGGTGAACCCCGGCAACTCGGGCGGCCCGCTGCTCAACTCCCGCGGCGAGGTCATCGGCATCACCACCCTGATCGCCAGCAACGGCGCCGACCAGTCCTCCGGCATCGGATTCGCCATCCCCATCGACACCGCCAAGCAGGTCCTCTCCGACTTCGAAAAGTATGGCCGCGTGCGCCGTCCGTCGCTCGACGTCGTCATCTTCCCCATCGGCCCCGACGTAGCCCAGCAGATCGGCCTGCCCGCCGACTATGGCGTCATCGTCCAGAGGGTCGTCCCGGGCGGCGCAGCCGAGAAAGCTGGCCTCAAAGGTGGAACCCAGCGTGTCTACCAGGGCAACACGCCCGTCATGCTGGGTGGCGACCTTATCGTCGCAGCCGACGGGCAGGACATCACCAACGCGCAGGACCTCTCCGCCGCCATCAACTCGCACCGTGCCGGCGACGTCATGACGCTGACGATCTTTCGCGGACAGAAAAAGATGGAGATCAAGGTAACGCTCAGCGATGCGAAGGACGCAGCCGCCCCCGGCCAGCAAACCTAAAGTTTTTGCCACGCGAAGCGGTATACGAGTCACGAAGTGACCGCCCCGCGAGCAGCGGGCCCGTCCGGCAGGACACCTGCCTCTACCGAATCTTTATTGCTAGCCTTACGGGCAGCGATGCTATCCTTCGCGAAACTCACCCTGCACGCGAAGGAAAACTGATGTCCTCCAACCTGCCCGATTTCGACAAAGCTGAATATGTCGGCCAGCATCCCGACCAGATCGTCAGCGGCGACGTCGAGACATTCGAAGAACGTGCCGACCACGTCCGTTTTGTCCACGCCATCACCTATGGCATTGCAGCCGCCATCGTCGGCAGCATTCTCTACGCCGCGTTTACGATCCTCACAAACATCGTGATCGGCTACTTCGCCGTCGGCGTAGGTTATCTCGTAGGCAAGGCGATGCTTCACGCGACGCAGGGACTGGGCGGTCGAAAGTTCCAGATCGCCTCCGCCGTGCTCACTTACATCGGGGTGTCGATGGCTGCAGTTCCCGAGATACTCTGGGCCTTTCACAAAAAAGGTGCCGACCTATCTCATATTGGTGCCCGTGGGATGTTCGCGCTTGCTGAGTACGGCATCGCGTCGCCCATTCTGAGGCTTCAACGGAACGTCGGCAGTGGCCTTATCGGCCTCTTCATCCTATTCATCGGCATCCGCTTCGCCTGGCGCATGACTGCTGACCGACGTCTTCCGCAGTAGCCAGCCGCTGAGAAACGGATAACATAGAGCCAGAGGCCTTTTCTGCCGAACTCCGTGATTGAAGCCACAGCATCTTCCGTTCCACCCAATCCGACTGTCGCCACACCCGAGCCCATCCACAACTGCCCGCAGTGCAGCCACTGGCTGCCCGAAGGTACCCTCGCCTGCCCGGACTGCCAGACTATCGTCTACTCCAGCCACCTGCGCCTGCTCGCATCGATAGCGACCCAGCAGGAGCAGCAGCAGAAGTGGGCCGAAGCCCGCGCCACCTGGACCTCCATGCTGGAATGGATTCCCGCCGGAACCAAGCAGGTCGAAGGCATCGAAGCCCGCATCCAGGCGATCGACGATCGCGGCAAAGCCGCCGAAGAAAGCAAAGCCAAGTGGACTCGCCGCCTCGGCCCACTCGCCCCGATCGTCTTCTTCCTGGCCAAGGCGAAGTCGCTCATCTTCGTCATCTTCAAGTTCAAATTCCTGCTCAGCTTCTTCGCGTTCTTCGGCCTCTACTGGGCTATCTTTGGATGGAAGTTCGGCCTCGGCTTCACGCTTTCCATCATGATCCACGAGTTCGGCCACTACGTCGCCGCTCGCCGCCGAGGCTTGAAGGTCGATCTGCCAGTCTTTCTCCCCGGTCTCGGAGCCTACGTCCGCTGGTATAGCATGGGCGTCGATCTCGACACCCTCTCAGCGATCGCCCTCGCCGGCCCTTTCTTCGGTCTGCTCGCCGCCGCAGTCTGCGCGGGAGTCTACTTCGCTCGCGGAGGTGCAATCGGCCCGCAGGAGGCCGAGACCACCAACTCCCTATGGGCCGCGCTCGCGTACACCGGTGCCTGGATCAATCTCATCAACTTGGTGCCCCTCCTCGGTCTCGACGGAGCCCAGGCCACCCACGCCCTCAACCGCACCCAGCGCGGCCTCATCCTCGTCGCGGCGATTGTCTTCTACGCCATCCTGCACGAAGGTGTCTTCCTCTTCATCGCGGGCGGCATGGCGTGGCGCACCTTCACCGGCTTTGCCCCGGAGAAGCCCAGCACCCCCACCATGGTGCGCTACATGCTGCTGCTCTTCCTTCTAGGAGCACTCATGTTCGCTGTGCCCGAGACCCACGGGCGGCAGTTCTAGGACTGCTTGCGGTCGAGCTTCGCAAACAGATCGTTGAGATCGGCGAAGACTGGCGTGCCAGGAACAATCAGCCGCTCAGCCGCCGTCCAAGAGTCATCGACGCAGTAGCGCCCTGTGCGTGTCTTCGGGTCGATGATCCAGACCGTATGGACACCCATGCGGCGATAGTCCGCGGCGCGCTCCTGGGTGTCCGCGTAGGTATCGTCAGGGAAAGAATCTCAACAATAAGTGCCGCAGCATAGACCAACACATCCGGTTGCGGCCCTATCTTCACCAACACCAAATCCGGAACCCGCACCCGGGTCTCAGAGACCTGCGTGCGCCACGCAATCGCAGACACTACGCTCCAATTCGTCTCTTGCGAACCGAACCAGCCTGCAAATAGAGCCAAAAGCCGTACATGTTCCCACTCGCCGACATTGCGCTCCCGCACTTCTCCATCGATGTATTCACGATCGGGCCGGTACGTGGTTTGCATGTACGCAGCGAGAGAGATCAGTGCTGTGGTGGCCATGGCAGACTCCGTAGCGATAGCCTACCATCGCCATTCCTGCGCTCTATCACCCGTTAGGTGGCCTTCAAGTACCGCCGTCCCAAGATGCGATACTCCCCGCTCACCACCCGCGAAATCGCCTCCGGATACGCCAGGTGCTCCTGCTCAAGGATCCGCCCCGACAGCGTCTCCGCCGTATCGTCATCCTCCACAGCCACCGTCTTCTGCAGCACGATCACCCCGTGGTCCACGTGCTCATCCACAAAGTGGACCGTGCATCCAGCCACCTTCGCGCCAAACTCCAGCGCCTGCGTCTGCGCCTCAAGTCCCGGAAACGACGGCAGCAGCGAAGGATGAACATTCAGAATCCGGTCCGGAAACGCCGCCACAAACTCCGGCGAGATGATCCGCATATACCCCGCCAAGCAGACCAGATCGACGTTGTTGGCCTGCAACTCCGAGATCATCGCGGCATCGTGCTCCGCGCGATTTTTGCCTGCGGAGGGAATAGCGATTGCAAGAATACCCATCTCCCGCGCAACCGCGAGCCCCGGTGCATCTTCCTTGTTCGAGAGCACTACCGCGATTTCAGCATCTTTGATGGTTTCAAGCCGGATCGCATTGGCAATCGCGAGAAAGTTAGAACCACGTCCGGAGAGGAGAATACCTAGTTTTTTCAATGTGATCTTCTTCCTAACGATTCCGTTTCGATCCAGTTTTCAAACGTCTTAAGTCGTCCATCAAGCATTTCCGCATGTTCAGGCGTCGGTGCAGCTACGACCGGAAAAACTTCAGGAGATGCCTTACCTTCATAAGCCAATGCAACCCACTCGCGCATGAGCTCTATGTAGGTCTCTAAAGCTTCAACAGGCGTTGGACACTCGTCGACCACGAGATAAGCCGAGGGTATGTCACCGACTATTACCCATAGCCACTGATCGACGTTGTCAGATACTGGTGCCAACTCTAAGAGGAATATCCCAATGACTCCGCCTATTCCGTCGCCGAAGTATGCTTCGCCTACGCCGAAGCACCACTCATGGCTGATTAAGAACTGCTTCGCTTTCTCAAAGAGTGCATGAAGGAGGGCTTGCTCTTCTTCATCTTCGGCACGCATCCGGTCGATTGGGACTACCCCAGATATCGATGCCGGATGCATCAGTTGTACGTCACCTTCCGCTCGCCCCGAACAATCCTTCCAATAATGCAGTGCCGCTCATTCGCCCGATTCAGAATCGCCTTGGTCTTCTTCACCAGCTCCGCCGGAATCACGCAGATCAGCCCGATGCCCATGTTGAACGTCCGCATCATCTCGTCCTGGTCCACATTGCCAAGCTGCTGCAGATGTTCAAACAGAGGGGGCACCGTCCAACTCGCCAGGTCGACCACCGCGCCCATGCCCTTCGGAATAATCCGAGGCAGGTTGTCCGTGATGCCTCCACCGGTGATGTGCGCCATCCCGCTTACAACTTCCGCCGCCGTCAGCTTCTTGATCACGCCCAGATAGCTGCGGTGCGTCCGCATCAGCGCCGCGCCGGTCTTGTCCTTCAACTCATTGACGTATTGATCGGGGCCGTACTTCGCCACCTCAAACAGCAGCTTCCGCGCCAGCGAGTAGCCATTGGTATGCAGCCCGTTCGAAGGCAGCCCCAGCAGCACATCGCCAATCTGAATATTCGCTCCCGTAATGATCTTGTCGCGATTCACCGCGCCGATGATCGTCCCTGCAAGGTCATACTCGCCATCGCCATAGAAGCCCGGCATCTGCGCCGTCTCGCCGCCAATCAGGGCGCAGCCATTGGCGCGACAGGCCTCGCTGATGCCCTGAACGACCGTCTCGACAGTCATGTCCGCCAGCTTGCCCGTCGCCAGGTAGTCGAGGAAGAACAGCGGCGTTGCGCCCTGCACCGCGATGTCGTTCACGCAGTGGTTCACAAGATCCTGCCCGACGGTATGGTGGATGCCGAGCTCGAAGGCGACCTTCAACTTCGTTCCGACGCCATCGGTCGAGGAGACCAGCACCGGCTGCGGAAACTTCTCGAGATCCAGCGCAAACAGCCCGCCAAATCCGCCAATCTCCGACAGGACCTGCTTGTTAAACGTCTTCCGGGCAAGCATCTTAATGCGCTGCTTGCTCCGTTCACCGCTGGTGATATCCACGCCGGCATCGGCATAGCTTACAGACGCAGCTTTGCTGCGCGTCTTCGGTGCAGCATCATGCGACTCAGAAGGCGGGAGGGCCTCAGGAAGGGCTGAAATTGTCTCGTCCGGCAAGGGAGCTTTACCTCTCAAATGTTCGCGAACCGCGTGTGTAAGGAAGCTCAAGTCTAGCAGGGAGGGAGCTGGAAACTTGTAAAAGTAGTCCGTCAAATCCCCGGAAATACGCTCGCGCTTCCGGTCTTTCAATGGCTTGCGCCGCAATTCGCAATGAACTTATCCCCTGGGTGTCTCGTATACGAGTCAATGCCGGAATCGGATGTGCCGCCACAACCGTGCACCGCGCCAGTCGCAGTCTGCTTCCGCATGAGCGGCAGGTATACGATAAAGGCCAGCGCGGGCCCCAAATTTCACTGATTACGAGGCACCCAGCATGTCTACCTCCGTCGGTTCCGTTCATCCAGCAGGCGCGTCCGAATACGCAGCCGCCACTTCGCCTCGAGCAATCGCCACGCGCCGCACGGCCTCCGTCCCCTGGTACATCTGGTTCGGCGTTGCGGCTGTCACCTCCGCGTCCATCGGCGGTGCGTGGGATGTCTCCTGGCATCGCTCCATCGGTCGCGACTCCTTTCTCACGCCCGCGCATATGGCGATCTACGCCTGCGGGGTGATCGCCGCCGTCATCTGCGGCTATCTGATCTTCGCGACCACCTTCGGCAAGTCAGCCGCCCTGAAAGATGTCTCCGTCAACGTCCTCGGCTTCCGCGCTCCCCTCGGAGCGTTCATCGCCGCTTGGGGCGGCATCGCCATGATCGTCTCCGCGCCCTTCGACAACTGGTGGCACGCGGCCTACGGTCTCGATGTGAAGATCGTCAGCCCGCCGCACACGCTGCTCATCCTCGGCATCCGCGGAGTCGCCGTAGGCATCATGTTCCTCATCCTCGCCGCGATGAACCGTGCCCACGCCGACGCTCGAAGCGAGTCCAGCTACCTCAGCCTCCGCGGTCTCTTCCTCTACCTCGGCGGGCTCATGGTCGTCGGCCAGATGTTTTTCCTCTTCGAGTTCACCGCCAACGTGCAACTCCACTCCCGCCTCGCGTACATCACCATGGGCATTGCCATGCCGATCGTCTTCGCGCTGATCGCCCGCGCCTCCGGCCATCCCTGGGCTTCGACCATCACAGCTGCTCTCTACATGGCCTTTACCATCGCGGAGATCCTCATCCTCCCGCTCTTTCCAGCCACGCCGAAGCTCGGCCCGGTCTACTACCCGGTCACGCACATGGTGCCGGCGAACTTCCCGGTGCTGCTCATCGTTCCCGCCCTCGCGCTCGATCTCCTCTGGCAGCGCACCCGCAACTGGAAGGCGTGGCAGATCGCTATCGTCTCCGGCATCGTCTTCACCGGCCTGTTGGTCGCGGTGGAGTGGTCCTTCGCCAACTTCCTGCTCTCGAAGGCCAGCGAGAACCGTTTCTTCGGCACCGGCTACTTCGGCTACTACGCCCGCGCCGATAACTTCTCCCGCCTGCGCCTCTTCTATCACCCCGCCACCGGCATCGTGCTTGCCAAGGCCCTCGCCTGGGCCAGCGTCTACGGCATGATTGGCACCTGGGCCGGCCTCCGCTTCGGTGGCTGGATGAAGACGGTGCAGCGATGAAGCGGCTCTGGCTGCTTCTCCTGTTCGCGCTTATCGCTGTGCCGCCTGCCCACGCCCACCTCGGCAGCAAAGACGTCTTCGAGCAGGTCTCCGCTGGCCCCTACAAGCTCTTCATCACCATCCGCCCGCCTGTCGTCATCCCCGGCGTCGCAACAGTCGAAGTCCGCGCCACCGGCGCTCCCATCACGACTCTCTCCATCACGCCCACTCCCCTCACCGGCGAGGCCGCCAGCCATCCGCCTACCGCTGACATCCTCAAGCGTTCCGACACCGACCCCAACTTCTACACCGGCGGAGTCTGGCTCATGGCCTCCGGCTCCTGGCAGGTCCGCTTCGCCATCGACGGCCCCAGCGGCCACCAGGCCACCTCCATCCCTGTCCCCGCAGTCGCGCTCTCGACCCTCAAGATGGAGCGCAGCCTCGGCATCCCGCTCGCTCTCCTTGGTGTTTTTCTGGTCGTCTCCATGGCGGGAGTCGTAGCCGCCGCCATCCGCGAATCACGCCTCGCTCCCGGAGCCACACCTACGCCATCGCTCCGCCGCCGAGGCCTCATCGCCCTCGCCGCCAGCCTCGCCGTCATGGTCTTCCTCGTCTACGAGGGAGCGAAGTGGTGGAACGTAGAAGCCGCCGACTACAGCGAAGACATCTACCACCCGCTCGTCACTCAGGCTAAGCTCTCCGGCGACCAGCTTGACCTGACCGTCAAGCCCTTCCGCACCAGCTACTCCGCCGACTATAGCGGAAACGACCGCTCCAACTCCGACTTCCTCCCTGACCACAACCACCTGATGCACCTCTACGCGATCCGCCAACCGCAGATGGACGCCGTCTTCCATCTCCACCCCGAACTGGTATCAAGCGGCGACTTCCGCATGTCGCTGCCTGTCATGCCTCCCGGCACCTACAAGCTCTACGGCGACGTAGTCCACGCCAACGGATTCCCCGAGACGCTGGTCAGTACCATCGACGTCCCCGCTGGCCTCGCCGCCACACCCGCCGGCCCCGACGACGCCTCTGCCACACCCGCCCCCATCTCCTCCGGCCCACTTGGCGCGAGCTACAAGCTCCCCGACGGCTGCATCATGGTCTGGGACAAGCCGGCCAACCTGACCGCGAGCACCGCCTACAGCCTGCACTTCCGCCTCCTCGCACCAGACGGCACGCCAGCCAAAGACATGCAGCCGTACATGGGCATGACGGGCCACGCCGCCTTCGTAAAAGACGACGGCACCGTCTTCGCCCACACCCATCCCGAAGGCTCCGCCGCGATGGCGGCGCTCGACATCGCCAACGGCAGCATGGGCGCAATGGAAGGCATGTCCACCGGCCCGACGCCGCCCGCAGTCGACTTCCCCTACGGCTTCCCCACCCCCGGTGCCTACCGCGTCATCATCCAGATGAAGCATGGCATCACCATCGAAACCGGAGTCTTCGACGCGACAGTGCAGTAGCCTGATTCCCTATACTGGGTTCATGCCGCGCCTCACCACCAACTCCCGCGCCCTCCAGCTCCGTGCCGAATCTTTCCTCCCCGGCGGCGTCGACTCCCCCGTCCGTGCCTTCCGCGCCGTCGGTGGCGACCCGCCCTTCGTCACCCACGCCGAAGGCGCGTACCTTTACGACGCCGACGGCAACAAATATCTCGACATGTTCGGCTCCTGGGGTCCCATGATCCTTGGCCACGCCTTCCCGCCCGCCGTCGAAGCCATCCATACCGCCGCCGCAAAGTCCGCTAGCTTTGGCGCGTCCCACGCTGGCGAAGCCGACCTCGCCGAGCTGGTTACAAAATGCTTTCCCTCGGTAGAACGCCTCCGCTTCGTCTCCTCCGGCACCGAAGCCTGCATGTCCGCCATCCGACTCGCCCGCGGATACACCGGTCGCAAGTTTGTCATCAAGTTCGAGGGCTGCTACCACGGCCACTCCGACGCGCTGCTCGTCAAGGCAGGTTCGGGAGTCGCAACCTTCGGCATCCCCGGCTCGGCGGGCGTCCCTGAAGAGACCGCGATGCACACCCTCGCTCTGCCCTACAACGATCTCGACGCCGTCCGCCTCGCCTTCGCCAATCATCCCGGCGCGATCGCCTGCATCATCGTCGAGCCGGTCGTCGGCAACGCCGGCACCATCCCACCCGCGCCCGGCTACCTCGAAGGCCTCCGCACCCTCACCCACGAGCACGGCGCTCTGCTCATCTTCGACGAGGTCATGACCGGCTTCCGGCTTTCTCTAGGAGGCGCGCAGAGCCTCTACGGCATCACCCCCGACCTCACCACGCTCGGAAAGATCGTCGGCGGAGGCCTGCCTTGCGGAGCCTTTGGCGGCCGCGCTGAAATCGTCAATTTTCTCGCCCCGTTAGGTCCCGTCTACCAGGCCGGAACACTCAGCGGCAACCCCCTCGCCATGGCCGCAGGCATAGCTACGCTGAAGCACCTCATCGCCCACAAGGACACAATCTACCCGCAGATCGACACCATCACCGCTGCTATCGCCAACGGAGTAGCCGCCCTCGCCGAAGACGCAGGCGTGAAGCTCACCACCAACCGAATCGGCAGCATGTTCACCTGGTTCTTTACGGGCACGCCGGTCACGAACTTCGATACCGCCGCAACCTCCGACACCGCCGCCTTCGCGAAGTTCCACCGCGCCATGCTCGACGCCGGAGTGTGGCTACCCCCATCCCAATACGAAGCCGCCTTCGTAGGCACTGCCCACAGCGCCGCCGAAGTAGACCTCATCCTCCAAGCCGCAAGGGAGGCCCTAAGTCTCTAGGGGTCCGGAGCAGTCAAACCCTACGTTTACCTCCTCGCGTAAGTGATGCGAGTTGAACATCTCTGAAATCTTCGGGAAAAACTTGCCAGCCACTTTACGCGCAGGCAGTATTGATGGCATGGAAAATACCGGTCGTTTCGATCGTGATGTGGAGGAAGCGGGGTCGCGGCGCGCTGCCTCCAGCCATATCTATGGTATTGGCGAGATGGCGGAAGAGATACGCTCCTTCGCGTGGGAGACATCGCCGCTTGGCTCTATCGACAAGTGGTCGCCTACTCTCCTCGCCGTAGTCAATGTGGTCCTTAGTTCGCCGATCCCTGCGGCGGTCTATTGGGGGCCACAGCTGATCTTTATCTGCAACGACCCCAGCCTGCGGATGATGGGCGCAAAGCCACCGGCAGTCCTTGGGCTGTCCGTCGAAGCGCTGTGGGGCCCGTTCTGGTCAAAGGTAGAGCAGGAGCGCTTTAGATCTGTGATGGATTCGGGACAATCCTTTCACGGCGAAAGCGTCCCATACGGGTTCCGGAGAGACGGCAGATCAGTCGATGTCTTCGTCAATTATTCCCTGAGCCCGATCTACGAAGACGGACAAGTCGCTGGCATCTTTAGGACGCTTGAAGACATATCAGAAAACGTCCTGGCCATGCGTGCTCTCGCTGAATCCGATGCGCGATTGCGGATGGCGCTCTCTGTGAACCGATGCGTGGGGGTCTGGGACTGGCACCTCAGAGACAACGTTGTCTTCGGCGATGAGACGATAGCCAGCTTGTATGGAATTGATCCAAAGGCCGCCGCAGCCGGAGCGCCGCATCGAGCCTATGAGCGTTTGCTCCATCCGGAAGATATCGATGTTCTCAATAATGCTGTCATGGCCTGCATCGCAACCGGAAAGGACTTCTCCGTCGACTATCGCGTTCGCCAGGCAGACGACTCCTATCGCTGGATTCAGTCCAGAGGACGCTGTGTCTATGACGAAAACGGCCGTCCTTCCCGCGTCACGGGCCTGAAACTGGACATTACCTCCGAGAAGAATGAAGCCGTGACGACTCTCCCTCGCAATCTATTTCCGACCAGTGACCCAAGCAGTGATTTGGATTCACTCCCACCGTCCGTCACCACCTTTGTTGCAGCAACCGCAAACCTGTTAGCGGAGTTTCCATCGGAGATCGAGCTGGAGGTTGTTCCCGAAGCCGCTGGAACTCAGTTCATCCTCCGAGTAGCAAAGAGCGATCTTGGAAGGCTCATCGGAAGACAGGGGCGCATCATCCGGTCGATTCGTATGCTTCTCTACACGGCGGCTGCGACCCACAAAGAGCGATTTTCGATCGATGTTGAATCAAAGAATGCCCCCGCCGGTTGAGCCAAGCTACTACGCTCCTACCCGTCTGACCTGCAATCTGCCTGTGCCGTCGGGAGACAAAAGACACAGCCTCGCTACCCCATCCTTCACGAACAGTTGCGTCAAACGACAAAAATATACTTTTTGCGATTGCCGCAACACACCTCGAACCATCGTGTCTATTCCCTTCGTAAGCGGTCGCAGCATGATCCAAGCGCCGCAATAATACGGAGGCCAATCCGATGAACTTCAAGCACTCTCTCCTCGCTGCAGCACTTATCCTCGCTCCCGTCTGTACCTTTGCGCAGACCCCGGCTCCCGCCCAGCCCACCATCAACCAGCGCAAGGCCGACCAGCAGCAGCGCATCGGCAACGGCGTGAAGAGTGGACAACTTACCGCTCGCGAGACCGGGCATATCGAGCACCAGGAAGCTGGCATCAACAAGGAAGAGCGCGGCATGCGCGCCCAGGACAACGGGCACCTGACCAGGCAGGATCGCAAGACCATCAACCGTCAGCAGAATAAAGAGTCGAAGCGCATCTATCGCGACAAGCACAACGCCCGCGTCCGCTAATCGATCTATGAAAGACGAAGAAGGCCGCCCGAGTAGGCGGCCTTCTTCGTCATCGATTGCTCTTAGCTTTACGCTGCCGCCTCGCCCTTCGGCTCCATCCATAACTTGCCGATAAAGATCAGCACCACCAGCAGCCCGGCGCAAATCGCAAAGACCTGCCGCACGCCCACATACTGCGCCAGGAGACCGCTCGCTATCAGCCCCAGAATCTGCCCTGTAAACACAGTCGACATCACGGTCGACCCGACCCGTCCCATCAACGCCGGCGGCGTCTCCTGCTGGATCATCGTCTGCGCGGGAATGATAATCCCCGCCACTGAGAAGCCGATGATGAGATTGCCAACGATCGTCGTCCACACGAAGCCGACCGACGTCAGGATCAGCAGCCCGGCCGCGATTCCGCTCAGGCCAGAGTAGACCAGCACCGTATTCTTCATCCCTTTGCCAAAGGCATTCAGCACGTTGATGCCGATCAGTATCCCGAGCCCGATCATGGCACTCGCGGCACCGAATACCCTCGTCGAACCATGGAGAATATCGCGGACATAGACTGCGATCAGCGGCCCAAAGCATCCCAGCACAAACATTCCCGAAGCCAGTGCCAGGATCACGAAGAGCAGTCCCGCATGATGCACAATGAAGTCCACACCCTGCTTCATGTCCGCCCAGACCTTCGCGACGCCCTTCTGCTCCGCTGCCTTATCCGCGGGATCGAGCACCGCCGCCGCCATCGCCTCCGCGGGTCGCGAGAGCGCCACCGTGGCGATCAGGCAGGCGGACGCCACGAAGCTGGCAGCATCGGCCCAATAGCAGATGTTCGCGCCAAAGGTGGATACCAGGGCCGCCGCGACTGCCGGCCCTGCAATCCTCGCCAGGAACAGCACCTGTTGCATCAACGCATTCGCCGCGCGCAAACCATGCAAAGGCACAGCCGAGCGGATCGCCACTCCTTGAGCGGGGCTGAAGAAGCTCGAGACCACGCTGATCGCAGCCAGAACCGCGTAGAAACCCCAGATGTTGTGCGCCAGCAGCAACAGCAGGCAAAGTACCGACCGCGAGAGATCGCTCGCGATCATCGTTGGTTTGAGCGGCCAGCGGTCGACGAACACACCGGCCAGAATCCCCAGTACCGCGATCGGCAGCTGGTACGCGATCTGTACGCCAGTAATCTGCTGCGGATTCGCATGAGCGGTGAAGGTCAGATAGCCTATGACCGCAAACAGAGCAAGGAAGTCGCCGAAGTTCGAGACGATCTGCGCATACCAGAGACGGCGCATCACAGGGATGCGCAGCACCGCGCCCATTGAGAGAGGTTCAGGCATCGCCGCCGGAGTGGTTGGGGTTGTAGACATGGTCGCTAGCCAGTTTAGATCGACAGCGAAGCCACAACGCCGCAAAATAAATCGGTGCCCACGCGAAGCGGTATACAAGTCACGAAGTGACCGCCCCGCGCGCAGCGGGAAGTAGTGGCATTACACCCAGACCTGCGGAGTGACGAACTTCATCCCCAACGCCTTCGCATCCGCAATGATCGTCTCGGTCGCGATCACGCTATGCATCCTCGGCTGGCCTAGTCCGCCATCATGCATCAACACGTTCGTCCCCCGGCCCCGAGCCCGGTTCCGCTTCACGCCCGTCCGCACCCACTCGACCATGCGCTGCGGTTGCTGCTGCGGGAGCCAGTCATAGGTCAAGACGTTCCAGTTCACCGTCGCCAACCTAAGCTCGCGCGCCACTTCAAAGACCACCGGCTTCCGCGCCCCGTGCGGCGGCCGAAACAGCCTGATCTGCGCTCCAATCGTGTCTTCGATGATCGCCTTCGAGTCCCTGATCTCTCTGCGGACCCGCTCCGCCCCGCAGTACGAGAGCCACGGATGCGTCATCGTATGGTTGCCGATCGTATGTCCCGCCGCGGCGATCTCCCGCACTAATGCTGGCTCACGCTTCACCCAGTCACCAATCAGGAAGAACGTCGCCGTCACATTCTCCCTCGCCAGCGTGTCCAACAGCTTCGGTGTCGCCAGCGGGTTTGGCCCATCGTCATACGTCAGAGCAATCTCGCCGGGATCATTGCCCGCGATCACTACGCGTCCAAAGATCTGCGATGTCGGATAAAGCGCCGCATAGAACCACCCGCCGACAGCAAGCCCCGCGACCGCCGCAACTTCCGCCGCGTTCGTGAGGGTCACCATGGCGTTACTTCGCCTTCTCCAGCAGCGCCAGTACCTCTTCAGCGTGGCCCTCGGGCTTCACCTTGGAGTACACATGCAGCAGCCGCTGGCCTTCACCCTTGTCCGGCCCAATGACGAACGTCGAACGCTCCACACCCTTCACCAGTTTGCCGTACATGCTCTTGTTCTTCAGGAGGTCGTAGCGCTGGATCAGCACCATATCCGGATCTGCCAGCAGAGCATACGGAAGCTCGTACTTGGTTTGAAATTTCTTCTGCGCCTTCACCGTATCGCGCGAGATCCCCAGCACCACCGCTCCCGCAGCCTGCAGCTTCTCGAAGGTGTCGCGGAACCCGCAAGCCTCGATGGTGCATCCCGGCGTGTCCGCGCGCGGATAAAAGAACAGCACCACGGGCTTGTCCTTGAACTGGCTAAGCGAGACGTCCTCGCCATCCTGATTCTGCAACGTAAAATCTTCTACCAGATCGCCTGCCTGCATCATTATTCTCCAAAATCGTTGCTGTAAATTCCGTCATCCTGAGCGTAGCGCGAAGTCGAAAGATCCCGAGATCGCTCATCATGCCCAATCCGCTCTAATCTTTCTGCCCAATCAGTCCGTTCTACCCGGCCACAGCTTCAGCAGGAGTCGTCAGCGCCGCAATCGTCTTCTCCAGCGACTCCGCATCCTCAACATTCAATCCAATCTTCTCAGCGTCGATCTTCCGCAGCAGTCCGTTCAACACCTTGCCCGGCCCAATCTCTACGAAGTGTGTCGCGCCCTGCTGCACCAGCAACTGTACGCACTCCACCCATCGCACCGCGCCCGTCACCTGCCGCACCAGGCAGTCGCGGGAGTTCGATTCGCGATAGATCATCCGCGCATCCACGTTGCAGGCGATCGGGAACTTCGCATCATGGAAGGCCACGCCCTCGAGATGGACCATCAACTGCCGCTGCGCCGGAGCCATCAACGCGCAATGGAACGGAGCGCTCACCTTCAGCATCACCGTCCGCTTCGCTCCCGCCTCTTTGCACAGAGCAGCCGCCCGCTCCACCGCAGCGAGATTTCCGGAGATGACGGTCTGGTCAGGCGAGTTCAGATTCGCCGGCGCCACTACGGCGCTGTTCGGAGATTCGGCCCGCTGGATTGGATCGGCCGGATTCATCGCGGCTGGTTCCGTCAACTCGTCGGAGGCGCGAACGCAGCAGTCGTTGATGACTGGCTCAGCCAGCCCAAGGATCGCGGCCATGCCGCCTTCGCCCGCCGGCACCGACTCCTGCATAAACCGACCGCGTTTGTGAACAGTGCGAACCGCATCCGCGAAGCTGAAAGTGCCTGCTGCTACATGCGCGCTGTACTCACCAAGCGAATGTCCAGCGGCAAACGACGCCGTGATGCCATGCTCTGCCAGCAAGGGCGTCAATACGCGCTCGGCAGCGACCGAGACAGTAAGAATCGCCGGCTGAGTATTCTCTGTAAGGTTCAGCGTCTCCTGCGGACCTTCGAAGCACAGCTTTGACAAAGAAAAGCCGAGAGTTCCATCGGCCTCGTCGAATACCGCACGCGCAGCCGGAAACTTTTCGTACAGATCGCGGCCCATGCCCACGATCTGCGTGCCCTGGCCAGGGAAGAGATAGGCCAATTTCATCGCATTCATCGAAGTCGATGATACCGCGACCCGGTTACATTTGCTGGCGTCCCTAGACCCCGAGACCCGAGTCCATGTCGTAAGACATATCAGCCGAGTGACCGTAGTTGTCATACGGCGTGCGGCGATTGAACTTGTAGCGCTGGCGGATTTCGTTGCCAACTACCAGCCCGAGCGCCACCGCGCCCAGTCCGGCAGAGACCCAGCCGACAGTCTTGAACAGCGTAGATTCTTTCTCGAACGGCAGGGGGAGGGTCACAGGAACAGCCTCAATCTTTCTGCCGAACTTTTTGCCAAACAGCCGGCGTGTCTTAGGGGACCTCATGCCAAGGATCATATCGTCTCCAGGTACAACTTGGCAGCAGCTTTCCATCTCGGAGTCCTCTCCAGGTAACCGTGCCGGGGCAAGGCTGCCCTTGTTAAAGGTGTCTGTATGTTCCGATGCGTTTCGGAATTCTTCAACACAAATAACGCTGCGCCCTCAACATCAGATGCGCCATAGCCCAAAAGCGGAATTAGTTCACATCCACCTTTTGGAATCCCAGCGAATAGAGCAGCACCGTCACGGTTGCCCGTGCGTTCTTCCGCGCCGCATCAAGAATGCCGTCTGAAAGCGCCGCCTGCTGCAATTGATCCTGTGCCTTGGCCCGCGTGTCGGACTCCAGATTCTGGTCCGCCGCCACCAGCAGGCCGGTCGTTCGCTGGTAGACGCGCGTGTGTTGATTATCGAGCGTCGTCACGAAGAGTTGCGAAGCCGGCAGCGTCACATGAATGCTCTGCGCGGCAGAGTCGATCTTTACGTCCTCAGGCTTCAACTGCGCCAGATCGATCCCAGCAACCGATTGCCCATGCACGATCAACAGCAGCTTATCGCCGACCAGAACATCCGGAAGCACCGAGTTTGTCTTGTTGCCTTCGACCACCGTGTCCAGCGAGTAAACGACCGTCTCCAACCGACTGAGCCGCTGAATCTTCTCGACCACCGCCGGTACCGAGGTGTCGATCGTCGTCGTCCGGCCGGCGATCAGCGCTGCAACCTTCGCCATGGGCCCAGCCGTAGCGTGGCGGATGAACAGCGCCAGAGCGACTCCGCCCAACACCAGAGCAAAGAGAAACAGGAAGAATCCGCCCCCGCCCCCGGAACTGCGCCCCGACTTGTATTGCGTGGTCATCGTCTCACTATCATAAGGAGTATTCACCCTCTTTTAGATGCAGCCCGGACTGCATGCTTGCTCCAGAGTACGCGATGCCAAAATGCAGTCTCCGCAATGCACCAAGGCGGCTGCACTTCCTGCCGACTGAGCTCTGCTGGCCGCTTGGCTACGCACCAAGAATTTAAGGGCATGGCTTCAGCCATGCTTTCGCCGTGCGGCTTTAGCCGCTGAGGTACGTTTTCTTCCACTAAAGCTCTTACTTCAAGTACGTCTCAAACTGGTAAAGAATCCGATGAAACAGCTCGCTCCGCGACTCCATCCCCGCAATCGAATGCGTCTTCCTCGGGAAGAGCTGTAGATCGTAGGGAATCCCCGCATCGATCAGCGGCTGAATGAACTGGATCGTATTCGCAATATGCACGTTGTCATCCCCCGTCCCATGCGCGATCAGCACCCGACCCTTCAGACTCTTCGCCGCAGCCACATCCGCCCCGGCGTTATAGACCGCAGCATTTTCGCTGGGTAGCCCCAGGTATCGCTCCGTATAGATCGAATCGTAGTTCCGGAAGTCCGTCACCGGAGCTACCGCCACGCCCGCCTTGATCCGGTCGGTATGCGTCATCGCATAGAGCGCGAAACTACCGCCCCAACTCCATCCCCACCAACCAATCCGCTTGGCGTCGAGCTGCGGATACTTCGCCAGCGTCTGATCCAGCGCCGCCATCTGGTCGGAAAACTGCACCGGCCCGAAGTTCCGATACGCCGCTTGCTGGAAGTCTCTCCCACGCCCGCCCATGCCCCGGTTGTCCACCTCCAGCACAGCGAATCCATGCTGCCCCATAAGCTCGTTGAAAAGATTCCCCCCGCCCCAGTCGTTGCGGATCGAAGCCGTCGGCAGCGGCCCACCATAAGGATTCACGACCAACGGCACGCTGCCCACCGCCGAATTCGTCGGAAGCGTCAACTTCCCATAGAGCTTCGTCTTCCCATCCGCCGCCATTAGGGTGACGATCGACGAAGTCACTCCAGTCGCCGCCGGAATCGTCTTCGACCGCCAGAAGGTCTCGCACTTCTCCGAACCCGTAGCGCACACACTCGCCACCGGCGGCGTAGTCGCCGTGCTGAACTCATCGTTGAAGTGTGTCCCATCCGGCGACACCATCGCGTGATGTACCCCGTTGCCGCTCGTCAGCTTGCGCTTCCCCGTACCGTCCAGCTTCTCCGACCACAGGTTGTTCTCAAGCGGCGTTCCCTCATTCGAGGTGAAGAAGACCGTCCCAGACTTCTCGTCGAAACCGTCGAAGCCCTCCACCTCAAAATCGCCCGAGGTCAACTGCCGCTCTAACACCGAATCCGCATTCAGAGGATGCTTCTCGTCGAACTTGTGCAGGTAAAGGTGTGTATGCCCGTCCCGCCAGCTCGCAGCCAGAAATCGCCCATGCGGCAGAAATGTAACGTCATAGTTCTCATCGAGATACTTCGCGTCGGTATTCGAATAGACCAGCCGCGACTTACCCGACTTCACATCCGCAAAGTAAAGATTCTCGTTGTGGTTGTCTCGCGTCAGCACCTCAACAAAGACTGTCTCCGCATCCACCCACCCAAATCGAGGAATCGAGTCATTCCCCGCGCTGAACGGAACCTCGATAAACTTCGTCCCTCCACCCTTCGCCGAAACCACGCCCACCCGCACAGCTGGGTTCGGATCGCCCGGCTGCGGATACCGCTGCATATCCACGCCCGCGTGCGTTGGAATCCAGTCGACGATAGGGAATTGCGGCACCTTCGCCTCGTCCATCTCCAGGTACGCAATCGCCTTCGAATCCGGCGACCAGAAGTAGTTGCTCCGTACGTCGAGTTCTTCCAGGTAGATCCAGTCCACCTCGCCGTTCAGCATGGCATCGCTGCCGTCCGTCGTCAGCGCAGTCTCATTCCCGTCTTTGTTCCCAACCGGATGCACATAAAGGTTGTGCCCGCGCAGATACGACACCGATCGCGCATCCGGCGAAAACTTCGCGTCGCTCCCCGATCCTGCGCCGGTATCGACGATCATCGTCCCGGCCCCGTCCGAGATCGAATACAGCCACAGCCTCCCACCCTTATCCAGCAGCAGGTGCTTCGAGTCATCCGCCCAAAGAAAGCTCGACATCCCATACCGCTCGCGATGGTCCTTGTCCTTCTCGTTGACTGCATCCGAAGTCAACGCATCCAACTGCGCCTTCGTCGCCAGCACACTGGCCTTGCCCGTCGCTGCGTCGACCTGAACAATGTCGCCCGCCGCACCCGCCACGCTCGCATCCGTCGCCATAAACGTCAGCCGCTTCCCATCGGGACTCCAGCTACCGCCGCGAGGCAGATTCCCGGTCGGGTTGCTGTTCGCAAACTCCACTGTGCGAGTAGCGTGATCAGGCGTTTGAGCGAAGACAGAGACCGCAAATACGGCCGGTAGCAGGGCAAGAGGAAGAAATCGTCTCATAAGAGTGATCCAAGTCTAACGGCTGCTGCTCCAAAACTCGCTTCGGATGAAACGATCCGCCACTCCCGTTCACCCTTTCTTGCCCCCCGGATCGAATCGGCAACTTCACCAATCAAGAGCGGACCGCGTGGCAGAATTGGAGCCCTCCCCATGTCCGACACGCTTGTCGCCTATGTCATCTCCGTGGTAATCCTCGCCGTGCTGGCGCTCTCCGTTCCCTGCATTGAGCTGCTGGCAAGGCTGCTGCGAACACCGCTTCGCGACGAGGGCGAAAGTTTGTCCCAGTCTTCCCTGAAATCGCGCGGCAACTCCCACAAGGTCGCCTGAAATATGGCCTACACCAAAACGGGCGTTACCCAGCACCTCACGCTAGATGCGGTCGAAAAACGCAGCATTTCTATTTGCGTTAGATAGATGCGGCTGACGATCAATATTCCTGATGACATCCATCGAAGCCTCAAGATCAAGGCTGCAAAGGAGGGTACGACGATGCATGCGCTGCTTTTGCAGGGCATCGACGACCACCTGAAAAGCAAAATTATCACGGTCCCCACGGCGATCATATGCAGGACGATCCTCAGCCGAAGAAGTAGCGTACCTTGTCAGGACCCTGGAAAGCGCTCCGCTTAAGGGCACGGCTTCAGCCATGTCGCAGATACTTCTTTGCGCTTCGGCTTCAGCCGCTGAGGTACAGCTCTTGTTCCGCCAAGTCTCTCTTAGGACATCTAAGCCTTAGCCGCCGGAACCGCCTCATGCGGCGTCTCGCCAACCGTAATCAACGGCTTACGGTTCTTATAGCTCGCCGTCACAAACTCCCTGAAAAGCGGGTGCGGCTCGAGCGGCTTCGACTTGAACTCAGGGTGGAACTGGCAGCCCAGGAAGAATGGGTGCCCCGGGATCTCCACAATCTCCACATACGTCGCATCCGGCGTCGTCCCCGTCAGTCTCAGACCGCCGCCAACCAGCAGCGCCTCATACTCGCGATTGAACTCGTACCGATGCCGATGGCGCTCGCTGATCTCGGTCGTCCCATACGCCTTCGCGGCCAGCGAATCCGGCTCCATCACGCACGTCCACGCGCCCAGACGCATGGTCCCACCCATCTCTTCGACGCCGGTCAGTTCGCGCAGCTTGTAGATAATCCGGTGTGGCGTCGAAGGATCGAACTCGCCTGAGTTCGCCTGGCTCAGCCCACAGACATTCCGCGCATACTCGATGCAAGCCGTCTGCATTCCCAGGCAGATGCCGAAGTACGGAACTTCCTGTTCACGAGCGTACCGAATCGCGTTCAACATACCTTCGATGCCGCGCTTGCCAAATCCGCCCGGAACCAGGATGCCGTCGAAGCCCGCAAGCTGCGACTCGTACGCCATGCTAGGCTTGCCCTCTTCGTCCTTCGTCTCGAGCCCCTCGGCCTCAATCCAGGTCACGCGCAGCTTCAAGTTCTGCGAGAGCGCGCCGTGCACCAGCGCCTCCTTCAGCGACTTGTAGCTATCTTCGTACTCCACATACTTTCCGACGATGGCGATCGAGACCTCATCCTTCGGGTTGTAAGCGCGCTCGACAATGTCCTTCCACTTGCTCAGGTCGGGTTCCTTAGCTTCGATCTTCAGGTACTTCAGCGCCAGCGCGTCGACATGCTCGTTCGCAAACGTCAGCGGAACCTCGTAGATGCTCTCCACGTCACGCGCGGCGATCACAGCCGGCTCTTCCACGTTGCAGAACAGCGCAATCTTCGCCCGCATCTCGCGCGGCACCGCACGGTCCGAGCGGCACAGCAGAATATCCGGCTGGATTCCGATCGACAGCATCTCCTTTACGGAGTGCTGCGTCGGCTTGGTCTTCAACTCCTGCGCCGCCGCGATCCACGGAATCAGCGTGACATGAACGAAGCATGTGTTCTCGCGGCCGAGATCTTGCCGCATCTGCCGAATCGCCTCGAGGAAGGGAAGCGACTCGATGTCGCCCACCGTTCCGCCGATCTCGACGATCACGACTTCGCAGTCCGTGCCGATCTTACGCATCGCGTTCTTGATCTCATTCGTAACGTGCGGAATCACCTGGACGGTCTTGCCAAGGTAGTCGCCGCGCCGTTCCTTGGTGATGATCTGCTCGTAGATCCGCCCCGTGGTCAGGTTGTTGTCCCGTGTCAGCTTGGCATGGGTAAACCGCTCGTAATGACCGAGATCGAGGTCCGTCTCTGCACCGTCGTCGGTCACAAAGACCTCGCCATGCTGGAAGGGCGACATCGTCCCCGGATCGACGTTCAGATAGGGGTCGAACTTCATCAGGTTGATCTTAATTCCACGGGCCTCAAGCAGGCAGCCAATCGAGGCTGCCGCGAGTCCCTTACCGAGTGAAGACACGACTCCGCCCGTTACAAAGATGTACTTTGCAGACATGTCCGCGACCTCATATTTTCTTGGGAAAGTTTGTGCAGGATGGGCACTCCTAAGTATGGCAGGGTAGCGTGCCATACGCAACGAGGAAAAGCCGTCCGCATCTTGCCGCTCCCCACGTCCGCCGCGTCCGAGCCCCCAGAGAACACTTGATACCCGATGCTGGATGGCAGGCTTACGCAGGAAGGTGAAGACGCTGCTTGGCGAGTCCAAAACGCCTCACGAGGGAAGCAATGGCGACGCAATTCGCCTCTGCCCCGAGTAAGGCGAGATGCCATTCCGCCCATTCGCCTTGACCGTATACATCGCCGTATCCGCATGTTGCAGGATCTGCTCAACTTCGAGGCCGGAGTCGGGATAGATGCAGAGTCCTATGCTGACCGTGATGACCAGCAGACGGTCTCCGATGTTAATGGGGGCGGATACGGCTTCGAGGATCTTTTGGGCGCACCGGTCGACCTCCTCCATACTCTTGAAATCCGGCAGAACGATGATGAACTCATCTCCGCCCAGCCGCGCGACGGTGTCGGTCTCGCGAACCGAGGCCAGCAGACGCTTTGCCAGGGCGGACAGCAGGGCATCGCCGACGGCGTGCCCAAGGGTGTCGTTGATGCCCTTGAAATGGTCGACATCGACCATCAAGACGGCGACCTTATGGTTGTCGCGACGAGCCCGTGAGATGTCATTGTTAAGCCGCGCATAAAGCAACGTCCGGTTGGGAAGGCCGGTGAGCTGATCGTAGTGAGCTAGAAAATTGACGTGATCACTGATCTTCTTGCGCTCAGTGAAGTCGCGGCTCGTCACAGCGACGTTATTGCCAATCTTGACCGCCTGGATGTGGATCCAGGTGGCGTGAATCGTGTCGTCATCGATGAAAATCTCGTCGACGTAGGGAACCCCGGTGCGCACGACCTCTTTGTAGCGTTCGAGAACGCCGGACGAGACCGCGTAGGGGCGAACCTCTGAGAGGACCTTTCCCAGGAACTGTTCGCGCGGAGTTCTAAGGCGGCGTTCCGCGGCGAGGTTGATAAAGCCAAAGCGGAAGTCGACGATCTCGCCAGCTGCGTCGAAGATTCCTTCAAAGATGTAAAAGTCGTCGAGGTTGTTCTCCGCAACATTGCGGAATGTATCGGCGTGCCGCGATGGAGTAGGCGAAAGTCGGCTCTTGAGCGCAAAGGAGACTGGTGCCGCGACGAAAGCCGCGAGAAGCTGAGCCAGGATAAGACGGCCGGGAAGAAGGATGGATGCGAATTGCTCAAGGATAAAGAACAGAACCACAGTGATAGTCAGGAATAGAACCACTCCGACTTTTTGAGAATGATGCTTTCGCGTATTCAAGGGGGCCCACCTCGACCGCCTCCGGGAAGCAGGTGCTGCCTGGAACGTCGGCCTTTTACTCGAGTGTATCTGCCCCTTGTGCGATACGGATGCCAACCTCCCTCCACGGAAAGCGAACGGATCGCCGATCTTTGACGAACTCCTGTCGCCATCCGGCTTTCGGAGAAATGAGCCGCCCGCCGCAAACTTTTCTCGCCAACCACGCCGCACCGGGACTATGCTAAACGCCACCAGAACCTCGGAGGCGATCATGTCGCGATCCATGCCGATGGATACAAAGGCCGTGCCATTGCACTCGCACCCGGCCCCCGGAATTGAGCAGAGTCTGCTTCACGGCATCGACTCTCTAGCCACAAAACTCGGCCGCGCCAGCCAGACCCCGGCACACCTGCTCACCGGTCTCCACGGTGAAGAGGAAGCTCTCTTCTACCTGCGAAATCGTAACTACACCGTCGTTGCCCGCCGCTGGCAGACACCGCGTCTCCCTGGCGATGTCGACCTCGTTGCCTGGGACGGTCCCTGCCTCTGTTTCATCGAAGTCAAAACCCGCACCGGCCGCCACATCGTTCCCGCCGAGTTCGCCGTGGACCAGCACAAGCAGCGGGTCCTGCGCTCCCTCGCTCGCGTCTTCTGCAAGCGTTTCGCCGAGCACACAAGATCCCAGATCCCCATTCGCTTCGACGTCGTTGCTGTCTACCTGCCCCCGGCAGCCGCCGGTCGCGTCGCACCCGAAATTGAGCACTTCACCTCGGCCTTCCCTTATTGATCTGAACTCCATCGTCCTGATGGAACAGACAGCCGCGCTTCGGTGTCTAATAAGTTTGAGGCCCCGAGATGACCCTGCTGAACGCCCCCGCCTATAACACTGCCCGCGAAAACCTCAAGCGCAACGTGATCGTTGGCGCAATCGTCGCAATTCTGCTGGGTTCGGTCCTTGCCGTCCTCGGCTATGTGCTCGGCCATGGCTGGTTCTTCACCAACCTTCCCGTGGAGCACCACGTGAAGGTCTTCATGGAAACAGTACAGTCCGGCGACTACGCCAAGGCCTACGGCATCTGGGAGAACGACGCCGACTGGCAACAGCATCCGCAGAAGTACGACTACAAGCTGCAACGCTTCACCGAAGACTGGAGCACCGCCAGCGACTGGGGCGGCCCGGTAAAGACCTTCCACATCGACGTCTCCAAGCGCGACAAGACCGGTGTTGTCGTCGCCGTCACCATCAACGGGAAGAAGCGTTTCTTCGTCAAGCGCGAGAGCAAAGACGGCACGCTCGACTACTTCCCCAACGAGATCGTCTACTAACTGGAAGCTTCTGCAACCCGCTCGCACGTAAGAAACGTCATCTCGGCCGAAGCGCAGCGGAGTGGAGAGGCCCCCGCATTTTCACTTTACCCGCGAGCCTCATACAGTCCGTGGCCCATTCATCGCAGCATCATCGCGATGCATGGGACCGCCACCAAATTATTCAACTGAACCGAGTTCCCTACGCCGGAATCTTAGCTGTCTGCAGACCCGTTAGCAGCGCCTCAAAGCACTCCGGGTCGAGCTTCGTGGGAATGTCCTTCCGCATGATCGCGCTCACCTGGCCAAGGTCCAGACTCTCGCGGTACGGTCTCTCCTCCGAGAGCGCGGCATACACGTCGGCGACCGCGATGATGCGCGACTCCAACGAAAGCTCTGCCGCCGACAGGTGATTCGGATATCCGGTTCCGTCCAGCTTCTCGTGGTGCGCTCCCGCTATCTGCGCCATCAGCCGGAAAGAGGGAATGCGCTCCAGGATCTGCTGCGTAAGCGCCGGATGCTCCTTCACCACGCTGAACTCTTCATTCGTCAGCTTGCTCGGCTTGTCCAGGATGGAGTTCGGCACGCGCAGCTTGCCCAGGTCATGCAGCAGCGCCGCCCGATGGATCAACTTCGTCCGATCGGCGGAGAGGCCAATCGAATTCGCAATGGTTAGCGCCGCCTCCGCGACACCCATGGAGTGACGGCTGGTGAATGGGGACTTTGCGTCGACCACGTCGGAGAACGCCTCGCAGATGTTGTCGATCTTGTCCGCGCCCAGTGGCACCGTATCGGAGGGCTGATAGGCGAGCACCGTGTCCCGCGTCGTGCCTTCGCTATCGCCGGCCAGGCAGTTAGACCACAGCTTCCCCCGTTTGTGCAGCGACACCGCAACCCGCACCAGCTCCGGATCGAACCACTTTCCGCTCCGCTCTTCCAACACTAGGATCGCCTGCTCCGTGCCCTTTTCTGTCGCAAACACGTCAAGATGCTGCGCCACAGCAGCGATCCGCGCCAGCAGCGGGATGCGCTCGCCACGCCAGCCGCTTGGATACCCGGTGCCGTCCCAATGCTCATCGAGGCAGCGTACCGCCTCGGCCGTCGCCTGTCCCAACCCGATCTTTGCCACGATCTTCGCGCCGCGGTCGCAGCGAAGGCCGATCATCTCTTCGTTATTCTTGTGTTGGGCGCGCCCAATCTGCGCGATGCGCAGCACCCGTTCCAGTGCATTGCCGTCCGGCAGCACGTTGTTCCACATCAGCTTCAACGTCGAAAGCTTCGGCTTGCCCGGCTGCGTCCAGTCCTCCAGCTTCACGCCCGCCTTCAACGCCCGGTCATCGCCGCCGCCGACAATCTGACACATGCGCGCCGAATTGCTACTGCACCCAACGTCCTTCAGCAGCAGCGCGAAATAGAGGTCGCTCTGCTGAAACTCGTTCAGCCTCGCCTCGGCTGCGATTCGCATGCCCAGCACGCAACTGCGCAGCGCATGGCCGGCGACAGCGCCTTCGGTTAAGTCCAGCGCAAAGGAGAGGGCCGAGATAATCTCGGGCATGTCGATGGTCTGAGCGTGGTGGGCGTCAAGGTCAAACGTGGCGTCAGTTGCGGTCAGCATCATGGGGTTTCCTGATCGATGTCTTCTGCGGTGTGGCGCCATGAAGCGATCATCGGCGCGAGGTTAAGAGCAATGATGAGGTCCCGGTACTTCGGTGTATCTGGCCTCACCAACAGGGATCAATCTACGGTCGGTTTCTAAAATCGAACGGTCTTCTGAAACTCATGCTGTGGCCCGGTCCATCTTTAGTGCGGACAACAACGCCTCAAAGCTCTGAGGATCGAGCTTGCCCGGAATGTCCTTGGACATGATGGCTGTGATCTGGGCAAGGTCGAGGCTCTCGCGATACGGCCTCTCCTCCGAGAGCGCCGTGTACACATCCGCCACCGCGATGATCCGGGTCTCGATCGATAGATCCTCGCTGCGGAGATTGTTTGGGTAACCCGTTCCATCCAGCTTCTCGTGATGGGAGCCGGCCACCTGCGCCAACTCGCGAAACGCGGGAATCCGGTTCAAAATCTTCTTCGTCAGTGCAGGGTGCTGCTTGACGAGCATGAACTCCTCTGCCGTCAACTTGCCTTGCTTCTCCAGTACCGCCGTCGGAATCCTCAGCTTGCCCAGGTCATGTAGCAGCGCGGCCCGACGGACAAACTGTGTCCTCTTCGCCGAAAGCCCCATCGTCTCCGCGATCATCATGGCGGAGTCCGCGACCCCCAGCGAGTGGACGACCGTAAACGGCGACTTGGCGTCGACCACGTCGGAGAACGCCTCGCAGATGCGATCAATCCTCTCCGGTCCCAGCTTCAACCCGGCCCTCGGCTCCAGCTCCAACACCGCTGCCCGTGTCTCCGCCTCGGGCAGGATATCCAGGCATCCCCGCCATAGTGTTTGGTCGCGATGCAACGACGCCGCAACCTTTACCAGATCGGGATCAAACCATTTGCCGCTCCGCGTCCGCATCACCGCAATCGCATTGTCCGGACCCTTGTCGGACGCAAAGACATCGAGGTGCTGCGCGATGGCCGCAATCCGCGCCAGCATGGGGATTCGGTGGCCCAGCCAGCGCCCTGGCTGTCCCGTACCGTCCCAGCGCTCGTCGATCGCCCGAACCGCCTCTGCTGTCGCGGAGCTCAGGCCTATCTTGGCGATAATCCCCGCGCTGCGGTCCCAACTCGGTGTGAACGCGTCTTCCTGCGGAACAGGAGCCGGCTCTACTGGTCGCCCGATTCTGGCAAGCAGGTCGAATGGCTCATTCGAGGAAGCTAGCCCAATGTCCGCAATGGCCCTTTGTTCCGCGAGCAGGCTTCGCCGTATCGACTCGCGAGGAGTGATCCCAAGCCGGGTCGTCGCGTGCAGCCCTCTCCAGTTCTCGCGGCGGTTCTGCGCCAGGTGAATGTGGCTTTGCCCGTCCACGATGCCACTCATATGCGCCGCGTTGCTGGTCTGGCCAATGTCCTTCAGCAGCAGCGCGTAGTAAAGATCGCTCAGTTCAGCCTGCGAGAGCCCCGCCTTCGCCCCGATCCGCATCCCTAGCACGCAACTCCGTAAGGCGTGGCCGGGAACGGCCCCCTCCGTCAGGTCGAGCGCGTACGACAGCGCGGAGATCAGCTCTGGCATGTCGATGCGGCCGGTCTCTTCCCGGAAGACCTGGGGTCGCGCAATGCTGGTTGAGTCGCGGAAGATCAAAAAGATTCCTGCCCCGAAATATAGCGGGGTCGACGCGACGGATTCGCGTGCTTGACGTCTAGGGAGTTGCAGGCAGGGTGGTGGGCCCACCAGGACTTGAACCTGGAACCAGCGGATTATGAGTCCGATGCTCTAACCAATTGAGCTATAGGCCCGTAAATCCGATTCTACAGCTTCATGGTCGCTGGTGGCTTTGTCAGCCAAGTGGGGTCTCATCCCGCAGAGATTGCGGCTGGACAGTTGTCGTTCAGTTGTCCTGCTTGCGGATACGAAGCTCTGGAGTCCGGCGAAGCATTCGCCAAAGTGCAGGGTGCAGTTAAGGTGGAAGCCCCTTTCATCTGTATTCCCTACTACTCTCGCCGCATTTGTATCGCTCCACTATCACGCCGAAGTTGCAACCGCTCCACCAACGGTGCTACATCCGCCTACCTCTTTGCCTGAAACCCGACCAACGTTTCGTCATCATCCCCGATCGGCATCCCCGGCGGAGCCTCGATCGCCTTCACCGGCGCAAACTTCTCCGGGTTGCGATCGAACTCCTCGATCCGGCGAACGGCATAAGCGTAAACGGGAATCTTCACATCGGCCTTCTGCTTCAGATCGTCCAGTCGCGCAATCGTGGTCGCCCGCACGACCGACGAAGCCGCGGGATTCGCAGCCAGTCGCAGCAGCGCCTCAACGGTTCGCAGAAAGACGGCATCGGCGATGAGCGCCTTCATCGTTCCCGCTTCTGCATCAGGCCGCGTCGCCGCCAGCGTCTGATCGATCACCTCGTTGAGCGAAGGTGCGCCGCCATCGCGGGCGTGGTCTACCTCCAACCGGCTCGCGCGCTGCGGATGAAATAGCAACCCCAGCGTAAGGTCTGCCGACGACTCAGCCGCCGCGATGGGATCGAACGTCAATCCCGTATGCGAGGCAAATGACTCCCGCGTCCGCTCCATCCCAGCGGGCATCGGAGGCAGGATCTTCAGCAAACTCTCCGGCAGCTCCAGCGTCTCCGGCGAAAGCGTCTTCAACACCGCCGCCAACGCCTTCCGCTGCTCTTCCGGCTTTACGATCTCGGTGACCGTCTGCCCATCCCCACGCAGCGCATAGCGATAATCCAGCCCGCCAATCACCTTCGCCGCCGCCTCGGTCTGGTAGCGATGCAGCAGATACACCAACACCAGCTTGTCTTCCAGTTCTGCCATCGGTTCGCCGCTTCGAATCGCCCCTTCGCCAAACCGCTTCAGCGCCACCGCCCGCGCATCGAGAACGCGGTTCAACTCATCCGTCGCATCCGCTCCGTTGTCCCAAAGGTGAGCATGAGGATGCGCTCCGCCCAACGGCCGCGCGTCTTCATCGGTGATGAAGTACATCCCCCGCTTCAGCGCCGCGTCGATCGGCTTGCTCAGCGTCGGCTGGTCCGCATTCGCCGGAAGATCGCGGTAGCCATAGTCGATCGCCACCTTGTCCCACGCGCCGATATTCACCGCATACGCATGGCTCACATCCGGTATACCCGCCGCATCGAGCGTCACATAAGGGTGCGGATAGTCCATCACGCTCGCCGACTGCGAGAAGCTGCTCGCGGCAAAATTATGTGCCAGCCCCAGCGTGTGCCCGGTCTCATGCGCCGATAGCTGCCGGATCCGCGCCAGCACCATCGCGAGCATCGGATCGTTCTTCGCAGGCAGCGCCTTGCCGTCCGGATAGGGAGACAAGAGCGCCTCGGCGATCATGTAGTCCTGCCGCCCGCGCAGAGACCCAAGCGTGACGTTCCCCTTGATGATCTCGCCCGTCCTCGGGTCGGCGACCGCCTCGCCGTAGCTCCAGCCGCGCGTATACCGATGCACCCACTGGATGATGTTGTACCGCACATCCATCGGGTCAGCGTCCGCAGGAAGTATGTCCACCTTGAACGCATCCTTCCATCCCGCCGCCGTAAACGCCTGGTTCCACCACCGCGCACCTTCGAGCAGCGCCGTTCGTATCGGCTCCGGCGCTCCGCGATCGACATAGTACTGGATCGGCGCAACCGGCTCGCAGTCTTTCACGCACGCGGGATCTTTCTTCACCAACCGGTGCCGCAGGATGAACTTCTGATCGAGGCTCTCGCCCAGCGCCACACTGTAATCGCGATAGCTGGAAGGGAAGTACCCCGCGCGCGGATCAAACTTCCGCGGCACAAACCCGGCAGGAGGCAGTTCGATGAAGCTCTGGTGCTCCCGCACCGTCATCGCATGAGCATCGGGCGTGACGTTCTTGACGAACTCGCCCTTGGCCGCTCCTTCAGTGGTGAAGGTTAGAATCGCCTCGACCTCGGTGTTTTTAGGAAATGCCTTAGTCGCATCGAGCGCAATCGCGGACCGCGTCGGATCCACCTTGTACGTCCCCTGTTCCAGTGATTGCAGGGTCTCCACCACTCCATGTGCGTCGCGCACAAAGAAGTCGGTTGCATCCACCAGCACCTCACCGTTAGCGTCCTCTGCCGCCACCGTAAACCCAAACAGCACTGACTCCGGAAACGATTGCTTCACCGCCAGCACTTCGGCCGGATCAGCCGCGCTGCTCCGAAAAGCCTCGTTCGCCTGCACCAGCAGCACCTTCGGCCCCGACCGCTCGAACCTGACAATTCGTCCCGGACCAATCTGGCCGCGATCCAGCCCAAGATCGTTCGAGCCCGTTCCGTACGGCAGGGAATCGGTATACAGCAAATCCTGAGATAGCTTTGGAATTTCGAGGTAAAGCCTGCCCGTCGCCGCGTCCCAATCCAGTGGCAACAGTCCCGTGAGGTGCCTCATCGAGGCCGTCTTCGCGGCAATCGAGGGCTGCGCGTTCGGCGTGGCAACACCCTGAGCCGAAAGAGCGCACGGTAGAAGAGCCAATGCGGCAGACGGCAAAAACATCCTGCAGAGAAGGGGAGAGAGCGATAGACGCGGCATCGCTCTCTTGTAACATGCCCCGGGCTATTTCTCCGGCATCGATCCCGGCGTTATATTCGCATCCTCCGGAGCAGACGGGTTGATGTGACCAGCCCCATTCTCCGGCGTATTGGAGTTCACATCCGTCTTTCCCGGCCCGGCGGTCGCGGGATTATCCCCCTTCGGCCCCGAAGGGGTCGCGCCCACGCTGTGCTGCGCGGGCTGGTGCGCCGAAGTCTCGTTCGTCTTCTCTGCTGTCGCCATATTTGTTCTCCTAGAGCGTAGGAGTCGTCCGGCCCAAGCTTCGTTGCTCCCGAATAGAATCGAATCATGCGCGATCGCATCTCAAAGCACTTGGAAAATCTGTGCCCCATTCATTCGTGGTCTCATCACGAATGAGTGGGACCGCCACCAACCCCCAGGGAAAAGCCCTCTTCCTCGACCGCGACGGCGTCATCAACGAAGAGGCCAGCTACCTCTGGCGGCGCGAAGACGTCCGTTTCGTCCCCGGCATCTTCTCCCTCTGCCGCACCGCGCAATCGCTCGGATACAAACTGGTCGTCGTCACCAACCAGGCCGGAATCGGGCGTGGCATGTACACGGAAGACGACTTCCGCTCCCTCATGCACTGGATGCGCGCGGAGTTCGTCCGCGAGCGGGTCACGCTCGACGCGATCTACTTCTCCCCCTACCACCCCGAACACGGCATCGGCGACTACAAGCGCGAGCACGAAGACCGCAAACCCGGCCCCGGCATGCTCCGCCGCGCCGCCGCCGACCTCAACCTCTCGCTAGCCGATTCCATTCTCATCGGCGACCGCTGCACCGACATCGCTGCCGCCAACGCCGCCGGTCTCCGTCAGGCCTTCCTCATCGCCGTCACCGAAACCGCTTGCCTTGGCAACTATCTCCCCGTCACCACCCTGGCCGAAGTAGAGCTTTGGCTCCGCACAAACGGCTAGAGCTCGAATGCCCCATCCATGACAGTTTCATCGTCATGGGTGGGACGTATACCGCCCGTGGTCTTTACTTTCCACCCGGTAAATCCGCATCCCTCAACAACACCCCAACAGCATCCTTCGCACTCACCAGCGGCTCCCCATCCAGCAAATCCAGAGGCCACGGGATCCCCAACGCCGGATCATTCCACAGAACGCACCGCTCCCCCTGCGGATAGTAAAGATCGGTCGTCTTGTACAGCACCTCCGCCGTCTCAGACAGCACCACAAACCCGTGAGCGAACCCCTCCGGGATCCATACCATCTCCA
The DNA here is from genome assembly GCF_014203275.1 of Granulicella aggregans. GTDB lineage: Bacteria > Acidobacteriota > Terriglobia > Terriglobales > Acidobacteriaceae > Edaphobacter. Next base: position 458,504 of record NZ_JACHIP010000004.1, read on the forward strand.
CCGCATCCATCGGATCTTCGCGCTTCAGATGCACGCCCATGTACTTGCCAAACTCCGGCGAATCCGGCCGCAGGTCCACCGCCACGTCCCAGATATGCCCGGAGAGCACCCGCAACAGCTTCCCCTGTGGCTTGCCTAGCTGGTAATGCAATCCGCGCAAAACTCCCTTGCGCGAAAACGACTGGTTATCCTGCACAAACTCGCGATCAATCCCCAGCTTCGCGAACGCCTCGCGATTGAACATCTCGGCAAACCAGCCGCGATCGTCGCCAAATCGGCGCGGACGCAGGACTTTCACATCGGCAAGCGCAGTATCCACAACTTCCATCCCGCAATTGTAAAGTCCCTCGATCAACGGCCAATGCCACTTCCGGGCACTCTCTCCGTACGATCCCTGCCCCATTCATTCGCAGCCGTATCGCGAATGAGTGGGTCTGCCCCAAACTCGCCAGCCGGGAGCCGTGACCGGGTGCCAGATGTGGGCATCTTGCCACAGCGTCTACCATGGTCTAACGATGGCCCTCGAAAACATGCGCACGATGCTTCGCGGCAATCTCGGCCGCAGCCTCAACGCCCTCTCCGACGAAGACCGCCTCGCCGCCGCCTGGCCGGTAGCCTGCGGCCGCGCCATGGCCGAGCACGGCGAGATCGTCGCCCTCTTCGAAGGCACCCTCACCGTCGAGGTCTCCGACGCCGCCTGGCTCTCCCAGATGCTCTCCATGCGCTCCATCCTCCAGAACGAGCTCGCCCGCATCGCCCAGGTCAAGGTCACCGCGATACACTTTGAACTGAAAAAGAGATAACGAAGAGCAAGTAATAGAGGGTAAAGAAAGATGAGCGAAACCGCAGTCGTAACGCTGGAAGATGTAAGCCACGTCGCTGAGCTTGCCAACCTCGAGCTGACCGCCGACGAACTGCCGCACATGCAGCACAATCTGAATGCCATCCTCGGCTACATCGCCCAGCTCAACGAACTCGACACCACCGGCGTCCCACCCATGGCGCAAGTCGGCGAGATGCTGGGCAGCGAAGTGCATGTACACGGCGAGACCCTCCGCCCCGACGCCATCAAACCCTCGCTCGACCGCGCCGCCGTCATGGCCTCCGCCCCCGAAACCGACGGCAAGTTCTTCAAAGTCCCCAAGGTCATCGAGCGGTAATTCAGCAGTCAGCGGGTTAGCAGGTAAAGCGTTGAGCGAGTCAGCGACCCCACAAGTCAGCGAGCAAGGAATAGCGAGATTGAGCGTACTTACCGAATTGAAACAGACATTGACCATCGCCGACATCCGCGCGGCTATTGAGAACCGCACTGCAACGGCGACCTCCATCGCTGAAGAGCACTACGCCCGCATCGCCGCAGAAGACGGCCTATCCGGAAAGCAGATCAACAGCTTCCTGGCCCTGAGCCGCGACCGCGCCCTCGCCAAAGCCGCCGCCATCGACGACCTCGCCGCCCTCGGCGATCCGCTGCCTCTCCTCGCAGGCGTCCCGGTCGGCATCAAGGACGTCCTTACCATGCAGGGCAGCCCTGCCACCGCAGGCTCGAAGATCCTCTCCGGCTACATGCCCCCCTACGACGCCACCGCCGTCAAAAAACTCGACGCAGCCGGTGCCATCCTCCTCGGCAAGCTCAACTGCGACGAGTTCGCCATGGGCTCCTCGAATGAGAACTCCGCCTACGGCCCCGTCCGCAACCCTCGCGCCCTCGACCGCGTCCCCGGCGGGTCTTCAGGAGGATCGGCCGCCGCCGTAGCCGCAGGCTTCGCCACCGCTACCCTCGGTACCGATACCGGCGGCTCCATCCGTCAGCCCGCAGCCTTCTGCGGCGTCGTCGGGCTCCTGCCCACTTACGGACGAGTCAGCCGCTACGGCCTTATCGCCTTCGCCTCCTCGCTCGATCGCGTCGGCCCCTTCACCAACTCCGTCAAGGATGCCGCCACCGTTCTCGGCGTCCTCGGAGGCCAGGACTCCCTCGACGCCACCAGCTCCGACCGCCCCGCCGATGACTATGTGACCGCACTGACCAAGCCCGTAGCCGGTCTCAAGGTAGGCGTCCCCGCCGAGTACTTCGGCGAAGGCCTCGACCCCGAGATTCGCGCCGCCGTCGAAAAGACCATCGACCAGCTAAAGGCCGCAGGCTGCACCATCGTCCCCGTCCATCTCCCCCACACCAAGTACGCGGTTCCCACCTACTACGTCATCGCCACCGCCGAGGCCTCCTCGAACCTCTCGCGTTTCGACGGTGTCCGCTTCGGCCACCGGACGGAAACGCCAGCAAATTTGTCGGCGATGTATAAGAAAACCCGCGACGAAGCCTTCGGCCCCGAGGTCAAACGCCGCATCCTGCTCGGCACCTACGTCCTCTCCGCCGGCTACTACGACGCCTACTACAAGAAGGCCCAGCAGGTCCGAGCCCTCATCACCCGAGACTTCCTCGAAGCCTTCATGCAGGTTGATGTCATCGTGGGTCCCATGACGCCTACGCCCGCCTTCAAAATCGGCGAAAAGTCCGACGACCCCATGGCCATGTACCTCGCCGACATCTACTCCGTAGCAGCCTCGCTAGCCGGCATCTGTGGCGTCTCCGTCCCCTGCGGTACCACCGCCGAGGGCTTACCCATCGGCGTCCAGATCATGGGCAAACACTTTGACGAGTCCACTGTCCTCCGCGTAGGCGCAGCCGTAGAATCCGCCCAGTAAGGTACCTTTGTTTGTCATTCCCGAAGGGAATCTGCGTTTCTAGACCGGGGGCGGGTGCCCCACATCTCGATTCTGAGATGTGGGCAGAATCCCCACAAACCTTCCGTGCCCCACTCATCGCGGCTTTCTCGCGATGAGTGGGACGTAAACCCTCCACCGAGGTCCCTCATGTCCGACCAACAGCCACGCCTCTGGTGGCAAAACGGCATCGTCTACCAGATCTACCCGCGCTCCTTCCAGGACTCCAACGCCGATGGCATCGGCGACCTCCCCGGCATCGAGTCCCGCCTCGACCACCTCGTCTCCCTCGGCGTCGACGCTATCTGGATCTCCCCCTTCTACCCCTCCCCTATGGCCGACTTCGGCTACGACGTCGCCGACTACACTGGCGTCGACCCTATCTTCGGCACCCTCGCCGACTTCGACCGGTTGATCTCCTCAGCCCATCGGCGAGGACTAAAGCTCATCCTCGACTTCGTTCCCAACCACACCTCCAACCAGCACCCATGGTTCCTCGAGTCCCGCTCTTCACGCACCAACCCCAAGCGCGACTGGTATCTCTGGCACGATGCCAAACCCGACGGCTCCGTCCCCAACAACTGGATGAGCAACTTCGGTGGCCCCGGCTGGACCTGGGACGACACCACGCAGCAGTTCTACTACCACTCCTTCCTCAAGGAGCAGCCCGATCTCAACTGGCATAATCCTGAGGTCCGCGCCGCCATCTACGCCGCCATGGGCTTCTGGCTCGATAAGGGAGTCGACGGATTCCGCATGGATGTCCTCTGGCTCCTCATCAAGGATCCCGAATTCCGCGACAACCTCCCCAACCCCGAGTGGCACCCCGGCGCGGCCAGCTTCTGGAGTGTCCTTCCCACCTACACCGCCGATCAGCCCGAGACCCACGCCATCGTCGCCGAGATGCGAGCCGTCCTCGACAAATACGATCAGCGCGTCCTCATCGGCGAAATCTACCTGCCTTTGCCAGAGCTAGTCCGCTACTACGGCGTCCAGGAAAACGGCCAACTCGACGGCGCGCAGATGCCCTTCAACTTCCGCCTCATCCAGACCGACTGGAACGCTGACCCCATCGCCGCCCTCATCCATGAATATGAAGGTGTGTTGCCCGGAGGAGCGTGGCCCAACTGGGTGCTCGGCAACCACGACCAGTCCCGCCTCGCCAGCCGCATCGGTGCAGATCAGGCCCGCGCCGCCGCGATGCTTCTCCTCACTCTGCGCGGCACGCCCACCATCTACTACGGCGAAGAGATCGGCATGACCAACGGGCGGATCTCGCCGGACCAAGTGCAAGACCCGGCGGAGAAGAACCAACCCGGCATAGGCATGGGCCGCGACCCCGAACGCACCCCCATGCTCTGGGACGCCACACCAAACGCCGGCTTCACTACCGCCACCCCGTGGCTCCCGATCAACCCAGACCACCCCGCCACCAACGTCGCGTCAGAATCCGCTGACCCGCGCTCGATGCTCGCCCTCTATCGCCGCCTCATCGAGCTCCGCCGCGCCCACCCCGCCATCCACGAAGGCGAAATCCACGACATCCGTTCGAAACGCGGGGTCCTCAGCTACACCCGCACCCACCCCAACTCACCCGACCGCTTCCAGGTCCTACTCAACCTCGCTCACGACGTCCAGACCGTCAACTGCGACGAAGGCCACATCGTCCTCACCACCATCATGGACGGCGCAGGCTCTCCGGTCGGCGGCCCCATCACGATTGAAGCCGGCGAAGGCCTCCTCATCGCCCTCGACTGATAGGCTCGCAAACTCTAGGGACCATAGCAGAGCGATGGGTTTCGTTCACGCCTTTCCGCTATGCCCGTCACAATGCAGCACACCGAGGTACCGGCTCCACGGGCCGACTGCTTCGCGATACTGCGAGGCCAGAATGCGCGAGATCTGATGCAGGTGGCTAAGGTCATGCGTCGGCCACGTAGCAAGCAACTGTGAGAGCGTAACCAAGCCAAAAACCGGATGGCGCCCACGCCGCTCAAGGTCCTGCGGCGTCAGACCGAGCGCGTGCAACTGAGCGATGCTAGCGGCGCGCAACTCTGCAAACTCGGTCAGCAATTCGGTCACGGAGCGCGAATCGCCTAGATGCCCCTCGCGCTGGAAGATGGGGAACGTTTCGGACTCACCCGCTCGGAGAAGGATCTCGACTAGTGGCAGCCAGTCCGTGCGCTCGCCGTGGATGAGGTGGGCAAGCACTTCGGTGACCGTCCAGGTGCCCGGGCCCTCGTTGCTATGAATAAGAGCTTCGGGTAGGTGGCGTAGCAGAGCGTCCAATGTGTCCGGAGTCGCAGCAAGCAGCGCGAGTGTCGCGGTAAGATCCTGTTCCATGCAGATTGAGTTTATAGCGCAATCGTGGTCCGTTGGCGTCTCGCGAAAGCCGGGCTATCTAGCTTCGAAGACACGATAAATTTCGCGCCGTCTAATAGAGCCAATTAGGCACGATTGCCCATAACGACGACTTTTCAGAACCTACCCATTCACGCCCGTTATGGAGATCATGTGCATTGCTAGAATCGACCGATGAAAGCCAACATCCTTTCCGCTGCTCTGATTCTTGTTGGATGTCCCGGTGCCATATTTTGCCAGGATGTGGCCGTCACAGCCAAGGTGACCACTCCTGACGACAGCGTCACACAACAGTACATGGCGCTTGACCAAGAGTGCCGCAGTTTAGTTGCCAAACGCGACGCCACAAACGCCGTTCCAGCTTGTAAGAGAGTATCGGAAGAGGCAGACAAGTTTGACCGCAAGACGCATCCGATTACGCGGCGCGGAGCATACGTTTTCTACGCCACAGCGCTCATTCAGGCTCAGAAGTACAGAGAAGCCGTCGAGGCTGGCGACAAGGCTGTGGCCGTCGTACGGATGGGGTTTGATGACGGGTCAGGTTCGAGCGCAGCCTACTACATCAGAGGGCAGGCTAAAGCTGACGTGGGTGACCTGGCCGGTGGAGATACCGACCTAGAGCAGGCGGAGAAGTTTCAACGTGATGCGCTTGCCGGTCCGGCTGGCCAAGATCTTGCTCGGCCGTATTCGTACACACTGAAACGCGAATTGATGTTCCATGCCCAAGTGCTAACCGCAATGGGAAACAAAGATGGAGCTTCGAAAAAGCTGGAGGAGGCTTCCAGACTCTAGATCACTTGACGGCGGTTCCTACGAAGTTGCCGACAACACCGACCTTCCGGCAATGATGCTAATTAGCGGATATGAGCGATACCGGCATACAGCAACCAGCCGCCGCCCGCCAAGATGAGAACACCAACTGCTCGCATGCCCCACTGCGGAAGCGCGGTCCAAGGCGCTTGCGTTCTGCGCAGGACGGAATGCGGTCTAATGCACGTGAAAATGCCGGAGCCTATCCAAAGCACACCGAAGGCGAGCAGAAAGAAAGTGGAGAACACTTGTGCCGTTTAACTCCGATCAAAGCCAGTCGCGATGCTCAGATAAGCCCCGTCAATCAAGAGCTTACTCCCGGGAAACGGGGTTATGGGAAACGTAGCTACATCCCGTTCTTCCAGAACACCATAATTTTTCGACATCGTCAGCGATACGATCCATAGCCACCGCGCACTACTCTCCTGAAACCGAGCGGCCTTTCCCGCCCGAACAGGAAACTTATGCCCGCAACCCACACCATCACCGGCCCTACCTCGCTCCAGCGATCCCTCTGGCTCCGTCGCGGCACCCACATCGTCCTCGCCCTCCCCAGTTTCTCCGTCGTGCAGCAGGAGAACCTCCAGGCCCGCTTCAACCGCCAGCTATCGGAGTCCGGCAACGAGTTCTGCACCGTTGCCCTCATCGCTTCGCTCGTCGGCTACATCCTCTTCGACGCCGCGCATTGGGCCTTCTTCACCGTCCACCCGGTCACCATGCTCACCGCGAACCTGCTCGTCTGCCTCGCCGCCGCTCTCTTCGGCAAGGCTTTGGGCGTCCTCCGTGCCCGGTGGCAACTCGCACGCCTCATCTGGTTCGTAGCTGAACGTCTCGAAGATCTGGAAGAGAACTCGTCTCCTCTGGCCTTCCCATCTGCCCCGCGCGGCGATCTCTTCGCCATGCACAGCCGCAGCGCATCCAGCCTCGGTCGCGTGTCTACCTACTAACTCGCCTCAGTATCCGCCCGACTCCCGAATCCGCTCTCGGTTCGCCAGCACCAACTCCAGGAAATTCTGTTGGATCGGTCCCATATGCTCCGGATTCCACGCGATCGAGATTCCCACGTGCGTCGTCTCCGGCTCAATCGTCGCGAAGATGACCCCCGGCGTTCGAATATGCCGCGCCCCTGAAGGCACCATCGCAATCCCTTCCCCTGACTCCACCAGCGTTAGCACCCCCGACCACGTCGACGAAGAGTTCACGATATTCGGCGAATAGCCCGCCTTCGAACACAACGCCAGGATGCCATCGAAGAGCGTCGGGATTACCGTCCGGTCGCACATCACAAACGGCTCCGCCGCTAACGCAGAGATCTGCACCGACTCCCCCGCCAGCGGATGATCGATCGGCATCGCCACCACCACCGAGTCGCTGTACAGCAACTCCGCGCGAAGCGTCCGGTCGAAGGGTGCCTCTAAGGGTCGCGTAAATCCCAGGTCTATCTTCCCCGACAGCAGCGCCTCCGTCTGTGTCCACGCATGCATCTCGTACAGCGACAGCCGAATCTCCGGATGCAGCTTGCGATACTCTCGAATGATTCGCGCGAAGAACCCGCCCGCACCCCACACGAAGAAGCCAATCGCAAGCGTCCCCACCTCGCCCTTGAGCGATCGCCTGGTAATATCGACCGCTCGCTCCGAAGCCAGCAGCGTCTTGCGAGCCTCCGCCAGAAACAGTTCGCCCTGCGGCGTCAGCCTGGCCCGCCGCTGCGACCTGTCCAGGAGTGCCCCACCGATCTCGCGCTCCAGATCGGCGATCTGCTCGCTGATCGCCGATTGCGAGACATGCAGTTCCTTACTCGCCCGGCTAAAGGTTCCCGAGTCCGCCACCGCGCAAAAGTACCGTAAATGCCTTAGTTCCAATCTCACTCCCAAGAAAGACGCGTCATCTCGACCGAAGCGCAGCGACCCCGCATTTGCCGTTGCTTGCTCTTTCTCTCAACGATAACGGTTTTTCCGATCAATCTATTCGGAATAAACTGCGAAACCATTCATTTGCCGAGATTGTCTATTCTTATAGACACAAGTCCGTCACGCACAAGGCAGGTCTCAGCATGTGGATTGTACGAATTGCCTTAACTCGGCCTTATACCTTCATCGTTCTGGCGATCCTGATCCTCATTGCGGCGCCCGTCGTTATCCTCGGCACGCCGACGGACATCTTTCCCAGCATTGACATCCCGGTCATCTCGGTAGCCTGGCAGTACACCGGCCTCAACCCTGAAGAGCTCGAAGGCCGTCTCACCACGCCCTACGAAAAGGTCCTTACTACGCTGGTCGACAACATCCAGCACATCGAATCAACCACCTTCGCCGGACAGGTCATCATCAAGATCTACCTGCAGCCGGGGGCGAGTCTTGACACCGCCAACTCGCAGGTATCGAGCGCATCGGAATTCACTCTTCGCCAGCTGCCTCCGGGAATCCTGCCTCCCCAGATCATCAACTTCTCTGCCTCCTCGGTGCCCATCCTCCAGATTGGCCTCTCCGGCAAGGGCCTCTCCGAGCAGCAACTCAACGACTACGGCCTCAACTTCGTCCGCACCCAGCTCGTCACCGTCCCCGGCGCCGTCATCCCCAACGTCTACGGTGGCAAGCAGCGCACCATCGTCATCAACATGGACCCCAAGGCGCTCCAGTCGAAGGGCCTTGCTCCGAGTGACGTCATCAACGCCCTTGCGCTACAGAACGTCACCCAGCCCGGCGGCACCGCTAAGATCGGCCCGGCCGAGTACGACATCCACATCAACTCCTCGCCGATCACCATCGAGGGCCTCGCCAACCTCCCCATCAAGCAGGTCAGCGGGTCGACCATCTACCTGCGCGACATAGGCTCCGTCTCTGACGGCAGCATCCCCCAGACCAACATCGTCCGTCAGGATGGCCATCGCGGCGTTCTCGCGGTAGTGCTCAAGTCCGGTAGTGCCTCAACGCTCTCCGTCGTCAGCCAGGTCCGCGCCCTGCTCCCGCGCATCGCGCTCACCCTGCCTAAAGAGCTGGTGATGACTCCCATCGGCGATCAGTCTGTCTTCGTCCGCGGATCGATCGTCGGCGTTATTCGCGAGATGATCATCGCCGCTGTGCTCACCGGCCTCATGATCCTGCTCTTCCTGGGAAGCTGGCGCAGCACGGTCATCATCGCCATCTCCATTCCCCTCTCCATCCTCACCTCCGTCATCGTCCTTGGCCTGCTCGGACAGACCATCAACATCATGACTCTCGGCGGTCTCGCGCTCGCCGTCGGCATCCTCGTCGACGACGCCACCGTCACCATCGAAAACATCGAGCGCTACCTCGAAGAAGGCAATCCACTCAACGAGTCCATCCTTGAAGGCGCGGCGCAGATCTCCGTCCCAGCCCTTGTATCGACTCTCTGTATCTGCATCGTCTTTCTGCCCATGTTTTTTCTCTCTGGCGTCGCGCGCTACCTCTTCGTTCCGCTCGCTGAAGCCGTCGTCTTCGCCATGCTCGCTTCTTATGTCCTCTCGCGGACGCTGGTGCCCACGCTAGCGATGTACCTGCTCAAAGCGCATGACCACCACGCCGTCCCCTCGAACAACATCCTGGCCCGGTTCCAGCGTGGTTTTAATCGCATCTTCGAAAACGTCCGCTCCGCCTACGAGGACCTTCTTGGCCGCCTCGTCGGCATGCGCCTCGTCTTCGTCCCCATCTTCCTTCTCGCCTGCCTCTGCGCCTTCGCGCTCGTGCCGTTCCTCGGCCAGAACTTTTTCCCCAGCACCGATAACGGCGCGTTCATCCTTCACGTCCGCGCCCCCAGCGGCACCCGCATCGAAGAGACAGCAAATCTCTGCGATCTCGTCGAAAAGAACATTCGCCAGCAGATCCCTTCAGGCGAGATCGACAATATCGTCGACAACATCGGTCTCCCCTACAGCACCCTGAACACCCAGCACGCTACCTCGGGCCTCTGGGGCGCGGGCGACGCCGACATTACCGTCTCGCTGAAGGAAGACCATCACCCCACCGCGAACTATGTAGCGACTCTCCGCAAGAAACTCCCTGTAGCCTTCCCGGGAGCGATCTTCTACTTCCTGCCGTCCGACATCGTGACGCAGATTCTGAACTTCGGCCTGCCCGCTCCCATCGACGTCCAATTCGAGGGCCAGGACATCGCCCACAACCGCGAGGTAGCCAACCGCGTCCTCAGCCAACTGCGACAGGTCCCCGGCCTCGTCGATCTCCGCATCCAGCAGCCCGACGACTATCCCGTCCTCACCGTCGATGTCGACCGTACCAAGGCCCAGCAGGGCGGTCTTACGGAGAAGGACGTAGGCGGCAGCTTGCTCAACATCCTCAGCGGAAGCACCCAGCTCAACCCCCAGTTCTTCCTCAACTACAAGAACGGCGTGAACTACTCCATCGTCGCGCAGTCGCCGCAGTATGACATCCAGTCACTGAACGACCTGCGCAACATCCCCATCTCATCGCCCTCCACCGTGCGTCCGGAGATTCTCGCCGACGTGGCCACTATCTCGCGCAAGTCGGAGATGCCGGTCATCTCGCACTACAACATCCGCCGGACGCTCGATATCTACGGCAACGTCCAGGGCCGCGATCTCGGCTCCGTCGGCAAGGCGATTCAGAAGATCGTCGACGCGAACAAGAAGGACCTTCCGCGCGGCAGCTTCCTTCGTGTCCGCGGCCAGATCGAGACGATGAACTCCTCCTACTTCGGCCTCATCGCCGGTCTTGCCTTCGCGATCGTCCTCGTCTACCTGCTCATCGTGGTCAACTTTCAATCCTGGTTAGACCCGTTCATCATCATTACCGCGCTGCCAGCCGCTCTCGCAGGCATCGTGATCTTCCTCTTCACCACCGGCACCACGCTCAGCGTGCCGGCGTTGATGGGAGCCATCATGTGTATGGGTGTCGCGACCGCGAACAGTATTCTCGTCGTCTCCTTCGCCACCGACCGCCTCAATCACCACGGCGACGCCATCATGGCCGCTATCGAAGCCGGCGCCACTCGCTTCCGTCCCGTCATGATGACCGCTCTCGCCATGATCATCGGCATGATCCCCATGGCGCTCGGAGCGGGCGAAGGCGGCGAGCAGAACGCTCCGCTCGGCCGCGCCGTCATCGGCGGCCTCTTCTTCGCGACCATCGCCACATTGATCTTCGTCCCGGCCGTCTTCGCCCTGCTCCACGGCCGCCGCAAGCAGGTTGAACCCGCACCATCGGAGCCACACCCGATCGCTGCCCAGGCCTAAGACCTGGCTATTTGCTAACTCGCTACCTGCTAACTCGCTAACTGCTTCAATGAGGAACGTATGAACAACCTGGACGGAACCAACACAGACATGAGTAGCCCCGCCGGCTCACCCGTATTGAGCGCACCGCCCGCGCGCGGCTTGACCCGCGGGACCTGGGTGGGCCTCATCGTCGTCGTCATCGTGCTGGCAGTCGTTGTCGTCCTCGGGATCGCCTCCCGTTCCCGCTCCGAAGCTGTCCTTGAGACCGAGAACAAGCAATCCTCCATCACCGACGTCGCCATCATCCATCCCACCGGCTCCGCCATGACCGACGAGATTGCCCTTCCCGGCAACACCCAGGCGTACGTGGATACGCCGATCTACTCGCGCACCAGCGGCTATCTCAAGGCCTGGTACTTCGACATCGGCACCCATGTCCGCAAGGGACAGTTGATGGCGGTCATCGAGACCCCCGAGCTCGACCAGCAACTTCAGGTCGCCCAGGCCGATCTCAAAAGCTCACAGGCCAACCTCGACCTCGCCGTGACCACCGCCGCCCGCTATACCAACCTCCTCAAGACCAACTCCGTCTCCAAGCAGGAGACCGACGTAGCCACCGGCGACGAGGCCGCCAAGCGTGCCGCCCGCGACGCCTCCGAGGCCAACGTCCGCCGCCTCACCCAGCTGCAATCGTTCGAGAACATCTACGCTCCCTTCGACGGCATCGTCACCGCCCGCAACACCGATGTCGGCGCCCTCATCGAAGCTGGTGCGAACACTGTTCCGAAAGAACTCTTCCACCTCGCCGCCATCGGCAAGATCCGCGTCTTCGTCGCCGTTCCCGAGGCCTACTCCGCGTCCATCCGCAACGACACCGAAGCCACCCTCACCCTCGACGAGTACCCGGGCCAGCCCTTCGTAGGCCAGGTAGCCCGTAACTCCAACCAGATCGACCAGGCCTCCCGCACCTTGAACGTTGAAGTAGACATCGACAACGCCAAAGGCCAGCTCCTTCCGGGTGCCTATGTCTTTGTCCACTTCAAAGTGCCGCAGCACTCCACCAGTCTCACTCTGCCTTCGAACACGCTGATCTTCCGCAGCCAGGGCCTTCAAGTCGCGACTGTAGTCGGCGACAAGGTGCACCTCGTCCCGGTCAAGATTGGCAACGACATGGGCGCAACCGTCGAGATCGCCAGCGGCCTCCAGCCTTCTGACAAGGTCGTCGTCGACCCCTCCGACTCCATCGCCGAAGGTCAGCCGGTCCGCATCGCCGACCCAAAGGCTCCCGCGTCCGAAGGTGGCAAGTAATGCAGAAGACCACTAAAAATCATGTGCCCCATTCATCGCAGTTCTATCGCGATGAGTGGGCATCGAGCGAAGCTCGACTGTCTTCTCCGATCGCCCCAAAGACCACGTCATCTCGACCGACCAGCGGGAGTGGAGAGGCCCCCACATTTCGCTCTGTTTTTCAAAGAGCCGCGTTCGCAACAGCCGCCACCGTCGCTATCTCCGGGTGCATGGTCGGCCCGAAGTACGTAAAGCCCACCACCCCCCTCGCCCCCGACTACAAAGAGATGCAAACGACGGGCTACAAGGAAGGGAACTGGCAGTCCGCCCAACCCGCCGACACCACCCTCAAGGGCGAGTGGTGGACCCTCTTCAACGACCCGCAACTCAACGACCTCGAACTCCAGGTAGCCGCCAACAACCAGACCCTCAAAGCCGCCGCCGCCCGCCTCGTCGAGGCACGCTCGCAGATCCGCTACAACCACTCCTTCCTCTTCCCGACAATCGGCGCGGCTCCGTCCGTCGCAGGCGAACGCGAGTCCAACGGCCGCCCCTACTTCAACGCCCCAGCCAGCAACAACGGCACCGCCGACCTCCAACTCCCCTTCGACCTCAACTACGAAGTCGATCTCTGGGGCCGCGTCCGCCGCACCGTCAATCTGTCCAAGGAAGAAGCCCAGGCCACCGCCGCCGATCTTCAGACCGCCCTCCTCAGCCTCCAGGCCGAGCTCGCCGTCGACTACTTCGAAGCGCGCGCCAACGACGCCGACGAGAAGCTCCTCCTCGACACCGTCAAGACCTACGAAGAGGCCTACCGCATCACCAACAACCGCTTCCAGGGCGGCGTCTCCGGCGAGTCCGACGTCGACCAGGCCAAGACGCAGCTCGAAAGCGCCCGCGTTCAGGCCTCGGACGTCAACATCCAGCGAGCCCAGTTCGAGCATGCCATCGCCGTGCTCATCGGCAAGCCGCCCGCCAGCTTCACTCTCGCTGAGCAGCCGCTCGACACGCTGCCTCCACCCATTCCGGTCGGCCTGCCATCTGAGCTTCTCGAGCGCCGTCCCGACATCGCCGCCGCCGAGCGCCGCGTCAACGAGGCCAACGAGCGCATCGGCATCGCCCGCGCCGCCTACTTCCCCACACTCAACCTCTCTGCCTTCGCCGGCTTCGAGAGCACCGCGATCTCCACCCTCATCAACGGCTCGAACTACATCTGGGGTGTCGGCCCGACGCTCTCGGAGACCCTCTTCGATGCCGGCCGCCGCCGCGCAGTCTCGCAGCAGGCCATCGCCGGCTACGACGAACAGACAGCCAACTACCGCCAGACCACCCTCACCGCCTTCCAGCAGGTCGAAGACAACCTCGCTGTCCTCCACACCCTCATCCTGGAAGCGAAGCAACAGCATGACTCCACCATCGCCGCCCAGGCCGCAGTAAAGATCTTCAACAATCGCTACGTTGGCGGCATCGACACCTATCTGCAAGTCGTCACCGCCCAGACCACCGCGCTCCAGAACGAACGCAACGAGATAGCCATCCAACGCCGCCAGATGGACGCCAGCGTCCTCCTCATCAAAGCCCTCGGCGGAGGCTGGTCCACAGCCCAACTGCCCAAGTACTAAGCGCAATATGAGCAGGAGCCGTAGCTCCTGCTCACCTGCACCACCGTATTTGTCGTCATCCTGAGCGCAGCCGGGGCCCACGGCCAGCGCTCTTGCTGGCTGGGGTGGGAAGCGAAGGACCCGCCATACCGCTCAAGTGCCGCAACCTCTCAACCCTTCCTGCCACATTCACCACGTCATCCTTCCGCTAACCGGACGACGTGCTCTCGCTTGAATTTCCTCCCACCCCTTGCATTGTCCCGAACTCCTTGTAACTATGGTCGGCGCTGCGCGGGCAGCCGATCTCCGCGCGCCGAGGTAAGTTTATGCGCTCTCTACTACTTCTATCTACCCTTGCCGTCAGCTCGCTCGTAACACTCGCCCAGGATCCACTGCCCATCAAAATGGGCCTCTGGGAGCGAACCGTCGAAACCTCCGGCTCTCTCGGCAGGCCTTCGACCGACACCATCAAGAGTTGCGTCACCCCCGCCACCTGGCAGCGCATGGTCACCAACGCGAACCGGCAGCGTGAGAACTGCAAGATCGACACGACCAAGGTGCCCGGCGGTTACACCTTCAGCGCAAGCTGCGAAGTTCGCGCCGGTATGACTGTCAACGTCTCCGGCAATGCGAAATTCGCCGACTCCGAGCACATCGTCACCGAGTCTCACACAACTTTCACCATGAACGGGCAGAAGCGCGAAAGCGTGACGCATGCCACCAGCCACTTCCTTAGCTCGGACTGCGGCAATGTAAAACCGGCCGACTCCGATCCGTCCGCAAAATAAGTCTCTCGTCAGCACGGAGAGAGTGGTCAGACCACTCTCTCCGCTGCTACTATCATCCGCAATGTCCCCTTTTGACTCTGCCCGTCGCGACCTCCTCCGTCTAGCTCCTCTCGGCCTAACCGCCGCGCTCCCGCCCATGGCCCACGCCGCCGCCCGCGCCAACAGTGCTCAATCAGCCTCGACCCTCGCCAGCATCTTCGATATCCGCACCTACGGCGCAGTCGGCGATGGCAAGGCTCTCGACACCAACGCCATCAACGCCGCCATCGCCGCCGCCGCAGCCTCCGGCGGCGGCACCGTCTACTTCCCCGCAGGCACCTGGCTCACCTTCTCCATCCGCCTCCAGAGCAACGTCGCACTCTACCTCGCCCAGGGTTGCATCCTCCTCGCCGCCGATTCACCCCTCCTCGGCCAAACCACCGGTTACAACGGCGGCACCTACGACGCCGCGGAACCCAAAACCTCCTACGATGCCTACCAGGACTACGGCCACAACCATTGGCACAACTCCCTCATCTGGGGCGAAGACCTCCACGACGTCGCCATCACCGGCCCCGGACTCATCCACGGCAAGGGTCTCTCGAACGGCCGCGACTGGGTCGTCGAAGTCGTCCCCTTCAAGGCCGAGCAGCCAGGAGTAGGCAACAAGACCATCGCCCTCAAGAACTGCCGCAACGTCATCTTCCGCGACTTCTCCATCCTCAAAGGCGGCCACTTCGGCCTGCTCCTCACCGGCGTCGACAACGTCTCCATCGACAACCTCAAGATCGACACCGACCGCGACGGCATGGACATCGACTGCTGCAAAAACGTCCGCGTCTCCAACTGCACCGTCAACTCACCCTGGGACGACGCCATCTGCCCCAAGAGCAGCTTCGCCCTCGGCTACGCACGCGCGACCGAAAACGTCACCATCACCAACTGCTACGTCACCGGCTGCTACGAGATCGGCTCCGTCCTCGACGGCACGTTCAAGAAGTTCCCGGACGGCGTGCAGAAGTACCGCACCGGCCGCATTAAGTGCGGCACCGAGTCCAACGGCGGCTTCAAAAACATCACCATCTCGAACTGCGTCTTCGAGGGCTGCCAGGGCCTAGCGCTCGAGAGCGAAGACGGCGCTCTCTGCGAAGACATCACCATCTCCAACATCACCATGCGCGACAACGTCTCCGCCCCGCTCTTCTTCCGTTTGGGCAGCCGTCTACGCGGCCCCAAAGAGTCCACGCAAGTCGGCGCCCTTCGCCGCATCAGCGTGAACAACCTCGTCAGCTCCAACGGCGGATCGAACATCTGCTCCATCCTCTCCGGCATCCCCGGCCACTCCCTCGAAGACATCCATCTCTCGAACATCTTCATCGAGCACAAGGGCGGCGCCCCCGTCGAAGCCGCCGCCATACGCCCGCCCGAAAAGGACACCGCCTACCCCGACCCTGAGATGTTCGGCCCCATGCCCGCGCAGGGCTTCTTCCTTCGCCACATCTTCAACCTTGAGATGTCGCACATCGAAGTCCGCCCGCAACAACCTGACTTTCGCCCATCGTTCTATCTCGACGAGGTAACCCGCGTCGACATGCTCGCGATCACCGCACCCATCTCGGCAAAGCTCCACGCGTTCCATCTCAACAAGGTCGCAGACTTCCGCATCGCCTTCAGCCGCGCCGCCCGCGACACCCAAATCTCCACCGCCGAAACCCAATCCTTCTAGCAGCCACAATATCGGGTGCCCCATCCATGACTCGCTTTGGTCATGGGCGGGACATTCGTGCGAAGCGCGAACCGCTTTCCGGCTAATACGCTACCGTCCTACGTAGGCTTGCTCCCTGAAAGAGGCGTCATCTCGGCCGGACCTTGAGCAGAACGAAGGGGAAGTGGAGAGAACCCGCATTGGCCTTTGCCGTTGCCCGTCCTCTCACCGAACAGCCGCAGAACCCCCCAGCCGCTCCTCCATATGCCCCACCATATGTTCCAACCCCTCCTCTGAAAACACCTCATCAAGAGCCCCACTCGCTCCAGCAGCAGCCGGCTCCGCCCGTTCCCACATAGCCACTTCATACTCCCGCACGGCCGACTTCCAGTCATCGTTCTTCACGATAGCCAGCGCCAGATCCGCCGCATCCCACATCGCCAGGTTCGCTCCATCGCCGCCAAACGGCGACATCAAATGCGCCGCATCGCCCAGCAGCGTCACTCCCTCTCGATGTTCCCATCTGTGACCCACAGGCAGCGCATACAGCTTTCTCGGCGTCATCCTGTCATCGCACCCCCTAATCAACTCCAGTAGCTCCTCCGACCATCCGCTGAACTGCCCCACGAGACTCGCCCGCATCGACGAAACACCTGGCCCGTCCTCGAAAATCCATCCCTCCTCGGCACGCAGCGCCACATAGATCCCGATATGCGCATTCGCATCGCGATGCCCGATGATCGCCTTCGAATCTCCCAGCGCGAACATCAGCCCGCGTCCCACCAGCTTTGCCCGCTCCGGATATCTCTGGTCCGCATCATCGATCCCCAGCTCCACAAAAGTCACGCCGCTATAAATCGGTTTGGCATCCGAGAGCAGTGCTCTCACCTTCGACCACGCTCCATCAGCTCCCACCACAAGGTCGAAACTCTCGCTCGATCCATCCTTGAACATCAGCGTGGAAGCTCCATCTCTTCCCAACTCAACGCTGCTCAACTCGCGCTTCCACTGCACCATCTCCGCAGGTAAAGAGTCCAGCAGCATCTGCCGTAGATGCCCGCGATTCACCTCTGGCCGTTCCCGCCCTGCCACGTCGTCTTCAAGAAATCGCAGTGACCCGTGCTTGTCATACACCCGTGTCTCCTGGTCCTCATAACGCGCAATCCGTTTGAACTTCTCCGTCAATCCGCAGCACTCAATCGCATACTGTCCCGACTCCGCGTGCATGTCGAGCGACCCTCCCTGTGGCCTCGCCGTGACCATCGCCTCGCGCTCGAAGACCACAGCCTCAATTCCATGAACGTGCAAAATCCGCGCCAGCGTCAAACCGCCCGGGCCTCCTCCAACGATTCCGACTCTCGGCCTTTTCATTATCTTTAGTCCCCTATGTAAAATAGATAGCAAGCTATGTAAATAATATAGGCTACTATCTATCTGGAGGCACCCATGGACCCGGATATATTTCATCGCCCCGGCCATCTCATCAACCGCTCGTCGCGTCTGCTCATGCGCTGGGGAGACTCCCGCGTGCAGCCCCTCGGCTTCGCCGTTGCGCAGATGCCTGTCCTCTACATGCTCAAGGATGGGAACTCCATGACGCAGAAGGACCTCGCTGCCCGCGCCAAGATTGAGCAGCCCACCATGGCGCAACTCCTCGGACGCATGGAGCGCGATGGTTTTATCCGCCGCTCCGTCAACCCCGAAGACAAACGCAGTGCCCTGGTGACGCTGACTCCCCGCGCCATCAAGAAGCTGCCGCAGGTCCGCGCACTCTTGATTGAAGGCAACAACGAAGCGCTGCGTGGCTTTAGCGATAAGGAGATCGAAACGCTCTGTAAACTCCTGCGCCGGGTCGTTCTAAACCTTGATCCCGATGCGGAAGGAGTCTAGCCACCCATCGCTCGTCCCACGCAGAAAGGCCCCGGCAATCGCCAGGGCCTTCCATAACCAGAATCTACAAAGACTAAACAGTAACCGGAACCTGCTCAGCCACCGGAGCAGCTGCAGCCGCGCCCTTGGCCTCGTTCGCACCTGGCTTACGAATGTCGATGCCGCCCTTGAAGAACGCGCCATCTTCGATCGAGATCCTGGCCGCAATTACATCGCCGGTCAGCGAACCTTCGCTACGAATGTCGATACGGTCGCTCGCATGAACGTTCCCGCGCACCTTGCCCAGCACGACGACTTCGCGCGCCATGATGTTCGCCGCAACTTGGCCATTCCGTCCAACCGTCACGCGGTTGCCGGGAAGGTTGATCGCGCCTTCGATCTTGCCATCGATGAAGAGCGACTCGGAGCCCGAGACCTCGCCCTTGATCACCAGCGACTTGCCGATCGTCGCCTGTTCGCCGGTCGCGGCCGCAGGGATGCCAGCCGGCGTCGGGGACGCGGGACGCGTCGGGGTGGGTTCGATCGTGGGGGCCGCGACACCGCGTACGGGTTCAGGTGTTGCAGGGTTGCCAGTTCCAGGCTGATTCGGTTTCCACATATCTTTGTGTCCTTTCGTCTCTGCGGCTTGCGTATCCACGCGAAGTTCGCAGGGTTGGGTGTCGATGTCGGTCCCGCCCCGGCACAGCCGGCAACAGGTGAATGGGTCTCGCGCCCACGCGGTTCCACCGCTTCTGTGTAAACCATACTCCTCAGTACTAGCCTTGGCGCCAGCCTCTGAGTCGGCAATAGCAAGAAATACGGTATCTCCGGCGGTACCTCTGTGGAAAGTGCGGTACTTTTCCTGCACTGGTGTGCAAATCCGCCACACTGGCTTGCATCCGCACCCCTCACGGCGTACTCTGCCCGCCATGCAGACCCTCCGCTCCGCTCCTGTGCCTCTGCTGTTGATCCTTTGCGCCTGCACTCCGTTGCAGACGTTCGCCGCTCCGCCCAAACTCCACACCGTCACCCTCGGCCCAGCCAAAAAAGTCCCCTACACCCCGCCGTCAGCCGAATCCTCGTCTCCCGGCGATCCCACTTTGAAGGTCCGCCCCCTCTTCGTCGACTCCCGCCAGCGCGAGTGGACCACCGGCGACTCCCACGACGTCACCGACCGCAGCTTCACCATCCGCCGCGCGTTACGCATTAATGACAGGTTGCCGGATGAATCAGGCGACCGCTGGGTATGGCAGCCTGGCCCCTGGCTACTTGTCGACCGCACCACCGGCCACATCGCCGCCCTCCACCTTCCCGACTTCGATCCCGTCGTCTCCGACGTAGCCTGGTTCCGCGACTACGCCGCCTACTGCGGCGTCGCCACCACGGCCAAGGGCGGCCTCTTCGCTGTAGTCGCCCAGATCAGCACCCGCAAACCCATAGTCCACAAGCAGATAGCCCCGTGGCCTCAACCGGACCACGCCATTCCCTGCCAGCCCGCCACTTGGCAACGACAACCCATGCGCGCGACCCTGCAACTCACCGGAGGAACGCCAATGACCTTCGACGTAGTCGGCACCACATCCCTCATCGAAGACGGCGACGGTGAAGATCAGTAGCTGTTATTGCAGATATGTGTCGGTCCCCAACCTGCGAATCGACCATCTGAATGTCGCAATCGCCGCACCGATCGCGATCACGATTGCAGCAATGAACCCGTAGCCATCGTGGTAGTTGGAATCAAGGAGAAGGGAAAGGTAGAAGGACAATACATAGGCAAGGACGAGGGCAATCAAGGAATAAAGTAAGGAAAGGGCAATGCGTCCTATGCGACCCATCCGGAGATCATACAGATGGTTTGTCCTGAGATGTTCCAAGAAGCCCAACGATAACCACCGGCATATCATCGAAACATGCAGCCCTTCGAAGACCTCCTTACCGCCGCCGAGATCGCCCACGGCCACCTCTGCGCTGGCCAGATCCTCGGCGTCCGTATGGCCATGCTCGGCTGCGCCCGCCTCGGCATCGAAGACCCCAAAGGAGCCGACCGCAAGCGCCTCGTCACCTTTGTCGAGATCGATCGCTGCGCCACCGACGCCATCGCTGTCGTCACCGGCTGCCGCCTCGGCAAGCGAGCCCTAAAGTTCCGCGACTGGGGCAAGATGGCCGCCACCTTCATCGATCTGAAACCCGCCGACGGCAGCCCGCAACGCGCCATCCGCATAGCCGCCCTGGAGTCCTCCAAGCAACGCGCCCGCGAACTCTACCCCGACATCGCCGACAAGAACGAGCAGCAGATGCGCGCCTATCGCGAGATGTCCGAAGCCGATCTCTTCTCCGAGCAATGGGTCACTGTCCCGCTCCACCCCCGCGAGATGCCCGGCTACAAGTCCCAGCGCATCGCGTGCTCCGTCTGTGGCGAAGGCATCAACTACGACCGCGAAGTCCTCGTCGAAACCGAGATCCTCTGCCACGGCTGCGCTCACCCCGAATCCCGCTACTACCAACCCATCGCTTAAACAACAAGGCTGGCTGCGCACCTCCACCCAGCCAGCCCTGTGAACGTCAATCTTCTCCGCGACCAGCGGGAGCACCACGTGAAGCGGTATACCCGTCACGAAGTGGCCCCGGGTGCCCCTCTCACCGTGCGCCGCTCGTCACCTCCAACGAACCGCGCACGATGATGGGGAACTACCGGTAACCTCTACGGTCGAACCGATCGCGGTCATAGTGCCCCCGATCAAATCTGTCGCGATCGAAGTCCCTGCGATCCCAGCGCTCATGCCGGAACTCCTGGTCCCTGACCCAGGCCTGCCGGCGCGCAAACTCTTCCTGCCGACGGTACTCCTCCGCACGCTCGCGCTCGTAATAGCCACCGCGGCCGTATCCATCCTGCGCGTAGCCATAACCGCCCTGCACGTAGACCTGCTGTGCCTCAGCCTTCTGCGGAGCCACCATCGCAACTGCTCCAGCCAGAAGACCAACCGTGAGAACCTTTGCCACCAAACCCTTTACGTTTCCGACCTTTGCACTGAGCTTTGCGATGTTCATGACATCCTCCTTGCTACACATCACTGAACACACATTCAGTCGTACGTGTTTCGCACAACTTTCCCGCCCCCATGTGTTGCGCTCACATCCCCTCCAATCAATCAAAACGGCGCATCATTGCTTCATCAAATCACCCCATGCTGTCCCTATAAAGTTCGTCATCTCGACCGAAGCCGCGCGGCATCCTCGCGCGGCGAAGTGGAGACACCCCCGCATTTGCATTTAGGGTCGCAAGGTCACCCTCTCTTGCCGCATCCTAGAAACATGGCAAACCGCAAAAGCGTCCTCTTGTCCCTGGTCCTGACCTTCTTCCTTGGCCCGTTCGGCATGCTCTACAGCACCGTCCCCGGAGCTCTCATCATGCTGGTGCTCTACGTAGTCCTCGGCATCGTGACCTTCGGATGGGCCATCGCCGCCCTCCACCCCATCGCGATGATCTGGGGGGCGGTAGCCGCAGACCGCGCCAACCGCTAACGCTCGCATGAACTCATTCAGCCGCAGGCGCAACTCAAAGCATAGAATTCGTCCATGAAACCGCATTTTAATCTCCTGCTGGCAGCTCCACTACTTCTTCTCGGCTGCACCTCCAGCCCTCGCAGTCAGGACATCGTCCGGCGCTCCACCGCTGCCGCCACGCGGACCATTGCCAGCGACGTCAAAGGGGCCGCCCTCGGTATTCGCGATGGCCTCCGCCACGACCCCAATAACGATCCCGTCGACATCAATCACGCCTCGAAAGACGCACTTGAGTCGCTCCCCGGCGTGACCTCCGCCGAAGCCGCAAGGATCATCGAAAATCGGCCTTACGGTCATTCGGCCGATCTGCGTCGCCGTCATATCCTGGCAAAGGATACCTATGACAAGGTGAGCTCCCGTCTGGTCGCACACTAGCGCAGCCGTGGAATCGGCTGCCCGTAAGCTACCCCGAGAACTCTGAGTTGTACTCCGACCCGCAACTGAGGTACGGCAAATACATCGGCTACCAGCAGGTTTTCCGGAGAGCGTAAGCAGGATCCTGACTTGGGAGGGAATCGATGCGGCAAACGGAACTAACTGGCACTGGGTTATCCGTTCGGATCGCTAACCTCACGGCTGCGACGATTTTTCTTGTAGCTGCAATGATCGCTGGTTACCGATATATTGGCTGGCCACCCGTCATCATCGTAGGCGGCTCCGGCAGCGCCGCTCTTGTGTTGTGGAGCGTCACCTATCTTCGTCGGCCAATGGATCCTGAATACGTTCTGCCGCCGTTTCTCCTCGCCGTAGCGGCGCTCGAAGTCCATATGATCGAGGAATACCTTACCGGCTTTGGCCCGGCGATGAGCCGCTTGTTCAATATCAGTTGGAGCGAGAGGTCGTTTCTTATGATCTTCGCCTTCATCGGACCGATCCTCTACACCCTGACGGCACTCGGGCTCTTTCGGCGCGTTCCCATCGCCGGCTTTCTCATGTGCTTCATCTTCATCGGTCCTGGAATCGCGGAGTTTACTCACTTCATCTTTCCGGCGCTGCGGCCCGATGTGCAGCCCACAGTGGCCGCATCGGTGCAGGCCATCGTAGGCCGAGGTCAGCTCATGCAGAACCTCCCGAACTTCTGGGTGGACGTTACGGGTCGTTACTACTTTCCCGGAATGTATACCGCGATCCTGCCCATGATTCCCGGCATCTGGGGAGTTCGAAGACTCGTCATGAGAAGGTTGGCCGCAACCGATACCTCTGCGCAGAAAGATTCTGACCGCTCATCGTGAGGAAGACTCGCAGAAACCATCGCCAAATCTGCACCCACGGAACTTGCCGATCATCCAACTCCATGTAACACTCGTTGCTATCGTGATCCTCATCGGCCATCCCGTACGCTCTTCGCGCTGCTGCCAGCGCTGTACGGCCTTGTGCCTCACGACCATGCGCTGTTGTTGTCGTTAGAAAACGGTCGTTTAGCTAGACCTACCGCGCATCCCCTTCAAAATTCAGAGCCACACCCACGCGACCCCTCGCGTAAGTCCGTCCCAAAATGCCACTCCAGAAGGAACAAACTCATGTCATCCGAAGCCAGAAAGCCGCTTCTCTCTCTCGACACCTGGGCCGTCATCCTTTCGCTCGGTCTCGCGCTCCTCATCAAACTAGGCGTCTTCAAGACCATCACCTGGTAACCGGGTGCCCACGTCTCGCCTTTGAGATGTGGGACGTATAAGTTCAGGAGCAAGAAAAATGTCCGTCTCCAATACACTTCCCGACCTGCGCGAGTCCTACCCTCCGCACGCCCCCCACGCCGTCCCGGAGCAGAAGACATCGCTCCTCGGCCTCATTCCCGGCGTCCTCCTCCTCTTCGTAGTCGGCTACGCCGGCAAGTTCGTCGAGCACGCCATCAACACCTGGGCCAAGACCGACCACATCCCCTTTCCTAACATCGAGTACGTCATGTGGGCCATCATCTTCGGTATCCTCATCGCCAACACCATCGGCCTGCCAAAGATCTTCCGGCCTGGAGTCGCGACGTATGAGTTCTGGCTCAAGGCCGGCATCATCCTGCTCGGCGCGCGCTTCCTCCTCGGCGACATCCTCAAGCTGGGCGGCATCTCCCTCGTCCTGGTCGCAATCGCCTTCACGTTGTCGCTGGCCTTCATGACCTGGCTCGGCCACGCCTTCAAACTCAGCGACAAGCTGACCACGCTTCTCGCCGTCGGCTCCTCCGTCTGCGGTGTCTCCGCCATCATCGCCACGCAGGGCTCCATCGACGCCGACGAGCAGGACACCTCCACCGCTATCGCCGCCATTCTCGCCCTCGGAGCGATAAGCCTCTTCGCCTTCCCAGCCATCGGCCACGCCCTCCACATGTCCGACCACGCCTACGGCATCTGGGCCGGCCTCGCCGTCGACAACACCGCCGAAGCCACCGCCGCCGGCGCCCTCTACTCCGATACCGCCGGCAAGTTCGCCGTCCTCGCCAAGACCTGCCGCAACGCTCTCATCGGCTTCGTCGTCCTCGGCTACGCCATCGCATGGGCGCGCAAAGGGTTGGCCTCTGCCGCCAACCAGGCGCAGCTCCAGCACAAGGCCGCCTTCCTCTGGAACAAGTTCCCCAAGTTCGTCCTCGGCTTTATCCTGATCTCGCTGCTAGCCACGCTGGGCACGCTCGACCCCAAACTCTACCCCCACCTAGCCGCCTACGCTCACTTCGGCTTCACCAAGCCCCAACTCCTCGCGCTAGGCAATCTCAGCCGCTGGGCCTTCCTGCTCACCTTCGCCGGAGTAGGCCTCCGCACCAACCTCCGCGACCTCTTCAAACAAGGCGCAAGACCATTCCTGGTCGGAGCTCTCGGCGAGGTAGCCATAGCCGCCATCACCCTAGCCCTAGTCTTAGGAGCCGACCACCTCTACCACCTCTAGACAACTGGATGGCGGGTGCCCCACATCTCGGTTCTGAGATGTGGGATATACCCACCAACCCACTCTTTTGGCCGACTCTTTGTCATCCCCGAAGTGGATCTGCTTCTGTACTTATTGTCGGCTTCGTGCATCGCCTTATCTCTCCCATGAGATGTGGACCCTCTGCCCCAAACCGTGTCATCCCTAGCAAAGGCGCGCAGCGCCGCAGTCGAAGGACCTGCTTTCGCCTTTGCAGTGGAGAAACCCCCGCATGGGCATTGTCCTTCCAACTTGGAACTACCCCCACAAAAAACAAATCCCACAACCTCCCCTCCGTGTAGGATTGCCATTACCCATGACACTCTTGAAACCTGTAGTCCTCAGCATCTTCCTGCTCGCCAGTTGCAACAAACAACGCGCCTTTAATGTCACCGTTGCGCACGGCTATACAGGAACCGTATCCCTGACCTGCGCTTCATCCGCGGATGCAGACACCCAGGCCCAGGTCGGAGATAAGGGGGAGGGAAGTGTCGCCTGCCCCACACGCAGCTCTGACCTCCACGTCTACCGCGACGGCAAAGAGGTCGCCCCGCACGACGTCACCTGGGTGACCACCGGAGACAACATCGTCTCTGCCGTAAAGTTTTCGGTTCAGCCATGAATCCGTGGCAAGCTAGAGGCAAGTAAATTCGCACCCAGGAGCCCCCTCCCATGGACGCGATCCACCCTCTACCCGAATACCGCCACCCCGAGTATCGCCAGGAAGACCAGAGCCCCGGCGCCCTTACCATCCCTCTTCTCGGCAGCATCCTCGTCACCGGCGGTGCTGTCTACCTCTGCTGCACTCCACCCGCGCAGCCGTCGCTTACCTGGCCCAGCGTCTTCTTCTTCGCCTTCCTATACCTGCTGATCGCCGCCTGCGTTCACTCCTTCACCATCTGGTCGGTCTGCCGCCTTCTGCGCGACTACCTCACCTTCCCCGTCATCTACCTTATCGCCGCTATCTGGGTCAGCACCGCGTGGCTGCCGTTGATGACCGTCCTCGCCCGCGAGCGATCCCCCTGGACATCCCTCGTCCCTCCGCTCATCTCCGCCTCTGCCGTCCTCTTCCTCAAGCGCTCGAACCTCGGCTCAGCACTCCAGCTAGCCATCGCAGGCGAGCCCAAACTCACCCCGCATCTCTTCCACGTCGAAGACCCGCCACCGCTCCTGAAGACCGTCCTCCCCGCCGGAGCCGCTGCCGTCGCCTTTGAGCTCGCCATCCTCGCGCTCGTCGCCCACTATCCCTTCCGCTCCGGCCTGCTCTTCGCCTTCAGCGCCGCCCTCATTGCTTCCATCTATCCCCTCCGCGCCGAGACATCACAAAACCTCCGCATCCCCATTCGTCCCCTCGCCGCAGACTCCTTCGTCGTCTTCCTCCTCCTCGTCATGGCCCTCATTCCCTACCTCCAGCACAGCGGCTTCGCTCACGCCATCGACAACTTCATCCGTCACAGCCTCATTCCACCCGCGGAAGTACTTCCCAAGTCCGTCCTCCAGAGAACTTCCCGCGCGTCGGAGTATTCCGGTGTAGTCCTGGTTCTCCCCGCCAAGCCCCACGAGAAGCTCATCCCGCCCCCACCCGCCAGCCAGCAGCACTTCTCCGGAGCCATCGCCCACCCCGTCATCATCCCCTTCGACGGCGTCTACTGGTACTTCAAACCGCAGGACGGCCATCCCCGACCCGACGCCCGCCGAACCCAGGGCGATCCCGCCAAAGTGAACATCCGCTCCACAGACTTCCTCCCGCTCGAGATGGAAGCCCACCAGAAACTCGGCACCTCCGTCAGCCTCGACTGCTGCTCCGCCCTCCGCCTAGCCCTACGCAATGCTGACGACCGCCCGGGCGAGATCGCCGTCGAGATCCTCCTCAAAAACGCCCGAACTAAGGACTCCACGACCCTATCTCTCGGAACTCAGACCCTCGCTTCAAGCCGCGAAGGCAAAGCGACCCTGAACCGCGCCCCCGTCGACGAACTCCTGCGTTTCCCGATCCCACGCAGCATCCACCAAAAGCAGTTCGACGAGATCGTCGTCGTCCTCAAACCTGCCGCCGAACGCTCCCGCGCCGGAGCCCACATCGCTATCCAGCAATTCGAACTCGTACCCTAGAGTGACGCGACCACACCCGAATAGAAGGGCTGAAGGCCCGCTCCAGATTTCGCCAAACTCAAAAAGCCCCGGGCAAGCGCCCGGGGCTTTTCTCCCAAATATCCGATAATGGCTAGTAAGCCTTCTGTTTGTAGTTATTTAAGGAATTACTCCTTTGTTATCAATGATTTGGGCAGATTTTTTCTTCGTAAACCTCTCAAAGCAAATGACTTGCGCCCTGATAGGCCTATAGGCTTAATCTTCCGTACCCGGCCCCTTGTGCCCGGCCAGCTTCTCCGGCATGTCCGCCAGCACGTACGTCATCACCGCCAGCGACGCGATGTTCTTCCGAAACTCCACCGGATCGACCTTATCCAGCGTGTCCGCCTCGGTGTGGTGCCAGTCGAAATAGTGTGCTGCCGTCGTCAATTCGCCCAGCCCCGGAACCCCGGCCATCATTAGCGGTTCAATATCCGACCCGCCACCACCCGGCCGAATCGTATCTGCCTCCACCGGCTTCAGCAGCGTTCCAATATCCTTCAGCAGCTCCAGCGAGTGCATCTCCGCCTCGCTCAACTCCGGCCCGGTCTGAGGAGCATTCGGCGTAGCCCTCCGCCGCCCCGGCGATCCATACCCGAACCCCACCGGCTTCTCCGCTCCGCCATCCATCTCAATCGCCGCGACGTGCGTTCCCGTCTTGCCCGCCAGAGCCTTCTCATAGGCCTCGCCGCCGCGGTCGCCATTCTCTTCGTTCACCCAGAAGACGATCCGGATCGTCCGCTTCGGCTTCAGCCCGGATTTCTTGATCAGGTTGACCGCCTCGAGTGTCGCCATGATGCCCGATCCATCATCCTGCGCGCCCTGTCCAACATCCCAAGAGTCGATGTGCCCTCCCAGAGCAACAATCTCCTCCGGCTTCTCCGACCCCACAATGTCCCCGAACACATTCGCCGCTTCCTGATCCGGCTCCATATGCGCTTCCATGTCGAGGTGCACCTTCACCGGCACGCCCTCAGTCGCCAGCCGCGCCAGCATCATGGCATCCTCCAGCGATATCGCCGCCGCCGGAATCTTAGCTACCTTCTCGTCGTACCCCAGAGTCCCGGTATGCGGAGTCTGCATCGCCAGCGGCGTAATCGAACGCACCAGCATCGCGACCGCTCCCAGCTTCGCCGCCTCCGAAGCTCCCGCCACGCGATACATCACCGTCCGCCCATAGCCTTCATACGGAGCGTTGTAGACGACGATCTTCCCCTTCACGCCCGCTTCGCCCAGCTTCTTCAGCTCGTCGAAGTTTGATACCACCACGACCTCCGCCGTGATGCCACCCGGAGCAGTCCCCACGCTCATCCCCAGCCCCAGCATGTGCAGCGGCTTGGTCACCGGAGCCACAATCGCTCCCGACTCCTTGCCTCTTACCCACTTCGGCACCATCACCTTCTGCGTCGTCACATTCTCGAGACCCTCTTTCTTCATCAGGTCCGAGCTCCACGCAATCGCCCGCAGCAGAGGCTCGCTGCCACTGATGCGCTTGCCGATGTGGTCGCAAAGATACGTCAGGTTCGCATACCCCTCCGTATCCGCCAGCGAAGCCGAGATCAGCTTGTCCGCCGCCGGCTTATACGTCTCCGAGAGCGGCTTCTGCCCAATCGCAACACCAAACGACGAAACCGCAAGCAGCGCAACCGATGAACGCAACCGATGAATATTCAGGACAGGCCTCCAAGTCGAAACAGAAATGTGAATGTAAAGATAATCTCATCCGAGCCACTCATTTTTTGTCGACAACCCCTTACGTTTGTCATTCCCGCAGGGAATCTGCTTTTGCTCTTACTTGCGCTCCTTCCATCAGCCTGTGATCCTGAGTTACATCAACCCTGTCATCCTGAGCGAAGTTCGTTGCGCCCTCGCGGCGAACGCAGTCGAAGGACCTGCTTTGCATTCCCTGCCACCAACGCTTGCCCCACCACCTCAGAGTCCCAAGGCCAACCATCCCTTTGAACCCGTCATCCTGAGCGCAGCGAAGGACCCCGGCACCGCGCACATCACCCATACCGTTCGCCCCTTTCCGCCACGGAACCCGCGGTCTTTCCTCACCCATACACTGCAGGAGTAAAGTCATCTAACCGCCACGGAGACCATTCTCTTGATCCAAAGTTCGAACCCCATGACCCGCCGCCGCCTCATCCAGACCGCCGCCGCAACCGCCGCAACCCTCCCGCTGAACCCGCTAGCCGCCCACGCCGAGAAGCCCCGTCACAACCGCATCCATCAATCCGTCTCCCGCTGGTGCTACCAGAAGATCCCTCTCGACACCCTCTGCACCGCAGCCGCAGCCATGGGCCTCAAAGGCATAGACCTCCTCAACCTCGACGAGTGGGAGATCCCCAAGCGCTACGGCCTCATCTGCACCATGGGCTACGCAGGTGGCGGAGAGATCAACCAGGCCCTTAACCGCGTCGAGAACCACGCCGCCATCGAAGCCGCCTTCCGCAAGAACATCCCGCTGGCCGCAAAGGCAGGCGTCCCCAACGTCATCACCTTCTCCGGCCTACGTGCAGGCCTGTCCGACGATGAAGGCGCGCGCAACACCGTCGCTGGTCTCAAGCGCCTCAAGCCCATCGCCGAAGACAACGGCGTCACTATCAACATGGAGTTGCTCAACAGCAAGCGCGACCACCATGACTACATGTGCGACCACACCGCCTGGGGCGTCCGCGTCTGCGAAGAGGTAGGATCTCCGCGCATTAAGCTGCTCTACGACATCTACCACATGCAGATCATGGAAGGTGACCTCATCGCCACCATCCGCACCAACCATCAATGGCTGGGCCATTACCACACGGGCGGTGTCCCCGGCCGCCACGAACTCGACGACACCCAGGAAGTCCAGTGGGCCGCCGTCATGCGCGCCATCGCAGACACAGGCTTCACCGGCTACGTAGCCCACGAGTTCGTCCCCACCCGCGACCCGCTCACCTCGCTCCGTCAGGCCGTCGACCTCTGCGACGTGTGACCTTGCGCGACAAGAAGTGGCGCGCTGTATCAGCCGGAACAAATCAAACCCATGCTTGCGTTGATCCAGTCCAAAGCCGCAAACATAAACCTTCCCGCAACCATCTGTGGCTCCTCGCCCGCTAAACTAGCGGCTGAGGTAACCGATGCCCGTCAACAACCGACGTGAGTTCTTGAAGATGTCAGCCTCTTCCATGGGGCTCAGCATGCTGTCTCCCAGCATCGCCCGCGCGCTCAACATTCCTGCGAAGCGCGTCACCGGCACCATTCAGGATGTTCAGCACGTCGTCATCCTCATGCAGGAGAACCGGTCCTTCGATCACTACTTCGGCAGCCTGCGCGGCGTGCGCGGCTTCGCCGATCCACGTCCGGCCAGGATGCCCGGCGGCAACTCCGTCTGGCACCAGCCCGTCGCGACCAACTTCACCAAGCACTATCAAGCCCGCGGCCTCACTCCCGGTGTCGAGCACGTCCTGCCCTTCTACCTGAACCCCCGCCTCACCACCGAGTACCAAGCCGGCACGGATCATGGCTGGAGCAGCGGCCACCAGGCATGGAACAACGGCCACTGGAACCGCTGGGTCAACGCCAAGCAGGACACCCTCACCATGGGCCACCTCAAGCGCGAGGACGTCAGCTTCCACTACGCTCTGGCCGACGCCTTTACGGTCTGCGACTCCTACTTCTGCTCCATCCACGCCAATACCGCACCCAACCGTATCGCCCTTTGGAGCGGCACCATCGACCCAGCCAATCGCTTGGGAGTGAAGCCCAACGGCCCGGGCATCGAAGAACGCGGCGAGAAGAACGGATACACCTGGACGACCTATCCCGAGCGTCTGGAGAAGGCTAACGTCTCCTGGAAGGTCTACCAGGGCGGCAGCGGCGAACCCGGCACTCCCACCGACAACTACACCGACAACTCGCTCGAATTCTTCTCCAACTTCCAGGTCGCCGAAGGAGCGAAGCCCGATAGCTCCCTCGTCCAGAAAGGCGTCTCGACCAACACCCTGCGCGACTTCCGCAACGACGTCGTCACTGGCCACCTTCCGCAAGTCTCGTGGATCGTAGCGCCCTATAAGTACTGCGAGCACCCGGAGGCCTCCCCAACCGACGGAGCTCACTACATCAGCCTCGTCCTCGACGCTCTGACCGCATCGCCGGAGGTCTGGAGCAACACTGTCTTTCTCATCAACTACGACGAGAACGACGGCCTCTTCGATCACGTGGTTCCACCGATGCCTCCCGTCCCCGCAGGCAGAAACAAGAACGGCCTGGTCTCAGCAGGCTTGACCGAGAGTCTCCGCGACGAGCTTCTCGATGTCGACCATATCGACCACACCTTCGATTCGAAGCTGCCGGAAGCCGACCTAGCCGGCCTGCAACCAGTCGGCCTTGGGCCGCGCGTCCCCATGCTCGTCATCTCCCCGTGGAGCACTGGCGGATGGGTCTGCTCGCAGGTCTTCGATCACACCTCGGTTCTGCAGTTTCTCGAGGCGCGCTTCGGGGTGAGCGAGCCCAACATCAGCCAGTGGCGGCGTTCCGTCTGCGGCGACCTGACCTCCGCATTTGACTTCACTCACAAGCCCGCAACCGGACGCGTCTTCTCGCTTAAGCCGCCGCAGGCCGTGCTCTCACAGCATCAGCCTTACCAGGTGCCGGTGGTTCAAGCCATGCCAGAGCAGGAGCCCGGAGTCCGTCCCGCCCGCGCTCTCCCATACGAGTTCTACGTAGATTGCCAGGTGGACCACTCCGCCCGCTCGGTCGAGCTCTCACTCGTCAATCAAGGCAAGGCAGGCGCAGCCTTTTACGTCTATCGCGAAGACCAGCCAAATCAGGAGCCACGCCGTTACACCGTCGCATCTGGCGACACACTCTCCGACCTCTGGACTACTGCGGTAGACGCGCCCTATTGCCTCATCGTTCAAGGTCCCAACGGAGCTCATTGCGAGGCCTCAGGTTCGCACGAGTCTGGCACCGAATTGGAGGCGAAGCTACGCGGCGTGCATGGCAAACGGTCATGTACGGTCGCCCTCGAGAACAAGGGGTCGCAGCCTGCCGTGGTCACCATCCACGATCGCTATGGGAAGGCAGCGCCACGCACTCTTACCCTGCAGCCTCATCAATCGCTCGACATCCCGCACGACGCCTCAGCCAGCCAGGGCTGGTTCGATCTATCAGTCACAGTACAAACCGAACCCGGTCTTCTTAGGCGATTCGCAGGCCATATCGAGGACGGCAGACCGTCGTCAAGCGATCCCGGATACGGAGACACCCGCCTCGCCTGAGGCCCAGGTTCAGTGAAATAGGATTTGAGAGGGAAGGGAAGGAATTGGTCGGGGCGGAGAGATTCGAACTCCCGACCCTCTGCTCCCAAAGCAGATGCGCTACCAGGCTGCGCTACGCCCCGACACTCTTCTAGGATAGCGTATTTCCAGCCAATTTCCGCCGCTTGTTTTGCACTCCCGGCGACGGCAACCCTAGCGGTGCATTCCCGACAACACCATCATGCTGATCAGCTTCGCCATGAGGAAGACCGGGATCATCGTCAGCGCCAGCATGAAGAGGCCGATCGCTCCGAAGAAGAGCCAGTCGCGGGTGGTGTCACGCGGCACCATCTGCAGGCTTCCCGCAAGCAAGGCGTAGTTCCGGCGGTTGGCCTTGAAGGCGATGTCAAAGATGTCGCCAACGAAGGGGATCATTCCGACCACCACCTCGATGGCGACGTTCGCCACCATGCGGGCAATGGTGACGTTCGGCACCCCGTTAAGCCACGCCGCCAGTACGATCACGCACGAAATCACCCCGCCCAGCACATCGCCGACGCCCGGGATCAGCCCGATAATGCCAGCGATCCCGAAGCGTACCGACGTTCCCGGAATCCGGAAATAGTCATCGAGAAGGTGAGCCAGCAGATCAATGTGCTGATTCAGTCGACTTGATGAAGGTGGCGAGATCGTCGTGGAACTGGTGGAGGATGTTGTCATTGACGTAGATCATATGCCCGGCCTGGTAGTAGTGGTAGCTGATGTTGGCCTGCAGCTTCTGCGGAATGGGCAGGTGGTGCATCTCGTACTTGCCTTCGAAGTACGGCGTTGCCAGGTCGTAGTAGCCGCCGGCAAGGAAGACCTTCGTCTTGGGATTGGACTTCATCGTGTAGGCGAGGTCGGGCATAACGTTGGTTCCACCCTCACCCGAACCGATGGGAGGTCCGCCTGGAGCCTGGTGGCGGAGGTCCCACTGGAAGTCGGAGTCCATGTAAGCACCGGGCTTGTAAGTCCAGTCCTTGCCGAACTTCAGCTCGTTGCGCATGTAAGCGTTGATCGCCGTCATATATGCGGAGCTGATGGCGTTGCTCTGGGGATCGTAGTCGGCACTCTCGCTCAGCGGGTCGATATCCGGGCCCTTGTAGCGGGAGTCGAGACGACCGGTGGTTGTGTCCTGATCGGTCTGGAGCTCCTTTGAGAACATGCCGCCGGAGACGCGAAGATTTGCCTTCAGCAGATACGCAACGGGGAGGCCAGTGTAGCCGTGAAGCTTCTCTGCCATGGCCTGCTTCTGCGCGTCGGTGAGGTCGGAACCTTGCAGGAGTGCGGTCATGTACTCGCCAAGAGCGAACTTCTCCACTTCGGCAAGGAACGGCTCGAGCGCCGCAGGCTGCGTGGGCAGCTTGTGGTGGTAATACGCCGTCGCCGCAAAGGTGGGCAGCCCAAGAGCGTAGGCCTGGTCGACGCCTGGGTTCAGGACGGGGCCGTCAATGCTGTTGTCGAAACTGAGGATGGCCGAGAGCAGCACGATGCCATTTAGGTCGATGTTCTGCAGGTCGGCGCTCAGCACGGCCGAACGCGGCGTTCCGTAGCTCTCGCCGAAGAGATACTTGGGCGAGTTCCAGCGATCGTACTTCGTCAGGAAGCGACGAATGAAGCGCTCGAAGGCGTGCGCGTCCGGGTCGGTGCCCCAGAAAGCCTTCTCCTTGTCCTTGCCGAATATGCGGCTGAAGCCGGTACCTGGCGCGTCGATGAAGACGAGGTCGCTGACGTCGAGCAGGGTGTAAGTGTTGTTGACGATCTTGTAGGGAGCTGCAGCGTCATGTTCGGTATCGGTGGTGATCACGCGGCGAGGGCCGAAGGAACCCATGTGCAGCCACATCGTGGCGGAGCCGGGGCCGCCGTTGTAGAGGAAAGTGACGGGGCGGTTCTCGCCATTGGCGTCCTTCTTGAAGTAAGCCGTGTAGAAGATGCGCGCGGTGGCAGGAGCGTCCTCAGGCTTGTCCTTGTCGGGAGCCTTTTCGCCGGAGTCAGGCAGCAGCTTGCCGTCGAGGCCGAGCGTGGCGTCCTGCTGGTCGGTCGCACCTACTGTCAGCGTTCCAGCAACGGCGCGATAGTTGACTGTTCCACCCGCGGCGAGCGTCACCGAACCTTCGGTGGTCGAGTCCTGGACGATAGCAGCGTCTTTGTCGGCGGGAGTTCCCGAAACCACAACCTTCTCGTCCTTCTTGTCCGACTTCTTGTCTTCGGCGGACGCCATTAGGACGGTGCTCGTAAGAACTGCGGCTGCGACCAGACTGCCGACGGAACGTGACCACTTGCTCATCGTTGACTCTCTCCTGAAACCCATCACTGTGCTGGCCTGGCGGCCTGACTTGGGTTGAAGTCTGAAGAGTAACAAATCCGGCGGAGACAGTTGTCTTAGATCTGTTTAGGGACAGTGAGGCGCTGGCTATTGGAGTTGAACCTGCGGGGATGTTCCGGGACTCCAGGCGTAGCTGTTGCCGCCGCCGCGCTTGGCTTCGTAGAGAGCTAGATCGGCCGTCTTATAGAGCCTGTCCTGGGTCTTCCCGTCAGCCGGATAGAGAGCGACTCCAATGCTGGGAGAGGTCCTGAGCTCGGCGCCCCGGAAGAGGATTGGCTCGGCGAAGCTCTCGACGATCTTCTGGCAGACCATCTCGGTGGCCTCCGCGTCGGGAGACTGGCCGAGGACAAGCCCGTACTCGTCGCCACCTAGACGCGCCAGGCAGTCGGACTCTCGAACCACTGCACTCATGCGAACGGCCATCTCTTTCAGAACGGCGTCGCCGGCGTCGTGGCCGTAGGTGTCGTTGATGCTCTTGAAGTCGTCGAAGTCCATCAGAAGCAGAGCGAACGTTCCCTGCTGACGGCGCTTCAGCGCGAGCAGGCGGCGGAAGTGTTCGGTGAACATGCGCCTGTTGGGCAGACCGGTCAGGCTGTCCGTGTAGGCCATGTGCTCGAGCTTTTGCTGGCTCTGCTTCAGCTCCACCGTCTTCTGTTCAAGCTCTGCGGTGCGCAGCGCGACCTGGCGTTCCAGCTCTCGCTGCTGGCGGCGCATATAAGCGGTCGCGAGCAGGAAGATGCCAAAAAGGCAAAGCAGGATTACGACAGCCGCCAGGATACGGAACCAGGCCTTCTGATACCAGGTGGGAAGGACGAGAATGTTGATGCGCCTTGCGGGCGACCAGACGCCGTCACGGTTCGATCCGCGCAGCAGCAGTGTGAATCGGCCCGGAGGGAGATTCGTGTAACGGAGTACTCGGCGGGTCGGGTCGGCCGGGATCCAATCATGATCGAATCCCTCCATCTTGTACTCGTAGCGATTGCGTTCTGGCGCCGTGTAGTCAAGCGACGCAAACTCGACGGTCAGGTTGTTCTGGTCTGCCGGAATCCACACCGGGGCTTCGCTGGGCCCGTTGTTGAAGCGGTACAGTGGAACGTCAACCTGCCCGATACGGGCCGACGTGACGACGATCGGGGGTTGGTAGATCCACGGCTTTACCAGCGATGGCCGCACTACCGTCAGTCCGCCCGAGCCGCCGAAGAGCAGATCGCCGTTTGGTGTCTTGGCGCCGATGCCGTCCCAATAAGTAAGGATGTAGGCACCCTCAGCGCGGCCAAGCACCCGGATCTCGTAGCTGAAAGGATCGATGACCGCGAGGCCGCCATCGGTGCTCGCCCAGATCTTTCCATCGTCCGCCTCCAACAGCCGGTCGACGTTATCGTTCGGAAGACCATCAACGATCCGGTGGAATCTCGCCCTGCCCTGGGCGTCGATCCCTTGCAACAGGTCAATGCCTCCGGTAAAGGTTCCAACCCACAGACGGCCCTTGCGGTCGATCAGAAGGGTCGAGATCATGCCCGCGCCCAGGCCCTGGGGATTCGCCTCATCGGCGGGAATGTTGTCGACATCGCCGGTCGCGGTATTGAGCCGGTTGAGTCCATTCAGCGTGCCTACCCACATCACGTCGCCGGTCCCGCGCAGCAGTACTCGAATTCTTGGGTCGGTAAGTGGCTTCTTGAGATGCGCGGGTACAGCAGGGCCGCTGCCTGAGGGATCGAAGGTCCACAGGCCATTCGTCCCGCCCAGCCACAGGAACTCGTGCCCCCGTGAGTCGTGATCGGGAAGGACCTGGAAGAGTCCCTGCGCGGCCTCCGCGCCAATGGGAAGACGCGTGAGCCGGGGGTGGAAGAAGCGAGCGGCCCGAGCGGGGGCGTCCGGGGCGTTGACGTTGGGAATATCGGCATTTTCCGCAAGGTACAGGCCGTGCTGCGTGATGATGTAGACACCGCCGTTCGCCGATTCGCGAATAGCGCCCATCGTGCCCGCGGGAAGCGCGTGGGCCGTCTCGGCCGGGGACGTTCCCGTGGCGTTAGGCAGCTGCGCGATCCTGCGTCCGGACGGCGAAAGAATGTCAATTCCGTGCTTGCTGTAGCCGAGCCAGATACTCCCGTCTCGGCGCGGGAAGACGGAATAAACCTCCGGGTGGCGGAGAGCGACGTTGGGACTGTCGCCGCCGAGGAAGGTGGCAATCGCCCGGTGCGTCGTATCGATGTAGTTGACGCCGTGCCGAGTCCCGATCCACATGATTCCCTGGCTGTCGAGGAAGATCCCTTCTATCCAATCGTCGGACAGGCTGGTCGGCTGCGTGGAGTCATGGCCCACATGGCGAACGGCCCAGGTCGCAGGCGTAACGATGAAGATCCCCTGGTCCTGAGTACCGATCCATAGGTTTCCGTCATTGTCGGGCCTGATCGTCACGATATGGCTCGTGAACAGCGAACTCGGCAACGAGCGGTCGGCGGGGAGACGATAGGCTGTGGTCGCTTCGATGAAGGGTGCGGGGGATGACCCGCCGGCTTGATCCTTCGAAACCGCTCGCTCGAGGAGATAGATCCCGTGATCCGTACCTACCCACAGAGTTCCTGAGCTGTCCGCGAAGAGGGAGTCAATCGCGACTGCGTCCTGGCGACTTTCCGCCAGCTTGACTCGCTCGACCAGGTGGCCTTGTTCGGGGCCGGCGGGGCTGCGCAGCAAGCCCTGGTTGGTTCCGATCCACAAAGTCCCGTCAGTCGAGCGGAGAAGTGCCAGGACTGATCCCGTATCGATTGAGCTTCCCGCGCTGTTCGCCGCCCGCATGTGACTGTAGGTCGCGGTGGATGTATCGAAGCGATCAAGCCCGCTGCCGCTGCCGACCCATAGATTGCCTTGCCCATCGTCTTCGATAGCCAGGACATTCACTGGAGCCGGCCCATTCACGCTCTTTTGATAGCGGATAAAGTTGTCGTGATGCTGGTCGTAGCTGGCCAGGCCACCGGAGCTGGTGCCGACCCACAGAGTTCCCGAAGGATCGCGGTGAAGGACCTGCGTCAGGTTGTCGGGCAGGGAAGTGGGGTTGCCGAGCTGCGTCTTGTAGGTCCACAGGCGGTAGCCATCCCATCGCTGCAGCCCGCCCTGGCTTCCGATCCACAGGAAGCCGTCATTGGCCTCGGCGAAGGACGAGATGACCTGACTCGTAAGGCCGCTGCCTTCGGCGAGATGCTGAAAGATGTCGTCACCGGCCATGATGGCTGTGGGAGCAGGGGAGGTATGCGTAGGCTCCGCGTGCAGCGGAGTAAGGCTCGAAGTTGCGAACACGGTAAGCGAGAGCCAGACCACGATGCCCAGGGAGCGAAAAGCCTGGGCGCAGGCTCGCGTCAGTCCGCGGAGAATGACCTCTCGCGGCATGGCCAGACTGCCCTCACTTGTTTCCCGTTGTGGCGCGATCACGATCCGGTTCCTTTGGGATCTTTGCTTGATGGAGTGTCTGTCGGATTTCTCTGAGGTTCGGGCGTCCATTGCAGAGTTGCCCGATCCAAAGACTGCGGTGAGCTACGAAGTTAGAAATGCTCTTCAAAAGAGCCCGCCGCTATCTATCGAATCAGTTTGACGCTTTTTGAGCTGGACTTGATTGCTTTCGCATTGTGAACTGCGATGGGACGTAGTTCGAATCTTCGTTACTCCGTAAATTCATGGTGAATCTTGTCGTCTGGGGCGGCTGGCCGCAGGGATTACGCTTCTAAGTCGCGTGACATGAGCATCGCGGTTGAGCGCTGCCTTGCGCTATGCCACGTCTGACTGCCAGGTATCAACCAGAAGTTGCAGTTATCGATTACGTTAGGGGTAATCTCGCTAGCTTCGGCTCATGATAACGATGTCATTTCTGAGTGGCGCATCTTCTCCGCTCGTTCTGCGCCCCAAGTTAAGACTTGAGCAGCCGGCTCACGGTCTCTGGTTCGTACATAGATTGGTACATACCATCGGGTGCTTTAGCGGGCTAAGCTCCCGTGCTGCCGAAGCCGCCTGACCCGCGCGGAGCCTCTTCCAACTCGTCGACTTCCTGAAATGAAGCCTCAATGCGCTGCACCAGACGAAGCTGGGCGATCCGGTCTCCTGCCGCGACTTCGACTGCTGCGGTGGAGAGATTGGTCAGGACCACCTTCAACTCTCCACGGTACCCGGGATCGATGACGCCAGCTAGCGTGGTGACGCCGCGGACGGCCAGGCCCGACCGGTCCTCGACCAGCGCGCCATACTCCGAAGGAAGTTCGATCGCGACGCCCGTGCTGACAAGGGCGGTGGCACCGGCTTCGAGCGTTGCAGGCTGGACGGCATAGAGATCGGCCGCCAGGTCGCCCCAAGGGCCGGTATGGGCGTACTTCGGCAGCTTTGCCTCGTGGTGCAGCTTCTTAATTTTGATCGGAATGACAGGGTGCATCTGCCCAGTTTACGAGACACCTCGCAGTCCGCTCTCCAAGCAAGGCCAGATAGAATGGAAGACGGCATAGACGAATGAGCAGAATCTTGATTACCGGTGGCTCCGGCTTCTTCGGGGGCATCCTGAAACGCAGGCTATTGACCGAGGGCCACACCTGCCACAACATCGATCTGGTCGCTGATGTAGACACGCATGGGCGTCTCGGCACGACCCAGGGCGATATTCGTGACTACGGCCTGCTGCGCTCCCTCTTTGAGCACGGTAAGTTCGATGCGGTGTTCCACTGCGCGGCGCAGCTTGCCCACGACACAATCGACGAGACCATGCTCTGGACCTCGAATGTTGATGGCACCCGGAACATCGCCGACGCCTGTCGCGAGTTCAAAGTCTCCAAGCTGGTCAATATCTCGACCAACTGCCTCTGGGCCAGCAACCTTGGCCACGATGTGGTTGAAGGCGAACTCCCCAATCCTGTCGAGCTTTATGGCAGATCGAAGCTGGCCGCCGAGGAGTTGTTGAAGGACTATGAGCGCGATCTGCAGGTGGTCACGATCCGCTGTCCGACGATCATCGACTCCGGAAGGCTTGGGCTGCTTGCGATCCTCTTCGAATTCATTCAGGATGGGCGCAAGGTTTGGGTGGTGGGCGAAGGATCGAACCGCTACCAGTTCATCTATGCCCAGGATCTGGCGACGGCGTGCGTGCTGACTCTCAACTACACGGAGTCGGACCTCTTCCATATCGGGTCAGAGAATGTGGTCTCGCTGGGTCGTGTCTATCAGTCTGTGATCGAGGCCGCCGGCACGAAGGCAAGAGTGGCGAAGCTGCCCAAGGGACCGACGATCTTCGCCATGAAGTTGGCGCACAAGCTAGGGGTCTCGCCGCTCGGACCGTATCACTACCGCATGATCGCCGAGGACTTCATCTTTGCGACGGGCCACATTCGCGCCAAACTCGGATGGGCTCCCACTCTAACCAACGAAGCGATGATGATCGAGGCGTATCGCTACTACGCCGCCCAGCGTGCCGAGATTCATGCCCGCACGGATGTTTCGGCGCACTCGAAGGCGGCTCCGATGGGAATCATCCGCCTGCTCAAATGGATCTCATAAGCATGCCTTAGACACGAAGGCCGAACGCGGTGGCGTTCGGCCTTCATGTTTAAGTTGAGACGGTTAGTGGCCGAAGTACTCGACGAAAGGCTTAGCGTTGGGTACGCCTACTCCGGTCACGTTGTCCCATCCCTTGGTGACGGAGAGCCCCGTGTCCGTGCCAAAGGTCAGCAGGATGGCCGTGTTGGGAGTCAGTGGATAGTCCCAGAGAGCACTGATATAAGCGGTTGTCCCCTCGAGCGGAGCGGCGATCTGGTCGGCTGTATAGGCGGTCTTTCCGGTTGAGGTCTGGACCGTTCCGCTGACGTTGCTCCTGAAGCCCATGGGCAGGATGTCCGTGATGGTCGCGCCGGGCATCGTGTACATGTACGGCGCAGCCTGCCCCAGCGGCGTTCCAGCGGCCTGGTTCGCGATCGCCCAAAGTGCGGAGAACATGGGGCAGGCAAGACTGGTTCCGGCGTAAACCTGGTACTGCAGCGTTGGCAAGGACGTGGACTGGCTCATGGCGACGTAGACTCCCGTAAACGGGTCGCCGAGCCAGGACACGTCCGGTAGCTGCCGACTGTTACCGGGCAGCTTGGACTGAAAGGATGGCTTCAGGAAGAAGCTGCTTGAGCCACCGCCGGAACCGAAATTAAAGAAGCCGGTGCCAGTGGGCGGAGTCGTCACCTTACCCTGCTGGGCAAGAACATTTTCGTTGGTCCCCCATCCCCACTGGTATGCCAGGGTGCTGTTCGTATTCAACACGACGGAGACCCCGCCGACCGCGGTCGCGTAGGGAGAAGCGGCCGGAACGGCCACCGATGACGGGAAAGCCCAGGGCATGTCGTTCGTGAAATCGCCCGCGTCGCCGGTTGAGAAGTTCGTCGAGATGCCGAGCACAGACGCAGTCTCCGTGATGAACTCTTCGGTTTGAAGGACCGTAGACGGAGTGAAGACCTCTTCGCTGAAGTAGCTGCCGGAGACGACGTTGCCCAGCTGATAGTTCACCGCATAGAAGAGTGCCTGGTCGAGGTCCTGGAAGCTTGCGCTGGGCGGAACGACGAGAGCGATCTTCGCCCCCGGAGCGACAGCGTGGGCCCACTGAACGTCCATATTGATCTCTGCGCTTGGAGCTGAGCAGAAGGAGGGCCCGGGGGTGTTGATGGTCGTAAAGTTCGAGGTGGTCAATTGAGGCAGATTGAACTGCGACGAGAAGGCATTCGCGTCACTCACCACATTTGGCGAGCCGCACCAGTCGATGATTACGATGGTCTGGCCGGTGCCGTCGAATCCCTCAGCATAAAGGCCGTTCAGGTTGTAGGCGGTTCGGATATTGTCCGGCGTGTAGCCGCACCCCGCCGGGGAAGGCGTATATTCGTTGCCCGTATAAGTCGCCGAGGGAAGGCTTCCGCTGGTCGTAAAGGTCTGCGAGGTCTGGCCTACGAAGCAGCGGGAGTTGAAGGCCAGCGAAGTCCCGGATGGCGACGTTGGCGGCGGGGCGCTGCCAAGTGTCTTGCGCGTCCCCTCTTTGGGAGAAGTCGGCGGTAGGACAGTCATCGGAAGGCTGCTGATGGTCGTCTTCTCGGCGATAGGATGGCTGTACTCCATATTGTCCAGGCCCGAGATTGAAGCCACCAGGGGAGCGGCCTTGCCAGAGACGAAGGGATCTTCCACATTGCCGCGGATGACCTTTCCATCGACCTCATAGTTGTTGAGCGTGACACGGAAGGCGCTGGCGACAGCCGCGGCTGTGCCTCGGGCGCGCACGAAGAAGTTGTTCGGCCCAGTGGCTACGGTAGTCAGGCCATTGGACGCAAAGAAATCGCGAATAGTCTGAGCTTCAACAGCCGTAGGAGCGTATCGCGAGGCGAACTCTGCCGGTGTCAACCAGTGCCTATAGTTGGCTGACTTAGGGTCGTAGAGGTCGCTGGCAACGTAATCCAGATCTGCCTTGTTGTGCGGCTTTAGCCAGATCGACACCTCGACTTGAGTGGCGGGTTCTACGGGGCCGAGGACTCTTACCGCCGACGAGAATCTGGGCCGGTTATTTGCTAAGGTGACACCGTCGGTGCGGGATGGAGCAGGAAGGGCGGAACCGTGCATCGCCGAACTTGCAAGCAGAAAGGTGGAGCAGAAAATCTTGCCCAGGGTCATTTAGTTACATCCTCCAAATACACGGTAGCTACCGGGAGGGTAACTTATGGAATATGACCCGTCTATACAATTGGGAAAAACTGGTGTAGGCTATTGTCCGCATTTTTGTTCTATTTTGGCTCATCGCCGCTGAACTCTAAACAATGGCAGCTATTCCGCTATCTCAAAGCGGGTCGGCAGTTAGCTCGCGAGAGTTTCTTTTTCACGAACGGCGTTGACCGATTTCTCTGCGAGTATCAGGGACTTGCGATACAGATCGCTCAAGTCAGTCTCCGAGATGTGAAGCATCTTTGCCTGGGTCGCGCAGTAGGCCCAATCCGCACTTCGGTAATGCTTGTACAGGTTCAATCCCGTGCTTACCGAGTTCGCTGCTCCTGCGACGGCAGCCTTCACGTCGTCACGAAGTGGAAGGGCATGGATTAACTCATCGACTGGCATGCCCAGCATGACATCCATCATCGAGAGCAGGCCGAAGAGATATTGTTCGGTGGGATTCTCGCGCGTGAACGGAGCCATGAGTTCGAGAAAGCGGGCACGGTGCAGGACATCGACGAGCATCTCCCGGGAGCGGTCGCGACAGGTCTCGGTGGCGATCGCGTTCATCATCAGCTTCCGAAATCTCACTTCGCCCACGAGCACAAGGGCGTCCTGCAGGGAGCGGATCTGCTGAGGCGCGCCAAACGACGCCGAATTCACCAGACGCAGCAGTTGATAACTGAGCGTGGGCTCGGATTTAAGGAGCAGAGACAGTTGCGCGACATCGAAGTGACCCTGGCTGAGCGCGGAGATCAGATACAGATAATTGACCCCGTTCGTGGGGGCTCGCTTCTTAGAGAAGACAGTCGGCATGCAGAAGAAGTAGCCCTGAAAGAGCTGGAAGCCCTCTGCCTTGGCAATCTCGAACTCCTGTGCCGTCTCTACTTTTTCGGCGATCATGACCGTCTCTCTGCCCCGGAAGAGCTCGAGAATCTTCCGGCGCTCCTTTGCGTCCGAAAGTCGGAAGTCCACCTTGACGTAGTCGGCGAGGTGCACCAGGGGACGGGTACCCTCATTGATGCGGAAGTCGTCGAGCGCCAGCTTGTATCCCATCGCCTTGTACCGGCTGCAGGCGGCGATAACGTCCTTATCCGCGACCACTGTTTCAAGGATCTCAAGCACGGTCGAACGCGGCAGTAGAGTGATCAGGCCGTTCACCAGCGATTCTCGTGTGCAGTTTACAAAGCCGGGAGTTCCGTGGGTCAGGTCGTGGAAGCCATAGAGAGCGCCATCGGCGATCATCTTCCGGGTGGCGTCGTCGCTGTCGCCAACAAAGCGGTTCTCCCAACCGGAGCGAAAGAGAAGTTCATAGCCGCAGACGGCAAGATCCCGGTCGAGGATCGGCTGCCTGGCAATGAAGCGTCGCTCATCGCTCTTCTTCCCCTCGATGGCCTGCCGGTTCTTGACGACATTGACGCGTTCATCGATCGCGATCGTTGTCTCAATCTCGGTCTTCCTGCGCCAGCTTGGTGTGAACAGGCTCAAGTTCATAACGGCTAAGACCTCGTAGGTAGAGTTGGGCAGCCTTCTAGCGCCGGGCAGGATCGCGGTATCCTGGGACTACGCGGCTTTCGGACGCGGAGAGGCCGTGACAAAGCCAGTATCGGCAGGATTTTTTTTCCAATCGCGACCTAGAGCGGGATTTCGGCGTCCAGAGTTACGGATGTACCGGACAGAGGGCGGGCGCAATCGAGGATTGACCTGCGGCTCAATCCTCGATACACTCATAGAGTTTGGCGCTGCAACTGGTGTGTCTGGTTGCAAGCTGGCGAATCTGGATGGTGGCGGAGTAAAAGCTGCGATCTGAGTGTGAGCCAGCATCGGTACGAGACAGTCTGTGAGCGCCCACCCGGCATACCCATTAGGGACTAAGGGATACAGGCAGAACAATTCTTGAAGGAAGCGGCGGCGTATTTCTGCCACGCTTGAGGTTTTTCGTTATGTACGCAGTTATTCGCACCGGTGGTAAGCAGTACCGTGTCGCTCCCGGCGACACGTTGAAGATTGAGCGCACCGCTCACGAAAACGGCATCATGGAGTTCTCTGATGTCC
This sequence comes from Granulicella aggregans, assembly GCF_014203275.1. Lineage (GTDB taxonomy): Bacteria > Acidobacteriota > Terriglobia > Terriglobales > Acidobacteriaceae > Edaphobacter. Next base: position 502,775 of record NZ_JACHIP010000004.1, read on the forward strand.
TCGCCTTCTCAGGCGAAGAGGGCAAGTTCGAGTCGGAACTCGGCGGAGCGAAGGTCACCGCTCAGGTGCTTGGCGAAGGCCGTGGCGAGAAGATCCTGGTCTTCAAGCTGAAGCGCAAGAAGCAGTACAAGAAGATGCAGGGTCACCGGCAGAACTTCGTTGAAGTCAAGATCAACGAGATCCTCGTCAACGGGCAGACCTACAAGGCTTAGTCTTACAAAATTCAGAGCGCACGAGCTGATAGCCGGCGCGAAAGAGGCGACACAGTGGCACATAAAAAAGGACTTGGATCATCTAAGAACGGTCGCGACTCAAACGCGCAGCGACTCGGAGTTAAGGTATTCGGCGGCCAGGCAATCCTGGGCGGCGGCATCATCGTTCGTCAGCGCGGCACACCGCTGAAGCCCGGTCTGAACGTTGGCCGCGGCAAAGACGACACCCTCTTCGCGAAGGTCTCGGGCGTTGTCCGCTTCCGCGATCGTGGCCAAAAGGGCCGCTTCGTCATCGTCGACCCGGCGGAAGTGATCGCAGTTCAGGCGTAGATTTGTTCGTCAACAGATTGAAGAAGCCCCGGAGATCCGGGGCTTCTTTGCGTTTGCAGCAGGAAGGACGCTGGCCCTACTCCTGGCTGAGACTGTCTTCCTGATCGATCCAGCTCGTCCCGCATTCGTTGCAGTGCCAGAAGTCTTTCTCCGGTGGAGCGGGAACGGGAAACCCAAGCAGCAGAATCGAAGTCGCCGCCACTTTGGCATCGAGATTGTTGAATCGGCTGTTGAGCGATCCGCAATTTGGGCAGATCGGCTGACGAAAGTCAGCTTCGCCGGTGACTTCAACGCTTGCGGGGATCGGCTGGGAGAGAACTGCTTCGGCAGCCTCCACATCGGCTTCAGCGACCTGGAGTCGGATCCCTCCCATCAGGTTGGACCAGAGCCAGTCGACACGGATCGTGTTTTCGTCGCGCAGAAAGCATGCAATTCCTGAGGACTCGAGAGCGCTGCGTGCGAGCATCGCCTCTGCCTGATCGCGATACTGGCGGATCGTCTTCACACCGAGAAGCGCATCGGGGAGGGGCTCTTCCTCCACGTCCGGTGTTTCCAGATTCCTCCGCTTGAACTCATCTCTGACCAGTGCCTGGGCGTCATCAGTGAGGGAAGCGTATTGCGTGCCGAGGCTGAGCATCTCGTCGTCGGACATTGCGGCAAACTGTGTTCTCAAATCTTCATCCATAGAGGTCGATGGTAGCTCAGCGGGTTCCTTACAGGTGGAACGCAAGCAAAGAGGCCTCGTCTAAGCGAGGCCTCTTTGCTCTTCCGTTGAAGTGGGGTTTAGTTTGGCTTTTCATCCTGCTTCGGCTCATCCTTTGGCTTGGGCGCGAGCCGGTCGTCCGGCTTCTGCTGCGGCCTCACCTGTTGTGGCGGAATCGGTCGCGGTTGAACCTGTGGTTGCGGTGGTGGAGTCACCGGCCTAACCTGTGGCGCGGGGCGCACTGGCTCGGGCTGCGGCTTTACCTGCTGGGCTGGAGGAACCGGCCGCTGCTGCGGTTGGACCGGGCGTACTTGTTGCTCTGGAGCAGGCCGCTGCACTGGTGCTGGAGTTGGTGCCGGGGTTGGCGTCGGCGCAGGACGATTGACCTGCGGAGGAGTTGGAGTGATGGGTCTCTGCTCCGGAGGCGTGAACTGCCGAGGCTGTGGTTGAGGTTGCTGCTGCTGTGGCGGAGTTGGTCTCTGAACCGGCGGGGCGGCTACAGGTGCCGGACGTTGGGCTTCCGGCTGCTGTGGAACAGGCCGCGTTACGGGCGAGGGATTAGTAGTGGGCCCCGGTTGAATGACGGGCTTCGTTACCGGCTGCTGAACAGGCTGCTGCCCTGGCTGAGCAACCGGCCTTGCTACAGGTTGCTGTACGGGCTGTCCAACCGGCCTCTGAACCGGCGCCGGTTGAATGACAGGCCGGATCGGCGCACTTGCGTTCACTGGAGCGTTGACCCGGTTCTGCTGCACCGGCTTCGGAGCGGCGGGTGGAGGTGGTGGCGTCTGCGGCATGATCCGCGCAGGCGGCAACTGGTTGACCGCCACCGGCCGAGCGATGACCGGGCTGGCTACGGCGCGTGCGGCTTGGCCGGTCGGCGTCATCAGCGTCGGACGCATCACCGGCCGAGCGACGTTCACCGCAGGCACCAGGGACGGATGAGCGGCTACAGGCTGAGGAGCGGTTGGCCGGACGGATATGGGAGCCTGCGCCACCTGTTGCTGCTGCTGCGGCGTGAGGTGGACCATCTGCCGACCGACTGATGCTCCTGAAGAGACAGCGTTGATCGGAACCGCGGTAACGGCGCGACGGTTGGAGTAGTTGAAGTTGTTCACGACCGTGTTGTTCACGGTGGTGTTGTTAATGGTCGTGTTGTTGATGACCGTCTTATTGATGTAGGTGTTGTAGTTGTTCACCACGGTCGTGTTGTGGATCACGTTGACGTTCACGTTCGTTTCGTTCACGCGCTGGGCGTAGCGTGGGCTGCAGCGGTACCAGGGGACATAGGGCTCGCCGACGCCAATGGGAAACCATGCGGAGATGCCACCGCCGCTACCACCGAAGCTGATGCCAATCGAGATGCCACCGCCGCCACGGCGTCCTTCATCAGGCGCTCCGCCAACGAAGGCGACGAGCGCGGGAGAGTATACGGGACGGACTGCGGGCGGCCCGGGGAACCAGCCCCAGCGGTCTCCGCGCTGCGACCAGCGGCCATAGTGAAAGGGAGCGAAGCCCCAGGGTGCGTCATCGACCCAGGTGTAGCCCCACGGTTGCACGTAGGCCCAGTGGCCAGTGGAGTAGGGCTGCCATCCGTAAGGAACGTTTTTGGGATACCAGACGGGGCCATATTCGGGGTCCTGCGACCAGGTGCCGTTAGCGTCGAGATCGCCGTAGCCGACCATCTGACGGCTTACGTAGCGCGCTGACACAGAGTTCTGTAGGCGCTGGTCAAGCGAGATGCTCCAGTAGTCGAGGTTGTCATAGTCGGGCACGTCGAGGTACTGAAGCTGAACCGGATCCTGACCAAAGAGTCCGACCGAGTAGCCGCTGGATACGGGCAGATTGATGTTCGGCCCGGTTAGTTGCGCGTTGCCCGAGTTGATCGTCAGGATAGAGCTGGCTCCCTGATCGCTCCCTTGAGCGAAGGCTTCGATGCGGTAGTCGCCGGGACTATTGATGAGGGCCGCGCCGTTGGGCGTGTCCACTTCGATCTGGCTGCCGGGCTCCATCTGGAAGACACGCAGACGAAGCGCGCCTTGAGCAAGGCCAATCTGCTCGAAGTTGTCGGAGAGATTGGTAAGTGTGACGTCGGTCGCCTGCCAGATGCGCATCTCCGCGCCTCCCAACTGGACCACAGCCCTGGAACCCGGCCCGGTGTAGAGGCGGTCGCCGCCAACCATCGGATAGTTCTGCGGCGCGTCGGCCCACTGGTCGGAACCATAGGCCTGTAACGACACATTGCCGTTCAGATATCCGATGCGGGCGATGGAGGCTGGTGGGTCGCTCTGGTCATACTGGGCGAAGAGCGTGGCCGACAAAAGCGCGGGGAGAAGAGAGAGAAGAAGTGTGGGCCTTAGTAGCTTGCGTATCTGCATGTCGTGCCTCCGCGGTAGTGCTGCGTCAAACCGTGTTTGTATCACGTGGGATGTAACACGGGTTTTTAAGAAGAGTAGTGCCGTGCACATATTTAGCACGTGGTCGGACCATCGCATCGCGAGTAGGTCGCGATATTTCCTTGACAGCGGCTTGAGCCCGCGACAGAGTCATCGCACTCCCTTTTGCATAAATCTATCCGCTTGAGGCCCAGATGGACACATCCATTCAACACCTGCACCACTTCAACTACATTGCGGTGCTGGTCTCGGCGCTGATCCTATGGTTCCTTGGCGCGGTATGGTATTCGCCCGCACTCTTCGCCAAATCCTGGATGGCGGCGCTCGGCATCGTGCCCAACCCCGACAAGAAGGAGGGGCTTGTGCTTGGCATGGTGTCGTCGTTTATAGGCGATATCTTCGTAGCGTTCGTGCTGCTCCACTTCGTCCTGTGGTCGGGAGCGGCGTCCTTCGGAGGCGGAGCGTTCGTGGGATTTCTAAGCTGGCTAGGCTTCTATGCGGCGACGCAGTTCCCCCAGGGAATCTACGAAAGCCGTCCACCGCGACTCTTCGCCATCAATGCAGGCTACTGGTTTATAGGTCTGCTGATCGTTGGCGGGATATTGGCCGTCTGGAAGTAGAGCCGCCGATGTGCGATGAGCGGTTTGTTAGTGAACCGGCGCGTCGCCCGCAGACTTTGTCTTTCCGATGGCAATGACCAGCGGAATCATGCAGGCGCAGAAGACGGCAAAGATGGCGATGATGTCCATGTAGGCGAGCATCGCGGACTGTCGGTGCAGCTGGTTGTAGATGTATGCCTGAGCCGTGTGCGTGCCAGCACCGGTCATGTTGTTGCCACCGCTGTGGCCGCCAAAGATGCCCTTCATCTTGCCGATGCGTTCGTCGAAGTTGTGCGTGGCCGGGGTGAGATTGCGAACCATCAAAGCTTCGTGGCGCTGCGATCCACGTGAGAGCATCGTCGCCACGAACGCCGTACCCACCGAGCCGCCGATGTTTCGGGCCAGGTTGGTCAAGCCGGAGACGTCGTTGTTCTGCGCTCGCGGAACGCCGGTGTAGGTGACCGTATTGATGGGAATGAAGAGGAATGCCAGGCCCGACGCCTGATAGACCCGCAGCCACATGATGTGTTTGAAGCTCGCATCAAGGGTGAGGCCGTGCATCCAGATCATGGATGTCGAAAGGATGAAAAAGCCCCAGCAGATGAGATAACGCGGATCGGTTCGACCCACAAGAAAACCAACCACCGGCATCATCAACATGATGCAGACGCCGCCGGGAGAGATCACCAGGCCCGCGAGTTCTGCCGTGTAGCCGTAGAGCGTCTGGACCATCTGAGGAATCAGGACGGTAGTTCCGTAAAGAGAAAAGCCGAGGACAAACATCAGCACGAAGGGAATCGCGAAGGTCTTGCGCTTGAAGAGCGTGAGATTGAGGATAGGGCGGTTTTTGATCTTGAGTTGATACAGCTCCCAGAAGATCAGCGTGACCAGCGATGTGACGCAGAGAATAGTGAAGAAGACGATGACCTTGGAGCCGAACCAGTCGTCCTCCTGGCCCTTGTCGAGGATGAACTCGAGCGAGCCGAAGCCCGAGGCGAGGAGACCGAATCCGAAGAGGTCGAGCTTGAGGCCGCCCTTTTTCGATTCGGCGACCTCTTTCGCGATGTGCGGTGGGTCTTCGACGAGGCGGTTGGTCAGGAAGAGCGACAGGATCGCGATGGGAACGTTGATGAAGAAGATCCAGCGCCAGTCGTAGTTATCGGTGATCCAGCCGCCGAGCGTCGGTCCAATAGCCGGGGCGCAGACGACAGCCAAACCATAGAGAGCGAAAGCCTGCCCACGTTGAGCGGGAGTGAAGGTGTCGGCAAGAATCGCTTGCTCGGACGGTGCGAGTCCACCGCCGCCCGCGCCTTGCAGCACGCGGCAAAAGATGAGGATCGGCAGCGAAGGCGCAAGTCCGCAGAGCATCGAACTGATGCCGAAGAGGACCACGCAGATCATGTAAAACTTCTTGCGCCCAATGAATGTAGTGAGGTACGCGCTGGCCGGAAGGATCACGGCGTTTGAGACCAAATAGCTGGTTAACACCCACGTCGCTTCGTCCTGCGACGCGCCAAGCGATCCCGCAATATGCGGCAGGGCAACGTTCGCGATGGAGGAGTCGAGCACCTCCATAAACGTTGCCAGCGTCACGGTGAGCGCGATGGCCCACGGATTCGCGCGAGGCCGCCAGTTGCGGTCGGCCAAAGCTTCGGCGGCTTGATGCTCTGAGAGTGAAGCGGTTGCTGTTGCCATGCTTGTGCGGATTGGATTCGCAGGGCAAGCGGAGGGATTCAGTGATTGCGGCCCAATATAAGCTCATCAACTCCGTGCTCGGGAATCGATTACAAGTCGTCTTTCCGAGCACGCGTTGATTGTGGGCTTAGTAAACAGTGGGTTGAGAAGAAAGCGTGGTATTCACGATTACTTCACGACGTCCATTACAACCTCGATATCCATCCGCCGGCTGCTGTCGGGGATGTCGAGTGAACCCAGGATAAGTGGCTTGCCGGGGGTGAGGATGGAGGTGCCTTCAAGGACGGCTTGGCGGACAACAGGTTCATTAATGCCGGCGATGATCTTATCCGTGCCGAGGCTGGATTGCTCAGCTTTGGAACGGAGCCGAACGCCATTGACGGATTCGTCGAGCGTGGCATCGAAGTTTAGGCCGATATCGAGGTACGTAAACTGCGTCTGGGTGGAGGGCGAACCGTTTTCCGAGACGGTGCCGGTTGCCACTGGGATTTTGCTGCCTTGCTTCATTGTCGTCCGCTGGCCGGAGACGCAGACCATGGAGTAGTGCTGAGTGCCGACACGCTTGCCGTCGTCGATCTCGGTGATGGTGTAAGTGAGGCGGTAGATACGGCGCGGATGATCGAGATCGTCGATGAGCTTCTTCGCAAGCAGAAGCTGGTCAGGAGGTCCCTGGACAAAGAGCGCGTTCTGAGCTTGCACGAGAAAGATCTTGTCGTGCATGTCGAGCATGTTCCGAATTAGGGTCACCACTTCGGTGGCTTCTGTCGTACTGCTGATGTTGCTGAGATAGAAGACCTGGGTTGGGTAAGTATTTGGCTTTGCGGCCGCATCCTCGGTCTGCGCGCGTACAGCGGTTCCGGTCAGACAAAGGGCCAGCGCGGCCACGGTAAATGTCGATGCTCTCATCGTTCGTGTTCCTCTCGGTTGCGGGATCCGCGGGTTTTATTCGTTGTCTTTCGCGGGCGGCGGTTCAAAGAAGTCGTGGAACTCTGCTTTGCTCAACTCCATCTGCCTGTCCCTAATCTCGGATCGCAGGCTGGACAAGTCTGTGGGGCCTGCCTGATGCACAGCTTCTGCGAGCAGCTTCTCCTGGTGGGTCAGAGGCAGCGGAGGCGCCGGCTTGCTGGGAGCGAGCATCTCGCTGATCGCCAGCGCCTCTTCGTCGCTAATGGCCTCCGGCTTCGCAGTATTCTTCCTGTAGCTCGAAGCTGAGTACGCTGGTTGGCGTTGCCGCGCTTTCGCTACTTCACTCGGCGGCACGGCCGCAACATTGGGCAATGTGTGCTGGTTCAGGACAGCCTCGTCGTGCCTGGGCTCATGCCGTTTACGCACGGCTACCGACGCAGCGAACGACAGTACGACCACGCATGCGGCGACCGCCCATGGCTGCCAATGAATCAATGTCGAGAGCGCTGCAAACCTCGGCCCTTGTTGCTCTGCTGCGCGCCGCTGCACTGCTTTCAAAACTCTCTGCTCGATCTCATGCGGAGCTTCGACGCCCGCAAGGCCTGTCAGCACATGGTCGATCGCTGCATCTGGATTCATCTGCTCGTTTGTCATCGCTTGCCTCCTTTCGCTAACCGCTCGCGCAACCGTGTTCTTGCCCGGAATAGCAGAGCTCTGACCGCTGACTCACTTTTCTTCAACACAAGGGCTATCTCTGTCGTGCCCAACTCTTCAATCGCCGAGAGCAGGAGCACATTGCGCTCGGCGTCTGGCAGTTTCTCGATCTCTCGCAGGGCATTGTTCATCTGCTGCGCTTCGTGCAAGGCCTGGTCGGCGGGCGTGCCGGTTGCGACCAGCGACTGCGCGAAGACCTCGTCCATCTGGTCGGGCCTGATTCGCCTTCGCCGGTCGAGCGCGAGGTTCCATGCGATTCGGACCAGCCATACCCGCATCTCGCGCACTTCAGGCAGCTTGCTGCGATTTTCCAGCACCCTGACAAACGCGTCCTGGACGACATCTTCGGCGTCGCTCCGGCTGCGGAGCACGGAATGCGCAACCCGGAAGAGCAGGGTAGAGTACGTCCCGACGAGAGCCGGCAGGTCGATCTCGCACTTGATCTCCTGCGACTCGGCTTCTTTCGCGGACGGCAACACCAGGCTGTATCCCTCAAACGACGTCATAAGCCCCTTCTGCCGAGCCCCTCTATTGAGACAGACGGGCGACATTCTCATCCGCTCGAAGCTTTTGCATTCTCCGCTTGAAGTTTTTGCATTCACAGGTGCGATAGCTTGCGTATAGGTAGGTAAGCCGCATGGGAATTATCGCCGAGAGCCAGTTTCGCAGTCTGGTCGAGCAGCACCAGTCCATGGTGTTTTCGATCGCGCTGCGCATAGCGGGCGACCGGGGAGCGGCGGAAGAGATCGCGCAGGATGCGTTTCTCGAGTTGTATGCGGCGTTGAAGAAGATGGAGTCGGAGGACCATGTCCGGTTCTGGTTGCGAAGAGTGACAGCGAATCGCGCGACAGATTGGCTACGTCGGAAGGCAGTTAGGCCGGACTGGAGTGCGGAGCAGTGGGACGAGAGCTACGAGGCTGCGATCGCCGAACGCGTTGGCGGCGCAGAGGTGAGGCTGGAGCAGATGGTCTCAACTTTGCCGGAAGTTTTGCGAGGAGCGGTTGTATTGCGATATCAGGAAGACCTCGAGCCGGACGAGATTGCGACCTTGCTCGGCCAGCCGGTGGCGACGGTGAAGAGTAATCTGCAGCGCGGCCTTGGGCTGCTGCGGCGCAAGGCGGATGTGATGTTGAAGGAGTTCAAGCGTGAGCGAGTTGGATGATTTCGAAGCAAGATTGAAGCGCGATCTGCGGCGGGTCGACGCGCCGGAAGGGTTCGCGGATCGCGTGATGCAGCGGGTTCCGGCATCGAGGCAGGGGCGCTTGTTGTCCTTCCCGATTGCGGTGACAAAGGCGCGCCACTGGATGGCGGTTGCAGCGGTGCTGTTGGTGGCGGTCGTGCTCGGCTTCGGCGTTCATCATGTCGAACAGGTGGATCGGCAGCGCCAACTCCAGGCACAGGAGCAGGCGAAGGCTCGTGAGGCTGCACAGCAGTTCGCGTTGGCGATGCAGGTTACGGGGCGCACGCTGTTTGTGGTGCAGCAGCGGATTGATCAGGCGGGAACGAAGACTTCGCGCTAAGCGGACAAGATGGCTAAGGGGAGAGACGATGAACGGACGAAGACGAATCAAGGCGGCATGGCTGGCGGCGGTTCTGCTGCTGACCGTAGGAGCGCGGGCGATGGAGCCGCAGGTACAGGACGACCTGTTCGCCGGAACGGAGAAGTTTGCCAAGGGCGCGAAGTCGTCGACCGAGGTGAACCTCGATAAGAACATGCTCGCCATGGCCGGCAAGTTCATGGACAACGATGGCGATGGCGACGGGGACAAGCAGCAGAAAGATCTCGCGAAAAAGATGGACTTCATCGTGGTGCGCGAGTACGAGTACGCCAAGGCGGGCGAGTACAACCTCGCCGACCTCGCGGAGTTCCAGAAGCGTCTCGACGCAGGTGGCTGGTCCTACGTGGTGAAGGAGCGCAGCGAACACTCCAGCACCAGCGTGTGCGTGAAGATCGATACCGAGGGCCAGACGACGGAGCTGATCGTGATCGAAGCCGAGCCAAGGGCGCTGACCTTCGTCCATCTGAAGGGCCACATGACCATGCGTGAGCTGACCAAGATCGGCGCAAAGTACGGCGTTCCGCAGGACGACCCCAAGCTGAAAGGAATCGGCAAATGAGAAAGCTCGCTGAGTATTCTGACGGCATCCTGATGATCCTTGCCGGCGTCACTTTTGCCGTGGTGCTGATGCTCGTTCCCAACGCCGGAGCATCGGCGCATGATTCGGACGCGCTGGCGCGACGGGACTTCGATGGCCTGGTACGAAGTATCGCGGACCGCTACCAGATCCACGGGAGATCGGTTCCGATGATGTGGGTGGCGAACCTCTTCGCCCGTTCGGTGACCAAGGGCGGGGTTCAGGGGATGAAGGTGGTGGAGTTCGAAGATGTCCCAAAGTGGGGCGAGTCAGACCGCGCGGGACTGGGTGATCTGGTGAAGGAGAGGCTGAGCCGGCGCTGGTCGCCCATGGTTCGCCAGCACGAGGCCGATGGTGGCGACTCCTTCATCTATATTCAGGGCGCTGTGGACGGCAAACATACAAGGATGATCGTGGTCGATCTCGACGGCGGCGAGGCCAGCAGGGAGCTGGACATGGTCAGCATGACCCTAAACCCGGAGCAGCTGGCGAAGTGGATGAAGGAGGAGGACGCGAAGGATGAAAAGAAGAGGAGTGCGGTGGGCTCGTCGGGAAGCGAGTAGGTACGTCTCAGGTCAGGAATATCTTTTTGAGAAGTTGCCAGCTTCAATAAGATGCATTTGCTTTAGCCAAGTGCGATTGAAGCTTCCATTTGGGAAGGTGAGTTCAATGTCGAGTAAGACGCTCTCTACTTGAGAATTCAGTTCGGGCACTTCTTCTGGTTGGCGTTTGAGAAGTAACACAGATAAGCGGAGGAAGGTGTTCATTGCGTTTAGAACGACATCCCTCTTTCCAAACAGGGAAATTTTTGCCGCAAAGTATTTAGGGGCTTTGTCTCCATGTGCGCCAGCTCGATCACGATATTGTTTCATCACAGCTTCGCCTGGAGCGATGCGAGCTTGCCACACCCTATCAATGGCTTTTGAGTGCTTTGGAAACAGTTCCCTCCAGATGTCGCGGATATTGGTGCTATCTCGATGATCCACCAGAGACATGAAAGCGGTGACAACCGAGCCTAGTAGAGTTTCGACAAAGCGGTCGGCTCCGTGCCCCATGACATTCTCGGGTGCCAGCTTGTGATCAGTCATGTGGAAGCTAATTAGCGTAAGGTGCAGCAATTCAATGAGCTTTAGCTGATAAACGACGTACTGTCTAACGGTCTTCGCTCTGCGTTGATCCATGACAACAGTTTCCGGCTTCCGCACGGACTCGGCAATAACTTTACGCATCCTGACACCTCATCGAGACCTTGGCTCGGCACTTGCCCGGCTAATTAAGGCAACGTGTTTGCTCGAAACCCCATTGCGCTTATGCTGGGGGTGAGAGATTCACGGAGCCGTAATGCATCCAGACCTAGAGAAGCTGATAGTTCTGCAGACCCACGACATTGAAGGCAAGCGCCTGCGCGACGAGATGGTCGCGCTGCCCAAGCTCGTCGCCAGCTTGACGGCGAAGCTGGAGGCGGTAAAGGGCCAGCGTGCGGTCGTAGTCGACCTCATCGCCAAAGAAGAGGCGCTGCGCCGCGGCCAGGAGTCCGATATCAAGGACCAACAGGCGAAGATCGCCAAGGTCACCAAGCAACTGGATAACGCCGCAAATACCGTGCAGGCAAATGCGTTTGAGCACGAGATCGCGTTTGCGAAGAGCAAGATCTCCGGCTTTGAGGACGCGGAGCTGGAGAGCATGGAGCGCAGCGAGGCGCTCGACGGGCAAAAGAAGCTGGCGGACGAGGCGGTCGAGATCGCCGTCAAGACTTTAGACCGCGAGAGCGCCCGGGCTACCGAGACGGTTGCGAAGGACAAGACGCTACTGGCGGCGGTCGAGGTGCAGCGCGTCGCCGTGCGCGCGGATGTGAGCGAGGCAGCGCTTTCCACCTATGATCGCATCGCAAAGGGTAAAGGAACTGCGGTCTCCGAGGCGCTAAACCAGAAATGCACAGTCTGCCAGATGATGGTTCGCCCGCAGCGCTGGAACGATCTTCGCGACCGCAGTAACGATGATCAGATGATGACCTGCGAGAGCTGCGGTCGGCTGCTGTACTATGATCCGGCGCGGGACGCTCCGCAGCGGAAGACGGTGCCGGTCGAGAGCATCGCGGCGTCGATTATCCGGTCGTTATAGGGACTCCTGTATCTTTGGCAGTGTGAGCGAGGGTCGTTTGAAGAGAATTGCGATCGATATGGACGAGGTGATAGCGGACGCGGTCGCCGAACACATTCTCCGCTACAACCGCGATCACGATGCCAAGATCACCAAGGACGATCTGCACGGCAAGTGGCTGTGGGACGTGGTCTCGCTCGACCACCACCCGGCATTAGAGGCGTACCTGCGGTCGGAGGACTTCTTCGAGGTGCTCGATGTAATGCCCGACGCGCAGCGGGTGCTCGAGGCGCTGCAGCGGAAATATGAGGTGTTTATCGCGACGGCGGCCATGGAGTTCCCAACCTCCTTCATGCCGAAGTACCGCTGGCTGGAGCGCCACTTTCCGTTCATTCCGCCATCGCACGTCGTCTTCTGCGGGAACAAGTCGATCATTCACGCGGACTACCTGATCGACGACAATCCTCGGCAGCTTCGCCTCTTCAGCGGGGAGGGAATTCTCTTCGATTCGCCGCACAATGTCGCGGTGACGGGATTCCGGCGCGTGAAGAACTGGCGGGAAGTGGAAGCGATGTTTTTGTAGGGCAGGGAAAAATGAAAAGGGAGAAGCGCTCTGGTCGGCTTCTCCTTTATCCCTTTTCACTCCTCCCTGCACTTCAGACGTACAACGCCGATTCAAACCGCTGCAGCGCGTTCTCGTTCCACGCGTGCGAACTTTTCCGCCAGGTATCGCCGTTCTCCGCCATAAAGTTAGGGAAGTCCATGCGGCAGTATCCGCAGCGCTGCTGGAAGTCGAAGAGCGCCTGGGCGGTGCCGTCGAGGTAGAGGACTGCCTGTTGCCCGTCGCGTGACCACTCGATGCTGGCGATGCGGGTGGCCTCGGGGCGCTGCAGCTCGGCGTCGCTCTTGGCGAGAGCTTCGACGTTGTAGATTAGCATCGCGTCCATGATGCTGTTTTCCTGCGTCTCCTGCGAGCGGTCGCAGGCGTAGAAGTATCCAGCGACACCTTCATCTTCGAAGACTGCGGTCCACGGAACAGCGGTCGAGTTGGAGGAAAGGAAGGCCCGGCCGGGAGTGAAGGAAAGCGACTGCATAACACCTCTTCCCTTTAAGATACATCCGACGGGCCGTCGTCAGAAGTTCTGAAGAGAGGCACAAGATACACTCGAATGCGGGGTCGCCGGTTTTCAGACTAGATTCCCTGACACGCGATTCTTATAACAATGAAACTTCCCAAGATCCACATCGGTCGACCGCAACAGATTGCCGCACTCCTCCTGCTCTTCTTTCTTGGCGAATGCCTGTGGGTGATCGACCGTCAGCAGTTGTCGCCGGCTGACTATCGCTACGCGCTGTGCGGGCGCGAGATGTGGGAGCGGCCCTCACCGCTGGCCGGATACTTCACTACATGCGGCAACCTGAACGGCGATGGGACCATGGCCTATCGCGTCGCCGGACTTCCGCTGTCGGTGCAGCGGCTGGTGCTGGTGGGCGCGGACAAGCTGCGCAAGCCCGAGAACCGGTTGTACGTCGGCGGTTCGCTGGGCGGATCCACCTGGGAGATGCGCCACCAGATCTCCCTGACCGGCGTGAAGTTTCTGATGCACCTGCCGTTTGTCTTCTTCGCAATCTGGCTGGGCGGCGGCTTGTGGTGGGTCTGCCGTAGGCTCTTCGGCGATGAGGGCGCGTTCCTCTCGCTCGGGCTCTACTGCTTCTGCCCGACGGTGATCCGGTACGCGGTCTCGCCGAATAACGAGATCCTTGCGATGTGGGGGCTGTACGGGCTGGTCTATGCTGCCATCGGCGTCGCGCACGCGCTGCAAGGGCCGCGAAGGAAGTGGAAGCCGAGGATTGGCCTATTCATCCTTGCGCTCGGGCTGACGGCAAGCGCGCATCTGCTCGCGGCGATGGTTGGGTTTGTAGCTGCCGCAGGATTTCTCTTCTACCTGGCCGAACGGCGACGCAGCTATGTCATGCAGATTCTGATCTTCTCCGCGCTCGGCGCTCTGGGGATCGTCTTTGCCTCGTTCGCGTTCCGGCTGGCACCGTTCAGCTATGTCTTCACCGGCGGTGGGGCGCGCTTCTGGTTCTCGCTTGAGGCGGTGAAGGGCTTCTTCGCCTATTTGATCAACGCTCCGATTGCGGTTGCCACCGGCGTCGCCGCCGTCTTATATCTGGGCGTAAAGCGCTGCCGCTACTTCGGCAATACGACGCCACTGTTAATGGTGCTCGCCGTCTTTGCGCTGCAGACGACGCAGCAGGTCAGTTATCCGTGGCTGTGGGCGCTGCCTTTCCTCTTGACCTTCGCTGGTGGAGTCTTCGCGGACGCGCTCGAGACGAAGCAGCGCAGGATCTTTCTCGCGCTTTCCATCGTAATTCTTCTGACCCAGGTACTCTTTTGTCTCAACACGTTGCCCAGTTTGTCGCGAACTATCTAGCGGAAATGCGCTAAGCTGCATCCTAGTTGGATAAAAGCCCGTCCACGGGCGAAGAAAACTCCACACATCATGAAAATCCCAGGCGGCCAGCCCCAGATGCATTCGATCAGGACAGTAAGACTCCGCCCAACTCCTCGCACCCTTGCGACTGCAACTCTTCTCGCGGCTCTGCTCTTTGTAGACGGCTGCCATCGCCATCGCAAGACGGTCTCCGCACCGAACACGACCGACTACGCAGACAACATCGAAGGGGTGACGAAGTCGCCCACGCTGTCTATCCTGCGCTGGCCGAATTACTCCGACTACCAGCCTGCTGTAGCGACCTTTTACGACGACCGCAACAATGAAGTCGCCTGGACGCGCGACGGCAAGCCGACGAAGCAGGCGCTCGCGTTCATCCAGGCCTTTAGCGATGCCGCCGCGAAGGGGTTGAACCCGGAGGACTACGATGCCTCCCTCTGGGGCGGCCGTATCCAGAAACTTGCCGGGAAGAACGAAGACGACTTCGCGCAGTTCGATGTGGCCATGACGATTGCGGTGATGCGCTACGTCTCCGATCTGCACATCGGCCGCGTGAATCCGACGCACTTCAACTTCGACATCGACGTGAATACGAAGAAGTACGATCTTGCGGAGTTCGTCTCAGACCAGGCTGTCGACGCGGACGATGTGCCGAAGCTGGTCACCTCGATTGAGCCGAACTCGGAGCAGTACCGCAAGACAGAGGCAGCGCTCGCGCACTATCTCGATCTTGCAGAGCAGCAAACGCAGTCGAACGTCGCGCCGCTGACTGTAGTAGCGAAGCCTGTAAGCGTGGGCGAATCGTTTGCGGAGGCTGGAGCTTTGCTCGATCGCCTGAAGCTGGAGGGCGATGCTCCTTCGGACGAGATAGCGACGACAATTTACGACAAGGCAATCTCCGACTCGGTGAAGCGTTATCAGCATCGTCACGGCATCACCGAGGATGGCAAGCTGACTCCGCAGACCGTCAAGTCGCTGAATGTGCCGCTATCTGCCCGCGTGACGCAGTTGCAGAACTCGCTCGAGCGCTGGCGCTGGCTGCCGGACCAGTATCTGAACGCGCGCATCATTGTGAACCTGCCGGAGTTTGTGCTGCATGCGTATGACGCGCAGCATCAGCCGGAGTTCACCATGAAGGTCGTTGTCGGCAAGGTCGTAGGAGAACACCAGACGCCGGTCTTCGCGCACATGATGAGGTATCTCGTCTTCCGGCCCTACTGGAGCGTCCCGGTCGATATTGCGAAGAAGGAACTTGTTCCTCATATCGTTACAAATAAGGACTATCTCGCCACCAAGAACTTCGAGGTGACGAACACCAAGGGTGACATCCTCACCAACTACACAGCGCACCAGGTCTCGCAGGGCGGCGTGATGGTGCGTGAGAAGCCTGGGCCGAAGAACTCGCTGGGGTTGGTGAAGTTCATGTTTCCCAACCAGTACGACGTCTATCTGCATTCAACCCCGGCGACCGAACTCTTCAACCGCACCCGGCGCGACTTCAGCCACGGCTGCGTTCGCGTGCAGGAACCGGCGAAGCTGGCGGCATGGGTGCTCGATGGGCAGAAGGATCGCGATAACAACGATTGGGATATCGACAAGGTGACGGAGACGATGAACAGCGGCCCCGACAACCACCAGGTCAACCTAAAGACGCCGATTCCGATTGTTATTTTTTATGTCACCGGCTTCGTGGAGGACGACGGCGACACGCACTTCTTCGACGACATCTACGGCTACGACGCGCAGTTGCAGGCGGTGCTCGCCAAGGGAATGCCCTATCCGGTGAAGCGGGAACCAGTGGTAGCAAAGACGGTTCCCGGCGACACGCTGTAATTTCTGCCGGACACGCTGTGATTTCGGTAGACTGTGGCGATGAAATCGCCGGTCATTTCCGAGGTCGTTGCGGGGCGCGGTGAGTCGAGGAAGCTAGACGCCTATATCGCCGATGCGCCGGAGTTCGCTCAGCCCATCCTGACGCATCTGCGAGGACTGGTTCATCGGGCGTCGCCTGAGATTGAAGAGGCCATCAAGTGGCGACAGCCGTTCTTTCTCCATCGCGGATCTCTGCTGTGCTTCATGGCTGCGTTTAAACAGCACTGCAGCTTCGGCTTCTGGGGTGCGGAGATGTCTGCGGTCATGAAGCAGGATGGCCGCGAAGGCGAGGACGGCGCGAAGGGATCGCGCGGTGCGTTTGGCCGCATCACGTCTGTAGCTGATCTTCCTTCCAACAAAGAAATGCTGGGCTACATCAAGCAGGCGATTGCCTTCACCGAGACTGCGACCGACGCGCCGAAGCCCGCCAGGACTCGCAAGCCGAAGCCAGAGGTGGAGCCGCCAGCGGAGTTCGCTCTCGCAATAAAGCAAAGCGACGGAGCGACGAAGGCATTTGCTGCGCTGTCTCCGAGTTGCCGTCGTGAGTACATCAATTGGATACTCGAGGCGAAGCGCGCCGAGACGAAAGAGCGTCGGATTCAGACTGCTGTGCAATGGATTACTGAAGGCAAATCGCTGAACTGGAAGTATGAAAACTGCTGATGTGTTGTCTTTGTCCTACAGACTGGCCTTGGTTCCACGATTCATCGTATGAAGTTTGGCAACCTGCCCGAGGGCATGAGACTGTAGGTCAATGGGACGACGTACGGAAGTGGGGCCTGAAGTAGATCCAGCCTTGTTTCAGCAGAACCTGATGGAGTGGTACCGGGTGCATGCGCGTAAACTTCCGTGGCGCGGTGCGGTCGACCCCTATTGCATATGGCTCTCGGAGATCATGCTCCAACAGACGCGCGTCGCCTCTGTGATCGAGCACTATCATGAGTTCCTGCTCAAATTTCCCACTTTGCTGGCTCTTGCTCTCGCGCCGGAACAGGATGTGCTCGCCGCGTGGAGCGGTCTGGGCTACTACCGGCGCGCGCGCATGTTGCATAAGGCGGCACAGTTCATCACGGAAGAGCTGGGCGGCGTTCTGCCTACAAATTCGGTGGCGCTTCGCACGTTACCTGGCATCGGCGAGTACACCTCTGCGGCTATTGCCAGCATTGCCTTTGGAGAGAGCGTTGCCGTCGTCGACGGAAATGTGGAGCGTGTGCTGCTTCGCCTGACCGGACGCTCTGAAGACAGGACCGCCGCCGGACGGGCCTTTCTGCGATCGACGGCCCAAGAGCTTGTTCCAGGAGCGATCGACGCAGGTTCCGCGACCAAGCCTGGAGTAGGACGAAAGACGAAGCAGATTGCGGTAGGGCGGCCCAAGCGCAACCCTCCGGGCGATCATAACCAGGCGATGATGGAGCTTGGCGCGACGATCTGCCTGCCTCGCGCGCCGCTTTGCCTGCACTGTCCGGTGCGCTCGCTTTGCATGACGAAAGGAGAGCACAGCACTTTTCCGCGAGCGAAGCTGAGAAGCCGCGAGGTCGCCTTTCTGCTCTCTGTGCGCAAGCGCGGAGTCGCGACCGAGGTGTTGCTTGCGCAGC
Source organism: Granulicella aggregans (assembly GCF_014203275.1). Taxonomy (GTDB): domain Bacteria; phylum Acidobacteriota; class Terriglobia; order Terriglobales; family Acidobacteriaceae; genus Edaphobacter. Next base: position 520,489 of record NZ_JACHIP010000004.1, read on the forward strand.
GGCCTGCAGAGGCAAGCCTGATGGCAGGGATGTACGAACTGCCGCCGCTGCCATTGGACGCAGAAGCCGACGAGATGGCGAGCCGAGAGCCGCTGTTGCGGATTCGGCACGCGATTACGAATACGAACTACTACGCACGCATCTACGCTCCGATGGGGCCTTCGGATAAGGCGCTGCGCCGTGCTGTTCCTATCGCGAAAGCTGATCTTCACTGGATTCGAACGGCTACGCTCCTGCAGTTGCCGCTGACTGGCCTCTGTCGCAAGGTGCTGCAGCGGCTGGATGTGATGCCGGTTAGGCCTCTGCGCGCTCCTATCGCGGAAGAGAAGCACGTTGCGGGGTTTCATTCGCAGTCGAGCAAGGGTAGTCCGGTCATCGACGAGGATGAAGACCATGATTCGTTTTAGATAGCGGGCATCCGGCGTCCTGCTTTGGCTGCGAGATGGCAGAATGGAACACTCAGGAGAATCCCCTATGAACCTTCGCACTGCAACCGCTCTTCTTGCGCTGACTGCTTCAATCTTTGGATACACCCAGGCGCAGGTCCCACCCGAGGTCGCGAAAGCTGAAGCTACGATTGACGCCGAGAAGATTCGTGCGCATGTGCGCTTCCTCGCCGATGACCTGCTTGAGGGCCGTGGCCCAGGGCTTCGCGGCAGCGAGCTTGCGGCGAAGTACATCGCAACTGAGTTCGCGCTCGCCGGACTGAAGCCTGCGGGCGACAACGGAAGCTACTTCCAGCAAGTGAAATTCTTCGGCATGACGGTCAAGCGCGACTCATCCTCCTTGGCTCTTGTTTCAAAGGGTGGCTCTCCGATTGATCTGAAGTTCGGGCCGGACTACGTCGTCAACAACCCGCGGCACGAAGCAGTTGCGGACATCGACGCCCCCATCGTCTTCGTCGGCCACGGCGTGACTGCTCCGGAGTTTGGCTGGGATGACTACGCGGGCATTGATGTGAAGGGCAAGGTAGTGCTGATCATCGTCGGTGACCCGCCGTCGGACGACCCGAAGTTCTTTGGCGGTAAGGCGCTGACCTACTACGGCCGCTGGACCTACAAGTACGAACAGGCGGCGCGTAAGGGCGCGATTGGCGCGCTGATTATTCACCGCACGGACCTTGCGAGCTATGGCTGGAGCGTGGTGCAGAACTCGGGTGCCGGAGAGAAGACCTTCTTGGCCGACGATGCCAAGCCGGTCGTCGAGGCTGCCGCCTGGATTCACCATGACGTTGCGGACAAGCTCTTTGCCGCCGCTGGAATGCCTGCAACGGACGATGAGATTGCCACTGCAGGCAAGCGCGGCTTCAAGGCGATTGAATTGCCAGTGCACCTGAAGGCGCATATCCAGAGCACGGTACGGCCCTTCGAATCAGCGAATGTTGTCGGTATTCTTCCGGGCGAGAGCAAGGGCAAGGACCAAGCGCTGATGTACTCGGCGCACTACGACCATTTGGGCTTTGTTCCCGGCATGGCGGGTGACAACATCTACAACGGCGCTGCCGACAACGCGACCGGCTGCGGGATTCTGATCGAGCTGGCGCGGGTTTGGGCCCAGTTGAATGAGACCAGCCTGAAGCCGCCGCACTCGGTCATCTTTGCCGCGGTCACGGCGGAGGAGCAGGGGCTGCTCGGCTCGGAGTATCTCGGGCAGCATCCACCGATCCCCGCCGGGCAGATCGCGCTCGACCTGAACTACGACGACATCCAGCCCTTCGGCGATCCCTTAGAGACGAACGTTGCGGGCTCGGAGCGAACGAGCTTCTACCCCACGGTCGAAGCAACGGCAAAGCGCTTTCATCTCGCCATCGTCCCGGATGCGCATCCCGAAGCGGGCCACTACTATCGCAGCGACCACTTCAGCTTCGCCCGCGTCGGTGTGCCGTCGTTCTCGGTGGGCGAAGGTACGCTCTTCGCCGGGCACGATGCGGCATGGGGGCTCGCGAAGGAAGATGACTACGTGGCCCACCGTTATCACAACTTCTCCGACAACTACACGCCGGACATGGACTTCACCAGTAATGCAAAGCTGGCGAAGTTTGGGATGGAGCTGGGGTGGGAGGCGTTGAGCGCGAAGTCGACGGTGCAGTGGAAGGCGGGGGATGAGTTTGAGGGGGCGAGGAAAACCAGTCTTACTGCGACTCCGACGCGGTAACTCCTTGATGCCCATGTATGGTTGGCTTCGGCGCGGTGTATGGGCTTCGGGTGCGTCGGAGATGGAATCAGGGGTGGACGGTTGTAGACGACCAGTCTATTATAAGTGGTTATGTCTTCATCGGCCACAACTCGTGAACACCTCCTCGAGGTCGGGCTCAAGCAACTTCGCTCCACCGGGTATACCGCGACCGGAGTGAAGGAGGTCCTCGATCTGGCAAAAGTTCCAAAGGGATCTTTCTATCATTACTTTCCCAGTAAGGAAGTCTTTGCGGGAGAGCTCCTGGCCAGGTATGGAGAGCAGGAGATTCAGAGAGCCCAGCGCATTCTTGGTGACACGTCCATCGCTCCGCTCAAGCGTCTCCGCGCGTACTTCGACGAGCTTATCTCCGTTTATGGAAATAAGGCGGAGATCAGCGGCTGCTTGATCGGAGGGCTGAGCCTCGAAGTGGCAGACCATAGTCCAAAGCTGCAGGTTCAACTTCAATCCACGTACACGGCCTGGCAGGATGCGATAGCCGAGGTCCTCCGGCAGGCAGTGAAGGCAGGCGACCTGAGTCCCTCGGTGAAGCCGGATGCGCTGGCGGAGTTTGTGTTGAACAGCTACGAAGGCGCGCTGGTGCGGATGAAGGCAGAGCAGAGCGGCCGACCGTTGAAGAACTTCCTCCACTTCATCTTTGGCGTCCTTTTAAAGCCTTAGCTCTTCCGGTAAGAATGGCGAATAAACGGATTAATGAATCCAGGAACCAACCGGTCTACTCTTATCCCTGAACCGGACAATTGGTTCACCAAATCCCGATCCATGGAGACCTACTATGTCGAACCACACTACTTCTTCCAAGGGCACTGCGCTGATTACCGGAGCCTCGACGGGCATCGGTGCCGTCTATGCGGATCGTCTGGCGCAACGCGGCTATGACCTGATCCTTGTCGCTCGCAATGGCAAGCGTCTGAGCGAACTTGCAACCTCCCTCGCCGCCAAGACTGGCCAAAAGGTAGAGGCTTTTCCCGCCGACCTTACCAACAAGGCCGAGCTTCTCAAGCTCGAGGAACGGCTCCGAACGGACACCTCCATCACGACTTTGGTGAACAATGCAGGTTTCGGTGGCGTGGCTACGCTGCTCGACTCGAACGTCGATGATATGGAGAACATGATCGATCTGAATATCACGGCTCTTCTGCGCCTCACCTCCGCTGTGCTGCCTGGTTTGCTGGAGCGCAAGCGTGGAGCGATCATCAATATCGCGTCCATCGTCGCTCTCAATCCGGAGCTGTTGAATGGCGTCTACAGCGGAACCAAGGCCTTCGTCCTGAATCTTACCCAGTCGCTGCACAAAGAGGTTGGGGACAAGGGCGTTCAACTTCAGGCTGTGTTGCCTGGCGCGACGGCATCTGAGTTCTGGAACCGCGCGGGTATCGGCGGCCACCAGAATCTGCCGTCCGAAATCGTGATGAGCTCGGAGGAGATGGTCGATGCTTCGCTGGTCGCCTTCGATCACGGCGAGCTTGTGACGATTCCGGCTCTGCCGGAAATCGCGGATTGGGAGAAGTTCAACGCTGCGCGTTTGGCGCTCGCGCCCAACCTCTCACACAAGCATTCAGCGGCTCGTTATGGCGTTCGTGGGTAACTAAGAGGGGGTCTTGGCGGAGACGCCGAGACCCCTGTTGTGTAGCGCGGCTAATGTATGGATGGCCGACGGGCCGAAACTACTTGATGATGCCACGCTCGCTGGCCGCGATGAAGTCGGCAAGGTAGCCCACATGCTCATCCGCGCCGGCAGCGAGGCTTTCGCGCATGGCTTCGAGCGCCTGCGAGGTGTTCATCTTCGAAGCCGTCAGCAGGCGGAAAGCTGAACGCAGCGTCTTGATCTGTTCCGGGGTAAAGCCTTTGCGTTCGAGGCCGACCTTGTTGATGCCGTAGGCGTGATTGTTGCGCTCGATCGAGGTCAGCGAGTAAGGCAGCACGTCCTGCGTGATCGTCGTGCCACCGCCGATATAGGCGTACTTGCCGATGCGGCAGAACTGGTGCACCGGGCAGAGGGCACCGACGACGGCAAAGTCTTCCACGATGACGTGGCCAGCAAGCGTGGCCGAGTTCGCTAGGATGCAGCCGTCGCCGATATGCGAATCATGGCCGATGTGGGTGTAGGCCATGATGAGGCAGCCGGAGCCGACGGTGGTATGGCCGCCGCCGCCGACAGTGCCTCGGCTGATGGTGACGTACTCGCGGATGTCGTTGTTGTCGCCAAGCGTAACTCGCGTCGGCTCACCGGCGTACTTCAGATCCTGCGGCGCAACACCGATGCAGGCGAACGAGAAGATGCGGTTCTTTTTGCCTACCGTAAGATGCCCGTCTAAGACGACGTGCGAGACAAGCTCGCACTCTTCGCCTAGAAGGACGTTCGGGCCAACCGTGCAGAATGGGCCGATCTTGCAGCTTGCCGGGATGACTGCGCCTTCAGCGACGATCGCCGTGGGATGGATGCTCACGCGAGCGTGACCTCGGGCTGAGCGACGACGGTGGCCACTTCGGCAGGCTTCGCGACTTCTTTTGCCGCCTCTTTCGCCGGACGCGGGACGACCATGCAGGTTACGGTCGCTTCGCAGGCTACCTTGCCTTCGACCGTCGCGATGCCGAGCATCTTCACGGCAGTCTTGCGCCAGTTGAGTACAGTGACTTCGATGCGAAGCTGGTCGCCGGGAACGACGGGGCGGCGGAACTTCGCGCCTTCGATGCCGGTGAAGACCATCAGTTTCGAGTCGCGGTCCGGGATCTCGGTGAGCAGGAGAGCGCCGCCGGCCTGGGCGATGGCCTCGACGATCAGAACGCCGGGCATCAGCGGGTAGTCGGGGAAGTGGCCGGTGAAGTGGGGCTCGTTCGCGGTGACGTTTTTGATGGCGACGATGCGCGTCTTACGCTCCATCTCGATGACGCGATCGATCAGGAGGAACGGGTAACGATGAGGCAGGATCGCCATGATCTCGCCGATGTCCATCGTCGTTTTATAGGGTGTTGCTGCTGTTTCTGTCTCGGTCGGGTTGCTCATGGCAGCCACCAGTATAAATTGCTCTTCGTTCCTAATTCTTCGTTTTGCCCTTGGCCTTCAGCGGGAGGTCGGTGTTGAACATCGTCGGCTCAATCGCCTCGTTGTACTTCACGTCGAGATAGAAGCGCTGGTTGGCAAGATCGCCGTTTTTGTAGCGGCTGATGGTCAGCGGCGTCATAACGCCCTGGATGAGGTGGTAGTCGTCGTACTGTTCCACGTCTTCGTCGTGATCCTTGAACTGAACGTTTCGGCTCTCGAAGGTGCGGCGCAGCGGGAGATGGCTGGATGCGTCCAGTTCGACGGTGACTGCGTCGTTGTCGGCGCCCAGGAGCGTCACCTTCTCGGCTTGGCGGCGCTCTACCTGGCTCGCGCCCTCGTAGAGGACGACGATACCGGGCTGCTTGAGCCAGACGTTGATGATGGATTCGAGCGAATGCCTCTGCCGGAGGAAGTAGTCCTTCACCTGGTCGGCGGGGAGCGGCTTGTTGCCCTTGTAGGTAATCTCATAGCCGTTGCCGGCGGTGTAGATCTGCACGATATCGCGCTTCTTGGTGTACTCGATGCGGTCCGCCTCGGGGTGGGTGGCGTCGGCGAACTGCTTGAAGTCCCAGAATGGGGGCGAGCCGAGATTGGGCTGTCCGCGAAAGAAGGCCGCGGTGTTTCCGTGGAAGACCGCTGTCCGGCGGTTCAGCCAAGCGTCCCCTCCAAGGGCGGCGACCATCTGGTCGAGCAGAATGCGGCCGCGCTTATCCTGGTCGACCCCGTTGGTCTGGCTGCCATTCTGGGCGGCGGTTTGTGCGCTCGGGATCTCGGACGCCTGGGCCTGAAGCCGCGTCGGCATCGCTGTAATGGTCGCGGCGGTCAGGGCGAGGACGACAAGCTTCGGTACAACCTTCATTCCAACTCCAAACTTTATTGACTCACTCAGCCTACAAGCACCGCGCCGCCGTTGACGTTGAAGATCTCTCCGGAGCAGAACCCGGCGAAGGGGGTGCAGAGAAACAGTATGGGCCCGGCGATCTCATCGACGTGTCCGACGCGGCCAAGAGGAATCGTCGACAGTATCTTCTTGGACGTATCGGGGTCGTTCAGGGCAGCCTGCGACATCTCGGTGGCGACCCATCCCGGGGCGACGCAGTTGCAGTAGATGCCCTCGCCGGCGAGTTCTGACGACAGGCTCTTGGTGAGCGAGATCATCGCTCCCTTGCTTGCGGCATAGTCGGCGTGAAAGGCCTCGCCGCGCTGGGCAGCCGTGGAGGCGACGAGGACGATGTGGCCTCTGGCGCTGGTTACCTCAGAGACCGGTTGGGCCTGCATCTGGGCGACGCCGGCCTGCACCAGGCCGAAAGCGCTGTCGAGATTGACGCTGAGAGTATTGCGCCACTGCTCAGTGGACATGGTCGCGATGGGCGCATTGTGCGATGGCCAGATACCGTGATTGACAACGAGGCAATCGAGTCTCCCAAACGCAGCGACGGCAGCAGCAACGAGGGCGCGACCATCTTCTGCGCTGGCGAGATCCTGCTGGATGGCGACGCAGTATTCGGTGCCGCCGCACTCAGCGGCCAGAGCCTCAGCCGTCGATTTGGCGGATTGATAGCTGAAGATGACCTTCGCCCCGGCTTGCCGGAAGAGGCGGACTGTGGCTGCGCCGATGCCGCGCGAGCCCCCGGTGATCAAGGCGACTCGTCCATTTAGCGAGAGCGGAACGCCGGGTAAGGAATGGCTCATAGATTGACGCTATCCAATTGAATGGTGCCGTGCAAGCTACACGGTGCCATGAAAGATCAGGCTTTACTTCTGCGGACAGACTTCTTGGCAGCCTTCACGGCACTCTTCTTCGCGGATTTCTTTGCGGCCTTCGCTGCCTTCTCGGCTTCTGCTTTTTTGCACGGATCGCCGTGTTCTCCGCGACCAGGCGCTTCAGTTGGGCGACGGGAAGATTGAGCGTCGACTTCACCTCATCGGGATGTTTGGCGTAGGTGATGGCGTGGGCGGCGCGGAGTTCGTCCTGCCACTCGGCGTTACGGAAGACATCCCAGCGCTCGGCGGCGACCCAGTGGATGCGGGCCATGTAGGGCGCGGGGTAAAGGCCTTCGATCTCCAGCAGGTCGGAGTAGCGGTCGGGGCCGGCTGAATAGGACATCACGCCGTGGGAGAGTAAGTTGTCGAGGTTGACGAGCACGAACATCTTCCCGCCCACGGCCTTGTCGCCAACCCAATAGACGAGATTGTCGCCCCACTGCATCGTCTCGACAACGTGAGGCAGGGTGAGAAGGAACTTGCGTACCTGGTCGGCGTCCATTCCGGGAGTATAGCCGCACTCTTAGGGGCGAAGGTGGTCTTGCTTCTTTGGGTTTGGCTTGCCCGCTTTTGCGAGCTTTGAGGCTGCTGCCGCCTTTTGCGTGGCTCGTTTGGTCGAGGGGGAGTGCGTGCCTGGCTCGGGTTTACAGCTTCCTTTGGTTCGAGGCTTCTTTCCCGGGACCGGCTCAAATCCTGGCCAGCAGGGATTTTCCTCTGTCCCAGACTTTTTTGCCGACTTCTTCGCAGTTGTCATGCTGATCTGTGACTCACCCACGGAAGTCGCGGCTGTCTGCCCGGCGCACTATTTCGTCGGCTGTGTTGTCTGATTGATATCGTGCCTTGGAACTGTGAGCGTACGAAAGACCGTATAGCCGACTGCCAGGAGAATGATGATCGCGATCGTAATCACGAGGCCGCAGGACGAACTCTTCCGGGAATCCAAATCCGATGTTTTATCCAGAGCCATGCGCGGTTCGATGCCGGGAAGCTCTGGGAAGTTCTCGCAGAGAACAGTTATTTATTCGAAAGACGAAGACGAATGGGCCCCCTGGCGGTCGAGGGATCGACGACCACGCCCTTTTGGGTGATGACAATCCTGCCCGCCGCTACAAGGCGCCGAGCGGCGGCGCGGGCCGGTTCCATCAGCGACTCCCAGTTATGCCGCGAGGCTTGGCCTCCTACGAGTTTTGCAGCTTCCGACGGGCAGATCGTCTTATCGCGCCCGCGCTCCGCCAGCAGCTCCAGAATTGCCGCTTCGAGTAGGGCATCGGTCTCTGCGGCCTTTTCGCCGCGACAGGCGTCGCTGCAGTACTTCACCGCATCCCAGTCGCGCTCCCACTTTTTTCGCCATGAGAACGCCCGGCCGCAGCGCTTGCAGATCTTGTCCTTGTGCGGTGTGATGCGCTCCGGCTTGTGTTTCTTGTCGGGCATGAGTGCTTCGATGCGGATCGCCTAGACCCAGCCGCCATCGACGATGTAGCTCTGGTTGGTGATGCCGCTCGAGTCATCGGCCGCCAGGAAGAGGGCTAGCCGCGCCACCTCTTCCGGTTGCAGCATGCGCTTGATCGCCTGCTGTCCGAGGATCTCGTTGACGTACTCCTCGGTGTACCAGTTCTCGCGCTGGCGGGCGGTCTCGATGGCTCCGGGAAGGATGCAGTTTACGCGGATGCCATGCGGGCCCAGTTCGTGGGCCAGAGTTCTTGTCAGTCCAACGATCGCCGCCTTGCTGGCGACGTAGACGGGCAGGCCGGTCGACGGAATTATCCACGAGATGGAGCTCATGTTCAGGATGACACCCCGGCCCTGCCACTTCATCCCTGGAATGACGGCCTGCGAGACGAAGAACTGGTGCTTCAGATTGACGGCGGTGCAGCGGTCCCAGAACTCTGGGGTCACGTCCTCTGTCTTATGGCGGGTATCGTCACCGGCGTTGTTGATGACGACGTCGATCGTGGTGAACCGGGTGATGATCGCAGCGAGTTTTTCGGCTAGTTGGGCAGAGTCCGTCAGGTCGCAGTGGACGTACACGGGAGCATGTGCCGCGTTCGGGCTTAGGCGGTCGATCAGTGCGGAAGCTGCCTCGTCGTTGATGTCGAGGAAGACGACCTGCGCGCCCTGGAGCGTGAACGCTTCGACGAGGACTTCGCCGATACCGCTGGCTCCGCCGGTGATGAGGACGACACGGTCCTGAAGGCTGGGGTACTTTGCGAACTGTTCTGCGCCTTTATTCTGCGATTCCAAAGAGCCACCTCGGCACGACATGCCTTGCGAATCTTTATACTTGAAGCCGACCATGCAAAGCACACAGCCAGCGTTCCAGTCCGTAGAAGACCAGCTCGATCTCATCACCAAGGGCACCGCCGAAATCCTTCCCCTCGAAGCGTTGAAGGAGCGGCTTGCCGCCTCCATCGTCAGCGGGAAGCCGCTGCGCATCAAGGCGGGCTTCGATCCCACCGCGCCCGACCTGCACCTCGGGCATACGGTGCTGATCCGTAAGCTGCGGCACTTCCAGCAGCTTGGGCATACGGTGATCTTTTTGATCGGCGATTCGACCGCGCTGATCGGCGACCCGACCGGGCGCAACGTGACGCGCAAGCCGTTGACGCCAGAGCAGATCGCCGCCAACGCCGAGACGTACAAGGAGCAGGTCTTCAAGATCCTCGACCCGGTGAAGACGGAGGTCCGTTACAACTCCGAGTGGCTGGACAAGCTTGGCTACTACGACATGGTCAAGCTGATGGCGCAGTTCACGGTCTCGCAGATGCTCGAGCGCGAGGACTTTCATAAGCGTTTCCAGGCGGAGCAGCCGATCTCGATGCACGAGATGCTGTACCCCGTCGCCCAGGGCTACGACTCAGTCGCGCTCGAATGTGATGTGGAGCTGGGCGGGACCGACCAGAAATTCAACCTGATGCGGGGCCGCGACTTGCAGAAGCACTTTGGCCAGCGGCAGCAGAGCATCCTGATGGTGCCGATTCTCGAGGGGCTGGACGGCGTGCAGAAGATGTCGAAGTCGCTGGGGAACGCGATCGGCATCCATGAGGTGCCGAACGAGATGTACGGCAAGCTGATGTCGATCTCGGACGAGCTGATGTGGCGCTACTGGACGCTGCTGACGGATCTGCGGCAGTCGGAGATTGATGCCATGTGGGCCTCCGTCACTGCGGGGACGCTGCATCCCATGCAGGCGAAGAAGGACCTTGCACGGACGATTACTGGGGATTTTCACTCAGTTGAGGCGGCAGAGGGTGCGGCGGAGCACTGGGCGAGGCAGTTCCAGCGGAGGGAGTCATCGGAAGACGCGCTTGTGGTGCGTATCGCCGTGACCCCAGAGCTCTTTCGGCATGATCTATCTGCTGGTGCCGATGCCCCGAAGATGGTGAAGCTGGCAAAGCTGCTGCAATTAGCCGGACTTGTCGCATCGGCGGGCGAAGGTACGCGGAAGCTGGCGGAGAATGCGGTGAGCCTGAATGGAGTAAAGACGACTGCCCAGGCGGAGGCTATGGGGGTACTTGGGGACTCGCCCGTCATCCGCGTAGGGAAGAAAGAGATTCGCGTTGCCTGGGAGAGGGCGTAGGCTGCCCTCTTTCTGGTGCAATCGAGGCGCAGGCCGAAATTCCAGTAAGAAAAATGAAGGCCGCATTCACCCTGTATTCATTGACGATTCCTTCTTTATCGGCAATTCCTGCACAGCTTTTCAACACTTAGGGGTTGCGCGACCCCGGCCCCACTGCTAATCTCAGGAAGTCGCAAACAGCCAGACACACTGCAACGAAGTAAAGAGCAGGTTTGGAAATGAGCGATGGCCGAAGATTGAGACTTGCAAAACATTGCGAAGCTTGATACATTCAGTGAGTACCAAACAGCAGCTTCGCACCCAGCTCTTGCAGTACAGAGCGGATTGTAATGGGGAAGACGGAGCGCAGTCCAAGCGTTTGATCGTGGTTATGAGTCTAGGCTAAGCCAGACCGACCCAATCCAAGCCCAAGCTACTGCAAGTGAACTGAGCGATTGCCTTTTGGCTTTCGTTAGCAATTTGGAGCTAAGTGCTCCGCGCCTCTTTCGAGAGTCGTTACGATATTTTGAGATTTTGTGCTGTGCCGAACGATTGTCGACTGAATAAGTAGCTTCGATCTCTGCTACCCGCATAGGCGGATGAGAGTGAAAAGCGAAACGAAAGGTTGACAAACGAGATGAAACTTAGTAATCTTAGAAAGTTCGCGCAAGACGGAACGATGCTGAGCAACACTCGAATAGGTTGAATAAGCGCCGAGTAGAGTAAGTAGCCGAAAGGTTACAGCAAGCACCCCCAGTCAACATACAGCGCATCAAGTTCGAGGACACACCCGTGGCTATGCCCGGTTGTTCCTTGATCCAAAGCTGCCCGCTTAGGCGGAATCAGTTCGGATCTTTGACAACATAGTTGAACGTGCCAGTCGTGAGATGATACGAAATTTGGTTTAGTCATTCTCACTAGTTTTACACTCTCCGGGAGTTTTCGAGCTCCGGGGAGGCTTGATCCAACCCGACCCCTGTCGATGGTTGGCAAGCAAACCAAGATTAAACGAGAGTTTGATCCTGGCTCAGAATCAACGCTGGCGGCGTGCCTAACACATGCAAGTCGCACGAGAAAGGGACTTCGGTCTTGAGTAAAGTGGCGCACGGGTGAGTAACACGTGACTAATCTACCCTCGAGTGGGGAATAACTGAGAGAAATCTTAGCTAATACCGCATAACACTTACGAGTCAAAGCAGCAATGCGCTTGGGGAGGAGGTCGCGGCCGATTAGCTAGTTGGCGGGGTAATGGCCCACCAAGGCGATGATCGGTATCCGGCCTGAGAGGGCGCACGGACACACTGGAACTGAAACACGGTCCAGACTCCTACGGGAGGCAGCAGTGGGGAATTTTGCGCAATGGGGGAAACCCTGACGCAGCAACGCCGCGTGGAGGATGAAGTATCTTGGTACGTAAACTCCTTTCGATGGGGACGATAATGACGGTACCCATAGAAGAAGCCCCGGCTAACTTCGTGCCAGCAGCCGCGGTAATACGAGGGGGGCAAGCGTTGTTCGGAATTATTGGGCGTAAAGGGTGCGTAGGCGGTTTGACAAGTCATCTGTGAAATCTATGGGCTCAACCCATAGTCTGCAGGCGAAACTGTCGGGCTTGAGTATTGGAGAGGTGAGTGGAATTTCCGGTGTAGCGGTGAAATGCGTAGATATCGGAAGGAACACCTGTGGCGAAAGCGGCTCACTGGACAATAACTGACGCTGATGCACGAAAGCTAGGGGAGCAAACAGGATTAGATACCCTGGTAGTCCTAGCCCTAAACGATGATTGCTTGGTGTGGCAGGTACCCAATCCTGCCGTGCCGAAGCTAACGCGATAAGCAATCCGCCTGGGGAGTACGGTCGCAAGGCTGAAACTCAAAGGAATTGACGGGGGCCCGCACAAGCGGTGGAGCATGTGGTTTAATTCGACGCAACGCGAAGAACCTTACCTGGGCTCGAAATGCACAAGAATCCGGCAGAAACGTCGGCGTCCAGCAATGGACTTGTGTATAGGTGCTGCATGGCTGTCGTCAGCTCGTGTCGTGAGATGTTGGGTTAAGTCCCGCAACGAGCGCAACCCTTATCTTCAGTTGCTACCATTTAGTTGAGCACTCTGACGAAACCGCCTCGGATAACGGGGAGGAAGGTGGGGATGACGTCAAGTCCTCATGGCCTTTATGTCCAGGGCTACACACGTGCTACAATGGCCGGTACAAACCGCTGCAACCCCGCGAGGGTGAGCTAATCGGAAAAAGCCGGCCTCAGTTCGGATTGGAGTCTGCAACTCGACTCCATGAAGCTGGAATCGCTAGTAATCGTGGATCAGCATGCCACGGTGAATACGTTCCCGGGCCTTGTACACACCGCCCGTCACATCACGAAAGTGGGTTGCACTAGAAGTCGGTGCGCTAACCGCAAGGGAGCAGCCGCCCAAGGTGTAATTCATGATTGGGGTGAAGTCGTAACAAGGTAGCCGTAGGAGAACCTGCGGCTGGATCACCTCCTTTCTAAGAGAGAACGTCTCGGCACACTTCAGCGCCTCGCGTATCGCGAGCGGCTCTGGTCTCACGACCATCCGAGTTTGATAGTGATGTTGCCGAGTACCATTCATGTGAGCTTCGGCAAGCATGAATGAGCCTGAACTAAACCTTCTCTTTTTCGCTATCTGTCAACACCGATGGTCAATAGCGGCGTAGCTGCTATGCACGTTCAACTGTGTCCTCGAAACCTTTCGAGAAATCCAGCTAGGCTCCTAGCCTTTAGCTATCTAGCTAAACGCTAGGAGCCAATAAGCTACGAGCCGCTGTTTGGGCCTGTAGCTCAGTTGGTTAGAGCGCACCCCTGATAAGGGTGAGGTCGGTAGTTCGAATCTACCCAGGCCCACCACTTTATATCGAAGATATGTTATTCTGATCTTCGACGTAACGCAGGATGGGGCTGTAGCTCAGTTGGGAGAGCGCCTGCTTTGCAAGCAGGATGTCATCGGTTCGATCCCGGTCAGCTCCACCATCACTCGATAAGGCAACGATTCAAAGCAAGCACATCTGCTTCAGGTTGAGCCACCGCGCTGTACATCGCGACGGAGGTTGAACCTTGAGCAGGAATGCTCAAGCCGCCCAAGGGCGCGACAGCGACGACGTTTTATACGACTCGCTCGACGATTTTTGACAACTGAATAGATTGGGTAAATATAACTACAAGGCTGAGCAATTTAGCTTCTCAGGTAGTATCTGAGCGGCGACATTGTCAATCAGTATTGAGTGTCTTTAGAATAATTATTTTCGTGTTACCTGCTGATATCTCGCAAGTTGAGATTGAAGCAGTACGACACAGGCGTGGACAAATTATCAAAAACGTAGATTACCGATGTTGCAGGGGTTGTTACTCTGCTGCGTGCGAGTAAATTCTATGGTCAAGCTACTAAGGGCGCACGGTGGATGCCTTGGCAGAAACAGGCGATGAAGGACGCGGCAAGCTGCGATAAGCTTCGGGGAGCGGCACACACGCGTTGATCCGGAGATTTCCGAATGGGGAAACCCACCTAGGTAAAACCTAGGTATGTCCAACTGAATTCATAGGTTGGAACAGGCGAACGGAGGGAAGTGAACCATCTCAGTACCTCCAGGAGGAGAAAGAAACCTCGATTCCGATAGTAGTGGCGAGCGAAATCGGAACAGCCCAAACCCGTGACATTTCGGTGTCTCGGGGGTTGTAGGGCCTGCAAAAGTAGAGTTACCAATCTGGTTGCTAGTCGAATCTTCTGGAAAGGAGATCCAAAGAGGGTGACAGACCCGTAGACGAAAGCGATCCAGACTCGAAGCAGGTACCTGAGTAAGGCGGGGCACGAGAAACCCTGCTTGAATCCACGGGGACCATCCCGTAAGGCTAAATACTCGTTTCTGACCGATAGTGAACCAGTACCGTGAGGGAAAGGCGAAAAGCACCCCATTGAGGGGAGTGAAAAGTACCTGAAACCGTGTGCCTACAAGCAGTGGGAGGACTATGCCCGTAAGGGAATGTCTGACCGCGTGCCTATTGCATAATGAGCCGGCTAGTTATTCTTGTCAGCAAGGTTAAGCGTGAGCGAGCCGCAGCGAAAGCGAGTCTGAATAGGGCGTTAAGTTGGCAGGAATAGACGCGAAGCGGGATGATCTACCCTTGGCCAGGTTGAAGATAGGGTAATACCTATTGGAGGACCGAACCGGTGTTTGTTGAAAAAAGCTCGGATGAGCTGAGGGTAGGGGTGAAAGGCTAATCAAATTCCGTGATAGCTCGTTCTCTCCGAAATAGCTTTAGGGCTAGCGTCGGGTGATTTGGATCGGTGGTAGAGACATGGATGGACTAGGGGGCTTTCCGGCTTACTGAATCCAACCAAACTTCGAATGCCGATCACAACCAGCCCGGCAGTCAGACTGTGGGGGCTAAGCTTCACAGTCAAAAGGAAAACAGTCCAGATCGCCAGCTAAGGTCCCAAAATTACAGTTAAGTGGGAAAGGAAGTCGGAACTCTCAGACAGCCAGGAGGTTGGCTTAGAAGCAGCCATCCTTTAAAGAAAGCGTAATAGCTCACTGGTCAAGAGGTCCGGTGCCGACAATACAACGGGGCTAAAACTGTATACCGAAGCTGCGAATGTATCGAAAGATACGTGGTAGGAGAGCATTCTCTCGTGGATGAAGCGTAACTGGGAAGATACGTGGACATTAGAGAAGAGACCCTGCCGGCATAAGTAGCGATAATGAAGGTGAGAACCCTTCACGCCGAAAGTCTAAGGTTTCCTGAGGAAGGTTAATCCGCTCAGGGTTAGGCGGTCCCTAAGTCGAGGCCGAAAGGCGTAGACGATGGAAATCCGGTTAATATTCCGGACCTCCCAATAATTCGTTATCACGATGGGGTGACGCATAAGGATAAGCTGGACCTCCTATGACTATGGGGTTCGATACGCGTAAGCTGGTTTCTCTAGGCAAATCCGGAGAGACTTAACAGTGAGGCGTAAAGCAGTAAGCCGTATGGCTGAAAGCAGCTGATTTCATGGTGCCAAGAAAAACCTCTAAGGAGAAAGATTGGGAACCGTACCACAAACCGACACAGGTAGACGAGGAGAATATCCAAAGGCGCTCGAGTGAAAGCTTGTTAAGGAACTCGGCAAATTAGACCCGTAACTTCGGGAGAAGGGTCGCCCCCTGGGTGCAAGCCTGGTGGGGCCGCAGTGAAACGCGAACGGCGACTGTTTAACAAAAACACAGGTCTCTGCAAAGTCAAAAACGACGTATAGGGGCTGACTCCTGCCCGGTGCCGGAAGGTTAAAAGGAGAGGTTAGCCGCAAGGCGAAGCTTTGAATTGAAGCCCCGGTGAACGGCGGCCGTAACTATAACGGTCCTAAGGTAGCGAAATTCCTTGTCGGGTAAGTTCCGACCTGCACGAATGGAGTAACGATCGTTCGACTGTCTTAACGAGTTGCTCGGCGAACTTGTAGTACCGGTGAAGATGCCGGTTACCCGCAGCTAGACGAAAAGACCCCGTGCACCTTTACTATACTTTTACTATGAGTTACGGCCATTGCTGCGCAGGATAGGTGGGAGGCTTTGATACCAGACTTTTGGGTTTGGTGGAGCCAACGGTGAGATACCACCCTGCGATTGTTGTGATTCTAACCTGCTTCCATTATCTGGAAGAGGGACATAGTAAGACGGGTAGTTTGACTGGGGCGGTCGCCTCCTAAATTGTAACGGAGGCGCGCGAAGCTACACTCAGGTCGTTTGGAAATCGACCGTCGAGTGCAAAGGCATAAGTGTGGTTAACTGCGAGACCTACAAGTCGAGCAGATGCGAAAGCAGGCCTTAGTGATCCGGTGGTTCTGTATGGAAGGGCCATCGCTCAACGGATAAAAGGTACGCCGGGGATAACAGGCTGATCGAAGCCAAGAGTTCATATCGACGCTTCGGTTTGGCACCTCGATGTCGGCTCATCACATCCTGGAGCTGTAGAAGGTTCCAAGGGTTCGGCTGTTCGCCGATTAAAGTGGTACGTGAGCTGGGTTCAGAACGTCGCGAGACAGTTCGGTCTCTATCTGCTGTGGGCGTAGGAGATTTGAAGAGGGCTGTCCTTAGTACGAGAGGACCGGGATGGACGAACCTCTTGTGTTCCAGTTGTCATGTCAATGGCACGGCTGGGTAGCGAAGTTCGGTTGTGATAACCGCTGAATGCATATAAGCGGGAAGCACGCTCTAAGATGAGATCTCCCAACCCAAAAGGGAAATGAAGGGCTCAGGAAGACCACCTGTTTGATAGGCTGGAGGTTGAAGTGCAGTAATGCATGTAGCTTACCAGTACTAATCGCCCGTTCGGCTTGTCCATAGAATTTACTCTGCGCAGTGAGTTCACGTTTTGTGAATTGTCCACTGTTCTAGGGTCATTCAATACAAGCTTTGTAGTTATAACTTTTGGATAAACGCAACAATGTAACAAACGTCTGGGAACACCCAATCTATTCAGTTGTGGAAGATCGCGAGCGCGATATTTCTAAAGTTTGCCGGTGAGTTTACCGCGAGGGTCACACCCGTTCCCATCCCGAACACGGAAGTTAAGCCTCGTTGGGCCGATGGTACTGCACGCGTAAGTGTGTGGGAGATTAGGTGATCGCCGGCATAATACAGAAAGCCCCATCTTCGGATGGGGCTTTTCTATTTCCGTCACAAATCGATCCTTAGATATCTATAAAGCAGCTTCGAGAAAAGCCGTCCTAGCGCTTGTGTGCTTTCGCGACTTCCAGCAAGTCTTCGACGGCGGCGTCCAGATGATGGTACGCTCCGCCGAAGAGGCGCATGAGACGGTCCGCAAAACCGCGACCAACGGGGGGGAAGTTGATGTGAGTGGGGTTTTCGCCGGTGTAGTAGGCGTGGAGCAGCCGGATCGCGAAGAGGCAGTTTTGAACTGAGGCGAAGTCCACCACTTCGCGGGTAAATTGCATGTCGGGGCTGCTGTAGAGTTCGCGAATGCCGAAAAAGGTGGACTCCATGAACGTGTGGGAGACTTCAGTCCAATCGCCTTGCTTGATAGTCGGTTCAGAGAGGATGTAATAATGGGGCTCGCTGAGGAGATTAAGATTGGCTATGCGGCTTTGCAGTACGCCGCCGCCTCGGTCGGCGTCTTCGATGCGTACGCCGCGCCGCACGAGGCAGTGAGAGATTTGCGACGTGGCAGAGACGAGGCCGAAGCGCTCGAACTCGTTTCCAGTGAGACCAAAACGCTTGCCTAAAACAATTGAGACAGCGCTGCCGGTGGGACTCCAAGGTAAGAGCTGGATGATGTGACCGCCTTCATGGGATTCGTAGGGCAGCATATTGAAACCGGGCAACGCGATAAGGCCGCAGTCCTTTTCTGACTTCACGACCTGGAGGAGTCGGGCGACGGTGCCGGGAAAGAAGCTATCGTCGTCGCTGAGAAACCAGAGATAGCGGCCACGCGCCTTTTTATAGAGGGTAAAGATGTTTCCGTCGAAGCCAAGGTTGCGCTCATTGGGGGAGATGACAAAGTGGCGCCCCATCCGCTCACGAAAGGACTCAGCTATTTCAAGAGTGGAATCCAAAGAAGCGTTGTCTGAAACGAGGATCTCAACTTCATCGCCGAGTCCCTCCTGGCTAAGCCGATTTAGCTGCTCAGCCAGGAGGGCGGAGCGGTTATATGTCGGGATACCAATGGTCAGTTGAATACATTGCGACATAAATGGATAACTCTCTTAGTTACTCTTGTCGTATTTAGTCGTGAGTCTGACCCAGCGTTGCTAACTCAGTATTTATTCAGGCCAAGCGGCAAGTAACTCTCTGGCGCGGGCCTTCATCTTGTCTGCCAAAAGGACCGTGATATTGCTGATGGAGTGGGTATGAATCACGGCTAGCTCATCCAGTATGGTGTTGTGGGAGTAACGTACGGGAGGTAAAAGCTGGCCGCCAAAGGGGTGAAGGAGGATCGCGGCAGCCTGTTGTTCACAGGCATGGGCGTCATCAAAGCGAGGTATTGGCTCCCATCGATGTGCGCCTCCCGGCCAGTCATCAATCATCCTCAAACAGCCTTTGATTGCTTCCTCAGTTAGATGAACTCCAGGAGCCAAGCAATAGAAATCACCAAGCAGGCCTTCAAGGATGGGCGGCTTATAATGGCGAAGCTTATAGAGGGTGCCCCCGAAGCTAAACATATCGGCCATGTAGAGAATCTTAGCCTGCTTCACAGGGTTCCAGGTGAAGGCGAGAACTTCCTGCGGCACCTTAAGAAAAAAGACATCGCAACCGATAAGCAGGCGATGCTGGTCGACGGGAAGAATATGAAAGTCGGCGAGCATGCGGATGATGCAGCGGTGGTCGGTCTGGGTCTTATGCTTTATCTCGTTGGCAATCTCTTCCCATCTTGTGAGTTCGGCGGGATATTCCTCATCAAGGGCAATGACTCGTGACGGAAAACTGAACATCGCGCATAGATCGAGATAGTTCTGTTTGTAAGCGGAAAGAGTATAGAAGACTAGCGTGATGTTGGCATAGCGGGAGACCTGCTCTTCCAACGTCGTTACAGAGAGTAATAACTCGATCGCAATATCCTGGGTGCGAGTTATCGGAAAAAATGCGCAATATCTGACGTAGAGTGTTTGCAAGATTCCTCTGATGTGCTGCGGTTAGGAAGATCAGCCTCGAAGACGGGCGAGTGTCACGATCCGTGCCAGCTGATTATAAAACTCCAGTTCGAGTTCCTCTGTTTGCGCCCACTTAATGAATCAGGAGCATAACGGCGAACGTTGGTTCCGTTCATCGTTATGCTCCTGTGTGAACAGACCTCTCTTTACGAATCAAGGCTCGAAGAGTTTAGGGCTGCTGCGCGACTTTTGATGCTTCGCGGGCTAACTTTTCAGCGGCCTTTTGTGCCTCGCGGGCCGTCTTCTGTGAAGCGGCGATGGCGTGCTGAGCTGTCGCGGGCATATCGGTCAGGGCAGGCGGAGCGGGTGGAAGAGGTGGCAAGGGAGCAATGCTGGCGCGCTTCAGGGAGATATCTTCCTGAGTGGTCGTGATCTTGATGTTGGCTGCTGCCTTGCCGACGTTCCCGGTGATCGACTTCCGGTTGTTGTTCTCGGAGACTGGAAGGGCGAAGTCGTTCTCGATATCGCCGTCCGTGGTCTCCGCCGTTACATTGAAACCGGCCTGGTCAGGGACGGTCAGCGTGACCTCGCCGTTGCGATTCTCCACCGAGACATTGCCAAGCGGGGGTGCGCCGGTCAGATCGACCTTGCCGTTCTTGTTGGTGATCGTCACGTCGCCGGCAACACGATCGAGAGTGATATTGCGGTTGCGAGTGTTCAATACGACCGGTCCGACCAACTGATCGGCTGAGAGATCCTCATCGGAGCTGATGTCGAGCTGGCCATCTAGGCGGGCAAGCTGGAAGTCGGTGCGGCTGGTGTGAAAGCGGAAGGCGGCCCGAATATGTTCGACGTGGGTCTCGCCAAAGAAATCGCCCTGGACCGAGACAGGTCCGTTGATGTCCGAGAGTGTGATGCCGCCGCCCCGGCCTTCGAGCGTGACCGGGCCGGTAACGCTGTGAGCGGCAAAGTCCGATCCGGTGTTCTGAATGTGGGTCGTGACGCTTCCAGTGATGGCGCTCAGTTCAACATCGCCGTGGTTCGCCGTGATATTCACAGAGCCGCGCACCCCGCTCACTTTCACATCGCCGTGGTTGGCAACTACGGTGTTCGACGAGACGGAGGGAACGGTAATCACCAGATCGGCACGAGCGCCGTCCAGAGCTGGCAGGGTGACATGGGTGACGGACCCGCTGCGGTCGATCTTCGGGCTCAACTGCTCCGATTTGTTCGCTGCGTCCGAATCGCTCCTGCTGTAGACCTCTTTGTGGACCGTTACGTGGATCTGGTTGTCGTCGCTGGTGCCCGAGATGGTGACGTCACCCCGGGGGTTGTCGACCTGCAGCGTGCCCTCGCCCGCAAAGGCCTGATCGAGCGTCTGATCGCTCTCATGCTTGTCGCCGAGAAACTGATCGATGTTCTCCTGGTTGAAGCTGTCGCCAAAGAGGCTATGACCGTCGTGGAAGTTGCCTTGAATTCCCTGGTGGATTCCGCCCGCGATGGCTAAAAACACCAGCAGGGTGATCACACCTCCACCGAGGCTGCGCCGGACGTAGGGCTGTCCTGTATCTCCGCGGAATGTCTGGTCGAAGCCCCACTCAATCAGGACGACGACGCCAACTCCGATGAGGAGAAGGGGCCACCAGTGACCCAGCCATGACCAGACCGCAAAACTTGGCAGCTTGCCTAACTGCACGAGCAGGAAGACCACGCCGAGAGCGATGACCATGATCGGTCCGACGATTGAGCCGCGACGAAGCCCACGATATTGTGCGCGGTAGGCGTCGCGCTGGGCACGAAACATCTCGCGTTGCGCCCGAGCCTGGTCTTTCAGGATGCGACGCTGGTACTTCCAGTCGCCACGAAAGTCGTTCGGGCCATAAGGAGGACGGGAACCCGGAGGTGGATAGGGTGGAGGATAGCCAGACATAGTTACTCTCCTTCCTTGCGGTCAATTGCCGAGTCGTGAAATCCGTGGGAGTCCTCGGGTGCCGGCACGATCGATACCGATGATGATGGAGGTGCGGGTGGTGCTGGCGCTGGCGGATAGTTGGTGTATCCAGCCGCATAATTCGGGTCATAATTCGGGTCGAAGGGCATCGGGCCCGCAGCTACCGCCGCGCTGTACGCTGCCCGTTCGAGCACCGTCATGACACCGGCGAGAATGATGAACAGTGGCCAGCTATGTCCCCAGGAGAGAATATCGAACTGGTCCAGGAAGAAGAGCAGGCCCACAAGAGCGATCCATACCGATCCACGAAGCGCCCTGAATACGCGCAGCCGGTAGCTCGCGGTACCATCGCTCGTAAGGCCGCCACCCGTGGAGGTCATCTTCCGGACGAAGATGAAGACCGCGAGACCGATCAGGAGGAACGGCAGAAACAGGCGTGTCGAAAAGCCGTGAAAGAGGCCTGCGTTCCCGAGGAGAAATAACGCGCCGAAGCCAATCAGCCATAACGCGCCTGCAGGGAAACGATTACCGGGGTAGGGAACCTGGGTGTCCAGGGGCACCTGGGGGGGAACCGGCGGAACTGGAGCGTAGGGCTCCCAGCCTGGCGTCGGCGGAGGTGTCCAAGGACCTGAGGACCAGTTGGGTGGAACCGCTCCTGCAACGTACGGGTTTCCAGATGGCGGAGCGTAAGCAGCGCCGGGTGCCGGAGCGCGGTACGGGTCAGGTGGAACTGCTCCCGGTGCGGCTGCGGGATCGCCGTTGGGACCCTGATGGGGCACTCCCCAGGACTTTCCGAAGCCGAGGCGTTCGCCCAGATCGTTCAGGCCAAAGGGATTGGGAAGCGGCAGACCGTCGCGTCTTGCACGGGCGGTGTGATGCGCCTCAATCACCATGTAAAAGACCCAGCCCGCGATGAATAGGCCGAAGATTCCATGGTTGTCCGCCAGGCTAACTAGGATTGCAAAGACGATGAGGTGAACGATTCCCTTGGCGTACTGCTCGTTGTACATCGCGCCGACACCCGGGATGAAGCCGAGCAGCCCGGCGAGCATGGGATTTGCAACTCCGGAAAAAGGCTGCGGAGGGATTACGCCGCTCGTATAAACGCCACTCGTGGGATCGGGGTAGGTGTAGGCTCCGCCGGCGGCTGTGCTACCCGCGCTAAAGCCGGGAGCCGGGTCGCTATAGCTGTATCCGCCCGCCGGGACAGCTCCGGCTGCGTCGAGCTTGGCCGCGAGGCAAGGCTCGCAAAATACGGCCGAGCCAACGGCTCTCATGCACTCCTGGCACAGCGGCTTCCCGCAGTTCTGGCAAAAAGCGACTCGTTCCCGATCTTGATGATTTGCGCAGTTCATGCCAGCACCCCTTCCTGCTCTTCTTTTTTCGACTGATTGCTTGTTGCTAATGTGTTGCGCTCAAGAAAACTTGTGAGCAAAGCTGGCTCGAGTGAATCTCTTCGCGGAGGGTGGCTTTGGTCTTGTGATGCCGCTAGTCTGAAGTTCTGCTGCATGTAATTGTGCCGCTGGCTCGTGCCGCTGCCCGCCTTTGGCGCGTTCTTGCGCTGCTGATCCGACTTCGATTTGTCCTTCGTCTCTCCAGAGTCCGGACTGGCCTTGGCGCCGGAAGCAGCATCGTCCGTCTCTGAGTTGTCGTTTGACCGCTTCATATCCTGCACCCGCGACTCGAGCTCGTACACCACGCGGAGGTTGTCGTAGTAGCGCACTACGCTGGCGTCGGCCTGATAGAAGGTACGCCGCAGGTTCGATGGCTTCAGGTCGCTGACACTTAGCTGGCTCAGCCGGACGCCGGTGAGATTCAGCGTTAACGCGATGGAGAAGAACGCCATCGCCGCTGTCATTGCGAGCCGCGGCTGCATCATCGTGTGGGTGATGGCGCGGAGGCTGAACCGTGCCGCAGATGGACTGCGGAAGGGAAGAACGTTGCCGGCAGGCAATGCTAACGTGGGCTGCGCCGTGGCCGGGGTCAGGATGTAGCTGGCCGGGTTGACGCTCTGAATCTCTACCTCGGCTCCATCGAGTGAGGGCATGGCGATTACGCCTGATACCCGGCTTTTGGCCGGCCCCGCAAGGCCGCTCGTGTTGGCGAGTATGCGGTCCATCAGGGCGGAAGAGGGCTCCGGCCGAGGAGACCTCAACATCTGCAGCAGGGCCGCTCCGCGCTGGGCGTCGGCAAGCATCTGGCTGCAATCGGGACAGGTGGCAATGTGCAGCTCGAACGCGGCACGATCCTTCGGCGCCATCTCGCCGTCTTCGGCGTGGTCCATCCAGTCGGGCAGCATCGCCTCGCACTGTGCGCAAGTGGTTCCTTCGCCGCCTCTTGCCGGCTTTGCGCTTCCGAATTGGTTTGGCGGATTCATGTTTGAGGCCACGTTACATCACCTGCCCTTCTATACGTTGCAAAAGCCTTGCCAGTTCCCCACGACCGCGACTGATGCGGCTTTTCACGGTTCCTTCCGGGATGCGGAGGACCTGCGCAATCTCTTTGTAATCCATATCTTCGAGGTCGCGGAGGATGACCGCCTCGCGCAGCTCGGGAGAGAGCTGCTTCAGCGCGTCCTGAATTGTAGCCTTCAATTCGAGACCGGCAACATGCTTATCTTGAGAGATGCCGGAGTCCATCAAACGGTCGCCGATGGTCGGGCCGTCGTCGTCGCTGCCCAGGCTCGCGTCCAGCGAGTCGCTGGCCCGATCCAGGCGCGTTCGGCGGAAGTGGTCGACGAGCAGATTGCGTGCCAGGGTGGTCATCCACGTCTGAAAGCTGCCCTTCTGTGTATCGAAGCTGTTCAGGTTCTTATAGACCTTGATGAAGACGTCCTGGGTCAGATCTTCGGCGTCGCAGGCAGAGTTTGTGAAGCGGTAGCAGATGCCGTAGATGCGCCGGTGCTGGCTGGCGACGAGCTGCGCCCAGGCGTGCTGCTCGCCGGCAATACACTGCCGGACCAGCTTCTGCATCGCTTCCTGCTCGGCAATCTGCTGTGGAGTGCGCTCCAACGTGTTCTGAACCTCTACTGGGGGGGCTGGCAGAAGTGTACCTTGCTGGGGGGCCGTCCTCGCCTGCGAATCGACCGATGCCAGTGCGACCGGAGGTACTGACACTGCGGCGGTCGCTGCTACCTCAAGGAAGGCGGGCCGCTTTACGCGTTTGCGCGGCAGAATGCCGTGAAGGTTCGAGGACACCGGAATCGAATGTGGAATCGCCATATGCAGAACGCCCATGCGCTCTAATACGCATGGGCGTCGCGGGCGGTTCAATCCGCAGAAGGCCGCTTCTACAACCTTGAGGTCAGAATGAAAGGCTTACTTTGCGGCCGGCTCCATGATCACGCCGCAAGCGATCCGATTTCCGGCGTTACCGGTCGGGTCGGTCTTCATGTCGTCCGCCTTCTCGTGCACCATGATCGACGTGCCGCCGTTTGCCAGGATGTTGTTGGGCGATCCTTCGGTCATCGACAGGTAGTCGACCTTGAAGGTCGCGGTGCCGGTGTGCGTCTCGCCAATGCTGATGTTCTGCGGCAGATCGCCGTTGTGGTGTCCCATCGGATTCTGCAGCCCATGCTGCTTCGCATCGGGATTGAAGTGGCCGCCCGCACTCTTGAAGTCCGGAGCCTCGCACATCGGCTTGGCGTGAATGTGGACGGCGTGGTCGCCAAAGGGGAGATTCTTCAGGTCCAGCTTGACGGTGAGGTTCTTCTTGCCCTGCTTGAAGGTGGCGGTACCCGCGTCCTCGCCGGTGGAGGTCTTCAGGGGAACGACAATCTCGTTCTTCGGCTTCGCGAGAGCAGGGGTTGCGATGGCCAGGGCCGTGATTCCAATCAGTGCGAGACGCATTCTTTTTCTCTCCTTGAGTGTGTTCGATGTCATTAAACGCTGAAATAGGCCTCGTCGCTAACAAAATCTGATGACACCCTTCACGATGTATCCTCTCTTTCATGAACTTTGCCAGAACTGCCATGACCCTCGCATTTGGTCTCAACTGCCTCGTTGCGCCTTTCACCGTCGTCGCCCAGGAAGCGAAGCCAGACCCTAAGGCGGAGACGAAGTCGCCACAGTTGAATGACCTTCCGGCCGATAAGTCGGTTCCGCAGACGATGGAACTTGGTGGTAAGACCGTGAAGTACACGGCCACGGTTGGAACCTTGCCGGTAAAGAATGGGGAGGGTAAGTCAGTCGGAGAGGTCGTCTTTACTTCCTACACAATCGACGCGCCAAACCGCCCCGTCACCTTCGCCTTCAACGGGGGGCCCGGCGCCGCCAGCGTCTACCTGAACCTTGGCGCGATCGGCCCGAAGCGCGTCGACTTTGGTGCTGAAGGCCAGAGTCCGTCGGATCCTGCCACGCTCAAGGACAATCCCGGCACCTGGCTCGACTTCACTGATCTCGTCTTCATCGATCCCATCGGCACGGGCTTCAGTCGTTCGCTGGTCGCGATGGACGAGACCAAGAAGCTCTTCTATGGCCCCGACCAGGACATCGCCTATCTCTCGAAGATCGTCTACGACTGGCTGGTAAAGAACCAGCGGCTGCAGTCGCGCAAGTACATCGTCGGCGAGAGCTACGGCGGCTATCGCGGCCCTCGTCTCACCAGCTACCTGCAGTCTTCGATCGGCGTTGGCGTAAATGGCCTAGTCCTCGTCTCTCCCGCGCTGAACCCAAGCACCGGCTCAGAAGATCTGTCACCCATTCCGTGGATGATTACGCTGCCCTCGATCGTTGCGGCGAACTACGAGCGCCAGGGCAAGCTCACTCCGGAGAACATGGCCGCTGTCATCGACTACACACGCGGCGAGTACATGGTCGATCTGGGCAAGGGATTCTCGGACCCAGCCGCAACGCCGCGAGTCGTGAAGAAAGTAACGGAGCTGACCGGGCTCGATGCCACCTTCGTCAAACAGTCCGGTGGCCGGCTTGAGACGCAGGCCTTCCTCCGGGAGGAGTTCCGTGAGACCGGCAAGCTGGGCAGCCGCTATGACCCCAACGTCACCGCCTACGATCCGTTTCCCTACAACCCGACACAGGAGACACAGGATCCCATCCTGCTGAGCATCATCGCGCCGACGACGACCGCAATGGTCGACTTCGTCACTCGCACCGTTGGATGGAAGACCGATGCCCGCTACAACGCGCTCTCCTTTGAGGTGAACCGCAATTGGGACCGCTCCGGCGGCAGGGGCGCGTTCGATGGGGCGGAGTCCGCGACGGACCTTCGAACGGCCGTCGCCACTGACCCGAAGCTGCGCGTGCTCATCGCGCATGGCTGGGCGGATCTCTCCTGCCCGTTCATGGGCTCGGTTCTTACCGTCAGCCAGATTCCGATCATGGGCGACCCCACCCGCGTAGCGGTGCATGAGTACCCTGGTGGACACATGTACTACTCGCGTCTCGCCAGCTCGCTGGCGCTGCGCAAGGACGTAATGGATCTTGTCGAGAAGCATTAGAAGCAAAGGCCCACTACGCGCGGGGTGGTCACTTCGTGACGTGTATTGGGCTTCGCGTGGCGCTCGCTGCTACTTTCGTGGCGTTGCTCAGTGATACTGCCATCCCTGATGCTGGTTTGAAGGCATGTCACACCCGACCATTGAGCTGTCCATGATCGTCCGCGACGGAGGTGCTTCGCTTGCACGCTGCCTGCGTAGTGCCAGATCTCTGGTCGATCGGATAGTCATCGGCGACACCGGATCAACCGACGACACGCGCTCAATTGCGGAAAGCTTCGGCGCGGAGGTTATCGCGATCCCATGGCAGGATGACTTCGCTGCCGCACGCAATCAGGTCCTCGATGGGGCTCGCTGCGACTGGGTGCTTGTGCTCGACGCGGACGAGATGCTCGACCCTGAGGCTGCGTCTGTGCTGCCCGGACTTGTTCGCGATAACAGCGTTCATGCCTATACGCTTCCTCGTCGCGACTATGTGGCCCGTCTGCACCTCGATCAAATTGCCTGGTCGGTTGAGCCCAACACCGGCGATCTTCCGGAGGCTCGGCGATACCCCGGCTACGTTAGCTCCGTGCACACGCGCCTGTTTCGACGCCACCCGGATGTCTATTTCCGCGAGCGCGTTCATGAGCAGGTGACAAGTAGCATTGACCGCCTTGGCCTCCTCCGCACGAATGCTCCGCTGACCATCCACCACTTCGGCCCCGTCGAGACCTCTGTTGCTGCGGCCGAGGCGAAGACCCGGTTCTATCACCGGCTCGGGCTGGAGAAGATCGCGCACGAGCCGGAGAGCTTCGAGGCGCAACTGCAGCTTGGCATTACGGAGCTCTTGCAGAGGAACCACTTGGAAGAGGCGCTGCCGCACCTACAACGTGCTTCCGCCCTGCGCCCGAGAGACGGCCGCGGCCCGCTCTACACAGGCATCTGCCTGCTGCGGCTCGATCATATCGCTGAGGCCCGGCAGAGTCTGCTGCGCGCCTTCGCTCTCGGGGAAGACTCACCCGCACTGCATGATGCTCTCGGCGATACGCTCCTGCGGGCAGGCGAGCATGATCACGCACTTATCGCATACCAACGGGCTTACCTCGCTTCAAATCGTTCTCCGCTTGCAGCGGCGAAGATCGACCGGGCCGCAGCCCACCTCAAAGACGCGATCGCTGGAAGTGCCCGAAACTTTGACGCAAGCGCCCGGGTCTAAGAGCTATACAAAGATTCTGAAGGGAACGGAAATAGCGCACTTGAGCCTTGAGACGATCTTCGACCAAGCCCTCGAGCATCACCGCGAGGGAAGGGCAGCCGAGGCCGAGCGGGGCTACCGGCAGGTGCTCGATGAAGACCCGAATCACGCCGACAGCCTGCATCTGCTGGGCATGATCGCGTACGAGGCTGGCGACTGCGACGCCGCTATCGAGCGAATTCGACGCGCCATCGTGATCAACCCCCGGGCCTCCTCCTACCACCTGAATCTCGGCAACGTCTTGCAGCACCTTAGCCTGGCGCGGGATGCCGGCACGTGCTATCTGCGGGCGCTGATGATCAAACCGGATCTGGTAGAGGCACAGGTGAATCTCGCCCACCTCTTTCTTGCCGCCAAAGATACGGGCAATGCGATCGAGTGGTATCAGCGCGCGCTCGCGCTTCGGCCGGAGATGCCCGAAGTCCACAAGAAGCTGGGCGACGCATACCGCGTGGAGCTGAAGACGGAACTCGCCATAGCCGCGTACCGGCGGGCGATTGCGCTCCAGCCCGGATATGCGGACGCACTGCACGAGCTTGGTGTGATGCTGCGCGCGAACCGCGATCTCGACGGAGCTCTGGCGGTCTTTAGAGAGGCGCTGCGAGCCGAACCTGATCATCCCCGGGCAGGCTTTGCGATGGCACTGCTACTGCTTTTGCAAGGGAAGTTCCGCGAAGGATGGGCCGCCTACGAAAGTCGCTGGAGCTCGGCTGATCACGCAACGCCGATGCGAGCTTATCCTCAGCCAGCATGGCGAGGCGAGTCCATTGAGGGCAGCCTCCTGCTATGGCCGGAACAGGGGATCGGGGACGAGATTATGTTTTCTTCGGCGGTTCCTGATGTAATTCGCACCGGCACCCACTGCATTCTTGAATGCGACGTGCGTCTGCAGCCGCTCTTCGTCCGCTCCTTCCCGGAGGTCGAAGTGATCTCGGACCGCGAAGCCGGATTCAACCCGGCACGGGGGATCGTAGCGCAGCTGCCGCTGGGCAGCCTGCCGGGGCTCTATCGCAGGAAGTGGAGCGAGTTTGCCTCATCGTCCTCGCCTTATCTACGCGCCGACACCACGCGACGCGAGCAATACCGCAGCCGCTATGCAAATGGCGAAAGAACCGTGGGGCTGTCGTGGTTTTCGAACAATGCGAAGACTGGCGAAAACAGGTCGATGGATCTTGCGCTGTTCGGGCCGCTGTTTGCCGTGCCCGGTATGCGCTTTATCTCGCTCCAGTACGGCAATCTGGCGGAGTTAGAAGCAGAGATCGCCGCTTTGGGTAGCAAGATCTTCGTTGACCCGGAGGTTGATCAGTTGCGCGACATGGATGAATTTGCCGCCCAGATTGCCGCCATAGATCTTGTCATCACGATCGACAATACGACCGCCCATCTGGCTGGTGCGCTCGGCGTCCCCGTGTGGCTTCTGCTGCCCTTCGCCCCGGACTGGCGCTGGCCGGAGTTCGGCGGCGGCAACCCGTGGTATCCGTCTATGCGAGTCTTTCAGCAGCCAGAGCGTGGTGACTGGAGTTCCGTAGTGGCCGAGGTGGGCGACGCGTTGCGGGCACTATAACCGCGTTCAGCTTCCAACGGGAAGCTCCAACTGCTCCGAACCTGCTTCATCTGCATAGGGCAGGAAGCATCTCCTGCAGCGTGCCTCGTACACGCCTGCCGCGCCGACAACGACAAGCTCCTGGCTGGCACCCAGCCGCTGGCTGTGGATGGCCGGGGCGCCGCAGACCATGCAGACGGCGGACAGCTTTGTAACCTCATCAGCGATGGCCATCAGTTGCGGGATCGATCCGAAGGACTCGCCCGAGAAGGTCATATCCAGCCCTGCGATCACGATGCGCTTGCCCAGATGTACCAGCTCCATCGTCAGCGGAATGATGGAGTCGTCGAGCCACTGCGCCTCGTCGAGGCCGATCACTTCGACATCATTCAGGATCGGAAACAGCTCCGCACGCAGCCGCTCGACGTTCACCACCGTCACCGCCTCATGCGTGTGCAGACTGTGCGAGGCGATGGCGTCGCGGTGGTAGCGAATGTCGATGTCGGGCTTGTAGCAGGCGACGCGCTGCTTCGCAATGCGCGCCCGCTTCAGGCGGCGGATCAGCTCTTCGCTCTTGCCGCAGAACATGGGGCCGGTGATGACTTCGATGCGACCGGGTGGGACTGGATTCATCGTGGAGAAAGGCCTTCAGCAGGGATATCTCTCTATCCTAATCTCCGCCAGTCGCTATGATTTCCCGATGGGCTGTTGAAGACTTAGTCGGCGAGCGGCTGCCAAAGCTCGACGCGATTACCCTCAGGATCGACGATCCAGGCAAACTTCCCGTAACTGGCTTCCTCGCGCTTCGGGTCGATGGTTACGCCGGCGGAGGTTAGCTGCTCGATCAGCTCGTCGAGGTTGTCGACGCGGTAGTTGATCATCGCCTGCTGCGGGCCATCTCCGAAGTGTTTGGAGCTTTCCGGGAAGAGTGACCATGCAGTCGTGCCCGTGCCGGCGGGAACTTCATCGCTCCACTCAAAACTCGCCCCGCCCCATTCGCTCATCTTGATGCCAAGGTGCTCGGCGTACCAGGCGTAAAGCGCCTTCGGGTCTTTTGCCTTGAGGAACACGCCACCAATTCCGGTCACTCTCGCCATTACTGGGATCTCCTGTTTTATAAGGCTTCGACGAAGACGGCTGTACCGTAGGCCAGCACTTCGGTGACGCCGTGCATGACTTCGTTCGAATCATACCGCACGGCGATTACGGCATTGCCGCCGCGCTCCGCCGCGTGCTGCATCATCATCACGAAGGCGTCGTTGCGCGTCTTCTCGCACAGGTCGGTATAGATGGTAATGTTGCCGCCGATCAGCGTCTGGAGCGTTGCGCCAACATTACCGACAATCGAACGCGACCGGACAACAAGGCCGCGGACAACGCCGTAGTTCCGCGCGATGCGGAAGCCAGGAAGGTCGAGCGCGGTGGTAACCATCGACGGACTGAAAGGAGCAGCGAGCGGTGCAGACATTTTGTCTCTCCTAAATACGCGGGACGGCCTGAGCCGCCTGCACAGCATTCTACGTAGCGGTGTGCGGGGAAGTTCCTTTAGGCTGGGTGCCCCATCTTCGGCGCGGCTTCATCGCACCTAATTAGGCGGAGCGCCACCAGCTCAGGCCGCAGCCGAGATGCTCTCCACCAATCGCAACACCCGCCCAGCATCGATAGTCTCCTGTGCCAACACCACCCCCGCGCGGAGATCCGACGCAAGCCCGGCCGTAACCAGCACCGCTGCCGCGTTCAATACAACGACATCGCGGCACGGCCCCGGCTTGCCCGCAAAGACCGCCCGCAGAATAGTCGCGTTCTCCAAAGCATCACCGCCGCGAAGCATCGCGATCGGCGATCGTTCCAGTCCGGCGTCCTCCGGCGACAGGGTTGAGTGCGTAACCGCGCTATCGCGGACCTCCGCGACCAGGCTGGGGGCGCTGATAGAAAATTCATCCATGCCTGCGCTGCGTTCTGAGTCAACGTATCCATGCACCACAAACGCGTGCCGCACTCCGAGCAGCACCATCGCCTCTGCGACTACTGCGACCCGATCCGCCGCATAGACACCCATCACCTGCGCCCGCGCACCTGCGGGGTTTGAAAGAGGTCCGAGTAGATTGAAGACCGTCCTTACACCCAACGCGCGGCGAACCGGCATCACCGCCTTCATTGCGGGGTGCATCGCGGGCGCGTGTAGGTAGGCGAAGCCATGATTGCGGATTGCTGCGGCACCCTCATTTGGCGAAAGCCCGACCGGGATCCCGAGCACTTCGAGCACATCCGCTGATCCGCTCTTCGAGGTGACCGCGCGATTGCCGTGCTTGGCCACCTTCGCGCCTGCCGCCGCTGCGACCAGTGCTGCTCCAGTAGAGATGTTGAAGGTGTCGGCACCGTCGCCTCCGGTGCCGCAGGTGTCCACTAACTGCGTCCGCTCGCTTTCATGAAGGAGCACAATCGCAGCCGCCTCGCGCATGGCGTCGACAAAACCTGCGATCTCTTCCGCCGTCTCTCCGCGCGCCGCGAGCGCTCCGAGAATGGCGGCGATCTCGATCTCGGTCGCCTGCATTTGCAGGACAAGCCGCATCAGGTCGCGGGCTTCCTCCCGAGTCAGCGTGGCTCGAGATTCGATCAATCTGCGCAAGTAAGGCCTGAGGATCACTTTATGAAGAGTAGCAAGGAGGGCGCTGTCCGATAAACGCTCAGCCTGTCCGACCATCGGTTGCCGCTGTTCATACGCCTCCGCTAGTATCGGAGCGTAGACGTTTACCCGGCTACAATTGCGCGCGAAAAGGCGGTACCGCTCCCCGATGAAGATCCACGAGTACCAGGCAAAAGAGATTCTTCGCAAGTACGGCGTCCCCGTCCCAGGCGGCGAGATGGCGATGACGATCGAGCAGGCCGAGACCGCCGCAAAGTCGCTCTTCAGCGCGGGCAATGCCGCCGTCGTGGTGAAGGCGCAGATCCATGCCGGAGGCCGCGGCAAGGGCGGCGGCGTGAAGGTTGTGAAGACGCTGGACGATGCGGTGGCGCGGTCTAAAGACATCCTCGGGATGCAGCTGGTCACGCATCAGACCGGCCCGGCGGGACAGAAGGTTCAGCGGTTGCTGATCGAGGAGGGTTCGGCGATCGACCGCGAGCTTTATCTCGGCCTCGTGCTCGACCGCGCCAGCGCGAAGATCGTCTTCATGGCCTCGCAGTCCGGCGGCATGGAGATCGAGGAGGTCGCGCACGCAACGCCGGAGCTCATCTACAAGGAGTACATCGAGCCCGCCGTCGGCTTCCAGCCGTATCAAGCTCGGCGGCTTGCGTTCAAGCTCGGCCTGCTGCCCACGCAGATCAATGACGCGGTGAAGTTTATGACCGGCCTGTACAAGGCGTTCGTCGATACCGACTCGACGCTGATGGAGATCAATCCCTTCATCACGACGAAGGACGGAAAGCTGCTAGCGCTCGACTGCAAGATCAACTTCGACGACAACGCGATGTTTCGGCACAAGGACCTGAAGGAGCTACGCGATCTGGCTGAAGAAGACCCGCTCGAGGTGGAAGCGTCGAAGTACGCGCTGAACTACATCAAGCTCGACGGCTCGATCGCCTGCATGGTGAACGGTGCCGGCCTCGCGATGGCGACGATGGACATCATCGAGTACGCCGGAGGCAAGGCTGCGAACTTCCTCGACGTAGGCGGCGGAGCGAACCAGGAGCAGATTGAGAATGCTTTTGGGATTTTGCTTAGCGATAAGAATGTGAAGGCAATTTTTATTAATATATTCGGCGGAATTCTGCGAGTGGATGTTCTGGCTACTGCGGTAGTTGCGGCAGCGAAGAAATTGAATGTTCAATTACCGATTATTCTGCGGCTCGAAGGTACGAATGTTGAAGAGGGTAGAAAGATACTTGCAGAGTCGGGCTTGAAGTTCGAAGTAGGCGCAACGATGAAGGAAGCTGCTGACTTGGCTGTCGCCGCAGCTAAAGGATAGATCATGGAGCCAGTTCAGCCTTCAAAGCTTAGGTATAAAGTTTTCGGCCCGTTCCCGTTCCGCACCAACAGTGAGAGCACCCACCGCGATGCATTGAACGCATTTTGGGTGGAACGAAACAATGATAAAACGCCGGAAGGTATCGCTAATGCGATTGGTGTATATGTTTGGACGGTAAAGCAAGGCCGGAAGCGCATACCTTGGAACGTCGGGTTGACCGATAAGCAGGGATTCAGAAAGCGATTTGAACAGAAGGAAACAACATTTCTCCGGTTTCTAAGAGAAGATCCGCACGCGCAATTTGAAGTCTATTTACTTGCCCTTCAATCCAAAACAGGCAAGTTTCGCCGCCCAACAGACTCGTTAGGAATCAAAGCAAATCATTGGCTGGAAACGATGCTGATAGGATCGGCAATCAGCGTGAATCCCGATCTGCGAAACAAAGCTAAGGCTTCTTATCTTAAAAGAGCTATCGTTGAAGGCTATTTGAACGACGAAGTTGAGGAACGCAGCGAAGCTGCTAAGTCGTTTAACAAATTATTCAAAGCATAGCCCAGAAAGAGGAACTAATGGCTGTACTTGTAGATAAGAATACGCGCTTGATAGTTCAAGGCATCACGGGCCGCGAAGGCACTTTTCACGCTAAGGGCTGCTCCGAATACTCGAAGCAGTTTGGCTACGACATCGTTGTGGGCGGAGTCACTCCCGGTAAGGGCGGCACAACGCATGAAGGCTGGCCGGTCTTCAACACCGTTGAAGAGGCGGTAAACGCGACCGGAGCGAACGCCACGGTCATCTTCGTCCCGCCACCATTTGCCGCGGACGGAATTCTTGAGGCCGCGGCAAGCGATATTCCGCTCGTCATCTGCATCACCGAGGGCATCCCGACGCTCGACATGGTGAAGGTGTGGGAGATTGTGAAGTCCTCGAAGTCCACGCTGATCGGGCCAAACTGCCCCGGCGTCATCTCGCCCGGCAAGGCGAAGATCGGCATTATGCCCGGGCGCATTCATAAGGAAGGCTCGGTCGGCATCGTTTCGAAGTCCGGTACGCTGACCTATGAGGCGGTGTATCAGCTGACGACGCGCGGCATCGGTCAGTCGACGGCGATCGGCATCGGTGGCGACCCGATCATCGGCACCACGCACATCGACGCGTTGAAGCTGCTCAACGAAGACCCCGAGACCGAGGCGATCATCATGATCGGCGAGATCGGTGGATCAGCGGAAGAGGCTGCCGCGAAGTACATCGCTGAATTTGTGAAGAAGCCAGTCGTCGGCTTCATCGCCGGTCAGACCGCACCCCCCGGCCGCCGCATGGGGCATGCCGGAGCGATCATCTCCGGCGGTGAAGGTACGGCTGCGGAGAAGATGAAGGCGATGGAGGCGGCGGGAATTCACGTCGTGAAGTCACCTGCTGAGATCGGCGAAGCAATGGCGCGGGTTCTGGGTAAGGGGTAGGGTTTATGTCCTACCCGTCGCGATGAGGCTGCGATGGATGGCGCACCCGAAGATCGGTGGGTGTAGGGAATAGCGTGTAGCAAAAACAATGGCCCGGAGCATATGCTCTGGGCCATTGCTGTTGGCAGTGTAGGGGATGGGATGTTCTTCTAAACCCTATCCCCTACACCCTGCTTTACTTCACTACATTCCCCAATGCATCCCGGTACTCGATCGGTGCGAGGTTGAGGTCCTTCAGGCTCTGTTCGATCTTCGTCTTATCGCCGACGATGACGTAGACGAGTTGGTCGGGATGGATGGTCTCCTTCGACACGCGCACCACATCGCCCAGGTTGACCATCGTGTAGCGCTCCGGCAGCTTCGAGTAGTAATCGAGCGGCCTGTCATAGAGGAAGATCGAAGACATCGCACCAGCTGTCGCAGCCGTCGTCTCAAAGAGCGCTGGGATCGATTGCACCAAGGCATCCTTGGCGCTCTTCATCTCAGCATCGTTCGGAGGCACGGTGAGGATGCGCCTCAACTCCGAGTCCAGCTCCTTCGCTGCCGCGGCGGTGACATCGGTCTTCACCAGGCCGCCAGCGGTGAAGGGGCCGCCTTCGCGGTAGAGGCTGAAGCCCGAACGCGCGCCATACGTGTAGCCATGTACCTCGCGGAGGTTCATGTTGATGCGGCTCGCGAAGCTTGCGCCCAGCGTGTAGTTCAACACCTGGATGGCTTCGAGGTCCGGCGACGTGCGTGGCACGCCCAACCCTGCTGCGAGCAACGCGGATTGTGGCGAGCCCGGCTTGTCCACGATGATGACGGCTGGCGTCGGAGCAGCAGGCGCTTTAGGCAATGTGACGGCTCCCGTTGCGGCTCCCGTCCATGCGCCGAAGTGTTTCTCGGCAAGCTCGCGAGCCTCACGCTCCTTGATGTCACCAGCGAAGATCAGAGCGGAGTCAGCCGGGCCATAGTGGCCCGCCCAGAAGGACTTGAGCTCATCGTGAGAGATGCCTTCGACGCTGGCAGTCGTTCCGGAGCCGGTGAAGCCGTAGGGTTGATCGCCATAGAGGACGTGCGGAATGACGCGCTGCGCGATTGCCCCTACGTTATCCGACTCCTGCTGGATGCCGATGAGGCGCTGCTTGCGAATGCGGTCGATGTCCTCTGTCCGGAATGCGGGCCGCTCAACGACATCGGCCAACAGGTCGAGCGCCGCGTCTGCATGGTTGCTCAGTACGCTGATGCCGCCGCTGGCGCTGTCCATACCGGCACCGACGCCGACGCGAGTGCCAAGGCGCTCCGCAGCTTCGGCGAGTTGGGTAGAGGTGCGAAGCTCTGTACCTTCACCCAGCATGGATGCGGTGAAGGAGGCCAGCCCAGGCTTGTCTGTGGGGTTGGCCTCGCTGCCTGCGCGGGAGACGATCGTCGCCGCAACGACGGGCAGGTTTGAATCTTCGATCAGGTAGACCTTCAGGCCGTTCTTCAGCGTGAAGGTAGTGGGCACAGGAAGGTGGAAGGCAAGCTCCGGGCCAGGCTTCGGGACGGTCTTGCGCCAATCCTGCGCCTTTTCAAAGTCCGGAGTGTAGGGATTGACCAGCTTGACGGTGGCGTCGGTGTCTTCCGGGCTGCGCGGGACATCGTCGACGACCTTCTTACCGGGGACCGTTGTCACAACGACAGACTGGTTCTTGTTGAGGTACTTCGCGGCGACGCCCTTAACGCTGGCTGTAGTTGCGGCCTCAAAACGGGCGATGTCCTTCGGCAGATAGCCGGGGTCGCCAGCGATCTGGTTGTAGCTGTTCAGCGTATCGGCAATGCCGCCAAAACCGCCGAGGCGCTGCAGACCGGTGATCTTACGGGTCAGGTCGACGGTGCGGGCGGAGTCGAGTTCATCCTGCGTGGGCCCGTCGGTCTGGAGCTTGGCGATCTGCTCCCAGAATGCAGCTTCGATCTCGTCTGCCTTCACGTTCGGCTTCACCGTGATCGAGCAGGAGAAGACTGAGGTCAGCGTCAGCGGGTCATCCGAGCACTCGACAGCCTGTGCGATCTGGCGCTTGTAGACGAGCTCCTGGTCGAGACGGCTGGCCTTCGCTCCGCCAAGAATGTGGCTCAGCAACTGCGCGTCGGCGTCGCTGGGCTTGTATGCGGCAGGCAGCAGGAAGGAGAAGTCGAGCCGCGTCAGCTTTACGGTGTCGGTGACAGTCTCGCGCTTCTGCTCGGTGATGGCAGGAGTGACGACGTTGACCGGCTCGACCTTCGGCCCTGCGGGAATCGCTCCAAAGTACTTGGTCAACAGTGCCTTCAGCTCCGCCGGCTTGAAGTCTCCGGCGATGGCGATGCTGGCGTTATTCGGCGTGTAGAAGTGCTGATGGAAGTCGCGAATGTCCGCGATGCGTGCGGCTTCAATGTCGGCATGCGATCCGATCACGGATGCGTAGTAAGGATGCCCCTTGGGGAAGAGAAGATGATAGCCGGCCTCTTCAGCCAGGTCGTAAGGCGAGCCTTCGCCCTGGCGGCGCTCGTTGCGGACGACGTCGCGCTGGTTGGTCAGTTTCACGCGGTCGAGGCCTTCGAGCAGGAAGCCCATGCGATCGCTTTCGAGCCACATCGCCAGCTCAAGCTGGTTCGCCGGCATTGTCTCGAAGTAGTTGGTGCGGTCGAAGTTGGTGGTGCCATTGACGTCGGTCGCGCCCGCGCCCTGGACGTACTTGATGTGCGCCTTCTCGCCGACGTGCTCGGAGCCTTCGAACATCATGTGCTCGAAGAGGTGGGCAAAGCCGGTGCGGCCTTCGCGCTCATTCAGCGGGCCGACGTGGTACCAGAGATCGACAGCGACCAGCGGCAGGCGGTGGTCTTCATGCGTCAAAACGACGAGGCCGTTGGGCAGGGTGAAGCGCTCGTACTTGAGCTCAGGCAGCTTCAGCTTCGCGGGTGCATCGGCAGCAACGCAGGGCAGTCCCGCGCCGAGCAGCAGAAGCGATGCAGCGGTGCGGAACAAACTCTTCGGGGAAGTGAAACTCTTCATAGGTCTCCATTAAAGATGAAACAGATTCGACGGCGGTCTGCCGAACGGGCGCAGTGCTTACGTCAGTTTCATCTTAACCGTACTGATGGAGTCCGGCGGAAGTTCCACGGCGAATATCGTGCGATCCGCTGCGACCTGCACCAGACGAGGCACGGAGAGCTGATTGCGCAGCAGGGCGACAGCCGTGCCATCCGGATTGACGAAAGCGAGCACGTCGTCGCATGTTCCGGTTGTTTTCGCCATCTTCGCGCCAACATTCACAAAATGGGTCAAATGCTTCAGCAGGTAAAAGTCGTGGTTGTAACGAAAGGTCTTTTCCGCGAGGTTCACGCTGACAAGCGAGTTCTGCGGCCAGCCCCAGCTGCTTACACCGCCATCCGCGGTGGAGATGTTCCAGTACATATATCCGGTCGAGCCATTGCGAAAGTACTGCTTCATCAACTCCCAGCAGTAGCCGGTGTAGCTCCAGCTATTTTTCCCGTCACCGCACTCCTGTTCGGATTGGAAGATCGCAAGCTGCGGGTACGCGTCGTGGATAGCTGCCACAGCGTTCTTACCCGCCCATTGTGCGCCGACACCTTTGATATGGTTGACCGCTTCCTCGTCCGCCATCACGGTCTCAAGTAGTTTCGGATTGCCGCGTTCGAGCGTGCCGAAGAATATGTCGACCTCGCGCTTCCGCATCTGCGGGCCAAGTTCGCGGACGAAGCGCGCTAGTCCCTCCGGTGTCCAGGTGCAACTGGGAAAGTTCTGGGCGGAGTTAAACTCGTTCTGCGGCATCACCATGCCGATGCGGATGCCTTCCACGCGATAGGCATCGATAAATTTACCGAAGTATTCGGCGTAAGCCTTAAAGTACTCCGGCTTCTGAATGAACATGTCTTCGCCTTCGTGGCCTAGCTGATCAGGGCGAATGCCATTCTCCTTCATGCCTCCAAACGCCTTGGCTTCGGCGTAGAAGTGGTTGCGCTTCATCCAGCTCGGCGGCGTCCATGGGGAAGCCCACAGCTTTAGCTTCGGTTGCTGCTTCATCGCCGCGTGGATGAAGGGAATCAGCGTGGTGCGGTCGTGGTGGATGCTGAAGTTTTTGAGCGCGAAGTCCCCATCGGTCTCGTCGTAGCTGTACGCTTCGGTGGCATAGTCGTTGGCCCCAATGGGCATACGGCAATAGGTGAAACGGGCACCGCCGGTGGGGTGAAAGAGTTCGCGGAT
Organism: Granulicella aggregans; assembly: GCF_014203275.1. Lineage (GTDB taxonomy): Bacteria > Acidobacteriota > Terriglobia > Terriglobales > Acidobacteriaceae > Edaphobacter. The sequence goes on from NZ_JACHIP010000004.1 coordinate 559,495, forward strand.
CACGCTTTCTCGGTCGGCCTCATCCAGCGCGCTCAGCGATGTCCAGCCAAGTTCGTTGAAGCATCCCCCGAAGCCCTGCATGGGTTGTCCCACTGTCTTGGCGGAGTCGATGTTCAGGTTCAGCAACTCCCACTGGAACGTGGGCTTGAGGACTTTGCCCTTCTGCCATGCGTTGGCCTCGGTCGTCGTGACCATGGAGATGCGAGCATCCTCAAGCGCTTCGGGCGCGGGCATCTGCGCCACTGCTGCGGGCATCGCCGAGGCCACTGCCGCGCACACCGAAGTCGCCACTATCCGTCGCCGAGTCCATAGCTTCGTCTTCACACTCACTCCTTGCATTCCGCCCGAAGAATAGCAGTCACGGCAGATGCCGGGCTATTTGTATACTCTCCGCATGCGTCCACTCGTGCTTTCGTGTCTTCCGGCGATTTTTGCCGCCTTCGTCATCGCCGCATCCTCGCAAACACCCTCGCAGGGAAGGGGCGTTCAGCCGGTCACCGTATCGTTTCCTGCGGCGCAGTCGGCCAAGCCGCTCGACGGCCGGCTTCTCTTCCTGCTTTCCAACGACGCCAGCGAAGAGCCGCGTATGCAGATCAATGACACCCCGCGTTCGCAGATCGTCTTCGGCATGACGGTCGATGGCGTAAAGCCCGGCCAGCCGATGAAGCTTGAAGCGACCGCGGCAGGCTATCCCGTCCGCAAGCTTTCTGACGTGCCCGAAGGCGACTATACCGTGCAGGCGGTGCTGAACATCTATGAGACCTTCCACCGAGCGGATGGTCATACGATCAAGCTCGCGCCCGATCGCGGCGAAGGCCAGCATTGGAACATCGCTCCGGGGAATCTCTATAGCAAGCCTGTGAAGCTGCATGTCGGGCCGAAGGGCGCGGCCATCAAGCTGACGCTTGACCAAGTCATCCCACCCATCCCCGCAGAGCCTGACACAAAATACATCCGCCACATCAAGATTCAGTCCGACCTTTTGACCAAGTTCTGGGGTACGCCGACGTATCTCTCTGCCATTGTTCTGGTCCCCGAAGGCTTCAATGAACACACACAGGCGCACTTCCCGCTCGTCATCTTCCACGACCACTTCGTCGACGGCATCGAGGACTTCCGCACCACGCCACCCGATCCCGACCTGAAACCCGATTATTCGCAGCGCTTCCACCTTGCCGGCTACAACCGCATCCAGCAGCAGGAAGCCTATAACGAGTACAAGCTGTGGAGTGGCCCCAACTTTCCGCGCGTCCTGGTCGTGAAGATCCAGCACGCGAACCCCTACTATGACGATTCGTACGCGGTCGACTCCGCCAATCTGGGTCCTTACGGAAGCGCCATTGAGAAAGAACTAATTCCCGCGATTGAGAAGCAGTTCCGAGGCATCGGCCAAGGCTGGGCTCGCTTCGTCTACGGTGGCTCGACCGGCGGATGGGAGTCGCTCGCGGTACAGCTCTTCAATCCTGACTTTTACAACGGCGCCTTCGCCGCCTGCCCTGATCCGGTCGACTTCCACGCCTACATGACGACCGACCTCTATTCGCAGAAGAACATGTTTTATATCCAGGGTGCGGAGAAGCAGATCGAGCAGCCCGCTATGCGCGATTACCTAGGCCACACGCTGATCAGCGTCCGCGACAACGTCGCCTACGAAGCCGCGCTAGGCGATCACGGGAGATCCGGCGAACAGTTCGACATCTGGCAGGCGGTGTACTCGCCAGTCGGAGCGGACGGCTACCCGCAGCCCATCTTCGACAAGGAGACGGGAGAGATTGACCCCAATGTCGCCGCCTACTGGAAGGACCATTACGACTTGAATGCGAAGCTCCAACGCGACTGGAAGACGCTTGGGCCGAAGCTCCAGGGCAAGATTCACCTCTACGTCGGCAGCGACGATACGTACTTCCTCAATGACGCCGTCTACCTCATGGAAGACTTTCTGAAGACCACGGGTACCCCGGGCGTCGGCGTCCCGTATGAAGGCGAGGTGCTGTACGGCCCCCGCGCCGAACACTGCTGGAACGGCGACCCGACGCTGTCGAACGCCTACTCCCGCCTGCACTACAACACCATGTACCTGCCGAAGATTATGGACCGGATCGCGAAGACCGCACCCGCTGGGGCTGACGTTACGAGTTGGAAGTATTAAGCGCTCATTCCAGCCAATTCTGTAACATCAGCGGCATCTTGATTCGTTCAAAGTGGCGCGTGTTATTTGTCACCAATGTCGCGTTGGCGGCGACTGCGTGTGCTGCGATCATCATGTCCAACTCGCCTATAGGTGTCCCTGCGATTTTCAACTGGTGCTTGATATCCGCGTAGACGTCCGCGGCTTCCGCTTTCCATGGCAGTACAGCGACGACGTTGAAGTAGCGCCGCGCAGACTCATGAAGCCGATGGCGCGGAGGAAGCGCTTTCAGTCCGTAAGTAATCTCTGCGCGGGTCATCGCAGAGATGCACAGGTCAGACGGAGATGTTATGGAAAGCCGGCGCTCTATCGAGCCGTAACCGCCTCTTATGATGTAGCTCGACGTATCGGTGTCCAACATGTACAACACGAGTCAATCTTCCTCACGAAATAGCGGAGCTTCATTTTCGTCAGGAAGTCTGTTCATCGGACGACTTTTCATCCAATCCTCCGGAACATCGACGGTTCGCGCAAAGGCAAAGAAGTCCGCCCATACCTGAGCTCCTGGCCGAGTAGAAAGGGTGACATCCTGCGTCTTCTCATCACGGTAGATGTACACCTCATCGCCCTCGAAACGGAACTCTGCGGGGAGCCGGACTGCCTGACTGGCACCGTTCTTGAATAGCTTGGCTTTGCGCACTGTCTGCATGATGCCACCTCAGGAGAAGGCCCAAGACTGCCTTGAGAAGCCTAGTATATACCCATGTATCTACTCTCTTGTTTTAACGAGTAAAATGTAAACTGAATAGAGCAAATTAATCAAGAAACCTGAAACGGAGCACCATGTCACAGCGCACCTTCAGCATCATCAAGCCGGACGCCGTCCGCAAGGGTTACACCGCCGCCATCCTCGCCGAGCTCGAGAAGGCCGGCTTCAAGATCGTCGCCATCAAGCGCATCAGCATCTCGAACGCACAGGCCGAGGGCTTCTACCACGTCCACTCCGCGCGTCCGTTCTTCGGTTCGCTGACCCAGTTCATGTCCAGCGGCCCCATCTTCCCGATGGTGCTCGAGAAGGACAACGCCATTGCCGACCTGCGCAAGCTCATGGGCGCAACGAATCCCGCGAACGCTGAGGAAGGAACGATTCGCAAGAAGTTCGCCGGATCGATCGAAGAGAACGCTATCCACGGCTCGGATGCGGAAGACACCGCAGCTTTCGAGATCGGATACTTTTTCGCGGGCCTCGAACTCGCGTAGTCGCAGCAAAATGAAGCGGCGCGGGAGAATGCTCTCCCGCGCCGTTTCAGTTTTGCTCGTATGTCTCGCTTAAGGTCGCGGCTTCAGACGTGCCACACAAACAGCCCCTGCCACGCGGCTTTAGTCGCTGAGGTAGGCTTTACTTCCCGCCGAATAGCTTCAAATCCACTGCCTCACCCATCGCCTTATACCCCGCGTCGCCCGGATGCAGGTGGTCTCCGTGATCCATCACGGGCAGAAACATCGATGGATTCGCCGGATCTCGCGTGACCATGTCGAAATCGATCAATCCATCCAGCGACTTGTTCGACCGGATCCAGTCGTTCACCGCGACGCGGATCTTCTCTCCCGCCTCCGATTGATATCCGGCCCCGACATACGGCGTCAGCGTTGCTCCAATCACCTTGATGCCGTGGATGTGCGCCCGCTCCACAAGCTGCGCCAGCCCGGCGATCATCTCGTCGGCCGTCACCGGATCATGCGGATTCTTCGGGTTGGTCGCATTGCCGATGTCGTTGATCCCTTCCATGATGACGAGGTACTTCACACCCGCCTGCGCCAGCACATCGCGATCGAAGCGAGCCTCGGCCGAAGGCCCATAGCCGTCATGCAGTACACGGTTGCCGCCGATGCCTTGGTTCAACACACCCAGCCCATTCAACTTCTTATCCGCCTGGAGCCTGCGCGCCAGCACGTCCGGCCAGCGAGCGTTACCGTTCTCCGTCGCATAAGCTCCATCGGTAATCGAGTCGCCCAGCGTCACGATCGCTCCGTCGTTCGCGGCTCCCAGCACATCCACGCCCTTCACGAACTTCCATTGCGCGAACTTCTCCGGGGCAGTCAAAGTCTTTTCCCCAACGACATTGCCTGGTGAAGAAAAATTAGTCTGGTCAGCGAAGGTGTGCTGCGTCACTCGCGCGAGCGGCTGCGTCGGGATAAAGATGCTGATCGCCAGATCCGTAAGCGCCGGGAGCTTTAAGTCGGCGGGATCGCTCACCACCATCGCTCCCGGCGGAATCGTGATTGAGCTCTTGCCGCCAAACGTCAGCGCATTCGCCGACGCCAGCTTGATCTCACTGCCGCCAGCGCTCAGCGCCGCATGGGCCGCGCCAATCGTCAGCGGTTCCGTTCCAAACTCGTTCGTAAACTCCACCCGAACCCTGTCGCCGCCGCGCGAGACATGCACGATCTCTCGCAGGGTCATGTCCGCTGACCCCGGTCCGTCGGCCTTATTCGTTTCACCCAGCGGAGCCGTAGCCCAGGTCCCGATCCAGCGGTCCTGCGGTGAAGCCGCATGACCCATCCCCACGCCCAAAGCAACCGCCAGACTCAAGCCCACCACCGAACGCCCGACACCGTTCATCCCAACCTCCGAAAAATCTCATGCGAACATCAGCCGCTTCATTCTACCCGCGCTTCACTACCCTTCGATGCATCACGTATAGTGACTGTGCCTGCCGGTCTCGTTCCATCTTCGATTACCGGCCGAAGCAAATCCTGGCAGTAAATAAACGTTTGAGGGACATCCAACGATGAAATGGGCACGCGCTATCCTACTCACTATGACAACCTCCATCGCGGCGCACGGCGCAGTCACCAAGGCCTCCTTCGGCAAGCTGCCTGACGGCACGGCAGTCGATAAGTACACCCTGAAGAGCGCCAGCCTTGAGGTTGGTCTCATCACCTACGGCGCCCGCATCGTCTCCATCAAGACCGCCGACAAGACCGGCAAGGTAGCCGACGTCGCCCTTGGCTACAACGACATCGAAGGCTATGTCACCGACAACAAGACCTATGTAGGCTCGGTCGTCGGCCGCTACGGCAACCGCATCGCCTTCGGTAAGTTCTCGCTCGACGGCAAGGCATACACCATCCCCACCAACAACAACGCCAACACGTTGCACGGCGGAACCGTCGGCTTCGACAAGAAGGTCTGGGACGCGAAAGAGATTCCCGGCGGTGTCGAGTTCACCCACGTCTCGCCCGACGGCGACATGGGCTATCCCGGTACGCTCACCGCGCATGTGAAGTACACCATCCATGGCGACGCGCTTCACATCGACTACTCCGCTACCACCACCAAGGACACCGTCCTCAACCTCACCAACCACACCTACTTCAACCTCTCGGGCGAAGGTTCGGGACTCATCCTCGGCGAACACATCATGATCGACGCCGACCACTACACACCGGTCGACTCCGGCCTGATCCCCACCGGCGAACTCGCCCCCGTCGAAGGCACGCCCTTCGATCTCCGCAAGCCGACGCTCATCGGCAAGGCTGACCCGAATGCGAACGCCCAGACCAAACTGGGCGGAGGCTACGACCACAACTGGGTCCTCAATGGCAAGATCGGCGTCCTTCACCTCGCAGCCAAGGTGCATGACCCCGCCACCGGCCGCGTCCTCACCGTCACCACCACCGAACCCGGCGTCCAGTTCTATGCCGGCACCTCCATCCCCGGCACCTTCGCGGGCAAGGCGGGCGTCACCTACGTAAAGAATGCCGGCTTCTGCCTTGAGACGCAGCACTTTCCGGACTCGCCCAACCACCCCAAGTTCCCAAGCACGGAACTCAAGCCCGGCCAGACCATGCACAGCACGACGATCTTCACATTCACCGTCGATAAGTAGCGTTCTGAAGTAGTGCACTTCGATTGATAAACCCGCTTCTGCCCAGTCCATTGATTCGGACCACGGCGGAAGCGGGTTTTCGTTGTCTTTATAAGTAAGAGAGTTCTTCGCGGGGAAACATTGCGTATTTACTGCCTGAATGCTGGATCGGTCTCCGCGCCGGCCCGGGGCTTCCAATCGAGCGAGTAATACTGGCCGCGGTCGCGGGCCCAGGGATCAAAGGCGTTGACGACGGGATCAAGCTCGTTCTTCAGCTCGGGAATATTCCGGAGGAGGACTCGCTTCAGCGGAGATACAGGCTGACGATAGCCGTTTGGTGTGCCCTTCTCCATCTGCTCTGGTCCGGGCCCGTTATGGTTGACCCAGTCGACACCCATCTGGGTGTAGAACTCTGGCCGGAAGCTCGAGGTAAAGAAGCGGTCGCTGAATAAGCGCCGCGAAGCATTGAGGATAAAGACAACGAACTGCGTCTCAGAGATGGCAAAGCCGTGTGGCCGGGTCGACTCCGCAAGATAGCCGACGACCGTATCCACGTCCTCGATATTGTCGACCACCGAGCCATTCGGGTGGCCGAGGCAATCGTTGATTGGCGTTCTGTCATCGTTCACCTGCGCGTCGGTGATGATCTTCGAGCTGTCGCAGACATGCGTGCCGTAGACTTGCCGGAGCTCGCTGACGATCTCCTGCTGCGATTTGTATGCGGCCGAAGAGGAGTCGAGATGCTTGTCCACGAAATCGTCATAGCTTGTGAGCTGCCGCAGACCGTATTGCCGCCGAAACTCGTTGAATCGAGGTACACCGTGCTCGCGGTCGCGAATGAGATCCAGTGCCGCCAGGTCGATCTTCTGGGTTGAGGAATCGAGCCGGGGCAACAGGATGTTCTGCATGAACTGCGGATGATTATGGAGGGTCAACAGCCCAAGCCGCTGACGCCCCATGGAGAGTCCCCAGTTTGCCATGCCGCCCGTTCGGATCGCTTCCGCGGAACGGCCTTCGAATGTCGAGATGACAGAGATCTTTTCAGTGACGCGATTCGGGTCTTTGTTGAGATCGCGAAATTCGATCAGGTCGGGCACTAAGGGGTGCAGGCGGTATACCGAGACAAACTCTTCGGGGAAATTGAACGGCGATCCAAAGTGATTGACACCGCCATTGATGCTCTCGGGCCTGGTGATGTCATATCCCCTTGCGGTGCTTCCCAGGCCGAAGATACCCGGGCCGGACGAAAACACGGAGTACCACTTTGTCGCGGCGTTCCCGCTTGTCGAGGTGCCGAAGCCCTTGGTCACCACGTTTCGGAGAGCGTCGGAGACGAGCGGGTCTCCGGTCCCCAGCAGGCCGTTCCAATTGGCGTTCATGCCTTTGTAGAGAGGGTCGTTGTAGAGAAGCTGCGGCGTCCATTCAATGGTATGAATCTTGGCGATCTCCGCCGAGACCACAAGGCGCGCTGCCGCATACAACTCGTCCGGCGTTACATCTCTGTATCGAATCACTTGCTCTGGATTGGATGGATTACGCAGACCTGAATCATTGCCAGGTGTAAGAGCGGCCTGCCTGCGGAACGCGGTAACGAAGGAGTTATGCTCGCGGACGAACAGATTGTGGAGAAAGCTCATACCAATCGTGAAGTTGTCCGGGAAGCCTACGGCCTCCTGTCCGGCCCACTGCGGCTGTTGAGGATCTCCAGGTTGAAGCAGTGGCAGATAGCCGCTTGTGACCGGATCGCCGGTTGCTCCGGGCAGGTGCTCCTGCAGAAGCTTTGCCAGATCAGCCGGATCGCGTTTCACTCGCTTTACGGAGGTCTCATCGTAGCCGTAGATCTGTGACGCATCCCACCACGCGGTATTTGTGTTGGCAAATGTTTTAGGAGCTCGCGCCATATACGTCTTGCCGTTTGCGGTGAAGGTCTCCGGCATAGAGTCCTGCTGGACAAAGGTGCGATCGACGCGATCGTTCGGGCGGCAGCCGTATTGAGCCACCTCCTCACTTGTAAGGGGGACTTCCTTCCCGTTTACGAGCTTGGTGTTGCACCCTACATCCATGTACTCGGTTGCGTTGTGGCCCTCCTCCATGTGAGAGAACCAGTCGTGCGTCATGAACTGAATCCAGTAGGCCGCGAGCACATTGAAGAAAGGGGCCTTCTGGTAGTCGCAGTCAGCCGTTGCGGCGTTATCCTGCAGGCCGAATCCAGCGCTGCAATTGTTGCCGGAGGTTTGCGTTCGGGTGAAGAGAGTTCGGCTGATCACCTGCGGATCAGGGGACAGCAAGCCGATGCGGCCACCATGCCGATTCGCCGTGAGTTGAGTGATCCCAAGATCTGGAAATGAAGTCTCAAACTCTACATTTCGAGCAAAGGGTGTGCCCACCGATCCCATGAGCGGATTTACCACGTCGTTGCAGATGCCGGTGAGATTCCGTCCGCGAACGAGGTCCCCTCTGCAGACCTGGGTTCCGACTCCGCCAACTGCAGCATAACTTGGATTTGTAGACGGCAGGCGCATCGATGGCCACGTCTTCAGCGCGGGCCCATCGATGTTGGCGCGGCCAGCCACGTAATCTTTGTAGGTTTCAGAGTTGTCGAAGAGGTTGAACTTGATCAGCTCGACACGCTCAAATTCGAGATCGAGCAAGGCGCCTGAGACTCCGCGAAGAGCTGGTACCTTCGGGGTGATAAAGCCGGTCGGCAGTGATGCCATATCGCCCGTGCCCCAGTAGTTGGTCCAATCGACCCACGGCGTCATGCGAAACATCTCGCTGCGTACGCCGCCTCGGCACAAGGCGTTTTCATCACTGACCTTAGCGAGGAACCGCAAGTCGCGAGTGGTCGCGATGGGCCGGATACCTTGCGTGACAGCCTTGGCGCAGGCACCCAGCGCTTCGAACTCTTCTCGCTTCGTATTCGGTGCGGCGGGAGTTTGAGCGGAGCCAACGGCTGAAGAGGCAAGAGACAACACAGCCAGGGCGACGCTCAGAGTGGCGGGGTTGAGGTGCTTTCTCATAGGCCACGAGATTTCACCTTTTTGAACTTCTAGTCAAGGCAATTTTGTCGTGACGATGACCATTTGCCGCGTGGCTTTTATGTCAGTACGCGACCAATTATTCCGCAGTGGCTGCCCGGTCGAGATGGACATACCCGCCATCGACGAACACATGCTGCCCGGTCGTGTGTCCCGACACCGGCGATAGCAGAAACACCACCGTCGCCGCGATCTCTGCTGGTGTAGTCATCCGCTTCTCCAATGGAATGTTTCGGACGATTTTTTCGAGCTTCCCCGCAGGGTCGTCGAACTTCGCCAGCCACTCCTGGTATGCGGGTGTGTCGACCTCGGAAGGCACCACTGCATTCACGCGAATGCCATAGGGGAAGAGGTCGACAGCCCACTCCCGCGTTAGTGCCAATTGCGCTCCCTTGGCAGCCGCATAGCCGGACGTGCCGCCCTGCCCGGTGTAGCCGACCTTCGATGCCGTGTTCACAATCGCGCCCTTCGACGCCTTCAGATGCGGGAGACAATAATGCGCCATAGAGTAGTAGTGCCATAGGTTGCGTTCCACTGATTTCAGAAACTCATCCGGCGTTCCGTTTTCGAGGCCAACCTTGTCGTTCACGCCGATGTTGTTCACGAGGCCATCGATGCGGCCGAACTCCGCGACCGTCTGCTCTACCGCTGCCCGGCACTTCTCCGGCGAGTCAAGCCACATCTCAAGGAAGCCGAACCCCTGCCCCTTATCGCGCATGACCGCAAGGTTCGCCTGCACCGCCGGGCTGTCGTTGTTGATGACGACGGGCACCGCGCCCTCCGCTGCAAGAGCATGGGAAATGGCGGCACCGATGCCAGTGCCACCTCCCGTTACGATTACGACCTTCCCCGCTAGTCCCAGATCCATCGCGCCCTACTTCATCTCAACTGTCTTTGTCAGTTCGAGCGAGGCAGATGATCCGCCGACGCGCATCGTGTACTCGCCCGGAAGCAGCTTCCATTTGTCGCCTGCCTCGTCGTACACCGAGAGGTACTTCGGATCGATAGCGACTGAAACGGTCTTCCTCTCACCAGCCTTCAGCGCAACGCGACTCCATCCCACCAGCCGCTTCGGCGGCTCGCCCGAGCCTTCCGGCAGCGAAGCGTAAACCTGCGCGATCTCCACGCCGTCGCGGCTTCCCGTGTTTTGGACTGTGAACTTCACTGAAGGCTCGCCACCCTTCTTCACCTCAAGCGCAGAGTACGCATACGTCGTATACGAAAGTCCGAAGCCAAAGGGAAAGAGGACCGGCTTCTTCTCCGCGTCGTACCACTTGTAGCCGACCTTCAGGTCTTCGTCGTAGTGAACGGAGAAGGTCGGCTTGGCGGTGCCGGACTTCATCACGGCCTCGCGGCCCTGCGCTCCGGGAGGGGGAACGACGAGCTGCGGATGCGGCAAGTCAGCCTCCGATACGGGGAAGGTCATGGGAAGCTTGGCGCTCGGGTTCACATCGCCGAAGAGGATGTTCGCCACGGCGTCCGCGCCCTTGCTGCCCGCGTACCAGGCCTCGACGATTCCACTGACCTTGTCCGCCCACGGCATCGTGACCGCCGTCCCTGTCTCCAGTACAACAATCGTCTTCGGATTCGCCGCTGCGACTGCTGCGATCAGCTTGTCCTGGTTGTCCTCAAGCGACAGCGTCGGCAGGTCCATTCCTTCGCTCGTCCATTGATAGGCAAAGACAATGGCGATGTCAGAACTCTTCGCCAGCTTAGCCGCTGCTGCAATGTCCTCGCCTGAAGCGTACTTCGTAGTAATCGTCTTGCCCTTGGTCTCAATCGCCTTCAGCGGCGACGTTGGGAACCAGATGTGCTCCTGCCACTTGCCCGGCATCCGTCCGGGAGGGTCAACCTGCGCCGAGCCACCGCCCGAGATCATTCCCATATCCGCATTCTTGCCGATGATCGCAATCGTCTGTGTCTTCGCGGCATCGAGCGGAAGCACGGCGTCCTTATTCTTCAGCAGAACGGTACTGGCTTCGGCGATGTGCCGCGAGGTTTCCCATCCGCCTTCGATGTCCGGAACGCTCTTCTTCGTGGGGAAGTCGACGATCCCGCTGAGGAACTCGCTGCGTAGGATGCGGTGAACGTGCTCGTCGAGCGCTGCCTGAGAGATCTTCCCGCCCTCGACGGCCTCCTTGAACTTCGGCCCGAAGAACTCTTCGAGGGGCTCCTCGTTGTCGAGGCCGGCCTCGGACGCCTTGATGGTGCTATGTGTTCCGCCCCAGTCCGAGACGACGAAGCCTTTGAAGCCCCAGTCCTTGCGAAGGACTTCGGTCAGCAGGTACTTGTTCTCGCAGGCGAAGTCGCCGTTCACTGCGTTGTAGGAGCACATCACGGCAGCCGGATCACCAACCTGGATTCCAATTTCGAACGCCAATAAGTCGCTCTCGCGCATGGCGCGCTTGGAGATGATGGAATCGACCTCGTTGCGTCCGCTCTCCTGGTCGTTGACGGCGTAGTGCTTGATGTCGCCGATGACGTGTTGTGCCTGCTCGCACTTGATGCGGTTTCCGACCAGCGTTCCGGCGAGAATGGGGTCTTCGCCCAGGTACTCAAAGGTGCGGCCATTGCGCGGATCGCGGGTGACGTTGGTTCCGCCGCCGAGCGTCATGTTGTAGCCCTGGTTGCGGAGCTCGCGTCCAATCAGTGCTCCGTAGTCGCAGGCTGCATGGACATCCCAGCTTGCCGCCGATGCGACGGGTGAGGGTAACGCCGTCGAGTAGCGGCCATTTTCGCCGCTGCTGCGAACGCCGTAGGCCGCATCGCTCATCTGGATGATCGGGATGCCAAGCCGTTCCACGCCAAAGACGAAGCCTGCACCACCATTGCTCAGATACGCATACGGAGACTTCGGCCCGGGCCATCCCGGCATCGAGTTGCCATGCAACAAGGCGATCTTCTCGTCCAGCGTCATCTGCTTCAGGACGAGATCCGCGCGCTCATCGGGCGAGAGGCTGGTTTTCATCCACGGCCGATCGGTGACAGGCTTTGCAGTGTCTGCTCCATGCATGACGTGTTGCGCCATCGCAGCCGGGGCAGCCGCTAGAACTGCTGCAAAGACGACACCTGAAGACAAACTCTTGATCTGCTGAAGCATAGACTGGACTCTCCGGGTATTCCTACAAGCAAGGGGTTCACCGCTAAGGATAGCGAGCTGCGGGCCAGGCGTAACGTGCCCACTTCCCGGCAATCAAAAAATACCTGCTAAAACCGTTTAAGTCACGGCAGCGGGCTCCCGGCGCAGCATTTTGCAGATCTTCTCAAGAACTGGTGGTGCCGGCGAGGACGCACTTCTCTTGCCCGCGCCGACCGGCAGGCGTAGCCTCAAAAGATATGCGTGAAACCTGTCACCGATGCGGCGGCGATCTGCCGGACTTTGAAGCCGCCGGCGATATGCGGTCTCCCTTCTGTCCGCACTGTGGCGCGCCGCAACTCCTCCTCTCCGATTACTCCGAGCCGCTCTCGACCGGGCTCGAGTCGACCGATGCTTCTGGCGCTCCTTCGACGGGCACGCTTCCGCCTCCCCGGCCCAACCGTATCGACTGGCCGATGGCGCTTCGCGGGGCGATCTTTGTCTCGCTCGTGGCTGCGGCTCTCAGCCTTCTTGCCGCGGGATTGCCGAACTTTACGGTGATTGGTTCGGTCTGGGTGGTCAGCGCGTCTCTCACCACGCTTGCGCTCTACCAGCGTCGCCGTCCACTTGCCGCGATGAATGCCGGTGTCGGTGCCAGGATCGGTCTCCTGGTCGGCATCATGCTGGTTTCGATCCTTGCGGTGACACTCTCCGCCGGTCTTTGCATCGCCCGCTTCAAACTTGGCGCGATGGCGGACTTCGACGCAAAGATGGCGCTAGGGATGAAGGCGCAGGTCGATCAGTTCGCAGCGACCGGATCCATCCCTGCGGAAAAACTCGCCTTCTTCAATTCGCCTCAGTTCCGCACAGGTTGCATGCTGTTTTCGTTCTGGGTGATCCTCTTTGCGGTTCTGCTCATCTCGGTCTTTGGTGGAGCTGTCGGAGGCCTCTTGCGCACCCGTCGCATCAGCCGAAAGGCCTGAACCCATCCTGCACCTGCTATCATTTGGCGAGTCTTTTATGAGCGAAATCACCGAAGAAATCAAGTCGAAGCCCAAGCCAAAACTCCGCGAAAAAGGGCGTCTCATGTCGTCGTCCGAAATCGAACGCACCCTGGTTCGTCTTGCCCATGAGATTGTCGAAAAGAATAACGGATCGGCCAATGTTGGTCTCGTCGGCATCAAGCGCCGCGGCGTTCCGCTCGCCCAGCGCCTTGGCGCTCTCATCTCGAAGATCGAGAAGCAGCCGGTCGATATCGGCACACTCGACATCAGCTTCTACCGTGACGACCTCTCGACCGCCGGCACCCGCCCCATCGTCACCCCCGGTGCCATCGGCTTCGACGTCACCGGCCGGGACATCGTCCTGATGGACGACGTTCTCTACACCGGTCGCACCATTCGGGCGGCACTCGATGCGCTCTTCGACCACGGCCGCCCCAAGAGTGTTCAACTCCTAGTCCTCATCGACCGTGGACACCGCGAACTCCCCATCCAGGCTACGTTCACCGGTCGCACGATTCCCACCTCCAAGCGGGAGATCATCGAGGTCAAGCTCAACGAAGTCGACGGCCAGGAGCAAGTCATCCTGGTTGAACTTGTGGATCCCGCTTAGCCAACAACTGAGAACGAACAACTGACAACTACGAGCACCATCTCCGCCTTCCACCCCGGCTCGCTGCTTAGCGTCAACCATCTCTCAGTTTCTGAAGTTTCTTCCATCCTTGCGGCCACGGCGCGCATTGAAGCCATCTCTGCGGCCGAACGCGCGAAGCTCTTAGCTGGCCGCCGCGTCGCTCTGCTCTTCTACGAGTCCAGTACCCGTACCCGGACCTCGTTCGAACTTGCCGCCAAGTCTCTCGGAGCGACTACGACGCTGGTGAGCGACAAGTCCTCCTCCATCGAAAAGGGCGAGTCGCTCAAGGACACCGGCCTCACCCTGCGCGCACTCGGCGCTGAGGCCATCATCCTTCGCCACAACTACAGCGGCGCCCCGGATCTTCTTGCCCGTATGACCGGTTTGCCCGTGCTCAACGCTGGCGACGGCATGCACGAACATCCTTCGCAGGCTCTGCTCGATCTACGCACCATGCTGATCCGTCTCGGCCTCGATGCCACATCCGCCAGTGAGACCTGCCTCAAAGGTGTCACCGTCGTTATCACCGGCGACATCCGCCACAGCCGCGTCGCCCGCTCGAACGCGATGTTGCTGCCGCGTCTCGGAGCTCGCGTGATTCTCTGCGGGCCGAAGCCTCTGCTGCCCGAAGATGCGCTTGGCCTCCATCCAGCTATTGAGATCGAGCGCGACTTCGATCGCGCGCTCTCGCAGGCGAGCGTAGCGATGATGCTCCGCATTCAGAAGGAACGCCTCGCAGGTCTCTCGCTCGATCTCGGCGTATACATCGACGGATATCAACTGACCGAGGCTCGCCTCGCCGCTCACGCTCCGAATGCGCTTGTCATGCACCCTGGCCCGATGATCCGCGGCCTGGAGATCCAGAGCGAGGTCGCCGACGGTCCCAACTCCGCCATCGAAGAGCAGGTGAGTCACGGCCTCGCCATTCGGACGGCGCTGCTCGTGCGAGCGCTGGGAGTAAAAGCATGACCGACCTCCTCATTCGCAACGCCCACCTCATCGATCCGGCGTCCGGTCTCGACACACAGAAGGACTTGCTCGTTCGCGATGGCCGCATCGCAGCCATCGAACACCCTGGCAGTTTCACCGCACTCGAAGTACAAGACACGATCGACGCCGCTGGCCTTGTTCTTGCCCCCGGCTTCATCGATGTTCACGTCCATCTCCGCGAGCCAGGCCAGACCTGGAAGGAGACCATCGCGACCGGCACCCGCGCTGCCGCCGCCGGAGGCTACACCACCGTCGTTGCCATGCCGAATACCGTTCCGGTGAATGACACCGTGGAGTCCCTGACCTGGATGCTCGCGCCGGAGCGCAACTCCGCGATCCATCTGCTCGCCATGTCCGCCGCCACGCAGGGCTCAATGGGCGAACATCTCACGCACTACGAGGCCCTCGCCATCGCCGGGGCTGTGGGCTTCACCGACGACGGCAAGCCTATCCTTGACGACCACGTCATGCGAGCCGCGCTGGTCGTCGCCGCCAGGCTTGGTCTGCCTATCTCGCAGCACGCCGAGGACACTCGCCTGACCGGCGGATGCAGCATGAACGCCGGTCCCGTCGCCTTCCGCCTCGGACTGCGCGGTATGACGGTTGAGGCTGAATCGAACATCGTCGAACGCGACATCGCTCTCCTCCGCGAGATCGAAAGCGATGAAGGGCTTCGCCCCCACCTCCACGTCCAACACGTCTCGACCGCCAAAGCTCTGTCCGCAATTCGCCAGGCCAAGCAACAGGGGCTTCACGTCAGCTGCGAGGCGGCACCGCATCACTTCACGCTGACCGATGAAGCTCTCGAAGGCTACAACACGAACGCCAAGATGAACCCGCCTCTCCGCGCCGAAGCTGATCGTCTCGCCGTGATCGAGGCCATTCTGGACGGCACCGTCGACTGCATCGCCACCGACCACGCCCCCCACGCGGCCCACGAGAAGGAAGTCGAGTTCGAGCGCGCTCCAAACGGCATCACCGGCATCGAGACGGCGCTGGGACTTGCGTTGCGTGTTCTCCATCGCGAACACGGTCTGCCCGTGGCCCACGTCGTCGCTTTGATGAGCAACAACCCCGCAAAGATCGTTTGTCTCAAGGATCGTGGCAGTCTGGCAGTGGGGAACTATGCGGATATTGTTCTCTTCGATCCTGCAGTCGAATGGACTTTCGCTGCAGCTCAATCGCTTTCGAAGTCGAAGAACACTCCTTTTGATCAGTCCCCGATGTTGGGCCGTGTTCATGCGACGATTAGCGAAGGCCGGATCGTCCATCGCCACTAGCCAACCCGCCGCCACTCTTTCCCCTCCAAACAAAAGCAAGAAGGAGAGTGCGCCATGAATAACGACACCGTAAAGGGAACGTTGCAGAAGATCGGCGGCCGCATCGAGGAATCAGCCGGAGTCCTTGTGAACGATCCGGCCCTGAAGAATGCGGGCCGCGAAGACCAATTGAAGGGCAAGGCTCGGGAAGCCTGGGGCAACGTAAAAGATGCCGCCGGAGACCTCGTCGACCGCGCCCGCGCTGCCAAGTATGACGCTGAAGTGAAGTCCGAAGAGGCCGTTGCCTTCGAGCGCGACCACGAAGTCGCCGTCACCCGTTAAAGCCTGTTCGCGCAGGAAAAGCGAAAATCAACGGGCCAGCCTCCAGGCTGGCCCGTCTTCTTTTGTACAAAGCTTCTCAATCCTGCCGCAACATACGGCGCACCTCGCCGTCTATAGCTTCATGCACCGCTCTCTTCGCTTCGCGTTCGCCGCCCTTCTCGTTCTGCCTGCTCCGCTCGTCGCGCAAAATTCCGATAAGCCCGTCCTCGTCAACCCGACGGACAAGCCTGCTCCGACGACGACCATCACCGCTGAATCGCGCCTCGTGAACATTCCTGTCATCGTGCGCGACAACAAGGGCGCGCTCGTCCAGAACCTCACCAAGGCCGACTTCAGCCTTCAGGTCGACGGCAAGCCGCAGGTCATCCGCTACTTCGACCTCGACAACAATCTGCCGCTCACGCTTGGCCTTCTAGTCGACACCAGCGAGAGCCAACGCAACGCGCTTGACGATGAGCGCTCGGCAAGCTCCGCCTTCCTCGACCAGATGCTGACCGGCAAGCAGGATCAGGCCTTCGTCATCGAGTTCGCCCGCTCGGTTGAACTCCTCCAGGAACTGACGAGCTCCCGCGCCAAGCTTCAGGCCGGCCTCAAAGAACTCGACATCCAGACCGCCTCGGCCTCTGATACTGACACTACCGGCGATTCCGCTCCAGACAAGAACGGCCGCACCCATCGAATGCGCGGCGGCACAACGCTCTACGACGCCGTCTTTCTCGCTTCCGATGAGGTCATGTCCAAACAGAAGGGTCGCAAGGCGCTGATCGTACTAACGGACGGTGTCGATCGAGGCTCGAAGGAACGGCTTACTGACGCCATCGAGGCCGCGCAGCGCGCTGACACCATCATCTACGCCGTCTACTTCAAGGGTGAAGCGCCGCGGCGGGACTCCTTCAACGATAATCCCGGCGGATACCCGCGAGGTGGCGGTTACCCCGGAGGCGGATATCCGGGCGGCGGCTATCCCGGAGGAGGCTATCCAGGCGGCGGTGGAGGTGGCGGACGCCGTGGTGGAGGTCCCAGCAACGAGCCCGACCAGCGCGCCGAGGGCAAGAAGACTCTCGAGCGAATCGCCCACGAGACGGGCGGACGGCTCTTTGAGGTCAGCAAGAAACAACCTGTCGCCGATATCTATGCCGAGATTGGCAAGGAGCTACGGGCCCAATATCGCCTCGGCTACACGCCCGACAAGGAAGCTAGCGAAGACGGGTACCACCGCCTCGAACTTGGCCTGACGAGTTCCGACAAGAAGAAGTGGGTGATCCAGACCCGTGACGGCTACTACACCGGAAAATAAACGATCCGTCATCGTGGCTCGTGAACACGCGTGATGACGGATCGTTGGGATGCGCGAATTAAGACAGAATGCCTGTCTTCTTCGCCACACTTACGAAGATCTCGAGCGCCTGATCGATCTGTTCCCGAGTGTGTTCGCTGGTCATGATCGTCCGAACCCGCGCCCTGCCCTCGGGAACGGTGGGGAACGCAATCCCGGTAGCCATCACGCCCGCCTCGAAGAGCGCCTTGGAGTAATCCATCGTCCTGCGTCCGTCTCCAATGATGATCGGCGTAATAGGCGTCTCGCTCTTTGGTGTAGTCACGCCGCCCACGTCGAAGCCCGCGTCCGCAAGCTGCTGCTTGAAGTACGCCGTATTCGACCACAGCCGCTCGATCCGCTCTGGCTCGTTTTCAAGGATGTCGAAGGCCGCGATGCAGCTTGCCGCGACGCTTGGCGGATGCGATGTCGAGAACAGGAACGGCCGAGCGCGGTGGTAGAGATAGTCAATCAGGTCACGGCTGCCGCAGACATAGCCACCCAGCGATCCGATTGCCTTCGACAGCGTGCCCACCTGCACATCCACGCGGCCATGCGCTCCGAAGTGGTCCACGGACCCGCGCCCGTTGCGCCCCAGCACTCCGCTGGCGTGTGCGTCGTCGACCATCATGATCGCGCCATACTTCTCGGCAAGATCGGCCAGCTTGTCGACGGGCCCGATGTCGCCGTCCATCGAAAAAACACCGTCAGTGATAATGAGCTTCCGTCCCGGCTCGTTCTCGATCTCACGCAGCAACTCCTCGGCGTGGGCTACATCCTTGTGGCGGAAGACCTTGATCTTCGCCCGCGAAAGCCTTGCGCCGTCGATGATGCTGGCATGGTTGAGTTCGTCCGAAAGGATGAAGTCTTCCTTGCCGAGAATCGACGACACCGTCCCCGCATTGGCCGTGAATCCCGACTGAAAGACCACGCAGGCCTCGACGTTCTTGAAGGCGGCGATCTTCTCTTCGAGCTCCATGTGGATACGCATCGTCCCGGCAATCGTTCGTACCGCGCCCGAACCCGCACCATATTTCTGGGTCGCTGCTATCGCTGCCTCTTTCAACTTCGGGTGCTCGCACAGCCCAAGGTAGTTATTCGAGGAAAGGTTGATGACGCGCCTGCCATCGTAGCTGCACACCGGGCCTTGTTCGTCGTCCAGCACGCGCAGCTTGAAGTAGGTGCCTCCCTGCTTCAGCGCATCCATCTGCGCGGTCAGGTGGGCTAATTGCTGCCGCTTTACAGCAGGCATCGTCGCGGGTTCGAAGGTCGTCGTCATAGATGAAATCGTAAACCTTTTGCGGCGCAGGCGGTTGCGCGGGAGCGTTGTGCATCGTACATAGTGTTGTGCATCGCCGAACGTATGAGTTTGGCCCGCAACTCGTCAGAAGGACTGATAAGGCGAAGCGTCATCTGGCACAGAGATGGACGACTCATAAGCCGCTCACATCAGCGAACAAAAATGAACTCCACGAGGCTCGAACGATGAACTCACCCTTTGTATTCCTGCGCTTCACGCGCTCTATCGCCACTTTCGCCGTTGCTCTCACACTCATCGCCGGCTGCAAGTCCAAGCAGGACGCCGCGCTTGATCAAGCCAAACAGCAGGCGAACACAACCGGCCAGGCCCAGCAGGTCGTCTCCACCGATAAGAATGGCAACGTGAGCACCACCGTCGTACAGCCCTTGCAGCAAGGGCAGACGACGCAAGCTGTTACAACCACCGTGACTCCCGCCGCCAACGCCGCAGTAGCCACGCCCGGCCAGCCCGTTGCTGCAGCTTCGACCGCGCCGCAGCCCGGAACGCAACCTGCGCCTCCGGCGAACCTGGCGACTGACCCCGTGATTCGCCCCGCTGATGTCCATGTACAGGCAGGGACGCCGCTCGCCATTCGAATCGATCAGCACATCAGCGTCAAGACCACGCGTGCCGGCGACCACTTTACCGGCGAGGTCGAAGAGGCCGTCGTCGATGGCAACAACCGCGTCATCATTCCTCGCGGAGCTCCCGTCGAAGGTATCGTCGACGCGTCTCATCGCAGAGGCCACTTCAAGGGCAGTTCGATCCTCGAACTTCGTCTGACCACGCTTACGTTGAACGGCTCGCAATACGCGCTCGACACGCATGATCTGACGCGCACGAAGAAGGGTAAGGGCAAGCGCTCGGCCGCCTTCATCGGTGGAGGTACAGGCCTCGGGATGCTGGTTGGTGGAGTAGCCACCGGAGGAGTGGGCTTGCTCGTCGGCGGACTCGCTGGTGCAGGTACAGGCACCGCGATCGGCGGCCTGACGGGCAACCGCGATATAGAGATTCCCGCCGAATCCGTGGTGCGGTTTAGATTAGCTGATGACCTCGTGGTGCAGGCTTCCTAAAGCTGGCGCCACAACAATCTGGGTGCCCATCCATGCAGTCTCATCGCATGGGTGGGCACCATCTCGCCACCATCCTCATCGCTTCATCCATCACAGAATCATCCCCGCCTGCACCTAGGAGCCACGCAATCTCCGCGTCCCGCCGAAACCATGTTCCCTGGCGCTTGGCGTAGTTGCGGTGTCCCTGCTGCGCCTTCCCGACCGCCTGATCCCGCGTCATCTCGCCGCGCAGCACTGAGACCGCCTCGGCGTAGCCCAGCGAACTTAGTGGGCGGCAATCGTAGTCGTAACGCTCGACCAGTCGTTCCGTCTCCTCGACCAGCCCGCGCTCGAACATCTCCGCAGCCCGCTGGTTGATGCGCTCATAAAGCCGTTCGCGTCCCGGATCGAGCCCCATCCGCAGAATGCGGTATCCGCTCAAAGCGTCACGCCCCTGCTCCCACATCTCGGTCATGGGCTGTTGGGCGGCCATGCTTACCTCGATGGCACGCACCACCTTCGAGACGTCGTTCGCGTGAATGAGATTTGCGGCCGCCGGATCCAGCGCAGTCAGCCGCTGATGCAGCGACTCCGCTCCATGTTCCGCGGCGTGACGGCGAAGCTCATCGCGAAGCTCCGGCTGGCGAGGTGGAGCAGGGAAGAGTCCGTCGATCAACGCCCTTAGATAGAGCCCAGTCCCGCCCGCCACGATCGGCAGTTTGCCGCGTTCTGTGACTCCGGCGATCGCCTCTCGAGCGCCCCGGCTGTAATCGCCTGCCGTGCATGCCTCGTCCGGGGAGACGACGTCGATCATGTGGTGCGGAACTCGCGCACGGTCTTCAAACGAAGGCTTGGCGGTACCGATCTCCATCTCGCGATAGACAGCCACCGAGTCGCAACTGACGATCTCCCCGTCGAACTCCTCCGCCAGCCGGATGGCCAGGCCGGATTTCCCACTTGCAGTAGCTCCAACGATGACGATCAGAGGGTTCTCTACCAAACGCGCCACCATCCTGTGGTGAAGACGCGATGCACTCCAGCTCGGGCGACCGCAAAGACAATCGCCGCCGCCGCCAGCCAAACCAGCCCGCGAATCTGCCGGACGCGTTCGCGGCCTTCCTGCTCGCGCCGTTCGCCATCAGAGCGCGGCTTCACGCTACCTCGGTTCCTTGTTCACCAGGTAATGTACGCGCAGCTCCAGCTTAGGGCCATGGAACTGGCTCGGCAGTGCAGGGAACTGGCCCACACCAGTGATCGATCCCCAGCACGACTTGTTGATCGCGTCGTCATGCGTCGAGCCTTCAAGCGCCATGCCGCCAATCCGGCCATCGGGCAGGATGATGAAGCGAATCTGCGTCTCGCCCTGCTTGTTCAGAGGAGGCCGCGCCTCTTCGGGAATCAGCGGCAGCCAGGTCTCGTAGATCTCGCGCATGATCTTCTGCAGGTAGGGGTTGAAGTCCACGCCCTCGGTATCGGAGAGGATATCGACGCCGGTACCCAGTCCACGATGTTCCGCTGGCCCATTCGTCCCGCTCCCCATCGTCAGGCCGCCATTGCCTCTCGGAGCCCGCGTCGCCTGCTGCACCATGTCACGGGCGCTGGTGTTCGGATTGCCAAAGTTTGGCTTGGTTGGATTCGCGGAAGGAGCCGGTGCGGATGGAAGCGCGGCAGTCTGGGCTGGTTGAGGCTGCTGCAATGGTGACTGCTGCACTACTGGAGGCGGAGCGGCCGCCTGTGGCGACGGCCGGGGCTGTCCCTGGGGTTGCTGAGCAGCCGGTTGTGGAGCTGGAGGTGTCGCCGCCTGCGGAGCCGGGGCCGATGGGCCGCCGGAAGTTGAAGGCTTTGGCATCGGCTTCAGCTTGGGAACCTTGTTGATCGCCTTTTGCACATCAGGTGGAACCGTCAGACTCGTCAACTTCTGGTCCTTCGAATCTCCCATGGGAACGACAAACTCCGGTGAGCGCGGAAACAGGCGCGGCGCGAAGATGAGGAAGACAACAACCGTTAACCAGAAAAAGAGGGAAATGTAGATCGATTCGCGGAACCGCGCCTTGGATCGTTCATCGTCAAGCGATTCCAGCAGGTGGACGAGGTCGCTGTGGTCCAGTTCGCCGAAGCGACCGGCCTTCACCTTTTCCCCAGAACGGTTCTCCTCCTGCTGGCTGGAAGAGGGAGGGGCAGGATTGGGCGGCGTCTCTAAGGTCGGCATGTTGATGTCTGTCTGACGAGGCGGAGATAGGTAAAGTTACTCAGGCGTCGGATTTACGGTCTCTCGCAAATGTTCGAATCTACTTATTTTCTCATCTTTAGCGGAAATGCAGGGGGTTGGGTTCAGGGTTTAGGGTGTAGCTAATCGATACAGGGGGCGGCCGGCTCTACCCCCTTACCCTCTGAACCCTATACCCTGTCCTCTGTGCCTCTTTCCTTTCATCCCGACACCCGCGCCGCCGTGCTGACGATCAGCGACCGCTGCTCCCGGGGCGAACAAGTGGACCTCTCCGGCCCGGCCGTCGTCGATCTGCTTGCTGGCGCTGGAGTTGCGGTCACCGCCGCCGAAAACCTGCCGGACGAGATCGACCAGATCACCGCAGCCCTGCGCCGCTATGCTGCTGGATGCAACCTGATCCTTACCACCGGCGGTACCGGCCTTGCGCCACGCGATGTCACGCCGGAAGCCACCCGCCTGGTCTGCGACCGTCTCGTGGAGGGCCTGGCCGAACTCATGCGTGCCGAGGGGCTTCGTCATACGCCTTTCGCATCTCTCAGCCGTGCTGTCTGCGGAGCGATCGGCTCAACGTTGATCGTGAACCTGCCTGGAAGCCCTGCCGGAGCCACGACGTCGCTCGCTGCCGTGCTTCCTCTGTTGCCGCATGCCCTGGATCTGCTTGCAGGCAGGACCGCCCACGCGCATGGAATCGTCTCAAGTCACGCTGCGTTGACCTCCGGACTGCCGCATGAAGGTAAGATCGATAGATACAAGTGAAGATCGCTCCCGCATCGCTTTTTCATAAATGGAACGCCTGGATGTTGCTTGTCCTCAAGCCGCTCGGCGTCTGGGGCGTTTGTGCACTTGCCATCGTCGACTCCTCCTCGATTCCCATGCCGATCGACGCCATTGTCATCGGCTATGTGGCCGCAGACCATGGCAAATTCGTCATCTACGCGTTCATGGCTGCGCTCGGTTCGGCGATTGGCTCGCTTGTGCCCTACTATGTCGGCCGCGCGGGAGGAGAACTCTTCCTGCTCAAACGGGTCAACCGCGAGCGCTACGAAAAGCTCCGCGACCGCTTCGAGAAACAGGAGTTCCTCGCGATCATGGTCCCTGCCATGATGCCGCCGCCCATGCCGGTCAAGCTCTTCGAGTTTGCCGCCGGTGTCTTCGAGATGAAGCCGGTGTGGTTCTTCTCGGCCATCTTCATCGGCAAGTTCTTCCGTTTCCTCCTCTGGGCGGCAATTACAGTCTTTTACGGCCCGACAATCGTGCAGACGATCGGCCACGCGTTCCATGTGCATCTCGGCCTTATCCTCGCGGGAGCGGGAGCGATCATCATTGTGATCGCTCTGTTTGTGACTCGTAAGATCTTCGATCGCCGTAGCGGCACGCCGCTTCCGATCGAAGACGCTGACCGGCCCGCTTAGAGCCGCACGATCAACAGCTTACCGTCGCGGGTAGGCGATCGCCGTCATGCTGTCGCGACAGGCCAATCTCTATCAGGGGTTTCTGCGTTCCCTAGTAGACTTGTGAAACGATTTCGTTCCGCAGTCACTAAACTGAGGGATTTCGAACGCAATGGGCCAGAACAGCAACCGGGACAATCAGCCAGGTTCACCAATTGGCACAATCGACTCCGTCCGCCTCGACTCCTGGAAGGAGATTGCCTCCTACCTGCATCGTGATGCGCGAACCGTGCGGCGCTGGGAACGAGAGCGTCGGCTCCCGGTCCACCGGGTCCCCGGAGGAGAACGCAGCGGTGTCTTCGCCTACGTCGATGAACTCGACCGATGGTTGCGCGCTTCAGACGCGGTGCCCGTTGAGAGTTCTAGAATTACCTCCGAGGTAGAGGCTGTCGCCGAAGAGAGCTCTCCAGTAACTAGTGCGCTGTTGATTATCGAGTCTTTGCCTGGCGGGATTCTCCTGACTCCGGTTACCGCCAACTTAGAAGAGGAGCGGGTCGGTTCTACTGTTCGGGACGAAGCATTGCAAATGCCTTCTTCCTCTTCGAAAGAGGACGCTGGCAGCTTCTCCAACCTGCTAACTTCGAGTTCTTTCCGCGAGCGACGATCGCCACCCCAAAGGCCGCCGGTAGAGAAATCTCGATGGGCGTTCTACGGCATGGCGCTCTTGCTGATTGTCGGCGTCATCGCCGGTTCAAGCTTCGCCGTCGTTCACTACCGGAGATTCCATGCACCCGGTCGCGAGATAGCGCATTCCAACCCTGAGGCAAAGGAACTCTACCTGCGTGGGCGATACTTCTGGAATCTGCGGACAGAGAGCGGCCTCAATCAGGCGATTGACCTCTTTACCCAGTCGATCGTGAACGATCCGCACTATGCTCCTGCGTACGCGGGACTTGCGGACTCCTATCTTCTTCTACGCCAGTATGGCCATATGTCGGACGCCGAGGCCTATCCACGCGCCCTGGCTGCCGCAAGACAAGCCGTTGTGCTCGATCCCTCGTCGCCCGACGCCCACCGTTCGATCGCATTCATCCTGCGCTTCTGGAACTGGGACATGGCTGCGGCAGAGAAGGAATATCTTCGCGCCATCGAACTCGACCCGAAGAATTCGCAGTCGCACCACTGGTACGCGACGGCGCTGTTCTCCGCTGGAAGGCTGAAGGAAGCTCTCGCGCAGATCGATCTGGCCCGGTCGCTCGAACCACAGTCGGTCTCCGTGCTTGCTGACCGGGGCCTGATTCTGAGCTCCGAAGATCCTGATCGAGGCGCGCAGGCGCTCAGGCAGGTCGCACAGAGCCAGCCGGAGTTCGCCTCGGTCCACTCGTATCTATCCAGGGTCTATCTCAGTCAGGGCGAATACTCCGAGTTCCTCTCGGAGTCTCGTACTTTCGCTGCAATGTCGAACGAAGCAGAGAAAGTCGCGCTCCTCGATCAAGCGCGCAAAGATCTAGAGACGCACGGCCCGGTATTCATGTTGCGCAACCTGGCTTCGAGCTACGCTCCGCTCGCAGACAGCGGCCATGCCTCTGCTTACTCTGTTGCGCAGCTCTTCGGCATCGCGGGCGACGAAGGCCGCGCGATCCACTATCTCCAGGTAGCGTGCGACCGTCGCGACCCGGGATTCCTCAGCTTCGAGTCCGATGTTGCCTTCCGCCAGGTGCGGACGACTCCGGAGTATCTCGCGCTTCTAGCTCGCAAAGATGCGATGCCGATTGCGCGTCTGGATCGGCCGAATTCGCTTTAAATCAGTCGGCATGTCCCCGAAGATCCGTCACTTTCTCGCCCAAAAAATTTAAAAATGCAGTTCATGAAACGCTCTGCGCTTCTGCGGCACTACCTTCTGTCGCCGACCTGAGCAGCAATCGGCCGCCGGATGAGTGGTGCAGAGCCTCAATCCCTTCCCGGTGATATCGGGTCCCCCTTCCAACACTGGAGAGGGGGACCAACTCACGCTGGCGCATTGGAGTGGAATCGCGATGGAATCGGTAGAGATCATGTCGGAGCTGGCGATAGTAGCATTCATCGCCTGTCGGCTGGTCTGGTCAACGGACGCCGTTAGCCCAGGCCCCGTTGAAGCAACCATTGCGAAGCCCAGCGATCCCGATGCTTCCGGTAGACTTCGCTGGTTGTCACCGCGGCTGTGCGATCACTCCATCTTCCGGGCAAAGAGTGGGAGTTGCTCATGAGCGTGGCGCAGACCATTCCTGTTGTTACTCCCCCCGTTTCGGGCTCTTGGAAACAACTACATACGCCGGGGATGAAGCCAGTTGCCGACAGCCCCAGGCGTCCTGCGATGCTATCCTTGAAGCCTCTTCAAAGGATGGGATCTGTCTTGCAATTTCATGCCTTCGATGCAGACTATCTGGAAAGTCTTCGTGCCGGAGACCCCCAGACGCAAGAGCACTTCGTCTGCTACTTCACAGAGTTGTTGCACCTGAAGCTGCGCTCGCGTCTGCGCTCTCCGCAGGCAATCGAAGACGTGCGCCAGGAGACCTTTGCGCGCGTGCTCCTGGCGATCCGCAAAGAAGGTTCGCTGCGACAGCCTGACCGTCTCGGCCCATTTGTAAACACTGTCTGCAACAACGTTTTGTTAGAGCACTATCGTCAAACGGCGCGCAGCGACTCTCTCGATGAAGAGGGATCTCCCGAACCAGTTGCGCCCGGCGGCAGCGTCCTCGATGCTGTCCAAACGAAACAAATTGGGGAACAGGTACTCAAGGTTCTCGAAGATTTGGGCGACCACGATCGCTCCCTGCTAAAGGCTGTCTTTCTCGACGAGCGCGATCGCGACGATGTCTGCCGCGAGTTTGGCGTGGATCGCGACTATCTCCGAGTCCTGCTGCATCGGGCCAAGCACATCTTCAAGGCGGCTTACCTGAAGAAGAACGGAAACCGGTTGCCCTTTGGGCCGGCTACGGGTGAAGCATGATGTTTATGTCGGAGGCAGTGCGAATAGAAGGATGGCTCATTCCGGGTGGGTGGAGCGCCAAGAGTGCTGCCAGGAAAGCAGGAAATATGGATCACCGTGAAGCATTAGAAACCATGGCGTCGGAGCGGTATCTCCTGGGCGAGCTTAGCCCGGAGCAGCGCGACGCCTATGAAGAACACCTCTTCGACTGTACCGAGTGCGCGAGCGACGCGATGCTTGGTGCGGCCTTCATCGACCGCGCCAAAGCGGTTCTTCCAACCATGCAGGCATCGAGCGCGCCGCAGCGCGGTTACGTCCCCACCAAGGCCGAGCCGGCAAAGCGCGACTGGTTTGCGTGGCTCCGCCCTGCGTGGCTGAGTCCTGCATTGATGGTGCCGGTATTTGCCAGCTTGATCGGCATCATCGCTTACCAGAATCTGGTCACTTATCCGGCGCTCGAAGTTGCCGCGAACGAACCCCAGATACTGCCCGCTCCGACGCCGCTTCACGGCGACACGCGAAGCGCGCTTCCGGTCGTTCACGCCGACCTCTTGCAGGGAAGCACCGTGCTTGTCGAAGTTCCGGAGGGCGGAAGCTATGCGTCCTGGAAGTTCGACTTCTACAACTCGGCCGGCAAACTGATCTGGACCCGTACCGTGGCGAACTCCAGCCCCGCGCAAGATACCCAGACGATCTGGTTGCCCGGCCACATCAAGCAGGACACCTATAAGCTCGCCGTATCGGGAGTGAACTCGACCGGTGAAGTTGTTCCTGTCCAACAACACCTTTTTGATCTCCAGGTCGTTGACCCCAAAGTCAAGAAGTAGCGTTATCATGCAATCCTGAGTCTCCCGAGGAAAACACCGCAATGTCTGATTCGGCTATCGTCAACGGAGTCAAGCGCACGCACTACCATCACGCCGAAGCGAAGGCGCTTCACGGAGATTTTCTCCTCCCGCTTAAGCATGTGATCGAGCCGCAGGCGGTCGCCGCGCTCGAAGCCGCCGGAGGCTACCTGTCGCAGCACGCTCTGCCCTTCCGCTCCGAGGGAGTCGTCTCGTACCGCGCCGCGCACACCCAGGTCGCGGGGAACAAAGACAAGAAAGACGGGCATGGATGGAGTACGGTCAGCACCTCCGTGGTGGAGGGCCTGAACATCCTTGAGGTTGTTACCGCCGATCGCGTCGTCGCTCAGATCTTTGCCGAGTATCCGCTTGAGGGATATGTTCCCAAGATTTCGTTTCTTGGGACACGCTTCGAGAACCTCCGCATCGCCGGCGTACCTGTGGACGTGAAGCTGAACATTGATCTCTTCGGGGACAAGCCCGTCGGCGATGGGCATTACACGAAAGACACCGGATTCATTGGCCGTGTCGGCAGGCAAGCCGAGAAGCTTTTATCTTTCGGCAAACTCGAGGACCCCACTCTCGAACGCTACAAACTATACAATCAAGGCGCAGTCTCAGGTAAAGACAAAGATGGCAACTACACCGAGACCATTGAATGTTCGCTGGTAGACCAGATCGAGGGGACCTTCCCGGGCTCGACATACGGGCACGCCCTGTTCGTTCCCCACTTCGGGACGATTCACTTCGCGACGGTGAAGCTGTTGCAGCACGACTTCGATCTGAAGGGCGTTCCGCACAAGACGACGGTCGAGTTGACCATGATCGACGCGACTCTGGGCTGCATTGGCCATGGAAGCGCATCAGCGGCGTCGGCAAAGACGAACGGCGCTACGGCCCCGTAACCTGGGCGGCCAGCGGAATCAGACCTCGAAGGTGGTACTCCGCCGTCATCCCATTGCTCGCGCTTGTACTGGTTCTGCCTCTCTCCGATGTGGCCCCTGCGAATGCTCCAGCCTTTTTCGACCATGCGCGCCGGACGTTTCTGCATGGCTATCTTGATGCTGCGCAGAAGGAAGCTGAGGTCGGATACCAAAGGTTTATCTTCTCTCAACCCGCCTGGGGGCGAAGGTTTCAACTTCTTCAGGCAAACGCAATGGCATGGCGGGGCCTCAATGAGCAGCTTCTGACCTCTCTCGCAGACGACCGGATACCCTGGGTCGATGTCGATGACAAGGTCCAGCGGTTGGCGCTCGAAGTCGGATCCCTGACTCGGCTTCACCGTCTCCCCGAAGCGGGCGAGAAGCTCCAGGAAGCACAGAAGCTCTGTGGCGCAACGCGCTCCGGCCAGTGTGGCACGGTCCTTCTCTCGGAGGGCCTTTATGAGTTAGAACAAGGGAAGTCCTCACAGGCTCAAGAGTCGTTTCTTCGAAGTATGGAGTTCGGGCGAGCCAGCCATGATCGCATGCTCGAAGCAAGCGCTCTGCTCAACCTCGGTCATATCGCTTCTGAAGAAGAGCACCACGACGAGGCGCTCGAATACTACCGTCGAAGCGCCACAGCCGCCGCTAAGCTCGGCGCAAACGATCTTCTACAGCGTGCTCTCTTCAGCGAAGGGTATGAGCAGTACGCTTTAGGAAACTCTGAGAAAGCGTTGGAGATGTACGTTGCCGCGGAAGACCGGGCCAAGTCTCTCGGAGATCTAGGATTGCGTTCGCTGATTCTCGCTGGCACGGCGCTTGCCTATGCTGACTCCGGGCAGTCCACTTTGGCAGAGCGTTCCGATCTGCGAGCTATCGAGTTAGCCCGCAAGATCGGCAGGAAACAGACTGAGATCGATGCTTCGATGGATCTTGGGCGGCTCTACATCCGCCTTAACAAGCCGAACGCCGCAGACATATACCTGAACCAGGCGAGCTCGATGTCTGCCGCGACGGGAAGCTCCGTGGACCTCTTGACCTGCAGCCTCCTGAGAGGGGAAGCTGCGAGCCTTCGTCGTGATTATCCTCGCTCCCTCCAACTGTTCGAAGAGGTCGCCAGTTCGCCAGACAGCCAGCCTTCCATGCGGTGGCAGGCAGAGCACGGGTTGGGCCGTATGTACGAAACGCAGGGGGACATGGTCTCTGCTCAGCATTCGTACGAGGCGGCTCTTGGACTTGTGGAGGGTGCTCGCGCCGATCTGAACCAGGAGATCTCGCAACTTACCTTCCTCGAAAATGCCTCGAGCATCTACGACGACTACATCCACCTTCTCGTCAGCGAAGGAAAGACTCAAGAGGCGCTCGAAGCTGCCGATTGGAGCCGCGCTCGCACCCTGCAGCAGGGGCTGGGGTCGTTATCAAAGCAGGATGCCAGGCAGCCCAGCGGGACGTTTACCGCAGCGCCGAAACTGAAGGAAGTCGAGATCGCGCGAAAGGCGAATGCGAGCCTGCTCTTTTACTGGCTTGGAGAGCGGCAGTCCTATCTGTGGGTCATCACGCCGGAGCGGACGCAGTGGGTCGCTCTGCCCCCACGGTCCGAACTTTTGCCGTCGATCGAGCGCTATAAGCTTGCCATTCTTTCGCTGAAGGACCCATTGAAAGCCGATACCGGCGAGGCCGCCAAGGATGCTTCCTCGCTCTACCGGGATCTGGTCACCCCCGCAGCAGGTCAGCTCAGGCAGGATCGTCCCGTGGTCCTATTCGTCGATGGCGAAATGGGGCAGTTGAACTTCGAGTCTCTCGTCGTGCCATCGCCTTCTCCGCACTTCTGGATCGAGGACGCGACGGTTCTATCAGCACCATCGATTCGAATGTTTGCGGAGTCCGTCCGCACCTCGCCCGCTGCCGGAAAGAACGAGCCGAAGATGCTGCTCTTCGGCGATGCAACGCCGTCCGGCACAGAGTTTCGCGCGCTTCCTATGGCGGCACTCGAGATGGAAAAAGTGGAGAGCTACTTTCCGGGCAACGCGAAGATCTTTCAGGGTGCGCAAGCGACTCCGGCGGCCTATCTTGCGAGTAGCCCGGAGAAGTTTCAGTACATTCACTTCGTCACCCATGGCACTGCCAGCCGGACGGACCCGCTGGAATCTGCGGTGATCCTTTCACCGGGCGGCGCAGGTGAGGATACATACAGGCTCTACGCCCGCGACATTCTGCAACATCCTATCGACGCGCAGCTTGTGACCATCTCCGCGTGCAACAGCAGCGGGTCAAAGTCCTTTGCTGGCGAAGGGATGGTCGGGCTTTCGTGGGCCTTCCTGCGTGCCGGCGCGCATAACGCCATCGGCTCCTTATGGGAAGTGAGTGACGCCTCTACGCCCGAATTAATGAGCACCATGTACCAGGAGTTAGGTCGAGGGCAGGCACCGGCCGCTGCCCTGCGCTCGGCCAAACTCTCTCTTATCCACTCCGGCGGGCACTTCAATAGACCGTTTTACTGGGCTCCGTTTCAGCTCTATGCCGGACGCTGACTTCGTTCCTGGCACGCGGTGATACCTTCAGAATCAAGAGATGGCAGACGGCTCAACAAAATCGCTCTTACCCTCTCTTCACCCGCGCGGACGGTTGATCTCGGCTTTGGTGCTCATCCTCGTCGCGGCTCCGCTAATCTTGCTCGCGTTCCGAAGTGAGGGCCTGGACTTCAGGGCCTTTTACGTCGCGGCTAAGGCATCGGCCGCACACCTTGACGCCTATGCCGACAATCGCAACTTCGGTGCGCAGTTTGCCGATGTAGCAACGGACAGCGGCATAAGTCGATGGATCTATCCTCCGCCCGCGTTATTTTATGTCGCTCCGCTCGGCCATTTTTCCTATAGTTCCGCGAAAATTCTATTTGAGCTTCTCTCCATCGCCGGGTTGGGTTGGGTGCTTCTTTTCCTTGGTCGACGATTTGAGATCCCCACCGTTTGGATCATTCTCGCCGGTATCGGTCTGCCCACGATTGCCTGCGTGCAGCGCGGCCAGGTCGATCTGCTGATACTGCTGTGCATCGTGGTAGCTTACCGGTTCTCCGACAGGTTCTGGGCGGGCCTGCCGCTGGGCGTCGCCATCTCGATCAAGATCTTCCCTGCAGCGTTGCTGCTCTGGTGGCTGCTGGAGAAGCGTTTCAAAGCGGCTGCAACCGCGATTCTCTTCACGGTCACCCTCAGTCTCCTTGCCGCGTGGCGCTTTGGCGTTTCGAGTTATGTCAGCTTTCTCCAGAATCTGACGACACTTCACTCCCAGGTGTCCTCGAGTTCTTCAGTGGTGTCTCCCTTCGCGGGACCCTGGTTGTCCCTCAGTCCGGGCTTCGTCGGTTCCTATAACAACCCGCTTATCCTGCTCGATAACGCCGGCATCTTCGTTGGATTTGTTCTGACGGTGGTCGCGGCGTTACTTCTCTACTTCAAACGCGTGGCTCCCGAGGTTGGTTTCTTCAGCATGGCGCTGATCTCGCAGTCGATGAATACGACCCTCTGGACGATGGGTGTCGTGATGTATATCCCCATTTGCCTCGTCGCCATCGGAAGACTGCGCTCAAAGCTCTTCGCACTCTTGCTTCTAGTCCCTCTCTACCTGCCCTCGCAGGTTCGCATCTTCGGCGTGACTCCTCGGCTTGTTCTCGCTGTGGGATTGATCGCATGGCTGGCGACCAGAGAAGAGGCATCGTGCACTTCCAATTCGTCTACAACTTACGCGTAACATTGGCTTTTTCGGTCAGAATCCGGTTGAACGGATGCCCCCGGTGCCATACCCTTAACCGGTGTTGTGCTTGCTTTGCCTGAAGCGGTGAAGACGACACCTCAGTTGCCTGAAAGCGGTGTCACGACACTGCGGTAGAGAATTTGGGCAAACGCCCCGAACTCAACGAGAGTTGCAGTCAACGGGGAAGGTGCACGCTACTTCGAGGGATTTGACGGCTCATGCTCTTCAACTCGTATCAGTTCATCTTCCTCTTCCTGCCAGTAGCACTCGCCGGATATGAGTTAGCCAGCAGGGTGCATTCTCGAGCGGTAGTGCTCTGGCTGGGTTTCATCTCGCTCGTCTTTTATGGTTGGTGGCAGCCGTCCCTGCTGATCCTCCTGGTCGGCTCTATCGCTCTCAACTATCTCGCAGCGGCACTGATCAGCCGCCGCATTCCGAATCGTGTCGGATCCGGTACGTGGCTCTTAGCGGCGATTGGTTTAAATCTGCTCGTTCTCGGGTATTACAAGTACTTCGTCGCGTCGGCAAACTTTCTCAGCACGGCCTTTGGGCTTTCGAAGCACTGGGCCGACGTCGTGCTCCCCCTCGGCATCTCCTTCTTCACATTCACTCAGATAGCCTTCCTGGTCGATCTGAAAAAGGGATACGCAAAGCCGGCGAGCTTTCCTGACTATCTGCTCTTCGTGACCTTCTTCCCCCATCTGATTGCCGGCCCAATCCTCGACCATCGCGAGATGATGCCTCAGTTCAAACTCAAGCGGCTTGGGTTGAATCTCTCGGATGTCACTGTCGGCGGCACATGGTTCGTGCTGGGGCTGGCGAAAAAGGTCCTAATCGCGGACACCTTCGCGGGCATCGTCTTCGCTGTTTTTCACGCGCCCGGCCGACTCCCGATTTCAGTCGCATGGATCGGCGCGTTGGCCTACATCACCCAGCTGTACTTCGACTTCTCCGGCTACTCCGACATGGCGCTCGGCCTGGCACGCATGTTCTCCATCGATTTCCCACTCAACTTCAACTCCCCTGCAAAGTCTGCAAGCATCATTGAGGCTTGGCAGCGCTGGCACATGACGCTTGGCCGCTACATCTTCAATTACATCTACTACCCCGTCGCCCGCTGGGTCGGTGGCCGCCGGCGCAAGCAGGGTAAAGGTGCTTCCAACACGCCCGGAGCCTTCATCAGCGTCGTGGTCATGCCGCTCATGCTCACCATGTTCCTCGCCGGCATCTGGCACGGAGCCGGGCTGCAGTTCATGGTCTTTGGCCTCCTCCATGGTGTCTATCTCTCCGTCAATAACGCATGGCGCCAGTTCTATCGACCGTCCAGGCGAGTGCCGGAGAGCCCGGCCGGTCTCCGCGCTCGAATCAAGCACGTAGTCTCCGTTGGCTCCGTCTTTCTCTGCATGACGATCTCCCTGGTCTTCTTCCGCGCCGACAGTGTCTCGCGCGCGGTCTCGATCCTGGCGGCGATGGCTGGCTTCGGCGCTGCAGGCGTATCGGGGCCGGCAGCCTGGATGTCTCTCGTCAATATGCACCGCGCGGTGCCCGAGGTCATTTTGGGACTTGCCATCGGTTGGTTCACACCCAACACCCAGCAGATCCTCACAAGGTTTAAGCCGTCGCTTCAAAAGACGGCGTGGAATCAGGAAGGTGTGCCCCGGCTCTTCCTGTGGTCGCCTTCAACTGGATGGGCGCTTGCTGTTGGTCTTCTGTTCTTCATGGTCCTGGTCGAACTTCAGCAACCTTCGACCTTTTTGTATTTTCAGTTTTAGGCGGCTTTGATCATGACGTCGAAGACGCCTGGATACGGGGATATCCGTGGTTATGGATGTTGATACTGTAGGAGGAGAGGTGGCGGTTTCGATGCAATCGACGGAACGACCCACATCGGCGGAACCGGCTACAGCGGCGGAACCGTCCTCATCGATCAAGGGCCGGCGGGAATTGACCCGCTATCTCCTGAACGTACTCCTCGTTGTTTCGGTGCTCTATATCATTCCCCTGACGATTGTCCGAACGGACGCATACCAGCATCGAAGCCTGTCCTTTTACTCCCGGCCACTCAACTATGCCTTCCAGACTCCCGTGAAGGACGCAGACGTTATCCTGTTCGGCGATTCGACAGTCCTGCTAGGAGTCGATCCAAGCCAGATGTCGTCCGATCTCGGAGTCGAGGTGTTGAACCTCCCGAATACGCGCGGCAGCCTCATGGTCAATGACGACCTCACGCTCCGTCGCTACCTGTCGCACAACCGGCCCCCGAAGCTCATCGTTTTTTACTTCGCGCCGTGGGACTTCGACTACGGAAACACGCCATTCGATGCGATCCCGGTATTCGAAGGGGAAGAAGTGCTCGCGGCGCAGGGAACCTTCAAAGAGATCTCTTCCTTTGCCCGCTGGCATCCATCGGATGCGGCTCTCTTTTCTCTCAGGTTGTATGCCGATTCGTGGGAGTTTCTGATGCATAAGGTCTCGCATCAGGGTCAGGAAGGGACTCTGGCAGCGACTCACGGGCACATTGAAAACACCGACCCAAGCGTGCTTGCCTCGCCTTGCACCTTCCCGCCGCTGCTGCTCGACAACATCCGTTTCGACTGGGTGAAGGCGCTGGGAGAAAAGTACGCGTCGCCTCAGACCAGGGTCCTCTACTTCGTGGCTCCCGTACCTTCATGCACCAACGTGTCGGCTTTGTTGAACCACCGCTACGACGCGCTGCCGGCGGCGTTACCCGTTGTGCTGCCGCCCGAGACCTTCGTTCGCGATATCCGCTACATCCATACCCATCCAGACACAGTACCGCAGATCACACGGAGTCTATCCGACTCCGTGCGATCCGCGATAGCGCCTGTGACCAAGTGACCAATTCGTCTTCTAAAGAAGGCGGGGTGGGGTGATTTATCTTCCGTGCTCTTCCAGGTACTTCTCAACCTCAAGCGCCGCCATGCAGCCCGATCCTGCGGCTGTGATCGCCTGGCGATACCGCCTGTCCTGAATGTCTCCGCAGGCGAAGACTCCGGGGATAGGCTGTCCGTTGATCGTGGGGAAGACATTACCCTGCGTCAGAATGTAGCCGTCGTCATCGAGGTCCAGCATGCCCTTGAAGGCGCTGGCGTTCGGCGTGTGTCCAATGCCGAGGAACATGAAGGAGACGGGCAATTCGGTCTGTTGTCCGGTCTTCGCGTTCTTCAGCTTCAGGCCACGAACGTCCTTCTCCTCAACTCCCAGAACCTCTTCCACGACAGTGTTGTGCAGGAACTCGATCTGCGGGTGAGCGATCGCGCGCTCCAGCATGATGCGCGAGGCGCGGAAGTTTTCGCTGCGGTTGATCAGCGTGACCTTCTTGGCGAAGCGGGTAAGGAACAGCGCCTCTTCCATCGCGGAGTCGCCTCCGCCAATTACGGCAATCTCCTTGCCCGAAGCAAAGAACCCGTCGCAGGTCGCGCAGGAACTGACTCCATGGCCGATCAGGGCCTGCTCGCTGGGCAGGTTCAGCCAGCGAGCCGACGCTCCCGACGCGATGATGAGCGTCCGCGTATGAATCGTCTCTTTACCGAGATTAAGCGCGAACGGGCGCTTGGTCAGGTCGATCGAACTGAGATGAGCCATGCGCAGTTCAGCGCCGAAGCGAGTCGCCTGCTTCTTCATATTCTCGATCAGTTCCGGACCCTGGATGCCCTCCGGCCAGCCGGGAAAGTTCTCGACCAGAGTGGTGATCGAAAGCTGCCCACCGGGCTCGTGGCCTTCGAGGACGAGCGGCTTCAGGTTTGAACGTGCAGCATAGATGGCGGCGGTGAGTCCGGAGCAGCCGGAGCCGAGGATGACCGTGTCGCGGACTTCAGCAGCGGTCGGATTCGTCGAAATAGTGTCGGGCATATTGGTCTTCCATAGTGTAAATGCGCGCTGGGAGGAAAGGATTCATTCGGCGACGGCAACGGGATGGATCGAAGGGCAGATGTAAGAATCAAAATAAACAGGAAAGTGGTGACGAGATGGCGAATCTGACTTTGGTTTACGGAATGCGGCTGCTGCCGGCGGAAGAAGTAGCGAGCGTTGGCGAAGCGCCGATCGCGTTGAAGAACGGCAACGAGGCACACTGCACGATGCATGTGCTCGAGGGATCGAGGGAGCAGATCGAGGCCCAGTTGAAGCTCAGCATCGACGCGTTTTTCGACTTCTACCCGGAGATCTAAGGGAGTCCGTCAGAAGTCCTGCCCGGCCTCAACAGCTCGGGTGCTCCATCCATCGCAGTCTCATCGCGATGGGTGGGACGTATGCGGCTCGGATAACCGCGTCTCCAGCATCGGCAATGTTCCCGGAATGGGAATCCCGGCGCACAAAAGACGAAAAGTATCTTCGCTCTTTCTTCTTATTCCCTAAGAATTGAAGACAGGCGGAGGTGTCGCTTGTCTACTCGAACCTGGACAGTGGGAAGATCGGTTTTCTTCACAGGCGCGGCTCTGGCTGCGGCCGTTCTCGTGGACCAGATTGTCGGGTGTATGTCCGCGCCGGCCCAGGCACGCGATCGCCGGAACACTGTGGTCCTCGCTTCGGATGCGGTTCCCGCGACGCCGGACGATCTGATTGTGCAGATGTCGCAGGCTGCGGGCGTCATCTTCGTGGGCCATGTTGTGCAGGTCCGCCCGCCTCGAACCGGGTTCTCAGGGTCTCCCGAGGCCGCCGCCGAAGGCGTCGTTGAAGTGGACTTTGCCGTCGATCAGGCAGTGCGCGGTCCCGCACAAGGCTCGGTATACACCCTGCGGGAGTGGGGCGGGCTATGGGCGGGCGGGACCGGACGGTATCGCATTGGGCAGCGGCTCTTAGTGCTGCTGCGCGCATCTGACTCAGCGGGGCTGAGTTCTCCGGTGCACGGCACAGAAGGATTGATCCCACTGCGCGGAGGAGGCCAGCCGCCAGGGCCGGATGATGGCTCCTCGCCTGCGTCGCAGTGGATGGTAGACATACGCTGGCTCCAGGCGCAGACATTGCGCAGCCAGATTGTTTTCGGCGTGCCTGGGCGCGGCTCCATCCCGATACGAGGAGGCAGAGGCCCACGCTCGGAGGCCTACAGCGCGATCAAGCCACTGGCGCTTCAGAACGACACTCCGCTTCTCGTTCACGCACTCCCCGGCCCATGGGTAAAACAGGAGCCGCTTGTGGCCCAGGCGGAGCCACTTTCCCATGTCCTGGCGCTCTGCGCGAGTTCGACGGGGTCGCAAGATGCCTCGAAGTGACGTTCGCCCCTCAATGGGCGCGCTTCTCTTATTGGCTTGGGCATCCGGGCTGACGTGCGCGCCCGCGTACGCCAGTGGACCCCGCTGGGTCACCGGGCCGCCGTACTTTTCGGTGGCCTCGCAGCCCGTCGTCTGGTACACGCCGAACATCTCCTATTCCACCGATCCCGGCGACTTGAGCGCCGACGTGGACCATGCCGCAGCCGATGCCATCGTCTCCGCAGCTGCCAATGTATGGAATATTCCAACAGCGAACATCGCGCTCGCTCAAGGCGGCCAACTGGCCGAACACGTCTCTTCGGCAAACGTCTTCCCCGGCACAAATGGCCTGATCTTCCCCGCGGATGTCTCGAGCTCGAACTACGCGAACATCCAGATCGCTGTCATCTACGACACCGACGGCTCGGTCACCGATCTCCTCCTGGGGCAAGGGGCGAGCGATCCCTTGGAGTGCCGTCAGAACGGAGTCACTGAGAGCGTCGATTCCATCACACCTGCGGGAACGATCCAGCATGCTCTGCTGATCCTCAACGGTCGCTGCACTGGATCTGCGCCTGAGCAACAGCTTCAACTGCAATATCAACTGATGCGGGCCTTTGGCCGCGTACTCGGCCTGGCATGGTCGCAGACCAACGATGACGTCTTCACACGCACGCCACTGCCAACGGCGGACGAAGTCCAGAAGTGGCCGATCATGCACCCCATCGACGTGGTCTGCGGCCCCTACACCTTTCAATGCCAGCCTTCGCCCTTCACGCTTCGTCAAGACGACGTTGCCTCCCTCAGCGCGCTCTACTTCATCGCGCAGGGAACTGCATCGGCGGGTAAATCCGACACCCTGAGCGACGCAAGCTCCATCACCGGGCGGATGGAGTTCGGCGACGGACAGGGCATGCAGGGGATGAACCTCCTCGTGCGGCGGTCGGACCTGCAGACCCCTTATGTCGAGAGCGGCGCGGTCGTCTCGGCGGTGAGCGGAAACCTCTACCGATGGGACAATGGCAACCCGGTGACCGGAGCTCCGGCAAGCTCCATCGACGCCAGCATGGGGTACGTCAATCCGCCACTCGAGGGCGACTTCAGCCTGATCGCAATACCCTTGCTGCCGAACGCCAGCGCCCAGGACGCATTCATCACCAGCGAGCCGATTAACCCGCTCTACACCGGGCAGTATGGCCTCGGCCCCTATCTCTCAGCACCCGTCACCCCCTCGGGACCAGTCTTTCCGTGGCGCGACAACCATGTCGTGCCCTACGAACAAAACTTCTACGTCTGGGCCGTCCCAGGCTCTGAGGCTACCTGCGACGCGACTGCCCTGGGAACCGCTTCTGCGCCAACGCCTGTTCCCCTCACGGGATGGTGGACCAATGTTCTCTGCGGCTATGGCGCGACCTCGTGGAGTCTCGTTAACGTGCAGGCAAATCGGAATCTCTCGGTAGAAGTGACAGCGCTCGACGAGTCAGCATTTGTAACCGAGAACAAGCTGCAACCTCTGATCGGTGCGTGGAATCAGAGCGATCCTGCTGGCACTCCGCCTACCGTTGCGCAGGCAGTGTCGCCATTCAACAGCATCGCAGCAGGTCTTACGCTATTGAACTTCGATACTTCAGTCACCGGCGCGCTGCGCATCGCCATTATTGACCAGCGTGGCGATGGCCGCCCCGACTATCACTTTCGCGCGCGCGTCCTTTACGCCGACAGCATCTCGCCCGCGACTACCTCGATAGGCGGAGGCTTGGTCACTCTAAACGGCCTGGGATTTCGCGCCGGGCTGATCGTCACCGTAGGCGGGGCCGCAGCTCAGATCGTCGCCGCAACCTCGACCACGATTCTCGCGATCGTTCCGCCGTTTGCCACGCTTGGAACAGACGCAGCCTCAACCGCCGATGTGACCGTGCTCGATCCCATGAGCGGCGGATCGGCGACCCTGTACGGCGCACTCACATATCCTGCTGGCTCCGCTCTGCCGCAGACTCCTGTACTGACCATTCTCACTCCTGCCTTCTATGTCGCC
Organism: Granulicella aggregans; assembly: GCF_014203275.1. GTDB lineage: Bacteria > Acidobacteriota > Terriglobia > Terriglobales > Acidobacteriaceae > Edaphobacter. Next base: position 598,842 of record NZ_JACHIP010000004.1, read on the forward strand.
GCCGGACAGGCGGTGCCGCTCTTCCCGTTGGCATTCCTCTCGCAAAGTGGAGCCGCAGCTCCCGGGATCGCCGTCAACTGGACATCGAGTGCGGCAGCGTTGACCTATCCGATCGGATCGCAGAGCACCTCGGACAGTTACGGTCTCGCGACGATCGCGGCGAGCGCCACATTGCTCTCCGGCGGAACCCAGGCGACAGGCTCCGCCTGCGCGGCGATTGGAGCGTCGGCAAACCTCTGCGGCAGCTTTGCAGTGACGGGCGTGGACCCGTCTATGTGGGCTGTCAGATCGATAGAGGGGGGCACCCAGACGGTCTCCGCGACCGGCATTCTGCAGCCGGTGGTCTTTCAGGTCACGGATGGCTCTGGTAATCCAGTAATCGGAGCGCCAGTGACGGTTTATCAAACGATCTCCGGCTACCAGGTCTGCCCGGATAAGGGGCGATGCCCGGTTGCTCCCGTCTACTCCACGTCGCAGGCGACCGCCACCTCCGACTCGAACGGCCTCATAGTAATCACGGTTCAGCAAATCTCCGGTTCCCCGCAGACAGCGGTGATCGCTGCCTCTACCGGAACCCAGGGCTTTGCTTCGGTGATGTTGCAGAAGACTCCGTAAGGTCAAGGAATTCGGCGATCCCGAGCATAACCAGCGTGGCCTGTATCGCTTCCGGGCGGCACGCATCTAAACTCCAGACAGCAACCGCGCGACCAGCGCACTGGAGAGCAATCCGCATGGCAAGTTTAGCGGTCCCCGTAGGAGCGCCTCGTACCGCCCGGGTTCGTCCCCGCGTAGTCGTGGTTGGCGGTGGTTTCGGAGGAGTGAACGCGACGCTTGGCCTGGCCGGCTGCCCGGTCGATATCACTTTGATCGACCGCAAGAACTATCACACCTTCCAGCCGCTTCTCTACCAGGTCGCCTTGGCCGTGCTCTCGCCCGGCGATATCGCCCAGCCAATCCGCTCGATCGTGCGCGAGCATAAAAACGTAGACGTCCTGATGGACGAGGTCGTCGAGATCGACACCGCAAACCAGCGCGTCAAGCTCAAGGCCGGCCCGCAGATAGAGTACGACTATCTCGTGCTCGCGACCGGCTCGACCCACTCCTACTTTGGCCACGACGATTGGGCCAAGCTCGCGCCGGGCCTGAAGACAGTCGAGGACGCGACCGAGATCCGCCGCCGCGTCTTGCTGGCGTTTGAGCTCGCCGAACGCGAGATGCTCGAGACCGGAACCCACCCGGCGCTGAACTTCGTCGTCATCGGCGGCGGCCCAACGGGCGTGGAACTCGCTGGTGCCATCTCCGATATCGCCCGTCTCTACATGGCCAAGGACTTCCGCCACATCAATCCCTCCTCGGCGCAGGTCATCATCCTCGAAGGCTCGCCGCACATTCTCGCGGCTTACCCGCCTGACCTCCAGGCCTCAGCGCTTCGGCAGCTGAAGGACCTTGGCGTCATGGTTCGCACAGGGGCCCATGTCACCGACGTCCAGCCAGGCTATGTCATGGTTGGCAACGAAAAGATCGATGCGGTCGTCACGTTGTGGGCAGCGGGCGTGCAGGCATCGCCTCTGGGCAAGATGCTTGGCGTTCCAACCGACAAACGCGGCTGCGTCATGGTCGATGCGCACCTGAATCCCGAGGGCCATCCGGAGATCTTTGTCTGCGGCGATCTCGCCCACGTCGAACAGGATGGCAAGCCGGTCCCTGGAGTCGCCCAGCCCGCCATGCAGATGGGTGCCTACGCTGCGAAGCGTATCGCGAAGCTGCAGGCCGCTGGCGGAGCTTCGGCGAAGCTGGCTGGGAAACAGGACAAAGGCTTCCGCTACTTCGACAAAGGCGACATGGCGACCATCGGCCGCAAGGCCGCCGTCGCCAAGGTGGAGTGGCCCTTCAAGGCCCACATGAGCGGTTTCCCCGCCTGGATGATGTGGCTGGGCGTGCACATCTTCTTCCTCATCGGCTTCCGCAACCGCTTCAGCGTCTTCCGCCAATGGGCCTACACCTACCTCACCTTCAACGACGGCGTCCGCCTCATCACCGGCTCGCAAGACCTTCCCGGTTGGGGCTACTCTGACGGCGTCTATCGCGGCCACGAGACGACGAAGCCGCTCGATGAGAACGCTGTCCACGTCGACCTGTAGCCTTTTTGCATCCGAGTATATGTGAGGTAGTAAGAAGATGTTGGGAGCACTGCTGGAAAAGATGATGACCGATGGAGTACACATGTTTGACGACCACGAGAAGATCAGCGTGATAGCGGAGTTCATCGCGAAGGCAGGTCACGAGGAAGAGATCCGCGTCATTCTGCATGAGATCGTCGCCCCATCGCGCGCCGAACCGGGATGCGAGCTCTACCATCTGCTCGAAGACAAGAAAAATCCGGGGAGCTTCTCGACCTACGAAGAGTGGGCTGAGTTGAAATTTCTCGAGGCTCATCTTGCGGGCGAAGGAGCGAAGGCGGCGTTGGCGAAGGCGCAGCCGATGCTCGATCGCGACATGAAGCTGACGGTGTTTCGGAAGCTTCTCTAACTCCGAGAAGCAGATTGCCGCCTCTATTTTCCCGCCAGCAGCAGGTAGGCGGCGGAGGTTAGCACCATGAAAAGAGCGGCACCAAACGTGTAACGGTCTTCGATCTTCATCCTTCGACTCCAACTGGCCAGTTACCAGTTGGATCTATATCGACAAAATCCTCTCCTCAGATCAATTCTTCATTTCGGAACGCAAGACAATCGGGGCGCACGAGAAAAACTCGTGCGCCCCGATCCCGCTCTTGATTTGTGGAAGAGCTTACGCGCCGACTGTCTCCGCAACCTTAACATTCACTGGTGTAAGCCAGTTATAGCGGTCGGGCGCAAGGCCATTCACGATATCGAAGAAAGCCTTGTGCAGCTTCGTCGTGATTGGGCCCATTGTTCCGTCACCAACCATGATGCGGTCGACCGAGCGCAGATGAGTGACTTCGGCTGCCGTTCCGGTGAAGAATGCCTCATCGCAGATGTAGAGCATTTCGCGCGGCAGAGCCTGCTCGACCACGGTGATGCCGAGCTGCTTGGCGAGCTGCAGGATCGAGCTGCGCGTCAGGCCGTTCAGGACCGAATTCGCCAGCGGCGTGGTGTAGAGAACGTCGCCGCGAACCAGGAAGAGGTTCTCGCCCGAACCCTCGGACAGGTAGCCGTTCACATCCAAAGCGATGCCCTCCGCGTAGCCGTTGATCTCGGCTTCCATGCGGATGAGCTGCGAGTTCATGTAGTTCGCGCCAGCCTTCGCAAGCGCCGGCAGCGTATTCGGAGCCATACGGTTCCAGCTCGAGATGCACACGTCCGCACCTTCATTTCCCGGAACGTATTTACCCCATGGGAAGTTCGCGATGTATACCTCTACCGGCGAGCGGAGCGGATTGACGCCGATCTCGCCGTAGCCGCGGAAGGCGATGGGACGAATGTAGCAGGGCGTTACGCCGTTGGCCTCGATCACATCGACTACTGCAGTCGCCAGCTCTTCGGCGGTATACGGCAGCGGCATGCGGTAGATCTTCGCCGAGTCGACCAGGCGCTGCATGTGCTCCGGCAGGCGGAAGACACCCGCGCCATTCGGCTGCGAGTAACAGCGAATGCCTTCGAATACGGACGAGCCGTAGTGGACGACGTGGCTCATCACATGGATCTGGGCCTTGTCCCAGGGGATGAGTTCGCCGTTATGCCATATGTGGTCGGTTGCCTGTATCGCCATCGTCGCTCCTAAATTTGTACCGGGGAAGTTGTATCGAGATCCGTCAGTCTTAGACCTAACATTATAGCTGCGCACGAAATCCAGGTCTTCTGGGTACCGGCGGGGGGGCAAATTACCGGTCTCGTAACAGGAACTCCAGAGGTGCCCCGTATACTTGAGAAGTAGTCGTGATCGTCCGTGCGCGTCGAAAGGACACCGGGCATCATCCAATGAAAGTGGCGGTCGTTCCAGACGGCTTTGCCCGGCAACAGAGGTAGAAGCGGCACAAGTATCGAAGTAAGAGCATAGCCCGGTACTCCACAGGCAGCAGCTCTACGATTCGGCCCCGTCCCTCCCCAATAAGGATTTTTATGTTTGATCCAGCAAGTGTCTCCCTCTCCGGGTTGCAGCACTCGGTGTACGTCCGTTTTTCGCTGCTCGCTCTCAGTTCGATCTTCTTCCTCGTCGACCCCTTCGCCGCGCTGCCGACCTTCCTTGCCGTGACCGATGGAGTAGACAAGGCGCGCCGCAAGGTGATGGCGCGCAAGGCCTCTCTCACCGCGTGGGTCGTGCTCTCCGCATTCGCCGTTGCAGGCCAGTACATCTTCAAGATGTTCGGCATCACCCTGCCAGCCTTTGAGCTAGCCGGTGGCGTCATCCTCCTGCTCATCGGCCTGGACATGCTTCAAGCGAAGCGTTCCGCCACGCAGGAGGCTTCGGGAGAAACCGAGGATGCGACCTCGAAGGACGATGCCGGCATCGTTCCCCTAGGCATTCCCATGCTTGCGGGTCCGGGTTCGATTACGGCCGTGATGGTGCTGGTCGGGCAGGTCGAAGATCACCCCTGGAGGATGGTCGCCATCCTTGTGGCAATCTTCATCACCGCTGCGATCTGCTACTTGGTCCTGGGAAACTCAGACAAGGTATCCAACGCTCTCGGCGAGACCGGTGTCCGCATTCTCGTGCGTATCATGGGCCTGCTGCTGGTAGCGCTCGCGATGCAGTACTTCGTCAACGGCATGGTCGATCTGAATGTGATCGCGAAGCCCGCGGATTGACGCCTTCATCCGGGCCTTTGCGTGATTAGTGTATTGCCACTCCCAGGGCCGCAACAACTAGCCCGGCGATGCCCAGCGTCAGCCCGAAGAAGAAGTAAGCATTCTTCTTCGTCAACAGCGTAATCGACGCCATCACGACGGATATCTGCAGTAACGCCTCACCGAGGTCAAAGTGTGAAGCCTTGTCCTCGGCGACCGCGACCTCAGCTTCGAGGTCCTTGGCCTTCTTTTGGTCCTCTTCCAGTTGCCCTGTCCACTTGGTCACCTTGGCCGTGTACTCGTCGACCTTCTTCTGCGTCGCCGCCTTGTCGTTGACCGGTTGCAGCGTCAGCAGGTCGACCGTGACCTGAAGGTTCTCCGCACGCAGTTTCCGGGATTGATATTCCTCCCACTGGTCGTTGGCCCGCGACTGCAGCAGCACCGCTTCGGTGTGGCTGCGGTGGCTCAACACGGTGACCATCGCGACGAGTACTGCGAGGATGCTGATGGCGAGCGAGACGCTGGTCAGAGCCTTCTCACCCGCTTCCTTCATCTCTTTAGAAAACTCCTGGATCTCGGTAGGTTCCATGCGGCCATTTTAGCGCTTCAAGGGCTTCTCATCCGGCGGGACCAGGAAATCGAGTATCGGCTGCCAGTAACCGGGCACCGGGTTCAGGTAAGCATCATTGTGGGCATAGCTGCGCGGCACGAAGAGTTCCGCGCGCCGTCCCTCGTCCTCGCGAGCGGCGGAGAAGATCTCATGTGCCATCGTTACAGGAAACAACTCATCGGCGTCGCTGTGAACGATCAGCAGGGGCGATGCCACCTGCCGAACTGATACGGCGGTGCGATAGACATCAGGCAGAAGTTTTGCCAGCGCGCGGATCGCAAATTCTGGCAGCGGGATGGCAGCGAGAACTGCCTGGGCGGCACTCCGCAACGACGAAAATGCCTCGCAGAGAACCACGCCCGAAGGCGCTGGAACCAGGTGCGGGGCTGCATCGACTGCCACTCCCGTTCCCAGAGAGAGCCCAAGAAGGAATGGCGGCCGAGTGCTGGGGATCAGCCTTTGAAGCGCGTCATAAGCGGCGAGGGTATCCTGCCTCAGATTCTCTGGAGTCGTCGCTCCCGCGCTCGTCCCATAGCCGGAGTAGTCGAAGATCAGCGAAGCGATTCCATTCGTCGCCAGCATCTCCTGCGCCTTCCGCCAGTAAGAGAGGCGCTCGCCAATGCCATGCAGGATCAGGACCGCTGCCTTTGAATTCGACACAGGCAACAAGACGAGTCCGTCGAGCCGCCGCGATCCACTGGTGATCGCGATCTGCCGCGCGGTCCCCGCGTGCAGAGTAGATGGCGGACGAACGAACACCCCGGCGATCCCATCTCTGATAAGGATGGCTCGCATCGCCACCGAGATGAGGATGCGAAATCGCAGCCGCGCCAGCGGCGACCGGGAAACCTCGTTCGTCGCTCGTTCTGGCGGCCTCACCTTGCGCCCAGTTTATAGTCGAACCCATATGAAGCTGACCCCAGGGGCCAACTTGCCTGCCGCACGTCGCATCCTTTCCTCCGTGAATTGCTTTCGCGGGGTCGCTCTTCTCTTAGTCGTCGCCAGCCTGAATCTGGTCGCTACTCCTGCATCCATTGCCCAGCCCATAGACGATCCCCTGGCCCTCATAAAAGTCGCAGTTCGGACTGAGTTAGACGCCGATGACAATGACCACTCGCGCTGGCGGTATCGCGATGAGCAACATGAACTCGGCACCGTCTCCATCGTCGTGCAAACTGACTTCGGCTCGGTCAAGCGGCTCATCTCTCGCAGCGGCAAGCCGCTGTCCACGGAAGAGGCAGCGCAGGAGGAAGAGCGTCTCAACCGCTTTGTCCATGACAGCTCGAAGATCGCGAAACAGAGGAAGGATGGGGCTGCAGACGACAAGAGCGCGCGCGAACTGCTCGAGATGCTGCCCGAAGCCTTTACGTGGTCCATCGAAGCCGAGAACCCCTCGGTGGTGCGTCTTCACTTTGAGCCCAGACCCGACTTCCACCCACCCACCCTGCAATCCCGTGCCCTCGCCGCGATGAATGGTAGCGTCGTCGTCGACAGGTCGCAACACCGGATCATCACCATCAGCGGACGGCTCACCCAGGATGTGACCTTCGGATTCGGACTCTTTGGGCGGCTTCTGCGCGGTGGAACTTTCCAGGTCGAGCGCCGCCAGCTAGCGCCAAGGCTGTGGCAGATTACCGAGACCCATGTACATATCGACGGCAAGGCACTGCTCTTCAAAAGCATCGGTCAGCAGCAGGATGAGGTTCAAACCGATTACACCCCGGTTCCCCATGGCACCACGCTCGAACAGGCCGCCGTGCTCTCGCGCCCCTAGCAGGCGTGTCGAGTATGCTCGACTCAGGCATGGCGAAGGCGACGATCATCGGGGCGGGACCGAATGGCCTGAGCGCCGCGATCACCATGGCCCAGGCCGGCATTGAGACGACCTTGCTCGAAGCTGGTTCGACCCCTGGAGGAGCCGCGCGGACTGCCGAGATCACTCTCCCCGGCTTCCGCCACGACCTCGGGTCGTCCGTTTATCCGATGGGTGCCGCGTCGCCCTTTTTCAACTCGCTTCCACTCCATCGGCATGGCCATCGCTGGGTCGAGCCTCCCGCGCCCTTGGCGCATCCGCTGGATGACGGCACGGCAATCATGCTAGAGCACGACCTCGCGTCGACATGCAGCGGCCTTGGCAACGCCAGTGATGCCGCCGCGTACAAGAGCCTGATCAAACCGTTGGTCAATGACTGGCCCGCACTCTGTACCGAGATCCTCGGCCCTGTCGTTCACATTCCGCGCAGCCCTCTGCTTCTCGCGAGGTTCGGTATCTACGCGATGCTTCCGGCTACGACGCTCGCAAGAAGTGCCTTCAAAGGCGAACGGGCGCGCGCTCTCTTTGCAGGAATGGCGGCGCACACTGTGTTGCCGCTTACAAGCCCGCTCTCATCAGCCGTAGGCCTCGTGCTCGCCGCAGCCGGGCATACGACCGGGTGGCCCATCGCGGAGGGTGGAGCGCAGACCCTCACGGATGCCCTGGCGGAACACCTCGAAAGCCTCGGTGGAAGCATTCATCTCAACCGGAAGATAAGCGCCCTCGAAGATATTGATCCCACCGACGTCATACTCTGCGACATCTCGCCCAGGCAGCTGCTGACGATCTCGGGCGATGCCATGCCAGCTTCGTATCGTCGCCGGCTTGAGAGCTACCGCTACGGTCCCGGAGCCTACAAGATCGACTGGGCACTCAGCGACCCGATCCCATGGACGGCCAAGGACTGCTCCCGCGCTGCGACCGTGCATGTCGGCGGCACTCTCGAAGAGATGATCGCCTCTGAGGCCGCGCCCTGGACCTCTGATCGCGACCTCGAAAAGCCCTTCGTACTGCTGGTGCAACCCAGCCTCTTCGACCACTCCCGAGCGCCCGCCGGCAAACACACTGCGTGGGGCTACTGCCACGTTCGCAACGGCTCAACGGCCTCTTACTTCGAGGCAATCGAAGCGCAGGTGGAGCGCTTTGCGCCGGGCTTTCGCGACTGCATCCTCGCCCGTACGATTACAACGCCGTCGAACTTCGAGGCCTGGAACGCGAACCTGATCGGCGGCGATCTCTCGGGTGGAGCGATGACGGCGAAGCAGATGCTCTTCCGGCCCACTCCATCGCTCTACTGCACCGGTCTGCCGAAGGTCTTCCTCTGTTCGGCATCGACACCTCCCGGCGGCGGAGTTCACGGAATGTGCGGGCATCTGGCCGCAAAGCGAGCCATTGAGAAACTCAAACTGGCCTGATTGAGTTTCCCAAAGAGAAAAGGCCGCACAATGGCGGCCTTTCCCGATGAAACGAATCGCGTATTACGCGAGAGGCTGGTTCGAACCTTCCGTCAGCCACACCGTCCGTGCGATGTCCTTTGCCAGCGCCGGAACTCCGAAGAGCGCTCCAGCGACGATAGCCGTAGAGATCAGATCGTTGGCGAGGAAGGGAATCGCCGCAACGTAGCAGGCACCGAGCCCAGCCGCCGTCGCGGGGTACATCCCGCCAGCCGCCCAGACCATGAAGTCGCTGATCACGAAGAAAGATACGGAGCTGGCCAGCACCCCGGCGATGACCCGCAACGTGGTCGCACGCTTCGCCAGAAGTCCGCTGCCCAGCAGGCAGATCGCGCCATACCAGAGCCAGGTGGCAAGGTAGCTGCTCACATGGAAAGGAAAGTTGTAGGCATAGACGGTCAGGTAGTAGTCCGTCGCAGCCAGCGCGAGAATCGCAAAGACCGCCTGCCAGCGGCTCCGGCGTGCGCCGAAGAACAGGAGGCTGCCGCCAACGGCTGTAAAGTTCATGCCGACGGCATGAAACGTGTGAGGCAGGATGCGGCTGAGGACAGCGAACAGGAGTACAAGATATGCGGACATGGTTGGAACCTCAAAAGGAGGGCGACTGGCCGATGGCAAAACACACCGAAACCTGCGCCAGTCTTGATTGTCCTCGGTAGTTCGTCTCCGGTCAACCGGCAATTCGTTACTTCTGCGGACGGTCGTTCATCTCCATCTCCGCGACCTTCCGATTCGGGCCAACTGTCACGGTCCCTGTGAGCGGCGGATTGTCTCGGCTGTTCATTCTCCCACTGGTCAAAAACGTGTCGTACATGAAGCGGAGATCGCGAAAGGTGACCGTAGTGTAGCCATCCGGATCGACGCCGGTCTGCTCGACCACGGGAAACATCGACCAGTCGAGATAGACCTCTCCCAGCAGGCTCCGTTTTGCCGCCAGCGTTGCCAGGGTGGTCGGGGGCTTGTAGATAGCATCCTTCTCCGGCGACTCATTCACTGTGCCGCGCAAAGTGTCGACGTTTAGGAGGTGGTACGCATCAGGAGTCTCGGCGATCACCTGCCAGTGATACGGGTTGATGGGATACGGATTGGCGAAGACTCTGATACCCGCCACCTGAGTTCTGGCCAGGGAGATGGCGTTGTCCTGCTCGACCCACCGCCATCCCCACACGCCCACGATCGCCACCAGCGCAAAGATCGCCCAGCCTCTGCCGCGGAACGGCTGCCGCCGTTCACCCACTTCGCTCCCGATCAAGCCAAAGAAGAAGGGCGCGACCATCGCCAGCACGAGCACCGCAAAGATCACCGGCTCAAAGATGAAGACGATCGATCCCGCATACCACTTCGGGTTGAAGGGGAAGAACGGTCGCACTCCATAGTTGTTCGTCCAGTCCAACAGAATATGACTCAACAGCCCGATCAGGCAGAAGAGGTACAGCAGTCCCCAACGCACCGGCGGAAGTGTCGCGGCGCGCCAGCGGTGCGTCTTGCCGCGCCCGGTTCGCCATCGGTGAAAGATCCACACCCCACCCACGATGATGGCCGCCTCAAACGGTAGCCCCAAAAAAGTATGCGTGAAGCCCCGATGATGCTCGAACCCAACAACCGGTCCGCCCAGCGACCATAAAGTATCAATGTCTGGGGCCTCTGCTGCCAGCGTCATCGCCAGCGTTGCATACGCGGCCTTGCGGTTCAGCCCGGTGCGGGCCAGGCACGCGCCGGTCAGAAAATGGGTGACTGGTTCCATGCAGCCAGCATATCGCGTGCCTCCGTTATCCTCCTGCGGTGTCCGTTATTCTTTAGACATGCCCATACTTCCTGACACCCGCCCTCCCTCGGAGCTGGAGATTGACGCCTTCCTGGCAGCCTTCGAAGCCGGAACGTTGCCGAAGGAGGAGTTCACCCACGCCGGCCACCTGACCGCCGGAGCCTGCTATGTCCACATGTTCGGTGAAGCCAACGCCATCAGCCATATGCGTCTCTGCGTGCGCCGTTTCAACGAGGCCGTCGGCGGCAAGAATACAGATATCAGTGGCTATCACGAGACCATCACCGTCTTCTGGATCAAGGCGCTTGCCGCTGTTCGGGCCACCCATCCGACCCTTGGCCGTGCGGAGTTTGCCGCTCATGCTGTGCAGTCCTATCGCAATCGCAGAGACGTCTTCCGCGACTTCTACGACTTCGATGTCCTGGCGTCTGTCGAAGCCCGGCGGAGCTGGATTGAGCCACCTGTCAAAGCCATCCTCGCCGCGAATCTATAATTTCGCCTATGCCGTCCGTGCCCACTTCCGCGTCTCCCGTCGAAGACCAGATCAACGCTCTCCGGGAAGAGATCCATCACCACGAGCATCTCTACTACGCGCTCGACGCACCGGAACTAACCGACTCGCAGTACGACGCGCTGATGAACAGCCTGAAGGCTCTTGAAGCGGAGCACCCGGAGCTGCTGACGCCCGATTCGCCGACGCAGCGCGTGGGCGGGAAGCCCGCCGACGGCTTCGTCAAGGTACCGCACTCTCGTCCCATGCTCTCGCTCGACAACGCCTACAACGAAGCCGAGTTGCGCGCCTGGGACACTCGCCTGCGCGAAGCGCTGCCCAGCACAGAAGTCGTCCGCTATGTCTGCGAACTAAAGCTCGACGGCCTCTCGCTCGCGCTCCACTACGTCGCCGGAGCGAACGGCTCGGCGCGCCTCGAACGCGGTCTGACTCGCGGCGATGGAACCATCGGCGAGAACGTCACTTCCAACGTCCGCACCATCAAGTCCGTGCCACTCACCATCTCAGCGGCGAAGCTGAAAGCCGCTGGTCTGCCGCAGGATTTCGAAGTGCGCGGCGAGGTGGTCTTGCCACAAGCGGCCTTCGTAAAGATGAATCAGGAGCGCGAAGCAGCCGGGCTTGCCCCTGCGGTAAATCCGCGCAACGCGGCTGCGGGAACCATCCGCACACTTGAGCCGAACATCGTCGCGCAGCGCCGTCTCGACCTCTACGCCTACTTCCTCCTGCGCGACGGCGACTACCTGATGCCCTCGCAGTCCGAGGCGCTCGCTGCTCTTCGCGCGGCAGGCTTCCGCGTGAACACCCACGCAAAGACCGTCGCGGACATCGACGAAGTGATAGCATTCATCGCTGCCGCAGAACCTCTTCGCGACACCCTCGGCTACGAGATCGATGGCGTCGTCATCAAGGCGGACAGCCGCGCCCAGCAACGCCGCCTCGGCTTCACGGGAAAGGCTCCGCGCTGGGCAATCGCCTATAAATTTCCCGCGCGTGGAGGCATTACCCGGCTGCTCGGCGTCGCATTCCAGACCGGACGTACCGGCAAGATCACGCCCGTTGCAGAGCTCGACCCTGTCTTCATCGGAGGCACAACGGTCTCCCGCGCGACTCTGCATAATCCCGATGAGATCGCTCGCCTCGGAGTCCGCCTCGGAGATTTCGTCAAGGTCGAGCGTGGCGGCGATGTCATCCCCAAGATCATCGAGGTCGTCGAAGACGCCTCCCATCCTCGGGGCACGAAAGAGATAGAGTTTCCCTCCGCCTGTCCTCGCTGTAAGACCTCGCTCGTCCGCGAAGAGGGCGAGGTCGACCTACGCTGTGTGAACGCGAGCTGCCCCGCGCGTCTCGAAGAAGAGCTGCGCCACTTCGCATCGCGCGGCGTGATGAACATTGAAGGCCTCGGCGAATCGCTCATCGCGCAACTGCTCGGGCATAGTGTTGCAGAGGCGTCAGAGGCCGAAGTTGAAACCGCGGCCGAAACTGCACCAGAGCCGACCCGAAAAGCGCTCGTGCATTCGATCGCAGATATCTATTCGTTGAAAAAGGAGGACCTGCTCGGCCTTGAACGCATCGGCGAAAAAACCGCCGACTCGTTGCTCGCGCAGATCGAGCGCTCCAAGACCGCGCCGCTCGCCCGCGTCCTCCTCGGCTTAGGTATTCGTCACGTTGGCGAGAGAACGTCGCAGGCACTCTCCGATGCCTTCGGCTCGCTCGATGAGCTGATGAAGGCATCGATCGAAGACTTGACCCGTATCAACGATGTCGGCCCAAAGGTAGCCGAGACGGTCTTTGACTTCTTCCAGAATGAACGCAACATTGCCCTGATCGAGCGCCTTCGCAACGCCGGCCTCACATTCACTGCGGAGAAGCGAGTCACCACCGACACCCTCGCCGGCCTGACCTTCGTTCTCACCGGGACGCTCCCTACGCTTACGCGCGATGAGGCGAAGGAGAAGATAGAAGCCGCAGGCGGCAAGGTCTCGGGATCGGTCAGCAAGAAGACGAGCTATCTCGTCGCTGGCGAAGAGGCCGGATCAAAGCTGGACAAGGCCACGTCGTTGCAGGTGCCTCTGCTGGATGAGGCTGGACTGCTCGCATTGCTTGCGAAGTGAGTAAGGGGCAGTCAAGCAACCGAAACTACTCTGATTGGAATCCACAAAGCTGCATAGCTGCGACAGGCTCAGGATTCTGCATGAAGGTCTTCCAGATGAGACCCGTCCGCAGATTCTCTGCCATCAGCACTCCGATGCCGAGATCGATGCCGAGCACATCGGGGTCGTACCAGAGCAACTCCGGATGAAAGGCGTCGCAGAATCCGTAACGTCCCCAGGCATCGACGCCGAACCTGTCCTTCATCGCGCGAAGGGTCTGGATGCACTGCGCCGGAAGGAACGGCAGCGATCCTGCCGCGGCGGACGGTACGACTGATCCATTCACCGGTCCCATCAGCGGAGGCCCGCCCCACGCGACATATCCATGTTCCCAGTCCGAAGCGCTGACACCCCAGTAGTCATCGCTGTAACCTCTCCCAAGGCTCAGGCAGAAAGCTTTGTGGGCCTCAGTTGCTGTCACCGAGTTCTCAAAGTAGTTCGCATACGCATCGCGTTTGTTAGCGAAGTCAAACCACGCGTGCGAGAACTGGTGCACGAAGAGCGGGTCAGCTCCGCCGATGTAGGAGTATTCGTCATAAACCATCGGCGGTCGCGTAAACGCATCCCATGTGATCGGGTCAACCGGATGCGTCTTCGAGCCAATTGCCAGCAGATAAAGCATCATCAGTTCGCAATAATGGTTCCATCGCGAACGGATAAAGCCGCTCGCCGGCCGCCATCCCATGGCGAAGGTATCTCCGCCATTCAGCATCCACTGCCAGTCGACGCGGTCGTAAAGCTGCGTCGCCAGTTCGCCGATCGCTGTGCCCTCGGGCGTGCCGTCGTTGAAGTAGGCGCGGCAGGTCAGCGCCCCGCACAGGAAGATCGCCGTATCTATCGAGGAGACTTCGCTGAAGCCGAAGGGCTCGCCCGTACGCACATTGTTGAAGTGGAAAAGGAAGCCATGCTGGTGCGGCAACTTGTTCAGGTGGAACTGCAACGTGGCCTGCACGCGCGTCTTCACCTGCTCGGTCGGCATGTACCTTCGGCGATCCGCGACGCATAGCGCAGAGATGCCAAACCCCGTCGCCGCAATGCTCGCGATGCTACGGTCTTTGTCGAAGTCGCCCGTGGAGACCTTGTTCGCCGCGCGATCCAGCACCTGTCCCGATACGGGGTCTGCCTGCTCGATGAAAAACATGCAGCCTCGGCGCGTCAGGTCTTCGAGGAAGGCATTGTCCTCGCGCGACAGACGCACAGGCGGAGTCTGTGCCTTTGCGGATACCTGAGTCCGGCCAGCGGCGATCGCTTCCGGCATCGCAACCGTAGACAGGGCCGTGCCCCCGATCAATCCCATTGCGCTTCGGCGACTGATTCGACTTGTCTCTCTTCCTCGGATCTTCGTCCCACCTTGAGTTGCCAGCAGATTAGACTTCAGGGATACATAGCAGGATTCGCTCCAATTTCATCGCGTCCCGCAATCGAACATTCGTCCCACAACTGAACATTGGATGCCTGCTGACCAGCAGATGGAATCCCTTCAACGGTGCATTTGACGTCTAAAAGAGGTATATCCAGTCGTTGGACGGGACATACCTCTTTGTAGTCAGCAAGTTGCGTAAGTTAGAAGTTTTGGGGACGTTCTTTTGCTAAGTTGAAGGCCGCTTCGAGAGCGATTCCCGCTTCCCCTAAAGTGCCTTCGTCGAAGAGTCTGCCAATCAACGTGATTCCATGGGGAACCCGGCGCGGAGGAGAAAACTTTGCCAGCGGACGCGCTGGATCGGGAGCCCAGTCACTGCGCGCCTCCGAAACCTCCACGAACCCAGCCCGCAGAGTAAGCGAGGGATGCCCGGTCGCGTTGGTGATGTTCAGAATGTCGTCACGCAGCGAAGGAACCAGCAGCACATCGACCTCGGACATCACTCTACCCATCTCCATCGCCACCTTGCGGCGAAGCCGGTCAGCCTGGACGAAGTCGACCGCCGAAAGAAAGCGCGACTGCCGGAAGAGATTCGGCCACGCGTCGGGCACCTGCATCTTCAGTGAGTCGATCTCACGATCAAGCGTGATCTCCTCAAACGCCGCTGCGGCTTCGGCAAAGAGAATGACGTTCAGCGACGCATAGGGCCAGTCCGGAAGCGAGACCGGCACCGCAGTCATGCCGAGCTTCTTCACCGTCTCCAGCGCCGCTCGATCGACGTCCGTGGCCGGCGCTTCCTTCATCCACGAGGGAATATAGCCGACACGGAGGCCTTTGATATCCGCCCGCGCGTCGAATGCCAGCTTCGACGGTACGCACGATACGTCGTGGCCATCCGGACCTGTAATCGCGTGAAGGACCAGCAGCGAGTCCTCGACTCCCCTTGTCATCGGGCCCAGCTTATCGAGCGACCAGCAGAGAGTCATCGCTCCGGTACGCGGCACTCTCCCGAAGGTTGGACGCAGCCCGGTCACGCCGCAACGCATGCTGGGCGAGACGATGCTGCCGCCGGTCTCGCTGCCGATGGAGAAAGCTACCAACCCAGCCGCAGTCGCCGATCCCGGCCCCGCGCTTGAGCCCGACGATCCTTCCTCAAGCAGCCACGGATTCAGAGTCTCCCCGCCGAACCAGATATCGTTCAGCGCCAGCGCTCCCATGCTCAGCTTGGCGACGAGTACCGCTCCAGCCGCATGAAGCCGCTCGACAACCGTCGCGTCGGCAGACGGAACCCGATCACGGAAGGGCTCTGCTCCGTAGGTCGTATGGATCCCCGCAGTATCGAGCAGGTCTTTCGCTCCCCACGGAATGCCGTGCAGCGGCCCGCGGTTATGTCCCGCAGCAATCTCGACATCGGCCTGTTTTGCCTGCGCAAGCGCAAGCTCTTCTGTCAGCGTGATCACGCAATGCAGTGTGGGGTCGAACTTCTTCAGCCGAGCCAGGTAGATCTTCGTCAGCCGCTCCGACGTAAGTTTGCGCGTCTCGATCCACTGCGAAAGCTGCGTCACATGAGCGAAGGCAATGTCTTCGTCCTTGGAAGGCAGTGGCCCGGCCTCAACTCGGCTGCTCACGAACCGGTTTTCGGTTGGCCCTGGGCTGGTTCCTGGCAGTGCGGACTCCCACCGCGACCACGGCGCGACCGAAGACTCGATGGCAACCTTCTTCGGCCCTGTTCGGCGCTCATAGACCGGTGCCAGGGAGTTGCGCCAGTTTCCGGCAGCCTGCGCCCTTTCACCTTCGGTCAGGGAGACCGACACCAGCTTCTCCGCCTCAAGAAATGTTGCCGGCGACACTTCAGGCCCAACCGCGGGAGCCGTCCCAAACGCTGGCGGTGCCCCGGCCGGAGGAGCGGCGGGAGTACTTTGTGCGGCGCTCGCTGAACCGTCTGTCATCGCAACTCCAAGCACCCCTAGCGCTCCGGCCGCCATGAACTGCCGCCTTGTAGGCTCTGAATGAGGTATTTTTCTTTCTTCTGTCCGCATAATTCTTTCTCCGAATTCTAGCTGGCTGGCATCTAAACCAACACGTAAGCTTCTTGGCTTCAATCACATCCATAACAATTAACAGACTTTACCGGCAAATCGGAAGCGAGTGAACGTTCAAAATCTCTGCGTCCTTTCACGGCGGCTGCATCGTCCATAATGGAAGCTGGGCGTAAACCCCGCACTCAGGAATGCGCGTAAAATTCTGATCGCTTGCGACCATCGCCCTGCCGTCATACCTGCAACGAGATAAGGAAAGACATTTGCCTGCCGATCCGATTGAATCCCACCCGACACCTCACGTAGGTCTCGACCACCAGTTGCCTGCACCGCCCCGCAGCCGCGGCGTGCGTATTCTTGTCTGGCTGATCATACTGCTGATCTTTGGCGTCGCCTTCTACCTCGTTTCGACCCGGCAGACCGCGCCCAAGCCGGCCGGCGGTGGTCGCGGAGCCGGAGCTGGCGGTCCCGTTACGCTGACCTCGACGACTGCTCAAAAGGGCGACATCGGCGTCTATCTTGACGCGATCGGTACCGTCACGCCCGTTTACACCGCATCCATCACCAGCCAGGTGGCCGGACAGATCGTTGCCGTCCACTACCGCGAGGGTCAGATCGTCCGCAAAGGCGAATCGCTCATCGACATCGACGACCGCAGCTATCGCGCAACACTGCTGCAGGCTCAAGGCACCCTCGAGAAGGACCAGAACATCCTTGGCCAGGCCAAGATGGACCTTCAGCGCTACCAGGCAGCTTGGTCCCGCAACGCCATTGCGAAACAGATTCTTGACGACCAGGAGAAGCTCGTCCTACAGGACGAAGGCACGGTCAAGAACGACGAGGGCCTCGTCCAGTACGACGAAGTGCAGGTCGGCTACTGCCACATCGTCTCGCCCATCACCGGCAAGGTCGGTCTTCGTCTGGTGGACCCCGGTAACGTCGTTCAGGCGAACGGCACCACGGCGCTCGCCGTCGTAACGCAGATGCAGCCCATCACGGTCGTCTTCACCATTCCCGAGGATAGCCTGGGCCAGGTGCAGCCGCGGCTTGCCAAGGGAGCGAAACTTCCCGTGGACGCCTTTGATCGCACCAGCATCACCAAGCTTGAGAGCGGAAGCCTGCTCACGCTCGACAACCAGATCGACACCACGACCGGCACGGTCAAGGGTCGCGCGATCTATGCCAACAAGACGTCCAGTCTCTTCCCCAACCAGTTCGTCAATACCCGCCTGCTGGTGAACACGCTTCACGATGCAACGCTGGTTCCTTCCTCGGCGATCCAGCACAACGGCTCGACCTCCTTTGTCTATGTCATCGTCTCCGATGCCAAGGGTGAGAAGGCCCAGGAGAAAGAGGTCAAGGCGCTCGTCTCTGACGGCAACACGACCGCCGTACAGGGGATCAATCCTGGCGATGTGCTGGCAAACAGCGGCTTCGACAAGCTCGCCCCTGGGGCGACAGTCAAGATTGCTCCCAATAAAGCCGCTGCGCCTGAAGCCAAAGGGAGCCAGGCTCCTTGAGTCCCTCGCGTCCGTTTATCCTGCGTCCGGTTGCGACCTCCCTGTTGATGGCCGCAATCCTGCTGGTGGGTATCGTTGCCTATACCCAGCTCCCCATCTCGGCCCTGCCGCAGGTGGACTATCCCACCATCCAGGTGCTCACCTTCTATCCGGGTGCCAGCCCTGATGTCGTTGCCACCACCGTGACGGCTCCGCTGGAGCGCCAGCTTGGCGAACTCCAGGGCCTCAGCCAGATGACCTCCACCAGCTCTGGTGGAACCTCGGTTGTCGTCCTTCAGTTCAATCTCAGCCTCGACATCGATATCGCAGAGGAAGAGGTGCAGTCCGCCATCAACGCGGCGCAGAGCTACCTGCCTGCGAACCTTCCCGCTCCGCCGACCTATAGCAAGACGAACCCCGCCGATGCGCCGGTACTGACCCTCGCGGTCACCTCGAAGAACATTCCGCTCTCGACGGTAGAAGACCTTGTTGACACTCGTCTCGCGCCCAAGATCTCTCAGGTCAAAGATGTCGGCCTAGTCAGCATCAGCGGCGGCCAGAAGCCCGCCGTCCGCATCCAGGCGAACCCGACGGCTCTCTCGTCCTACGGCATCGATCTCGAAAGCCTGCGCACCGCCCTCACGCAGAACAGCGTCAACGCCGCCAAGGGCAACTTCGACGGGCCGCGCCAGGACTATCAGATCGACGCCAACGACCAGTTGGTCACCAGCAAAGATTATGAAGGCCTCGTCGTAGCCTTCCGCAACGGCGCTCCCGTCTATCTGACGGACGTTGCTCAAGTGGTCGACGGCATCGAAAATAACAACCAGGCCGCCTGGATGGGCCAGAGTTCCGATGGCAGCCTCCCTCCTGCGGTCATCGTCAACGTGCAGCGCCAGCCCGGCGGCAACACCATCGAAGTCGTCAAGAATATCAAGTCGCTTCTGCCTCAGCTGAAGGCGAACCTGCCTGCGGGCATCGATGTCACCACGCTCACCGACCTCACAACGCCGATCCAGGCCTCGATCGATGACGTAAGGTTCGAGCTTGTGCTGACCATTGGCCTCGTCATCCTGGTCATCTTCCTCTTTCTCCGCAGTGTCGTGGCGACGATTATTCCGGCGGTCGCCGTGCCGCTCTCGCTCATCGGTACCTTCGGCGCGATGTACGCCCTTGGCTACTCACTCGATAACCTCTCGCTCATGGCGCTCACCATCTCGACCGGCTTCGTCGTCGACGACGCCATCGTCATGGTCGAGAACATCTCGCGCTACATCGAAGAGGGAGAGTCGCCCATGCAAGCGGCTCTCAAGGGAGCCGAGCAGATCGGCTTCACCATCCTCTCGCTCACCGTCTCGCTGATCGCCGTGTTGATCCCGCTGCTCTTCATGGGCGATGTCGTCGGTCGACTCTTCCGCGAGTTTGCTGTGACGCTGGCCGTCACCATCATCATCTCCGCCGTCGTCTCGCTCACACTCACGCCGATGATGGCCGCGCGCATCCTCAAGCACGATCCCAAGGCTGAAGAGGGCTGGTTCTACCGTAAGTCCGAAGCTGTCTTTGTCGGTATGATCGACTTCTACGGCCGCACCCTTAGGACTGTTCTCCGCTACCAGGGCCTCACCCTCATCGTCGCTGTACTTACTCTTCTGCTCACCGTCTTCCTGTACATCATCATCCCCAAGGGGTTCTTCCCGGTGCAGGATACGGGCATCATCCAGGGCATCTCGCAGGCCCCTCCGGCCATCGCCGGCAAGGCCATGGCCGCCAAGCAGCAGGAACTAGCAAGGGTCATCCTGCAGGATCCCGCGGTCCAGAGTCTCTCGTCCTTCATTGGAGCCGACGGCACCAACACAACGACCAACAGTGGGCGCATGTCCATCAACCTGAAGCCCCTCGAAGATCGCGACCGCAGTGCCGCAGATGTCATCCGTCGTCTGCAGACCAAGCTCGCCAACGTCGAAGGAATTCAGCTCTTCATGCAGCCGGTGCAGAACATCTCGGTCGACGACCGCGTCAGCCGTACCCAGTACCAGTACACTCTCGAAGATCCCGACCAGGCTGAGCTCAATCTCTGGACGAACAGGTTCGTCGCCGAACTGAAGAAGCAGCCCGAACTCGAAGACGTCGCCACCGATCAGCAGCCAGGTGGTCTTGCCGTAAAACTGGTCATCGATCGTGGCACCGCATCGCGTCTCGGCATCGCTCCAACCACTATCGACAACACGCTCTACGACGCCTTCGGCCAACGCCAGATCAACACCATGTACACGCAGTTGAACCAGTATCACGTGGTGCTCGAGAGCATGCCGCAGTTCCAGGTCGACCCCGACAAGCTCAACCACATCTACATTCAGGCTAACGCTGCTTCAGGCACATCCGGCGCGGGCGCGGCAGCTTCGTTCTCTGCCTCTGGTTCAACCTCCGCCGGCTCCAACGCGCTTACGGGAACGCTGCTGTTCACGCCCAGCGCAGCGTCGTTGACTCCTCCTTCAAATGCCCTGAAGTCCACCACCAGTACCTCGACGACCAGCGGCTCCGGCTCAGCCGGCACCACCAGCTCCGCCAAGAGCAATGCCATTCCGCTCAGCGCGTTCTCGCACTTTGAGACGACCACGTCGCCCCTCTCGATCACTCACCAGGGCCAGTTTCCGGCGATCACCGTCTCCTTCAATCTTGCACCCGGTGCGTCGTTGAGCAGCGCCATCGATAAGGTCGACAAGATCCAGAAAGAACTCACCATCAATGGCACGAAGATGCCCGCCAGCGTGCAGGCAGACTTCCAGGGTACTGCCGCCAGCTTCCGCAACTCGCTCTCGAACGAGCCCATTCTCATCCTCGCTGCGCTGGTAACCGTCTACATCGTTCTTGGCGTGCTCTACGAGAGCTTCATTCATCCCATCACGATTCTCTCGACGCTGCCCTCCGCCGGTGTGGGTGCGTTCCTTTCACTCATTCTCTTCAAGCAGGACCTCAGCGTCGTAGCCATCATCGGCATCGTGCTGCTCATAGGTATCGTTAAAAAGAACGGCATCATGATGGTGGACTTCGCCCTCGAGGCGGAGCGTGAGCACGGCAAGTCCTCAACCGAGGCTATCTACGAGGCCTGCCTTCTGCGCTTCCGTCCCATCATGATGACGACGATGGCCGCGCTGCTCGGCGGCCTCCCGCTTGCCTTCGGCCACGGCATCGGCTCAGAGCTTCGCCGCCCACTCGGCATCGCCATGGTCGGCGGCCTGCTCGTCAGTCAGGTGCTGACGCTCTACACCACTCCGGTCATCTACATCTTCTTCGATAACCTTGCAGGCCGCTTCTCGAAGCGCGCCAAAGGAAGTCGGACGGGCAATGAGCCTCAACACGCGACCCACGCCGAAGCTGAGGCAGGCGTATGAACATCTCCGCGCCTTTTGTCCGTCGACCGGTAGCGACCACACTGCTGACGATCGCGACTGCCATCGCCGGGGCGATCGCCTTCAACTTCCTTCCCGTCGCTCCGCTGCCGCAGGTCGACTTCCCCACCATCAACGTAAACGCCGGCCTGCCCGGCGCAAGCGCGGAGATCATGGCGTCCTCCGTCGCCACGCCTCTGGAACGTCAGTTGGGCCACATCGCCGGCGTCACCGAGATGACCTCCTCGAGCGGCCTCGGATCGACGAACATCACCATCCAGTTCGACCTCTCACGCGATATCGACGGCGCGGCTCGCGACGTCGAAGCTGCCATCAGCGCAGCGCGCGCCTATCTACCTGCGAACCTTCCTGGCAACCCGACGTATCGCAAGGTCAATCCCGCCGATTCGCCCATCATGATCCTGGCGCTGACCTCCGACAAGTACGGTCCCGACAAGGTCTACGACGAAGCCTCCACAGTCATCGTGCAGAAGCTCTCGCAGATTCAGGGAGTGGGCCAGGTCAGCGCTGGCGGCGGAACGTTGCCGTCCGTCCGCGTCGAAGTGAATCCCAACAAGCTCGCCAGCTATGGCTTGGCGATGTCGAACATCCAATCCGTCCTCAGTCTGCAGAACTCCAATCTTGCCAAGGGCCAGATCTCCGACGGCCAGACGACGATGGACATCCTCGCCAACGACCAGATCTCCCACGCCGAGGAGTACAAGCCGATCGTCATCGGTTACAGCAATGGCGCGGCCATACGCCTTGAAGACGTCGCCGACGTTATCGACTCCGTACAGAACACCCGCACCGCCGGCTACTTCGACGGCAAACGCGCGGTGGTCATGCCGATCATCCGCCAGCCCGGCGCGAACATCATCGATACCGTTGAGCGTATCTACGCGGCTCTTCCCGCGCTCAAAGCTTCCATCCCCAATGGCATTGAGATGGATGTCATGATGGACCGCACCACCACCATCAGGGCATCGGTCTCTGATGTCGAAAAGACCCTCTTCATCTCGATCGTCCTGGTTATCTTTGTGGTGTTCTTGTTCCTTCGCAACTGGCGCGCCACGCTGATTCCCGCTGTTGCCGTTCCCGTCTCGCTCATCGGCACCTTCGCCGTGATGTACCTTCTGGGCTTCTCGCTCGACAACCTCTCGCTGATGGCGCTCACCATCTCCACTGGCTTCGTGGTCGACGACGCTATCGTCGTCATGGAGAACATCACCCGCCACCTCGAAGACGGCATGTCACCCATGCAGGCGACGCTCAAAGGCGCACAGGAGATCGGCTTCACCGTCCTCTCCATCAGCATCTCTCTCATCGCCGTCTTCATCCCTCTATTGCTGATGGGCGGTATCGTCGGGCGACTCTTCCGCGAGTTCGCGGTCACGCTGTCGACTGCCATCCTGGTTTCGATGGTGATCTCGCTCACCACCACGCCGATGATGTGCGCCTACCTGCTCAAGGACGAGAAGCACATCACTCACGGTCGGCTCTATAACCTTAGTGAGCGTTTCTTTGACTGGGTGCTTTCGGTCTATCGCCGCAGCCTGCACTGGGTACTCGACAACCCCGGGCTGATCCTCACGGTCTGGCTGCTCACCGTCGCATTCAATGTCGTCCTTGTGAAGAAGTCGCCGACCGGCTTCTTCCCGCAGCAGGACAATGGCCTTATCTTCGGCGGCATTCAAGGGCCGCAGGACTCATCCTTTCCCGCCACGCGCGACTCTCTGCTGCAGATCATCGATACGATCCGCAAAGATCCCGCAGTGAAGCACTCCATCGGATTCACCGGCGGCGGTGGTGCCACCAACGGCGGATTTATCTTCGCCTCGCTGAAGCCTATCGGATCGGGTCCAGGCGATCGCCAGATCACCTCCTCCGAGGTGATCGGCCGCATCCGTCCAAAGCTTGCCCGGCTCCCCATCGCCTCATCCTTCATGCAGGCTGGCCAGGACATTCGAATTGGTGGCCGCGGCGGAAACGCTCAGTACCAGTACACCATTCAGGCGGACAACGTCTCCGATCTCAATGTGTGGGCTCCGAAGATCCAGGCAGAGATGCGAAAGCTGTCCGGCTTTCAGGATGTCAACTCCGACCAGCAGAATGGCGGCCTCCAGGAGCTTGTCACCTACGACCGTCCGACGGCAGCCCGGCTCGGTCTGACCGCACAGTCGCTGGACTCCGGGCTCTACGCTGCCTTCGGTCAGTCTCAGGTCTCGCTGATCTATACGCAGCTCAACCAGTACTACGTCATCCTGGAAAACGCGCCTGAGTATCTGGAGAGCCCCGCTGGCCTCAAGAGCATCTACTTCCACAACGGGAACAGCTCCAGCAAGACAGCCACGGGAAACACGCCGCTCTATACGTTCGCCACGTCGAAGTCGGGCACCACGCCGCTCAGCATCAACCACACCGGCCTCTTTCCCTCGGTGACAGTGTCCTTCAATCTCACCCCAGGGGTCCCGCTCTCGCAGGCTACCGTCGAGATCGAGGAGATGAAGAGGACGATCGGCGCGCCGACCAGTGTCCATGGCGTCTTCGCAGGCACGGCGCTCGCGTATCAGCAGTCGCTCAGCACGCAGGGGATACTCATCGTTACAGCTCTGCTTGCCGTCTTTATCGTGCTCGGCATTCTGTATGAAAGTCTCGTCCACCCCATCACTATCATCTCCACAATTCCCTCGGCCAGTGTCGGCGCTATGCTGGCCCTGCTCTTCTTCAAGATCGACCTCAACGTCATCTCGATCATCGGCATCGTCCTGCTCATCGGTATCGTCAAGAAGAACGCCATCATGATGATCGACTTTGCGCTGCAGGCCGAGCGCGAAGGTCTCAGCACCGAAGATGCGATCTTCCAAGCCTGCATGTTGCGCTTCCGGCCCATCCTTATGACGACGATGGCCGCGCTCTTCGGAGCCCTGCCGCTGGCCTTTGGCACCGGCACTGGGTCAGAGCTCCGCCGTCCGCTCGGCATCACCATCGTCGGCGGTCTCATCGTGAGCCAGATGCTCACCCTCTACACGACGCCCGTCATCTACCTCGAACTCGACCGGCTCCGCCTCTGGGTCAAGAACCGGGGCTGGAGCAAGGGCCGCTTCCACGCAGGAGGTCCGCTTGCCGGCCATGCAGACTAGCTCTTACGAATCGAATGCAACTATGAAAATCGCTCTTCGCCCCACCGCAACGGCACTCTCCGTCGCTCTGCTTTGCCTGATCTCCGGATGCCGGGTTGGGCCCAAGTACAACGTTCCGCCCACCGCTGCGCAGACCGCGCCACCCGCTTATCGCGAGCTCCCGGTAGCGACCAATCCGCCGCCAGCCGTGATCAAAGCTGATATCAACGCCACCAATCCCCAGGTCGTTCCCGCGCCCGCTTACGATGGCTGGAAGGTCGCGGAACCGCAGGACGCCATGCTTCGTGG
Source organism: Granulicella aggregans (assembly GCF_014203275.1). Lineage (GTDB taxonomy): Bacteria > Acidobacteriota > Terriglobia > Terriglobales > Acidobacteriaceae > Edaphobacter. The sequence goes on from NZ_JACHIP010000004.1 coordinate 623,608, forward strand.
CAAGTGGTGGGAGATCTACAACGACCCCGAACTGAACGCACTCGAAGATCGCCTCAACATCGATAACCAGAACATCAAGCAGTTCTTCGAAAACTTCATGGTCGCCCGCGCTCTCATCGCAGAAGCACGCTCGCAGCTCTATCCCACGCTGGGCACAACGCCCGCGTACACCCGCACCCGCTCATCCTCGAACCTCACCAATTCCAGTACCTCGACTGGGACGGGAAACAGCGGCAGCACAGGCACGGGCACTGGGACAACAGGCTCAACCGTCACCACCACGACCGGACGCCAGAGCTCGCTTGGCAGCCTGCCGCTCGATCTAAGCTGGGAACCCGACCTCTGGGGCAAGATCCGCAACCAGATCCGCAGCGACCAGTACAACGCCCAGGTCTCCGCCGCCGACCTCGAGAACGAGCGCCTCACCGAGCAGGCATCGCTTGCCCAGTTCTTCTTCGAACTCCGCGGACAGGACGCCCTGGTAAAGCTCTATGCAGACACCGTCGCCGCCGACCAGAACGCCCTTGACATCACGAAGAGCCGCTACGAGACCGGCGTCGATAACCAGATCTCCGTCGTCGAAGCACAGAACACACTTCAGAATGCCCAGGCCACGGCCATCGGCATCGGCACCGCCCGCGCGCAGTACGAGCACGCCATCGCGGTTCTCATCGGCACCAACGCCTCCAGCTTCACCATCCCGGTAAGGCCCTCCATCATTCCTCCACCAGCCGTTCCCGTCGGCGTGCCTTCGCAGTTGCTGGAGCGGCGCCCGGACATCGCCGCCGCCGAACGCACCATGGCCTCATCGAACGCGTTGATTGGCGTAGCCACCGCCGCCTACTATCCTGCGCTTACGCTCAGCGCGACCGGCGGTTTTGAGAGCTCCACCTTCAAGCATCTCTTCGACATCTCCAGCCGCTTCTGGTCCATCGGGCCCAGCGTCTCCGAGACCATCTACGATGGCGGCCTCCGGCGCGCCACGGTCAACCAGTACATCGGAACCTACAACGCGAACGTCGCCACCTACCGCCAGACCGTGCTCACAGCGTTCCAGCAGGTAGAAGACGCGCTCTCGAACCTGCGCATCGGCTCCAACCAGATCGCCCAGCAGATGCAGGCGCAGGTCACTGCGGAGCAGTACGTCCAGCTCGCTCTCGACCGCTACAAGCTTGGTCTCGATCCCTACTCGAACGTCGTCATCGCCCAGACCACTCTACTCACCGATCAACAGACCGTGACCCAGCTCCAGATTCAGCAGATGACCTACTCAGTCAATCTGATCCAGGCGCTCGGAGGAGGATGGGATCGCACCCAACTCCCAACCCCCGCGCAGGTAAGCCAGAAGCTCACCAAGCCCGATACGACGATTCAGCAGTAGCGCTACTTCTGCGCGCCGTCCTGCTTGACGGCGCGCAGAAGGTCGTCAAGATCGCCAATCTTATCGGTCAGCAGATTCAGCCTGCTCGATACGGCCTGGATCTCCGTCTCAGCGCGCAGATTTACTTCGTAATCAAGCTCGCTGCGGACACGGTCCTTCGAGTCCTGCCGGTTCTGGCTCATCATGATTACCGGGGCCTGGATTGCGGCCAGCATCGACAGGAAGAGATTCAGGAGAATGAACGGATAGGGATCCCATGCTTTGCCCCTGAGATACACGTTGATCGCCGTGTACACGCTCAACGTGATGCCGAACGCGATGATGAAGGTCCACGATCCGCCGAACTGCGCCACCTTGTCTGCGATTCTCTCGCCGAAGGTCTCGTCTTCATCGATCAACTCATTCGCATTCCTGCTGGCGCGTAGCCGAACCAGCTCCTGGGTCGCGTGAAACTGCCGTCCGATCACGGTCAGCAGATCCATTCCCGCCATCGGCTTCTTCTGCAGCAGCACCGAAATGTCGTTGCGGTCGATCTCGACGCACTCGACATCGTTCAACGCCATGGCATTGGTCTGGTGTGGCGTCTCTTCCAGCATTGACGCAAATCCGAAGAACTCGCCATGGCCCGGCTGGTGCAGGACCACCTCCTGGTGGTCGCTATCCACGGTTGTCACTTGCACCGTGCCAGACATCACCACAAAGGCGTTCTTGCCAATGTCGCCGATCTTGTAGATACGCTGTCGTGCCGCGAACTTTCGCACCTCCACCTGGGCAGCAAGAATCGCCAGCTCGTCCTCATCGAGCAGCGAGAAGAGAGGGATGTGTTTCAATTCCATGGGAAGACAGGGCATTTGGTGGACCTCGTTATGAATGGTGGTTGCTGGCCGTCCCATTGTAGAGAACCCCGTTCTACTTCACATGAATCTCATCGTTCCTGCCATGGTTCACGCGAGCGGCGTAACCAGGGCTTGCGTTCTGATGATGGGCGCGACGTCGATGTCGAAACTTGGTGCCAGTTGCACCAGGTGCTCCGTCCCCCCGGGCCCATCACCCGCTTTGCCATCCCACAGTGCCAGCAACGTTCGCTGCGGAGCGAGCTGAATCGCCTCATCGACCATCCAGAGATTCGTCCGCTGCCAGATGTTCAGTGATGCCCCTTCGGTCAGAGACTCAGGTAGTTCAACCGAGTCATCGAGCACCGCGATCGCCCCTGGCCCGAGTCGAGCGAGCAGCATATGAAATCGCTCCACCCAATCGCCGCCTGCAGGAGCGACGGAAGTCTCAAGGTACTTTTCAACCTGAAGTGCTAGCCGGAGCAAGGTAGGCACCTTGAAGCTCTCGCAGACGTCATGAAACAGAATGTCGCCGCCGCTGGCACCTCCCGCAATCCCAACCACGGATTCCTGGCCAATCGCCGTTAGCAAGTTTTCTACGGATTTCGTAATCGCGCGCCGTCCCGCATCCTCCGCGCGGGCAGGGAAGCGCTCCTTCACTCGGCCGGGCGCGTCAATCATGTGCCCGGTGAAAAGGATCGCGTGTCGAAACTCCGCCATGGCCCCGTCCCCGATCAAATTGTCTTGCGTGCCCGCGGCGCTTGCACCGATCGAGGTACAGATTCCACCGCTGGTCGAGCCACGCGCAGAAACGTCAATAGTCGATCAATCTCCCGGTCCATTACTCCCTTTTCGTTCTCGTCGGTCTCTCTGTGAATATCCTCCAGCTCGTCGCGTGCCTCCGTCAGCTCGCCGGCGATCCAGTGCGCCTTCGCCTTTTCAAACTTGAACGTCCGTTCGAGCTTCTCCATGTTGCCTTTGCTCAGGTTCGTCGCCCGGATCTTTTCGTTGGCAAGGTTTGCCAGGCTGATCATCCGCGCCGTCTCGCGCGTCTCGGCCAGCGAGTCGAACAGTATCCCCAGCGCCTTTCCCCAGCCACTCCAATTCACGCACTCTTCCATCCGGTTCGCAGCGCGTAGCGCATGGTCGATCGCCAGCGTGTGGTGGCACCCTGTCAGCGCAATCCTCGCCGCCGTCGTCTCCGAGTACGCAAGCTGCAGACTCATCCCCCGGAACGCCTGGATCGTCATCGCTCGCTGCAGCAACGCCAATGCCTCATCGAGCCGGTCCGCTCGCTCCGAAAGCAGGTCCGCAAGGTCGCGCAGCACAGCCGACATAGCGAAGTACCACCGCGAGTCGTGGGCCGCCCCCTCGCTCGCATCATCGCAAGCTCCCAGGTCCGCGATCGCCAGCCGGTAGAACGCCTCGGCCGTCCCCGCCTGGCCCTGCTCCTGCAGCAGATACCCAAGTTCGTGCTTCCCCCGCGCCGTCTCCCGCAGAGAGCTCGTAGCTGTCGGCTGATTCATCGCCAGCCGGTAAAAGTCTTCCGGCTTGCGCAACAGAGAAAACTCCATCTGCCGCGTCGTCGTTGGATCGCCGCTGACGAACCTGCTCCCAAACTCCAGTAGCTCGGCAAGCGTCATCGCGTTTTTGTCATCCCGGCTGTACAGATTACCGGTCAGCAGCAGCCATTCCTGGAAGCTCGTGAGGCGGTTCAGATACTGCTTGGCCTGCTCCGGCTGAACTCCTCGCACGCAGGCATAGTAAGCAGCCGACAGCACCTCGTCGGAGACCGTATCCGCAGGCAGTGTCTCGCAGAACGCCCTGGCATCGTCGAGACGGTTCTGGTCGACCAGCCCTGGCAGCGTCTCCTCTGGCGCAGGGCCGATCAGCAGAAGAAACGTAAGTGCCGGACTTGGCGCAATCGTCTTCAAAAACTCGATGTGTAGCGGCTCGCTGTTCGTCCACACAATCAACGGAGCCCCAAACCGCGCAATCTTCCCGAAGAACCACACCAGCTTTTCCGCCGCATTGATGTTGGCCGGAAGCGACTTGAGCAGGCCGAGATCGGAGAGGACTTCGCGCGATATTGGATCGACGCTGCCGTCCAGCCGGATCACGTTGCCACGCCATCCCGCAGCCACCCAAAGAGGAATCTGAGCCGCCGGATCGGCGAGCACCGGCGGTTCAGCCATCTGCTTCCACGATCCCGGCTGCATGGTGCAGATTTGTTTCTCCACCGCGACCCATGGGTCGTCATCGACAGTCGCCGTGGCTGCAGGTTGCTCGCCCGCACTATCCTGAGCGCCCGCCGCTGCCACATCGCCGAGCGCCACGCTAATGCTGCTCTGCGCCTGCGGCGTCGAATAAGAGAACGAAGGCGGTGGCAGAGCAGTCTCGGTCGCGGCGACAGCTGGTGGCGTCGGAGGTGGGCTCGCCAGCGCCGCAAAATCCCACTGCGAAGTTGGCACGCGGGGTCCGTTCAGCGGCAGCGCGCTCAGGTCCAGCGGACTTCGCAGATACACCGTCATCGAAGCCCAGCAAGCGTTCTGAAACGCCTCGGTAAACTTCGTGCCACGTGCATGAACCAGCGCCGTCTCCGGATCGCGGCTGGCCGCCGGCCCAAACACCTCGCCGTAGAACCCTTGAGAAATGCTCGCGGCATCCAGCACATGCAACTCCGCCTGGAACGACAGCACCATCGCCGCTCCATCCCGGTGCAGCCACAACGCGGGCGAGTCTCCCCACGAGTTTGCCGCCCCTGAAAAGCAGCTCCAAAGCATAGCCATCCGGGGCTGGCCATACTGCTGCGCAAAGCGAGTCGAACTCACGCCGCCCACCTGGTGGGTCGTGTCATCACCATGCGCCTCGACGTGCAAAATATCCGGACCAGTCAGGGCTTCCGTCAAAACATCCGTCGCCGCTGCAAGAGTTTGCGCGTTGACCATGTCGATCACGCCAGACTGCGTCAGCACCTGCGTCACCGCGTTTGCCGTCGCGTTGGGCGTCCCCGGCCCCTGCACCCGCGTCAGCGTCAGCCGGGACTTCGTCACCGTCTGCGCGTCAGAAAAGTCATCCCACGACTGCACAATCGAGAGATCACGCGAGGCCAGCAGCTTTCCGTCGCCATCGCACATCGCTCCCCACGGCAACAGGTGAAGCTCTGTACGCTGCGTCTGGATCACCAGTCGCCTTGCCACTCCTCCATCGGGCGAAAGGAACGCTGCCGTCTCCTTATTCAATCCCGAGAGTGCTACGAACAAGGCTGTCCCCAGGTCTTGGATCGCCATCGCATTGCGAAACGCAAGATCGTCCGCCGCCGGGTCATTCACGCTCGGACGGACGGTATTGCAACTGCTCAGCTTGTTGCGGAAGTCACGCCACTGGTCGTCGTTGATAGGAGATCGAAAGTATCCAGCAGGAGAGTCTTTCCCGTCGATCGTGACGAAGACCCCATACGCCCGGTCAGTCGTCAGGGGGAGGCTCTGGCCCGAATCTCCGCTGGGCAAAACCAGCCGAACGATCGCCGTCTTGCGGTATTGCGACATGGAGATCACGCTACCATATCGCTTCCACGAAGGCCGCTTCCAATCATGTACTCTTCCAGTGTCGAACTTCAGCAAGAGAAAGAGCGAGCCATGAGCCCCAAGCAGAAGGACCCCAGCATCTCGAAGTTGAACGACCTCGGCTACAACGTCATCAAGGTGCCGCGCACGGACATCGCCCCACTCGACCTGCTCGCCCACGACAGCTCCAGTCCTCAGCTGCGCAAGATCGGAACCATCTCCACCTTCTGGAAGACCGCCGCTCCAGTCCCCACCCCCGGCCCACCCAGCGTCGCCGCCAGCTTGAACAACACGCACAGCAATAAGCTCGACCTCGGCTTCGGCCTCGACCTGCTCAAGGGAGCGCTCGCTGTCTTCGGTGCCAGCGCGCCGTCGCTCGACCTCAGCCACACCAACGCTAAGTCCCTCCAGTTCAACTACACCGGCGTGACCACCGTCTCCATCGACACCGGCCTCATCGGCGACTACCTCACCGAAGGCAAGCTCAACGTGGGCAACCCCGAGACTAGGCACCGCTTCCTCGACCAAGGCTCACAGGTCTACATCATCACCGAGGTCATCCGCTCCACCTCCATTACCGTCACCGCGACGGACTCGAACGGCAACGGCGTCTCGCTCAGCGCGCCAGAGATCAACGGCATTATCGGCGGCAATGTCAGCGTCAAGCCATCCTCCGCCACCAACTCCGCCGTCACCTTTGAGAGCGCCACCACGCCCCCCACGGCCGCCAACTTCGGCTTCAAGGCGATGCTCCTCACCTGGCAGCCCACACCCGGCGCTGATCTGGGAGCTGGAACCGGAACCTGGGCCTTCGCAGATGCCGATAACATCACCTTTGCGGCACCTGTACTCGGTGGCGGTTCAAACGCTGAATCCACAGGCCCAGTAGTCTTTGAGACCGGCCCAGAAAGCTGCCTGCTCGATCTGTAGGATGAGCGTCCTGTTCTAAAGCCGTCATCCTGAGCGAAGTCTGGCGCGCACTTTGCGCCAGACGCAGTCGAAGGACCCCGAGAGACTTCGCGACACCCTACCCGCTGGCCCCTTTCAGCCTTGAACGCCCGTCGCGATCGCCAGAAGGTGCAAACAGTGAGGAGCAACGATGCCTGATCCAATCAACGACCCGAACGCTCTCCCAATCCCGCTGGGCGTCCGCGTCGACACCGGAGCTCCCCACCCGCCACTCACACAAGCCGACGTGGACCACATCCTCGCCGGTCGGGCATCGGACCAGCCCATCAGCCCCGCCCTGGCCCGCGTCCAGGTCGTCATGACCCTCGGCCCCGACGGCAGCGTAGCCGACCGCAACAACCTCTGCCAGACCGGTTGGGCCGTCTTGTTTGCCTCCGATTCCGACCCTGCCATCAAGCAGCAGCTTCAGCCCCTGCTCGACCTCCGCCAGCGCCAGGTGTCTAAGCGCGCCATCCCGGGACGCAAGCCGCTCTTCCGCATCTTCGAAGGCTCCGACCCCGCAACCGGCGGCGTCCTGCTCAATCCCGACGGAACATCGCAGACCGCCCAGCAATGGACTCAGCAGCACGGCACATCACTTACCGCTCCCGTCGTCCCCAGCGTTATCCCTTACTACGTCCTCATCGTCGGCTCGCCGGAGCGCATCCCCTTCAGCTTCCAGTCCGATCTCAGTGCCCAGTGGCTCGTCGGCCGCCTCTACTTCGACGACCTCGCCGACTACGGCCGCTACGCCGCCCAGGTCATCGCGCAGGAGGTCGATCCCGCCGCCCCCACCGCCCCGTCCTTGCCTGTGCAGCCCGCTCAGACCGCCGTCTGGATCACCAGCAACCAGGGCGACGTCGCGACCACCATGCTCGCCAACGCCGTCTCCGGAGACTTCCAGGCCACCGACGGTATTGCCCAGGCACCGCTCGGACAGGACTGGGGCTTCGGCGTCGACTTTTCCCTGCGCGCCGACGCCACCAAGGCCCGCCTGCTCGACATCCTCACCGGCACGCGCGGCGCAGCCTCCGTCCTCTTCACCGGCTCCCATGGAGCCGAAACTTCACCACCCGTCACCGACGAGGACATAGCCTATCAGCGCAGCACGCAAGGCGCGCTCATCACCCAGTCATGGATTCCCAACCAGCCCGCCGCCTCCGGCGACCTCTTCCAGGCCGAGGACATCCCCACTCAGAACATCCTCCCCGGCATGATGGTCTTTCTCTTCGCCTGCTTCAGCGCCGGCTGTCCGGCTATCGACAGCTACTCAGCCAACGCCGACGGCTCTCCCATAATGATCGCCAAAGCCCCGCTCATTTCGAAGCTGGCACAGGCGCTGCTCGCCCACGGAGCCTTAGCCGTAATAGGCCACGTCGACCGCGCCTTCAAATACGGCTTCGTCGACACCAGCGGAACCTCGCAAGTCCAGCTACTCCGCACCCCGCTCGAACTCCTGATGCAGGGGAACCGCGCCGGCCTCGCCGCCGACTCTTTCAGCACCACCTGGGGTGCTATCGAAGGCCTGCTGCACAACGCTACCCCAGCCCCAGTCGCGAACGCCGCCCTCCGAATGCACATCGCCAGCGACGACGCCCGCAACTACACCGTCCTAGGCGACCCTGCGGTGCGCCTGCGCGTAGCCCAAATAGGCTAAGGCCACACGGAGAATCGTCAGCCACCCCTTGAGTGGTTGATGGGGCCTCCAAAACCGACTCCGTCGGTGTCAATCTCTAATAGAAGAAAATTCGATTTCGTAACTGGAAAATCGGGAACTGCGGCATCCACGGTCGTCTCAAAGAAGACACTGTAGGCACCTGAATCAGAGGTTGTGAAGGTAAAGACCGTGGGGCCTTGCGGATTGAGCGGAATAGGTCCGGTTGGGGCGGGGGTTAGTGCGGTGATTGCGGCCGGTGAAAAGAATGCCACGACTGGGCCAGCGTTGGACACAGAGAACGCTAGCGTATCGCCGTTGCTCACTGCGACCGACGGCTGACTCGGTACCAGCGTTCCTGCATCGTTCGAGATAAAGACTTCTGTATGCGCCATGGTGTGCCTCACGTTAGTTCAATTTGGTCTTGCTGTCCACAGCGAGTTCTGCCTTCGCCTTATCAAGCGCGACTTGAAACGTCGGATCGCTGCGAAGCCTCGCGAGTTCCGGGCTTCGTTGAAACTCGTTACCGCGTGTTCCCCGAGCCACTGCCTTTGCAAATAGCGCTATGGCTTTGCTGCGCTGCCCCGCAACTTCGTAACTGTAGGCGACCGAGTAGCTGATGTTTGGGTCATCCGGGGAAAGACCGAGGGCCTTGCGCGCCAGTAGGAGGCTACTTTCAACATTGCCAATCGAGGCATACAGGCTGGCTAAGTCCGCCAACACCTCTGCGTCCTCCGGTGTCTTCCGTCGCTGGCCTTCCGCAAGCTCGATGGCCTTGCGATAGGCTGCTTCCGCCTGTTCGTGTTTGTCGCCGCTCCAGATATAGACGCTACCCAGGCTTCCCCATGCCTGGTAGTCCGAGGGGTCTAGCTCAATCGCCTTCTCATCCATCTCCGCTGCGCTTGTGTAATTGCCCTGCAGCTGAAACACGGTACCTAAGGCCCGGTAGCTATAGGCATCCGGCTGCAGACTCAATACCTTCTGGAAGTCTTCCCGCGCATCGTCTAACTTGTTCAAGCGCATGTTCACGAGACCAAGATCGTATAACGCGAAGGTGTTCTGCGGATCGATCCGTACCGAGTTCTTCCACTGCGCCGCCGCATCCTGAAGGTCCCCCGCCAGCATGTAATAGTGTCCCAGCCGCAACGGCCACATTGAGTTCTCAGGCGCAATGTCGATCGCCTGTTTTATCTGCTCGATCGCATCTTTGCCCCTGCCCTGCGATTGGTAGACCTCGCCCAGCGCGGCATACGCATCGGCGCTTCTCGGATCGAGTTTTAGAGCCTGATTCGCATCCCTCACCGCCAGATCTGTCTTCCCTCCAACCGCTTCGATCTGCGCCCGCGTCACCAGTGCGGGGGCGCTGGCTGGGTCGAGCCTCAGCGCTTCGTCGGTCGCGCTCTTTGCCGAATCCAGCAGGCTCCCTTGGCTCGAGTCGTTCTTGTACTGCTTAAAGTACGCAGCTCCGAGCCCAGCCTGGGCCAGCGCAAAATCCGGATTCTTCTTCAGGATGTCTTGAAACTTTGTTATCGCTTCTGTGAGGTTCGAGTCCTTGTAGGACTTACTCAGCAGGCCCTTTGCCTCTGAATACTCCGCGTCAATATCTGCCGGAGCGCCCGCCACGACCGCATGTTTCGATGCCTCATCCAGATGAAGCCATCCCCGCACCATCGGCGTCTTGAAGGCCGCCGCTCCCAGAACCAGCGCCGCGACCGCCACTCTCAACTGCCAGGGCCTCGTATTGCGTGGCGGCTCCACGGGGAGCGGGGTCAGAGCAACAGCCTCTACAGGCACCGCCGTCCCAATGCACTCCGCCAGCGCCTCCGACAACTGCCCCGCGCTGCTGAACCGCTTCGCAGGATCGGTCTCGATCGCTCGGCCTACCGCTCGCAAAAACTGGTCTGGCAGGTCGCTGCGAAGATCCATCAACGTCCGCTTCTGCGCCAGGGCAGCCGTCGCCTCTGCCCGCGAAAGCCCGCCGAGCCTTGCCGGATACTCGCCCGTCACCAGGTAGAACAGCAGCACGCCCATGGAGTAGATGTCGCTCGCAACGGTCGCCGTCTTGCCCTGCCACAACTCCGGCGCCATGTAGTTCGGCGTTCCCGCAATGTCCTCCTGCCGGTGCGGCAGCGTGCTCAGCCCGAAGTCCATCAGCAGGATGTGGCCACCCTCTTCGCGCATCACGTTCTCTGCCTTGATGTCACGATGCAGCAGCCCCGAGCGGTGCACCGCACTCAATGCCCGCGTCACGTCAAGGCCAATCAGTACCGCCTCGCGATATCCGAAAGCCCCCTGCGATCCCAGCAGCGCCGAGAGCGTCTTGCCTTTGACGAAGTCCGTCCAGAAGCCGACGCGCCCATCATGCCGGTCGATCCCGTAGACCGGGACGATGTTCGGATGCCGAACCGACGCCAACGCCCGCGCCTCGCGCAGCATCGCCTTGTACTCCTCGTCTGTCTGGCCGTTGCCCGTTGGCGAAGGCAGCAGCAGCTTCAATGCGACCTCGCGTTCCAGGTCCGGGTCCCACGCTCGGTAGACTTCGCCAAACCCGCCCTGGCCCACCCGCGCCAGCAGCTTGAACCTTCCCCAGGCATCGCGCGCCGCTGGAACGTCCCTCGGCGTGGAGGGCAGCGTATTCATGTCGAGCGTGCGGTCTTCATCCATGCGGGTCAATCGGATTATAAGACCCCATGCACTTCGCCTTCGATCGACCGCCACCATGCCGCAATCCCTCGTAACTACGCCTCGGTGATACCATCCGATTCAAGCCCGCCCGTAGGGTATTCCCGGCGGTAACTCCAGGCCATGACCCCCGCATCCAGATCGTCACCCCAGATTGTCCTGCACAGCGAGGGCACCCGGCGCACTGTTCCTGTGGATCATGTGCCCTTCACGCTGGGTCGCGGCCACGACTGCCACCTCACCATAGGCCACCCACACGTCTCGCGCGAGCACGCCGCGATCGACCGCGACTCCGACGGCTATTTCCTCCGCGACACCGCCAGCCGACACGGCACCTTCGTCAACGGCGTGCGTGTCTCGACCACCCGTCTTCGCCCCGGCGACCGCATAGCCCTCTTCCCCGATGCTGGGGAGCGCGACATGCTGCTCTTCGAGCAGGCAGAGGAAGAGAGCAGCACCCGCACGTTGCTCGCCCAGATCACCAAGTCCTCCGGTCCGGGGTCTGGTCTGGGACTTGATAAGACCCAAGTTGCCCTGGCCATGGGCGGCCAATCAGAACTCGAGACCCTGGCGCTCTTCCTCAAAGCTGCGCAGAGCCTCAATAGCTACGGCGCGGTCAACGACGTCCTTCGCACCATGCTGGAATACACCCTGCGGCTCACCGGAGCGGAACGCGGCTTCGTCTTCCTCGGAGCGACCGCCGACACTCTTCGCCTCGAGAGCTGGCAGGACAAGGATGGAAACGCGACCACCGCCTCCGTGCCGCTGGCCCCCATCGATGGCGAACGGTCGGATAGACCCGCGATCTCCTACTCCATCGTCCGCGAGGCTGCGGAATCGCATCTTGACTTCATTCTCTCGAACATCAGCCCTGATGCGGCCCGCGGCCACGAAAGCCTAATCCTGAACGCCATCCGCTCCGTGGTCGCGATCCCACTGCGCGGCCAGAACTCCGACCGCCTGCTTGGCGTGCTCTACCTCGACAGCCGCTCCATCACCCACGACTTCACTCGCACCGGCAAGCAGATCCTCCAGGCGCTTGCCCACCAAGCCGCAACGCTGCTCGAAAACCTGCGCATGATCGAGGCCGAGCGCGAATCCGCCCTGCTCCGCAAGGAACTGGAGATCGCCGCCGCCATTCAGCAGCAGATCATCCCGCAGACACTGCCCGAGTTCCCCGGCGTGCGCCTCGCCGCCCGCAGCGTTCCCTGCACCGGCGTCGGCGGCGACTTCTACGACGTCATCCCTGTCGAGGATGGCTTTGTCGCTCTTGTCGGCGACGTCTGCGGCAAGGGCGTTCCCGCCGCTCTGCTGGCTTCGATGGTGCAGGGCATGCTCCACGCCCAGATTTCGGCGCAGGCCACCCATGTGACCTCGCTGGCGAACACCGTCCAGACTGTCAATGCATTTGTCTGTTCCCGCGCTCCCGTCGAAAAGTACGTTACGCTTGCCATCTTGCGCTACACCTTCCCTCTGCTTCCCGGAGATCCGGCCCAGGTTGAGCTGGTCAACGGAGGCCATGTCTCTCCCATGATCGTCCGGGCAAACGGCACGGTCGAGACAATCCAGGACGGGGACATGCCGGTCGGTCTGCTCGAGATCGCCCGGTTCCACGCGATACTCATTACACTCGATCCCGGAGATCGCATCGTTCTCCTCAGCGACGGCATCAGTGAGGCCGAAGATCCCAGCGGTACCCAGTTCGGTGCCGAAGAGATGACCCGCTACCTCGCCAGCCCGGATCCCGTCCCCTCGCTCTTTCGCGCCATGAACGGCTTCTGCAAAGGTGCACATCCGCAGGACGACCAGACCGTCCTCACGGTCGACCGTATCGCCTGATCCGACCCGTGAAGAATTCCAACGCCGTCATCCTGAGTGGAGTTTGGCGCGTATTTGCGCCAAACGCAGTCGAAGGATCCGTTAGAGTTGACATCACTCAAACCGCCCGGACCTTTCAACCTGCGGCATCTCCACCAGCCACTCCGCTCAGGATGACCGAGAGAGTTGACGAGTTCCATGATGACTCTTGGCAGTTTGAAAAACTAATTCCACTGCGACCGATGCCGCTCCACCCACCAGCAGGGCCGCGACCCAAGCTGCGGGTACATGGCCCGCACGCACGTCACGGGAACCGGGCCTGTATAGTCATATTCGTTCTTCTGCCCCTTCAACGGGGTGGTTAAAAACTGGTCGACCTGAACAACCCGATAAGCCGACCCTCGCCGCACCTTCACCTGTAAAACCACCGCATCGCCCAGGTAACTACCCAGGGCCGCAGCCAGTAATGTCAACGAGCCCCACTTGATGAATCGGCGCATCTTTCCATCCAAAAGCGGGCGTGGCCCAGCCTCGTGTCCATCAGAGCATAGATCGCCATAACCTTGCCCAACTTCGAAACGGTGATTTACTCTGGCGGGACCACCCTTCAATATGCGATTCTGTAGATATATTCAGCAGTTGAGAACGATATCATGGCTCTGGCCTTCGATAGAGAATTCGTGCCAGCTTCAGGAGAGCTATGAACTGCCCCGAGATGAGAATTGGTATCGATCTTGGAGGAACCAAGATTGAAGCTCTTGCACTTGACCACAAAGGCACGGAACTGTTGCGCTATCGTGTCGACACGCCGCGCGAAGACTACCCCGGCACCATCGCCGCCATCGCCGGCCTCGTTCGTCGTTTGGAGACAGAGACCGGCGCTACTGGCACCGTAGGCGCTGGCATCCCCGGCAGCGTCTCCCGCAGGACCGGCCTGGTTAAGAACGCCAACTCCACCTGGCTCAACGGCAAGCCCCTCGCCGAAGACCTCTCCGCCGAACTCGCACGCGAGGTCCGTGTTGCGAACGACGCCAACTGCCTCGCCGTCTCCGAGGCGACCGACGGAGCCGCCGCTGGCCACCACGTCGTCTTCGGTGTCATCCTTGGCACCGGCTGCGGCGGTGGAGTCGCCATCGACGGAACGGTTCACGCCGGCCCCAACGGCGTCGGCGGTGAGTGGGGCCACAACCCCCTCCCCTGGCCCACTACCGACGAGTCCCCTGGACCTGCCTGCTACTGCGGAAAGTTCGGCTGCATGGAGATGTGGGCCTCCGGGACAGGCGTCGCACGCGACTTCCTCCAAGTCACCGGCAGGGCACTCACGACCCGCCAAATCGTCGCCCTCGCAGAGACCGGCGACGTCGAGGCACTTCAAGCTCTCGACCGGCTCGAAGACCGCCTCGCCCGTGGCCTCTCGAACATCATCAACGTTCTCGATCCCGATATCTTCGTCTTCGGCGGAGGTCTCTCGCTGCTCAAGCGCATCTACACGAATCTACCGATCCTTCTGCCGAAGTATGTCTTTGGCCACGAGGCGGACGCGATCCTGGTCCCGGCAAAGTTCGGCGATTCCAGTGGAGTGCGAGGAGCTGCCTGGCTCTGGCCCGCGCAGTGATTCACGCGCATCACCCATTGGTCATCCACCGAAAGGTGGAGACCAGTTTCCACCTAGGCAGCCCTACACTCAGGGAATAGCATTCATAAGCACGCGTAGAAGCAATCTTCCGGCAGCAGCGGAGCCGGATACTTGCCGGAAGATTCTTCGGTGTGCAACCGGGTGGGTCAGGGTTTGACTAGCAGATACAAGTCGTTTTCAAGATTCAGTTCAAGACATCTGGTTTACGTCTCTGCCGCGCTACTTGCCGCGACCATGCTTGTGGTTTGGGGCGCGGACGTCCATCGCACGGTAAAGGCCGGCACCGAAGCCGATGAGGCAGCTGCCGCGCGCCACGCCTTCAGCGAAAAGATCGCAACCGGCTATAACTTCCGGTATGGCAAAGACAAGCCGTTCCTGCCCTCGAACGCCACCACAGACACAGGCGAGTTCATCAGCCCCAAAAGCTTCTACACCGCCGACTACTGTGGCCACTGCCACCAGGAGGCCCACCAGCAGTGGCGTGAGTCCGCCCACTCAAACGCCAACCGCGTCCCCTACTACCTTCGCAACGTCGACCTTCTGAATAAGGAGAAGGGAATTGAGTTCTCCCGCCACTGCGAGGGCTGTCACGACCCCATCGCTCTCGTCTCCGGCGCCCTCACCGAAGGCGCACCGAAGAAGCGACCCTACGACCAGGACGGCGTCACCTGCAGCGTCTGCCACTCCATCTCCAAAGGCGACACCCGCGGCACCGGAAGCTACGTCATGGGCGTTCCCGCCGTGATGGTCGACGAAGACGGCAAGCCCATCACTCGCCCGGTCACCGACGCCGAGATCCTCACCCACCTCGATCGCCACAGTAAGGCGGTGATGAAGGACTTCTACAAGACCAGTGAGTTCTGCGCCTCCTGCCACAAGGCCGCCCTGCCGCAAACCTTGAACGGCTACAAATGGCAACGCGCCATCTTCCTCTACGATGAGTGGCAGAACTCCTCCTTCGCCAAACAATCGCCGCTGCCGTTCTATACGAAGGACTCGGTCTCTACCTGCCAGACCTGCCACATGCAGCGCGAGCCCATGAAGCTGGCCGACTATGGCGCAAAGAATGGCCAACTCGCCTCGCATCGCTGGCTCGGCGCGAACACCGTCATCCCGAAGATCTACGGCTTCGACGAGCAGGCCACGCGCATCGTGCAGTTCCTTCAGGCGAACGTCTTCAACGTCGACATCTTCGCTCTCGAGCACGGCGAGCAGCCCGACGGCGTCGCTGCCCAAACCGGCTCCGGCGACCCGCAATCCCTCATCGCGCCGCTTGGCCTAACCAGCTTCGAGGTCGCTCCGAAAGAACTCGTCACCGCCAACGTCATCATCCAGAACAAGGGCATCGCCCACAGCCATGTTCCCGAGCAGCGCGATATGTACGAGTCCTGGGTCGCCTTCACCGTCAAGGACTCAAACGGCAAGATCATCGACGACAGCGGCTTCCTCAAGACCAATGGCGAACTCGACGAGCGCGCCCACAGCTTCACCAACCGCCTCATCAACGTGAAGGGCGGCCTCAACAGCCTTCACCAGGTCTGGGACAATCGCGTCGTCGCCTACAACAACACCATCCAGTCAGGCCGTTCGCAGCTCATCCGGTACTCCTTCCACCTGCCGGCCTCGGGCGACGTGACTATCACCGCCACCGTGAAGTACCGCCGCTTCAATCAGCACTTCATCGACTTCGGCATGAACAAGCAGCACTACGTCCAGCCGGTGGTCGACATGGTCTCGCAGACGCGGACAATCCATATCGGCGACAACGCCCCTGCACCGCTCGACGCTGCCCAGGCAAAGCTTGAAAACAAGGAGTGGATGCGTTGGAACAACTACGGCATCGCTCTGCTCGACGCGCAGCAGTACGCCGCCTCGGTCGCCGCCTTCCAGCACGTCCAGAAGATGCGTCCGGACTACGCCGACTCCTTCACCAACCAGGCGATCGTCGATATCCTCTGGGAAAAGTATGACGACGCCCGCCCCAGCCTTGCCAAGGCGCTTTCTCTCTCACCCGGCAACGCCCGCGCCCTCTACTATCGCGCTCTGGTTGAACGCAACGAAGGCGACCTCGACACCGCGATCATCGACTTGCAGGGCGTCATCAAGCTCTTCCCGCAGTCCCGCGACGCCCATCGCGAACTCGGCTTCTCGTACTATCAGCAGCACAAGTATGACCTTGCACGCACTGAGTACGAGTACGTCCAGAGCATCGACCCCGACGACCTCGCAGCGCACTACAACCTCGCCATCCTCTACCGCCGCCTGAAGCTGAAGGACAAGGCCGCCGAGCAAGCCGCCATCTTCGCCGACCAGAAGGACGACCCCACCGCTGCTACCTACGCTCTCGAATACCTCCGCGGCCACAACGAGATCGCGAATGAGAGCGTCGTCTGGCATGTCCACGAGCTAGACGCTCCGATCAAGAAGGTCGACGCCGTTGCCCCGACCTCGGGGGACATGGCGGGTGGTGGTACACAATAGGGAAGAGACCACTTCCTCGGGCCCTATGAGATTCGACCTTCCCCATCTGCCACAGATAATCCGCCCCCACCTCGCAACGGCCATCGCCGCCGGGGGAGCTATCTTCCTCAGCTTGCTTCTCGCGGCCGCACCGCACACTGTCCATGCCTCGTCAAAGCGGGTCCAGGCCGTCGGCGCCGCAGTTTTTCACGACAAAGGCTGCCAGCACTGCCACGGTGCCGATCTCACAGGAACCGACCGCGGTCCCGATCTCTCCACCGTGGGGAAAAAGTGGCACAAGGGCCGAATCGAAAAGCAGATCCGAGAAGGCGGCAACGGAATGCCAGCCTTTGGCGATGTACTGCAGCCGGATGAAATCAAGTCGCTGGTGGACTATCTCAGCGCAAAGCGCAAGCCAGCGCATAAGGGTATCGCCCCAAAGGCACCCGCTCCTTCTGTCCCTGCCAAGCCATCCGACGACGATTCGGGCGACTGAGCCAGAAGCAAATCGGCTTATCCAAGCTGGGTAACTTTCAGAAGTAATAATTTATCGTGTTACTCCAGCCTCTCGTTACCAGGCTTACACTGCCCGCGCAGTTGCTCCCTTTTATTTCGAAATACAAAGCTTTGTCGCTAATTGGCTACCTTCTGTAGCCGAACGACGGCTTCTGCGCCGATTTCTCCTGGTAACTGGGGTTCAAGCAAAAAAGTCACTTTGTGTGATTTCCCTTGGAAATATCTCGCGGCTTGATAGAAGCTTCCGTAAACAGATCTCAATTTTGTCTGGATCGGGTTTCGAAATCACATCGTAACTCGGGCTTTTCTGGCTGGCTTAGATCGGATTGATCTCGCAGCTGGCGGATGAGTGGGCTCCTGTTCGCTTCGCCTCCAAGGCTTCAAACAAATTCGACCAAGAATGGGCCCATGCTAACTACAACGACTCAGACATTCGTAGCGGAGTCCTCAAAGACCTCAGCCGCCCGGCCTTCCGGTTCCAGCTTTTCATGGAGCGACTCTATACGCCCCTCGACGCCGCGCCACACCGCAGACTCGTCCGCAGATGGGACCGCTGAGATCTCCGTGCCCGATGCTGCCTCAAGCGCCCCGGCAAACTCGCCGGCCCTCGATGTCAGTAGCCGTTTCGGCCTCAGGCTCCGCGAGCTTCGCCGCGAGCGCAATCTCACGCAACTTCGCATGGCTCGTGACTTCGGCATCGACCGCAGCTTCATCAGCGACGTCGAGCGTGGCCGCAAGTCCATCTCCCTGCCGATGCTTGAAGTGATTGCGCTGGGGATGAAGGTCTCCCTCTCCGAGCTGCTGAAAAACCTCTAATCCTCTTCCGAGTTCCTCTTCGTCGTCCGGCTTTTCGCCGTAGGCGGCGGAGCAGGAAACAGGGAGGCGTGTCAATCCCTCCATCGTCCGCGCCGCGCGCCACAATTCCGGGTATCGTTGTGAGGGGCCTGGTCTACCTGGATCAGGGATATTGATGACCGATCCGTTTAGGCTCGCCGAGCCTGTCGATGCCGAACCGTATCGAGCGCAAGCGACAGAAACACAGAGTACCCTTCGTCGGCTGGCATCACCCTTCGCGTACGGGGTCATCGTCGTGCTGGTCGCGCTTCTCTTCGCGGCGATTCTCAAGATCAATCGTGGAACCTTCACCTACACCCTGGACGACCCCTACATCCATCTCGCCCTCAGCGATCAGATCCGCCATGGCAACTATGGCCTTTATCCGGGTACGCACGCGGCTCCGTCGTCCTCGATCCTGTTCCCCTTTCTGTTAGCGATCGCATCGGGGACCCGGTTGCACCCTTACTTCCCGCTCCTTATCAACATCGCCTGTCTCTTGGCGACCGTTGAGATCACTCGCCGCTTTCTGCATCACCTCCGCTTGGGCAGCGACAACCTGGCGACCTTCGCGCAGGCGGCGGCCGTAGCGCTCATTGCGATCTCGTTCAACCTTGTAGGTGTTGTCTTCACCGGCCTCGAACACAGTCTGCACATTGCTCTGGTGGCCGCCACGGTCTACGGCGCTGTTCAACTCATCGACCGCCGCCAGATGCCGCGCTGGCTGCCGCTTGTCCTGATACTTGCACCTTTAGTTCGTTACGAGGGGATCGCCCTCAGCATCGGGACGATCCTTCTGTTGGCATTGCGCGGTCGCAGACGTACGGCGTTAGCCACCTTCGCTGCCATGACGGTCCTGATCGTAGGATTCAGTATCTTCCTGAAACATCTGGGTCTCTCCGCGCTTCCCAGTTCGATCATGGTGAAGTCCGTCGTCGCAGGCGGTATGGGCGGCGGCGCTCAGCAGTTCCTGCACGGCCTTACGAAGACGCTCGACACCATGATCGGCCACCCCATCGGACTTCCGCTCCTGCTTATTGGACTGTTCGCGGCGGCCCGGTTCTCCCAGGACCTCTTCCGGCGCGGCCACCCGTGGACTCCAAACGGCCTGATCTCGCTCCCCCTGCTATGCCTGATCGGCGGCCAGGCGGTGGCCGGCAGATTCGGCTGGCTCGAACGCTACGAGGACTATCTGCTCCTCGGCGTCTGCCTCATGAGCCTCTTCCTCGCGCGGACTCTCGTTCGCTTCGCCATGTCCCCCGAGCGGCGCTACGATGTCGTCCATCGCAGCCGTGCCGTCCTCATAGCTGGAGCTTTCGCCGCTCTGCTGCTGGTGGGGGCGCGTTACGTCAACAGCACCGCCCACGTGCCGCAGGCCTCGAACAATGTTTACGAGCAGCAGTTACAGATGCACCGGTTCATCGACGGCTACTACCGTGCGCCTGTCGCGGTGAATGACCTTGGCCTGGTCTCGTATCACAATCCATACCCGGTGCTCGATCTAGGCGGCCTGGGTTCTGAAACCGCGCGGCTGATGATCGCTCATCATGCGTCCCCGGCCGACTACCAGGCCTTCGTCGCCGCGAACGGAGTCCACCTCGTCATCGTCTACCAGGAGTGGTTTCCCGATCAGATTCCCAATGGCTGGACCCACGTCGCCACACTCGCGCTCACTGGACCCTTGGTCTCTGCCGCAGAGGCCGAGGTCCAGTTCTATGCGACCGACTCCGGCACCGCCTCGCGCGTCCACCAGAATCTCGTCGCGTTCCAGCCGTCTCTGCCTCCGGGCGCCAACCTCACCCTCGACTGACGCTTGTCGTAGCGACGCCTCTGCGTTCGTCCAACAAACGTCATCTCGACCGGAGCCAAGCGGCTGCATCGCTTGGCGAAGAGGAGAGACTCCCGCATTTCGTTTCTCTACCCAAACGGTTGAGCAATATCAGATAACCAAAATCACGCCAGCCTCTCCGGCTGCAACTGAAGAATGTCGATCAGAGCCTGATATAGCTTGGTCCTCATCTCGAACCGGTTTCCAGCTCGCGTCACGTACCGCACGATAATGTCGATCCCCGCTGCACCGGGCCTCAGGTCCACCGACGGCGTCGCCGAAAACTGGCTCAGCCCCTGCTGCCGCGTCGCTAGCTTCCACTCCTGTTCGGCAAGGTGGGCATCCTCGCGCGTATCGGCGATCACGCGATCACGGATCGCCTCGATCGTCTTATAAGCGGCGTCGCCTGCGGCAATGGTGAGCGAAATCTCGTCCCACATCCACTGCCCCACGGTCGAGAAGTTGAAGTACTGCCCCGTAATTGCAAAGTTGTTGATGAACGTGACCCGCCGTCCCGTCGGATGGCCTTTGTCCGTCCAGTTGCCCGTCTCCATCAGCATGGTACGAAAGAGCGTAATCTCGACCACTTCGCCGCCGACCGAGTTGATCTCCACCCAGTCGCCGACCCGGATGCCGTTCTTGCCCATTAGGACGAACCAGCCGAAGAAGGCAAGGATGAAGTCCTGGAAGACGACCGTGACTCCCGCCGTCGCCAGGCCAAGAATCGTCGGCATCTGGCTCGGCGTTCCGAAGACCACGAGAAGCACCAGCAACAGCGAAACAGCCTGCACCGCGAGCAGCGCAATCGTCTTCATCGTGTGCATTCGGCGCGGCTCCATCTTCGAGCGATCAACCAGAAGATCGATTCCAAAGACAGCTAACACCGCGCACAGAACGATGAATGCGATCAGTGCAAATGAACTTAGCATCAGGTGGAAGACGATCTTGTGTTGCCGGTCCACCTGAGCCGCCCAATCGCCATAGACCTTTGAGAGCTGCTGCTGCGTTGCCAGCCTGTCTTCCAGAATCGAGTGCTCTTCAGAGAGCGTCCGCAGCAACTGCAGCCGGCCGACGCGCGTTGTCGGCTTTACGGTCGAAGCTGCTGTCGTCTTCGCGCTGGGCGCGTTCTGTGCCGGAACTCCCGCGGTGGTCAAGCCCGCGCTCGCTGCTGCCGCTGCAACTCCTGCCTGCGCCTCGATCCTCGCGTGCTGCCCCTTCAAGGTCTCTGCATCCTTGTCCGCCTGCTGCTTCGCCTCGAGAATCAGCCCTCGCCGGCTGCGCTGATCGAACCACCCTGCTATGCGAGCAGCCAGCGTCCCCCGGCTCTTCGCTGAGACGATCGCCGTCTTCCCGCCGCCATCCACCGCGCTCTTCTTCATCGCGGTCTCGCGCTCCGAAAGCTCCTGCTGGATCGTCCCGCGCTTGTCGCCCGTAGCCCTGGTAAGGTTCTCGTTCGCATCGTCCAGTTCGTCGCTGTCGAGCTGAAGCTGTGTCTGCGCAGCGTCCAGGTCGTCGTTTCCGCTATCGGTCGCCGCGGCCGTTCCGGTATCAAGCTTCGCCTTCGGATCGCCGCCCAGAGCCACCACTCGCGCCTTGTCCGCTTTCACTTCATCTTCTAGCTGGCTGACCTTTGCAGCGAGCGCCTGGGCCTCGGGTGTCATCGTCTTGCCCTGCGTGCTGGCCTCGCGCAGTGCCTGCGCAAAGGCCTGGTCGACCTCGTGGTCGGCAAGTCGCTCCGCCTCCTGCGCGAAGTTCTGCTCCTCTGCCGAGACCGCCAGCGGCGCCAGCGCCCGTACCGTCTGCCACGGCCGCTGGTCGACCAGCCCTGTGTTCTTATCACCCAGGAACGAGAGGTTCGCCATCGCCCCCCGCGTCAGATACAGCCCTACAAGGCAGAACACCAATACCATCGCAGGGATTGCCAATAGCATCCGCCGCCCATCTCTTAGGAACCACTTCATTCGAAACCCAGCCCTCGCGTAACTCATCGATCATCCGCTCGTCTTAAGGCTAGCAGGTTGCCTGCAATCGCCGATCAACACGCCGCGCTTGCTCCTGTTTCGAGCAGGAGGAGAAATCTGCATCTAACCGCTTGGTCACAGAACCATAACCTTGACCCGTCATCATGGAATTGAGGCAAGTCAGCATGAAGTTGCACCAGAAGATGGGCCGCGTATTCAGTACAGTCTCTTCCATGCTCCTCGCTATCTTTACGGCAGCTCCCCCGGGCCAGCTTCCTGCCCAGTCCACAACCCCCATCGTTGACCACTCCCAGGGCCTCGATCAGGGTTACTTCGACATGTATAACGTCAATTTCCCGGCCGCCCACAAGGTCTTTCAACAGTGGCTGGCGCAGCATCCCGACGACGGCCTCGCCGCCGCCTCCGATGCCGCCGCCTACCTCTTCGGCGAGTTCGATCGCCTTCACATCATCGATGTCCAGCTTTTCGCCGACCAGAGCCGCTTCGACAACCGCAGCAGGCTCACCCCCGACGCAGCCGTTCGCAAGTCCTTTGATGACCGTACGAATCAAGCCGAAAAGCTGGCTGACGCAGCGCTCCAGCGCAATCCCAAAGACGCCCGCGCCTTTTACACCAAGACCCTCGTCTACGGCATGCGCTCGGACTATGCGTTGATGATCGACAAGAAAGACCTTGCCGCCCTCTCGCTCACCAAGCAGGCTAGCGCCTTCGCGAAGCAGGCGCTAGCGATCGACCCTCACATGTACGATGCCTACCTGGCTAGCGGAGTAGAGAACTACATGCTCAGCCTCAAGCCCGCAGCCGTTCGCTGGATTCTCGGCATCACCGGCGCCTCGACCGACAAGGAGCAGGGAATCAAGCTCCTCACGCTGACCGCAAACCAGGGCCACTACCTCGCACCCTTCGCCCGCATGATGCTCGCCGTCGCCGCAATCCGCGACGGCAATCCCCAGCAGGCCAGGTCAATCCTCACAACGCTCATGAAGCAATACCCCGGCAACACTCTCTACGAACGCCAGCTCGCCCGCATCCACTAATTGCCGCACCTATAACTTCGCCCATCTAAATTAAAAGTTCAAAGGACAAGAATGCAGATCGCTTCCGTCGGAACCGCCTTCCCGCCAAACAAATACTCTCAGTCAGAGATCGCCGAAGCCCTCACCGCCCGCTGGGAAGGCAACATGGAAGAACCACGCCTCATCAAGCGCTTCTTCGCCAACTGCGGCGTTGACACCCGCTATCTCGTCTATCCCCTCGACGTATATCCGACGCTGAGGGGCTTCGGCCAGACCAATACCGCTTGGATCGATGCAGCTGTCACCCTCGCCAAGATCGCGATCGCTAATGCGCTCGATCCCCTCGGCCTCACCGCTGCCGATATCTCCGCAATCTTCTTCGCCTCGGTCACCGGCATCGCCAGCCCCACCATAGACGCCCGCCTCATCAATCTGCTGCCCTTCCCGACGCACGTCAAGCGCACGCCGATCTTCGGCCTCGGCTGCGTCGCTGGTGCGGCAGGAATTGCCCGCGCGTCCGACTACGTCAAGGCCTTCCCCAATCAGATCGCGCTTCTACTCTCAGTTGAACTCTGCTCCCTCACCTGGCAGGATGACGATCAGTCCATCGCCAACCTCATCTCCTGCGGCCTCTTCGGCGATGGAGCCGCCGCCGTCGTCATCGCCGGCAAAGATGCCGTCATCCCGAACCTGTCGCAGCCCGGCCCACGCGTCATCGCCACCCAGTCCACCTTCTACCGCGACACCGAGACCGTCATGGGCTGGGACATCGGCGACATGGGCTTCCGCATCGTCCTCTCGCCTGACGTCCCCAAGGTCGTCGAGAAGAATCTCCTCGGCGACGCTACCCGCTTCCTCGAAGCCAACAACATCGCGATCTCCGACATCGGAAGCTGGATCTTCCACAGCGGCGGCCCCAAGGTCCTCGAAGCCATGCAGTCCACCCTCGGCTTGCCTGAAGACGCTCTTGCCCTCTCCTGGAAGAGTCTCCGCGAGGTCGGCAATCTCTCCGCTGCCTCCGTCCTCTGCGTCCTCGAAGAAAATCTCTCGAAGCATCGCGGCGCTCCCGGAACCTACAGCATCCTCGCCGCCATGGGTCCCGGCTTCTGCTCGGAACTCGTTCTTCTCCAGTGGTAAGTTCCGCCTCTTAAGCGAACCTTCAGCACAATGCTGTACCCTAAAGAACGTCGCCTCTGACGCTCTGCGACAGGCAACGCCCACTTAGGGAAAGGTTTCGTGACGCATGGAGGAAGCGACGGTAGAGCAGCGTTGTATCGCGATCATCGCGAAGTCCAAGCTGATCCCCGAAGACTCCGTCACCCGCGACCAGACCTTCGACGAACTCGCCATCGACTCCCTCGATAAGATCAACATATCCTTCGAGATCGAAGACACCTTCAACATCCAGATTCCCGACGACTCCATCGGCAGCCTCAAGACCGTAGGCGACATCGTCGACGGCGTCATCCGTCTGCAGCACCAAGCCGCCGTGCAACTCGCAACCCCGGCCATCTAATCATTCGCAGGAGTATCACCACTTGAAGCGCGTCGTCATCACCGGTATGGGTTGCATCACGCCAATCGGCATTACTGTCCCCGAGTTTGAAGCATCCCTCTTCGCCGGTCGCACCGGTATCGCAGAGTTTGGCATCCTGCCCGAGGCAGTTGAAGGCCAGAACGGCATCCGCTTTACCCGCATGGCCTCGGTCACCGGCTTCGACCCCGACCAGCACCTCTCCACCGGCGTCGTTACCGCGACGAACCTCACGGCGCAGTTCGCTATCGTCGCCGCCCGCCAGGCCGCCGAACAGAGCGAGTTGATGAAGCACTACGCCCCGGAAGACATCGCCGTGATTCTCGGCTGCTCCTGCGGCGGACGCTCGTCGGAAGAGATTGAGACCGCGAAGCTCTACTACCGCAACGCCCGCGTCCATCCGCTCACCGTAACGCGCACCATGGCCTCTGCCGGTGGCAGTCACATCTCGATTGACCTTGGCATCACCGGCCCCGTGCTCAATATCTCCACTGCCTGTGCCTCCTCCACGCACGCGCTCGGGCAAGCCTTCCACATGATTCGCTCCGGAGTGTCCGAAGCCGCCATAGCCGGTGGCCATGAGGCCCCGCTTACCTTCGGCTTTCTCCGCGCGTGGGACAGCATGCGCGTCGTCTCCCCCACCGCCTGCCGGCCATTTTCGGCAGACCGTGACGGCATGAGCCTCGGAGAAGGCGCAGCCATGCTCGTCCTCGAAAGTCTCGACGCTGCCCTCGCTCGCAACGCCCCCATCTTCGCCGAGATCGTCGGCTTCGGCATGTCCGCCGACGCCCACCACATCACCCAGCCACAGTCTGACGGCGCCGCTCTCGCGATGCGCAAGGCGCTCAAAGATGCGGGCGCTTCACCTGACGATGTCGGCTACATCAACGCCCATGGCACGGGCACCCAGGCCAACGACACCGTCGAGGCCGCCGCCATCCACAAAGTCTTCGGCGATCGCGCCGCGCAGATCCCCGTCAGCTCCACCAAGAGCCTCCATGGCCACTCCATCGGTGCGACAGGCGCGGTCGAGGCCATCGCCACCGTTCTCGCGCTTCACACCGGCCAATTGCCCTTCAACGCCGGTGTCACGACGGTCGACCCAACGATCAACCTCGACATCATCCTCAACGAGCCCCGCCCCGCTGATCCCGTCCGCGACATCGCTCTCTCCAACTCGCTCGCCTTCGGTGGCCTGAACGCGGTCGTTGCCCTCAAGCGCTACCGCTGAACCAACCGTTTATCACCGCTGCGACTAACGTCTAGTCATTCTTCGGCGAAGGTGGAGGATCTGCTTCTTTCTTTATGCGTCGAGCAGTACGATAGGCCGTCATGATCTCCGTCCTCATCCTTACCCGCAACGAGCAGCAGGATCTCCCCGCCTGCCTCGCCTCCGTTGCATGGTCCGATGACGTCCACGTCTTCGACTCGTTCAGTGTCGACGGCACGGTCGAGATCGCCCGTGCCGCCGGTGCACACATTCATCAGCGGCCCTTTGACGACTACGCCCAGCATCGCACCGCCGCCCTGCGCGAGATACCCTTCAAATATCCTTGGCTCTTTCTGCTCGACGCCGATGAACGCGCCGCTCCGCCGCTGGCTTTAGAGATGCTCCAGGTTGTCGCTACCGCCCCTGCAGGCATGGCCGGTTTCCGCCTCCGGCGCCGCGACTATCTCTTCGGCACATGGCTCAAGCACGCCCAGATCTCGCCCTTCTATATCCGCCTCGTTCGCCACGAAAGCGCGCACTATACCCGCGCCATTAACGAGGTTCTCGAGGTCAAGGGAGAGATCGGCGACCTTTCTTCACCGCTCGATCACTTTCCCTTCTCCAAGGGAATCGCGCAGTGGATGGACAAGCACAACACTTATTCCACGATGGAAGCCCAGCTTATCTTTCGCCAGCAGGGCCTGCGCAATCCATCACTCAAGACGGCCCTCTTCGACCGCAGCTTTCACCAGCGACGCCTGCATCAGAAGGCCATCTTCTATCGACTCCCGTTTCGCCCGGTGCTCAAGTTTCTCTACATGACGCTGGTTCGCCGGGCCATTCTCGATGGCCGGGCCGGTCTGACCTATGCTGCTCTCCAGTCCATTTACGAGTACCTCATCGTGCTCAAGACGGATGAGCTTCGCCGCTCCGGGCCGCCCTCGAAGTAGTGTGCAGGCAGATTACGTTGGCGCTCGTCCGGCAATTCCGAAAGCAGGCTCCTCTTCGTACGCCTCCGGAATCAGCTTGCAATTCAAAACGAATCAAATTACCTTTGCTTCATCTCTCATTCACATAACGTAACTTTCAAGTACCCCCACTTTCGAGTAAGCACCGGGTTCTGATTTCGTTCCGTTTCTATGTAGCACCCAGCCAAGAAGCTGGTGCATCCCTACATTCCAATCTCAAAAACACCCGTTATATACGGCGGGGAAAACTGTTTTCATTTTCAGGAGGTACTCGTGAAGCCCACGATGTATAGGAAGTTTCAGGTCGCCACGCTCGGTCTGTTGATCGCGCTCTTCGCCTGGACGGTCACAGCGACTGCCCAGACGTATCGCGGCGGTGTCAACGGCACCGTCACCGATAACTCCGGCGCCGTCATTCCGAACGCCACCGTCACCATCACCAACGTAGACACCGGCGCGGTAAAGACTGCACCCAGCACCTCGGCTGGCGAATTTCTCTTCCAGGACCTTCCTCTTGGCACCTATTCGGTCGTCGTCTCTTCTCCCGGATTCAGCACGGTAAAGACCGACAAGGTTAATGTCTCAGCGGGCGTCATCTTCACCCTGCCAGTCAAGCTCTCCATTTCTTCGTCCGCGACCACCATCGAGGTTGAAGCAAGCGCCATCGCTCTCGACACCACCTCGACCGTACAGAACACCGTTATCGACTCCAAGACCGTCGAAGACATTCCGCTCAACGGCCGCGACTTCACCCAGATGATCGCTCTCACGCCCGGCTTCGGCGGATACTCCGGCGGCGGCTTCGGATCGCTCAACGGCACCCGCGCCAACCAGGTCAACTGGCAGATCGACGGCGTCGACAACAACGATCTCTGGCACAACGTTCCCGCCGTCAACCAGGGCGGCGTCTCCGGCATCGCCGGCATCATTCTTCCCATCGATGCGGTCGACCAGTTCTCTGCTCAGACCCAGGCCGGCCCAGAAGGCGGACGTAACCCCGGCGGGACCGTTAACCTCACCCTCAAATCTGGCACTAACTCCATCCACGGCACCGCCTACTACTTCAACCGCAATGAGCTCTTCGGGGCCAAGAGCCCCTTCTCCGACACCAAGCAGAAGGTCCGCAACTACAACACCGGCTTCTCGCTCGGCGGCCCCTTCCTCAAGGACCGGCTCTTTGGCTTCGTTACCTACGAGCAGCAGCGCTTCGTTATTGGTGAGTCCGGAACCGCCACCGAGCCATCCGTCGGCTGGCAGAACCAGGCAATCGCTTTGCTCAATCAGCAGGGCCGCGCAGTGAATCCTGTCATGCAGAACGTCCTTAACGATCTCTGGGGAACCAGTGTTCTCGCCGCGGACACCGCCGGAACCGTCAACAACTTCCACTCCACCGATCCCGAATTCGGCTACAGCTACAACGGCCTGGGCAAAGTGGACTACAAGCTCAGCGATAAGGACCAGCTTAGCGCTCACTGGTTCGTCGGTCAGGGCAATCAGGTAGCTCCCGTCGGATCGCAGCTCCTTGCCTATTACGAAGTAGCTCCCATCCACGTTCAGAACATCGCAATCGTCTATAGCCGCCAGATATCGCCCACCATCTCGAACGAGATGCTCGCTGGCGTCAACTACTTCAACCAGGTCTTCAACGACTACAAGACCAATCAGAATGTACAGGCTCTCGGATTTGTCACCGGTGCCACCTTCCCGAATGCCCCGAACATCACCATCAAGGGCTTTGATCCCGTGGGTCTCACGCCTCCCGAGGGTCGTAATGACATCACCGGCCACCTCACCGACCAGGTCTCCTGGGTCAAGGGGAAGCATCAGTTCCGCTTCGGTGGTGAGTTCCGTCAGGCCCAGCTTGATGAGTTCTATCATCGCCATGCGACCGGTTCGTTCACCTTCGATGGCACTCAGGTTGTGACAGGCGGATCGGGCCGTGTGGACGCGCTCGCCGACTTCCTCGCCGGACAGACCTCTGCTGCCAGCATCACCATTGGCGATCCCGACCGTCAGGTCTTCGTCAACACCTGGTTCATCAACGCCGGGGACTCCTGGCAGGTCTCTCAGAAGTTGAATATCAACTACGGCGTTCGTTACGACTACGAAGGCCCCCTCCACAATCAGTACAAAAACCTCTCGGTCTTTCGTCCGGCCCTCACCGCAACCAACGGCCTCGCCTTCCAGGGTTCTGAGGTCGATTCGCTCTATCCGAAGTACTACAAGAACATCAGCCCTCGCGTTGGCTTCAGCTACTCCCTGGATGAAAACACCGTCCTCCGCGCCGGATACGGCTGGTACGCGGACACTCCAAACCTGAATCCCTTCCTCGACAATCGCCCTGGCAACCAGGCCCCGAACGGAGTGGAAGGAAACCCCGGTGGCGGAGATCCCGTCTTCTCGGTTAGCGCGGCGAACGGCGGATCGAACACCACCATTCAGCAGGGAGTTCCAATCTTCCCGTCGTCTGCTGGCTATCCCTGCTCGGCCACCTCGCCTTGCGGTGTCTTCACCGTGGCTCCGAACTTCCGTCCTTCCTACAACGAAAATTACACCTTCAATGTCGAGCGCACCCTGTCGAAGAACGTCATTGCCGAACTTGGCTATGTCGGTTCATCGGCTCGCCACCTGCTCAGCCTGCTTGATATCAACCAGGCTGCTCCCGGAATTTATGCGAGTGACTTTGCGCGCCAGCAGACCCGTCCCTACTATGGTCAGTACGCTCAGTACGGCAATATCAACCAGATCTCGAGCATCGGGACCGCCAACTACAACTCCTTGCAGGCGCAGCTCCGCGTCAGCAACTGGCACCACCTCACGACCCAGGCCGTGTACACCTGGGCTCACAACCTCGACGAAGTCTCGCAGTATCGCGGTACGCTCCCGCAGGACAGCACCAACTTCAAGGGAGACTACGGCAACTCGGACTACGACACCCGTAACAACTTCACTGCCTTCCTAAGCTACGAGGTTCCCGGATCGCAGCGGATGAAGCTTCTCACGCAGGGATGGCAGGTCAACACGCTGATGAACTTCCACGGCGGTCAGCCCTTCCAGATCTTCGCGGGTACAGACAACAGCGGAACCAACGAAGGCCTCGATCGCGTCAACCAGGTCGCATCGGCTCGCACCGGCATCAACGGCCAGAGCCCAAATGCAACTTGGATCAACCTCAGCAGCTTCGCTCTTCCCGCTGCCGGAACCTTCGGTACGCTCCGCCGCAACCAGTTCTATGGCCCTGGCTTCTCGGACGTCGACTTCTCGGTGTTCAAGAACTTCAAGGTCTATGAGCGTCTCACCGTTCAATTGCGCGCTGAGCTCTTCAACACATTCAACCGCATCAATTACGCTCCACCCAGCATCAGCTTTGCGGCGCTTCCCAATGGCCAGTTCGATCCCTCAAACGGCAGCGCAACCCTCAACGACACCATCGGCGACTACAACGGAGCCCCTGGTATCGGTTCGGGTGAACCTTTCAACGCTCAGTTCGGTGGAAAGATCATCTTCTAACTCAAACCTCAACCCGAATCAACTCAAAAGCCCCACTCCTGCAAAGGAGTGGGGCTTTTCTCTTCTGTGAAGACATCTGGAGCCCGTCAAAAAACGTCATCTCGACCGAAGCATGGCTGCTCTATCGCGATGCGTAGTGTAGAGACCCGCATTTTGCCTTTGCTCTGCACGCCGGCGTTGCTCTTAGGCCGGCCACTTCCACTCACGGAACTCTTTCTTGTCGATACCGTTTTCATGCGCGTAGTTCACTGCCTCGACGATCTGGCCCTTCAGCCATTCCTTTGTATGAGCAGCGGTAGCTTGCAGCTTCTTCACCCGGTCAATCACATCAATCGCAAGGTGGAACCTGTCTACGCTATTCACGATCGCCAATTCGAGCGGCGTGTTGATGTTGCCGCGCTCCTTGTATCCATGCACATGCAGATTCGCATGGTTCGTCCGGCGATACGTCAGCTTGTGGATCAGCCATGGATAAGCATGGAAGTTGAAGATCACCGGCTTGTCACAGGTGAACAACGAATCGAAGTCGCGATCCGAAAGCCCATGCGGATGCTTGGTATCCGGCATCAGCTTGAACAGATCAACCACGTTTACGAACCGTATCTTCACCTCGGGGCAGTGCTCACGCAGCAGCGACACCGCAGCTAGTGCCTCTGCCGTCGCAACGTCGCCCGCGCTGGCAATCACGACATCCGGCTCTTCACCATCGTCATTACTCGCCCAGTCCCATATCCCAATGCCCTTCGTGCAGTGCTCCACTGCCTCGTCCATCGTGAGGTAGCTCAGGTGCGGCTGCTTATCCGACACGATCACGTTGATGTATTCCGTGCTCGCCAGGCAGTGCGCCCCGACGCTCAGCCCGCAGTTCGCATCCGGCGGAAGATAGATCCGCGTCACCTCAGGGCTCTTGTTCGTCACCACGTCCAGAAAGCCCGGATCTTCATGCGTAAATCCGTTATGGTCTTGCCGCCAAACCACCGAGCTAATCAGGATGTTGATCGACGAGATCGGAGCTCTCCAACGCAGCTCCGCCTTGCTCTTCTCCAGCCACTTCGCATGCTGGTTGAACATCGAGTCGATGATGTGAACGAAAGCCTCATACGTCGAGAAGAGCCCGTGCCGCCCGGTCAGCACATAGCCCTCGAACCAGCCTTCGAGCGTCGTCTCGCTCAACATCTCCATCACGCGGCCATCTCTGGCCAGGAAGCCGCCGTCCGCATCCTGCGCGATCAGCTCTTCCATCCACGTCTTCGGGCTCGCCGCATAGATGCCATCGAGCTTGTTCGAGGCCGTCTCGTCAGGGCCAAACACGCGGAAGTTCGTCATGTTCGCCTTCATCACATCGCGCAGAAATAGTGCCAGTGTAGCGGTTGGCGAAACCTCAATCTGCCCGGGCTTCTTCACTTCCACCGCATAGTCGCGGAAGTCCGGAAGCACCAGTGGCTTCCTTAGCAGCCCTCCATTCGCATGAGGATTACCCGTCAGTCTCCGCTGCCCCTTCGGAGCCATCTCGCGCAACTCTTCAATCAGCGCGCCGCTTTCATCGAATAGCTCCTCCGGCTTGTAGCTCCGCATCCACGCTTCCAGCTTGGCAAGATTCTCCGGGTTCGTCTTCGGATCAAGAATCGGAATCTGGTGTGCTCGCCACGATCCCTCTACCTTGTGCCCGTCCACTTCCTTCGGCCCGGTCCATCCCTTGGGCGTGCGCAGGATGATCATCGGCCAGTAAGGTCGAGTCGTATCGCCGGTCGTCCTCGCATGTTCCTGGATCGCGCGAATCTCAAGCACGCACCGCTCCATCGTCTCGGCCATCTTCTGATGCATGACGGCCGGATCGTCACCTTCAACCACATATGGCTTCCATCCCAGACCCTTGAACAGCATCTCCAACTCGTTCGCCGGAATCCGCGCGAGAATCGTAGGATTGGCGATCTTGTACCCGTTCAAGTGCAGGATCGGCAGCACCGCCCCATCGCGAATCGGGTTGAGAAATTTATTTGAGTGCCAGCTCGTAGCCAGCGGGCCAGTCTCAGCCTCCCCGTCGCCCACCACGACGTTCACAATCAAATCAGGATTGTCGAACGCCGCGCCAAATCCATGCACCAGGCTGTACCCGAGCTCGCCGCCCTCGTGAATCGACCCCGGCGTCTCAGGCGTGCAGTGGCTCCCAATCCCGCCCGGGAAGGAGAACTGCTTGAAGAACTTCAGCATCCCCGCTTCATCCTGGCTCTTGTCCGGATACACCTCGGAGTACACGCCTTCGAGATAGCAGTTCGAAAGCGTCGCCGGAGCTCCATGTCCAGGCCCGGAGATATAGATCATGTTCAGGTCGTACTTCTTGATCAGCCGGTTCAGGTGCACCCAGGTAAACGTCTGCCCCGGGTCCGATCCCCAATGACCCAGCAGCCGGTTCTTGATCTGCTCTGCCTTCAGCGGCTCACGCAGCAGCGGATTCTCTTTCAGATACAGCATCCCCGCGCAGAGGTAGTTACAAGCACGCCAATACGCATCCATCTTGCGAAGCTCTTCTTGCGTAAGTGCGGGTACTTCGACTTCGAGATCGTCTTGAATTGCTAAAGAGGACATGCGCAGCTCCTTGTGTTTGGGCCCGTGGGGTGGGCAGGCGAAAACTCACGCCTGGCGCTTGCAGAAAATCCAGAGTTCTCTGCTTCTACATCCATATGACGCTAGTCCAACACAGAACGCTGTGACTCGCGTCACAGAACTTCAAATTAGCTCCGATTTGCTAGCCGAGCATGAATGAGCGGTTACAAGAGTCAGGCTTTGTACTGTCGCTCTTGCTTGCATGAGTTTCTTTTGCTTGTCATTCCCGCAGGGAATCTGCTTTCTTTCCTTCACACTGCCACAACCCCGTCATCCTGAGCGAAGTTCCTCGCGATGCTTCACCGCGAGGGACGCAGTCGAAGGAACTGCATCCCCTCTACACCCCCATACCGATCGGATCTTTCTGCCGGGATATTGAATGGGTGGGCGATTCGCGCGAAGGCGCGAACTGCTTTACCCCGCCATCTCGCCCACATGCCACGCAATCATCCGATCTTCCTCCGCAGGCACCACAAACACAGCCGTCGCAGAAGCGTCCCCACTCACCTTCCTCAGCCCGCTTGCTTTCGCGCCATTCGCAGTTTTATCCATCACGATCCCAACCCCGCCAAGCTCCGTCAGCACCTCACGCCGAGTAGCCTCATCATGCTCCCCAATCCCACCCGTAAACACCACGGCGTCCACCCCTCCCATCAGAAATGCGAACCCGCCAAGCGCCTTCCGCACGCTCCGCACAAATACCTCCACCACCAGCCGCGCCTTCGCATCTCCGCTCGCGGACGCCGCACGCACGGCTTTCATATCGTTCGCCATCCCCGACAGCGCCACCATCCCCGACTTATGATTCAACATCGCCTCCAGCTCCGCAGCCGTATCGCCCTTCATCTGCCGCAGCAGATAGATCAGCAGCCCCGGATCGAGATCACCCGGTCGAGTTCCCATCACGACGCCGCCCGTCGGTGTCAGACCCATCGAGGTATCGACAGACTTGCCATCCACCAACGCCGTCACGCTGCATCCGCTGCCCAGATGCGCAATCACCATCCGCCCCGGCATCGCCATCCCTGCCTCGCAAATCTGCGCCACCACGGACTCGCAGCTCAGCCCATGAAATCCATACCGCCTAACTCCCTGGTCGCGATACTCCTGGGGAATCGCGTAAGTCGTCGCGCCCTCCGGCATCGTCTCGTGAAAGACCGTGTCGAAGCACGCATAGTGCCCTACATCCGGCAGCTTCTGCATCATCTCCTCGATCATCTCCACGGCCACCGGATCATGCAGCGGAGCAAACGCCCGCGCCTCCCGCAACTGTTGCAGCACCTCTGGCGTGATTTTCTGGTGCCCCTTGAGCTTCGCCCCCGGATGCACCACTCGATATCCCACCGCCTCCACCTTCGGCAGCCCATCCGCCGAAGTCAGCTCCTCAACCGCGCGAATGGCATCCTCGACCGTCTTCGGCTCGGCCTTCCGCCCACCCGAAAGGTCCTTGCCCTTCGAATCCTGAAACTTGAACTCTGGCTTCGCTCCAATCCCACTCAACTCACCGGCATACACCTCCACAGGTGTCGACCCACGTTCCACATCATGCATCGAGAACTTGATCGACGAAGACCCGCTATTGATCACCAGCACATGCATCGCGCCACACCTCTGCCGTCACCCTACCACCGTCGTATTGCTCCATTCGATGCACTCCAGCGCGCCGAGTTAGAATCCGCATCATGCCTGCGCCTGAAACATCCGACTGGCCCGACCATCTCGACGCACTCATTGCCGCCCCCGGACACCATCGCCTGCTCTTCGAAAACGATGCCGTCCGCGTCGTAGAGACCATCCTTCCGCCCGGCGAAAGAACGCCGCTTCATACCCACCGCTGGCCCGGTCCACTGCACCTGATCAGTTGGAGCGACATTCTCCGCCGCGACGCCAGCGGCACTGTCCTTATGGACAGCCGCACCTCCGGCATCGAACGTGTGGCCGGCGTTGTCACGTGGGGCTCCGCGCTGCAACCTCACACGCTCGAAAACGTAGGCGATGCGACCTTCCGCGCAATCACTACCGAGCTCAAACACCTGTAGAATCCGAGTCACGCCACAATCTCACCAATCGATCAACGGGAGAGTCGTCACCATGCGCCTGCTGCAACGGATTGCCCTCAGCACAGTATTCATGCTCTCTACAGCCGCATGTACCGCGGCCCACGCGCAGGAGGCCAAGCCCATCCCCTACGACCATAATCCCGCCGCCGGTAAGTTCTACGACATCAACGGCTTCAAGATGTACACCGAGGTCTACGGCGAAGGCCCGCCCGTCCTCATGATCCACGGCAACAACGGTGACATGTCTGCCTTCTTCCGCAACGTCCCGTACTTCGCCAAGCACTATAAGGTCATCCTCGCCGACAGTCGCTCCCAAGGCCGCTCCGTTGATCCCGACCATCCCCTCAACTTCGAGATGATGGCCGACGACTACGCCGCCCTCCTCGACGTCATGCATATCGACTCCGCCTACGTCCTCGGCTGGAGCGACGGCGGCATCAACGCTCTCCTCCTCGCCATGCGCCACCCCGAGAAAGTAAAAAAACTAGTCGCCACCGGAGCCAACCTCTGGGTAGGCCCCGACCCCTTCGCCCTTGGTCTATGGGACCAGATGGAGCACGAATACACCACCGGCCTCACCAAAACCTACACCACGCCCAAAGAAAAGAACGACCGCAAACTCTTCCTCCTCGACTGGTGGGAGCCGCACATCACCCTGGCCCAGCTCCACACCATCCAAACCCCATCGCTCATCATGGCCGGCGACCACGACGTGATCTCGCTCCCGCACACCCTGGTCATCTACCAGAACCTTCCCCACGCCGAGCTATGGATCGTCCCCAACTCTGGCCACCCCACCGTCATCGAGCACGCCGACGAAGTCAACAAAAAGGTAGACGAGTTCTTCACCCAGCCCTTCAAGGACTTCAAACCCACCGAATAGAAGTGTCCGCTCCTAGGGACCGGTACGACGTTCACAGCAATAGCCACAGACGTCATGAAATCAAAGAATAAATAGTCGAGCGGATTGGGAATAACCGCGTCTATCCGGTTAGAGGCCGACTGTGTGGCGCGCCCTCTCCTGTCGTTACAGGTCTCGCTCCTTGAAGCAAGTCATAACGAAAAAATTGCACTGTTCCACATAACGGTCGAGCCTTAGACAAGAGCGATGGACATGGACATTACAGAACCACTTGTACCTATGGTTGGACACGTTAAAGTGCCCCAAGCAAAGCCTCCTGCCAACCAAAGCGGCGACGCTGGACCAGCGCCTACGTGCCCGACCTACGCGGGAGCTTTCAAGTGTATCGGCGCGAGCTGTGAAGATGATTGCTGTCATACCTGGACCATCCCTCTGGATAAAAACACTTACCGCCTGTATCAAAACTTCCCAGTTGAAAAGCTAGGATCGGTAGTAGCGGAATATGTGTCCGTCAAGACCGCAGAGACCCATGACAATCTTTTCGCTCAGATCACGCGTAATGACTCTGGGGCGTGTCCGTTCTATACTTCCGGCCGTTTGTGCGGCATCCAGGAGGAATATGGCCCGCAGCTCCTATCGGCAACTTGTTCGATCTATCCTCGCGTGTTGAATTTGGTAGACAGCAGACTGGAAGGTTCACTTTCTTTATCTTGCCCGCAAGCGGCGCGTGACGTTTTGCTCGTCCCACACTCAACACAAGTCGTATCGGACCTCCTATCTGGCGCTTTTCGAACAGACAACTATTTCACTCTGACAAGCAATGAGGCTAGCTACGGTCACAAGCCTTACTCAGCGTTCCACGATGTGCGCCGATGCATGATCGCGCTTGTGACAGATCGCTCACGCCCTGTATGGGAACGGCTCTTGCTCATCGGCTCTCTTTGCAAGCAGCTCGACGAAATCCCCACCGACGGCGCCCTCTCGAAAGTGTTCGCGATTTTAGTCGACTATCACCGTGTTGTCGGAACCGAGCGGGGGTGTTCGGAAACGGAGAACCTACCGACAGATCTTGCTCTCAAGCTACGGGTTCTCTTCAAGTTCGTGTCCGAGCGCGCTCAGGACAAAACATGTGGCACCCGGTTTCTCGATACCTATTGGGACTTTGTTGAAGGCATTGGATCGTCGGAGGGTGCCAAGCCAGGTGAAGACGTCGAACGGATGCGTCACGCAGAGGAGTTCTACCACCGTCCCTTCTTCGAGGCACGTCCTTACATCTTTGAAAATTACCTCCTGAACCATATGTTTAAAACGCTGTTCCCCTTCGGACGTGCAAGGAGTGCAGACTTCGTTGCCCGCTCGATCTTCGACGAATACATTCTCATGGCGACTCAGTTCGCGATCATCAATGGCTTGCTTATTGGAATCGCCGGACACTTCAAAGAGGGGTTCTCAGAAGAACATGTCGTCAAGACAATCCAGTCGTTCGCAAGAGAGCTTGACCATGACCCGACGGCACTGGACTCGATGATCGAGTTCATGCAGAAAACCAATCTCGGGAATCTCGTTGGAATATCCATCTTGCTGAAGAACTGACCGATCTATGATCGGAGGCTGAAGTGACCCGAAGATGTCAGGAAGTCATATCACAAGTCGAAGCCCAGATAGAGTCTTTGCTTCACCCTCTGAAGAATGTCCCTATTCCTCATGGAATGAATGAACGTGTGATAGCGAACTGTCAAAGCGGATACCAGTCGTCCCACGACGCTCCCGGGCTCCGCTTAGCACTACGGCGTTTCGTGAAGCTTAGCCGCTAGTGAAGTCAGCACGGCACTGGATGGCAACCCTGTAATCGGTAAGATACCTAAGATTGATTTTGAATGATGGAGCTATGAGCAAGAACAAACATCTGTGTCCCTGTGGGAGCGGAAAGCGCGCGAAGCTTTGCTGCGGAGCTAACGCCGTGCCTACAAAATTCGTCCTCGCCAGTAGCGAAAAGCTGGAGTTGCGTGAGGCTGCGGAGGCGCTCGCAGCCAAGGGCAAGCATCAAGAGGCCAGTGAGATATTGGAACGTCTCGTGAAAATTAGTCCGCAGAATCCATTGATCTGGAATGATCTCGGCATTCAGTACGAAGCGGCGGGAAGAACGGAAGAAGCGTTCTCCGCATTGCGGCGAGGACATCAAGCAGATTCTACCTATCCCCCCATTTGGTATAACCTCGGCAAGTTCACCCTGGACCGCTTCATTCGGCTTTATCAGAGCGGGGAAATGACCGAAGTCCATAAGGAAGAGTTATTGAAAAGGGCCATTCAATTTCTCGACGGCAATCTCGACCGGGATCCGGAGAACGCTGACGCTCACTACAACCTCGCTATCGCTTACGCCTTCTGCAAAGATGAACATCGCGCGAAAGCGCATATGGCAGTGGCGGTCCGGCTGGGAAGTAAATATGAGGTCCCCAGCGACTGGCTGTTGTAACAATAAGCGGGATATCATCCCGCTTTGGCCGAAGTGGTCGGCGGTAAGCTGCGATCTTAACCTGAGACACCACCCGACAGCCCCTACCCCCTATCCCCCAAACCCTATACCCTGTCCTTATGTGCGGAATCGTCGGTTACATCGGCCCCAAGTCAGTCGTCCCTACCATCATTGAAGGCCTTCGCCGCCTCGAGTACCGCGGCTACGACTCCGCCGGCATCGCCGTCGCCGGAGGCCCGAACGGCCTCGAACTCCGCCGCGCCCCCGGTAAGCTCCGTAATCTCGAAGCCGTCATCGCCAACTCCCCGGTAGACGGCACCTTTGGCATCGGCCACACTCGCTGGGCCACCCACGGCCGGCCTACAGAAGAGAACGCCCACCCCCACCGCGACGGCTCCGGCACCCTGGTCGTCGTCCACAACGGCATCGTAGAAAACTACCTGACGCTCAAGCAGGCCCTCATCGCCAAGGGCCACAAGTTCTTCTCCGAGACCGACACCGAGATCATCGCCCACCTCATCGAAGACGAGATCGAGCTCGCCAGCGGCATCACCCTCAAGCCCGGCGAACGCACCCACCGCGCCGACATCGCTGAGGCCGTCGTCCACGCCCCCACCACCAGCGCCATCCCGCTCGAAGAGGCCGTCCGCCGCGCTGTCAAGCGCATCACCGGAGCCTTCGCCATCGGTGTCCTCTCCGCCCACGAGCCCAACAAGCTCGTCGCCGCCCGCATGGGCCCGCCCGCCGTCATCGGCCTCGGAGACGGCGAATTCTTCCTCGCCTCCGACGTCCCCGGCATCCTCCACCACACCCGCAACATCCACTTCCTCGCCGACGGTGAAGTCGCCATCCTCACCACCTCCGGCGTCACCCTCACCGACTTCAACGCCGCTCCTCTGCCCCTAAAACCCCAACGCATCCTCTGGGACCCGATCCAGGCCGAAAAGGCCGGCTACAAGCACTTCATGCTCAAGGAGATCAACGAGCAGCCCCGCGCCATCCGCGACACCACGCTAGGCCGCGTTTCCTTAGACACGGGTCAAGTTTTTCTTCAGGAAATGCAGATCACCCCCGAAGACTTCCGCACCGCCTCGCAGATCACCATCGCCGCCTGCGGAACTAGTTGGCACGCCGGCCTCGCCGGCAAGTTCATGATCGAGCGCCTCGCCCGCCTCCCCGTCGAGGTCGACTACGCCAGCGAGTACCGCTACCGCGACCCCATCGCCGACCCCCGCGCCATCGGCCTCCTCATCACCCAGTCCGGCGAGACCGCCGACACCATCGCCGCCCAGCGCGAACTCATCGCCAAAGGTTCGAAGACCCTCGCCATCTGCAACGTCGTCGGAGCCGCCGTCACCCGCGAAGCCCAGGGCACCATCACCACCAACGCCGGCCCGGAGATCGGCGTCGCCTCCACCAAGGCCTTCACCGCCCAGCTCACCGCCCTCTTCGTCTTCGCCCTCTACCTCGCCCAGCTTCGCGGCACCATCACGCAGGAAGAGTCCATCCACCTCGTCACCGAACTCTCGAAAGTCCCCGGCAAGATCGAAGAGATACTGCGCTCTGTAGACGACCAATGCTGCCAACTAGCCAAGTCTTTCAGCACCGCCCGCGACTTCCTCTTCCTCGGCCGCGGCATCCACTACCCCATCGCCCTCGAAGGCGCCCTCAAGCTCAAGGAGATCTCCTACATCCACGCCGAAGGCTACCCGGCAGGCGAGATGAAGCACGGCCCCAACGCCCTCATCGACGAGACCCTCCCCTGCGTCTGCATCGCCACCAAAGACCCTTCAGACGCCTCCTCTGTCCTGAAGTACGAAAAGACCCTCTCGAACATCCAGGAGGTCACCGCCCGCTCCGGCCGCGTGATCGCCATAGCCATCGAGGGCGACGAGCACATCGCCCAACTGGTCGAACACGTCATCTACATCCCCCAGGCCCCGGAGCTCTTACTCCCGGTCCTCGAAGTAGTCCCCCTGCAACTCCTCGCCTACCACATAGCCGTAAGGCGCGGCTGCGATGTGGATCAGCCAAGGAATCTGGCAAAGAGCGTGACCGTAGAATAAGTTCGGTATAAACAGTCCTATACGATTCAATCGTAGGTATCCTGCACACATAGAGCAGCCATGGAAACCAGAAATTGGACTCACGTCGAGACATCGGATGGCGTCAGAACCCTTCGCTTAGAAGGTTGGAAGCACTTCTCTGATCTCATAGAGACGGAGATCTTAGCAGCTGCAAGGCTTCCGGGCCATTCATTTATTTGGCGCGGCCAGCGCCGGTCTGATTGGCCACTGAGTTCCACAATCGATAGGCTCTTCGGTAGATTGGGATTTTTAGCAGCAGGCCCAGAAGCACTCGAGGAAAAGTCCAAGACGCAATTAGATGCTTTCCGGTATGCTGCTCGAGGTCGTCGTGGTACGAGCCCGACAAAGCTATCTGAAAACGAATTGTGGGCTCTCGGCCAGCACTTTGGATTAGCGACGCCGCTACTCGATTGGACTCGTTCACCTTTCGCAGCCGCCTATTTCGCTTTTGAAGAATTGGCGTCAGATCCTACCGCATTCAGAACGGTATACGCATTGAATAAGGCAGCTGTGCTTTCTGCTGGGGAGCAGATAAATAATGGGCCGAGCGTTGAGAAAGGAAGACCGCAACTAATAGAGATCGTCGATCCGCTCTACGATGAGAACCAGCGTTTAGTAAGCCAAGGGGGGTGCTTCACGAGAGCACCGATTGGCACATCAATTGAACAATGGGTTGCGAACTTCTTCGAAAACTCAAACGAATCGGTTCTGATCAAGATTGAGATTCCTGATGCGGGCAGGCTGGACTGCTTGCGAACGCTGAATCTAATGAATATCAATCATTTGTCTCTCTTTCCCGATCTCATCGGAGCATCACGGTTTACAAATCTTAGGTTTGAGTTAGAGGGTGACGATGAGTAGCCGACCTGTTTATGTGCCGATTCTGAAAGGGAAAGAAGGCGAATTTGCGGCTCTTGAGGAACTCGCAGGAGATGTCAGAACCGCATTGATGCCTGTTATAGAAACACCCGCTATTCCCTTCGATCACGCAGTAGGTAAGCCGGCCAAGAGCCTTACGGAGCATGTTTCCGGTATTCCAGATCGCCTCAAACGGTCGTGCGGCCGCAGACCGTTTTTCCTAGATTTGTCGTCGCTTGACAACGGTGTTCGTCTGGATCATGGAGGGAATGTGTCGGCGGGCATTTTGAGCGGATGCAGTAACGCAGAACTGGACGTTGTGCCAGTGATTTTGACGAGCAGCACTCAAGAGCATCTGACAGCTGTCGCAAATCATCACCTCAGCACGGGAAGCGCGTTGGCCGTCCGACTGGTTGTCGAGGATTTTCGGGAAGAAGTTGAAACAGATTCTGAGGTAGATCGGATAATCGCAAGATTGGGCCTACCCGAAGCTACTTCTGCGGATTTGATTATTGATCTCAAGGACCTGGGATCGGATCTTGGCCGGGCGACTCTTATAGCCAGGTCGATTCTTTCTATGATTCCTCGAAAGCACGAGTGGCGTAATATTATTCTTGCCGCTGCCTCGTTCCCCGAAGACCTGAGTGATGTAAATGCTGAGTCGACTAGCCTCTTACCTCGACTCGAATGGCAACTGTGGAAAGCTCTGCAACGCAAGCCAGCTAGCTTGCCGAGGCGCGATCTTATCTTCGGTGATTACTCCATCGCGCATCCTGTAACTAAGGAGCTTGATCCTAGAAAAATGCGGATGAGCGCTAGCATCCGGTATACAACTGCGGACGACTGGCTGATTTTAAAAGCGAGGAATGTTCGTCAATACGGCTTTGATCAATATTTCGAACTCTGTCGACTCCTAACCGAACGCCCGGAATATGCCGGTCGTGACTTCAGCTGGGGAGATCGATACATCTCAGATTGCGTGGAAGGTACACAAGGGCCGGGGAATGCTACGACATGGAGGAAAGTGGGTGTAAATCACCATCTAACTCTTGTTTTGGAGCAGATCGCCAACTCGCACCGCGAGCCTTAAGCGTTTTTCTTACTAGGTCGCTAAGCTCCTCAAGCGTGGCGTTAGCAGCTAACTTATCCCAGAGCTGCTGGCGAGACTTGCTCTTCAATCCCGAATCCATCCGGCGCTCCACCAGGAATTGAAGAACTTCATCGCGCCACAGGAACTGGGCTAATGCAAGTGCCGAGAGTTGAGGATTCGGGCGAGCCGCGCGTTTGTTCGTCAGAGTCATAACTTGTCCCTTCTGCGACGCAACCCAAATTCCCCACCAAGGTGGAATTATGGTTTTAAGCTCGGCAAGATGTTTCTTAGCTGCAACGACAGTGACGAACTCTAAGGCCTGACTGTATGCGCCGAGTTGGGCTGGGAGCCTATCTAGGGTGTCACGTTCGCTCTTAAGTTCGTAGCCGTGCACACTTCCGTTGATAACAGCGATATCGATTCGAGCCAGTCCTTGACATAGCCCAACTTCCTCAACGACCAAGGTGTCGGGATCTGAGCCATGGATGCGTTGCATCTCAGCCAGCACCGCACGCCTTACGTCTATATCCCGCATAGCCCATCGTACTATTTCTAACTACGTAAAGGCGAAAGCTGACGAAGGGGACTCTCGGAGGTACTCGCGAGAATTCGCTGCCGCAACAATCAAAATCCTCCCCTTCTTCGCTGCCTTCGCCCGAGGTCTGATCTCGATCACGACATCATGCGCCGCGCGGTAGCGAAGTGCATCGGCCGCTCCACCGAAAACCCTTCCAACTTGTAGCGCTTCAAAGCCGAAATCTTCGGACTAAGCCGCGACCCCAGCCCGCACCTTACCCCACCGATACTCCAGAAAATCCGGCAGATAGAGTCCATCATCCAACTGCGGCCACCAGATATCCACCCCGTGCAGCCCAATCTTCAGATCGACTGCCTGCTCCGGCGTGGCATCCTTCAACTCCCCAAGCTCCTCGCGCGGAATGAGCAGCCGACGCCCATCGCTCAGCCGCAGCATCAGGAACTCAAGCCCCGGCTCAGGCCGATACACCGCCTCGACGATCCGCGGAAAGCTCTCAAACGCCTTCGCCCGTTCCAGCGCCGCGTCGATCTCTTCGTCCGTCGTGCAATCAGCCATACGTAGTCCCCACCATTGCCATCAACTCGTTTCAATTAGATCAGGGGCGGCGCAACAAACTTCTTGACGCTACCATCCACCCGATGATCTCCTTAAAGAAAAGCAAGAGACGTGCGGCCCACACCTGACTCTCTGTTCCACCTGCTCCCATCAAAGACGAGTGCATAACCATACCGAATTCAACCCGTGGTATATACCTAACCCACATCGTTTGAATATTTTGCACAAGAAGGTATGGGGGGAGGGTTACCCACGTCCTCGATCCAAAAAAGACGCAACAGACGGCACAGCTAGTGTGCAAGAATGCTCCGGTAGGACTATTGTCTCTACCA
Source organism: Granulicella aggregans (assembly GCF_014203275.1). Taxonomy (GTDB): domain Bacteria; phylum Acidobacteriota; class Terriglobia; order Terriglobales; family Acidobacteriaceae; genus Edaphobacter. The sequence goes on from NZ_JACHIP010000004.1 coordinate 667,446, forward strand.
AACGGAGCCACCAATGCCCGAAGAAGCACCCGCCAAGCCGCTCACCTACGACATCATCCGTGAGAGCGGAGTCGCCTTCGTCAAGTGCCATGGACGCCTAACAGCGGGCCTCACCGACGAGTTCTACGCTGACCTGAAAGACGTCGCCTCCACCTGCCAGCTCCTGACCCTCGATCTCAAAGACCTCACCTACGTCGACAGCATGGGCCTCGGCACCCTGGTCCGCCTCTACGTCCACGCCCGCGGCGCAGGCTGCGAGCTGAAGCTGCTCCATCTCGACAAGCAGTTACGCAACCTGCTGAAGCTGACCAACCTCCTCTCAACCTTCGCCGTAGCGGAAGAACATGGCATCACCGTCGCCTAGCGTGAAGCGATGCCCGACCCCCTCTTCATTTACGGCACCCTCCACCCCGACCGCGCCCCAGCCGCCATCGCCCCCACCGCCCGCCTCCTGAAGCCCTTCGGCGGAGGGAGAAACGGGGCCACCATCCAAGCCCGCCTCTACGATCTCGGCGCCTATCCCGGCGTCGTCCTTAGCGATGACCCCGCCGACACCGTCTCCGGAGAACTCTTCATCCTCCCCGAAAACCCCGCCGTCCTCGCCCGCCTCGACGACTATGAGGACTTCCGCACCTCCGACCCCGCCGCCAGCCTCTTCCTCCGCCAGCAAACCCTCGCAACCCTGCAGGATAGCGCCGATGCGGGCACTGAGATCGCCTGCTGGGTCTACACCTACAACCGTTCTATCCTCTGAATTCAAAAGGCAAATCCGCGAAGTCAAGATGCACGTGCATCACTATTGCTCTGGTGGAGCGTCTCATATTTGAGTAACATCAGCACAGAGATTGCCTTTCGCCGGGCTGCTGACACGGGCTCTCAATCTGAATCTAACCAAGGACTCCGTTTGCCGGTATTAGAGCTTCAGAGCACCAGCCCCCGTTCGAAATCACTCTTCGCTCGCTTCCTTGCCCGTCGACATGATCGGAAGTCTCCTACCTCACTGCTGTTTCTCACGGTCTCGGTAGCGTTCTTTGTCCGGATGATCGTCGTGTCGTTGATCTACGGCAGCCTCCAAGACTCCTGTCCACATTTTGGAAGCTTCGGGTGGGAGCTTGGCTGGGTCGCCGGTTCGATCGCGAACGGCCACGGCTTCAGTTCGCCCTTCTGGCCGGCCACCGGTCCCACGGCACTGGTCCCGCCCGTCTTTCCGTATCTCCTCGCCGGCATCTTCCGCATCTTCGGCATCTACACGCTGCATGCAGGCGTGGTCATCCTCTCCCTCGACAGTCTCTTCTCCTCACTCACCTGCATCCCCATCTACTTCATTGCGAAGTCGGCGGCTACTCCGCGCATCGCTGGTTTCGCTGCGTGGGCCTGGGTGGTCTATCCCTTCTCCGTCTACTACTCTACCGTCGTGTGGGAGTGGTCGCTGACGGCATTGCTCTTCTCAAGCTGCCTCGCGGTCCTGCTCCGTCTGCACAAGATCCATCGGACATGGGGGTGGCTCGGTTTCGGAGCGCTTTACGGCTTTACCGCGCTGGTAAACCCGGCAGTTCTTTCGGTGCTGCCCCTTCTGCTGCTGCTTGTCATCCGAAAGCGCCACAAGGCAGGCCTGCCCTGGCGTGCGAAAACGTTGGTTGCCATGCTGGCGCTCCTCGCCGTTGTCGCGCCTTGGGTGGTGCATGTTTCTCGAAGGATGGGCACACCTGTTCCCATCCGCGACAACTTCTGGTTGGAGTTCTACGCCGGTAACTCAGGCGACAGCTTCGAGTCCAACGTCCGCTGGGCGCACCCGGCCAGCAACCCGGTCGAGATGGCGGAGTTCCAGCGCGTGGGCGAGATACGGTATCTCGCAGAGAAGCACCGGCTTGCCGCAGAGTTCGTCAGGCATCATCCGCTCTGGTTCGCGCTGGCGACCGTTCGCCGATTTGTTCGCTACTGGACCGGCTTCTGGAGCTTCAGTCCGTCCTATCTCCGTCTGGAGCCACTGGATCTGCCAAACTTCTTCTTCTGCACCGGCGTCACGGCGATGATGCTGCGCGGCGCACGGCGTCTTTGGACACAGCGCAGGGAAGCGGCGCTGCCATTTGTCATTCTGATCGCATGTTTCCCGTTGACCTACTACATCACCCACGCCTCCATGGACTACCGCCAGCCCATTGAGCCCGTGATCGTGATCCTCGCGACAATTGGAGTTTTCCGGCTCTCGCCGCGCGTCCGTGAGAGCGCGCCCAAGCAGGCTGATGCCATAAGCCTCACCTAAGTCTCGAGCCTGCTCAATTTAGCGAGACGATACTGGGTTAGAATGGCGCATCACTGAAATCCAGATATCCCCAAAGGTGCCATACCGATCCTGCAGCGCGTGAGCGATACTCGGCGCAGCTGTGTGCGCTAGGAGACAGAGGGCCATTGTCCGTTGCCGCTCCAACTCGCGTGGCCTCTCTCAGAGGGGCTAAGCTCGTTTGTATTTTTTTCCTCGTCTACTTCGTCGCCGATACGGGGCTGAATCTTTTTGCTTTCAGCGCGGGATGGACGATTCTCTGGCCGTTGAACGGCGTGACGATCGCGCTGCTGATCTGCCGTCCAAAATCGGAGTGGCCAGCGATGCTGCTTGGTATCGGGCTGGGAATGGGGCTGGGCGAGTTTCTGGATGCCAATGCGCTCGGTTCGGTCATCTGGCAGCGTATCTTCTCGCTCATCGAGGTCGCTCTCAGCGCCTGGTTCCTTCCTAAATTCACGGTTCTGGAAGATTGGCTGCGCAAGCCGCAAATTTTTGTCCGATTCGTCTGCGCGCTGGTCGTTGGCCCGCTCGTATCGGGTGTGATGGCTGCGGTGTACTTCCACCTGACGACGCATCAGGCGTTCCTCTCGGCGCTCGATGACTGGGCCACGGCGGATTCGCTTGGCATCGCGGCGATCATGCCACTGGCGCTCTCGTTCCGTTCGCCGGAGATGCGGGGCTTGTTTCGTCGCAAGACAGCATGGCGGACGCTGATGGTCCTCGGGGTCGCCTTCGCCAGCGCTGCGATTGTCTTCTCGGTCAGCCAGTATCCGTTGCTCTTTCTCCTGTATCCGACGCTGCTGTTGGTTGATTCCATGCTCGGCTTCTCGGGTTCTGCACTGGCCGTGGCTGTAATCTCCTTTATCTCGGTTTATCTGACAACCCATGCCATGGGGCCATTCGGCAGATGGCCCGCAGGGCTTCCTGTGACCCGCGACGTCGCCTTCCAGCTTTTCCTCGGCTTCCACCTGGTGGCACTCTTTCCCGCCTCCATCATGATCCTGGAGCGGCGGCGCATGGCGGCGGAGCTGCTCGACAGCAATGCGCAGCTCTTGCTGCTTGCATCTCTGGATGGCCTAACGGGAATTGCGAATCGCCGGGCGCTCGATGAGCGGTTCTCGCAGGAGTGGAGTCGTGCCATTCGGGTGGGGACGCCGCTCGCGCTGGTGATGATCGACATCGACCACTTCAAGCAGTTCAACGATATCTACGGCCACCACGCGGGCGATCGTTGTCTCCAGGCAGTCGCGACCGCGCTGCAGGCCAAGACGCAGCGCGGTCAGGACCATCTCTCCCGCTTCGGGGGAGAGGAGTTCGCGCTGCTACTTCCACATACAGATCTGCAGGGGGCGATCCATATCGCGGAAAACCTCCGGCTTGCCGTGCTCGACCTGGCGATTCCGCATCGTGCCGGTGCTGACGGCCAGGTGACGATCTCCCTGGGTTGCGCTGCTCTGAAGCCGGTGAACGGCGAAGAAGAGTCCAGACTTCTGGAGGCCGCCGACGCGGCTCTCTATCAGGCAAAATCTGCGGGACGTAACCGGGTTCACGGAGCTGATCCTGATCATAGAATTGTGCCCATGCGTGCTTGAGAGTGCGTACAGGAGGAAGTTCCGCATCGTTTACCGTTCTGTCGGTCTTAGGCAACAACGCTTCGGCCTTAGGCAACAACGCTAACTTCGGTCTGTGAATCGGCATCCGATTCTCCAGTGCATGTGGGTATCCGGAGCAAGTTTCCATGGGAACCCTGTCCGCTTGTGCCAGGAGTTGCCCATGAAGATCTTTTATCCTTCCGTGCTGGCCGCGTGCCTTTTGGCTGTCCCAGCTCTCTGTTCCGCCCCCTCCGCTTTAGCTCAGAATCCAGACTATGTCCTCGTCTCGGCACCTCTTCATCTGGATGCCAAGACGACCATTCCAGGTCACGTCCTCGGCGCCGGAACCTATTCGATCAGGATTCTCGACCACTTGAAGGATCGCTACATCCTTCGAGTCGATGACGGTGCAGGCCGAGCACTCGCTACATTCATCGGTCTCCATAACCCGGATTTCGATCCCTTTGTGGCAGTTCACCATCAGGGGCCGATCCTCTGGACCTACGCTCCGAAGGGATCTGCGGCGATTCGCGGTTTCTCCTTTCCCGGCGGAAACACACTTGAGTTCGTCTATCCCAAAGACCAGGCCGTCGCCCTGGCAAAGCTCAATACCTACAGCGTGCCTGCGATCGATCCCGAATCTGAGGGACGGAAGCCCGATCCAAAGCTAACGCCGGAGGATCGAGAGGTGGTCACGCTCTGGATGCTGGAAGCGACTCGTGTTGGGCCGAAGAATGAGACACCGGCAATCGCGGCAAAGAGGTTCGTCGCTCCTGCTGAACCCGCTACGACGACGCAGGTAGCACGCAACGAGCCCCCCGAGGAATTAGCGCAAGTCCGGAGTGCCAGCCAGCGGCCAACGCCTCCCGTGGCCGTAGTCCCGACGCCGGCGAGGGTCTCGAAGGTCAAGCCCAGGCCGGTGGCAACCAGTCTTCCTCAGACTGCGAGCGACCTGCCTCTACTGGCGGCTCTTTCATTTGGAATGTTGGTCACAGCCGGATCGCTGCGCCTCGCGCGCGGCAAAGCGTAATTCCAGGCCATGATCGACACGGCACTGCCGGACCGAAGGCGAAACATTTTTGCTCAGCGTGTTGAGATGTTTCTATCGGTGGCCGGACTTATTCTGCTTACGGTCTGCATGGCGGTCGGGTTTCGAATGCACTCCGCCCGTCAGGCGGCTGAGAAGCTCGTGCCGGAGTCGAAGGAGTCAGGTTCAGCGGATCTGGCTCCCGGTCAGGGCGAGGGCTGGGCTGTCATTGGAGGCGTCTCTCCCCAGGTTGTCGGCAGGGTCGAGATCCCGTCAATTGGCCTTGTCACACCGCTGCTGGCTGGCGACGACTCTACAAGTTTGAGTGAAGGCGCGGGGCACATCCCTGGAACGGCGTATCCCGGTGGATTGGGAACGGTGGGCATTGCGGGGCACCGCGACACTCACTTTCGCCAGCTTCGTAAAGCAGCTAGAGGGATGGATGTTCAACTGACCGACCGGATAGGAACCTATCATTACCGCGTGAGTTCCACCGAGATTGTAACGCCCGATAAGGCGAGCGTTCTGGATATCCAGTCCACTCCAGGGCTGGTGCTCATCACCTGTTACCCATTCAGCTACATCGGCAAGGCCCCGAAGCGATTCGTGGTGCATGCGGAGTTGATATCTGTAGCGCCGGACGACGTGAAGCGCTAGAGATTGAAGAGCTCGCGAAGGCGCTTGGTCTGCGCGCGACTTACCGGGATCTCCGTCTTCTTCGAGTCGTCCATGCGGAGTTGATAGCTGGACTTGAACCACGGAACGACCTCGCGAATGTGCTGGATATTGACGACAAATGATCGATGGACACGCCAAAACATCGCGGGGTCGAGCAGGTCCATCAACTCTTCCAGCGTGCGGCAGTTCGATTGACCATCTACTGCGGCGGCGAAGACATTGATCTCTCCATCTTCGATCGAGGCATAGCAAATCTCGCGCTGATCGACGAGCAGGAGGCGGTTCTGCGCGCGCACGACAACTTTGCCAATCTGTGGTCTGAGAGAGGAGAGCCGAGGTGCCTGGACCTGTTCTTCCATCAACTTCAAGAGAGCATTGATCCGGCTTTCGCTGTCCGATTCGACGGGCGTCTCCTGGGATATTTCCTGAGGCGTCGCAATGCGTGCCCGGGCCTTCTCAATCGTCTTGAGGACGCGGCTACGGTCGAATGGCTTCAGCAGGTAGTCGACCGCATTGACCTCGAAGGCGCGGACAGCATACTGGTCGAAGGCTGTGGCGAAGACAACCTGTGGCAGCCCGATCTTCTTGTCGAGGAGCTTCTTGAGGACGGCAAAGCCATCCAGGCCAGGCATCTGGACGTCGAGAAACACAAGGTCCGGCTGCAGGGACCGGATGAGATCGACAGCTTCAATCCCGTTCGTGCCCTGGGCCAGCACCTCGAGGCCGTCGGCCTGTTCGAGAAGATAGACGAGTTCCTGGCGGGCGAGCGGTTCGTCATCGACGACGATGGCGGTGATTCGGTTCGGAGAGGGTATTGGACCACTGAGACCAGGCGTTACGGCCGGACTGGATTGAGGTGCCATCAGATCTCCAGTTTAGTCCTTGAATGATCTAATCGCGGAAGACGCGAAGACGTGCGGGCGAGTGGTCCTCTGCCAAGTCATGTCCGCACTGGGTGCAGTAGACGTCAGTGATCTGCACGCCACGAAAGCACTGGCCGCACACGGGAGCCATCTGGAATTGGCACTGCGGGCAGAAGTGGAAGGTGGAGGCAATCTCGGTCGAGCAGTGTGGGCAGCGCGTCAACATGGGTTGGCGCAGCAGGAAGTAGACAACGGCTCCAACGCCGCCGGGCATGATGATGACGATCAGCATCCAGAGCGGGGCCGACATGCCGCGGCGGCGAACGTCGCGGCTGACATAGCCGATCATCAGGACGTAGCTGGCAAGCAGGGTTCCGCAGGAGTAGCTCATCATCAGCCGCATCGGAAGCATGTCCGGCTTGTGATGAGGCAAAACAAAGTGGAAGAGATACTGAGCTGCCAGAAAGGCGATGGCGGCGAGCGCGATCGACCAGCCGGGAATCAGGCTGAGTTCGCTGGTCGAGGGCTCCTGACGATCGTTCTCTTTGTTTTCGTGATGCCAGAATGCTCTCATCAAAATTCCCTTGGGTACTTCTTGGATGTTTCCTGGGGGATGCCTCGTGCCGGGCTGAACTAACGAGTTGTGTCGGGTCGCGATTGACGGAACCATACCACGGCCAGCACCGCGGCTGAAACAGGAATCGACCAGAGAAGAGGTACTACAACCTGGTAGCCAGAAACCTGCGAGCCGGATGCATAAAGCTCGTACTCTTCAAGGACGGTCCAGACTGCGAAACAGACTCCAATAAGCAGCGACGAAAAGATGATGAAGGGAATCCAGAGGCTGCGAATCTTCGAGCGGCGTTCCTTGACGGTGCGGGCGCGTTCCCGGATGACGCGGTGGGTCCGGTTGACCATGGCGGAGCTGGCACTCGTATTCATCTCGCGAAGCACCGTTCGCGCAGCCGGAGCCTGAGAGATCGCGTCTTCCAGCCTGCTCGGTGTGGTCTCGCGTCCAGCTCCATCCTGCATCAGCGGGTTACCCCCGTTGCCGGCGGAGTCCGGCGGATCCGTTCCATCTCCGGTTTCAAAGCGGCGAGACCGCGGTAGAGCCGTGACTTCACGGTCGAGAGCGGCGCGGAGGTCATCTTGGCGATCTCGTCGAGCGACATCTCCTCGTGAAAGCGAAGGACGAGGACCTCACGGTAGTTCGGTTCGAGCTTGAGCAGTACCTCGGCGACTTCGGCGCAGTCCTCGCGGGAGCGGAATTGGTCAAGCGGCGAAGGGCCTTCGATGGCGATCTCGAAGGGGCGTTCGTCCTCGCCGCCCTCGCTCATCTCGTCCAGGCTGGCCATGGTGCGCTTGCGGGAGAGATCGATGACTAGATTGCGGGCGATGGTGAAGAGCCAGGTGTCGAAGCGGGCCTTGCCGTTGTACTGTGCGCCGCGGAGCAGGACGCGCATCCAGGTCTCCTGGAAGAGGTCCTCGGCGACTTCGCGCTTGCCGGTCAGGAACAGCAAATAGCGCAGCAGGCGGTGCTGGTAGAGCTCGATCAACTTGTCCAAAAGCTCAGGGTCCTGCCGCTTCAATCCGTGTGCAATGGCGAGGTTCTCGCGCTCGTTCTGCTCGACCATCGCGGCGGATAGGGGTAGGGCCATGGCTTTCATATAAGGATCAGACGGCGGTTTCAGAACAAAAGTCGCGGTTTCTCTTAATTTTAGGGGATTTCCGTGGAGTTTAAGGAACGATCTGGGCGGTATTCAGTGTGAGTGGAGCATCCAGCTTCATTTGGAACTGCCATCCGGCGTCGTGGACGATGAAGTCGGAGGTGCCGGATCGATGGTGGAACAGGATCGCCGCGAGGATGGTTGCGACGGCGATTCCGGCGGTGATGCCGATGAAGATGCCGGGTGATGGGCCAGTCTTGGGCAGGGTGGGAGTCATAGGCGGAGTGGCCTGGGGCGACATGAGCCAGCTTCGCCAGCCGTTTGGAAGCGTGGGCGTACTGAAGCCGATCGAGCGGAAGATGCAGATAGGGTCGAAGTTGGCGAAGAGCGCCATGGTTCCATGTTGAGGTGATGGAGCGGATGACGGGATTTCCAGCGCGGCAGTCTGGGTCGCATCGAGCGAAGCGCTGTATCCATTGGCGAAGACGAGCCGGGTGAAGTGGATTCTTACGCCGGGGTCGGGCTGGTGCTTCACCGTCGGCGCTGGCGTGAGCAGGGTGCCTTCGACGTAGGTTCCGGCAGGAATGGCAATTTGTGTACCGACCGTGACCGGAAAGGCTACGACGGCGCGAATGGAGTCGCCGGGCTTGGAGGACTTGTTCTTGATCTGGCTGACAAGGGTGAGCGGGATGACGGTTCCTGCAGAGATGGTGACAGTCGCGGGTTGGGCTGCCTGGCCCGACGCGGAGGCTGGTAGCTGAGAGAACACGAGGCAGACGATCAGGAGTGTGGCAGTGACACTGGAGCGCATGACGGTTCGCTTTCTAGTCGTGCTTGGCTGTGGTTGGGGAGGCTGCGCTGCTCGAGAGGACGAGAGGCGGAGAGGGGCAGAATGTTCCCGGAGTATCCGGCGTTCCCGGTGAACCGGGGATGACGGTTGCAGGAGTCGCTGGAGTTCCGGGAATAGTGATGTCCGGAGAGCCATTTGCCCCGGGGATCGTGGTGGATGGCGTTCCTGGGCTGCCGGGGATGACGGTGTCTGGGCTTCCCGGAGAGCCGGGATATCCGGGCGTCGGACGGCAGAGTGTGGCGGACTTGAAGCTTCCGGGTTGGAGGGGCTTAGAGGCCGGGATTGCTGCGGCGACCTGTGCGGAGTCGAGAGTGAGAGCCGATCCAAGCGTCATCTCGATCTGCGCGCCGTTGTCGAGCAGGAGATCGTTGGCCGGGCTGGCCTGGATGTCCAGCGTTGCTCGGGCTGCGGAATCTGATAGGAGGGCGGTGTAGCCGTTGGCGAAGATGATCTTGGTGAAGTGGATCGCAAACGTGGCGTGGTTCTGCTTGCGGGTGGGCTTGGTGAGCGAATCGATCTGGCCTTCGACGTAGGTGCCGGAAGGGATGGCGACGTGGTCATCGACGGTGGCGGGGAAGGTGGTCTGGGTGTAGATGGGGTCGCCGGGCTTGACGCTCTTCGACCAGACGGGGCGGATAACGGCGAGAGGGATTCGGGTTCCGGTGGGGAGTTGCGTGGTCGGTGCACCGGATTGGGCGATGGCCGGACGCGTGGCAACGACGGACAGCGCGAGAAGGAGTGCGGGGAGGCTCTGCATGGGTGCAACCCTCAGCGACTTCAACAACTTGTTCCGTAGCAGAAGACGCGGCAGTCGTTCGCAATGTTTCAAAGGGGAAACGGAGAGCTCCTCAGTTCGGATTAGAGAACAAGTTTCGTCGTTTTGACCGAACGTAGAAGGAAACGCCAGCAACAACTGCCGCTAATATGCCCGTCGGTAGGCCGAGAAAAGATCCACCCATGCCACCTTGGCCATCGTGTGGGGCGTAGTGCATGTCACTTATTAGCATGGGTACGAAGACCGCCAGGAACGCAATGACAAAGGCTGCAAACGCCACCACTAGTGCAAGAAAAGCCCCTATCAGGTTGGTCATGCCAGCCATGCTATCGCACTATCAGTCGGGGTTTATAGCGACTGTGACTCCACGGATGGGCATGGGGTTGGAGTCGAGAGCGGTAGACTTGAGGGATGGAAGTTTTGTACGGTCTTCATCCGGTGGAAGAGGCGCTGAAGTCTGGGCAGCGCGGGCTGGACCACGTGATTGTCGCGCGGGAGCGCAAGGACGAGAAGCTGGAACGGATCATCGCGCTGGCCCGCATCGCAGGCGTGCGGGTAGCTTCGCAGTCGCGCGACGAGATGACGCGGCTGGCGAAGACGGACCAGCACCAGGGAGTTCTGGCGATGGTGCGGGAGCGGCAGTATCTTGCCATCGAGGACCTGATTCCTTCGGGCAAGAAGGGCAGCAAGGCAAAGGTCGCTCCGGCTGCAGAGGAAGGACGGCACAAGTTCTTCCTGGCTCTGGACGGAGTAGAAGACCCGCATAATCTCGGCGCTCTGCTGCGGACAGCGGATGCCGTGGGCGTGGATGGCGTGTTGATCCCGGAGCGAAGGTCCGCACCGATCAATGCGACGGTGGCGAAGACTTCGGCGGGCGCTTCCGAGCACGTGAAGATCGCCAAGGTGACGAACCTGGTGCGGTCGCTCGAGCAGCTGAAGAAGGAGAACGTTTGGGTGCTGGGGCTCGATGAACGCGGGTCGCCGGATTACATGGACTTCGACTTTCGCACGGACTGCGTGCTGGTGCTGGGACGCGAGGGCGCGGGGCTGCATGACCTGGTGAAGAAGACCTGCGACCACTTGCTGCGGATTCCGATGGCGGGGGCGGTGTCTTCGCTGAATGTCTCGGTGGCCGGGGCTATCGTGATGTACGAGGCCATGCGGCAGCGACGGACGCCTCCGGAGGTTGTGGCTGCGCCGAAGAAGGTGAAGGTTCAGAAGGGGTTGGGGTCGTGAAGGCTTTTGTAGCGGCAGTATTGCTGGGCGTGGCGGGAAATGGGTTTGGACAACAGACGGTTCCGTACACGCCGCCGGAGAAGGCTCCAACTCAGACCGAAGCTGCCCCGCCGGCGCAGAGCCAGCAGGCACCCGTTGTTCCGGATACTGCTACAGCCCCTGTGACAAGCGATCCCGCGCCCCCCAAGGGCAAGGTGATCTTCGAACGGCAGGAGACGCCGCCGGTGGAGGGTGATCCTGCGGCGGCGGCCGAGCCAGCTACAGCCGAAGCGGCAGGTGAGTCTTCGAGTCAGCCGATGCCGGACGGAAAGACCGGGCCCCCGGATGCCGTTGTCAACGTGTCCGATGAGGAGCGCGAGTCGGTCATGTTTACTGCTTACGATCTTGATCTGCACTTGGTTACGGCAAAGTCTGCGGTTGAAGCACATGCTAATTTCACGGTGCGGAACGATGGCAAGGTGGCGCTGAAGCAGATTCCGCTGCAGGTGTCGTCGTCGCTGGAATGGGAGACCTTGCGGGTGCGTTCGGGCGCTGTAGGGGGTTTCGTTCAGCATCGAATCAATACGGATGCCGATCACACCGGTGTGTCGCGCGAGGCGGTGTTGACGCTTGCTGAGCCGCTTGCACCGGGAGCTTCTATCGATCTGACCGCGATCTACTCAGGTAGTATCCCGCAGTCGGGGGAACGGCTGGAGCGGATCGGCGCGCCCACTGACGAGGCTGCAAAGGCCGACTGGGACCAGGTCTCTGCTGGTGGGACGGCATTGCGCGGGTATGGGAACGTGATGTGGTATCCGGTGGCGGGTGCGCCGGTGTTTTTGGGCGACGGCGCGAAGCTGTTCGACTCGGTAGGCCGGGCGAAGCTGCGGCAGCAGGGCGCCACCGTTAAGCTTAGGCTGACGGTCGAGTATACGGGCGACGCTCCCGACGCGGCGTATTTCAATGGGCGGCGAGAGCCGTTTGCGGCAGTCAGTGACAACGACGACATGCCCGTAGCGCAGGGGAAAGGCATCGCGACGGCGGAGTTCTCGGCAACGCCGATGGGCTTTCGCGGCTTGAGTCTCTTTCTCACGGAGAAGGCTGCGACGACCACCGATGGAGCGCTGATCCGGGCAGTGACGGACCAGGACGGAGTGCTGCAGCGGTATGCGGAGGCGGCGGCCAAGGTGCAACCGCTGCTGATGGACTGGCTAGGGACAAGTCCGCTGCAGCCGCTCGATGTGCTGGACCACGAGGGGCAACCGTTCGAAGATGATGCTCTTCTGGTGACGCCGCTACGTGGCGCGGAACCTGCGGAACTGACGCCGGTGATGGTGCATACGCTGTCTCATGCGTGGTTTGGGTCAAGCCATGCTTGGCTGGATGAGGGCGTGGCGCAGTTGATGTCGCTGCTTTGGGTAGAGACGAACGACGGGCGACAGGCAGGACTCGACCGGCTGCATCAGACGACCTCGGCGCTGGCGTTGGCGGAGCCGGATTTCTCGCAGGGAGACAAAGCCGGAGTGGGGCAGAGCCTGGTGGGGGCCAGTAACGAGATCTACTACCGGACGAAGGCGGCTGCGGTGCTGTGGATGTTGCGTTCGATCACGAGCGACGATGCGTTGAAGCAGGCGCTGCAGGTCTACCGAAAGGACAAGGCTGCGGACGCTTCGGATGAGGGTTTCGAGCAGGTTCTGGAGAAGACGTCAAAGGAAGACCTGCGTTGGTTCTTCGACGACTGGGTCTATCACGACAAGGGGCTGCCGGAGCTAAGCATCGCGAACGTCGCTCCGCGTCCGGCATCAGCTGCGTCGGGTAAGACCGACGGCTGGCTGGTGGCGGTGAGTGTGCGCAACGATGGTGCGGCGGCGGCGGAGGTTCCGGTCACGGTAAAGTCCGCCAAGCTCACGGCGACGGAACGGCTGCGGGTTCCAGGCCGCTCCAACGCGGCGATCCGGATCGTCTTTCAGGACACCCCTGAGGAGGTCGTGGTGGGCGACGGGACGGTGCCGGAGCTGCGCGAGAACATCCACACGCGGAAGATCATCCCGGAGTAATTTGGGTGAGTTAAGCTCGGCTTGGGAGAGGGACGGCAAGTTCAGAGAGGCGTTTAGCGTCGGTGGGTTTTGGCGTGGGTTGGCTTGGTTGGGGTGGTGCGGGACCAGGATTGACCACCGTTCCAGGTGCGAACCGAGGTCAGATCGACGTGGATGGGGAGTTCCTTCGATGGAGGCGGCTGAGGCGCGGATGGTGGGAGGAAGAGGGCCGGTAGGCCATCGCCGAACTGGGGAACGGCTGCGGCAAGGGCCAGGAGACGCGTAGGCAGGAGGTTGCCGGTGAGGTGGAGTGAGTACCCTACGTAGTCGAAGCTGCCTTCCAGGGTGGCGGGCTCTTTGCCGCCGAGGGCGAGGGAGGTTGGCGCCAGGTTGAAGCTATCGGCACGACTTCCGGAGGAGATGGTGGCGCCGCCGAGAGCGATGGGTGTCTTCCCAAGTGGGCCGCCGGTGAGGATGACAGGGGTTAGTGTGAGTTGGCCGGAGGATGTTACTGATCGCCTGGCCGCTGTTGTACGGGAGAGACTGCCGGTGAGTGTTCCGGTGGCGGTAATGTCGGGCGAGACGCGCGGGCTGGCAACGCGCAGCCACTGCAGGAGGGTGGCCGCAGGCAGACCCGGAGTGCCGAGCTGGAAGCTGGCGGAGGCTGGGTCGCGGAGGCTGGGAAGGTCGCCGGTGAGGGCGAGGAGCGTGGGATCGCCGGGTGGCGGCCAGCTGCAACGAATCTCGTGGAGGGCATGGAGGGTCTCGCCGGTGGTGGCCTGGCAATCAGCGCGCAGGTTGATGGGGCGGTCGGGGACGAAGTCGGCGCGGCGCAGGCCGCGGAGATCGACGGAGGTCTTGAGGATGCTGGTGCCGAGGGTGCCGCGTAGCGCGGCGCTGAGGCGTAGTTCTCCGCGCACGCCGGCGTCGTTGCCGGTGAGCAGGCGGCTGGCCTCGCCGAGGGGGGCACTCTTCCACTCTGCCGAGAGGTCGATGGGGATGAGGTCGAAGCGTTCGGCGCGGCCTAGTGTGCCTTCGAGGGAGACGACGCCGGTGTCGGAGGCGCTGGTGTCGGTGCGGGTGGGTTTGCCAGAGACGCGGACGCGCCACTGACTGGGTTGAGGGAGCCAGAGGGCGAAGTCGGCTTCGGTGAGCGAGAAGGGCAGCTTTTCCAGGCCGGACTTGATGTTGACGCGGGCTTCGGTGGCTTCTATGTAGGGGAAGCGCGGGTCGGGGCCCGCCTTGGCCTGGGCGGTGGGAGCGGCGGAGATCTGGGCGGCCTTGAGGAGGATGCTTTCAACGTTCCACTGGCCATTGGCCGCGTGGACGAGGTTGATGCTGGGCTCCTTGAGGCTGATGCGTGAGAACTCGACCTTTTTGCTGTAGAGGGAGGGGATGCGGAGGGTCGCCTGGACCTCGTTGGCGCGGATGACAGGCTCGGAGCCAAAGGCGGGGTCTTCGGCGACGACGAAGTTTTCGAGCTTGAAGCCGGGGAAGGGAAGAATCACGAGGGTGACGCTATCAAGATGGACGGGGCGGCCGAGGCTTGTGCTAATGCTGGTGACGATGCGGCGCTTGAAGCGATTGACGTTCAGCAGCGGGGGGAGGACTGCGAGGGCGATGATGCAGGCGATGAAGAGGTAAAGGAGGGCGAAGCCGAAGGAGAAGAAGTTGCGGCGGGGTCTTGCTGGCGCTTCGGCGGGGGTGGAGGTCTCGGGCATGAAGGTACTCAAGAGGCAATTCTATTCTTTGGGGAGGTGGTGTGGGATGGGAGAACGAGCAACAGCAGACCCTCCGCGTAGCGGAAACACGGTGAGGCTGTGCTTCCACGACGCGAAGCAGGACAAGGGGAAGTGTGTATTGAGCTTTGTGAAGCAGAAGCGGTTCGTGTTTCGCACGAATCTCCCACCCATCGCGAACGACAGAGACGCGATGGATGAAGCACTCGGATCTGTGGTTGGCTAGCGGATGACGTGGAAGGTGCGACTCCAGCGGGTCCCGGGGAAGATGTGGGTGATGATGTGGACGATAAAGCCGAGGCGGTCGCCCACGCTGGTCTTTTCGATCTGGTCGGCTGGAGTGTTGAAGGACCAGTAGACGAACATGGGGCGACCGACGATGTTCTCTTGCGGCACGAAGCCCCAGTAGCGACTGTCGAGGCTCTCGGTGCGGTTGTCACCCATGGCGAAGACCTTGCCGGGTGGGACGACGAGGTCGCCATTCTCAACGTTCGTAGGCATCTCCAGCGACCAGCTTGCGGTCGCGCCTTGATCGACCGAAGCCATGAGGCTGGGGAAGTCATCACGGTATGCGTTGTAAGCATCCTGGTAGCTGCCGTTGTTGTTGGGCTTGGCTGCCTGGGGCTCGTCCTGAGCCACACCGTTGAGATACAAAATGCCGTTGCGGAGGTGGATGTGGTCGCCGGGGAGACCGATGGCGCGCTTGACCAGGAAGAGATCGGGGGTCTCGGGGTTGGGCTTGAGGAAGACGATGACATCGCCGCGATGTACGGGGCGGTAGTCGAGGAAGGGTGCCCAGGTGGTGCGCGGGGCGAGGGTGACGCGGTCGACGACGACGTGGTCGCCGATGAGGAGCGTCTTCTCCATGGAGCCCGAGGGGATCTCGAAGTTCTGGAAGATGAACGTCATGACGAAGAGACCAATGGCGAGGACGGTGCAGATGGAGGCGAGAGACTCGAGGGGAGTCTCGGTGTCTGCCTGCTCTTCCTGCGCGGGTTCCGATTCGGCTGGCAGGATGGCGTCCTTGATGGGTTGGTCGGCGGTCTTCGTCACGGTGGATCTCCGATGGTGCTTAGGTAGTGTATCGCCGATGCAGGACGCTGGTCAGCGAAAGACAGCTGGTCAGCAAGTTAGCGGTAGGGTTACCGGACTACTCGCAGGACGCGGTTCCAGCGGGCGAAGTTGGCGATCTCGCCGAGGGTGGAGGTCTTTGCGGCCTTGACGATGGGCTGAGCGGAGACGCGGGGTGTGGGATCGGGGTCACGCGTGTCTGGCGTAGCGTCATCATCTTCGTCGGGGCGGCTGGCGGAGTTGACGGAGAAGTAGATCAGCAACGGCTTGCCGACGATTGCCGAGGCAGGGACGAATCCCCAGTAGCGGCTGTCCTCGCTGTTGTTGCGGTTGTCGCCGAGGACGAAGTAGCTATGTGGGGGGACGGTGAGTTCGCCGTGGTTGACGAGAGAGCGCATCTGGATCCACCAGGCGGAGGCGACGTCCGGGTCGGGGTTGGAGAGCCGGGGAAAGTTGTCGCGGAAGGGGTCGGCGGGGCCGGAACGGTAGACAGCATAGGGCTCAGGGAGCGGCTGGCCGTCGATGTAGACGCGATTTCCGTGGAGGTGGAGGTGGTCTCCGGGGAGGCCGATGACGCGTTTGACGAGGTGGATGGAGGGGTCGACGGGGAAGTGGAAGACGATCACGTCGCCGCGGCGGATGGGTGTGGAGGGCAGCGGGATCGAGCCGGAGGTCGTGGGGAAGTTCTGCTTGGCTACCAGGAGGAAGTCGCCGACGAGGAGGGTCGGATCCATCGACTCCGAAGGAATGCGGAAGGGCTGGACGGTGAAGGTGATGATGAAGATGGCGATGATGATGATGTACAGCAGGGACTGGACGGCGTGGATCATGCCGTGGGACTCAGGCGAGCGGGGATTTGGCGCGGCGGACGGAACGGAGGCGGCGCTGGGTTCGGTCGAGGCGATGGAGCCGCCTGCGGGGGCTAGGACTTCAGTCGCAACGGCTGCGGACGGATTGTGAAGAACATCGCTCATGCACTGGCCACAAGCTTTTCGGATGCCGTTGCGGGGGGATTGTCTGCCAGAATGCGCAGGAAGGCGAGCCGAGCGGCCTCCTGCTGGGCGGCCTTTTTGGTCGGGCCATCGGCCTCGGCGAGGGTGGTTGCATTGCCGGCGGAGTCCTGGACGACGACCTGAATATGGAAGCGCTTTTGATGATCGGGACCGGATTCGGAGAGTAAGACGTACTCGGGCTTGCCGAGGCCGGAGGCCTGGAGGTGCTCCTGTAGGGCGGATTTGTGATCGCCGACGGCTCCGGAAAAGGTGGATGAACCGACGCCGTTGGGGGTTGCAAGGGCGAGAGTGATCTCGGGCAACGCCGGTTCAAGGATGTTCTTTTCGATGAAGGCAGCGGTGGGTTTCAAGCCCCCATCGAGATAGATCGCGGCGATGACGGCTTCGAGGGCGTTCGAGAGGATCGCGGACTTTCCGCGACCGCCGCTGCGCTCCTCGCCCCTGCCGAGGCGGAGGTGCGCGCCAAGATCGATGCGGGCAGCCATCTGGCCAAGATGCTTACGGCTGACAATGGAGGCGCGGAGCCGGGTAAGTTCGCCCTCTCGCGACTGAGGAAAGCGGCGGTAGAGGGCTTCGGCGACGATGAGGCCGAGGATGGCGTCGCCGAGGAACTCAAGCTGCTCGTTATCAGCCTGGGTGTCGGTAAGGCTTTCGGGGTTAGTTTCGTAGGAGAGAGAGCGGTGGGTGAGGGCGCGCTCGAGGAGGGTGGGGTCGCGGAAGGTGTGCCCGAAAGGGGAGCGCGTGGATTTTCTTGGTGGCATCGTAGCGGCTCTCCCCTTTGGTTAACTTTAGACCGAAAAGCGGGGTGTAGGGGGTAGCGAATAGGGTGTAGGCGAAGACAAGTGAAATGCCAATGCGGGGTCTCTCCACTGCGCCGAGCGATGATGCAACTCGGCTACGGTCGAGATCAAGCTTCTTTTGTGGGGCAAGAAGCAAAAGCAACGGCAGCAGCAGATCCTCCGACTCCATCGAAAGACGAGGAGGGAGAACCTAGCGGCTTATTGCGGCGGGGGCGGTTTGTAGGCGTCCTTTTCAGCCTTGCCGGTGGGATCGACGGGGGTGTTGTCGTCGGTATCAGGCATGGCTTCGCGTTTCGGTGGGGCGAAGGGAGCGCGGATGCCGGCTTCAGCGGCGGCCTTGGTGTCGGGGCGGTCGTCGCGGAGATTGAGGGCGAGGTGGTACTCGGCTACGGCCTTCTTGCGGTCGGGAGTCTGTTGCATGTCGTAGAGACGTCCGAGATAGATGTGGCACCAGGCGAGGGTGCGAGGGTCGCGGGAGGTCTCTAGCGCGGCGTGGAAGTGGGTTACGGCGTCGTCAGGTTCCTGGTCGAGAAGGTTGATGCGGGCGATGAGGTAATTGGCGCGGGCGTGGTCGCCAGTTGGACTGGCGAGAACCTTTTCGGCGATCTCACTGGCACCGTCTTTATCGCCCTTGAAGAGCTTCATCTCGGCAAGATCGAGACCGATGGGCTGGCGCGGGGCGCGGCGGACTACGTCGTGCGTGGTCTCGGGAAGGAAGGTGATCTGCTGGTCGTGGTGAGCTTCGCGGCCAATGTCCATGCCGTAGACCATCTGGCCGATGGCGTCCTTAAGGCTGGAGCCATCGCGCTGCATCTGGTTCAGAGCATCGTAAAAGTAGCCGGTGAGCACCCAGCCCTGGCGCATGGCGAGGTCGGAGGCGCTGCGGCGAGCCGCCTCGGTCTGGCGGTCGTAGACGGCGAGTTCGCCGGTGTAGCGCTCCTGGTCAACGCGTTCGTGGCTCTCTGGCCTGACGGGTTTGGGGAGGCCGACGTCCATGGTGTGAGCTTCGATCGCCTTGATCATGCACTCGGTGATGAGCGAGACGATGTCGGACTTGTAGTTGAAGTCGATGGGAGCGTCCTGCACTGTACGCAGCAGGGGTTGGAGGCGGTTCATCGCCGTGGCGCGGGAGTAGACGAGCGGCTCGACCTCATAGTGAAGGTAGGTGTGGCGAATCTGCTCCATTTTGACGGTGCCTGGCGGCGTCGCCAAGGGCGAAACGACGACGGTGTAGTCATTGCCGTAGATGCGGGCGTTGGTGGCGGCAGGGGCGAGCATGGGCTCGAGCAGGACGAGGAAACGACGGCCGTCGTAGCTGCTGGCGGGGAGCTTGAGATAGATGTTGGTGTTGAGGATGGTCCGGGTGAGGGGGTCGTGGACGAGGTCGATGAGGGCCTCGTACTCCGGGCGGTACTTGATCCAGATTGCGTGAAGGTGGACCTGCTCGGCGAAGGTGCGGAGCAGCGGAAGGATGTTGACGACCTGGGTGGAGTCGGGAGGCAGGTCGGTCTCGTCGGCTGCTGGCGCGAGTTCAGGCGGCGGGGTGACGTAGAGCGCGAGTGAGACGTACTGGGCGAGGTTGAGGCCGGCGTCGGTGAGCTGGTGGGTGTGGACGTATTCACACAGAGCGCGGCGGGAGTCGGCAGCCTCGGGCGTGGCGATAGCGGCGGATTCGATGTCGGCGCGGACCTTAGCGCGAACAGGATCAGACTGGTCGAGACCGTCGTCATACCCGCAGAGATTGAGTGCGGATGCGAGGTAGAAGAGAGGCTCGCTGGTCTCGAGGGTGACGGCGGAGCCGCCGGCTTCGACGCTGGGACGCTTCGGGGTAGAGCGGCTCTCCTCCTGCGGCGCGGTGCCGGACTGCGAGGAGGATGAAGATGATGATTGGGCCGGGAGCTGAGCGGCAAAGGTGAGCAGGAGAGCTGCGGAGGCGAGGAGCGGAAGATGGGGTTTTGCGGGCACGGTTATGGGTTCTCGACTACAGAGCTAGCTTATGCAACGGCAACAACAAGTGCAACGGCAGCAACGGACCCTCCGCCTACGGCGAAGGATGGCAAGAGTTGTTGAGGGGATTTTGGAGGGCTAGGCGCGGACGGAGATGCCGTCGAAGGTCAAGATCATGTGGCCGCGGACCGGAGAGCCGAAGACGCTGGCGGGAGTAAAGACGCTGAGCATGAGCTGCTCGGCGACCTGCTTCTGGACCTCGGGGCTTTCGGGGCCGGAGAGGAACCTGTAGTCGTAGACTTGGCCGCGCGCATTGATGGCGGCATCGACGACAATGGTGGTGTCGTGATCGGCGACGATTGGACGCTCGGCTGCGGCAGAGTAAAGGAAATGAGGCGCCGTAATCGCGCTGAGCGGAACATCGTGTGCCATGACGGACTCAGGAGCAGCGACCATACCTACCAGCAACGCGATCGTGCCGACGAGGGCGATGGTTCCGGCGAATCCGGCTGAGACTTGAATGAGCAGCGGGCGAAGAGCGTTATCCCATTGAACCGAGAAGCGATCGGCCCAGGTGCGGCTTTCGCGTGCCTTCTGCTGGGAGATAGCGACGCGAAGCTTCAATCCAAGGTCGGCGGGCGGCTTCAGGGAGCGGAGGCTGGCCAGCGAGGCCTGCATCTCGCGGAGCCTCGAGAACTCCTGATCGCAGGACGGGCAGGCGCGGAGGTGAGTCGCGATGGCGTGCATCTCACGGCCGGTGACCGCACCGTCGAGATACTCCGAGAACGACGCCCGGAAGGTATCGCACACGTGAATCTCGTCCGAGAACTGGACTTCCTGGGAAGGGTTCAGGTTCATTGCGCCGACTCCATGTTTCTTTGATTCATCGGCAGCAGGCCCAGACTCGTTATCTGTGAGCTTCCGGCTGTGGATTCCTGGGCGAGAAGCAAGGTGCGGAGAGCGGAACGGCCGCGTGTGAGGCGTGACTTTACTGTGCCGAGGTTGACGTCGAGGATCTCGGCGATCTCTTCATACGCGAAGCCTTCAATCTCGCGAAGGACGACGACGGTGCGGAAGACCTCGGGGAGCTGGCGGAGGCAGGCTTCGACGCGGATGCGGGTCTCGTTTTGAGAGGCGTGGTCGAAGGGAGAGTCGCCCTGATCAGCCAGGGTTGAGGCCAAAGAGAAGGTCTCGCCGGACTCTTCGGACTCGGCAGGCACGTCGATCGTGACTTCCTGGCGTTTGTGGCGCGACCACCAGCGACGCTGGTTCGAGGCCTCGTGCAGCGCAATGCGGTAAAGCCAGGTACGCAGGCTGGCATCGCCATGGAAGCTGCGAATGCTGCGGAAGACCTTAATGAAAACTTCCTGGGTGATATCGGGGGCGTCGCTGGGATCGTTAAGGCTGCGGACGATGAGGGAGTAGATGGGCTGGTGATACTGGGCGATCAGCTGCGCAAAGGCCTCTTCGGAGCCGGCCTTGAGGTCGGCGACGAGGGATGCTTCCTCGGTGCGGATTCCGATTGCGCTCGCTAGATCTGCCACTGTAGTGCCCGCCTGCATGTCGGGTGTCCTCTAACTTACGGCTTCCGGGGTACGTCTGTCGAATCGAGCGAGAGACGTGCGCCGGAGGCGGCTGAAATTGGGCAAAACTTGCGATTGAACTGCGCCGCCGGCGACCGAGTGTCTCGCACCACTCTGCTTACTTAGACACCGATGGGGGCGGAATTTGTTCCCGCGCAGTCTGAGGGTGCCTCGAAAGTGACAGAGGAAGGCGGATTGACGAAACGGGCGGCGTAGCTGAGAATGATAGAAGTCCTTCCGCAAGAGTGGGCCTGTGGCGCAGCTGGGAGCGCGCTTCCATGGCATGGAAGAGGTCATCGGTTCGATCCCGATCAGGTCCACCAATTATTTCTAGCATTCAGAACACCTCCTCTCCGCGACCTTGTCGCAAATTCCAAAACCTTCCCTGATAAAAGACTTCGGTTTTGTCCGGTCGGAAGCCAGAAGCGGCTCCTCGGCCGAAACCGTCACCTTCACGATGCCGGTTGATGCCGGTTGCTTTGCCTTGGTCGACTTCACCTGCGTGTGGATTGAAATGACCGTCGCCCGCACGCTCTCTGGGACCTCCTACATATACACATCGGTTGTCGTTCCTGGTCGGGAGTGCCGGAGAATATCCTGCACATCCTTTACTTACTGTGACCATTTTCTGAGCCAGCGTCGCGATGGTGCGCCGGATGATCTAGAAGGTCAGCTTCGGAAGCCCGACCTCATTGGCGCACTGGTGTAGAACGTGCGGCGCTAGCTGCTCGAATTCATGAAGCCGCTACGGGAGCGCCGAGGCATCGAGTGGAACGGAAGCAGTCGAACAGTATCGTGTACGTCGGCCGGATGTCACGCCCATGGACCTGCAGATGCAGCCTGGCAAAACGCGACATTCCAGGCAGGCAAATTGCAACATGAAACCACCGGTTGTGCTCAAGACGAACTGCTGCCGCGTGGAAAGGATGCCGGGCATGGCCTCTTCCGGAAAGAGCTCAGAAGGCGGCCGCGGCATCGTCAACGGATGGATCCCCTGAAGAGGTCAAGTCGTCGAGGCGTTTCGAATCCAGCATTACAAGTGCTTCGCGGCGAGGCACAATCAGACCCAGCTTCGCCCATTTAGAGATGAGCCGACTTACAGTGAAGAGAGTCATGCCAGACATCTGGGCGAGTTCGTAGCGGGAGATATGGATTTCGGCCCCTTCGCCGTTGGGGATGCCAATCTGCTCTGTTAGCCGGATGAGCGTGCAGGCGAGTCGCCGGGAGACCGAATCCGAGGCACTTTCGTGATAGCGCTCTTCAAGTTCGTGCATATGCCGGTGGAGGATGAGATACATATTCTCTGTAAACTGCGGCAACCTGACGATCATGTCTTCGACATCAGCGGCCATCCAGGTGAGGGCGTGCCCGCGAGTAACTGCCTGAGCTGAACATGAGTGGGTCGAATGGGTAGTTCCGATCGGAAGGTCGACCGCATCGCCCACCCCGCGCAGGGCGAGAATTACTTCTTTGCCCTGCCTGTTAAGAAGGGTGAGCTTTACACAGCCGGACTCAATAAGTATCAGCTTCCTGAATGGCTGGCCCTGGGAGAAGAGGGTGTCACCTTTGAGGAAAGACCGGGGCCGGGCGAGGTCGGAAATTCTGGCGCGCTCAGATTGAGAAAGCCCAGAGAACAGGTCTGAGCCTCCAATTACTACACTCCGTTTGGCTTGTTCAAACGAGAGGATGGTGCTGGGTTCCACAGGGGAACTTCTGGAGCGTGGACGCGAGTTATCCAAGGCTCTTCTCCGTTACTTCAGACTTGAATGTTTCAACAATCACGCAAGGTCACTATTTCACTGATGAAAACTTTGATGTGGCCCATTGCGAGCGAAGCTAGCCGCAAGTCGACGAAATGTCAACGCACCTTCGTAAGTTACTGCCGCAAGGTTTAGTTACTTCAGTTACATCGATTCCTTCCTATTGCTAACTCCAGGCACAGGGCCATGTCTATCCGGTCGCGAAAAGGTTGGCGGCATTTTTTATTTTTTTAGTTTGCTTGCGCACAAGCAATGAGCAATCCGCGATTAGGCGCAATCATCGCTCTGCTTCGGCGAAACCTATTGCGGGTCACGGAAAGCCAGAATATTTTCGGCCTTATTCCAACCTTATGTCACAGAGAGGTCCTATGCGCGCTAGCTCACAAGTAAAGTTCCTGGTTGTGTCGATGTTTATAAGCCTAGGGGCAATGGCGCACGCGCAGGCCTTCCGGGTGCAGTGTCCCACATCTACATCGCTCCATCCGTCGTTAGGTACAGGTTCGCCTATGGGTGCGGGAGCAGCGTACACAGGACCCAGTACCATAACTGACTCCGCCGCCAACGGTACTGGATTGACATACACGTCCAACGGCGGCGTGATCCGTTGCCAACAGGTATCGGGCGGCGATGGGTACGCAACCATGGGCGACGGGAACCAGATTTATATGTTCGCGTTTGGACCGCTGTCGGGGTTGAGCGACATTTCGAACGGTCTTCCGGGTACACAACTCGCGAACGTGTACAACACCATGCCCCCAGTTCCACTTCAAGTGGGCGATCCCGCGACGAATGGCCCAGCGCTGCTGGGTTATAACGGAGCGGTCGGTCTGGCGCCTGATATGGATTACGGCGGAGTGATAGATGGTCACGTCGACCCACGGCCGATCATGGACGTTGGGGTTATGAACGGCAACCAGCCGGCGCCCTTGATGGCTATCGACGAAGACGACGAGTTCTTTCTTACGCTGAGCAATGTGGGCATGTTGATGCGCCCCGACCTCTTCGAGCAACATACGATCCACTTCCACGGTTATCCAAACGCTTCTTCTTTTTACGATGGTGTGCCGGACGCTTCAGTTGCTGTCGATATTGGCGGCAGCATGACTTACTACTACCTGGCACCGGATGCGGGAACCTACTTTTGGCACTGCCACATCACTCCTCCCGAGCACCTGCAGATGGGAATGGTAGGTCAGCTTTATGTACGACCGAGACAGAATAGAGTGCCGACGGACGGAACTCACCTTTACACCTCGCTTATGAAACAGCAGACCGACTTGCGAACGGCATCTAGCTGCCAGAGCGATATTCTCTGCACGACGCCTCAGCCGCCAACCGATAATGGGGCCACTCATACAGCGAACAAGAGTAATTCGCCCACCCTTTATGCCTACAACGACGGCGATGGCTCGACGGCCTATGACGTGGAGTATCCGCTCCAGATTCATGGGTTCGATCCCAACTTCCATTTTGTGGGCATGACCTTCAATCCGGAAGGATTTGCGGACATGAAGGACAAGTATTTCCTGCTGAACGGACGGAGTTATCCGGATACGGCTGCTGCGGGAACGATGCAGACTCCTTCGTCGGACGGCGTAATGCACGACTCGCAGCCGCTACCGTCGATTATCAATATTCCCGCTGGCGGGAGAGCCCTGCTGCGGATCTCGGACCTCGATGTAAGCGAGTTTCAGACTCTGGCGTCACTGGGTATTCCGATGAAAGTGATCGGACAGAATGCGCGGCTGCTGCGGGACGAGGCCGGGAACAACATGTACTACGGGACAAACTCGATCACGCTAGGCGGCGGGGAGTCTATCGACGTGATTCTGGATGCAACTGGCTACACGGCACGCCAGAAATTTTTTCTTTATTCACCCAATCTAGACCACCTCTCGAACGACGCCGAGAACTTCGGCGGGCTGATGACGGAAGTGAATGTCTGCAATGCAGTCGATCCGATTACGAAGGCCTGTAGCTAGGTCAGGAGAGCAGCAATGAGCATTTTAAGTCTTGGAAAATGCGGATTGTTTCGGTACTTGTTTGCGGTGGGAGTTGCGGTAGCGACCCTGATCTCCACGGCGATGGCCTGGGGAGCTGCGCCCGGAATTATGGGAGCATCGGGGAACCCTACGTTCGCCCTTACTGCGCAGGACAACTACATAAGCCAGCCGGATGGGCAGGCGATCTACTCCTGGGGTTATGGCTGCAGTTCGACTGCAGGACTGACCTATGCGCCAGCAGCCATAGCCGGCGCCACCTGCCCAACGATGCAGATTCCGGGGCCGACGTTGATTGTGAATGAGGGCGACGTCGTGACGGTGACGTTGACGAACAATCTGCCGCTGGCTGCCGGAAATACATCCATTTTATTCCCGGGATTTACCGTGACCACCGCGAGCGGAGTGCAGGGGCTGCTTACCCAGGAGGCAACTCCAGGATCCAGCGTCACCTATACGTTTACGGCGACTTCTCCTGGAACGCGAGCTTACTACAGCGGTACACAGGGCGATCTTCAGGTGGAGATGGGGATGTACGGAGCAGTGATCGTGCTGCCAAAGACGGTCCCGAGCTCCTGCACGAGCGGCGTGATGCAGAGCAATATGTCGGCAAGAAGTAAATTCGGCGAGTCTGAATTTCGCTTGGCTCCGGCCGCCTATGACAATGCTTCAACCTGCTATGACCGCGAGTATCTGTTTCAGTTTTCGGAGATAGATCCGACGATCCATAAGCAGGCCGAAGCAGCGGTTGCGGTCGCGGTTGCTTCAGGATGCACCGCGGGAGCTTGCCCGACGATGAACGTCAAGACGGAGCCATACCACCCAACCTACTTCATGGTGAATGGGCGGTCGATGCCGGACGACATGGATCCGAACTACGCATCGGAGTATCCACACCAGCCTTACAACGGTAATCCGCACATGCACCCCGGCGAATTGACGCTGGTCCGAGTGGTGGGACAGGGAAGGTGGCAGCATCCGTTCCATGAACACGGAAACCATGTGCGTGTGCTAGCTCGGGACGGCAACCTGATTACGAGTTCAAGCGACCCTACAAAGCTTGCGGGACCGCTGTTGTTTACGACTACTACTACGCCCGGCCTTGCGATGGACGGCATCTTCTACTGGACGGGTAAGGGCCTGAACTGGGACGTGTACGGGCATAACAATAAGGACACCACAAATCCAATGGCGAATCTGGCTTGCAATGCGGACGTTAACGGATACAACACGATGGGCACAGCTTATACCCAGGCGAACTACTACGAGTGGTGCGCCGACCATAACAAACCGCTCGAGAAGTTTCCTTTTGGCGATGTAGAAGCGGGCGGTCCAGTTACGTTGCCGGATCCGAACTACCTGACGAACGGCACCTGGTATGGCGGCAGTGCATATCTTGGACCGGATGCAACGTCTCGTTCCGCAGGTCCAAAAGGGACTACACCGCCTTCCGGTACAGTCGGCAATCCCCCTAGTAGTGAGGCTGGGTTTGCCTTTATGTGGCACTCGCATAACGAGCGCGAGATCACGACGAATAACGTATTCCCGGGCGGAATGATGATGATGATGCTCGTCGACTCGCGGGAATTTGTTATTGACGAATCGAATTAACTGCAAAGTGGATTTCAGGAGAGATAGAGATGCGATTGAGCCACCATAAATTCGCGTTGAGTGCGGTGTGCTGTCTTCTAGGAGCGGCGACAGCCCTGGGTCAGTCTGTGAGCCTTACCGCGGCGGCGAGCAGCGCCGTGCTGCCGGATGGGCAGACGGTCCCGATGTGGGGACTCTCATGCGCACCGACTCTGCCTAGTTTGCCCCCGTTGCCCATCTTAACCGCGAGCTGCGCGGCGGCAAATCCGAACGCCGCAGGCGCCTGGTCTCCGGTGATCATCACGGTCGCGGCGACTTTGCTTACCGGCCCCGCATCGTTGACGATCAACTTGACGAACAACCTGCCAGTGCCGACTTCCCTGACGATTGTGGGTCAGGTGGGTGGTGGCCTGGGTGACACGACCAAGGAGATGGCGGTCCCGAGTCCGACCCACGCGCAACAGGGAACGACGTGGCCGATCGCCAATGGCGGATCGACCTATCAACCTCCGCCGCAGGGGACGCGCGTTCAATCGTTCGCCCAAGAGCTACCGGCGGGCAGCGGGCCCACGGCGTTAACGTGGCCGAATCTGCGCCCTGGAACGTATTTGATCGAGTCGGGCACGCACCCCTCTATTCAAGGGCCGATGGGACTGTACGGGATCCTTGTCGTGACGCAACCGGCGGTTGCGGCAGTGCCGGGAATGGCGTATCCGAACGTCAACTACAACGCGGATGTGCCGTTGATCATGAGCGAGATCGATCCGGTTCAAAATTCGGCGGTTGCAAAGGCAGTAGCCACTCCCGGATTCAGCGAGACTATGGTGTGGTCGGGACAACCTGGCGGGTGCGGCTACCCGGGATCGACGACCTATGGGCAGTGCTATCCGCCGGCGGTGAATTACTCGCCGCTGTATTACATGGTGAACGGAGTATCGCTCGATCGCAGCAACCTGGGCTCCTCGGTCTTCTCCACCACGCCTGCAATCGGAGTAACTGGCCAGGTGCTGGTACGCATGGTGAACGCGGGCCTGCGGATGCACGTTCCGTCGATCGTGGGATCTACAGCAGGGTCCGCTGTACCTGTAGCCCCGGTCCTGGGGACTGTACTGCCCGCGGCCTCCGGCTTCTCGCTGATTGCGGAGGACGGTAATGTTCTTCCGGGAACGCCTCGGGTGCAGAGCGAAGTGTTTATGGCCGCAGGTAAGACGTACGACGTGATGATTAATGTTCCGTCGATTCCTCTACCTACTCTTACTAACCCGGTACCAACTTTACCGACCGCGCTGCCAATATTTGATCGCCAGTTGAGCTTGTCGGCTAATAACCAGCGAGATGGTGGCATGCAGGCCTACATCAGCGTAAACGGGGCGGCCGCGCCCAGCAATGCGCAGACCGGGGCTAAGGCGAACGCGGACAGCTACATCGTGATTGCCAATACTCCGCTGGCTGTAAGCGACCCGGCAAAGGGCGTGATTGCGAATGACGTTGGGGTATATGGGGTTCAGATGTCGCCCACCGCGCCCGCACCCGCCCACGGAACGGTGAGCCTGAGCCCGGATGGAACGTTCACTTACACGCCAGATACTAGTTGGACGAGCACGACGACCGACTCATTTGTGTACCAGGCAAACGGTAAGGCTAGTCTTACGGCGATCGTCTCGCTGGGGGCTTGCACGGGATCTTGTCTTGGCGGCGCGCCTACTCCGGGCAATGCAAGCTATACGAGCAATGTTGCATCGCTCTACCACGTCGGACCTCCAGGAGTGCTGATGTATGCGACTGACCCGCAGGGTCATCCTATGACAGCGTCCACGGCGATGGCGGTAGGTGGGGGATCGGTAATTTTGAATCCGGACGGTTCGTTCACTGCGAGCCCGACGACTGCTGCCAGCGGAACGCCTGCTACTGTCACTTTTCAGTATAAAGTCGCGAACTCACAAGGGACATCGAGCACCAATCTCGGCACGGCAACGGTGACGTTCCTGCCGGGCAGCGGGCTGAAAGTGAATGTGCTGGATGCGCCAGTGGGGACTGTAGGTACGATCGGCAAAGCGATCACGGACTACCGATGGATTATTGAAGAGGACCGGACATTCCAGGTAGATCCGAGCAAGGAGACAATCAGCACTACAAACCCCGTTCAAAGCCTGGGCACAAACTTCCATACCAGCTACATGCCGGTGATCGCAACGGGCTGCGTGGGTACACTGGCATGCGAGTCTGGGCAGACTATGGGGGGCGCGCCCGTAGTCTGCGATATAGGAGACGGCGTTTGCCGAACCACCGCCTCACAGCAGACGCCGGTGGATCCGTCGCAGGTGCATCTCGATCCAAATCGGCACTACTACATTTCAATTCTTCCGGGGGACGCGGGAAATTCATTCACCTATGGCGGGGGCGCGCCGCAGCCTGTCAATCCTACGGATCCCAACAGCCCGTCGCGGCAGTTCGATATCACGAAGGACTGCGGTGCCTATACCGGGCCGTCGGGAAACTGGGAGCCTGGAAAGGGCCAGTGCGGTCACGGTATGGGCGGAGCGCAGATTCCGCCGGCTGCGATCGCAGCGAAGTCGGTGAATGTGCTCCTGCAGGAGACGCCTTTCCAGCCGGCGAAGATCTCCGTGTTCGTGTATGAGGATGACTTCCCCTTGAACGGTGAAAATGACGCCGGCGGTGGTGTGGATATTCTGGCACCGAATGAGCCCGGTCTTGGCGGATTCGAGGTTCGTCTGTGGGACGACGCAGGCGGCACCGGCGGCGCCACGGGCCAACTGACGTACGACATGTTCAACATGCCATTGTCTAACAGTCTTGCGGGAACGATCGACCCCGTTACGACTCTCAACGCCTGTCCTATTACCGCTGCGCCGGATGGCATTGTCGGCAGAATTGTGACTTGTCCGAAGTTCGAATCGGACGGCAAGACGCTTTCACCATTGGCCGGACAGGCGATTATTGCGAACATGATGCCAGGGCGGTACGGCGTGCAGGCGAACCCTGGAGCCGACCGGACGGGCAAGGGCGAGGAGTGGCTGCAGACGAACACTCTGGACGGACAGAAGGCGCATGACTCCTTTATTAAGCAAGGCGGTCCCGCGTACTTCCAGGAGTTCGGGCCGGCTGGCTTCCATGTTTCGATCGGCTTCGCGCAACCGGCGTTGATCAATGCCAGGCTTGCGGGCGTTTGCAATGGGTCGGACATCAACGTCACGGGAACGAACTGCCACAACAAAGTGACCGGCAAAATCACCATGATGCGGCAGAGCCATCCGCCCGATCAGCGGCTGTACAGCAGCGGTACGAATGACGCTTTGAGTTTCACACAGTGCTACGTCAGCCTGGGAGACCCGGACGGCGAAGACTTCGCGTTTGCCAAGTGTGATGCAAACGGCAACTTCGAGCTCGACAATATACCGGATGGGGACTGGAGAATCACGGCGTTTGATCAATGGAATGACCAGATCGTGGACGGTCTCTCGACGCCAGTTCGCTTGACAAACGGCACGGGCTATAACTTCACCAACCTCGCAGTGCAGCAGTGGCAGACCAACGTTTCGACGACCACGTTCTTCGATGCGAACGGCGATGGCATCCGGCAGCCGGGCGAACAAGGTCTGGCGCTGGTGCCTACCAATGTCAGGTTCCGCGATGGAAGCTTTTCGAACTTCAACAACACAGACCTGAACGGATACGCCGCGTTCAACGAAGAGTTTCCGCTCTTCAACTGGTACACGATCGAGGCCGACACAACGCGTTACAAGTCGACGGGCGTGCACGTGGTGTACGACGGTGGCGGCCCCGCAGCCACGTCGGGAATAGCGGCAAACCTGGCTGGGACAGCGGAGTCCAGCAGTCTTCCCACCAACCTGCGCTTCCCCGGTTCGGTCTATTGCAATACCGCGGACTGCACGGACATCCCGAAAGGGATCAAGGCAGGGCCAGGTGGAAGTACGACTGGAATCGTATCTACCGGTCGCATCGACCCTCCGTGGGTGACGAGCGAAGGCTGGCAGGGCTTTATCGGTCAGTACGAGTTCCTGGAGTTCGGCAAAACGCCTTTTGTTACGGGAGAGAACGGAGGCATTCACGGCGAAGTGGTTTACGCTTCGACTCGTCCGTTCGATGATCCGTCGCTGTTGACGCACCTTAGCTGGACGCCAAATGTTCCCGGCGTTACTGTGAACCTCTACCAGGAGTCGACTGCCGCCGATGGCACGACCAGCCTGAAGATGGTCGACACAACCAAGACGAGCAGTTGGGATGACTGGGCACAGGGCTTCCGCTCCGACGGCGTTCCCAACATGAACTGTCCTGGGCAGGCGAGCTCAAGCGGAGGCGATCCGTTCTACTTTACGTTGCAGAACACGCCATTCTTCCTGGACCAGTACAACGCGACCTACAACAACGGCACGCAACACACGCTGCCGAATAACTCGCAGTTCAAATGCTATGACGGACTGCACAACTTCAACCAGGTGCAGCCGGCACCGTATGACGGCGCATATAAGTTCCCAAGCGTGACTTCGCGGAATCCTTCAACCGGGGCGGAGGCAGGCACGAACTGCACCGTCTGCAAGGCCAATCCCACAGGAGATGGCACGCAGATGCTTCCTGCTGGAAAGTATGTGGTGGAAGTGGTTGTGCCTCCGGGATACGAACTGGTCAAGGAAGAGGATAAGAACATCCTGATCGGCGACAACTATATCGCGCCTGTGACGCAGGAGTTTGGCGGGCTGGGAAGCATCTTCATCCTGCCGGACCAAGCTGAGGTCACGTCGCTCTACAACGCGAATAACGCACAGAACTCCACGAACACGCTAGGAAGGACGACTTATCCGACATCGGACGTGGCGGGTTCCACGGATACGGCGTGGCCTTGCGTGGGTGCGTCCCGCGTCGTTCCGGACTTCATCAGTCTCTTCCCAGGGTCGGCCGAAGTTGCGCCGTTCGCGGGAGCGACGCGCAATCTTTGCGATCGCAAGGAAGTTACTCTGGGCGACCAGACCTCCGCGCTGGCGAAGTTCTGGATCTTCAGCTCGACGCACGTAGCGGCGCACTTTACCGGCTTTATCTTGGACGACCTTTCGTCAGAGTTCGATCCGTTCTCGCCGCAGTTCGGAGAGAAGTTCGCGGTGCCGAATTTGCCGGTCTCGATCAAGGACTTTGCCGGCAACGAAGTGGAACGTGTGTATGCCGACCAATGGGGGACCTATAACGGGCTGAACTACTCGACGTGGGAGGTAAATCCGCCGAACCCGACGGGATATGCGCCGACGATGATGGTCGCCTGCATGAACGATCCGGGAACGGGTGCGACACCGGACCAATACTTCAATCCTTCGTACAGCCAGTTCTGCTACGAGATTCCTTACATGCCCGGGCAGACGCAGTATATGGATACACCAGTTGTGCCGACCGCAGCGTTCGCCGAAGGGTATAACCCGCCGGATTGCAACTATCCCAGCGGTACGCCAGCGATTGGGTCGGTGATTGGGAGCGATGCGGCCGGAGCGGTTGGAGGATCGAGCGGCAAGGGACCGTGGGTAAGCGGCACGGGAACGGGCCACACGCTGACGATCACCGCGCTCGGCGACCGGCCGGTACCCAACCCTGCTTATACGGGGCCGCAGGCAACACAAGCTCCGTTCAACCAGAAGTTCGTAACGCGGCATTATGGTTTTGGCACGCAATGCACGGCTATCGGTGCGGGATGCACTGCGGTGTCGAGCGTGACGATCGGCGGGATTAGCGCACCTATCGGTACCTGGAGCGATACGTCGATCGCTGTGACGGTGCCTGCAAATGTGCCTTCGTGTGCGGCTAACGGGACCACACCGCTACAGCGAAATGGAACCGGGAACATGAAGTATGCGGCGCAGTGCGGCGAGGTTGTGATCACCTCTGGGACTGGACAGAAGTCGATCGATAGCATCACGGTGACTGTCGGCGGCAAGCCACCGTCAGTTGTGTCTGGCGAGAATTCAACAAACAGTGCGATTCAGACGGCTATCGACGGAGCCACTCCGGGCGATCTGATCCTGGTCAGCCCCGGTGTCTATCAGGAGATGGTGTTGATGTGGAAGCCGGTCCGGCTACAGGGTTCAGGAGCCGGCGGCACGATCATCAACGCCAACACTCATCCTTCGGGCAAGCTAGATCCGTGGCGGCGGCAGGTCAACTGCCTCTTCGGGCTGGCGCTGAATGGAAGCCTGCTGAGCGCCGGAAATGCATATGATCCGACCGGCACCTACACATGTTCTCCGTTGATGCGGGGCGCGGTCGACCCGCTGCCGCTCGAAGGCATCGTGGGCTGGGATACAACACTGAACGGCAACCTCGCACAACTGCTCCAGGAGCCTTCGCTGATGGGCGCTTATGAAGGCGCTGGAATCACGGTTCTGGCGAAGGGCGAGAACATGAGTATCGGCCTTGCCAGCACTGGAGCGGCGGGGACGGAGGGAGACTTCCCGACTGGCTCTCGTGTGCTTACCAACAGCGTTGCGGATTGCAATAAATTCCAGAGCAACTTCTGGTGCAATCCGTCGCGGATCGATGGCTTCTCGATCACGAACAGTTCACAGGGCGGCGGCGGTATCTTCGCCCACGCCTGGAACCACAACCTGGAGGTCTCCAATAATCGAATCTACGGCAATGCCGGTACACTCTCTGGCGGAATCAATATCGGCCAGGGCGAGACACCGGACCCGACTTTCAACGCACTCAACGTCGAGATGCCGTTCAATTTCGAGACGAACGTGCTAGTCCATAACAACTCCGTAACAGCGAATACTTCTTACGGCGACGAGTTATTCTCATCCTCGCCGTCGGCGGCGGGCGGTGTCACGTTCTGTACCGGCGCGGACTACTACCACTTCAACTACAACTGGGTTTGCGGCAACCTGAGCACTGGAGATGGCGGTGGGCTGGTTCACGAGGGCTTCAGCTATAACGGAGACATCTCGCACAACTGGATCCTATTCAATCAGAGCAATAACATTACCCTGCCGACGAATGGCGGCGGCATCGCGGTTCTTGGCGCTGCCCCGGATGGAACGACCCCGGCCGGGACAGAGTGCGGCAACACAGCGGCCGATGCCGACTGCGCGCCCGGTCTGAGCGATGGCACGGGACCGAACCTGGTCATCGACAGCAACGTGATCATGGGTAATACGGCGGAGAGCGGCAGCGGCGGCGGTATCCGGTTGCAGACGGTGAACGGGACAGATGTGACCCGCACACCTCTTCTGCCAGGACTTTGGAACTCTGTGACGGTGACGAACAACATCGTCTCGAACAACGTCGCAGGTTGGGACGGTGGCGGCATCTCGTTACAGGATGCGCTGAACGTGAAGATCATCAACAACACGGTTGCGTCAAACGATACGACGGCCTCGGCTGGCGTTCTGTTCAATACGATCGGAGCGCCGGGTGCAAGCACGCCTCCTCCGGGATGCGACCCAAGCACGAATCCCACATGCGCGGGCAAGCAAGTCCTGACGTCGACGCCTCAGGCCGCTGGATTGGTGACGATGCAGAATACCGCAAACCTTGCCACTCAGATGCCGAAGAACGTCATATGCCCCGCAGGGAATTTCAGTGGCGGGATACTTAAGGCGCTCAACGGGACCTGCACGACGTTCTCCTATCCACTGCTGGCGAATAATCTCTTCTGGCAGAACCGCATCTTCAACATCCAAGTAGGCGGATTGGGGACAGGCAATCTGAATCAGCAAAACTTGGTGACGCTGCTGCCGCAGCTGAGCCAGACGTCGACCGGGCAATGCGCGGCAGGACCCGGCTATTGGGATATCGGCGTCCGTGGAGACACGGGGCCGCACGACCACTCCTCTACGGTGACTCTCAATCCAACGTATTCGATCCTGTCGGACACGACCGGCTACGGGATATCAAACTCCTCGACGAATCCAAACGTGGCGAGCCAGTATTGCAATGGATCGCGTGTGCCACCCGAGTTAGGCGGCACGGCCAATCCATTCGGGTTCCAGGTGCCTCCGGGAATTTCGGATGCGACTGTACCCAACCCGGTCTTCAACCTGACGCCGGCGGCTACGGTTGATGAAGGCAACAATTGGATCAACCTGACTTATGGTCCACTGAGCCTGGGGAACCCAACCCTTGCGTCTGCCACACTTCCGACGGCAAGCGGGACGGCGAATGGCAATTACAGCCTAACGAGTACATCGACGTCGGCTATCGGAGTCATCAAGAACACGGGCCTATCTGCGATCAATTACGGAGAGGCGCCCTCGGTCGATATTCTGGGCACACCTCGTAAGACGAATGGTGCCGTGGATATCGGTGCGGTGGAATATGTTCCGCCGGCTTACGCCATCGCGAGCATCACGCCCACTTCGCTCGCCTTCGGCAATGTCGTTACGGGAACAACGAGTGCCTCACAGACGCTCACTCTTTCGAACACCGGTGGAGCAAGTCTGACGGGAATTGCGCTTGTCTTCTCGTCGCCCACTTACTCGCGGCCAGCGGGGACGGCGGGAGGTACCTGCACGGCGACATTAGCCGCCGGCACGACGTGTACGATCAACGTGGTATTTACGCCGACCACGGCGGTAGCGGTCAACGCAACGCTGGCTGTAAATGGCAGCGTGACGGTGACTGGTTCGCCGGTCGCACTGAGCGGTACAGGCGTGGCTCCACTGCCGGTCGTAAGCATCACGCCTACGGCGCTTGCCTTCGGAAATGTCGTCAATGGCTCCACCAGTCCGTCGAAGACACTGACGTTGTCGAACACGGGCAATGCCACTTTCACGGGCATCGCGCTAACCTTCTCGTCGCCACGCTACTCGCGGCCGGCGGGAACGGCGGGCGGGACTTGCGGAACGACGCTTGCTGCGGCCGCCACCTGCACGATCAATGTGGTGTTCGCGCCGACAGCGAGCGGTGCTGTGAACGCAACGCTGGGAGTTACGGGGACGAACGCTGCCGTAACTGGTTCGCCGGTGGGCCTGAGTGGAACAGGAGTTCTTCCGGGAACCGCTTCGATCACTCCTAACCCGCTGACGATCACGCTAGCGGCAGGCGGTAACCCGCGCGGCGGTACGGGAACCGTCACGCTGACGAATACTTCAACTAACGCCGCGCCGGTAACGGTCACTTCGGTGGCGGTGAGTTCGGGCGCCGGCAGTAACATCCTGACGTGGTTCTTCAATGCCATCGCTGGGCAGGATACCTGCACAGGCACCGTGCTTGCGCCTGGAGCCACCTGCACGGTTGGCGTCAGGTTTACGAATGTGACGGCGGCAAGCGGTGCGAATCGAGCGGGAACGATTGTCTTCACCGACAACGCAACTGGCAATTCGCAGACTGGAGTGCTTACCGGGCATGCGAATTGAGAGCATAGAGCGTAGAAAGTAACAATTGCTCATGCTGCTTCCGATATGCATCGGGAGCAGCATGAGATTTGAAGGGAATGGGATTCATGGATCGTCAATCGCTTGCGAGACGCAACGTTTCCAAGATCAGATTTGGTAATAGGCAGGCATCAATGAACAGTAAATCCAAGCCGGTTTTTTCCGGTATTTTTGCATCATTATTCGCGATTATTCTCCCTGCGATTCCTTACGCGGCGGCACAAGGCACCGGGACGTCAGTGAAACCCGTGGGGCAGGTAGCGTCAAACAACTCGTCCTCTGTCAGTTCGCCGACACCCGTGCGGCGTGCCGTCTCTATGTCGCCCCGCGCAATCGAGCATTATCAGCTCATATGGGGAGTAGAAAACCTGGACGTCAAGGCGGTGGAGTCCGGGCAGATGATTCGATTCAGCTACACGGTGTTGGATCCCGTGAAGGCGGCTATCTTGAACGACAAGAAGGTGAATCCATCGCTCATCGACGAACAGGCGCGAGTGAGGCTCGAGATTCCGACAATGGAAAAAGTAGGTCAATTGCGGCAAAGCAGTACCCCCGAGGTCGGTAAGTCCTACTGGATGGTTTTTTCAAATAAGGGTGGGATTGTTAAGCCTGGTGATCGTGTAAGTGTGATTATAGGAAGGTTCAAAGCGGATGGACTTTACGTTCGGTGACTGGTGGAATGGGCCTGCTGGCTGGCTCGAGTAGAAATCTTGGTACGTTTTGGAGGAGATTGGAATGTTTTCCAGATTGATGATGAGTTGTTTATTGGGATGTTCGGTAGCTTCACTTGCGAGGGCGGCGGAGTTGCCGCAACCTACCGCAAAGCTTACGGCGGCTGAGATCGCCGATAAAAATGCGACTGCCCGCGGTGGGTTGACCAAGTGGCGCGCGGTGCAAACCTTGAGTATCACCGGGAAGATGGAGGCAGGAGGAAATAGTCGTCCTACATTGCCCTTACCTGGAATTAAGGGAAAAGATTCCCTGCCCCCGCCCAGGCCGGTTGAGCAAGTGCGACTGCCATTCGTCATGGAACTGAAAAGACCCAAAAGGATGAGGGTTGAGGTGACGTTCGCGGGACAGAACGCGATCCAGATCTACGATGGCAAGGATGGCTGGAAGCTGCGACCATTTCTTAACCGGCGCGAGGTAGAGCCTTACACGGAAGCTGAAATCAAGATGGCTGCTACTCAGTCGGAGCTCGACGGTCCGCTTATCGACTACGCCGCCAAAGGAACCAGCATCGAGTTGGCTAGTCTGGATAAAGTGGAAGGCCACGACAGTTATAAGTTGAAGTTGACCATAAAAGATGGAACGACCAGATACCTCTGGATCGATGCAACAACGTTTCTCGATCTGAAGATGGAAGGTGATCCTGCGCGTCTCGACGGCAGGCCACGGCCGGTTGAGATCTACTTTCGCGACTTCCGGGCGGTAAGTGGATTGGAGATTCCCTTCGTGGTCGAGACGAAGGTGCTCAATCCGACCGTACAAGGAAGGGGAGGCGCGCCGGTGGCGAGTGAACAGATGACGCTGGAAAAGGTGGAGGTGAATCCAGCATTGAACGACGCTTTGTTCACTAAGGCCGATCTGGTTGCATTAGCAGGGAGCCAGACGTTTGCGACAAGAGTCTCCAAGCCAGTGATCCATTAGAGGAGAGACGTAGATGGCGAAGAGGGCGGTCTATCTCGTTGCGCTTCTGATGGTGCTTGCCGCCGGGGTGGCGATCGGCCACTTTGCGCTGAAGCCGGCAGGGGCAGAGACTGCGCGCCTGCCCTTGTACTATGAAGACCCCATGCATCCTTCCTATCGGTCTCGCGGGCCCGGAAAGGCCCCGGACTGCGGTATGGATCTGGTGGCGGTCTATGCGGAGGATCTGCAGGGCAGGCGTTCGACGGTGGCCGGCCCAGGATCGATGGCCTTGCATATCGATGCCGGCACGCAAAGACAATACGGCATACAGGTCGAACAGGTTGAGCCGGTCAGCAAAGCTTCAAGCGGAGGAACGGTTCGCTTCTTCGGGAGCGTAGCGGCGGATGAGTCACGAATCTATCGGGTGAATCTGGGAACCGAAGGATACGTGAAGGAGACCCATGGTGACTCGGTTGGAGAGAGGGTCGCCAAGGATCAGCGCCTGGCTACGGTATACGCTCCGGAGTTCCTTGCGGTAGTCGGGGGCTATCTCTCTGCGAACGAGCGCACGATGCAACCAACCGTGCCGATGAAGGACAACTCCGCTCCTACCGCTAATGCCGCGAGCGCGCAGGCAAGAGCCGATCGATTGAGAAATCTCGGGATGAGCGACTCACAGATCCAGGAGGTCAGCACCTCGCGGAAGATTCCCGAAGACGTGTACGTGGTCTCGCCGACCGATGGATATGTATTGGCACGCAATATCTCACCCGGCTTGCGGTTTGAGCGCCACACTGATCTTTACAGCATTGCCGACCTGAGCCGAGTGTGGATCCTGGCGCAGGTGTCTGGGGATGAGGCGGCAACATTACGGCCTGGTTCTCTGGCCGAGATTGTTCTTCCGGATGGCGGAGGCAGACTGAAAGCACGAGTGAGCGATGCGCTGCCTGAGGTCGATGCGACGAGTCACACGGTTACGGTGCGGCTAGAGGCAGACAATCCGAGGGCGCGGTTGCGGCCGAACATGTTTGTTACGGTAGAGGCGGCGGGAGGAGCGCGCGGCACCGAACTTGCTGTGCCGGCGGACGCCGTTGTCGATTCCGGCCTATCGAAGCGCGTTTTCGTCGAGACAGCGGAAGGATACTTTGAGCCGCGCGAGGTAGAGACGGGCTGGCATCGTGGAGACAGGGTGCAGATTACGAAGGGATTGACTGGCGGAGAGACGGTTGCGGCCGCGGGAACATTTTTGATCGATTCAGAGAGTAAGCTCCATGGGCTTTCCGGTACGGCAAAAGCTCCTCCTCCAGGTGCGCAGGCGGCGGCGCCTGAGTTACAAAGCGGGACGTCGCGATGAAGGGCATCATCGGGCTCATTCACTGGGTCATCGAATATGCTGTGCGTCACAAGGCCCAGGTCTTCGCGGTTGTGTTTTGCGGTTGCGTAGCTGGCTACTGGTGCATGTCGACTCTGAAGCTGGACGCGGTTCCGGACTTAGGGGATACGCAGGTCATTATTTACTCGCGGTGGGACCGGAGCCCTGAGCTTATCGAGAGTCAGGTGACTTATCCGATTGTTACTGCGCTGCTGGGCGCTCCGCATGTGAAGACAGTTCGCGGAGTCTCCGATTTTGGATATTCGTTCGTTTATGTGATCTTCGAAGACAATACGGACCTCTACTGGGCGCGGTCGCGCACGATGGAGTACCTATCGGGGGTTCAGTCACAGCTTCCAGACGGGGTGAAGACGCAGATAGGGCCTGACGCGACGAGTCTTGGATGGATCTTTCAATATGCCCTGGTGGACAAGAGCGGGAAGCTTTCGACCTCGCAGCTAAGCGGGTATCAGGACTGGTATCTTCGCTACTACCTGAAGGCGGTTCCGGGCGTGGCGGACGTGGCGGCTGCAGGAGAACTGCGCCGACAATACCAGGTGAACGTAGACCCGAACCGTCTACGCAACTTCGGGATCAGCATCAGTCAGGTCGTCGATGCCGTTCGCGAAGGCAATGTTGAGACGTCTGGAAGGCTGCTTGAATTTGGCGGCACGGAGTATATGGTCAGGGGCCGCGGTTACGCGAAGACGTTGGATGATTTCCGTAACATCGCGGTGCCAAGGCCGGTTGGGAGTGGCCGGCCGGATAGTGGTTCAGTAAGACTTCGGGACCTGGGCGAGGTTACGACAGGCCCAGACCTGCGGCGAGGCGTGACCGATCTGGACGGACAGGGAGATGTAGTGTCGGGCATCGTGATGATGCGCAGTGGCGAGAATGCTCTGGAGGTGATCGATCGGGTTAAGGCCAAGTTGAAGGAGATCGAACCCTCGCTGCCCCAGGGCGTGGAGGTGGTCCCGATCTACGATCGGTCGACGCTAATTCATCGAACGATAGGAAGCGTACGGCTCACGATCTTTGAAGTAATCATCACGGTGGCGCTGGTGATTCTGATTTTTCTCTGGCACTTTCCCAGTGCGATCATTCCTCTGGTGACGATGCCGGCGGCGATTCTTATCTCTTTCATTCCGCTTCGCCTGCTGGGGATCAGCGCGAATGTGATGTCGTTGGCGGGCGTCGCGATCGCGTTCGGCGAGCTGGTCGATGCTTCGATTCTTATTGTGGAGCAGAGCTACAAGCGACTTGAACAGTGGGAGGCAACCGGATGTAGAGGACGGCAGAGTGACATCGTTCTTGGAGCGGTGAAGGAGGTCGCGGGGCCGATCGTTTTCTGTCTCTTGCTAATCGCGGTTTCGGTGCTTCCGGTCTTCGCGCTTGAGGGGCAGGAAGGACGGATGTTCAGGCCGCTGGCCTATACCAAGTCTCTGGCGATGATTGTGGCGGCGGTGATGGCGATTACGCTCGATCCGGCATTACGATTGCTGCTGACCAAGGCACGGAGATTCGAGTTCGGTCCGCAGTGGGTTCGCAGATTCATGAACGCATTGACTAACGGAAGGATAAGGCGGGAGGAGCAGCATCCCATCAGTGGACCGATGGTGCGCGTCTACGAGCCGGTGGTGCGATGGACACTCCGCTACAAGTGGGTTGTGATTGGCTGCGCGGCAGCGATGATCGCGATTACGGTCCCGGTGTTTCTCGCGCTTGGGTCAGAGTTTATGCCGGCGATGAACGAGGGCACGATTCTGTATATGCCCACGACGATGCCTGGGATTTCGGTGAACGAGGCGCAGAAGTTGCTGATTGCGACAGACTCGATTCTGAAGCAATTTCCGGAGGTGGATCGAGTACTGGGCAAAGCGGGACGGGCGGATACACCGACCGATCCAGCACCTCTCTCCATGCTGGAGACCCTAATTACGTTGAAGCCCCAATCGGACTGGCGCAAGGTCGACACGTGGTACTCCTCTTGGGCACCCGAGTGGACTCGCCCGATGCTGCGGCCAATCACGCCCGATACGATCTCGCCTGAGCGGCTGGTTCGGGAGATGAATGCATCCCTGCAAGCGCCGGGCGTGAGCAATGCGTGGACCACGCCGATCAAAGGGCGCATCGATATGCTGACGAGCGGCATTCGCACGCCCGTAGGCCTGAAGATCTCGGGAAGAGACGTGGAGACGATAGAGGCGATAGGGAACCAGGTGCAGGCAATTCTGCCGTCGGTTCGCGGCACAGCGAACGTGTTTTCGGAGCACACAAACTCCGGATATTTCATCGATATCGAGTGGCGACGCGACCAGCTCGCACGCTATGGCATAAGCATGGCGCAGGCCCAACGCGTCGTCGAAAACGGCATTGGGGGCGATAACGTTTCTACAGTTTCGCTGGGACCGGAACGCTATGCGGTGAACGTCCGTTATATGCCGGATTTCAGGAGTAGCATCGATGCGCTGAAACATGTTCTGGTTTCGACGCCGGAGAAAGGCCAGGTGGAGGTCGGCGAACTGGCGACGCTTCAAATGACCAGCGGTCCATCGATGATCCGCGACGAAGATGGTTTACTGACGGGCTATGTCTATGTCGATCTAGCGGGGCGCGACCCAGGCAGC
Source organism: Granulicella aggregans (assembly GCF_014203275.1). Classification (GTDB taxonomy): domain Bacteria; phylum Acidobacteriota; class Terriglobia; order Terriglobales; family Acidobacteriaceae; genus Edaphobacter. Next base: position 708,953 of record NZ_JACHIP010000004.1, read on the forward strand.
TACGTCGCCGAAGCGAACAAGTTGCTGCATCAGAAGATGTCGCTGCCGCCGGGGTTCACGGTCACGTGGAGTGGGCAATACCAGGACATGCAGCGGGCCAATGAGCGGTTGAAGATTGCCATTCCACTGACGCTGGCGGCAGTCGTCTTTTTGATCTATTTGAGCACCGGCGCGGTAAGTAAGACGCTGATCGTGCTGCTGGCTGTTCCATTTTCCGCGGTCGGGTCAATCTGGCTGCTCTATCTGCTTCACTTCAATCTAAGTGTGGCCGTATGGGTCGGTCTTGCAGGTCTGTTGAGTATCGATGCGGAGACGGGAATTTTTATGTTGCTCTATCTCGATCTCTCCTACGACGAAGCAATGAAGCGGGGTCAGATCCGATCAATCGGGGAGTTGCGAGAGGTAATCGTTGATGGAGCGGCAAGACGGCTGCGACCGAAGTTTATGACCTTTGCGACAATCTGCATCGGTCTGCTTCCGGTGATGTGGTCGACGGGTACCGGCTCCGAGGTGATGAAGCGGATTGCGGCGCCCATGGCCGGAGGCATTGTTACATCGTTCTTACTGGAGCTACTGGTATACCCTGCGGTATATGAGTTATGGCGACGACGTTCGTTGCCTCGGCAAGTAGATCCCGACGAGATAGAAAGCTCCAGTCGCAGCAAGCTGTATGACGGAGAGAGGATGGCCGTCTCGATTGAGAGACAGCTGATTGGAATGGATGGAGCATTGGATTTTGGTTTGAAGTCCAGCAAGTGACTACGGTGAGAAGAATGGCGATTCCAGAAAAGAACGCGCCGAAGCTGTTTTTTTGTCTGCTCTTTCTCGCGATCACGATTTATCCCGCGCGAGCGCAGCAGACGGTCTCGAAGGGCAATTCGAATGCTCCGGCTGACGAGGTCTCGCCACCTCCGGTCAGGATGAAGTTGAGCCCTGCGAAGCTCCCACATGTAACTTGCGCCGGCGGCCAACTTACGATTGTGGCGGATAATTCCACGATGAGCAGCGTCTTCACAGCCATCCATGAGTGCATTGGCGTGGAGATCGAGGTCCCACATGGATTAAAGGACGATCGGACTTTTATCACCCTGGGACCGGGTCTCGCTCGTGACGTACTGAATGAGTTTCTAAGTGGAACAGATTTTGACTATGTAATTCAATCATCCTTATCTGACACGAGAGCGATTCAGTCGATCCAACTCACGGCGCGCACCAAAGACATCCGAGATGGAAAGGACTCATTAGCGACCGCCGACTTGACGATGACGCCCGCGCGCCGGTTGTGGCTTGCCAGCCGAAACGCCGGCAGACCGACGGCGACGTCTGAGGATAACGAGTCTCCCGCCGATGAATCACAGCCAGGTCCACCCGTTCAGGACAGCTCGGCTCCTGCGCCGGTCGACGCAAAGGAAGCATCCGCGGGCGCAGAGGCAAAAGATCAACCCAACGATCAAAAACAGGATCAACCGAATCAGAAACAGGACCAACCCAAAGACCAATCGCAGGAGAACTCAGGAGCAAGTGCGCCGTCCACTGGGGTTCCCGCTGCTGCTCCCGGCACGGGGGCGGCAGTTCCAACTCAGCCACCTGCAGACGGAAGCCAGACGACGACGCCGGAGCCCTCTCCTCTACAAAAGCAGATCAATCAGATGGAGCAGCTGTTCGAGCAGCGCAAGCAGATGAATGCGAAGCCGACTCAACCTCCGGCGCAGAACCCCGACACGAATCAGAATTAAGTCTTTTGGCAGTTTGCGCTACGAGTGCGGGTACGTAAAGACGATCTCTTCCCCAGCGGCAAACTACCGTGCCAGTAACTCCCCGGAAACAGGAATGCAGCGAAATGGGTTTAGCCAACCCGCATCGTTACCTGCTGGAGCCGAGCGGATGACTTCAAGGCTTTAGAGGTTGCGGCACGGCAGGCGCAGGCATGGCAGGGGTAGGCACGGTAGGCGTCGCAGGTTTGGCGGAGTTGTCCGCGGGTTGAATAGTACGGTATGCGATGCTGCTTCCCGTCCCGATGTCCACCATCTTCTCATTGTCATCGTTTACTTCATTGGATCGAATGATGTGTGGAGTTATAGCGAAGACAATCTCGCTCTGCTGGTGGTCTTTATTTTCCTGACCAAAAAGATATTTGAGCAGGGGAAGTCGCGCCAGAAAGGGGTAGCCGCTGAGTGAGTGACTCTCCGTGTCTTGAAGGATGCCTCCGATGAGGTTGACCTCACCATCGCGAAGGCGTGCCTGGTGCTCGATCCGGCGTTGTCCGATGGTTGGTTCGGTAACTCCATCCACCGTCTGTTCGCCAGTGACCGAGGAGATCTCAAAGGACATCTTAAGTGTCACTTCGCGGTTCGAGTGGATATAAGGAACAATGTCTACGTTGACGCCGACATCGATATAGGTAAATTGGGTGTTGACTCCGTTACTAAGCCCACTCTGATACGAACCCGTCGCAATAGGTATGCGATCGCCTATCTTTAGTGTTGCCTTTTCACTGTCCATGGCCCTGATCTGTGGCTTCTGCAAGACCTTGGTATTGCTGTCGGAGAGCAATGCCGTGAGCGAGGCACCTGGAATGGAGATCTGGACATTGTTTGCAGTAAGGTAGGCAAAAGAATTGAGCGTAAATCCGGAACTAGTTGTACCGGTCGTAGTCGTTCCGGTCGTGGAGGTGCTCGTGGTGCCGCTCGGCTGCAATGTGGCGCTCACGCTAGTCGGCGGATTTATTCCCAGGGTCTGAATCCTGCCTTTGCTTATCTCAAGGACGGCGATTTCAATCATCACCTCTGATCTTGGCTTGTCGATATCCAACAGAAGCTTTTGCGCCAGCACCATCTGGTCCGGCGTTCCGCGAATCGTGAGTGATCGCTGCTCCGGCGTTGTCTGGATGCGAGTAATGTCGAGAATCCCTTTTAGCGTGGAGGCAGCCTGCTGTAGATCCGCCGGCGTCGCTGCGTTCTTCAGATAGAAGGTCCGCATGACGTTCTGCTCGATCTCCTTGCGCTTTCCAGAGTTATCGGCGGATACAAGGATCGTGTTCGATGAGACCGGGCGCCAGAAAGTCTTCGATTGCAGGGCGACCATGGAGAGAGCGTCTCGCACGTTGACATCTTTTAGCTCCATCTGAATCTTCTGGGGCTTGTACTCGGGGTCGATAAGCACATTGAAGCCGGCCAGCTTGCCGAGCGTCTTGTAGACCATGTCGACGGTTGTGACGAGATGAAGAGTGATGTCGTTGTTCGAAGGGAAGGTGATACTTACCGGACCGGCAGCGGAGCCAGCCTGCTTTTCCAACTGCGAGATCTGCGTTTTTACCTGCACTGACTGATTCTGTTCCGCCTCGCGTCTTTGAATGAGATCTTCGGTGCGACGGATCTCTTGGAATGCGCTGAAGTTGCTGCTGTCAATCTCGGCGGCACGGCGAAACTCCACCAGCGCGTCTTCAAGCTTGTATACGTCGCGGAGGGATTGTCCTTTTTGGACATGATCGGAGGACGCGTAGAGCCGAGCCTTAAGATAGGCCGCCAGGTATTTTGGCTCGTTCGGTTTCTTGTCATGCGCCGCCTTGAACGCGAGATAGGCGGCGTCAAGGTGTCCCTTGGCTTCAGCTCGGACTCCCGCCTTATAGGAAGATTCCGGGCGCTGGGAATAGACGGGTAAACTAACGAACCCGATCAAGACGAGGCAAAGCTTGAATCTGACCGGAATCATGATGCCTCGCGAAAGCGGACAAACGCTTCTGCGAGCACTGTAGGCCCCTTCTGCCGCGAGCTCTTTGCGTTTGCGCAAATTAGAGTGAAGTAAGGATCGCTCCGTCGACCTTGAACTATAAGTCAAGAAGCTGCTTGTCCAAGACGAGATTGTAGAAAAACTTCGAGGCTCGCCTCCCGCTCCGTCGCGACAAATTGACTGAGTACTGGTGGTTGTTCTGAATTGAATGGGTGATTCTAAATTGGAAGCGGCATCATTGGGGTCTAAACGTTTCGTGATGCTGATTGCATCAGACATGCTGCTTATCGTTTACGGGTCATCACTTAGCATTGCCTAACGTGATCGCCATGTTTCGCGCTCAAGATGAGCACGGGTTTCATTTGTCGTATCTACGGCTCCCCGAAGAAATGGCGCGGGATGAGAATGATTAAAGCTGAGGCATTACCAACATCCACGCAGTGTTGACAAAGGTATTGCTGAACAGTAGCGTGGTGTGCGCTAGAACGATAGCTGACACCAGCGACCGTGTCAGGTCGCGAATTTGATGTATGTTTCTGCCGTGATCCTTCGGTGATCGCAGGCAGTATGAGGATGTAGAGCAACTTTTTCGGTATCTACATCTTATGTTCGTCTCCCGCCGGGTTGCATTTGGGGCTCTCAGTAATCAATTCGATTCTTGAGGTATGGCGATGGCGAAGGTCTTGTTCCTTATATCGATGATTTTCCTTGGACCGCGCATGGCGCGGGCCTATGAGTACACACTCCAATACACCGCTCCGAGCGGAGCCCGAGGCGTTATTGTCGCTGGTTACGCTTTCGCGAACTCAACCGTCTCCGGGGTCTGTAGTTACTACACAAGCCGCTATACGGGAGGGCGAGGAGGCCGGACGATTATCACCCACTACAACAACAGGTGCAGTTGGGACTTTTTCGGAAACCTGATTAGTACGACACCACTAACATCGGGCCTGACGATTCCGACTGTGCTCTCGAGAGTGGGTTACGAGCTTATCTACGCCAAAGAGGGAGCAAGCAGTACGGGTTTCGATACACGGGGTTTTGGGTTCGTGAGGACGCCATCGGCGCATTATTCGTGGGAGCCGCCAAGCGGGGGATATTCGGATATTAGCGATTCGGTTTTCACCTTCGTGGCAGACCTGGTGAGCGACGGAGACTACCCGCTGATTATCGACAAGGCCACAGTCGAAGCGGCTATCACGGGAAGGGTGACCGCGACTGCGGGAACGATAAAAATTGTGAGCGACAGTTGCGGGAGGTTTCTGCCGGTGAGATCGACCTGCTCCGTGGTCGTGTCTTACAACCCGAGAACGATTGCGTGTACGACCTCTCCGTACGGCTATGCCTACACGGTTGCGGACGTGGCGCTAGTAACCGACGCGGGTGCCAACCCTTCGTACAAGCGAGGTTTTACAATTTACGGCGTACCAGTTTGCGGTGACTAGTCGCCTCTCACGCGGCGATCTAGCGGCCCGGAGATCCAATAATTCGGGCAGCAGCTAGCCGTCGCGTGTCCAACCTCTTCCCGAAGACCGCTCGTATCACCACCTGCATCGTAGCCTAGCTGGCGACAGAGGGAGCTTTGACTAGTAAGCCGCTCCGAACCCTACGCCGAGACCAGCTCGGCGTATTCGATCCTGTTGCGGCCGTTCTGCTTCGCGAGATAGAGCGCAGCGTCAGCGTCGCCAATGAGCGTTTCGATGGAACTATCATCGCCGAGGAACCATGCAACGCCGAAACTGCACGTAACTCTCAGTTCCAGATCGCCATGACGAATAGGTTTGTCGCCAATGGCTCGGCGGATCTCTTCAATACGAAGCTTGATACTGCCCATGTTGAGGCCCGGCATCAGGATCAGCAACTCTTCGCCACCATACCGTCCGATGGCGTCGATGGGGCGTGTGACCGCGGCGATTCGCGATGCGCACTCGCGTAAGACCGTATCGCCTGCAAGATGGCCGTATTGGTCGTTGACGCGCTTGAAGGAGTCGAGATCGGCCATGATGATGGCGATTGGCAGGCCGTTCGATCGCGCAGTCTCGCACAGTTGATCGAGACGCTCAAAGATTGCGGTCCGGTTCAACAGGCCAGTCAAACCGTCTCTTCGAGTAATCTCGAGCAGGGCCGAGCGGGCTGTGAGCAGCTCGGCTTTCTCCTTCTCAAGCTCGCGAGTGCGAGAGATTACGAGCCGTTCAAGCTCCTGCTGGCGGACGACCAGGATGTGTATGTTCAGGCGCCAGAGGCCGAAGAGGACGAGAAGAGCAAACACAGCTTCTATGGCCATGCACCAGCGACGCTTCCACCATGGCTCGAGGACTGTGAAGGGTACGTCGGTGACAGGCGAGCTCAGATGAAGCCTTTGATCGTAGGCCTGAACATGCAGGTTGTACTTTCCGGCGTTGAGGGCGGGGAAGCGCACGAGACCTCCGGCAGTCTCCTGCCAGTCGTTCTCTTCGCCTTCAAGTCTGTACTGCGCCACGACGCCTGAGCCGCTCTCATAGTTCACGTTGCGGAAGCGGAAATTCAGCGTGGGGCGGCGAAGATCGAAGCTGGGGCCACCGGTAGCGATGAGATTTCCCGAGAGTGATACATCGGCGAGTTGGATCTGCGGTGCGACGTGCTCGAAGAGATGCTCCGGATGGATGAGGTGGGAGATGCCGGCACTTGTGCCGATCCATACCGAGCCATCTGGATCGGCGAAGAAGGCATGGAAGTCTGTGTCATTCCAAATAAGACCATCCTCGGCGGTGCACATGATCCAGCGTTTGCCGTTGAAGACGTGGATGCCATCATCACTGCCTACCCACACCCATCCACGTTGATCGGTCTCGATGAACGTCGTGTTGTCCGAGCCAATATTTGCACCGCTGACCTGGTCAAGAATCTTCGCGTTGTTGCCTTCGAGTTTGAGATGAAGAATAGGGTAAGGAAGCTTGTTCTGCATCCAAAAGGTGCCATCCGGGGAGATCGCAACCATGCGGTTGTACTCGATACCGTCGGCGAAGGGGAGATGGATCTCAGACCAGGTCTCTCCTTTTAGACGATAGATGCCTTTGCCCGTGGAGACCCATATCGATCCGTCAGGCCCTTCGGCAATAGCCCAGGCGTAACCGGTAGGTCCGTCGACTGCCTGGACGAAATGAGGCAGCGCCCAGTTGTCCGTGGGCGAGAAGAAGAGAAGCCCCTTCCGCGACCCGGCCCATATACGCTGCTCGTGGTCGATGCGCATCTGGAAGATGTGTTCGAGATGATCGGCGGCGACCCGGGTGCGCTGAGTCTGCGGATCGAAGTCAAGAACCTGACCGGTAGGATCGTCGATCCATACATGATGTTTTGGACCCATAAGAGTCGAGAACAGGCGCTGAGTGAATGATCCTTGGTGAGTGATGCGATTCGTGGAGATATCGAGTCTGTCGAGACCCGCGTCGGTTGCGACCCAAAGATCCTTTGCTCCGTCTCGAGTAAGGCTCCAGACGATATTGTTGTTAAGACCGGCGGTCTTGTTCCAGCCTTCCCAATCTCCGTAGCCTCGCCAGCGCAAGATTCCGTGGCCGAGCGACGTGAGCCAGAGTGAACCCGAGCGATCGAACATAATGGTGTCCGTCTCATCACCGGGAAGACCGTTGCTATCGTTAAAGACATGCCAGCCCTTGGGGCTGCCTACAGCGATTCCACTAGCAAGATTGAGAAGAACCGCGCCGGAGGGATCTTCGCTGAGGACTGCCCTGCGGATGTTGTGAAAGCAATCCGCCGGGAGATTCAACACAGGTTCGAAGAGAGACGATCCGTTCCTAAGAACCGCTACGTTCTTGTCGCCCCTTACCCAAAGGTCGCCGGACCGCGTGACCATAAGCGCGTTCCAGCGATCTGCGGCAACGCCCTGCGATCGATCGAAGCGAACAACGCTCTGAAGGGATGGATCTACCTCGCAGATTGATTCGCCGCAGCCAAGCCAGAGGCTCGACGGATGATTCGGGTCCACAGTGACACCAGTGATGGCCTTGAGTTCGGGGTAGCTTCTGAGTAGTTGCGGGCTGAGAGCATCCGCGACCTGCCAGGTGTGGCCACCATCGTGGGTACTTACGATTGATAGGTTGCCAGAGCGCAAAAAGAAGATGCCATCGGCCTGATGGGGAAGCACCGCGAGATCGAGCGGTTCATGGGTCAGCACATGGAACTTCAGGCCATTGATCGTCTGCAACGTGCCATTCTGCCAGAAGCCAAGATGGCGTCCGTCGGCGATCCAGATGCGCCCGGCGCTGTCTTCGCGCATGGCACGGATCGATTCGAACCCAGCGTCCGTGAAAGCCTTTTGCTTGTCGAAGCGTGGGCCGTCGGCGGTGAAGATTCCGCTCTGTGTGCCAGCCCAGAGAAGCCCTTTGCGGTCTTGCAGAAGCGTAGTAGCGTTCAGGTTCGAAAGTCCCGAGCCTTCGCCATAGGAGAAGAAGTTAAACTGCTGGGCTGTCGCAGCAGGCAGAATGAAAAGGCCTCCGAGCAGAAAACACAAAGCCGCGCCTCGACTAAGAAGCCAACTCGATGTTGAGCGCGGCAGCCACATGATTGTTCCCTCTCTAGGTATAAGGAGGCTCGGATGCGCGATGGAACGCGGCCCGGTAAATCTCTGAAGAAGCTCCTTTTAGCACCGACAGATTACTCGGTCGGAGGGAAGATGGTTATGCAACCATAGTTGCAGCCGTAAGTAGGGTAGTAAACAAGCTGGAAAGCGGACTCTCCCGGGATAACCAGAGTTTCGAAAGCCGGCGTGGAGACCGCAGGGAGGGCATGGTTCATGCTCTCCCTGGGTCGTCCTATCAGAAGCAATCCAGCCATTCGATGAGTGCATCGGCGATCTTGTGTAAATCGACGACCTACACAACACTTCGATCAGCTTGCAACCCTATCCGGACGTCGTCGGAGACTTGCCTGACTCACTGCCGGGGGAGCGTAGACTGCACCCATCGGTCCTGCATCGGTACCCGGCGCAACGACTTCGTCGATTCGATCCAGGATCTCGTCGCTAAGGGCGACTTCGGCGCCGGCGAGCAGATCGTCGAGCTGTTGCATCGTGCGTGGGCCGAGGATCGCCGAAGTCACGCCAGGGTGAGCCATCACAAAGGCCATCGCCATGTGCGTCAGCGACATCCCAGCCTCCTCCGCGATGAGGAGGAGTCGTTCGACGGCCTCCAGATTGCGCTCGTCAGACATCTGCGTGGGAAAGACCTTGACGCGCAAGCTCTCCGGTAGAGCGTGGCCCTTGCGATAGCGGCCGGTGAGCATGCCCTTCGCCAGCGGGCTCCATACCAGCACACCCATCCCATACTTCTGGCAGACAGGCAGAACTTCCTGTTCGATAGCGCGGTTGAGGATGGAATACGGCGGCTGTTCGGTGCGGAAGCGAGCCAGGCTGCGGTGCTCCGCCACCCATTGCGCCTCCACGATCTCGGAGACGGGGAAGGTCGAGGACCCGATGGCGCGCACCTTGCCGGCGCGTACAAGGTCGGTAAGCACCGACAGCGTCTCCTCAATATCGGTATCGGGGGACGGCCGGTGGATCTGGTAAAGGTCGATGTGGTCGGTCTGCAGACGGCGCAGCGACGCCTCGACTGCCTGCGTGATCCAGCGGCGCGAATTGCCCTGCTGATTTGGATCCTCCCCCATGGCGCCGTTCACCTTGGTGGCTAGCACGATATTTTCGCGGCGACCCTTCAACGCCTTTCCCACGATCTCTTCCGACTCGCCATTGCTATACCGATCGGCAGTGTCGATGAAGTTGATACCGGAGTCCAGGGCCTTGTGAATAATACGAATGCATTCGTCGTGATCGGAGTTGGCAATGCCGCCGAACATCATCGCGCCCAGGCAATAGGGGCTGACCTTGATTCCGGTCCGGCCCAGCGTGCGGTATCTCATGACTGTGTCCTTTCTTGTGTCGGGTGCGTTGAAAACGCCTTCGATGGCTCTATGGTCGGAACTTCTACTTACCAAGGGATGGTTTCGCCTTCCCAACGGGTGAACTTTCCTGTCGGGCTATCCAGCCCAAGCAACACAACCCGAACAACCTCAGCTGCGCCCTGCTCGACGGTCTCAGTACCCGCATATCCATTGAGGTTCGTCTTGGTGAATCCTGGAGAGACAGCGTTGACCTTGATCCCTTCCGGTTCCAACTCAAGCGCCATGGCGACCGTCAAGGCATTGAGAGCGGTCTTCGACGCAGGGTAGACGGGGCCGAAGATCGAGCGCCAGGGAAAGTTCGGATCCGAATTCGTCGTCAGCGAGCCGACGCCACTCGACACGTTGACGATACGGGCGTTCGGCGCCTCGCGTAGAAGCGGCAACACGGCCTGGTAGACGGCTAGAACGCCGAACACATTCGTCTCCCACACCGCGCGCATTTCATCGAGGGTCACGTTGCTCGGGCGGGTCGTCGCTGCGTATTCTGCGACGGATTGGCCGGGCTGCTTGTTCGTATTCGAGATCGCCGCGTTCTGGATGAGCACGTCGAGGCGACCAAACTCGCTGCGAATGCGCGTCGCCGCCGTGGTGATCGAAGCCGGATCTGTCACGTCGAGTTGGATAGCGTGGGCGTCAGGCCCAACCTCCTTGGCCGCGACCTCACCGCGCTCGAAATTGCGAGACCCAACCAACACAGTGAAACCATGCGCTACGAGATCTTTTGCGATTTGAAGGCCAATTCCCTGGTTGGCACCAGTGACCAGAGCTACGGGTTTATCTTGCATGGGCATCTCTCCTTTTCCGATTGGAGTATTCTGAGGTTGTAGTCGCACCATGCATTGTTGGAATGAGAGGTATGCACTCGAAGCATGAGTAAAGTCCAGTTCCGAAATATTGACCTGAACCTATTGATTCCACTCAAAGCCTTGCTTCATGAGCGCAATGTCACTCGCGCAGCGGAGCGCATTCATCTCAGCCAATCTGCCATGAGCCGCGCTCTGGACCGCCTTCGTTCCGAGCTAGGAGACGAACTGCTGGTACGCGTGGGTCGCAACTATGAACTGACACCCCGCGGTAGCGAATTGCTCGAAGAACTGGCGCAAGTGATGCCTCGATTGGCACGCCTTTGGGCAGGAGAGACCTTCTCTCCGGCGCAAAGCGAAGGACACATCCGCCTCGCGATGAACGACTATGCAAGCAGTGTTGTGCTGGTGCCGCTAGCGGAGATCTGTGGACGGCTTGCTCCGGGCATTACGCTGGAGGCAGTCCCTTGGCACGAGCGGTTTCACGAAGAGAGCGGACTCGTGACAACGCACCTGATTCTAAGCCCATCGCCCGTCCCCTCGATATTCCGCGTGGAACCTCTGTTCGAGGATGTCTTCCTCTGCGTCCTCGGCCGCAAGCTCAGACATCATAGAGCGTCTCTCACGATGAAAGATTATCTAAGCTTCAGACATATCTCCGTAGAAACGCAGCCCAACCAGCAGAGCCTCATCGACCGGCCCCTTGGAGAAGCTGGTCAGCAGCGGCGCATTGCTGTCCAACTACCCTATTTTCTCGCAGCGATTCGCATGCTGGAAATGACAGACTTGGCACTAACGATGCCTGCTCGCATCGCCGAGCATGTTGCAGAGCGTCATGATTTGGTAAGTCTGAAGGCGCCGAAGGAGATCCCGCCGATACGTTACTCCATGGTCTGGCACCCACGCTTCGAAAGCGACTCGCTGCATATGTGGCTTAGAGAGACAGTACGTCAGATCTTTCGCCCTGCTCCTCGTTCGGAAGGAACACGCAGGATCTAACCCTCTCCAGAAGCGCTATCTCTTTCCGCTTAGAACCGGTATCCCACCGCGAATTGAAGTTGTCGTCCGGCAAGTGCCGCCGTCGGCTGATGGAAGAAGGAAGAACTCAACGCGCCGATGTAGTTAGTGAAATTTGTCCGGTTCAAAACGTTGAACGCAGAGGCGCCCGCTGACAGAAGTCTCGCATGATCGCCGGTTGCCTTCGTCAACCGAAAGTCATGGCTGTATAGAAGATCCAGTGAAGCGACCCCGCCTCCCTGAAGTGTATTGCGGCCAACTCCCGCAGGCCGTGCATTGCCGAGACCCGTATGAAAGTCATCGTTTCCAGTCGTTTCGGTGTAAGGAGTTCCGGAATATAAAGTCGCATTGACTCCGAGCGAGAGCCAATGGTCAGGATTGATGTTGCCGATTAGATTGAGTCGATGACGGCGGTCCATGTCGGCGCGCGCCCATTCACTACCGGCGTCGTACTGGTCCTGGGGGAACCAGTTGATGCCGCCTGTGTTGCCATAGAAGCGCGACAGGGTGTACTGCGCCTGTCCCGAAAAGACTCTGCCTGCCTGACCGCGAAAGGAGATATCGAGTGCGTTAAGTTCAGTCCGCCCTCGGGATTCGATCTGTTGGATCTGTCCATAGTTTGGATCAGGACGAGCGTAAGTCGCTGTGAGGTCAGGATTGACTGGAAGAATGGGAGCGTTGGCGTCGCGGGAACGGAACGATTTTGTCTGCACCTGGCCACGATAGGAGATCGTGACAGTCGCATTCTTATGAACCTGCCTTTCAAGCCCCAGACTGTATTGGAGAGCGTAGGGTGTGCGAACCCTTGAATCGAATCGTGCAAGATTTGTCGGAACGGCAGAGAAGTTCGTACCGGGTGCAATCGGGAAGTCAGGGTTTTGAATCTGGATGGAATGAAGAACACTTCCGTTATGCAGCTTGACGGTGGCGGGGAAGTCGCCGCCAGTTCTGTCGTAAAAGATGCCAGTCCCGAGCCGTAGTACCGTCTTGCCCTTATCCGGAGCGTACGCGAGCGATATGCGCGGCGCGAGATTATTGTTGTCGGGCAGAAATGTCTGCCAGTCATATCGTAGGCCGAGAACCAGTTGGACCCTGGGGCTTAGTTTGATCTGATCTTGGACAAACGATCCGAACTCATTGATCCAATATAGACCGCGTCCAGGCCCCTGCTGAGCCGTGAAGACGTAGGGCGTGTTTCCGCTGTAGCTGCCGAGTGACGAGAACTTGAAAGTGCCGAGCCGGTTCGTGTGATCGTCAACCGCCCTCCGGCTGAACTGCGGAAGCTGCACACCCGCTCGCACATAGTGGCGGCCGTGACTCCAGGTAACGATCTCGTTGATGTGAATGGTATTTTCCGTCCTGTGGGCATCGGCTTGAGCTCCCCCTCCAACAAACTCTCCATTGACCTGGATCGATTGAGCCTGGGTAACACTGCGAGTGTTGTCTTCGTCCTTCTCCAGCGTCACCTGCAACTGGTTGATCAGGTTTGGTGTCACGATGATCCGGTCATTCAAGATCAGGTCGTCTTCTCGGTAGTTGAGGTTATACCCCGCCTCCGCTAGGACGATCCCGCCAACACCCGCATTCGTGCTGCCACTGTTCTCGAAGTTATAGCCAATCGACAGTCGATGCGTGGGAGAGAAGTCATGATTGATGCGGCCAGTGAATCCCATGTTCCGGTTGGGCGTCAGGACATTCTGGTTGACGACACCATTTGGGCCGGTTGCATTGACTACGGCCGCGGTGTCCTGTTCGCGTCGCGATCCCGAGACAATGAAATTGGTATGCCCTCCACGCCCGAATGGTCCGCTGAGATGTCCTTCGTAGATGCGTCGCGACTCCGGCGGTCGCACGGCGGAGAAGTAATTCTTTGCATTGAATACCGCATTACGAACGGTGAAGTTAAGCTCAGCATGGAACTCCGGCGAACCTGGCTTCGTGATGATCTCGATGCGCCCTCGACCGGGCCGCGTGAACTCAGCTGAGTAAGGATCGTTATTAATTCGAACCTCTTGAATTGCGGAAGGCGACACCGCAACGCTCTTCATCTCGACCCCGTCGACAATCAGAGTGACGCCTCCTGATGAACCTGAGGAACCGTCGAGAAATGGAGTCATGGTAGCGATGTAATCCTGATCGAAAACGGGTAGCTTCCGCAGATCGTCTCCACTGACGCTCACTGTGTCACGATTGCTCGACGCCTCAGTAGAGAGTGATTCTTCCTCACCTACTGTGACAGCCTGATCCACGGACTCAATCTTTAACACAATCCTATGGTTGCTGACAGAGTGTGAGAGGTGCAGGGTCTCCTGACTGCCGGCAAACGGCGGCGTTGCGGGTATGGAGATTCTGAAGTCGCCCGTGGTCAAGGACAACAATTCAAAATCTCCTTCCGCTCCTGACGTTGTCGCCTTTACGAGGGCGCCTGAAAGCGTCTCGACACTCACGGCTACGTGGGGAATCGAGGCACCTGTGGTATCGACAACTGACCCACGCAGAAAAAATCCATTCTGTGCAGCAACGTTCGACGCGAAGGCCAGCAGAGAAAGCATGAAGATAGAAAAATTCCTAAAGACCATACCTCCAGCGTATGCGGAGAAACTTAACTTTTGCTTAATTGCCAAACGAAGCTTTTTAAACAACCAACTGCCGCCCCTCGCGTAGGCTGCAGTTCACCGCGCATATCAAGTTCTGAAGATTTCATGAGTACAGTTTGACTGGAAATTGCCCTCATAAAAACATACTCGAAGGTTAGTCCATCTACGATCACGATGACTCCCCCTAACGTTGGTCGGAGACTTTTCGTACCTTGAGGTTATGTAGATGCGTCTATTTGCTGTACTTGTTTTATCGACTGTCTTCTCGGGAGCAATGGCGGCGGCACAGCAATCTTCCAGTAGTGCGGCTGAGACGCCGCTGGAGCTAAAGCAAACTCTCCCTCTCGCGGCGGAGATCAAAGGAAACTTTGACCACTTCGGCATTGACCTGAAGCGGAACCGCCTGTTTGCCACGCCGGAAGACTTCAAGGCGCTCCTCGTATTCGATCTCGCACAAGGCAAGCTGATCCACACAATTGAAGGGATCATGCGACCTCATGCTGTCCTCTTTCGCGAAGATACCGATCGCCTTTATGTGACCGACGGCGGCGATGGCAGCGTGAAGGTTTACGACGGCGAAACCTATCAGCAGTTGGAGCGCATACCGCTCTTGAAGGATGCTGATTCGATTGGCTATGACATCTCGAAGAAGTATCTTTACGTCGACAACGGTGGCCGCGATGTGGGTCAGGCTTACTCGATGTTGAGCGTGATTGATACGACGTCCAATAAGAAGATCGCCGACATCAAGATCGACGGAGACACGCTGGAGGCGATGGCTCTTGATACATACCGGCCACGACTTTACGTGAATGACAAGGCGAAGAACACGGTGGTCGTGATCGACCGAGTGAAGAACGCAGGGGTTGCGACCTGGCCAATCACAGGATGCAAAGGGAACACGACGATGGCGCTCGACGAGCAACACCAGCGCCTCTTCGTCGGCTGCCGGGATGGCAAGCTTGTTGTATTGGATACCAATACCGGTAAAGAGCTGGAGACGCTCACGATCACTCCCGGTGTGGACGATACGATCTACGACGCGAAGACCAAGCGCCTCTATGCTGTGGGAGGCGGTGCGGTCGATAGCTTCGACCAGATTGCGATGGATCAGTATGCCGCCAAGCGTTCAGTGCATGCGGGCCTGGGGGCCAGGACAGGAAAAGTCGTCCCTCAGCTCGACGAACTATTTGTGGCTGTGCCGCATGCAGACGCAGAGAACGCAAAGGTTTTGGTCTACACACCGATGCACGCGGGGGCGGGGATTGTACGTGGGCCCGAGCCACAGGAGCATGTGGACGCACCTCGCGCCGAGGAGCTGATTCTGAACTTCCTCTCCGCTCATCCGATGCTGCGCAAGACGGGATTGCACGTGATTCCGCCCGGTGGCAAGGAGATGATCCTGATTGCGAACGGCAACGCAACGAGGCTCGGGATTCATACTTCTCCGGGAGACTTTGCCGCGGTGAAGAGCGGCAAGACCTATGGACCACACATCGCGGATGGGGGTTACTACAACATGAAGATGAACATGTTCGACGCGCGGGAGAGGAACATCGGAATTCTGGTGATGGAGATTCCGGACACTAGCGCGAGTTCGGAAGAAGATGCCGCTCATCAGGCGGAGGCGTTGCGCAAAGAGCTTGCCTCCCAGATCCCAAGCCTGGAGTGGCTCTTCCAGCAGAAATAGCTTCGAAGAAATACCTCCCATTACATGCCGCAGTCGATGAACTGCTGCGGCATGCGGCTTCGTGTGCCTATCCGTTCGCTAACAGAAGACTGAAGATTCCCTGAAGCAGGATTCAGGGAATCTCAATCCCGCAGCAATCTTTCTGGCGAAGTCTCCTGTTTGACTGAGCTTGCCCAACCCTAAATGTTTGCCGTGAATTGGAGATCCCTCTTGAAAATTCCGATCTTTCCCAGGTTTGTCCAGGCTCTGTTGGTGCTTGCCGGGCTGACAATTCCCGCTGCTGCTCAGATCGATCGCACGGAGCTGAACGGCGTGGTCAGCGACAGCTCCGGAGCTACGATCTCTGCCGTAACTGTCACCATCAAGCAAGAGGGCACGAATCAGCTTCGCGTTGTGAACTCTGACAAGAACGGGCAATTTGTGGCGTCGTCAATGCCCATCGGTCGCTTTTCTGTCGTCTTCTCCCATGATGGCTTCAGCGATCTGCGGGTCGCCGATATCGATCTTCACTCCGGCGACGTGCAAACGCTCAACGCGCGCTTGGAGGTCGGGTCGGTGAACCAGGTCGTCCAGGTTGAAGGAGACCGTGGCGGAGCTCTGCTCAACAAGAGTGATGCCACTCTTGGCGGCACGATTCAATCCATTCAGGTGGCGGAGTTGCCACTGAACGGTCGCAATCTAACCACCCTGGAACTGCTAGCGCCAGGTGCCATCGATGCCGGTTCGGGCCAACAATCGTCGATCCGTTTCGCAGGCAATGGCACTGACGATAACAACTTCCGGCTCGATGGAGTAGATGCGAGCGGAGTCTTTCACGCGTCGTTGAAGTCTGCACTGCGGCTGCAGTTTTCTACTGAGGCGATCGCGGAGTTCAAGGTGGATACCGCCGGCTACACGGCGGACACCGGCGGGTCTGCGGGAGCGCAGGTCAGCTTGATCTCGAAGACGGGAACGAACGCGTTTCATGGAAGCGTCTTCGACTATCTGCGTAACAGTGCGTTCGACGCGCTATCGCCGATCAAGGCAAAAGTTCATCAGACCTTTCATCTGAACCAGTTCGGCGGTAACATCGGCGGCCCGATCATCAAGGACCGCACCTTCTTCTTCGTCAACTATGAGGGCTTCCGGCAGCAGTTGAGCGGCGTGCCCCAGACTGGCTTCGTCCCGAGCGCCGCGTTCCGTGCTCAGGTTGCCGCTACACAGCCATCGCTGGCCTTCATCGTCAATGCCTATCCGACCGGTCAGGCATCGACGTCCGATCCCACCGTGGATACCTTCACCGGAGTAGTGCCCAGCCCCAACAGCGAGAACGCCGGGACGGTCCGCGTCGATCACCGGATCTCGGGCAAGGACTCCGGCTACGCTCGCTACAACATCGATGACGGTATCTCCACGAATGCGCTCAACGCGCTGGCGCAAGGCATCACCGTGAACGCGCGGACACAGAACTTCGCCCTGGAAGAGACCCACATCATCAACGAGCGCGCGGTCAACGAGTTTCAAATTGGATTTAACCGCAATGTTTATATCCAATTCCAGGAGACTGGACTTCCTTTCAACTTTTCCATTACTGGCTTTACCTCGCTGAATGAGAACTACTCGAAGGAGCAGGTGGGGCAGTCATTTAGCGTCAACGACACCGTTACCTGGACGCGCGGGAAGCACACGCTGAAGTTAGGCGCGGAGTACAAGCTTCCGTGGTTCAACGAACAGAACTCGGTGGATGGCACGGCGACGTTCATCAATCAGCAGGCCTTCCTGCAGAATCAGCTCAGCACCTTCCTCACGACGGCGGCTCTGCCTGACAAGGGCATGCGTAAGACGCATGTTGGAGCGTACGTGCAGGATCAATGGAAGGTCAGTCCGAATCTCACGCTCAACTACGGCCTGCGGTACAACTTTTTCTCTCCCTTCAAGGAGCAGCACGGCAGCGAAGATCCGTTCGACATCGCCGATTGCGGAGGATACTGCGGAATTGGCACGTCTTTCTACCACACCAACTACCTAAGCTTCGACCCTCGCATGTCCGCAACTTATGCGCCTGATATTTTCCATGGCAACACGGTGCTTCGCGCCGGCTATGGCGTCTATCACGGTGAAGTGCAACTCGGAGATGAAGACAGCCCGGTGGTAAACGTAGAGCCTTCCACCTTGCTAACCAGCGGACCGCAGTCGGACGGAACGGTCGTGCAGTTCTCGTACCCGGTGCCTGCCGCTCTTACTCCTTCCACGGGACTTGCGCTGACACCGCGCTCCATGGCGCGCAACCATCCGGATTCTTACGTCGAGCAGTGGACGGCTTCGATCCAGCAGGCCCTCCCCGGCCAGACCGCACTCACGGTGACCTATCTCGGATCGCACGGCGTTCATCTCTTCCGCCGCAGCTATACGAACCTCCTGGACCCGAACACCCGTACACGTCCTTTGCCTCAGTATCCCAGCCAGATCGATACGAAGTACAACTCGGGAGCCTCTAACTTCAGCGCGTTGCAGATCAGCGTCAATCGCCGCTTCCACAACAACCTCTTCCTGTCGGGCAACTACATGTACTCCCACGCACTCGACGATGGTTCGGTTGGTGGCGGCGATGGCGACTCACCGGAGAACATCAGCTGCTACACCTGCGACTACGGCAGCTCTGACTTCGACTCGCGCCACAGCGGTACGATGAGTGCTGTCTACAACCTGCCGTTTGGCCGGGGCCAGCGGCTTCTCAATCGCGGCAAAGCATTCGACTTGCTGGTGGGAGGATGGTCGGTAAACACGTTGCTGCTGGCTCGTGCGGGATTGCCGATCAACATCGCACTCAGCCGCAGCTCCTTTGAACTTCCCGACGGAAACAATACGAGCCAACGACCGAACCGTGTGCCTGGAGTTCCGATCTATCTTCCCGGTCGGGGCATCTCTTCCTGGCTCAATCCGGCAGCCTTCAGTCTTCCTGTGGCATGTCCGCAGACCGGTGCCTGTGTTCTCCCGGCCGGTACGTCGGCCTGGGGAAATCTGGCGAAGAACGCGGTAACGGGTCCGCCGTTATGGCAGGACGACGCTAGCGTGGAGAAGACCTTCCATGTGACGGAACGCAACAAAGTCATATTCAAAACGGAGGCCTTCAATCTCTTCAACCGCGCGCAGTACGGATCTCCAGCGTCTTCCTTGAGCGTTAGCGGTACGGGCGCAACTCCTGCCCTGACGACACCTGCGAGCTTCGGCAAGCTTACCTCGGTGGTGAACAGCGCCGGCCTTGTGGGTACCGGAACCCCGCGGGTGCTCGAATTCTCACTGCGGCTCACGTACTAAAGCTTGATCGACGTCCCTCGGAGCCCGCTCGCTATTAGCGGTCTGGTTCCGGGTGTGTCAAAACAACTCCGTCGCAGAACTCCTTTTATTACCCGTCAACAAACTCTTGGGAAACTGTGTTTTGGTACTTCTCCCTGCAGAGGATTACGGGCGGTCATCTGGAGCGAAGAAACTATGCGAATACTAATCGTGGAAGATGATCGAAAGATGGCGCTGATCCTTCGGGAAGCGTTGGAGAGACAGATGCATCGGGTCGTCTCGGCCTCTACGGGCCCCGAAGGATTGGAGATCGCTCGTTCGCATCCCTTCGAAGCGATCGTGCTCGATGCCATGCTGCCCGGCATGGACGGGTTTCGCGTCGCGCAGAATCTGCGAGAGTCGAAGGTTGCGACTCCGATATTGATGCTCACGGCGCGAGATGCGAAGTCGGATGTGGTGATGGGGCTAGACAGCGGCGTGGACGACTACCTGACGAAGCCGTTCGCATTCCAGGAACTCTTCGCTCGGATACGGGCGATCAGCAGAAGACCGCCGACGGAGGCTGCACTGTACTTTGAAATGGCGGACCTCAAGCTTGATCCGAGAACGCATGCCGCCTCTCGCGGCGGCCGGACCTTGTCCCTGACGCGCACCGAATTTCTAATCCTCGAGTTCATGATGAAGCACCCTGCATCTGTCCTGCGACGGGAAGAGATCATCAATGCGGTCTGGGGCTACGAAGAGACGGTCGAGAACAATACGCTTGATGTCTTTATGAAACAACTGCGGACCAAGGTTGATGATGGGGCCAGTGAGAAGCTCATTCACACGGTGCGCGGCTTCGGCTACAGGCTCTCTGCGGTGGCTTGCTGAATGCGGCTCTCGATCCGGGCCCTTCTGACTTTGTGGTATGCGACGGTAGTCGCGCTGATCGTATTTACCCTGGGACTAGGTGTCTACTTCAGCGCGGCGTGGAGCGTGCGGCGCGCCATCGACAGCGACCTTACGTCGGGCATCGATGGGGTCACTGCCTTCCTTCGCCACAAGTACGATCAGAACGACATCAAGAATCTTGGCGAGGAGTTGAGGGAACACTCGGCGTTGCTGCCAAAGGCCAAGCTCTTGCGTGGGAGCGATGCTCGTGGTGTCGTTCTCTACGAGACGCCGGACATGCAACTGCTGCCCATACTGCCTGCCAGCGCAGACGGCAAGTACTCGCGGCGCGACGCTGTGGCGGGTGGACGATCCTTCCGCTACTTCAGCCGTATCTGCAAGGCCGGTCCTGACTTCTTTCTCATTGAGATCGGCGAGGACGAGACAGAGTATGCCCTGATGTTGCGGCGCCTCGCTTGCTTGCTGACGCTCAGCATCCCGATCGCTGCTGTATTGGCGGCTCTTTGCGGATACTGGATGAGCGAGCGCGCTCTCCGGCCTATCCATCGTATTACCAGCACCGCAAGCCTCATCGATGCACAGAACCTGCAACTGCGGCTTCCACTGCGAGGCACCAACGATGAACTGGACTTCCTTTCGAAGACTTTGAACTCAATGTTCGACCGCATTGAACTAGCGTATGGGCGGGTGATGCAATTCACAGCCGATGCCTCCCATGAACTGCGCACACCCGTGGCGGTGATCCGAGCGAACGCTGAGTATCTGCTGATGGAGAAGCCAGACGAAGAGCGAACCGCGCGGGGGATCGCCGACATCTTGAAGGAGAGCGAATTTATGACGCGTCTGGTCGGAGATCTGCTGACACTGGCCCGAGCCGATCGCGATCAACTCTCTCTCGAAAAAGAGCTTTTTGAAATGGAAGAAGCATTCGGTGAGATTGTTGCCCGGTCCGAGATTCTTGCGGCACTTCAGGAAATTCGAATCGTGTATCAACCCGCTCGTCGCGTCGTCGCGATCAGCGGATACCGCAACGACTTTCAGCGGTTGGCCGTGATCTTTATAGACAACGCAATTCGTTACTCACCTAGAAATAGTCAGATTACCGTTGCAACGTGGAGTACGGCGGATGAATGTGGATTCACGGTCTCCGACCACGGAATAGGAATCTCGCCGGATGATCAGGATAAGATCTTTGAACGCTTCTACCGGGTTGATCAGGCCCGAACCCAGCGCGATGCCGGAACCGGCCTAGGCCTCGCCATCGCCAAAGAGATTCTTGCGAGCCACATGGGTAGGGTGGCTGTCGAGAGCGAAGTTGGCCGCGGGTCTCTTTTTACGGTAAGCCTCCCGCGCGCGGACCGGGACATACCTCAGTCCGCAGACAAGATGAGACCCCAAAGCTCGCAGATAGATGAGGGCTCAAAGGCCTTCGCAATCCGCTTTACACTTGCTCGAGAAGAGGATCGTTTGAAAATAGACAAAACCAGTATTGAGTGACGCTTGAATTTCGGCAGATAGATTGGTCTGCCCTGATGGACACACCGGATTGTCCCGAACGCGACGTTGGAGCAACGCTTTCGGAAATGACTCAGTCTCTCTTTGAAGCCGCAGGGACTGTCGCTCAATAGTTTGTCAGGCGATATGCTCAATCGGAAATAACAGCCGGATAATCGCGCCACCTCCGGCCCGGTTGCTTGCCTGAACGGTTCCGTCATGCAATCTCACGGCCCTTTCGGCAATCGCCAGTCCCACACCGAAGCCTCCGGTCGAGGAGCTTCTGGCCTGGTCAACGCGGTAAAAGGGTTTGAAGATGTGTGCGAGATCTGCCTCTGGAATGCCCGGTCCGCAGTCGGTGACTTCGATTGCCGCAAATGGCTGTCCATCGAATGGAATAGAGAGAACCCGGATGGTTACGCGGGAACCCGCATCGGTATACCGGATCGCATTGCGGACAACGTTCTCCACTGCGCGATAGATCAGTTCCCAATCGCCGCGTATGGAACACGCTTCCGCATGCTCTAGGACTAAAGCGCACGGCCGTTGCGTAGCTTCGTACTCAGCGTCTGGCAGAATCTGTTCGCAAAGCTTGTTGAGTGAAATTGTGCTGAAGGCTGCGATGCTCTCGCGGACCTCCATCGATGAGAGCGTCAGCAGTTGACCGATGAGCAGGTTCAACTTGTCGGCCTCTCGTTCAATGCGGGAGAGATGTTCTGTTCGACCCGGGTCTCCGTCCTCTTGCGCCAGGGCAAGAGCTACGCTTAGGCGCGACAAGGGCGAACGCAGTTCGTGCGAGACATCTCGGAGAAGGAGTTTTTGTGCGCCGACAAGAGATTCGAGCCGTTCCGCCATATGGTTGAAGTCGTGTACCAGGCCTTCAAACTCGTCGGAATGCCTGAGCGCTCCGGCGTTGCCAGACGCTTCAACACGAACATTCAACTTGCCTTCCGCTAGTTGACGAGCGGCCTTGCGAAGCCGTACAAGCGGTCGTGTAAATAGCAGAACCAGTACGAACGTGGTCAATCCGCCTACAGCAATTGCTACCGGAAGCTGGGGAAAGGCAAAGCGCCAGAAGTCATGCCATCTGGACGGGGGACGCGATTGCGCTGGCGGTTGGAACCAGACATATTCATAGCGCGTTCCATCACTAGCAGCCACTGGAATCAACCATGCCCAGCGCCCTGACACTTCGCGAACGTCGATCCTCGGGGGTAAATGATCCAGGGAAGGAATCGCCGAGGAGCCCGCGGTTTGGCAGACTTTCGTTCCGTGCTCGTCAAGCAGTGCAGAGCCAGTCGGCTCATTTCTCGCAGCGTTGTCTGCAAATGTCTGACAGCCACCGGTCTGGTAAGCCCGTAATGCGGCGGCGGCGTTATGGAAAAGATTGTTGTCGAGAGCGTCGGAGACAATGTTGTGCGTGGGAAAACGCTGGCTCACGATGAGCGCAGTCGAGATGACAAAGATGAGGCTTTGTGCGATCCAGAAGATCGCGAAGATTTTAAAGAAGAGGCCGCGCACTGTCAGCTCCTTTCGCAGACGTGCGGCGGAGTACGAGTTGATAACCACTTCCGCGGATCGTCTTCACGCGTTCATCATCACTACGATCACCCGCCAGCTTTTTACGAAGTCGGCTCACGTGCATATCCAGGCTGCGGTCGAACGCACTGAGCTTGCGGCCGAGCACCTCCTCCGCCAGACTCTCCCGCTCGACAACTTTGCCGGGATTGCGCATCAGCACTTCGAGTAGGGTGAACTCAACGTCGGTAAGTTCCAACGGTTCGCGGTCTCTCGTCACTGTGCGCGCAGCCCGGTCGAGAATGAGGTCTTCCACGATGAGTACAGGAGACTCTGCCGCCAAAGTCGGCGTCACGCTGCGTCTGCGAATCGCTCGAATACGAGCAAGGAGCTCGCGGGCGTTGAAGGGCTTAGCGAGATAGTCGTCCGCTCCCATCTCAAGTCCCACTATTCTGTCGACATCCTCTCCGCGTGCTGTCAGCAGCAGCACGCTCACAGAGGAGAACATGCGAATGCGCTTGAGGACTTCGAAACCATCCATGCCCGGCAGCATAACGTCGAGCAGGACCATCGGCCAGCTCCCCGCGCGAACTACTTCAAGTCCCGTGTCTCCGCGATGCACCGAGGTGACACGCAGATCGTATCTGCCGAGATATTCGCCCAACATCTCGCACAGTTCAACATCGTCATCGATGAGCAGAATGTCTTCCATTGTCGCTATGCTTCCTGCGTTATGGTACCGCTGAACGATGCCTGATCTACCGCTGCTGATGTAACGAATGGTCACCGCCATCGTTACAAAACGTTACATGCGGTTACTCAATGTAACAGCACCCGGTCGCGGGATGCGGTCTCCTGAAGAAGGTTCAGGAGGGCGCAAGACGATGAAGGTTTTTGCCGCGAGATTTGTTCTAGGTGTGATGCTCTGCATGGCTGGCATCGCACATGGTCAGTCAACTACGGGCACTGTGAAAGGCACGGTTACGGATTCCACCGGTGCACTGGTCCCGCAGGCCGAAGTAGTTGTTATGAATTCGGGTGGCGTAGTGGCTAAGGTCAAGAGCAACGCCACAGGCTTCTTCGAGGCTCCTCGCCTGGTTCCCGGTCGCTACTCGCTGAGCATCACCGCCAAAGGCTTTTCTCAGACAGTGATCGACGATGTCTCGGTATTCGGAGGCAAAGCCACGACCGAGGCAGTCCAGATGACATTGACGGTCGAGACAAACGTGCAGGTGACCGCCGAGACCCAGGGGATTAGCACCAGCCCGGACGACAACGCCAGCGCCCTCGTAATCAAGGGCAAAGATCTAGACGCACTCTCGGATGATCCCGACGACCTGCAAAATGAACTAACCGCTCTTGCTGGTCCCGCAGCCGGTCCCAGCGGCGCTCAGATTTACATTGACGGTTTTACCGGTGGCCAGCTTCCTCCCAAGAGTTCGATTCGCGAGATTCGTATCAACAAGAATCCGTTTTCAGCACAGTACGACAAGCTTGGATATGGCCGCATTGAGATCCTCACAAAGCCGGGTACCGACAAGTTCCACGGCTCGTTCATGATCTCCGGCAACGACAGTGCCTTCAACTCACTGAACCCCTTCGTTACGAGCGAGCCCCCATACTATTCGACGTTCCTTATGGGGAACGCAAGTGGAGCGCTAGGCAAATCCGCCTCCTGGTTTACAAGCGTTTTTCGTCGCGACAACGCCTCCAACTCCATAGTCAATGCAGTGGTGCCTGATTCGAACGGTGTAGCGCAAAGCGTCTCTCTCGCCGTGGCAAATCCGCAGTCGCGGCTGGATATCAGCCCAAGGTTCGATTTCCAGTTGGGAGCAAGCAATACGCTCAGCGTGCGCTACATGTACGACCGGCAGAAGCAGACGAACAGCGGCGTTACTGGCTTTGCTCTGCAGAGCCAGGCGTACAACGTACTCGACCACGAGAATACAGTCCAGATAAGCGACACACAGATTCTGAGCCCAAAGGTCGTCAACGACCTACGCTTCCAATACACCGCCGAACGCGACAGCCAGGTCGCAAACTCAACGGACCCCACCGTCACTGTGCAGGCAGCATTTACCGGCGGTGGCAGCAACTCCGGAACCGTGCGCGACAATCAGGATCGCTATGAGCTTCAAGACTATGTGACCGCTGCTGAAGGCAGGCACGCGCTCAACTTCGGTACACGACTGCGGCTCACGCACGAGGTCAGCAATTCCACATCCGGCTTCAACGGCAACTACATCTATCAGTCGCTTGCTGCCTACACGGCAGGAACTCCCTCTGAGTACGACGTAACTGCGGGCAATCCTACATCACGCGTGAACCTCTTCGATGCCGCCCTCTTCTTGCAGGACGATTGGACGATCCGCCCAAATCTGACCCTGAGCTATGGCATCCGCTACGAAGGACAGAACCGCATCAACGACCACGCCGACTTGGCCCCTCGCTTTACGGTCAGCTACGCCCCAGGCGCTCGCGACGGAAAGAAGGCCAACACGGTCTTCCGTGCGGGATACGGCTGGTTCTTTGACCGTTTCTCCCCGTCCTATGTCCTCGACGCCATCCGGCAAAATGGAATCAACCAGCGTGAATATGTAGTCAAGAATCCAACCTTCACGATGAATGCGCCAACCGCCTCGGAACTCGCAGCCAGCAGTACGTCCGCACCAAGTCTTTACTCGGTCGCACCGGGTCTTAAGAGCTCCGTGAACATGCAGGCGGCAGTTGGGGTTGATCACCAATTTGGCAGAGCCGTGACGTTATCAGCGACCTACATCAACTCACGCGGTGTGCATCAGTATTCGAGTGACAACGTCAACGCTTATGTTGCGTCCACCTACGACGCGACCACAGGCACAGGCGTTCGACCGAATGGTACGAACGAGAATCTTTATCAGTTCCAATCCGGCGGTGTCTACAACCAGAATCAGATAATGCTCAACTACTCAGTGCGCGCGAAGAAGCTCTCCCTCTTTGGCTTCTACATGATGAACTTCGCCAAGGCTGATACCTCAGGTGCAACTTACTTTCCATCCGAGCAGACCAATCCCGGTGCAGACTACGGACGGGCGACCTTCGATGTGCATAACCGATTTCTGTTGGGAGGAAACTACATCGCTCCGTTCGGAGTCTCCATCAGCCCCTTCCTGGTGGCAAACTCAGGAAGCCCCTTCAACATTACCGTGGGCCAGGACCTGAACGGCGATAACCAGTACAACGATCGTCCAGCATTTGCCACCGCCAACAGCACAAGCACGCTGCAGACAGCGTATGGAGACTTCGACCTCAACCCGGCGGCAGGAGCGGCGCGTGTGCCCTACAACATGGGGAACGGCCCAGCTCAATTCAGCATGAACCTGCGGGTCGCAAAGACGTTCGGCATTGGCCCCAGGGCGGAAGGTGGATCCGGTGGCGCTTCGGGAGGTGGCCCTGGTGGGCCCGGCGGAGGCCCGGGAGGTCCTGGCGGTGGACGAGGCGGTGGTCTTGGCCCCGGTGGCCTCAGCGGCAATAACGGCCCGCCGCGGCTAGATCAGGTTGCCGCTCGAAAATACTCACTAAGCTTCTCCGTGATGGGACGCAATGTCTTCAACCACGTTAGCCTTGCAGCTCCTGTCGGCGTGTTGGATTCACCTCTGTTCGGTACGTCGAATGCGATCGCGGGTGGTTTCTTCGGCTCTGCCGCATCTAACAGAAGTGTCGATCTCCAAGCCAGCTTTAATTTCTGAGGAGGAACTAAGAAGCGGATCGCCCGATGGCATGGGAGAAGTCATCGGTGCGATCCCGATCACGTCCACTAATAATTAAATAAACTAGGGAATTCGCAGAATAAACGAGATATGTTTTCGAGATGTCTTTTATCACGCTACTTCCCATCTCCGCGACGTTGAAGATTGATACAAACGGCGTTGTGCCCGCCAGGCTGGAGACAGGAAGCCAATTGCTCTCTATCGAGTGCTGGTACCTTTACGAGTCGCGACGGACAGACGGCCGGCCCTCAGATTTTCCGAGAGCAGTACAGCATCCGCAATCTCTCGCATCGATCTTCTGCGTTCCCGGCTTTCTTTTTGCATAACGCGATATGCCTCATCTTCAGATAGATTGAGGTCCCTCTGCAGAAGCCCTTTCGCCCTGTCGATCACCTTGCGCGATTCGAGCCGGTCAGAAAGCTGCAGATTTTCTGTCTCCAATCGAGCCCGCTCAATCTCCGCACCGACAAGGACGCCGATCGTTGCAACAAGCCTTCGCTGAAGCTCAGTGTGCACATAGGGTTGTCTATGCTGCAGATTCAGCACGCCCACAACCCTGCCGGCACAAAGTACCGGAACGCAAAGCATGGCCTCAAAAGAGTCTTCCGGAAGGCTCCTGAAAGCACTGAACCTCGGATCGTCACTGGCCTTTTCGGAGATGGCTACTGGCTCGCGATATTCGGCCACCCATCCGCTCACACCCTGTCCGAGCGAAATCTTGAGCTGATCAATCTCTGCCGCGTGCGGATTTCTCGACGCTCGAAGAACCAGCTTGTCTTCTTCCAGCGTGTAGATAAAGCAGGATTCGCAAGGCACGATCGAGCACACACAAGCGACGATCCGAGACAGTACGACATGTAACGGGTCGCTCGATATTAGACTTCCGCTTACTTGTTGAAGCACGTCAAGTGGCGCGAGGCCATCGCGAAAGCCGGCCATCGTCGGGGTCGACAGAGATACCTGCTGCACTGGCCATGATGCTGACCGAGCTGCCGGTGGGCTGGCATTCGTACTCACTCGAATTGGAGGCTCGAAGGTCCGCTGCGCATCGGAGTCGGCAGATGGCGTTCGTTTTGCAGCCAACACGTTGCGGGCATACTGTGCCGCCTCGTTGACCATGAAGCCCATGCGTGGCCGGGAAGGTTCAAAATCAGGCTTGAGCCCGTATTGCAGAATCTCTTCAGTGGTCGTTGGGCCCACCGAAATAATTGCGATCGACTGCATGGCGCGGCGCATCTCCTCAACCACGCCCATACCGCTTGCCACCTGAAACAGGTGAATGACCTGCACCGCCGTCATAAACAGAACGACGTCGATTGATCCATCGATGATCTCGCGGATGCTCCGCTGCAGCGGCTCTACATCGATAGGCAGCCCCCACTGATAGACAGGGATCTTGGTCACCGAGGAACAACGTTGCACCAGTTCGGCAAGAAGCTCTGGATTCGTCGCTCCGTATTCCTGCACCGCGACAGACAGAGTCCCGATCCTTTCCCCGTATGTCTTATCGATCTGCGCGACAACCTCTCGCCATGTGCTGGGTTCAGATGTGGTCACTGCCACCGGGATCTGCAGTTCGCGCAGCGCGCCTAACGGCTTGACTCCCCGCGCCACGATCTCACGCTTTCGCAATTGCTCGACAATCTGCGAACGGTCAAAGGATGAGTCGAGAATTTCGAGCATCTTCGTGACACCCACTCCAGTCATGAAGATGATGATGTCGAACTCTCCTGCGAGAAGGCGTCGCCCAAACTCGAGGCACATCGTATTGGAGCTGAGTGGGATCTCTCGCATGGATGGCACCACAAGCGGATCGCCGTTGTAGGTAGAAATCAACTTCTCCACTTCACGCGCGCGGCGGGTCTCCAGCGATAACACACGGAGTCCGTCAAAACTTGCATGAGGCATGCGCCCTCCTAAGGGAAGCAGGTGCGATCTCTGTAAAGTTGGATTGGAAGAGGATCGGGCTTAGTATACTGCCGCTCGGGCGGACTCTCCCGGCCGTCTCCCGCCTTGGCTCTTCAAAAGAAGCTTGGCGCCGATGAAAGCGATCCCAATAAAAAAATGTTGCGTTAGCACTGAGTTGTTCCTATACTCGCTAAATCAACGGTGCCCGGGGGATCTTCCCGACCTGCATCGTTTCTCGTGAGACTCCTCGAAGCGTCCACACTCTCGCCTAACCTGATATTTCCTTATCGGAGCTCCCTGACGAGCCTGAGATCACCCGAATTGCGTGGTGAATCCTGTGCTTGCCCTATGGATGCTTAACCGCACATCTTTCTACATGCTTTTGATCTCAGGCTCTCAGGACACAACCGCCGGTTCTCCGGAGTGTTCTAAGGCCGACTATGTCTACTGTTTCTCCACCAAACGCGACGCCTGACTCCGGGTTCACGGATCAGCAGACTCACTATCTGCGCGGGTTCTTCGCCGGCGTTCAGCAGCGACCGTTCGTTGCGCACTTATCGCCCGCGCAGATTACCTATGAGCCTGGTTCCAATGCGCGGAACCTGGCCGAACCACAGAATGAAGAGACCTTCTGGGGTACGCCGATCTCCGATCTGTGCGCCGAAGAGGTGTGGAAGTACGAGTCCAACTCACTCGACCTGTGGGACGAACTGCTGGACGCAGCCGCGCGTGACGAAGCGCCGAACGCGGAGCAGCGCTATCGATTCAAATTTCATGGCCTCTTCCACGTCGCGCCCGCACAGGACTCTTTCATGCTGCGCCTGCGCGCTCCCGGAGGGATCATCACCTCGCATCAGGTTCGCGGGCTGGTGAAGATCGCAGAGAGCTGGGGCAATCGGCGCCTGGACCTGACGACTCGCTCGAATGTGCAGCTTCGCGAATTCGCGCCGAGACACATCGTGAATGTTCTCAACAGCGTTCGCAAGCTCGGCATGAGCGGCCTTGGCTCTGGCGCGGACAATATTCGCAACATCACCGCGTCGCCTATCTCCGGCTACGATCCGCAGGAACTGATCGACGTGCAACCGTTTGCCGATGCGTTGCAGAACTACATCACCAACTCTCGCGACATGTTCGGTTTGCCCCGCAAGTTCAACATCGCCTTCGACAATGGCGGTGCCATCAGTGCGCTCGCCGACACCAATGACATTGGTTTTGTAGCCGTCAAGGTCGCGGATGACAGGTCGGTTCCCGCGGGGATCTACTTCCGGGTTCTTCTGTGCGGCATCACCGGCCATAAGCAGTTCGCAACGGATTGCGGCCTTTTACTTCGGCCGGATCAATTAGTCGCCGTCGCCGCGGCCATGGTGCGCGTCTTTGCCGAGAATGGCGATCGCACAGACAGGAAGAAGGCGCGCCTCAAGTATCTGGTCGATCGGTGGGGCATAGACCGCTTTGTTGCGGAGACAGCGAAGAAGCTCGCCTTCCCGGTCCTTCACGTCGACGCCAACGTCGCGGAGCCTCGTGGCCCGGTCGACAGGGCCGGTCACTTGGGTATCCATCCTCAATCGCAGCCCGGCAGGTCTTACATCGGCGTCTGCATTCCTGTGGGATGGCTGCCCATGGAACAGGCGCTAGCCGTCGCGGAGATCGCGGATCGGTTCGGCTCAGGCGAAATCCGCCTTACCGTATGGCAGAACCTTCTCATTCCGAACGTGCCTCAAGAATGCGTCGCTGAAGCCTGTGCGGAGCTGAAGAGGGCTGGCCTGGCGATCGACGCCGGTCGCGTGCAGAGCGGAACCGTAGCATGCACCGGCAGCCGCGGATGCCGCTTCGCCATGACAGACACCAAAGCTCATGCGCTGGAGATTGCGCGCTCACTCGATGCCTCGTTCGCCCTCGAACAGCCCGTGAATCTGCACGTCACCGGATGCCCGAACTCCTGCGCACAGCACTACATCGGAGACATCGGATTGATGGGCGTCAAGGTAGGCGGCGAAGAGGGCTATCAGATCAACCTTGGCGGCGGCGCCGATAGCGATCAGGCGATCGCGCGGCAGCTCTTCCCGGGGATCAAGTACGCAGAGGTTCTCCCGATGTTGCACGCTCTGTTTGCGGGCTATAGAAAGTGCTCTCAAGGCGAGGAGAGCTTTCTCGAATTCACACGACGGCACAGCATCGAGGAGCTCCGCGGCATAGCTGGAACAACAGACAACCTGGAGACGATGGCATGAATCCTCAGCCCATTCCCTTCATCCCCGATGACGCCCCCTTCAACCCGGACCAGCGCGCCTGGCTGAATGGCTTTCTCGCTGGCATGTTCTCGACCGCCACGCAGACGGCGGCGCAGCCATCCGCCACCTCTGAAGAGGTTGCGCTCTACTTTGCTACCCAGAGCGGCACGGCGGAGCGGCTTGCGAAAAAATTTGCCAAGGATCTCAAGGCTAACGGTCATCGTCCGGTCCTTGCTTCGCTGGCAGAAACGGACATGGCCTCCTTTGCCAGCCAACGCTGCGCCGTGATCTTCGCGAGCACCTACGGCGACGGTGAGGCTCCCGAGAATAGCCGCTCCTTTCGCGACGCCCTGCTGGCCGAGGACTGCGCCCGCCTCAATTCGCTGCGTTACGCTGTCTTCTCTCTCGGCGACAGCAGCTACGAGCAGTTCTGCCAATTCGGCGTAGAGCTCGATGAACGCCTGGCAGATCTCGGCGCAACACGCATCATCGGTCGGGTCGAGAGCGACGTGGATGTAGATGCTCCGTTTGCCGCGTGGAAGGATACCTGCATCGCCACCATAGGGAAGAAGAATGGTGCCAGTCCGAGCGTATCCGTCGCCGCCGTGCCCATCGCCCCCGTGTCCGTCACGGCGAAGCCCTCCCTGTACTCCCGCGATAGTCCATTCCCGGCCGAGATCGTGGAGCGTCGCGCTCTCACCACCGGAACTTCAAGCAAGCTCACCATGCATCTCGCGCTACAGCTGAATGAATCTCTGCCCTACGAAGCCGGTGACGCCTGCGGCGTCATCGCGCAGAACGATGCTGCTCTCGTGGATGAGATCATCTCACTCCTGCCGTTCGACGGGACCACGCCAGTCGATCTCCCCAAAATCGGTTCAACCACCGTTCAGTACGCACTGACCCAGCTCTATCAGCACACCCGCGCCAGCCGCAAGATGGTGCAGGCTTTCGCCAGCAGGACACAGCACAAGAATCTGCTGACTCTTCTTCAGCCTGAACAGGGCGGTCACCTGGACAAGTACCTCTACGACCGCGGGCTGATCGACCTTCTGAGCGAGTATCGAGGCGCCATCGAGTCGCCGTCCGAGCTCTTCGCCATACTTCCACGACTTACGCCTCGTCTCTACTCCATCTCTTCAAGCCCTGCCGCCCATGGGCACGAGCTACATTGCACCATAGCGGTGGTCAAATATCGCTCCCACAACCGCGAACGCGGTGGAGTGGCATCGACCATGCTCTCCGACCGGCTTGAAGTCGGACAGACTGTGCCCGTCTACATCCAGCCCAACCAGAAGTTCCGGCTGCCCGCGGACGGTAGGACGCCGATCATCATGATTGGCCCCGGCACCGGAGTCGCTCCTTTCCGATCTTTCCTGCACGAGCGCCGGGCGCTTGGACATAAGGGGAAGAACTGGCTCTTCTTCGGTGAGCGGAGTGTGCAGACCGATTTCCTCTATTGCAATGAGCTGCAGGAGATGTGTGACAGCGGCCACCTCACGCGTCTGGACACTGCTTTCTCACGCGACCAGGCGACAAAGATCTACGTTCAGGACCGCATGCTCGAGCACGGTGCCCTGTTCTGGAGCTGGTTGCAGGAAGACGCTCGCATCTACGTCTGCGGCGACGCAACCTACATGGCAAAGGACGTCGATGCCGCGCTCCACGCACTGATCGAAAAGCATGGCGGCATGGGCCCGGAAGCCGCACAGGAATACGTTACGAAGCTGCAGGACGAAAGCCGTTATCACCGCGACATCTACTAACACGCACCTCTCGGGAGCAACAACGTGGCTTTACCACTACAGGAACGGGCAATGGAGACCGACAGCGCAGAGCTTGTGCGGATGACGCTCATCGAGAGCGGTGCCGCACCGTCGCTGGTAGATTTGCTCATCCCGTCCCGGCCGCTTGAGCCCGGAGAGCAGTACCGCTTTCACTTTGACATGACGAAGTGCATCGGATGCCGCTCCTGCGAAGTCGCCTGCAACGAGCAGAACGGCAATCCGGCAGACATCAAGTGGCGACGGGTGGGCGAACTCGAAGGCGGCACCTATCCGCTGGTCTCCCGCACCTATCTCTCCATGGGTTGCAATCATTGCGTCAGTGCGGATTGCGTGCGCGGCTGCCCGGTCGACGCTTACACCAAAGATCCAATCACCGGCATCGTCCTGCACTCCGCTGACGCCTGCATTGGTTGCCAGTATTGCGTATGGAACTGCCCTTAC
The DNA here is from genome assembly GCF_014203275.1 of Granulicella aggregans. Classification (GTDB taxonomy): domain Bacteria; phylum Acidobacteriota; class Terriglobia; order Terriglobales; family Acidobacteriaceae; genus Edaphobacter. The sequence goes on from NZ_JACHIP010000004.1 coordinate 742,042, forward strand.
AGCGTCCCGCAATTCAATCCGGAACGTGGCGTGGTGGGGAAGTGCGATATGTGCCGCGACCGGCTTCTGGATGGGCGTGAGCCTGCCTGCGTGAACGCCTGCCCGGAGAATGCGATCCAGATTGAAATCGTGAACCTCGCCGAATGGGTAAACGATTTTGCGCTCGCCGAATCCCCGGGCATGCCACCGGCTGAGCAAACCATCTCAACCACTCGCATCACCCTGCCGAAGACAGCCGTGTCCGAGCTGGCTCGGGTGGACACCAGCCAGATTCCCTTGGAGCACGCCCACGGCTCCCTGGTGCTAATGACATCGGCGATGCAGGCGGCGTTCGGCCTGCTTTGCTTTCTGCTGTTCGACCACAATCTCACTCCTGCCAGCCTGGCATTTCTGCTGCTCGTCACCATTGTTGCCATCAATATCTCGGTCTTCCATCTGGGACGTCCGGCGTATGCCTGGCGCGCCTTGAAGATGTGGAGACGCTCATGGCTGAGCCGCGAAGTCCTCTGCTTCACATTATTTCTTTGCACTCTCTCTGCATGTGCAGCCGCAGCGTGGTCGCCGCTGTTCCATCTGAATCTCACGCGCGCCGTGCTGCCCTTGGCGGCGGCCACTGCCCTCTTTGGGCTGATGGGAACCGGCGCCAGCGCCTGCATCTATCTGGTCAAAGCGCGCCCCGCCTGGGACCTTGTACACACACCAATCGACTTTCTACTCTCGGCACTGTTACTCGGCGCGCCGCTCAACGCTTCGCTGGCCATGCCTTCACAGTGGCTTTACGGTAAGTGGCGCTTGCCCGGAATGGCAGACACTGCACCACACTTCCATATCCATCCCTGGTGGATGGCGCTGATCGCCGCTGCGTGGTTGCTCAATCAGGTTCTTCGCACACTGCGGCTCCGTAACTCTGAAGTCTTTGAGCTTCGCGCGACCTATGACCACCTTCGCGGCGTGCTCCTATCCCGGCAGGTTGGTCTCGCATGGAGCTGCGCTGTAGCCGCCACGCTACTTCTTGCTATTCCACTTCCCATCTTGTCCTTTGTCGCCGCCGGGGCGGCCGTTCTGGTGAACCGCTATCTCTTCTTCGTCTCTGTTGTACCGCGCAGCATGGCACTTACCTTCCTCGGTGCAACCGGCAAACACGCGAAGCGGGCGGCATGACGAATCCGACGACCGGGCAACAGCCCGCCAACGCCAGTGCAAAGGAGCGCATCGCCATGCGCTCGATGTCGCTGGCTCAGCGCGTCGGAAAGTGGCTGGGCTTCGACATCAGCCGCAGCGTCTATCGCTACGCAAAGGACAAACGCTTCGGACATATCTCCGAGTCTCGCGTTGCGGACAAATGGACAAAGACCACCTGCGGCTACTGCTCCGTCGGGTGCGGTATGTTGATTGGCACACGCGATGGCCGCCCCGTAGCAGCGCGCGGTAACCCCGAGCACCCGGTTAATCTTGGTAAGCTCTGCCCCAAGGGACTCAGTGAACATCTGATCGTTGAAGCACCTGGACGAGCGACGACGCCTATGCTTCGTAAAGGTGGCCGAGGCACACCCCTGGAGCCTGTAAGCTGGGACGAAGCCCTGGACGCCATGATCGCGCGCATTGGTGCGTTGCAGGTCAGGCATGGAAACGAAGCGCTGGGAGTCATCGGCACGGGGCAACTTCTGACCGAAGAGTTCTACACTCTCGGCAAGCTCGTGCAACTCGGCTTTCGCACGCGCAACTACGATGGCAACACCACCCTGTGCATGGCCAGCGCCGTGTCGGGCTACAAGCTCAGCTTTGGTTCCGATGGTCCCCCCGGTGCGTACGCCGACCTCGAGACTGCGGATGTGGTTCTTCTGGTTGGCTCCAATCTAGCCGACAACCATCCCATCCTTTGCAACCGCCTGCGCAAGAAGCCGGGACAGGTGCTCATCGTTGCGGATCCGCGCGTTACGAAGACTGCTATGATGGCCGACCTTCATCTGCCCGTGAAGCCACGCTCCGACATCGCGCTCCTCAATGGCATCGCCCACATTCTGCTGCGTGATCAACTCGTCCATCGCGACTACCTTCGCGACCATGTCGACGGCCTCGATGATTTTGTTCGCTTCGTCACGGAGTTCACGCCTGAAGCGGTGAGCGAGGTCACGGGACTTTCGGTCGAGACGATTGAGACGGTCGCAAGCATCTATGGCCGCGCCAAAGCAGCGTTCATCGGTTGGACCATGGGCGTCAATCACTCCACGCAAGGAGCGGTCACTGTAGCAGCCATTAACAACCTGGCTTTGCTGACCGGCAACATCGGGCGCGTGGGTGCATCGCCGTTCTCCATCACCGGGCAATGCAATGCGATGGGTACGCGAGAGAGCGGGTTCGCGTCCTCGATGCCGGGCTATCGCAAGTTCGATAACGCGAACGACCGCGAAGAACTCGCGAGCCTCTGGGATATTGAAGAGAGCGAACTCCCCTCTGCGCGCGGTCTAGCCTATCCCGACATCATCGAAGCCGCAGTGACAGGGAAGGTGAAGGCGCTCTGGATCATTGCCACCAATCCAATCGTCTCTTTTCCAAACTACAACCTGCTCAAGCAGGCCTTTGACACTGCGGAGTTCGTCGTTGTGCAGGATGGCTTCTACCCGACACCTACGATGGAGTTCGCTGATCTCGTGCTACCTGCGGCTATCTGGGGTGAGAAGGAAGGTACCTACACAAACTCCGAGCGGCGCATCAGCAAAGTCAACTCGTTCGCCACGCCGCCCGGCGAAGCTCGCAGCGACTTCGATATCTTCATGGCACTGGCAGAGGGCCTCGGTGTGAAGGATAAGCTCTTTCCCGGATGGACCACAACCCATAGCGCATGGCTCGAGTGGCAGAAGGTCTCTGCGGGTCGGCTATGCGACTACAGCCCCTTCACCTGGCAACAGATCGAGGACCAAGGCGGCGCACAGTGGGGCGGTGCACGTCTTTACGAGGATGGCGTCTTCCCCCGCGAAGGTGGTCGCGCGCTCTTGCACTGTGTGCCTTGCCTGCCTTTTGTTGAGCAGCCCAATCGAGAGTTCGATCTGATCCTCAACACCGGGCGCACTGTAGAGCATTGGCACACGCGGACCAAGACGGGTGCAGTTGCCATGCTCGAAGGCATGGTCCCCAACGCATGGCTGGAGATGAATCCCGTCGACGCACAGCGCCTCTCGCTGCGTCAGCACGATCCCGTCACGATCCGCTCGCGACGTGCTTCGATTACCCAGGTAGAGTTACGCGTCACGGAGATCGTGGCTCCTGGTCAGGTTTTTATGCCCTTCCACTTCGCCGAGCAGAACTCAAACCTCGTCACGCTGGGGGCCTTCGATCCCATCAGCCGCGAGCCCAATTTCAAACAGTGCGCTGTTCGCGTGGAGCGATCCACGTTGAATTAGATGCGCTGATCTAGCTTTCATCCTCGCGCCCATGGTCGCCGCGAGATCAGTTGTTGAGCTGAACCCGGACGTTCGCTCCTGTTGTCGCTCCTCTGCATCACCGCTTCTACATCTCAAGATCATCTTCAGGAGCTTCGCCGTGGCCAACGCTAAATCGTTTCTCAAATCCGGTCATCCTATGACCCTCTTTGCGTCCTTCCTCTACTTTGACTTCACCTTTGCAGTCTGGGTACTGAACGGTGCCATGGGTCCATTCATCAGTGAGCAGTTCCACCTGTCCCCTGCCCAGATCGGCCTGATGGTCTCGCTTCCGACGTTGTCGGGCGCGTTCATGCGCTTCCCGCTAGGCGTGCTCAGCCAGTACATCGGCCGCAAGAGCGCCGCTATTGTGGAGATGTGCTGCATCCTTGTGGCTCTGTTATATGGCTACTTCTTCGTGCACTCGTTCTCGAATGTTCTGGCGATGGGCGTTCTTCTCGGCACCGCCGGCGCCAGCTTTGGAGTTGCGCTTTCGCTCGGATCGGGCTGGTTCCCTCAGAAATACAAAGGGCTCGCCATGGGTATCGCCGGCGCAGGCAACAGCGGCACCGCACTGGCCGCCTTCTTCGCCCCGCGTTTGGCGAAGATCTATGGCTGGGAACATGTCTATGGGATTGCCGCTCTCTTCATGCTGCTGCCGCTCATCGTCATGATCGTCTTCGCCAAAGAGCCACCGGACATCGAGCATCGCACCCTCGGGCAGCATCTCAGCATCTTCCTCAAGGCAGACAGCTGGTACTTCAACTTCATCTACATCATCACCTTCGGTGGCTTCCTCGGCCTCGCCACTTTCCTGCCTTCGCTCTATGTCTCACAGTTTCATATTGCCAAGTCGCAGGCAGGAACGCTCACCATGTTCGCCACTTTGATTGGTAGCGGAGCCCGTGTCATCGGAGGCTGGTCCTCCGATAAGTTCGGTGGCATCCACGCGCTCTACGGCGTCTTCGTCGTCGTCATCGGCAGCCTGCTTGGTCTTGCAACCTCTCCTTCGCTGGCGATCACCACGGCGCTGTTCATGCTTGCATTCGCGGCACTCGGCGCAGGCAATGGTGCCACCTTCCAGCTAGTCCCCATGCGGTGGCCCATGGCAACTGCCCTGGCCGGCAGCATGATTGGCGAAATCGGAGCGCTCGGCGGCGGCATACTGCCCAACGTACTCGGTCAATCGAAGCAGCACACTGGCTCCTTCGGTCTCGGCTTCGGTTGCTATGCGGCCTTCGCGACGATGGTGCTGGTCATGCTCGCTATCGTCTCTCGTAGGTGGACCGCTACATGGGTTGGCGCCGGTGGCCGGGCACTTGTTCCGGCGGAGTCGGGCGCCAGTCCATCAGAAGACGCCGAACCGGAATTGCAGACCGCCTAGGCAATCAACTCCTCAGCGCTACAAATCGCCCCAGCGTGAACGCCTCGCTGGTACAGCCCACTTATGTCTTTTTTAGGAGATCGATCATGAAAGTTAACGTATTGTGCCTTGCCGCGCTTGTCTCTTCCGTTGGGGCTTTCGCACAAACCGCTCCGGCCACCAAGCCGTCCTCAACTCCTACTTTTACAGCGGTCATTCGTGAGCGCACGAACGTCACGCAATGGTTTGCCGCAACCCCCACTTCTGAGACCTACGCACACCAAGATTCGCTGCTCCGCCTTAGCCTCACGCAGCGCATTCGTCAGTGGGACTATCAACTTGAACTCGGGCAAAGCGCAGAGCTCTCGCTTCCCACCGATGCTGTCTCGGCTGTCTCCGCGCAGGGCCAACTCGGACTTGGAGGCACTTATTACGCGGCGAATTCAAACAACTCGAACCCGGCGGCTGCCTCATTCCGTCAGGGTTTTCTTCGTTACCACTTTAAGGCCGAGCATGACTCCGTGCGTATAGGGAGATTTGAGTTCCTGGACGGTATCGAGACCGCGCCGAAGGACGCCACCCTCGGATGGCTTCAGACCAACCGCATTGCTCAGAGACTCATCGGCAACTTCGGATTCTCCAACGGCCAGCGCTCATTCGACGGGGCAGACGGAAAGCTTAGCGGCACGTCCTGGAATCTCACAGCTATGGCTGGCCGCGCAACGCAGGGTGTATTCAACATGAATGCCAATCCTGAATTGGACGTGGACATTCAGTACCTTGCGTACACCCGCGCCCTCGCGAAGGGCCACGTCCTCATGCGGGGATTCGGACTTGGCTATCATGATGGCCGCACTGGCTTGACCAAGACAGACAATCGCACCGCTGCGGCCCGGGCCCTGGATCATAAAAATATTCGAATCGGTACCTATGGCGGAGACATGATTGCTTCTGTGCCAGCCGGTCACGCAACCCTTGATTTCTTAGTTTGGGGCGCGGGCCAGTCCGGTACGTGGGGGCGCCTCGATCACTCGGCTGCTGCGGTAACTACAGAAGCAGGCATTCGCGTAGACTCCCTTCGCACCATGCCCTGGCTGCGTGGCGGCTACCTTCGCACAACAGGGGACAACAACAATACGGACGGAACCCACAACACGTTCTTCCAGGTGCTTCCCACTCCACGTACCTACGCACGCTTTCCCTTTTACAACATGATGAACTCAACAGACTCGTTCGTTCAGTTGGTCGATAAGCCGTCGAAGAAGATCGAAGTGCGAACTGACCTGCACTTTCTGAAGCTCACTGCGCCAGGGGACTTCTGGTATCAGGGCGGGGGAGCCTATGACCGCAAGGTCTTTGGCTATGTTGGCCGTCCCGGCAACAAGGTGTCGAGCTTCAGTAGTGTCTATGACATCAGCGCAGACATCGTGCTTACGAAGCAACTCGCTCTGAGCACCTACTATGCTCACGTCTTCGGAAAGAGCGCGGTGGGAGCCATTTATACGTCAGATCGCGATGCGAACTACGGCTACTTCGAGTTGACATACCGGCTACAGCAGACAGCAGGTGCGCACTCTCACTAAACTGCGCCGCTTATGTTGCCCGCGATCGTCGGGTACATTGGCTCTCGTCTACCCGAGATGCGGCTTGTTCACGGCCGCTCGGGCCATGCATGGCGGGGGTATCGGCGCATCAGCTCCTTGCGGACCTGCGGATAGAGACGCTCCCAGAAGCCTGCGAGATCCGTCGTAGTCTGTACCGCGCGATGATTTGGAGCAAGCAGGTGGACGACGAGCGGACTTCTATCCTGCCCAATTCTGGGCGTCTCTTTCATGCCAAAGAAGTCCTGCAGACGAGACGAGATCCACGGCGGTCTGCCTTGCTCGTAATGAATCTTCGCAGGACGTCCGCTTTTCAGAGAGACGCTGAGCGGAGCAACTTCGTTCAACAGTCGGGAGTCATATTGTTGCTCCATGAGATAAAAGAAATCCTTCGAGGCCTCTTTCAGCTCAGCGAAGCTACGAAGCCCGAGGCATAGATCTCTGAGAGTCTCGTGAAGATCAGGAGTGTCGAAGCCCGCGAACGACAATCTAGCCAGATGGCTATCGAGCATCTCTCGGTCCACAAACTTTTCGATACCGGCCTCGAGCGCCTTCTGCGCGAGCAGATCGGCTGCGTCGGCATCGGGCGCTGGGCCTCGTGACTCCTCAAGAACCAGCTTGCCGTAGAGCAATGCATTCACCTGTTCTACTCGCTCACTGCCGCGATTCCACACGACCGTTGAACTTTCCTTCACACCACCAGGGAAGAGATCGAGAAGCCACTCCGGCTCTATTCTTGCGGTCATGCGGACGAGTGGCGAGGCATTCTCCTTGCGATCCTCCGCGTCGATGGCGATCAGAAACTCATAGGCTGGTACTCCGCCAGCGACTTCGGCAGAGATGCCTGTCGATAGCAGCACCTGGCTGCCCAGCCGACGGCGGCCAACGCGATCGGGAAAGCCCGCAAGAACGGAGAGCAGCAGCGCGTTGTCGTCGTGATGAGCTTTGCCAGTAGGCCGCGCCATGCGGAGAAGTTGTTCGGTATGCTGTCGCTCGCGAGGACTCTGCGGCTGGTCCATCGCTTCCAGAAGATCGTTCTTCTCACTCCGCTCTCCAAGGCTGAGCATCGCGGCAACTCGACATCCATCTTCTCCGACGCCACGATCCAAGGCTTCGATCACGATGCGAGACAGGCGCGGGGTCAGCGGATAGCGAGTCATGCGCTGCGCCATATCGCCCGTCGCGCCAATCTGGTCGAGCAGCGATTCGGCACTCTGTATCGCCTCTGCGGGTGGGAGATCGATCCAATCAAGATCGGTGAGATGAGTGATCTTCATCGCCCGTAGAGTCAGCAGGAGTTGCGACAGATCGCTGCGCAGGATCTCTGGAGTATCGTGCTCCGGTCGCAACAGATAGTCTTCTTCGGGATAGAGCCGCATCACTTCGCCCGGCCCGGTGCGACCGGCGCGTCCCGCCCGCTGTGTAGCGGAGGCCTTACTGATACGCCCCACGTGCAGGGTCGGCAGACCTGTCCACGGCGAATAAGTGGCATGACGCGCCAGTCCGCTATCGATCACGGCGGTAACACCCTCGACCGTCACGGAACTCTCAGCCACATTCGTCGCGAGGATCAATCTCCGTTCCGGAGAGGGCAGGACCGCCCGGTCCTGCTCCGCTGGAGAGAGATCGCCATGCAGCGGCAGCATGATCAAGCCGGACTGCCTCGCAACCGCCTCGCACTCTCGCATGGACTGCCGGATCTCCGCGATGCCAGGAAGGAAAGCCAGTATGCTCCCGGAGTGCTGCTGCTTCATCAACACCTCCACAGCTTTCCTCATCCGGATCGGAAGCGGCTCCGATGAATACGGCGTATACCGGACCGTTAGTGGGAACATCCGGCCCTCTGATCGCACAACCGGGCAGTCGTTGAGGAAGCGAGCGATGGGTGCCGCGTCGAGTGTTGCAGACATCACGATGATGCGGAGTGTCGGACGTGTTTGCTGGAGGCGCTTCAACAGTGCGAGCGCGAGGTCGCTATCGAGATGCCGCTCGTGGAACTCATCGAGGATGACTGCGTCTACTCCCTTGAGGGTCGGATCGCTGATGAGCCCGCGCGTCAGGATGCCTTCTGTGACGAATCGGAGCCGCGTGGCCGGGCCGGTCTTCTCCTCGAAGCGGACCTGGTAGCCAACTGTGCCGCCAACTTCTTCGCCAAGCTCCCATGCGACTCTTCGGGCTGACATCCGTGCCGCGATGCGGCGGGGCTCGAGGACGATCACTTCGCCTCGGACAAGGCCAAGGATCGCGGGTGGAACGCGGGTCGTCTTGCCCGCGCCCGGAGGTGCCTCGATGACCAAATTGGGTGTCTGCCGCAGTGAAGAGAGGATCTCCGGCAGGACCGCATCTACCGGAAGCGCTGGCTTTAGACTCACTCGTTCCATCGAAGCATGCGCACTCTTGCGCCGTCAATATTGTTCACTTAAGCCGAAACCGTATCTTCGAACGGGACCTCGAAATAAACGGTGCAAGAATTCTTCCACCTCTCGTTCTAATATCGAAGCCAATCCTTTTCACTGATCGGGTGTACGCATGGAAGGTATTTTTCTGCTTGTTGGACTTGGAGTTTTGGCAATACCAGCGGTCGCCATTGGGGCCTGGATCAAGGCGGGCAACCTACGACAGCTCGTCGAGGAGCAATCGAACGAAAATCAGCGCAATGTCTCCGATCTCAAGCGCGAGATCGCTACGCTTCGCCGTTCGCTGGAGGTTGTCAACGAAAAGCTGGCGGCGACCGCCAACCGTTCGGTAGGTACGCCTGATGAAGTAATTCCTCCTACGTCTGCCGTAGTGAAGGCGACACCAAACCTTGCGTTCGCCCACTCGATGCCTACTGAGCAAACCTCTCAGCAAGCGCCCAAGATAGTACCGCCGGGCCCGCCGGTTCATCTCAAGCAAGAGAATCCCGTGCCGCAGGCATTGCCTGCGATTCAGGCAGCAGCGCCGGTCGTCGAGTCTGCAACGATTTTGGTGCCTCCTACGCCAGTAGCCGTCCCGCCGCCAGCACCAGCGATTCCGGGCAGCGCAAATACCGTCCCGCCGCCCTTCGTTGCGCCACCTGCAACTGCAAGAGTCGCTGCTCCGCGCGTATCGCTGCAGACTCCACAACCTCCTGCTCAACCTCGCCCATCAAGCTTCAATAGCTATAAGGCAGCAGAGCCGCGTGTGAGCGTTGTCGACTGGCTCCGCACCAAGCTGCCGCTTGAAGAAGTGCTGGGCATGAACCTGTTCGCCAAGATCGGCATCGTCCTCCTCGTCCTGGGATTTGCGCTGCTGGGCAGGGTCGCCTTGATCTCGATGGGACCCGCCGGCAAGGTTGCCTTGCTGTATGCGGCGGCCAGTGCGCTGCTCGGCGGTGGCATCTGGCTTGAGCGCAAAGAACGATATGCGCTTCTTGGCCGAACGGGCATAGGCGGCGGATGGGCGCTGGCCTTCTTCACCACCTATGCGATGAACCATGTCCAGGCCATGAAGGTGATGAGTTCGGAGACGCTGAACTGTGTCTTTCTGCTCGGAGTTGCCATTGCCATCGCGGCGCACACCTTGCGCTACAAGTCCCAGCTCATCACGGGGCTTTCGTTTCTACTGGCGTTCTCGACGATTGCGCTCACACAGGACACGGTCTACGCGTTGTCCGCAGGCCTAATCCTGGCCGTCGGCATCGTTGGTGTGGCACTGCGCATGGGCTGGTATGAGCTTGAAGTCTTCGGGATACTGGCCAGCTTCTCCAACCACTTTTATTGGCTCTACAGACTCTATCCGAACGGCGTAGCCGGTCACGACTTTCCCCAGTTGCTTCCCAGCAGCATCATTCTTGTTCTCTATTGGTTGATCTTCCGCATCTCTTATGTGGTGCGCGCGATTCCCACTCCTCGTGACGAACGCATCTCGACCATCGCGGCGCTGGCGAATACTATCCTGCTGCTCTCCGTGATGAAGTTCCAATCCACCCGGCCTGAGCTTGCGGCGTATGCGCTACTCGCGCTGGGAGCGATGGAGTTCATCTTCGGCCAGCTTCCTGTGACCCGTCGCCGCCGGCCAGCCTTCATCCTGCTCACTGTTCTTGGCACCATGCTGATCTCCGCCGCGGTACCGTTCAAGTTCAGCGGCAACAGCATCGCCGTGGTCTGGATGATTGGTGCCGAAGCCCTGCTCATTGCGGGAATCGTTCAGCGTGAAGTGGTGTTCCGCCGCCTCGGCCTGATCGCCGGCACCGTGACCGGGCTGCTCGTCGCTTACGAAGCGCGGACGCTCTTCGAACTGCGGCAACACGCGCAAACGCCGCTCGTCGCTACGGGGATTCAGTTGCTGCTGTGCGCCGCGCTGTTCTACATCAATGCACACTTCGTCCGCGAACGTTGGCGGGGTATGTTCGAGGGCATCGACGAGCAACTTGCCGAGTGGCAGAGTTATCTAGGCGCGGCCATGGCCTTCCTTGGCGTGTGGGCCTTGTTCCCTGCGGACGGGACGGCTGTCGGATGGGCTGTGCTGATGACCGGCGCAGCAGCGGGAACTCGCTTGCTCCCGAACAACCGGCATCTTCTGGCACAGGCGTGGATACTTTCCGTGGCGGTCGCGGTTCGCATGGCAGTCGTGAACTGCCATGTAACGGACGTCTATCCGCATCACGTGACCGCGCGTCTGATCACGCTGCCCTTGCTGGCGCTGATCTTCTATCTCACTGCTGCGGTGATCTCCGCCGAGCAGGAACTTCGAATCTATCTGCGATCCTTCACCCTCCTGGCGGGCACCTCCGCATTGGTGGCGTTGGTGTGGTTTGAAGTATCGCCAGACTGGGTCGCGTGCGGCTGGCTTGGACTTACGGTTGGACTCTACCTGACGTCCCGGTCCATCAAGCTTGACGATCTCTGCTGGCAAGGTCACGTGTTAGCGGGGCTTGTGACAGCAGACCTCCTGCTATCGAATCTCGATGCGAAGACAGCACTCGCACGGTATCTCCCAATCGTCCTCAGCGCGATCGCCTTCTATGCGGTATCGCGCTTCTGCACCTTGCAGAATGCCACGTATAAGCGAGAGGCGGCGTGGGCGCACACCTGGTTGGCGACGGGCTTGCTCGCGACGCTGGCCTGGCACGAGGCACAACAGCCATGGCTGGCAGTTCTCTGGGTCGCCTTTGCGCTCACGCTCGCCCTGGTCGATCGCTTCTTCGACATTGAAGAACTCCCATGGCAAGCTCATACGCTTGCCACCCTCGCGGTCGTGCGGGCAGCCACGCTCAATCTCTACGTGCTGGATAAGTGGCATGGTGTCGATCTCCGCCTGATTACGCTTTCGATCCTTGTCGCCGTTCTCTATGCACTCGCGTACTGTGTCCGGCTTCCGCAGACTGCCAAAGAGGAGGACCTGAACCACATCTATTCCTGGGCCGCTTCCATCTTTGGTGCATGGATGCTGTGGAGTGAACTACAGTCCATTGCTGTTGCCGACGGCCTCGCCATCTTCGGCTTGCTGCTGTTTGAGTTCGGCGACTGGCGCAAACAGAGACAGATCCGGCTCCAGGGATATGTAGCGCTGACGATTGGCTTCGCACGAATCTTCTTCGTGAACTTGACTGCGGCAACGCTGCCCGGCGAGACGATCAGTCCGCGCATTTACACCATCATTCCGATAGCTTTCATCAACCTGTTCGTATGGATGCAACTCCAGTCCGGTAAAGAGAAGGACGAGGTGGAGCGCTTTTCCATCGCAAACCTTCTTGCCTGGTTTGCAACCGGCTCTGTCGCCTCGCTTCTCTACTTCGAGGTGAGCAGCGAATGGATCGTCCTCTCATGGGCCATCCTGGCTATCGCGCTTTTGCTTACGGTGCTGACGATCGACAAGGAACTCTTCCTGCAGCAGGCCATTCTTCTCGTGACTGCTGTCGTCACTCGGGGCATAGCCCACAATATCTTCGGCAGCAGCTACTTCTCCACCGGCGGATGGAAGGGGAATATCGCGGTACTCAGCTTCGTCATCGCGTTACTCTTCGCGGGATTACCCATCGCGTTCCGACTGCGGACTCGATATAACCTGAGGCCGATGCAGTTCCGTCTCAGCCAGGCTCTCGCCCTGAACCGTCCGGAGCAATGGCTCTTCTTCGCGCCGATCCTGCTGCTCACTCTCATGATCGTGGTAAAGCTGAACTCCGGCATGGTCACGCTTGCCTGGGGCCTCGAGGGCCTCATGGTCGTTTTGCTCGGCTTGAGAGTCGGCGAACGCACCTACCGCATTACGGGCCTGCTCCTGCTCCTGGTCTGTGTCTGCAAGATCGTCTTCCGCGACGCATGGCAGCTAAGCGAACGCGACCGCTACATCACCTTCATCGCTCTGGGTGCGGCGTTGATGCTGGTGTCGACACTCTATAACCGCTTCCGCGAATCGGTCCGGCGGCTTCTGTGAAGCGAGCTTTCGGCTTGGCGGCGGTGCTTGCCCTCACGATCGGAGCCATGTACCTCGCGCAACGTCGCAACCGTCACGATGCGGTGAGCGCTAGTGCACTGGTGAATTTGGCGGCAGACTGGCAACGCGATCTGACGCGTGTCCCCATGCACCTTACCCGCATCTCCGATAGCGAGGAGATGCGGATCGGCGACCAGCTCGCCCAACGATATGCGACACCGATTCGCACCGCAGAGGACCGGGCGCTCGAACGATACATCTCGGAGGTCGGTCAGCAGGTAACTCTCCATGCCAGGCGCAAGCTCATCTGGCACTTCCATCTCCTCGCGGATCCAAGTCTCATCAACGCCTTTGCCCTTCCGGGAGGCCACATCTTCGTCGGCTCCGGCCTGCTCGATCAGCTGAAGAGCGAGGACGAACTCGCCTTCGTGCTCGGCCATGAGATCGAACACGTCGATCACTATCATGCTGCCGAGCGGGTTCAGATTGAGGCAAAGCTCCGCCACGTCGATCTCGATCTGGCAGGACAGTTGCTGAGCATTCCCATGTCCCTCTGGCAGGCTGGCTACAGCAAGGACGAGGAGTCTGAAGCAGATCGTGAGGGGCTCAGGATCGCTGTGGCGTCGGACTATTCATCGCAGGGAGCCGTCAATCTGCTTGAGCGGTGGGTCCAACTCCATCGCGAATACGTGATCCACGCCGAGACCCCGACAGACGAACTCGGCCAGGTAGCGATCGAAGGGTTGACGGGATACTTCCGTTCTCATCCGTTGCCCTCGGAGCGGCTCGCGCAGGCGAAAGAGATCATCGAGCAGGAGCATCTCGCGACGGGTAAGCCGCTTAAGCCATTTCACCTTGCATACGAAATCACAATCGAAGCGAAGTAGTATCGCGACCACATGATCATGTTCTCTGCCGTTCGGCTACGCACTCTTTTTTGTCATTCCCGAAGGGAATCTGCTTGAATTCGTCTGAATACCTCTACATATAGTCGCGATAGGAGTGGCTTATCTCCAGGTGCGTCCGCCATCGCCCGTCTCCCAGCGCGTGCCATCGGTGGCTTCGACGACACCCGTCTGAAGGTCCCGAAACCGTATGTGGGCAAGCACACTTGCGGAGCTGTTCTTTGTCGGCAGTTGCTCACAATGCCAAGTCGCCCCATCGTCGTTGGAGTGGCAAAGATGCAGCTTCTCTCCGCCCAGCCAGACATCGCTACCGGATACGGAGATGACGCGTATCCTGGCGCTGTCATTGGGCAGGACCGCTTGCCACGTCCCATTGCCTAGGGATCGCTCCGCATGTCCTGCTTCATTGATTCGCCAATGCGTTCGGCCAACGGTTTCGCTGTTTCCGGTAGCAGCTTCGGAGGTGGCAAGGCCCGGCATCGGTTCGGCACTCTGAACGGCGGGCGCATCAGGACGCGCCGAGTCCGGCTCGCGTCTCCCAATACCCTGGACTGCAATCTCTGGAGACTGCTGGGGCAGCCCGTTGATCTCTCGCCCTCGAACGTAGATCAACGCCGCCGAACTCACCAGGACCACCGCCGCCGCAGCAGCCAGCCAGGGCAACCAACGCTTCTGCGTCGGCCCAGTCGGCACAACGTGCAGCACGGTCGCCTCCGGTGCCGCCGCAGCCGTGAGACTCAGGATCTCTCGGCACTCACTGCATCCTGCGAGGTGCTCCATCACGCTCTCCCGTTCGCGTTCCAGCAGCGCACCTTCCGCGAACGCGGTCAGCACATCCTCGTCAGGATGGGGCAACGCCCCCGCCATCCTGGCAAGTTCCACTCGCAGCGGATTGGATTCAGTCTGTTTCACGTTTTGAACTCTTGTGCCTCTCACTTATGGAACGTTTCGACTCGCGTTTCTTGCTTTAAAGTTGCTGCCACATTCACATTAAGATCTCGCACGTCCAGTTCCGCCAGCAATTCGTCGCACTCACGCAATCCCAGCCCGGCTGCCCGCAGCCGCTCCCGGACACGCTTGCGCAACTTCTTCCTCAGCTGATCCAGCCTTCTGCTGATCGTCGATTCATGGAGACTTAATTGGAGTCCGATTTCGGCCAGCGTCCGCTGATCGAGATACCAGGACGACAAGAGAAAACGCTCCTCTGCGCCGAGCTCCGCAAGAGTTGCCGCGATGGCAACTCCAAGCCTGTGGTCGGGTCCGCTCTCGTCCGCAGCCGGCGCCGCCGCAAACCCCACGCCCGCATCAAGCTGTTCATCCAGGCTGACTTCGCGCGAACGGGAGCGATACCGGTTCACAAACTGACGCGAGAGGACGGTGCGAAGCCAGCCCTCGAGCGAGCCCCGTCCCGTGTAGTACTCCAGTTTTGATCTGCGTTTGCCGTGGCGGTCGTTGAACCCGTAGAGCTCGGCATAGAGTTCATCCGCTAGCTCACGGCCGGTAGCTTCGTCCTTCGTAATTCTGTATGCCGCGCCGTAAAGCGGTGTGCGGAAGCGGGTAAGGAATGCCTTCCAGGCAAAATCATTTCCAGCGGAACAAGCGCGCGCTAACGTCAGATCCGCAACGCGCAGGTTTCCGACAAGAGCAACTTGTTCGGCCTCGCTTAGCTCTACCGCTCCGCCGGCCACGATGCTGGCAACCATCTGCTGAAAGCTCTCAGTCGTTATGCCGTAGGCCTCTCCGGAGGATTCGGCATACCGTTGCGCGATTGCCGAGCTTAGGGAACTTCCTGCCAATGGACCATCCAGATTGCGACGACTTCCAGCATCGTTGGCAACGATAGTAGCAAATGCGGGGGCGTCTTTCGCGCAGCGGCCACTATAGCCGAGGATCGATCGGCTCCTCTGGTCGACCGGTATCCGGCCTTGCGTTCATTACGCTTTGCGTTGTAAAGTGAAAAGGCATGAGCGACCTTCACGATGCATTAGGCGACATCAGCACCATCCGCAGGCAGATGGCCCTGAATACGCAGTTTCGTGGCTACGGTCCTGCGACGCTTGCCGGAACCGGTGCAGCCGCCATGCTCGCGGGAGTCGCTCAAGCACTCTGGCTGCGCGACGCCGCTCATCACATGAGCGCCTATCTGTGCCTATGGATAGGCACCGCCGTGCTCTCCTCTGCTGTGGCCGGAGTCCAGATCTACACTCGCACGCGGCGGCTGCACTCGGGGTTGTCCGATGAGATGATTCGCACCGCTGTCGAACAGTTCCTGCCTGCGGTTGGTGCGGGGATCCTGATCACCTTCGTTCTGGTCCGTTCTGCTCCGCAGGTTCTGTGGATGCTTCCGGGACTTTGGCAGGTCATCTATAGTCTGGGAGTCTTTGCGTCGTGCCGCTTCCTTCCGCGTCCGATGATTGCTGCCGGTGCCTGGTACCTATTGACCGGCCTTACCTGCCTGGCGATCGGGGATACCCGCTCACTCGCTCCCTGGACCATGGGCTTTGCGTTCGGCGCCGGCCAACTGCTGGTGGCAGGCGTTCTGCTGACTGCTACTCCGGAGAATGAAGATGAAGCCTAAAGTGACGCCAAGCGAAGGACGGTATGCCTATGAGGGGCTGGATCGAGTGATCCATGAGCGCGCTCGCCTCGGTGTACTCACCTGCCTGGTTACAAATCCGAAGGGGCTGCTCTTCAATGATCTGAAGCAGCTCTGCTCGCTGACGGACGGCAATCTCAGCCGTCATTTGAGCGTGCTGGAGACCGAGGGTATGGTAGCCATCACCAAGGGACAGGAGAAGAATCGCCCCCAAACCCTTTGCTGCATCACCGCTGCAGGGAAAGAGCGATACCTGCAATATCTCTCTACGCTTGAACAGGTCATCAAAGACGTGGCCAAGGTTTCGAAAGACAAACCCGCCTCAAGCTTGATGCGCGGTCTTACACCGTCCAAGATCTGAACTCTTTTTTTGCGAGAAACTTTACAATGCAAAGTTTACTATTCACGCCTGATTGCTTTGCGATGCAAAGTGAAATCCACGTAGCGATCATCATGGACGGCAATGGCCGATGGGCCGAGCGGCGCGGCATCCCGCGCATCGCCGGGCATCGTGCCGGAGCTGCTGCTACGCGCCGTGTGGTCGAACACTCGCTTGAGCTTGGCATCCGCTATCTGACGCTCTACGCCTTCTCTGCGGATAACTGGCGCAGGCCCGCGTTCGAGGTGCAGGGCATCTTCTGGCTGCTGCGCAGGTATCTTCGGCTGGAGCGCGACAGGCTTCGATGGAACGGCGTGAAGCTGGAGGTGATTGGCCGCCGCGACCGTCTGCCCGCCTTGCTGCTGAGGGAGATCGAAGATATAGAGGAGGCTACCGCTGAAGGGCAGCGGCTTCATGTGCGCCTGGCGGTGGATTACTCTTCGCGCGAGGCCATCACGCGGGCGGCGCTTGAGATGTCCCGCCTTGCAAACGTGGGTTGTCTGCCGGTTGAAGATCTGTTTGGCAGCTTGCTTACCGGACAACATGGTGGAAGGAACCACGTCGACCTGCTGATCCGGACGGGCGGCGAACAACGCCTTTCGGACTTCCTGCTCTGGGAGTCTCCCTATGCCGAGCTATTGTTCCTCGACTGCATGTGGCCGGAGTTCAACGCGGCCGATCTCGAAGCCGCTCTCAGGGTGTTCAAGCAAAGGGAGCGCCGCTTCGGCGGGGTTCCAGCCTCGTCTGCACAGTGTCCCGCGATGTCCGCTGCTGGCGCGTGATGGCATACCGACAGACATCTCCCGGATAGATGCAGAGGTTCACCCGAAGTAGAACCAGAGAGGAGTTCGCGATGAACAAGATGCTACAGAAGGGCGCAGTAATTGCCGCGCTTGCTTGCGTGATTCTGATCGCGCTTTACATGGTTAGCGGCGTGATCGACGACAGGCAGAAGTACCGTGACACAGCGGTGCAATCCATAGAAGCAAGCTATGCCGGGCCACAGGTCTTGATCGGGCCGGTACTGGTGCGTCCTTATGTCCAGACCACGGAGATCACGGAGACCAGCGACAAAGGAGTAAAGAGGACAAGCGTCCGAAAGCAGGAACTGAGTGCAACGAGCTTTCCCCGGGAGTTGGACATGCGTGGCTCCTTGCTGCCCAGTGAGCGCAGGCATGGCCTGTACAAGGTCGAGGTCTACGAACTTCAGGGGCACTTGAAAGGAGAGTTCGATGTGGTCGACCCCAAGACGGAAGGAAGCGTCGTATGGGGTGAACCCTACCTGGCCCTTTCCGTGACGGATGTGCGCGGAATTATTGGAACTCCCAGGGTGATGGTGAATGGTGTTGAAGAGACGATGCTGCAGGGGGCGCCCGCCACGACCGGGTGGCAACCCAATCTGCGGATCCCTCTACATGGGGTGTCTTCCATGAAGGGTCACCTGGACTTCTACCTGGACTTGAACCTTGCAGGGACCGAGACGCTCAGCATGGCTCCCGTCGGAGATGCCAATCGGTTGGAGCTTCGGTCGGTGTGGAGATCGCCGCTCTTCGCAGGGCAATTTCTTCCGAGAACGCGGGATGTAGCGAGCGACGGCTTTCAGGCGGTATGGGAGGTCTCTTCGCTGGCCAGCGGAACCCAGGCGCAGCTTGAGGCCAATCCGGTAAAGCCGATCGACCTGATGAGTGTGAGCCTTACAACCCTGCTTGATCCTTACAGTCTGAGCAGCCGGGCCACAAAGTACGGCATCCTCTTCGTCGTCATTACCTTTGGCGGCTTCTTCATCTTCGAGCTGATCAAACAACTGCCGATCCACCCGGTTCAATATCTCCTGCTCGGACTTGGCCTCGCGATCTTCTTTCTATTGCTCGTCAGTTTCTCCGAGCGCGTGGCCTTTGGGACCGCCTACCTGCTCGCCAGTGCTGCATGCATCGTCCTGCTGACTTTTTATCTTTCCTATGTCTTGCGAAGCACGACGCGAGGCCTGGGCTTCGGAGCGATGTTGACGAGTCTGTATGCCGCAATCTACGGGTTGCTGATCTCGGAGGACAATGCCCTTGTCCTCGGCTCGCTCATGCTGTTCTGCCTGCTATCCGCAGTGATGTTTGCAACCCGCGAAGTGGACTGGTACAGAGAGGCGAGTGAAGGGCTGCAAGTGAGCCAGGATCGTACCCCCACAGCACCCCCTCCACATCCTTCGTAGGCGTGGCCTGTAAGTTGCCGCAGTGCTGACGTTCAGCATGCTGCCGTGTTCTGAAATGTATGGTTGAAACAGTACGAGGCCAATGGATGAAGACAGATATGATGCAGGTACGTCACCTCCGGGCATGCCGCTTCTGGATCGGCGTCGTGATGGCGGGCCTGATCCTGAGCGGCGTCACGGCGTTTCCTTTGGAGACGGAGCTTCACGCCTTTCTTGGTCTGCTCCAAAGCGGTCCGTTGCGGCCGTTTGCGGATTGGACCCACCTGCTTCCGTGGATCTCCAGGGTGCATGATGCACTCTCCGAGACCAATCGAAACTATCCCTTTCTGGCTTACGGGACGGACTGGCTCGCCTTTGCACATCTTGTCCTTGCGGTGGTGTTCATTGGGCCGTATCGCGATCCGGTACGCAATAAATGGGTCGTTACGTTTGGCCTCATCGCATGCGCGGGAGTATTTCCACTTGCCCTGATCGCCGGTCCCCTCCGGGGTCTACCTCTGGCTTGGCGATTGATAGATTGCAGCTTCGGAGTCTTTGGAGGCATACCGCTGCTGCTCTGCCGTCGACACATCCTGGCTATGGAACGTGAGGATGACCGATAGCTGCCTGCATAACTCCCAGGACCACTGAGGCCGTCGCCTAAGGGCCTTTCTACGCCAACGATATCTCGCGAGTGGGAGTGCTACACTTCCCCCATCGATTTTCAACGAAAAAATACGCTATAAATCCGGCGAGTCCAACTGAGTAATCCGGGGTGGAGTAGATGACTGTGTTTTCCTGCGCTTGTGGAGAAGTTCTGCGTGTTTTTTCCTGGATCTTTCGGGCCATTTCCAGAAAATCCGCGATCACTTTCTCTTTCGCTCTGCTCGTGGGGATCTGCGCCTCCGCCTCCGCGCAGGTAAAGGTTGCGACCACAACAGCTTTATCTGTGAGTACCAGCGCCGGATCGAATGCCACGGTGCCATCCGGGACCGTGGTCACTTTGACGGTCTCAGTCTCCTCCGCCTCAGGCGCAGTCACAAAGGGCACGGTGGACTTTTGCGATGCCGCCGCCAAGTACTGTACGGATATTCACGCGCTGGGCACGGCGCAGTTGACGAGTGCGGGCAAAGCCATCATGAAGTTTCGCCCCGGCATTGGAAGCCACAGCTACAAGGCAGTCTTTGCCGGGACCAATGCCAGTGCAGGAAGTTCTTCCAGCGGATCGGCAATTGCCGTCACGGGGAAGTACGCAACAACTACTTCTATTACCCTGGACGGTTCCCCGGGCAACTACATACTGACCGCCAACGTGGCAGGTGTCAGCAATACACCTGGAACAGCAGCGCCAACCGGCTCCGTGTCCTTCCTCGACACGAACAACGGCAACGCCGTCCTGGGGACAGCGCCGGTTGGATCCGGAACCGCAGGCTTCGACTTCTTCAGTTCGAGCACTTCGACCGTGAAGCAGGAGGCGAACGCCGTTGCGGTTGCGGACTTCAACGGCGACGGCATCCCCGATATTGCGGTGTCCGACTCCAACTCCAGCCAGACGCTACTGGCGATCCTGCTCGGCAAAGGAGACGGAACGTTTACTCCAGTATCGACAAGTCCGACCGTCGGCCTCTACCCGGATTCGATCGCTGTCGCGGACTATAACGGTGACGGAATCCCCGACCTGGCCGTGACCAGTGTCGACGACAACCTGGTAACGGTACTGCTCGGCGTAGGCGACGGCACCTTCACTTCGGCTCCGCAACTGAGCACGGTAAGCACTCCGCAGTCGGTTGCGACAGGTGACTTCAATGGCGACGGCGTTCCTCGCGGTAGTCAACGCCGATTCGATCTTGCTCTTCCTCGGAGCGGGCGATGGCACATTTACCGCGGCACCCGCGAGCCTTGCCATCGGAATGAGCACGACTGCGGTAATGACAGGCGACTTCAACAATGATGGGAAATTGGATCTCGCCTTAGTCAACAGCTGCGGAGACGCCTATCCCTGCAACAACGACGCGGGAACGGTGTGGATCTATCTGGGCAGTGGGGACGGCACGTTTACGAAGGTCCCCGGAAGCCTGACCGCAGGTCCGAGTTCACTAGGCCTTGCGCTCGGAGACTTTAACGGCGACGGCGTTCTCGATCTTGCGGTCACGAACTACGGAGCGATTTCGAGTAATCAAGTCACCGTGCTTTTGGGAAAAGGCGACGGAAGCTTCAATGCTGCGGTCTCTTATTCCGTGCAGGGCTTCAACTCAAAGTCCGCAGTGGTCGAGGACTTCAACGGCGACGGCATCGCCGATCTGGCCGTCGGGCAGTTCTGGCACGGTTTGTTCGGGTATCTGCAAGGAATCGGCGACGGAACCTTTGCGCCCGGGGTCGGGTTCAGCGCAAATGCCCAACTTGGCTCCGGCTACATCGCATCTGCGGACTTCAACGGAGATGGTCTGCCGGACCTGGTGTTGCCGAGCCAGGACGGAAATGTTCCGGTAGTTCTCTCTCAACCCAACGAAACGGTCACGGCAAGCGTAAGCAGCATTGCTCCGATCGGACCCGGAACTCACCAGGTCGCGGCGAGCTACCCGGGCAACAGCAACTACGCTTCCAGCATCTCCGGAACCGTGGCGCTCACAGCAACTCTGAAGCCCCTGGTGCTTTCTGTCGCTCCCGACACTTACTCCACGGTGCAGACGCTCAGCATCAGCGAGTCGATTCCGGGAGCCACCATCTACTACCAAGCCTCCGGGACCACGCTTAATACGAAAGGTCTCGTTCCGTATACCGGGCCTCTTACTTTCGCGAACGGCGGAGGGGAGATTATTCAGGCGTATGCAACCGAGACCGGATATCAGCAGAGTGACTACGTCTATGCGACCTACACGCTAACTTATCCGGCGACAGCGACCCCCGCAATCTCTCTTACGCCGGGATACTATGCGAATCAGCAGTCGGTGACGATCACAGACTCTGATGCTACAGCGAAGATCTACTACACGACGAACGGTGCGACTCCGACTGTAGCTTCGAATCTCTACACAGGGCCGATCACAGTGTCTTCGTCGGAGACCGTGGCGGCAGCGGCACTCTCTTATGGCCGCTCTTACAGTCAAAGCGCCTCTGCGCAGTATGTGATCGGTACTTCGTCCGCATCGCTTATCTACTCCATCGCAGGCACTCGAGTCGCAGGCTACGCGGGCGACGGCGGCCCTGCCACCCTGGCGCAACTCAACTACCCTACATCGCTCGTGAAGGATGCCATCGGCAACGTCTATTTCTCTGACTCTGAAAATCACATGGTACGCAGGATCGCGGCAGGAACGGGCATTCTGTCGGATGTCGTCGGCAACGGGTTCAGCGGTAACACCGGTGACGGAGGGCCTGGCACCAGCGCCGAACTCGGCTCTCCAAACGCTCTGTTGCTGGACAATGGAAGCCTGTACATCAGCGACAACGTCTACCCCGTGATTCGGAAGCTGGACCTGAGCAGCGGGGTGATCACCACATATGCTGGCGGCTCCACGTCGTTGCCCGGGGATGGAGGGCCTGCCACAGCCGCAAACATCGGCAATGTCTTCGGACTTGCAGTGGACTCGTCGCACAACCTCTACCTTGGGGGCAGCTTCAACACGGTCCGTCAGATTAATGCTGCGACAGGAATTATCAGCACCATCGTTGGCACGGGGCAGTATGGTTACTCAGGTGACGGCGGTCCCGCCAGCGGAGCGGCCTTCCGATACATGGGTGGGGTGGCGTTCGACGCCAGCGGAAACCTATACATCGCTGACACGGGCAATGACTTGATCCGCAAGGTTGCGGCGACCGCCGGTGTCATCACCCCATCGAGCGTCATCAGCACGTTTGCGGGCACCACGCCTACGAATTCCATTGCAAACGGCGGCTACTCCGGAGACGGCGGTCCGGCAACCAGCGCGACCCTCAACGAGCCAAGAACCGTCGCCTCCGACAGTTCCGGGAATCTCTTCATCGTTGACGGGTACAACCACGTTATCCGCGAGGTCACCGCATCCAGCGGCATCATCACAACCGTGGTGGGAAATGGCGTTATCTGTGGACCGCCCGGAGACGGCGGAGCCGCGACCAGCGCGTCGCTCTGTTACCCGCAAGGTCTAGCAGTGGACGGCGCTGGCGACATCTATGTGACGGACCTTCTGAATCGCATTCGTGAGGTTGTAACCGCGTCGGCACCCCCCACCGTTCAAGCGGCTACGCCGACGTTCAGCCTGGCGTCGGGGAGCTATACGTCAGCGCAGAGCGTCGCGATCTCGGATTCAACCCCGGGAACCTCGATCTACGTGACGTTCGACGGCAGCACGCCCACAACGGATTTGGCCGGCTATAGCCTGCCCTTGAACGTATCGGGTACGGTAACGCTGAAGGCCATCGCGATTGGCCCTGGACATCTGGTCAGCAGTCCCGCTACCGCGACGTACACCTTCAGCGGATCTTCGCCGGTAATCACCACGGTCGCAGGCACTGGAACCTCAGGTTTCTCCGGCGCGGGCGGCCCTGCGTCGGGCGTAACCTTCGCCGAGCCGAGAGGCCTCGCCATCAACAAGTCCGGAGACCTCTATGTCTCCGACCTCCTGAACAACGTGATCTGGAAGATCGCGGCATCCGCGGGAACAGCTGAGCTGTATGCGGGCACTGGGCAACGTACCTACACAGGAGACGGCGGTCCTGCGGCGAGCGCCGCCCTGAACTATCCAGCTGAGCTGGCGCTCGACAGCTCAGGAAATCTGTATGTAGCCGACAGTGCCAATAACGTGGTCCGCAAGATAGATGCAGCCACGGGAATCATCTCTACGTACGCGGGAACCGGTACTGGCTATTACGGTGCATCCGGCGATGGCGGTCCTGCGACCTCCGCAAGCCTGTCGGGGCCCGCTGGACTTGCCTTCGATCCGGCGGGAAATCTTTACATTGCGGACACCGGCAACAATCGCGTCCGGGTGGTGACTATGGCCACCGGCGTGATCAACACCATAGCCGGGAATGGCAACTATCTCTACAGTGGCGATAGTGGGCCTGCCACCAGTGCCGGAGTGCCGAATCCTGATTCAGTTGCCGTGGACAAGGCAGGAAACCTCTACATCGGCAGCTCGTATGGTGCCAGGATTCGCAAGGTCACAGCCGCTACCGGAGTGATTGACGCGATCGCAGGCTTCGAAGATTTGGCCGGTCAGACCGGCGACGGAGCAAGCGCCACCAGTGCTGAGGTTGCATCGAGAGGCCTTCTGCTCGACTCTGCAGGGAACCTCTATATCTCAAACAGTCCCGGAGAGATTCGCAAACTGAACCTCAGTACCGGTGTGATCTCGGACGTTGCTGGCATCGGCTATCCCGGCTACAGCGGAGATGGCGGTGCGGCGGCCGTTGCCGAGATTGCCTATCCGATGCAGGCCACATTCGATGCATCCGGTAATCTCTACTTTGCCGACTCGTCCTTCCGAGTCAGAAAAGTGACCTTCACTGAGCAGAACACCGCTGCACCATCGTTCAGTGTCGCCGCAGGCACCTACACTGCGGCGCAGACGGTCGCGCTCACCTCCACAACGCCGAACGCCACCATCTACTACACCCTTGACGGCAGCACGCCCACTACCTCTTCGAGCGTGTACACAGCTCCGATCATGGTGAACACTTCGGAGACCATCAAGGCCTTCGCCGCCGCCATCAACTCCAGCCCCAGCGCGGTCGTGAGCGCCAGCTACGTTCTGAATCTCCCGGCTCCCACGCCTTCCATCGCGAGCCTCTCGCCCGCATACGTCAGCACCGGTAGTGCCCAGTTCAACCTCACGGTGAGTGGCTCTGGATTTACCAGCGCGTCTGCTGTCGTCTGGGGTTCATCCACGTTGACTACGGAGTACGTCAGTTCAAGCCAGCTGATCGCCACGGTTCCGGCCTCCGATATCTCCTCCGCCGGCATAGTCTCGGTCACAGTGCAGACTCCCGCTCCTGGCGGCGGCGCCTCCAACGCGCTTCAATTCGAGGTCGACACGGCTGGCTCGTCAACTCCTCCTTCGTTTCCGACCTCTTCCGCTACCGTGTCTGCCGGAGGCACTGCAACCTATCCTGTCACCTTGCCCGCTTCGGCGACAAACATCTCGGTGAAGTGTCTCAACCTCCCCGCCGGGGCTGCATGCAGCTACTCGTCCAGCGCGGGAGCCTTGACGATCACGACCACGTCGACGACTCCCACCGGCACTTATCAAATCACTGCGGTCTTCACGGAGACGTTGCCTGGCGCAGCCCTGGCGTTTCTCTTCCTGCCTTTATTGCTCACTCCGATCGCGAAGGCAAAGCTGCGTCGCAACTCACGGGCGGCTCTATCCCTGGTGATCGTGGGCGTGGCAACAGTGGCTCTCGTTGCAGGATGCTCAAGCGGTGGAGGCGGATCGAGCACACCGCCGCCAGTGACCCATCAGGTAACGAGTTCGGGCACGGTCACCCTGGTCGTCAAATAGGCCATGCCATTGGGCCGCCAAGTTGCAGGTTGCGATGAGGTCGTTCCCGATAAAATCGCTTCATCGAGCGGCGACCTGATAGCGGGAGGGTGCTAGCTTGGAACGATGGTGGCGGAGGTCAATTGAAAGCTCCCGGATCTCTTGTCTTTCGGAATGCCTTGTGCTGGTTGATAGCAGACGCACGTAGAGCATTCGTCCTTGCGGGCCTGTCTTTGCTTCCGCTGGCGGGGATAGCTCAGGCCGCGAAGGATACAGCTCCTGTCTTCGATGCCACTCGTTTGAGCCAACCGGTAGACCTGGGAGGGACCTGGCTGGTGCACGCCGGGGACGATCCTGCCTATGCACAAGCCGGCTTCGACGATTCAGGTTGGACCCCATTCAACTCTCACGCCGCACTCGGGTCGCTTTTTCCGAATACTCACCCCGATATCGTCTGGTATCGCCTGAGGGTGAAGGTCAGCCCAGATCAAGTCGGTCTCGCCTTGAGGGAGCAATCGATCTCGCGTGCCTTCGAGATCTACCTCAATGGGGAGCGCTTCATCTCTTCGGGGCAGGTCGCTCCTTACGCGCCTTATACCAAGGACGCGAATCTGCTGAAGCATATCCCGGACGCAACCTTAGCCATGGGATCGCTGGTGATCGCGATCCGCGTCCACATCGCCAGGACGGAATGGAACAGCACGAACCCCGGGTACTATCCTTCTAATCTCAGGATCGGCCAGGCGGCCGTGCTCCAACAGCAGGACGGGCTGACCATGATTGGGGAAGGCACGGTGGGCTGGCTGGATACCCTCCTTCTCGCGGGAGTAGGCTTCGTCGCCCTGATGCTCTTCGCTGCACAGCGGCGTCAGTCTGAGTACCTCTGGATCTTCGCTCTGGGCTTGATCCGGCTTGCGCAGGCGCCTTTTCAGATCGTCTTTCTCTTTCGCAATGTTCCAGCTGCCTGGGAAGTTTTATCCAGGTCGTTCACTGTTTTATCGCCCATCGCATGGGTGTCCATGTACTTTGCCTTTGTTCATCAGAAGATCGGTTGGAAGTTCCGGATCTATCTAGTCCTCGCGGGCCTGCTGAACGCCTATAGCTCCATGAACGATCTAGTCCCTATCCTGTCCGGCGTATGGGGGTTGGCCGAGAACCTGCCGTTCGTGACCCTTCTTTCAGTAGTTATCCCTGTTGTCCTCATCGTCCACATGCGCCGCGGCAACCGGGAGGCGGGGATATTGCTGATTCCCGTCGTTCTCTTCAGCCTGTATATCTACGCCAAGTTTGGATTGCTGCTGCTCTATCGCATCAACATCCTGCAAGGCTTCGTCTTTAGGGGTCTGAATCTCATCGACAACTATCATGCTGGACCATTTGTGATCGGATTGGATCCGCTGGCGGGCATCTTCTCGACCCTCTCTCTGGCCGTGATCATGGTTCTTCGCGCCACGAGCATGAGCCGTCGGCAGGCGCTCATCGAAGGTGAACTGGCGGCGGCCCAGCAGGTGCAACAGATTCTTCTTCCCGAACACACTGGATCAGTCCCCGGCTTTGTAATCGAGAGCGCTTACCAGCCCGCGCAGCAGGTTGGAGGCGACTTCTTTCAGATTTTGCCGACTGCGGAGAATGGGTTGATGCTCGTCGTCGGCGATGTCGCGGGTAAAGGCCTGCCGGCAGCCATGATGGTTTCGTTGCTGGTTGGCTCTATTCGGACCGCGGCTGAAGATTCGGACGCTCCGGACCTGCTTCTTTACAAGCTGAACGAGCGCCTGGTCGGGCGTTCCGGCGGAGGATTCTCGACTGCGCTTGCCGCACATATTGCAGCCGATGGCACGGTCACGCTTGCCAACGCGGGCCATCTTCCCCCTTACCTGGATGGACTGGAGATCGCGATGCCCGGTGCGTTGCCGCTCGGTTTGGTCAGCGGGATACGGTATGAGACGATGCAGTTCCACCTCGCTCCCGGCAGCCGCATGACGTTTTATTCGGATGGCGTCGTCGAGGCTCAGAATCAACGCAAGGAGCTCTTCGGATTCGAGCGGGGACGAGAGTTTTCGACCCATTCCGCGCAAGCAATCGTTGCAGCGGCGATGCTCTTCGGGCAGTCGGATGACATCACCGTTGTGGCAATCACTCGTGGCCCGGCGCTTGCGACGTAGCGAATACAAGTCAAGATGATACGGAGAGACCGTGACTTGCGACTTTGAGACGCTGGCCGGTTGCGAGTATGTGGCATTCTGCTCAAAGGCAGCCTTCGAAGGTGCCGTTGCAGGATAGAGAAGTTCTGAAGAGTACAGGAGCCATCATGAACAAGGTTGCCGAAGTGATTCCCGCCTATACCTATGGAACGACCGAGATCGCCAAGTCGTCAGTGTCGCTCGATGAGTTGGAGAAGCTCAAGGCTTCGGCGGGATTCACGGCGCAGGACGAGCACTTCCTGCACATGGCGGGAGAGGTGCTGGCGGACCAGACGCAGCAGATCGTAGCGCAGTGGCGGAGCGGGATCATTGCCAGCATTCCGAATCTCGCGCGGCACTCCCGCACGCCCGAAGGAGAACCCATTCCGGAGTATCTGGGGCAGAGCAACCTTCGCTTCCAGCAATGGATCCTCGACACCTGTCTGCGTCCGTACGATCAGGACTGGCTCAACTATCAGCAGGAGATCGCGCTGAGGCACACCAGCCTCAAGAAAAATCAGGCCGATGGAGTCCGATCGACGGCGTTTGTTCCATTCCACGATATCGTCGCCTTCGTTGCTGTAATGAACGAGACCATCAAGCCGTATCTCGCCAGCAAGGGCAACACCGAGGAAGAGGTGGCAGGCATGCATCTCGCCTGGTGCCGTTCGTTGCAGATGCAGATCGCACTGTGGTCAAGGCCCTATTTCGACGCGGCCCAGAAGAGCAGCGATCACTCGATCAATGAGTGGTAGAGACGCAGAACGGGTTTACTTGATCTCGTTGAACTGTTGGGCAGCCAGCCACGCCATCGGTGGTTGGCCGACACGCAGGGAGAACGAACGCGATAGAGCACCGGCGCTCGCGTAACCGACGGATGGGGCGATCATCTTCAAGGGCTCACCTTTTTTCAGCAGGGACTGCGCCACGCCGATGCGCCACAAGGAAAGGTATTCAAACGGAGTCTTCCCCATCGTGGCCAGAAAGCGCGCCGCGAAGCGTGCGCGCGACATCCCGGCGACGTGAGCTAATTCTTCAAGCGACCAGTCTCTTTCGGGCGCGTGATGAATCTCCGCGAGCGCCCTTGAGAGATGCTTGTCCGAAAGCGCAGCCACAATGCCACCCTGTACGAGTTGGGAGTCGATCGCTGAGCGCAGCAACAGCAGCATGAAATACTCTGCCAGCCGATCGACGGCAGCCTGCCGTCCGTCTCTCTGGTCAAACGCCTCTGAGAAGAGCAGGTCGACTGTAGGTGCAAGTCCAGAGACAGCGGAGAGTGGCACAGTCAGTAAAGAGGGAAGCGCAGCGAGCAACGGATTCAGGGTGCCCGCGCCGAAGTCGACGAAGGCGCAGACGATCTCCGCGCCCTCGGTCCGAAACGTGTGCTCGCCCGGCCTCGCATACAGGAGCACCGTCGGCTCTCGGATTACCGTCGGCTCTCCGGTCTTGTTCAGAATGTTCAGTACGCCGCTACGCAGAACGTGCAGATGTCCAACGCTCCTAGTGGCGTGATCGGAAGATGTTCCACATAAATGACCTGAGAAGAAGACCTTCGCCGATAGCGTAAAGTTCGAGAAAAAAGGCGAAAGCCGGTCCATCTGGGATACTCCGGGACAGTTTCGGGATACGCTGGGTGACTCTGAGTATAAGGAATTTCGTCATCATTCTTATGGCACTTCACAATATCCGGGAGGGGACTATGACGACATCTGCAACATCAAACGAAGGCATCACTCCGGAAGAGTACGATCTCGTTGTTCTGGGGACCGGCGAAGGGGCTAAGTATCTAGCCTGGACGCTAGCGAAGCAGGGTGTGCGGGTCGCGTCCATTGAGCAGCGCTGGATTGGCGGATCATGCCCCAACATCGCCTGCCTGCCAAGCAAGAACATCATTCACAGCGCTAAGGTTGCGTCGTACTTCGCGCGTGCCGCCGAGTTCGGCATCGATAGCGCCGGCTACAAGGTGAACATGGCCGGTGTCACCAACCGCAAGCGGTCCATGGTGAAGGCACTCGTGGACATCCACGTTCGCAACTTCGAAACGAGTGGCGTCGACCTGGTGTTAGGGCACGGCTACTTTGTCGGTCCCCGGCTTATCCAGGTAGATATGAATGACGGTACCAAGCGCCAGTTGCGCGGCGCAAACGTCGTGATTGGTACGGGCACGCACGCCACTCTGGACGAGACTCCTGGTCTCGTCGCGGCGCAGCCCCTCACGCATATTGAAGCCTTGGAGCTGGAGACGCTGCCCGAGCATCTGCTCATCATCGGCGGGGGTTACATCGGTCTCGAGTTCGCGCAGGCGATGCGCCGTCTCGGCAGCAAGGTCACCGTGGTGGAGAGAAACACGGCCTTGCTGCATCGCGAAGATCCCGACGTCTCAGAGGCCATGGCGAGCCTCTTCCACGACGAAGACATCAAACTCATCCTCGGTGCCAGCGTGGAAAGTGTCTCCGGCACATCAGGGCAGAGCGTCAGCCTGACCTACCAACAAGACGGCGTGAGTGCCACGATCACCGGCTCACACCTGCTCGTCGCTACGGGCCGCACGCCCAACACCAGCGGCATTGGGCTCGATCTCGCTGGAGTGGAGCTGACGGATCGCGGTTACATCAAGGTAGATGAACGACTGAAGACGACAGCGCCCGGTACCTGGGCTATCGGCGATGTCGCGGGTAGTCCGCAATTCACGCACATCGCCTTCGACGACTTCCGCGTCATCCGCGATAACCTCGCCGGGAAGGACCACGTAACGACAGGCCGCCAGGTTCCATACACGATGTTCACCGACCCGGAGCTGGCGAAGGTTGGGCTCAGCGAAACGGAGGCGAAGGCCAAAGGCATTGCATACCGCCTGTTCAAGATCCCAATGGCCGCCGACCTACGCACGCGCACTCTCTCCGAGACGCGCGGCTTCATGAAGGCTCTGGTCGGAGAGGACGATCGCATCCTCGGCATCACCGTCTTCGGAGTCGATGGTGGCGAGATTATGTCGGCTGTCCAGATTGCCATGATCGCGGGCCTGCCTTACACGGCACTGCGCGAAGCCATCCTGACTCATCCCACTTTGATGGAAGGGCTCATCGTGTTGTTCTCATCGGCACCTATGGTTGTTCCTGGAGCCACGGCATGAAGGCTTATGTAGTCGACACCGCGAACGGACCGTTTCGCGAGACGGAGTTGCCAACGCCGGTACCATCGCCCGGGCAGGTAGTTGTAAGAGTCCTTGCCAGTGGCATCAATCCGCTCGACACCAAGATTCGAGCAGCAGCAGCCGGGCATGCCAAGCAGCCATTGCCCGCCGTACTGGGGCTGGACATGGCCGGCATCGTGGACTTTGTGGCCTCGGATGTAACGTCCTTCGAACCCGGCGACGAAGTCTTCGGAATGGTTGGCGGCGTCGGCGGATTGCAGGGGACATTGGCGGAGTTCGTCACCGGGGATGCAGCCTTGCTTGCGCTGAAGCCGAAGACCCTTACCATGCGGCAGGCTGCGGCTCTTCCGCTTGCCACGATCACAGCTTGGGAGGGCCTAGTCGATCGAGCTGCGGTCCGCGCAGGGCAGACAGTTCTCATTCACGCAGGAGCCGGCGGCGTGGGTTATGCGGCGGTGCAGATCGCTCTCGCGCATGGTGCAAAAGTGTTCGCAACCGTCTCTGAGGACAAGCATTCGATCGTGGAACGCATTGGCGCGGTTGCGATCGACAGAGACTCGCCGGTGGAGGAATACATCGCAACGCACACCAGCGGAGAGGGCTTCGACATCGTCTACGACACGCTGGGCGGACCCGTTCTGGATGCCTCCTTCGTCGCTGCGAAGCGTTACACGGGCCACGTCGTCAGCTGTCTCGGGTGGGGCACTCATTCACTTGCGCCCTTATCCTTTCGCGCGGCCACTTACTCCGGCGTGTTTACGTTGATGCCGCTATTGACCGGGATTGGCCGGGCCAATCATGGCCACATCCTGCAGCAAGCATCGCAACTCGCGGAGCAGGGCAAACTCGCGCCGCTGCTTGCCGAACAATCATTCGGAAAAGATGAGATCGCGGCCGCCTTTGATCTCGTTGCCAAAGGCAGCAGAGGCAAGGTCGTCGTTGAGTTGCACCCAGAGCGGTAATCGAGGACACATCACTGCAGGCTTCGTTCCAGCAAGGCCTTCCATCCGGCAACATCGAGTTTCCAGCAAATCTCAACTTTGCTGGCGGCCTGATTGTTGGACGCCCAGACTGAAGCGTTTCGCTGGTCAGAGGTCACGTTGAGCCTGTCCACGACCGTCATGCCTCGGGTGAGCGAGCTTACGACCTCAATCTGGACGTGATGGCTGCTAGCCTCGAGGCTAAGCGCGGGTTCGAGCAGGACCGCCATGGCGATCGGATCGGGCAGGGATATGCCCTGCTCGCCAGTCTGCGTTTCGAAGGCGCTGGCGGCGGTGCTGTTGCAGCGGATAGCGAACTCGGCAAGAGGAGTGCCTAAAGCAAGAACGCGGGCAATATCCTTCGCATCGAGCACGGCCTCGTCACGCGATAGCTGCCAGCCGATCATCTGTATGGGTAGGCCAGAGGCGAAGACGATGCGCGCGGCTTCGGGGTCGACCCAGATGTTGAACTCAGCCGCAGGTGTGACGTTGCCTTCGCAGCATGGATTCCCGCCCATAATGACGCAGCGGCTGATCCTGGTCGCCAGCGAAGGATCACGCAGCAAAGCCATGGCGAGATTCGTCAGCGGCCCCAGCGTGATGACCTCAAGACCGGCGTGCGAGTGGCTGGCAGCTAGGATTGCGCCGACAGCATGGGTAGTTTCGGCGGTGCGGTGCGCCGGGGCATAGCCATGGTCGCTCAGGCCATCGAGGCCGTGGAACCACTCGGCGGTTTCAAGCTCGCGAAGCAGTGGCTTGGACGCGCCGATATGTACCGGAACCATCGAGCCACAAAGTTCAGCAGTGAACAGAGCGTTACGCGCGCCCTGTTCCACGGAGACATTGCCCGCAACGATGGTGATCGCGACGACTTGAACGGTGGGAGATCGAAGCGCCATGATGAGGGCGACGGCATCATCGGAGGCGGTATCGGTGTCGATAAGAAGCGTGCGTGGCGTCGTGTCGTGATGCAAAGCGAGTTCTCCTAGAGACGCAGAAGGCGGTCGAAGATAAGTTTGAAGTAGCCATCGGAATCGATGGTTCGGAGCACGGTGGCATTGGCAGGCTTGCCAGCCACACTCCACCAATCGACGACGCTTGCTCCAAGCGTAAGCTGGCTGCTGCATTCGATCTCTACGTGAACATGTCGCCCATCGAACAGATTCGGCTGAAGCAGGTAGGCGGTTACTGTCGCGTCGTGGAGCGGACCGCCCGGCCAGCCATACTTGCTGCGATCGAAGCGCTTGTTGAACTCCAGCAGATGATAGAAGGCCGTGCCGACCGGCGTTCCAGCACTCCGCAGAATCTCAAGCCGAGCGTCAGTGATGAGCGCCTGATGTGTACAGTCGAGCGGGATCATCGTGATGGAAGCGCCGCTCGAAAACACGCGTGCAGCGGCTTCGGGGTCGACGTAGAAGTTGAACTCGGCGGCGGGCGTGATGTTCCCCGCTTCGGACATCGATCCACCCATAAGGACGATGCCGGCGAGGTGTTGCGCAAGGCGGGGTTCGCGGGCCATCGCCAACGCAACGTTGGTGAGTGGCGCCAGGCAGCAGAGAGTGACCGCGCCGCTCGGTCGGCTCATCACAAGTTCGACGATCGCGTCTGGCGCGAAGCTGGCCTGCGGAAGCTTAGTGGGGGCGGGAAGGTCGTATCCGTCGAAGCCGGTCCGTCCGTGAACATGCTCGGCGGTGATGAGCTTGCGGACGAGCGGCGCTGCAGCTCCTGCGTAGACCGGAACGTCGGTGCGACGGGCCAGTTCGAGCGCCTTGAGAGCATTACGAGTGGTGAGTTCCACAGGCACGTTTCCGGCCACCGTCGTGATCGCAAGCACTTCAAGTTCGTCCGGAGAAACGAGCGCGGCGAGGAAGGCTACGGCATCGTCGGGCGATGGATCGGTATCGAAGATGACGCTGCGCGGTGTGGTCATAAATTAAGCGAGCTTGCGAATGCCTGTAAGTCGCATCGTGACAAGATAGCCGAGGCCGGTGACGATCGGTGTGACCACCGCAGGCAGAGCGACTACCGGTAGGACGGAGTAGAAGGCGTATCCGAGAACGCACCACGCCATCGCCACAACGTTGACGCCATGAAAGTAGCGATAGATGCCGTGCGGGTCGAAGAGCGCGGGCACGTCGATGTGCATTCGCGCGATGAACAGGTAGTGGAACAGAAGAACTCCGGCAACCGGCGCGAAGAGATTGCCAAGCAACGTCGTGAAGGGAAGAAGGCGGGTCAGCAGCAACGGGAATGCGGAAAGCGTGACGCTCACGATTCCGACGGCGAGCGTGTTCCAGAAACGCCCGGGACGCTCGATGAAGTTGGTCAGCGAGAGTCCGCCGGTGTAAAGGTTCATGACGTTGATGGTGGTCTCGTCGAGCGTGATTACCAGCAGAATAAGAGTCAGCGTGAACCAGTGTGGATCGATGGTGGCCGTGAGCGAGAACGGGTTGGTCTCACGCCCAAGCGATGCGCAAGCCCCATAAGCGCCCAGCGACACCGAGAACGCGGTCGCCAGCAGGCCTGCGAGCATGGTGCCCCACCACATATCGCGGCGGCTGCGCGTGTACCGGCAGAAGTCCGCAGCATCGGTAATCATGGTCAGCCACGCTGCGACCATGCTGTTCAGCCACACAGCGCACAGACCATAGTGCCATCCGCTGTGCTGATGAAACTGCAGAACCGCAGACGGGCGATAGTTTGGCTGGGCCACATGCGCAAGCAGCCAGAACATGTACGCGATACCGGCGATCTTGATTGGGAAGCCATACCGCGACAACTTCTTGAGCCAGTCATACCCGGCGAGGGCGAGAATCACCTGCAGCGTCGCAAGAACCAACCCGGTGAGTACGACCGAAGAATCAGCGCCGCTGACCTGGTGGCGGATGGCGACAACGACGTTG
This sequence comes from Granulicella aggregans, assembly GCF_014203275.1. Lineage (GTDB taxonomy): Bacteria > Acidobacteriota > Terriglobia > Terriglobales > Acidobacteriaceae > Edaphobacter. The sequence goes on from NZ_JACHIP010000004.1 coordinate 776,561, forward strand.
GCTGCGACGATCGTCTGCACCGCGAACCAGTAGGTCGATGCGATCACACGCATGATGGACGGAAGCCACTTGGCACCCTGAATGCCGAAGACCATGCGGCAAGCGACCTGCCCGGTGATGCCGTAGTCAACACCGACCGTGGCCATGATGATGTAGGCCGAGAAGGCGGTCAGGATGCCCAGCGTAGATGTGATGACGGTCGCGCCGAATGAGAGGCCGGATGCGACAGCGAGACCGCCAATGACGATGGTTGAGGGATTGATCAGGAAATTACTGACGAGAAGAAACAGATCGGGCCAGCGAACGGTCTTCAGGTGGTCGGGAACAGGCTCGATGGCAAAGCGTTCAATGCCGCTGGTCGCAACGTCGAGGTTCGGGAGCACGGCCGATTCGATGGGATGCCTCCAGCAGAGGGGATGACGTCATTGCGGCGGGGCGCACGGGGTCTGAATCCAGAGTATAGATGATGCGCCGCTTACACTCGCGGTCTACCTTCAGCCGTTCCCTTGTACCGTCGACGCTCCATGATCATTCTTCGTGACCACCAGGGGCGGCAACGAAACGTAAGCATTGATCTGCGGGTAGAGGTCGTTCATCATGTTGTCGATTCCCGTGTTCTGAAGACTCCGGTTCAACACAGGATAGAAGACCTCCATGGGCCGGATTGGCAGGCAATGCTTGAGGAGCTTCGCCGCTCCAGCAGGGGAGATTGATTGGCACACAGTCCCCAGTGAGCGCTGCAGCCGAAACGCAACCGGCGTGATGGGAAGCCGCATGAATGCCGGTATATTGTCTCTCAGCTTCGCCTGGTCGAAGACCGCTACAGAGTTAGAGATGCCTGGCAGCAAGTCGAAAGCGAGGATCGAGTCGAAGTTCCACCCCCACTGGATGATGTCCCAATCAGCGGGAAGCGAAGCGACGACCTTTTCAGCCAGCGCCTCAAATTGATCATGAAAGATGGCGTCGTCTTCCGCGATCGTAACGAAGCCGCCACTTGTTGCGGCGAGATTCCATTGAGCGAGATGCGACAACGCGCAGCCCAGCGCTCCATCGGTGTAAGTCGGCATCGCATCGGCCAGTATCCCGCCCTCACGCAGCTTCGCCCGGTCGAGCGCATTGCCCTCTACAGCGGGAACGCGATAGACATCCGAGAGATGCTGATTGATCTCAAGGAACGAAGCGAGGCGATCGGTGCTTCTATCGAGATTCATCAGCGATATGCGCATGGTTGTCGTCCGCCGCGACTAGAGGGTTAGCAGGCCATTCTTGGCCGATTGAATAAATTCCGTGATGACGTCGACTACGAAATCAAGCATCGGCTTTGTCAGTCCCGGATAGACCCCGATCCAGAAGACCTGGTTCATTACAAAGTCCGTATTGCTTAGATCCCCGACGACTCGATGCTTGTAGCCCTCATAGGCCGGCTGCCGTAACAAGTTGCCAGCAAAAAGCAGGCGCGTTCCGACACCTTTCGCTGTCAAAGCTCTAGTCAACTGATCGCGACTAAAAGGGGCGTCCACCCTGACTGCGATGGGGAACCCGAACCAGCTAGGGTCCGAGTGTTCCGCAGCTACCGGCAGAAGAAGAAACTCTTCTAAAGAAGCCAGCTGCTCCGATAAGCACTTGAAGTTCTCTTTACGGCGTTCGATAAATTGCGGAAGCTTGGCAATCTGAGAGACGCCAAGAGCAGCCTGCATATCCGTGGCCTTCAGGTTGTAGCCCACATGGCTGTAGGTGTACTTATGGTCGTAGCCGCAGGGCAGCGTGCCTAGTTGCCAGTCGAACCGCTTGCCACAGGTATTGTCTTTGCCGGGCTCGCACCAGCAGTCACGGCCCCAGTCGCGGAAGCTTTCAATCAAGACCTGAAGCGCAGGCGTGTTCGTAAGTACCGCTCCGCCTTCACCCATGGTGATGTGGTGTGCGGGATAAAAGCTCACGGTAGCTATGTCGCCGAAGGTGCCCACCTTCTGTCCTCTGAAAGTCGATCCCAGAGCGTCGCAGCAATCTTCAACCAGCCATAGATTGTATTTTTTGCAAAAGGCGGTAATCGCATCCAGATTAAAGACATTCCCCAGCGTATGAGCAATCATCACAGCTTTTACTTTGGGACTGTACGCCTCTTCCAGCTTTGTGCAATCGATGTCGTAGGTCTGCAGGTTGACATCGAGAAAGACGGGAACCAGTCCATTCTGGAAGATAGGATTGACGGTGGTCGGGAAGCCCGCAGCCACCGTGATGACTTCGTCACCGCGCTTCAATGCGCGGTCACCCAGCTTCGGGGACGTCAACGCGCTCAGAGCCACAAGATTGGCGCTCGACCCGGAGTTGACTAGGCTCGCCGAACGAACACCCACAAACCTGGCAAGCTTGCGCTCGAACTCCTTCGCGAAGCGGCCCGTGGTGAACCATCCGTCTAGCGCGGAGTCCACGACCGAGGCGATGTCCTCTGCGTCGATGACCTTTCCCGAGACTGGAACCGCGGAACGGCCTGGCTCGAACGCGGTCTCAGGGAACGCCTCCGCATGGTATTGAACGGTTAGCTCGAGTATCTGTCTCCGGAGTTCGCTGGCCTTTTCAGTCATGAGTGCCTTAAGGATACATCTTGAATCGCAGGTCGCAGCCATGAGTTCACGCGAAGACATTACCCATTTGGGGGACACACGCACCTTCACAAGCAACATGAATAGACCGACTCCGCGACTATGATGACTTGACGGAGGAAGTTGCGCATGAAGGCAGTCATTCTTGCGGGTGGCATGGGAACTCGCATCGCCGAAGAGACTAGCGTTCGCCCCAAGCCGATGGTCGAAATCGGAGGCCGCCCTATCCTGTGGCACATTCTGAAGCTCTACTCGAATCACGGGATCAACGACTTCATCATCTGCTGCGGCTTCAAGGGCTACGTCATCAAGGAATACTTCGCCAATTATTTCCTTCATACCTCCGACATAACCTTCGACATGACGAGCAACAAGATGACCGTCCACGGATCGGCCGCGGAGCCATGGCGTGTGACTCTCGTTGACACCGGAGATACCAGCGGAACAGGTGGGAGATTGCGCCGCGTGGCCCGCTTCCTTGAAGGTGAAGAAAGCTTCTGTATGACCTACGGCGACGGGGTCTCGGATGTGGACATCGCAGCCACGATCAAGTTCCACAAAGAGCACTCAAAGCTGGTCACGATCACGAGCGTTCAGCCGTCTTCGCGCTACGGCGTGCTTGGTCTCGACGGAACCACGGTCACGTCGTTTCAGGAAAAGCCGCCCGACGAGGCTGGGTGGATCAACGGCGGATTCTTTGTCCTCTCGCCGAAGGCGATCAATGCTGTCACGGACGACAGCCAGATGTTTGAGCGTGAACCCCTGGAGGCGCTGGTTGCGGGGGGCGAGGTATGCACCTTCCACCATCGCGGTTTCTGGCAGGCAATGGACACGCTGCGAGACAAGATGCACCTCGAAGAGCTCTGGAACAAGGGACAGGCGCCATGGAAGAGCTGGTAGTGGATACCGGGTTCTGGAAGGGCAGACGAGTCTTCCTGACGGGCCACACGGGCTTCAAGGGTGGATGGCTCGCGCTTTGGCTTACGCATCTCGGTGCTACGGTACGGGGCTATTCTCTGGACCCAGCAACTCAGCTTAATTTTTTCGAGACGGCGCAAGTTGCATCCGCTGTTGAAGACATCCGCGGGGACATCCGCGACGCGAGTGCCCTTGAGAGCACTCTTCGCGAGTTCGCCCCGGAAGTCATCTTTCATCTGGCCGCGCAGGCGCTGGTACGCACTTCGTACGACTCGCCAATCGAGACCTACGCCACAAACGTGATGGGCACTGCGCATCTCCTCGACGCGGTAAGACGCACTCCTTCCGTTCGGGCAGTGGTCTGCATTACGACAGACAAGTGCTACGAAAACAAAGAGTGGATCTGGCCCTATCGCGAGACAGATCCCCTCGGAGGCTACGACCCTTACTCAAGCTCGAAGGCATGCGCCGAGATCGCAGCAGCTTCGTTCCGCCAGTCGTACTTTCATCCTGCCAAGCTCGCAGAGCATGGCGTAGCCATCGCCACGGCACGAGCGGGAAATGTTATTGGCGGTGGCGACTGGTCGACTGATCGGTTGATCCCGGATATAGTTCGTGGCTTCCTCTCAGGCACGCCAGTTCACATCCGCAACCCGCACTCGATTCGTCCATGGCAGCATGTGCTCGAGCCGCTGCACGGCTACATTCGCCTCGCGGAAAAGCTATTGATGGGCTCGCCGAAGTCGCGGAGTGAGTTTGCCACAGCCTACAACTTCGGCCCGATGCAGCATGACGCCCAGACTGTGGCCTGGATCGCCGACCACATGGCCACGCTATGGGGCAATGGATCGAGCTGGGTTGTGGATGAGCACACCGGCCCGCACGAAGCCCACTATCTGAAGCTCGACATCAGCCGCGCGATCCATCACCTGGGATGGACGCCGCAACTTGGACTCGATGCTGCTCTCTCGTGGCTTGTGGATTGGTATCAAACCTGGCAGGCTAGCTCAGAGCCTGGTCTTGCGATGCGCGACTTTACGCTTCAACAGATCTCGGCCTATGAAGAGTTGTTAAGGCGCCCGAGACCATGAGTGATTTGCCCTACCCGAAGATCGACTTCGTAGCGACACCCCTGGACGGCTGTTTTGAGATACGGCCCACTGTAGTCAGCGACAGGCGTGGCTTCTTCGCGAAGGTCTTCCATAAGCCGCTATGGCAAAAGCACGGCCTATGTACGGAATTTCAAGAGGAATATCTCACTTATTCCGTCCGGGACACGCTGCGCGGACTCCATTTTCAGGTCCCGCCTATGCAGCACGCCAAGGTGGTGCTCTGCGCGCGTGGCGAAGTGTTCGACGTGGCCCTCGATCTCCGCAGAGACTCGCCCACCTACGGCCAGCACGCCGTGATTAACCTAAGCGGAACGGCCGCGAATGCAGTCTATCTTCCACCCGGCTTCGCGCATGGTTTCTGCGTCACCTCTGATGAGGCTCTTCTCTACTACAAGCAATCGAGCGTCTACTCGCCAGCGCACGATGGCGGCATTCGCTGGGACTCCGCAAAGATTCCCTGGCCAGTCAACGATCCCATCCTTTCAGAGCGCGACAAAGTGTTCCAAACACTCTCGGAGTTTGAAAGCCCCTTCAGCCTATGACCTTCGCTGCCGAAGCTCCTCGCGCACTTGTCACCGGAGCCTCCGGCTTCATCGGCTCACATTTGATTGATCGTCTGAGCCGTGAAGGTTGGCAGATTGCAGCCATTGCACGCCCTGCATCCGCCTCAAGCCTTGCCCCGCTTCCATCCGTAGCAAAGGTCTATACCTATACCGGACAGACCTCCGAAGTGGTCGAGGCGGTCGCAGAGTTCCGCCCCACGACAGTCTTTCACCTGGGCTCTCTCTTTCTCGCTCAACACAATACCGATCAGATCGATGCGCTGATCTCCTCAAACATTCTCTTCGGCACGCAATTGCTTGAAGCGATGCGCCTCGCGCAGATTCAGACGTTGGTGAACACAGGCACCGCGTGGCAAAGCTTCCGTGGCGATGGGTATGAGCCGGTCAACTTGTACGCCGCGACCAAGCAGGCCTTCGAAGATCTCCTGCTCTACTACGTGGAAACCGCCGGACTCAAGGCGATCACGCTTCGCTTATTCGATACCTACGGCCCGAATGACACGCGCCGAAAGCTGCTCGCTCTCCTCATCGACCTGCTGAGAATGGGCGAGCCACTGGGCATGTCGCCCGGAGAGCAGATACTCGACCTGACTCACGTCGACGATATCTGCAGGGCCTTCCTTCATGCCGCCAGCCTCCTGCAGGGTAGCGAGGCATCGAGACATGAGGTCTATGCCGTAAGCAACGAAGAGCGCCACACTCTACGCGAGGTTGTTGCGATCTTCGAAGATGTCGCGAAGCAGCCGCTTCCAATAACCTTCGGCACCCGAGCCTATCGCGACCGCGAAGTGATGGTACCTTGGCAGGGAACGAGACTGCCGGGATGGCACGCGAAGATCAGCCTGCGTGAGGGTCTGCGCCGCCTTCTCTTGGAGGAGAACTTACTTCCTGCGGAACTATAGCGCCGCTTACTGGCCGGCTTGTCCCGCCAAACGGTATTGACTCCAGCAATCCATCGTGTTCTGAATGACTGGAAGCAGAAGGCTGATCGCTTGTTCGTGATCGCGTGAGATCTCTTCTGGAAATCCGTTGATCAGCGATTGCAGCAGGAGCATTCCCTGCCCATCCTGAACCGTAACCTTGGTTTGGTTTCGCAAAATACCGCCCCTGATCTTGGCAGTCGGTATCACTACTCTCCCTGCAATCTGCTCTTCTTCTTTCACCAGTTTCCACTTGCGTATCAAGTCAACCAGCTCTTGATCCGGATTGGAACCCAATTCCTTCAAAGTTTCGTATAACTTCCCAACGCGAAAGGGTCTTGTGTGTTTCACCGGGCAAGCGTCAAGTATTCCTATCTTCCATGGCGATGGAATCCAGCTTGACCATAAAAGATCAAGGCCGTAGCCGCTGATATTTTCGATGAAGCTCGGAGCGCAGAGCTGGAGATAAGCGCGGCTGAAGACCGGAGCCATCACCTCAACAAAGTTGGTATAGCGGAGCAGGAAGGACCGGTTCTCCATCGTGATCCCCCACGCACCCATGAAGCTGTCGTGCGTCAGCGCGGGCTGGGCGTAGTGCAGCCCAAAGTGATCGGCGAGGAGAAAGATGCGGTTGAAGGTCTCTACATCCGCGGCAAGATCATCATCCGGAAAGAAGACATACTCGTAGGAGAGAAAGTGATCCTTCTTGCGCTCGTACAGAGCGTGGATTGCGCGCAGCTTGGGCCCCTTGATCTCCGCCCCGGTTGCGCGAATGATCTCGACGCCCTCCTCGTCTTCCCACGGGCACTCGTTGCCGAAGGAGTGGACGATCATGTCCCAGTTTCTCGCCTCCGACCCCTGAAGCCATTCAGGATGTAGTGAGTTATCGCCAGCGCGCACCACCACAAGGAAACGCTTCTTCTGCGGAGCGAAGGCGATCTGCGGCGTTGCTGGTAGCGGTTCCGACTCTGTTCCCGCGAACGATGCTGAGAGCGCGGTGATCGCATCCTGCTCATCTTTCGTAAGCGTCGAAGCAAAAGGCTGAACGAAGGTAGTGCCTTCCTGGACTCTGCCGCGGCTCATAAGCAGGATGCCGAGATTGACAGCGGAAGAACGGTGCGACTCCTGAAGATAAAGTGCACGCCGATAACCTTGCTCCGCGAGATCATGTTGTGCACGAGCGCACTGAATCGTCGCCCAATCGTTCCAAAGCTCCGCAGTCTCCTGCTTAGCGATGGACTGGCTCAACAACTCCAGGGCCTCGTCGATCTTCCCTTCGGCGATTAATGCCTCAACTGCGGTGTTCGGCGAAGGTACAACCTCCGCGGGCAGACTGTCGGGGGTCGCATCGCCCGACTTGGCCGCAGGCTTCTCTTCGCCAATCAGCGCAGCAATCTTGGCAGTCGGTGCCAGGCGTCGCGAGTTAGTGATCGACTGTTCCCAGGAGAGCGCAAGCAGTTCAACTGTATCGAGCATCAGGCCGGAAGAGTATCGTCGCTCGAAGACGAGTCGCGATCCCTCGTGCACGACATCATTCGACCAATCGATCTTGCGAGGCGTCTGCGAGTACAGCAAAGACATCTCGCTTAGCATTTGATGATCGAGGCGATCTCCGCTCACAATGCGACGAAAGTTTGTACGCCACTGATCGCCCAGCTTGTTATCTCCCGCCTGCGGGTTAACGGCGAGGTAAGCCATCCAGCCAACGACAGTCTTGGCGACGATCTGCTCTCTTGAGCGTACCGGGTAATGCAGCAGCCGCAAGCCCTGAATCACGACACCCGGGATATCTCTGCCCGTCAAGGATTCGATCATGTGGTTGCCCTGTACCAGCGAGAGATCAGCAGCCGAGGCACCGTCAAGCCGCATTACGACCTTGAAGTACTGAGGCGCTTCCTGCCTTCTGCGCCATTGCATGGCCTTCAACGGGTCAGGTTCGGAGGTTGGGTCAAAGTTCGGTGTGACCACATACGTACACCACGGGATGAGGCCGAACCCGTTGGCGGGAATCTGATTCACTGTGGCGAAGAAAGAAGTATCATCCGCAACATCCAGAAACTCATCTGCATCGATCGCGATCACGAAGTCCGCGCGAAACGCCGCCTGGTACTGATGCAGCATCGCGGTCATGATCTCTGACTGCGTATATCCGAAACGCTCATCCTGGACGACCAGCAAGGCCGGAAACTCTACGGCGAGCTCGGACAGAATCTCACTTGTGCCATCGATCGATCCGTTGTCGAGCACCACGAGCTTTGCGAGAAAGCGAATGTTGTGCCGAACGAACGCTTCAATGATGCTCCGCTCGTTCTTGACCATTGCGATGCCAAGAACCTTGGGGAGATTTTGGTGACCTGTCTTGTTCATCCTGACGCTTGTCCTCTCGTCTCAAGCAGCTTCCATGAAGTAAGTGCGAGACGTTGGACCGTTAGGACTTCTAAATAGTTTTCAAGAAAGGGAGGGGGTTGCCAGGTAGTGCAGAACAACAATCAGTAACGGTCTATCTCATCCCTGGCTTGAACCAGTGCACCGTGCTACTTCGATGGGCACGCTAACACTCAAGATCATAGCGAAACCAGACCCGTATTTGATGACAGGAAAGTTGTACAGCGTTATGAGACAGCCTCGCTATACTTCGGGGGACACCATTACAGCCGCTCTCGCAGCCGGCGTTTTGAAAAGGACTCCCTATTGATCGCATCACTCAATCAGCCGGTCGCTGAGTTAGTGGCCAAAGGCATCGCGCTGCACCAGCGCGGAGATCTTGCAAGCGCAGAGCAGTGCTATATCCAGATCATGGCACGGGAGCCGCAGAATGCCGACGCGCTTCACCTGCTTGGGGTACTCAAAGGGCAGCAGGGAGACCATTCAAACGGCATGCGCCTCATCGATGAAGCAATCTCGCTGAAGCCGCGCATGGCTGCTTATCACAATAACCTCGGCAATCTTCTGGCGAAGAGTGGGGACACGGCCGCTGCCGAGAAGAGCTATCGGCGTGCGCTGCGGGTCGATCCGCAGAATGGCGAGGCACACCTGAACCTGGGCAAGCTTCAGTTCGAACGTGGGGATAGAGAAGCAAGGCGATCCCTGAAGACCGCCCAGCGTCTGTCTGCCCGCTCTGTTGAAGCACAGATGTCCGTGGGCCGTCTTGAAGAGCGTGAAGGCAACGCCCAGCTTGCCCTGAACTGCTACGTTACAGCCACAAAATTGAATCCTTCCTTCGCTCCCTCATTCATCGCGGCCGGCAACGCACAGCTGTTGCTCGACAAGACGCACGAAGCCGAAGAGAGCTACCGCATTGCGATTCGCCTTGACCCCGAAAGCCCCGACGCTCACTTCAATCTCGCCAACGTCCTGCGTGCGGATGGCCGCGTTCTCGAAGCGATCGAGTTATACCGTATCGCTTTGGATTTCTCTCCTAAGGGCGCATCGGACATTCAGAACAATCTTGGCCTTGCGCTGAGTGAACTTGGACAGCATCAGGAAGCAAAGACTGCGCTCACGAAGTCGATAGAGATCACAGGAGACTCCAGCGATGGCTGGTTCAACCTGGCGAAGCAAGCTGTACTGCTTGGCGATCTCACCGCTGCTGAAGGGCATCTGCTGAAGGTGCTCTCCCTCAATCCAGGACACGCCGCCGCGCATCTCGAACTTGGCAACCTGACGAGAGCCGATGGCAGACTTGAAGAGGCCCTGGCGACGTATCGCAAAGTCATCGAACTGTCGCCAAGCGATGCGGCAGGCTGGAACAATCTTGGCGCGACGCTTACTGATCTGGAACGAATCGACGAGGCCGAAGCGGCCTTCCGCAAAGCAACCTCTCTCGATCCGAAGTCGGATGAAGCGTTCTTCAATCTTGGAAAACACCTCAGCATCTATGGTGATGAATCGGCTGCCATCGAGGCGCTGGAGCAAGCACTCACGCTCAATCCAAAGAATGCCGCAGCCTACACGCAGCTTGGATTTATTGCACAGAATCGCGGCCAGTTGAGCGAGGCTGCGGACTTCTATCGCCAGTCGTTGACGATCTCTCTCGACTCGTCGATCGCAAGACATAACCTGGGATTGGTGCAGTCGTCGCTGGGTGATCCGGAAGGTCTTGATCTGCTTGAGGCAACCGTGCGCGAGCAGCCGGACTCGGCGGAATACCGCTGGAACTTCGGCGAGAAGCTTCTCCTGCACCAACAGTTCCACGAAGGCTGGAAAGAGTACGAATGGCGCAAGCAGGTAGACAAGTTTGTCGATCAGCATCGTGCCTTCGATCAGCCGCTGTGGGATGGCTCGCCCCTTGAAGGTAAGACGATCCTCCTCTACGCAGAGCAGGGCCAGGGAGACACGCTGCAATTCGCCCGCTATGCGGAGTTGGTCGCGCAGCGAGGTGGCCGGGTCATTCTCCAGGTTCAACGTTCGTTGCAAACTCTGCTGCAAGGTGTACCTGGCGTTGCGGAGTGCATCGCACAGGGCGATCCCTTGCCGGAGTTCGCCACCTGTGCGCCTTTGATGAGCCTGCCCTACATCTTCGATACGAACGCCGCCACGATCCCACCACCGTCAAGCAGCTTCGCCGAACGCTTCGCATCGTCGACTCAATTGAAGCCCACGTTGCAGGTGGGCATCGTGTGGGCAGGCAATAAGAACGATAAGCGTGACCGCTTGCGCTCCACGACACTCTCTCAGTGGTCTGAGCTGGCAACGATCGAAGGCATCGAATTCACTTCGCTTCAGACCGGGGAGCCGGCCCAGCAGGCGAACGAGCAAGGCAATAACTTCAGCTTCGTTGCAGATTGCAACAACGTGAAGGACTTTGCCGACACGGCCGCAATCATCGCAGGCCTCGACCTTGTGATCACGGTGGACACGGCCGTCGCTCACCTTGCTGGCACTATGGGCAAGCCGGTCTGGATACTCCTCTACGATCCGCTCGATTGGCGATGGGGACTCGAAGGCGAGCAGTCGCCGTGGTATCCAACGGCGCGTCTGTTCCGCCAGTTCAACCGGCAGGATTGGTCACCCGTCTTCGAGCGCGTCGCATCGAGCTTGCGCGCTCTCGTCGACACCAGTCGGTCAATGTCTGAAAACTATGTGAGCTTGGAGTAGTAACTCTGAAAGTCATGGATTAGCGCGGCTTCTTCCATGTAGCGAGGGTTCGTCAGTCGCACATGCTCTGGCCCCGGATCATCCCCTCTCGCAAATGTGCTCAGGCAGTCTATGGTGTCGATCGAGCCCCAGTTAATCAGTTCGCTGACCAGCATCCTCCCACCACTTTGCTTGACCAGGTCGGCGATAATCTCACCCGAAACTGAAGCAGCGCGCCCGTGGGGCGGCTGCTGCCCGCCGTCGTCGCATACCGCGAAGTTCGAATGATGCAGGAAAGCCTTTCCTCCGGGCGCAAGCTTCTGGACGATCTGCGGAATGTAGCGCTGCATGACATCCAATTCAGCGTGAACCAGACTGTCGAAAGAAAAGACGAAGTCGAAGCTCGCGTCAGGAACCGACGCGAGGGATGTGCCATCGTTCTGAATGAAGCCCGCATGGGCGACGTTCGCGAATCGCTTGGTGCATTCGACCACGCAGGACTCAGCGATATCGATGCCAATGAAGGCAGAACACATCGGAATGAGGTACTGGGTCCATCGTCCGCGACCGGGCGCTATCTCGAGGATTCGACGCGCGGGGATCATCCGATGAAGGCGCGGATAGAGTGACCCGAACCACTGCGCTTCGCTTCCGCCCCAGGTGACGCTCCATTCGTCTCCGCCCTCACTCCAGCTGTAATCCTTACCCCAGTATGAGTGGTTCCATTCCAACGCTGGCATAAATTCCGACCTTCCTGGCTGTACTGCAACAGACTCTCACATTCGTGTCGCCGCAGGACGACCGATCGTGGCCGGGTATCGCTCGGATTACCCGGCTAAGGACGATTTAGAGGAGCTGGTTCTAGCCGACGCTCCGCAGCCGCTACAATCACTGCAAAGCACCCCAACCTGAAGAGGCCACCGACGTTGCGAATATCGCGGCGCAGCTTTCTTAACTCGGCGAGCACGCTCGCATTAGGCGGCCTCATTCCCCGCGCCCCCGCACAAGGGCGCCCCACAAAGGTCGTTCTCCTCCTGACCGGCGTGATCAACGATGGAGGCTGGGGCCAGTTGGCCTACGAAGGCATCGAGCGCTTGCGCGCCGATCCGCGCTTCTATGCCACCTACGCCGAAGACATCACGCTCGCACAGGTCCAACAGGTGGCGCGCGGCTACTCTGACGACGGCTTCGATCTCATCCTCGGCCACGGTTTTGAGTTCTCGAGCGCCCTTCTCGATGTCGCACCCGACTATCCGCATCAGGCGTACTTCGTCACCAGCTTCATCCCAAATCATCCCGTTCCACGCAACGTCATGTTCGTGAACATGGGCTACTTCGACGCCGCCTACGCAGCCGGAGCCCTGGCCGCGCTCATCTCCAACAAGCGCCAGGCAGTCGGCTTCGTCGGCGGCGCAGACGATCCCAACCAGCAACGCATGAAGCTCGCCTTCATTGCAGGCGCGCAACGCACCGTGCCCGGTATCCGCGGCCTTGGCATCATCACCGGTGACTACGACAACGCGGCAAAGGGCCGCGAGGCCGCAAGCACCTTGATCGGGACCGGCTGCGATGTCATATGGCACGCCGCCGACGTCACCGGCCTCGGTGTCATCCAAGGGGTCGCTCAGTCCGCCTCATCCGCGCATGTCAAGGTCATGGGCTGCTACTCCGATCAGACCTCGCTCGCCCCCAATCATATGGCCACCAGCTTTGAGATGAATCTCGCGGGCATGGTCACTACGACCGCCGATGCCGTGGCGAATCGCACCTTCACTGGCGGGACGGAGTGGCATCCCACGGTCGACAAGATGTGGCTGCTTCGTGCCGGCTCCCACGGCAAATACAATCCCTCACTGGTCTCCGCCCAGGCCTGGTCTACCTTCCAACAACTCTGGTCCAGTCTCGCTCAAGGCAAGATCGACGTCTCTGCAGCCGTCGCTGCGCTTCAACAATGATTCAGCTCAGCCAAATCACGAAGCGATTCCCCGGCATCATCGCCAACGATGCTGTCGACCTCACCGTGCGACCCGGCGAGATTCACGCTCTGCTCGGAGAGAACGGAGCGGGCAAGAGCACGCTGATGCAGATCCTCTACGGATTCCACGCCATGGACTCGGGCCAGATCCTGCTCGACGGCCAGCGTGTATCGATCACGTCGCCCGCGGATGCGATCGCGCTTGGCATCGGCATGGTGCACCAGGACTTCATGCTTGTTCCCACCTTCACTGTCGCGGAGAACACCATCCTTGGCCTGCGCGAAGGCACGGGTGCGATGCTCAATCTCAAGCGAGCAGCCAGTCGGATTCGTGAACTAAGCGAGCAGCATCACCTTGCGGTCGATCCCAACGCCATCACCGGTACACTTCCCGTTGGCGTTCAACAGCGCGTCGAGATCCTGAAGCTGCTCTATCGCGATGCCCGCGTCCTTATCCTTGACGAACCGACTGCGGTACTCACAGCACCCGAAAAGTACCGCCTCTTCACCGTTCTGCGCGGACTGCGCGCACAAGGCCGGTCCATTCTCATCGTCACGCACAAGCTTCACGAGATCATGGAGCTCGCCGACCGCGTTACGGTAATGCGGGACGGCCGCAACGTCGCAAGTGTTGCCGTAGAAGATACCTCAGGCCCGGAGCTGGCGCGGCTGATGGTTGGTCGCGACGTGAATCTCAGCGTAAGCAAGCTGGAAGTTCCACCAGGCCCGAGCATCCTTAGCGTCAAGAGACTTTCCGTTCGCGATCATGCAGGTCAGCGGAAGTTGAAAGATATCTCGCTGGAGTTACATCCCCACGAGATCCTCGGTATCGCTGGCGTAGATGGCAACGGCCAGTCCGAGCTTGCGCAGGCGCTTCTTGGCCTTCGCACCATCGAAGGTGGCAGCATCCTCTTGAACGGTCGCGACATTACGGAGGCCCGGGTTGCCGAGCGTCGCGCTCTTGGCCTCGCCTATGTCCCGGCCGATCGCCGTAACGTCGGTTCAGTCGCTGATCTCTCCATCGCGGATAACGCCATGCTGACGCAGCCGCGATCCAATACGCGCCATAGCCTCTTCAACAAGACGCTTATCCGAGCGAGGGCACAGACGATCATCACTCGCTTCGGCGTTCGTGGCGCGAACGATGAGACTCACGCCTCGAAATTATCCGGAGGCAATTTACAGAAGGTCATTCTAGGGCGAGAGATCATGTCCGCGCCAAAAGTTCTCGTTGTCGAACAACCCACGCGCGGCCTCGATGTAGGAGCCATCGAATCAATCTGGGCAGAGCTGCTGCGTGAACGCGCCAAGGGTACGGCAATCCTACTTGTCTCCGCTGAGCTCGAAGAGCTGCTGAACCTCGCCGACCGTATCGCCGTCATGTACGAAGGTCGTATCGTCGGCGTCGTCGATCCCGCAAGCGCCACCGCCGAACAACTCGGCATGATGATGGCAGGCACTCCACTCGAACCCACCGGGGTGTCTTCGTGAGATTCCCACCATGAGATTGCTAGTACGCCGTCTCACTCCAAACAACTCGCCCGCCGCTATTGCAACGACGATGCTCGCTGCGATCCTTGCGGCCATGGCCATCGCGTCATTGCTCTTTCTCGACTTCGGCGCGAATCCTCTCTCCGCTTATTACGCGCTCTTCCACGAGCCATTCGGCACACTCCGCGGCTTCGGCTACGCGGTCGTCAAGGCTACTCCTCTTACACTGATCGCTCTCGGCACCATCGTCGCCTGCCGCTCCGGATTCACCTACCTTGGCTTTGAAGGTTGCTTCACACTCGGAGCGGCGGCCTCCGCATGGCTTGCCCTCGCAACCGCCCCGGGACAATGGGCCGCGTCGCTTTCACCCCTCCTCTTCTTCCCAGCAGCGGTCTTGATCAGCTTTACTGTGGGGGCGCTTTGGTCGGGCCTGACCGGTATCCTTCGCGCGCGCTTCGGCGGCAATGAAGTCCTCATCTCGCTGATGTCGAACTACGTTGCGATCCTCATCGTGAAGTACCTCGTCGCAGGTCCGATGCGCGCCCCCGGCTCATTGCCCGAGACCGATCAACTTCCCCACGCAACGTGGCTCGCCTTCATCATCCCCGGCACGCGTGGGCACGCGGGCGTCCTCATCGCACTCGCCGCCGCGTTCCTTGTGTGGATGCTGCTGCGCAAGCTTCCGCTTGGTTTCGAACTCATCGTAAGCGGCCTCAACCCTGCTGCCGCGCGATACGCCGGCATCGACGTTGCTCGCCGAACACTGCTTGCCGCTGCACTCTCTGGCGGTCTGGGAGCTCTCGCCGGTCTCACCGAAATCCTCGGCGTGCAGCATCGCCTCATGGATGGCATCAGCGGAGGCGTCGGCTTCACCGGCGTCATCGTCGCTCTGCTTGCGGAGATGAACCCGATTGCGGTATTGCCAACAGCGCTCATCTACGGCGGAATGACCGTCGGGGCCGATGCCATGCAGCGCCGCGCCGGCATCCCCAGTTCGATCACGTTCATCCTGCAATCGCTGATCGTCCTCTTCGTCCTCGCAAGCTCGATGCTCCGTTACTACCGCTTCAACTTCGCGGCCCTGCGCTCGAAGAAGGAGGCAATGCAGGCATGAGTGTCTTCAGTCAGGCATTCCTCGTCACGTGGCTCACCGCTGGCATACGTCTCGGTGGCCCTGTTCTTCTGGCCGCTCTGGGCGAGACCTTCGCGGAACGCTCCGGCATCCTCAACCTCGGCATCGAGGGCATCCTCCTGCTCGGCGCTCTCGCCAGCTACTTGACGTCGATCCACACCGGCAGCCTGTGGCTCCCTCTCTTCGCTGCGATGCTGACCGGCTTTGCTGCGGCTCTCTTTCTCGCATGGATGTATGTCACCGTTCGAGCCTCACAGGTCGTCGTCGGTCTCGTCTTCAACGTGCTCGCTCTGGGCATCGCGGCGACGGTCTATCGCCGCACGCTTGCACACGCATCGCCTGGGCCCATCGCGATGTTCCAGGCAGTTCACATTCCCTGGGTCAGCGATTTGCCGATCGTCGGACCAACGCTCTTCAGCCAGACACTTCCGCTCTACCTGACCCTCGTCCTCGTAGTCGTCGCCCACTTCGCACTCTTCCACACACGCTTTGGTCTTGGACTTCGCGCTGCAGGTGAGAACCCCCGCGCAGCCGATGCCGCAGGCATCTCCGTCCCGCGCATGCGCTATCTCGGAACGCTGATCTCAGGCGCGGCAGCCGGTCTCGCCGGAGGCTACCTGGTGCTCGCACAGATCGGCCTCTTCCGCGACTCCATCGTCGCGGGCCAGGGCTTCATCGCGCTCGGCATCGTCATCTTCGGCCGTTGGAGCCCCTGGAAGGCCGCGCTTGCCGCGATGGTCTTCGGCACCTGCGACGCACTCCAACTCTCGCTGCAACTCCTCGGCACCCACCTGCCCGAAGAGCTGCTTCTGTCCATCCCGTACGTGGTCACAATCCTGGCCATCTCCGGCATCTTCGGTGGCCGCGACGTAAGACCCGCCGCTCTCGCCGTGCCTTACGCAAAAGAGGCGTGAACCGAGCTACATGGTCGCCGAACGCCACGGTCTCCGCTTGAACGAATCCGTCCCGGCACGCGCCGTCAAGGCGTCAGCATGAAGCTGCGCGCTCCGCCGCACCGCACGTTCGTCGACGCTCTTCACCACGCCGTCGCGCATCACCACGTTGCCGTCGATCAACACCGTCACCACCTCATGCCCAAGCGCCGAATACACCAGCGCCGATACGGGATGATGGATCGGCGTCATCCACGCGTTATCGTAGTCGACCACGGCGATGTCAGCTTTCTTCCCCACTTCGATCGAACCGATCTCACCTTCCAGGCCGACGGCGCGCGCTCCCCCAATCGTTGCCATCTCCAGCACCGTCTCCGCCGTAATGATCTCCGCGTCCTGGTGCACGCCCTTCTGCTGCAGCGCGGCAAACTTCATCGCCTGGATCATGCTGTGGTTGTTGCTGCTCGCGGGCCCATCGCTTGCCAGTCCCACGGTCAGACCGGCCTTCAGCATCTCCGGGATCGGCGCGCATCCCGAAGCAAGATACTGGTTGCTGCAGGGATTGTTCGACACCTTGACATCATGCTTCAGCAGCAGCCGGATGTCATCCGTCGTGCAATGCACGCAATGCGCAGCCACCACGTCCGGCCCGAGAAATCCGATATCTGCAAGAACTTCCGTGTCGGTCTTTCCATACTTAGCCGCCGCCGTCTCGAGCTCGAACGTGGTCTCGCCAATGTGCGTCGTGACCAGCACCTTCTCTTCATCCGCAAGCTTGCGCGTCTGTCGGTAACCCCCCTCATCAACCGTCCAGATCATGTTGCAAGCTACCCCAATCTGCACGCGTCCTCCCGGCTTGTTGAAGCGCCGTATCTGTTCGCGTGCATCGCCAAGCGCCTTCTCCGGAGTCTCGATCAACTCACGCGGCGTGCCGTACTCTTCGCCCATCGAAGCGAAGCCCCGGCACACAAACCCGCGCATACCTGTCTCCTCAAACGCACCGACCACTGCGGCGACATGCCCGGCCGAGGGTGTGCGTACATGAAGTCCAGTACCGTAGTCACTCCGCCCCGTATTGACTCCACACACCCGTGCATCGCCGCCGCGCGTGCATCGTCAGCGGTCAGATGGATCGCGCTCGGCCCGGTCATGCAGGTGAACCACTTCTTCAGCACCATGTCGTCGCCCAGACCTTTCAGCAGTGTCTGGAACAGATGCGTGTGCGTGTTCACCATCCCCGGCATCACGATCTTGCCAGAACAGTCGATTACCTCTGCCTCGGGATAGCGCTCGGCCATCTGGGTTCGCGTACCGATCGCCGCGATGCGGTCTCCCACTACGCAGACGCTCGCGCTCTCCATCACATCGCGCTTTGCGTTCATCGTGATTAACCAGCCATCGGCCAGAATGTAGCTCATACGTTCTCAGTCTCCGCTTTGCGAGGTGGGATACGTCTCAGTTGTACATCAAGGCTGGATGTCTGCTGCCAACCCAGTTGCCTCGGCCCTTCCTTGAACGGTGAAACCTGAACAGTGCGAAATAAATTTGCGAACAAGTTGCACGTTTTGATGGATAGAACCGCCTTGATAAGTGAAGGCGGTCCTTGAGACGCCCTCTCAAAGGGGAACCATCATGAACGCACTTTCATCTTTCAAGTCTCGTGCAATCTATGTCGCGGCCGCTCTTGCGATCGGCCTGTCGTCCACCACAACCAAAGCGCAGTACCAGGCAGATCGGGTCCAGTTCGTTGCGCCGTTCGCGTTCGAGTACGGATCGCAGCATCTCCCTGCGGGCAAGTACGTCGTCAGCAGGGAGTCCTCGGCCATCACCCTGATCAGGGGCCGATCGGTGGGCGTGATGGCCATTACCCAAACTACGTCTGACCTGCAGCCGGCAAGCAAGGGCAAGATCGTCTTCCGCAAATATGGACAGCGATACTTCCTCACCCAGGTCTGGCTGCCGGGAAAGGCCAGCCACCTCACCTTCGACCAGAAGAAGGCAATGAGGAAGCTCGAGGTCGCCGCAGGAAACGCCGAACCGACGAAGGTGGAGGTAGCTCTGCTTGAGCCGACACGCTAGCAAGGCAGCTCTCACTGGTAACGCTGCTCTCCAAGGCAGTCGGTCTCTGATTCAGCAAAGGACGTGACGAGTGGGAAACTCCCTCGCCACGTCCTTTTTCTATCGCTACGGGGTGGTTGTGATGGTTGGGGTGCTCAGGGTAGGTTGAGCGGTGCAAGCGGCATCGGTGATGGTGTACGCAGTAGCCGGGGCCGCTTTGATTACCTGGCACGATTGGATAGCACGAGCCGATGACATGTCACCCTTACAGATCGATGGATCCACAGCGATCGAGACTGAAGGATTGCCAAGCCAGTAGATCGACCGCCCGACCTGCTTCGTAATGCTTGGGTTGTCGATCTGTATCTTATTGGAGGAGCTGTCGCAATTGACCTCCGCATCGGCGCTCCCGTCACCTGCGAAGGGTTGTGGCGAGGGTGGTCCAAACGGGACGTAGGGCTTTGCAGGCTCCGCAACCAGGCCGAGCACCCTGTCGACGGGGAGATCGACCTTGTAAAGTGCTGTGGCGAGAAGCTGCAATCCGGAAACATAGGCTAACTTGTTGCCACTTCCACCTCCGCCCTTTGTTCCAGATGACGGTCCCATGCCGGGGTCACAGATCGCGGAACCGCTGCAGCTGTAGGTGTAGATGTTGTCGCGGGTTCCGGCGTAGATACATGTGCTGCCGGGGGTTTTATCCCTGCAGGGCGAGCTTGTAAATGGGCTGAACGTGATAGTCGGCGGGTTGTCCTGCCCATAGGAAGACCAGTCAATCACGTCTCCCGGTTCGGGGCTGACATTGACGCCTTCATAAGGCAGCACCGACAGATGAATGTGGTTGGGTTGGTGAATCGATGCGATCAGGGCGCCGCCGACTACGACGCCAATCAGGAAGACTAGAAAGCAAAGTCCGGATGTGCGATACACGGATATTCGAGACATGGAGGAGAGTCCTTTCGGGTTGCCGCAATGGATGGATCGAGACTTGAGGGTTAGGTGGAACTCTTCGGGGCCCGGAGCCTGGAGACGCGGGAGAGATACCGCGGATCCTTTTCAATCTCTTTCAAATCGAGCGCAAGTCCGGCCTCGACTGGCGAAAGTCCCCGGTCCATGCAGGATAGGAGCATCTTCAACGCCTCCTCTTTCTTGCCCAGCAGGGCCAGCGCCTGGGAGATCATGAACTGCGATTCAACATCGGTCGCTCCCCTGTCCTCGGCATTCTTAAGGTCGGTCTGAGCGTTTGAGGAGTCGCCGATCTTCGCGTGATAGAAGGCAAGAATGGCCCAGTCCGAAGCATCGCGCGGATTCGCAGCCAGGTTGGCCGCGAGCAACCGCGTGGCCTTGGCGTAGTTCTCCTTCACCAGGGCAGCGTTGCCCATCACGGAGTAGCAATCGCCGATGTTTCTCCAGATCATGTGGGCGGCTGGTCGAAGAGCGGCAGCCTTCTGATAATTTTCGAGCGAAGACTTATACTTTCCGTCGGTAAAGGCGATGTCCCCCAGCGTCATGTAGGCGTCCTTGTTGGGAGCGCGTACCAGGCTGTTTTGGGAGGCCGTAATTGCCTCCTGGCGCTTACCCATTGCGAGGTACATGATCCCAAGATTGGCAAGCGGCATGGCAACCTTCGGCGCGGCTGCCGCAGCGACAGCAAACTCGTCCGCGGCCTTCAGGTACTGCGCCTGCTGAGAAAGTGTCCAGCCGAGTTCGTTGTGCGCCAGCCAGTAGTTCGGACGCTCACGGCTGATGTCCCGGTAAACCTGTTCCGCCTCGGACAAGTGCTGTGTCTCCCGCAGAGCCTCCGCCTTGTAGATCAGGGTTTCGGGGTTGCCTGGGTCGGCTTTCAGAGACCTCGCAAAATAGACCAGTGCCTGTTCGGTCTTGCCTGAGTAGACATAGACCATCGCCTGGCTCAGAAGACCTTTGGCGGAGTCGGGGTTCCACTTGTAGGCAAGCGTGGCGTTGTCCTGTGCAAGCGTCAGCTTTGCAGGATCGCCATCCCGGTATCCCGTGATGTAAGCCATCGCCAGCCTGGCATAGCCGAGAGCGAAACTTTTATCCAGATCCACGGCTTGTTGATACTTCAACAGGGCGGCTTCAAGTCCGGTGTCATTCGGTCGGGCGGCCAGCTCTTCCGCTTCACTGAAGATGCGGTACACTTCGGGCGAGACCCGCTTCAACTCCTCCTTGTCCTTAACCTCAATTTCGTTTTCAGGCACTCCGAGCAGCCGGGCCGCGGTTCGCGTCGCCTTTTCGGACATCTGACTCAACTGTGCTGCAGGCAGCGAAACATGCGCCTTCCGCAGCAAGCGCTGGCTCGACGCGTCGAGCACCTGCAGCGTCAATGTGTGCATTGAATCGACGCTTGCGAGCGACGCCGCCAGCACCAGGTTCGCTCCCAGCGCGCTGACGGACTCCGCAGGAGCAGATGGCATTTTTTCACCCCTCGGCAGGTCTCTGAGAGTAACGATCAGCAGGTCCTTCACGTAAGCCTCGGCGCGGGCCAGGCGCTGCCCGATCGACTCGAGCACGGTCGATACTACCGCCGAGAGCTGGCCATCAGGCCACGCCAGCAACGCAACCGAGCGATGGTCTGGAAGAGGTTCGAAGATGTACTCGAGATCATCCCATCGCCACCACGCGCCCCCGCCAGTAACGCATATGCCAGCTACAGCCGCGCCTGCAAAGCGCCGCCGCGTCCAGAACTTCTTCACCTCAACCAGCTGCGAGCGACGAGACCCGCTTGGCTCGATCTCTTTGAGCGCCTCCTCAAAGGCCACGCATCGTCGCTTCGGGTCCTGGCTAAGACACTCTGTGATGAGCGTGACGCAAAAGTCAGGAACATCGGGAGAGGCCAGCCGTGAACTCAACGTGTAAGAGGTACCGTCAGGCGAGGCCGCAGGCTTCTCGCCAACGAAGAGCTCGTGCAGCACCACGCCGAAGGCAAAAAGGTCACTCGCCTGCGATGGAGTCTGGCCCAGAAAGAGTTCCGGTGCTATGTAGCCGCGCGTCCCCGCCAGCATGCTCTTCTCCACCGCCGTCGTCTCTATCTCGTAAGCCCGGGCGAGCCCAAAGTCTGTGATCCAAAGCCGCAGCTCCGGACCAGTGCCGTCGAGCATGATGTTTCCCGGCTTGATGTCCCTGTGAACGATGTTCGCGTGATGAATCGCCGCCAGCCCCAGCGCGATCTTGCTGAGAATCGCCAACCGATCTTCTGGTGAGATCGGCTCGCCATGCTTCAATCGCTCGCTGAGCGTAGTTCCTGGCAAGAGTTTCATCGTCAGGAACAGGAAGCCGGGCGGCGGGTCATCGCAATGGGCGATGTCGTACATCGGGCACAGGTTCGGGTGCGTTACCTCGCGCGCCAGCAGTACCTCCCGCTCAAAGCGTCTCTGGAGATCAGGATCATCAGACTTATGCGGCAGGATCGTCTTCATGGCGACATGCACGCCCTGCAGAAAGCGGTCCTCCACCTCGTAGACCTCGCCCATGCCGCCCGACCCAAGGCGTCGTACAACTCGGTACCGGTTCAGCACAGAAGCTCCAGGAAAGAGTCCAGGCCCGTGATTGAAGTTAAGCAGATCGACCAGCGGCCCATCTCTTGTGGTCGTCTTCTGATCGTGTGCCTCGAGCAGTGTCTTCAGCTCCAGCCTCAACTCAACGTCATCTCCGCACGCATCGGTGACAAACCTCTCCCTCGCGCTGCTTGGCAGGTCAAGCGCGGCACCGTAAAGCGGTTTCAGGCGTTGCCATAGCTCAGGGGTCATCATGGCCGCTTCGTCAGCTCTCCTCTCAGCCAATCGCGGGACATGCCCCAGTCGCTCTTCACTGTCCGAACGGAAACGCCCAGCACCACAGCGATCTCTTCGAAGTTGAGGCCGACGAAGAAGTGAAGCTCCACGATCCGCGCCTGCCGAGCGTCAAATGTCGCCAGATGGTCAAGCGCATCGTCCAGCACCAGCACATCGATCAACCGGTCGTTCGATGGAAGAAAGGCCTCGTCGAGAGAGACCTGATGCTGCAACCCCCCGCGCTTACCGGCGTGCTTCGCGCGGGCGTGGTCCACCAGGATGTTCCGCATCAACCGGGAAGCTGTCGCAAAGAAGTGGGCCCGGCTCTGCCATGCGATCTCGGAGTGCGGCTGCACCAGCCGCTCGTAAGCCTCGTGGACAAGTGCCGTTGGCTGGAGCGTATGGTTGCCGCGTTCAAAGCGCATATGGTGGGCCGCAACCCGGCGCAACTCAGCATAGACCTGCGGGATCAGGCGGTCTTCCACCGCGTGGTTGCCTTCGCTCAGCTGGACCAGCAAAGCGGTAATCGAGTTACCCGAGCCGTCCAGCTCCGGTTCCAGGTTAGCCATAGGCGCCGCCCAAACATATTTAGTCGGGAGTATAGCGTGCATCTTACCCTGATCAGCCGTCCGTTCTAGTTTTTTCAGTAGATGCGGACTGCCGCCCGAATTTGTGGCTTCAGCAATTTCCTTTGAGGCATGCAGCAATTCGTGATGGCTGAATAACATGGCTCATCCGCCTCTCCCTACCGTCCGCGCGATGCGTGGCAGGGATTTCCGGTGATTTTCCAGTGGATGGATGCACGAACTAGAAATATCCCTTACTTGGAAAGCGAGAGCCGCAGCAATTTCGTGCAACGCAAATTCGTCCGGATACGAACTAGCAACTAAATTAGCCCGCTGCTTAGAGAATCAGTCGCAGTCTGAATCCAAGCAACGCAGTCGTATAGGCCGGCTTGCTGTTCGTCGGATGAATCGATACTTCAAGATCGGGGCCTAATTCCAGGCTCTGCGTCAGCCTCAACCGGTAGAACGTCTCGAAGAGACTCTCGTGATGCTGCGCACCATGGCTGGGGTCGTTCAGCGTGAATGAAGCGCCGAACATATCTCCCCGCCGACCGAATGGACGGATGTTGGCGATCCCGGCATCGAAGACTCTCTTGATGGAAGATCCGCGATCGGTCCCAATGCCAACTCTTCCGAACGGAACCCAGCCACTCTTGAGTTCATAGTCCGAGCCAAATCCGACACCGGCCCCACTACCTTGATCCGCAGTGTCGTTCCGCCAAAGGGCGAGGCGAAAGATGTGCTGCTGCTGGGTGGGGCTGCCCTTCTTCCATCCGAACTCGACGGCATTCAGATACTTCTTGTCAGCCAGCGTCTTGAGATTCCGCTCCTGTCCGCCCTCGGTGTCGACCGTGACCGTATGCACGTAGATGTGCTCCGTGGCCTGGTACTCCAGTGCCGCTCCCCCGGCGTAGGTTCCATCGGAAGGAATCGTCAGGTTGCCATCGTTCTCAGCGTTCAGGAATTGACTGCGCTCATCATTGTTGTAGAGGCTGAGGCTGATGAACTCGTTGGGATGGAGCTTGCCGATATAGAAGGCCAGCTTCTTCTTGTAGAAGTCCTGCCGGTAGTACAAAACATTCAGCGTGATAGGCCGTTGCGGGCCACCGCCCGGAAGGCAGTTCAACACCAGGCCCGATCCGAGACTGTCGCTCAGATTGAACTTTTCGCTGACACCGATGTTTGTTCCCGAACGCACCAGCAGGCTGAACGATCCCGCGTTGCCTCCATGGTCATAGGCCTTCCATCCGCCCACAAGATCGTAGCGCCCCGTCGCCCAGTTATGACGTACTCCGGCCGGTGTCTCGGTGGCGTATTGGTCGACGACAGTGTAAGTCGCCGCGAGACTTAGCCTCCGTTCCTTGCGAAGCTCATTCATGCTCCGGTCAAACGGAACCAGCAGAAAGCTGAAGGGATCGTTGTGCAGCAGCGGGTCAGCCGGCACCGCTGATAAGACCACCGCATCCTGATCCAGCGCCTGCCCCGGGAACTTGGCTTGGCCGGAACTCGCAGTCGGTTCGGTGATGTCTCCGGCCTTGGTCCTTACCTGCACATGCGCCGAAGCGTCTGGAGAACCCGATCCCACCTGCCCGAACGCCGGCGTCTGCATGCAGAGCACGGACGTAAGGATCGCGCAGACGGCCGCTCGGCGAAGCCATTGGAGGGACAAGATGGTCGATTTGTAGCGCACAGTTCAGCTTGCCACACGTTCCAAGACTCGTCTTGCAACTTCTGCTCAAAATTGGCCAACCCAGCCGCAACTACGCGCGGGCCGGGTCGAAGTTCCGTTCAATCTCTTCGAGCGTCTTGCCCTTGGTCTCCGGCAGGAAGAAGATAGCCGTGCAGAAGTAGAGCGTGGTGCAGCCCCCCCAGAACAGGAACATGGAGAAGTAGCCGAAGTTCGCGACCGCTGGAAGGAAGACGCCCGCGATCAGCGTGGATGCGCCTTGATTCAACAGCAGTGCGATGCCCATTCCAGCGGAGCGGATACGCGTCGGCATCAGCTCCGAAAGGGCAAGCCATACGACCACACCCGGGCCAGCGGCGTAGCTTGCGATGAACAGCGCGAGGAAGGCGGTAACGAACCACCCCGTCCGCTCGGCGGGGATGCGGCTGAGGAAAGCGTGGCGGATGATGAGCGGCTTCGTTGCGGCCTCGACTTCGGGCGCGACGGCGAGCGGTGCCGAGTCGGTGCTGACCAGCGTGGCGAGCTTATCGCCGCTGCCGTAGGAGTAGAGGATGCTCAGGCCCATGGCGCCTGAGTCTTGCCCTGAGCCGCCCTGTGGCGACCAGCTCTTCACATCGCTGGCGCTCAGGCTCAACGTGTTGCCCTGGATGCGTGCATTCACCTGCTGGCTGATGTCGATGCGGTGCGACTCAAACGCGTAGAAGAAGAAAGCCACACCCAGCACCGCTACAACGATGCCACCGGTCCCGAGACTCAGGAGAAACTTGCGGCCCTTGCGATCGACCAGAGTGACCCCGACGATCGTCATCAGGCAGTTCAGTACCTTCACGGTCAGGTCGCCCTGTGCCGCGTGGGTCGCGGTCATGCCAGCCTGCTTCAGGATGACGAGCAGATAGCCCAGGACGGAGTTGATGCCAGTCGTCTGGTTCAGCGTCAGGATGACGCATGCGAGGAGAAACGGATAGACGTACTTACGCTGTAGCAGTGAGCCAGAGCCCGATGTTGTCTCAGTGTGCTGTTTGTCCTCGAGTGCAAGCTCCTGCATCTCGCGCATCTCGCGATCCGCCTCGTCGCTGGAGACCGCACGGCGCAACGCAGCACTCGCTTCCTCCAGACGGCCCTTCTTGAAGAGCCAGCGCGGCGTCTCACTCAGAAAGAACGCTCCAATGAAAAACGCCAGCCCTGGATAGATGACCGCTAGGAACATGCTCCTCCAGGCGTGATCCTGCGCCGCGCGAATCAGTGCGGCATTGCCGCCCGCTGCTGCGATGGTCGCCTCTGCCTGGTGGATGAAGTACAGGCCAGTCAGCGAGGCCGCAACGATGCCGAAGGTCAGCATGAACTGGAAGATTCCCGAGCCCTTGCCACGCGATCCCGCGCTCAGGCACTCCGCCAGATACAGCGGCACCACGACGGCGATGACACCTCCGCTAAGACCCTGCAGCAGCCGGCCAACCAGCAGCGGAACGAAGCCATGCGAAAGAACGATGATCGCCACGCTTACCGCGAAGAGAAAGCCGCTGACGATGACCATCTTCCGGCGTCCGACCCAATCCGCAAAGAAGCCCGCGATGAGCGAGGAGACCGTGCTTCCACCAAAGACGGCGGCGACGATGATCGAGGTCTGGCTCACGGTCAGGTCTACGGTCTTGGTCAGGTAGAGCAGCGCGGCGGAGCTGATGCCCACATCGATGCCATAAAGCAGGCCGCCCAATCCGGCGATACAGAGCAGAAACTTGCTGTAGAAAGCGGGACTGGAGCGGAGCGGGCTGCCTTCGGTCATGGAATCCTTGAGAAACTGATGTGGAATGCGACTGCTTTGACGCGAACCGCCGAGCGGCTATAGTGTAAGGCGAAAGTAAACGTAACCAAAAGATATCAATTGATTCGAGGTGGCTGCATGGCTGTACAGGACGCTTCACCGGAACAATCCGACAAGTTTGTAGACATGGTGAGCGCCACCGCCGAGGTCGACCTGCGCCTCAGCGACTTCCACCCTCGTTCCACTCTACAGCGCAAGCCGCACATCGTGGAACGGCCAAAGTTCCCGGTAATCGACTATCACAATCACCTCGATTCCATGGAGCCGAAGGACGTTCTGTCGATCATGGATGCGTGCGGAATTGAGCATCTGGTGAACATTACGATGCAGGTAGGAGAAAAAGCTCTGGCGATGATGGACAAGTATCACGCCGCCTCGCCCGAGCGATTTTCGACCATCGGCTGGATGGACTGGAGAGGCGTCGAGCGCTCGGACTTCGTGCAGGTCACTCTCGACCGCTTGCAGCGCCAAATCGAGCACGGAGTCGTCGGCATTAAGTTCTGGAAAGACCTCGGCCTGACCCTGCGCGACACCGGTGGAACCTTGCTGAAGATCGACGACGAACGCTTCGCCCCGATCTTCGAAGCCTGCGGCAAGTGGAATCTTCCGGTCATGTTCCACACCTCCGACCCCTCCGCCTTCTTCTCGCCCATCGACGAGTTCAACGAGCGCTACGAAGAATTGGCAGCCCATCCCGACTGGGGCTTCAGCGACGTGCCCGTCACCAAGCGCGAGCTTCTCGAACAGCGCAATCGCGTCATCGCGCGCCATCCC
This sequence comes from Granulicella aggregans, assembly GCF_014203275.1. Taxonomy (GTDB): domain Bacteria; phylum Acidobacteriota; class Terriglobia; order Terriglobales; family Acidobacteriaceae; genus Edaphobacter. The sequence continues at coordinate 803,936 of NZ_JACHIP010000004.1, forward strand.
GCCACAACCTTCGTCGGCGCGCACTGTGCCGAAAGTGGCGAAGACCTAGCCTACTTGGAAGAACAACTCGATGCGCTGCCGAATCTCCTCATCGACTTCAGCGCCCGTACGCCGGAGCTCGGTCGCCAGCCCTACACCGCCCGCAAGATCTTCCTGAAGTACGCCGACCGCATCCTCTTCGGCACCGACCTGCTGCCCGACATCGAGATGTACCGCCTCTACTACCGCTTCCTCGAAACCGACGACGAGTACTTCGAGTACCCCTCGCACGCATCACGCCAGGGCCGCTGGAACATCTACGGCCTCTTCCTCCCGGACGACGTGCTCAAGAAGGTCTACCGCGACAACGCCCTGAAGCTCCTACCCCGTCTCCGCTAGTCAAGCCCTTCAACCCAACGAAAAAATTCGGTCATCCTGAGCGAAGCGCGGAGCGCGCAGTCGAAGGACCTGGATCCCCGGTCGCACCCCCACAACATCTCGGACCTTTCACCCACAAACGTCGGGTGCCCCACCCATGGCTCGCACCTGGCCATGGGTGGGAATGAAGCCACTACCTCCCATGCTGAGCAAGAAAGCTTCCGCGCACCACCGCATCCCGAAAAGCCTCCGTACCACCCGCACCCTGCGTCGAAAGCGCCCCTGTCACATTCCCCATCCTTGCCGCCTCAACAGGCGACGCGCCACGAAGATACGCGCTGATAAACCCCGCATTGAAGCTGTCGCCCGCGCCAATCGTATCCACCGGCACGACCTGTAGTCCTGGTACCGAAACACTCGAGCCATCCTGATACACCAGCGCCCCGCGAGCCCCGCACTTCACCACGATCAACGGAACCCGCTTGCCCATCACCTCAAGCGCTTCCTCTAAACTGGAGCGCTCCGTCATCCGCATCAACTCGCCCTCGCTGGGCAGAAGCACGTCGACAAACTCCAGAATGTCGTTGAGGATGCCGCCCCATGTGCCATCGGGATCGTCATTGGTATCGAGCGAGATCGTCATCCCCGCAGCCTTCAAATGCCTTAGCAACGCCACCAGCCCCGGCTGCAAGCCTCGCTGCAGATACAGCGACGAAAGATGGAAGTGCCGCGAGTCTTCGAGGTAATCGAGCGGCAGCGACTCCGCCGTAAGCTCCGCAATCGTGCCGAGATACGTGAACATATGCCGGTCGCGATCATGCGGCAGCAGAATGGTCACCCCGGTCCCTGAGGTTCCGATGCCCGACTGCACCTGCGACAGATCGACGCCACTCTCGGCCAGTCGCTCCAGCGCAAGCCTGCCAAAATCATCCGGCCCAATGCGCGTCACGAAGCCCACCTTCATCCCCAGCGCAGCCAGGTTGTGCGCGACGATCGCCGAAGAGCTTCCGAGAGTCACCTGGAAGTTCGAGGCGAGCAGCTCACGCTCCACCGGCATCTCCTGAGGCAGACCGTAGAGAATCAGGTCGAGGTTGATCTCTCCGGCGATGGTCACATCGAAACGGCGATCGGACGAGGCAACAGCGTTAGTTTGTGCTTTCATAATCGAATTTCATGTTACTATTTTTTGTGTTTTGTTTCATTTACTTTTCTATTTGACCGTTTTGGAGGTTGCATCGCGTGGGAGCCTTGACCAGTTTGCTGGAACTGCCGATCGCTGAGCAGGAGTCACGAGGGCTGGCGTTTACGCCGCGAGAGATTGCCCAGCAACCCGCGACCTGGAAGAAGACCGCCGAACTCTTCGAGTCGCGGCACGAAGAGATCATCTCATTCCTGGAACACGCCGGCGTGAACGGCCCTCTCGAAGCGCGACCGGTTGTGATGCTCATCGGTGCCGGCACATCGGACTACATCGGCGAGTCGCTGGCCCTGCTCCTGCGCCAGCGCTGGGGCTGCGAGACCTCCGCGGTGGCCAGCACAAGCCTGCTGCCGACCATGTCGGAATATGTCATCCCCGGCCGCCGCTACCTTTGGATCTCGTTCTCTCGCTCCGGCGATTCGCCCGAAGGCGTCAACGTTCTTGAACAGGCTCTCGAAATCTATCCCGAGATCTCGCACATGGTCGTCACCTGTAACGCAAGCTCGCGCATGGCCGCGCTCGCCGCGAATCGCGCGAACGCCTTCACCGCAGTCCTCGACGACGCGGTGAACGATCGCAGCCTCGCGATGACCAGCTCCTTCACCAACATGGTCATCTTCGGCCAGTGCCTCGCCCATGCTTGGAGCTTCGCGGAGTACAAGCCCATCCTCACAAACATGATTGCCGCAGCGAACAAGTTTCTCGCGGACTCTGCCGAGCTCGCGAAAAAGATGGCGAACGGGGGCAGCCGGCGCATCTGCATGATCGGCTCAGGCTCGCTCGCGGCGGTCGCGCAGGAGGCATCGCTCAAGGTCCTCGAGATGTCCGGTGGCAAGATCAAGACCATGTGGCAGACCTCGCTCGGCCTGCGCCACGGCCCCATGGCCGCGCTCGATCCCGACACCGACTTCATCTGCTTCCTTTCATCGGAGCGCGCGCGCCTACGCTACGAGATCGACTTGCTCCGCGAGATTCGCGAGAAGAAGATCACTGCAACCTGCGTCGTCGTCGGCCTCAATGCGAACGAGGCGGAGGTACTTCCGTTCTGCGATATCTTCAACGGCATCGACGGCTCGTTTCCCGATGCCTACAGGCCGCCGGTGGACGTAATCTTCGGCCAGCTTCTCGGGCTGTATTCGTCGATCTCGTTTGGCCTCCGTCCGGATGCGCCGAGCCCCGCAGGCGTGATCAACCGCGTCGTGAGCGACTTCACGATCTATCGTTGAGAGTATGTCGAAGCTACTGCAGGATCATCTGAAGCAGGGAAGCGATGCCGCACAAGCGGGCATTACGTCGGTCTGCTCCGCGCATCCTCTGGTGTTGCGCGCCGCCGCCGAACTTGCTGCGGAGCAGGAAAGCCTGCTGCTGATCGAAGCGACCAGCAACCAGGTCAATCAATTCGGTGGATACACAGGGATGAAGCCCGCCGACTTCCGCATCTTCGCGGAAGAGATCGTGGCGAAGGCTGGGCTTGATCCCAGCAAGCTGATCCTGGGCGGCGACCATCTCGGCCCGAACCCGTGGAAGAATCTGCCAGCGGCAGAAGCGATGGAGCACGCCATCGCCATGGTCTCCGCATACGCCGCAGCCGGGTTCACCAAGATCCATCTTGATGCGAGCATGTCGTGCGCAGGCGATCCTGTGCCGCTCAGCGATGAAGAGGTTGCGAGCCGAAGCGTCAAACTGTGCACGGCTGCGGAGGCCGCTGCCCCAGCAGACAAGCCCGTCTATGTGATTGGCACCGAAGTTCCTACACCGGGCGGAGCGACGCACTCGCTAGATGGCCTGCAGATCACTCCGCCTGCAGCCGCAGCGCATACGCTCGAAGTGCATCGTGCAGCCTTCGCGGCGAAGGGCCTTGATGATGCATGGCAAAGGGTGATCGCAATGGTTGTGCAGCCGGGAGTGGAGTTCGATCACGATAGCGTCGTTCACTACAAGCGCGCCAAAGCCGAAGCATTAATCCTGTGGAGAAAGCAGAAGGCAGCGTCTATCGTCTTCGAGGCGCACTCGACTGACTATCAGTTTGGCAGCGCCTATCGAGAGTTGGTAGAAGACGGCTTCGCAATCCTCAAGGTTGGCCCGGCGCTAACGTTCGCGCTCCGCGAAGCGCTGGATGCGTTGGCTGCGATAGAAGACCTGCTGGTTGCCGCGCCGACGCGGTCGAACCTGTTGAAGGTGATCGATGAGACCATGCTGGCGCGTCCCGATTCGTGGCGGCCTTACTACGCAGGCGACGAGGCACAGCAGGCGCTTCTGCGCCGCTTCAGCTACAGCGATCGCGTGCGCTACTACTGGCACTATCCGGAGATATCAGCGGCGGTCAAACAGCTCGTCGCGAATCTTGACGCAGTAAAGATACCTGAGAGCGTCCTGAGCCTCTATCTGCCAGCGCAATACGAGCGCGCGCGAAGCGGAGAGATCGCAGGAGACGCGGCCTCGCTCATCGTAGACAAGGTGAAAGATGTTCTGCGAGTGTATGCATCGGGATGCCAACCGCGCTAGAGCACCTCTGACAACCGCCGTCATTCTGAGCGAAGCGAAGAATCCCCGCATTTCTCCGCTGTGCCACGGATACAGCCACGCCCTGATCTAATTCGTAATGAACGAAGTTGCGTATGGTCCGGGAGCCTTGCTCCCGGACCATATGCGCTCTAGCTCTGTGTCCCAATCGCTGAAGCCTTCCGCACCATCCACTTCCCACGCGTAAAGTCTGGAAACTCCTGCGGTGCGCTTCCATGTGCCACCGAAGCCTCGCTCAGTGGCGTCACGGAAGACCACGCGGCAGCATCGTAGACATCCATGTCCGGCGCTATACCTTCGCGCACGCACTGCAGCAGGCGGTACAGCATGATGTAGTCCATGCCGCCGTGGCCGCCGAGCTTCTTTGCGATCTCGCCCTCGGACTTCCACAGTGGATGCTGGAACTCCTTCCACTTGTCGATGGACTCGAACTCCTCATCGGCGTTCTGGCCGTCGAGGTAGATGCGCGGCGGATAGTCGACAAAGATACCTTTGGTTCCCGCGATCTGGTTGACGCGGTCATACGGGTGAGGCGTAGAGGTCGTGTGCTTCACGCAGATCGTCAGGCCGTTCGCGGTCTTGATCAGCGACGTGTTCATATCGCCCTCCACGTACTTTTCCTTCATGCGCGGATCGTCGGCCTTCAAATGTTCTTTGCGATATGCATCAAGCCCGCGCTGCGGCGTGCTCATGCTCACCAGGTGCGCGAACCGGTCGCCGCGCTGAATGCCCATGTAGTTCGCGACAGGTCCAAGGCCGTGCGTGGGATAAGGATTGCCGTTGCGCTTGGTATGCTCATCGCGCCGCCACAGGCCTTCACCCTTACCGGAGAACAGTTCTTCGCGAAGGTCATGCAGGTAAGCGCCTTCACCGTAAAGCAGCTCGCCAAACTTGCCTGCGAGAACCATGCGCAGGATTAGCGTCTCGTTGTAGCCATAGCAGCAGTTCTCCAGCATCGTGCAGTGCTTGCGGGTCTTCTCGGAGGTGTTGACGATCTTCCAGCAGTCTTCGAGCGTTGTGACGGCAGGCACTTCCACAGCGACATCCTTGCCATGCTCCATGCCATAGATCGCCATCGGTGCGTGCCACAGCCAGGGCGTGGCGATGATGACGAAGTCGATGTCTTCGCGCTTCAGCATCCTCTCGTAGTCATGAGGCCCCTCGGTGTAAAGGTCGGGCTTCTTCGCTCCTGCCGCGTTCACAAGCGACGCTGCATTTTCCGCATGATCCCTCACCACATCGCACAGCGCAACGATCTGCGCGTCCGCAGCGATTAGGTTCTCAAGCAGATTGGTCCCACGCCCTCCGGTGCCGATCATCGCGATCTTCGGGTTCCGCTTCGCATAGGGAACGTCGATCATGGTCGCCGCCGTGGAGGTCTCGGCCTGCGCAAGTCCTGCAAGGTTGGTTGCGACTGCGGTGGCTGCGCTCATCTGCACAAATCGTCTCCGGCTCCAAAATCCACTTACCGTCGCGCTGATATCTTCGGGGTTCAGATCCAATGAAATCTCCTTGGCGGCGGCTTGGCGTAATAATCGCAAGCAATCGCAACCGATGTATCTTTCGGATGAGGTTATTTCATCGTGCATGCACTGTCAAAGCAATAATCCATGCGTATCGAAGGAAAATGAAAGGTAGCGAAGGATTTGCGTGCTATCATCGCGAAACCACGGCAATAAGAATTGGTAGTCGTCCGTCGAAAACCTTCCGGGAGATTCGTTCATGGGCTCATCCGTAGCCGCTCCGCCGCCGCAACGCAACGTTGCTGTAGATGCTTATCGTGGCCTGGTCATGCTGCTGATGATGGGCGAAGTGATGCAATTTGGCGAGGTCGCAAAATCCTTCCCAAATAGTACGCTGTGGCACATCCTCGGCTACAACCAGAGCCACGTGGAATGGACGGGGATGGGGTTGCACGACATGATTCAGCCCTCGTTCACGTTCCTTGTGGGCGTGGCGCTGCCGTACTCACTGCGCAGCCGGCAGAAGAAGGGACAGACGTTTCCGCAGATCATCGGACACACGATCTGGCGCAGCATCCTGTTGATGTGCCTGGGCTTTTTCCTGCGATCGATCCAGAGTCCGATGACGAACTTCACCTTCGAGGACACGCTGACGCAGATCGGCATGGGCTACACGTTTGCCGTCCTGCTGACGTTAGTGAAGCCGCGCTGGCAGTGGACGGCCTTCGGCGTCATTCTCTTTGGATACTGGCTGGCGTGGGCGCTGTATCCCGCTCCGGGGCCGAACTTCGACTGGAACGCGGTTGGCGTCCCGGATGACTGGCACTCGCACCTGCTGCATGGATTTGCGGCCCATTGGAACAAGAACAGCAACCTCGGCCAGGCCTTCGATGTGTGGTTCCTCAACCTGCTTCCGAGGCCCAGCCGGTTCCTCTTCAATGATGGCGGGTATCTGACGCTCAGCTTTATTCCGACGCTTGGCACCATGCTGCTTGGCCTTGCCGCCGGACGATGGTTCATTGAGAGCCCGTTGGTCATCCCTATCCGCAAGTTCCTCATCGCTGCGGGCATTCTGATGGCTGGCGGTCTGCTGCTGCACTTCACTGGCATCAACCCGATTGTGAAGCGCATCTGGACACCGGCATGGACGCTGTGGAGCGGCGGTGTCTGCTTCCTGTTCTTAGCTGCGTTCTCGTGGTTCGTGGACGTGAAGAAGAACACGCGGATTGTGTTTCCGCTGGTTGTCGTGGGCATGAACTCGATTGCGGCTTACTTGATCGCGCATCTGTTTGAGGACTTCGTCCTAAGCAGCTTCCGCATTCATCTTGGGATGCGGTTCCTGAACGTCTTTGGCACGGCACTGGAGCCGGTGTTTATCGGAGCGCTGGCTCTGGTGGTGTACTGGCTTATACTTCATTGGATGTTCCGGAACAGGATCTTCCTTCGCATTTGAGGAGCACTGATTGGGAGAGATGAAGAAAGAAGCCGGAGAGGGCCACGCAAACGGCATGAAAGTAGAAGAACCCGTGCAGGAAGGCATGATGGCGGAAGAACGCCGGATGCAGATCCTGCAGATTCTGCGGGCAGAGGGCCGGGCCAAGGTCAACGAGTTGGTGCGCCGGTTCAATACCTCCGCCGTAACGATCCGCAGTGATTTGAATGAGTTAGACCAGCGCGGGCTGGTGCAGCGCTCGCATGGCGGCGCCGTCATCCAGGACACCGTCTTCCGCGAGTCGCCGGTTCACGAACGCATCAAGAGCCAGTCGAAAGAGAAGCAGCGGATTGGCGCGATGGCGGCGACGCTGGTGCGCGAAGGAGAGACGATCATCCTCGACTCCGGCACGACGGCGCTTGAGGTCGCGCGGAATCTCAAGAACATCTTGAATCTGCAGGTGATCACGAATGGCGTGAATATTGCGGCGGAGCTGCTGAACTCGCGCAACACGCAGATCATCATGATGGGGGGGACGGTTCGGAACGATTCGGCTTCGATCGTGGGGCGGCAGACGGAAGACATGCTGGAGCAGTTCTCGGCGGACAAGCTTTTTCTCTGCGGGGCCGGGTGCGATCCCGATTTTGGCGTGAGCGGGACGAATCTTGAAGAGACGATGGCGAACCGGGCCATGCTGCGGGCGGCGAGGGAGATTATCGTGGTTGCCGATGCGAGCAAGTTCGGCAAGCGGAGTATGTCGCTGATTGCATCGTTCTCTGAGGTGGATATTGTAATCAGCGACGAGAGCCTATTACCGGAGTTGCAGGAGCGGATCAAGTCGTTCGGGTGCAAGTTGATCCTGGTCTGAGTGGATTTCGCCAATGTTCCACGTGGAACATCGGCGAGTCCCCATTTTTTCTGTTGATTATAAATGGGTTATAAGATTTTTATTGAAAATGTTCCACGTGGAACATTTCACATGGTTTGGCCATTGGCTTGCTATGCACAGGGGGTCCCTAGTTTAGGACATAAAACGATGTCAAGCGGTTACGCGTGTAGATTCGTTGTAGTAATGTTTCTACAATAAGCTGGCGGAGGCTCACCGATGGCGATCACCACTCTTTCCAGCCGGGAGTTTAATCAGGACACTAGCCGAGCCAAAAAGGCGGCTTCTAAAGGGCCGGTGTTTATTACTGACCGGGGCAAGCCTGCCCACGTGTTGCTCAGCATCGAGGAGTATCAGCGGCTTTCCGGCGAGCGGCGGAGCCTCCTCAACTCTCTTTCCATGCCGGGCCTTGCGTGCATTGAATTTGACCCACCCAAGCTGCAAATATCCGTGAAGCCAGCGGACCTCTCCTGATGTTCCTGCTCGACACCAATGTGCTGTCCGAACTGCGTAAGGTTGGCGATGGCATGGGTGACGCCAACGTCATTGCCTGGGTGGAGAGTGTGGACGCTGGGACTCTCTATCTCTCCGCGATGACCTTAGTGGAGATTGAACTTGGCATCCTCCAGATTGAGCGGCGCGACGCTGCCCAAGGCACTCGGCTGCGGACGTGGATGACGCATCACGTCTTGCCTGAGTTTCTGGATCGTGTGTTGCCGGTCGATGGTGCGGTCGCGCTTCGCTGTGCGTCGCTGCGTGTGCCGGACCGACGAGGAGAGCGTGATGCGCTGATTGCGGCGACCGCTCTGGTGCATAGCATGACCGTCGTGACACGGAACGTTGCGGACTTCGTCACTACGGGTGTGCCGGTCTTGAATCCCTGGGATGCGCGGTGACCGTTGGCCTTCAGATCGGTCAGCTTCTTGGAAGCTGGAGCGATTGCGCCAGGGCTAGTTTTCGTCGTAGGAGTTGTGTTCGCTCTTTGTGCCACCTGGCTGACGCGTAAGGGAACCAAGGGCCGAGGCGCGATTGTCATCATCGCATTCCTCATCCCCACGCTGTACGTCGCTTACCTTCTCGCCTCTGGACATCTTCGCAACGAGTATCACCGGACCCGTTCCAGTGCATACGAATCGGAAGGCTACAACAACCTCATACTGGGGAAGGGTTACGTCCTCTGGTTTTTCGACGAAACGCCGTGGATGTCTTCTATCGGGCGCGGTACAGCGAGCGCCCAGATAACAAATATTCAGCGGCTCTCCACAGACGGCGCGAAGATAATCGGCCAAACAGGGAGGACCAACATGGAAGACGGTCCGACCGACTACTACTTCGTTCTGGATCTTGCGACCGGAACATTGAATAAGTTCGCAACCCAAGCGGAACTAAGCTCAACAATGGCCACGGCCAAACCCTTACGGAGGCCGGAGGAGTTATACAACGCTGAGGTCAACAGGGAGCGTAGTGGCCTCTTCTGGCCCTTAGTCTGCCTGGCTCCTGTCGGATTGGCGGCAAGTTTTTTCTCAGTGAGCTTGTTCCGACGCAATCGGGCAACACCGGGGGCCGCTGAAACAAGCTCAATGCTGAGATATATCCCGCGAAACGGGTTGTCGGCAACTTCGACCGTCTACACGACGGTCGAAGTCGAAGGCTCTTCTGGCGAAGTCGTACGATCGCCGGATGGAAGAAGATTTCCAGCGCAATCTTTGGCCGGCTCAGTGGAGAAATGGCGTTTACACCTTCCATCACTACCATTCCACTGCTCATGAAGTGCTCGGCTTCGCCGCCGGAAGCGCACGGTTGACCCTGGGTGGCGAAGGTGGTCATGACGTGACGGTCAGTGCCGGAGACATCCTTGTGCTGCCCGCTGGAACGGGGCATTATCTTGTTCACGCGGATCCTGGCTTTCTCGTCGTGGGTGCCTATCCCGTGGGGCAACACTGGGACATCTGCCGGTCCGCTCCGGACGTGGCAACGACCGAAAGGATGTTGAACCTTCCGTTCCCGGCAAGTGATCCGATCACGGGAAAGGGAGGAGACCTCGTCAGCCTCTGGTCGCCCTCTTAGCCAGTCCCGAAGCACTCAAAACACGTCACGTTGCTGCTTGTAATGGGAAAGAGGAAACGCCTTGTCGATGGCCGCTAAGTCGTCAACGTGCTACCTTCACGGCTGAGCATAGTAAAGTGCGTAGGTTCTTGGGATGAGAGCAGATTTGTCGAGCTTGACCGTGAGGAGTCTAAGCTCGTTGAGTCCTCCCGCAGCTTCAGGGTCGAAGGACATGCGGTAATAAGTGCCCGCCTCCAACAGGCACTGCTGAATTTCGGGGATAAAGTCGCTTTGCTGGTTCATCACCCTTCCGCCGGTGAGTCGAACCATGTTAACAAGAGACAGGTCTCGCGCTTCGGCCTCCTCGGGCCTACCAATTCCGTGCAGGCGGTCCAGTTGACTACCGCCGCTCAAGCGGTCTGGATCGACTGCAGAGATGTTGTCGATTGTGACCTGCGCGACACGCAATGTGGTCGACAGCTGAACAAGGGCGTCGAAATATGACTTCTTGTCATCGAGGGTAGCGGCTTCATATCCGGGGTCCGTAAGACAGGGCCATCCCTGCCCATCCATACGAGAATTGCCCTTCCCGGTATCTCGCGCTCGTTAGCAGCCAAAGTTCTCAAGGCTTTGATTGAAAGCAGAAAACGCTGGTTTCCACCACTTGGGCCTCCGTTGAAACTGAATCTGCCAGGTCTTGGAAACTGGTCGTGAAGTTCTTTGGAAAGGAGATTGCCATCCGTAGAGGAGTCGATTGTTTGTAAGCCTGTATCGGAGAGGAGAGCAAGCGAGACGGGATAGCTCAGCCGCCCGTTATTCTGACGAAGATACGCATCGACCGCCCCGTCGCTGACGCGCAACGTCAGCAAAAGAATTGTTCACCGAGTCGATGAGCAGCACGATGTGGGCGCGACCCGTCGGTGAATTGCCTTCAACCATCTGGAAGCTGTTTATCGCCTGGGGCCCGCTTTGGTCCAGAACCGTGAAGTCCTCCTCTTTGAGTCCACCGACGGGTGCTCCGGAGGGATCTGTGACGACTACATTCAGCAGCACACGATGATCGAGCCGCAGCAAAGCGTCACGATCTTCTTTTGATATTCGAAGCAGGCCTGGACTCAAAGGTTTTTGAGGCGCTGGCCCAGACTTTGCCGTGAGGACCTGTCCGACAAGAACGAAGGGAAGTGATAACACGATTGCGGCTACGCAGTAGATAAACCTCACAAATCCTCCTCGGCTGTCTTTCCCGACGTGCTTCTCTCGGTGCGCTAGTTTGACGGTACGATTCGCGCGTCTGCGTGAAAGAGTCGATACTCGCCATAGTGAGCTGTCAGCTTCCAGACGTGGACCCTGTCGTCCGATGCACTCCGTGAGTGGATATTGCTTGGCAGCCAGAACTCTCGATTTGATAGCTTGACTGGTGCGAACTCCTCTGACCATTCCCAAGAGCCGAAAAGGCCGGGAACGAGTTGACGGTGGGGAACGCGAGTGACGATGCGAGTGACATGCATGAAGGCAGAATCGACAAAGATCCTTCCAGATGCCTTCTCCTCCTTGGCGCAATTCGTGCCTCGTTCCTTATCGGGGCGGTCGGCAAAATCGACTTGGATCTCGTTCTTCTTCTGTGAATGGATGCTAAAGGCATAGCAGGCCATTCCTTCCTTAGAGAGGATATTGAGGCCATTGCTGAAAACGCCGTAGACAATCGCGAGAGATGCCTCGGATGTGTTCGTCTTGGTAGGGGGCTTCCCATCGACGAGGTTCACGACCCGAGACTCCTCAAAAATGCCAGCCGTCCCCTCTGGCGAGAGCCGCTGCATCCGAAACGTGGATTCTCTGCGCTGGCTCACTTCCACGGTAGACGAGGGGTCCCAGGGGACGTTCGCGGATGGGTCTATGCCGGACCCCTCTCGAGGAGCCACCCGAACGATCTCTGCTTTCTCCGTGCAGAAGAGGTTTGGGATGGATCTTCTATAGTCGAGAACGTTCGGCTCCAGACGATCAAGGATGGCGTTCAGCGTTTGATCTGTTCCGCCAGGCTCCGGGAGCTTCTGTCTTCCTGACTGCGCTATGGATTCGGCGCAGTACAGGACGCAGGACAGGAAGACCAGGATCTTTAGTTGTTGGCTGGTCGGAAGCAACAGCGGTCGATCATGCACAGAGGCCAATTGACGGTGTTGTATGTCGTCGCTCATGGGAGGGTGCTCGGCTTCTCTTCAACGGGGAAGTCGAGGGTGCCGATCTTTCCACTGGTAAGGTCCAATACCCCCAGCCTGAAAAAGATGCGGTTCGTGGAATCTTCGAGAGTCTGGCGAAATCGTAGACCATTGACTTGAATCGAGCTGTAAGCGTCCGGGGTGAAGACTTGCTCCAGGTACTTGAAACCCGTTACTGGTTTCTGATCCGATTTCTTCCAGCCAACGGCACCGATCACAAGGTTCAGCTTTTGGCCACAGTCCGGCTGGTCCATTGCGATGAGAGAGCTCGAATCGATCAAGTACTCCACGGTGGTCTGTTTCGTGGAAGGGGAGCGCGACAACTTCGCCTTGAACGTGATGCCCTTCTCAGCAGGGGCGTTCTGTTGCATCGAGTCTCGGAATGCCGCGCGTCTCTTATCGGGGCCCGGTGTCGATTCGGTCCGGGGCGCAGTTTGTGCGCCGGCTTCTGGGGCCGCGATGGCGTAGTAGCCGCGTCGGTACTGAAGATCGCTCTTCTTTGCTCCGTCTACCTTGAGTTCGATTGCATGGTACTTGCCGTCGTCGGGTGTGTCGGGGGGCTGATAGCTGAGGCTGTAGTAAGCAGGGCCATCAAGCATAGCTTCGCGGATGCCATGACTGAGATCGTTTTGGTTTAGATACGCCTTACCGCCGGTATTCTGCGCCAGTTCCTGGAGAGTCGCCTGGGTGCTGTGGAGAGAGTCCTGCTCTCTGTCCTGATAGCTGTTAGGAGCCTTACCAGGCAAGCCAGCATTAATGTCGGAGCCGGCCATGGATGCGTCCAGCTGGGCGGTCACCAAACCTCGTGCGTCCATGGCGTAAACGGCTATCTGAGCATTGGCGAGCTCCGTCTCAAGCTGCTTGAGCTTAGGGGTGTACTCACGGATGAGGTTCGGATCGAAGCCCGTCGCAGCATCAGGACGAAGGGAGATGGGGAACGACCCCGAGATCCAAATGAGCCTCTTCCTTCCGGGATATTCCTGTACGAATTGCGCAAGCCGGGCAAGGGAAGACATGGTCAGCGCGACACGAACATCCATCCTACGGGTACCTTGCTCTGCGAGAGCAACCTCAATGCTTTGTGAGGCAAGCTGAGCTTTGAGCGCGGCATCTTTGATTGTTGCGAGAGACAAGGCTTGCTTTTTGAAGTCAGCGCCCGACAGCGAGTTATCTTCGCGGATCTGATCAGGGCCGTGTTCAACGTAGAGCGGGGACGAGCGGGCTGCCATGTTTGCAGCTGCGGAGATCAGGATATCCGATCTTTCGGTGGGGCTCTGGATCATGCGCAGTTCGGTGCCCATACTGAAGAGAGCTACCGGCTGACCAGGCGGCAGTTCCTGCAGCGCGGCGATGATCTGCTTGCGATTTCTCTGCTGATCGACCATTGAAGTATTGAGCGTGTCGATCAGAATGATGTTGATTGGCCCTTCGATCTGCCCAACTTGTTGATTTGAGCGCTCCTCGCCGACGGGATCGAAAGGGGACAGAGATGTCGCACGGTTTGGTGACGCTCCGGCGGACGCGGCGTGGAACTCAAATGAGGTAATCCGCTGAGGCTTCCCGTCCTCCAAGAGCTGGAAAGCCGACCGATCAATGAGCCTGTCACCCGTCCCCAGGACCACTGCGTCTACGAGTACAGAACGTGCCCTAGTGTGGATGAGGGTCGGGGAGTCGGCGGAATTCGTACTTCCAGGACATTGAGCGAGTGTTGGACTGGATGTGTGCAGAAGACCGAGAGCACAGATCCACCACATTCCCGCGGTCATTCTCTTCAACATGGATGAACCCCGGGCTGAATGGCCGCCTAGCGCACCATGCTAAAGCCAAAGACAGAACTTGTCTATGGATCCTGCGCCACGTCGTTCGCTGTGCAATCTGTAGCATCTCTCGCTCTTATCCGGTTGAAGGGATCGCGACGCGAAAGATCACCAAGCTGAATGGAACGGGCCTCCCCTAGTGAATTCGCTTCCTGAACGTTATCCTATCCCCCTCACCTTGTTCTAAGGGCGGTGATTCTTGCTCGCGTAGCAGGGCGCGGTCTACTCGTGTCGGAGGGCAGCCATGGGGTCAGTGCTAGCGGCACGTACGGTGGGGATTAGACAGGCAGCAACCGTGGAGACAAGGAGAAGCGCTGGGACAATCACGAACGTGACAGGGTCGAGCGCGGGAACTTCGTACAGGAAGCTACGTACCAGGCGAGCAGATCCGATAGCCACAGCCATACCAATGCAGAGCCCGGTGATGAGAAGCGACAATCCTTCGCGGAGGATGAGGCGTGCGATGCCGATACGAGTGGAACCGAGGGCCATACGAAGGCCGATCTCACTGGTTCGCTGCCGAACTGAATAGGCGAGCAGTCCATAAACTCCCGCGACAGCGAGGAAGAGGGCGATGGCAGAGAAGAGCGTAAGCACCATCGTTTGAAAACGGCGCGGGGCGGTAGATTGGGTGGCAAGGTCACTCATTACGTGAACGTCGGAGAGAGCTATACCAGGGTCGATCGAGCGGAGGACTGCATGAACAGTCTTAAGGACCGTCTCATTCGGAAGAGTTGAGCCTAGGGCAAGATAAACCCCATTCGGAGGCTGGTTGCCATCGAAGAAGGGATCATATATCTGAGGAACTGCGACTGTCTCAAGTCCTTCGTTGCGGATGTCCTGTGCGACTCCAACAACCGTCGACCAAGGAGCTGCAGCGGCTTTGCGAACATGCTGACCAATTGCGTCTTTGCCCGCGAAGAACCGTTTTGCGAAAGTCTCATTGACAATCACTACCGGATGCGGGGCAGGGAAGTCCTCGTCCGGGGTGAAGTTGCGGCCTCTGATCAAAGGTGTTTGCATCGCGGGGAGGTAGCCGGAGGTTATAGCTCGCTCCTCGACTAACGGATGATCCACTCCCAAATCGCCGTCTACCGTCAGAGTAGTGAGGCTTTCGGAGTCTGTCAGTGGCAGGAAGTTGACTAGGCCGACCGAATCAATGCCATGTTGTATTTCGACTCTTTCAAGAAGAGTTGTATAGAACGCCTGAAGCTTTTGAGGTGTCTCGTAGCGTGGTGTGACGGCCACGTTGACGGCGATGGTGGAGGGCGAGAAACCTGTCTGCACGGAAAGCAAGTTCATGTAGCTGCGGAGGAATAGTCCAGCCCCGACAAGAAGAATAACGACAATTGCGACTTGTGCCGTGACGAGCGTACTACGCAGACGACGGCGGCTAGCGACAAGTCCTCGGGCACCAGCACTTGAGACAACCTCAGTGAGGTTGATGCGTGAGGCTGAAATTGAGGGAAGTATGCCGAAGGCGAAGCTCGTGATGAGGCTAATCAGCACGGCGAAGGAGAGGGCGCGGAGATCGAGCGATGTGCTCGCCATGTGTGGAATGTTACCGGGATTGAGTTTGAGAAGACCCTGCACGAAGAGGTAGGCGAGTCCAACTCCCACGAGTCCTGCTGAGCAACCAAGAAGGAGTGACTCTGTGAGCATTTGCCGTAGAATGCGGCCTCGCCTCGCGCCTAAAGCAGCGCGGACACCAAGCTCATGTTGTCGGTTCGCGGCGCGTGCAAGAAGAAGATTCGCGGCGTTACCACACGCGATTAGGAGGACGAAGCCGACTGTCCCTAGAAGGAGAAACATTAGTGGGCGAACAGGACCGAGAACGTATTCAGGAAAGGATTTGACCATGCCGGTCCAACCCTCGGCAAATTCACCGTGATGCAACCGATTTAGGCGTGCCATGACGGACTTCAACTCTGATTGAGCTTCTTGGGGGGTGACGCTTGGTTTAAGACGGGCTAGTGCGTTGGCGCTCGATTGATCTCGATCCGCCTTTTCCTGCGGAGTGAGAGATGAGGGAATCCAAATCTGGGTGGTCTCAATGCTGCCATTACCGTAGGCGAGTTCACTCTTGTGCGGATAGCCGAAGTCTTTTGGCATGACACCGACGATTTTGTAGGTTTGCTCGTCGAGGGTGATGCTGCGATCAAGGATATTGGCCGCCCCCGCGAAGAGTGACTGCCATAGGGGGTAACCGATAATGACGACGTGGTTGCTACCCGGTTCCTCGTCCTGCGCCTTGAAATCACTTCCGATGATCGGTTCGACTTCGAGTGTATGGAAGAAGCTGCTATCAATCTTCGCCGCACCCACACGCTGAGCCTGGTCGCCTGCATTGAGGCTGTAGATCTTCTGGTTGAAGAAAGTGATCGAATCATAAGAGCGTGACGCGGCCCTGATGTCGAAAAAGTCCGCGTCGCTCGGACCGAATACTTCAGGCCCAGGGAGCCCCTTGATGTCCGGATTTGGCGTGAACAGGTAGACGAGGCGGCTTGAGTCACCGTACGGGAGAGAGCGCAGCAGGACTGCGTTGACCAGTGAAAAGATCGCCGTGCAAGCTCCGATGCCGAGCGCAAGCATGAGGACGGTGGCGAAAGTAAATGCTGGCTGGCGTCGAAGGGAGCGGAACCCGTAACGTACGTCCTGTGCCAAGTCTTCTACAAGCGCAGTTCCACGAGATTCGTAGGTGGCTTCGATCGCTTGCGACGTGCTGCCGAACTCTGCCTTGGCTGTAATGCGTGCCAGTTCTGGCGACATGCCGCGAGCAATGTTCCGTTCAATCAGGCTTTCAAGGTGGAATCTTAGCTCTTCGCCAAGTTCGATGTTGCTAGCGTCTTTTTGAAAAAGAGAGTGAACGCGGCGGAGTGCACTTCTGAGTAGACGCATCTTTGCTCCTTTTCAGACAGCTTTGAGGACACCGTGAACGGCGGCGGAGAGACGATCCCAGGACTGCTCTTCGGTCTTGAGGCGAGCGCGGCCCGCCTTGGTGAGGGAGTAGAAGCGCGCCCGGCGATTGTTTTCAGATTCACCCCACTCGGCTGTGATCCACGCCTGATGTTCAAGGCGATGGAGGGCTGGATAAAGTGCGCTCTGATTGACGCGGAGAACGTCGTCGGAGAGCTGGCGAACCCGGTCCGCGATCGCTAGGCCATGCCTCGGGCCGGTGGTAAGGACCTTCAGAATCAATAGATCCAATGTGCCCTGTAGAAGTTCGTTCGAGCGGGTCAAGCACTCACCTCAATAATTGAGGTGAGGATATACGAAAAGCTCCTTGGGCACAAGGATCAGCTAAACATGCGGCTTCATGCAAGCCCCAGAGATCAACTGCTATTCTTCACAATGTGAAGCGAACAACGCAGACGAATGACCATCGGCGGGTACTTGTCACTCTCGCCATGTCTTTCGTAATTTTGTGTGTCCTTCACCCATACCCCGGATTTGTTCTTATGGGGCTGGAGAGTCTGGTTTGTTTCCTATTCTTCGTCTTCCTTACTTTCTTCATATGCCAACAAGCCGTGGCACCTGGAGCGCTTTTCGTCTCAAGCTCTCTGCGCTTTGCTGGATTCGTGCTGGAAGAGACTTCGAGTCGACTCGGGCCCGACCTTGCCGATAGTTTTGCCATCAGCGATCCGGTATTTCCGTTTCGCTTTCAACTACCTTCTCCGCCTCTGTCTCTCTAAACCCCACCAGATCTGAAGCGCCGCACTCAAAGGGGCGGCTTCGCGTGTCTTGTACTGGAGCCTGAAGTCTTCTTCAGGGAGGAGATGTGTATCCATGAGCGATATGAAACGCAGAACTGCGTCTAGCGACACTGATCATTCTGCCAAGAGCAACAGCAAGGTATTGTCCAGCTATTACGACTCCCTCCTCACTCTCAAAGAAGATCTACAGCTCGCACAATCCATGCGCTCGCGGTCTATGGTATTGATGGCGGGCGGCATCGGCGCGGGTCTGGTTATCAGCGTGATAGCGGTCGTCCATCCCGCGGTCGCACTTGTCTGGGCGGCAATGCCTCTCGTTTTGGCGTGCTTCGCAGCCAAGAACTACATTCGTGCGGGTAAGGTGTGGAGGAACATCGAGAGACGGACGGAATATTACAAACGCGGAATAGATCGCCTGACCGGGGCATGGCAAGGTCGGGCCCGCACGGGCGAGGAATTCGCTCGTAAAAATCACCTGTACCAGACGGACCTCAACGTAATAGGGGAGGGATCGCTATTCGAACTGCTCTGTACGGTCCGGTCGGAATTCGGTGCAGAACGTTTGGCTGACTACCTGCTAGAGCCGATAAGTTTGGCGGAAAGCAAATCACGTCAGATGGCGGTTGGAGAACTGCGTGGGAACAGTTCTCTCAGAGAGCGGATGAGTTCCCTCGTGGACTTCCGGTCAGAAGATGCCAGCTTCTCTACCTTTAGAGGCTGGCTCAGTCTGCCACATCTCGTTTGTCCAGGGTGGCTTCGACCGCTCCTACTCTTATCAAGTGGATGCAGTCTCCTTCTTGGAATTGGACTCCTTTCTCACATATTCCTGAGTGGCTTGACGCTGGCCGTCCTGGGCGGAATGGTTGCATTTAAAATCACCGTCGCGGGCAGGGTGGATGCCTGGGCAGAGTTTGAGGCGCTGCAAGCAATTGCCGGGTATGCGTATGAGGAGCCGGATGCCATCTTCCCCGAACTCCTTGATGGAGCCCCTATTTTCGAGACTACTCAGCTCGGCCATCCATTGCTTGACGGAGATAGTTGCGTGCGCAACGACATCGCATTCAATCCGCGATCTCAGTTCTACCTAATGACGGGTTCAAATATGGCTGGAAAGAGCACTATCCTGAGAACAATCGGCCTGGATGCGGTGATTGCATTCGCAGGCGGCCCAATTAGAGCGTCGCAGGCTAAGCTCTCGAGCATGGCTATATGCTCATCCCTCACACTTTCCGACTCGCTGTTGGATGGGCGATCGAAGTTTCTAGCAGAGGTTACCCGCCTCGGGGAAACCATCAAGCTTGCGCGGTCTGGAAGAGCAGTCCTATTCCTAATCGATGAAATCCTCAGTGGTACAAGCTCGAGAGACCGAACGAGATCAGTGGCTTCGATCGTCAAAGCACTTGCAGATTGCGGAGCCGTCGGCGCAATCTCAACACATGATCACAGTCTCTGTAAGACCATTTACCCTTCGGCTGGGAGTGGAGTCCTATTCCATATGGAAAGCCCCGTACCAGATGACCCCCTGCTCTTCGATTACCTCCTGAAGCCGGGGGGGGGCAACCAACTCCAGCGCTGAGGCAATACTTCGCATGGTCGGTATCTAAACGGTTTGGGATACCCCAACATTGCCCCTAGTGACAGCGTTGTTGGGTCTGCCCCAATCTACAGAAGTCGCCTTGACGGGATTGTCACGACGGGATCGTACCGGGAGCGAGGCTCGATCCGCCTATCAAGCGATCGGGTGGATTGCCGCGCGACCTTTTGGCGCGCCAATTGTGATAGGCCACCAGCATCGGAGCGGCGACCGCTATCGATGAATACGTCCCGATCAGAATCCCCACTACCAGAGCGAACGAAAATCCATTGAGCGCAGCTCCACCGAGCAGATAAAGACTTTGCACTGTCAAGAACGTCAGGCCTGATGTCAGCAAGGTCCTGCTAAGCGCCTGTTTGATCGATTTATTAACCACATCGGCTAGTGAACGCATTCGAGTGGTAGAAAGATTCTCGCGAATTCGATCGAAAACGACGATTGTGTCGTTCATTGAGTAGCCGACTAAAGTGAGAATTGCTGCTACGACGGTAAGATCTATTTCGCGGTTGGTTAACGAAAACGCGCCAACCGTAATCAGAGTGTCATGAAACACCGCCGCGACGGCAGCCTCGCATCTCAACTAGCTACTCAATGCCTGCTGAACAAAAGGGAGTCACCTTCGCTCCTCTGGAAGAGAGCATCATGGGGATAAGCGATATCAACGTTGCTTGCTGTAATCATCTGGTGTTTGACAAATATGGCCGATGGAATCTCTCTCCCTGCCGCTTTGTCCAAGGCGAGGGATAGCACTGCTTCCCCATAGCGTTCGGGAAAATATCCGACGGAGCCGACGAGGCGGGACGCTGACCGTCTCATCTCCCGGCGTGCTTCGATGCTGGCGTTATGGCCCACGGCAAGGCAGTGCTCGGAACGGCCCGTCTCCTCAAAAGCCTGCAATCCACCGAGGCAACTGGGATCATTTAATGCACCCAGAAGAATCTTCGTTGATTTGGTGCGAGCCACATGTCTCCGCATCACTGCCAGGCTATCTTCGAACCGACCCTTGCCATCGATGAACCGAGCCTTTTCATCCGGGAGTTTGGGAATCAGCTCGCGGATGCCGGCAAGCATTCCAGTCATGCGCGAACGCGGCAGTGGTCCGGCGATCGGCAATTCGAGCAGGATGACTTCATCGAGGACGCCTCCCCATTGCTTCAGACACGCCTGAGCAAGAGCGCGTCCGCCGATGATACCGGCGCGGTAATTGTCGGCGCCATAGTAGGTCGCACCAGGATGGGGAATGTCGATCGCGATGATCGGGATGCCTGCCTCGATCAAGCGGGAAGAGATGATCGGAGCGCTGCGCTGGCTCGTCTGGAACTCGATGACGAGGTCTACGCGTTCGCGGACGAATGCCTCGGCGTTTCGAATCGCAGTCTTCGGGTTGTATCGGTTGCTCAACTCCAGCAACTCAACGCCAGCATGATAAGCGCTGCTGCGAATGCTCTCGGAGACCAGTCTCGAAAAGGAGAACTCTTCGCTCTGCGAGGCGTACCCGAATCGGAGCTTATGTTTGTGTCCTTGCGCATTGGACAGCCGATAGCAGTTCTTTCGGACTTTTTCGAGCATCCCGCAGCTAACCAGGGTGGTCAGCAAGCGGTATGTTGTCGGCCGGGTCATATTGGTGTGGGTGCAAACCTCATCGAGGCTGACATCGTGGGCAACACCTTGGCAAAACTTGAGAATGTCACACGCGCGGACCACTGCGCTTACGGTGTAGTCCTTCGGAGGGAGGCTCATCGCGTTAGCCTTTCCGTGACTTCGAAGACGGTTTGGAATATGGCCAATGGGATCTCACAAGCTCTATAAAATTATGTCTGATGAAATTATTGCCAACTCTTCCAGAACTCGTCAGCGTAGGATATCGGCATAAAGCTTGATAATAAGCCAAGTCGCTCATTCCACTATTATGCACAGTGAAATCTATTGTTGACCATGAAAAACATGTCGCGTGTTGAGAAAGGAACGGTCTAGGATTCGCCTCGCTTTAGAAAGCCCCGCTGAATTTGAGCGGAGGCTTGCATAAGGAGGCCACGTGAAGCTGAAGTGCAAGAAGGAAGATGGAAGAGCGCGAACAAGCGCTCGACACAGTGCTGTAGTCGAGAGTTGGAGCCGCTACTGCCGGCTTGTATTGATCCTGGCAGGGATATGTTTGGCGGGATTCAGCGTAAAGGCGGTTGCACAATCCGTGACCGGAGATCTGGTCGCGACGGTGACCGACGATTCTGGTGCGGTCATTCCAAAGGCATCATTGACTCTTACCCAAATCGATACCGGCCAGGTGATCTCGCTGGACTCCGATTCGAGTGGTCTGGCGACGTTCAGTTCGCTCAAGCCCGGCGCGTACAAGCTGGTCGCGAAGGTCCCAGGTTTCAAGACGACGCAACTGGACAATATCACTGTCGTCATCGGTCAGCGGGCCAGCTTGGACCTTCACATGTCGCTTGGCTCGGTCGACAGCACGGTAACCGTCTCGGCCAGTGAGCAGGCACTGCTCAACTCGGAGAGCGCCGCTGTAGGCCAGGACATCGGAAAGGCCGCGATTGAAACGTTGCCGCTCAACGGCAGAAACTTCATTCAGTTGACACAACTCACGACAGGCGCGTCTCCAATCGGGAACGGCAACTCGCCAGCGAGTTACTGGACCGGTCGATCGGATACCACGGTGTCGTTCGCAGGCCTGCGAGAGAGCGATACCAGTTATCTGGTGAATGGCATCGAGACGCGCAACGCTCGCTTTGGAAATACTGGCCTGCGGCCTTCTGTCGACGCGATCCAGGAGTTTCGCGTACAACGGACCACCTTTGGCGCAGAGTTCGGACACTCAGCATCCATCGTGAATACCGACCTGCTGGGCGGAGCCAACTCCTATCACCTGGTGGTGTTCGAACTGAATCGCAATACGGATTATGCGGCGAACCTCTACTTCAACAAGCAGCAGAACCTGCCGCGGAACGTCCTTAACCAGAACAACTTCGGCACCACGTTTAGCGGACCTGTGAGTATTCCCAAGCACTACAACGGGCACGACAAGACCTTCTTCATGTTCAACTATGAAGGCTTTCGGCTGAAGCAGGCGAACACGTTGCAGGGCATCTACCCTTCTGCCGCGCAGCTTGCTGGCAACCTTGCGGATGACAGCACGGGCACGGGCCTGTATCCCAAATCGTCCACATTCTGCGAACAGAATCCAGCGTCGCAGAAATGCGTGGACATCTACAATTCACAGACGAACACACCGTTTCCCGGCAATGTCATACCGGCGTCCCAACTCGATCCCATCGCGCAGAAAGCCATCGCGTTTATCCCCACGCCAAACGTTGCCGTACCGGTTGGGCTAGCGACGATTCCGCAATACAACACGGTCCGGACACCAAGCACCAGCCAGACCTACAACCAGTTCAATGCTCGAGTCGACCAGAGATTGACAAGCCGCGACAGCCTCTACGCGACTTGGTCGAACAGCAACGACAACATCTACGATCCTGCCATCAACCCGCTCGGCGGAGTCAATGTGCCAATCAACGACCATCTCTGGACGGCAACCTACACGCATGTATTCAGCGACAGGTTGCTCAATGAGTTTCGCTTTGGGGTCAACGACTCGGCGACCTTCCGTAACGCGGAGTCGGCCTATGGGCCAAACTATGCAGGCGTTCTCTTTGGTCTGTCGTATGCAAACAGTGGAGACCCGGCAACCTTCGGCGTTCCGAACTTCGGTGTCTCCGGTATAGGGTCCATCGGTTCCGTGGATGAAGTGATCGGTGCCGATGACAAGAACTACCAGGTCTCGGACAACATGACCCTGACGCATGGCAAGCTGACTTACATGGCGGGCGTGCAGTATATCCATGAGGGGTTCAAGCAGATTACGGACTTCGGTTCCAATCCGAATCTGGTCTATAACCAGGGCTATTCCACAGCTCCGACCGGTGCCGATACAGGCAGAAATACGGGCATAGGCCTTGGAGACTTCCTGCTCGGTGAGCCAGCGCAGATCACGGCCGCTTCGGGAGACTCCACGCAATATCTGCACACGGCGTATTACGGCTTCTACTCGCAGAACAACTGGAAGGTGCTCCCCACGTTGACGCTCAACCTGGGGCTGCGCTACGAATACGCAGGCTCACCGATCGAGTCGCGTAATCGGAGCCAGTTCTTCGACATCACGACAGGTCAGTTTTCCTACGCGGGATCATCGATCCGTCGATCGATCGTAAAGCCGGACGAGAACAACTTCGCACCGCGCATCGGCTTCGCCTGGCGTCCGAAGTTCCTGCATGAGACAGTCCTTCGTGGCGGTGCCGGCACGTATTACGCAACGGACAACTTCAACGAAGAGCAGTTCAAGAATCAGGGCAGTCCCTTCTATACCTCGCGTAGCAACACGGTGAGCAGCACGACTCCGGTTTCGATTACGGACCCGTTTTCGAATACATCCACTACCTTTCCACCGGCCAACGCGAACATCTTCACGCTCGATCAAAACAATCGCACCTCGTACGTCAACCAATGGGGACTTGATATCCAACGGTCCTTCGCTTCGGACTATCTTGTGGAGCTGGAATACGCTGGAGGCAGCGGGCAGAGGCTGGCGCAGCGGTATAACGCCAACATTGGCGCGCTCGCTTCGACACCCAAAACGGGAGACCCAAACGCGCAAACGCCTTTGGCACAGCGCATTCCATATCCTCAATATGGTTTCATTCTGGTCACCGGCAACTATGGCCGATCGAACTACAACGCCTTCACAGCAAAGCTTGAAAAGCGCTTCACGCATGGGTATTCGTTCCTAGTGGCCTATACCTATTCCAAAGCAATCGATATCGGAATCACTGACGACTTTTCTGCGTTGTCGCGCGACTTCTTCCGGTACGACCGTGGAGTATCGGACTACAACGTGCCCCAACGCCTTGTCGCGAGCTACTCCTACCATCTACCCTTCGGCCGCGGGCAGCAGTTTCTGGGCACCGCGCCTCGAGCACTCGACTACGTGGTGGGAGGCTGGCAACTGAATGGCATCACAACCTTCAGCGCCGGGCAGTACAGCACGCCGACCATTCCCGAGAACCTGAACATCGGAGCTTTCAGCACCTCCCGGCCAAACCTGGTTGGTGACGCGAAGTCGGGGCGCACACTTCCGAAGCCGGGTACAGCTTCAAACCAGTATTTCAATCCAGCGGCGTTTGCGCTGCCGAACTTCGGGGACCCGGGCAGCGCTGGACGTAACTCGCTTGAGCAGCCAGGATTTCAGAACTGGGATATGAGTCTCTTCAAAGGATTCAGTATCACGGAGCGGACGAAGTTTCAGTTACGCTTGGAGGCATTCAACGCGTTCAACCACGTCAACTTCGGGGGGGCAAACACTGGACTCGGCACGGTAACTCCTCAAGGGCAACCTACTGCCATTGCTGCTGGAAACTTCGGCGTGATCACCTCAACCGGTGCCGCACGTATTGTGCAGGTAGGCGGCCGATTCGAGTTCTAACTTCCACTCATGGCCGCTCACCTGTTCTAAATACGGTGGGCGGCCTATATCTAAAGCTATCCCTAGGAAATTGCCATGAATCGCCTTTCAAAGTATGCGTTTTCGGGTCTTGCCCTCGCTGTGTTTGCGTGCCGTCTCGCGGCGGGGCAGGAAGCTGCAACCAGTCAGATCAAGGTGGACTGGGATAAAGAGGTCGCTGTGTCCAGGTCGACCCCGGCTTTGCAGGTAGTCGTCAATCCCATGTTGCTTCGGGGCGCAAAGATGCACGACGGATCATTTGCGGCGCTTCATGCGCTGGGCGCGGACTACGTGCGCTACGTTCCGTGGCTACCTTACCCGAAGCAAGCCGTTGCTGAGCTGGAACCGCCGAAGGATGGGAAGACGTCCTGGGACTTTCGCTACATTGATCCCACGCTTGACGACTTCATGAAAGCGACGGAAGGCCACAGCGTCATCCTGAACTTCAGCACGATACCGGCCTGGCTGTTCAAGACAGATACGCCTGTGACCTATCCCGAAGATCCCAACCAAGTCTTCTGGAACTACACGCAAGGCACAGAACTGCGCGACCCGTCGTGCAAGGAGGCGGCGGAGTATTTTGCGCGCCTGATTAGTTGGTACACCAAAGGCGGCCTTACCGATGAGTTCGGGAAATGGCACGAATCAGGCCACCACTACAAAGTTGCTTATTGGGAAGTGCTGAACGAGATTGACTTCGAGCACCATTGGACTCCGGAGGCCTATACGCGCTTCTACGATGCGGTGACCGAGGCCATGCTGAAGGTCGATCCCAACCTGAAGTTCATGGCGCTTGCCATGGCGAAGCCAAGTCATACGCCAGAGATGTTCGAGTACTTTCTGAATCCTGTGCATCACCGCAAGGGAGCGCCTCTCGACTTCATCACGTATCACTTCTATGCGACGCCAAGCCCGGACCAGACGATCAATGAATGGCAGTACACCTTCGATGCCCAGAAGGAAGAGTTCATGACGACGGTGCGGTTTATCGAGACGATTCGCAAGCACTATAGCCCTACGACGCGGACCGATCTGGACGAGCTTGGTGCCATCCTTCCTGAAGACGAGAAGGAGAATAGCCAGCCCGGCTATGTCGCGAAGGACGAACCTGCAGCGTACTGGAACCTCGCCGGCGCGATGTATGCCGACATCTATGCGCAGAGTGCGGCAATGGGCATCGATGTAGTTGGCGAGTCGCAGCTTGTCGGGTACAAGTCACAGTTCCCGAGCGTGACCATGATTAACTACAACACTTCAGAGCCGAATGCGCGCTATTGGGTGCTGAAGCTGCTACTGGATGCCTTTGGCCCTGGCGATAAACTCGTCGAGACGTCCGGATTGAACGCTTCATTCAGTGCCCAGGCGTTCTCGACCTCGCATGGCAGAAAGCTTTTAGTGATCAACAAGCGGAATCGGCCGCAATCGATTGCGCTGCCAAGTGAAGCGAACGGCGCTGCGGTCACCTTCGTAGCTCCCTCAACAGGTGATGGGAAACCACAGTCGAACGCGCTTTCGGGCAATACGCTGGTTCTTGAGCCCTTCGAAGTGGCCGTAGTGAACTACAAGTAGAATGCGAGTACTCATGCAGCGAATCGCGTTTCAACTCCGGGTAAAACCTGGTTCGGAAGATGCGTACGATGAAGCGCATCGGCACGTATGGCCGGAGCTGCTCGCCGAGTTGCAGGCGTGTGGCGTGAGGGAGTATTCCATTTTTCGCCGGGGATGTGATCTCTTTCTCTACATGCTCGTACCTGACTTTCAGGCGCTGCTCTCCCATCTTTCGCAAAGCGATGTGGATCGTAGGTGGCAGCAGACGATGGAACCTCTGTTTGAAAGGGTTCCATCGCTGCAGGAAGGCGAGACGTTTGCCATGATGGACGAAGTTTTTTACATGCAAGGGAAGTCTGATCAAGGAATCGCCTTCGAATCGGCGTTGGAAGAGGGGAAGCATGCAGAGTAAGTATCGAAGGCTTCGTGTGGGACTTGTTGGGCTTGGCCTTGAGGCGTACTGGACGCAATTTGAAGGATTGGAGGCACGCCTTCTGGGTTACCTGTATGAGGTTGAGGACCTGGTTGCGGGTGAGACGCGCGAGATCATCAACCTTGGGCTTGTCGATACGCCGGAGCGGGCGCTCGATGCCGCCCATCGGTGCCGTAGCGAGGACATCGATATCCTGCTCGTCTACGTTACGACCTATGCGCTGTCGTCGACCGTGCTGCCTGTCATCAAGCGGGCCAAGGTGCCGGTGATCCTGCTGAACCTGCAGCCAGAGGCGGCGATCAATTACGAACGTTTCAACGCGATGGAGGACCGCACGGCGATGACCGGGGATTGGCTCGCCTATTGCAGTTCGTGCCCGGTGCCGGAGATCGCGAATGTGCTCCGCCGCCTCGACATCCCCTTTCATCAGATCACCGGCATGCTCCGCAATGACCCTCCCTGCTGGAAGGAGTTAGAGGAGTGGCTGGCCGCGGCTGAGGTTGTCCACTATCTTGCTCACAGCCGCCTTGGCCTGATGGGGCACTATTACGGCGGTATGTTGGACATCGCGACCGACCTTGTTCAGGTGAGCGGCAAGTTCAATCTGCATATCGAGATCCTCGAAGTGGACGAGCTTACGGCCAGGCGGCAGGAAGTCAGCGCCGCTGCTCTCGAGGGAAAGCTTGTGGCGTTTCGGGAGTTCTTCTCGGTCGGAGAGGATTGCAGCGACGCCGAACTGGCCCGCGCCGCGCGCACCTCCGTTGCGCTGGATGGGTTGGTACGGGAAAAAGATCTTGATCTGATGGCCTACTACTACAAGGGAAGTGGCGTTCCGGAAAATCAAGAGACGATGAGTTCCATCATTCTTGGTACTTCGATGCTGACCGGTCATGGCGTGCCGGTGGCTGGAGAGTATGAGGTCAAGAATGTCATCGCCATGAAGATCATGGACCTGCTTGGCTGTGGAGGCTCCTTCACGGAGTACTACGCGATGGACTTCGATAAGGACCTTGTGTTGATGGGACATGACGGGCCCGGACATATCGGGATTGCGCAGGGCAAGATTAAAGTTCGACCGCTTACCGTGTACCACGGCAAGGTTGGTGCAGGACTGTCCGTTGAGATGTCCGTCAAGCATGGCCCGGTGACGCTGCTCTCTGTTGTCGAAGACGGAAACCGAGGCTTTATGCTGTTGATCGGTGAAGGTGAGAGTGTGCCGGGGCCAATTCTGCATATTGGGAACACGAACAGCCGCTATCGCTTTCCGCTGGGGGCCCGCCGCTTTGCGGAGACGTGGAACTCGCACGGACCGGCGCATCATTGTGCCATCGGTACGGGCCATCAGGCGAAGCAGTTGCAAAAGGTGGCCGCCTTGCTGGGAATGACCGCGATTCAGATCTGCTAAGGCAGTTCGCAAGGTCACATACACGCCGATCGCGCTTGATCCATGGTCTACGAAAGTGCTTGTCTACAAACACCGAATGCGTCAAACAGAGGACCGGTCGCGTCACCCCGTCCAAAAAGGGAATTCAGAACATGCCAACACGCCGCGACGTATTAGGTTATTTTGCTAGTTCTCCACTTCTTTTTCGCGGGCCCATGTCAGAGCGGAGAGCCATCGGAGAGATGCCGGAGCCGGTGTCCGATCTTGCGAAGGCATTTATGGCGCCGCCGGACTCGACGCGTCCCTATGTGCTGTGGATGTGGATGGGAAGCAACATCAGCAAAGAGGGCATAACTCTCGATCTTGAAGCGATGAAGGAGGCAGGCATCGGCGGGGCCACGATCTTCAGCCTCGCCGACACGCTGACTCCATGGGCCGGAGTGATTCAAAAAAGTCCTACTCCTGAGATCGTCACCTACACCGAACCATGGTGGGTGATGGTGCGCCACGCTGCTAGCGAGTGCCGCCGCCTTGGCCTTGAACTTATCCTGCATAATTGCGCGGGATACGAGAGCAGTGGCGGCCCCTGGGTGACTCCTGAGTTGGCCATGCAGGAGGTCATCTGGTCCGAAGTTCACATTGAAGGCGGCAGGCCCGTCGCCACAACTTTGGCCCGTGCGGAGGTCGATCCCCATCCCCACGCGCAGTTTCCTGTTGTTTACATTCCTTCACTCGGCAAGGATGGCATGCCCATCGTCGAAGGCCGCCGCAGCTACTATCGCGACATCGCGGTGATCGCGCTTCCATCCTCCGGCATTCCCGCGATGGATAAGATCATCGACCTGACGAGCAAGATGGGGCCGAATGGTGAGCTGTCATGGGATGCCCCTGCCGGCGACTGGACCATCTATCGCTTCGGACACACCACCACTGGGGCCATGATCCAACCCGCGCAGTGGGATGCGATGGGAATGGAGTGCGACAAGATGAGTGTCGAGGCCGTGACGTTCCACTGTCGCCACGTCCTCGAAGACATCAAGAGGCATGTCGGTGACCTCATCGGAAACCCTGGACTGAGCACGTTCTACTTTGATAGCTACGAGGCGGGAGATCCCACCTGGACGCCTAAGATGCGTGAGGAGTTCAAGGCCCGGCGCGGATACGATCTTCTGCCGTATCTGCCCATCCTCGCCAAACGTACGCTTGTCAGCGAGGCCGAGACAGAGCGCTTCCAGAGGGATTTCAAACGCACCGTGATGGACCTCTATCGTGACTGCTACTGGGCGACTCCGCGTGCACTGGCCCACGAGTACGGCCTGGCGTTCGTTGCGGAACCGTATGAGGGGCCATGGGACACTCGCGAAGTGGTGAAGTATCTTGACCACGCCAACATGGAATTCTGGACCCATAAGGGAGTCTATTCGCCGTCCTCAAATCGCGAGGTGAACGATACCGCCCACGATCTGGGACAGCGCATCGTCGGCGCCGAGGCGTTCACGACCTCGCCCGAGCTTGCCAACTGGCAGGCACATCCGGCATGGCTTAAACCGATTGGCGACGCCGCCTTCTGCGATGGCGTCAACCGCATGAACATTCATCACTTCGTGCAGCAACCGTGGGGCTCGGAGTACCGTCCCGGTAACGCCATGGGACAGTGGGGCATCCATCTCGGGCGATATCAAACATGGTGGAAGCCCGGCAAGGCATGGTTTACGTATCTGTGGCGCTGCCAGACACTGCTTCAGGCCGGAGCCTTCGTCTCGCCATTGGATAAGACAAGCGCTCGGCTTGTCCCCACGGCGGGAGAGCTTGATCTGAAATCTATACACCGCCTTCACGGCAGACAGCATATCTACTTCGTTGCAAACATCGCAGATGCCAACGGCATTGCCGAGTGCGCCTTTTCAATCACCGGACTTCAACCGGAGGTCTGGGATCCAGTGCTCGGAACGATGCGGGACGTTGCCTCGAAACAGGAAGACGGCTCCATTCTCTTCAGTCTCGACTTCGCATCGCATCAGAGTTACTTCATCATCTTTCGCAAGCCTCTCACGCCGGCAAAGCCTGCTCCGGTCGCATCCGTCTTCGTTACGCTTGCAGACCTATCCCATTCCTGGCATCTCTCGTTCGATCCCGCGTGGGGCGGCCCGTCTGCGGTTGAATTCGAGTCGCTGGATGATTGGACGTCCCGGCCGGAACGTGAGATCAAGTACTACTCCGGCACAGTCCTTTACCGAAAGGCGTTCACGCTGCCTCAAATGGCGAAGGCAAAGAAACTCTGGCTCGATCTGGGGACGGTAAAGCACATTGCCACCGTTTTCATAAATGGTAAGGAACTCGGCGTTGTCTGGACTGCGCCCTGGCAAATCGACATCACCTCAGCGGTCGTCTCCGGCGAGAACAAGATCGAGATTTCCGTCGCGAACGTTTGGGCCAACCGCCTGATCGGAGATGAGCAGGAACCAGCCGATGTGACATGGCAGGCCGGAGATCCCGTTCTACAAGGGGGCTACTACATGAAGGAACTTCCGGATTGGTTCCTCAAGAATGAACCTCGCCCATCGAAGGGCCGTTACACGTTCACGACATGGAACTATTTTCATGATAAGAACTCGCCGTTGCAACAATCGGGGCTGCTCGGCCCAGTGAAGGTCATTGCCGAAGCCTGAACGTTGGCCTCAAAGATGTGGAGCCACAGCACTCGCTGATACATCGGTGCAAGATCTTCTTTGCTCACCGAGCAGTCTCGTACCGTACCAAATCCACATCCAGATACCCGCCACCAGATGCGTTGCTCGTAAAGATGCCTATCCGATCGCCACGATAGTCGCCCCAGGTCATTCGGTAGTTGCCTCCCAGGCGACGATAGGTCAGCCCATCGGTACTAAAAGAGAAATGACTTCTCCCAGCAAAATCCCAATCGGAACGCAGCCATAGAGTCGTGCCGTCGACCGTTGGGCCTGCCGTGCGCACCCCATTGACCGCGACACTCAGCTTGCGGATCGCGCCAGACTGCACAACGGTTATCGCTGCACGGCTCTTCGCGAAATGCGTGATGCCGGACTCCTGTCCCGTCGTCATCCCGGCCAGGTCGAGCTTCACAGTGAATTGGTTTGAGCTCGTGCGCAAGCTCCGCTGAGTGATGACGTTTCGTATCGAAGTGGAATGCCCAACACGCAAGGGAGGCAGGGCATAGAGTCGCAGATAGCCCGGTCGTTCACGCAGCGACCACATGGCAGCGTTGGGCTGATAGTTCCACTCCCATGCCGGCTGTAACTCCGGCGAGCTAAACTCGTCGCTGGTAGCAATGTCGCGTCGTGGAAGTCCGTCGACCGGTTTCCAATCGTGCCAGATCATATTGCCTATTCCGTCTGGTCCGATCTCTCCGATGATTGGCCATCCCTGAACCCATGTCACAGGAAGTAGGACGGTCGCGCGACCCTCCCAGTCCCCTTTGCCCTGGTGGGAGACGAAGTACCACTTGTCCGAAGGCATCTGGATCAATCCGCCTTGGTTTGGCTCCTTATCAAGCGCGCCATGGACATGCATCAACTGCTGGCTCTCCCAGGGGCCATCCAGGCTCTTTGATCTCTCCATCATCGGAACCCGGCCTTCGGGCTTCACCTCGCTGTAGTAGTGGTAGTAGAGTTCGTTCACCTTGTAGAGCTTGTTTGCCTCGCTCCCCTCAGACCGATGAATGACGTGATCGTAGCCATGCAAAACTTCCAATCCGTCAGAGGAGAGTTTGAGCAGGTGGATGTTATAGGTAGTCTGAATGGCTCCCTGGGCCGAGAAGTGTGTCGTAACCAGATAGTTCTGGCCGTCATCGTCGCGGAACGAACATGGATCATCCCAACCAGTTCCTGCAAGCACCAGATGCGGAGCAGACCACGGGCCCGCGGGCTTCTCTGCGGTGCTCACGTAAATTCCCTGATCAGGCGTTCCAAAGTAAACCCAGAACCGACCGGACTGAAAGCGGATCGAACCTGCCCATATGCCGCGGCCAGGGCGATTCATTCGGTCCCAATTCAACGCTCGGTCGATCGCTGAGAGGTCTTGCACAACATGGCCGATAATCTTCCAGTTCACCATGTCACGGGATTCAAGGACGGCCATGCCCGGCGAGTATTGCATCGTGGACGAGATCATGTAGACGGCGTCGCCCACACGAATCACATCGGGGTCGCTGAAATCACCAGGCAGAATCGGATTGACGTATGTGCCATCGCCCTGGTCTCCCCACTTCTCGGTCAACGCATGAGGTTTTGCGAAGCTTTTCTCTGAGTTCGGCGTTGAGTTGGAGATACTGTGACTGCTCTGCGAAAGACCTGACGCGACAGCCAGCATGATCGTTGCCAACGCCATAAAGGCATGTTGAAGGCTGAAAGCTTTACTCACTTCTATCCCTGTCTGCACATCTGAATTGATCGCATTGATCGTTGACACGAACTTGTACATCTCGAAAGACAGGCCCCTTCACAACTCAAGCTAAGACGCCCAGTTCATGCGGCAAATAACGCTAGTTACAGACTGTCTATGAAGGGCCGGTTCGGTATAGAACTTAAGAATGATGATGCGCGTGTGGGCCATCTTTACCAAGCTGCCGCAAACGAAGAACCAAATCTGCCCAGCCCTCGCGATATTCATTTGCGTGCTTGCGCTCACATCCACGTGTAGGGCTCAAGCAAAAGCTGCTGACAAGAGCGGTGACCAGCCTTGGCAGGCGCACTGGATTGCTTCTCCTTCCCAAAGCAACTCTAAAGACGCTGACCAATCAGCCATCCGGCAGATGCCTCTCTTTCGTGATAACTTCGTCGTTCGCAAAGCCGTATCGAAGGCGACTCTAAGGATATCGGGCCTCGGTCAGTACGAGGCACACATCAACACACACAATGTAACCGATGCCGTTCTGACTCCCGGATGGACGGACTATCGCAAGCGTGTTCTGTACGACACTTATGATGTCAGCGATTTGCTAGTTCAAGGGAAGAACGCGATCGGTGTGCTGCTCGGCTCTGGCATGTACGACGTGCGGGAGACGAAGGGACGCTACACCAAGTTCACCGGCTCATTTGGGCCGCTCAAGCTGATCGCGCAACTGGATGTACGGTACGTTGATGGAACCGAGGAGACAATCGGCACCGATGCCAACTGGAGAACAACTCCCGGCCCAATAACCTTTAGTTCTGCCTACGGCGGAGAGGACTACGATGCGCGCCTCGAGCAGCCAGGTTGGGACGGACCTGCATTCGATGCCGCGGCCTGGGGGCATTCGGAGCTCTCGGAGAGCCCTGGCGGCATCCTGGTGCCTGAGACGATCCCGCCAGTAAAACCAATGGAGCGATTTGATCCCGTTGCGACCACACATCCTGCGCCAAACGTAACCGTCTACGATCTTGGGCAAAATTTTTCCGGATGGCCCGAGATAGAAGTCTCCGGCGAAAGCGGCACGCGAGTGAAAATGATTGCCGGCGAGTTGCTGGATTCACACGGATTCGTGACTCAGCACAGCGTCAATGCGTCCCCGGACGATGAGAATGCTTTCAACTACGTCCTCAGAGGACAAGGTCTCGAACATTGGCATCCGCGATTCAGCTATTGGGGATTTCGCTACGTTCAAGTGGACGGACCTGAGTCGGTTATCCGTCGTCTCGATGGGCAATTTCTTCACGATGCCGTGGGGGTGACTGGTTCCTTCAAGACATCCGACGAGTTGCTCAACCGGATTCACAGACTGATCAACATGGCGATGCTGAGCAACATGGTCAGTGTCCTGACAGACTGCCCACACCGCGAGAAGCTTGGCTGGCTAGAACAGACGCATCTGGCAGGAGCTTCACTGATGTACAACTACGATCTGTCGGCGCTCTACGCGAAGATGGCCGATGACATGCAGGACGCGCAGTTGCCCAGTGGTCTTGTGCCTGATATCGCTCCGGAGTTTCCAGTCTTCGACGGCGCGTTTCGTGACTCGCCAGAGTGGGGCATCGCAGATATATTGAGCACCTGGACTGCGTACCAGTTTTACGGCGATCGGGACCCATTGCGAAAGCACTACGACTCGATGGCGAGATACATGTCGTATCTACGAGGAAAGTCCCAGAATCACATCATTGCTTACGGACTCGGCGATTGGTACGACATTGGGCCAGGAGAGCCGGGGCCATCAAAACTTACCGCAAAGGGAGTGACCGCGACGGCAGTTTACTACCAGGCGCTCACAGAGATGGCGCGCATTACTGTTCTAAGCGGTCATGACGAGGATGCGCAAGGATACGAACAGGAAGCAGCGCAGGTCCGGTCGGCATTCAACCAGCAGTACTTTCACTCAGACACGAATCAGTACGATACGGGAAGTCAGACGGCCAACGCGATGCCGCTGGTCGTCGGATTAGTCCCGGAGGATCGCCGCGCGGCGGTCCTGGCAAATCTTGTCAATGATATTCGCGCTCACTCGAACCATGTAACGGCGGGCGATGTTGGCTATCACTACGTGGTCAGAGCGCTGACGGATGGTAATCGTTCTGACGTTCTCTACGACATGCTCAATCGGACGGACAAGCCAAGCTACGGCGACCAGCTTGCTCACGGCGCTACGACCCTGACTGAAGCGTGGGATGCGAACCCAAACTCCTCTCAGAATCACTTCATGCTGGGACACGCAGAAGAGTGGTTTTATCGTGGGTTAGCAGGAATTGATTTCGACCTGGATCGAGCAGCGGAGACGCAGATTATTGTCCATCCCGCGGTTGTAGGCGACATCCGCGAGGTAGAGGCGACATTTGAATCAGAGGTAGGAGAGATTAAGAGCGGTTGGTCGCTCGCTGGAGACGAAATACGGATGACAGTGCTCATTCCAAAGGGCGCGATGGCAACGATTGTGCTCCCTTTAGGATTTGATCGCGATATTCAAGTAAATGGAGTGCCCGTTCAAACGGCGAAAGCGATCCGCGAATTGAAAACTTTAGCAGGAGCCGCGAGCTGCGTTGTATCGGGTGGAAGCTTCGTATTCTCTGCTCGAAGGTAAGAGTTATAGGACCATCTGCTTGTCTTTAACGCATAGCTTGAAAGAGAACCTCCTCTGATGTTGGTGATACAGCGTCATCCAGGATACAAAGATGAAAGTGACCGAAATCAAAAGCTAAAACCATTTTGTCCCCGGACATCGCGAACAATTTCCTATAGCCCCCGCATGACTGTATAAGAGACTTTTCCCGAGCCTGGGCAACTGGAATCTGACAAAATCTCATTTTGAAGGGATTGTGAAATCATTTAGATTTTCTGGGCTATCCAACAGCGACGCGTCCCTGCTCTTTCTATGAAGTACCAGGAAGGACTGCTTATAGGAGGACCTACACCGTGGTTAGACAAAGCAGACGAAGATCATTTCTGTCCTCCCTTTGGAAAGCTGCGGCATCTGCATGGATCATGCACTCGACAGGCTTCGACGCCCTGTCCTAGACAAAACCGCTATCAGGTGATGAACAAATGCCATTGCCCATCTCTGATTTGCTCTATGATCCGTCCCTTGCGAACACATCACTCGGTGGAGAAGCAACGAACAGGCTTTGTATCCAGAGGCTTGTTGACGGATGGGCTCACTACACCGACAGGCGTCTCCCTGTAAAGAAAGCCGAGCTATTTGTCCCGGGAGGCATCGTCAATAACTATGAAGGCGAACCAGGTCACACCAAACTGGTGTCAACACTCAGGGGGCGGGCCGAACTCATCAAAGCTCTCGCGGTTTCGAACACGTATGTCATAACTTTTCATTTCAGCGGCCAAAGTGAGATCGCCATCTCCGGGATTCGAGCAGTCGGAGAGACCTATTGCGTCGTGAACCAGATCACACAGGATGACGACGAAAGCAAGCTGCAAGTCTTAGCAATTCGCTACCATGACAGGTTTGTGAGAACCGTTGAGAGGTGGTTCTTTGACGAGCGAAACCTGATTCTCGCCATTTCCGATACGAGGCCTTCTACTGCGTAGCACCGAGAACGCCCATCTAGGAAGCCAACATCGGACACTCGGTCGTTGTTGGATTTGTCGAAGGGAATTACATTTTCGACCTCTGGTAGCCCTGCGCGCCCCATTTGTTAGCCGTTCTTTACTGTGATCGCAATACGCGCACTGGCTAGTCTTCCCGAAGATGCGGGGACCGCCTAGACTTCCGGGGAAATGGTTACCGCTCTATCCCAATCCGTAGTATGAACGCGGAGATGTCGGGTGCGATCTCCACACAGCTGCTTGGGCCAGCGATGGGATCGAGCATGACGATACGCCACGGTGTCTCAGTCCTTGTGTCGAAGCCCATCGTCTCTAACCCGCCATTCGTTCCGAAGAATACAAAACCGGGAAAGCTTGTCGAGACCTCGTTGTCCGAATGGAAAAGTTCGACGCACTCTGAAGTGGAGTTGAGCGCAAACCACAAAGGCTCTAAGGCGAGCGGTCCTTCGCCCCCATTGCTGTAACGAAGCAGATCAAGATACTCCGTTGGAAGCGATACTCGGGAACTGGCAATCAGCAGCGACAATTGTTCGGGGGTCGCGCCAGGCTTGGCGCTCCAGTGCCTCTCAGGCTCACTAAAGAGCTGTCTGATATTCAAGTACCACCGTCCACAGAAGAGCTTAGCAACTTTATACCTTTGTTCAGCCACTCTGGAATGTACTCTGGTTGGCGTAAAACGGCGTTATCGGAAATGACTTCACCCCCGGATTCGACGTGGGGAAACTCAGGAGCAGTCTGCACAGAGGAATCACTTAGCTCACTGTGAAATGTTGAGATCATAGATCTCAACTAGCAGCCGCATGTAGTCGCGAACGAGAGACAGGTACACCTGACCAGCAACGCCCGGAGCTGCCGTACCATCAGGCCACGCAGCGCGGGTTGCCTTCATGGTGCTGTCGCTGTAGGCCTTCCATTGCTTCTCTGATTGCTGAAGCGTCAGCAATTGGTCTTGGTCGTGGCACAACATTTGCAGATTGTTGTAGAAAATCGCGAAGTCGCTATACGCCGTCTCATCCTCTTTGCCCATGCACACGTTGTACGG
Source organism: Granulicella aggregans (assembly GCF_014203275.1). Lineage (GTDB taxonomy): Bacteria > Acidobacteriota > Terriglobia > Terriglobales > Acidobacteriaceae > Edaphobacter. The sequence goes on from NZ_JACHIP010000004.1 coordinate 841,098, forward strand.
CTGTTGCCCGGAAGTAGTCTGGCAGGCCGTTCCCGCCTGACGAGCGAGCGCCGCCTTGAGTGGCTTCTTGTATACCTCACGAGCAGCTACCGCTTGGCTAAGCGGCAAGCCAATGACGGATTGCAACTCATTGATTGAGTCTGTTTTCACTGAAGTCTGCCCGTTGCAACGAACAGACATGAACAGTGGAAGAGTGAACAGGGCCGCGACTTTCATGCGTTCATGGGAATCCGCGAGGGTTGAGTATTGCGAGCCCTCGTTACAAACAGAAGGATCCGAGTCAGTCATGGCCGCGACGACCTTTTGTACACAATGAAATGACGGTTTTAGAGTCTTACGCTGATCCTAGCCATTAGGGGAAAGATCAACTGGCGAGAACCGCGCTTTATCTGGAAACTGAGGATCTCGGCTTTGAAACCTGCGAATAACCTCTGCCGTCCATCTGCAAAGGGCTCCATGAGAATAAGCGAAGCTTGGAATCAGAACGCTCCGGAGGTGTTGGTCCCTTACCATGGCAACCAGGAAGGGTACGGGCGTGTGTTCTTTGTGTTGACTATGGTGGAAGGCGCGATAGCGGTCGCGCTCCCTTGGCTTGATCTTCGCTTTATTGCACACTCCGCTAGAGGGGGCCATCATGTCTGGCTGGCACTTGCGACCAATGTATTGTCTCTTGCAGCAATGTCGGGCTTCCTTCGGGTATATCGCGCACTCAGCAAGCAAATCACACAAGGTGGACCCGGTGCCTCTCATCTGGACAACATACGGATGACCATGGCAAGTGCAACAAGCTCAATGGTTTTCGCAGGTTTGGCGCTCCACATGTGTGGTGCATGGATCGTTAGGTAGCTGGATAAGAGCTTCTGTCAGCTAAACCGCTCGGTACGATCACCCGTTGGTAGTCTTGCGGTGCCTATATCGAAAACCACCCGGGTAGACTTGGCTTTGTTGAGTAACGTTTGCTCCTAGCCCCATTCGCTTTGCACACCACGCATCTTCGCTGCGCGGATAAAAGGACACTATTGCACGCCCGTTGCCCGTTTCTGACACCTGCTACATTCTTTCTACAGACGTTGAAGAACAAGGCCTGGCCCACCCCTTAAGCTAAATCCCTATCCGCTCCACTTCATCGAGCGAGATCTCCACGCTCCTCCGATCGTAGAGTCCGGTGGTTCGTGCCGACTCATGAGCTGCCATCTGCTGCGCAATCTCCAGCCTGCCGCCATTCTTAAGATAAGCCGTGATGCCCGTCGCCCGGAACGTGTGGCGACCGATCTGGGTCTTGATTCCGGCCGCCAGCGCTCGTCGACGGATCATGCGCCATACGTCGGACTGTAGCAGGGGATTGGTGGTCAGCTCTCCTGAGCGGCCTCTTGTCGTGCGGAACATCGGCTCTTTGCGCTCCTCGCCGATGCTGGCAGCCGCGGTGTATTCCTCCAGATAGCGGTCGAGATTATGGTGGGTCGGCATCTCGTGCTCCTTGCCACCCTTCTCATGGAGGCGGACCAGCCGCGGCGTCCCTGCACAAAGAAGTCCTCGACGCGCATTGAGGTCGCCGCGCCCACGCGGGCGAAGGTATAGACCATGAGACCGATCAGGGCACGGTCACGCAGGCCGGGCAGGGAAGTGGTGTCGATCGCGTCGATCAAGGCACGGGCTTCGTCCGCCTGCAGCACAGGTGTCTTGCCACGCCGTTGCGAGTGCTTCGGCCCACGGACTGCGTGGGCTGGGTTCAGGGGATAACCTGGCCAACGACCATCCAGTCGAAGAGCATCCGCAACGCCGCCAGCCGGAGTTTCACCGTGGGTTTGGATTGAGTCTTGAGCTGCGTCTCGACGAAGGCGGCAACGTGGACCGGTTCGACCTGGGTGAGATCCACGATGCGATGCTCGGCACAAAACTCTGAGAACTGCCGTACCGCTTCGCGGTAGGCACGTCGGGTGTTGGGATTGCGGATGTGCGAGCTGAAGAAATCACGCATCCGGGTGCGAGCTTCTGGCCGGACCGTGAATATCGAGGGCAGGGAAGTCAGCGGAGCAAGAACTAATGGAGAGTTCAAGACGGCTCCTTCCTTGCGACAACTATCGGCTGGTAAAACGAAGTCGCTTGAGGTTCCAACCATTCGACTTCGGTAAACCCGGCTCTCTCCAACGAAGCCGAGATCTCAGCTCGCAAGAGCGCACGGTACCGGGAGATGTAGTGTTTGGAAACCCAACCTACTGCCGTTTCAAAGGAGATGTAGAGATGTAGGTCATACTCCGTTCCATCCCAATCCCACACTTGGTGAACGATCCGGCGCTGCCCAGCGGCTCCAAAGAAGGCGGGCGGTTGCATGGCCGGACGGGTTTGGATCAGTTGGTCATAGTCCCGGACGGTTGCGGCGAGAGTGCCGCCGCGCCTCAGCTTGCTCCCCATCTGCTCGAATGCTCGACTCAGGTCTACTTCGGAGAGCAGGTGGGGCAATGCATTATCTGCAGCCAATACGGCATCGAATCCTTCCGCCGGGACCGAATTCAACTCACGCATATCCGCCACATGGAACTGCACCTCGACTCCTAGCCGTCTCGCCTCACGCTGGGCGCGTGCGACAGAGGCGCGGCTGAGATCAGACGCGACAACTGTATGACCTCTCTGGGCAAGCCCGAGGGCCTGCGTTCCTATTCCGCAGGAGCAATCCAATAATCTGAGAGCCGAAAGACCGGTGTACCTCTCTAGGAGCGGCCCAAGAATTCCTGCCTGTCTTTCAATGCTCCGGCTCCAGTCCTCGAAGATGAAGTGGTAATGTTCCGCGAGGTCATCATAAAAGCCTTGAGTCGTCGTCATATTTCGATCATCCTATCGCGCATGATAATGCTCATTATCATGCGCGGAAAAGGGTTGAAGCCCTGCTCGGATGGCCTATATCGGCGATGTTGCCGCAAACCCCCGCGGTCTCAGCCGGTCGGGGCGGTGCGGCGGAGTCGAAACTTCCGCTATCTGTGTTATCGGAAAGTTCGCCATGAACCTCCCGATAGCGCCGCCTTAAGGCGCACAACTACAGCGAAGACTACGGGCTACACTCGTTCTTCCGACGCTTGTTCAGGGTAATAAAATGCGTGTATTGACTGGATCTTGCCGTCAACGATGTGAAGCCGATCAAAAACGTGATCGACACCATTCACGGTCTCCATGTCGAAGACCGTAGCAGCGAAATCGCCTTCAACGATGTGCTGCTTCAACTGAATGCCTCTGACCATCGGGAGAATTTGCGTTAGAAATCCAACTACGCTTGCCCGACCGACCAATCTCGGCATGCGGGGGCCTTCAAATGTAACGTCTTCAGCCAAGGACACCTTAGACAGATCCTTCGTAACAAAACAATCCAAATAAGCTTCAACCACAGAGACCATCTCACCTCGTGTCATGGCATCTCCTCGCGCACCCATGATCTCAGACGCCCGCTACTGAGCCAATGCGCACGGTATGAGGGGTGCATCAAATCCGATGTTCCCGGAAAGTCGTGGCGGTCTCAACCGGTCGATGCAACACTGGCATGGAGTTTACTAGCTGGAGTTTCAAAATCCAACGTCTTGCGTGGGCGTTGATTGAGGCGCAGG
>NZ_JACHIP010000005.1 GCF_014203275.1 Granulicella aggregans
TCGAGGTAGCTATCGCCGCTCTCTGGATGGAGTTGCTCAAGCTGGATCGTGTCGGGCGCCATGACAACTTCTTTGCCTTGGGAGGTCACTCCCTGCTAGCCATCTCGCTTACGGAGCGGATGAGGCGACTCGATCTTCAGGTCGACGTAATTGACATATTCGCGAATTCCACCCCGGCAGCCCTCGCGGCGAAGCTCATAACTTCGAAGTTTGTGACCTCAACTCTGATAAGCGCCGTTTGTATTCATCGGGGAGCGAACAATGAGAAGCCCCTTTTCTTAACACACTGTGGATCTGCTCAAATCATTTACGCGCGAAACCTAGCTCGATATCTCGATTCCCGCATACCCCTATACGGTCTACCCGGACCCACCGACCTCACTCAAGCCAATCTAACCATTGAGGGTATGGCCGCAAAGCTCGTGCAGATGATACGAGGTATTCAACCCTTTGGACCATACCGAATAGCCGGTTGGTCTTTTGGTGGAACCCTCGCGTACGAAGTTGCGCACCAAATAATTGGTGCTGGAGAGAACATATCGTTTTTGGGTCTCTTTGATGCCACGTACGCCCCCCACTACATGGAACAATCAAACGGCTCACCTCATATGTTCTCACTCCCGTTCAACAGTAGCCAAGCGCTAAAAATGCTAGTCCTTACCCGACTATTTTCAGAGGAACGCACCGCCGTCTCGGAGCGCATCGCGACCTCCGTCGCGAAAGATTCCTTCACACAAACCGTAGCCGCGCTGAACAAGCAAGATCTCATTCCGTACCCCTACTCACTAATGAGCGCCGAAGAACTCCGCACTGGTCTCCACCGCGACCACATTTTCTCTAAGGCCCTGTTTGGATATTGCGCTCAACCTTTGCCAATAGACCTTCACGTTTTCATCGCGGCGGACACCGCCACCGCTGAGCCTTTCAAGGGGTGGGAGGATGTTGTGCCACAGAAACAGATGCACCGGCACTTGGTCCCAGGAACCCATCACCTGATGATGGATGATCCCAATGTACCGATCCTCGCCAATCTCCTTTCCGGGCTGCTACTATCTTCATCCGAGCCCGCAAGCCATATCTACCGAAAGGCCTCGCTTAATACCATTCAACGATCAGCGACACAGAAGTATCCTCTTTTGCTCGTCCCCGGAGCCGGAATGGCGATCACATCTTTTCTCGACCTCGTCCAGGAACTCAAGCACGATGGATCTATCTTCGGCCTTCAACCCCCAAGTCTAGAACACAACGTTTCCGTTCCATACAGCAATGTCGAAACTGCCGCAACGGACTATTTGCAAGCCATGGGAAAAACCTTCGCGACCCCTCCCGCAATCATAGGTTATTCCTTCGGAGGATGGGTTGCTTTCGAAATCGCCCTCCGGTTGCAGAATGTCGGTGCGGAGGCCCCCGCATTGCTGTTAGTCGATACTGAACCGCCCGATAATGACCCAGCCGTCGTCCATGAGCTCACTCATTTGGAGGTTCTATCAGAATGGATCAGAGCTTGCGAGCTCTCGGGCGGTGTTAGCCTTGGCATCGATGATGCCCTCCTTAGATCCCGCAGCCACGCCACACAATTATCTCTGATCCATCGGCGCATGGTGGCTGCTAAAATGCTGCCATCACGTTCCACTCCTGAAATCCTTTATGCGCCGATCCGCAATCTCGCGGCTTCACTTCGAACTACTTACGCACCGAAAGCCCCCTACATGGGCGAAGTTCTTCTCGTTTCAGCGGAGGATCCTATGCGCCCATTCGAGACGGCGGCCTCCCAACAAGAGGATGTGCTCACACGCTGGAGAAAGTTTGCCCCAAGGCTCACGAACAAGAGACTTTTCGCCAACCATTTTCAACTGCTCAAGGTCCCATATGTCCATGAGCTAGCCCAGATCATTAAAGATGGCCTCCCACAATGACCACCGTCAATCCACATACCACTCGTCCGAGCAACACGATTTGCGGTTACATGAGGTTGATCGAAGGATGCACAGCTCAACTGGCTGAACAAAAAGTTCTTTGCAATGACTCGTATCTGACTGCTACGGGACCTACTACTCAATCTCAAACCAATCCGATTCACGAGGGCTACTAATGCTAAACCATGATATGCCGTTGAGTATTATTGATCGCTTACAGTTCTCAAAGGATTCCCTGAATGGCACATTACCGATCCATGTCATTGACGGAGCAAAGAACTGGCCGGCAGTCAAAAAATGGAACCCGGAAGACATTGCGAATCTCGTTCCTAGCAGGCAGGTAGACCTCACTATTTCTCTTGATGGTAGTTTTGGGATAAACCCAGATGGATTGCCTTCACATCCAGATACTCGCAAGATTATCAAAAATGTGTCTTTCAGGGAGGCTGCCCTCATAATTTCTCAAAACCACGACGCTCAAACGAGGTTTTATATAAGTCAACAAAGCATTAGTCAGAAACTTCCAGAACTTCTAAATGACATTGAGCGCTGGACAACAACAGATGAAGGAATAAACATTTGGTTTGGATCTGCGGACGTCTCCTCCCCATTGCATTACGATCCTTCGATAAATGTTTTTGGCCAGATATACGGTTACAAAGAAATTACACTCTTCAGTCCCGCAGATACCCCTTATCTCTATCCCTTTCCTCCAGATAGCTTGCTACCGCATCTAAGCTTTGTTGATTTTAGCGATCCCGATCTTGAACGTCACCCCCAATTTTTGCTTGCGACCCCGATCAAAGTCACGTTGGGTCCAGGACAACTACTATTTCTTCCGCCCTTTTGGTGGCACCACGTTCGCTCGAAGACAATATCTATCTCCGTCAACCAGTGGTCTTCGCCCAGGCTTCACCAGTACCTTGGTGACGGAGCGCGTGATCTCCTTCGGCGCCAGTTGCCGATCGACCGAATGCAACGGAAGACCCAAACAAATTTTATGGTCTCAGAGTTGCTAGACGGAGCGGAGCAGCTAGCCCTGTTAGATCCCAAACTATCGATCGGGGCCCTGCTGGCTGCCCTAAACGGGACTATCTCTTACATAGATCCGAAAATACACAGACAGTTGCAGGACAAATTACTTTATCTCGCAAATCAGCTGGATCAATTTCCTCAGTTGCCCTCGACAGATATAATCCATTGTGTACGCCAAATCCGATTTTCCTTAAACACTGTCATCTCTTAGGCGTTCCAGAGGATGCATTAATTGGCGAGTCCAGCATGGCATTATACACCCTCCCCTACAACATAGCTATGTTAAGGTCATCTAAGATGAATACCTACCTTCCACATAACAAGATCTACGAATTGGAAGATTTTCGCAGAGACGATATTCAAGCCATTCTTAGATCTCATCTCGGCTCAGCTGAAACTCATGGCATGGAGCTACGACTTCGTCAGCGCTCGGACGCATGATGGCCGCAGCGTAACGGCTTCTCAACCTGATCGACGAACACGCGCGAGAGATTACTGGTGTGTGGAGAACGCCGCGGGTTCAGTTCCAGGGTCATCTCTGCGCTGGCCGATATGATTGTGATGAAGGGCGTGCCGGAACACCTTCGCTCGGACAATGGGCCAGAGATCTTTCTCCGGCCCCCCGACGGCGGCTACTTGAACTCTGAAAAGCTGCGCTAAACCAACTCATCCAACGGCATAGGAGATAAGCCACTCCATTTGTTGTAGGCGATGTTCGGCCCCGCCAACACGGTAGGCGCTCTTGACTATAACTAAAGCTCTTCCGCTTCTTGTTTGACTTAAGCCTCACACAAGGGCTAAGTGGTGACGGGTCAAACGAATGCGCTGAAGCATCTCGTACTGCAAGGCAAGATCAAAGATCGAGACAAGATAATGCTTGTGGGCTTCGGAGTGGGGCATTTCCTGGGCCTACGCAATTGTGCAATGGTGCCCAACAAGTACGGTTTCTATGAATGCCTGATGAATACGATGAATCGCCCGATCCAGTCAAGGCTCTAGCCCACCTATGAACATGTCAGTGTTTGCCAGAGTCAGCGGTTACCTCCGAAGCGATTCCCCGAACGGTTCCGGTATCAGGAGCGAGAAAATCCTCGAACGATAATTCTATCCCATACGCTGACCGAATTCTAGAAATACAGAGCATGGCGCTGAGCGAATCACCTCCTAGATCCAGAAAATGAGAATCTAGGGCGACATCATCTACCCTCAAAACCTCCGACCACAGTTGGCAAACGTATTGACACACCGCACTGAATGATATGCCGTCTGGCGCTGGTATACTCATGCGTTCTCCTAGTAATTGGGAGCTTCTTGCTGCAATCGCTTGCCACTCATCGCCTTACTGCATTATGCAATCTCTGAATAGACACTAGCGAATCGTTATAATACCATGACCACACATGGAGAGTATACCAAAACGCGGGCCTGTAGTTTCGGTTGTAATGGCTTACAGGAATGAAGAAGTGTTCCTCTTTGAAGCCATTAGGAGTATTCAAGAGCAAACCTTTCGCAATTGGGAACTCTTATTAATAGATGATCACTCTGATGACAATAGTCCGACCATTGCGCAACGCAGTGCGCTATCAGACGGTCGCATCCGGTTACTTCGATCGCCCTCCTACGGTTTAGTTCCCGCCTTGAATTATGGGTGCGCCATGGCCACTGGCACATATATTGCGCGACTTGACAGCGACGATATCGCCGTCTGCTCCCGACTCGAGATGCAAGTGGAGTTTCTTGATCAAAACCCGTCTGTCACTATCGTCGGTGGACACATTGAGTGCATCGACAAAGATGGTCATTTACTGTTTACAATGCTCTGGCCGACTCTGAACCAGGGGCTACAAGACTTCTTGCTTATTGACTGTTGCGTATCTCACACAACGGTCATGATGAGGCGTCAGGCTATTATAAACGCTAATTACTACCGCCTAACATATACTCATGCAGAGGACTACGACCTTTTTTTACGATTCAGCGACGGGCTTCATGTCGAAAATATGCCCACCGTCTTGTCACAATATCGGCTCCACAAAAAGCAGACATCAATGCTTCATGCAGAGCAACAGGTTATCTCAGGTATTGCGGCCCGGATTGCAACGAAAGAAAGGAGAGCGGGACGTCGAGAACCTTTCACAAGCACTTCATCCATTACACGTTATGACATCGAACAGTATGGCATATCCCCAAAACGCATTGCATCTGGCGTCAGCAGATATCAGGACTCAGCTCTGTCCCTAGAGCAAGGTTGGCGCTGGTCTTCGTTGCCCTTCTGTATGGTGCCTGGCAGATGACCTCTCCTCAATTTGTACCTAAGATGCTGGGAGATAAGATTAGCTTTGTCTTGCCCCTGTCTCTAAATGAGTCTTCATTCGGTAATAAATATGTTTATTGGCGCTCCGACACAAGCGAGGTTAATTTCCTACGCCTCGAACGCTTCCTGATTAGTTTTCTTCGATGCTTCAGGCAAAGCGATTTGGGATCATTCCTCATTGTCTGCCCGGTTCAAGATGTCACCAGGGCGTCTGCAATTCTTACGCAGGTCACTAGTGACGCGCGATATTCAGTAATAGAAGAGGAGAGGTACCTGCTAAAACAGTTGCCCGGCAGCGCGGGTTTTCCCTTGGGAGTTTCGGATGGAGAATTCAGCAGGCGATAAAGCTTGCGTTTGCCTTCGAGACGGATTCCACGTTTTACTTAACTTTAGATTGCGATATTCTTTGCATTCGTCCATGTAAACTCTCAGACTTTGTTTTTAATGGAAAAGCCAACACTGGCGTTGAGACCACAGAGACCTATGAAGCACTCTATACCGCGTCGTTTGCGGCAACGGAACTCAAGAGAAAGCGGGAGAGATATAGCAACTCAGCCACGCTCCTAAAGATGAATGCTAGCCCGGAGCCTCGCAACAGTTTTTACAGCGAGACACCGGTTGTTCTTAATTCTCTCTACGTTAGAGATCTGTTGGAGTACATAGCGGAACTTTATGATCGCTCATGGATTGAGGTTTTGCTTAACCGCGCAGGCTGGTCAGAGTACGGACTCTATTTTCAGTTTTGCGAGTTGCGGTGCCTCATGCAACGGAGCTTCGGTCTTGGCAACAGTAGGACAATACTTGACTTGGATAGCTCTGTATGGCAACGCAATGGCGCCTATAAAAGCGCTCGTTCTTATTCGATAGAATCACTGTTATTTGCACAGTCTAAGAATACAGGGGCATTCATATCTATACAATCATGGCTCCCCCCCCCCGATCCTGGCTACCTCCGAATATCTCGTCCCTCTTTTGCTTCTATCGCAACCTTCGCATGTTTTTGAGAAGCGATAGATATCTTTCACTATAGCGGTGAACACATCGGTAACGTTTTTATCCTGATACCGTGCCGATTTCTTGCGACGCATTCTGGCACCGCACTCTTTTGATCTGCTCATTTTGGAATCTTTTACGTTTCTAGTTCCGCGCTTTTTTGTCACCGACACCTTGCCGACTCGGATTGTGCTGATGGCCTCCCATGGTCGGGGTGCAGATTTGATGGAAGTGACCGGGTTCAAGAAGCTAGTCGAATGCTTCCGGAAACCATCGCGTCCATTTGGCGGAAATGAGGCGTGACTTGATGAATGCGTTTGGTAAATCCTCCGCTCATTGGGAGACCTCAATGGGATTACGTAAATAAACGATTTATTTTAAATCTTGCTTTCTGATACGATTATCGTCAAATGGCTAGATCTAATTCCACGTAATAGCTTCCCCAAAGGAGAAGAACTTGTTAAAGTTCAATTTTAGGATACGAATGAATGGGAAAGTAAAAGCTAAATGTGATCGGCATCCGAATTACGACCCAAGTACTAAGGGAAAAGATTTTATTAATGATCGGTGCGGAACCTGTAAGGAAATTGCGGATTTATATGACTCCAAGACCGTACTCGAGAAGGCTCTAAAGAACTTCGAACGTAGAGTAGTGCCATGGCAGACAATCAGGAAATCCATTCGGGAAAATCCGGAAATAAAATGAGCGGCGATGATCGTGTGAAGATATTCAGAGTTCACCCTTAAATCTTGGAGGGGCCTGCCCGATCTTTTGTACCGCGGAGTGTCAGTGTAGCGCAGCTTCTTTTGAGGTCAAGTAGCCGCTGTCGAGGGTGTGGGGAAGTGGAAAGCGTTCTTTGCTTTCCACTTCTCCATACCCTGTTTTGGTTTCCCGCGTCTCGGGTGCTGGTGGCCGATTTCCCAGTGACGAGTGTGGCCGGATGGTTGTAGTGGACTCTCGAGCGTTCTGCGAGAATCCTGATCTCCTTCATCGAGTAGAAGATCTCTCCGTTCAGGAACTCATCGCGCAGCTTGGAGTTTAAGCTCTCGCCGTAGCCGTTTTCCCAGGGTAAGCGTGGGGTGTTGGCCGTTCTCAAGGAATTTAGGGTTTTGAGGGGTGTCACTTGTCGTTATGTGTCCACATAATTTTATGTGGGCACATATTCGTGACTGGTTGTTTGTGGTGTGAGGGTGACGTTCCAGGGCAGGAGTTGGTCGATGGTGGTGATGGGGTGGTCTACGATGCGGGCCAGGACATGGTGGAGATAGAGCTCCGGGTCGAGGCCGTTGAGCTTAGCTGATCCGAGCAGCGAGTGGATGTTGGCGGCTCGTTCGCCGCCTGCATTTGATCCGGCAAAGAGGTAGTTCTTGCGGCCCAGAGCGACGACGCGCAGCGCTCGTTCTGCAGCGTTGTTGTCGATCTCGATGGTTCCATCGTCGATATAGCGAGTGAGTGCAGGCCAGCGCGAGAGAGGGCGTAGCGGATCGCCGCAGCCGTGTCGGACTTGCGTGAGAGCTTCGCAAGTGTATCTTCAAGCCAGGTGTGCTTGGAGCCGATCAGCGGCCTGGCCCTGGCCTGGCGGATGGTCTTCCTGATCTCTGGCGAAGATCCACGGATCTGTGCTTCGATGGCGCAGAGAGCAGCGATGCGCTCGATGGCTTCGGCTGTAGTGGGGGAGGCATGGGCGATGTGGATCTCATGTGGAACTTGCGTCGCGCACGTGCCCAGCTTGCGTCAGGGTAAGCCTTGGAAGGGGGGAAGTGATTTAAGACAACACGGAAACCTTTTGTAGCATTCCAGAGGGTTCGACTCCCTCGCGGCAGAGGCTAGCCGGCCAGCCGAAAGCGAGTCTTGCATGGGCAGGGGTAACTCTGTTCGTGAAGCGTAGACAGCGGGTATTGAAGCCATGTGCTTGGCCACGAAATCATGCATCGTCAGAGCCTTCGTTGTGTTGGGTGCGGGGGCAATATCGAGACGACCGTTATCGGCGAGGTCGTCTGGGTCTGGCCGGGGTCTTGGAGCATGGCAGAGGTATGGATGGAATGCCAAGGAATCTGAGAAGTCCTGTGCTGTCCACGCAGGGAAGCCGGAATGGGGGACGTCGGCGTCGAAATGCCCCTGGCCTGAAAAGACCGCCTCCGGTCTGACAGGAGCGCGTAAGCGATCCACGAATCGAGTGAGGGAAGCGCGGAATCTGGGAGCGAAACCATAAGCGACCGGTATGCAGTGCAGGATGGCGTAGCTTCACCGTAGTATCGCCGAAGCTGGGGAACCTGATCGAGGGGACCCGGTGGAAAGAAGGGAGACGCCATGGAAGAGAGCTGTTGACGGGAAACATGGGAGGAGACTCTGGACTCTATAAACCTGTACACGAAACGGCAGCAGATAGCGGAACTGGCGAGGAACAAACCCGGCGTGGCGCTGTACTCGCTGAGCCACGTCATCGATTTGGAATGGATCGGGAAAGCCTACCGACTGACGCGCAAGAGTGGTGCGCCCGGTATCGATGGAGCCACGGCTGCGGAGTATGAAACGAACCTGGAGGAGAACCTCAAGAACCTCCTTGAGCGTATTCGATCCGGCAGTTATAAGGCTCCACCGGTGCGCAGGGTGTACATACCCAAGGCGGATGGAACGCGACGGCCTCTTGGAATCCCAACCTTCGAAGACAAGGTGGCGCCTCTTCCTTCAGCAAAGATCATCCATCGTTACATCGTTGAGAGCGAAGCTCTTCCGTGAGGAACCGGATGCGGGAAATCCGCACGTCCGGGTCTGTGAGGGGTGAGGGCGGAGACGTCCTCACCTACTCGGCACGCAACTTCGACGATGGTTCCAGACTCGTAGAGCTGTTGGAAGCCGGCGTAGGCGTCAGCCAGGAGAGCGCCCTTGTAGAGCTTCAAGTGCTGGCGCGGGTTCTCCCCCTTGCGATCGGGCGAGTAAGCGAACCAGACAGCGGGCGCGACCGTGTCGCCCGATGGCCGGTCGTCGCGAACATAAGTCCAGAGTCTTCCTGTCTTGGTCCGGCCGTTGCCTGGAGCGAGTACAGGTACCGGCGTGTCGTCGGCATGGAGCTTGCTTGCCGCCATAACATGATCGCGGACGGCTGCGACCAGCGACGCAAGCAACTCACTGGTTGCTCCAACCCATCCGGCCAACGTGGAGCGGTCAAGGTCGACGCCTTCGCGAGCATAGATCTCTGACTGCCGGTAGAGCGGAAGATGGTCGACATACTTCGAGGTCAGCACATGCGCGAGTAGGCCTGGTCCCGCGAGACCACGATCGATAGGCCTCTACGGTGCCGGTGCCTGCACGATCCGGTCGCAGGCATCGCAGCTCAACTTCGGACGCACATGACGAAGAACCTTGAAGCTGGCGCGAACGTACTCCAGCATCTCGGCGACGTCTTCGCCGAGTTCCCTCAGCCTGCCGCCGCACTCTGGGCACGCCTCATGATCTGGCATGTGGGTATGGACTTCTCGAGGAAGGTGCTCGGGCAGAGGTCGGCGGAAGGGCTTGGCCGGTGCAGGCCGGTCTGCTGGAACGACGGACTTCAACTCTCCTATGGCGCTGGCCGCCTGCAGTTCTTCCAACTGCAACTCAAACTGGTCGATCTGGCGAAGAACCTTTTCGCTCTTCGCGCCGATGAGCATCCGTTGCAGCTTCTCGACCAGCAGCACGAGACGCTCGATCTCGCTGCTGCGCGAGGTCAACGCTGCCGTGTATCTCTCATGCTGATCGATCAACATCATCTTCAACGCGGCGGGATCGAGAGTGTCCAGATCGGGCAGGTTGAAGGCGGAGAACATGAAGGCAGTATGCCACAAGAGTAGAGGCGATTAGCAGAAAAAACCCTTATAAAAACTGGATAAAACCTCAAACACTCATCACCTGTTCTGCGGTCCTGACGGGCGCTCTCCAGTCGATTCCTTCAAGCAGCATCGACAGCTGTGCACGGCTTAGAGAGACGGTGCCGCTGCTTGCCTGCGGCCATACGAAGCGCCCCCGTTCGAGCCGCTCGGCAAGCAGACACAGACCGTCTCCATCGAACCATAGGACCTTCAAAATGTCTCCGCGCCTGCCGCGAAAAACGAATACATGGCCTGACAGCGGCTGCTGTTCAAGTACGGTCTGCACCTGGGCGCTGAGCCCATGAAAGCCGCGACGCATGTCCGTCACTCCAGCCGCGATCCAGATCTTCGTACCCGCAGGTAGCGCAATCACGAGCGCAAGCTCTTCAGCACAGCACGCACGATGGCGGGATCAACACAGCCTTCGAGGCTGATCCGGATCTCGCCCGGCAACTCAATATGAATCGAGCCCGAACTCACCGGAAGCAACTTCACGTTACTCTGCGCTATGGCCCCGAGGTTGCCGTCCCGATACAAACGCCGCCACTGAAACACCTGGTTCGCGTTGACCCCGTGCTTCAGCGCAACCTTCGCCACCGAAGCACCCGCTTCCAACGTCTCCTCTACCACTCGGCGACGCTCCGCTGCGCTACGACGCCGACGAGATCCAAACCCTAATCCAGCCCCCAGATCAAGCTCAATCATCCAAACATCATCACCACTCACGATGTCGAAGTACATGCGGCCCACACAGGACGCTTACCATACGCTCATCAACGAAGAATATTGTTCCTTTACTGGAACAGTAGTAGGGCCGGAGGAACTGCCCGAGGTCTGATCTGGGGCCAATCCGTTCTGCTCGACGCACTGGTGCGAGAGTACGGAACTTCCGGATCGACAGCCCTCGATGCAAAGATCAAGTAGGGCATGGAGTTGACGGGGAGCGAGTGCCTTCCGCGACGCGCTCAGTCGCTGAACTCCCTCCCAGCCTCGCTCACACACCGGCAATATTTGCTCATGTGTTCGACAAGTTCGCTACAAAGCTCACTGGCAGGCGCCACTGTTACGGGATCACCGGCGCGGTCCACACTTGTTGGTCACTCGCTCACAGGAGAAGAGCTGAGCTTTCTCGGCTTTCATCATCCTGATATCGGTAAACGTGTGGTCTGGGCCGTTCCTATAAAGTCCGTCAGAGTTGTGAATCCACGCAGCGATATGTGGGTGTGACCTGCCCTCTTTTCTCACCCAATCATAACTAGAGTTTCTCTGTTTAGTTGATGATTATGGTTGGCGAAGGGAGAGGGGCCATAGTCCCTCTCCCTTCGAGGGTTTTGCGGAACTCGTTGGGGGTGCGGTCGTCCAGCGAGCTATGAGGCCGCTCGCAGTTGAACTCTTCACGCCAGGTTTCCAGAGTACACCGGACATCGTTGAGAGTCCGGAACCAGGTTGCGTTGAGGCACTCGTCGCGCAGCATGCCATGGAAGCTCTCTACGTGGCCGTTCTGCATCGGTCGGCCCAGCTTCTTCCACGAAAAACGATGACGTGGCCCGACAGCGGCTGCTGTCCAAGCACTGTCTGCAACTGGATGCTAAGCCCGTGAAAGCAGCGCCGTATGTCCGTCGCGCCCGCCGCGATACAAATCAGTGTTCCTGCCGGGAGCGAGATTACGAACGAAGACTCCTTAAGTACAGTGCATAATTAGATCCTATTCGACACTGCCTCCGAGGCTGATCCGGATCTCTCCCGGCAATTTGATATGAATCGCGCACAAACGTGGTCGAATCACTTCTACGTCCTCGGACTTCGCATACTCACTGTCGTCGGCTACGCTCACCTGCAATAAATTTATCGGGTCCTTCGACGCCGCGCCCAGCTTGCCATTCCGATACAAGCGCGCCACTGGGGGACCTGGCTCGCGTTGTCCTCATGCTTCAGAGCGACCTTCGCAACCGAGCACCCGCTTTCAACGTCCCCTCAAACACCCGCCGACGCTCCGCTGCGCTACGGCACCGCGAGGCCCAACCCCCAACTTAGCGCCCAGATCAAGCTCAGTCATCCAAACATCATCACCAATCACTAAGTTGAAGTATATGCGCCCCATACAGGGCGCTAACTAAAGCCTCCCTTGATGCATAAGGATTAGACGATCCTTTTAGTTGAATGCAGACCACACGCTTACGCTCGTGCGGCGCGCTGAGGTCCATCTTTACTTCGAAATTCAGTATCCCGCGAGGCCGGCCTATTTCTGGTCCGCGCTCATACGCCGCCCATATTGAAAAGGGTCACAAATTCGCCTAGTGAGTGTAGAGTGAAATCATGGCTTATCCTAGGATATCTGTCGTGGTGTTGCGGATTCCAAATCGTTTCGCGATCTGACGCGGCAGTTGAACTCCAAGCCGAGCTCGCGTCATCGCGACATATAGCAAACGCGCCTCTGACGCGATGACTTTAGCTCGCTCTGCGGGAGCAAGGCGGGCAGCCCTCCCAAAGCCAGCCTCAAAGTCCGAGTCTAGGTGCACATAATTCCATTCCCGCCCCTTGGCCCGATGGGCGGTGGAGCAGATGACCTGCGCCGTCGACTCACTCTGTTCGCATTGAGAAAGCGCTCGCAGCATACGGGTTTCGTCGTGCTCCTGAACCAGACTTACCAGCGCCCTGAGCCCCTCACCTTCCGGCCGAGTGCTGAAGCTCATCACATCCTTCCAGCCTTGAAAGCCGACCAACTCTGGAGACTGTCCTGGCTGATCCTGTTTCACTCGTTGCACGTCGGTAAGGATACGCTCCAGTTCGCTCGTTCCACCAACCACAGCACAGCGCAGATTCCGAGCGAGGCAGCGGAGGACATTCGCTATTACGCCCGCATTAGTTCGTGAAAGGAGGGCGTTCGGCCTGACGCGACCAATATGGGATATCAGAGTCGGAGCACCCCGAAGGGCTTCTCGCGCGCCTAAGCTACGGAGCACAATCGTCGCGGCTGCCGCGATCTCCGGGCCAAAGCGAAAAGACTGGGAGAGCAGGCAGCGGTGGCGCGTATGGGCTTGTTCCATAGCGTTCACAGCTCCGCGCCACTCATAGATTTGCTGATGCACGTCGCCCACATAGACAATCTGACACTTAAATCGATTGAGCACCTCCAACAGGACTGGGTTGAGGTCTTGTGCTTCATCCACCATGATGTAATCAGCCGTGGCTTTAGGATTGGATAGTGCCCAAAGTTTAAGATAACCATCATGCCCCAGCGGCAAACCGCTGGAATGTTCAAGCATGCTCCCCCAGAGATAACCAAGGTGTTCAGTTACCTGCTTGGCGAAGCTGTCGAACTGTTCCAGGGTCAATCGGTCAAGAACACCATAGCAAGGAACGTGGACTGCCTTGGGGACCTCATCACTGCTCTGTAAAAATCGTTTAATCCCATCGCGGAGAATCGCTGCGTAGGACCTCTGTTCCAGCACAACTCCCGAATGGAAAGTGATTGTTTCTGGTAAGCGGAACGCTCGGAGGATCAAGTTTGGTGACAGGCTCTCAGTGAGCTTCCATTCCGGGTAACCCAGGCTCTTGCGAACTGCACCGAATGCGACTGAGTGCGTCGTGGCGCACTTGACGTGCGAAGGGAAGCTCTGCTGAGCCTCGATTGCAATAGATCGGTTGAAAGCTAGGTACAGAGCGCGATAAGGCTTGCTTTCAGCTAATAACCTCAATGTAGTGGTCTTCCCCGTTCCAGCAAAGGCGTCGATACGGAGGTTGCCGCCGCCAAGAAAGAGATCAACGGCGAGCCGCTGCTCAACAACCGGCCGAACGGACGATGTGCTCAATTCCAACATTCGATCTTGCCCCTATTCGCTTCTCAACCAATACCCCTAGCGTAGCTCATCAGGGATTCGCTGGCGTGAGACCTACCGGTGTGGGCTATTACCCCAACTATTTGCTCACTCACGTCATGTGATCGAAACCGTTACCCCCCTGCTGTCCAACAACTAGGTCCATTTCCAGGGCAGCAATGAGGTCCAACCAATCGGATATGTGGCTACAACCCGAGCGTCCAACGTATTCGACGAGGTCGAATTGCCATGAGGGCGGGTGGCTATCAACCGATCTTGAAGTACCGGACCAAACTGAGACTCGTCTCTATCGAACGGAGACGAGTTGTAAGCGTCCTGTGTTGACCGCGTGTACATCTCTCTTTTGGGGCGATGGTGATGTACGGATGGTTAATGTTTAGGGTCTGGATCTTGTGTGTCGTTCCGGTCGTCGTCCGCTCAGTGCCGCGGAGCGGCTGCGGATTATGGAAGAGACCTTGTAGGTGGGTACTTGGGGGGCTCGCGTGGCACGCAAGCACGGGATCAACGCAAACCAGGAGTTCAGCAGCACATACCCATAGACCAGCCATCGGAGACGATATGGTGCATCGTCATCAGAAGCACCTGTTCGTCGTATTCCAGCCAAGTAAGATGGCCACGAATCAATGGCCCGGATTCAAAATCAAAGTCAGCACCGACTTCCTGCCCGATCAGACGAATGGGCTCTTACTCTCTCTTTGTGTTGACGAAGATCATCTTCCCGCAAGAGAGAAGTAAGCGTTCGGTCTTGGCCGTTCTTATGAGGGATACCAGAGTTATGTATCCACATGACGTTATGTGGATACATAAGTAAGCGGGCATGGTCTGGCTGGGAGGGCTACGTTCCACGGCAGCAGTTCGTTGATCTTGCTGATGGGATGGCCGGCGATGCGATCAAGGACGTAGTGAAGATAGAGTTCCGGGTCGAGCCCGTTGAGCTGCGCCGAGACGAGCGGGGAGTAAATGACGGCGGCTCATTCTTCGCCCGCATTCGATTCCGCGAAGAGATAGGTCTTCCGTCCGAGCGCGACGATGCGCAACGTGCGTTCAGCGGCGTTGTTATCGATCTCCAGTTGTCCGTCGATTGCGTAGCGGGTGAGCGCGGGCCATCGCGAGAGGCGTAGCGGATCTCCGCCGCCCTGTTGAACCTGCGTGAGAGCTTTGCGAATGTGGCATCGACCCAGGTCCTCATGCCGTCGAGCAGAGGTCTCACCCGGACCTGACGAATGCTTTCTGATCGCCGGCGTGCTTCCCCGGATCTCGGCTTCGATGGCGTAGAGCGCGGCGATGCGTTCGATGGCTTCGCTCGTTATGGGCGAAGCGTGCGCGATGTGAATCTCGTAAAGCTTGCGTCTTATATGGGCCTACCTTGCCACCTTGACGATACTTGCATCTTCATAGAACTTGTTATACGCATCGGCCTACAGCGCACCCTTGTAGAGCTTCAGGTGCTGGCGCGGGTTCTCTCCCTCGGGGTCAGGCGAGTAGGCGAACCACACGGCTGGCACGGCCATTTCGCCCGATGGCAGGTCGTCGCGAACATACGTCCAGAGTCTTCCAGTCTTGTTTCTTCCGTTGCGCGGAGCGAGCACCGGCACGGGAGTGTCGTCGGTGTGCAGCTTGCTTGCCGCCATGACATGATCGCGAACCGCTTGAACCAGGTCCGCGAGCATCTCGCTGGTTGCGCCGACCTATCCGGCCAGCGTCGACCGGTCGAGGTCGACTCCTTCACGGGCATAAATCCCCGACTGCCGGTACAAGGGGCAGTGGTCGGCATACTTGGACTTCAGCACAAGCGGGAGCAGCCCAGTCCCGGGAGTTCGCGATCGATAGGCCGTGACGGTACCGGTGTCTGCACGATGCGGTCGCAGGCGTCGCAGCTATGCTTCGGACGAACCAGACGAAAAATCTTGAAGCCGGCTCGAACGGATTCAAGCATTCCGGCTACATCGTCGCCGAGTCCGCGCAGCCTGCCGCCGCAGTCGGGACACGTCTCATGACTGGGAATATGGACTCCGCACGGAAGATGTTCCGGTAGAGGTCGGCGAAAGTGGCTGGCCGGCGCAGGCTGTTCTGCTGGACAACGGCCTTCGACTCTTCGATGGCGCTGACCGCCTGCGGCTCTTCCAACTGTAACTCAAGCCGGTCGATCTGACGGAGGACCTTCTCGCTCTTGGCACCGAAGAGCACCCGCTGCAGCTTCTCGACCAACAGCACGAGGCGCTCGATCTCTACCGCCCGGCGACGCTCTGCTGCCTACGAGGTCCAACACCTAACCCACCACCTAGATCAAACTCAAGGATCCAGACGGAATCACCACTCAAGATAGCCAAGTACACACGGCCCAGCCAGGACGGTTACGGAGAAAAGGACCGTAACTCGCAATATTCTGCACCGGCTGTCCGTCGACCAGGCTGAAAGTAGTACGCAGAGCTTCATTCGATCCAGTATCCCGTCGAAAGCATGTCGCAAGGCCTACCGGTCCAGGCTGCCGGCCAACCGAAGACTGAACGGCATGTGATACGCCTCACTAGCACCTTCCATCTGCGCGAAATACCACAACGTCTGCTGATCAAACGACAAGGGAAGATCGTCTTCTCGATCGGTCGGGTGATCGGCAACGTTTTCAATCTATTTAGTACAGTGCAAAGTTGTATATTTAGATACAACTATTCTTTCCCTGTGGGTAATCCCATGTTAATGGGCGTCAATTAAAATCATATTTTGCCAACAGAGACGCCTGTCGTTCAAATATTGCCGCATATAATGGGCCGATTGGCACGGACAAGTTGGAGGGATTTTACGCCCTGCGGAGTCGAGGTCTCGACGAAGTCAAGCAAAATACCCATCTGCGGTCTAACGCGCACCTTGATTGCGACTTACATAGATGGAGGTCGACCACGTGTGACGCTATTCCTTCACCAGCGCGGGACAGAATCACTGCAGGCCGGAGCAACCAAAAGGCCATACCTGACATGTTGCTGATCGATGAAGTACCCAGTGAAGCCGACCTTCGCGTACTCCCCGACAACTGGGGAAGCGACGTGATCATTGGCAAGGGCAACCGCTCGGAGGTTGGCGCGCCGGGGGAACGCACGACCCTGTTCGTGGAGCTGGTGCGGCTAGGTAATGCCAAAGCGCCCAACTTCGCTGCGCGCTTCTCGACCCTCCTCAACGGGGTCGACAGCCAGATGCCGCAGTCGCTAACCAGGGAACCGAGATGGCACACCACAAAATCCTTACCGCCACAATGGCGTCGAGGTCTACTTCGCCCATCCACGCTCCATGGGATTGCCGGATCTGCGAAAACGTAAACGGACTCTTCCGGCAGTGCCGCCCAAGGGAACCGTACTCTCGCTCCCCTCCCCGCAACAGTCCGACGAAATCGCTTGGAGGCTCAATGCCAGACCCAGAAAAACACTCCACTGGAAGACCAGACGGAACTCTTCCTTCCACAAGGGATCATCGACATCGTGAAACACTGGCACCCAGACGACCAAATTGAACTTCTGTCTTTAATCCACCATTATAACTTTCTCTTCTTTTTTTTGCGCAGCCTTTCGCTCAGTACGGCCCGTGAATGTATGGGGCCGAGATCCAAGTGAAACTTCCAGCCGTTCCTAGTTATTAAGGACGTTCGTCCACTTCACTAACGCCGCGGCCCACGAAAACCCTACACCGAATCCCACTAGCACTACTAATGCACCTGAGAAGAGGCGACCTTCTAATTGCGCGTGTCTGAGCGCTATAGGGATACTCGATGAAACGGTGTTTCCACAATGGCCCAATGTCAGTTGATATTTATCCTCAGGAATAGAAAGTATTCTTCGAATCTCCTCAAGCAAATAGACATTGGCTTGGTGAAAAACGAAAAGATCGACGTCAGCCATCTCCACACTCGATCTTTCAAGTAAAGACCGCACACTTTCCGGTACCGTCTTTACAGCAAAACTAAACACATTCGGTCCGTTCATGTGTAGGCTCATCGAGCTGCGAGCCTCGCCTGATTCTGTATTCGCGACCGAAGATCTTCGCATACCGCTATTAGGGACGATTAGATCATCAGCGCCGCCGCCGTCTGTCCCATAGACAAATGGCCCTAGCGACTGAGGGATTTCCCGGCTTGCCTTAATCAAGGTCGCTGCCGCCCCATCTCCAAAAATGGCACGTGCGCTCTTGTCGTCCTCGCGGAGATATTTTGTGTATGTGTCAGCTGTGACTAACAGAATTGACTTTGCCTGGCCGGAGGCTATCAGCCCTTGAGCCAATCCTAGACCGTAAACATACCCAGAGCATCCAAGGTTAAAATCCAAAGCACCTGCCGTTGTGGAGATGCCAAGACGTTTTTGCAATAAACACGCGGTAGTCGGAAGTATATAGTCGGGACTTTGAGTGCAGAATAGAATAAAGTCGACTTCTTTGCGAGCATGTGGCGCGGAATCAAACAGAGCTTCAGCCGCGGCACAGGCTAAATCAGAGGCGCATTCCCCATCTGCAGAGATATGCCGCTGCAGGATGCCCGTTTTCTCGGCAATCCTTTCGATCGATCCTCCGGGAAAGCGGGAGGCGAGATCTCTGGTGGTCTCGACCCTCGCTGGAAGGAAATACGCAACATTAGCAATATATCCGTGCATCTAACGACTCCTACTCAACTGGGTTATGACTCAATTTAGGTGAACTAATGGTGGGAATCAATGCGAACGTCTCCGGCAGCGCTATGAGCGCTGTCCAATAGACACCTCGCCGTTTACATTTTGAGGAAACTAGACTCTTCCTGACTACTCTATCGGCTGTCGGTCATACACAAATGCCGTAACGTGTGAGACATGAAGCCTTCGGCCCCAGCACGTCTTGCGATGTCAGAGATGATTCTGATCATACCAGCGCTTAAACCGGCTGCGCACGGTTTCGCGGCGACTCCCGACTGGCCAGCCTCATAGTAGCAGCCTGGGAGAAGTCCTTGGCGAATCCGTAGCAGCTTATGACGTCACTCAGCAACTTGGCATTCTCCTGTGTCTTGACGAAAATATTGGTGGGCTTGCTCCAGCAATTTTCTCTTGTCAAGCATTGCGTTCACGATCGCATGGACTTGCTCCATCTGGTCGCCCGACAGCTTGCCGAGTAGCATGCCCAGAAAGTCCGCGATGGCGCGCTTGACGGCAATCGCGTTCGGGTATTGAAATTCCTGAAAGGGTTCCGGATCGGCAAATGTGGCCACGGTCATCTTCTGTTCCAAGACCAGCTCTGCGATCTCCGGGAGCCCCCGCTCAGGGCGGCGCGCGGATAGCCCATTCTCGACGCAAGCCCCTCGATGCGGTCGGCCTGCTTCTCGACGACCGTCTTTTTGAAGGCACGGTAGCGATGGAGTGGGATCGGCCCGCGGTCCAGTAGACGGGGGCCATAGCGCCGGACGCCATGCTTGACATAAAGCTCCATGTCGAACAATCCCTTCCATAGCACGGCCGTCTCCTCCGCCGACTGGGGGTTCACCGTGTAGAAGGTCCCGTCAGCATAGAAGCTCCCGTCAGCGGATCCCCGTCCATCGCCGCCTACTTTGCACCGCTCCAGTTCCCGGGCGAAGGTGCAACTCGGCGGTGCTTTGTCGCCCTATCGCGGAAGGCGTCTCTTCTTCTGATGTTACCGGACCGCTTTCACACTCACACGCTGGCACCGTTGCCAGAATCATTCCGACAAGGTCCAATCCCGATCCGCTTCGGATCAATTCGCAAAGACGAAACCCTGTACTCCACCAAGTCCGTTCGATCGGTCTCCTCCCGATGTCCGCGAGAGCGCTGGCTGCTCGGGCTTCTGAAGAACCCAGTCGAGAGGCCGTGTGAGTTTTGACAAGCATCATCTCTTTACGAGAATTTCATCTCCGGCTTTGGTTTGGACTGAGGGCGACGCGATTGCCACCTGACGAAACGAATTCCTATCGCGCCCGAATTCCGGTTCTTGACACTGCTGGTGCGCCTTGAGGAGATTCAGGTTCCCGGATAGATCCGAACCTTGGGGTGCCCACCCATCGTTCATTGCATTTTCCTTCGTCCATATCGCCGTCGCGAAATCTCCGGACAAAGCATAGGCACATGCGAGTGTGTCCAAGGAATCTCCGTTTGGGAAGATTGCGGTCGCCTGCTGTCCAAAGGCAACTCTTTTTTCGGGATCTCGGAGCTTGGTTTCAGGAATCACCGTGTAAAGCCACGAGAGATTATTGGCCGACTCATTTGGTCTGCCCGGCTTGAAATGTGCCAGTGGATAAGAGAGAACTGGACAAGGTGAGTATTATGGACGAGCGAAGAAGTACCAGCCTGAGCAGGTGGTAAATCTGTTGCGGCAGATCGAAGTGGCCATAGCGAACGGGAAGACGACTGCTCTGGCGTGTAAGGAAGCCGGGATCGTGGAGCAGACATACTTCCGCTGACGCAAGGAGTACGGCGGGTTGTAGGTCGATCAGGCGAAGCGGTTGAAGGAGTTGGAGCAGGAGAACTCCAAGCTGAAGCGTCTGGTTGCGAACCTGAGCCTGGATAACCTTGTGTCGAAGGACTTTGCCTCGGGAAACTTTTAAGCCCTGAGCGACGACGGATCGCAGCAACTCTGCGCGGCAGAGGCATGGGATGACGGAGCGCAGGGCGTGCCGGCTGGCCAAGCAGCCTCGCGGCACGCAGCGCTATCGTGCGATCCGGCAGGAAGACGAAGATGCGCTCACGCAGGCGATCGTTCTGCTTGCCAGCCAGTACGGTCGTTACGGGTATCGCCGGATCACGGCGCTTGCTGAAGCGGGACGGCTGTGGGTTGGCAAGGATCGCGTGGAACGTATCTGGCGTCGCGAGGGGCTGAAGGTACCGCAGAAGCAGAAGCCACGCGGTAGGTTGTGGCTCAACGACGGCTCGTGTGTGCGTTTGCGACCGACGCATAAGAACTATGTGTGGAGTTATGACTTCGTCAGCGCACGGACGCATGATGGCCGCAGCGTACGGCTACTCAACCTGATCGACGAACACGCGCGCGAAAGCCTGCTAGTGCGCGCGGAGCGGCGCTGGTCCAGCTCCAGGGTCATCTCTGCGCTGGCCGATGTCATGGTGATGAAGGGCGTGCCGGAACACCTTCGCTCGGACATCGTACTAACACAGGAAGGAAAAGCTGGAGAGAAGAGAAGATCCCTTAGCATCCCGTATGGGATGTGCTTGACGACGACTGTACCTCCAAGTGGCTTCCACGAGCAAGGGCTGAGCGTTCGACCATAGCAACACGACCATTTATATTGAACTGGTTAGAGGAGGGGACGAATCGCCGTTCCACAAGCCATTCCACACCGCAAAGACTGCGATACGCGACTTCCCTGCCCTTGGAAACAGTTCGACCGCCTCATGTGGCTTGAGAATGCCACCTCATCAAGGTGGCGATCGATCATCGTAGCTGCCCTGCGCTATGCGTGCTTCATCAGCATCGTGTTGCGTAGGGACAAGGGGCGGCTGGATTCGACTGTGCCTGGCGGTATCCTGCACAGTCGAATCCTGACGACCACGCCGCGTTACCTCTGAGTCGCCCCACGCGGGGCGTGATGATTTTATGGATTGCGTGGACTGGCGTTTGAGCGCTCGATAACATTTGGACTCATGGCTTACCTTGAAATAGGGAATCCAAATCGTAAGTGATGCCAATCTGTCCGCGCCATGTCGGCGAAGTCACAAGTTCTGTGCGGTTTGAATAGGTCACAGAAAGTGGGACGTGAATATTTGACCCGGAACCGATGGTGAGCCGGAACTGCCCGACAGCGATGTTGCCCTTCTTAGCGTACACTTGGGTCGCGGTACTTGGTAACCCAGTAAACGTGACACCATCTACAGGCGAGCCTGGAGTTACATCCAGAATTGCGGGGCTAGTCTGCTCCTGATCGTAGAAGGCGCCAGTCCCAGTCATTCCGACTTTACCCGTCGGCAGCGTAATCGAGAAATCATGGTCTGCCTGAGCGGCGAACTGAAAATCACGCAAACGCCGACCGCCAGCGATATCAGCAGAGACTGGTGAATTGTAGAAAGAGACCGCGCCGTTGGCAGTCATCGTCCATCCGCCAAGTTTCTTCTGATAGATGCCGCGCACCACCGAGTTGCTGGGCTGCCCGCTTGGCAGGTTGTCGTCGTACTCGAAGGAGAGGACAGCGGGACGAGCCATGGTTGCTGCGACTGTCTGTTCCGCAGCCAGGGTTTGGGTATACGCGACAGCGAAGGCACCGGCTTTGTTCAAAAATTCGTTGTCCTTAGCGTCGTCCGGGGAGACGTCCGGCTTGAGCCCGGAGAACATCTCCACATAGGAGTTCGCCAACTTCAACCAGTCAGAGACTGCGTCGGCCTGTCCCTTGCTTGACGCATTGTGGGACATTGGTTCACGGCTATTCTGAGAAATCCAAGCCTGGAAGGTTGAGTTGATGCTTGCTTCCCTCAGTTTGAAGTACTGGGCTTCACCGGCCGCATCACCTGTCGCCTTAACTGAATCGTATGTTTTAAGCGCGGCCGTTATATTTGCCGTCGTTGGCTTACCTTGGATGACAACCCATTTTGCCGTCACGGCGTTGATGCTAGGAGAGGATGAGGATGTGAACGTGGCAGGGACCGTACTGCCAGTTCCAGTTGCGTTTCCGGTGGTCATCTGGCTGTTGGAACTTGTATTGAAAGAGACACTATATGAGACGCGGTTGAGCCGCGACACCAGCTTTGGATTGAAGCAATGTCCATCGCTCTCGAAAAGGCTGTATATATCCGAGGGACATAGCTGCAGTGCGCCCTTGTTGATCAAGGCTAGCGGTAATCCCGCCAGTGTTCCGGACGCAGTTGTGGTTTGCCCGCTGGTTGTCTGTGTTACCGCGCCGAACTCTGATGCCAAGGAGAGCAATTGTGACGCGGCGCCTTTGGAGACGAGGTTAGTCGTTCCGCTGGCACCCGAATTAGCACCTTGCTGCTGAGATAAGGTCTTATAAGCCGAAAGCACAGAATCCTTGATGATCTGCTGATCGGCGGGCTCTGTAACGAACGTTCGAAGTGTTGACTTCAACTGGTTCAGAATGAGCCGAGGGTCTGTATTCTCCATGCTCTTGGACTGCGCCTGCTGCATCGTCCTGAACTGTTTGCTGCTCAGGATCAGATAGAGCGGGCAGAGCTGATCGTTGAGCATGTCGAAAGCACCGTCCGTTTGGATCTTTTCTATGCACGCGATCGGCACACGTTTGGCGGCACCTGGACTTAGATTTTGCGCGATTGCGCCAGCCGGGATTAAAGAGGTAGCCGCAAACATCATGGCGAGCAGAAAGGTGAGAATCAGCTTTTTCATTGGACACTCTCGATGATGTAACCCGGAAACAGGTTGACAAGGGTGACGGCGTCAATAGTCTGGCCGCACGGCTCCTCTTTCACTTGTGCTTGCGCAGACAGTGGGTCAACCAACTGGCTGCACGCAAGGCTTATTAGATACTTCTTGCCCGCTACCATATCGAACTTGAAGCTGGAGGTTGTTGCTGTGAATGGCGGAGAATCATGAGTGCCCGGTATAGACACGTCAAAGACCGTACATTGCAGCGGGCTAAAGGCGGTATTTCCGACAACATCACTGAGCACGAGGGTCAACGTTCCCGCTTGAGCGGTGAAACGGTTGGTCCCCGGGGCGCGGGTGAGAAGGCATGAGGGCATGATGACTCTCCAAGGGTGAAGTCTTTAAGAAACTGCAAGCGGGCGATAACTCTGAGTTCGCCAGGCTGCCCGTACTTCCTCGCTTCGATAGCCTGTCTTGTATGGGTAGGCGTTGCCCGATGGAAAAACAGGCCATGGCCTTTCGTTTTTTCCTCAAATACTCTTTTCCGTCAGGTAGCAGCCCGGGCAGTTCGCTCGCACACCCCGGGTCGCGGCTACGGAGTCGGCATACTGAATGCTATGATTGGGGCTAAATACCCACATCCTCCAGAGGCGTACTGTGAGTTCCAACGACGGGGAAGTGACCCGAATCCTGCACGCAGTGAGGCAGGGAGACAGAGCGGCCCAGGATCTTCTCATTCCGCTCGTCTATCGTGAGTTACGCCGAATCGCGAGCGCCCACCTAAAGCACGAATCTCCGAATCACTCCCTGCAACCGACGGCATTGGTGCATGAAGCCTTCATGCGATTGATCGGCATCGACCGTGTCGACTGGCAGAACCGTGCGCATTTTTTCTCTGTAGCGTCCTCGCTCATGCGACGCGTCCTCGTCGACCACGCCCGTGCTCACCGGGCCGACAAACGCGGTGGAGGGGCTGAAACGATCTTCTTAGAAGAAGCGCTAACGCCTTCGCCGGGCCGTGCCCGGGAATTGGTTGCCCTTGACGATGCACTTGATCACCTCGCGCAACTTGATAAACGCCAGGCCAAGATCGTTGAGATGCGCTTCTTCGCTGGCATGACCGAGGAAGAGACAGGCGAAGTACTTGGCATCTCCCCGACTACCGTCAAGCGTGACTGGCGGATCGCCAAGGCCTGGCTTTACAGGGAATTGGGAAACTGAACAAGAGCCGAGCGGCGCGAAACCGTCTGCGGTCTCTCTGCTCACGATTTGCTTTGGAAATGAGTCAGAGAAAAGAATTTGACACGATACGCGAGTCAGGCGAACCTGTTCACTCCCAGGAATTGTGGTCCGATGAAGGCGTTCGCGCGAGGTAACCGCCTTCGCACTGATCCGTTACTTCTAATGCTTTGAGACGCGAATAGAGGTTGTTGATCGGCAGTGTCGGACCGCGTCCTGCGTTCTACCGAGGGCGAATGGTCGAAGAGCAATGGAAGCGGGTTTCAGACATTTTTCACGACGCGCTGGAGCTACCCGTCGGCGATCGGGATCGTTACGTCTTCGACGCCGCAGCCGGCGATGCGAGCATTGAGTCTGAGGTGCGCGGTCTGATTGAGGCTGACAATCTCGTGCCATATGACTACATGCCCGCCTTGATGTCTCAGGACACCAGTGAAGTCGAGCCTAGGCATCGCACCCCGCTTCTACCCGGAGATGTCGTCGCTGGCCGATTTCACATCGTGAAGGCAGTCGGCGAAGGAGGCATGGGCCATGTATTCGAGGCATACGACGCGGAACTCGCAGTCACCGTTGCCCTCAAGGTGATCCATCCCGGCGTCGCAAGCGATAGACACGCTGCGAGCCGGTTCGTACAAGAAGTCCGTCTGGCTCGCCGTATTACGCATCCCAACGTCTGCCGAACATTCGACATCAACCGCGAGGCGCGAGTCGACGCCGCGAGTGGAAAGTCAAGCGAAATGGTCTTTTTGACCATGGAATTTCTAGAAGGCGAAACCCTAGCCACGCGTCTGAAGAGGACTGGTATTCTGTCGCCGGACGAGGCGCTTCTAATTGCCTCCCAGGTGGCCGCGGCCCTTACAGCCGCACACTCATTGGACATTATTCATCGCGACATCAAGCCCTCAAATATCCTTCTGGTTCAAGGCGAGCCGCGCGGTCCGATGCCGTTGCGAGCGGTCATCACCGACTTCGGCCTGGCTCGCCTCAATCCTGTCCTGCCGGGAATTGAAGTCAAATCGTCGGCCCCATCGAACCAGTTTGTCGGCACGTTGGCATACATGGCTCCAGAGCAAATGGATGGAAGTCCCGTCTCCCCTGCGACGGATATCTATGCCTTCGGTCTTGTGCTCTTCGAGATGATCACTGGCAGGCGTGCCTTCCCGTCGGACAGCTTGTTGAACGGCATCTGGCAGAGGATCTCAGGTGAGCCGCTCTTTGAAACCAACTCCGCCATCTTAGCCCACCCTTGGAAAGACGCCATCGCTGGATGTTTGCAGCGCTTGCCATCTGAGCGATTCCAGTGTGCAGAGGAGGTGATGTCTGTTTTGCGTGGCAGCAGACTTAAGCAGCGCACCCCTGAGATAAGAAGTGTACAGTCCGCTTTGGCGTCTAGCCTGGTTGGCCGCACATGGATAGGAAAAATCGCGGCCGCTTTGATTGCAGTGATCCTATTTGTGGTTTGTTTGCGCTTATATGAGATGAGAGGGAAACCAGAGGTCGCCGCCGGCTCTCTCATCTACCTCGCACCGATCAGCAATCGCACAGGAGACAAAGCCTTGGACGACATGACGGAACTTCTTCGGGCTGGAATCTCTCAATCTACCCAGGTCAACTTTGTTAGTGAAGAACGCGTTGGAGACATCATGCAACAGATGGTCAAGGCTCCAGGGACCGTGATCGATGCGAACACCGCACGCGAAATTGCAATGCGTGCGGGAGCAGTAAGGGTCATCTTTGGTACTGTAAGCCGGAGCGAGGGCGAAAACCGCTTCGAGGTTGACATTCAACAGCCGGACAGTCTCCCTTCCAGATATCGCAATCGATGGAGAAAGGCTTTTCATTGGCAGACCACATCCGTTGACTACGCTTCCAAGAAGATACCTGACGAGCTCTTGACTCAGGTTCGCGCAGCCAGTGACTGGGTTCGACAAATGGCGGGAGAGTCGCAACATGACATTGCTCGACTGGACATTCCACCGGAAGATGTGACGACCGGCGACTGGGAGGCACTGATGGACTTTGATCAGGCAGAGCGATGGCTGACCAAGGGTCGCAAGGACGAAGCGATCACTCTTCTTCGTGAAGCCGTTCGACGTGATCCTGGCTTCGCCCGCGCAAGCGCTGAACTCGCCGACAATCTGGTTTCGATGGGGAAGCTGAGTGAAGGATATGAGGCCTACTTGCAGGCATTGAACAATGAGTCCGGCGAACGCCTCACCCGCAAAGAGCGTGATCGAATCAAGGCGGCTTTTGCCACCGACACCCGAGACTATGAAGCCGCAGTCGAGGCGTTTCAGGACGGCACCGCTTTCTACGAAAACGACTTCTACGCCTGGGCTTACCAGGCTTTCCCTCTGGACAAACTAGATCGCCCTCACGATGCACTCCGCGTTCTTGAGCGCGCCGACAGACTCACTCCCAACCATGGCGCCGTCGGCCAGATGGCGTATCCATACATGTTGCTGGGTAATTACGTCGCGGCAAAGCGCACAATCGCAATGGCACGCTCTGAGGGGCGCTTGGATCTTGCTCTCTATCTTGATGGGCTCGAGGCAATGTGTGAAGGCGATTACTCACGGGCCGGTGAATCGTTTGTCCGGCTCAAGCAAATGGATCATTCGCATCTCTTGAGACTCGGATACCTTGGAGAGATTCGTCTGCTGGCGGAGGAGGGACGCTATGGAGAAGCGTTCACCAGCGTGACCAACGCCATCTCCAGCCTCGACGGGGCTGTGGGAGACGAGGAGAAGGCCAAGCTGTGGCTGGACCGCAGTTACCTCGAGTTTCGTTTGGGACATGAACGCCAAGCGTTAGAAGATACAGGGCGAGCACTCGACAGCAGTAGTACGCCAGATACATTGCTATACGCGAGCACAATCGTAGGTGAAGCAATACCAACGCTTGCTCCGCCAGAGACACGTCAAGCTCGACTTATGCTTGCCCGCATGGAAGCCTCCTTGCCTCAAAAAAATCTCGGCGTTGTGTTTTCCCTGGCCCGCGAGCAGGTGCGCGGCGAGCTTCTATTAGCTGAGGGTGATGCACTCGGTGCCCTGACCGCATTCCGCACTGCCGCCAAGCTGGATGCGCCTATTGCTCCGCGCGAATATCTTGCGCGGGGGCTCCTTGCAGTCGCTGTTCAGCAACACGACCCCGCCCAAGCGAGCGCTTTGCGTCTGGAGGCTCTGAAGATCTACGCTCGGGTGGCTACTCGTCCCGCAACCGCGTGGATCGATCTCTGGAGCATGCCCCCGGGCTTTGTCGCGGACCGGATGACCGCGTACCTCAACGTTGCTCGTAAGTTCCACCATTCGGACTCCAATACGGCATCTGTTGCTACATCGTTGGCGGCACTCCGCAAGAGCTCTTCCGTTGCTTCCACACCACCCCGTGCGGTACGCATGAAGCCGCGCACGTCCCATATTCGCTAAGGAGGAAATACCGATATGAGCAGAACATCCAAAGTGACCCACGCCAAAGCACTTGAGGCGATCCATACTCTTTCAAGTCTTGCCACGGATATTGCACCCACAGTACCTCCATTTTCTTACAGTGATCAGATCCCTATGACACCTTACAACGCAGCTCCGGCGTTGGTCGTTTGGCTTTACCTGGTCACCAATCCTCAGTTCCTGCAAATACTGGATACTGCTCCTGATTATGACTTCGTCCTCCCGCCAGGTCAGCCAAGGATTGTTGTAAATACCGTCCAGGAGATTGCAACTGCAACCAATCTCACCGTGCCCGCTGTTGGCGCAATTCTAGATTCGTATCGCAAACCTGATCCGACGCTTCAATCACAATTCGATGTGAAGCAAACCTTCCGAAATGTTGCAAAGACTTTCCAAAGCTTCGCTGCCAGCTCTCTCTACCCACGTACAAACTGCCCTGGAGACGGAACAGCGATGCTGAATCTTGCAGAAAACGGAGCAACCGTCGATCCGCAGGCGACCAGCTTTCCCGCCTAGTCTGCCGGCGCTGCTCAGAGTTACGAATTTAGATCTCCTGTCGAGGATCAAACGATGAGAAGAATCTTGCTGACGGCAGTCCTAGGCGGCATGTTGTGTGTCTGCGGCATGCTACCTTTCGCGACCAAACTGATGCGCCACGCGCTCTCTGCAACAGTCGTGGCTGCTTCGGCCAGGCTTGTGGATTTCCCGGCACCGCGATTGAGTCACCTTCGCAATACTCCGGGGACCAATCAAGCCTCGCTGATTCGACAACACGCTTGGAAATTGTTCGCTCAACTAAGTCGAACCGCCGGTAAAGGGGCATCGGTGTATACCTCATGGCAGCAACAATGGCCCACAAAATGCAATAAGGCTCAGCTCAGCAGCTATTGTCCTTCTTCCAATTTGCGTGAAAGCACCAAGCAAACCGGAACTTCACCACCGTCGCCTTCATCGACTGCACTACAGTTTTCTACTGTTTATTACAACCAAGCTGTTGAAGACTGGATCTTTGTAAACAGGCTGTATGACAGCGATTCCTTACTGAAGATGATGACGCCCGACCACGGGACAGTTGGCGGTTCGCGTCTCGAAATTAGGACTCAACTCCCAAAGGGAACCCCGGATCATGCTCCCGACTCATCGATCGTGATTAAGGAGATATGGGAGGCTGTCCAGGCGGCTCCTGACAATCATCAAACCTGGGCGCTCAAGGTTTACGACCCCGGCGACTTCCGGGACGGGCAGGGACCAGGGTTCCAACTGAAGACAACGTTGGGGTCGAGAGGAGATTTCGCAACTTGGCAAAGACGGGTAATTCTCAGAAGCACTGATGGAAAGATCGACACTGATACACCGTGCCCACGGAGCAATATTCCGCTCGACCGTACTTACACAACTCTGGACGATAGCGCCTCAGTGAGCAAATCTGTGCCGATCAATTGCTTCTTTTATCGATCGGAGGGACAGGCATGCTCAAACCTGATCTCGGCCACAGTACCAGTGCCGCACCCGATAGCAGTCGAACAAGTCGCTAAGCCCTGCGTTCTCGTGTTGGTAGGCGTCCAGATGATCACTCGCGAAGGCCTTCAGAATTGGACCTGGAGCACCTTTTGGTGGACTGCCAATCCCAATGGTACCGGCGTCGATTACGCTGCGGATAAAAGTAGCATCCCGTTGGGACCGCTCTTTCAAAACTATGCAATGGACACCATGCTTGGAATGGACGGTGATCCTTCCAGGCAAGAGACGCCGCCCTTTATGTTCAATCCTTATCTGGAAGGCCTCCAGGCAAACGGTACACAAACCAACTGCCTGAAATGTCACGCTGCCGCAGCTTATATACCGCAAGCTCATGTGAATCTACCGGCGAATTGCCAAAAGCCCCAAGGAGCCACGGGCCAACGCAACGGCAAAGACATAACCCGCTTGATAGCAAACCCTGGCTCGATACATAACTGCACCGCACAGGAACTGGCTTCCCCCGCCACAAATAGTTGTGCGTTACGGACAAGCTTGCTTTGGAGTCTCGCAAGCAATCAAGACTGCAATGCAGACGCCGCTCAATAGATTCCCCGACCGTAAGGAGGCTTTCGCCTGGACCTGGTGGAAGTCAAAGCGCAGATTTCCGTTCCACAACCCGTTCCACAATTCGTCACGTCTTACGCAATTTGCAAGGATTTGGGTAGCCCTCGCGGTGCTGTAACTTGTTGTAATACCCAGTAAGGGACGATTCACACTGTGGAAGTCTACCTTGAGGTTCACGCCTTCTGTGTCCCCCTAAAAATCTATATATCAATTCTTCCAAGTAGCGGGTGCCCCGTCCCCAGCCATAGCTTTTAAGACGGTCGGATACTGTCACCCGTCGTCCCTCTTACCGACTCCGACAGGCCCCTTAGCACGACAGCCCGGTGCCGGGCTAAAGCGGGCCGGTGCCGGCCCCAAAACATTCCAGGATGGTTCCATCCTGGTTCTACTGAGGAAGGTGGTGCGGGCGGGGGGACTTGAACCCCCACGACCTATTAGGGTCTGCGGATTTTCATACCACTTCGGCTTTCGCCGCCCTGCTAGGCAAGTTCGTGGTCTGGACTATCCCTTCACCATACCTCGTGAGAGGTTTAGGTGCTGCCCATCTAGTCTCTACACCTTCCCGGAAAACATCCGGGCTTGGCTCGGGATTGCCATTCAAGGTTTCCCCGACTTTGAGCAGTTCTACTCCGCCGGTTTCCCAGACGGGCACTCAATTTCCTTAAGTCCGCTGTGTCTGCCGATTTCACCACGCCCGCGTGATGTGTGCCACTTCCCCATCATAATGCACAGGGCGGAGGACTACGCTTCCTCCGCCAAACGCAAAGCTTCCACTCGACCGGGTCCTTTCCTTGAAACAGCTTTTTTCTTCGGGCGCGGCCTCATGATGTTGATTGCGGAAGCATCGAGCCGTGTCTTCAGATGGGCTGCGTAGTATTTCTCAATCATCTCCACGCTCGTCCGGCAATTCTTAGCAATCTGATAGATGTCGGCACCTTCCAGCAGGCGCAGGCAAATGTAGGTGTGGCGCAGGCTGTACGCCGTTCGTGGTCTACCGTCTCGGTCGATACGGAGCTTTTCTTCCCCAAGAATTGCATTGAATAGATCGCGTGGCCATTTCGGAAAGAGAAGATCGGTAGGCCCTGGCTCGTGCCACTCGCCATTCGCCATTGATGCGGTGCGGCTGCCTGATCTGCCGGGACCACCGTCTGGACGTAAGCGGGCTTTCAGTCGCTCGAATGGATGAACCGCACCCGCTGTACTCTTACAAAAACCAACGCCTCGCTTTCCACGGACTTCGATTTCCAAAATGGTTTGGCCGCTGCCCTCGTCTTCAACCACAGTGACATCGCGAAACTGAAGACGCAACGCCTCATCGGGACGGAGGCCAGTGTTGGCTGAGAACAGAACATAATCGTGAAGTTGCTCCGCTTCCCAACGGAAGCGGGGCTGCTTCGGATCGAGGGCGCGCTTTCGCGTAGCCTCGTAAAGCTGCTTGTACTCTTCCGGTGAAAACCATGCTCTATGTGAAATCTTCGGCGACGAACGATACGGTTCTGACAAGTCCGGCAGGTGATCGATCCATCCATGCCGCAGAGCGGTTTTAAATATCTGGCGCAGAGTCACGATCTCCTGGTGCATGGTGTTATGCGCCGGTGGCTTGCCGCGTAGAG
This sequence comes from Granulicella aggregans, assembly GCF_014203275.1. Classification (GTDB taxonomy): domain Bacteria; phylum Acidobacteriota; class Terriglobia; order Terriglobales; family Acidobacteriaceae; genus Edaphobacter. Next base: position 31,633 of record NZ_JACHIP010000005.1, read on the forward strand.
CCCTGCTCTGTTCGAGCCGTTGGATTCGATACTCATTGACCCTGCCAGCAGTGATTTCGGGAAGCACCATGTTGCCGAAGAACGGTATCAGGTGGCCGTTTGTACGCGCGTGTTGTCCACGCGCATAAGTCGGACTCCGCTGTCCCTGAGTGATGATGTCAAACTCGCGCAGGTACAGCTTCGCGGCCTCGCGAAACATTTTGCCGCTCTTAAGATCGCCGTCGCGAAGTTTGCCTCGAAGCTGCAAATACCAGTCTTCCGCGAACTCCTTTGCTTTTGAAAGGCTGTCTTCTTTCGTGGTCGTGCGTCGATTCTTCCCACCCAGATAGCTCGCGCATTGCCAGCGAGGACTGTTGGGCCGCCTATAGATGTGAACTTTGCCGCCAAGGATCGTGTGATTTTCAGACATGCTAATCTCCTCCACACACCCATAAGAACACTCTAAACGTGTAAGAGTTGCGTAAGGTACACGTAATCGCCGATCCGACGATATATATATTATTTTCATGTATTTACGGGTTTTAGAAAGCAGACGTTACCGATTTTAAGTCCGCTGTGTCTGCCGATTTCACCATCCGGGCGTCGGTGGCTCTCATCATGCTAATGCATTCGGGCGGAGGTACGTGCCTCGGTCGAGTGCAGGCCCGAGCGCCAGATCAAGAGGTCCAGTCGATCAAATACAATTCTGTGCGACTTCGAAACGGTGTGGCTGCGTTATCGAGTGAGCTACGCGGCCTATCCTTTCGATTATTTCCAGCAATGAGGTCCGTGCATGTCGATGTCCCGTCTCCTGGCTACTCTGGTGACTCTTCCGGCTCTGTTGCTCACAGCAGCCTGCGCCAACGCCCAGACTCCCTCAGTCTTCCCCGATCCCACGCATCTGCAGACGTACACGCTGCATCGGTCGTCGAGCCGTGAAGCTACCGGCGCGAATGCCGATGCGCGGACAGTAACGCCGGGGCAGACGTTCACCATACTCGATGTCGACGGGCCCGGGATGGTCTCGCACATCTGGTTCACGCTAGATGACTGGGAACCTTACGCGCTGAAGCGAATCGTGCTGCGGATGTACTGGGATGGAGAGGCGACACCCAGCGTCGAGACTCCGATTGGGGACTTCTTCGGACTCGGAACGGGGACTTATTACCACTGGGAGTCGATGCTACTCTCCGCCGGTAATGACAAGGCGCTGAACTGCTATATGCCGATGCCCTATGCGCGCCATGCGCGGATCACGGTCACGAACGAAGGCAAGCAGGCGCTTCGCTCGCTTTACTGGAACATCGACTATCGCGTGGACGCGAAGCCGCTGCCGGACGACACCCTCTACTTTCACGCACAGTATCGGCAGGCGCAGCCCAACGCGGGATGGACGGGCAACTGGTACGAGAATGGCGATCCGATCGTGAACTACAAGCGCAATCTCGATGGCAAGGACAACTACACCTGGTTTGAGGCTAAGGGACGAGGTCAGTTCGTGGGCGTCACCTTCTCCGTGCTGCAGAATCAGGATGGATGGTGGGGCGAGGGAAACGATATGTTCCAGGTCGATGGCGACACGCCTTCAATCGTGGGCACGGGAGGGGAAGACTACTTTTTGGGAGCGTGGTCCTACGGCGGCTCACAGGACTATATGCTGCATGGAGCTCCGGTCGTCGGGAGAGAGCTTGCGGGTGAGCGATCGAGTATGTACCGGTTCCACTTCGACTCGCCGATCCCATTCACCAAGTCGATCCGGGCCAGTATGGAGCATGGCCACGCGAACCATCGTTCGGACAACTTCTACTCCGTCGCTTACTGGTACCAGGCGGAGCCGCATGCGGCCTTCCCTGCCCTTCCGGATGTGGATCAGAGGATTCCGACGCTGCAGTTTGTTGGCGGGCCGGGGAATGCGAAGGGGCCTTACGATCCGAACAGTTTGCATCCGCGTTAGAGGTGAGAACCGTCAAAACCCGGGGCGAGGGCTCCATTTTGGGGGCGCTTCGATTGCTGCGGGCTGAAGCCCGCTGCTACTCCTTGTCTTCGCAAGTGCCAACGGTGCTAGGCGTCGCTGTCGGTTCGGCGTGCGTGTCTGGCGAGGGTGTACTTGGGCAGCCACGAAGCGGCGACTCGAGCCGCGCGCTCGTCCAACGTCGACTCGGATTTGATCGCGATAATTGCTTCGCGCAGCATGCTGACTGCCTCCATCGCTCCGGGCCAGAAGACGCGATTTTCGCTCATCTGGTCGTCGATGAGATGGTTCGCGGCGCGTTCGAGGCAATCGACAGACCAGCCCCTGGCCTGGTTGGAACGGCGGCGGTCCCAGTTCTTCGAGCCGAACGTCAGGTCGGCGAGATCCAAGTCAGACAGGTATTCAGAAGACAAAGATGAAGGCATGAGTTTCCCTTGTGCGGCTAGGATCTTTGGAGTCAGGCTCATGCAGAGTAACAGCGGTTTTCAACCCGGGGCATAGCTCCATCGTGTCATGTCCCGCGTTTAGTCACTAGGCAACTTACTCGAGGAAGGTTACGCAGACACCGTTCGGGTCGATGGCCGCAAACTCTAACGTCCCCCAGGGTTTTCTTGCCAAGCCGCCGTTGGGATGCACCTTGCCTCCGCGCTGCTGGTACTCAGCGAAAAATCTCGTTACATCGTCGACGACTATTCGAACCATAGTCTGGTCGCCAACGGACTTCGCTACGGCTTTATCGGTTATGGAGGCGATATGGATCGAAGCGCCATCGCGGGAGATGCCGGCGTAGTTTGGCGGGGTACTGTCGCGAAACGTCTCGGTGAATCCGCACACGCGGGTCCACCAGGCGAGGGAGGCCGCGACGTCCGTGGCGGGCAAGATGGGCACAGCAGCTTTTACCAAAGCGCTCATGGGAAATAAGACTAAATCATGCTGACGAGGTCCACTGCCGCCTTCACAGGCTTTCCTGTCCTATCTCGGCGTTCTCACCGTCTCCGAGCAGCCGTTGCGGATGCAGCGCTGCCAGTTCGTAGACAGAAAACGAAGAGAAAGTCCCGTCATTGAAGTTGACGAGAAGCGTCTGCTCGCTCAGATGTTCCACCTCAATGATTGCAAGACGTACGTTCATCCCACTCCTATTGCCGGCAGGCCTGGGTCTTGCAAATAAAAAAAGACCGTCCGTGTCGCGAGTGCTAACCCTAGCACTCACGACACGGACCGTCTGTACTGTCACCAACACTGTTCGCCGAACTTCGGCGAACAGGCAGCCCGTAGATCTACTTCAACGTGTTCAGGCTCGGTGGAGGATTGTCGACCTTCACGCCATCGATGCCCGCCTGGAAGACGATGATCTTCTTCAAGATCTCGTAGGGCATAGCTGCTGGCGAGACCGGGAGCATACGGCCGTTGACCGAGAGGGTGGGTGTCTGGTCGATGCCGGCTTCCTCGGCTAGTTTGGCGGAGGCGGCTACTGCGGCCTTGGTCTCAGCCGTCGCCGCGCAGAGGTCGATTGCAGCGGGATCGAGTCCGGCCTTGGTCACTGCCGCATCCAGAGTCTTCGCTGTGCCCTCGGGAGTCAGCGCCTCCTGCGTGGCGTAGACCGCGGCCTCGTACTTGAAGTAGGCATCGGTGCTCTGCTTGGCGACGCAGGCACCTACGGCGGCCGCCTGGAAGGCCGCGGGATGGATGGCTGTCAGCGGGAAGGCTTGGTGCACGATGCGGGCCTTGGGGAAGTCCTTCGCTAATTGCTCCATGGTGGTCGCGGCCTCTTTGCAGTGCGGGCACTGCAGGTCGGAGAACTCAACCAGGAGAAGGTCCTTCCCGGCGGCCCCCTGAGCGGGGCCGTTCGCGCGTTCCTGGAGGAGCTTGCGCTTCTCGGCGTAGGGGTTGATGCCGAAGTCGATCATGGTGTCCGCGATGGCGTGCTTGCCATCCGGCATGACGTAGAAGGCAGTGCTCTGGACCTTCGCGTTGGGGGTCTTGTCGGAGACGTAGACGATCACCTTGCTGACGCCCGGGGCAGAGGTCTTCTGGATGCCCTCGACGCGGTAGATGCGGTTTTCATCGTACCCCCAGAGTGAGTGCAGGAAGCCGTTCACGGTATCGCCGGACGGAGTATCAGTCGTAAAGTACTTCATGTTGACCGGGGGAAATGGATCGGTCGGTGCAGCAGGCGCTGGCTGAGCGGAGGGAGCCGTCAGCGACGGTGGCGCTGCCTGCGCGAATGCAGTTTCAGAGGTCCCAAACGCTCCCACTACCAGAACAGCCGCAAATCCCGTCGAAACTATCGCTGCAATCTTCAAAAACTTCCTCCGTGTATGTTGCTGTTGCGCTACTTAAATTTGAACCTTCGCCGCGATGGGAAACCGTCTGCCCAGACCGAAAGACTTGGGTGTCACCTTCAACACGGGCGCGGCCTGCTGCCTCTTATATTCGCATCTCTCCACCAGTTGGAGGACTGACCGCACCAGAGCTACATCAACACCCTGGTCGCGGGCGATCTGCTCGGCGGAGCAGTACCGCTCTACGTATGCTTCGAGGATCGGATCGAGCACCTCATAGGGAGGCAGCGAGTCCGTATCCTTCTGGTCTGGGCGCAGCTCTGCTGATGGGGGTTTCTCAATCGTCGACAGCGGAATGATTTCGCGCTGGCGGTTCGCATACCGGCTCAACGCATAGACCTTCGTCTTCATTACGTCACCGATGACCGCCAACGCTCCGACCATGTCTCCGTAGAGCGTGCAGTAGCCGGTGGACATCTCGCTCTTGTTGCCGGTGGTCAGGACCAGAGCGCCGAACTTGTTCGAGATGGTCATCAGCAGGCTGCCGCGAATCCGCGACTGCAGGTTTTCCTCTGCGAGCCCAAACTTCGTGCCCGCAAACAGAGGAGCGAGGATTGACTCGCACTGATTGAAGACGTCATGAATTGCCAGCAGTTCGAACTTGATGCCGAGATTCTGCGCCAGAGAGCGAGCGTCGTCGACCGATCCAGTCGACGAGTATTCGCTCGGCATGCCGATGCCCATTACGTTTTCCGGGCCGAGAGCTTCGACAGCGATAGCGGCTACGAGGGCGGAGTCGATGCCTCCGCTCAAGGCGACGAGCGCTTTCGAGAAGCCGCACTTGCGCACGTAGTCGCGCGTGCCGAGGACGAGGGCGTCCCACATCGCGGAGATCTCGTCGTCAACGTTTCCTTGACTGCCCGCACCCTCGCCGAACGTGGCCCCGCTCCCAGCGGGTGGGACGACACCGGAGACGCCATCGCCGAAGCGCACCTCTCCTGTTGCGGAAGCTGTATCGAACAGGATGATGTCTTCAAAGAACGAAGCCGCCTGCGCGACCACGCTACCGTCCGGCCCAATCACGATCGAGGTTCCGTCGAAGATGAGGCTATCGTTGCCACCGACCTGGTTGACCATCGCGACGAAGGCGTTGTGACGCTTGGCCAGGGCTGAAAGCATGTCGCGGCGAACCGTTCGCTTGCCGCGCCAGAAGGGTGAAGCGGAGATGTTCAAGATGACCCGGTGAAAGCCGGGAGGCGCGTCGTCCCACTGCCGCATCAGCTCTTCGACAGGGTCGGTGGGATAGAGCCTGCGCGGCCAAAAGCCCTTATCGTTCCAGGCGTCCTCGCAGATGGTGATGGCGAGCGTCTCGCCGCCGACACTGGTCAGCGCCTGATGACTGGCCGGCTCGAAGTACCGCTGCTCGTCGAAGACGTCGTAGAACGGAAGGAGCATCTTCTGCTGGGTGAATGCGATCTTTCCGCCGTGCAAGAGGGCGGCGACGTTGCGCACATGCTTACCGATCACGGATTTCAGCGGCATGATCGTTCCGCAAAGAATTGCCGGCCGGCCCCGCTCGGCGGTCCATGCAGCGATCCCGGCGAGCGCCGCGCCCGCGCTGTCGAGGAAGTCCTTTTTCTCGAGCAGGTCAGCAGGTGGGTATCCGCAGATGGCGAGTTCGGGGAACATCACGAGTTCCGCGCCCTGCGATGCAGCCCGCGCTGCGAATTCTATGATCTTTTGGCTGTTTCCGGCGAAGTCCCCAACCGTGGGATTGATCTGGGCGAGCGCTATTCTCACAACTTCAAGTCTAACCTGCGGCGTGGCGAAACTGTCATCCAACGGAGAAGCGCCCCGATCATCAACGGATGAGCGGGGCGCTTGATTGTGGAACAAGAGGAGAGGCTAAGAGCCGGTACCGGTAATGACTACCCCTACCGTTCTGACCAGAATCTTGAGGTCGAGAGCGAGACTCCAGTTTTCTACATAGGCGGTATCAAGCGAGATGTAGCTGTCGAAGGACGGATCCTGCCGCGCTTCCACCTGCCAAAGACCTGTCAGGCCGGGGAGGACGTCCAGACGCTTTAGGTGGGAGAGCTCGTACTGTTCGACCTCAGAGGCGATGGGAGGACGCGGACCGACCAGGCTCATATCGCCGCGAACCACGTTGTACAGCTGCGGCAGCTCGTCGAGCGAGTACTTGCGGAGCTTGATGCCAACCCGGGTGATGCGAGGATCGTTGACGATCTTGAAGAGAATTCCCTTGCGCTCGTTCATGTGTTCGAGGTCGGCCTTCAACTTGTCCGCATTGGTGACCATGGTGCGGAACTTGTAGCAGTCGAAGCAGCGCCCCTTGCGTCCGATACGCTTGGCCGCGTAGAAGACAGGGCCTTCCGAATCGATCTTGATCCAGATTGCAAGGACGGCGAGGAAGGGAGAGAGAGCCAGCAGGCCGAGGGCGGCGAGCGTAAGATCGAGCGCTCTCTTGACTAGGTAAGCGCCAATGGGAAAATCTCTGCGGTGCAATGGAATGGTTGGGAACTGGCCGACGTACTCGACCGGCGCGTTCCAGGCGAGACCGTCGTAGAGGTCGGGAACGACGCGGACGTCGATACCGGCGGTGCGGGCCTCCTGCACCAGTCCGAGCACGAGCTTCTTATCTGCGGGGACAGAAAGAAAAATCTCGTCGACGAAGAGTGTGCGCGCCAGCTTCAGGCAGTTCCTGAAGTCGCCCACAATATCAGCGTCGCCGGAGTCGCTCTCTTCCTCAGTGATGGCGACAAATCCCTTGAAGCGGAATCCGAGGTGATCGAGCGAGTTCAGGTGGTTCCGGAGAGCGTGCGCGACGCGGCCTGCGCCGACGATGAGAACGTTGCGCGTCTCAATACCCGCGCGAAAACGCTTGTACATCATGTGTCGCCGGAACATCCGGCGGACAATAATCATCACGAAAGCGATGAGGAGGGTCAACGTAATCTCGATGCGCGAGATCTGGGCACCGCTGGAGAGATAGAGGGTTCCGCAGAGGGTCAGACCGGCGACGACGCTGGCGTGCGCGGTCATGCGGAGTTCGTGCAATCCACTCATCTGCTGGATCGGACGATAGAGACCGTAGGTCCGCATGAAGAAGACGAGGCACAGGCCGAACCAGAGGATGTAGGTCATGAAGACGCCTACAGAGGATAAGGGCAGGTGCCCTCCATCCCACGGGCCTCCCCTAAAGGGGATGGAAGTGCGCAGCCTCATGGCGAGGCCGCCAGCGATCAGGGCGCTGATCAGGTCCAGTGAAGCGGACAGCAGACCCGTTACCGACGGACGATTGAAGAGCCCGAAACTGGTCACCGATGATCCGTCGGCGCTCGATCTTCCGCCGTCCGAGGTCGATATGGGACGCAAATAATCGGGAGCTGCCACACTGCCTCCTTACAAAGTGAAGACGACCCGATGCACAGGTCTGACCTGAATCTCGTGATAGCGCCACCCTGGATCAAACTCCGGTGATCTATATCGAGACTATAGCGGAAGCTGGAAACGCCAAGTCTACTACTATCGTTCAGAACGACAGCCACAAGTAACACTCCTGTGGTAGACGACTAAGCCATTTGGCGTCCGGCCGTAACCTGACTCACTGATAGAAGCGGGCCTGGATTGCATCGGGGTTGGGGAGGTTGAAGTTGATTGGAGATGCGCGTTAGCCAAGCGTAGCCTCACTTCAGCATTTATGTCAACCGCAATTCCCGTCCAAAGCAACTTCACCTCGAATGATTGAGGCAACTGGAAAAACCTCCCACCAGCCGCGTACGTCATCAACTTTCGCTATCCAGTTCAACTCGGTAAGAGAAGTTCGTCTAGCTCCAGGAATTCGTGGATGATGGGATCCTGGCTTGTCTCCATCTCCGCCATGGTGCCAAAGAAACGTGCATTGCCTTCGTGCAGAAACACGATCCTGTCAGCCAGCTTCTTTGCCAACCGCATGTCGTGGGTCACCACGATGCTGGTGAGGTGAAGCTGATGCTTCAAGCGCTGGATGAGATCGCCAAGGAGATGGCCCATTAGGGGGTCCACCATCGTCGTTGGCTCGTCGTACAAGATCGCCTCAGGCTGCGAGGAGAGTGCTCGCGCTATGGCGACGGACCTCTTCATACCAGTGGAGAGATCGGAGGGAAGCAGATTTTCCATCCCTGCGACTCCCACCATCTCGAGGAGGCCCTTCGAAACCTGCAGTATCTGGTCCTCAGCTAACTCTCTCCGCTCCCGCAAAGGGAAGGCGACGTTCTCTCCAACGGTGATCGAATCGAAGAGCGCCCCGTTCTGGAAGACCATCGTGACCTTCCGGCGAATCTCCTGCATTTGCTTCTCATCGAAGCCGGCGATGTCTTCACCGGCAACCCTTACGATGCCCGAGTCCGGCTTGAGGAAACCCATCAGCATCTGCAGTGATACCGATTTGCCCACGCCGCTTCGGCCCAGGATGCAAAGGGTCTCGCCCGAGTTCACACAGAAGCTGACATCCTTCAAGACGACAAAGCTGCCGAAGGACTTCGAAACATTTTCGAACGAGATGTAGCTGCCCGGCTTGGAGTTGGTATCCGGAATCGCATCGGCGGCAGCTTCATTCTGCGCCGCGGCCTGCTCCATAAATTCATCAACGATGGGAGCGACATCTTCGCTGACGCCTTCACTCAAATCCGTTGCCGATATCCCCGGCGATTCGTCCGTTGAAGCAGACGTGGCCTCTCGCGAAGCCTTCGGAATATCAACAGAATCTTTACTTAGATCAGGCATGGCTCTCCAAAAATCTTCAGTTACTGCATCTACCGCGCGATAGTCATTGGATGCGGTCGAGGTCCGTACTTTACCACCCTCCTGCAATTATCTCGCAAGCGGTTCAGGCTGGTTGTTCGAACCCTTGTGCCTGAGCAAAGTCGCGACTTTTATTAGATCAGCTTCGGTATTCACATTGATAAATTGTTCTCGACACTCTCTGAACGAACATTCATTTTGAACCGCATCTTCGGAGGCAACTCCAAGATGAATTCGGATCAGAGATGCCCATTGAAAGCCCAAAGAGTTGACCACGCGGATAGGAGTCGATGACGACACTGTGGCTTGGTCCTGACTTAGAAGTTCCTGATCGAATAACGCGCAACATGCCCCTATAGATTGCAGCACTGACACGACCTTATACCGGCCTGCCAGCAACGCTTCCCGAACCAACTCCAGTGCGGAACGATGGATAAGACTCACCAGAGGTTGAGGCCTTCCCTCCACTTCAACAAGGCAGGCACCGAGACTCTCGCTCTTTGAGAATTCGATGACCCACGCAGCCAATAACTGCTCGATCAACGCTTCGGAGAGCAGCGGCATGTCCACCGGGATGAAGAACGCCCAGTCGGCATCGTCTCTTGTCGCCAGATCATTCAGTGCTGCCTCGATGCCGCCCAAGGGTCCACAGGACGGATATCGATCAAGGATCGCGCGGTCGGCTCCTTCAAGAGCATCGCGCTCGCCGCAGATGGTCACCTCGACGCGCCCATCCTCCGATTGCAGCCCTCTTGCCGACCGGAGAGTATCGACCGCCCTCGCGAGCAGCGTCTTCCCCTCGAGCTCCAGCATGGCCTTGTCACGACCCATGCGGGAGCTCTTGCCGCCGGCCAGGATGTACGGCCTTATCCGCAGGACCAAGCTCAGGCCCCGACCGCTGCGAGGAACCGGATGATGGACTCGATGCCGCGATGGAAGTTGGACAGGTTGAACTTTTCGTTCGGCGCATGAAGATTGTCGTCTGGCAGACCGAAGCCCATCAGCACCGTCGGCGTCTTCAACTCACGCACGAAGTCACCGACGATTGGGATGGATCCGCCGCCGCGCACGAAGACGGTGTCCTTGCCGAAGACTTCGCGCATGGCTTCGGTCGCTGCCCTCACAAAAGCATTGTCCGTGCTCACCACGATTGGATCGCCAGAATGGATCAGCCGGACTTCCAGCACAATCCCCTTCGGGCAGATGGATTCGACGTACTCCTTATAGAGAGCAAAGGTCTCTGCAGGCGTCATGTCCGGCACCAGCCGCATGCTTACCTTCGCAACAGCCTTGGCGGGAATTACGGTCTTCGCTCCAGCACCGATAAAGCCGCCCGGCATCCCGTGAACGTCGAGCGTTGGCCGCGACCACGTCCGCTCCAGCGTCGTATAGCCCGGCTCGCCTGTCAGCTCCGTCGATCCGACTTCATGCTCGCGATACTCTTCCTCGTCGAACGGAAGCGCCTTCCACGCCTTCAGCTCGGCGTCCGTGGGCGTCTGTACCTTGTCATAGAAACCGGGGATCAGTATCTTTCCGTCTTCATCTTTAAGCTTCGCGATCACCTGCGCCAGCGCCACGAATGGGTTCGGCACTGTGCCGCCGTACATGCCGGAGTGCAGGTCGGTCCTCGCGCCGCGAGCTTCGATCTCGGTGTAGATCATGCCGCGAAGGCCAACGCAGAGGGTTGGAGTCTCGGGCGCAAACATCTCCGTGTCTGATACGAGAGCCACATCCGCCTTGAGCCGCTCGCCATGCTCACGGACAAAGGTCGCGATGCCCTCGCCGCCAACCTCTTCTTCGCCTTCGAGGATGACACGGAGGTTTACCGGCAGCTTGCCGCCACACGAAATCATCAGCGATTCGATCGCCTTGACGTGCATCCACATCTGGCCCTTGTCGTCGACGGCGCCGCGAGCGTAAAGATTGCCGTGGCGTTCCGTGGGCTCGAACGGGGGCGACTTCCACTCGTCCAATGGCTCCGCCGGTTGCACATCGTAGTGCCCGTAGCAGAGGACCGTCGGCTTGCCTGTCGTGTGCAGGAAATCGGCATACACAAGCGGGTGGCCGCCCGGACGCTCCGTCGTCGCCGTCTCAATCAGCTCGATATTCTCGAGCCCGATGCGCTTCAGTTCGTCCGCGCAGAACTGCGCCGCACGGCGTACATCTTCCGCATGCTCGGGCGCGGTCGAAACCGACGGAATCCGCAGCAGCGCCTTCAACTCGTCAACGAATCGGTCCCCGTTCGCCTTTGCAAACTCAACTGCGGCCAGTGTCCCGGCTCCCACTTCCATCATCGCCATTGATCCCTTCACTCTCTATCACTGAACAGCAGCGGCCAGATACAGGCATTCCCTTCAGATGGCATTAGAAGTTCTAATACCGCTCGCACTCTGGCACACACAGGCACGAAACTTGAGTATATGAAAGATCAAGCGACTCCATCATCTACCATCACCGGCCAAACCTGGGACACGGCAGCCTACGCCGCCAACGGACGCTTCGTGGCTACTCTCGCGAAGGGTGTCGTGGAACTGCTCGCACCCCGGCCCGGCGAACACATCCTCGACCTCGGCTGCGGCGATGGTGCGCTGACCGAGGAACTCGCCGACGCCGGGGCAATCGTCACCGGGGTCGACGCATCCGCGGCCATGGTCGAAGCTGCCCGCGCTCGAGGTCTGCGCATCGACCACCATGACGCCACGGCTCTACCCTACGAGAGCCAGTTCGACGCTGTCTTCTCGAACGCGGCATTGCACTGGATCCGCAACGCGCCGGCGGTACTTGCCGGAGTCCACCGCGCCCTTCGACCTGGTGGGCGCTTCGTCGTTGAGATGGGAGGCCACGGCAACATCGCTGCGATCCGCGTCGCGTTGCAGGCGGTAATGGCCGGCTACGGCATTGACGCGGAGGAGACAGCAGCGTCCCTGTTTGCATCACCGGCCTTCTACTCACGCCTGCTCGAAGCCGCCGGCTTTCGCATTGAATCGATCGACCTGATTCCCCGCCCTACCCCGCTTCCGTCCGGCATGGAGGTCTGGCTGAACACCTTCCGCAACGGTGTCCTCGACCGACTCGCCGGCGCAGACCGCGCCCAAGCCGTCGCCCGCACCCTCGAGTTGCTGCGCCCCGTCCTCTGCGACTCCGACGGCAATTGGATCGCCGACTACGTCCGGTTACGGTTCCGGGCTATTCGCGACTGATTCCACTGCCCTCGCGACTTATCCACCTCACCCCGCATCTAATCCGAAATACCATAAGAGAGGCAGGACGCGGCATGCGATACTGACGCACCGGGCTGTATCATTTAAGCCCCAAACGGCTGGCGCGATCTCGGGATGGCATCTCTACATCCTCGATTCATTTGTCCGGGAGCAACGCTGCACACGGACCCTTCCATACAGAGTTTGAAGCATCTCAACCGTACGACAGGAGAACATGTACTCAAAACTCCGCAATCTCACGATGCCCTCACTATTCCTCGCCGCGATCAGCTTCTCAGCGGCGGCGCTCGGTCAGCAGATCGCCCAGACCCTCCCGAACGCTCCCGACTTCCCCGCCGCGACCGAGCCGGCCTACAGCACCAGTGCCGGCCCGTCGGATGAGACGACCGTCCAGCAGGACCAGACGCCCATCCAGGCCGCTACTACGCCCGCTCACCCAGCCCACCAAGACGGCCAGACCAAGCGCATCCTTGGCATCATTCCCAACTTCCGCTCGGTCAGCGCGAATCAGCACCTACCGCCGCAGTCGATCAAGGAGAAGTTCATCACGGCCTCGCAGGACTCCTTCGACTATTCCTCGATCGTCGTCCCTGCCCTCCTCGCGGGCTATAACCAGGCGCGCAACCAAACGCCTGAGTTCCACCAGGGGGCTGTAGGCTATGGACGCTATCTCTGGCATTCGACGCTCGATCAGACGAGCGAAAACTACTTCGTCGAATTCATCGTCCCAGCCATCGCGCACGAAGACACCCGCTACTACACTCTCGGTGACGGAGGCTTCTCGAAGCGCGCGCTCTATGCCATAAAACACGTCGTGATCACCCGCGATGATGCCGGCAAGGACGTCTTCAACGCCGGCGAAGTTCTGGGCTCAGGTATGGCCGCTGCGCTTTCGAACGCCTACTACCCCTCGCCCGAGCGCACGTTCGGAAACACCGCCGAACAGTGGGGCACCAGCGTCGGTATCGACGCCTTCACCTTCGCCTTCCGCGAGTTCTGGCCGGACATCAACCACAAGCTTTTCCACGGTTCGAAGGAATAGAGGTGAGTTGTCAGTTCTTAGTAAGAGTTAAGAACTGACAACCCCTTTAGCCTTTCTTCCACACTTCCCGAATATCCCTGCTCATCATCCCTGCCCGGAGTGCGGCTTCAAGACCCTCGTCCGTATCTTCAAAGACGATGCACTCGGCAGGTGCCACTCCTATACGCCTCGCCGCCTCCAGATAGACATCAGGCGCCGGCTTGCCGTGTTCCACCTGTTCGGCAGTCACGACGTGGTCGAAGAGCCCCAGAAGCCCGGTGACTCTAAGCGTCGCCTCGACATTCTTCAACTGCCCATTCGAACCCACCGCCATGGGCACCTTGCCATGGTTCGCTCGCGCGATATCGGCGACCACCGCAATTTCTCGCACTTTGTCGAGGTTGCCGGTAAAGAATGGCGCATACCGCCGCCCCAGGTCGGGCTTGTCGAGAGTGACGCCCGTTAGCTCTTCGAAATCGGTAAACAAGGCCGTCGGAGTCAGCCCGGCTCGGGCGTAGTACCAGTCCTCCGGCATCTCCAGCCCCAGCGGCTTCAGAGCCTCATTCACCGCATAGAAGTGCACCGGGGCTGTGTCTACCAGCGTCCCATCGCAATCGAAGATCAATCCCGCATACGGCTCGTCCAAAGTGAAAGCACTCATCACTTAAGCCTACCGCAGGCTTGGACTACTTCTCGCTGCTTGGCGGAACGAGTCCCTTGAGGCGCAGATAAAGCGCCAGCGTCGCGTACTGCTCGTTGTCGTGCGAGACCGTCCCCCAGGCCAAGCCGATGCGCGATCGCGTCGACGGTCCCGACGGGATCATCTGCAGCAGATTCGCCTCGGTCAACGATGCGAAGGCCTTGTCGCACTCTGCGAACGAAGCATTCAATGCCGCGACGATCGTCGCCTTGTCCGCAGTCTCCTCAGAAACTTTGGGCTGCGCCTCCGCTGCGGTTCCATTGATCGCCCCACAACTATGCCACTGTGCTTCAGTGATATGGTTCACCACTCGCGCATACGTCCGAACCTCTGGTGTCGGTCGATACGAATAGTTCTCTGCAGGCATCCTGTCGGCGGACTTCAGGATGTTCCCCTTCAAGGCTGCGTAGCCTCTCTGAACGTCGGAAAACGGCGTGACCGGCACCGTAGAAACCGGCTTGCCCGGAGCCTGCGCGACCAGGAGAGAATTCACGCCCACAATGGCTGTAACAACTACGCAACGCGATAAATTCAGACTCAGATTCAAAGATGGCTCCTTGGTATGCAACGGTATGCAACTCTGACCGTACTTGCTGTTCACTGCAGATTACTCCAACCCGCGAAAACCCTCGTGACAAATCCGCCCAACCTGCAGCGGACGGCGAACTTAGGCATCGAACCATTTACACTAATCAATGGACGCTATCGCGCCCAAAGGACCGGTTTTGATTAACTCAGTAATCTCGAAAGTCTTCGGTACCAGCAATGAACGCGCCGTCAAGCGCCTGATGCCCCTCGTCCAGCAGATCAACGACTTCGAGCCGTCCATCGTCTCGCTCACGGACGAGCAGCTCCGCAACAAGACCGTCGAATTCCGCCAGCGCATCGCCGAATCGATCGCCGCAGCGAACGTGCCGAATGACGAGCAGGGCAAGCCCGACGAGGACGCCCTCTACGCTGCTGAAAAGGCCGCGCTTGACGAGATTCTGCCCGAGGCCTTCGCCGTCGTTCGCGAGGCTGGCAAGCGCGCCGTCGGCATGCGTCACTTCGATGTCCAGCTCATCGGCGGCATCATCCTGCACTCCGGCAAGATCGCCGAGATGAAGACGGGCGAAGGTAAGACGCTGGTCGCGACGCTTCCCTGCTACTTGAACGCCCTTGCGGGCCGCGGCGTCCACGTCGTCACCGTCAACGACTATCTCGCCAAGCGCGACGCCGAGTGGATGGGCAAGATCTACGGCTTCCTCGGCCTCTCGGTCGGCGTGATCGTGCATGATCTCGACGACCGCCAGCGCAAGGAAGCTTATGGCTCCGACATCACCTACGGCACCAACAATGAGTTCGGCTTCGACTACCTGCGCGACAACATGAAGTTCGAACTCGCCGACCAGTCGCAGCGGGGCCACTACTACTGCATCGTCGACGAGGTGGACTCGATCCTGATCGACGAAGCCCGCACTCCGCTCATCATCTCCGGCCCGACCGACCAGACAACGGACAAGTACGCCCGCGTCAACGTCATCATCCCCGAGTTGGAGTTGGGCGAACTGATTGAGACGCTCGAGACGAAAACCTACTCCGGCGACTTCGTCGTCGACGAGAAGGCCCGCGCCATCACGGTCACGGATGAGGGCTGGGAGAAGATCGAAGGCCTGCTCGGCATCGGCAACATCGCCGACCCCGAGAACTGGGACCTGAAGCATCACGTCGAGACTGCCATCAAGGCGCACAACCTCTATAAGCGCGACGTGGAGTACGTGGTAAAAGACGGCGAAGTCATCATCGTCGACACCTTCACCGGCCGTCTCATGCCGGGCCGCCGCTGGTCGGATGGCCTGCACCAGTCTGTCGAAGCCAAGGAAGGCGTGGCCATCAAGAAGGAAGACCAGACGCTGGCCACCATCACCTTCCAGAACTACTTCCGCATGTACAAGAAGCTCAGCGGCATGACCGGTACCGCCGACACCGAGGCCGCCGAGTTCGATAAGATCTACAAGCTCGACATCGTTGTGACACCGACGAATCGCAAGATGCAGCGTATTGAGAACTCCGACGTGGTCTTCCGTACCGCGAAGGAGAAATACTTTGCTGTCGCCGACGAGATCTCCCGTCTGCACGAAGAGAAGCAGCCCGTCTTGGTCGGCACCACGTCGATCGAGAAGTCCGAGTTGCTCTCGGACATCCTCAAGCGCAAAGGCGTACGTCACGTCGTCCTCAACGCGAAGTTCCACGAGAAGGAAGCCGAAATCGTCGCGCAGGCTGGACGGCTTGGCATGGTCACCATCGCCACCAACATGGCGGGCCGCGGTACCGACATCCTGCTCGGCGGTAACTCCGAGTTCATGGCTCGCCAGGAGCTGGTGAAGAAGTCCCAGGCGCGGGCTGTCTCCGCCGCTGAAGGTGCGATCAATCCCATCGCAACTCCAGGCCACGTCCGGTTCTATTACCAGTCGCAGGAGTTCGAGACGCCGCAAGCCTCCTGGGATGCTGCTATCGCTTCGCACGAGTCTGCGGCCAAGGCCGAGCACGCGGCGGTGATCGCTGCCGGTGGTCTGCACATCATCGGGACTGAGCGCCATGAGTCACGACGCGTCGACAACCAGCTTCGTGGTCGCGCCGGACGCCAAGGCGACCCCGGAGCGTCGCGCTTCTATCTCTCTCTTGAAGACGACCTGATGCGCATCTTTGCGCGCGAGTGGGTCTCTACCCTGCTGCAGCGTATGGGCATGGAAGAGGGCGTGCCCATCGAGAGCAAGATGATCTCGAACCGCATCGAAGCCGCACAGAAGGCAGTTGAGACGCAGAACTTCGAGTCGCGCAAGCACGTCCTCGAGTACGACGACGTGATGAACAAGCAGCGTGAGGCCGTCTACGGTCTGCGTCGGCAGCTGATGGGAGGCGTCGACCAGAAGCAGCTCATCACCGACGACTACGTCTCGACGATCCTTTCAAACATCCTCGACGAGAACGCACCCGAGAAGGCGCATCCCGACGAGTGGAAGACCGACGTCATCTTCAACCAGCTATATGATGTCTTCGGCGTTCGCTTCGAAAACGAGCTCAAGATCGAAGAGCTGACCCGTCACGAACTTGGCGAGACGATCTTCGAGAAGCTGCGTGGGCGTTACGACCGCAAGGAACTCATCCTCGGACCGCAGGCGATGCGCTATCACGAGCGCATCGTCATGCTCTCCGTGCTGGACGGCCTTTGGAAGGATCACTTGCTCGCCATGGACCACCTGAAGGAAGGCATCGGTCTGCGCGGATACGCGCAGCAGGACCCGCTGGTCGCCTACAAGAAGGAGTCCTTCGAGATGTTCGAGCAGATGATGATGCGCTTCCAGGAAGACACGGCACGCCATCTCTTCCGGATGCAGATCATCGGTCCCGACGGAACGCCTATCGATCCCGAGACGGTCACCTTCATCGCTCCCGATGCCCAGCTTGGGCTTCAGGAGCCTGACGATGAGCCAGCACAGCGCGAGCTAAGACAGGGCGAGCCAAGGCAGATTGAGGCAAGCTCCAACGGAAACGGCAGCGCTGCCCAACATCAGGCACCGGCACCTGTCGCGGTTCCGACGCGCGCTCCTTCGACGACCATCGATGCGCTCGAAAAGGAGTTCCAGCGCAAGAAGCAGCGGGAGCTTGATGCCGCTCGCGCGTCTGGGGCAGCGGCTAATGGCAATGGGGCAGCAACTCCGACACGGACTGGCGAGAAGGTTGGCCGGAACGACGACTGCCCTTGCGGCTCTGGCAAAAAGTACAAGAAGTGCCACGGCATAGCTTCTTAGCGCTGCAGAGAACGGTCTAGGTGCAGCCGTTCAAACCGCGAACTTCGCCGGCTCACTTTTGAACGTCATCGACCAACAAGTCCGCCTTGGTCGCAAGGATCCTCGCGCCTTCAACGTCACCACCCTTGAGGGCGTCTGAGGCTTCCTTCAGGAATAGTCGCACCTTGGCGATCTGTCTCTGCTCGTGATCCTGCACGGTGCCAGGAAGGTCGATGATCCGTTTCTCAACTGCGGAGATTTTGTCGGCCACGTCCTTTTGCTGGCCAGGACTGGCGTCAATGCCCGAACCAAGCGCGCCGAGCTTTGCCGAATCAGGCGGCGGCATCTCGACGGGGGGATTGGTCGTAGCGACCGTGGGAGTCGGCGGAGTCGTGCTCGGCTGCTTCTTCGGCCGTTTCTTCGGCTTCACCTCTTCGGCGACGACCGGCTTCGCATCGGTGACACCGGCAGGAGGCTTTGAATCCATGGGCGGAAGATCGGCTTGATCCGGAGGCGGAACGTAGATGTTCGGCGTCTTCGCATGGGGGGCCAGCGCGGGAGCGGTCTGCTGATGAAGGCATCCAGCCAGAAGCGCGCACATCAGCGCAAGGCCGGTCGACGCGCCGATGTTCGTCCGAAGCTGTGTCACGCTTGTGCGCCTCGTACCGCAAAGCTGTTCTGGGTGGATGTGTCTACCCGCATGTTAGAACCCGGTGATGAGATCGGCAAGGTGAGCGTAAATGCGCTGCCTCGATCCTCCGACTGCATGTCAGTCGTAGACCGGACAGCCAGCGTTCCCCCGTGCATTTGCAGGATACGGTACGTGGTAGCCAGGCCAATACCACTTCCGGTCTTTTTTGTCGTGAAGTAGAGTTCGAAGATTCGTGGCAAGAGCTCCGCCTCGATTCCGGTGCCGCGGTCGCGTACTTCGATGACGGCGGATTGATTTTCGCGGCGCAGGATGATGGTCACCATGCCGCCGCCCGGCATGGCCTGCATCCCGTTCAGAACAAGGTTGAGGATCGCCTGGCGGATCAGGTCCGAGTCTACGTGGACAAGAAGCGGACCTCGTACCGCCTCAGCCTTCACTGTTACGTTGTTGTCCTTCATCTGTTCCCAGGTCAGGTCGATGACCGAGGCCACGACTTCGCGCAGATCGACGATACGCAGTCTGAGCTCCATGGGACGGGAAAAGTCTGCGAGCGTCTGCACTACACGGTCGAGGCGTTGCATCTCGCTGGCGAGGATGTTGACGTGGCGTTGCGCGGACTCGCCAGAGTCGCCGTTGGCAGACAGCTTTCCACGCAGGAGCTCAAGGTGAAGGACCATGGCGTTGATGGGATTCTTGACCTCATGCCCGACACCGGCAGTGATCCTTCCGATGGCGGCGAGACGGCGGGACACCTCGAGCTCCTGCTCCAGTTGCATCGCGCTGTCGATATCGCGAAGCGTCAGCATGATGCCAATGTCCGATCCCGGTGTATTGCCATCGGGGATGCGGTCGAGCGAGATCTGGACCTGCCGGCCGTCGTCGAGCACAGCGAACTCAGGGGTGGTTCTGTCATGCTCGAGGGCAGCAGCCACCGCAGCACCAAGCGCGGTCTCCGGCGCAAAGATCTCCTCAACGCGGCGGCCAATGAGTTCGCCGTGGCGTTTTGGGGGGCCTTCCTCCCCAGGCACGCGTAGAAAGGGAGCGACCGCGTCCGACACCATCACCGACCGCAACTCTCCCGTAGCCCGATCCGGGGCCAGGAGCAGGACGCCGTCGCGGAGCGTGTCCAGCATCTGTTCCATGTTGGCTTGAAGCGCGGTGTATCGAGTCTCCTTGCTGCGCATCTTGCGCTCCAGCCGGTCGATGGTCTTGGCGACGCGCACGACCGTGTCTCGCTGCTCTCCGTCTGGATGATTCGAGACGCCGTCGACGGACTGAGCGCCGTCTTCTTCGGCACCGACGCTGAGGAGTTCCAATTGCGCGTTGACCGCTTCAAGCGGCCGTAAGGCAATGTTTGTCAGGGCTCCCGCACCCAGCACGAGAAGAAGCGTCGCCGGAACAGCAAAGAGGAGAGCATCACGCAGGCCGGGGGCGAATGAGGCGCGAATGAAGGTCGAACGCACTCCTATATGGACGATCAGAAAGGGTTGACCGTTACGATTTAGCGCCGATCCGAGGTCGAAGACATGCGGTACGCCGAAGACCTGCCGCCACTGATAGATAAGTCCGCGCATCGATACAGCCTGAAGGCTTATACGGCCCGCGGAGGGCTGGTCGACCGCGTCAGGATCGGTGCTGGTAAGGACGATGCCGTGCGAGTCGGTGACGTTTACATCCTGCACAGTCAGCGAGTAGCGAACGATCGCGCCCATCTGGGCCTGCAACGTCTCATCGCTACGAAGCACGGCGCTGACGCTCTTCATCAGCTCGCCTTCGGAGGCTCCGGCGCTAAGGTCGCGGGCAAGACCGGACTCAAGCGCATGCCGCGCTGTCGACCTTACCTGGTTTGCCAATACCTCGTTTGAAGTGGCGGTCTGCTCGATCCTCTGCCGCAACAGCTCCGCGATAAAGAGCCCAGTCAGCAGCAGCACAACAAACAGCGTGACCCCGGTCGCCGCGAGAACGAGCTTTGTCTTCAGCCGCATGACTTAATTATTCCGTCCGCATGGAAGCACTATATTCCTTCAGCTTGTTCTGTAAAGTTTTGGAACTGATCCCGAGAATCTCAGCTGCCTTGGTCTTGTTGTTCTGTGTGGACTGCAGGGTCTTCAGTATAAGCTGGCGCTCCGCCTCGTCGACGGTTGTGCCCACCTCCACTGAGACCATCCTCTCCTCGGCGCGGCGCTCCTCCGCCCGGCGCTCCGGCGAGGAGGGCTGTGCAACCTCACCGTCAGGCATCGTGCGTTGGGAGTTTCTGGGTCGGCGCGCAAGCGGAGAGAATCCGGGTTCGCCGAAGTTAGGCGGCAGATGATCGACGCCGATCGTTCCGGAGCCGGCAAGAATCGTCGCCCGCTCGATCGTGTTTCGCAGTTCGCGGACGTTTCCTGGCCAGTCATAGGCGGTCAGCTTTGCGAGCAACTCTTCGGACATTCCCTGCACCGTGCAGTCGTGCCGGGCGTTCATGTCGTCGATCATCTTCTCGGCGATGGCCTGGACATCGACCAGATGCTCCCGCAGAGGCGGCATCTGGACGTTGAAGACATTGAGGCGATAGAAGAGGTCTCCGCGGAGTTCGCCGTTCTCGACGGCCTCCTGCGGATTCTTGTTGGTCGCGGCGACGACTCGGACGTCGATCGGCGTCTCGACCTTGCTGCCGAGCCTGCGAAAGGCCCGGTCTTCGAGGACGCGAAGCAACTTTGCCTGTGTTGCCGCAGGCATCTCGCCGATCTCGTCGAGCAGCAGGGTGCCCTCTTCTGCGAGTTCGAAGCAGCCGGCCCGGCGCTCGATGGCGCCGGTAAAGGCGCCTTTCTCATGGCCGAAGATCTCGCTTTCGATCAGCGTCTCCGGGATGGCGGCGCAGTTGACGGCAACGAAGGGTTTGGTGCGTCTGGCGCTAAGATCGTGCAGGGCACGGGCTACAAGCTCTTTGCCGGTGCCGCTTTCGCCGGTGATGAGGACGGGAACATTCGACGGCGCCACGCGCTCAATGAGTTTAAAGATGGCCTTCATGGCCGGGGAGCTGCCGACGAGCGATCCGAGCGTGCCGCTGTCATGGGCAAGTCGACGAACTGGCTCAAGCTCAACATCGGTCTCCTTCTGGAGAGTTGCGTTGTGCAGGATGGTCTTGAGGCGGGCGGAGTCGATTGGCTTGGGCAGATAGTCAAAGGCCCCCAGGCGCATCGCTTCAACGGCAGAGTCGATCGACCCCTGGGCAGTGAGCATGACGACGGCAATCCGCTCCGGCAGATCGGTGATGCGCTGCAGCAGCATCATTCCATCCATGCGTGGCATTTTGAGGTCGGTAACAACGATCGTCGGGGACCACTGGATTACCTTCTCCAGGCCTTCAACACCGTTTGAGGCGGAACTGGCGCGATATCCCCAAGACTCAATGAGCTCCGTAAGACCGGTTCTTGCGTGCTCTTCATCTTCGACGATCAAAACTTTATTCACAGAACAACAACCCTCCGCACGTTTCCGGTCCTGTTTGTGGCCGGAGGTGCTCAGAAAATTTAAACATCGCCATGACGGGGCGCAAGGAAAGCCGACTCAGTCGATGTCATCGATTGGAACAGGTTGCACCATTCTTGGGCATATTACCTTGGTTCCAAAGGGCAAAACTCTGGGCATCCTAAACGCCGGTTCCAGTCACCAAACGCTTCAGGTTTTCGGTCCGCGAGGCACCTTGGTAGCCAGAGCAGAAGGAAGTTATTCTTTTAGAATGCTCGATCCAGAGATCAATGCGCAAGCCCTTGTCCTGCAACTGAAACAAACCGATCCCCCTCTGCTGCTCGACGTTCGCGAAAAATGGGAGTTCGACACCGCGCATATCGACAACTCTTTGCTGATGCCGATGGGCGATGTGCCCTCGCGTGCTCATGCAGAGATAGACCCCGACGAGCCCATTGTCGTTATCTGCCACCATGGGGCGCGATCGCTGAATGTGACCATGTGGTTACGGGCGCAGGGATTCGAACATGTGCAATCGCTGGCGGGTGGAATCGATGGCTGGTCACGTTCGGTCGATCCGAGCGTCCCGAGGTACTAGCCGCACCGTTGGGCACATAGTGGCGAGACAGGTTCGCGTCCGGTAAAAGCTAGCTGCGGGCCCTGGGATGGGTCTCGTCGTAGACGCGCTGGACCTGGCCGACGGTGAGCTGGGTGTAGCGCTGGGTCGTCGAGAGGCGCTCGTGGCCGAGCATCTCCTGGATGGCGCGGAGGTCTGCGCCCTCTTCGAGCATGTGGGTACCGAAGGCGTGGCGCAGGGTGTGCGGGTGGACGTCGGCAGCTAGGCCACGAGACTGGGCGATCGCCTTTACGATACGACCGACGCTGCGCGTGGTGAGGCGGCAGTCTCCCCGCGCACGCATATTGATGAGTAGCGGACCTTCCAAGAGGAGCACGCCCTTCCCTGCCGCGGTGAGCTTCGCTTCGCGGGCTGGCAGATAAGAGCGAATGGCAACGGCGGCTTCGTCTCCAAGCGGGACATAGCGTTCTTTCCGGCCCTTACCGCGCACCAGGATGGTGTCGTTGCTCCACTGGATGTGGTTGAGGTCGATGCCAACCAGCTCCGAGTTGCGGATGCCGCAGCCGTAGAGAAGCTCGAAGATAACTCGGTCGCGCTCCGGCCACGCTGCGGCCTCTTCCTGCTTGGCCGTGCCTTCGAGCGAGTTGAGGACACGGTTGACGTCTTCCATGCTCGGCACGCGCGGAAGACGAACCGGGCGCTTAGGCGTGGAGACAAGCAGCGCGGGATTCTGCTGGACAACCCCTTCCTTCGCCAGCCACTTGAACCAGGAACGAATGGCCGCGAGCGCGCGGGCGGCGCTCGCCTTGGTGAGGCCGCGGTCATAAAGAAGAGATAGGTAGGCGCGGATGTGGAGGTGCTCCACCGACGCAAAGCTGCCGGAGGAAGTGAAGGCGTCGTCGAGATGCGCGGCGAAATTGTGGATCTCGCGAGTGTAGGCGCGGAGGGTGTGCGCGGAGGAGCCGCGTTCGTTGGCGAGGATCTCCAGGAAGCGCTGAGCTTGCTGGTGGAATGCGCTGGGGATGGTTGCCGGGGCAGAAGAATGCGGGGATTCTTCGCTGCGCTCAGAACGACGAGCCTTTTCCTCTTGGCTTTCGGCGGATTCGGCGGTCATGCGACGGCCTCAACAGGACGCTCGCGGCGCTTGCCTCTTGGGTGATGCAGGCGGTGGACCTGCTTCAGGTGCTCCATGGCGACGTGAGTGTAAACCTGCGTGGTCGCGATGTCGGCGTGGCCGAGAAGCGTCTGCACGCTGCGCAGATCAGCTCCGTGCTCCACCATGTGGGTGGCGCAACTGTGGCGAAGCTTGTGTGGGCTGGCCTTGGTGCCTGCCGGAGCGGCCGAGCGAACCATCTCCCACACCCATTGGCGGGTGAGGGCTTTGCCGGTTTTGCTGAGGAAGAGAGCGCGCTGGATGCGGGCCTTCGCCAACGCCGGACGACCGCGCTGCAAATAGCTTTCGATGGCTGCGACCGCTTTTTCGCCGAGCGGGACGATACGCTCCTTATCTCCCTTTCCGCGAACCTGGGCGCGGGCCTGGTCCAGGTGAAGGTCTTCTTCGCGTAGGGCGCAGATTTCGCCGACGCGTAAGCCACCGGCGTAGAGGAGTTCGAGGATGGCGTGGTCGCGCAGCGCGAGAGCGTCAGCCTCAGGATGGGAGGCAGCGATGCCAGTGCGGTCGAGCATCGCGGCGACTTCGGACTCCGCGAGCGACTTGGGCAAAACCTTCCAGCTTGCGGGCGTCTCGATGTTGACAGTGGGATCGTGGGCGACCTTCTTGTCTATCAGCAGCCAGCGATAGAAGCCGCGCAGACCGCTCAACTTGCGGGCGATGGAGCGGGATTCGACGTGATTGGCACGTAGGCGCTGCATAAAAGCACTGACGTCAGCTTGAAGGGCGGTGAGCAGGAGACCGTCGGTCTTCTCGAGATGTTCGGCGAACTGCTCGAGATCGAGCGTATAGGCGGCGCAGGAGGCCGGACGCAGGCCCTTCTCCACCCGGAGATAGGCGGCGTACTCGCGGATGAGTCTCGCGCTCCCCTCGACGGGGGCGTTCGCCGTCGTGCCCTCAGCCGCGTTCTCACTCGGGTGCATGGGTTGATTATCGGCTCCGTGGCGCTTCTTGAAGGGCGGGATGAGGTCAGTCGAACCAGCCACGCTAGCACCAGCCTCGCTACGTGTATCTCGCTGATAAACTGGTGACGAGACGAAAATTATGTTTGAGAACCTTTCCGATAAGCTGCAACGATCCTTTAAGCACCTGCGTGGCCAGGGCACCATCTCCGACGAAAACATTGGCGAGGCACTGCAGGAGATCCGCCTCGCGCTGCTGGAGTCCGACGTAAACCTTACGGTCGTCGACGAACTCGTCAGCCACATCCGCGCCAAGGCGATGGGGACGCAGGTCACCACCGCGCTCAGCCCGTCCGAGCAGATCGTCAAGATCGTGCACGACGAACTGGTGAACCTGTTAGGCAAGGACACGGCGAAGTTTAAAACCGCCTCGCAGCCGCCGAGCGTCATTCTTATGGCCGGCTTGCAAGGTTCGGGTAAGACCACCACGTCCGGAAAACTGGGCCAGTGGCTGAAGAAGTCCGGGCATCGGCCGATGCTGGTCTCGGTCGACGTATACCGTCCCGCCGCGCGGCAGCAGCTTGCGATCGTCGCGAAGTCAATCGGAGCCAACATTTACGAGGGCGACCTGAAGGGCGAGACGGCAAACTCCGATCTCGTGCTTCGACTCGCTAGGGAAGCGCGCCGGGAGGCCGCCAACTTTGGCTGCGACATCCTGATCGTCGACACCGCAGGCCGCAACCAGATCGACTCCACATTGATGGACGAGATGGCGCAGTTGAAGAAGCTGCTGAACCCCTCCGAAATCCTATTTGTCGCCGATGCGATGACCGGCCAGGACGCGGTGAAGTCCGCGAAGAGCTTCCACGACTTGCTCGCGCTGACCGGCGTCGTGCTGACGAAGATGGACGGCGACGCGCGCGGCGGTGCTGCGCTCTCGATCCGCCACGTGACCGGAGCGCCGATCAAGTTCCTCGGCACGGGAGAGAAGCCGGACGCCTTCGAGGCGTTCCACCCGGACCGCATCGTCAGCCGCATTATGGGCATGGGCGACATCGCCACGCTGCTTGAACGCGCGGAAGAGAAGCTCGACCGCGGCAAGGCGGAGCAGTTCGCGAAGAAGGCGCTCTCGGGTGACGGCTTCTCGCTCGACGACTTCCGCGACCAGTTACGGCAGATCAAGAAGATGGGATCGATGAAGTCGATCCTGAAGATGCTGCCCTCGGTGGGCCCCTTCGCCGGCATGGCTCAGGCTGCGGAAAATGTGGACGAGAAGCAATTTGGGCGCGTGGAGTCGATCATCAACTCGATGACCAACAAGGAACGCCAGGACCACGAGATCATCTCCGGCAGCCGCCGCAAGCGCATCGCGCGGGGCAGCGGCACGACGGTGCAAGACGTGAACAACCTGCTGCGTCAGTACGCGCAGATGCGGAAGATGTTCAAGACCATGGGCGGCGGCGGAGGCATCAAGGCGCAGCAGAGGATGATGAGCCAGATGCAGGGGAAGCAACGGTTTGGGCGATAGGCCTCGCGTCTCAACATCTTTATTACGCCACGATCAAAATCTGCATCTCACTCCGTGTTGTGAAATTAAGTAGCACGGAGAAAGCATGATTATCCTTCTGATCGTTCTGATTTTGGTCTTCGGTTTTGGCGGAGCCCGCATGGGCCCTGGGCTTGGCTACTATGGCGGAGGCGGCATCAGCACGATCCTGCTCATCGTCCTAATTCTGCTTCTGCTCCACGTCATATAATTGCAGCACCTGAATGACATCGTCCTTCGCGCCGGCTTTGGCCTGCGCGGCTCGAAGGATGATGGTTGTACTTAAATCTCTTTCACCATCCGCACGACAGCAATTCCCTCCCCTGCACCAACCGGCACCCTGATCTCCTCCTGTTTGCGATAGCCCTTGAGGTTGTAGAGCGGCACGCCCGAGAGCGTGCTTCCCATCTCGAAGCGGCGGAAACCGGCGTCCTTTGCGGCATTCTCAGATCGTTCGAGGATGGTGGAACCGAGGCCTTGCCGCGAGAAAGCCGGGTGAATGAATATGGCGCGGATCTTTGCGGCGTCCATCGCTGGATTGAGGAACTCGGGTTCGATTGCTTCAACCTGGTGGTCGCCGCCGTAGAGCGTCTTACGCTTGCTCCATCCGCCGCAGCCGGCGAACGTGCCGTCCGCCGCGAAGGCGAGGAGGTAGGTGCCGTCGGCGATCAATTGCGTATCGACAGTGAAGACCGTTGCGAGGGTAAGTTCGCGCTGTTCGACCGTGTATTCGATTTGGAGCGTGCGGACCGAGGCGGCAATAAGCTCGCGGATGGCGGGGATGTCGGCGACAGTGGCGGCGCGGAAGTGGAAGGCCATCGAGACAGTTTAGCGGTTTGCGGCGCTTCGCCAACTTAGCGACGATAGAGCTGTCGCGAAGATGGGGCGCCCGAACTTGTTGGCGATTCATCGGGTGAATTCAATCCTCGCGCCACGGTTGTCGCGAGACGCGGGGGCGGATTACACTTCTTCGCATGAAGCCATTCTGGAACCGTTCCCTGCTCAAGCTTGCCGCCGCCCTCGTCCTGGTTCCTCTCGCCGCTCCGGTTGTTCATGCGCAGGACTGGGCAAAAGCACGGCTCGACAAGTCGCCGCGCCATCGCGAGTGGGTAACGCTGAAGCATGATGGCCGTTCGTTGCAGGCGTATGTCGTCTATCCCGAGGTGAAACAGAAGGCGACCGTGGTGGTGCTGATCCACGAGATCTTCGGGCTGAGCGACTGGGCGAAGGAGATGGCCGATGAGATCGCGGCGGAGGGATATATCGTCGTTGCGCCGGATCTGCTGAGCGGCCTTGGGCCAAAAGGTGGCGGATCAAGTGAGTTCGCCGATCAGGAGGCTACGGTGAAGGCCGTCTCCGGACTCGACGCTGCTGTGGTGACGGCGGATCTGGATGCGGCGGCGGACTACGGCAAAAAGCTTCCCTCAGCAAATGGCAAGTTCGCAGTTGCGGGCTTCTGCTGGGGAGGCGGCAAGACGTTCGCGTTCGCGACCCATCGCAAGGACCTGTCGGCGGCGTTTGTTTTTTACGGGCCTCCGCCATCGGATGTGACCACGGTTGTGGCCCCGGTGTATGGCTTCTACGCGGGTAATGATGCGCGCATCGGCGCCACCCTGCCGGACACGATTACGGCGATGAAGGCCGCAGGAAAGAAGTTCGAACCCGTGACCTACGAAGGCGCAGGACATGGATTCATGCGCGCAGGCGAAGATCCTTCGCCCGCGACGACTCCCGCCAACAAAAAGGCGCGAGAGGAAGGGTTTGCACGGCTGTTGACGCTGTTGAAGCAGGTTGATCAGCAAACAGCGCAGGCCGCCGCCCCGGATGCCGACCGTCCTGTTGTGAAGCAGGCGAAGACTGCGGCGCCAGTGAGTTGCGAGCACGGAACCGTGACGTCGGACACAGCGAAGACCACCGCCACGGCTGCGATAATGTAGTCATGAACGTTACACCGCAGACGAGCCTGCAGGACAGGCTGGACGAGATTACAACCAGGACGCGGGCTCTGGTGCAGGCCGATCGTCTGGCCATCTCGGAACAAGCCACGGCAGAACTGTTTGCCTCAGGTATTGAAGACGCGATATTGAAGCCCGGGCGGAAGGCACCGGACTTCAGCCTGATCGATGCCAGCTCACGCAAGGTCGTGCAATTGGCAGACCTGATCTCGCTGGGACCGACGGTAGTTAGCTTCTTTCGTGGCAGGTGGTGTCCCTACTGCGTGACCGAGATGGAGACGTGGCGCGAGCTTCAGCCGGAGCTGCGCAAGCGTGGGGCGTTGTTCGTCAGCATCGCGCCACAGAGCGTGCGGCAGAGCAACTTCATGATCGAGCAGCATGCGCTGACGTTTCCCGTGCTCTCCGATCCCGGCGCGGCGGTCGCGGAAGAGTATGGCGTTGCCTACAGCATTCCCGAAGTTCAGCGTCGGTACTACCAGAGCATCTTGATCAACATCCCCTTCAATAACGCGGGGCTGAGCTACCACAATGCGACTGAGGCGAGTTGGCGGCTGCCGTTGCCGGCAACGTTCCTGGTCGGGCGGGACGGCGTGATCGCTTATAGCCAGGCGCATGCTGACTTTCGCGTGAGGACGGAGCCGGCCGAGGTTCTGGCGCTGCTTTAACGGCTCAGCAGCCGACCTTGCCGCGCCGTTTAGGAGAGTTCTTGCCTATTGGGGCGACGCCCGATCCGACCCAGGGCTGGCAGTCGGGACACCAGTACGTTGATCTCGCCTGCTCGCCCTGCTTGCGCATCATGATGGTGGCTCCGCAGCGGCGGCACTCTTCTCCCTGACGGCCGTAGACCCAGAGACGTTCGTCGCGGTTTGAGTTTCCTGTCGTCCGGCGATTGCCGAAGTAAGTGACGATACCGTCACCAGAACCGTCGAGAACGTTGGCCTGCATATAACTCTGTGCGAACTCGGCCATCTGTTCCCTCTCTCGCGGCGAGATGGTGCTCATAGCGCGAAAAGGGTTGACGCCAGCGATGAAGGCGATCTCGCTCTTATAGACATTCCCGAGACCTGCGAGCACGCGCTGATTCAGCAAGGCGACCGCGATCTCGGCGTTGGGGTTGGCGGCACCGTATTCTGCCAGACGCTTCGCGCCTGCTTCGACGGTGAAGTCGTCCGACAGAATATCGGGGCCCAGCTTGGGGATCTGCGTATAGCGTTCGAGTGAGCGTGCGGTGTGGAACTCAGCAACCGGGACGTTGAAGGCGACCGCTTCGTAGTCTGCGACATGGATGACTGCACGCATGGCGCGATGAGGCATGCGCCAGCGCTCGCCGGTGCGATAGATGTGCCAGCTTCCGCTCATCAGCATATGGGTCACGAGGATCAGATCGCCGGAGAAGTGAATGAGGCACCACTTGCCTCGGGACTCGACGCTCTCTACGGTGCGGCCGATGATCGGGGTGTCGTCGTTCACGCGAGCGAGCGGGGCCAAACCGGTTTCGAAGCCAGTGACGACCTTGCCGCCGATGGCGCGTTGCAGCGCGCGAGCGGCTCGGAAGATTGTGTCGCCCTCAGGCATTCGGTCGCGCCTCTCTTTGCTGGCTGGGCAACGACGGCAGATTGCGGCGGACGTTGAAGCCCATTGGGGCAGCCTGGAAACCGGCATCGAGGAGGATGCGGGCGATAGGGTGTTCTGCGACGGCGATGCCGTTAATGGTTGCGATCAGCATTCCGACGCGTTCGCTGGGTTGCGAGCTTTCGAGCTGTACGTGGCTTACCAGGAATTCTGCGAGTGTGCGAGCCGTCTGGGACCGCTGCGGCTCTTCTTCGGGGAGGAAGACTTGCAGATTGGAATTGCCACGGCGCAGGTAGGCGATCAGCGAGCCATTGCACAGAATCACGCGAGCGCCGACGCTTCGGGTGAGCGACGAAGATGCGTCGGGAGCGGCCGGCCAGCGGAGGAGTGAGCCGTAAGGATTGGCGGGATCAGTTGCGGCAAGTTGGACGATCTCGCTCTTGCCAGGGTCAGGCTCGTTGCGCAACGAGCGCAGCAGATCAACGGCTGCGGGCATCGCAAACTGCGTGGCTCCTAGGTCAGCGGCAAAGTAGCCACGGCGGACCTTGCCACTCTCTTCAAGGGCCTTCATCACGTCATAGATCGCGGAGAAGCCGCCGGGGAGGTTCTCGGCATGTGCGGTCTCACGCAGGACGACGCCGTAGCGCGTGAGCAACTGATGCGCGATGGCGTGCGACCAGTTGGTGGCGGAGCGTTCTGTATCAAAGGCAGTGGATTGCAGGGTCCATCGGCCTTGCACGGTTGGCGGAGTTGTGCGGCGAGAACGGAAGGCGCTCTGGTTATGGACGCGTTTGGCTGGGCGTGAGTTGGTGGAAGGACGCTCGCAATAGGCGCGCAGGGCGGCGAGGCCGTCGTTGCGAAGCTGGCCGCGCCAGACGAGGTTCCAGATGGCGTCGATGGTCTCGCCGGGATAGCCACCGCCGAGGGCGTCGTGGATGTCCGAGAAGAAGGACGCTCCGTGGCTCCGCAAATATGCAACGATCGCGGTTTCTTTTTCCGCGGCGCCCGCGTACTGCTCTTCTCCTTTCTCCCTCGTTCCTTCACTCTGCGTTATTGGCCAGAGCTCGGGAAGCTTTTCCGCAAGGTAGAGGCCGATGCGGCCATCGCGTTCGCCTATGGGATCGAAGCCTGCCCAGACAACTTCGCCAGCGGCGATTAGGGTGTCGAGGTCGGAAGACTTGTAGTTGAGGATGCGCGCGGGAAGGATCTCGGTTTCGAGGATGGAGGCCGGGAGAGGTGCGCCCTGAAGATTTTCGATGACGTCGAGGAGAGCGTCGAGGCCGCGACGAGGCTGGATGACTCCTTGCCAGCGCGTGATGAGGCGAGCGAGCGTGCGCTGCTCGACGGGTTCAACTTCTTTCCGAAGTCTTGCCAAAGATTTGCGTCGTATCGTGCGGAGAACCTCGTTGTCGCACCACTCGCGATGGATGCCGCCGGGGCGGAAGCCGCCTTCGACGATGCGTCCTGTACCGACGAGGCGATTCAACGTGGCATCGACTATCGCGGGCGAGAGCGCAAAGCGGCCTGCGGCCTCCTGGGTTGTAAATGGGCCGTGAGTGCGACCATAGCGACGCAGCAGGTCGAAGAGCGCTTCAGGGACTGCGTTGAGGAAGGCCGAAGGCAGGCCGGGTGGCAAAGGTACGCCTAGAGCATCGCGGTAGCGCCCCGAATCTTCGACGGCGATAAATCTCTTCTCTCCCGCTACGGTGACTTCGAGTACGCGTCGTGCCTTCGCGAGGCGACCCACTGTATTTGCAACCTCTTCGGTTACACATCGGCGAAGTAACTCTTCCCTGCTGAGATCGCCGAGACGCAGCAGCAGGTCGTGCGCGCCGTCCATATTCTTTGCCTTGTATGTGTCGGCGAGGCACTGGAGTTGTTCTTCGGTCTCTTCGATGGCGTTGAGGTCGAGGAGCTCGCGAAGGTCGGCGTCGCCCATGAGTTCGCGGAGTTGGTCCTGGTCGATGGAGAGCGCCTGCGCGCGGCGTTCGGCCAGGGGAGCGTCGCCATCGTAGATGTAGTTCGCTACGTAGCTGAAGAGCAACGCCGAGGCGAAGGGTGACGGCGTGCGCGAGTCCACGGTGTGGACACGGAGTGAACGATTGCTAACGGCGCGAAGGATCTCCATCAGCGCGGGCATGTCAAAGACGTCGCGCAGGCATTCGCGATAAGCCTCCAGCAGAATCGGGAAAGACGCGTAGCGGGAGGCGACACTTAGGAGATCGTAGGCGCGCTTGCGTTGTTGCCACAGAGGTGTGCGGCCATCGGCGCGGCGGCGTGGCAGTAGTAAAGCGCGAGAGGCACTTTCGCGAAACTTCGCGGCGAAGAGAGCGGTCGAGCCAAGTTGGCGTAGCACTAGTTCGGCGGCTTCTTCGGGTTCGAGCAGCAGCGGTTCAATGGGCGGAGCTTCATCGGCCTCGGGGAAGCGAAGAACGAAGCCATCTTCGCTCCACATGGTCTCGACTTCCATTCCGTTGTTGCTGCGGATCTTTGCGGTGGCTGCCATCGCCCAGGGTGCATGGATGCGGCTGCCGAAGGGTGTCAGCACGCAGACGCGCCAGTCGCCGAGCTCGTCGCGAACACGCTCGATGACGATATTGCGGTCGTCAGGAACAGTGACGGTGGCGATCTCCTGGTCGGCGAGATAGCGCAGGACGTTCTCGGCGGCTCGGGGTTCAAGGTCGTGCTGCGAGACGAGTTGCGTGATGGCCACGCTGCGCGGCATCTCGCGAATCTCGCGGACGAGAGCGCCGATGCGGCGGCCAAACTCCAGCGGGCGGCCTGCGCGATCGCCATGCCAGAAGGGCATCTTGCCGGGGTCGCCGGGCGCGGGTGAGACGAGGACGCGGTCGTGGGTTATCTCATCGATACGCCAGGTCGATGCGCCGAGGATAAAGGTGTCTCCGGTGCGTGACTCGAAGACCATCTCTTCGTCGAGCTCCCCGACGCGGACGGGCTTGCTGCGCTCGCCCGAGAGGAAGACGCCGTAGAGGCCGCGGTCCGGGATGGTGCCGCCGTTGAGGATAGCGATGCGTTTGACGCCGGAGCGCGGGGTGAGCCAGTTGCGGTTGCGATCCCAGGTAATACGGGGGCGGAGCTCGGCGAACTCATCCGATGGGTAGCGGCCGGCGAGCATGTCGAGCACGCCGTCGAAGACGCTCTGGCTGAGACCCGCAAACGGAGCGGCGCTGCGAACGAGAGCGTAGAGCGCGGCGTAGCTGATGCCGGGAGACTCTTCTTCATCGGACTTCTTCTTGCTGCGCATAAGAGCGTCGGCAACATCGAGCGGCGGATGCGCGATGATCGCGACCATCTGCTGTGCAAGCACGTCGAGCGGATTGCGAAGAAAGCGCGTGGACTCGACGTGACCTTCGTGCATCGCGCGCGTGACGGCGGCGCAGGCGATGAGGTCGGCGCGATACTTAGGGAAGATGATGCCGTTTGAGGGCGCTCCGACCTGGTGACCGGCGCGGCCGATGCGTTGCATGCCGCTGGCGACTGATGGGGGAGCTTCGATCTGGATGACGAGGTCAATCGCCCCCATATCTATGCCGAGTTCGAGCGAAGAGGTTGCGACCAGCGCTTTGATCTTGCCTGCCTTCAGCAATTCTTCAATCTCGCTGCGTTGCGTGGCGGCGAGCGATCCGTGATGGGCTCTGGCTATGGGCTCGCCTGCGAGATCATTCAGTGCACCGGCAAGGCGTTCCGCGACGCGGCGGGCGTTGACGAAGATGAGCGTGGAAGTGCGCTCGCGAATAATCTCCAGCAGGCGTGGGTGAATCGACTGCCAGATAGAAGTGCGCTTCGGACCTTGCGATGCCGGGCCGCTGGGAATCTCTTCGATCTCGCCAAGCTTGGCCATGTCTTCAACCGGCACTTCGACGCGAAGGTCGAGGAGCTTGCGGGCTCCAGCGTTGACGATGGTAACGGGGCGATAGACCGGACCCGCGGCATCGGACGGCGCTGCTGGATCCTGTGCGACCTCCATCAACACTTCGGAGACTTCGCCTTCGACGTTTGCGATCAGGCCTGCGTCGGTGCCGGAGTTGACAGCGTCTGCTCTGGTCGTTGCTCCGACGAGAAAGCGCGCGACCTCTTCGAGTGGGCGTTGCGTGGCGGATAGGCCAATGCGCTGGATGGAGCGACCCGTGAGCGCCTCGAGACGTTCAATGGAGAGAGCCATGTGAGCGCCGCGCTTGCTAGGGACGAGGGCGTGGATCTCGTCGATGATGATGGTCTCTACGGAACGGAGAGACTCGCCTGCTTCCGAGGTGAGCAGGAGATAGAGTGACTCGGGTGTGGTGATGAGGATGTCGCCGGGATGGTTGCGGAAGCGTGCGCGCTCCTTCGGCGAGGTATCGCCGGTGCGAACACTGATCTCCGGCATGCGGAAGGGAACGCCTTCGCGCTGGGCCATGTTGGCAATGCCCTGCAGCGGCGAGCGGAGGTTGCGTTCGACGTCGGCGGCAAGCGCCTTAAGCGGTGAGATGTAGACTACGCGGCAGCCCTTCGGCGCACTGGCGGGCGTTTGCATCATCAGCTTGTCCAGGCACCAGAGGAACGCGGTGAGGGTCTTGCCGGTGCCGGTGGGCGCAAGGATGAGCGTCGATTCGCCGCGAGCGATGGCGGGCCAGCCCTCACGCTGCGGAGCTGTGGGACCGTCAAAAACTGCGCGGAACCACGCGGCGGTGATGGGGTGGAAGAGTGCCAGTGCGGCTTCGGCGGATGCGACGTTCTCTTCCACAACGACGGCCTCAACATTGGCCGTCTTCTTCGGTTTCGACTCTTTCGATTTGGCAGGGGTGCGCGGCATGAAATCTTTCACCCTTAGCTTACTTTGGGCTCTCGTGATGAGATGCGGATTCCTCGCGATTATGTGTGCGCCATCAAAGCATTCGGTCAGCGACGATTGAGTAAGATGGCGGTATGTCCGATTCCCTGCACGCCAGCGGCTTTGCCGCCGCTACGATCGACGATCTTCTCCAGCAGGCGAAGACGGTTGCCGAACACTCGCACTCCCCTTACAGCCGATTTCGGGTCGGCGCAGCCATTCTGATTACCGCTGGCGAGTCGCCAGAGCAGCATGTTGTCACCGGCTGCAACGTCGAGAACGCGTCGTTCCGGTTGACGACCTGCGCGGAGCAGTCGGCGATTGCAACGGCAGTAGGAATGTATGGGCCGAAGATCAGAATCCATGGTGTCGCGGTCGCGAATCTGAATGGCGCGGCGAGCATGCCGTGTGGAGCTTGCCGGCAGACCATTCTTGAGTTTTCGACACCGGAGACCTGGGTCTTTTATCCGGCGGAAAAAGGTGCGGCGGCAGAGGCGAAGCTCACCGACCTAATTCCTGCGGCCTTCCGATTGGAGCAAGTATGAATGAGACCCAACAGATCCATCCTGTCGATGTGATCCTGCACAAGCGCGACGGCCTCGCGCTGAGCGATGCGGAGATTCAGTACTTCATCCATGCCGTCGTCGAGCACACTGCCACCGACCCGCAAATTGCCGCTTGGCTGATGGCGGTTTGGCAGCGGGGGCTAAATGCGCGCGAACTGGCCACTCTGACTACGGCGATGCGCTACTCCGGTGAGACATTCGATTCGGCTTTCCTCAACAGCTTCTGCATCGATAAACACTCGACCGGCGGCGTGGGCGATAAGACTTCCCTGCTGATCGCGCCCATCGTCGCAGCCGCCGGGTTGAAGGTGCCGATGATCAGCGGGCGATCGCTTGGGCACACAGGCGGCACACTTGATAAGCTCGAGACCATTCCCGGCTTTCGCACGCAGCTCTCGATGGCGGAGTTCGCCGATGTCATCTCACGGTGCGGCTTCTTCATGGCCGGACAGACGCCAAGACTGGTTCCCGCCGATCGCATCCTGTACGGCCTGCGCGATCATACGGGCACGGTGGAGTCGCCAAACCTGATCTGCGCCAGCATCATGAGCAAGAAACTGGCTGAGGGGATCAACGGCCTTGTGCTTGATGTAAAGACGGGCAGCGGCGCATTCATGTCGAAGTACGAGGACGCGAAGCACCTGGCGTCACTGATGGTCGAGACAGGCGAACTTGCGGGAACAAAAACGGTCGCTCTGCTGACGGCTATGGATGAGCCGCTGGGTCGGTTCTCCGGCAATTGGGTCGAGGTTTGGGAGTGCGTCGATATCATGAGAAACGTACGGCATCCCATGTCCGCCGACCTAATCGAGCTATCGAACATTCTTGCGGGATGGATGCTCTATCTTGGCGGCAAAGCTGAGACGCCGGAGTCAGGTGCGGTGCTCTCAGACGAGATGCTCACGAGCGGCGCGGCGTACAAAACATGGCTTGAGATGACAGAATTGCAGGGCGGTAATGCCCGCGTCTTCGATGACCCTGCATCGCACCATAAGCCAGTAGCCACCCGCGTGCTGAGCGCCGAGACTGCGGGCTACCTGTATTCGATGGACTGCCGCGAAGTTGGCTGGGCGGTCCAGCGTCTGGGAGCGGGACGCGCGAAGCCGGGCGATCCGGTAAGCGCATACGCGGGTATTGAGGTTCACACGAAGCTTGGCGCAAAGGTCGAAAAGGGCCAGCCGCTGCTGACCCTCTTCGCCGAAGATGCGGCCTTACTGGATGAGCCGGAGGCGATGCTCCGGGCTACCTATAAGATCGCGCCGGAGCCACCTGAGTTGAACCCGATGATCCGCGAGATCATCAGGCATGAGGGATAGAACTAAGCGCTGCGCCGGCGGCGTCCGCTGATGAGGTAAATCGCAGCGCGAAGCTCGAGCAGAGGGTCGTTCGATGGCTCGATGCCGTCGACGCGCGGGATCGGATCGAAGATGGTGTGCTTCTGCTCGGCGGCATCGTCTTCGACCAGCGAAGTCAGCGTAATCGAACCGAGATCGACGATCTTGCTGTCAGCAGCCCAGTGGATCGTCGCGTCGTCGACTACTTCGGCCACTCCAGCCAACTGCGCCTTCACCTTGAAGGCGATCGGGGCGGACTTCACACGGGT
The DNA here is from genome assembly GCF_014203275.1 of Granulicella aggregans. Lineage (GTDB taxonomy): Bacteria > Acidobacteriota > Terriglobia > Terriglobales > Acidobacteriaceae > Edaphobacter. The sequence continues at coordinate 68,206 of NZ_JACHIP010000005.1, forward strand.
GGCGATCTCGTCGAAGAGGTAGTTCGCTTCTTTCGCCTTGGTCGCTTCGTCGTTGAGGTGATCGAGGCCCGCCTCCGGAGAGATCTGGTACCGGATGAACTGCGAGGCTCCTTCAGCGTTCAGGAACTCCATCGCGGTCACGCCGAAGTAGCCTTCCGTGGCGAAACTGACCGGGGCAGGCTTGGGTGTCTGCACGAATGCGAGAGCTGCGGGATGCGAGCCGACGAATGCTTCGACGGGCGTGGGAGAGGGTGTTCCGGGAGCGCTTGCAGCGATCGCCTGCAGGAATTCGAGGAACTCTTCGCCGGTGTGGGTTGGGAAGCCGTCAGTGGAGTGGGCGACGATGTCGGTGTGAACACGCTCGCCGAGGTGGAAGCGGACGGCGATGCCGCGCGGGTTCGCATTCGGGTCGTTGTCCGGGATGAGCGGGACGCCAGTCGAGTTTGAGAAACGCACTGTGACCGGGGTTGAAGCGCTCGCAAAGTGGGGAGCACGGCTCAGCGTCGAGGCTCCCGCCGCAGGGGTGAACTCGCCCTTCAGCAGGATGCCCTTGGCATGCGCCGGACGGATGCCGGGATAAGCGCCGAAGATGGCCTGAAACTTTTCGATCAGGGCTTCGCTGAGTGCGATGAGCTTTTCGTCATTGGGAAGCGGCATAAAGTGATCTCCTGTATTGGTTCGCTGCAAAGGGTTGAAAGCTAACTTTACCGAGCATGGCGACGGAATGCCACCCCCGCTCCGGTATTCGGAATAAAATCCGTGTGAATCTTTTCAAGCGCGGTCTCTTCCCTCAGCGTGCTCAAAGTGGGATACTAAGTCGCTGATGCGTAAGCCACTGATCGCCGCGAACTGGAAGATGTACAAGACGCCCGCTGAGTCGGTCGCCTTCCTACACGAGTTTCTCCCCCTGGTCTGCAACATCGACGACATCGACATCGCGATCTATCCGACGATGTCTTCGCTGGCGTCTGTCATCGGGGCCGTCCAGGGCACGAACGTCTCGGCCGGAGCGCAGACCATGCACTGGCTGAATGAAGGCCCGTACACGGGTCAGACTTCGCCCACCATGCTGGCGAGCATAAACTGCGACCATGTGCTGTTGGGTCACTCCGAACGTCGTATCTACGCGCACGAGACGGACGACATGGTGAATTGGAAGCTGCGGGCGGCGCTCGCGCAGGGTCTCATTCCCATGGTGTGCGTGGGCGAAACTCATGACAAGCGCGAGTCGGGACTGACTGAAGCGGTCCTGCGCTGGCAGATCAGTTGCGCGCTGAACAGCGTTAAGCCCGAAGAGGCCGAACCCATTGTGATCGCGTACGAGCCCGTCTGGGCGATCGGCACGGGATCTGTGGCGAAGCCGGACCAGGTATCGGAGGCGCATCGGATCATTCGCCGTGAAGTCGCAGCGCGGCTCGGAGAACAGTGTTCGGAGATGGTGCGGATTATCTACGGCGGAAGCGTGAAGCCGGACAACATCGCGGGCATCATGGAGCAGCCGGAGATCGATGGAGCCCTGGTCGGTGGAGCGAGCCTGAACCCGCAGACCTTCGCCGCGATCATCCAGAATGCGCTGCCGGTGGCACACGCCGCCAGCCGCCTGAATTGCTAAGCGCGATAGCACCCTGGAACGAACAGGCTAGCGGACTACGCCCATCTGATCCACCGGCCAGTAGACAAACGCCGCTTTGCCGTAGATGAGATCGCGCGCTACGGGACCGAAGTCACGGCTGTCGCTGGAGATGTTCCGGTGGTCACCCATCACCCAATATTCGTGCGGCGGGATGACCGTCTCCGGCTGCGAACGTTCGTCCTCATATCGGATGGGGACATAGCCCTCTTTGAGCGGCTCACCATTGACGTAGACCTGCCCATGGTCAATCCTCAGCCGGTCGCCGCCCACCGCAATGACCCGCTTGATGTAGCTCTTCGAGTGATCGTGGGGGTAGAGGAAGACGACCACGTCCAGGTGATGAATGTCGCCCACGCGGTACGCAATTTTATTGATGAAGAGCCGATCCTCATCCTGCAGCATGGGCAACATGCTGGTGCCTTCAACGCGAACCGGCTGGTACAGGAAGACGATGATGAACGCCGAGACGATGACGGAGACGAGGATGTCCCGTGCCCAGGAGGATGTCCACGGGCGCAGAGCGGTCGCTGCGGAATCGTTACTGTGACCGGCGGGTTCAGCCTGTAAAGGGTCGACCATCGCACCGGAATCCGGCGGGAGCTCCGGGCTGGGGGCGCTGGCCGGATGTGGCTGTAGATCTTCTGCCTGAGACACGTCGGTGATCGCTCCTGCCTGTGGTCAAGTAGCCTCCAACAGTGCCAGCTGGAGACCTTTCCCTTCACCAATTTACACTCGCTCGTTCACGAAGCCCAGCGGCGGCGATCGAGACTGGACGCCGAAAAGCCTCTCCGATGTATCAATCCCCTCGCGAAAATACGGCCATAGACCGAAATCCGGCAGGAAATCGCTTTAGCGAGTGACCTGAAAGGAAACGTAAGGTACTTTGGGCTCACTACTCCCTAAGCCAGTTGCTACCCGCCAAAGCTTCAAACTACGCCTACATCCAGCATCTCAATGACATTCGTTAATCCCTCAAAGATACAGATCTAACTGCAAAACAATTTACAGACCGCAGGAGAGACGTCATGAACTCACGTCAAATCACACGAATTGCCTTCGCTTATGGCCTTCTAGTCGCATCTACCGCAGCCGCGATGGCGCAACAGCCGGTATCGAATGTGGTGCCAAAGAGTGACGCAACCCCGGCGGTCACTCCCGCCGTTACGACATCGACCTCGGTCACAACACCAGGCGGCACTGCTGGACTGATGCCTGTCTTTACTGGCACCTCGACCATCGGCAACTCCATCGTCTATCAGACAGCCAACGGCATCGGCATCGGCCGTTTCCCGAACGCAACCCTGGACATCGGCGGAACCTCCACCTTCCGCGGATCGATGGGGGTCTCCCGCGCGGGCGATGCGACGACTTCAGCCGGAGCAAACTCTTACCCTATCCTCATGCAGTCGTCGGTCTACAACACGTCGCAGGGAAAGAACGTGCTTCCCTACTTCCAACTCATGACCGAACCCGCTGGGAACAACACGGCCACCGCGGGAGCGACGCTGAACTTTATGTACTACAGCGGGGTCGGTGCCGCACCGGCTGAGAGCGGTCTCTACTTCAACGGAAACGGCGTCATCCACTTCTCCCCATCCCAGACCTTCCCCATCACCCAGGGCCCGGCTGGCCCAGCCGGGCCAGTCGGCCCTGCGGGACCTAAGGGCGCAACCGGAGCTACTGGCCCGCAAGGGCCCTCCGGCACCCTGGCGTTGCCATACGCCGCATCAGGTGTGGGCACTGCCAAGCCCGCATTTCAGGTCACCAACACCGGCGTCTACTCAAACACTGCTCCCTATTTGCCAAACGGCATCGCCGGATACGGGGGCTCCTCTGGCACCGTGAACTACAGCTCAGGGGGCACCGGCGTCCTTGGCTATGGCGGAGTGGCAACAAGCTCGTCGACGATAAGCACCTACGGTGGAAATGGCGTAGTCGGCATTGGCGGTGTTGGAAATCCCCTGGGCACCAGCAGTTCCGGCGGCTTCGGCGGCGAATTCACCGGCGGTGACGGTGGTGGCGGCACCAGCCCCTTCGGTGGCGACGGTGTCGTTGCCTTTGGTGGCTCTCCAAACGGTGTCGGACTCTACGTTTACTCCGCCGGCGAGAGCACGCAAAGTACAGCAGCTGTCTTCATCGGTGCGGTGGATGTCTATGGAAATCTATACAAGTCCTCCGGAGCCTTCAAGATCGACGACCCCATCGATCCCGCCAACAAGTACCTTGTTCACTCATTCGTAGAGTCCCCCGACATGATGAACATCTACAACGGCAACGTAGTCACCAATGGCAGCGGCGAAGCCGTCATTATCATGCCCGACTACTTCGAAGCTCTGAACCGCGACTTCCGGTACCAACTCACCACGGTTGGCAGCTTCTCCCGGGCAATGATCGCCTCCGAGATCAGCAATGGGAAGTTCGTCATCCGCACCGAACAGGGCAACGTCAAAGTCTCCTGGCAGGTCACAGGAGTTCGTCAGGACGCATGGGCGAACGCGCATCGTCTCCCCAACGAGGTAGAGAAGACCGAGAAAGAACGGGGCCACTACATTCATCCGGAACTCTTCGGCCACAAGGGTGAACCAAGCATCAACGAAGTGCTGCATCCCGCAGGCCGGACTAGTCCATTGAATGCTCAACAGTAGCCATCTACGCGGGTGAACTCCACGGCACGTCTTCGTGAATGGCACGGCAGACCACACTGTCGGGCAACGAATCGCTCTGGCTCGCCAAAAAATCTGCCGTACGCTCGCATCCCCATTTGCGAACGTACGGCATCCTCTTTTAGGCTCGACTTCATCGATTCAAGAAGTCGTATGAGCCATGAGTTCGCGTTCTCACCCAAAAGATGGAGTGTGCAAAATGAATGGTCGAATAGACTACGGGGTAAGTTGATGGTCGGCCACGCTGCCGACCTCTGTGTTTCGGAAGCCGGCTCAGCCCCAAGGTCGGACCACTTCGGCGCTGGCAGCCGCAATCGATGAGATCCCAGAGGCGCTATGTCGGAAAGACCACATAGCGACCTGCACACCTTGCGGGCGAATCAGCGGCGTTATCCATGCATCACCATTCCCTATGGACAACATCAAAGTTAGCAGTAGAATGACTCAGGATCGCATACACCTATGGCTACTCTCACACTGCCCGACCTCCCCATCGTACAGAAGGCTGGTACAAACTACGTGTCAGATCCGCTCCTGATCACAACCGAGACGGCGAACGCAGCGTCCGAGGGCTTTGACAAGAAATCGGCTCTTGAGATTGCCCGCATCATCAACCACGAAGACGCCAAAGTGGCGGCGGCAATCAAGAAGGCACTTCCCGAAATCGCTGTCGTGATCGACACCGTGGCCCGCGCACTTCGCGACGGCGGACGCCTAATCTACGTTGGAGCCGGATCGAGCGGACGAATTTCAGCGCTTGATGCCTCTGAGTGCCCGCCGACTTATTCGACCACTCCGCAGCAGGTCCAGTACATCATGGCCGGCGGCCCGAAGGCACTCGCCTCTGCTTCCGACGTGAATGAAGATTCTCCAGAGATTGGCCAGCGTGACATTGCCCGCCGCCGTCCTACCCGGAAAGACATCGTAATCGGCGTCTCGGCCAGCGGCCGAACACCGTATGTGGTGGGTGCCGTTGAGTATGCTCGCGCACGCGGAGCCAAGACCGCCGCCGTCGTCTGCAACCTGCACACCCCGTTGGCGGAGGTCGCCGACACGACTATCGTCGCCGAGGTTGGCCCGGAGGTCGTCTCAGGCTCGACCCGCATGAAGGCTTCCAGCGCCCAAAAGATGATCCTGAACATGATCACCACGGGAGCGATGACCCGTTTGGGATATGTGTACGACAACCTAATGGTCAACGTACACATGAAGAACGCCAAGCTCGTCGAGCGCGGCATCCGTGTTCTGATGACCGTATGCGAGATCGACCGCGATACCGCGATCCGCACTATCAAGTCTGCAGGCAAGTCGATTCCGATCGCCGTCGTGATGCTGAAGGCGAACGTGGACAAGATGGAAGCTGTACGACGCCTGACGAAGTCTGACGGAAACGTCCGGCTGGCGATTGAAGACTCCAGGCTGGAGTTGTAAGACCCTATCGACTCATGGATTCCGTTTCAAGTGAAGGGCGAAGCGTAACAGCTTCGCCCCCTTCCGTTTTTGGACTGCCCGCTTGAGCGGGATTCCCTTGACTCTCCTTCGCTCTCCACTGCCTTCCCTCCGCCCCGGTGATGACGGCCGTAAACCGCGGCAGCGCTCGATTCAGGATGGTATAAACCGCGACCAAAAACACAATTACTGCGATGGGAACCAGGAAGAACAGCAACAATTCCGAAACTGTGCTGTGTGGCTGAATAAGACGGAAGGATACCTTTCGCAGAATCGACAGCAGGGGTTCGTGCGCGGCATAGACGAAGAAGCTGGCCTCCGCCAGACGTTCCAGCGGCGAGCGCCATTTGGGCCGATCTACCGCCCATTTTGTGAGACCCCACGCAAAGGGCAGGCCGAATAGCATCATCGAATTCACGATAAGTCTTAGCACTTCAGGGTTCGTCTGAGTCGTAATCATCAGGACATCCACGAGCAACAGCAGGCTTCCGAAACCTACACCCAAAGGAACAATCCAGGGATCGGGGCGCGTCGGATCCATATTTTTTGACGCGATGTAGCAACCTGCGATGAAAAACAACAGCGTCTCAGATCCGGGAACAACCAGGGGCCAATAGCCCGTCATCCACAAGGCGAGCATGATGGTCAGGAAGGGTATCGCCACCGCTCGGCGCTTTAGCAGTAGATAGATCAGCGGCGACAGAACGACCATCACCATCAGGTCCCTGATAAACCAGAACTGGTACGACATCGGAAATTTGACGGTGAAGCCGAAGAACGCGTTCGCATAATCAAGCGCTGTAAACGATCGAATGGGCGGCCAGTATTTCGTCGCGAAATACACCTTGGTGGCGGGGATCGACTCGCCGGCGAAATAGACCAGGTAGGTTGCGAAGTTCCAGATAAGAAACGGAATCAGAAGTGTCTTGACTCTTCGCGAGAGCTTTTCCTTATAGGTCGCCCACGAACCATCATATTTCTGAAAGAACAGGAAGCCGGAGACCAGGAAGAAGAGTGGAACCGCGAGATTCCCGAAGCCCTTTGAGACAAAGATCCGAACAAACGCCGAAACCGGATCCACTTGCTGTGACCCTGCTATGCCGCCTCCCGCCAGGTCTACCGAGGCTGTATATGCGTGAAAAAAAACGACTAAAACAATCAGGGGGAAACGTAACACAGTCAGTCGTGACGACACGGAACGGGTTATCACTCTTCCCTCGCAATCGGACGGCAGTTCTTTCGTCGGTCAGGTGGTGCAATAGACCCTGGATAATGGCCCACAATCAAACTTTCAACGGATCAGCTGCAAGGTCAGTTTAGTTTTTCTATCCGCAAAAGTCATTGCACCTTGGCGTCATCTGCGCGCTAACAATTTTCTGTTGAACAAGAACGTTCAAGAAGGCCGGGAAAGGCTCTTGAAGCGCTTCTCGCGTAAGGCGAACGCAGGCATGGCGACCCTATTAGCTCTTTGGATCAAAAGACAAGGTCTTCCGTCAGGCCAGATACTTTTCGTGGAAGAGCGTCAGATGATGCTCAGCGTGGCCAGCCAGAAGAAATGCCATCGCGCGCACGGTGAAGCTCTTTCCGCTTGCGGTTCCGCTCCGCATCCAGGCATCTGGCGGCAGGTTTCGATAGAGCGTCAAGGTTGAGAGCCTGACCTGGCGAAAATCCTCCAGGTGATCGGCAAGACGCACCCTATCCGCATCGGCTCCGGCCACTGAGACATCCTGGTCGAAGCTGGGCAAAGGGTCGTTCAGGCCGCGGGCAAACCACAGCGCTCGGCCTGCGAAGATGCGCTCCGTATCGGTGACGTGGCTCATGGATTCCCGGATGCTCCACTTGCCGGGAGCGTAGCGATGAAGTGAACGTTCCTCTGACAATTCTCCAAGGAGCTCCTCAAACTGCGGCAGTTGGTTCAGAAGAGCCGCCAAAGGATCGTCGCCCTCCACCTGGTTGATGTAGTTCCAGTGAAACTCCGCTGCCTCGTGCCGCTCCGGTCGTCCGATCATGGCAACACTCTAGCAGAATGACTGAACCACCCCCGCCACCCATTTCCACCCCGAATCCCCATAAACTAAGGAGATGGACAAGTTTGTAGTACGCGGCGGCAACCCGCTTCTCGGCACGATCAAGATATCCGGAGCGAAGAACTCCGCGCTTCCCTGCATGGCCGCCGCCATCCTCACCGCTGACGAGGTCATCCTCGAAAACATTCCCCAGGTCCGCGACATCGAGACCGAACGCAAGCTGCTTGAATCGATGGGTGCGGAGGTCGAGCTGGGCTATGGTCGCGCCCAACATCGGACGTCGATCAAATGCGCTATCCTCTCCGATCCGGTCGCCAAGTACGAGATCGTCAAGACCATGCGTGCGAGTTCGCTGGTGCTTGGGCCGCTCCTCGCCCGCACCGGCATAGCTCGCGTCGCAATGCCGGGTGGCTGCGCCATCGGCGGTCGCCCGATCGACCTGCACATCAAGGCCCTCGAACAGATGGGCGCTGTCGTCACCTACGATCACGGCTATCTTGAAGCGAAGACTGACCGCCTGAAGGGCACGCACATCGTCTTCGACAAGATCACCGTTACCGGGACGGAAGACATCCTGATGGCGGCCACGCTGGCCGAGGGCGAGACCATCCTTGAGAACTGTGCTCGCGAGCCCGAGGTCACCGACCTTGCCGCGCTGCTGATCGCCATGGGCGCGAAGATCGAAGGCGCTGGCACGTCGACGATCAAGGTGCAGGGGGTATCGAGCCTGCATGGCGCGCGCTACCGAATCAACCCGGATCGCATTGAAGCGGGCACGTTCCTCATCGCCGGTGCGATCACCGGCGGCGATCTCATCGTCGACTGCTGCGATCCCTCGCACCTCGGATCAATCATCGGCAAGCTAGAACAGGCGGGCGTGCGGCTCGACGTCGGCACCGATAACATCCGCGTACGCTCCGAAGGCGGCGGCACGCTCAAGGCCGTCGACATCTCGACGGAAGAATATCCCGGCTTCCCCACAGACATGCAGGCGCAGTATATGGCACTAGCGACGCAGGCCGAGGGCATGTCCATCGTGACGGAGAACATCTTCGAGAACCGCTTCATGCACGTGAACGAACTCATCCGCATGGGCGCAAACATCACCGTCTCCGGCCGCACGGCGACGGTGCGCGGAAGGACTCCGCTGCAGTCCGCAGCCGTGATGTGCTCTGATCTTCGGGCCTCCGCGGCGCTGGTCCTGGCGGCACTCGTAGCCGATGGAGAGAGCATTCTCGACCGCGTTTATCACATGGACCGTGGCTACGAGCGCATGGAAGAGAAGCTACGCGGAGTGGGTGCCCAGATCCGGCGGATGGGTGACGTCTTTGGGAAAAAGTAGAGCGACAACTGTCCCGGGTTCAACTCGATCGACTGTGTCAATGGTGAGAATCTGGGGTCTCTCCCCTGCGTTTCGCTTTGGCCGATACGGCGAGCTTTTTCTAAACGTCTAGAACCACGTTGCAATAGCACCTCGATTTCGGTGATAATACATCACGGAATCGAGGTGTTGATTGCCAGCTGCCCTACTCGTTGAACAACTCGCTCCCAGTGTCACCGGCTATCCCTTTGAGCACGCGGCGAACCTCGCGGATGAGCGCGAACGAGCCCGGCTGAGCGCGAGTGCGTTGAAGGCATTCCTCAACATCGCATCCAAGTGGGAGTTAAACGAGGTGCAGTCGCGCGGTCTGCTTGGCGGGGTAGCTTCGTCCACCTTCCACACATGGCGGTCGAATCCGGGCGGTAAGAAGCTCGACCAGGACACGCTTACCCGAATTTCACTGGTGATCGGTATCTATAAGGCGCTGAACATCTACTTCAGCAAGCCATGGTCGGATCGCTGGATCACGCTCGAAAATCGCGGGCCGCTTTTTGCCGGTCGCGCGCCGATTGCATATATGCTGCGCTATGGCCAGCCGGGGATGGTCGAAGTCCGCCGCATGCTGGACGCCTGGCGTGGCGGGCACTAAGATCGCCGTGGCTAGCCCTCCACTCCAGCCATTTCGCAAGCGCGGCGTGCATCGCCTGATCCCTTCGAAGTTCAGTGAAGGTGGAACGGTGCTTGCCGACGTGGCCGACGATGAATCGATGCTCGCCGACATGATGCTGCTCGACGGCGCAACCAACGATCGTATCCAGGGTGAACATCATGGTCTCTCCGGCATCACGCCTTTTGAGTTGGTCTACGGAATTCCGAACGCGCACATCGTGCGAGCGGCATACCTTCATCCCAACCCATTCGGCAGCCGGTTCAACGACGCAAGTCGGGGAGCCTGGTACGCGGCGATCAAGCTGGAGACATCGCTCGCAGAGGTGATCTGGCACCGCGGCGAGCACCTGGGGGAGATCGTCGTGCCGGAGTTACCGGACGAGCGGCCTGACCATGAACTCTCGGAGTACGACGACTGGCAGGCGGACTTCAACACCGCGTTCCATTCGCTTGAGCCCCTGGAAGCTTACGAGGACTGCCTTCAGCACGGTCCCGTGCCACAGTGCTACGTAATTCCGCAGGCGCTCGCCCGCAAACTACTCAGCGACCGCTCGAACGGAATCATCTATCCCAGCGTTCGTCATGCTGGAGGCACATGCGTCGTGTGCTTTCGGCCAGCGCTGGTCTACAACCCTCGCCGGACTGGACGATATCAGATTGAACTTAGAATGGCAGGCGGAGCCTACAGAAGCAGCATCCGCCGAGTGAAGTTCGACTAACGCTGCTGGCCGCGCCAGAGCTTGTAAATTCCCCACGCCGCCACCGTGCAGTTGTCGACGATGGTGCCGTCGAGGATCATTGCTTCGAATCGCTCCAATGGTACGCGGTGAATCACTAGGTCATGTTCCTCAGCGTCAGGTTCAGACTCGCCGGACTTGAGGTCTTCCGCGAGGAAACAGACTTGCTTCTGGTTCATTACGCCGTAGGCAATCTGGAAGGTCGTGAGGTGGGTCATCTTCCCTGCCGTGAGGCCAGTCTCTTCGCGCAGCTCTCCGCGAGCGAGCTCTTCAGGATCGACATCGGCGGTCTCCCATCCCCCCTGCGGAAACTCCAGATGATTTGCAAGGACGGTGTAGCGGAACTGCTCGATCAAATACAGGAATTCGCCTTCGGCTGTAACTTCAAGCGGAATGACGATGCAGGCTGGGTCTTTATCGACGACTCCGTAGATTCCGCGCTGGCCGTTTGCACGCTCGATCACGTCTTCGCGAACGCTCGTCCAGGGATTGCGATACACCTCTCGCGTGCTGATCGTCTTGATCGACATCTCTCGAGCTCTCCTCTTGGGTGCTGGGCGAAACTGCTTTAACCTTAGCAAGCGAAGCGCGCTTTCGAGTGAAGACTAACCCAAGAGTTGCACTTAGTTCGGGCTGAGAAACTCCAGGCGCGAAGGATACTTCGGCGAGCCGTAGATGGTCATGGTCTGAGCCTTGTATGCCCCAGCTGGTGCGGACATGATGTTTGGAACGAAGGTCTGCGGGTTGCGGTCGTAGAGCGGGAACCAGCTTGACTGCACTTCGACCATGATCTTGTGCCCCTTCAGGAAGGTGTGGTCCGCGCCGTGGAGACTCCACTTGTACTCGTTCACTTCGCTGGGCTTGATGGCCTCGGGATGCTCGAAGCTCTTGAGATAGCGCCCGCGGAATATCTCGTCGACGATCATCAACTGATAGCCGTTCATGGGCGCGGGAGCGTCATCGGGGCTTACATCGATCAGCTTGACTACCCAGTCGGCATCGGTTCCGGTGGTTGCGGCGAAGATGTCGGCGACGATGTCTCCCGTGACCGTCACATCGTGGTCGAGCACCGGCGTTGTGAAGTTTGCAAGATCCTTGCGCTCGCTGACGAAGCGCTGGTCTTCCACCAGCCATGGTCTCCATCGCGATCCGGTTCCATAGGTCGATTCAACGGGCCGCGCGCGGAAAGGAATCGGGTCGGCGGGATCGGCAACATAGGCACCGGCAACGGTGTTGTAGTCGCCTGTGGGCGCGATGAATCCAAGCGCATGCTCCGCGCCGAGATAGAGCTTCTCGCCCTTGAAGCCACTGACCGGTGGCCAGACATCGTAATGCTCCCACTGGTTGACGCCGGTACGGAAGCTGGCTACGCCCTTCAGATCGAAGCCACTCTGGCCTTTGAGGTACTTCTCAAAGAATGGAAATTCTATGGTCTTGCGATAGTCTTCGCCCGTGGGTGCGCCAAAGTCTACCGCTCCCAAGTTTTTGCCCGGGCCGCCCCATCCGCCGTGGTTCCATGGGCCGAGCACCATGAAGACTTCGCCCTTCTTATCGTGCGGCTTCAGCGCGGCGTACTCGGCCTGCGTGCCCCACATGTCTTCCTGATCCCACCATCCGCCGACCTCAAGCGTTGGCACCTCGACCTTGGTCAGGTGCGATTCGACGGCCATGTCCTGCCAGAACTTCGTGTAAGCCGGCTGCGTGAGGAAGATCTTCGCGGTGGGCAGATTGCTCATCTTCGCAGCCTCGGCTGCGCCGGCGAAGTTCCCATGTTCAAGAAAGAAGTTGTACTGGTCTTCCTTGGAGTCAGCGGGGACGTCGGTCTTCTGTGCCTCTAACTGCTGCACATAGTCGAAGCCGTAGGTCTCGCGGAAGGCACCGTTATGGAAGAAGTCGTCACCCTTCCATACGTTCGTCATGGGCGCCTGAGGAGAGATTGCTTTCACGGCAGGATGAGCGTCGATGCCGGCCATCATGGCGAGGAAGCCGGGATAAGACACACCGAACACGCCCACCTTGCCGGAGTTGTTGGGCACATGCTTCAGCAGCCAGTCGATGGTGTCGCGGGTGTCGGTGGTCTCGTCGACATCCTGCTTCGAATGGTGCGCGACGATGGGGCGGTTCATCACGAAGGTGCCTTCGGACTTGTACCGGCCACGAATGTCGCAGAGGACGAAGATATAGCCGCTGGCAACCAGCTCCGGCTTGGACATATTGATCCGCTCGGAGGTAGCGTGCTCTGCTCCATACGGCGTGCGCTGGATAAGGAACGGCAGCGACGGGCCAGACTTTTCAGAGCCCACCGGCCGCAGGATGACGACGTGAAGCCTCACGCCGTCCCGGGCAGGGATCATCTCTTCCTGCCGGGTGTACTCGTGATCGTGATGTTCCGGCTTCGCAGCGACATCCTGAGCGAACGATGGCAGAGCAGCGGATAGAGAAATCGAAACTCCCAGTGCGAGAACTGCTTTACGGAATACGGTCACGATTACCTCGTCTCACAAATTCGTACTGCTTGCTGCGCGGCCAAGGTACGGGGCCATCTTCTGTCTCAAAAGGTCCACCAACTCGGGCTGCATGTAGGTGTAACGGTCCAGCACTCCCAGGCAAACGACGGTCTTGTCTTTCAGAGCTTCAGCGAATCTGGTCTGCAAAAACTTCTTCTGCCGCGCTTCCATCACGAAGATGGCGTCCGCCCATTCCACCATTTCCACATCGATTACGCACTCGGCATCCGGAGCAGTACCCGCAGAGCTGGTCTCGATACCGTCAACCCCGGCAAAGACGGCCTCTGCCGACGGCGAGCGAAGACGATTCCTCGCGCAGACGAACAGAAGCCGCTTCATTTATTTCGGTTCTCCAAAGCTTAGCCCAGCGCTACCGGCTCGACCGGAATCGGGCTAGCGTCGCACTTCCAGCCCTCGCGGCCGTGGGTTCCGTCGCAGAACGGGCGCTTGGACGAGAGTCCGCAGCGGCAGAGCGATATCGCCGGCTTGCCTGTCAAATCCCACACATTTCCGTTCACGTCCACCAGTTCAATCAGACCCTCAACCCGGAATGGGCCATTCGGACGAACCGTGATCTTGACCGACGGCACCGGCGTCTCAGCCGCACTCACAACTACTTCTTCAGACATTCAAATCTCCCTCAAAGCCAACCTGCGCTTGATAAGTCAGCATAGCAAACGATTCGTGATCCACTTCGCAGCCGAAGGTTAAGCTTTGACCTTTGCGATGGCCTGACGCAACGCCGGTATGCCGCCCTGACGCACCGGACCGTGGCCGCAGGCAAATCTCTCAATGGGGTAGGCAAGCAGGTTCTCTGCACTGGACACTGCAACTTCGGCGTTCCACGTTACAAATTTGGGAAACGGAAAGAACCAAGGCGCGTGGTTGCTTACATTCAGCTCACCCACCGCCACCAGCGCATCGCCTGCAAACAGTGTTCCATCGCGTTCATCGAGGAACGACATGTGGCCGGGGATGTGGCCCGGCGTGTCGATGCACCTGAGCGAGCCGACCGTCTCTCCTTCAACCAGCAGACGGGTCGGCTTTGACTTGATGCCGGGAGTACCACCTTTGATCTTTCCCGGAGCCTCGCCCGGCCGCATGGACAGATCGGGCGGCGTCCGCAGAATCGGCAGGCTTCGTTCGTTCGAGATCAGTTCAACCTGATCTGCTCCGAGCTTGTTCACCAGCGCATCGACTGAGCCCACATGATCCGTGTGAGCATGTGTCAACAGAATCCGGCGAATCGTCCCGCCAAGCTCCCGCGCAGCATCGAGAATGCCCGCAGCGCTGCTACTGAAGATGCCGGTATCAATCAAAGTGAAGCCGTCATTCTCCCGCACCAGGTAGCAGTTCACGAATCCAAGCCGGTTCAGTTGATAGGAGTTCTGTGTAACCTGGGTCATCTTCATTGCGAGTGGCACCGCCCTTTACTACTGAGAACCATACATGCAGTAAGACTCTTGGATGCGTCTACCGGCGGCCCTGTTCTTCTGCAACGGGCCTCTAAAAATCGATATGCGAGCGGACGCTGAATACGATGACCGGCCCACGCGCCGTGTTGTAGCCCGGATGATCGATGAACTGCGTATCGAAGGCGTAGAAGAGGCCGCGCCAGGCGTGGGCGTTGTAGTAGCCCTCGAGGATGTCCTCGCGGCCATAGCTCAGGTTGCCGTCACCAAGGATGAAGCCATGGCCGCCAAGTTTCAGATACTCCTGGTGATCGTGCTTGATCGCGTTGGTGACGAATGCGATGCCGATCTTATCGAGCGGGCGATTCCAGCGTGATCCTGCATAGTCGCCGCCGACCTCGAAGGTCTGATCAACTTCGGTGTAGGCGAAGGATTCGTGCTGGCCTTCGTTCCAGCCGACTCTGCCGAAGACGCGAAGCTCCTTCGATAGCTCCTGCTCCGCGTTTAACCCGAAGCCGTACTTCACCTCGCTGTTACGTTCGTGAGTGACGATGTCCGGTACCGCGTCGGTGCCTTTTAGGTAGGCGTTGATCGCATCGCGATAGAGACCCATGTGGGCGTGGTTGGCGTATCCCAGAAGGCGGACGACTGTCTTTCGGCCTTCTCCGGCGCCGCTGCGAAGCAAGGGAAATCTAGACTCGAACTCGAAGTTCTGCCCGCTCGCGCGCCGGAGAGCCCAGTCAAGATCGATGCCATTCGCCACAGTGGGCATCAGAGCCAGTGCATAGCGTGCTGTCCATTGCCTGTCGTCGTACTCGGTCACGACACCGTAGGTGTAGCCGCGTGTGTCCGCCGCATAGTCCCATGCGCCGTTGTTGTCCACGGTCCAGTTCATGAACTGGAGATGGCTGTCCGTGCCGATGGAGTTGATGTCGAGCGAATCAGGTAGACCCATCTTGCCGGCGCGGATCTCGAAGCGGCGTTCCGGCACCAGCGTGGCCAGGTTGAAAACACCACGCTGTGCCTCAACCATCTTGCTCGTCAGGCCTATCGTCTGGCGAAGTTGCACCCGCGCAAGATACGGCTTTGATCCGAGGTTCGGATTGCGAACGACGTCGAGGTTGGTAAAGCCGGCGATGCCCAGAGCCTCGCTGAGACCGCGCCCGCCCGCCGATTCAAAGTCCAGCAGGAAGTCCGTCTCAGTGCGCGGATTCTTGCGGAGCTGCATGCCGAGATAGAGCGTGCCGACGAGGGAGACTTTGTATTCCCCTCGATTGATGAAGCTGTTCACGCCTTCGTACGGGGAATGGAAGGCCGGATCGGCCTGAAAGATGATGTTGGTCTGGCCCGCGGCATAGAACCGGGACGTATTGGAGTGCGGGAATACGGTGACCGGAGCGCTCTCAGCCGGAGGCACCTCCGCGCGCGCTGCAGAGTCGGCAGCCGATGACGCCTGCGGGGCATCGGGTATCGTTTGAGCAGAGGCTGTAGGCTGGAGGCCGGAGGCGATCGCCAGTAGCAGAGCCGTCGCTCCCCAGAGTCGCCAGATTGATGTCATAAGCCTTTGATTTTCATGCTTCGAGATGAACGTCGTGCAAAATTGCATGAGGACGGATTCGCTTTCGGCCAAGCGGGTTCAGATATGAAAAGTGTTTATATGAGATTAGTATACCCCGGTAGGGTATAGGCGGGAGCCATGACGAACGACAAACCCGGTAAAGAACGTGTGAAATTGCTGAACCGCGTCAAGCGACTTCGCGGTCAGTTGGATGCAGTGGAACGAACCCTGGCAGAAGACCGCGAGTGCGCGGATGTGCTGATGCTGCTGGCGGCGGTTCGCGGAGGGATCAACGGCCTGATGGCCGAGGTGCTCGAAGATCACATACGGCTGCACCTGCTGCAGGATGGCCGGGTGCCGCTGACGCCGGAGCTTGGGGAGGAGCTGATCGACCTGGTGAGGGCTTATCTAAAGTAGCTCCTACGACCGGGCTTTCAGGCCGTGGCAAGAATGATTCCCGTTTTTCACAGGCTATTTGACTTCCAACTCCCACGGGTCTATTTTCTAGCTACACGGGAAAGGAGGATGGTCCAGCCTATGAAAATTGATTGTTCCAGTTGCACAACGCTACGTGAGGTGACTGAGGCTTAGAGCGTCCTAGCTCTAGTCCCAGCGGTTTTTCTCAAGTATCCCCGCAGCGGCCCATGCACGAGTGTGGACGCCTCAAGTCAATCCCACCAGATCACCGCCGAACGGCCCGCATCGATCCTCGATGCGGGCCGTTCGCTTTTGCGCGACACCCACACTTCCGCCGTAAAATAGTCCACATGATGAGTCCTCTGGTAATCGCGGGAAAGGCATTTCAGTCGCGCCTGATCGTTGGCACGGGCAAGTATAAGGACGGGGCCGAGACCCAGGCTGCCGTCGAAGCCTCCGGCGCGGAGATGGTCACCGTTGCCGTGCGACGCGTCAATCTCGACCGCTCGCGTGAGTCGCTGCTCGACTTCCTCGACCCGGAGCGCTACTTCCTTCTGCCCAATACGGCCGGTTGCTACACCGCCGAGGAAGCCATCCGCGCCGCGCGTCTTGGCCGCGAGGTAGGCCTGTCGGATTGGGTCAAGATCGAGGTCATTGGGGATCAGGCGACCCTGTATCCGGATATCCAGGCCACGCTTGAGGCGACCCGCGTTCTCGTGAAAGAGGGCTTCACTGTGCTTCCCTACACGTCCGACGACATCGTCTTCGCCAAGCGCCTCATCGATGCCGGTGCCGCCGCCGTCATGCCTCTGGGAGCGCCCATTGGCAGCGGTCTCGGCCTGCAGAACACGGCCAACCTTAGGATCCTGCGCGAGCTCATCACCGAGGTCCCGCTGATTGTCGACGCCGGTGTCGGAACGGCGTCGGACGCGGCCCTCGCCATGGAACTCGGCTTTGATGCGGTGCTGATGAACACCGCCATCGCTGCCGCCAGCGATCCCATTCTGATGGCCGAGGCAATGCAGCATGCTGTGCTCGCTGGGCGGCAGGCGTTTCTTGCGGGACGGATGCCGAGGAAGCTTTACGCGACGGCTAGTTCTCCGCTTGAAGGCATCTCCAAGTGAGACGCACGGCGGGCCTCACCACCCGCCGTGCGATCAGTTAGTCATTGTTCTCGTCGAGCTGCAACAGACTCGCCGTGCAGCTTGTCTGTACAGCGCTTCCATTGAAATAACCCTCGTCTGAACCGCTGGTGAATGTCCCGGTTGCGGATGGCCGTGTCAATTGGATGTAATCCGATGCGATGGTTCCCACCCCTAAAAAGTCTGGGTCGGCACTCGTTACGCTGAGCGTCAGCTTCTTTCCATCGGTCGAAACACATCCTGTACCACCCGTCGTTAAGACGACAGTGCTGGCGGTCTTTGTGAAGCCTGACCATGCTGTGCAACCGCCGCCCGCAGGCACAGTAAAGTTCGGTGCGATGAAGGTCGTGCCGCCACCTCCAAAGCCTCCATTCGCTGCGATGCAAACGGCGTTGCCGGTCCCGGTCCCGCCAGGGAAGATCTGAGCCGGGGAGAAGTGGAGGGTCCCGTTCGGGTTCAAGAAGAACCCGGTCTCCTGTGGTCCGGCGCCGCCGATACCGCTGTAGTAAAGGAAGTTCATCGTCGCTCCGGTGCTTGCCGTATTGTTCCCGGTGGGCTCAGTCTCGATCTGGAAAAAAGGCAGCACGTTGGAATTGCTCGAGCTATTGTGGACCGACGATTGAAAGTAGAACGGGAAGGACGGGAACGCTTTCGTTGTCGTGGCATCGGCCGACCGGGAGAAGCCGAGTGAGCCGCGAATGACCGCGTTACCGTTGACGTCCAGCATAGCGGCTGGCAAACGTCCGATGCCTAACCCCGTCGCGTTGACAAAAATATTCGAACTCTCAATGTTGTTGCTGGTCGTGAACGTCGGAATCGTACCCGGCTTACCTCCGAGACTGGTTGTGACATTCGTTACTGCGGCAGGCGTGATAGCTGATTTAACTCCAGCCGGCGCGCTCGAAGACTGGCCCGTTTGACCAGCAAGCACGAAGGCCGAAGCTGGATAGCCTCCAAGCGTAGCCGCGTCCGCAGCCTTCAGCGCGTATGGAACGCTGGTAAACAGGGTTCGAGGCTGGGTTGGTTGCCCCGTAACCTGGACTTCCAGCCATCGGACTTCGCCTGAGCCGAACAGATCGAGAGGGATGCCACTGCTCCGGGTTGAACCGAGGCGGACGGTGTAATGGCCATCCGAATAGGGAACGACAGTCTGGGTTTCGGTATAGATCGGCTCGCCACCAGTCTGGTCTTTGAAGAGAAGAAAGGTCATCGCTGTCTCGCTGCTCAGCGCGCGGCCTTCCCGGTCAACGGCAATCCCTGAGAAAGGCACAAGCGCAGGGACAGCAGTCTGCGCGCTTGCTGCAACCGGCGTGATCGAAGCTACGCTGGACGATTGAAGCTGCGCGAAAGATAGACTACTGGCGAGTGAGACTGAGAGCGCAGAGAGACTTAGGAAGTATTTCGGACGGATCGTCATGGATTCTCCTTGAGACAATTTGAGCGCGACCTGGAGTGTTTCTGGATTGGGATTATTCGGCGGAAAAGAGTCGGGCCGGCTACATCCGCATGGTGAGCCTGAAGCAAAAATCGTTTCCATATAGAAATTATTCGGCGACCGAGTTATTCCATCACCAGGACAAATGACCAGGTTTTTACTTCGGCCTGATACGTATGTGCTTTACCGCGCTCTTTCGCAGGTATGGAAGCCTGTCGATCCAGTTGCGATAAACTTCCACCATGCGCGTCTTCGGCATTGATTGCGGCACCGAGTTCACCGGCTACGGCGTGGTCGAGATGGACCACGAGGCGCGCAACCCGAAGCTTCTCCACCTCTGCGCCGGGACCATCAAGCTGAACAAGAAAGAGACCACGCCGCAGCGACTGGCGCAGGTCTACGCCGAACTGATCGAGCTAATCGCACGGCATGAGCCGGACGTTGTGGCAATCGAAGAGGTCTTTTTCTCCGCCAATGCCAAGTCCGCGCTGAAGCTCGGACAGGTTCGTGGAGTTGCGATGCTTGCGGCCGCTACCTGCAAGATGCCCGTCGTCGAGTATGCTCCGCTTTCGATCAAGAGCGCAGTTGTCGGCTATGGCCTTGCCGCCAAGGAGCAAGTACAGTTCATGGTGACGCGGCTGCTCGAACTCGACGAGATTCCAAAGTCACCCGATGCCTGCGACGCGCTCGCCATCGCCATCTGCCACATCCACACCGCGCAGACGCTGACCCTGCAGGGAGCCACTCGTTGACCGCACTTGTACGAAGCTTTGCCGCAACTTTTCTGCTCCTTGTTCCCTTCGCTGGACTCTCTCAGACGCAGCCCACAGCCTCGGAGGTTTCGTTCCACTTCGAGCATCCAGGTCTACCCGTCCCGATGTTCACCCTCACGGTCGATGAGACCGGCACAGCGCGCTACGAGGCCGAAGAGGCAGCCACCTCGCGAGGAGCCCCGGACGCTGATCCGCCGCCGACGCAGCACATCTCCCGTACCGTCACCCTGAGCAAGGCCGCGACCGAAAAGATCTTCGCAAACGCCCGGGCGCTTGACCGCTTCAATACCGCCTGTGCCTCGAAGGCGAAGAACATCGCCGACACGGGCAGCAAGACGCTGCACTACTCCGGCTATGGTGGCGACGGAAGCTGCACCTATAACTTCTCGGAGAACAAGAGGGTCGTCGTGCTCACCGAACTTTTTACCGGCATTGCTCGGACGTTGGATGTGGGCCGAAGGCTGGACTTTCAGCATCGGTTCGACCGGCTGGGGCTGGATGCCACCATCGCCAGCCTTGCCGAAGAAGTGGACGCTGGCAGAGCTGTTGAGGTGAGTGTGATCACGCCGACGCTGCGCTCGCTGGCCGACGACGGCGACTTGTTGCAACGGGTGCGTCAGCGGGCGGCGCGGCTATTGCAGGCAGCGCAATCACCCTCGTAACCAACGCTCTAGACCCACCTGCGTTACCGCCGCCAGATTTTTTAGTCCCGGTGCCCGCTGCAGCACGTCTAATTTCTGTCGCCTGTGTTTCCATGAATTGTGCGACGAGAGCGCACGACTGTAGCGCAACACAATGGGAGTTGCATCAATGTCCCTCTTTCCTCTGCTTACCAGCCCGAAGTCCCTCTTCTCCAACCACAGCAAGGCCGTGTTTCTGGGGACCTTTGCCGTTCTCGTGGCTCTTGCAACGGGGACTGTCTTCGCTGAAGATGCCAAGCCTTTTCGCACGGCGCGGCTAACCTATCTGGCGGGCGATGTGCGTGTGGAACAGAATGGCACGTCGTCGGGATCAAAGGCGGTGGTGAATCTGCCCCTGGTTGAGGGTGCGGTGCTGTCGACCGGCGACGACGGACAGGCGGAAGTGGAGTTTGAGGACGGCAGCCTGCTTCGGTTGACGCCGCACTCCGGCACGGGACTGGTGAACCTCGGCATCGACAGCAGCGGCGAGTATCAGACCCGCATCGCTATCCTGGGCGGACTGGCGTACGTAGAGCTGCGCGGTGGGACGAAGTATCACTACCTGGTTGACGCGGGTGGGGACGAGCTTTCTCCAGTGGAAAATGTAATTGCGCGCATCAACTTCGATCAGCCACCAGCGTCGATCTCGATCTTGGATGGAAGCGCGCACCTAGTTGCAGCCAGCGGGTCAGATGTCTCGGCTACGGCTGGGCAGACAGTGCGAGCAGGCGATGAGTCCGAGGGGGGAGCATACATGGCTAGGGAGATCGTTGCGCCGGAGAGCTGGGACCAGTGGAACCTTGACCGCGATGCGGCTGCCGCGGGCGAGTCGGGGAGTGAGACCGATGTGCGGTCGAAGTATGCGGGTGACCAGGGGTATGGCTGGTCTGATCTCGACGCGAATGGAAACTGGTACAACGTCCCCGGGCAGGGCGAGATGTGGCAGCCGGATGCTGCAGCGCAGTCGGTTGATGATGGCAGCGATGACGCTTCGGCTCAGACCTCGTTCGATCCCTACAGCTACGGAAGCTGGGCGTATACGCCTGCAGGATACGTTTGGGCGTCGGGCTACGGCTGGGGATGGCTTCCCTACCACTGCGGCAACTGGAACTACTGGGACGGCTTTGGATGGGCTTGGAGCCCAGGGCTTAACTGCGGGGCATTTGGCTTTGGCGGCTACTCGGACGGCGGTGTGTACATCGGCCGCGCTCCCGTTTACTACAAGAAGCCCGGACGTCCTCTGCCAAAGCCGGGGCCGGTCCATCCGATCCTTCGCGGTCGTGGAGGGCCAATGCCGGTTGCGCCCGTTCACCCCATCAAGCGACCCAATTCGAACAATCCTGATCCCAACAGGCTTGAGCGCCGCGATACCGGAGAGCGCGTGATCGCTGGCATCCGAGTGATGCCTCTTCCTCGCGCGGGAGGCCAGGTTCCAGCGCACGATGCATCGAGCAACGCTCGCGCGACGGTGGGAGCGGGGCTGCGGCGAGACTACGCCGCCGACCCGACCGGAGCTCCGGTAACGGGCGTGCAGCCCTCGACGTTGTATGGTTCTCCGTCATCGAACGCGCGAGCCCCGTGGCATCCGGCGCAGTCGACGGACGGAACAACGCGTCAGTCGACGGTCGTGCAGAGGCCTGGCTACTCGGCGCCCGAAGGTGGCAGCCGTCCTGTGCCTGTCGTGCGGTCAGCGCCGGTTCTTCCGCAGCGCCCTCCCGCTCCGGCTCCAGCACCCCGGGCGGCTCCCGCGCCGGCTCCGCGCCCCGCTCCGGCTGCGTCTGCCGGCCACCCGAAGTAAGCCGGGCGAAGGCATACTGGAGAGGTGACCGTTTCCGCACAACTTTTTCTGTTATTGGAGGCGGCAGCGGCCTTCGTGGGTCTGATCTTCGGGAGCTTCCTGAACGTCTGCATCGCCCGTCTGCCGCAGGGCGCGAGCGTCGTGACTCCGCGGTCGCGGTGCATGTCCTGTGGGCACACGGTTCGCTGGTACGACAACTTCCCTGTCCTGAGTTGGCTGGCGCTGAGAGCGCGCTGCCGCGATTGCAAAGCGGCCATTTCCTGGCAGTATCCTGCGGTCGAGATTGCGACGGCGGCATGGTTTGCTATCGCGGTCTCGGGGTTTGCGAGGATGGTCTCTTCGGCCCAACCTGGCCAGGGTTACAGCACGGAAGAGTGGGCGATCTCCGCGGTCTCAACCCTCTCGATCGCCCTTCTTGGCTTTCTGCTGATTGGCCTGATGATGATGGATTGGCAGACCTACCTTCTGCCGGATGCGTTCACCTTGGGCGGGATGGCGGCGGCATTCTTCCTTACATGCAGCGAGGCGATCTTTCTTGCTCCAGGCGAAGACCAGATCGTGCTGAACTCGACTCACCAGCTCCGCTTGCGCAGTCCGGGCAGCTTTGCTTCCATGGGAAACGTCTTTCTGACTGGACCGGAGCACCTGATCTTTGGCCGTTTGGCCGCCGCCTGCGGCGTAGCGCTGCTTCTGCTCTCCATCCGCTGGATCTACAAGGCCCTGCGCCAACGCGAGGGCATGGGCATGGGCGACGTGAAGCTGCTGGCGATGATTGCCGCATTTCTCGGCTTCTGGCCGGCGATTCTTGCATTGTTTGTTGGCGTCCTGACCGCTGCTATTTACTCCGTCGCCCTGGTTACCAAAGGTCGAGGGACGGTGACGACCCGCATCGCCTTCGGCAGTTTCCTCGCACTCGGCGGATTGTTCTCGGCGGTCTTCGGTGACCGCGTCATTGCGGCGTATTCCCTGCTGCTGCAATGACTCCCAGCCGCCGCAAGAACGGGACAATCCTTTCCACGAGACCACACTCAACTCCTTGTTTGCTTGACACTTGACAGTCGCACTCTTAGTCTCAAAAGTGGCCATGCAAAGTTACCCATACATCTGGAATTACCTTCCGCTCGTGCTTCAGGTGCTGGTCGCGCTGGGGTTGGCGTGCGGCATGGTAGGCGCATCTTTCTTCATCGGCAAGCATAAAAACAGCCGCACCAAGGGTGGCGCATACGAGTGCGGAATGGATCCCGTCGGCGACGCGCGCGGCCGATTCTCCGTCCGCTTCTACATGGTAGCGATGCTGTTCATCCTCTTCGACGTGGAAGCCGTCTTCATGCTTCCGTGGGCTGTAATCTTCCGCCGCCTGCCCGCGATCACTGGCTCGAAGTTTTTCGGCTTCAATGAGATGATCGTCTACCTCGGCTTCGTCGCCGTCGGCCTCTTCTATGTATGGAAGAAGGGCATCCTGGACTGGTCGAACGACAAGGGAGACCTGTAAATGTACGATCCCGCAAGCAAGATCGCCGGATTTGCCGCTGTTCTTGAGGCTCAGCCCGAGAACGCCTCAGTAAAGGCTCTGACCGCTCTGGCCGTCGATGCCAAGTTCGATCGCAACGAATTCACCTTCACGGTCAACCGCGAGAACATCATTGAAGCGGCGAACGCAGTGAAAGCCGCCGGGTACAACTTCCTCGAAGACGTCACCGCTGTTGATTGGTATCCCTCCGAGCCGCGCTTTCAGATCAGCTACCACATCCTCTCGCACAAGCTGAAGGAACGTATTCGGCTCGTCGTGCGCCTCTCTGGCGACGATGCGAATGTCGACAGCATCATCTCCGTCTGGCCCTCGTGCAACTTCTATGAGCGCGAGATCTTCGACCTCTTCGGCGTCCACTTCGCCGGCCATCCCAACCTCGTCCGCATCATGATGCCCGAGGACTGGGAGGGTCATCCCCTACGCAAGGACTACCCCGTGGAGGGCTACCGCTAATGGCTCCTGTCGCAGAAGAAGAAGCAATCAAGCGCTACTCCGCGCAGAACCCCGGTGTAAACGACGTTCTCGCCGATGCCCGCGCACACAGCACCGGCACAACCAAAGACCACACCATGGTCATCAACATGGGACCGCAGCATCCGTCGACGCACGGCGTGCTCCGGCTCGTCGTGGAGATTGATGGTGAGTCCGTCGTAGGTCTGGCTTCGGACATCGGCTACCTGCATACCGGCATCGAGAAAACCTGCGAGGCGAAGTTCTACCAGCAAGTTGTCCCGCTGACCGACCGCATCGACTACCTCTCGCCGATGTCGAACAATCTCTGTTATTGCCTCGCGGTCGAGAAGCTGTTGGGCCTTGAGATTCCCGAGCGCGCGCAATATCTGCGCGTTCTGTTCAACGAACTGACGCGCATCCAGTCGCACCTGGTCTGGCTGGGAACACACGCCATGGACATCGGCGCGCTGACCGTCTTCCTTTATTGCTTCCGTGAGCGCGAAGCTCTGCTGCGCATCTTCGAGGCCGTTGCCGGCCAGCGCATGATGACCAGCTACTTCCGCATCGGCGGCATTAGCCTGGAGCCGCCAACCGACCTCTATAAGGACATTCGCAAGTTCCTCGATACGATGCCGTCGTACATCGACCAGTACGAGAACCTGCTGACCGGCAACCCGATCTGGATCGGCCGCCTGAAGGGTGTCGGCTATCTCTCGCCCGAGGACGCCATCGCTCTCGGCGTGACCGGGCCTCCGCTGCGTGCCAGTGGCGTCGACTTCGACCTGCGCCGCGACATGCCCTACTCCGGCTACGACAAGTTCAAGTTCAACGTTCCCACCTCGACCGATGGAGACGTCTGGGCCCGCTACGAAGTCCGAATGCTGGAGATGCGCGAGTCGGTAAAGATCTGCCTACAGGCGCTCGAGGGACTTCCCTCCGGGCGCATCGTGGCCGACGCTCCGAAGATCATCCTTCCCGACCGCGAACAGATGAAGACGCAGATGGAGTCGCTGATCCATCACTTCAAAATTGTGACCGAGGGTTTTGGCGTACCGGCTGGCGAGGTCTATCAAGGCATCGAAAGCCCGCGCGGACAGATGGGATATTACGTTGTCTCGGACGGGACGGCGAAGCCATATCGCGTCCACATGCGCAACCCCAGCTACGCTACGCTGCAGGCGCTGGAGACGATGTGCAAAGGCAAGTTGCTGGCGGATGTGGTGAGTGTGATTGGGTCGATTGATATTGTGCTTGGAGAGATTGATCGGTGATGAGCGGAAAGGATTGGCGATGCTATGTCTTAACCGGGCTCCTGGTGGTCGCCACTTTGTTTGGAAGGCCATCACGCGCTTCAGCGGAGAAAGCATCTCTTGCTCCAGCAGTCGTCGCCGCGAAATCCGTGTTTCTTGAAAATGAGACGGGTAATCCTGCCGTCTTGGAGACAGCCAAAAAAGAGTTCGGGGATTGGGGCCGTTTTTCATTTGCTCAATCAGAGGATGACGGAGATCTGATCGTCATCTTCAGTCATAAATTTGGAATGGATGTATTCGGCGATGTCAGCTTTACTGTGATGGATGTCTACGTAAGGGGCGTGACCGATTCTCCCGCTTTCGAAGCCAAGAATGCTGTCAAACTAATCTGGGATCCGCAGCGGCGTACGCGGGTCTGCATAACGGATTTTCGGAAACGTTTAGAGAAGAAGAACTAGAACTGAGAAGCTTACAGTTTTGTGAAAGGCATTCGAAGTCATTGGAACGCGCTCTTCACACCGAACTTTGGACCTCCTTCGCTTCGCAGATTCGCAGTTACGGCGCGGCACACGGGCTCAACAGTCAGCACCAGGCAGTCGTAGAAGTAGGCAGTGACGTAATTCTCCTTCGTGTCGGAACCCGCTGGCTCCGCTTCACCCCCAGCGAGATGACCGAAGACAACAACCGATCTCACCCCTTCCACCTGAACGAAGATGGAACCGTGACCGTCGGAGATGTAACCGAAGATATGGACTTTACCGCCGAAAGGCTGACGCGGGAGCTAATGCAGTGAGCACAATCGCCAACACGATCTTCTCGCCAGAGATGGCGGCACGCTTCGACAAACTCGTCACGATCTATCCGGTGCGCCGCTCGGCTCTCGTGCCCATGCTGCTGTATGCGCAGGACGACCTGGGCTACGTCTCGGACGCAGCCGTCGCCGAGATAGCGCTCCGCATCGAGATCCTCGAGCTCGACGTGCGCAACGTGCTCAGCTATTACTCCATGCTGCGCACCAAGCCCGCAGGCAAGTACAACGTGCAGGTGTGCACGAACATCTCCTGCATGTTGCGCGGCGGGTACGAGATCCTCGACCACTGCAAGCACAAGCTGGGTATCGGCCACAAAGAGGTCACGCCGGACGGCGTCTTCTCGCTTGAAGAAGTCGAGTGCATCGGTGCCTGCTGCTGGGCTCCGGCCATGCAGATCAACTATGACTTCCACGATGATTTGACGCCTGAGAAGGTCGACGTTCTCTTCCAGATGTATAAGGACGGCCAGGGAAAGGACGTGAAGTAAATGCCTACACTCGTCTCGCATCCCGATGAAGTGAAAGTCATCTCGCGCCGCTTCGGCATGGGCGCAACCGATATCGACAAATACGTTGAACTGGACGGCTACAAGGCCGTGCAGAACGCCATCGCCGAAGGTCCCGAGTGGATCATCAATGTGATGAAGGCCTCAGGCATGCGCGGTCGTGGCGGCGCGGGCTTCCCTACTGGGCTCAAGTGGTCGTTCGTGCCCAAGCAGTCCGAGAAGCCGAAGTACGTCCTCGTCAATGGCGACGAGTCCGAACCCGGCACCTGCAAAGACCACGTCATCTTCCTTCATGACCCGCACGCGGTGATCGAAGGCACGATGATCGCCGGCCTCGCCATCGGATCGAAGCTCGGCTTCATCTATCTTCGCGGCGAGTACCGCTACCTGCTCAAGATTATGGAGAAGGCCGTCGCCGACGCTTACGCGAAGGGCTTTCTGGGCAAGAACATCTTCGGCACCGGCGTGGACTTCGACATCATCACGCAGTCGGGCGCTGGAGCGTACGAGGTCGGCGAAGAGTCAGCGCTGATGGAATCGCTCGAAGGCAAGCGCGGAGTTCCGCGCATCAAGCCTCCCTTCCCTGCTGTCGTCGGTCTCTACGGTGGCCCCACCGTCATCAATAACGCTGAGACTATTGCGGCTGTTCCTCACATCTTGCTGATGGGCGGCGAGGCCTTCGCCAAGCTCGGCTCGGAACGCAACGGCGGAACTCGCCTCTTCGGCATATCCGGACATGTGGAGCGGCCCGGCGTCTATGAACTGCCCATGGGCTACAGCCTGCGCAAGGCTATCTACGATGTCGCAGGCGGCGTAAAGGGCGGCAAGAAGCTGAAGGCCGTCGTGCCCGGCGGATCGTCGTGCCCAGTGCTGACCGCCGACGAGATCGACGTTGGCCTCGACTTCGACCAGATGGGCAAAGCCGGAACCATGCTCGGCTCAGGCGGCATCGTCGTGCTCGACGAGACCGTATCCATCGTCGAGTTCGCCCTGCGCACCATCAGTTTCTACCAGCATGAGAGCTGCGGCTGGTGCATTCCCTGCCGCGAAGGAACAGACTGGATCAAGAAGACACTGACACGCGTTCACGCAGGCGGCGGATCGAAGAAGGATGTCGACAACGTGCAGTATCTCGCCGAAAACATGCTGGGCCGGACGTTCTGCCCGCTCGGCGACGCAGCAGCCATGCCGACACTCGGATTCGTGAAGAAGTTCCGCAAAGAGTTTGAAGATTACATTGACGGCAAGAAGGCCGGCACACCCATCATCACCGTGGACCAGTTGGTCGGAGCACATTAATGCCAGACGTAACCTTTACTGTTGACGGAAACAAGCTCACCGCGCCCGCGGGCACCCTGCTCATCGAGGCCTGCAAGTCGGCTGGCATCGAGATCCCCGCGTTCTGCTACTACCCAGGGCTCTCGCTTCAGGCCGCCTGCCGCATGTGCGTCGTGCGCATCGAGAAGATGCCCAAGCTGCAGACCGCCTGCACCACGCCGGTCGCCGAGGGCATGGTCGTACAGACCGAGACACCCGAGATCGCTCAGGCGCGCAAGGCAACTCTCCAGCTCCTCCTCGGCAACCACCCCCTTGACTGCCCCGTCTGCGATGCCGGCGGCGAGTGCGAACTGCAGGACATGACCTTCAAGTACGGCGCCGCCGACAGCTTCTACGCCGAGCCGAAGAACCACCGCGAAGAGCAGAAGTGGTCGCCCGTCGTCTACTTCGACCGGCCGCGCTGCATCCTCTGCTACCGCTGCGTGCGCATGTGCGGCGAGGGCATGGACGTCTTTGCTCTCGGCATCCAGAACCGCGGAAGCTCTTCCGTCATCGCTCCGAACGTGCCCGCGCAGATGTCCCCCGACGACCTCGCACACGTCGACTGCGAACAGTGCGGCATGTGCATCGATGCCTGTCCGGTCGGCGCACTGACCTCCGGCACCTATCGCTACAAGACCCGTCCGTGGGAGATGAACCACGTCGCCACCGTCTGCACGCACTGCGGCGATGGCTGCAAGACGACTCTTGGTGTTCGCTCGACCTCCGACGGAGCCGAGATCGTTCGTGGCGACAACCGCGACAAGTCCGGCATCAACGGCGACTTCCTCTGCAACAAGGGTCGCTACGCCTTCGACTTCGCCAACTCGCCCGACCGCATCACGCAGCCCCTGGTTCGCAATTCGAGCGGCGTGCTGCTTCCCGTCTCCTGGGAGCAGGCTCTTGAGCACGTCGGCAAAAAGCTTCGCGAACTCCGCGACACCCGCGGCGGCAAGAGCATCGGTGTGGTCGGCGGCAATCGCCTGACCAACGAAGAGGCCTACCTGCTACAGAAGTTCGCCCGCACGGTACTGCAGACGAACAATATCGACCATCACCGGACTGCAGACTATGTGAGCTTCGCGCAGGCTCTCGCGGGGACCACCGGAAAGGCAGCCTCGCAGCGCGATATCGAAAAGTCTCCGGCGATCTTCATCATCGGCGGCGATCCGACCAACCAGAATCCGCTGACCGCGTGGAACCTGCGCT
Organism: Granulicella aggregans; assembly: GCF_014203275.1. Lineage (GTDB taxonomy): Bacteria > Acidobacteriota > Terriglobia > Terriglobales > Acidobacteriaceae > Edaphobacter. Next base: position 97,504 of record NZ_JACHIP010000005.1, read on the forward strand.
CGAACGTCCGCCTGAACAAGGCGCGCATCTACATTGCGAACACGGAAGAGATCAAGCTTCGCCGCAACGCGAAGGCATTCCTGCACGTCGCTCCGTTTGGCTACAGCGCGCTGGCTGACCTGATGTCCGGCGACGATTCGACCCTCGAATCGCTCGTCCAGCCCGGCACCAATAAGCAGGTGGCCCTCGACTTCCGCGCCGCACTTCGCGCCGAAGAAGAAGTTGTCGTCCTCATCGGCTCCGAGCTTCGCGGCGGCGACCTGAAGAAGGTCATCGAGTTCGGCACCAAGCTGCCGGGCCGCAAGTTCGCGCTGCTCTCGGACTACGTCAACTCGCGCGGAGCAGCCGACATGGGCCTGCTCCCAGACATGCTTCCCGGCTACACGCCCATCACGGCGGGCAGCAATCTCGCGACCGAATACAACATCGCGACCGAGCCCGGTCTCGACATGCTCGAGATCTTCGATGCGGCTGGCAAGGGCGAGCTTTCGGCGCTCTACGTTGTCGGAGCGAACCCAGTTGCGCGCTTCGGCGTCGATCCCGCCGCGCTCAGGAACACCTTCGTTGTCGTGCAGGAGATGTTCCTCACCGAGACCGCTGCTCTCGCCGATGTCATCCTTCCGGCAGCCAACCTCTACGAGAAGTCGGGCTCGGTCACTAACAGCTACGGCGATTTGCAGCAGGTCAACAAAGCCGGCGACCGCGCCGGTGTCCGCACTGACTTCGAGATGATCGTCCGCATCGCCGACAAGATGGGCGCGAATATGCGCGCTCTGGTTCCCTTTGGCAAAGGCCTTCACGCCGACATGGGCCAGACCCGCGGCGCGCAGTCCGGCGAGGCCGATCGCCATGCTGTCTGGCTGACCGCGAACAACCTCGAACCGCGTCTGAGCCCGTTTGATCCAATGGCGATCCTCGACGAGATCAATCGCCTCGTCCCCGGCTACAGCCTGCTGCGCCTGCAACTGCTCTCTGGCAACGATCAGCACCTGTCGCCAGCCGCGCCCAGCGACCTCGTCCAGATCACCAACCGCCGCGACCTCGTGCTTCCCGCGAACGACGGCCTCTTCACCTCCGGTACACTGGGCCGCTACTCCGCCATGCTCGCCGACCTGCAGCAGAATGCAGCCAGCAGAACCGCCGCCGCCGAACAGACCGCAGCCGACTGAACGTTTTTCGAGAGATGAGATAAAGAGATACGATGACGCACCTTCTAGACAGCCTCTCCGAGTTCCAGATCTTCCTGCTGATCACGATCGTAAAGGTCGTGGTGGTGCTGGTGATCACGCTGACCGCAGTCGCCTACACGGTGCTACTCGAGCGCAAGCTCATTGGCCGCATGCAGAACCGCTGGGGCCCCAGCCGCGTCGGTCCCTTCGGCCTGCTGCAACCGCTCGCCGACGGCATCAAGCTCTTCCTGAAAGAAGACCTGACGCCGCTCGCGACCGAGAAGCCACTCTTCCTCATTGCTCCGATTATCGCGCTTACCTGCGCGCTGATCTCTGTGGCGACGGTTCCCTTCGGCGCGATGCACCGCGTGGTGGTCAACGGCAAGGCGAACGCAGACATCTTCCAGATCGCTGACATCAACGTTGGCCTGCTGGTCATCCTCGGCATCACATCGATCGGCGTCTATGGCATCGCGCTCTCGGGCTGGGCATCGAACAACAAGTTTGCCCTGCTCGGCTCACTCCGCGCCACCGCTCAGGTCATCAGCTACGAGTTGGCACTTGGCCTCTCGCTGGTCGGCGTTGTTCTCCGCGCCGGGTCTCTGCGGCTGCGCGACATCGTCGACGTACAGTCGACGCACGGCTTACTCTCCTGGAACATCCTCGGCGGATTTGCTCGAGAGCCGGATGGTCACGGCGTTGTGGGATGGACCGTCGTTGGCGGATTTCAACTACTGGCCTTCTTCATCTACCTGATGGCCGCGTACGCCGAGACCAACCGGTCGCCCTTCGACCTTCCCGAGGCCGAGTCCGAGCTCGTCGCCGGCTACCACACCGAGTACAGTTCCATGAAGTTCGCCATGTTCTTCATGGCCGAATACGCCAACATGATCACCGTGAGCTGCGTCGCCACGCTGCTCTTCTTCGGTGGCGCTTCCAGCCCGCTCGGCCACCTGCTACCGGATAACTTCGGTGGCCCGATCCTCGCGGCCATCTTTCCCATCCTCTGGTTCGTCGCCAAGATCTTCTGCTTCCTCTTTCTCTACATCTGGGTCCGTTCCACGCTACCCCGCTTCCGTTACGACCAACTCATGGACTTCGGCTGGAAGTTCCTTCTCCCGGTCGCCATGGCCAACATCGTCGCCACCAGTCTCGTATTAGCACTACGCGGCTAAGTTTCACGTAGCTAGCTGTTTTACAATCAGCAGATAGCCGCAACCTCTGCTGGAAACCGTTTGAGCTTCACGCTTTCGTGCTGGCTTCAGCGATAAAGGATTCGACGGACGAACATGGAACTGGCACTCTTCATCATCTTCGGGCTGATCGCGGTGGCAGGGGCGCTCAACTTCCTCTTCCAGCGCCACCCCATCAACAGCGCGCTGTCGTTGGTCACCGTGATGATGTCGCTGGCCGTCCTCTACTGGTCGCTCGGCGCGGAGTTCCTAGCCGCCGCCCAGGTCATCGTCTACTCAGGCGCGATCATGGTGCTTTTCGTCTTCGTCATCATGCTGCTGAACGCGGGCGAGGAAGAGCGCACCACCGGCAGCCGCATGGCCTATATCGCAGGCTTCCCCGGAGCGGCTGCGATCTTCTGCCTGCTCAGCTTCGTCTTTTTGACGGAGCGCAAGGCGCTTGGTAACGCGAACATCGGCGGATACCTGAACAATTTCACATCGAACATCTCGGAGATCAGCACCGTTCTGTTTACGAAGCTGCTGCTTCCCTTCGAGGTCACCTCGGTGCTTATCCTGGTCGCAATCCTCGGCGCAGTCGTCCTCGCCCGGAAGGAGCAGTAGCCATATGGTCCCCATCGCCTGGTACCTGATCCTCGCCGCGATCCTCTTCTCAACTGGCGTAGCGTCATTCCTCATCAAGCGCAACGTCGTCACCATCTTCATGTCGATCGAGCTGATGCTCAATGCCGTCAACCTGACCTTCGTCGCCTTTGCGCATATGTGGCACCAGGTCAACGGTCAGATATTCGTCTTCTTCGTGATGGTCGTCGCAGCGGCAGAGGCCGCTGTCGGCCTCGCCATCATCATCGCCATCTTCCGCACTCGCAGCACGTTGAACGTGGATCAGATCAACCTGATGAAGTCGTAACCGTCGCTCTGACAGGCAGGAAAAAGTAAGCTATGCCCTCTTCGTATCTCTGGTTGATTCCGCTGCTTCCCTTCGCCGGCTTCCTCATCAACGGAACCGTCGGTCGCAAGCTGCCACGCCCTGCCGTCACCGGAATCGCTCTACTCTCCACGCTCATTCCCGCACTTCTTGTTGCATGGATCTGGAGCGGAGTTCTTGCCGGTGCTGCGCCAATCTCGATTGTCAGCGCTCCCTGGATCAGCATCAGTGGCTTCACCGTCAACTTCGCCTTCACGGTCGACCACCTCACCGCGATCATGCTGGCCATCGTCACCGGCGTCGGCTTCCTCATCCATCTCTACTCCGCCGGATACATGGCGCATGAGGACGGGTTCTGGCGTTTCTTTGCCTACCTGAACCTCTTCATGTTCTTCATGCTCATCCTGGTGCTGTCGTCTAGCTTCCTTCTGCTCTTCGTCGGCTGGGAGGGCGTCGGTCTCGCCTCTTACCTGCTCATCGGCTTCTACTTCAAGAAGGACTCCGCCGCCAACGCCGGCAAGAAGGCCTTCGTCGTCAACCGTATCGGGGACTTCGGCTTCCTGCTCGCGATGTTCCTCATCGTCGCCCACTTCGGCTCGCTCGACTTCGCGACTGTCTTTGCCCGTGCCTCCATGTTCCACCTCAGCGGCGGCTTCCTCACCACCATCTGCCTCCTGCTCGTCGTCGGAGCAGCCGGCAAGTCCGCCCAGATTCCACTCTACGTCTGGCTGCCGGACGCGATGGAAGGTCCCACCCCGGTCTCAGCGCTCATCCACGCCGCGACCATGGTCACGGCGGGAATCTACATGGTGGCCCGCTGCCATGTGCTCTTCGATCATTCGCCCACGGCTTTGATCGTTGTCGCCTGCATTGGCGCGGCCACTGCTCTCTTCGCCGCCTGCATAGGCCTGGTCCAGACGGACATCAAGCGCGTCCTCGCCTACTCCACGGTCTCACAGCTCGGATACATGTTCCTGGCCTGCGGCGTTGGAGCCTACTCTGCCGCCATCTTCCACCTGATGACCCACGCCTTCTTCAAGGCGCTGCTCTTCCTCGCGGCCGGATCGGTGATCCACGCGCTCTCGGGTGAGCAGGACATGAACAAGATGGGCGCGCTCCGCAAGCGCATCCCCGTCACCTTCTGGACGATGACCATGGGCGTCATTGCTATCGCCGGAATTCCGCCATGGGCCGGGTTCTTCTCGAAGGATGAGATCCTGTACCAGGCGTTTACTTCGACGAACCCTGTCGGCAAGCTCGTCTGGGCAGTCGGCCTGATTACCGCAGGCATGACCTCCTTCTACATGTTCCGCCTTTGGTTCAAGACCTTCTTTGGCGAATCGCACGTAGAAGAACATTCGCAGGGACACGACAATCACGGTGGTCACGCCCACGGTGTGCATGAGTCGCCCGCAGTCATGCTGGTCCCTCTCGCAGTCCTCGCTATTCTTTCGATCATCGGCGGCTGGGTAGGCGTCCCCGAAGCTCTCCACGGCCACGACGAGATCGGACACTTCCTCGCGCCCGTCCTTAGCTCCGGCGCAGCCGAAGCCGTCGAGGGTAGCCACGGCACAGAGATCGGCCTCGCCCTCGTCTCCATCCTGACAGCGTTCATCGGCCTCGGCGTCGCCTACTTCCTCTACATCGTGAAGCCCGGCACCTCAACCAAGCTCGCCATCACCTTCAAGCCCGTCTACACCCTCTTCGAGAACAAATTTTACGTCGACGAAATCTACGCGGCGCTCATCATCACGCCACTGCAGGTCTTCTCGCGGCTCTTCCTCGCCGGTCTCGTCGATGGCGGCGTCGCCAGCGGAGTCCCTTCAATGACCGCCGCCGGCGTTCGCGGACTGGGCAGTATTACTCGCAAGATGCAGTCGGGAAACATTCGCTCCTACGCCGGATGGCTCGCGCTTGGCGCGGCAGCCGTGCTCGTCTTCATGATCTTCGTCCACGTTCGATAACACTCGGGTGCCCCACATCTCGACTTTGAGATGTGGGACGTAAAAGTTCAAGCAGTTGCTTCGCCAAGGAAAAGATGAACTTCGATCCCTACATCCTTTCGATCATCACCTTCGTCCCGCTCGCGGGCGCACTTCTGCTCGCGCTGCTGCCGGACAAGGGCAAGACGATGCAGTGGGGCGCGCTTGCCGTCAGCCTCTTCACGTTCCTCTGTACGCTGCACCTGCCCGCGCACTACGATTACAGCGCCCACGGCTACCAGTTCGTTGAGAACTGCCCGTGGATTGCCGCGCCCGCCATCAACTACCACCTCGGTGTCGATGGCCTCTCGCTCTGGCTGATCGTCCTCACCGGCTTCCTCGCCCCGCTCGGCGTGCTCATCAGTTGGAACGCGATCCCGAAGCGCAAGAAGACCTTCTACATCCTCTTCCTGCTGCAGCAGACAGCGATGTTCGGCGTCTTCGTCGCGCTCGACCTCTTCCTCTACTACGCCTACTGGGAGCTCACGCTCGTTCCCATGACCATCCTGATCGCCACCTTTGGCCGCACCGAAAAGCGCCGCGCCGCCGCGATCAAATACTTCCTCTACGCCTTCATCCCTTCGGCGATTCTGCTGGTCGCCGTCCTCTGGCTCTACGTTCAGACCGGCACGTTCGACGTTCCAAAGCTTACGCAGCTTGCTTCAGTTCACGGCATCTCAGCCAACTCTCCCGCCCTCTGGCTCGCCTCGCTGGCCTTCCTCGCGGCGTTCGCAGTCAAGGTCCCCGTCTTCCCGCTGCATGGCTGGCTGTCTGACGCTGTCGCCGAAGCCCCCACCGCTGCCGTTATGGTGCTGGTCGGCAAGCTCGGCCTCTACTCCATCCTGCGCTTCAGCTTCGGCATCTTCCCGGACGAGAGCCACCGAATCGCTCCCCTGATGATCGCGCTGGCCGCCATCGGCATCGTCTACGGCGCATTGATCGCGCTCGTACAGAAAGACCTGAAGCGCCTAGCCGCCTACGGCACGCTAGGCCACGTCTCGGTCGCCGTCCTCGGCATCTTCACCTTCACCATCGCCGGGCTCGACGGCGGTATCTACCAGACGCTCAACGAGGGTCTCGGCGGCGCGGCCTTCTTCATGCTCCTCGGACTCCTCTACGAGCGCTACCAGACCTACGATATGCGTGAGTACGGCGGCCTGGCCGCCAAGTTCCCGTGGATGGTGACACTCTTCGTCATCACCACGCTGTCAGTCATCGGCCTTCCCATGCTGAATGGCTTCGTCGGCGAGTTCCTCGTCTTCTCCGGCTCCATGCAGTGGTCGCTCGCGCACGGCAGCAGCTTCTGGTGGACGGCCCTCGCAACCTCAGGCGTCATTCTCACGGCAGCTTATATGCTCTGGATGATCCAACGCGTCTTCTACGGCGATCTTGGCATCAAGAGCGAGACTGTTACCGGGTGGGACCTCGACGCCCGTGAGCACATCGCGTTGTGGCCGCTGGTTGCTGTCTTCCTCGTCATGGGCTTGGCATCGCCCTACTGGACCAAGGCCATCGATACGTTCGGAGCCGCTGCTTCTTATCCCATGTCGATCTATTCGCCTTACGTCGTGGAGTACAACAAGACGCATCATCACGGCCACGTCACACTCTCCATTCGTAACGCCGATGGCACAATGCAGCAGCCTAAGCCGATCGGCGTAGTCGACCCCTCACTCGCCGCCGACGCCCTCAACAAACCTGCTCCGCAGACAAACAAGGGAGCCCGCTACTAATGTCGCCCAACGTCATCGCCCTGCTCCCTGAAATCGTTCTCACCATCACCGGCGTGCTCGTCATGCTCATCGAGGCCGTGCTCACGCCCGGAACCAGCCGCAAATCTCTGGGATGGTTCGCCATTCTCGGCACGATCGCCTCAGGCGCTGCCGCCTTCTATCAACTCCAGTTCGGCACCGTCCAGGCCTACTCCGGATCGATCCAGATCGACGCGTTCTCGGTCTTCTTCCACGTCCTCATCGCAGCCGTGGTACTCGTAACGCTGCTCGGATCGCTCGACTACTTTCATGGCCACGCAACCCATGCCGGCGAATACTTCGCTCTCTCGCTCTTCGGCGCTGTCGGCATGATGCTGATGACCTGCTCGGTCGAACTGCTCATGGTCTTCATCGGCCTTGAGATCTCCTCCATCTCGACCTACATCATGGCCGGCTTCCGCAAGGGACAGGCCACCGGTTCTGAGTCGTCGATCAAGTACTTCCTTCTCGGAAGCTTCGCGACAGCCTTCTTTCTGTACGGTATCGCGCTTGCTTTCGGTGCAACGGGCTCAACCAGCATCGCCGCCATCGCCGCCGGCCTCGGCAGCTCCGCCACACCTCTGATGGCCTTCATGGCCCTCGCCATGATCATCATCGGCATCGGCTTCAAGGTCTCCGCCGCTCCCTTCCACGTCTGGACGCCGGACGTCTATCAAGGAGCCCCGGCCCCCGTCGTCGGCCTCATGTCGACCGCCCCCAAGGCCGCCGCGTTCGCCGTGCTCCTCCGCATCACCTTCAGCGGATTCCCCGGGTTCGAGCCGCGCTGGGCGCTGCTTATCGGCATCATCGCCGTTCTGTCGATGACCATCGGAAACCTCGGTGCCCTGCTGCAGAAAGACGTGAAACGCATGCTGGCCTACTCCAGCATCGCCCACGCCGGCTACCTGCTTGTCGCCTTCACCGCCTTCCCGAAGGACGCCATCGCCTCGGCAGCCTTCTACATCGCAACCTATTCGGCGATGAACGTCGGGGCATTTGCGGTCATCACGCAGGTCTCGGGCTACGATGAGACCTCACGCACCGCGGAAGACTTCACAGGTCTTGCCTTGCGCCGCCCTGTGATGGCCGCACTGCTCACCTTCTTCCTGCTTTCGTTGATAGGGATTCCCTTCACCGGCGGCTTCTTCGGCAAGTTCTACGTCTTCTCCGCTGCCATCGGCGCCGGCCATATCTGGATCGCTGTACTCGGCTTGGCCAACAGCGGATTCGCCTGCTTCTACTATCTGCGCTTGATCGCCGCGCTCTACACGAAGTCCCTCAAGGACGTTACGACGGCTGGCGAAGACATCGCTCATCCTTTCACAGCAACCACCATCCCTGCAGGCATCGGCCTCACGCTCGCCGCCGCTGCCACGCTCATCCTCGGCATCCTTCCCGGGCAGGTATTGCAGCTTGCCCAGCGCGCTGGCACCACGTCGCTCGCTCCGGTCGAGAAGGCGTCCATGCCGGTCATTGAAGTAAAGTGAGAATCCCATAAACACAGATTCCTTTCGGGATTGCAAACGAGAAGAAAGGCCCTGTTCGCAACGTGCGGACAGGGCCTTTTCGATTTCGGCAGGAATCCGCACCGGTGATCGCACACCGATTTGCCACCCCCATTCTGAAAGCGGAAAATTGAAGGTAAGTCACACTCGGAGAAGACAATGCGCAAGAAGGTCACCATCGTAGGTTCGGGCAATGTAGGAGCAACCGCAGCACACTGGATCGCCGCCAAGGAACTGGCCGACGTCGTCCTGCTGGACGTAGTTGAAGGCGTACCGCAGGGCAAAGCGCTCGACCTGCTCCAAGCCATGCCGATTGAGAAGCGCGACTGCAACATCCTCGGCACCAACGACTACGCCGACACCGCGAACTCCGACATCGTCGTCATCACCGCCGGCATCGCCCGGAAGCCCGGCATGAGCCGAGACGACTTGTTGAACACCAACTCCGGCATCATGGCCAGTGTCGTCAAGCAGGTCGTCGCTGCTTCTCCAGACACCATCATCATCGTCGTCTCAAACCCTCTCGATGCCATGGCCCAGGCTGCATTCAAGCACTCCGGCTTTCCTCGCGAGCGCGTCATCGGCATGGCCGGCGTACTCGATTCCGCGCGTTTCCGGACGTTCATCGCGGCGGAGCTGAACGTCTCAGTCGAAAACGTCACCGCCTTCGTCCTGGGCGGCCACGGCGACACCATGGTGCCACTCTCTCGCTACTCGACAGTCGCCGGCATCCCGATCACCGAACTAATTGAGCCCTTGCGCCTCAAGGAGCTTGAGAGCCGCACGGCCAATGGCGGCGCAGAGATCGTGAAGCATCTCAAGACCGGCTCGGCCTACTACGCTCCATCAGCGGCAGCAGTCGAAATGGTCGAAGCCATCCTGAAGGACAAGAAGAAGATCCTTCCCTGCGCAGCCTATCTCCAGGGCGAGTACGGCATCTCAGGACTCTACGTCGGCGTGCCTTGCAAGCTTGGAGCGAAGGGACTCGAGCAGATCATCGAGATCAAGCTCACGGCTGAAGAGCAGGCAGCGCTTCAGAAGTCTGCCGACTCGGTGAAGGAACTATGCGCTGTCATTGGCGTGGCCTGAGGAGGTTCGCTTCCCCATGCAATTCCGACGGGTTACACACACCAAGCATGATCGAGCCCTGGTGTGTGTAACAAGTCATCTCTCCAAGGTTTCGCCACGCTGCTGATTCTTCGGGTGCGACGAAAAGTGCGCAAGGTACTGTAGCCGTCCTACATATCCCAGTCGAATCTTTTCACTCGCGTGCGGCATAATCCAGAAAGCCCCATATACAAAAAGGAGCGCGGCAGCCGGAAAGCCATAGGCAAAGCCCTTGCGCACGGGGTTTGGCTCTTCTGATGCGCGCTTTTCTTTTGCCTTTGCATCAATGAGCATAAGCAGTATCTGGATACTGACGACGTGGAGATAGATCCACCTTCCCCAATCGACCGCGTAGACAAAGAGTGCTATCGATACGAGAAATGAACCGCAAGCAACCGTCCAGACAGTAATGATCTCTCGTCGAAACCCGGATCGTATAAGAACCACGGTCTCTCCCACTGCGGGAAAGATGGCAAGCAAGCTAAAGATCGTGAATATCTTGAAATAGTCGTATTGCTGAATGACTGCCCAAGTGTCCGCTCTAGCTATTTCTTTTGTTTTAGTCAAATAGGGAATCGCTCCGCTGGCGCAGATCTCAAGTCCTCGGGGAGCTCCAAGTTTGTAACCCAGCGAAGAGCATATTTTGTCAGCCACCTCAAAATTCCCTGGATGAAGAAGGCAGAAATAAAATGCAATTCCAGCCAGCGCGAATGGGATCAAGCAAAGCCGCATCGCTTGAAGCGGCGTTCGGCCAGAAAGCATCAGCAGGGCAATAAAATATGGGCAATAAAAGATTGTCACTTCGTGGGACAACGTACCAAATACAAGAACAGCACTGAGAAATCCAACGATTGCTAAAGAAGAAATTCTATGTTGCTGGAGCAACAGCGCCAGGAGCGCGAAAGCCGCCAGATAGATGAGTTCCTTGTGAAAGCCTGCCTGCGGACCGAGTATCTGGAGCGATAACGTTGCAGGCGAGACCAACAGTGCCAGTATCCAAAAGTTATAGGATGTCGCCAGCGTGATTTTGCGCACCGCCCAAAGAAAAATTGCGTACAGAGCGAGGTAATCCAGGACAGCGAAGAACACGGGCGTTATGTGCAGGAGCCGCGCAAGATGAAAGGCTATCTCTCCTGGAAGACCACGACGCACAAATCCGCCCTGGTAATTGATAAGCCAATCGGAGATGGTCCACCCTCTCGATAGCCGCACCATTAAAAATCCTTCGACCAGAGTCACGGCTCCGACATAAAGGAAAAATAAGTTGATTGCCAGCCTTGAGCTCTTTGGCGGAAACGCAGAATCCATCATTGCCTCCGGCACCATCCGTAGTATGCGCGCCAGTTAGATTTTTTCGCGAACTGCTATCTGATATTGAGTTGGAAAAGGCAGATGAGTATTTACGGCCGGACTCGATCACCCCATCGTCCGTACAAGGCAACTATAGCTGAAGTGCATCACCGTTTCCAGATCGGCAAGGACGCCGTTCAAGTGCAAGCCATAGCCTCTATTTGCACGCAAAAAGACGATGGGCTCCTGCTCACTACGCGGCGAGCAGGAACCCATCTTCATGCCAATCGTAACTCCGCTCCCGTGTCCTGAAACGGAGAATAGGTCGGCAGCGTCGTCAGGCTTTACAAACTCGACTATGCAACGCGGTCAATGGTGACAGACTCGAGGACTACCGGAGTTTTGGGCCGATCCATGCCGTCCTTGCTGACCTTCGAAATCTTCTCGACGATGTCGTAACCCTCAACGACTTCGCCGAAGATGGTGTGCTTGCCCGTCAGCCAGCTGGTGTCCGCAACGGTGATGAAGAACTGCGATCCATTCGTATTCGGGCCGGCGTTCGCCATGGCAAGCTTGCCCTTCTCCTGGAAGCCGTGCTTCGAACCCTTGGTCTCGTCCGCAAACTTGTAGCCGGGGCCGCCCATGCCGGTTCCTTCCGGGTCGCCGCCCTGGATCATGAACTGTGGAATCACGCGATGGAAGATGGATCCGTCATAGAGCCTGTCGCCCTTCTTGGAGCGGCTGGTCCATTCCTTGGTTCCCTCGGCGAGACCGATGAAGTTTGCAACCGTCTGCGGGGCGTCCGCCTCGAACAGCTCGCAAACTACAGTTCCCTCGGATGTCTTGAATGTGGCGTATACGCCGGGCTTGGTAGGCATTGTGAATCTTCTCCTTGCAGGTTAGTGGATCGGTAAAAGAGCGCTCCCGCTGGATCGCAGGATGTGCGCAAACTATTTTGGAGTCGCCGCAGGTGCAGCTACGGCTGGCAGCGGCGGGATGGGTTGGCCTTCACGCACAACTGTCACCTTATTGATGATGACTGGCTCGCGAGGTTTGTCCTGGGCATCGCGATCGACGCGCGCGATCGACGCTACAACCAGCACACTGTGCTCATCGCACTGGCCGAAGATGGTATAGCCGCCGTTCAGATCCGGGTATGCCGTCTCGGTGATGAAGAACTGCGATCCATTCGTACCGCTGCCGTTCGCACCCTGGCCGGCATTCGCCATGGCGAGCCGACCGGGAACGTCGAAGGTCAGCGATGGGTCGGTCTCATTGTCGAAGTAGTAGCCGGCATCGCCCATGCCCGTGCCCAGGCGGTCGCCGCCCTGGATCATGAATCCCGGAATGACGCGGTGGAAGGTAACGCCGTTGTAAAACGGCTGATGATGCACCTTCTTGTGGGTGGTCTGATCCTCCCAGTCTTTCGAGCCTTCCGCCAGGCCGATGAAATTCGCCGAAGCCACCGGAGCGATCTTGTCGAAGAGCTTACAGACCATCCGGCCCATGGAGGAATCGATCACCACAGTCGGCCCGGCGGGTGCCGGTGGTGCCTTGACGTGGCTCACGGTACTGGGAGCGTCGGGCAGGTCGTCTGAGGCGGCTGCAGGCGCTGATTGGGTGGTGGTGGGCGCCGAAGGCGGGGTCTGCGAGGCCGGAGCCTGCGCCAACGCGGAAGAACAATATGCGGCTGGGCCTAAGAGCGCCACCAGCGCGAACGAGCGAAAGATCATTGAGCGGTAAATCTCCACTTAGACAGGCTATCGCAGCCGTCGGTATGAAGCAAAGCCAGCCGCGTAGCCATAACTGCGCTTCAAAACGGAACGCGCGCGCCGTGAAACGTTGCGCTCTCGCGTAACCTCTGCAAACCTGGTGCATCATAGCAACAGCAACAGGAGGCTAGACCTATGGTTCGTTACGCACTGTATGGACAACTGAAGGCAAAACCCGGCAAGGAAGCCGACGTGGAAGCATTTTTAAAGCTGGGCGCGGAGATGGCAAAGCAGGAGAAGGGCACGGTCACTTGGTACGCGCTGAAGGAGGGCGAAGGAAGTTACGGCATCTTCGACACGTTTGAAGATGAAGCCGGCCGCGATGCCCATCTGAACGGCGATATCGCCAAGGCGCTGATGGCTAAGGCCGAAGAACTCTTCTCGACCCCGCCAAAGATCCACAAGATCGACATCCTCGCCGAAAAATAACAGTTTCAGCGGCGTTTCCGATTGCTTTCCGCCTGCGACAACCTCGCGCCTACCTCCTACATCACATGAACGAACATGGAGGTGCTTTTCATGGCACAGGGACTTGATTCAACCAAATCTGCAGCACGCCCGTCGCACGAGGCAATTGAACAGGAAGCCGACGCAACCGAGCTTGGAAACTCCGAACAGAAGCGTATCGACCACATCGGAATGGAAGCGGCGAAACGCGGCAACAACCGCATCATGAGCAACGATGAGAAGATTCCGTCGAGCACGATCTTCTCTAAGTAACGACATGACATCACTTCCCCAGAACGGCATAAGAAAAGGCGCTCCGATTGGAGCGCCTTTTCTGTTCTACCGTGGCCCGAAGGCCGAAGACTAGACAGCCTTGAGGTAGATGATGACGAAGGTGAAAAGTGCGAGGGACTCGATGAAGGCGAGACCGAGAATCAGGAAGATGAAGATTCCGGGACGGGCGCCGGGGTTGCGTGCGAGAGCTTCGGTAGCTGAAGCGGTCGCCTTGCCCTGACCGAGACCGCAGAGGCCCGATGCGAGCGCCATGCCGAGACCGGCAGCCAGCGGAACCGAGTTGAATCCACCTGTCGCAGTTCCCTGCGCGAAGGCCGGCGATGCGATGAGCAACGCAGCCAAGGACATAAATACGTACTTGAAAACCATGAACGTGTTCTTCATTGTGTTGCTCCTGCTCCCAGAATGTACGTCGCCAGTGGGTGGTTGATGCTCACCGTGCTGGCACCCTCACGCTATGCGACGCTGTTGCAATCCCGCGGAGTGGGAGCCACTCTCCACGGCGAAACTTGGCCAATCTCTAATGATCGTGTGAGACAGCCAGCGAGAGATAGATCGTCGCCAGCAGGAAGAAGACGTAAGCCTGAACCACGGCCACGCCTAGGTGCAGACCAAGAAAGATCAGCGGCACGCCGATCGGCACCAGCGAGAAGAACGCCAGCGTGACCAAGTCGCCCGCCAGCATGTTGGCGTAGAGACGAACCGTGAGCGAAAGGACGCGGGCCAGGTGCGAGATGATCTCGATCGGCAGCATCAGCGGATAGAGCCACCACACCGGCCCAAGGAACTGCTTGATGTAGCCCGCGCCGTTCGCCCGGATGCCGTGGTAGTGGTAATAGAGGAACGTGCAGAGCGCAAAGCCGAGCGGCACTGAGGCGACTGCTGTCGGCGACTCAAGGCCCGGGATCAGGCCGAGCAGGTTCGCCAGCAGGATGAACAGAAAGAGCGTCGTCAGGTAGGCCGTGAACTTTTCATAGCCATGGCCAACGATCGACTCGCTCTGGTCGGCGACAAACTCGGTGGTCATCTCCGCGAGATGCTGCACCGCACCGGGCTTCTCGACGCTTAGCGACATCCGCACCGCGATGAAGTACAGCAGCAGGAACGCAGTCACGAGCAGCTCCATCGCCACGGCATTCGTGATGGGAGCCTTCGGGTGAAGCACATGAATATGCAGCGCAGCCAGGAGCGAGTCCACCGGTCCGGCGAAAAGCGAGTTCAAAGACTTTGTCAGCAGTAGCTGTTTCGGCATAAGTAGTTTCTTTTGATCTGAATTCTGACTACACCGTCCAGGCCTTCATCAGCCGGATGCCCTCGATTGAGAGACAAAACACTCCCAAACCAAGGCCAGCCGCGAGCGCAAACACTGAGCCGTGTAGAACCTTAAGGCTACCATACAGAAGCACGACGGTAAGCCCCAGCCGCAGGAAGAAACCCAACAAAACACGGCCCATAGGCTTGGCTTTCCCGGTACCTCCGGGCTCGGCATCCATCTGGGCGATTACGGCTGTCATCAGGCGCAGCCACTCCCAGAGGCCTGAGCCGGAGATGGCCGCGCCGACCAGTAGCAGCGCAGCGCTGGGCCAGCCAAGTTTCAGCCAGAGCGGGACTGCACCGACCACGGTCAGGATTGCCAGCAGCCTGATAGCTCCGATCACTGTCCGGCGAAAATCATCATCCGTAAATTCGTCAAAAGCCTTCATCAAGTCTTACTTACGCCTCGTTGCAAATCCGTCATCCTGAGCGGAGTCTCTTGCAGCATCATAGCGAGAGACGTAGTCGAAGGACCCCGACGCCGCTCGCTCCGCCACGACTGCGCGGACCTTTCTACCGCCGCCCTACCGCCCGTCACTCAGAAACTTCGAAGCTGTCCGGAAGATCTGGATGAACCCGGCGGCAGCGCCCAGCAGAATTCCGACGATCCCGATCCAGTGCTGGTGGAAGTGCCGGTCCGCCCATCCCCCAGCCAGCCATCCGATCAGGCACCCGGCAGGCAGCGCGATCGCCAACTGGATCATCGACTCGGCCTTGACCACCTCGCCCAGCCCACGCTTCTTGTCTTCACTCGCCATATCGCCTTTCATTACATCATGGCTGCATCGCTGCTGGCTCTGCCGCGATGTAGCACCTCGTTATACTGAAGTGTCTGGCCTCCACGCCAGCCGTCAAAGGGACACACGTGTACGAATCGAAGTTTGAGGAAGACCTCTACCAACTGCGCCGCGACAAGCTGAAGCAGATCGCCGACCTCGGCCAGCCCAGCTACCCCAACAGCTACGCCGCCACGACGACCGTGCCCGAGATCTGGGCCGCCTACGACCCCATCACCTCCGAGCAGTTCGAGGCCGACATCGCCGCCGGAAAGAAGATCGAAGTCTCCATCGCCGGGCGGATCATGGCGATCCGAGTCCAGGGTAAGGCGGGCTTCGCGCAGTTGCAGCAGAGCGGTCGCCGCCTGCAGATCTATGTGCGTAAGGACGATGTGGGCGAGACGGCGTTCGCCATCTACAAGCTGCTCGACCTGGGCGACCACATTGGCGTGCGCGGCCACCTCTTCCGCACCCGCACCGGCGAGCTGACCATCCACGTCGCGGAGTTGACGTTCCTGACCAAGGCGATGCTCTCCCTGCCGGACAAGTACCACGGCCTCGAAGATACCGAACTGCGCTACCGCCAGCGCTACGTCGATCTCTTCATGAACACCGGCAACGCCCCAAAGGCAGCCACTGCACCGGGAGCCACCACCATACCGGGTACGAATACGGAACCGGGAACCACGACAGAACCGGGTGCCGCATATCTGGCGGCCTCATCGCCAGATGTGGGCGAAGCGCCACAGGTCCAGCCCGAAGGCCCACCCAACGTCCGCGAGGTCTTCGTCAAGCGGGCCGCCATTCTCCGCGCTCTGCGCACCTTCTTCGACTCGCGCGGCTACCTCGAAGTCGAGACGCCGATGATGCACTCCATCGCCGGAGGAGCCGCCGCGCGTCCCTTCACGACGCACCACAACACGCTGGACATGGACCTCTTCCTGCGCATCGCGCCGGAGCTTTACCTGAAGCGGCTGGTGGTCGGCGGCATGGACCGCGTCTACGAGATCAACCGGAACTTCCGCAACGAAGGTGTCAGCACCCAGCACAACCCCGAGTTCACCATGCTCGAGTTCTACCAGGCGTATGCGAACTATCACGACCTGATGGATTTGACGGAAGAGCTGGTGAAGTTCGTAGCGGTGGAAGTGAACGGGACGACCATTTGTAACTTCAATGGGAACGAAATCGATCTGGGCACATGGACAAAGGTTTCAATGCGTGAGGCGATCGTGAGGTGGTGGCCGGACGGGTTCGGCCCCGCACCATCTCTGGATACTTTCGATAGCGCAGCTACGTTAGAGGAGTTTTTGCACGGCTCACTCATTTATCTACAGGAGCACTATCCGCAGATATCGACGCCCACCTCCGAAGTTACAGGAGTTGACGTCGAGGAACATCGCCTGCGCCGCAGTCTAATGATCCTGATTAGCACCCAATTGATCCTGCTTCGTGGGGATCTGGTATCACGATTTCCGAAAGAATTCTGGCAGGCTCTCGGTCTTCCGTCTCCACCTCCGCCCCGACCGGCTTCCCCACAACCACTCGGAAAGACGATTGCGGGAATCTTTGAGGCAGTTGCGGAACGCCACCTTATCCAGCCCACGATCATCTACGACTTCCCTCTCGCCGTCTCTCCGCTCTCCAAGCAGAAGCCCGACGAGCCCGACTGGGTGGAGCGTTTCGAGTTCTACATCGGCGGCTTCGAGGTGGGCAACGCCTTCTCCGAGCTCAACGACCCCGACGAGCAGCGCCGCCGCTTCGACGCCCAGATGGCCGAGAAAGAGCGCGGCGACGACGAGGCCCACGGCATGGACGAGGACTACGTCCGCGCCCTCGGCTACGGCCTGCCGCCCACCGGCGGCGAGGGCATTGGCATCGATCGCCTCACCATGATCCTTACCGGCAGCCGGTCGATTCGTGACGTGATCCTGTTCCCGCTGATGCGGCCTCAGGCAAAGGCGCAGCAAGCCACTGCTCCCGAAGAAGATCAAACCGGAAAGTAGCTCGACCCGATGTGTCCCAGCCGATGTCCGTGCCCCATTCATCGCAGCCGTATCGCGATGAATGGGTGAAGCGGAAAAACTCTTCAACGGTTGTACCGCGTAAACACTGGCCGTGCGGACTGTTTACGTCCCACTCATCGCGTGAAACAGAGGCGCGATGAATGGGGCACGGAAACGTCGCACGGAGACGTGGCGTAGATCAACCCTTCTTCAGCCGCTTCACCACCTGCGCCAGCGTAGTCTCGTTCATCGCCGCGACCGCGTGTGATGCAGTCTTCTTCATTTGCGAAGCGAGCGCCTTGTCCTCGACGCCCAGCCAGTCCCCTGCCGTCGCCGCGAAGACATCGCCGATGCCGATCTCCTTCGCCGCCACCTTCAGCTTCGCTCCTCCGCTTGGCCCCTTGCGCTGCACGATGAAGCCTGCATCGTGTAGTTGAAGAAACACACGGCGCACCATCACCGCGCTTTCGTTGAGCTCATCCGCAATTGCCTGCGAGGTGTGCATCGCCTCAGGTTCAGCCGCCAACAGTGCCAGAACACGCAGCCCCAAATCGAAACGTCCATTCATTGCCATGCAAAGCAAGCTATCACACGCTCTGCTAGCATTTCGAAGTGAATATCCTCTTTGTCGGCGACGTCTTCGGATCAGCCGGCCGCCATATCGTCCGCGAACACCTCCCCCACGTCATGGAAACCAACGCCGTCGACCTGCTGGTCATCAACGGCGAGAACTCCGCCGGCGGCTTCGGCATCACGCCGTCGCTGGCCGAAGAGTTCTTCGACATGGGCGCGCATGTCATCACCACCGGCAACCACATCTGGGACAAGCGCGAGATCTTCGAGTACATGACCGTTCCGGCCGACTCGCATGTTCGCGGTCGCCGCGTTTTGCGGCCGGCCAACTACGCTGTGGGCACGCCGGGCTTCGGCGTCTACCAGGGCGAGCTGCCCACGGGGCAGAGCTATGCCGTGCTGAACCTGCAGGGCCGCGTCTTTATGTCCTCATGCGACGACCCCTTCCGCAAGGCCGATGAGCTGCTCTCGAAGATCACCGCGAAGGTCATTTTGTTGGATTTTCATGGCGAGGCGACATCCGAGAAGGTGGCGCTTGGTTGGTATCTCGACGGCCGCGTCACCGCCGTGCTGGGCACGCACACGCATATTCCGACGGCCGACAACCGCATCCTGCACAACGGGACGGCTTACCAGACCGACGTGGGCATGTCGGGGCCGTACGACTCGGTGATCGGTGTCGAAAAAGAGCTCATCCTCGCCAAGTTTCTTACCGGGATGCCGGGCAAGTTCGAGGCGGCCAAGGGTAATGCGAAGATGTGCGCCGCGTTGATCGAGTGCGATGGGGCGACCGGGCGGGCGACGCAGATTCAGCGGATTATGCTCGGGGAGTAGGGGCTACGGCTCGAAGCGGAGCTTGCTCAACTGCTGGCCGGAGCTGTCGAAGTTTTCGGGATTTAACCAGCGAAGATATCCAACCCGCAGCCTCGGCCACTCGCTGTCAAGCATGGAGAACCATGCCGTGTCGCGGCTTTGACCTTTGACCACCATGTGCCGACGGAAGAGTCCTTCGTACTGGAAGCCGAAGCGTTTCGCGGCGCGCTTCGAGGGGACGTTCAGGTCATTGCACTTCCACTCAAAGCGGCGGTATCCGAGCGCGAAGATGTAGTCGGCAAACAGGAAGAGTGCTTCGGTTGCAGCACGCGTGCGGGCGATCGCCGGACCCCAGAGAATGTTGCCAATCTCGATGACACCATGGGCGCGATTAATCCGCATGAGCGTTTGGCGGCCTTCGGTCAGTCCGGTACGTTTATCGATGACGGCAAAGAACATGGGGTCTCGGCTCGGTTCGAGCTTGCTCACCCATTCGGAGAAAGCCCCCAAATCGGTCGGGGGCTCATCGAAGAGGTACCGGAAGCGGTCCTCGGCACCCGGGGCCTGGGAGGCTCGGAAGAGAGATGAGGCGTGAGCCTCCGCCTGCAGCGGCTCAAGGCGTACATAGGCCCCGTCGAGCGTCTTGTGTTCCGGGTTCGGGACACCGTTCCAGCCAGATACTTCCACGCGATGTTTCTCCTGGGTGACGTCCTTCCAAACATAAGAGAGGCAGCCCAAAGGCTGCCTCTCTTAGTCTGCTGCCGCTCAAACTACTTGGCAGCCGCCTTCTTGTGTACAGGAGCCTTCTTCACGGGAGCCTTCTTGGGTACGACAAGCTCAGCGTCGCTCATGGTGATCATCAGCGGGCTGGGCGTGTAGGAGGCGTAGGTTCCGTTCAGCGTGACCTTGTCGCCGACAGCCGGAGGAGGCGTCTTGAGGGGCTCCTTCAGGGTGAAGGTGAAGTCAGCCGTCTTGGCCTGGACAGAGTCGTCGGAGACAGAGACCTGAATCGCAGAGTCGGTGGCCGAAACGACCGTGATCTCAGGCAGTTCGACCGACTTGCCCTTGATCGTCTGCCATACCTTGTCCGCATCCTCAGGCTTGCCGTTGGCCAGGATGAACTCCTTGTCGCCGACTGCGAGGGTGGAAAGATCCGGGGTGTCCTTGATGACGCCGGCGACGATGTCAGCAGGCGAAGGTGCCGGAGCGATGGTGAAGCCCGCTGGCGGATCAAGGTTCGTCTGAACGGCGGCGGTTACGGCTTCATAGCCATCAGCCTTGCCGTGGTACTTCTTGTAGCAGTAGTTGGCGACCTTGAGGAACTCAGTCTTGTAGGGGTCCGGAGCGAAGGCGGCGGCGCGCGAGGTGTACCAGGTGCAGTTCACGTAGTCAGGCGGAGTGGACTGGTAGTAGGCGATGCCGAGTTGGTAGGTGTCCTGAAGCAGGGGGCCAGGCTTGGTCGTCTGATCCACGGGAACCGAGGAGAGTTCCGACTTGTAGTTGGTGATTGCGGTTGCAGTATCCTTCTTGGCAAGCGCGGCAGTAGCAATCGCGCCGTAGAAGGTCGGGGTCACGCCGGACTTAAGGGTGTTGAAGTCTGCGTCCGCCATGTCTTTGGGCTTGGTTGCGGCAAGGCCCTTGGTGGCGTAAGAGGCGGCGGCATCGAGAGCGGCCTGCTTGGCGGCTGGATCGGTCACGGCATCGGCATTCTGTTTGCGGAGGAAGACTTCGAAGGTCAGGCCGCGAAGATTGTTCGGGTCGACCTGCAAGAGACGATCCGCTGCGTCCAGAGCCTTATCGGGAGCGGGAACCTGGCTGTAAGCGATCATCAACTGCTGAAGCACATCGGCCTTCACAGCGGACTGCGGAAATGCCGTCAGATAAGCCTCGCAAGCGGGGGCCTTGGCGGCGGGTGTCGTCGCGCTGGCGCAACCGTTATACGACGCAAATTCGGCGGCCGGCATCTGCACCTGCCCCGCGTCTGCTGCCTGACCAAAGGCGGTCATGCTGACTTGAGGGGCAAAGCTTGCGACCGTCAGGAGAGATGCAACCACTACCTTCTTCATTCAAAGCTCCTCAAAACATTCAGGTTGTCGATTGGCCAACGGAGTGCCCAATTCCTATGCACACATGAAGGACGTACTCCGCTGCGTCCAACTGCCAGTGAAGCGGATTATAGAAACCGTGAACTACTCATGCAAGTTTCAAGGGTTTTGCTCAACAATACACGTCAATTCGCAACGCATCCATAGAGATTTGTATCCCATATGTATCGCGGCGGGTGACGCATTCACGCCTTGCCGTCGTTGAACCGTTTCGTCGACTAGGCCAATCTTTGCTTCACAAGCATGTGAGATGCGTTCTTCTTCGTTCTGGTGCTTCTGTTCCGGGATTTCCCCTTTCCAACCATTTAAGACCTGAAGGTCGACGGTTTGGAGACGCCTCAATACGCAGCCGGCATCTATTTGTTGGGTTACGCCCCGATTTCCCACAAGATGTAGCGTTGCACATGTTGCCTGACGAGGTTCGCGCCACTAAAGTACAGCTAGGCGGTCTTCTCCTGATCCTCGGAATGCGCCGCGTCCAAGAGGCCACATGCTCAAGCTCAAAAAAGTTCAGATCCTCGGCTTCAAGTCCTTCTGTGACCGCACCGAAGTCCAGCTATCAGGCGAAGGCATCGCCGCCATCGTCGGGCCGAACGGCTGCGGCAAGTCGAACATCTCTGACGCCATCACCTGGGTGCTGGGCGAGCAATCCGCCAAGAGCCTGCGCGGCATCAAGATGGAAGACGTGATCTTCGCCGGCACGCGTGATCGCAAGCCGACCGGCATGGCCGAGGTATCGCTGACGCTGGTCGATCCAGACGTCTACGACGGCAATCAGTTGCATGACGAGTCCGATGTCGTCGCTATCAATTCCACATCTGTCTCCGACTGGGACGAGACCGCGCTCCGCCAGCAGCGCGCCGAAGAGACCGAAGAGGCTGTCGCCGACGCGCAGCCCGGCACCGTGATCGAGGGCGATCAGAAGATATTGCCCGCAGAGGCGAATGCTGAGCCCGATCCGGCCAATCCCGATAACGTCGTCCTGAAGATTCGCCGCCGCAAGTTCGGTCGCGCTCCTGTGCGCGCCGGGGAGATCACCATCACCCGCCGCCTCTTCCGCACCGGCGACTCCGAGTACCTGCTCAACGGCAAGATCTGCCGCCTGCGCGACATCCAGGACATCTTCATGGGCACGGGCCTTGGTGGCGAGAGCTACGCCATCATCGGCCAGGAGCGCATCGGACAACTGCTCAGCTCGAAACCGCTCGACCGCCGCGGCATCATCGAAGAGGCCGCCGGCATTACGCGTTTCAAGACCAAGAAGAGACTCGCCGAGCTTCGCCTCGAATCGGCCAAGCAGAACTTATCGCGGGTCAACGACATCTTCGACGAAGTCACCAAGCAGATGGGCACGCTGAAGCGCCAGGCCGCCAAAGCCGAGCGCTACGGCGCGTTGCGGGACGAGCTTCGCACGAAGCTTCGCGTAGTGCTCGCAAGCCGCATGTCGCAGCTCGATACCGAAGCCAGCGCTGCGGCCACGGAGATTGCGCGCCTCGGGGTCGTGATTGACGCGCAGGCCGCCGACCTGGAGACGATGGACGCCGCGCACACTGAGGGCGTCAGCACCGGCTACACGCTGGACGCGCAGATTCGCGAGGCGAACACCACCGCGAACCAGTCCGCCGTGGAGCTTGAACGCATCACCGCCCGCACCGCATCGAACACGGATCGCGTCGCAGAGCTGACCAACCGCATCGCCAATGGCGGCGAGGAGCTAGAAGGCGCCCGACTGCAACTTGCGCAGCTTGCCGGAGAGCAGGAACAGCACCGCAGCTTCCTCGAGACGGCAACGGAGGAGTCGACCGGATCGCGCGAAGCCGCACAAGCCCAGCAGGCCGCAGCGCAGAACGCTATCCGCGCCCTCGCCCAGGCGGAGCAGCAGGTTGAAAACAATCGTCGCAACGGCATGTCTCTGCTGCAGCGCGCATCGCAGACTCGCAACGAAGAGGCTCAGGCTTCCGCCGCTCTCGCCAGCCTCGACCGCGAAGGCGAGCGTCTCAAGAGCGAGTCCGACGTCGCGCGCCAGGAGCTCACACAGCTTGGTCTTGAGCGTGGACAGGTCAAGATGTCCTTCGAGTCCGTCACCGAGCGCCTGAAGCGCCTGGAGGCCGAGATTGCGGCCCTGCGCCTCGAGCTCGAACAGGCCCGCAACGCCGAGAATCAGTCGAAGCGCCGTGGCGACCAGCTTCGCGGAGAACAGGCCACGCTGCAGGGCCGTCGCAACTCGCTTGAATCGCTGATCCGCGAACACAGCTACTCGACCGACACGGTCAAGAACCTCTTCCGCGCCAAGCCCTCGGCTGGTGCTGGCGAGCTTGCACCGATGGGCACGCTCGCCGACTTCCTCGATGTCGAAGGCAAGTACGAAGGCATCGTCGACGAGTTCCTGCGCGATGAGCTGAACTACGTCGTCGTCAAGAGCTGGGACTCGGCCGGCGAAGGTCTCCGGCTGTTGCAGAAGGATGTCGCCGGACGCGCCACATTTCTCGTCCATACCGAAAATCCCGATGGCTTCGCCAACGGCGTGAACGTCGCCAATCAGCCCAGCGGTGACGGGATCGTTGCGCTGAAGGACTGCATCAAGGTCCGCAACGGCTTTGGCCGCTCGCTCGAAGTTGTGCTGCCGCGCCTGCGCGATGGCTATGTTGCTCCTGACTCGGAGACCGCTCGCAACCTTGCTCTCGAGTATCCGCAGGCCTTCTTCCTAGCTCCATCTGGGGATACCTTCCACAACGTCACCGTGACCGGTGGACGGACTCGCGCTCAGGGTCCTCTCGCACTGAAGCGTGAGTTGAACGAAGTCCAGCAGAAGGTCGACGCTGCGGCAGCCGAGCTTGCAGCAACCGACACGAAGACCGCCGAGTTGCAGCACAGCATCTCCGAGCTCAATCGCTCGCTCGAAGGCAAGGGGCACGAGCGCCGCGACGCAGAGCGCGAGGTTGCCAACTCCGGCGCTGCCCTTCGCCAGATGGACTCCGAGGCCCAACGTATCGAACGGCGCCTCCAGGACTGGCAGATCAACAGCGAGCGCAACCGCGACGCGCGCACGCAGAAGGCCGACCTCATCGCCCGCTTGCAGGACACCGCCGAGAAGCTCGACACCGAGCGCGCCGCTTCGGAGGCCGGACTCGCCGACCTGCAGCAGCAACTCGGCAATCTACGCGAGCAGCGTGAGCTTCTACAACAGGCTGCGGCCGAAGCCTCCGCCTCCTTGGCCGGATTGGAAGAACGCCGCCGCAACGCCGCCGCCAACCTCGAACAGACCGCGCGCCTCTTCAACACGCAGAACGCCCGCATCCAGCAGCTTGAGCAGCAGCTCGCCCAGGCGAGCACGGAGAAGCAGCGCCGCGAAGAAGAGACCTCATCGCTTGCGATTCAGCACGAGCAGTTGAGCGAAGCCCGCGCTACCGCCGCCGCAAACGGCGCTCGCCTTACCTCAGAGGCAGCAGAGCTTCGCGCGCGCATGACCGAGCTCGACCAGAAGCTCCGCACGCTGCGTCACGAAACGGAAGCGTTGCGCGAACAGCGTGCTGTACTGACCGCACGCGCTGCCAAGTTGGCTTCGGACATCGAGCACATTGAGGCGACGTGCCTCAACGACCTCGGTGTGGTCGCGACGGCGCTGCGTGAAGATGCAGGCATCGCCCGCATTGAAGGCGAAGCTCTGGTCACCGAAGAGGAAGAGTCCCGCTCGCTCAAGCAGCGGCTTGAAGCCATGGGCCCGGTCAACATGATGGCGCTTGAGGAGTACACCGAGACCGCTGAGCGCCACACCTTCATGGAAGGCCAGCGCAAGGACCTGCTCGAATCGATCGAGAACACGCAGGCGTCGATCAAGGAGATCGACGATGTCTCGCGCCTCAAGTTCGACGAGGCCTTCAAAGTCATCAACGACAACTTCTCGGTCACCTTCACCAAGCTCTTCGGCGGCGGGCAGGCCTTCATGCGCCTGACCGACGAACAGAACTCGGCCGAGTCCGGCATCGACATCGTCGCCTCGCCCCCGGGCAAGAAGCTACAGAATATCCTTCTGCTCTCGGGTGGAGAGAAGGCGCTCACCGCGCTCTCTCTGCTGGTCGGAATCTTCCAGTTCCAGCCCGCGCCGTTCTGCATCCTGGACGAAGTCGACGCTCCGCTGGACGAGACCAACGTGGGCCGCTTCGCCAAGCTCATCTCCGACATGAGCGCGACAACGCAGTTCGTGGTCATCACCCACTCGAAGCGGACGATGTCGCAGGCGGATGTGATCTACGGCGTCACCATGCAGGAGCCGGGTGTGTCGAAGATCGTGAGCGTTGCGCTCGGCAAGGGCAACCGCAACGAGCAGGACCGCCGCGCCGTGGCGTAGCTCCGACGAAAACAAGTTTGCGCAGCCGGGAGCGTAATCACTACGCCCCGGCTTTTTTCTCTTTCCCGCTGTTAAGCAGGTTTATAAATGGCTATGCCCTTTCGTTCGCTTCTCATTCTGGTCTGCTTGGGATTCTTCGCCTCTAGTCAAGCCGAAGGGTCAGGCTGTGGACTCAGCGCGATCCGTGAAGCGACGACTCTTCTATATCCGCCGATTGCCAAGGCCGCACATGTTTCCGGCCAGGTGATCGCCATGATGAAATTTTCGCCCGATGGCACTGTCTTGGATGTTGAAATATTGAGCGGCCCAGAAATGTTGCGTAAGTCAGCGAGAGACTTCCTTGCGGGCTGGACTGTCAATCCCTATGGGGGTTCCAGAGCTTGCCCTGTCGTAATTACCTACAACATTGGTGATGCTGAAGAGCACGACAAGTTCATTCAGAAGGACATGCAACACTATGTGCTCACGGGGTACCCGATACATCTCCATGGCCCCGTGCTTTATTGATTCTCAGAGGTCTCGCTTCTAGCCTCTTGAAAATCGCAATTACTACCTTGCCCGTGAGTCCTATTCCACCTGTTTCATCACCAGTTCCCCAGCCTGTTCCACCGTCACATTTGGGGATTGAAGCTCGAACTTCGTCCGCTCATCATCCTCTTCCAGCGACACGCTCTTGAACAGCAGAGCGTTTCCGACGAGGTGAACATGCAGCGACGTAAGCTGCCACAGTGAAGGCCCGGTCTGCGACTGCTCCAGCGCGAACGAGCTTCCCTCCTTCAACCTTCCCAGCAGGCCGCCGCCGAAGGTTATCTCGTGGGTCAGATGCCCGCTCATGCTGCGGACGCGCAACTGCTGGTTGTCGACGACAACGTCGCCCACCATGCCGCCGAAGACCTTCGCCTCGCGGGTTGGAGGGTGGAACTTCGGATCGGGCTCGAAGTGCAGCGTGGTGTTAACCGCGTCGGATGACGTCTGCGTCCAGATAAACGCCACCGGCAGCAGTTTCAGGAAGTCATCGATCTGCTTCGCGTCGTGGGCGTCTTCCTCAACCGACTTCTTCTGGGCGTGCGCGTCGTGCAAAAATTCCTGCACAACATCGCGCTGCCTCGCATCCGGAATTCGCTGCCCGTTGCGCTGGCAGACGCGGTGTACGTCGCCGTGCTGGGTCGCGGCCACCCACTGCACGACGCCGTCCTTCGGCTTCTTTACTTCTTCGTGATACATCCAGTTCGAATGATCGTTCTGGTTGGCCGCGCGTTCGGAGTTCACCGCCCGCTGAATCAGCGACTGCGGACTCTCGGCACTCGCCGCTGTTGTAGTCAGCAAAATCCCCACCGCGAAGACTACCACTCCCCGCAATCCCATCCCGCCCCCTTATGCTCGCTACACCTTCGGCGAAAAGTCTGTCATGGTCATGAAAGTAGAGTCGACCTTCTCGACGATTTTTCCGCTGGCCTCGCTGTCCGTCTTCACCTTAATCCAGTCGGGATCGTCCTGGAACGCCTTCCAGTTCTTGGTCGCCTCCTCGCGGCTTGGATGCTTCAGCACGTAGATGAGCGTCTTGTCCTTCAGGGGATCATCGGTGGGCGTCCAATAGGCAACGCTGACGATGCCGTGTTTCGTGAAGAGGCTTACCGTGTGGTCGCGGAACCGCGCCAGCAGCGCAGGCAATCGGCCTTCCACCGTGTGATAGATCCGCAACTCGAAGACGGTTGCGCCGTCCTTTGATCCGTCCTGCGCCTCCGCCGAGAGACCGCCCATGGCAAACATCATCGCTCCCGCTCCCATCGCCTTCAGCATCGTGCGTCTTTGTTCTTGCATACCGCGAATTGTAGCGCGAGACTGTGAGTGACGATCAAGTCTATTTACCGCATGCACAGGGAGCCTTCCATGAAGCTGTACCGCGCAGGGATGTACGTGCTTCCCGCACTCTGCCTGGCTGGCCTGAGCCTGTGGCGAACTGCGCCGGTTCATGGATTTGCCGGCCCTTCCAATCCGGGTGCGGGAACATGGGACAAGGCAGCGGCGGCAAAATATCTGGATGATCGCGAGGTATGGTGGCAGGGCTGGCCTCGGGCGCAAAAAGATCATGGCACTGTCTGCATCTCCTGCCACACCAATGTGCCCTATGCGATGGCGCGTCCGGCGTTACGAGCCGCGCTACACGAAACCTCGGCTGCAGCGCCGGAGACGGTCATGATCGCCAGTGTCGAAAAGCGCGTCGGCCAGTGGGGCGAGGTAGTTCCCTTCTACTCGGACGCGCATGACGGCGCTGGCAAGACGGCCGAGTCGCACTCAACCGAAGCTGTGATGAACGCAGTCATTTTGCTCAGCTACGACGCCAACCTGGGGCGGGTGCGGCCCATAACGCGCACCGCGTTGGATGAGGCATGGGCGCTGCAGTTGCAGGCGGGAGACGATGAAGGCGGGTGGATCTGGCAGAATTTTCATCTCTCCCCTTGGGAGTCGAACGAGTCGAGCTACCAGGGTGCGGCGATGTTGATGCTGGAACTGGCGTCTACCTCGCCGGCCGCACTCACTTCGCCGGAAGACGCGCGACATTTGGGGCTTTTGAAATCCTACCTGCGAAAGCACTATGCCGAACAGCCGCTGCTGAACCAGTTATACGTTTATTGGGCATCGGCGAAGGCTTCGGAGTTACTGGACGCTGCACAGCACGGGGATCTTCTCGCCCGGGTGCGCAAGCTGCAGCAGAGCGATGGAGGATGGAAGATCGCCTCGCTGGACTCGATCGATCGCATTGACAAGACGGCGCAGCCCGCGGAGAGTGACGGCTACGCTACCGCGCTGGTCGCTCTCGCGCTAGAGGCCAACGTGTCCGATCGCAAGGACGCATCGCTGCGAGGCGCGCTCACGTGGCTCGAAGACCACCAGGGCAAAGATGGCCGCTGGCAGGCCGCTTCGTTGAACAAGCAGCGCGATCCGGAGAGCAATATCGGCAAGTTCATGAGCGACACCGCGACGGCTTATGCCGCGCTTGCGCTGGAGCAATCGGCCGCGAAGCCCGCCCTTTAGAGCTTTAATGAAGAAACAGGATCATGTGCTCCTCGTCGACATACTCATCGCCGGCACGGAGCGCTCTCGGCTCTAATCCGAAGGGCACAAATCCCAGGCCAAGATAGACCTTGCGCGCGCCGGTGTTGAAGACACCTACAGCCAACATCAGCTGCTCGATGCTGGGGTCTGTCTTCACCTCGTCGATCAACGCGCCGATAATCGCCTTGGCAGCTCCACGCCCGCGATGCGAGGCTGCGACGTACACTCCGCGAACATGTCCTTTATGACGTTCTTTGCTTCCGTGCTCGCGTTCGAATCGGGCGAATCCGATCATGGCTTCGCCATCGAAGGCACCCATTACGAAGGTGTCCTGCCCAAAGAGGAACGCGACGATCTCATCGATCGTGACCTGCCGGTGCTCCTCGGGCGTCGGGCCAAATGATCGCGGTTCGCGTTCTATCGCCTCCAACCGCAGCGCCCAATACGCGGCGGCGTCCTCTTTCAGCAACTTCCTATACTCCAACTCTTACCCTCGCTTTGGCTGATTTCGAACAGCAGATTCCCATCGGGAATGACAAACAAAAAGGACGAGCAAAGAAGACAAGAACGGGATTGGCCCTTTATCGAGATGATCGCACGGCACCCGGCGTTCTGCGAGATACTGGAAGTCCCATGAATTCGCATACGTCTTCTGCTCTGCTCACTACCTCTCTCGGCGATATCCCGCTCACCGCTCGCGGCAAGGTCCGCGATCTCTACGCCATGGGCGAAGAGCTTTTGTTCATCGCCACCGACCGTATTTCAGCCTTCGATCACGTGCTCGGCTCCGGCATCCCGGAGAAGGGAAAGATCCTCACCCAGCTCTCGCACTTCTGGTTCGATTTCGTTGCAGATACCGTCCCGAACCACCTGCTTGCGTCGCCGTCGGCGGAATTGCTCGCGAAGATCGCGCCCTACGAGTCGCAGATCGAAGGCCGATCCATGCTCGTCCGCCGGGCGGAGATGTTCCCTGTCGAGTGCGTGGTTCGCGGCTACATCTCCGGCTCTGGCTGGAAGGACTACCTCGCCACTGGCTCCGTCTGCGGCATCGAGCTGCCTAAAGGCCTGCGCGAGTCCGACAAGCTTCCCTGCCCCATCTTCACGCCAGCCGCGAAGATCAACACTGGCGGCCATGATGAGAACATCTCCTACGGCGTGATGGTCGACACCATCGGCGAGCATTATGCGGCGGAGCTGCGCCGGCTCACGTTTGCCATCTACGAGAAGGCGTCGGCTCATGCCGCGACGGAGGGCCTGATCCTCGCCGACACCAAGTTCGAGTTCGGACTTGTGGACGGGAAGATTGTGCTCGCCGACGAGGTCCTTACCCCGGACTCTTCGCGCTACTGGCCTGCGGAGAGCTACTCACCCGGCGGTGCGCAGCCCAGCTTCGACAAGCAGTACGTCCGCGACTATCTCGAATCCATCCACTGGAACAAGCAGGCACCCGCGCCATCGCTGCCGGATGAGGTCATCTCGAAGACGCGCGAGAAATATCTCGAAGCCTTCCGGCTTATCACCGGGCGGTCCGGTCTCGAAATGGTGAGATAGACATTACCCGCGAAGGTACCTTCACGCCATCTGGTGATCGTGGTTCGCTTACGGGCGAGAGAATATGAGGAAGGTCCATGAACGTGCCTGATATTCGATCCTTCAACCTATTCGACTGGTTTCTTGTCGCGGTCGTCGCCTATTCGACAATTGCGGCGATCATGCGCGGCTTCTTCCGAGAGGTCTTTTCGCTGGTGGGGCTTATAGCCGGCATCCTGCTGGCCAGCTGGAACTACTCGCTCTTCAGCGCCTACCTGACGCGGCTGCTGCCTTGGACGGTCGCCCAGATCGTGGCGTTTCTGCTGATCGTAGTAGTCACGATGGTCCTGTGCGGGCTCGCGGGGACGCTGCTGCAGAAGACCGCCAAGACAGTCGGGCTGGGCTTCATCGACCGCCTGCTCGGCGGCGTCTTTGGATTGGTGCGCGGCTGCCTGATGGGCGTTGCGCTATTGATGGTGGGCGCCGCTTTTCTGCCTCAATCGTTCTACCTGAGAAATTCTGCTCTCTCCGGGTATTTCCTTCAGGGGGCGCATGCGGTATCCTTCGTGGTGCCAACCAACCTTCAGCAACATATCCGCGAGGGCATCCAGCAACTCCATCACAAGAGTTGAAGCACAGGACCTTCGATTGGATCAAGCGGTCGATGTAGAGGCACAATGTAAAAGCTGGTCCCGCATAAAAAGGCGGGGCCACGGTGAGGGAAGCCTTTGAAACGCGAGCTCGATATACTGGTTACCCAGATGCACGCCAACGGTGTGGATTACACCGAAGCTGTGCGCCAATTCAAAAAGCGCTACATCCTCGAAGTGCTCGCGCACCACAAAGGCAACCAGTGTAAGGCAGCCGAAGAGCTTGGCATGCACCGCAACACGTTGAGCCGGACCCTCGCCGAGCTCGACATGGACACCGCGAAGATCCGCAGCGGCATGCGTCGTCCGCCCAGTAGTGACAGAATGGGCGACCGCGCCAGAATTACGAGCATCGCCAGCGCCCGATAGTCGCCTCATCCGTCTAAACTGAAGTCGGATGAGACTTCCAGCCCTCCACGCTATCTACGATGACACCAGAAAGCGGCCTTGTCGGCGCTTTGTCTTCGCTGGACTCGTGCTGGGTGCCTGTTTCTGCTCGCACTGCGCGTCTTTGATAGCCCAGACCTCCGGGACAGCGTCCGATCCTGGGATCACTACCT
Organism: Granulicella aggregans; assembly: GCF_014203275.1. GTDB lineage: Bacteria > Acidobacteriota > Terriglobia > Terriglobales > Acidobacteriaceae > Edaphobacter. The sequence goes on from NZ_JACHIP010000005.1 coordinate 128,674, forward strand.
CCGTCACTGGTGCCGTCTCCCAGCAACGCAACCCCAAGAACAACACCCACGCGAAGGAAAATAGCAGGGCCGAGCAAGCCTTCATCGACGGCGCACGTCTGCTGGAACGCAACGACCGCGAGGCTGCCGAGCGCCAGTTCCAGATTGCGGCCAACCTTGCCCCTGATAACCGGGACTACGCGCTGGCGGTGACGTCGGTTCGCGAGGGCCGGGTCGTCGAACTTGTGCATCAGGCTGGCAAGGCCCGCATCGACGGCCATGTGATACAGGCCGAAGCTCTTCTGACGCAGGCGCGCAAGATCGATCCTGACAATCCACTGTTGGCGCAGCATCCGAATCCGAACGAACCGGTGAAAAGTTCCAGGGTGGACTCATGGATCATCGATGGACCGCGGCTGGCCGGCCCTGTCGAACTGAAGCCCGCGGCTGGTTTGAAGAGCTTTCACATCCACGCCGCCCTGCCCGAAGCCCTGCGTCAGTTGGGCGCAGCCTACGGCCTGAAGGTCATAACGGATAGCACCGTCCCGCAGCAGCAGGTCAAGTTCGACCTTGAAGACGTTACTTTCGCACAGGCCGTTCGCGTCCTGAGCCAGATGGGAACCATCTTCACAGTTCCGCTGACTCCGGATAGCTTCTTCGTTGCTATCGACAACCAGGAGAGCCGCACGAAATACCAGCACCAGGTGCAGGAGACCATCTACGCCGCGGGAATGACCAATGAGCAACTGGCGGAGCTAGGCAACATGATCCGAAGCGTCTTCGAGGTGAAGCAGGTTACGGTTCAGAACAGCTTCGGGACTCTCGTCGTCCGGGCCCCGGCCGACACCCTCGACGCGCTGAACCTGACCTTGCGCGATCTGCTCGAAGGAAACAGCGAGGTCATGATTGACCTGAAGCTCTACAGCGTCGATAAGACTACGACCCGGAACATTGGGGCCACGCTCCCCTCACAGGCGGGGGCCTTCAGTCTTGCCGGCGAGGCCCAGAGCCTGGTTGCCGCAAATCAGACGCTCATCAATCAGGCCATCGCGCAGGGCCTCGTTCCCGCAGGTACCAGCGACATCCTGGTGGTGCTGGCGCTTATCAAGGCGGGCCTCATCACCAGTCCTCTGATCTCCGGACTGCTTGCCACGGTCGGCGGAGGTATCACGACAGCGGGGATCTACTCCACGACGACCTCGGGACTGAATCTTGCTCTGAACTCGAGCGACACGCGTGCACTCGATGAGATTCAACTGCGGGTCGGGGACCGCCAGAGCGCGACCTTCCGTGCCGGCTCGAAGTATCCCATCACGCAGTCCACTTACTCGACTACTGCCGCATCTACCTCGGCGCTTGGGGGCGCCACCGTGAATGGCGTCAGTGTGGCTAGCCTTCTAAACGCCGCGACGACTGCCACCACCCCACAGATTCAGTACGAAGATTTGGGCCTGACGCTGAAGGCGACCCCGACAATCCAGAAAGCGGGTCTAATCAGCCTTCACCTGGACTTCAAGATCGAATCGCTCGCCGGCGGCTCGGTAGATAACATTCCCGTCCTTACCAATACGTCATTCACCTCGGACGTGACCGTCGCCGACGGCGCGACCGCATTCCTGGTCAGCAATATGTCGCAGAGCCAGTCAGCCGCGGTAACCGGAATTCCCGGGCTGAGCGATCTTCCCGGATTCCAGAGCACCCCCGATCTCTTGCGTACGGTCGACGCCGGTGAGTTGTTAATGGTGCTGACACCGCACCTTGTCCGCAAGCGCTCCAACGATACGGCGGGTCCGCTGATTCCGATCACGGTGCCGGCTTCTTCTACCTCTGAATAGCTGATGTGCTAGACCAGATCGGCCTCAACCTCTGTGTGGATCACCACGTGCCCGCTCGTAGCGGATCCCGCATCCGCGGTGAGGCCGAGGCTGTCGAATACCGGGGCCAGCGTAAGCAAAGACATACACAGGATAGCGACGTGGAAGTCGTTGAGGTGCGGCGCCGCAGCCTCATGACCGTGGGCGTGCGCTGCCAGTCGAAGCGTGACTGCCCCGACGGCCACGCCTACGCCCATCGATAGCTGCATCACCGCCGATAGGAAACCGTTCGCCTGGCCCATTCGCTCTGACGGAATTTCGGTGTAAGCCAGGGTGGTCATGCAGGTGAACTCGAGCGACCTGGAAGCACCGTGGAAGTACAGGATGGCAATGATCAACAGCGGCGGCGTGCCCGGAGAGATGACCGCGCAAAGGGCCACTGACGCTGCCGTAATCACACCATTCACGATCAATATTCGCCGGAAGCCGAAGCGCCGCAGCACCTGTATGACAAACCCCTTCATGCTGAGGTCGCCTGCGAAGAGCGCCAGCAGATACAGCCCAGACTGAAAGGCAGTCATGCCAAAGCTGATTTGGAACATCAACGGAAGCAGGAATGGAAGCACCGCGACAGCAACCCGGAAGCCGCTTGCCCCATAGATGGAAAGTGCATACGACTTCAGCTTCATCGATTCGAGATCGATGAAGGGGTAACTTGAACGCTGTGCCGCAAAGACTGCCAGTACCCCGCTTATCACGCTCAGGGCGAGAATCAACAGTGCAGAGGAAGTAGCCATCGCCGCGCCGCCGAGACTTTCGAGCGCATAAACGACGCCAGTTGAAGCCACGCCGGCGAACAGAAATGTCAGCCAATCGAACGGATGGCGTTCGTCCGAGCGGAGGTTCTCCACCCATAGGAGTGTCAGCGTCAGCGCCACAGCGCCCAGCGGCAGGTTCAAGAAGAAGATCCAGTGCCAGCTGAAGTAGGTTGTGATGAATCCGCCCAGCGGGGGGCCTACAACCAGGGCCGTAAGAGCCGGCCAAGTCATATAAGCGATTGTCTCGGTAAGATCTTCCTTCGGCGTATCCCGCAGGACGATCAACCGGCCCACGGGAAACATCATCGCCCCGCCCAGCCCTTGCACAACGCGCATCAGGGTGAACTCTGTCAGCGTGTGCGCGAGCCCGCAGAACAGCGACGCTATCGTGAAGACACCAATCGCGGCGGCAAAGACACTTCGCGAACCGAACCTGTCTGCTACCCATCCGCTGATGGGAATGAAGACAGCCAGCGCAAGCATGTACGCCGTCATCCCGATGTTCAAGTGAACAGCCCCAACATTGAAGCTCTTCGCCATCTGCGGCAACGCGGTCGCGATGATCGTCCCGTCGAGCATCTCCATGAAGAGGGCAGCGGCAACAAGCGTCGTAATGTAATACCGCGAACGGACCTTCGACATACTTCTTCTATTTTACGAGCAACGACTTACTTCTTCGTTCCCGACCATTCGAGATAAGAGCTGAACTCAGTAGCCCCGGGCGGCTCAATCTGGAACTTACCCGTCATGACGCCGCCGTCGAGGTGATAGATCAACCGGAACTTGGGTCCTGGTGCGATTGTGAGAAAAACCACTGTCTTCGCGTCGGGAAAGCTGATGTCGTAGTGCAGCACATGCCCCTCGTTGTCAGCATAAAAAGCATGGAGCGTTGCATCGCCCATGTCTCGATAGATCGTCAGCAGATCATGATGCTGGCAATCAAAGCTGGCCGAGCCTTTACACGAGTCCGCGGAACCCGTCCGCGAGATGACCGCCCCGCCAAGATCGCTCTGGAACGTGTACGTGCCCAGCGAAGTGGCTCCCGCACTTCCCTTCGCGGATGTGGCAGCACCCCACGTGCCTAGAAGAAAGTCAAAACCAGCGAACGGAGCCGGTGTTTGGGCAACTAAGCGAATCGAGACAAAGGCGAAGAGAAAGAGAAGGCGGCGCATGGCCATTTATAGCACCACGCCCCGCCAGTGGAAATCTTTCTTTTGGCCTAGGCCTTTACGACTGCCCCATCCACAACCTTGACTGGATCGAGGAACGGCATCGACTTCCGCAGTTCGGCTCCAACCGACTCGATCTGATGCGCAGCCTCGGCCTTACGAATCCGAGCGAACTCGTGCCGCCCAGTCTCGTTCTCTTCGATGAACTTCTTCGCGAACGTGCCGTCCTGGATGTCGTTCAGCAGGCCCTTCATCGCTTTCTTGACGTCAGCGGTCACGATGCGAGGCCCGGCAACGTAGTCGCCCCACTCCGCAGTGTCGGAGATCGAATGACGCATGTACTCGAGGCCGCCACGATACATCAAATCGACAATCAGTTTAAGTTCGTGCAGCACTTCGAAGTACGCAAGCTCCGGCTGATATCCAGCCTCGACCAGCGTCTCGAAACCAGCCTTGACCAGGGCGGAAGTTCCGCCGCAGAGCACAGCCTGTTCGCCGAAGAGATCGGTCTCGGTCTCTTCCGTGAACGTCGTCTCGAGCACGCCAGCGCGCGTGCATCCAATTGCCTTCGCGTAGCTCAACGCGAGTGCGAGAGCCTTGCCGCTCGCATCCTGCTCGACCGCAACCAAAGCTGGGACGCCGCCGCCCTCGGTGTAGACCTCACGCACCCGGTGCCCCGGCGACTTCGGCGCAACCAGCGACACATCAACGGTCGCAGGCGGCTCAATCGTGCGGAAGCGGATGTTGAAACCGTGCGCGAACATCAGCGTTGCGTCGGACTTCATGTTGGGTGCAATCTCTGCGTGGTAGACCTTGGCTGCAGTCTGGTCCGGCGTCAAGTTCATAATGACGTCGGCCCACTTCGAAACCTCGGCGACGGTATCGACAACCAGACCAGCCTTCTCCGCACGTGCCGCGTTCGCCGAGCCGGCCCGCAGACCAACCCGAACATCTACGCCCGAGTCCTTCAAGTTCAACGCATGGGCATGGCCCTGCGATCCGTAACCGATGATTGCAACCTTCTTCGCCTGGATAAGAGAGAGGTCCGCGTCTGCGTCGTGATATGCCTTTGCCATGTCTGTCCGTTTCTTCCTTTTCTTCAGTTAGTAAATCTCTATCAATCGCGAAAAGCACCTTCTCGCATAAATTCCGCTCGACGCAACGCCTCTACTCATGTCGAACTTGTCTTGCTTAAGGGCACGACTTCAGCCGTGCCACAAATTCATCGTTTGCCATGCGGCTTGAGCCGCTGAGGTACTTCTTTACTCCTCTTCTTCGTGCACGTCGTCAAATTCGTTTGGAAGAATCTCGGCGCTTGTCAGTTTTGCATCGTCATTAGCTCCATTGGGCCCACCAAGAGCCTTCATCACGCGGCTTGTATGCTGCCCGCGCCGCATCGCCATCCTGCCCGTCCGTGATACTTCAAGAATGTTGTAGCCACTCTCCGTAATCACCTGGATCAGGCCTTCGATCTTCGACGCCGCGCCGGTCATCTCCAGCATGATCGACTCCGGGGCGAGGTCTACGACGCGCGCGCGAAAGACGTTCGCAAGCTCGAAGATCTGCGACCGCGAGTTCTGTCCGAGCGGATGCGACGGCCCGGCCTCCACCTTGATCAGGCATAGCTCGCGAATCACCGCCTCGCTGCGACCGACTTCATCCACATTGACTGTGATCTCCAGCTTATACAGCGACGCCTTGATGCGATGCGCCGCATGCTCGGGAGCCTCGCAAACGATCGTCATTCGCGAGACATCCGCTCGTTCCGACTCACCCACTGTCAGCGACACGATATTGATATTCAGCCGCCGAAACAGCGAAGCCACCCGCGTCAAAACTCCCGGCTTGTCACTTACCAAAGCTACAAACGTATGCAGCATAGTCCCTTTCACTTCCGTCTACTGCGCCTAACCCTTTGTCATCCCTGAATGGGATCTGCTTTTCCTTCTAACTCCCCTTCACATAAACCTTCTCCGCATCCCACAACTCCGTCTCTTTATCCCCATCGCGAATCACTCCTCGATCCAGCTCCTTATTCGCATATCCGCCATAGGTATAATCCCCGGCACCGTTATAGCGATTGCCGCATGGCAACGGCCCATCGGCATACTTCTCCGCCGCACACTTAGGTCCACGATAGATATGAAACCAAACCAGCGGTGCGCGCTCATCGACCATCTTCTGGCTCACCTTCAACGCATCAAGAGTCCGAGCATGGGCTGCATCCCGCAACTCCCAGATTAAGCTCTCGATCTCCTCATCCGTCGCATCCTGCTTCGTCACTAGCGTGATGATGCTGTCGTGCGTATGAAAGACCTTGAACGACGGTGGCTTTACCGTGGGTCGCACAGTATAGACAACTGTGGGCTCCGCAGCTTTCGGCAGCGCGGTCCGGGCAACGGGCTGCGAACTTTTGCAGCCGGCGACAAGCATCGCAAGCACAGCCGAAGCACCGACGTTCGCGATAAATGGGGATCGAAGGTTCATTCGCACTCTCTACTCATCCTCCGCCGTCTCCAACAAAGGGTCCTTCGTCGGTCGTCTCACCATCTCATGCAGCGCGGCGCCTGGAGCGATCATCGGATACACTCCGTCTTCCTTCTCTACCTGGAAGTTGATCAGGAACGCTTTCCCGCTCGTCCTCGCTTTTGTAACCGTAGGAGTTACATCCTTGCGCTTGCTCACCGTCGCCCCATCGATGCCGTGTGCCGCTGCCAGCATCACGAAGTCCGGCGAAAGGATCGGGCTGGCCGAGTAGTTCTTGTCATAGAACGCCTCCTGCCACTGACGCACCATTCCCAGAAATCCGTTATTGATCACGGCAATATTAATCGCATAGCCTTCCTGCACGATCGTGGAAAGCTCCGACGCCGTCATCTGGAAGCCGCCATCGCCCGCGATCACCCAGACGTCCTTCTCCGGGCAAGCCGCCTTCGCTCCAATCGCAGCGGGCAACGCGAAGCCCATCGTGCCAAGGCCGCCTGATGTGATGAGACTTCGCGGCGCGTCGTGCTTGTAGTACTGAGCCTCCCACATCTGGTGCTGGCCTACATCGGTCACAATCACCGTCTGCGCCAGCCTTCCCGCATCGAGCGCCTCGCGCCAAATATCGTTGATCACGTGCGCCGCATACAGGTGCCCGTTGTCCGGCAGGTTAATGATGTCCCGAACCGATGCCGTCCCCTTCATCGCGTCGATCTCGCGCAGCCACTCCGTCGGAGGTTCACCATACGATTTCTCGTTGGCCCTGTCCCACGTATCCTCCGCAACCGGCGAATCGCCCAGCATCGGCAGCAGTGCATCGAGCACCTTCTTCAGGTCGCCGATGAGCGCCACGTTGACCTTCACGTTCTTGTTGACTTCCGAAGGATCGATGTCGATATGGATCTTCTTCGCATTCGGAGCGTAGAGCGCGAGGTTGCCCGTCACGCGGTCGTCAAAGCGCATGCCAAACGCCAGCAATAAATCCGACTGTTGAATCGACTCGTTGACCCACGACTCGCCATGCATTCCCATCATCCCCAGCGACAGCGGATGATACGTCGGGAACGCCCCGAGCCCGAGCAATGTGCTCGCCACTGGCACCTGCAACTTCTCCGCGAACGCGATCACCTGCTCCCGCGCGCCCGACTCCACAATCCCATGCCCCGCAAGGATCACCGGTCGCTTTGCTGCCCTGATCAACTCAATCGCATCGGTGAAGGCATTGGTCTCCGTCTTCAGCATCGGGTGCGGCCGCGCCGGAGCGGGCTCCGCAGCTTCAAAGCTGAACGCGGCCATCGCCTGCTGTGCGTCCTTCGTAATGTCGACAAGCACCGGCCCGGGGCGTCCTGACCGCGCTACCTGAAACGCTTTGCGGACAGTTGCAGCGATGTCCTCGGCGCGCGTGACGAGGAAGTTGTGTTTCGTAATCGGCAACGTGATTCCGGTGATGTCCACCTCTTGAAACGCGTCGCTGCCCAGCACCTTTGATGACACCTGCCCGGTGATGCACACGATAGGAATTGAATCGAGCATCGCCGTCGCAATGCCGGTCACAAGATTGGTCGCGCCCGGCCCGGAGGTCGCCATGCACACGCCCACCTGCCCCGAGGCACGCGCGTAACCGTCGGCCATGTGCGACGCTCCCTGCTCGTGCCGCACCAACACATGGTGGATAGGAAACTTCCGCAGCGCATCGTAGATAGGAAGAATTGCTCCGCCGGGATAGCCGAAGACCGTGGTAATTCCTTCGCCGACAAGCGTGGCCCAGAGGATTTCGGCTCCGGTTAGTTGCGGATATTGATTTTGTTCAGCCATGTTTCTGTCCTCCTAGAAGAGCAGATGTCTTTTATGAAATATCAATGGGTCTGAATCTGATTGCAGCGTCAGCGTGAGATAGCCAAATAGGTTGTCAAACATACCAAATGCGTAATGATCGTCTCGACCTACCGCCGCAGCAGGCGCGTTCAGAAAGCTTCCTTCGAAAACGATATGTGCATCAGCATTTCCCATAAAACGCCAAGTTCCTGAAGCATTCTTCTTCTGACCGTTAGTCAAATCTTCCTGTTCGTAAGTATGGTCGGTGCGCAGATACAGTACATCCGACCTGCTTGACCTGTCCGCGACATATGTACCTGGTATGTTGCCATCCGTAAAGTTATTGCCCTCGTAATACCAAAATGCAAAAACAATAAAGAGAGCCAGGAAAGCAGTGGCAGGCACGAGCTGCTTTCGTAGCCAACTCGATGTCCCGCCCCGAATCTGTGCGTTGCTCTTCATACCTACGTAGTGACCGCTCCCTCACTTGCACTGCTCACGCTCTTCGCATACTTCGCAAAGACTCCCCGCTTATACCTGGCCACCGGGGCTTTCCACTCCTTCAGTCGCGAAGCAATCTCTTCCGCCGACACTTCCAGCCGCAGCTCGCGCTTCGGAATATCGAAGCTGATCAAATCACCCTCGCGCACCGCGGCAATCGGGCCGCCTAGCTGCGCCTCAGGAGCGACATGGCCCGCCATCAGACCGCGTGTAGCTCCCGAGAAACGACCGTCGGTAAGAAGAGCTACAGTTTCGGATAATTCAGGGATGCCCTTAATCGCCGCCGTCACCGCCAGCATCTCGCGCATACCCGGCCCGCCCTTCGGCCCTTCATAGCGGATCACAAGTACATCTGACGGACTGATCTTGCCCGCTTCGACTGCAGCATGGCACGCATCCTCCGAATCAAACACCCGCGCCGGTCCTTGATGAAATAGCCGCTCGTGCCCGGCGACCTTGATCACGCAGCCCTCCGGCGCAAGGTTTCCCTTCAGGATCACGAGTCCTCCAGTCGCCTTCAGCGGCTTGTCGAGCGTATGGATCACCGGCTGCCCTGGCGTCTCCACCGCAAGCGCCGCCTCTTCCGAAATCGTGCGGCCAGAGACCGTCGGCTGCGAACCGTCCATCAGCCCAGCATCGATCAACCGCTTTGCCAGCACGCGAGATCCGCCCGCCTCCTGGTAGTCCGTCGCCGCGTACTTGCCGCCCGGCGAAAGGTCGCAGATGAACGGCGTCTTCTCGCTGATGCGGTCGAAGTCGTCCATGCTGAGCGGAATGCCAAGCTCACTTGCAATCGCGATCAGGTGCAGGACGGCATTGGTCGAGCCGCCACTCGCGCAGACCGCAACGATCGCATTGTCGATGGCCTTGCGAGTAAGGATCTTGCTCGGCCGAACATCATGCCTACAGAGGTCCATGATCATGCGGCCAGCCTCGCGACTCGCGCTTGCCTTCTCTGCCGACATCGCGGGAACGCCCGTCAGGTTGAATGGCGAGATGCCGAGAAACTCGCCCGCCATCGCCATCGTGTTCGCCGTGAACTGGCCGCCGCAGGCTCCCGGCCCAGGGCAGGCCGCAGCTTCGAGTGCCTCAAGCTGGTCGTCGTTGATCTTGCCAGCAGCGTGCGAACCCATGCCCTCGAATACGTTCAGGATGGTGATGTCCTTGTGAGTGCCATCGGGCTGGGCAAGCTTGCCCGGAGCGATCGACCCGCCATAAAGCATAATTCCCGGAATATCCAACCGCGCCATAGCCATAATTGTTCCCGGCATGTTCTTATCGCAGCCCGCGATGCAGACGATGCCGTCGAATAAATTTCCGCGCGCTACCAGCTCGATAGAATCGGCGATTACTTCGCGCGAGATCAGGCTGGCCTTCATGCCCTCGGTGCCCATGGTGATGCCGTCCGAGATGGTGACGGTGTTGAACTCCATCGGTGTTCCGCCTGCATCGCGAATCCCCTGCTTCACCGCGGCGGCTACTTCGCGCAGATGGAAGTTACAAGGGCCGATCTCGGTCCATGTATTCGCGACGCCGATGATCGGCTTATGCAGGTCTTCTTTCGAGAAACCCACGCCGCGCAGGTAACTCCGCGCCGCTGCGCGTGATGGGCCTTCGGTAAGAGGGATGCTGTACTTCTTCGGGTTTATTTCGTTGCTCAAACTGGTCTCCGTATTCCTAAGTACAAATGCGAAAAGCAGATCCTCCGCTACGCGAAGGATGACAGCTTTTAGGCGGTGCGTGGCGTCAGCCAGAACTCTGCGTCGTGCTTGGTCTCATAGGTATCCAGCTCCGCTTGGTGACGCAGCGTTAGCCCGATATCGTCTAGGCCATTCAGCAGGCAATACTTGCGGAACGGATCGATCTCGAACTTTGCTGAGAAGCCTTCGTCATCCGTAACCGTCTGGTCTTCAAGGTTGATCGTGATCGAATGGCTGGGACGCGCGGCACTGCGATGCGTCAGCAGATTGACATCGTCCTCAGAGAGTCGGACGAGAATCATACCGTTCTTTCCCGCATTCGAGAAGAAAATGTCTGCGAAGCTAGGAGCGATCACCGCGAGAAATCCAAAGTCGGTAAGCGCCCATGCCGCATGTTCGCGTGAGCTACCGCAGCCGAAGTTCTTCCCGGCAATCAGAATCTTCGCGCCAGCGTACTCTGGGTTATTCAGCACAAACGAAGCATCCGGTTCACCTACGCTCGGACCATCCTGTACTCGACGCCAGTCAAAGAACAGAAATTCGCCATAGCCCGTGCGCTCGATGCGCTTCAGAAACTGCTTCGGAATAATCTGATCGGTATCGATATTCGAGATATCGAGCGGCGCGGCAGTGGAGGTAAGAATGTTGATTGCCAGCATTAATTCGCCTCCTTAAACTTCCAGTTGCGAATATCCGTGAAATGTCCCGCAATCGCCGCAGCGGCAGCCATCGCTGGACTTACAAGGTGCGTGCGGCCACCGCGGCCTTGGCGGCCTTCGAAGTTGCGATTACTGGTCGAAGCGCAGCGCTCTCCCGGCGAAAGAATGTCAGGGTTCATGCCCAGGCACATGCTGCAGCCGGGCTCGCGCCAGTCAAAGCCCGCCTCGGTGAATACTTTGTCGAGACCTTCCTTTTCCGCCTGCGCCTTCACCGATTGCGACCCCGGGACGACCATCGCCCGCACCGTCGTCGCAACATGGTATCCCTTCACGACAGAGGCGGCGGCGCGCAGGTCTTCGATCCGCGCATTGGTGCAGGAGCCCAGAAACACAGCGTCGATGTTGATTGCCTCAATCGGCGTCCCCGGCTTCAAATCCATGTATTCAAGGGCCCGCTCGAAGTTCTTCTGGTCTGCTTCACTTGCCGCGGGATCAGGCAACGGCACGGTCGATTGCACACCCGTTACCATCCCTGGCGAGGTCCCCCAGCTAACGGTCGGCGTAATCGAAGCGGCATCGATGCGAAGCTCGCGGTCGAAGATTGCTCCTTCGTCGGTTACAAGTCCTGACCAGTGCGCGACCGCTTCGTTCCAGGCCGCATCCTTCGGCGAAAAGCGGCGGCCCATCAGATAAGCGAAGGTCGTAGCATCCGGCGCGATCATGCCTGCCCGCGCTCCCGCTTCGATGCTCATGTTGCAGACGGTCATGCGGCCTTCCATGCTCAACGCGCGAATCGCAGAACCTGCGTACTCGACGACGTATCCGGTCGCGCCCGCCGTACCGATCTCTCCGATGATGTGCAGTACGACATCCTTCGCCGTTACGCCGTAGGGCAGATCGCCTTCAACCGAGATGCGGAAGGTCTTCGGCTTATCCTGCGGCAGCGTTTGCGTGGCCATGACGTGCTCCACCTCGCTGGTACCGATGCCGAAGGCCAGCGCTCCGAATGCACCGTGCGTGCTGGTGTGTGAGTCGCCACACACAATCGTCATGCCCGGCTTGGTCAGCCCAAGCTCCGGCCCGATGATGTGCACGATTCCCTGCTCCGGCGACTGCACGTCGTACAACTCAACACCAAACTCCGCGCAGTTTTTGCGTAGCGCCTCGACTTGCTTCGAAGCGATCTGGTCAATGATATGCAACCGGTCCTGAACGCTTGACGTCGGCACATTGTGGTCGACCGTCGCGACGGTGCGGTCGGGGCGGCGCAGCTTGCGGCCGGCAAGTCGCAGACCATCAAACGCCTGCGGGCTGGTGACTTCGTGCACGAGATGCAGATCGATGTAAACGATCGACGGCTCGCCCGCGGGCGCGGCCACAACATGTTGCTGCCAGACTTTTTCGAACAGGGTACGTGGTGTGCTCATTGTGCGTCCGTTTCGGGTTTGGGCGTTGGCAGCGTGATGCCAAGCGCTGCGATGGGTAACTGGTGCGGCGTGCCGTCCGGGTCGACGAGGATAGCGTGCGTGATCTTTTCGACGATGACGGTGCCAGGCATCGGCTCTTTCGTCCATCGCGAGATGCTGCGAACCAGCGCGGCGGGAATGTGGTTGGTGGCGTCAGCCGTCAATCCAAACGCCTGGTTTGAAAATAGCCACAACGTGTATTCGGCATCCGGCTCACTTGTCGTCTTGCTGTCGCGAATCCAATCGACTCCCGCAAACGCCACTAGATTTGTGGTCTTCGGCGCAGCGTTCAGATCAACCCACAGCAGCCCGCGCGACGGGCAAAAATGAAAGACGCAGCCGGTGATCGTGAGATAGCGATCGTCATCCGCGATCACCTTGCCGGGCACGGAGAGGAAGTCCATCGCTGTATCGGCCAACGATTTGTACTTCGTGCCCTGCACCCCCCAGAACGACTGCGGTGCGGTCAGGCTCTGCTTCAGAAATGGGTAGAACCGCGCGTCCTGGATCAACTGGTTCTCCCTTCCCTCAGCCGGCGGTGGACCGTACTGCCACATCCACTCGGCGTCCGAATACTGCTTCTTGTCTTTCTTGTGCTTCGCGCCATCGATCTGTGGCGAATGAAATTGCGCCATCGCAGACCATGCCATCAGCGCGAAGAGCACTGTTGGCACAGCCAGCTTCGGCAACCTAAACCGCATGCATCGCCTGCTGCTGGTCGATCGATTGGGCCAGCGCTTCATGCACCAGCCTGCCCATCTCGTGCGTTGTGACTGGAGTCTGCCCAACGGTCTGGCCGCGTGCAATGTCGCTGGTGCGATAACCCGCGTCGAGCACCTTGACGACTGCCGTCTCGATCGCTGCAGCATCCTGTTCGAGGCCTGCGGAGTGACGGAGAATCATGGCCGCGGTGAGGATCGCACCCAGGGGATTCGCCTTACCCTGCCCTGCAATATCCGGAGCTGAGCCATGCACGGGCTCGTAAAGATTGACCGCTCCGCCAATGGTCGCCGAAGGCAACATGCCGAGCGAACCGGTGATCACGCCAGCTTCGTCCGAGAGGATGTCGCCAAAGAGATTTTCCGTCAGTACGACGTCGAAGTTTCGCGGCGTATTCATGATGTGCATCGCCATGGAATCGACTAGCTGATGCTCGAGCGTCACGTCGGGATAGTCAGCAGCGACTTCGCTTACCGCCGCGCGCCAAAGTTGCGAGACCTCAAGTACATTGGCCTTATCGACGCTCGTCACCTTTTTCCGACGCTTGCTGGCAAGCTCGAAGGCGATACGTGCAACGCGGACTACTTCAGCCTTCGTATAGCGCATCGTGTTGATGGCGACTTCCTTCTCGCGGTCCCACTCACGCGGCGCTCCGAAGTAGAGTCCGCCCAGCAACTCGCGCACGAAGAGCATGTCTACGCCTTCGGTGACCTCTGGCCGCAGTGGAGAACTCGCCGCCAGCGACTTATATGCGATCGATGGCCGAAGGTTCGCGAACCCGCCCAGCGCCTGGCGAATCTGCAGCAGACCCGCCTCGGGGCGCTTGTCCGGCGTGAGAGAGTTGAACTTGTTGTCGCCCACAGCACCCAGCAGAACAGCATCGCACTCAAGCGCCGCATCGAGCGTTGCCGTTGGCAGCGGCGTGCCTGCTTCGGTGATCGCGACGCCACCAATCAGCAGCGGCACGAAGCTGAAGTCATGCCCGCCAAACTCCGCCACGGCGCGCAAGATACTCGTCGCCTCATTCGTCACTTCCGGCCCGATGCCGTCGCCGGCAAGCACTGCAATCTTCAGCTTCATATCTCTTTCCTCGACGTTCTTAGTTGGCGGCTGTGACTTCGACGGAGGGTGCGCGCAGGAGGCCAATCAGGTCCTCGTCGTAGATCGCCTTCTTGCGGTCGGCGAGTTCGGTGAACCGCGTGTAGGCCTTCTCAAGCTCGTTCTTGGAGAGCGCGTGGCCGAGTTCGATAAAGCGATGCTCCAGCGCCTTCCGCCCGGAGTGCTTGCCCAGAACGATAGTTGTCGCCGTCACTCCGACCGAAGCCGGAGTCATGATCTCGTAGGTCAGCGGGTTTGACAGCACACCATGCTGGTGAATGCCGCTCTCGTGCGAGAAGGCATTCTTGCCGACGATCGCCTTGTTCGGCGCGACCTGGAGACCAAGGATCTCCGAGAGCAGGGCGCTGGTCGGATAAAGCTTCTTGTGGACGATGTTCGACTTGTAAGGCAGCACATCCTGGCGCACCAGCAGGGCCGCGGCCACCTCTTCCAAGGCCGCATTGCCGGCACGTTCGCCGATGCCATTTACGGCAACTTCTACCTGTCGCGCGCCGCCTTCGATGCCTGCGAGCGTGTTGGCGGTCGCGAGGCCAAGGTCGTCATGGCAATGGGTCGAGAAGATGATCTTCTCTGCGCCCGGAAGCTCGCGCAGCATACGGAAGATCGCCATGTACTCCGCGGGGGTGATGAAGCCGACCGTGTCGGGAATGTTGATCGTCGTCGCGCCCGCTTCGATCGCTACTGCGACCATCGCGGCCAGGAAGCCATGGTCGGTGCGCGTGGCGTCCATCGGCGAGAACTCCACGTCATCGACGAAGGTCCGAGCCTGGCGAACGGACTCGCCCGCAAGATCAAGAGCCTGGTTCCGCGACATCTTCATCTGGTGTTCAAGATGGATGTCTGAAGACGAAAGAAAAGTGTGGATTCGAGCGAGCTTCGCCGGTGCTACCGCGCGTGCTGCTATCTCGATATCGACGGGTTTCGCCCGGGCCAGCGCGGCGATTCGCGCTCCTTCGACCTCCGATGCAATGGTGCGCACCGACTCGAAATCTCCCGAAGACGCGATGGGAAATCCCGCCTCAATGATGTCGACGCCAAGCTCCGCAAGCTGATGGGCAAAGCGCAGTTTCTCCGCCGGGTGCATGGTGCAGCCGGGCGACTGTTCGCCATCGCGCAGGGTGGTGTCGAAGAAGACGATCTGATTCGATTCGGACATAGTTCAATGTTCCTTCAGCTCTAAAACTGTCTGGACTCGATCATAACGCAGGCTTATGATCGTCTGCACACACATCACAATTTCTAATCCAACTATTCACTCAGAACGATAACAACAGCATAGTCTCGCAGAGGCCCCCCGATGGACCTGTTCCAACTCGAAACCTTTCTCGCGGTCGCCGAGGAGCGCAGCTTCTCCCGCGCCGCCACCCGACTGCATCGCACGCAGCCGGCCGTCAGCCAGGCGATCTCCAAACTCGAAGGCGAGCTCGGCGAGATCCTCTTTGAGCGCTCGTCGCGCGATGGCACGCTGACCGACGCCGGGGGGGTCCTGCGTGAGTACGCCCTGAAGCTCCTCAACCTGCGGACGGAAGCCTCCAGCGCGCTGGCCGAGTTGCGGGAGCTCCACAGCGGCAAGCTGCTTCTCGCGGCGAATGAGTACACCTGTCTCTACCTCCTGCCTCTACTGGACGAGTTCCGCCGCCAACACCCGCGTATCAAGGTGGCCGTGCAGCGCTCGCTCGCCAGCCGCATTACTGACGAAGTTCTGATGCACTCGGTGGAGATCGGCATCCTGTCTTTCCGCCCCGACGACGTCCAGGTCAAATCCACGGTTGTCTACCGCGATGAGCTGATGCTGGTTGTCAATCCGAAGCACCCCTTCGCGCGGTCAGGCGAAGTCGCAATTCGCCAGCTCGGTACTCAGAATTTCGTCGCGCATAATATCGCATCTCCGCAACGCCAGAAGGTGATTCAGACCTTCCGCAAGTACAAGACGCCCCTCCAGATGGGCGTTGAGCTGCCCACCATGGAGGCGATCAAGCGGTTCGTTGAGATGGGCAACGGCGTAGCCCTGATCCCTGGCCTTAGCGTGCGCAAAGAGCTCGCCAGCGGCGAACTCGTCCGCATCCGGGTCAAGGAACTCCAAACCGAGCGCAAGCTTCGCCTGGTCTACCGCCGCCAGGCAAGTCTCTCGCACGCGGCGCTTGCCTTCCTACGGATTGTCGAGAAGTTTTCGGCAAGCCACGGTGATCCGTACAGCTTTCTTCCTGAGCGCGGCTAACCGGCCAAACATATTTGCGTATCGCGGAAACTTTTCCCCTCGGCCAGCGTTTGTACAGGCAGAACGACCAGCCCGGAGATGCTTCCGGATCGACGTTTCACGAGGATTACACCGATGAAGATTACGATTCCCGCAACAAAGCATATGCGCTCCGCAGCGCTCGCACTCTGTGCCTTTGCCGTAGCCTCCGCGCCGGTATGGGCACAGGCCACGCAGGACGCTCCCCCGCCTCAATCCGACGGCAGCGCACCGCCGGCGCACGGCCGCGGCGAACACATGCAGGAGCGTCATCTTGAGATGATGACCAAGCACCTCAACCTCACCCCCGACCAGGTCGCCCAGGTCAAGGCGATCGACCAGGACGGCATGACCCAGATGAAGGCGCTGCACGAGGACACGACCACCGCGGCAGCCGACAAGCATGCCAAGATGAAGGCGATCCGCGAGACGCAGACGGCCAAGATCCGCGCCATTCTTACCGACGAGCAGAAGCCGAAGTTCGACCAGATGATCGCCCGGCAACAGGAGCACATGGATCACCGTCGCGGCCCCGGTGGTGAAGGCAACGAGCCGCCTCCGCCGCCCGCAGCTTAGCCAGAACAGGTCATGCGACCCGGAGCTGGCTGCGTAGACAGGCTGGCACGATCAACTCAAACTCCACTCTCCCAAGAGACACCGCGAACAGGCGGGCTGACGGTCACCCCCGACGTTAGCCCGCTTCTTCCTTTCCGGTCACCCTCAATCGCGCGGCTACGGGTACAATTGGGTCAGCGACTTTGCCCGCAGTCTGTTTCGCGGCAAGAGCCATGCCGTGTTGCGCAAATGCTAAGGGGTTTGAAGAAGAATGAAGAAGACGATGTTGTTGTGTGCTCTGCTTATGTCGGCGTTCGCCGCCCACGCGCAGGAGAGCCGTCAGGATGTAAGCATCAGCGCCACAGGCACCTTTTCTCCCACCATTCACGGCGCCACCGGGACCTACACCAATACTGATACATCGCTCGGAGCACTAGTTAGCTACCGCTATCTGCTCACGCCCCGCAGCGGTCTTGAAGCAAACTACAGCTTCACGCAGAACACCCCGAGATACGTTGTCCCGGGAACTTCGGACAACAACGTCCATCTCCGTCAGCAGGAGTTCAGCGGTGCTTACGTCTACACCATGACCTTCAAGCGCTATAACCCCTTCGTGGAAGGCGGTGTCGGGGCGATGTTCTTCTCGCCGATCAAGGACTTCCAAACCACACAGCTAGACGTGAAACGCACCACGGTTCTCGGCGGTCTATTTGGTGCCGGTGTCGCCTATGAGCTGAGCCCAAGCTTCGACATTCGTGCCGAGTATCGCGGCTTCCTCGGGAAGACTCCGAACCTTGGCCACGAGGCCTTCACGACGAACCGCTACAGGGTGCTCTCGATGCCTACCCTCGGCATTGCTTACCACTTCTAAACCGTACTGACGGATCATCAACGGCCCCGGAGCGATCCGGGGCCGTTTTGCGTTTAGCGAAAGTCGCTTATGCTGAGTTCATGACGCCAACTCTTGAAGGTCAAAACATCCGTCTGGAGCCGCTCACGCTTGCCCACCTGCCTGCGCTTGAGAAGATCGCCCTCGACCCCGTCGCGAAACCGGTCATCTGGCGCTACATGGTCCATTGGCCGCAGAGCGCGGACGACCTTCGGGCCTGGGTGCAGGTCGCACTCGACTCTGAGGCAGAGGGAACGGCGATGCCGTGGGTAACTGTGATCAAGTCGACAGATCCCGAGGTTCCCGAGCAGGTAATCGGCAGCACACGATTCTTTACCTTGGACCGCAGCCATAAGACTGTCGAGCTGGGCCACACCTGGATCGCACCCGCCTTTCACGGCACCCGAGCCAATACTGAGGCGAAGTATCTTCAGCTTTCGTATGCGTTTGAGGAGCTTGGGCTGAACCGCGTCGGCATGAAGACCCACCATGAGAACCGCCGGTCCCAGGCAGCGATCAAAGCCATCGGCGGCGTCTACGAGGGAACCTTCCGCAATCACCTGATCATGCCGGACGGCAGCCAGCGCGACAGTTGCTGGTACAGCTTCATCAAGCAGGATTGGCCCGAGGTGAAAGACCTGCTCCGACGACGTCTCCAGGCTCCCGTCTAGCTCGCGAAGAGATAGCTCCGGCTCGCTTCCGCTAAACTGGATCGAGACATGGCCTTCTCACTCTTCGGCAAGCGCACCCCTGATCCGGAACCGGAAATACCTGCTGCGGCAGAGCCCGCAGCTGAACCCAAGCGCGGCTTCTTCGACCGGATGAAGCAGGCGGTCACCCGCACCCGCGACACCTTCACCGAATCGATCAGCTCCGTCATCGCGCTTACCCGCGAGATCGACTTCGCCTCGCTCGACAAGCTTGAGGCCGTTCTACTGGCGGCCGACATCGGTTCTGCCACGACCTTACTTGTCATCGAGAACCTGAAGCAGCGCGCCCTGCGTCAAGGCATCGAGGGCGGTGCTGAACTCCGCCGTCTCCTCAAGATCGAGCTAAAGGCCGTCCTGGACGGTGTCGCAGTCCCCGTCAAACACCCACAGATGCCGCCCGAAGTCATCATGATGGTGGGCGTCAACGGAACCGGGAAGACTACCACCTCCGGCAAGCTTGCAGCGCTCTTCAGCGCGCAGGGAAACTCCGTTCTGCTGTGCGCCGCAGACACCTTCCGTGCCGCAGCTATCGAGCAGCTCGAGGTCTGGGCGAGTCGTTCGAACGTGCCCCTCATCAAGACCAAGCAGGGCGGCGACCCTTCGGCCGCGCTCTACGACGCCTGCGCCGCCGCCAAATCCCGTGGCACCCAGGTCCTCATCGTTGACACCGCCGGCCGCCTTCACACCAAGACCGACCTGATGAAAGAGCTGGACAAGATGCGACGGACAGCGGAGAAGCTGGTCCCTGGCGCGCCTCACCAGACGCTGCTCGTCATGGACGCGACGACAGGACAGAACGGTCTGCAGCAAGCGCGCCTCTTCACCGAGGCCGCCCGGGTCACCGGTATCGTTCTCACCAAGCTCGACGGGACGGCTAAAGGCGGAATTGTGCTCGCCATTGCAACCGAACTACGGCTTCCTGTCGTCTACGCAGGCATCGGTGAGAAGATGGAAGATATTTTGCCGTTCGACAGCGACAGTTTCATTGACTCACTTCTGGAGTAATCGGGCCGACCAAAATTCAAAGATCGTATCCATCAGAGCGTGACCACGATGCCCGAAGATCTTCACTTTATGCAGCGAGCCCTTGATCTCGCCGCCAGCACCATCGCCCTCGCGTCCCCTAATCCCCAAGTAGGCTGCGTCGTTGTGAAAGACGGCGAAATTATCGGTGAAGGGGTTCATCTATATGAGACACGCGACCACGCCGAGATCGTCGCTCTAAGGCAGGCTTCCTCAAGCACTGCGGGCGTAAAGGGGGCAACAGCCTACGTTACGCTCGAACCCTGTAGCCACTTCGGTCGCACTGCTCCATGCGCCGATGCGTTGATCGCTGCGGGCATCTCACGCTGCGTCGTCGCGACCGGAGATCCGAACCCCTTCGTTAGCGGCACTGGCCTTCAACGACTCCGCGACGCCGGGGTCGAAGTGAGAGTCGGTGTTCTGGAACAGGCCGCCCGCGATATCAACGAAGCCTTCGCGCACTTCATCCAGACCCGCACTCCCTTTGTCACACTCAAGGCCGCTATCTCGGTTGACGGAAAACTGGCTCCGCCACTAGCGAATCGCGCGCCCGGCAAACCGCACTGGATCACAGGACCCGAAGCCCGCGCCGAAGTTCAACGCCTTCGCCACGCCTCGGACGCCGTTCTAACCGGAATTAACACCGTCCTCGCCGATGACCCGGCATACACCGACCGCACCGGCCTTCCCCGCCGCCGCCCGCTCCTGCGCGTCATCCTTGACACCCACCTCCGCATCCCGCTCGACTCGCAACTGGTCCGCTCCGCCAGCACTGGCGGAACCCCCAACGAAGACCTGCTCATCTTCTGCGACAGCGCCGCGGCCGCAGCGAAGATTGCCGCGCTCGAAGATGCCGGAGCCGAGGTCGAACCCATCGTCTCGCACAATGGACGCCTCAGCCTCCCCGCCGTCCTCGCCGACCTGCACGACCGATCCATCGTCTCGCTTCTGCTCGAAGGCGGATCGCATCTGAACGGCAGTTTTCTCACCCAGCGCCTTGTCGATAAGGTTGTGCTCTTCTGCTCGGAGACCGAGCTGGGGGAAGCAGCACTTCCCTTCGCCGCAGGCTTTCCATCCCCGTTCCTGCTCGAACAAAGCCTCCGCCGCACGACCAACGCTATTTTTGGCCCACCTGACCGGCCCGACAGCTGCCTTACCGGATACCTGACCGACCCATGGCCACCCACTTCCGCCTAGGGCTACACCCTATCCTCTAAACGCTGTACCCTGTCCTTATGTTCACCGGACTGATTGAATCCACCGGCACCATTCTCGCGCTCGGCAAATCCGAGGGAGCCACCCGCATCACCGTCGCTGCGCCCGCCCTGGCCGCACGGCTAACCACCGGCGACAGCATCGCCGTCAGCGGCGTCTGTCTCACCGCATTGCACATTGAGCCTAATGCCTTTCCACCGCGCTTTTCGGCCGATCTAGCGGCTGAGACGATCGCCCGCACCACGCTCGCGCATCTCCGTGAGGGCTCCGTCGTCAACCTCGAACTTCCGACGCCTGCAGGATCGCCCCTAGGCGGCCATGTCGTGCAAGGCCACGTCGATGACACCGCTACCTTGATTTCGCTCGATGCCATCACGCCAAATGCCACGGAGACCGACTGGCGCCTCCGTCTCCGCATCCCGGAGGCACTCACCCGCTACGTCGTGCCGCAAGGCTCGATCACTATCGAAGGCATCAGCCTGACGGTCGCCGCGCTGCATGGGCAGGATATAGAAATCGCCATCATCCCGCACACCTACGCCGCCACCAGCCTGTACACCCTTGCTCCCGGTAGCCCGCTGAACATCGAGGTCGATGTTCTCGGAAAATATGCCGAACGCCAGATGCAGACCCCCACGAAACATCTGCTCACCGAGCAGTACCTCTTGGCGAACGGCTACTAGGTCAAACGCAAGAAGGCGCGACCCGAAGGCCGCGCTTTTCGCTAATTCGCTGACAGCTAATCAGCTCTTTCGCTCGAACTAAATCGAGCTCATATTATGTAGGAACTCCTGGTTGTTTCTGGTCTTCGCCAGCTTGTCCGTCAGCAACTCCATCGCTTCAACCGGCGACAGCGGATTCAGCACCTTGCGCAGAATCCAGGTCCGCTGCAGGTCTTCCTTCGGGATCAACAGCTCTTCCTTACGTGTGCCCGAGCGCTGAATGTCGATCGCCGGGAAGACGCGCTTGTCGACCAGCTTGCGGTCGAGGATCACTTCCATGTTGCCGGTACCCTTGAACTCTTCGAAGATGACTTCGTCCATGCGCGAGCCAGTATCGACAAGAGCCGTTGCGATGATGGTCAACGAACCACCCTCTTCGATGTTGCGGGCAGCACCGAAGAAGCGCTTCGGCCTCTGCAGCGCGTTCGAGTCCACACCGCCCGAGAGCACCTTGCCCGAAGGCGGCACAATCGTGTTGTAAGCACGCGCGAGACGCGTAATCGAGTCAAGCAAAATGACGACGTCGCGCTTGTGCTCAACCAGACGCTTCGCCTTCTCGATCACCATCTCGGCGACCTGTACGTGGCGCGCCGCCGGCTCATCGAAGGTCGAAGAGATGACCTCGCCCTTGACCGAACGCTGCATGTCGGTGACTTCTTCCGGACGCTCGTCGATCAGCAAAACGATTAGAACGACTTCGGGATGGTTGGCGGTAATGCTGTTCGCGATCGACTGCAGCAGCATCGTTTTGCCGGTGCGTGGGGGAGCGACGATCAATCCACGCTGGCCCTTGCCCACCGGAGTCAGGAGATCCATTACGCGGCCGCTGATGTGGTCGCGGACCGTCTCCATCTTGATCCGCTCCTGCGCGTAAAGCGGGGTGAGATTGTCGAAGAGAATCTTGTTGCGGGTCTCTTCCGGAGACTCGAAGTTGATCGCTTCGATCTTGACCAGAGCGAAGTATTTCTCGCCCTCATGGGGTGGGCGAACGTTGCCGCTGATCGTGTCGCCGGTCTTCAGGTCGAACTTGCGGATCTGCGAGGGCGAGACGTAGATATCGTCCGGGCCGGGGAGATAGTTGTAATCGGGCGAGCGGAGAAAGCCGTAGCCGTCGGGGAGGATCTCGAGCACTCCCTCGGCGAAGATGTGCCCTTCCTTCTCACTCTGCGCCTGCAGAATCTTGAAGATAAGGTCTTGTTTGCGGAGGCCGCTGGTGCCTGCGATGTCGAGGCCACGGGCAAGCTTGCCCAACTCGGCTATGTTGTGTTCTTTCAATTCAGAAATCGTCATTTTTTACCTGGAGGTGTCTGGGAGTTCGGATGGAAGGAGGTTGATGCGGAGGCGGGATCTGCGAGACAGGGGCCGTCAGGACGGATCGGAAGAATCCAATCGCCCGGAACGGGGGTCGTGCGGAAAGCCAAGTGCAGTGATCTGAGTATAGCTCAGGATTTCAGTGTGAGAGGTGTTGCAGGAGGAGTGAGAGGAGAGGCGGGTACTGGTTAGAGTTCCGAGTGTGGAAAGAACTGCCGCGCACTAAGCTGCGCGGCGTTCCTGAAGCGATACCTTCTCGACGACCGGTTCGACGGCTTCATCCATCGGAACGGTGTCCTTGAAGCGGTCGAGCACCTCGTTGGTCGTGTCCTGCAGACGGGTGTTGGGCTTGTGCAGCTTGCGGGTCGCCTTGGAAGCGAGCTGGCAGAGCTGGTAACGGTTCGTGACGTGCGTGAGTGCTCCAAAAATCAAATCTGAGCGCATAATTTCTTTCTCCTTCAGAGCGAACAGGGGCGACAAGGACCCTGCTCGATCGTCGTACTCGCAGTTAGAAGCACCGGCGATTGCCGGGCTGACGTTCTTTTAGACGCTTAATTGCTGGACGGCGGTGCGAAAAATCTACATCTGAGGAATCTGCATGGTTCCGTTCGTCGGCAAGGCGCATGTGATTTGACGGTGTCTCTATATTCTCTGTATCTCAGGTTGCAGGCCCGCAGCTATGACCGCGTTGCAATACCCGACCAAACCTATTCTGCGTGACCACCCATCACCATCGCTCGACTCTGAGATATGCGAAAGATCGTTTGGTTGGCTGTAACCGATCAAAACTCACCGGCCCACATGAAAAGTAACGCTTCGTCACGAGAAGGTCAATACTTTTTTTAGAAACTTGCCGAAATCGTTATTCCATAAACAGGATTTCCCCGTGGTTTGACCGCTTTGCCTGGCACCGGGATGAGATCTAACCAGCAAGCTATTGATTCCATTGTATCTATACGAAAGAGTGTCCCACGATGTCCCCTATTGACACCGTGAAAGTGCGAGCAAACCTGCCGTGCGGAGAACTCGTCAGGGCAGCTAAGACCAGTAGCTCCGGTCCAGCGTCCGGTACTGGATGGCCTCGGCGATATGTTTCACGACAATGTCCTGCGACTGTTCGAGATCGGCGATCGTTCTCGCCACCTTCAAAATCCGGTCGTGCGCCCGCGCGCTCAACCCCTGCTGTTGCATCGCCCTCTCCAGCAGGCGCTCGGCGTCGGAGTTCAGTTCGCAGTGCATTCGGATCTGCTGCGTCCCCATCTGCGCGTTCGCATAGACCTGACGCGATGCCGCGCTCGCCGATCCGCGCGTGCGGTCGCCGGCCTGTGCAAATCTCTCTTTCTGCCGCTCGCGTGCCTTCAGCACCCTGGCGCGAATCTCCGCTGATCCTTCCGCTGCGCTCCCGCCGCGAAGCTCCTTATACTGCACCGCCGGAACCTCGATATGGATGTCGATCCGGTCGAGCAGCGGCCCGGAGACCTTTGACACATACCTTTGGATCATCGGCGGCGTACACATGCACTCCCGCGACTTGTCGTTGAAGTAGCCGCACGGGCAGGGATTCATCGCCGCAGCTAGCATGAACCGCGCTGGAAAGCTGAGACTCATCGCCGCCCGGGCAATCGTCACCATGCCGTCTTCCAGCGGCTGCCTCAACACCTCCAACACGTTACGCGGAAACTCCGGCAGCTCGTCCAGAAACAGCAGTCCGTTATGCGCAAGAGAGACCTCGCCCGGACGCGGCATCATTCCGCCGCCAATCAGTCCCGCATCCGAGATGGTATGGTGCGGCGACCGGAATGGCCGGTGCGTCACCAGCCCCTGCTCGGCATCCAGAACGCCAGCAACCGAATGAATCTTGGTCGTCTCGAGCGCCTCCTCGAAGCTCAGCGGAGCCAGGATCGACGGCAGCCGCTTTGCCAGCATCGTCTTGCCCGATCCCGGCGGCCCGATCATCAGGATATTGTGGCCGCCCGCAGCCGCTACCTCCAGCGCGCGCTTCGCTACATGCTGTCCGCGAACGTCCTTGAAGTCGAAGGGAAAGTGCTGCAGCTCCTCCAGCAGATCGCTCGTCTTCACCTTCAACGGAGCAGCCTGAACCACCCCCAACGTCGTCCCATTCAGTAGCGCGCGCACTTCCAGCAGCGAGTGCACCGGGTAGACGTTCACGCCCTCCACTACCGCCGCCTCCCGAGCGTTGCTCGCCGGGATCAGCAGGTTGTGGATACCCTTCTCCCTCGCTGCGATCGCAATCGGGAGCATCCCCTGCACCGCCCGGAGGCTGCCATCAAGCCCGAGTTCCCCGACAAGGAGATAGTCCGAGAGATCCTTTGTCTGCAGCGCTCCATACGCTCCTAGAATGCCGATCGCTATCGGCAGGTCGAACCCTGAACCTTCTTTCTTAAGGTCAGCAGGGGCGAGGTTGATCGTGATCCGTGTGGGAGGGATATCGAAGCCGGAGTTCTTAATCGCGGATCGGACGCGATCGCGACTCTCACGAACAGCCGCGTCGGGAAGCCCCACCGTCGCAAACTGCTCCTTCTCCATCTTCACACCGGAGAAGTCCACCTCGACGTCGATGATGTTCGCGTCGATGCCGTACACCGCAGCGCTGCGTGCTTTGAAGAGCATGATTGTTTGCCTGATATTTCCCTGAGGCCGAAAGTCTCGCGAGTATAGCATTTACAATCGCGTTCATCCCCCAAGACACGAACAGGTCCTCTAACCGGTAAAACCCACACGCATCGCCGGAGCCAACAAGTGAAACTCACGCACGACCGATTCCGTTCCATCCGCGCCACTCGCAGCTCTTTCTTCGCCTGCCTTCTTCTGATCACGCTCAGCGCGTCAGCACGATACCTCGCCGCGCAGAACAGCCCACAGGCCGCTGCTTCGGACGTCGACACGCCTCCTCCTACCAACCGTCCCGCGCATGACTCCCCCTCTGTCGACATCGACACCGCGTGGTCGATGCTTACCTCGGCGCTGCTGGACAATAAACACACACCGCTACAGATCCAGTCGCTGGCGGCGCTCGGCACCATCGGTTTCAACCCACGCGCTGCACAGTTGATCACGGAATCGATGCGTGACCCCGACCTAGATGTCCGCACTGCTGCGGTTCTCGCAGCCGGGCAGACTCCTGCCCTCACCGCAAAGCGCAACTTCTCCATGGAGCTTCGCACGCTGCTCGATGATAAGGAACCTCAAGTTGCTGTCGCCGCCGCGTCCACACTATGGAAGATGGGGGACCACTCCGGCGAAGACATCCTGGTCGCTGTCGCCGCGGGCGAGCGTAAGGCCAGCGCGGGCTTGATGGATTCCACGCGGCACACCATCACAACCGACCTGCACAACCCCTCCACCATCGCCCGAATCGGTGCGCTCCAGGGAGCGTCCATGCTCCTCGGCCCCTTCGGCTTCGGCGTCACCGCGTATGAGTACATCCACAAGAACGGAGCCGACACCTCGCGCACTCTCGCTATCGAGCTGATCTCGCAATCGAAGACCAAGCCCATCCACGATGAACTGATCAACGCCCTGACCGACAAGGACGTAGGCGTCCGCGCCGCCGCAGCTAAAGCACTGGGCGAATACCACGACAAGGAGACCGCCGCCGCCATCGCCAACCTCTTCTACGACTCCAAGCCCCCGGTCCGCCTGACCGCAGCAGCCTCCTACCTCCGCGCGTCTGGTGCAGTCGCGTCGCCCGCCGCCCACGCTGCGAAGAAGTAGCTCCCGCAATCAACTGTCATGATCGAGTGCCCATCTATGCAGTGTCATCGCATCGGTGGGCATTCGTGCGATACACCAAGGACCACTCCTTGCTCCACTTCAAGGCAGAGGAGTAGCGTGATCCCATGATCCTGGTCAGACGAGCGAACCAGCAAGACGCAAGCGCAATCGCCCGCGTCCACATCGCAAGCTGGCGGACGACCTACGCCGGCATCGTCCCGAACGATTATCTGAAGAGCCTCAATGAATCGGAACGAGTTCTCCAGTGGCAGGACTGGCTCGCGCGCGACGTCAGGGTCTACGTCGCGGAACTGGACGGCGAGGTTATCGGCTTTGCCAGCGCCGGGCCGACGCGCGAGCTGCTCGAGGGCTGCGACGCGGAACTCTACGCCATCTACCTGCTCAATCGAGCCCAGCGAATCGGCATCGGAACCACTCTTGTGCGCACGCTCGCGACCTACCTCTGTGCCAAAGATTTCAAGTCCATGATGGTGTGGGTCCTGGAACAAAATCCAGCGATACACTTCTACGAAAAATCCGGGGCCGTACGCGTGACTTCAAAGCAGATCGAGGTTGGTGGTGCGGTCCTCGGCGAGATCGCTTTCAAATGGCCCGATCTCTCGATGCTTGCATCGCTCACCTAGCCGACTTCCCTGCTTCTGTTCCGAGATACAGGAGACATCCGTGGCCACCGCCAACGACTTCCGCAGACTCGCTCTCAGCCTCCCCAACGCGATCGAAAGCTCTCACATGAACCATCCGGACTTCCGCGTCCTCTGCCCGGACAACAAGCTGCGCATCTTCTGCACGCTCTCAGGCGAAGCCCTCGGCAGAGGCGTCGTCAATCTCACGCTCGAACAACAGGCCGCCTTTTGCGAAGAGCTTCCGCAGGTCTTCGAGCCTGTGCAAGGAGGCTGGGGCCGCATGGGAATGAGCTACGTCTATCTCGAAGCCGTCGCCGAAGACACATTGCTCGGCGCACTCACCACGGCTCATAGAAACGTCCTCGCCAAGTCGATGACGAAGCCAGCCGCCAAATCGGTCGCTAAGAAAACCACCCGCACTAAAGCTAAGATGAAGTCGTGAACACTAGCCTCTTCGAGCTCTTCAAGATCGGCATCGGACCATCGAGTTCCCACACCGTCGGGCCCATGCGCGCGGCCTTGCGCTTCGTTCGCGAGCTCGACGGAGACGGCAAGCTCGACCGCACTGTCAGCGTCACCGTGCATCTCTATGGGTCGCTCGCTCTCACTGGGATTGGCCATGGAACCGACCGTGCCATCCTCCTCGGACTGCTCGGCGAGGCTCCCGACATGCTCGATCCCGCCACCGTCGAAGCGAAGCTTACCGAGATTCGCGACAGCCATTCGCTCCCGCTCATCGGTCGCCACCGCGTGCCCTTCTCCGAGTCCGCCAACCTTCCCTTCCATCGCGACCAGATGTACCCGACGCCGGGCATCCCGACTCATCCCAACGGCATGAAGTTCACCGCCTGCGACGCCTCCGGCTCACTCATCTCTGAAGCCGTCTTCTACTCCATCGGCGGCGGGTTCATCGTCACCGAAGCCGAACTTGCCGCTCCGCAACAGACCTCCTCGCGGAACGTTCCCTACCCATTCCGAAGCGCGCAGCAACTCCTTGCACTCGCCTCCGAGCACAACCTCTCCATCGCAGACCTGCTGCTCGCCAACGAGGTCGCCCTGCTCGCGGACCCTGCGGTGAACATCAACCGCCCCGGTTCGCCTTCGTCAAGCTCGTCGCCGGAAGAAAAGATCAAAACCAGCATCCTGGAACTGTGGCGCGTCATGCAGGAGTGCACCTCCCACGGCATCGCCACGGAAGGAATCCTTCCCGGCGGCCTCAACGTACGACGCCGCGCTCGGCGCCTTACCGAGCGGCTCCTCAGCACGGGCTCGAAAGACCCGCTCGCTCCCATCGACTGGGTCACGGTCTGGGCGATGGCCGTGAACGAAGAGAACGCCGCCGGAGGCCGTGTTGTCACGGCCCCCACCAACGGAGCCGCAGGCGTTATCCCGGCCATCGCGCACTATTACGTCCATTGCGTCGCTGACCTGCCTGATGTCGCACTCTCAAAGGAAGAGACCGAAGCGGGCCTCATCCGCTACTTCCTTACCGCCGCCGCCATCGGCATCCTCTACAAAGAGAACGCAAGCATCTCCGGAGCTGAGGTCGGCTGCCAGGGCGAGGTCGGTGTCGCCTGCAGCATGGCTGCGGGCGGTCTCGTCGCCGCGCTCGGCGGCACGAACGAGCAGATCGAGCACGCCGCCGAGATCGCCATGGAGCACAACCTGGGAATGACGTGCGATCCCATCGGCGGCCTCGTACAGATTCCCTGCATTGAGCGCAACGGCATGGGTGCGGTCAAGGCCATCAACGCCAGTCGTATGGCCATGCATGAGACCGGGGGGCACAAGCTATCGCTCGATCAGGTGATTGCGACGATGTATCAGACAGGCCTCGATATGCAGTCGCGGTACAAGGAGACTTCGCTCGCCGGGTTGGCCCTCAACATCATCGAATGTTAGGTCTGTCGAATTCCGCACCTCAAATACCTATTCGCGATTAGGCTACGAAGATGCCCGTTGAGTCTGCGGAACAGCCCTGCGAAGTCGAAGTAAAACAGCCTCCGCTGCCTGCACCGTGGCAGCACACGCTGCTCTTAGCTTTCGTGCTTGTACTGTGGGCGATCTATGGAGCGCTCCGGGCAAATCTCACGACAAGCCAGATGCCGCAACTCATCAGATACATCTCCACGGGCATCTTGCAGTGGCTGCTCGTTGGATCAACGATCGCGGGTCTCTATCATCGACGAAGCTTTATCCTCGGTGTCCTTGGCTTGCCGGCGCGTCGAAGGCTCGGTGGAGATCTACTGTCTGCTCTTGCGATCCTCGTCTCGGGATGGATCGTAGTCATCGCACTACGCATCGGCCTTAGACACACCTCACTGCATGTCGATTCCGCGAACAACGCAGTAAAAGCCTTGCTGCCTAATACACCTCAGGAGATGATTCTCTGGGTCTTCGTCGCGATGACCGCCGGAGTCTGCGAAGAGTTCATCTTTCGCGGTTACCTTCAGCGGCAGGTGTCTGCATGGTCGGGAAGCGCAGTCGTCGGGATCGCTATTCCCTCGCTGATCTTTGGATGTCTCCATCTCTATCAGGGCATCGGCAGTGCAATTGGCATCACAGGGCTCGGTCTTGTCTATGCAATCTGTACTGCGCGCATTGGCAACGTAAGGAGCGTGATGATCGCACATGCCAGTCAGGACCTGCTAGTCGGACTCATACATTACCTCCGTCATAGCTGAGAAACGCGCACCATCACGCAATCGGTGCACCGGCCGCTTTATAGATCCCCTCCATCGCCACCAAATCTTTCAGTCCCTCATCCCCGCTCGTCCATGGCTCCGTATTGTTCCGGATGCAATCCGCAAGATGGTCTGCCTCCAACGTGAACTGGTACGGCATCACACCCTTGCTCGTCTCATCGACCGCCCCTGTCTTCGTCTCTCCCTTGAACCTCACGCCCTGATACCCATACGCCGGCTCGACACGAAGATGCCCCTCTGTTCCGTAGATCATCAGGTAGTTGTCGCCCTCGACTCCATACGACGAGCCCGCTGAAGCCAGCACTCCCGAAGCCATCTTCAGGCTGAACTCCACCGACTCCTCAACCGATGCGAACCTCGGCCCCGGAAGTTTCGTAGCAACCTGCGCCGCGAAGCTCACCGGCTCTTCTTCCGCGATCCAACGAATGGCATTCAACGGATAGACCCCCAGATCCATCAGCGATCCTCCGCCGGAGAACTTGCGATCAAGCCGCCACTGCCCTGCCTTGAAGTTGGCGCGGAAGCCGCCCTGGAACTCCTGTATCTCGCCGATCGCTCCCGATCGCGCAAGCTCCTTCACCCTGAGCCAGATCGGATCATAGTGGACGCGATACGCAATCATCAGTTTCACGTTCGCCTGCTTGCACGCATCGATCATCGAGCGGCACTCTGCCGATGAGATCGCCATCGGCTTCTCGCACAGTACATGCTTGCCTGCCTTGGCCGCGCGGATCGTGTACTCCGCGTGCATGCTGTTCGGAAGTCCGATGTATACCGCATCGATCTCCGGGTTGTGCGCCATCTCATCGAAGGTCTCGTAGTTGTAGATCGACTTGTCCTGCACGCCGTAGAGAGACTTGTACTTCGGTGTCTTCTCCTGCACGTGTCCGCTGATGAGCCCTGTCACCTTGCACTTCTTGGATTGCGAAACCGACTTCATGAAGATGTCGGAGATCTGCCCGAGTCCCACAGCCGCATAACGTACCGGCTGCTGCGGCTGCGCGAACGAAGACATCGCCGACAACGCGGCAGTGGATGCGGCGACCTTAACAAAGCTGCGACGATTCATGGACATGATGGGACTCCGCTGGAGTGACGTGAACTTGTGCTTGATTTGGCGCTGTAAAAATCGATTCAATACAAGCGTCTGCCAGCATAGCAAAGCGAGCGATGACGGCGCTCGACGCGAGACGATCTCACCATGGTCCTCTTGCGAGCTCGCAGCAGTTCCACATGAGCAGTGCCACGCCTAAAAAAAATGTGCCAACGTATCGATTTCTCTTGACACTCTTTTTCACGAAATCTATACCTTCGTTAGCTGCAATGCACGTTGTGCAGCGCACACGCTTGATCACAGGGAGAACAGGCAAAATGGCAACGAAGAAGGCAGCCAAGAAAGTCGCAAAGAAGGCAGCGAAGAAGAAGTAAACCCAACAGGCAAACATAATAAGGGGGACGCCGATGGCGTCCCCCTTATTCGTTTAACTCATATCTCGATTACACGCCCATACCGCCAAAAGCCGCATGAACATTGAGTTTACTGCGGAGCGTCCGCTCCTTTGGGTGCGTTCTTGGGCGTCGACAGGTATCCCGACACCTTGTTCTTGTCCAACTGATTCACCACCAACTCGTACAGCACCGGAGTCTTGCCCGTGTAGAACTGCACCGGTTCGTCGAGTCCCTTGTCCTTCTTCTCGATGTTGCGGTCGTCGGCGCTTACGTTCATCGTGTAGCGCGAGTGCTTCTCGTCCACCTTCTTCAACTGCAGCTTGATCGTCGCCAGCAGCGTTGGCTTGCCGCCCTTCTGCAGGGAGAACTCGTAGTAGTTCCGATCGCCCTTGTGCCTCAGCACTTCGAGCTCGTCGTGGTTCGTCGCAATCAGGCCGCTCATCACACCCTGGTCGCCCATCGTGCGATTGAGCTGTGTCTTTGTTGCTTCAAGATCGCTCTTCGTTGTGGCGACGTCGGTCTTCACGCCGCCCACGTCCGTCTTCACACTCGCCACATCGTTCGAGACGGCGCCGACCTGCTTCTCGGTCGCCTGTTGTTGCGCCTGCAGCTTTGCGGCGATGTCGCGCTGCGCCGCCTGCGCAGCCAGAAGACCCTGCGTCTTCAGCTCAATCTGTTTCTGCGTCATGCCGACACTCTGTCCGAGCGTCTCGGTCGTCGCACGCAGCCGAGCGTTGGTCGTGTCCAGCTTCGCCGAAAGCTCCGTGTTCTGTTGCTGCGCCTCGGACAGCTTCTGTTGATTCACGTTCACGTTCTTCTGCAGAAAATAGCACCAGCCCAACGCGCCAATGGCGCTCAGGAGCGCAACCGCTACGACGCCTATGAACGCACCTGAGACAGACCGTTCCACTTCCACTTCCTTCACGTATTCCATCGCTTCACCCCGAACTTTCGAATGACGAACGTCACTGCCATCCACAACTGAATCTAACGCTCTCCCATCCTACAGGCGAAGGCCAAACAACCGAGGCGGTAAATTATTCCCTACCGGCTCCGTCGCGCCGCGCGTTTCACACATTTAGACGTAGCTTCCCTCCCTTCGGCGAGGAGTTTTGAACGGCGCCCAGGACGGCGATGACCTTAGACTTGGAAGTATGACTCAATCGGACATCTGTATCGCCGGCGCTGGAATTATCGGGCTCTCACTCGCGCTTGAGCTCCGCGCCCGGGGCCTGAGCGTCATTGTCCTCGATTCAGGCGCGCCGATGCAGGAGGCCTCGACCGCAGCCGCTGGGATGCTGGCTGCGGATGATCCGCATAACCCGCCGGAACTCTTCGCGCTGTCACACTTAAGCCGGTCGCTCTATCCCTCCTTCCTCGACCGCGTTCGCGACCTAGGCGGCATTGCCGTTCCCTTCCAGACCCACCGCACACTGCAGGCCCTGGCCGGCAACCGTGCATCTACGCTGCCACAAGAACTGCAAACCGAACTCCTCGTGAAAGACAGCGATGCCGTCGTCGATCCCGGCTCCGGGTTCACCTTCCTTCGCGAGCACTCCATCGATCCGCGCCAACTTGCTCCCGCGCTTATCGAAGCCATTGCCTCCACATCGATCCGGACTCTCTACAATTCTCCCGTCATCACAACCGGCTACGGCGCGGGACGAGTCACCGTTCGTACTTCTGCCACGACGATTCAGGCGGACCACTTCGTCGACTGCACGGGCGCGTGGGCCGGTTCCAGCGAAACCGACACGGCATTCCTCGCCATACCGATCAAAGGCCAGATGCTTGCGCTCACTCTGCCAGCCGATTTGCAGCTAAAGACCACGCTCCGCGCCGCAGACATCTATATCGTCCCGCGCACACTCGGGCCCGGTAAGGGTCGCGCCATCGTTGGGGCGACCGTTGAAGATGCAGGCTTCGATAAAACAGTTGAACCGGCAGCGATCGAATCGCTCCGCCAGCGCGCGATCTCCCTCGTCCCCGGCCTGGCCCACGCCACCATCGCCGACACGTGGGCAGGACTTCGCCCCGGAACCCCGGACCGCCTTCCGATCATTGGGCCACATCCCACGCGGTCGCATCACTGGTTCGCCACGGGCCACTATCGCAACGGCATCCTGTTAGCGCCTGCTACCGCCCGAGTTATGGCGGACCTTATCCTTGGCCAATCACCGACAGCCTCGCTCGAGTCCTTTTCTCCATCGCGGTACACACTCTCCTTAGCGATCGGCGTCCAATGAAGAGACAGACCGAAATCGCACAGCCGCACCGATATTCGCGCACAGCTTAGACAACGCTTTCTCCGCTGCGCTACCCTGAATTACTTCATCTTCCGATAGGAGAGAGATCGAATGTCCACCACTGTTGCACCCAAGGGTCTCGAAGGCATCGTCGCCACGACCTCGTCGATCTGTTACATCGACGGCGAAGCCGGCGTCCTCTCCTACCGCGGCATCGATATCCACGAGCTCGCCGGCCATTCAACCTTCGAGGAGACCACTTATCTCCTCTGGTTTGGCAAGCTCCCCACCGCGGATGAACTCGCTTCTTTCTCCGCAGAGCTTGCCGCCGCTCGT
The DNA here is from genome assembly GCF_014203275.1 of Granulicella aggregans. GTDB lineage: Bacteria > Acidobacteriota > Terriglobia > Terriglobales > Acidobacteriaceae > Edaphobacter. The sequence continues at coordinate 162,694 of NZ_JACHIP010000005.1, forward strand.
GTGCTTCCCGAAAAGGTGGTCGAACTTCTTCATACAGTTCCGGCGGATGCTACGCCAATGCAGGTCCTCCGTACCGCCGTCTCACTGCTCAGCATCTACGATGCCGACGAACCCAGCAGCACACACGACGCAAATGTCCGCAAGGCATACCGACTGACCTCGCAGATCGCGATGCTTGTCGCCACCTTCGACCGAATCCGCAAGGGAAAGTCCATCGTCGAAGCCGACCTCACGCTCTCGCACGCCGCCAACTTCCTCTGGATGCTAAACGGCGAGAAGCCCTCGGAGACCGCGACCCGCGCCTTCGACATCGCGCTCATTCTGCACGCCGACCACGAACTTAACGCCAGCACTTTCGCCGCACGCGTCATCGCGGCCACCCTCGCCGACATTCACTCCGCCATCACCGGCGCGATCGGGGCGCTCAGCGGCCCTCTGCATGGCGGCGCGAATGAGGCCACCATGCGCCTGCTCTACGCCATCGAAAAAGCCGGTGCCGATCCCGTCGAGTACGTCCGCGACATGCTCGCCGCTAAGAAGAAGATCTCCGGCTTCGGCCACCGTGTTTATCACACGGAAGATCCTCGAGCGACCCACCTCCGCCGCATGTCTGAGGAGTTGGGCAAGGCCGCAGGCAATACGAAGTGGTTCGACATGTCGAAGAAGATCGAGGGCTACATCAAGTCCGAAAAGAAGCTCAACGCCAACGTCGACTTCTACTCCGCCTCCACCTACACCACTCTCGGCATCGACATCGACCTCTTCACGCCGATCTTCGCCGTAAGCCGCATCTCCGGCTGGGCCGCCCACGTGATCGAGCAGCACGACGACAACCGCCTTATCCGCCCCCGCGCCGATTATCTTGGGCCTGCGTATCCCGCACCATACATTCCTCTAGCCGACAGAGCGTAAGTCAGACCGCTTCAATAAGAAGCGTCGTCTCGACCGAGCCGCGTGAGCGGGGATTCCCCGCATTTTGCTTTCACGCGCACAAAAGCCCGTCATTCGAACCAGAATGACGGGCTTCGTACAAGCTTGATACTTCTCACCGATCCTGGAAGATTCGGTCCGCTACTTCGCACTGGCCGGGGGCACAATCCCGTTCATGCGCAGGTACTCGCAAAGCTGCCCGTAGTGGTCGAAGCCGTGCGCAATCAAGCCGCCCGCCAGACTGGCGCGCGTCCCGGTTCCGCGTACACTTTCGAACGCATTTGCCGGCGTCAGAGTCCCAATTGCCTTATGCGCAAACGCGAAGGAAGCCTCCAGTGCCGCCACGATCTTTTCCTTTCCCTTCAGGGTCTCCATCGCCTTCGTATCGACGTCGGGCTTGGTTCCGCTGAGCGCGCTCCCGTAGTAATAGTTGGCCTCGGCAATATGCAGCACCATCGCCCCGAACGTCCGCACGCCCGTGTACTCCGTCTTCTGCCCGGGCACAAAGATCGCCGCGCTCGGAGCAAAGTCATACTTATCCGCCGGCATCGCCTTCACGAGCGGCACCAGCTGCTTCTCGAGACTGCTCAACGCATCGTCGAAGCTCTTCGACGGTGCAACGATTGTTCCTGCTGCAACTTTCGGCGCCGCATCCATCTGTGCGTTCGCCATCACCATCTGTCCGCTACAGAGGGCAAGTGCAGCTCCCAATGCCACCTTTGCCATCACGCCTTGCTTCGTCATCATCGATCTCCTGAACAGTTTGTGAAACGCCCTAAGCCTATCAGACCTTCGCGAGCAACCACCGTAAGCAGCCGGCGGTCGCAAACGGCGTAAACTAGAGATATGCGCCGGATCTACATGGACGCGAACGCCACCACGCCTCTGCTCCCCGAGGTCTTTGAGGCGATGCGCCCCTTCTGGATCGAGCACTTCGGCAACGCCAGCTCCATCCATCAGCAGGGCCAGCAGGCACGCGCCGCAGTCGACCACGCCCGCGACTCGGTCGCCCGCCTGCTCCACTGCCGCACCTCTGAAGTCGTCTTCACCTCCGGGGGCACCGAGAGCGACAACCTCGCTGTCTTCGGCGTGCTCCAGCCGTACATCACCTCCGGCGAACCTGCCCACCTCATCACCACATCGATCGAGCACCACGCCGTCCTGCACGCTGCCGAGGCACTCCGAGACCGCGGCATTGAAGTAACCTTTCTCGAATGCACCCCGCAGGGCCTCATCACGCCGGACGCTCTTCGCGCCGGACTGCGACCGCATACCAAGCTTGTCAGCATCATGCTCGCGAACAACGAGACCGGCGTCGTCCAGCCGATCGCCGAACTCGCCGCGATCGCTCACGCACACGGCGCTCTCTTCCACACCGACGCGGTCCAGGCAGCAGGCAAGCTGCCCCTTGACCTTTCGAAGACTGGCGAGTTGAAGGATGTCGACCTGCTCTCCATCTCCGGCCACAAGATGTACGCGCCGCAGGGAACGGGTGTTCTCTTCACTCGTCGCAACGTTCGCCTCTCGCCCATGTTCTTCGGCGGAAGCCACGAGCGCCAACGCCGCCCGGGCACGGAGAATGTCGCCGGCATCGTAGCGTTAGGCAAGGCTGCCGAGCTCGCACAAACCTGGATGTCGGATGGCGGACCAGATCGTCTCGGGGAACTGCGAGACCGCCTCGAACAAGGCATCCTTTCCGCGATTGAAGAGTGTGGCGTGAACGGCGCCGGCCTTCCCCGCGCCGTCAACACGTCGAACCTCTACTTCGATCACGTCGAAGCCGAAGCTCTCGTCATTGCACTCGACCTCAAGGGCCTCGCCGTCAGCGGGGGCTCCGCTTGCCAGTCCGGCGCGACTGAACCCTCGCATGTCCTCACCGCCATGGGCCTAAGCCCGGCGCGCGAGAGAGCCAGCGTTCGATTCTCCCTGAGCCGCCTCACGACTGCCGAAGAGGTTGACTACGCCCTCGAGATCATCCCAACCGCAGTTGACCGCCTGCGTAGCCTGTCACCTACCTGGAAGAGGCCGGTAGCAGCACTCGCCTAGCTCTGATTCCAGAACGAGAGATGAACCCTGGCAACAAGGGCAGAGATCTCTTGCTCATCAATCCAATCAGGCAGAAAGCTTGAAGCAGCTGCAGTTTCAGCATCGAGCTTTGCCCGCTCCGACTCAGCCAGAAAGCGTTCCAGCGTCCAGCTTCCGCCTCGGAGATCGATCAATACCTCTCTCTCCGGTCGCGGCAAAGTAATCGTGCCCTCCTGCATCAACTCACGGCACTCGAACAATAGCCGCAGCGTGTGCATCGCCGCTTTGGTGTCGTACCCGAACGCACCTTCATACTCAGGCCGTGTGCCCTTCGCACCCTTGCCTTTTTCTCCTGAAATTCGCTTGAGCTGATTCTCCGCGAATCCAAGAAACTGGACGGCGGATCGCTTCGAGAGAAACAATTGCTTCTGATCCTGGATCAACGACCAGACAGGTGCACTCGCGGCAGTCGCAGCTGCAAATAGGAAGTGGAGTGCCGTTGCATTTCCCTTTGCCGCCATCGCCGCCCACTTGCTCAGCGAATAGAGTGTCAGGTCGACGTCGTCCGGCCCATTCCGCCGATCATCGCTCGCCGTCGACCAAACGAAATGCTCCTGTGGATTCAGTCCGAGAACATCTTCAGGCTCGCCAATGAACACGCCATAGAGATCGAGATCATCGGTCGCACCAACCTTAGCCCCGTGCAACTCCGACCCGCCCACGAAGAGGTGAATGACAGAATCTACCGGACCGAATCCCGAGCGCTCAATCTGCGCCAGATGAGGAGAAGTCAACATCTACGTTCACAGATACCAGGGTATGTTGACCACCACTACCCGCTGCTTCGCCCGCAACAGCAGCAGCAGCTTCAGCAGCTGCACCCTCTGCCCATGCAGCGCATTCTCCCACCAGTGTTTCACCACCAACTCTGGCAGCAGCACCGCAACCTTGCGATCAGGGTTGTCGCGCTCAAGCGTCAGGATGTACTCCATCAGCGGCGCGATGATGAACCTGTAGCTCGAAGCGATTCGAACGAGCTCCGGCTCCTGCATCCCCTTCTCCTTCAAAGGGTCCAGAACCATCTCGTCCCAACAGCCTGCAAGCTCATCCGGGTCGTCTTCCGAATGCACATGGACCACCTTGATCTCTTTCGAGAGCAGCAGCCCGAAGCGAAGCGCCTTTTCCGTGATCCGGTCCCAGTGCGCCATCGGGATGACTACGATCGGCTGGGTCAGGTTCTCAAGGTTGATCGGTGTCCGGTCCACCATCTCGGCGTGCACTCGCGTGTAGTGCTTCTTCACGCTGTACATGATCAGGATCAGTGTCGGCACCAGCAGTGCTGTAACCCATGCACCGGCCATGAACTTCGCTACCAGCACAACGATCAGCGTCAGTCCCGTCGCACCCGCGCCCACGCCGTTCACGAACATGTGCCAGACCCGGCCGCCCTTATGTTCGCCATGCTGGTTCTTCCAGTGCACGACCATGCCAGCTTGCGACAGCGTAAACGCCAGGAACGCACCGATCGCGTACAGCGGAATCAGCCTGTCTGTGACTCCATCGAACAGGATCAGGATGACCGCCGTCAGCCCGGTCAGAGCATAGATACCGTGCGAGAAGAGCAGCCGCCGACCGCGCAGAATGAACACATGCGGCAGGTAGTCGTGGATCGCGATCGCCCGGGTGAGCCGTGGGAAGTCCGCGAACGCCGTGTTCGCGCTCAGAGCGAGAGCCAGCAGCACGCTGCCCATGGTCGTGTAGTAGAACCATCCGCGGCCAAAGACAGCCTGCACCAGCAGGCTCAGCAGGCTCTGGAAGTTTGGCTCGTCCGGGCTCATTGCCATGATGCCGTAAGCCCTCGCCAGCCACGCGGTCCCAAACAGCAGGACAATCAGGATCACGACGATGATCGAAAGCGTGATCTGCGCCTTCCTCGCTCTCGGCTCACCAAACGCCATAACGCCATTCGACACTGCCTCGACACCGGTCATCGCCGCGCATCCGCTGGAGAAGGCCTTGATCAACATCCAGTAGCCGAGATATTTCACCGTCTGCGGGATCTCCGGCGGCAGTGGCTCTATGGAGTGAGGATGTCCGCCGCTGAGGATCGTCTTGTAGACCCCCACAACGATCAGGGTCAGCAGCGTGCCAATAAATAGAAAAGTGGGAGCGATAAACGCCGTTCCCGTATCCTTCACTCCGCGCATGTTGATGATCGCCAGGATCATCAGAATGAATAGGCAGAGCAGAAGCGTATGCGGCTGCAGGCTCGGCACAGCGGAGGTTAGCGCGGTAACGCCAGCCGAAATTCCCACCGCTGCCGTCAAAATGTAGTCGATCATCAGGGCTGCGGCTGCCAGCAGCCCCGCATTGTTACCCAGGTTCTCGGTCGCCACGGTGTAGCTGCCACCACCGTTCGGATAGGCCGCGATCGTCTGCCGGTAGCTGAAGAAGACGATCACCAGCAGCACCAGGATCGCCGAGATGATCGGCACAATGTACGTCACGCCGAGCGCCGCACCCAGCGGGATCAGCAGCGTCATCGCGGCCTCTGGCCCGTAAGCCGCGCTGGTCAGGGCGTCGAGCCCAAATATCGGAATACCGGCGGCGATGCCGATATGCTCTCCACGTTCTTCACTTGTTGCCAGGGGCTTGCCAAACAGTACGTCGCTAATTGCCATGTCGACTGTTATGGTATCTGGTCTGTCAACGATCTCAACTGGCGAGCGCCCGGAAACTTACGCAATCTTTATGACTTCTTTCATCCCGTGATAGCCGGACCCTGCTGGCCGGCTGCACCATTCGTCGGTACAGGTAATAATTGAGACATGGCTAATCTTTACGACATTCCCGTGAACCGGATCACCGGAGAAGGAACCTCGCTCGCCGACTTTCGCGGTAAGGCGCTCCTCATCGTCAATACCGCATCGAAGTGCGGCCTTACCCCGCAGTACGACGCCCTCGAAAAGCTGTACGCCCGTCACAAGGCGGACGGCCTTGAGATCCTCGGCTTCCCTGCCAACGACTTCGGTGCCCAGGAACCTGGATCGAATGAAGAGATCGCCACCTTTTGCAAGGGCAGCTTCGGCGTCTCGTTCCCCATGTTCCAGAAGATCGTTGTCACCGGACCGGACACTCACCCGCTCTATCAGGAACTGATCGCGGAGAAGCCCGAAGCCACGGCTAAACAGCCAGGCGAATTCCGTCAGAAGCTTGCGAACTACGCGCCGCCTAACCCCGCGCCCGGCATCCTGTGGAACTTCGAGAAGTTCGTCGTCGATCGCCATGGACGCGTGGTTGAGCGGTTCTCACCGGAGACGCTGCCTGATGATCCCATCGTCCTCTCCGCGATAGAGACAGCACTCCAGAGCTAAGCCGGAAACCGTCCCTGTACTCACCTTGTGCCCCACGCCTCGCAGCCTTATCGCGATGCGTGGGACAACTCCCGATGTGCGCAACCCCTGAGAACTCGTCTTCTCGACAGGAGCGCAGCGAAGTGCAGAGACCCAGCTTTCTTGCACTCTCCTGTAGAGATCAATCGCCTCTGCGTCTTCCCCAGCACCCATTCGTCCAATAATTAAATAGTCATTTCAGCTGCTTTCCCCGAGAGGATCCAATCCATCCTGATGCACTCCATTCTCAAGTCCGCCGCACTTCTTCTTGCCGCCTCTGCCGCAGCGGCCCAGACCGCTCCCATCCGCATCGCCGCCGACCTCACCGACACTCCACGCAAGGTCTATCACGCTGAGATCGACATCCCGGTCAAGCCTGGTCCCGTCACCCTCACGACCCCGCAGTGGATTCCGGGTACGCACCGCCCAACCCCTCTAGTCGACTCCATCACTGGCGTGGTCTTTACCGCCGAAGTAGCCGGCACGAAGCAGACGCTCGTATGGCGTCGCGATGACGTAAATATGTACGAGTACCACGTGACCGTGCCGAAGGGCGCGACCAGCTTGCATGCGCATCTTGATCTCATCAATCCCGGTCGCCAGACCACAAAGCTCGCTTCGCTGGAGTGGGAAGGGCTGCTCCTTTACCCCGCAGGCATTCCCGTCGCAAAGATCGCAGTTGAACCCACCGTCATCGTTCCCAAGGGATGGGGAGTAGGCACTGCGCTGTCCCCCGTCGGCTCTTTTCACGGTATGGGACCCGGCGACGTTCACAAGTTCGCCGCCACCACCGTTGAGCAGCTTGAAGACTCGCCCGTCGACACCGGCCTCTATTACCGCCAGTTTGCGCTCGCACCCGAGATCTCCCCCAAGCACTTCCTCGATGTAGTCGCCGACGAACCCGACGACGTCAACATCCGCCCCGCCACGCTCGCCGAGATCAACAACCTCGTCCGCGAGGCCGACGCGATGTACAAGTCGCATCACTACAACGAGTACCACCTACTGCTCACGCTCACCGACGCCACCGGCGGAATGGGTCTCGAGCACGGTCAATCCTCCGACAACGGCATCAACGAGAAGGGCTTCTCAACCGACGAGCAGCAACTAGGCAACTCCGATCTGCTCGCCCACGAGTTCACCCACTCATGGAACGGCAAGTACCGCCGCCCGGCACGCCTCTATCAGCCAGACTTCGCCACCGCCCAGCAGGGCGACCTGCTCTGGGTCTACGAGGGCATGACGCAGTACCTCGGCAACGTCCTCGCCGCCCGCTCCGGCCTCAAAAATCAGCAGCAATACCGCGAGATACTCGCGCTTTCGGCCGCAAACCTCGACTACAAGTCCGGTCGCCAATGGCGGTCGACAGAAGACACAGCGATCGCCTCCAGCATCCTACGCGGGGGCACCGCAAGCTGGTCCAACTGGAAGCGCGGACAGGACTACTATCAGGAAGGCGAACTCCTCTGGCTTGATGCTGACACCCTGATCCGCAAGCTCACGGACAACAAGAAATCGCTCAACGACTTCGAGGCGATCTTTCTCGCCAAGGGCGGTAACACTGGCCCGCTCATCGTTCCCTACGAACGCCCCGAACTTATCGCCGACCTCAACCAAGTCGTCGCCTACGACTGGGCCACCTTTCTGCATGAGCGCATCGACGACATCAATCCCCACGCTGACCTGGCGGGTATCGAGCGGGGCGGTTACAAGCTCGTCTACAACGACCAACCTTCTCAAGCACAGAAGACCCTGACCGCTGCGGGCGGCCGCCGTGGTGGAGGCATCAGCGCCTGGTACTCACTCGGCATCAACTGCGGTGCGGACGGCACCCTTACCGATGTCCGTTGGGGCGGCCCAGCCGACAAGGCAAAGCTCGCGCCCGGGCAGAAGATCTACGCCGTCGACGGTCGCACCTTCTCGGGCGACAACCTGAAGGCGGCAATCAAGAAGGCCAAAGGCACCTCCGAGCCGATCCACCTCATCCTGGAGCAGGATGGCCTCGTCACGCTGGCCGACATCAACTACCACGATGGCGAACGCTACCCCACGCTCGTCCGCGTAGAAGGTACTCCTGCGTACATGGACGACATCACGAAACCACTGACAACAGCACCGACCAAGTAAAGTGTTCCCCTCTGCTAAGAAGGCTGACACCCGCAGAATCGCGGGGGTCAGCCTTCTTAGTTTTGCCTCTTGGCAATCCAGCCGGTTTCTACTTACCGCCCCAAATCCTCTCCATCACAAGCTCAAATCCGGCCACACACCCAGTGCCTTGCACCGACGTGGGATCTTCCAACACTTCGGCTTCCTGTCCCGGCCGATAGATCGTCACCCTGCGCGTCTGTGAATCGACGAGCCACGCAAGCTCAGTACCATTGGCTATCCATTCGTCCAGCACTTTCTTCTTGACGTTTTCAAGCCGGTCGCTCGGCGAGGTCAACTCGATCACAAATTCCGGACATACCGGGGCATAACCAGTCTGCTGTTCCGGCGTGAGAGCATCGCCTTTTCGATGACTAAGCCATGAAGCGTCCGGAGATCGAATTGCACCGTTTGACAGCGTGAACCCAGTGCTGGAGTCAAATACCACACCGCGACCATCCTCATCCGCCCAAACTCCGAGCGCCTGCGATATCCGCTGATTGGTCGACCCCGTCCGATAGCCCGTCGGTGTCATGATGAGAATCTCTCCATTCGGCTCACGCTCCATCCGGTACGGACGATTCTCCCTGCTGAACCGCATCAACTCCTCGTCGCTCATAGGCGTCTCAGGCCTTAAGCGAATTGGAAGGTCCAACGATGACAGATCCAGGTTCATGGATGAAGTGTACTCCGGACAGATCACGAAACCCGGTATCATTGATGATTGATGCCATCGCAGTCCCAACCCGAGACCATCGCCGTCGCCATGTCAGGAGGAGTTGACTCCTCCGCCGTCGCCGCGCTGCTCCGCGCCCAGGGCCACACCCTGATCGGGCTCACCCTGCAGCTCTGGAATCAGCGCCGCCTGGCTGGCCACGAAGGCATGCCCGAAGCTGTTCAGGGCCGCTGCTGTTCGATTGACGACGTCTACGACGCTCGCCGCGTGGCCGAGCAGCTCGACATTCCTTACTACTTGGTCAATCAGCAGGACCGCTTCGAAGCAGAGGTAGTGAAACCTTTCGTCAGCGAGTACCTCGCAGGCCGCACGCCGATCCCCTGCACTCTCTGCAACAACCACCTCAAGTTCGATCAGCTCCTCATCACCGCCCGCCAGATTGGCGCCGACCGCATCGCCACCGGGCATTATGCCAGGAACCATTTTGACGAGGAGAGAGACCGCTGGATCCTCTCCCGCCCCGAAGACAAGTCCAAAGACCAGACTTACTTCCTCTTCGGTCTGACGCAGGACCAGCTATCCCGCACCCTCTTTCCGCTCGGCGAGATGCAGAAGCCTGCAGTGCGCGCCATGGCGTCAGAGGCAGGCCTCAATGTCGCCACCAAGCCCGACTCGCAGGAGATCTGCTTCATCCCCGGCGGCGATTATTCCACCTTCCTCAAGGCATATCTGGACGAACAGGGCGAAGATCTCCCCGACAGCTCAGGCGAACTCGTCACGACGACCGGCGAAGTGATTGGACGCCATAACGGCATTCATAGCTTCACCGTGGGCCAACGCAAGGGCCTCGGGCTGACCTCGGCGAACCCACTCTATGTCTTGAATATCCATCCGGATTCGCACCAGGTCACCGTCGGAGCCGATGAAGACTTGATGTCCCGGGATCTTCGCGCCGACCGCGTTAACTGGATCTCCGTTCCCAATCTCGCTCGGGGCGAGACCCTCCGCGTCCAGATCAAGATTCGCCATCGCCACGAGCCCGCGTGGGCCACACTCTCAAGCGACGGTGGCGATGACGCTAGTGCTATCTTTGACACACCGCAGCGCGCCATCACACCGGGCCAGTCCGCTGTCTTCTACCAGGGCGACGAAGTCGTAGGAGGTGGCTGGATCTACTGAAAGCCGGCATCAGGCGCAAGAAAACGAGGGTCTCAGCCCCCGTTTTATCGATCCGCCGCAACCTCTAGTCTTCGAACTTCGTGATCGCAACCGACTTTACCTTTGGTTTCGACTTACTGAACAGCACATCCATCCCTGCCTTGAATCCGTTCACAACCCCCGACATCTCCACCAGGGGCATCCGGATGCCCTTGTGAACCATCTCAGCGAGCGAGCCAGTAGCCGTCAGCGCTGTCGAGACCATCCCGTCCACACGGGCCACCTGAGCCCTGGTCTTCAGATTCACATCGCTCAGCGTGACATCGAACTCTTTAGCTTTCGATTTCACGATCTCACTCGTCTCCACAAGATTGTCGGAAATCCTCTCGATCTTGGGCAGCGTAACCTCGACCAGTATTTCAGCCTTATTGATGATGGGGATTGCCTTGTCAATAAGTGGCGTCGCCCGAGTCCTGAGCTCCTCCGCGATCGCCAGAACCCGCTTCTGCGTCTTCGTTGCGCCAATCGCGGCGACGATCACCACGATCGCCTGTACGAACATCGAGAGCGCAACGATCCCGACGAAGATCATCAACAGTCGTGTATTACCGGCGGAGATCGAGTCGTTCTCTAATCCCTGCCACGCCGCCATCATCCACATGGTTCAAACTCCGTCTCTGCGCAGAGCGCATGTCTTTCATCTTAGGAGATACGCTCACTTGCACGCCAAAACGGGGGTGGACTGCATTGCAGCCACCCCCGGCACGGCGGCCCAAAGGTCGAAACTTCCCTTAGACTAAGTGCTATCAGCCGTGGGTAGTCGTGTTCACGTAAGCATCCTTACCGGCTTCAACGGCGGCGGAAACCTTCTCCTGCTGCTCGTTCACCAGGCTCTTGCCCTTTTCAACGTATTCGGTCCACTGTGAACGACCCTTGTCGTAATACTCACGGCCTTTGTCGACATACTCGCCGGCAACCTGCTTAGTCTGCTCGACCGCCTGACCAACCGCCTGCTTGCTCTGGTCTACATACTGTCCGACAGCCTGCTTGCCCTGATCCACATATTGGCTTGCGACTTCGGCCCCGCGCTGCGCCAGAACTGCCGCGCGCTCCTTGGCATCAAGAGCTCCGGAGACGAGATCCTCGCGGGTCTCCTTGCCAGACTTCGGCGCGTACAACACACCGACTAAGGCACCTAGTCCCAGCCCTGCAAGAAACCAGCCGAACCCGCTCGCTCCGTTATCGTTATCCGCCATGATTGCCTCCGTTATCTCGTATCTTTCGTGTCTGATTTTGATGAATCGCTTTGAGGCGATGAATCGACGCCTGTTCGAAAGTCTATATCGTCTTACCTGCTTCTTACGCGCTCACATAAAATTCCAAGTGCAAGCCCAATATTGCTCTCTCTTGGAAGATGCCCTTTGCCCACCTTTGGTTGCGCCAGCAATGACATCCGCCACCCAGGCACGCGGTGAAGTCTACTCCGCTGGGATGGCCTCGGCCAATCGGCCCGGTCTCGAGGGCCGAATGTACATCTGCGGGTGTCGGCGATGAGAGATTCTCGTGCCCCAATTCCAAACGACTACCGTCAAACTCAGCAGGGTCGATCATGACTCGCCTCTTCCGACACGACTGGAGAGTCCGACGCAGGTTTAGCGCATCAAAAGTGAGTAAAATTTGCTTATACGAAGCACGACGCCTTGCAAACGCGGTAACTAAGGCACGAAGGAACACTGACATGCACGATAACGAGATTGTCCGCCTGGAATCAAGAACTTCAACCGCCGCAATCGAAGACGTGTGGGGATATCTCGCCGCAATCGCCGTACTGGCCGCAGCGCTCTCCGTCACCGGATGCAAGCACTCCTCTGCTCCCGCTCCGCAGGATGACACCTCACTTACCCAGGCGGTCCAAACTAAGATCGCGGCGGAATCCTCGCTTGCCTCTGAGCCCATCCAGGCATCCGTGCGGCAAGGAGTTGCCACGCTCACCGGCACCACCAGCAATGATGCCGCACGTTCGCTCGCTGCCAACGACGCGGCCCTGGTCTCAGGTATCAGGACGGTGGTGAATAATCTCACGGTCGTCAGCAGTCAGCCCGCTCCGGCACCGCAGACCGCTTCCGTTGCTCCGCCACCCCCGGCTCCCATCAAAAAAGAGCCGCGCCCCGAGCGCAAGCCAAAGCCAGTGTTGCCTGCCCCGCCGGCTCAGACTTATGTCGCTCCCGAGCAGGCTCAGATCGCTTCTCCACCGCCTCCGGCTCCGATTGAGCGCGCCACTCCAAGTGAGCCGCCAGCGCCACCACGCGTCCGCTCGGTGACCGTGCCTGCCGATACGACCATCCCGGTTCGCCTGAACCAGACCCTTGACAGTGCAACCACCCAGGAGGGCGATACCTTTTCGGGTGTGCTCGCCTCCGATGTCCTGGTTGAAGGCAACATCGTTCTCCCCCAGGGCACCGCCGTCAGCGGGCGCGTCGACACCGTTCAGGAGGCCGCGCACTTCAAGGGCAGCTCTCTACTGGTCATTCAGCTCACCAGCGTTCATCCTCGCGGCGCAAATCTCGCCGTCTCAACTGACGCCTACAGCAAAGCCGGCACAGGCCGCGGAAAGAACAGCGCCGAGAAGATCGGTGGGGGAGCCGCTGTCGGAGCTGTCCTTGGGGGCATCTTCGGTGGAGGCAAGGGCGCAGCCATCGGAGCAGCCGCAGGCGGCGGCGCGGGTGCCGGAGCGCAGGCCATCACGCGCGGTCAGCAGGTGCAGATTCCCGCCGAGTCGCTTGTCCGCTTCCGCCTCACCAGCCCCGTGACAGTCCGGCTCTCAGGCTCTCAAGGACCCGCAAGCGATGCCGAGCTACAGCGGCACAACTAAGCTGAACGATGCATCTTTAGCTATAACCGTCCGCCGAATACCTTCTTCAGCAGCGGAGTCACCTGCGCCGAAGGGTTCGTGCGGATCTTGGTCTCTTCCTGTCCCATCACCACGAAAAGGCCACCGACCGCCTTCTCCAGCACATAGGCGTTGATGTCCACGCTCGGCGTCTTCATGAACGGGATCGCCGGAGCATTGCCCATCAGCTCTTTAAACTGGGCGGTCACGCCGATCTTGTCCATCGATTTGTCGATCGTCGGCTTGAACGCGTCCGCCACCTTCGACGAAGTCGTCCGCTTGAAGTACTCCGTCCCAGCAGTGTTGCCGCCAGTGACGATTCCCTTCGCGTCCTCGATCGTCATCGACCGCAGCGCCTCCATGAAGATCGCCTTAGCAGCCGGAGCGGCCTCTTCGGCAGCCGAGTTCATACTCTTTACAAACTCGTCCACGCGGGGCCCTTGCCCCACCGACCTGAGCCCCTTCTCCACCTTCTGCAGCGATGGCGGCATCAGTATCTTGATCGTCGCATCGTCGAAGTAACCACCCGGCTTACCCGTTGAACTTACCGCCGTTGAGATCCCTCGCGACAGAGCCTCCTTCAGTCCGTCTCCCGCCTGAGCCGAAGTCAAAGACGCTATGTCGATCTGGGCGCGGCCAACCTGGGAACCCGCACTGAAGACGATCGCCGAAACTGCTACAACTCTCTTGAAATATCCGACCGCCTGTGTTGTCATAGCGACCAAGCTACCACCGCGAGCGCGCCGATTAGAATAAATCTTGTGGCGAACTCACCTCTCCTTCGCAGCGTCGACGCGCTTACCGCTGCATCCATTCGCCCCGAGCACTCGCACAACCCCATCATCTACTGGCATCTGCTATCGCTCGACGCCCCCACGGTCGCTATGCTGTGGACCTGGTTTATCGCGGAGAGCAACGGTGTAAAGCTCCCCCTGACATCCATTCTGGCCATGGGAGTCGCGGTCTGGATTCTCTATGCAACCGATCGGCTGCTCGATGCACGATCGACCATGGATGCACAGTTGGAGCGCCGTCATCTCTTCCATCAGAATCACCGAAGCGCCTTCCATGCAGGCATCGCCCTCGCTTCGCTAGCTCTCGTCTTCCTTGTCTCTTGCATCAGTCCCGCCGCGCTCCGGCTCTACGTGATCCTGGCAGCACCGCTGATCGGCTACTTCGTCCTCATCCATCTCCGGCGCAAGAGTTCCAAAGCACGCTCCACTCCGCGTCTTCCCAAGGAGATCGCCGTTGGCATCTTCTTCTCGGCCGCCACCTTCATCCCTTCGGTTGCGCGCAATCCAGTCTTACGGAGACCTTTGCTCCCCGCCGCCGCACTCTTCGGTCTCGCATGCTGCCTTAACTGCCTTTTCATCTATGCGTGGGAACACCCATTCGCCACGTCGGTTCCCTACCCCGAGGCCCATCCAGCCACTCGCCTTGCGCTGCGCTTCCGTGCATTCCTTTCAATTCTTGGAATCGCTGGCGGTTTCGGGCTCGCTCTTTACAGCAGCTTCTCACGCGGCCCCAACTCTGCGCCCTGGCAACTTGAAGTGGCGATATCCCTGTCCGCAGCGCTGCTGCTGCAGCTCCACTTCAGACGGAGGCATCTCGATCCCGCCGCCCTGCGCGCAGCCGCCGATCTCTGCCTCCTGACTCCCATACTGCTGGTCTTCACTCTCCATTCGTGAAAGCCGCGCAGCCAGACTTCGATCTCATCGCCCGTCCCTACCGCTGGCTCGAGTACATGACTCTCGGACGCGCGCTCGAGCGGTCCCGACTTCACTTCCTCCCAGAACTTCGCGATCGCACTTCCGCGTTGGTACTTGGCGACGGCGACGGCCGCTTCCTTGCACGCCTCTTCGCTCAGAATCCCGCGCTGCAAGCCGACGCTGTCGATACCAGCCGTGTCATGCTCGAACTTCTTCGACACAACTGCCCGTCGGATGCCGTCTTGCGCACACACCAGGCCGACGCCCTGATCTTTCTTGCCACGACCCCGAAAATCCAATATGACCTCGTCGTCACCCACTTCTTCCTCGACTGCCTCATACAGTCTGAAGTCAATGAGATCGCCCGAGAGATTGCGCCCTTCCTTGCTCCGGGAGCCCTCTGGGTCGTAACTGACTTCGCCATTCCGTCTGGTGCTATGCGCATTCCCGCGGATTTGTTGGTTCGGTTTCTGTACCTCGCATTTCGCATCCTCACCGGGCTTCGCGTCTCCCGCCTGCCCGACCACGATGCCGCCCTGCAAGCCGCTGGTTTCATCCGTGTTCGTCAGCATTCGTCGTTTTTCGGCGCCCTGGTTTCTGACATTTGGAAGTTGAGCGAAGCGGTTCCATGACTTTAGAGTTGAAGTGAAATCAACACGGCCCTCATCTATAATGTGAATAGACTATGAATTTGTTTATTCTTCGCCACGCCAGCGCCGGAACTAGCCGTCCCAATCCACTCGTAGACCGTAAACGCCCACTCGACAAGGAAGGCAAGAAGCACTGCCTGCAACTCGCCGCAATCCTCAATAATCAGAAGACCCAGTTCGATCTGATTATCTCGAGCCCGCTCAAGCGCAGCCTTCAGACGGCCCAGCTTCTTGCCACCGAGACCGGCTACGAGGCCGAGATCATCCATTCAGACGCTCTCGCGCCCATCGCCACCTTCAAAGACTTCCAGAAACTCCTCCAGACAGTTTCGGGGAACTTTCCGGAGAAAGAAAATATCCTGGTAGTCGGCCACAATCCAAACCTGGCCATCTTCCTCGCAAACCTTATTCTTCCCGCACCAGCGGCGGTTGTGCCAAAGATCCGTCTCCGCAAAGGATCGCTCGCCCACGTCACCTACGGTCGTGGCCCAGCGATCCTGCAGAATCTCATCGACCCCCGGGTCGTTCGCGCCAGCTTTGCCGCAGGCACCAAGCGGCCGCGCCGCAAAGCTGCAAGCCGCAAGCCCGCGACTCGTAAGAAGATCACCAAGAAGTAACCGCGATCACTCTCCCCACCTCCCAGTTGGCTACGGCACCATTTCGAGGCATCGAACCCGCTCCCGATATCATCCCAATAGAATCGGAGTGCACGTATCTCGCTACTCTGAACGACGAAGACTAGCGATGACGACAAAAACCTACGCAGCATCCGAATCGACCCCGCGGCAGCGCGGCGGCATACCAGAGCCTATCGCGAATCTGCCGGCGCCGTCGCGCTCGGTTGGCATTGCTATTCTGTTCGCGCTTTGGGCGGCAGTCTTTTTCGCGTCGCTCTTCGCTCCTCCTCTGCTCGACGACGCCGACGCGACCCACTCGAACGCCGCCCGCCATATCCTCTCCTCCGGCGACTGGGTCACGCTGTACGTCAACGGTATCCGATACCTCGAAAAAGCGCCGCTGCCTTATTGGATCGACGCGGTCAGCTTCAAGCTCTTCGGCTTCACCGCCTTTGCGGCTCATCTGCCCCAATCCATCGCGGTCTTCCTTCTCGCATTGCTCGGGTATCTATGGGCGTCAAAGGCCTACAATCCGCGAACTGGCCTCTACACAGGCGTAGCCGTTCTCACCTCTGCGGGAGTCTTCCTCTTCACCCGCGTCTTCATTCCGGAGATCTGGCTGTCGCTCTTTCTCGCTACGGCTCTCTATGCCTTCCTGCAATCTCTCGAACAGGGTAAGAGCCACGCTTACCTCATGTGGACGAGCCTCGCCCTGGCCGTGCTCACCAAGGGCCTTATCGCGCCGGTCTTCATCTTCGGCACCGGCGTCGTCTATCTCGCTCTCACAGGCGAGTACCGCCAGTGGCGCCGCCTCAAGCCGTTCACCGGCTTCCTGCTCTTCCTCGCCACCGCCGCCCCGTGGCACATCCTGGCTGGCCTCCGCAATCCCGACGGTTTCCTCAATGGCCATCCCCACGGCTTCTTCTGGTTCTACTTCGTCAACGAGCACTTCCTCCGCTTCCTCGGCAAGCGCTATCCGGTCGACTACAACAAGCTGCCGGGCTACCTCTTCTGGAGTCTGCACCTCGTCTGGCTATTTCCCTGGGCACTGTTCACACCTCTCCTCTTCGCTGGCGTCCGTCGCAGAGTCTCGACGATCCTCGCGCCCACCTACGCCGCCCGCACCGCACTCCTTCTGGCCCTCTACTCAGCCCTTGTCCTGCTCTTCTTCTCCTTCTCGACCAACCAGGAGTACTACACATTTCCCGCTTATCTCCCTCTGCTAATGCTCATTGCGGCCGCGCTCACCCGCGCTGAGAGCACCTACTCCGAAGAGAAATCCTCTCGCCGATGGATCACCTTCGCCCACGCCGCCCTTACCGTCATCGGCGTGGCCGCCGCCATCGCCCTCTTCATCGGTCTCTGGCGTTCACGCCATCTCCCCTTCGTGCCCGATATCGGAGAGCTCCTTGCTCACCGGGGCGTCGGTGACTACACCCTCTCCATGTCGCACCTCTTCGATCTAACCGACTCGAGCTTCGCCGCCCTGCGCCTGCCTGCCGCGCTCGCGGCCATAGCCTTCGCCTTCGGCCCAGCCATCGCCTGGTTCCTGCGCACGAAACGCCGGCATCTCGCCGCGACATCCGCCATCGCGCTCACCTCAGCGACCTTCCTCGTCGCCGCCCACATCGCACTCATCCGGTTCGGCCCGATGCTTTCCTCTGAGACAATGGCCGCCAAGATCACCGATCTTCGCTCCACCCGCGCCATCTCGCCTGACACGAAGCTGATGCTCTACGGCGACCAGTCCTACGGTTCCTCCATCGCCTTCTACCTCGGCGAACAGCTCCCGCTCGTCGAAGGTGTCTCCAGCTCCATGATCTTCGGCAGTAGCTTCCCTGACGCTCCCAAGATCTTCCTCACCAATGCGAACCTCCTCGCCACCTGGGGCACAGGCCCGCGCAAGCTCCTCTTCGTTCCCCTCGAGCGCCGCGATAATCTTGACCTCGTCCTCCCCGTATCCCGCCAGATCGTTCTCGCAGAAACCTCCGGCAAAGCGCTCATTACCGATCGCCCTTTGGATAATCGATAGAATTCGCATCCTCATCCGTTAGAATCACGACATAGAGAAACGCGTCTGAACCGATCGCTCCACCCCAGGTCTCGGCTAAGTGCGCAACGTGATCCTCCGATGCCCAGCCTTGTCACCGAACGCCCCATAACGACAGCACCAAGCGCCGTAGCCCCTAGCTGGAGCCCTCGCTCTCTCGGTATTCTCTTCATCGCCTGGTTGATCCTGCAGTTTAGCGGCATCTTCTCTCCCGGCTTGCTGGACGACGTCGACTCCATCTACATCCAGATCGCTCGAGAGATGTTGCAGCGCCACGACTTCGTCACTCCGTACATCGATGGCATCCGCTTCTTCGACAAGCCGCCCCTGATGTACTGGATGGCTTCCACGTCGATGAGCGTCTTCGGAGTTTCAGACTGGGCCGCTCGACTCCCGCTCTCGCTCGCCGTCCTTGCGCTCCTTCTGAGCACCTACGCCCTCGGCAATCGCCTGTTCTCGTCGGTCTCGCCAGCCCATGCACGCGACCGCGGCGGCTTCTACTCGGCGCTTGCGCTCGCGACGGCGATCGGCCCGTACCTCTATACGCGTTTCTTCATCCCCGACATCCTCATCGCCCTCTGGATGACCGTGGGCGTCCACCTCTTCCTCATCGCCCTCGAAAGAATCGCCGACAATCCGGGTGCCCGACGTCTCGCTTCCGAGACGTCGGCGGAGGCGGCGTCGAAATCAACTCTCGTCCCCTGCCTCGGCTTCGCAGCCGTCATGGCGCTGAACGTCCTCACCAAGGGACTCATCGGAGCCGTCTTCCCCATAGGCTTCGTCTTGCTCTACCTCGCCATCACCCGCCGCCTCCACCTCCTGACACGTTTCCATCTCGTCTCCGGAACCGCTGCCTTCCTCGCAATCGCCGCCCCATGGCACATTCTTGCCGCCTTGCGAAACCCGGCCATCGCTCTTCCGGCAGGGCTCGGTCTGCCTGTCCACGGCGGCTGGACCTGGTTCTATCTCTACAACGAGCACATCGCCCGCTTCCTCTCGAAACGAATCCCACACGACTACGGCCAGACGCCGGTCTGGCTCTTCTGGCTCTACCTCGCGATATGGGCGATGCCCTGGACGACGTTTCTTCCGGCAGCCATCTCAACCCACATCCGTGCACTGAGAACCCGCGCCATGGCGTCAGCAAGGGAGCACGAGGCGGCTCTCGCACTCCTCCTCTGGTCGCTGCTCGTCCTCGGCTTCTTCACGCTCTCCGCCCGGCAGGAGTATTACTCCCTGCCGGCGATCCCGGCGCTCGCTCTGATGGCTGGCGGTGTCTTATCCCGCGCCGAACGCAACAGGACGGACCTTGGCGCAACGGAACTCTCCGTCAAGCTCTTCCGCTGGTCTGCCTTCTTCCTGCTTCCCCTAACCACCGCCGTAGCCGCCCTATGCGCCTGGTTCGCGATCGTCGCTCCGCGCCCGGTGCCCGGAGCCACCCTCTCCACCCTGCTTGCCACCAACCCTGAGCTCTACAACCTTTCGCTCGGCCATCTCTTCGATCTCACGGGCCCGGCCCTGGGTCTCTTCCGGGGTCCGCTCGCTGCCGTGGCCGTTGGGCTCGCTATCGTCGGCGTCGCCAGCACTATTCTTCGCCGTAAGGGACACGCTTACGCAGCGAACCTAGCCATCGCGACCGGCATGACCATCACGCTCCTGGCTGCGCACGCTGGCCTCTCCCGCTTCAACCCCATCCTCGGGTCAAAGGATCTGGCGAAGTCCATCAACGCCGTCCTCAGACCCGACGATGTCATCGTGCTCGACGGTGAACTCACGACCGGATCGACCATCCTCTTCTACACCGGTCACCAGGTGCACCTCGTCGATGGTCGCGTCAACGGTCTCTGGTATGGCAGCTTCTGGCCCGACGCTCCCCATGTCTTCGAGACAGAGGTCTCTCTCAAAGCCCTCTGGCAGGGCCCACGCCACGTCTTCCTGCTCACCTCAAACGCAGCTTCCCGCCAGCAAACCCTGGCCCCAGCTGCAATCCTCGCCACCTCAGGCGGCAAAGCCGTTCTCACGAACTTCGCACCGCCACGGCCTTAGAAATCTAGAGCGCTGGCCGCATCCGTCCCTCTGCCAGCAACTCGTAGACTTCGCCGCGCCATAGAATCCGGTTGCTCCCATAACTGGCCGCCCAGAAAAAGATCCCCATCAAGTCGCGAATCGGAAACAGAAACGCCGCCCTCCACGGATTCGGCTCCTGTACGGTGTACTTCGCTACGACGAAGCCTTGCACGATCCGCCCCGCGAGGCTATAAGCAAGAACCGCCCCTCCCAACCATGGCATCCCTAACATCAGCGCCCCAATTAGAGCGACGATCCCAAAGGGCACTCCAAAGGTAAGACTCGTCCCAAAGTGCCCTTTCGGCCGAGAGAACCGTGTGCTCTTCATCCAACGGATCTGGTGCCGGATCGAATCGACAAAGCTCACATTCAGCACGACGTGGTCGATCGCGTGTCCGATCAGCTCCACCCGATGCCCCTTCGCCGCGATCCAGTTCCCTAAGACAAAGTCGTCCGCGCAGTAGTCGACCATCGCCTCGAATCCGCCAATCTCCGCCACGCACTTCCGCCGAGCGACCATCGTCGGCCCAAGCGCGAACTGCATCGGTTCCATCAAGTTCGCCGCCATCACGCCGGAGCTCATCTCAACCGTCATCCCGACCGCTTCAAGCTGTGTCCAAATCCCGCCCACAGCCACGCCGCGATAGAGGCATGTCGCGCACCCGACCTTCACATCGCGAAACGGCAACACCACGCTTCGCAGATACTTCCGATCTACGCGGACATCGCTGTCGCTGATCACCCAGAGATCGTGCGTCGCTGCCTTCGCCATCACCGTCATCGAACACGCCTTCGCGTTCGCTGCCCACGGCTCTCCGCTTGCTAGAAACTTGCTGGTCACACCGAGGTACTCTGCGGCCACCCGATGCGCGATCTGCATCCCTGCGTCGTCCAGCGTTCGCGCGCAGAACAGAACCTCTACCGGCGCAGCATAGTCCTGTTCGAAGAAGCTCCGCAGGTTGCGTTCAAGCCCCGGCTCCGCACCATGTAGCGGCTTGAAGAGGGTCACGGGCGGCAGAAACTCCGGTTTCTCTGCCAGCATTCGTTCCTGCAGACGGGCGTCCCGCAGAAACGCCCGCACCCCAACCAGGACCATCCCAAGAAACACGCTTGAAGTAAGCAGCCCGAACAAGCCGACTGCCAGAGGTACATATTTCAAAAACATGGAACCCAATCTCGGAGAGCGCGCAGTAGAGTAGGCCATCTCCGGTAGCCGCTTACTTTTTCTTGACGCCCTTCAGCGCAACCTTCGCCGCAGGCTTCACCGGCACGATAACCGCTCGCCGCAATGGCACAAGACCAGCCCCGGGGTCCTGCTGCTGCTGCATCCGAGATAGCATCTCCGTCCGAACGTAGTCGACAAACCCCTGCATCTGCCGGTTCATCTCCTCCATCCGCTCGCGCATCTGTAGCACAATCGCGATCCCGGCGATATTCACGCCCAGGTCCCGCGCCAGGTTCAGAATGAACTCAAGCCGTTCTAAATCCTCATCGGTGTATAGCCGAGTATTTCCGTCACTGCGCGATGGCCGCAGCAACCCCTCGCGCTCATACAGTCTCAACGTCTGCGGATGAATCTCGTACATCTCCGCCACCGCCGAGATCATGTACGCACCCTTGGTCTTTCGCTTCGTCGCCACGAAACCTTCTCCGCCCGCGACGGCATCTCTTGTCTCATCAAGGTGCTAGTCCGGTGTAACCGATCATACCCGATAGCAATTTCACAGGGAACGCTCTTCCTAACGCGCCGCCGCAATCCTCCCTTTCAGCCGCAGGATTGGATCCTCAAACCACCGCCGCGACGCCATCGCCACCCCGACTGCCACTCCATTTGCCACGACGAACCGCAGCAATAGCAACCCGCGATCATGCGTAAACCCCTCGCCAAAAGCCCGGTCATAAATCTGCAGCAACAACAGATGAATCAGGTACAGCCCGTAGCTGATGTTACTCAGGAAGACCATCCCGTTGAGCCATCGCGGGAGAGCCCGTTCGCGAAACACGCAAAGCATCCACACTACCGCGCTGCTGCAAATCAGCAGAAAGCAGCTCAGACCCAAGCTGTTCCGCAGCACATCTTCTGACCCCATCCTGCCCGCGCCAAACAGGCCGACTAGCCCCACAATACCCGCCGCTAGCTGCGTCCAGCCGAGCGCGGCTACCCTCGCCACCGTCATCCCCGGCCACCGCAGCAGGATTGCCAACATCGCCCCCATCGCCAGGTTGTCGCCGACCATCCACGTCTTACTGAGCGCATCGCCGGTATGGAGAACATGCGCAAACGAAAGCCCACGAAGCACAGGACAGATCACGAGCAGCGCCAGGCTCGACACCAGCATTCCTCGCCGCCGCAGCTTGCGATACATCATCGGCCATAAGAGATAGAACTGCTCCTCTACCGCCAGAGACCAGAACGGTCCATAGAAAAGGTACCCGTGCCGCAGAAAGAGTCCCGGCATATTCGCCAGGAACAGCAGGGAGATACCCACGTAATTCGGCGTCACAAACCCGGTCGCCCAAGCCAGGAAGAGCACGGCGACGTAGGCGGGTAGAATTCGCAGCGCTCGCCGGATATAAAACCGTTTATAGAAGTTTTGCCGTTGAAGCGTGTCGTCGAGGATCCCTGTGATCAGAAATCCTGAGATCACGAAGAAAAGATTGACGCCGAGCCATCCCCAAGCCGTCAGCCCATAGATCGCATTCGCAATCGGATGGCCCCATTCGACCGCAGGAGCGTGGTAAGCCATTCCATGAAAGACGACCACCGCCAGCACAGCGGCACCCCGCAACACGTCGATCCCCTTCATGTGAGCAGTGAGCAACTCTGAAGCCAGCATCCGCTCAGGGCGCGAAGCACGATTGACGCCCCCAGGTGGGCTCAGCGCAACGGCTTCCACGACTTCAGTGTCCACAGGAGCCCTCACAGGTCTTATTCACTGTTCAGGGTTTGAACTCGCTCGCAATGGGTCCGGAGCTTTAAGGAAACCCGCCTACTCTGAGTGGTCTATGCCAGAACGTGTCGCAATGTGCTACATAAACCAAAGTAACCGGTTCGCAACAAATGTCAATGCGAAAACAGGAAGGGCGTTCGACCGAAACATTTGAATCTTGAATTCATTGCGGCAAAGACACCGCGACCCCGGTCACCGCACCTCGCCCACCCGCGCCGTGGTTTGCGGCCGAGATCACCCCACTCGGCCGTCCAGCCGCCACCACCTCATACTGCCCATAATCGACGGACAGCGTAATCTCCCCACCAATCCGAAGACGGCTCACCGTATGATTCTTCGCGGGAAGCCAGAACTCCCCATCTTTCGCATAGGTGTAGTCGAAGTTTGAGCTACCCATCAGCCAGGTCGGATTCTTCGCTGGCGCGCCCACAATCCTCATCACCACGAAGTCCTGCTCGCTCACCCAAACTTTGCCCTTGTAGTTGAAGCGGTTCTCGTCCTTCGGCGTGACCTGAAGCACCCACGTCTTCTCGCCCGCGAACATCTCTTCGCCGAGTAACTCCAGCCGGTCATTCTCTGGTGACAGCATCGACCGCAGTCGGTTCCCCTCCAACGCTCCTTCGCGCTCGCCTTCCATCAGCCGGGAGATCACCTGATGACAGAACACCGTCGATCCCGTCTCCGAAAGCACCGTGAACTTCTTGCTGTCCGGAGCGGAGTAGTCCATCCGCACCTGCATCCGCGCGTGCCGCACCCCGATCGGGCCCTTGTAGTCCATCTCGTAGGTTCGTTCTGATCCATACCGGATCAGCGCGTCCCGGCGCATCGCGTCGTGCTGCATCACCCGCCGCACAATCTCATCTGCATTCATCGTCTGCGCAGAACCCAACCCGGAACCCAACTCCGCAGCCCCAAGCAATAGCACCACCCATGCCATTCGCTTCATAGTCCCTCCCACAGACCCATCTCACCACAGCCGCACAAATATCTGTGCAAACATTGCGTGTAAATCTCGAGATTTCTGTGGGGACCAGAACCCGTTTGGGAACAGGACCTCTTGCGGCGACCAGGACACGCCGGGTGCCCCACACCTCGATTCTGAGATGTGGGGCTTCGTCGACTACACCTGCCCGAAGATTCCGCTCCGCGGGTCCTCTGGATTGAGCGCTGCCAACTCCCGGAGTATCTCCTTCGACCGCTCATCCTGCACCTTCGGGATCACGATCTTCACCTCCACGATCTGATCGCCGCGCACGCCATCGCGCGTCGCACTGGGAACGCCTTTTTCGCGCAACCGCAGCTTCTGACCCGTCTGAGTCCCCGGCGGAATCTTCAACTGCGTCTTCGGTCCGCCGTCATGCGAATCGACCGTCGGCACATCGATCTTCGCGCCCAGCGCTGCTTCACTGACAGACACCGGAACCGTCACATAGATGTCGTC
Organism: Granulicella aggregans; assembly: GCF_014203275.1. Classification (GTDB taxonomy): domain Bacteria; phylum Acidobacteriota; class Terriglobia; order Terriglobales; family Acidobacteriaceae; genus Edaphobacter. Next base: position 187,395 of record NZ_JACHIP010000005.1, read on the forward strand.
CCCCTGCCGCATAAATACCGGGTTCGTGCCGCCCTTGATGATCAGGAACAGGTCTCCTGCCGTTCCGCCATCCGTGCCGGCGTTGCCTTTTCCAGCAAGCCTGATCCTCTGGCCATCTCTGGTCCCAGGCTTGATACGAAACTCCAAAGGCTCGCGCTTCGTGATCACACCGGCTCCGCTACAGGTCGCACACGCGTTCTGCACTTTGCCCGACCCGCTGCAGCGTGGGCACTGGATGTTGAACTTCATTCGCCCGCCCATCTGGGTCACCTGGCCCGTTCCTTCACACTCCGGACACTCCATACTCCCGCCCGAGGTCGACTTCCCCTTACACGTCGGACATGTCTCCTTCCGCGTGATCTCCAGCTTGGTCACACCGCCGCGAATCAGGGTCCAGAAGTCCACATTCACCTGGTACTCGAGGTCTGTCCCCGGCTGCGCCCCGCGTGAAGACTTCTGCCCTCCGCTGAACATGCCGCTGAAGATATCCTTGAAGCTGCCGCCAAAACCACCACCTGCATCGGTGCTCCGAGGCTCGCGTCCGCCTTGGAAACCTGAAAAGTCGAAGCCGCCAAAGTCGAATGGGACTTCCTGGCCGGGACGACCGCTCGCGCCCGCGCCGCCCGGAAATCCGCCGCCGCCGTAACCGCCACGAGCAGCCGCATCCGCCGCTGCCGGGTCGATATTGTCCGAATAGAAGCCGAACTGGTCGAAGACCTTCCGCTTCTTCTCGTCGCTGAGGACGTCGTTTGCCTCGGAGATCTCCTTGAACTTCTCTTCGGACTTCTTGTCGTTCGGGTTCACGTCCGGGTGATACTTCCGCGCCATCTTGCGGAACGCCTTGCGAATCTCATCCTGCGTCGCGGTCGACTTCACGCCCAGCGAGCCGTAATAATCCTTCTTCTGTGTTGGAGCCATAGTCTTCTATCTTCTCTCAGCATCACGCATTCAGATGCTCATCCACTGATCTTGTCATCCCGTGCAAAGAACCTTGTCATCCTTCACGAAGCGGAGGATCTGCTTCTGCGCTTGATCTTGCACCTTCTTCAGTCACACCCACCAGCATAAATAATGGCGCCGACAAACTGCATCGGCGCCATCACTTCAGTTCGTTTCAGGAACTCAGTTCCAGATCTTGTACGCTTCAATCGCCTCAATTGAGAACTGCTGATCCGGCTCCATCGGCTTCATCCGCTGCACAAACTGCTCTGCTTCAGCCTTCGTGTCGAACATCATCCGGTTGTAGAGCTGACCAAACCGTAACTGGTCGCATATCCAAAGCGTCTCTGACATTGTCATCACCCTCGCGACTAGATTTGAGTTCCAGACCTTCAAAGCCGTTTCTCTACCTGTTCAAACCCCGGTCCTGGGAATTTGTCTTGCTCTATGCCTGAACAGTCCATGCATCCATCCGCAAACCGCGCCTGCACTGCTCCTCTGGAACGCGCCCTTGCTTTCGGTTCGCCGCGATAGCCTTATTCAACTCGGCTTGCAATTAGTTTGATTCACTTCACTACACATTGGACGCAGAAGCACGCCGATCGGTACGCCCGCATCAACAACGTCACCCCTTCTTTCCTTCTTCGGCCTGACAGGTGGGGCACCAGAAGAGATTCCGCGCTGCCATCTCCCGTTTCAACACTGTTGTCCCGCAGACAAAGCAAGGCTTCCCATTTCGCCGATAGACATAGTGTGCCTCTTCTTTGTCCGGTCGAGCCGCTTTCTTCTTTCCTTTCGACGATGGCCGGTCTTCCGGTCGCGTCGTCACAATCCTGCGATCCACCATTCCCGCCCGCATCAACGGCAACGCCTCCTTCCAGATCGCCTGCAGCGTAGCCTCCGCAACGTCTTTCCCAGGCAGAAAGGGACTCAGTCGCGCCCGAAACAGCAACTCCGCCCGATAGATATTGCCAATCCCCGCAATAACCGACTGGTCCATCAGCAGCTCCCCAATCGACTTCCGGCTCTTCAGGATCTTCGCAAACGCCTTCGCCGGGTCATCTCCGCCCGTCCCATCCACACCCAGCGGATCAGGCCCCAGACGCTCCCTCAGCTTGTCCCACTTCGCGTCCGTGTACACCGAGCAGTCCATCGGCCCGCGCAGCTCTACCCACGCCACCTTCTTGGCGTCGAAGTCGTTCGAGCCATCATCGTCCGCATACCACGCATGACGCTTGCTCTCCCCCGGCGCTGCGGGCTTCTTCACCGCAGCCTCATTCCACATCCTCAACCGCAGCGCCCCACGCACCTCCGGCAGCGGCCCAGAGCCCTCGGTAAAGTCTCCCTGCAGCCCCAGGTGGATATGCAGAATCCGGTCTTTCCCAAACACATATCCCAGATGCTTGCCGACAGCCATCACTCGAAGCAGCTTCCGCCCATCGATCGCATCGACATCGGTAAACCGCCCCTGCGGCCCATCCGCCCGAACAACCTTCCCACCAAACGCAGCAAAATGCCGCTCCGCCCACCGATGTATCTCATTGCCTTCAGGCACCCACTACCCCCAGACTTGAAAGCCACTCACTCTCACCCTTGTCATCCTTCGACGAAGTCGGAGGATCTGCTGTTGCACTTGCCGTTGCCTGTCCTTGCCGTCATTCTGAGCGCAGCGAAGCATCCCCGCATTTCGCTCGTGGTTCCGCCAAGCTCAAGCCACCGAAACTTCCCTCGGCAGCACTTCCCTCTCGATCACACTTCGAGCATGCTTATAAGCGACTGCCAACTCATAATTACTCTGCAGATTCATCCAGAACTGCGCCGGCATTCCAAAGTACCTAGCCAGCCGATAAGCAGTATCCGCGCTGATACTCCGCCGCTCCGCCACAATCTCGCTGATCCGCGTCGAGGGCACCCGCAGCGCCATCGCAAGCGCGTTCGCTGAGATATTCAGCGGCACAAGAAACTCCTCCCGCAGCATCTCGCCCGGATGTACCGGAGCGCCGGGATGATTCGGATTACGTGGAATCGCCATAGCTCACCTCAATGGTAGTCAACAACTTCAACATCTTCCGGACCCTGACCCATCCAGCGAAAACAAACGCGGAATTGATCGTTCACACGAATACTGTGTTGCCCTGCCCGTTTCCCCTTTAGAAGCTCCAGCCGATTTCCAGGCGGGACTCGAAGTTCATCCAGCTTCTCGACAATATCCAACTGCTTCAGCTTTCGCAGAGCCACGCCGGATGCAGTACCGAAAGATCGGTGCCGCCCCGTCTCAAACAGCGCCTCGGTAGCCTTGTCGGCAAACGAACGGATCACAAGAAGAGCGTATCACGTTCAACGCGGCGCGTTGAACGTGATACGCGCTGCCATTTAGTTGCGCCTCCCAATCTCCCAATCATGCCCAAACGGATCGCTCACCCTCCCAATCCTCCATCCATACTCATCCTTCATCGAGCACGAAACCTTCGCTCCTGCCGTCAACGCCCGCTCATACATCGCATCCGGATCATCCAGTTCGATCACCATCCGCGCCGTAGCTCCGCCGAGCGTCTCCGGGCTGAAGTTCTTATTCTCCGGCGACTCATCCGACAGCCAGAACCGTCCCTCGCCCACGCCCATCTCGCACACCACCGAGCCATCCGGCCCATCATGGCGAAACAGCACCTCCGCCCCAAACGCGGCCTTATAAAACTCGATCGCCGCCGCACCATTTCTCACAGAGAGAAACGGCGCAACGGCGATCTTTGAAACTCCCACCTTAGATCCAGCCTCACTCATCACTCACCTCGCCGCATTCCTTCACGCGAGGCAAGTCTACCGCGAAGCCAATCTCCTAATTCCACACATGCTGAATCGGCATCGGTTCAATCTTGAACATCAGATCCGGGGCCACACCGGAGAGCTTCTTCGCAAACGCCCGCGCCTGCTCCTCGCTGAGAAACATCTGGGCCTCTTGCATCTGCCCGCCGAACCACTGCTCGCACTTCCAAACCATGTTTGTCATCGCAGCCCCCTTGTAGTCGACTCAGGTTCTATTCCCTATCGACCGATGTTCATCCTTTGTACAGAAGGGCGCCCCTCAAAGTTCCGGGGCGCCCTTCCTTTCTCAACCGGCAGTGATCGCCTGAAAGGTTACTTCTCAGCGTCTACGTACTCAGCATCGATTACGCCTTCGTCCTTCTTTGCCTCTTCATGCGTAGTGCCCTCTGCAGCCGCAGCGCCATCGGTCGGAGCGGATGCCGCGCCAGCCTTGTACACCGCTTCGGCAAGCTTGTGGCTTGCCGTCTGCAGCTTGTCCTTCGCCGCATTCAGGTCGCTCGCCGAAGGTGTTCCAGCAAGCTTGTCCTTCGCCTCGGCAAGAGTAGACTCAACCTCAGTCTTATCGCTCTCCTGCACCTTGTCTCCGCTCTCCTTCAACATCTTTTCGATGTTGTAGACCAGCGAATCAAGCTGGTTGCGCGCCTCGATCTCTTCCTTCTTCTCCTTGTCTTCGGAAGCATGAGCCTCGGCATCCTTCGCCATCCGCTCCACTTCGTCCTTGCTCAGACCTGAAGAGGAAGTAATCGTGATCTTCTGGTCCTTACCGGTGCCGCGATCTTTTGCGGTCACATTCAGAATGCCGTTCGCGTCGATGTCGAACGTCACCTCAATCTGCGGTACGCCGCGCTGTGCCGGAACGATGCCACTGAGCTTGAACTTGCCCAACGTACGGTTGCCGTTCGCCAGTGGACGTTCGCCTTGCATGACATGGACTTCTACTTCGGTCTGGTTATCCGCGAAGGTCGAGAACGTCTCCGACTTCTTCGTCGGAATCGTCGTGTTCCTCGCAATCATCGAAGTAGCCACGCCACCCGCAGTCTCAATCGACAGCGTCAGCGGAGTGACATCGAGCAGCAGCAGGTCCTTCACTTCGCCAGCCAGAACACCAGCCTGGACAGCGGCGCCGATAGCGACAACCTCATCCGGGTTCACACCCTTATGCGGCTCCTTGCCAAAGAGTTCTTTGACGAGCTGCTGGATCTTCGGCATACGCGTCTGACCGCCGACAAGAACGACCTCGTCGATCTTCGAAGCATCGATGCCGGCATCCTTCAACGCCTGCTTCGAGGGTCCAATCGAACGCTGCAACAGGTCATCGACCAGCGACTCAAGCTTAGCCCGCGTCAGGTTGCGAACCAGGTGCTTCGGTCCGCTTGCGTCCGCCGTGATGAAAGGGAGGTTGATCTCCGACTCCTGCGCCGTTGAAAGCTCAATCTTCGCCTTCTCCGCCGCGTCCTTCAGACGCTGAAGCGCCATCTCGTTACCCTTCGCATGAAGGTCGAGACCGGTGTCCGACTTGAACTCGCCAATCAGCCAGTCCACAATGCGCTGGTCAAGGTTATCGCCGCCAAGGTGCGTATCGCCGTTGGTCGACTTCACCTCGATCACGCCTTCGCCAACCTCAAGAATCGAGATATCAAAGGTACCGCCGCCAAAGTCGTAGACCGCAATCGTCTCGTCCTTCTTCTTGTCCAGACCATAAGCAAGCGCAGCCGCCGTCGGCTCGTTCACAATGCGCTTCACATCAAGTCCGGCAATCTTGCCCGCATCCTTGGTCGCTTGACGCTGTGCGTCATTGAAGTAAGCCGGAACCGTGATGACAGCTTCCGTAACCGACTGGCCAAGGTAGTCCTCGGCGGCCTTCTTCAGCTTCTGCAGGATCATCGCGGAGACTTCAGGAGCGGTGAACTCCTTGCCCTGCGCCAGAACGCCGACGTTGTCGCCCTTGGTTACGACCTTGTACGGCACCATCTTCATCTCATCGCCGACTTCGTTCATCCGGCGGCCCATAAAGCGCTTAATCGAATACACCGTGTTCTCAGGGTTCGTGATCGCCTGACGCTTCGCCACCTGACCCACCAGGCGCTCGCCGCTCTTCGTAAACGCAACAATCGACGGGGTCGTACGTCCGCCCTCTTCGTTCGCGATCACCTTCGGCTCGCCGCCTTCCATCACGGCCACGCAGGAGTTCGTGGTTCCTAAATCGATACCAATAATCTTGCCCATATGTACTGCCCCCTATTTGTCTCTGAACTTCCGACTCACCCATCATCACATGTGAGTGACTTACTGTCAAGGTATCTGATGCATGCCCCATACCCGGAGATTCACGCCTATCGCCATGAATTGTCGCCGGGAGCGGGCCCGATCGATCCCAGCCCGATCAGAACGAAGTCTATATGCATCAGTAGCTTACGGAAGCGATCGCTAGAGTCTCAGCCACCGTCAGGAGACCAGACGCTGCTCAACCTCCACTGCACTACGTCTAGGTACGGAATGCCGCCGCTCCTTCGCCGCATACATATCCAGATCCGCATGCCGCTGCAGCTCCTCCGCCGTCGTCCCATGTACAGGAAAGACCGCTAGCCCAATGCTCGCCGATCCATCCACGACCACACCTTCCAGATGAAAGCGCTCCTCAAAGGAGCTTTTCAGCCGCTGCCGATACATCTCCGCATCCTCGTGGGTGCGCAGCGTGGCCGTCAGCATAAACTCGTCCCCGCCGATCCTCGCTAGCAGGTCGCTTGACCGCACCTTCCCGTTCAGCCGCTCCGAGATCGCCTGCAGATACAAATCCCCGGTCTTGTGTCCATGCACATCGTTCACCTGCTTGAAGTGGTCCACGTCGATATACACCACTCCGACCAGCCGCCCGCTCACCTTCGCATCGCGCAGCGCCTCATCCAACCGCAGGTCGGAGAGCCTCCGGTTCGGCAACCCCGTCAGCGGGTCATGCGTGGAGGTAAAGTTCAACCGCTCAAACAGCCTCCGCTGATTCAGCGCGATGTTCGCCAGGCTGGCACACACAGTCAACGCCTCGCGCTCCTCCGCGCTGATCTTCCTTCCCGCCGAACCCACCGCGCGGAAGACCCCTATCGCCGCCCCGGTCGTGTCCGTCATCATCGCCTCGAAGACCGGTGTTCGCCTCACCTCGATCGAGCCCCGCGCCACCCCGGCATCCGGAGCCCGATGCTCAACAGTCCAATCTTCGCTGAGGTCACAGCAGCTCTCCAGTAGGTCATAGCTGCAAGTCACCTCGGCCACCAGCTCCTCAAACGATCCGCAAATGTCCTCCATCAACTCCGTCAGAGGCATCTGTGAATTGATCGCCTCCAGCAGACGTCCTCGCTCCCGCTCAACTGCCATTGACTGCTGAATCCGTTCCGCCTGTGCCGTCACTCGCCGCCGCAGCGCCAGCGCCCATCCCGTCACCGTCAAAGACACTACCAGCAGCGCCAGCAGAAGCAGCAGCAGGTGCAGCACCGTCCACCACGAGGCCACCCGCACCACCGTCACATCTCCCGCCTCCCGCATCTCCAGCAGAAACGACACCGAGTTCCCCCATGGATCGGTCTTCGTGATGTGGCAGATTCCGGTCACCTTCACCACCGTGCCCACAGCCAGGGGTTGCAGCCGCAGCCGGTCGCTCGTCCACAGCAGTACGTTCACGGGGTGCTCATCGACGGTAATGACCATCGAATCCGACACCTCGCCATGCAGCTCCGACAACACCTTGCCTTCCAGCGTCACCAGCCCTTCGCTGTACAGACCGGTAATCGCGTCCTCGTAGGAGACTGGCCGCGGCATGACGGTCTCAAACTCGCCGGTCGGAAAGATCTGCGCCTCGTCCAGCATCGGCCCAGACCCATTTCCATCCGCAAAGCCCACCAGATCCACCACCTGCCCTAGCGCTATCGACTCCAGATCGTGCGTCTGAGCCAGCAGACTTTCGCCATCATGCTGAATGACGATCGAGTTCGCCGGTTCATAGAACGTCACCGCTCCCCGCACCCGTACGCGCTCGGATCTGTCCTCGACATACCGGGTCTGCAGCACATCGTCGATCGCAGTCCACGGAAGCTGCCTCGGCCGCACCTTCGCCGGACGTAGCACCATCAGATCGCCCTTGTTCGTGCCATACAGCACCGTCTGCATCAGCTGCTTGCGCCCGTTGAAGATGCCCCCCGCAACCCCGGAGAACTCCACCTCAGCGTCGATCAGATCGGTCAGATCCACCCCCTCCCGGTCTTCGATGTAGGCCCGCACCAGCCCGCCCGGAATCTGGATCTCAAGCTGAGCCATCTTTCCGCTTGGGTCCTTCTTGATGCTGGCCGAACGCACCGTGCCGCGAATCTTCACCAATTGGCAGTCGTCATCACCTGACATCAGCTCGCGAAATCCGGCTGCCTTCGCCGCCGGCAGCGAACCCGGGCCCAACACCCGGATGTGTGGCTTGATCACCGTCGTCTTGTAGCTCTTGTTGGTGATCCCGGCGATCTCGATCAGGTCGCCGCGGCGCATCCCCTGCGCCTCCGGCGTCACCAGCCCGACGTAGATCCCGCCGGTCGGGTCCGCCACGAACATCGTGTACCGCCCCGGCTCATAGTAGGTGATGGTCGCCGTCAGATGGACCGGCAGCCCCTTCGCTGCCTCCGCCGGTGGAAGCTGTTCGATCTCCCGCACCGTATGCAGAACGCCATCCGGACGGCCAATCCCTTGTGCCCCGCTCCGGCAGATCGCACCCGGCAGCAAAGCAAGCGCTATCCCGAGCCCCATGAGACGCACCCGCCCGAAGCGTCCTTCCGACCCGTTGCGATCTTTCCTCACCGGCCGCCCACCTCGACCGCCCGTGCATGACATGGCATCCCTGATCTCGCGCCCCGCTCTCTTCCCAGGCTTGTTTCGCTGATTCCCCGAAGTGCTCATCGGCCCCGCTTCACAGGGTCTTGAGCTAAAGAAGGCACAACCTCCGTGGGATACCAGACAGCGCCGTCACCAAAGAACTTGACGCAGCGACCCACCCGGACAATCATTAATGAAAGCGACTCTCCGAGCCCGGCCCACCAGCCGGGCTCGTTCCATCTCTGGATCAGGCCATGTATACCGTGGTATATCCCTAAGTTCTTATTTTTGAATATTTTGACGCAAAACAAGGGGGAGGGGGGTATCAAGCAGCACCGGCGACATCTGTGCGAGCCACTCACCTCCACCCGACAAAATCTGTGCCCCGCTCATTCGCAGCTTCACCGCGAATGAGCGGGATCGGGCCCTTAACCTCCACGAGCAATCCGTCTCTGCTTCATCCGGCATCTGTCTCTGCTGTTACATCCTGTGATTCGCATTTGCCGTCATCGTGAGCAAAGTCTATTGAAGTCTCACCGCAAGAGACGCAGCGAAGGACCTGCTTCTCCACCCCGCCCTTCAGCCACCACGCTCCTCCGGACAAACGACACCACGATGCGCGCCATCCTCGCAACCCTCATCCTCGCGATCACGTTCCCGACTCACTCCCACGCCCAATGGGAGATCGAGGAGTCCCATACCACCGCCAGCCTGCGCGGCATCCACAACGTCGGCGGCGGAGTCGCCTGGGCCAGCGGCACCAACGGAACTGTTCTGCGGACGGAGGACGGCGGCTACCTATGGCAGACCTGCGCCATCCCCCCGGGTGCCGAAAAATTAGACTTCCGCGGCATCCAGGCCTTCGACGAGAAGACCGCCATCGTCATGTCCTCCGGGCCCGGCGACCTATCCCGCCTCTACAAGACCACCGACGGATGTCAGACATGGAAGCTCCTCTTCACCAACCCCGATAAAGATGGTTTCTGGGACGCGCTGCGCGCGCTCAATGAAGACACCTACGAAATTGCTGGCGACTCCGTGGATCACACTCTAGTAAGCGAAAAATCTGGACATGTTCTGCCCGTCTGGCGATTCGGTCCCGGAGATGATCCCGATTCTAGGCTGTCTGATTATTTCTTCGAGCTTCATGCTGAGCCAAATGAGGGAGGCTTCGCCGGGAGCAACTCAACGCTGGTTATAGGTCTGAAGCCTCACCGTGATCCCACCTGGGGCTATCAATGGCTCGCCACCCAGACCCCAGATCATTCGTACGTTCACAGGGAAGGAACTGAACAGACACCGACCTGTGAGCCATGCCGTATGGAATCAATGTGCGTCGAAACTCCGATGTCTCAGGGAACATCGAGCGCAGGAATTTTCTCCCTGGCATTCCGTGAAGACAAGTTTGGAGTCGCTGTTGGCGGTGACTACCAGAAGCCGTCGGCTACCTTGAAGACCGCCATCTTCTCCACCGACGCAGGCAAATCCTGGACTTTAGCCCAGACCCCACCCCACGGCTACCGCTCAGCCGTAGCCTACGACGCCCCCACCAAATCCTGGATCACCGTAGGCCCCAACGGCACCGACATCTCCACCGACGACGGCCGGAACTGGCGTTCCCTCGCGCCTTCATCGCTCGACGACAAAGACGCCAACAAGAACTGGAACGCCCTCTCGCTCCCCTTCGTCGTCGGCCCCAAAGGCCGCATCGGCAAGCTCCGAGCTACAGCTCTTACACCCGCGACTTCAATTGTCGATAAGCCGACAAAGCGACCATGAAACGCCCTTGACGCGACATTCCCATGGGGCTGAAGCTCCATTGCCTTATTGAAGTCACTGTCAAAGGCTGTAGCCTAGGTCTGCTAAAGCCAAAACAGATGCACCCGCCCTACTGCGGATTCTGCGCAGGAGCCGGATTCGGCGTGGGCGTTGGGTTATTGGGGTTGTTCGGATCGGTCGGTGTCGTCGGATTGGTCGGAGTTCCTACTCCACCCGTCGGAGTGCTGCTAAGCCCACTCGCGGATCCTAGCCCACCGCTCTGTGTTGCGATCCCACCGCCGAAGATGCTCGACTTCCCGTAGAGCAGCTCGATACGCGGGTCGTAAATAAACTCCCATGTCGAGTAGTTCGTCTGCTCGTTCAGCGTGATGATCGAGTTGCCATCCTTCGACAGCCCTACGCCGAGGAACGGCCCCACCGATCCTCCGTCAAGCGGCGAGTCCGATCCTGTCCCGGTCGATCCGCTCTGTCCGCTTTGTCCGAAGCTGCTCTGACCGAAGCTGCTGGTGCCGCCAGAACTTGACCCGCCTGCGGTTCCCGAATCACCGGACGTTCCGGTAGCCGTCGTGCCCCCCGGCCCGAGAACATTTCCACCCGCTGTGCCGCCGGTCGTCGCGCTGCCGCCAAGGCCGCTCGACAACCCGGAGGCAGATCCCAGGCCGCTCGTCGCCAACCCCGAAAGCGGTTGCCCGAAGAAGCCCTTCACCGTCGTCTTGGCTTGCCCCACGCCGATCAGCCGCCAGTCGTCCTTGCCCGTAAACGGGTCGATATAGTGCTGGCGAAGATAGCGCTCGTTGTTGGTCTTTTCCAGCTGCTTGACCGATGCCGGGAAGGCGTTCGTCTTGAGGTGGAAGAGCCGGATCGCGTTGACGTACTGCTCTCCCCGATGGACTGCCTCAAGCTCCTTCTCTCGCTGGAGATCCTTCGCCACGATGGGGGCGGCTACGCTCAGGAAGATCAATATCAGCGCGATCATGACGATCACGCCGAGCAGCAGAAATCCCTGCTCGCCGTCGCGAGCTTCGCGCGGTTGCGGATTGACCTTGTAGATCGCCATGTCAGTTCTTTTGCAGCGGCAGATTCTGTTTGTTGTTATTGGTCATATCTTCCACCTCAACAGAGTTCGCCGAGATCGTCCCAATCTTGTAGCGCCGTTGCACGATGGTGCCTGTCGCTGCCAAAAAGACATCGTCCCCGTGGAGCAGGAATGCCTGACGGCTGCCGTCCGCCTTCGTCGCCGTGCCAAAGAACTTCAAGTCGATCGGAGGCGGTGGCGGCGGCACATACACCTGTTCTACAGGCTGGACTGGCCCTGTATTTCGCACCGATGCGATCGGCTTGATGATCGGAGCCAGCGCAGTCACCGGAGAGTCGGAGAAGATGTTTCTTCCGGTGCCCGAGTACTTCAGAGATTCGGCGACCAGCATGGCTCCCATACGCAACGAAGGATCGTACTGCGAAGCGGTCGTTCCGACCTTGATGGCGTCCTTCACGCCTTTGGTAACCACGCCGCTTGGTAACGCCGTAGCGGTGGCGCGGTCGGAACCGGCGGGAGTCGTCTTTACCGGCGGAAGCATGATTGATGGCGAAACCACGGGCGGGGGCGAGTCCGGAGTTCGCAGTTGCAGATATCCGTACACGACGACAACCAGCAAGGCTCCGCCGATGACTCCGTAGCGAATGATCTTGTCTTTATCGCTTGCTCCGAGGCTCATTGCGCGGTACCTCCCGCAGCAGCGCCCACAGCTTCGTCGTCCTTTGAGTCTTCCGGCAGCGGTCCGGCCTTCTCGTCGCCTCGCGGCGGACGTACGTACGTCGTCAACTTCATCCGAAGACTCACGGTGCCGCTCTGCTGGCCTGTCAGGGTGACACCGGTAATGAGGAAGAACATCCGATCGCGCTCCAGTTCGTTCACCAGTTGGACGAGTGAGCGGTACTCCCCGGTGAAGCTGGCGTCCATCCGCATCTCGGTCACTGAGGGCACGACATCCGGGCCTGGAGCGGTTCCGTCAAGATATAGCGGCGTATATCCGTACTGCACCCGCGTCATCTTCGCGTTCTGCTTCTTCGCCAGCGCGCCCACCTCCATGACAACTTGAGAGCCCGCATAAGGCAACCGGGACTGGTAGAACTCGTTCGCATCCGCAGTAGATGTCTGCAGCTTTCCGTCAAGGCCATCGAGCGGGGCGGCTGCGATCTTCGCTGTCTGCAGCCGGACCTTCTCCTGCGCTACTGCGTTCGCGTCCTGGCTGTTTGCGGTCTGCCATAGAAAGGCCATGTGGATCAGGAGATACACGTTCAAGAGCACCAGCAGGGCGACTCCAGCGAAGTGGAGGTTCAATGCCGTCAGGGCACCGCGCGTCCTCTCTACGGCGACGCCGAGGCCTGCACGCCCGCTGAGCGCCCCTCCAAATCTTGGCCGCTTCACGACCACTCCTTCGGCACGCGCGCTCATCGACGGCCTCCGGGAGAGACGCGATGTGGCGCAGCGGGCGTTCCCGTGGCCGACGACTTCTTCGCGCTCTTATGTTTGACTGGCTCGCCATCGCTGTCGGCGGCCTTCTTGGCCTCCGCTGAGAGCGCTGCGGCCTCCTCTGTGGAGATAGGGTTGTAGCCGCTTAGAATGTCGAACTGCACGCCTAATTGAGCTCCAGCGGGAAGCTGATTCAACCCTCCGGGCCCGCCTGCCTGGCTTGCTTGAAGGGATTCGTTCGAGAGCCTTGGCGACAGGAAGCGTCTCGACTTCTCGAGGTTCCGAACCAGTTGCACGGCTTTCTCGCGGTCGCCGTTCACGCGAAGGCGGATGTTGACGTCGCCTTCCTTACTGATGGAAGGATCGATGCCCATAACCTGCACTCCGGAGGGGAGGACACGTTCGAGATCCATCATCACCGCCGTCCAACTAAAGCTCTTCTTCTCGAACAATTCGTTCAGGAAGCGCGCCCTTTCCAGCACAGCGCGATTCTGCGGCTGCTTCATGCGGGCTTCGTTCTTCAGCATGCGCCCCTGGTAGTCCGCCGTCTGCGCCTTCAGAGCGTCCATCTGTGCCGTCGCCGCGTCGGCGCGCTCTTTCAACGCGCGCAGTCCGATGATCAGCGCGATTCCCAGCAACGCCAGACCGATCATGGCTAGCCGCAGCTTTGCCAACAGAGGCCTGAGTTCCACGAACGGCCGGGTGGCCAGGTTGATAGATACCAGCATCAGCTTCTCAGCGCCCCCCGAACTCCCGACAACCAGCCCTTCGGCACGACCGACGTCACCGCCTGGCCGGCTAGAGAATCCTCGTCGACCACCTCGCGAACCCGAATCCGGCTCCCGGCTTCCATCATCTCTCCAAACCCCGCCTCAGTCAGCATTGCTCCGAGCGACTGCGCGCTGACGCTCCCAGCCGACAACACCGCGCTGGGCGAGCTCTCAAGAGTGTCTTCAAAGTAAGCCGCAGCCACGCTTACAGCCTGCGTCACTTCGCGGAGATAGCCCTGCTCGGCGATCTGAGCTTGAGTCTGCCTTGGCGCTACCGCAGCTTCCCGGGCGGCGGCGTAGGCCGCAGCCTCCAGGGCCGCCTCGGACAGTGCCTGAGCTTCAATCTCCGCTACCAGTGCGTCCTCCGAAAGTCCGCCTGCGTAGAGCGACCGACGAGTTCCCTGCGGTAGAGCTTCGCCGCGGCCGAACGGATCTACAGCCTCCTGCATCGCCCACTCCTGCTGCGAATCCTCGACGTCGATCAGCGGCAACAGAGGCACGGTCACGGTCTCCTGTTGCGCGTCGGTCATGGATACGGTCGCCTCTGCGAGTATCCCAACCTGCAGATTGCCCGACATGTCGACGGAGCGGTGGAGCAGAAGCACACCGCCACTGACGATCGCGGTCGTAACGGCCTGCGGACCTGCGTTCACTACCAGCGCGGGCGCGCCCGTTGCGTCTTCGCCGAGCCCCGAGATAGCAGCCATGGTGCTTGGCAGCACGGCTCCCGGTTCAAAGCCCGCCTCGCGGACTACCGCTTCGTATTCAGCCAGGACCTCGCGAGGAATCGCTACCGCAACGACCCGAATGCCGCCCTTCGCGGTTCCCGACTTGCCACCCATAATCTGATAGCTGACCGCCGCGTCATCCGCTTCAAAAGGAAGCAGCTTCTTCAGCCGGAATCGAACGACGGGAAGAGCTTCAACTGGCTTGCCCGGCAGCGAGTCGAAGTCCAGCAATAACACTCGCACGGCGGAATCGGGCACCACGAGTGTGACTTCCCGCCCGATCCCCTTCTCGGTCACAGCCTCGAGCGTCTTGCGAACCGCCGCTACGACATCGGATGGGACACGGAAGTTTCCAGCCCGCAACCCCGGTTCGACCGCGTCGATGGGGAGGTCCGCCTTCGCGACGGCCGACAGCACCCCGGTCGATGCGTCGTCCGCCCGTGCTGCGACGACGCCGCCCCAGCGAATCTCTACCGCCAGCCGTGGCCGGGTCCCTAAAGCCTTTGGCAATATCTCCATCGAGTCCTAGCTTACCTGCACCTGCAAGATTACGGCCCAAAGACCATCTACGTCTTTCGAATCAACATCCCAAACAGGGATCGAGCTGGTTAAGAGGAGGTTGAACAGTAGCCTGTTCGCTCACCTTCCGGCCTCGATAAAGGTCACCTTGTTAATCTCTTTCAGCGTTGTCACGCCCTCGCGGACCCGGTCAATCGCCGAATCGCGGAGGAACGCCATTCCTTTATCCTTAGCCTTCTTGCGAATTTCGCTCCCGGGTTTCTTCGCCAACAGCATCTCACGAATCTCGTCATCCAGTTCGAGTAGTTCGTGGATCGCCGAGCGGCCCCGAAAGCCGGTCCCGCCGCACTCAATACATCCCGTACCCTCGCGGAAGGTGAAGCCCTGCCACTCGGCCGGGTTGAGCCCGTTCAGATCAAGCTCCGCATCGGTGTATTTGACGGCGCGAGCACAGAAATCACAGACCGTTCGAACGAGCCGCTGCGCTAGGATGCAGTTCAGCGCCGACACGAAGTTATAGGGCTCTACGCCCATGTTCAGGAAGCGGCCCAACACGTCGACGACGTTGTTGGCGTGGACGGTCGTAAAGACAAGGTGGCCGGTAAGCGCCGAGTTAATGGCAATCTGTGCTGTCTCGGCGTCGCGAATCTCGCCCACCAGAATTTTGTCCGGATCGTGGCGCAGAATCGAACGAAGCCCGCGGGCGAACGTCAGCCCCTTCTTCTCATTGACCGGAATCTGGGTGATGCCGCGAATCTGGTACTCGACCGGATCTTCGATGGTGATGATCTTGTCTTCTTCGCTCTTGATCTCGTTGAGCGCGGCGTAGAGAGTCGTCGTCTTACCCGAACCGGTTGGCCCAGTGACCAACACCATCCCGTAGGGCTCCTTGATGTAGCGGCGGAAGCGGGTCAGGTCCTTTTCAGCGAAGCCCACAACGTCGAGTGAAAGCTTCTTGAACTTTTCGCTCATCGACTCTTTGTCGAGCACGCGGAGTACAGCATTTTCGCCATGGACGGTGGGCATGATGCTGACACGGAAGTCGATCAGGCGGCCTTTGTAGCGCACCCGGAAACGACCGTCCTGCGGCACGCGCCGCTCGGCGATATCCAACTCGCTCATGACCTTGATACGCGAAAGTATGGTCTGGTGGTGCTCGCGCGCGATGGGGGCCATCGCCTGTTGCAGAACACCGTCGATCCGGTATTTCACCAGCAGCGAGTCGTCGAAGGTCTCAAGATGTATGTCGGATGCACGACGCTCCAGGGCGGTGAAGATCGTGGTGTCGACAAGTCGAATGATGGGCGAGATGTCATCTTCGCTGGTCAGGCGCTCAATCGAGATGTTCGAGTCGGAGTTCTCGTCGTTGGTCAGAACGTCGAAGGCGAGCCCCTCGCTCGCCTCATCCAGAACGCGCTGCGACTGCTCGGTCTTCTTCAACAGGTCGGTGATCTGCGACAACGTCGCCACCCGAGTCACCAGTCGCTGGCCGAGCAGGCCCGAGATCTCATCCAGGACCATGAGCTTCGACGGGTCAGAGACCGCAATCGCCAACCGCCCTTCATGCTGCTCCAGCGGCACAAAGTTGTAACGGAACATCATGTCCACCGGCACACTCTTGAAGAGCTCGTGCTGGATCTTGAAGTTCTTTAAGTCAACGAAATCGGCATGATAGCGACGAGCAAGCACCTGCGCCCGGGCAGTCTCGTCGACCCCAGCCTCCGCCAGCGGAATTGCCATCGGTACGTTTCCCATAGCCTGTGAGACTCCTTTGAAGCTCTTCAGTTAGTCGACAATCGGAACGTTCTGTGACCTAAGAGACCAACATCATCTACCAGATAGCGTTCCAGAGCCATCCTCCAACTGGGTCAGGCAGCTTTACTGCGACCCTGCCCTTCTGTAATGTACCCAATCATTGCCTCTCCTGCTCGGAAACGCTAGGATTCAGAGACCATTGCAACTTTACTTCCCATTCTGTGTTTCTGCCTGGAGACTTTTCGTCCCCCCGTTCGTATCTATCTTGTTGACGCAAAATAAACTGGCGCACCCAGATCGATTCAACCGGAATACCCATCCACGCATGATTTGAATGGAAGGATACGAGTTGCGGATTCTGCACATCATTGCGACGCTTGCCCCGCAGGCGGGTGGGCCTTCGAACAGTGTTCGCAGGATTTTGACAGCTTACCCCGGTATCGGCAGCGGGGGCGAGGTCGTTACCCTCGACGATCCCGACGAACAGTTTCTCCGCGACATCTCGTTCCCTGTTCACGCCCTGGGCCCCGTCTCGACCCGATTCGGTTTCAGCAGACGCCTCATCCCCTGGCTCATCGCCAATCGTGACCGCTTCGATGGCGTCGTTGTTCACGGTCTGTGGCAATATCTCGGGTACGCTGTCCGCCGCGCAATCAACGGTCGCAAGCCGTACCTCGTCTTCACCCACGGAATGCTGGATCCCTACTTCAGGCGTGCTCATCCGTTCAAGCACATCAAGAAGACGCTCTACTGGCTGTTGAACGAGTATTGGGTGCTGCGGAACGCCCATAGAGTGCTCTTCACCTCGGAGGGCGAAGCGGTCAACGCGGCAAAAAGTTTCTGGCCACATCGCTGGCGCGCCTCCGTCGTTCCTTATGGGGCCACCGCGCCTTCGGGAGATCCCGCCGTCCTTGTTGAAAGCTTCCTGCGGGAGCATCCAGAGCTCCGGAAGCCCGATGGCCGGCCTCGGCCCTATCTCCTCTTCCTTGGCCGCATCCATGCAAAGAAGGGCTGCGATCATCTGCTGGAAGCCTTCGCAAAGATCGCATCGCGAGTTCCGGATCTTCAACTTGTCTTTGCCGGGCCCGACGGAGCCGCAGCCACCGGGCTTAGTAAGGCGAGCGCCTCGAACATGGGTACATCGGGTCTCAAATCGGCTCTCGTCGCCGAAGCCAAGCGCTTGGGACTCGCTCACCGCGTTCACTGGACGGGAATGCTGGAAGGCGACCAGAAATGGGGAGCCTTCCACGGCTGCGAGGCCTTCTGCCTGCCCTCGCACCAGGAGAACTTCGGTATCGCCGTGGCCGAGGCTCTCGCTTGTGGCAAACCCGTTCTCATCTCCGACAAGGTCGACATCTGGAAGGAGATCCTTCACGATCGCGCCGCCTTCGTCGGTCACGATAACGTTGCAGGCGCGGTCTCGACACTCGAGAGCTGGATTAGCCTCCCGGCGTCAGAGAGAGCAGCGATGGGCGCTCGTGCCCTGCAATGCTTCCGTAGCCGCTACGATATGCAGGCAAATGCCAGCGGCATCGTCGAGGCCTTCAACCAAGCGATTGCGACCAAATCCGGGAAACGCGCAGTTCGTGCTGAGGCTAAACTTCCGGCGCTTTGATCCATCGAGGAACAGACGACCCCGGAAAGTTCAAAACTGCGATTATTGCCCGCTTCCTGCGCTCAAGCTGAAGATCGGCAGATAGAGCGCGATTAGGATCGTCACGACCACTAAACCCATGAAGATCAGGATGAGCGGTTCAATCAGACTCATCGCGGCTGTAAGGTTTGTCTGGACATCCTCTTCGAAGAACTCCGCGACGGAGTTCAGCATCTGCGGTAGAGCTCCGGTCGACTCACCCACCTCGATCATTTCGATCGCCAGTTCGGGAAAGATCTTCGTTGCCTGCAGACTCTCCGAGAGCCCTTTGCCCTCCTGAACGGTCGCAACGGAGCGAGTCACCGCAATGGCGATCTGCTTGGAGTCGATGGAGCGGGCAGCCGTCTCGAGTGACGGAACCAGCGGCAGGCCGCCCGTCAGCAACGTCGAAAGCGTCCGCGAAAACAATCCCACCTGGTATTTTAGCCACACGTTTCCAACGATCGGGGTGCGAATGCGAATTTTGTCGACGGTCGTCGCGCCCGCCTCGGTCTGAATCCATCGGTAGCCCAGAAAGCCAACCGTCAGCACTACGATTCCGATGTAGATCCCGTAACTCTGGGCGTATCGTCCCATGTCGAGCAGCAACACCGTCAGAGCGGGCAGCTTCGTTCCCAATTGGTCATAGAGCTGCGCGAACCGGGGAACGACGAAGGTAATCAAAAAGATAAACAGCGCGATCACCATGAAAACAAGCAGCGCCGGATAGATCAGACTCGCCTTGAGCTTCTTGCGAAAGGTCAGCGAGACGCGTTGGAAGTCGAGATATCGTTGCAGCACCTCTTCAAGGTTTCCGGAACGCTCCCCTGCCAGCAACGTCGTCGTGTAGACCAGAGAGAATCCGCCCTGCGCCTCAAATGCCTCGGAGATCGACTGCCCCGTCTTCACCCTGGCGCCGACGTCCTCCAACTGCGCCCGAAATGAAGGAATCTTCTGGCGGCGGGCAAGGAGCTCCAAAGACCCCAGGATCGGCAGTCCCGCCTTGATCAGCGTAAGAAACTGCTGGTTGAAGACCAGAAAGGTGTCGAGATTCACCTTCTTCTTCGAGCTGCCGCCGAGCACGTTGCGCGACTTCACCGAGTAGACGTAGTAGCCAGCCTGGGTGAATCGCGACCGCAGTTCGTCGGCCGTCGCAGCCGAGTGCGTCTGCTCCTGAATCTTCCCTCGTTCGTCCGCGAGCCTGATTACAAATTCAGTCAAACCTGGTCCCCGATCTTCAACTTCCAGCTTCGTCTCCATATTAGACGGGACAGTGTCGATCGCGGGGATCCGATCACAAAGCTGTTCCTAGGGAGTTCAAAGCCGGAAGTTCGAAGTCAGAGATTGCCGACGAGATTGCAGTTGCCGGGCGAGCAATTGCCATCTCCTTACTGATCTCCTATGCTTGCAAGGTTCCCGATTGTCAGTCACCTGGCGATACTGACCTCACTATCTCCCCATGAACCCGTTCCGATTTCTAACCCGAGTCTTCATCGATGTCTTCGGCATCACTCACCCAACTGAGCGGGAAGAGAGGCGCGCAGCGTGGTTCATCTGCTCGCTCCTTGCCCTGGTGGTTGCCGGTATCGCGTTGATTTTCTTCGTCGTATTTACTTCGGCGCACCACTAAAGCAGCATGTCGCGACGCTGCTACCACGGGTTACACTCTCGTCGAAGGCCGTCTGCTTCACCCGGGCCAGAGCACTTAAGCGATTTTGAGATCGATCCCGCGGAGAAGTTCATGCCAACCGGCAGCCCCGTCGCCCGACAACCAGACAGAGGCCCTTCAGAGATCAACCTGAGTGCAAATTGGCTGCGGTCTGCGGCGGCGGCAAGGTGTGCGCTGGGCACCTCAGCCATCGTGTTCCTACTTGCGTTCTGCGCATCTCCCGCGCTGGCCGCTCCCAGCATGACGGCGATCACCGTGTCCGGAGTGAGGAACGAGGTAATCTGGCCGATTCTCTGCGGAACGGCGGGCATCTTGGCATTTCTCATGCTTCGCGCGATCGTTCGATTGGCTCGCGCAGCGGTTGCCCGCAGCTCGAATCGCAAAAGAAATGGCGATCTCCCGGCCACTTCCATTGAGCAGTTCGTGGAAGAGGCTCAGAGACTTTATATCAATCCGCAGATTGCCCACGAGACCTTTCAGCTCCTTGTTAGCCTGGTTCCTGCGGGATCAACAATCAGCGCGAACGACGAGCTTCGTGGATCTCTGCGACTGTCGGACCAGCAGATTGGCTCCCTGCTCTCCGCTCTTCCGGAGCTCTGTGATCGGTCCAGGCAGCCGGCAGACGCCGCCACGGTTCTCAGCGTCTACGACCTCCTGCACCACATCGAATCTTCTCCCAAGTCGGCGTCAGGACAGTCTCCCATTCGGAACGGCGCGATTGTTCCTGCGGTGCCGGCATCACCTACGTCTCCGCTCGCTGACCTGAAGAATGCCTCGCCCCGAGGCTCCCGGTTTCGCACCCGCGCCCACTTCTCCGGGGTCAAGCGGCGCGCCAGCGACCACAGCGGCCCCTACCGACGGGCCACGGACAGACGACCCGACGAGAACTACACTGGCCCCCTGCGCCGCGCGTCAGACCGGCAAGATGTAAGCGGCTCCGGCTCTGCCCCCCGGACAGACGATCGCCGAAGTTCGGAACGCCGTGCGGTCGTCCCACAGGAGACCTCTGAGCCGGCAAGGCAGCACCGGGCCGTATCGGCGGATACCAGCCTGCTCAATCAGTACCTCAACACTTCTTCTAAACAAGGCGGCGGGGAACAAGACCGAGACAGGATAGCTCCCGCCATGGCGCGCGAAGGCGTTTTGGTAGCCGCAGCACCGCTTCAACAACGCTGAGTCAGGTCAGATCATCCGCATCGAACCCCGGGACCTTCCGGCCCAGGGCTGTCATGTCATGCCTTCCGCCAATTAGGCTCTCCACCACACCGTTGATCTCCGCGTCCGATTCAGCCTCAGCCGTCATCCGCTCCAGCCCGTCCGAGACGACGATGCTCTCGAGCAGCACGGTCGCGTGAGCTACGGCCACGTGATCCTGGTTCAAGCCCTCAGGGGTCTTCGCTTTGATGCCGACTTCGCTCGGCTTCAGGTGCAGTAGCTCAGCTACTCGCTGCCGCAGATCGCCGGAGATCGGTCCGATCTTCGGCGCGGCCAGCACGAGCACCGTATCGATATTGACGATGCGGTAGCCAGCCATCGCAATCTCTTCCAGAGCTGTCTCGAGAAAGATCGCCGAGTCGGCGTTCTTCCAGCGCGGATCGCTAGGCGGAAAGAAGCTGCCTATATCGCCCGCCGAGACGGCACCCAGCAGCGCGTCGGTGATCGCATGCAGCAGTACGTCACCGTCCGAATGCCCTGCCAGCCCCTCATGATGCTCCATCTTCAACCCGCCGATCACCAGCGGAACTCCCGCCTTGAACGCATGCGAGTCGAAGCCGTACCCAATCCTCATGCTCATGCGTGCCTCGTTCCCGATTCAAGATAGAACTCCGCAAGCTCCAGATCGCCCGGCTGCGTCACCTTGAAGTTCCTCGCCGATCCTGCGACAACTACAACTGGCACTCCAGCCCGTTCGAGCAGACTTGCCTCATCGGTGCCCTGAAACTCATCGTTGGCAGCTTCATCAAAGGCACGCTGCATCGTCGCGTAGCGAGCGCCCTGCGGCGTCTGCGCATACACTACGCGCTCTCGCGGGATGGTTGAACTGACCAATGCGCCATCGGCAGTACGCTCTACCTGCTTGATCGTGTCGACCGCCGGCAGGCCGACGATTGCCGCGCCATGCTTCAGCACCGCGTCGATGGTCTTGTCGATCGTCGCCGATTCGATCAGCGGTCGCACAGCATCGTGTACGAGCACCACGTCGTCGGCCGCAGCGGCATACTTGCCGCCAACCTCCGCCAGAGCCTTCGCCACAGAATCCTGACGGCTGTCACCGCCCTCCACCACGAAGATTCGGGCATGCTGGGATAGGTTTGCCTTGTCGATCTGCTGCCCCACCCGCTCCATCTCCTGCGGCTTCACCGCGACGTAGATCGCGTCGACGCGCTCCACTGCAAGAAAGGCCTCAAGCGTGTGGATCAGGATTGGCTTGCCGCCAATCGTAAGAAACTGCTTCGGCGCAGGAGTTGGCATCACTGCAACGGATGCCGATGCCGCCATCGCAGGGACAACATGCAGGCCATCAGAAATGCTTGAAGAATTTGCAGCAACATGGCCGCCATGGCCCGAAGCCATCCGCGTGCCAAGGCCCGCCGCTGGGAGAATTACATGGACTCGCATAACCACCTAACTATAACAACTTGCACGGATGTGGACGGGACTACCTCGCTGCCTGGGCTTCGCTGCTGACTGTCTCGTCTGCGGCGCTTACGGTCTTATCGCCTTTGCGAGGGTTGAACAAGAGCATCATTTCGTTGGTCTGGCGGAAGCCGTTCTTCTCATAGATCGGCTTGCCGAACTTCGAGGCATGAAGCGTCACCACCTCGCAGCCGCGCAGCCGGGCCTCCTCGACGCACTTCGCCAGCAGCGTCTTCGCCAGCCCGCGGCCGCGAAACTCCGCCGCTGTATAGAAGTTCAGCAGGTACGCCCGCAACGGCGCGGGATCGAGAAAGTGGGGTGGAAACTCCATCAGCCACAAGCCGGCGCCGCCTACGACCACGCCGTCCTCACTGGCTAAAAAGCCAATGTAGCGGTCCTCGACGATCTTCATCCGCACCCAAGGCACGAACGCCTCCTCCATTGCCGCCATTACCGCGTCGTCAGGCTGCCCCGCATCCAGAAACATCTGCCGCCGCTGCTGGCCGATCAACTCGGCATCTTCCAAAGTAGCTAACCGTATCTCGAACATCGCAGCAGTATATCCGCCATACATGCCCGCCCAGCCGAGCATGCGATATGCTCTCGGTGTCACTGCTTTGCATAAGGAGCAACCATGCGCCAGAGAAGGCCGCAGCTCGAACTCGCAATAGAGTCGCCCTGCACCGAGTCATGGGACAACATGTCCGGCACTTTGGCGCAACGACACTGCTCCTGCTGCCAGAAACACGTCCACAACTTCGCGGCGATGACCCCGCGCCAGATTGAGCGCACCCTCGCCGAAAACGAAGGCCACCTCTGTGCGCGCATCACGAAACGTGTGGATGGATCACTCGTAACTGCACAGGAACTTGCGGGCTCGGGTTTCACATCACGAGCTGCGGGTCTGCTGCTCGGAGCCGCTCTCTCGACCGCTGCGGTGCATGCACAATCGACTCCCACAGCAGGAAAAGCGATCGTAAGCGGCCGCTTCACAGCGCCAAATGGTGGTCCTCTACCCGCGCAAGGCTATGTCATCTTCGCCGCTAACGGGCAAAGCATCATTGAGAGCAAGACCGATCAAGATGGCAACTGGAAAGCAGAAATCGCGCCCGGCATGTATGACGTGATCTTCCGCACCAGCCCATTCTTCGGGGAGCGAATCAATGCCGTCGAACTTCACCCCGGTGACCAGAAATTCGCCGCCATTCCCGGGCGTCTCGCGCTCGGCCATCTCGGTCTCGTCGATAGGTACAGAGACAACACTCAAACTTTCACCACGGGTGGAGACCTCGCGACTAGCTATCGCTACCCCATTTCCTACCTTTTCAAGCGCCCGCTTCGATATCTCAAGCATCTTCCGCACAACTTCTCCTGATCCACTCCGCCCGGTGCCTCATCCATCGCGCGTTGCCTCACTCGATGGGTGGGACATTTGTGCGAAGCACGAACCGCCTTCCCAACCTCCGTTCAGTCAACCCACGTAAACTCATACCGATGCTCCCCTTCTCCCGCGAATACCTCCGCCCCGGCGACCGCCTCTGCGCTGCCGTCTCCGGCGGAGCCGACTCCGTTGCCCTCCTGCTCGCCCTTCACGCCGCGAATCGTCAGCCCAAAGAGTCCCTCGGAGTCGTCCTGTCCGCCGTCCACGTCCATCACAACCTTCGCGGTGCGGAAGCCGATGCAGACGCCGCCTTCGTCGCCGACCTCTGTACCCGCCTTGAAGTCTCGCTGCATCGCATCGACGCCGACGCTCCCGCCCACATCGAAGCGACCGGCGAGAGCATGGAAGAGGCCGCGCGAAACCTGCGCTACGCGGCGTTCCACAGTCTCCTCGCCACCAATCAAGCTGATGCCATCCTTACCGCTCACACCCTCGACGATCAGGCCGAGACCGTACTGATGAAGCTGCTACGCGGGGCATGGACCGACGGCCTGAGTGCAATCCACCCCGTCTTAATTCCGGAAAAGCCCAAAACGGGAAGAATTATCCGTCCCCTCCTCGCCACCCGCCGATCCCAGATAGAGACGTACCTCCGTGACCTCAACCAGCCCTGGCGCGAAGACTCCTCGAACGCCGACACACACCACACCCGCAACCGCGTGCGCCACGAGCTCATGCCGCTCCTCCGCACCTTCAACCCCAATCTCGACCAAGCCCTCGCCAACATCGCCGAACTTGCCCGTGACGAGGAATCGCGCTGGCAATCCGAAATCGCCCGGCTTCTCCCGCAGCTTCTTCTGCCAGGCAAACCCGTCCGTGGCGGCGGCCGGTCGGTGAGCACAAACCCCGCTAATTCAGCACTATCGATCGAGATCGAGCGCCTCCGCTCACTCGACCCCGCACTTCGCCGCCGCGTACTGCGCGCCGCCGCCCGGCAGCTTGGCGCGCGCCTCTCGTTTGAGGAGACAGCCCGCCTGCTCGCTCTCTGTGGCCTGCAGCGGCACCCAACGGTAACGTCCCGAAACGGGGCAATCCTGCAACTTTCGAACCACCTCCGGGCGGAGCGTTCGATCCGCGAGCTACGGCTTTCCCGCGACTTGCACTGAACAGTGCTTCCAAATCTCGCCAAAATCCCATAGTTCAGGCTCCGTCGTCGGCCGATCAAGGCCTCCTCGGCACCTTGGGCGCCCAAAACCATTCGTAACTTCCGCAAAACCATCTGCACGGAAGTATCGTTCTCCAGAGTAGAATTGTGATCAATTGGGAGGCACTACTTTGGTGGGCCGAAACCCGTCTCATCAGACTCCTGAACCGTTGTGAACAAAGTGTCGTCTAATGGATAGCTGTCCAGGTTTCCGCAACTCTATCGGCCTCCCCATGCACCAGGCCACCGATAGTCTTCGGCTACTGGGCTCCTAAGTCAGCCGGACAGAGTCAAACCGGCCGGGATAAGCCGAAGTAGGAAAACGAGGAAATGCACTTGAACTCAACCGTTAAACAAATTCTCATCTGGGTCTTCATGATCGCCTGCCTGATCTGCCTCTGGCAGTTCGTCGTCAAGGGCACGGGCATGGGACAGGATCACTCCGTCAGCCTGTCACAGTTTCTGAATGACGCCAGCACAGGCAAGGTCAAGGACGTGGTCGTGAACGGCGCTGAGGTCACGGGCCACTACCAGGACGATCCTAAGAACCAGTTCCGCACTACCATTCCGGCTAACTACCCGGACATGTATAAGACGCTGCAGGAGCATGGCGTTTCGGTCACGATCAAAGACCAGAACTCCAATCAGTGGATCAGCCTGCTGATCTCGATTGCGCCGTTCGCTCTTCTGCTCGGCCTGTGGTTCTTCCTATTGCGCCAGATGCAGTCCGGCGGCAACAAGGCGATGAGCTTCGGCAAGAGCCGCGCCCGTCTGCTCTCCATGCAGCAGAAGAAGATCACCTTCAAGGATGTCGCTGGCGTTGACGAAGCCAAAGAAGAGCTCAAGGAAATCATCGAGTTCCTTCGCGAAGCCCAGAAGTTCCAGCGCCTCGGCGGCCGCATCCCTAAGGGCGTCCTTCTCGTCGGACCTCCCGGCACGGGTAAGACTCTGCTTGCTCGGGCGGTCGCGGGTGAAGCGAACGTTCCCTTCTTCTCGATCTCCGGTTCGGACTTCGTCGAAATGTTCGTCGGCGTCGGCGCAAGCCGCGTTCGCGACCTCTTTGAGCAGGGAAAGAAGAACGCCCCTTGCATCATCTTCATCGATGAGATCGACGCCGTAGGCCGTCACCGTGGCGCAGGCCTTGGCGGCGGGCACGACGAGCGTGAGCAGACCCTTAATCAGCTTCTGGTCGAGATGGACGGCTTCGAAGCAAACGATGGCGTCATCCTCATTGCTGCAACCAATCGCCCCGACGTTCTCGATCCGGCACTTCTCCGCCCTGGCCGTTTCGACCGTCGCGTCGTTGTCGATCGCCCGGACATTCGTGGTCGCGAAGAGGTTCTCCGCGTTCACTCGAAGAAGGTTCCCATGGCCGAGGATGTCAACCTCAACCAGCTCGCTCGTGGAACACCGGGTTTCTCCGGTGCCGACCTGGCGAACATGGTGAATGAGGCTGCTCTCACCGCCGCCCGCTTCAACCGCAAGGCCGTACACATGTACGACTTTGAAGTTGCCAAGGACAAAGTGCTGATGGGTGCGGAGCGCAAGTCCATGTTGCGCAGCCCGGATGAACTGAAGACCACCGCCTACCACGAGGCCGGTCACACCCTCGTTGCGGCACTTCGAGATCACTCGGACCCGCTGCACAAGGTCACGATCATTCCTCGCGGAATGGCGCTGGGTGTCACCGTCTATCTTCCGGATGGCGACAACCACACCGTCTCAAAGGATTATCTCGAGACCCGTCTCGCCATGATGATGGGCGGACGCGTTGCTGAAGAGATCTTCCTCAAGCAGATGACGACCGGAGCCGGCAGCGACATCGAGCGCGCTACATCGCTCGCTCGGGCCATGGTCTGCGAGTACGGCATGTCGGCTCTTGGGCCGATGACGTTCGGCAAGAAGGAGCAGGAGGTCTTCCTCGGTCGAGAGATCGGCCAGTCCCGCGACTTCTCCGACGACACCGCCAAGCAGATCGATGTGGAAGTTCGCCGCTTCGTTGATGAGGCTTACGCTTCGGCCTACAGCATCCTCGACAACAACCACGACATCATGCACCGCATGTCGGCTGCCCTGCTCGAGCGCGAGACGCTCGACGCGGTAGAGATCAAACTGATCATCGAAGGCAAGGAACTTCCTGAGGCGCGTTCTCCGCTCTCCCAGGTGGGTCCCGGCGGCGGTGGCGATGTACAGAAGGTCATCAAGCCAGAGGTCGGTCGCAAGCCCGGCTTCGGCGACAGCCAGCCCAGCCCGGCGTAAACGAAACGTTTACTACAACGCAAACAAAAGAGGCAGCCTAAAAGGCTGCCTCTTTTGTTTGCACCCGTTGATTCTGTTACTTCGTAACTAGCTCTTCCACACTCTCCTTGTGGACTTTGACATTTGAACTCTTCGGCTTTGAGCTAAGCTTGCCGGTGCCCACGGACGTGGCTGCCTTCTGAGCATCATCCTGCTTGCCTCGCTCCTCGCCGCCGATCTTTCCGTTGACGTCACCTACCGAGAGCCCCTTGCCGCCAGCCACCTGCGACTCCACAACGTGCAGGCCGTACGCCGTCGTCCATGGCCCACGCATATCCGTGTCGCCTTCGCTTCCGTCGCCCGTCGAGCCGTTGAAATACTCGTCCACGATTCCTGGAGTTGGCTTCAGCATTCCGATCGAAAACGGACTCTTCTCCAGGCTCTCAAGCGCCGCTGAGAACGCCTTCATGTGTGTGATCTCGCGCGTCATCAGGAACTGCAATGTGTCGATCGAACCTGGATCGTCTGTATGGTCGATCAGCCGTTCATAGACGATCTTCGCGCGGGCCTCAGCTGCGATGTTGCTTCGCAGATCTACATCCAGCTCGCCGGTAATCTGAAGATAGTCAGAGGTCCATGCATTGCCCATAGAATCGAAGATGCCTACTCCTCCGCCACCCGCAATCGTCACCAGAGGATCTGCCTCGGCGGCCTCGCGATCGGTCTTCAATGGCGCAAGATGCATGCGGATCAGAGCGCCAACCACTTCCAGGTGACTCAGCTCTTCCGTGCCGATATCGAGCAGCAAGTCGCGTCGGCCGAGATCGTCGACGCAGTTCCAGCCCTGCACGGTGTATTGCATTGCCGCGGCAAGTTCGCCGTTTGCACCACCGAACTGCTCCAGCAGCATCCTGCCGAACCTGGGGTCCGGCGTTCCGATATTAACGGTGTACATGAGTTTCTTTATGTGGTGATACATGGGGAGGGCTCCATCATTGCTGGCGGAAGATCTTGCTGTTCAGGGAATTGCAAGGATCGCATGCGCACTCCCAGATTTGGGAGCATCTTCACATATCCTCGCCGCTGACGCTAGCTGCGTACGCGCACATTCCCTAAGGATGCAGGCAGTGCAGATCGCGCCGCCTCTGTATCCCATGAATAAAGCAAGCTATCTCGTTCTTCTCTCAACCTTGAGGGATTGCGACTAGTCAGCCTCACTCAGCGACATCTTGTGTCGCACATCCGACCCACGGACCCAAAAGATGACATCTTCCGCGATGTTCGTCGCATGGTCCGCCGCCCGCTCCAGGTTCCTTGAGATCAGGATCGCGTTCAGAGCCTGCTCACTCACCAGCGAATGCTGTTGCATCACGCCAATCAGCTCCGTCTGCACTGAACGGTTCATCTCGTCGACCTCATCATCCATCGCCAGCACGGACTCCGCCAACTTCGCATCGGCTTCAAGCAGAGCCTGAATGGCCGTGCGGATCATCACTCCCACCTTCTCGCTCATCGTCTGGATGTCGACCGGCAGGGAGATCTGAGGCGCGTCCTTCAACGATCGAGCCCGCTGCACAATGTTCGCCGACTGGTCGCCAATGCGTTCGAGATCGCTGTTGATCTTGATGACCGAGAGGATGAAGCGCAGGTCGATCGCCATCGGCTGCTCCTTCGCGAGCAGGTCGTAGGCCATGTCGTCCACCGAAGTCTCTGCGGCGTTGATCGCAGCTTCAATCTCCAGAACATGCGCGCAGAGAGTCATATCGCCGGCCAGATAGGCCTCCACCGAAAACTCGAGTGCCTGCTGCGACAATGCTGCCATGGCGAGCAGTTTGTCCTTCAGCGCAACCAACTGTTGTTGAAAATTGATCCGCGGCAAGGGCAGACTCCTCCGTCATTCATTTCCATGCAATTGTCTATTGTCACTCAATTCACAACAACTGCATATGAATCATCGCGAAACAAGCGCCGCCCTACTTATAGATCAGATACTTCTCCCTCTTAGCCTTGAATTCGGCGATCCCCGCTACCCATCCCGCCGCAATTTCGCGCGGATCGATTCCCTTTTCCAGCGCCTCCATCGTGGCATCGTTCACGATCAGTGCCGAGGTCTTCGCCATCTTGAACTGCTCTGGATAGAGCTTATGCAAGGCCGCAATCAGCTCAATGCCCAACTCTGGAGCGTCGAGCGCCTTCCGGTCCACGGCCGCCATGGCGACGCCCTCGATCTCCTGCCCGTGGAACGGGTAGCGATTCTCATCGTCTGCCACCGAAAATTTCGTAGCCGTGAACCGCACCGCGGGAATCTTCCTTGCGGTCAGGTAAGCCGCCAGCTCTGCGCCTTTGATCCATGCGGCTCCGATATGTTCGAACGGCGTCGCCGTGCCGCGTCCTACGGATACGTTCGTATAGTCCAGCAATCCAACGCCAGGATAGAGCGCCGCCGCAGCAATAGACCGAAGGTTCGGGCTCGGATTCACCCACTTCAGTCCTGTCTCGTCGAAGTACTCATTGCGATGCCAACCTTCCATTGGTACCACCGTCAACTTCGCTCGCAGACGGTCTTCGCCGTTGAACATCTGCGCCAGCTCTCCGAGAGTCATGCCTTGCCGCAAGGGCTCCGGCCTGTAGTTGACGTAGGCCTCTTTGCCAGCATCGGAGACCGGCCCCTGCACCATCTCCCCTCCTACAATGTCGGGTCGGTCAAGCACGAAGATCGGCGTCCCAGCCTTGCCAGCAGCCTCGATGAAGTAGCCCATGACGGACTCATACGTATAGAAGCGAACCCCCGCATCCTGCAGGTCAATCGCGACTGCATCGAGCTTTGCAAGATCCTCAACTTTTGGCCGCTTGTCCGAACTCTTAGGTCCATAGAGGCTGATAACCGGCACGCCGCTCACAGCATCCACCCCACTCTTTAGGTTGAAAGAGTCCTTGGCGCCGGCGATCCCATGCTCGGGCGAGAAAAGCATCGTCAACTCCATTCCCGGCGCGGCTTTCAACACATCGATCGTTCGTCGTCCGGCTGAATCGAGCCCCGTCTGATTCGTGAGTAGAGCCACTCGAAGATGGCCGTCCTTCGTCGCAGCCTTCAGCGCCGTGAAGTTTGTCTTCTCCAACACATCGATGCCAGTCAGAACCTTCGCAACACTACCCTTGTCATCCTTCGCCGCAGGCGGAGGACCTGCTTGTGCCGCCACACCAAGCGCCCTCGCCGCAGCCGTAGCCACCTGCCCCCGCAACCCCGATATCGGCGCTCCGCCCCTCGGATGAACTGCATTTGCCAGCAGAACCACATAGCTATCACTCGCAGGATCCATCCACAACGATGTCCCGGTAAACCCCGTATGCCCGAAGCTTCCAATCGGATATAGCTCACCCCGAGGCCGGGAGAATGCCGTGTTCATGTCCCACCCAAACCCGCGAACCGCGATGCCCTTGGTGGGCTTGCCATCCGAAGTGAACACCGTCGCTCCGGACTCCGCTGTGCCCGGCTGCTCCGCCGAAGTCATCAGTTTCAATGTGGCCTGCTTCAGCGGAAATGGGCCCGTCCCATGCACCAGCTTCTCCATCAGCGCCGAAGCATACAGACTCACATCAGTTGCCGTAGAAAACACACCCGCCTGCCCCGCAACTCCGCCCATTCTTCTTGTTGTTGGATCATGCACGACCCCACGCAGAAGATGATCAAAGTCAGGATTCACCGACGCATCCAACTCATTGTCATGCGCCGTCGGAGCGGCGTTGGGAATCCAGGCGGCCCGCGACCACTGGGCAGGCAGGCAGGCAAACGTACTCCGTGCACCTAATCTGGCTCCCGGCCATACGATCGGACCACATCCTCTATCCAGTGGGAGAAAGCGCGTGTGCTCCATCTTCAACGGCTTGAAGATATGATCCGACGCATACACATCCAGTGTTTCCCCACTCAGCTTCTCCACCAGAGCGCCCAGCACGATGAAGTTAATATCCGAGTATTCAAAGTGTGTCCCCGGCAAAGCCACAAGCGGTGAAGCAAAAGCCCGCTTGTAACCTTCGGCCTTATCCGGAGAGGCTAGTCCCCAGGCATCTTTCAAGTCCACATCCGGCGGCAGGCCCGAGTAGTGCGTCAGCAGCGCTCGAATTGTGACGTGCTCTTTGCCATTCGCAGCAAACTCGGACAGATACTTCGCCACCGGATCATCGAAATCGAATTCATGTAACTCGTAGAGTTGCATAATTGCCGTCGCAGTCGCGAGACACTTCGTCAACGAGGCCATATCGAAGATGGTGTCTTCGGTCATCGGCTCTGCTGGCGATGGTTTGCCCTCGAGCCCCGGCTCACCCGCCAGCTTGCGATCGCCGTATGCCTGCTTGAAGACGACCTTGCCGTTGTGCCCAACGACAACTACCGCGCCCGGCAGCTTCTTCGCGGCAATCGCTTCGTTAACGAGAGTTGAGATCGGAGAGAAGTCAGGCGCGGTCGTGGTTGAAATGGTTCTAGAGACAGTGGCAATGGATTGCGCGTCGGGGTCCTTCGACTGCGCGTCGCAGAAGCGCGACGCTCCGCTCAAAATGACGGAGAGAAGCAGCAAGGCTGCCACCGAGCGCACCTGTTTCGACGACTTGCGAAGAACAAGGCTGGCGAGCGATCCGACGGCGAAGGTCACAACCGACCCGATGAGGACATACCAGGTAAATGCAACTTTCGGAAGCACAAATCCATTCGCCAGCACCAGCGCGTTCGGAAACTGCCATAACGCTACATTGAGCGCGAACCCAACAACCATCCCCACAATCGCTCCCCCTTGCGTCGCATACTTTGTCAGGGCACCCAGCAGAAAGACCCCAAGCAGCGCACCGTAGGCCACCGAAGCAATCGACAATCCCACCTCCACCACATGACCTTTGCCGCCCACTCCTACGCTGTAGACCGCGATGGCGAAGAGCA
Source organism: Granulicella aggregans (assembly GCF_014203275.1). GTDB lineage: Bacteria > Acidobacteriota > Terriglobia > Terriglobales > Acidobacteriaceae > Edaphobacter. Next base: position 219,715 of record NZ_JACHIP010000005.1, read on the forward strand.
CCACCGCCCACATCACTGTCGACGAGCGGGAGACCATAATGCGCTCACTGTCGCCGGCCTCGGGCCGCCAGCGCATGTAGAAGTCGACGACGGTCGTCGAGGAGAGCGAGTTCAGCGCCGCGCTGAGATTCGACATCGCTGCCGCCAGGATCGCGGCCACCATGAGGCCAGCAACGCCTGTCGGCATCTCGCGAACGATGTAGGTGGGGAAGATGCGGTCCGCGCTCGCGAAGGCCGTCGGATGCAGGCCGTAGAAGACGTACAGCCCGGTTCCGATCAATAGGAAGAGCGTGAACTGGATAAAGATCACCACGCCTGAACCTAGCAAAGCCAGTCGTGACTCGCGCAGGTTCTTCGCCGCGAGCATGCGTTGAACCATCAACTGGTCGGTACCGTGCGAGGCCATCGTCAGGAAGGTCCCTCCAATCACGCCTGCCCAAAACGTGTACGCAGTCGTCAGGTTCATCGCGAAGTTGAAGAGATGAAATTTACCGGCCGCATCCGCAACGCGATGGATCTCCGTCCATCCTCCCGGCACGTGCTGGCCGAGGGTCAGGATGGCAACGACGGTGCCGCCGACGTAGATCGCCATCTGGACGACGTCGGTCCAGATCACTGCCGCCATGCCGCCCTCAAACGTATAGAGCAGCGTCAGCGCGGAGATGATCGCGATCGAGAGCACGTCCCTCGTCCCAATCGCGATTCCAACCACGATCGAGACGGCAAAGACGCGAACTCCCTCGGCTGCGGCACGCGTCAGCAGAAACAGGCCCGCCGTCACTTTGTGGAGGGCGTGGCCGAAGCGGTTGTCGATCAGTTGATAGGCCGTCATCATCTGGCCCTGGAAGTACTTCGGAAGAAAGATCGACGCCACAACGATGCGCCCGATCATGTATCCGAAGACCACCTGCAGGAAGCCGAAGTTCCCCGCGAAGGCGACGCCCGGGATCGAGATGATGGTGAGCGTGCTGGTCTCCGCCGAAACGATGGAGAGGCCTATCGCCCACCAGGGGATCGTGTTGCCCGCAAGAAAGTAGTTCTTCAGCGAACGGTCTTTACCTCCGCGAAAGCGCAGGCCAAAAATCGTAATGCCGACCAGATAGAGCGCAACGATCGTCAGATCCAGATTCGAAAGCCGCGCTCTGAAAGGCGCAGCAACTAGAACATTCGGCAGGAAGAGAGCGGCGGCCAATCGAATCAATACTTAGTCTCCAGAGGACAATCATGCACCCGGAACAGAGGGGCTGGGTCGGCTTCAGACCACAATCGCCAAAGATCAATTCTTTTCGGCGACAAAACGCATTCGCTGTGCGATGATCGGACGCTCCCCGGATTTCAAAACCAGAGGTACGCTCCATGACTTGCTCACAGTGTTACAGCAATGAGCTGCGTCGCTCCCGTCTGCGATGGTATGAGTATATTCTTCGTCCGCTTCAAATCCGTCCGTTCCGATGCACGAGTTGCCTGCATCGTTCGCTCCACTTCTCTCGCGGGGGTGCCCTGCCTTCGCATTCCGAAAGTGCACGATAACGCACCTTTCGGATGGTTCGGCTGAGGCCACGCTTGACGCACACAGGTGCTGCCATTAACCTTAACTGAATGGCTTATTCCCCTCTCATGCGCGCCACGACCCACTGCAGCTGTTGTCGCTGCCTTGCGCGCTGTCCGCTCTGTACCGTCTCGTAGACTCCGTCCCCCTCCAGTCCGAGCCAGAACACAGCCCCAGCCGCCCACAAATCATGTGGGCTTTTTTATTTTCTGCATACCGATAGCTCAAAAAGTGTCTAGTAAACATCAAAAGGATCAGCATGTCCGATACCGCCCCTGAAGTTGCCGTAACTTCCCCCAAGCCCGTCAAGGAGACGAAAGCTCAGAAGTCCGAACGGCTGAAGCTTGCCAAGAATCCGTGGGACGCATGGGACGAGGTCCGTCAGTTTGCGAAGGAAGGCCGCGATTCCGTGCTTCCGGAGTGGACCGGCCTCTATTTCAAGTGGTGGGGCGTTTACACGCAGGGCGACGGGCTGGGTGTGACCGGCGGCACGGCGGGCGAGGGTAAGGCAAGCGAGTACTTCATGATGCGTATCGGCATGCCCAACGGTATGCTGACCAGCGCCCAGACCCGCGTCATCGCGGACCTCACGAAGAGGTACGCCCGCAACCTCGCCGATATCACCACGCGGCAGAATATTCAGCTTCACTGGCTGACCATTGAGGCGCTGCCCGAGGTTGTAGACGCGCTGACTGCTGTCGGGCTTTCGCCCAAAGGCGCTTGCGGCGATGTGGTCCGCAACGTGACCGGCTGCCCACTTGCGGGATTGCACAACCATGAGCTGCTCGATGCCAGCCCGCTTGCGCTGGAGATTGCGCAGAAGCTCACGGCGAACCCGGAGTTCTACAATCTACCGCGTAAGTTCAAGATCTCGGTGACCGGATGCCCGGAGTGGTGCTCCTATCCGGAGATCAACGATGTCGCGCTGACTGCGATCCAACGCGGCGATGAGATTGGCTACACGCTGCGCGTCGGCGGCGGACTTTCGACCGAGCCACACATGGCCGTCCGCATCCCTGCGTTCATCAAGCAGACAGAGGCCTACAACGTCGTCGAAGCGGTAGTTCGCATCTTCCGCGAGCAGCAGGACCTGCGTGAAAACCGTACCCGCGCCCGCATCAAGTATCTCTTCATGCGCCATGGATGGACTGCGGAGTCGATGCTTGAGGCGATCGAGGAGAAGCTGGGCTACAAATTGGATGGCGCGCCTGCGACCGATGAACATCTTCTGGACGATATCTATCGCGACCACATCGGCATCACCCCGCAGCGCCAGCCCGGGCTCAGCTCCGTCGGCGCAAGCGTCCTGAATGGCCGGCTCAGCGGCGACCAGCTGGCCAAGTTGGCAGACTTGTCCGACAAATACGGCAACGGACAGCTCCGCGCGACGATCATGCAGAACATCGTTCTGGTCAATGTGCCGGACCGTGAGACGGCGGCTCTGGTCATCGAGCTGAACTCGCTCGGCCTGCACGTCGATATCTCCGCCTTCTGGCGGGGCGCAGTCGCCTGCACTGGTACCGAGTTCTGCAAGCTCGCCATCGCAGAGACCAAGGGCTTCAGCAAATGGCTGGTCTCCGAGATGGAAGACCGGCTTCCCGGCTTCGACCAGCAGATCAGGCTGCATGTCACGGGCTGCACCAACTCCTGCGGCCAGCATTGGATCGCCGACATAGGGCTCGAGGGCAAGAAGATCAAGAAGGACGGCCTGTCGGTGGATGCCTTTTACTTCTGCGTTGGCGGAGCGGTGGGCAAGTATGCACGGCCGGCTCGCGCACTCGGATACCGCGTGGCGGCAGACGAGGTACCGGCGGCCATCGAGCGGATGCTGCGTGCATATCTACTGGCACGCACGGAGGGCGAGGACCTACGCGCTTACTTCGCGCGTACGGACGACGATTCTCTCCGCGCTCAGCTTGCCGGAGCGGTGATCGATCCGGTCGAACGCGATGCTCCGCCGGTTGGAGCGGGACGGCACGCGCCAGGCGAGTAGGGCGTTCACGATATCCTAATTCCGTGGCTGACCTTACCTTCGCGCAATCCTCCCGCAGAAACTATGCCGTTCCCATCCTGATCGCGGTTCTGATCCTCGGCGCAGTAGCGACGATGGTGAACCACCACCTCTCCGGCCGCACGGTAAAGGCTGCGATCACCCACACGGAAGTCTTCCCGATCCGCGTCACCTTCAAGTCCCAGCAGCAGGCCCAGGGCTTCAAGGTCCTCAGCGACAAGCCGGTCTCGCATGACGAGGGCGTCTACGTCTTCGCAGCGGTGCACATCGAGAACCACCTAACCGATCCTCTGTTCCTGAAGGACTTTCATGCGGTGCTCGATACGGGCAATGGGCAGTTGGGCACAAGTGCGATCGAGCAGGCAGACCTCTCAGCCGTTACCGCTGCATTCCCGGAGTTGAAGTCGAAGATCGCGAATCCGCTTCTGCGTGAATCGACAGTCTCTCCGGGGATGACGGCGGATGGCGTGGTTGTGCTCCAGTTCCCGATCACACAGGCGATGTGGGATGGGCGGAAGTCTGCGGCATTGACCATCGACTTTTATCACCAGGATTCGATCGCAGTGACGATCCCCAAACCCTAAGAGACCCTATGAGACGCCGCTTCATCGCCGATACCTGGACCGACACGACCGCTGCCCTGACGGGCGACCAAGCAGTCCATCTTGCGCGTGTGCTGCGGGCAGAGCCGGGGCAGATCTACGACATCGTCGCGAACGGGTTTCTGCATCGAGCGGAGATCACGCGGGTTGCGGCGGACGAGGTGGTGTTTACGCTTCACGAGGAGCTTGAGGCGAATGCCGCCCTGCCGCTGCATCTGCTGCTGGCGATCTTCAAGTTCGACCACTTTGAGTGGGCGGTGGAGAAGGCGACTGAGTTGGGAGTGGGTAGCATCACGCCGGTGCTGGCTCGCCGGACGGAGAAGCACCTCGCTCAGGCTGCGGCTAAGCGGGTGGAGCGGTGGCGGCGGATTGCGCTGGAGGCGGCCAAGCAATCGCGGCGCACGGATATTCCCGCGATTGGCGATCCTTTCCCGCTGAAGCTGGCGCTTGAGCAGGAGTCTGCGGCGACGCGAATTCTTCTGAGCGAGACGGAGCAGGAGGTGACGCTGAAATCCGCCCTGGGGGGCTCGAAGGCGGGCGAGGTGGCACTGGCGATTGGGCCGGAGGGCGGGTGGGCTCCCGAGGAGATGGCGCTGTTCACTACGCATCAGTGGACGCATGTGACGCTTGGGCCGAGGATTCTCCGGGCGGAGACGGCGGCGATTGCCGCGATTGCGATCTCTTCAACCTGCTTATCTTGATGGATGACCGGCGCGGTGATTGCGTTCGGTTGGCGACGGGAGGCCCGGTTGAGCAAGCCCCCCGCCGCTAGCATTAGCTGTATCTCGCAAATGAAGATCATCAACCTTCAACTTCTTATTTCGATTCGACCAGCCCTGCAACAACTGCGGCAAGCTTATCGAGTATCTGGTTCCAGCCCTCCAATTGACCGCTGTCTTTCGCGCTTTCCATGGGTTCATTTCCAATGAAGGTGAGTCTCGTCTGGCCGGTTCCGAGATCCTCAAAGAGGGTCACGTCGTACGCACCTTCTATGGCCTCATGTTCTATTCCTAATTCTGCAGGGTCAATCTTGTTTCCCTTCGAGTCGGAAAAGTACATGGAGGAGACGATCTTTTCGTAGGGAACAATCTCGTGGTAATCAGTCGCATTCCAGAACTCCTGCCCGTCCGGCGACTTCATGCAGCAGAGAAACTTTCCTCCAACGCGAAAATCCATCTCACAAACGGGTGCGGTAAAGCCCTTCGGCCCCCACCATTGCATCACGTACTTCGGGTCTGTCCACGCCTTCCAAACCAGCTCGCGTGGGGCATCAAAAACTCTTATAACGACCATCCGCTCAACTTCGTTAATCGTCTTTTCCGTCATCTCTGACCTCCTCTTTATTCATTTGATTTACAACAACTTCCAGCTTGTCGAAGCTCTCTTCCCAGAATCGGCGATAGCTAAAGGCCCAGTCGCTGACCGTCTTAATCGCCTCTGGCCTTAGCGCGCATACACTCTCTCGTCCACGCTTGGTCTTTACCACAATCCGAGCCCGCACTAGGTATGCGATATGTTTGGAAATCATCTGCTGCGAGAGTGCAAACGGCTCCGTCAATCCATGCACGGACGAAGGGCCACGAGCGAGTCGTTCAACCATCGCCCGCCGGGTGGGGTCAGACAGAGCCGCAAATGTTGTATCCAATGAATCCACAACCAAATGGTAGTTGATTGTCGATCAATGTCAACTGCTAATTCTGCGTTCCTGATCCCCGTCCCTGAGACCACTCTAGCGAGGTTCCCGCAACTGCCGGTCTTCGGCAACCGGAGCTGAGTCTGAAGCGCCGTTCGCGTTCCTAAGCAAAGAAAGGGCTGAAGGCTGGCCCATGAAACGGCAAACCTCCAGCCCTCATTTCTTCGATGAAAAAGCCTAGCTAAAAATATCCTTCACCTTGCTAAAGACTGAACGCGAAGCAGGCGTGTTTTCCACCGTCATCGTTTCTTCTAGTTGCTTCAAAAGATCGCGCTGAGATTTGGAAAGCTTCGTCGGCGTGGAGACACGGATCTCTACAATAAGGTCGCCCTTGCCGTGTTCGTTCAGATGCGGAACGCCTTGTCCGCGGAGTTTGATCTCCTTGCCGCTTTGGGTGCCTTCAGGGACTTTGATCGTGGCTGGACCGTCGAGAGTTTGGATCTCGAGCTCGGTTCCGAGGGCTGCCTGGGGGAACGAGATCGGCACCATGCAGTGGAGGTCATCGCCGTCGCGCTCGAAGAACTTGTGCGGCTTGACGTTCAGCACTACATAGAGGTCGCCGGTGGGGCCGCCGAACATGCCGGCTTCGCCCTCGCCCTGATAGCGGATGCGGGTGTCCTGCTCGACCCCGGCGGGGACCTTGACCAGGATGGTGTGCTCCTTCTGGACGCGGGTCTCGCCACGACAGGACTGGCAGGGGTCGCTGATGATGGAGCCGGTACCGCTGCACTTGGGGCAGGTGCGGGCGACCGAGAAGAAGCCCTGCTGGAAGCGCATCTGGCCAGCGCCTTTACACTGCGGGCAGGTGACGGGAGCCTTGCCCTTAGCGGCTCCGGTGCCACGGCAGTCGAGGCAGGTCTCCATCCGCTTGATGGTGATCTCCTTTTCCTTGCCAAAGACGGCCTCTTCGAACTCGAGGGTCATGTCGAAGCGGAGGTCGCGGCCACGCTGAACGCGGGAGGCCTTGCGCTGGCCGCCCATGTTAAACATCTCGCCGAATAGGTCGCTGAAGACGTCGCCGACATCCTGACCGCCGAACGGGTTGCCGCCCTGGAACGGACTTCCTCCGTTACCAGCACCCGCGCCGCCACCGAACGCTGCGTGGCCGTAACGATCGTAGGCCGCGCGCTTGTCCGGATCGCTGAGCACCTGGTAGGCCTCGCTGCAGGACTTGAACTGCTCTTCGGCCTCCGGATTGTCCGGGTTGCGGTCGGGGTGATACTGCATGGCGAGCTTGCGATAGGCCGTCTTCAACTCCTGGTCGGAGGCGTCCCGCGATACACTCAGCACTTCATAGAAATCAATCTTGGTCACGTTTGCCGTCGCACTCATCTCTTGGGGACTCTCGTTCTAATCTGGTTCAGTTGAAGGAAACTAGGCCGAAATCTGGGCCGAGTTCGACGCAATGCGTACGAGCGCCGGGCGCAGAAGCTTCTCGCGGATCTTGTAGCCGCGGCGAATCTCCTCCAACACCTGGTGGTCGGGGAACTCCGAAGTTTCGATGCTTCCAAGGGCCTCGTGGACTCGCGGGTCGAACTGCGCTCCAACGGTCTCTACCGGGAGAACCTGCAGGCCCTTTAGCGCGTCTTCCATCTGCTTTAGAATCAACTCGACACCACCGCGGAGCTGCTCGGCGGTGCCATCGGCCTTGAGGGCGAGCTGGAAGTTATCCATGACGCCGAGGAAGGGCTCGATGGTGCTGCCGATGGTGTACTCGCGGGCATCGGTGCGTTCCTTCTGCTCGCGCTTGCGGGCGTTATCGAACTCGGCCTGCAGGCGGGCGAGGCGGTCGATCAACTGCTCTTTTTCTCCACGAAGTTGATCGATCTCAATCTGCGCAGAACTGGCGGTGACGGCCTCCGAGCCGCTCTCTTCGCCGGCCTGCTGCACCGTCCGCTTCCCTGCGTGGGTATCGTTCATCTGCTGGTCACTCGCTTCTTCAAAGACTTCATTCTGTGTCGTCATCTCTTCCCCAGTTTCCTTGTTCTTATCAATTCCGGCCCATCTTGCTACCCGATCCCAACTTTTTTCCCGCTTCTCTGCCACAAAGATCTCCTATCCCGACGGATGCAGCATGCGGTCAAAGACCTGCGAGATATAGCTCACCGCATTCATAGTGTTCTCATAGTGCATCCGTTTCGGGCCAATGACACCGACGGTTCCCCGGCTTTCGCCGGCCATCCTTGCCGGAGCGGCAATGAGTACCAGCCCCGCCATCTCGGGCGCGTGCTCCTCAAGATCGAAGACAACGCGGACCGACTCCTGCCTTGCATCGATGTATGCATTCAATAGATCGACCAGCCGTTGCTTCTCTTCAAGAGCTGCGAGAACCTCGCGCAGCCGTGAGGCGTCCTGCTGTCCGGAGATCTGACCGGAGATCAAGTTGGCGACACCCTCGACATAGACGGTCTGATGCGTTTGCGTGCTTGCCGGAACGGTGCGCGACCAGAGTTGCTGCACCTGGGTAATAAGCTTTTGATACTCGCTGCGCTCGTGCTCGACCATGCGGGCGATCTCTTCGCGGACGCGCTCGACGCTCCAGCCACGGAAGTGCTCGTTGAGGAAGTTGGCGGCAGTCTCGAGCTCGCGAAGAGAAAGGTCACGATCGAGGGCAAGGACGCGGTCGCGGACCATGCCGGATTTAGTAACGACGACGGCGAGGACACGAGCCTCGGCAAGGCGCGAAAAGTGGACGTGCTCGAGCATGTCGCCATCCGAGGCAGCGGCGATGGCAACGCCGACACCGCTTGAGAGCGTGGCGAGGACATGCGAGGTTCGCTGGAGGACGGCCTGGGTTCCGGCTAGGCCGACGAAGTTCGAATCGATCTGCGAGCGGGAGCTGGCGGAGAGACGTGCTGGGGTAATTCTGGGCTGCTCGCCGCCGCTGAGCTGTTCGACATAGATGCGGAAGGCGCGGGCGGTGGGAATGCGACCTGCGGAGGTGTGCGGCTGCTCCAGGAGGCCAGCGTCGGCGAGTTCGGCCATCTCGTTGCGTATGGTGGCGGCAGACATACCGATGGCTTGGCCCGTGCGATCCAGGACCTGCAGGCGGGCGACGGTGGCCGAGCCGACGGGCTCGCCGGTGGCGATGTAGCTTTCTACGATGGCCGTAAGAATCGCCCGCTGACGGGGGGTGCAGCTCAAGCTACGGTTTGCCTCTGCCATTTCTACTGGCCACCCTTCCTAAAGATTTGCGGATCGCACGACGTCCCACTCACATTTAAGAATACGCCAAGCGTCAAGAGGCAGGGTGCAGGGAATAGGGCCTAGGCGTTAGCGAGGCAATTGCTACACCCTAAACCCTGCACTCTAGGTGATCTCCAGGACATCATCTGTGCGTCCGGCAATCTCTACCGCAGCACTGGCTACCTTGCGGGCTATCTCGTAGAAACCCTTCGCGATCTCGGAGTCGGGGCCGGCTAGGGAGACGGGGAGACCAGAATCTCCGCCTTTTCGGATGGACGGGTCGAGTTCGAGCGAGCCGAGGAATTCGAGGCCGAACTGGGCCGCAGTGCGTTCCGCACCGCCCGAGGAGAAGATGTCGATGACCTGCTGGCAGTGCGGGCAGGTGAAGTGGCTCATGTTTTCGACGATGCCGATGACCTCGACCTTGACCTGGTGAAACATTTCGAGGGCTTTCCGAGCGTCCTGCAAACTTACATCGCTGGGAGTAGACACGACGACGGCACCGGTGAGCGGGACGGTCTGGACGAGCGAGATGACGACGTCGCCGGTGCCGGGAGGAAGGTCGACGATGAGGAAGTCGAGCTCGCCCCACTGAACCTGCTGCAGAAATTGTCGAATGATCTGATGCAGCATGGGTCCGCGCATGACCATGGGCTTGTCACCGGGAGAGATGAGGCCGACCGAGATAAACTTCACGCCGTGGGAGACGATCGGTTCGATCATGTTCTCACCCACGATGTTGGGCTGGCGGGTGACGCCGAGCATCATCGGGACATTGGGTCCGTAGATATCAGCGTCGATAAGGCCAACTTTGTAGCCGAGCTTGCTGAGGGCTACGGCAAGATTTACCGCTACCGTGGTCTTGCCTACGCCACCTTTACCGCTGCCGACCGCTACTACATGCGCTACGCCGGGTAGGGGTTGAGGTGCTGGTTGCTGCATTCCATGTGCTGCCATCAGATGATCTCCAATCGAATTCCCTTTAGATGTGCCAGGTTGGGGTAAGTTCCGCGCGCTGTTCGCGCTTGCGTCTGGTCTCTTCTGCCCGCATCTCGCGACGTCTGCCAGCGTCTTCGTAGCGGCGTTTCTGGTGCTCTGTTTCGGGGATGACCTGCGGGACTTCCAGCTTGTTGCCGGTCTGGTCAACCGCGACAAAGGTCAAATAGGCGGAAGAGACGTGGCGGAGCTTCTGCTGGCGAACGTCTTCGACCATGACGCGGACTCCCACTTCCATGGAAGTGCGGTAGGCGCGGTTGACGCTGGCCTTGAGGATGAGCAGCTCGCCGATTTTGACGGGAGCAACGAAGTCGAGGTGGTCCATGCTGGCGGTGATGCAGATGGCGCGGGCGTGGCGCGAGGCGGCCATGGCGGCGACGAGGTCGATGTACTGCATGAGGCGGCCGCCGAAGAGATTGCCGATTCCGTTGGAGTCGTTGGGGAAGACGATCTCGCTGCGCTCGGATTGGGATTCGGCGACGGTGCGGGCTGTCTGGGTTGGCTCACTCATTCGTATCCATCATACTTTGCCGTCTTCACAACTCTTCACGCCGGAGCACGCTAGAATTCAACTTGACCATGGATAGACTTGCCGCCTTCGCTGAACTTCTTGCCGTCGACCCCGCCAATTCCTTTGCCCGCTACGGTCTGGCGATGGAGTATCTGAGCCAAGCGAAGCTCGATGCAGCGCTGGCGGAGTTTGCTCGGACCATCGAGCACAACCCCGACTATGTGCCTGCTTATCAGATGTCGGCGCAGACGCTGGCGAAGATGAACCGGTCGGAAGAGGCGATCACGCTGCTGCAACAGGGGCTGGCGGCGGCGGCGCGGACTGGGAATGCCCATGCTGCGAGCGAGATGCAGGGGCTGCTGGACGAACTCGCGTAATTTCTCCACCTCACGCACACGGTAAAGCTGGGTGCATCCCTGAGCTGTCGCCGACATCTATACTTAGACATGGCGACCACTCTACCCTCGACCTTAGGCGCTCTCCGCGCCAGTGAATACACTCCGGCCCGTCTCGCACGCTCTGTAAAGGATGAGCTTCGCGATAACTTGATCGCTCGGCTTCGATCGCGTGCGGGCGTCGAGAGTGCGGTGCCACTGTTTCCCGGTATCGTTGGGTACGAAGATACGGTTGTGCCGCAGATTGTGAACGCGGTGCTGTCGAAGCACAACTTCATTCTGCTGGGGCTGCGTGGACAGGCGAAGTCGCGGATTCTGCGCTCGCTGACTACGTTGCTGGATGCGCAGAGCCCTTATGTTGCCGGGTCGGAGCTGCGCGACAATCCGTATGCTCCGCTGTCGAAGTTTTCGAAGGATCTGATTGCGAAGATGGGCGATGAGACGCCGATCGCGTGGATGTCGCCGGACGATCGCTACGTGGAGAAGCTGGCGACGCCGGATGTGACGGTTGCCGATCTTGTCGGCGACATCGATCCGATCAAGGCGGCGCGGTCGAATCAGGACCTGGGCTCTGAACTGACGATGCATTACGGGCTGCTGCCCCGGGCCAATCGCGGCATCTTCTGCATCAACGAGGTGCCGGATCTGGCGGGCAAGATCCAGGTGGCGCTCTTCAACATCATGCAGGAAGGCGACGTGCAGATTAAGGGTTACCCGGTGCGGCTGGCGCTGGATGTGGCCATCGTCTTTTCGGCCAACCCCGAGGACTATACGGCTCGTGGCAAGATCGTGACTCCGCTAAAGGACCGCATTGGGTCGGAGATTCGCACGCACTATCCGGAGAATATCAACGAAGGCATCGCGATCACGCAGCAGGAGGCGTGGACCAAGCGCGGTGGTGAGCTGAAGGTTGAGATACCGACGTACATCAGGCAGGTGGTGGAGCAGATCGCCTTCTCCGCGCGCGAGGACAAGAAGGTTGACAAGCGGTCGGGAGTATCACAGCGGCTGCCGATCTCGACGATGGAGTTGGTGGTTTCGAATGCGGAGCGGCGGGCGCTGATTCATGGCGAGTCGGTTGCCGTGCCTCGGATCGGCGATATCTATGCGGCGCTGCCAGGCATCTCAGGCAAGATCGAGCTGGAGTATGAAGGCGAGATGCGGGGGGCGGATGTTGTCATTCGCGAGATCATTCGCGGCGCTGTCGCCACAATCTTCGATGAGTACTTTACCGGCACGAACACGCAGCAGATCGAGCAGTGGTTCAACCTCGGCGGGACGGTGGCGTTGACGGACGAGTTCTCGGCTACCACTTCGCAGGACGAGCTGAAGCAGATTCAGGGGCTGTTCGAGAAGCTTTCGCCGCTGCAGATCAACTCGAAGTCGAAGCCGGAGATCGCGGTGAGTGCGGCGGAGTTTCTGCTCGAAGGCATGTACGCGCACAAGCGCATCAGCCGCAGCGAAGAACGGACGTTCACGGCTGCGGAGAAGAAGCAACGGAACAACGATGCAGCAAACTACGCGGAGAAGATGCGCGAGCGTGAGATCGAGCGGGACGATTATAAGAACCGGACGCGCCGGGGATTTAACTAGCCGTCGTGTCGCCGGGAGGCTTGGATGGTAGACAAAAAAAGTGAATACACTCGGTGTCTACGATGCGATAGGCGGTTCGTGGGCGCAGAACAATTCGCGGCCCATCTGGCTGAACATGAGACAGACGATATAGCGAAAGCGCAAGAAGAAAGACTCAATCCATATCCGTCAACCACAACGCTCTTCGAATCACATGATTCCAGCCTAGATGCAACTAAGAACATCGGATACTTCCGCCGTGAAGGATCGAGATTTGGGTCTCATTCAATGCGTTCGGGATCGGAAGATGAAGCGCAGTTCTGAATTGGCCTCTGGCGCCGCTACAACACAAGAGTTTAAACAGGTACAGCGAAATGAAACGCACACGCTACACCAAGTTCACCGGCGATCTATCCTCCTCCTTCGGCCTCGAAGACCTGATGCAGGCGCTCTCTGACTTCTTGCTCGACTCCGGATTTCAGGATCCCTTTTCGCCCTATCAGGAGTTCGATGGCGAGCAGACGATGGAGAACCTGCGTGAAGCCATACGGCAGGCGCTTGAGTCGGGTGAGTTGTTCGACGAAGAGTCGCAGGAGAAGTTCGAGCAGCTTGATGCGCAGCAGGTTGAAGAGCTGATCGATCAGATCATTCAGAAGATGCAGGAGCAGAACTTCATCAACGCCGAACAGCCGCAGCAGGGGCAAGGCGAGAACGGTGAAGGCGAGGCCAACGCAAAATTCGAGGTGACCGATAAGGGGATGGACTTCCTCGGCTACAAGGCACTGCGGGAGTTGCTGGGGCCGCTGGGGCGGTCGAACCTGGGACGGCATGACACGCGGCATGAGGCTTCGGGCGTGGAGACGAATGGGAGCAGCAAGCTTTATGAGTTTGGCGACACGCTGAATCTCGACATTACGGCAACGCTTTCGAGCGTGTTTGCGCGTGAGGGATTGGCCACCGCTATCGATGGTGAAGAGCGCAGCCCGCTAATGATTGAGTACTCGGATATTCATGTGCATCAGTCGGACTACCAGTCGTCGTGCGCGACGGTTGTGCTGCTGGATTGCTCGCATTCAATGATTCTTTATGGGGAAGACCGGTTCACGCCGGCGAAGCGAGTGGCGATGGCACTGTCGCATCTGATCCGCACGCAGTTCCCTGGCGACACGCTGAACCTTGTGCTCTTCCACGACTACGCGGAAGAGGTGCCGATCTCGCAGCTATCGCGCGTGAAGGTGGGGCCCCACTATACGAATACGCGCGATGGGCTGCGACTGGCACAGCGCATCCTTGCGAAACAGAATAAAGACATGAAGCAGATTGTGATGATCACGGACGGCAAGCCTTCGGCGCTGACGCTGCCCGATGGACGGATCTACAAGAATGCGTTTGGGCTCGATCCGCTGGTGATCGCGGAGACGCTTGAAGAGGTCTCTCGGTGCAAGCGGTCGAACATCATGATCAATACCTTCATGCTGGCTCAAGACTACGCGCTGGTGCAATTTGTGCAGAAGGTGAGCGCGATGTGCCGGGGTAAGGCGTACTTCACAAGCCCGGAGAAGCTGGGCAGCTACCTGCTGATGGACTTTATGTCGCGGCGGATGAAGACGGTTCACTAGGACAAACGAAGAGGCCCGGCAAGATTCGCCGGGCCTCTTCGTTTGGGGCAGCAGACTACCACCTATCGTCATGGTCCTTGCAGGCCTTGCCGTCGGTGACCGAGGTTAGCTTTTGGTTGGCAGCCGTCAACGAACGGCTATAGCAACGGCCTTCGCTATCCTTGCTGGTGTAGCTGGCCGATGAGTTGCCGATACCCGCCGCAGTCAAGCTGAATGACGAGCTGAACTGCAATACGTCCGCCGAGTTCACTTCTTCATCCGACTTCTTCTTGAAGAACTCGTAGCCGTTGATCGCCTTCGATTCGCGAGCGATGTCCTTCTGACTTGAGGTCACGGTCTGCGTGTAGCTTCCGTCGGGGTTGTAGACGAAGACATAGTTCAGATTCAGCGGATAGGAGAAGTGCTGCGTGGTCTTCTCCGTAAGGTAGCCGGTGCGTGTCGTGGTCACAGAGTCGACCGTGGTGGTCTGCACGACATCCTGATCGTCGGGTCCGATGTTCGGGTTTACATCGACGGTCTGGGTGTTGAGGAAGTCCACCGCCTGCTCGACGGTCGTTTCGACGCGCCCGTGCGAGGTATCGACGTAGCCCTTGATCTCAAACTTACGCTTCGATCCGACGGCGACGGTTCCGGTGGTGGTGCCGTTGGCGTCGGTGACGAGGTTCTCATTGACCGTGGGTGTCGGGTTCAAGGTGAGCGTGTTGCTGATGATGCCGCCGGAGGTGTGCTTGCGGCCCTTGTCGGTGTAGGCAAGAACGTTGCCGGTGACGAGGAAGTAGCTGTCCGCGTTGTAGACGCCGATGCCCACAGTGTGCGGCTCGCCATCAGCCAGAATGCCGGCGAAGGGCGTCAGGTCGACGCGATAGGGCTTGAAGTTGAGGGTCTGGACGCCGGTGATCGGCTCCCACAGGTAGGGGTCGATGCCGCCGGTGTAGATCCACGGATAGACCGGAGCGACGCCGGCTGGGTTGCCGTCGATGGTGATCTCGGTCTCGCGGAACGCGGTGTTTCCGCAGCTCTCGAGGTTGCCGGTCTGGTCGTTGGGGACGCAGAGGTACCAGAACTCATCGCTGGACTGGCTCTGCGAGATGACGTCGAGAAAGACCTTCTCGGTGTTTGCGGGGAGGTTCAAGACTTGGGTGATCTGTTGGCCGGAGTTGACGGTGCCTGCATCTCCGCCGGTGCCATTCACGGGTACGACGACATCCGGAACGACGGGCGCGGGCGACTTCCACGAGGCTGGATAAAACTCTAAGGCGGCGTTCGCATAGATGATGCCGGTGTAGGTGGAGTCGACCTCGTTGCCGATGTTGGCCTCTCCGGTCTCGGCAATCTTGAGGATGGCAGAGAGATCGGTGACGTCGCGCTCGACGTGCCAGGAAGGGCTGAGCGCACTACGCGGCTCGGCGGTGGTGCCGTAGTAGATGCTGGCATGTCCGAGGTAGAAGGACGCGGTGCGGTCGAACTGGCGGCCCGCGGTGACGGTGAAGTCAGCGGTGAAGACGACCTTCGCCCAGGGACCGGCACACTTGGCCGGGGGAATGTAGTTCATGACCACAGGGGTGAAGCCTTCGAACTGCTGTTCCTTGAGCAGAGGGACGATGCAGGGCTTGCTCTCGGGGCGGCTGACAAGGGGTTCAGCGCTGACGGGGTTTGACGACCCGACCTGTGGGGTGGCGGGTACGATGACAACCTGAGCAGAAAGAGAGACGGCGAAGACAAGCGGAAGGAGGGTTGATCCAGCAATGAGGCGGCAACGACGCGGGGAGGGAGTGGAGGAGTTCGGAATACGCACGGGAGATCCTTTCAGGCCTAGCAGGATGCTGCTCAAACTAACATAAAAGTTGCAGATTTGTGGAGACTAGACACTCAAGTTGTTATCCGATGACAACAGATGGCGGGGCGTTCTCCTTGACAGGCTAGGAGAGCGCTGATAATTTTTCTCCTAGACAATCAAGGAGAGAAGCATGGGCAAACAGGTCGATCTGCTGCAAGGGACTTTGGACCTGCTGATCCTGAAAGCGGTGTCGCTAGGGCCGCTTCACGGTTACGGCGTGCTGCTGCGGATTCAGCAGATCTCGGGTGAGCAGCTTGAGATTCAGCAGGGATCGCTCTATCCCGCGCTGTATCGGCTTGAACACCAGGGATGGATTGCTAGCGAGTGGGGCGAGTCGGACAACAATCGTAAAGCGAAGTTCTACTCGCTCACCGATACCGGCAAGAAGCAGTTGCGCTCCGAAGAAGATCGCTGGAACCGCATGGCCGCGGTGATGGCGACCATCCTGAAGACCACCAGCGAGGAGATATAGCCATGAGCTTGCCTACACGTCTGCGTTCGTTTGTTCGGTCCCTGGTTCACCGCTCCACGCTTGAGAACGAGATGAAATCTGAAGTGTGGTTTCATGTGGAGAGTCGCGCTGCTGATCTTGAGGCTGCGGGGCTCACCCGGTCTCAGGCGCTGCGACAAGCGAAGGTAGAGTTCGGCCCGGTGGCGACGCACACGGATGGTATGAGACAGGCGCTGGGGCTGCGCTGGTTCGATGAGCTGCGTGGAGACCTGTTGTATTCGGCGCGGATGTTTCGGCGCACACCAGGATTTGCACTGGTGGCTATTGCCTCGCTGGCATTGGGCATTGGAGCGAATACGGTGATCTTCACGCTGGCGAAAGGCGTGCTCTTGGACCGGCTAGCAGTAAGGAAGCCGGGAGAGCTTCGGCTGTTTGCCATCTTGCTGGACAAGAAGAGTCCGGTCCACAGCGTCTGGGGTAGCTTCTTCAGAAACCCAGATGGGCGCACGTACACCAGCTCTTTTTCATATCCTGCATATCAACTGCTGCGGCAGCAGAACCAGGCGCATCCGGTGATCGGCGACCTCTTTGCCTTCAAGGATCCCCGGCGAATGACCATCTCGGTCGACGGCCACGCCGACGTCGTTAGCCCCGAGGTCGTGTCGGGAAACTACTATGAGCAGCTGGGAGTGCATGCTTCGCTTGGCCGCGCGATTAAGCCGAGCGACGATGCAGTTCCGGGAGCCGGAGCGGTCGCGGTCATCAGCGACGGGCTATGGAGCCGCATGTTCGGAAGATCGCCCTTGGTGATTGGCAAGACGATCGAGTTGAACCTGATTCCGGTCACCATTGTCGGGGTGAACCCGCCGGATTTCACAGGGGCTGCGATCGTTCAATCCTCACCTGACGTGTTTCT
Source organism: Granulicella aggregans (assembly GCF_014203275.1). Classification (GTDB taxonomy): domain Bacteria; phylum Acidobacteriota; class Terriglobia; order Terriglobales; family Acidobacteriaceae; genus Edaphobacter. Next base: position 237,053 of record NZ_JACHIP010000005.1, read on the forward strand.
GCCGTTGAGTATGCAGCCTGTTCTATTTCCGACGGGCAAGGCATCTCTGCTGTCGAATAAAGATAATTGGTGGCTGCAGGTGATGGCGCGCACGAAGCCAGGCGTAAAGGACAGCGAAGCACGCGCCGCGATCTCGGTCTGGCTCGAGCAGGACATACGAGCGACGATGAAGGTTGGCAAGGATGACCAGATGCCGACCTTCGTCTTGAGCGACGGCAGCCAGGGAATGGCGAGCCTGAATCGTACCTTCAAGCAGCCGATTTTTGTGTTGCTGGCGATGACAGCGCTGGTTCTTCTACTGGCGTCGGCGAATCTTGCCAACCTGCTATTGGCACGGTCATCGTCGCGGCAGCGCGAGCTTGCCGTGCGCATGGCGCTCGGGGCCACGCGTGCGCGTGTAATGCGCCAGGTGCTGACTGAGAGCCTGTTGCTCTCGTCGCTCGGAGGCACGGCGGGGCTGATGTTGGGATATCTGTGTCGCAGTGCGATTCCACATCTGCTCACATCCGCATGGGATCCCACAAAGCTAAATACGCGCTTCGATCTCAAGATATTCGCGTTCACGGCGGCGCTCTCGATTCTGACCGGTGTCCTGTTCGGGATTGGGCCAGCATGGAAGGCGACCAGGACCGAGGTCAATACCGGGCTGAAGGAATCGAGCGCAGCCAGTACACGGCGGCGGAAGGGGCTCGCCGGTCCCGCTCTGGTTGTCTTCCAGGTGGCGCTCTCGATGCTGCTGGTGGCCGGTGGAGGACTTTTTGCGCGAACGCTGGTCAATCTCAGCAAGGCGGAGATCGGCTTTGATCCATCGGGGATTCTCCTGTTCGATGTGCAGGCTCCGGAGGCCCGCTATCCCAAGCCCAGAGACATCACGCTGCACGCGAGGATTGAAGAACAGATTGCGGCGGTGCCTGGGGTTCAGTCGGTTACGTTGACGCAACTACCGATGCTTGCGAGCAGCATGTCGAATACAGACTTCGTTCCTACGGACCAGCCGAAGCCCGCCGAAGGGACTGCTGTCGCCAATGTGAACGAGGTTGGGCGGACTTTCTTTTCCACGTTCCGCATCCCCATACTTTATGGCCGAGGCTTCGGAGCGACCGATACGACGACTTCGCCGGCGGTGGCCGTCGTCAACGAGGCAATCGTCAAGCGGTTCTATCCAAACCAGAACCCGATTGGCAGGACGTTCAAAGGAGACAACGACAAGGTCTACCAGATCGTCGGAGTGTCGCGTGATTCCAAGTACACGGACCTTCGCGAGACCATCGATCCTACCTTCTACATTCTCTACAATCAGTCCGCGGAAGACTCGGAGATGACCTATGCGGTGAAGACTTCTATCCCAACCACGGATCTACTGCCTCGGCTACGCGCGGCGGTGCAGTTGATCGATCGCGATCTGCCGTTGCGCGACATCCGCACCCAGCAGGAGCAAATCGACGCGACCATCAGCCAAGAGCGACTCTTTGCGACATTGACTGGAGCTTTCGGCTTGCTGGCACTGACGCTGGCCTGCATCGGCATCTACGGCATCATGGCTTACGATGTGGCGCGACGGACGAATGAGATCGGCGTGCGGATGGCGCTGGGAGCGCGCGCGGGAATGGTGCTTCGGATGATTCTGCGGGAGAGCATATGGATGGCTGTCGCTGGGATCGCGCTGGGTGTGGCGGGGGCGTTTGGGCTGACGCGATTTGTGTCAACCATGCTGTATGGGTTGAAGGCGATGGACGCCGCCACGATGATCGGTGCGGCGGCTGTGCTCTTTGTTGTGGCGATTGCTGCGGGATATGGCCCGGCGAGGAGGGCTTCGCGGATCGATCCGATTGTGGCGCTACGGCACGAGTAGAGGGAGAAATCTCACATCTCAAATCGAGATGTGCGGCACCCAGGCGATTGCGAAAGCACGCCTCCAACTTTGTCGAAGGATGACAAGCAACGTCGATGCTTCAGAAGTGAGTGGGAAGGCCTGCGGAATTTGCGGGTGTCCCACTCATCGCGGTGAGACTGCGATGAGTGGGACACGGAGTCTAAAAGGGCCAAAAGATTGGGCTACGGACGGCGTTGCTTTAGCCGACCAGATGGCCCATCTTTTCGCGCTTTACCTGAAGATACTTTTCGAAGGTGGGTTCGCTGGGGACGTCGGCGGAGATGCGCTCGACGACGTCGATGCCAGCCTCAACGAGGGCTTCGACCTTTTCAGGATTGTTGGTCATCAGGCGGACGGCTTTTACGCCGAGGAGCTTGAGCATCTCGGCAGGGAGTTCGAACTGGCGGCAGTCGGCCTTGAAGCCGAGTTCGAGGTTCGCCTCGATGGTGTCGCGGCCGCGGTCCTGGAGCTCATAGGCGCGGAGCTTGGCCATAAGGCCGATTCCCCGCCCTTCCTGTTGCTCGTAGAGGAGGATGCCTGCGCCTTTGTCGGCGATAGTGGCGAGGGCGAGTTCGAGCTGCTGGCGACAGTCGCAGCGCAGGGAGTGGAAGACGTCTCCGGTGAGGCACTGCGAGTGGATACGGACGATCGGCGGCTCGGAGTGGACATCGCCCATGACGAGAGCGACGGCGGACTCGACACGCTTCAGCGGTGCGGCAATCTCGGAGTTACAGCTCTCGGGGTGATCGATGATGCCTTCGAAGCCGTAGATCCGGAAGTGTCCCCAGCGGGTAGGAAAGTCGGCGTTGGCAACCTGGCGGACGGACTCAAACGGCATTCTGCGATTATACGTTTCTGTAGGCACACACTTTGGATGGCTCGGGTGGATGGTTCGATGCAGCAACCGTTGTGGCACGGCGGGCAAGGCACTTACAGAGGCTTCACGTAGACGAACGCGTCGGTCGCGGCTTCCCGGTAGAAGTTTTCCTCGGTGGCGATCTGCTGATATCCCTGTCGCTGGTAAAAGGCGATGGCGGAGGTATTGTCGACAGCTACATGCAGGCCGATGCTGTGGAGTCCGCCAGCGCTGACCTGCACTTCGGCTTCCTGCAGAAGCTTTGCGCCAATGCCCTCGTGGCGGGCTGATGGAGCGACGTCAATGGTGATGATGTAAGCGTAGCGGTTGCGGCCCTTGCGTTCGATGTGGACGATAACAAAGCCCAGCATGGCATCGCCTTCATCGCTGATGACGACAACTATCGCGTTGGGGGCCTCGGCGACCTCCTGCATCATCTCGCGATCGAACTGGTAGGGCGGGGTGAAACAGGCGATGTCGAGCTGGAACATGGCCTCGACATCACCCACACGATATCCACGAATCCGCATGGCGGCCCCGGGCTACACCGAGATGGTGAAGGAGTCTTCGCTGCGAGTAACAGCGCGATAGAGCGTATCGCGCTCAAAGGGTACGCGACCAGCTTCCGTGATGATACGGATGAGGTCGGAGCGACGCATGCCCTGCGGTGTGGTGGCGCCGGCGTCATGGTAGATCTTCTCCTCGATGACGGTTCCGTCGACGTCGTCGGCACCGAAACGCAAGGCGAGCTGCGCGATCTGCGGCGTCATCATCTGCCAGTAGGCCTTGATGTGGCTGAAGTTGTCGAGCATCAGGCGACCAACGGCGATCTGGCGGATGTCGAGCATGCCCGTAGTGCGCGGGATGTGGCCGAGCACGGTGTTGTCCGGGTGGAAGGCGAGCGGGATAAAAGTCTGGAAGCCGCCGGTGTCGTCCTGCACTTCGCGCAGGCGTAGCATGTGGTCGACGCGGTCTTCGTCGTTCTCTACGTGGCCATAGAGCATGGTCGCGTTCGAGCGAAGGCCCATCTTGTGGGCAGTGCGGGCGGTCTCCAGCCACTCGCCACCATCGATCTTGTGGTCGCAGATAATGTGGCGGACGCGGTCGGCGAAGATCTCCGCGCCGCCGCCGGGCATCGAATCCACACCGGCGTCCTTCATCTGCTGGATGGCCTCGGGGATGGTCATCTTGCCGCGCTTGGCGAGGAAGGCGATCTCGACCATGGTGAAGGCCTTGACGTGGACTTGAGGGAAGCGGACTTTAAGGCCGCGGACGAGGTCCATGAAGTATTCGAAGGGGAGATCGGGGTGAAGGCCGCCGACAATGTGGAACTCGGTGACAGCTTCGGTCAGTCCGGTGCCGGCTGTCTCCCAGGCCTCTTCGAGGGCCATGGTGTAGGTTCCGGCGTCGCCCTTTTTTTTGCCGAAGGCGCAGAGGCGGCAGGAAGCGACACAGACGTTGGTCGGATTAATGTGCCGGTTTACGTTGAAGTAGGCGAGGTCGCCGTGAAGCTTCTCGCGGACGGAGTTGGCGAGCCAGCCCACGGCGAGAATGTCGCCTGAGCGATAGAGTGCGACGCCGTCGTCGAAGTTCAGCCGCTGACCGGCCTGGACCTTTTCGGCGATAGGCCAGAGAGCCTTGTCGCCTGTTTGAAAGGAGTGCCTCGCTTGCGATCTCGTTCCTGCGTAAGCCATAGCTCTATTCTAGCGCCGTTGCTTTACTTCGATTGCACCATGACGGGCTGAAGTACCATGCCATCGAACATCGTTGCGCCAATCAGGTTTTCCCCGACTGGGCGAAGGAAGCGCATGTTCCATCCCGTCTCCCAGTGTTTGACGGATTTGTCGGGGAGGTGGATGGAGTAGGCAATGGTCGAGGCTCCATTCCCCGTCAGGACGAGGCGCGAGCCACGGCTATCGAAGAAGAGGCTGTTCACGTCGCTGGTGCGAATGCGGTCGAACGGGGCAAAGCTTGCTCCGTTGTCGGTGGAGAGGAAGAGGCCTTCGCGACCACCAACCCAGATTTCTCCGGTGTCGTCGACAGCGACCGAGCCGATCTGGCTCAGGCCAGAGGGGGTTACGATGGACTTCCACGTGCGGCCGGAGTCGACGGAGATGGCCATGGACTTGAGGCTGGAGGCGACGGCGATGGATTGAGCGCTCGCGAGGTAGCGCCATGAATCGGGCGCAAGGGTAGTGACGCGTTGCCAACCCTTGGCGGGGTCTGTTGTGGAGTACATGCCTTCTGCCGTGATCGCGCAGAGCTCCTCGTCGATGCGGGTCAGGGCGAGGACGGCTGACTCGATTCTCGTACCGGTGGCTCGTACGGCTGGCGCTGTGGCGCGATGAGAAGCCGGTGCGGGACGCTTTCCGTGGGTCGTCGGGGCAGGTGTTTCTTTCTCGCGAGCTGGCGCGTGTGATGCGGCAACAACGATGTTGCCGGCGGGCTGCCATGAAAACTGCTTCGGATCGTAGCCGTAGAGGCCGCGCTCCGTTCCGGCGACGAAGGTACCGTTGGCAGCTTCTCCAAGGCTGAGGACGTCGTGGCCGTCGAGCCCTTCGGCTCGCTGTTGCCAGGTGAGGCCGCCATTCGCGCTGTAGAAGGCGCCGCCCCAGACTTTGTCATTGACGACGCCGATGAAGATCTCGGCGGGGCGGTGGATGTCGGAGATCATCGCGGTGACCTGGCGAGAGGAGAAGCCAACATTCGAGGGCGCGAAACTGACGCCGCCATCGTTGCTGGCGAGAACTCCGCCGCGATCGATCGCCATCATCACTCGTTTTGAGTTTGTGGGATCGACGTAGACATCGTTGACGATGTTGTCAGCGCTGGTCGCTTGCATCCAGTGCGAGCCGGAGTCGTCGGTACGGTAGAGTCCTTCGGTTGTTCCTGCGAAGACGGTGGAGAGGCGAAGCGGGTCCTGCATCAGGACGCGGGTGCGGCGAGCAGTCGAAGGAATGCCCTGAATCTTGGCGAACTTTTCGCCGCCGTTGTCACTCTTGTAGATACCGGAGCAAGCGCTAGCGTAGACGGTCTGCGGCTGTTTGGGGTCGACGATGATCGAAAAGACGTCAGAGTCTTCGATGATTCCCTGCTTAATGTTGTGCCAGTTCGCGCCGCCGTCGGTCGTCTTCCAGGGAAGGTGCCAAGTCCCGGCGTAGATGATCTGGGGATTTCCGGGGTCAATTGCGATTGACTCAACCTCGTGAATCTCGGTGCTCCCGGCCGGGCTGATGAGCGACCAGCGCTGGCCGCCGTCGGTAGAGCGAAAGACTCCCTTGAGAGTTCCGGCAACGAGCGTCTTCGAGTCGGACGGGGCCATGGCGAGGGCCAGAATAGACTGGTGGTCCATGTCCTTGATGTTGGACCAGGTTGCTCCTGCGTCAATGCTGATGAACAGGCCGCCGTCGGTGCTGCCGAGCACCCAAGTCCCCACGATGATGCGCTTCGAGTCGGAGGGGTCGACGATGATGCTATCGAGGACCAGGTCATCGCGCTTGCCAACTCGCGCCAATCGCTGCCAGCTCTGGCCTCCGTTGTGGGTGTCGTAGATCCAGCCGTTGGCTGTGCCGAGATAGAGGTGATTGTGGTCGCGAGGATCAGCACCGAAAGCTCGAGCGTCGCCACCATCCGGGCCGAAGGGGAACCAGTCGATGGCATAGCCCTTGATGGGAAGAAGAGTGAGGCAGAGCAGCAGAGAGAAGCGGAGGCGTTGAAGGATCAATTGGGAACCCATCTGTAAGTCGAGACACTCGAAGTGCTGAAATCTGTGCCGCAGGTGCATCGTAAATGCGCTTCGCACGGGTGAAACGTGCGTAGTTCGTGTGGATCAGACCGCCTTCAGCACAAAAGCTGACTGGAGGTTCCCAGTCAGCCTTTGTACCGCGGTGGGTTGCGAGGTTACTTCTTGTGAACGATGTGCTTTACCTTCTTCTCAACCTTTTTGAACAAGCTCTCGTCAACCGGTGTGGCACCGGCCGAGTCGTAGGTTGCTCCAGCAGGGATGAGGGTCGTGGTTGCAGTCTTGGAGTCGGTGGTTCCTGTGTAGAGAGTTACACGCGATCCATCGATGCCCTTCTCGGTGACAAGGTAGTCCTTCGCGTTGATTGCACGCTCAGCAGCACTCTTGTCGAGCTTCTTGGACTTCATCTCCTTGGCATCTTCGTTGCCAACTATCGCAACCTTCGCATCGGTGGAACGCTGCAAGCTGAGAGCGATCGTGTCGAGGCAGGCCTTGGCTTCGTTGTCGACACGGACCGGACGCTTGGTGTCACGCTCGAAGCTGATCGAGCAGAGAGCCGAGGTCGTGGGTGCCGGAGGCGGCGGGGGAGCAGAGACCGAAACCGAGGTGGTTGCCGATGCAGTCTGTCCCTTGTCGTCTACAACGTTGCAAGTGACGGTGATGGTTCCAGGAGCCGCGCCAGACGTCGACAGGGTTGCCGTAGAGCTGCTGCCGCTGATCGAACCAGCCGTGGAGCTGTAGCTGTAGGTCAGGGGGCGGTTCTGGGGGCTGTTACCGGTAGCGGTGATGGTCGAGGAGTCGCCAGGGGCCAAGGTGGTCGGGCTAGCCGAGCACGAAATGGTCGGCGGCTCGAATGCCTTCACGGTGAAGCTGCCCGTGCAGTCTGCCATCTCGCCGGGCTTGGAGCCTTCGGAGACGTGACCCTTCACGTTGTAGGTCCCAGGAGCAAGCGTCTTGGTGTCGATATTGCCGGTGCTCGAAGTTCCCGAGACGGTAACGCCGGAGTCGCCAGACCAGGTGTAGGTAGCAGTCTTCTTCGGGTTTAGGTTGGTCGGGGTTCCGGTCACGGTGACAGGGTCGCCGGGATATACAGCTGCGGGCGACACTGCGCAGGCGTAGGTCACAGGCGGAGGTGGAATGACGTGGCCGAAGTGCATCACGATACCGGTGTTCAGGTCGATCGCATTGATGTTCGCACGGCCGCCGCCAACACCCGGGGTCGGAGCTGCATTGTAAGGACCGAAGTCTGCGTGAACGTAGCGGTAATCAGCCTCAAAAAGGCGGAGCGAGAAGCGGTTGTTGAAGTACGGAATGTCGTAGTCCATACCACCGCCGGCGGTCAGGCCAACTCCCCACTGGTATGGGTTGTGCGAGAAACCGGCTGCCGAATCGTCATTCGGCCCGAGAAGGTCCGCGCCACCGGCGAGGCCGTGAGCGAAGACGGTGAAGTTCTGCATCGGAGCGCGGAAGATCGGACCGGCGGAGACAGTGTAGAGGCTGTCGTTGTTTCCATCCGGATGGGCTACGAAGACGACTTCGCCGCCCACATACTTGTTGAAGTAGTAGGCAACGCTGCCGATGGCACCGTAGTTATCGGAGCTGTACTGCACTCCCGAGGGGTTGAGTGGGCTGTGCGTGCCAAAGTACGAGTACCCCGCAAACACATCCACACGCGAGGGATTGGGCCCCATCGGGGCTGCAGTCTGTGCATTGAGGCTTACAGCCCCGATGCTGACTGCGCAGGCAGCCAGTGCGAACCGACCGATATTACGAAACGAGCGATGAACCATTCGACTATCCTCCGCGGAATTCTTACCAAATTGCAGGCTCTGCTGATTGAAGCCTGTGCAATGTCGTTGAAAATAAAGTGTACCGCAGTAAACCGTCCTTCCGGACCGATTCTGCCGCAAGCTAACCACATGTACTCTACCAACGATTCTCCGGACTACGCCTCCAGAAAAAATCGCCTCGTGCCTTTACAGTAATCGTGTTACGCCTGGGAATCAGGATTTGTTTCAAGAATACAAGCTTGCAGTTCAGCAACAATCCTTACCAATGAAACTCAGGCAAGGTTCAAAGTCTTCTTCACTGTACCCTTCTCGTGCTGAATCTTCTCCTGAAGTAGAGTGATGGCGTAGAGAAGCTGTTCGGGCCGTGGCGGGCATCCCGGAACGTAAATATCAACCGGGATCACCTGGTTGACACCCTGGAGAAGAGCGTAGTTGTTGAACACCCCTCCTGAGGTAGCGCAGGCACCCATCGAGATTACCCACTTGGGTTCAGGCATCTGCTCGTAGAGACGGCGGATGACCGGAGCCATCTTCTGCGAGACGCGACCGGCAATGATCATCAGGTCGCTCTGCCGGGGCGAGGGGCGGAAGACCTCCGCACCAAATCGCGCGATGTCGTACCGCGACCCGCCCATGGACATCATCTCGATGGCGCAGCACGCAAGGCCAAAGGTCATTGGCCAGATCGAGTTCTTGCGCACCCAGTTGATCGCTGCATCCATCGAAGCCAGCACGATGCCGTCAGGCTGATCGTAACCCCAGCTTACCTCTTCAAGCTTCTGCTGATTCTTGCCAAAACTATCGAGGGTGCCAAAGAAATAGCGGTCGTTCTTCTGGGAGGAGGCGGTGGCTTGGCCACCGGACGCGATCTGATCTGCTGGATTGCTCATGCTGTTGAGTATAAAACCTGTGTCACCACAAAGTTAGTTGAATCTTGGACTAATCCTTATGGATGTCGCAAAAGGGCAAAAAGTTGGCCCGATGGAAAATCTCTCCTGCGGTTGCCTAGCAGTATCTGCGGCGGGTTTGACTCCTTCGTCAGGCGCGACCCCGGTGGCGCAGCGGCTAGCGCCCTCGCTCTTCGATCGCATCGAACAGCGCCTGACGCAACGCCTGTTCCTCCGCTGGGTTTAGTTTGGCCTGCTTCCGCGTGATGTAAAAGACGTCGATGGCGGTCTCACCTTCGGTATCGACGAGGGCTACGTCAACGTTACATTCGTGCGCAGCCAGGGTGAGGCTCAGAGCTCGCAGGAGGCCGGGCGTGTCCTGCGCCACCACCTGAAGCAGGGTGCTGAGCGAGGAGGCATGGTCGTCGAAGTCAATCTGTGGCGCGACAACCATCAGGGGCGGCTTGCGTCTTCCGCGGCGACGGCCATGCAGCAGCGTCTCTACCGGAACTGCACCGGTGACGACGTCGTGGACACTTTGCACAAACCGCTCCCGCTCGGAGACATTCATCTCGAGCGTGCGGAAGGCATCGGTGAAGCGGAAGCTGTCGACTACGACCCCCTGGCGGTTCGAGAAGGCGTCGGCCGTAATGATGTTCATACCCCACGCGGCCAGAGCTCCCGCCATGTTTGCGAAGAGGAGCGGTCGGTCAGGCGTAACCAAAGTGATCTCGTTCACACCGGGAGAGTAGGTGAAATCGAGCTGCACCGGGTCGTCAGAGAAGCGGGCGGAGAGTTCAAAGTGAGCACGGACCTGCTCCGGCGTTCTGGTGCTGAGATAGCGCGCGGGCAGGCCTTCGAGGAACTGCTCGACCTGGAGTTTTTGCTTCGGGATCATCGCGGTGACGCGGAGAATCTGCTCCCGCTCGCGGCCGGTGTTGACGCGCTCTTCGTCGAGATTGCGCTCAAGATAGTTCGAAGTGGCAAGGTAGAGACGCCACAGGTTCTCCGCCTTCCACGGGGTAAGAGCGTCGGGATGCACGGCCTGGATGTCGGCGTAGGTGAAGAGGGTTAGCATTCGCAGCGCTTCTGGAGTCTGGACCTTGGCGGCAAATCCTCGGACGGTATCGGTGTCGAAGATGTCGCGGCGTAGCGCGGCGGACATCTCCAAGTGGCCGCCAATCAGTCTGAGGACGAGGTTGCTTTCATATCCGTCGAGCTCAAGCCGGGAGAGGACATTCTGCGCCATGCGGACGGACTCCACGGCGTGATCGCCGTTGCTGCGGCCCTTGCCCGTGTCGTGCAGCAACGCGACTAGGTAGAGCAGCCCCGGCTGCTGAAGGTCGCGGAGAAGCTGGCCGAAGCGAGCCGACCACTCCGCCATGGGATGATGCGCAGCCGGAGTTGGAGTAGCTGGCTGCGTGGGTGCCGGCTGGACCTCGAGTTCGTGGAGCGAGTCGATGAGAACGAAGGTGTGCTCGTCGACGGTGTACCGGTGGTATGCGTCCCGGATGACCAAGGCATCGATGCCGTGGAACTCCGGGATGAGAAGTTCAAGAATGCCGAGGGCGTGCATCGATCGAAGCGCGTTCCCGGCAAAGTGTCCGGTGAGGAGAATCTCCAGATGCCGCCACAGAGCGGGCCCCTCTTCGAGGTCGGCTGAAAGTAGAGGGAGAGCAAGCGAGAGCCGCTGCTCTGCTTCGATCCCGAGCCGAAAACCGGACTCCGCCATGGCGCCGAACATTCGAAGGACAGTATCGGGATCGTTTGCAGGATCCGGCCGGCCGTGGGTGGAGTCGGCATCCGAGGCGGCTTCATCGAAGATCATGGAACCGCGGACTACGCGGAATCCCTGCCGGTCAGACTTCTGTCGCTTGCGCGCGGATACGCTGTTCTTCATCTCCACCAGCTTTGCCAGGCGGGAGGGCGGCTTTGGAGAAGGGGCCAGGTCGATCATCTGGACAGTGTTTCGCTCCACAACGCGGGCGTTGCGGAAGTAGAGCCGCATCCAGTAGGCAGCATCGGGGCTGGGCAGACCTCTGCGATTCAGGCCGACCGCCGCTGCCGCCGCAGCGTCCTGGGCCTGCCAGTCTAGGGTGTTGTCGTCGCGCTCATGCCGGAAGTGAAGGAAGCAGCGCAGCAACTGGAGAAAGGCTATCGCCTCCTGAAACTCCTGACCGTTGGCACCGGCATCGAAGATTGACTCGGAGTTGGCAGCCAGACCTACACCCGAGCCTCGCCCGCCCGAAAGAAGCCTGGAGATCCAGCCGCAGACATGGACGTCGCGCAGGCCTCCGGGGCACTCTTTTATGTTCGGTTCAAGATGAAAAAGGGTGCCGCCGTACTTGGCATGCCGGCCCTGGGTGATTTCAACAAGGCGGCGCAGGATCGCATCGCGATCGCGGTCGAACATCTTCGCCAGCGCCTGGCTCTGCAGTCTTTCGTGAAGTGCAGTATCTCCACCTAGGAAACGCTGGTCGAGCAGGGCGAGCGCGAACTCGGTATTCTCCGGGTCGAAGCGTTCGCACTCTGTCAATCTGCGGGTCTGCGGAGACAGCCTCAGGCCACAGTCCCAGAGTGACTGACTCATGCGCCGAATCGCGGGCTTCACTGCCGACTCAAAGACCTTAACGGCGAGCTTCGGTTCGACAAGGAACATCAGATCAACATCAGAGTAAGGAAAGAGTTCGCTACGGCCGTATCCGCCCGTAGCTACGAGCGCGACATTACGGAGAAGCTGTGGCTCAGCGGCGCACGCCTCCTGCCACAGCGAAGCGACGAGGGCATCGACCGCGTCGGAGCGCGCAAGTACGGTGGCAGCACCGGCGGCGCCTGCCTCGAACGCAGACACAATCTCCAGCATTCGCCGCCGGTAGGCTTCGCGTCTGCCGCCATCGCCTGAAACAGTAAGATCATTGGCCATAGGAGTCGTAGATGCCGGCTCAAAACTCCCTTAAACGTTCGTTTCCCGCTAGTGTCGAGCCGGTACCCGAGCGAGTAGAACACACCGTAGCAGATACACTACACCGGAGATCCGGCACAGCGGATGTCTTTTGTAAATGCCTTCGTCTACAGAGCTATATCGCCGCGTTCGTCGTTGCGGATACGAATAGCCTCGTCAATCTTCGAGACGAAGATCTTGCCATCACCGATCGTGCCAGTGCGCGCGGCCGTGATGATGGCCTGAATCGCGAGTTCCGCCCGTTCATCGCTGGTGACAAGCTCCAGCTTCACCTTCGGCAAGAGGTCGACCGAATACTCGCGCCCGCGATAAAACTCCGTGTGGCCCTTCTGCCGGCCGTGTCCACGAGCCTCGAAGATCGTCATCCCTTCGATCCCCATCTCAACCAGGGCGTCTTTCACAGCGTCCAGCTTCGATGGCTGGATGATTGCCTCAATCTTTGTCATTTGCTCTCCATCCTTAAAGTAGACGAAACCTTCGCCTCGCGCCGAGCGCAGACGATGTTTAACTCTGTTTCAGGGTAAATCTGGCTGGGACAACACTACTCTACGACAAACCGGCGAGTGAAGGTTAGCGAGGAGCAGGCATCGTTGCGACTGGATTTACTGGCGCGTCGTTCGCCGAAGCGTATCCGCGTTCGCGCATCCATTTGATTAATAGCTCCGGCCAGACGCTGAGCTGTGGATTCCCTTCCGCCAGTCCGGAGCCGTGATTGCCGTGCTGGAAGAGGTGCATCTCGGCGGGTACGCCAGCCTTCACCAACGCGGTGTAGAAGGCGACGCTGTTCATCACGGGCACAATTCCATCGTCGGTGGTAGCAAAGAGAAAAGTTGGAGGCGTGTCCTTGTTGACCTGGGTCTCGTCGGAGAGATTGTTGAGCAGAGCCTGGGGGGCATCGTCGCCCAGGAGATATTTCCGCGAGACGCCGTGGGTGTTGGGAACCAGAAGCGTGATGACCGGATAGGCGAGGATGAGAAAGTCGGGGCGACAGGATGTCTTCTCGATTGCATCCTGCGATTGTGTATTTCCAGAGTCGTAATGCGTTCCTGCCGTCGCGGCAAGGTGTCCACCCGCAGAGAAGCCCCACATCCCGATGTGATCTGGCTCGATGCTGTAGTCTGCGGCGTTCTTCCGCATCAGGCGGAGGGCCCGCTGTGCGTCGTTGAGTTCGATGGGATGGTGATAGACGGGGCCCAGCCTATATTTCAGGACGAACGCGGCAACCCCACGAGCGTTCAGCCAATGGGCGATGTCTTCGCCTTCGTGGTGCATGGAGAGGTAGGAATATCCCCCTCCTGGAGCGATGAGGACTCCGGTCTTTGTCGTGTTGTGCGTGGGAAGGTAGATGGTCATGGTCGGGACGTCGGCGGAGGTCTTGCCAACAGCCTTGGGAGCTCCCTGGGGCCACAGCAAGACTGTCTTGCCCCCCAACCCGGCATCCACTTTCACCGGCGTGGGCGCGGGTTTCGAAGCTGGTGGCACGGGAGTCTTCTCGGAAGTCTGCCCGGCGGCGATGGAGCTCCCGAGGAGCAGCAGGGACACCATCGCAGATGTCGCCAAATTAAAAATCCACCACGGCTGATCGCGATGGAGACCCAGGTTCAAACCCTTCATGCGCTCAATTCTATGTAAAACTTCAATCTACTGGTGCGAGCTTGTTAACTAGTTGCCGATAGCCGCGAGATGGAGATGGGATGAAGTCGGTAATACGGAGACAGATTGCGCAGTCTATTGCGACGCTTGAAGCAGTGCTGGCAGATGAGCGAATCGCCGAGACGCTGGTTCGGCTGAGCGAGATGACTGCAGCGACGATGAAGTCGGGGGGCAAGCTGCTGGTTGCGGGAAATGGAGGGTCGGCAGCCGATGCCCAGCACCTCGTGGCGGAGTTCGTCGGGCGATTGACGATCTCGAGACCAGCTCTGCGCGCCGTCGCGTTGACCGTGGATACGTCGATCCTGACCGCCGTCGGCAACGACTTCTCGTTCGACCACGTCTTCGAGCGCCAGGTGGAAGCTCTGGGCGCGCCCGGAGACATCTTCCTAGGGATATCCACATCAGGCAACTCGAAAAACATCGTGAAAGCAGTGAAGCTCGCGAACCAGATGGGACTGACGACGGTTGGATTCAGCGGTAATGATGGAGGCGCCATGGCCGAGCTGTGCCAATTGAACATCGTCATCCCGTCGTCGACGACCATGAATATCCAGGAGTCGCATCTGGTGCTGGAACACATCTACTGCATGCTGGTCGAGCTTTGCTACTTTGGCCCCGAGTTCGGAAGCAAACCGCAGGCGCTCGCCGAGTAGCCCCCGGCTCCTCAATAGCCAAGCTTTCGTCGCTCGGTAAAGGTCACGTATCCTGACTTGAGATGCCCGAGAGCCAACTTCACTTCGTAGAACTTGTTCTCGTCACCCTGGTCGCGTTCGTGGCGATTCTTGCCGCGCTGGCACAGAGACTCAAGATTCCTTACCCCATCCTGATGGTATTGGGCGGCCTTGTCCTGAGTTTCGTCCCAATCTTCCCGAACATCTCGCTTCGGCCGGACTTCGTCTTCCTGGTCATCCTGCCGCCACTGCTCTTTGCTGCTGCCCTGCAGACATCTTGGCGTGAGTTCAAGTACAACCTGGTGAGCATCGCGATGATGGCCTTCGGCCTGGTCGCATTTACGGTCGCTGGAGTGGCCGTCGCCGCCCATTTCTTCTTTCCGGGGTTCGACTGGCGGACAGGAGCGGTGCTGGGAGCGGTCGTTTGTACCACCGACGCGATCGCTGTAGGGGCCATTGCCAAGCGCATCGGCATGCCGCAGTACCTCCTGGACATCGTTGAGGGCGAGAGCTTGTTGAACGATGCCACCGGCCTGCTGGCGCTGGAGTTCAGTGTGGCGCTGGTCGTCTCGGGAACGATTCCATCGATAGGGCATGGTGTGTTTCAGCTTCTGGTTATGGTCGTGGGCGGCGTGATCGCGGGACTCTTCGTTGGTTGGGTTGTCCGCACAATCCAGAGGCCCTTACAGGGCTCCGCGCTGCAGACGATGGTCTCGCTCGCTACACCTTACTGCGCCTATTTGCTCGGCGAAGGGCTCCATGCCTCAGGTGTCCTGGCGACCGTGGCCTGCGGGCTGTACCTTGGGCGGCAGGTCTCGACGACTTATACTTCGGAGGCGCGGCTCGACGCCCAGGCCGTCTGGAACACGATCGATTTCATCCTGAACGGCCTGGTTTTCATTCTGATCGGGCTGCAGCTTCCGGCGGTCCTGCCGGGTATGCGACCGCTCGATTGGCCACGCTTGTTAACAGCGGCCGCCTCTCTCTCGCTTCTGCTGATCGGTCTGCGGATGCTGTGGATACTGCCCGGATCGCGCTTCTCGGCCTTGATCCGGCGGCGCGTGTTGGGCCAGGACATGATCCCGTTAAGCGGCCGCCAGGCGATCGTGCTGGGCTGGAGCGGGCTACGCGGTGTGTTGACCTTGGCCGCTGCACTCTCGCTGCCCGAGACAACTGCGAGCGGAGCGCCATTTCCTCACCGTGACATGATCCTCTTCCTCGCCTTCTCGGTCATTTTGGTGACGCTGGTGGGCCAGGGGCTGACACTGCCCTGGATCACGCGAACGCTGGGTGTCTGCGCCGCAACCAACACCGGAGCAGAGGAGAGAGACGCCCGGCGCGCCATGACGCTCGCCGCGATTGCGGAAGTAGAGACGCTACGCGACACAAGGCTTGAGGCATCCCATCAAAGGGCGCTTGAACTTCTGGACCAGTCCTACAAGCGGCGTCTCGAACTACTTCAACGCGAAGCCGACCAGACGGGTGCATCTACCCCTTCAAAGTCGGAGATGGAGACTTTCTCCGGGATCGCGTCGCAGGTCAGAGAAGCTGAGCGAAAGGAACTCGCGAGGCTGGGGGAGGCTGCAGAGATCGGCGATATGACTCTTCGTAAGCTCGAACGAGAACTCGATCTCATGGATGTCCGCTCGCAGCGTGGCTAAGAGATTCGCTACCGGCTGAAAGTGACCTTGCTGACACAACCGCACAGAATTCAACTTCCGAGTGCCTTCGCGCATCCATATGTCTGAGACATCAAAACAGGAGCGCTATGCCTTACACTCTCTTGCCCGGCAAACCCTACCCGCTTGGGGCAAATGTAACTGCGAAGGGCACGAATTTCGCTATTTACTCTGAACACGCCACGGCGGTGCAGTTGTGCTTCTTCGATGCGGATGGCAATCAGACCGACTGCATCAACCTGCGCGAGCGCACTGCGTACGTCTGGCATGGGCTGGTGCGTGGCATCGCGGCGGGTCAGCGCTACGGCTATCGCATCGACGGACCATGGGAGCCAGAGCAAGGCCACCGCTTCAACCCCTCAAAGCTCCTTGTAGACCCGTATGCAAAGGCGATCTCAGGACAGGTCGACTGGAAGGCACCTATCTTCGCGCACAAAGTGGAGGATAATAACGACCTTGTTCGCTGCGACCGCGACGACGCCTACGGCATTCCGAAGTCGGTCGTCATCGATACGAACTTCAACTGGGGCAAGGACTGCGCGCCGCAGACTCCACTCTCCGACTCTGTCATCTACGAGATGCACGTGAAGGGCTTTTCCATGCGCAACCCCGCCGTGCCGAAGAAGCTGCGAGGGACGTATGCGGGTGTGGGCCATCCGGCGAGTATCGACTACCTAAAGAAGCTGGGCATCACGGCGGTAGAGCTCCTGCCCATCCATCATTTCATCGACGATGGTCACCTGCTGGACCAGGGATTAAGCAACTACTGGGGCTACAACACGCTTGGATTCTTCTCTCCCATGCCTCGATATTGCTCCTGCGGCGACACAGGCGGACAAGTCAACGAATTCAAGCAGATGGTGAAGAATCTGCACGCCGCCGGGATCGAAGTGATCCTGGACGTGGTGTACAACCACACCTGCGAGGGCAACCGGAACGGCCCGATGCTTTCGTTCAAAGGCGTGTGCAATTCGACGTACTATCGCACCGTTGCGGACCAACCGCGTTATTACATGGACTATACGGGTACCGGCAACACGTTGAATGTGCGCCATCCGCAGGTACTGAAGATGATCATGGACTCGCTGCGCTACTGGGTCACGGACATGCACGTCGACGGCTTCCGTTTCGATCTCGCCTCCACGCTGGCGCGTGAACTGCACGCGGTCAGCAAGCTTTCGAGTTTCTTCGATACGATTCACCAGGACCCCACGCTGGCTGATGTAAAGCTGATCGCGGAGCCATGGGATGTAGGAGAAGGCGGATACCAGGTCGGCAACTTCCCGGTGCTTTGGGCAGAGTGGAACGGCAAGTACCGCGATACCGTACGAAGGTTCTGGAAGGGCGATGGTGGCCAACTGTCTGATCTTGCCTACAGACTTACCGGGTCGAGCGATCTGTACCAGTTCGATGGACGAAAGCCGTACGCCAGCATCAACTTCATCACGGCGCACGATGGGTTCACACTCTGCGACCTGGTGAGCTACGACGGGAAACACAATGAAGCCAACGGAGAAGATAACCAGGACGGGGCGAACGACAACGAGAGTTGGAATATGGGTGCGGAGGGCCCGACCGACGATGCGGGCATCAACACGCTTCGCGAGCGGCAGACTCGCAACTTTCTTACTACCCTCTTGTTGAGCCAGGGTGTGCCGATGCTCTCCGGCGGCGACGAGTTTGGCCGGTCGCAGCGCGGCAATAACAATGCTTACTGCCAGGACAACGAGATCTCCTGGTATGACTGGAAACTCGACGAGCCACGTAAGAGGCTGCTTGAATTTACATCGAAGTTGATTCAGTTGCGGCGCGACCATCCCAACCTGCATCGGCGAAGGTTCTTTCAAGACCGCGTGATCCGCAATACCGACGGCGACAACGTGGTCCACGACCTGTCGTGGTACGGTGCGGACGGTAACTTTCTTTCGAACGAGGCCTGGAACACGGAGTGGAACCGATCACTGGCCATCATACTGAACGGGAATACGCTCCAGGTGACGGACGACGAGGGAGCGCCCGTGGTGGACGATACGTTCCTGTTGATGGTCAACGCGGCTGCGGAGGGCGTGGAGTTCACGCTTCCTCCAACGCCATTTGGCGGCGCATGGAAGCACCTGATCGATACCGAGAATATCGAAGACCCGTTTGCGAGGGAGTGTGTGGGCGACAAGGTGATCCTTGGCGGCCGGTCGATGATGGTGTTGTGCGCGGAACGGAGCCACACTCAAATCTATTAGTTGCGAGAGCTACTCGAACTCGCCCTCCGGCTGCGGAAGAATGTCGTTCGGGCCAGCGATCCATACATAGAGCGTCGGCAGCAGGAAGAGGCTGATGATCAGGTCGGAGATGAGGCCTCCAACGATGACCACGGCAAACGGCCTCTGCGAGTCCGAACCGATCCCATGCGAGGTCGCTGCCGGGAGCAGGCCGAGAGTGGCCACCAGCATGGTCATCATGATGGGGCGCAGTCGAAGCACGGCGCCGTCAACGGCAGAGTCTTCAATCGAGTGACCGCGAACGCGCATCTGGTTGATGTACTCAAGCATAATGACGCCGGTCTGCACCGACACACCGAAGAGTGCAAGGAAGCCGACACCGGAAGAGACGCTGAAGTTCGTGTGCGTGACGAAGAGTGCGAGCGTACCGCCGATAGGCGCGATGACAATGTTCGCCATGATGAGGGTTGCCCATTTGAACGAGCCGAACATGGAGTAGAGGATGAAGTAGATCAGCATGATCGTGATGGGCACCACAATCGCGAGTCGCTTCGCAGAGCGCTTCTGGCTTTCATACTCGCCGGCCCAGCTTAGCGAGTAGCCGGTGGGCAGCTTCACCTTGGCGTTCACGGTGCTGATCGCTTCTTCTACGGCGCCTCCGAGGTCTCGACCGCGCACGCTGTACTTGATGGCAACGTAGCGGGAGTTCCCTTCCCGATAGATCTCCGAAGCTCCGTCGACCACGATTGGCTTCGTGAGCTGCGCGAGGGAGACGCGCTCGCCGGATGGTGAGACCAGCCGCACCTGCTCGATGGCTTCAGCCGAGTTGCGGTACTGCTGGGCATAGCGGGCGACGACATCATAGCGGGCCTCCTTATCAAGCACCTGTGTGACAGCGTTGCCTCCAACCGCGGTCTGAACCGCGTCCTGCACGTCGGAGACATTGATCCCGAAGCGGGCGGCTGCAGCGCGATCCACCACGAAGTTGAGGTTCGGCTGGCCGATGACGCGGAAGAGCCCGAGATCCTGGACCCCTTGGATCTTGCTCATGACGGAGACGATCTCGTCACCGGTCTTCTCGAGGGTCTTCAGATCGTCCCCGTAGATCTTCACCGCAAGCTCGCCCTTGACTCCGCTGACCGCCTCTTCCATGTTGTCGGAGATGGGCTGTGAGAAGTTCCAGAGAACGCCGGGCATCTTCTCTAGCTCACGATCCATCGCGGCGATCAACTCTTCTTTATTCTGGTGGAAGACCGGTCGCCACTCCTTTTTCTCTTTCAGGTCGACGAAGTATTCGGTGTCGAAGAAGCCGGTAGTGTCTACACCGTCATCGGGGCGGCCGACCTGGCTGACGACATCTTTTACTTCGGGAAAGTTCGCGAGGATGGGACGAGCCTCGGCCATCACGCGCTCGCCTTCGGTCGGCCCAGTGCTGGGCGCAAGCGTGCCGCGGACCCAGATCGCGCCCTCGTCGAGATGCGGCAGAAACTCCGAGCCGATGGCGCCTCCTTCGGTCAGGACGACCGCCAGCAGAAGCCCGGCGGAGGTGGCCCCGACGACGATCCAGCGCGATTCGACAGCCCACAGAGCGGCGCTGCGATAGTGCCGCGTGAGGAAATCCATCACCGGGTTATGCCACTCCTTCGCGCCGTTCTTGAAGAGGAAGCTCGAGAGCACGGGAGCGAGGAACATCGAGAAAATCAACGCGCCGAGTAGCGCAAAGGCGACCGTCCATGCCATGGGGCGGAAGAGCCGGCCTTCGACCTGCTGCAACGTGAAGATCGGCAGATAGGCCGTAACGATGATGCCGATGGCGTAGAAGACCGGCCGCTGAACTTCGTGCGCCGCTTCGCGAACGATGTCGAGAGTAGTGCGCGGCTCATCGTGCTTGCGGTTCATGTGACGGACGATGTTTTCCACCATCACAACCGCTCCATCGACCACCATGCCAAAGTCGAGCGCGCCAAGCGAAAGCAGGTTCGCGGGGATGTGTTGCAGGTCGAGACAGATGGATGCGAAGAGCAGCGAGAACGGAATGGTCAATGCGACGATGAGCGCGCCGCGCACATTACCCAGGAAGAGGAAGAGGATGATCATCACCAGGGTGATTCCCTCTGCCAAATTGTGCAGAACGGTATGGGTGGTGAGGTGGACAAGGTCGTCGCGATCGAGGAAAGGTGCAACCTTCACGCCCGGAGGCAGCAGACCTTGTTTGCCCACAACCGCGGGCTGAGCGCGTTGATAGAACGGAAACTCTTTTGTGAAGTGACCCAATGTTGCGGGCTTGGCTTCGACGCCATTCAGCTCTTCGACCTTCATGTGAATGCGATCGAGTACCTCGTCGGAGTTTGCACCCTTCTGCAGCAGCAAGGTTCCTTCGATCACATCCGGATCGTCAACAACCACGCCATCTTTGCGTTTGATGGCCTTACCGATCTGGCCCAGGCGGATCTTTGCTCCCTGGACGACGGTGGCAATATCGCGCACTCGCAGAGCCGTACCGCTCTGCGTCTTGATGAGGGTGTTGGCAATGTCGTCGACACTGGTGAACAAGCCAACGGCGCGGACGTTGATCGCCTGCTGCCCTTCTTCGATGAAGCTGCCGCCGGCGTTGACGTTGTTGCTCTGAAGCTGCTGCTCGACCTGCGCGATGGTCAGGCCATAGGAGACGAGCTTGCCGGGGTCGAGCTGGACTTGATACTCACGCGTGATGCCACCAAAGCTTGAAACATCCACGACGCCGGGGACCGACTTGAACTGCTTCTCGAGCGTCCAGTCTTCGAGGGACTTGAGCGCCATGTTGTCGTACTTCGGATTCTTGCTGCTGAGCGTGTACCAGTAGATCTGCCCGACGGGGCTCCAGTCGGTGCCGATCTGCGGCGTCAGGCCCGCAGGCAGCGTGACCTGCTGGATACGTTCCAGTACCTTCTCGCGGTTCCAGTCATTCGTCGACTCATCGTCGAAGATAAGCATGACGCTCGAAAGACCGGCCAGCGAAGTGGAACGGAGATGCGCCAGGTGCGGGATGCCGTTCATCTGGATCTCGACCGGCACGGTG
The DNA here is from genome assembly GCF_014203275.1 of Granulicella aggregans. Classification (GTDB taxonomy): domain Bacteria; phylum Acidobacteriota; class Terriglobia; order Terriglobales; family Acidobacteriaceae; genus Edaphobacter. The sequence goes on from NZ_JACHIP010000005.1 coordinate 258,440, forward strand.
ACCTGCTGTTCCACTTCTTCCGCGGCGCGGCCCGGCCACTGCGTGATGATCTGCACGTAGTTGTTGGCTACGTCGGGGTAGGCCTCGACAGGCAGCGCGCGGAACGAGATGATGCCCCACACGAAGAGCAGCACCGCGAAGACCAGCACAATGAACCGGTTCTTCAGCGCGAAGTCGACGATCGATCCCATTACTGCGCCACCGTGCTCTGAAGCTCAAGAGCGTTGCTGGCGACCTTCTGACCGGCCGTAAGTCCTGACTGGATAACCTGGAGGCCGCCCGGAACCATGGCTCCGCTGACTACTTTGGTCAGTGCGAAGCTTCCTTCAGATTTTGCCGTGTAGACGAAGTCCTGATCATGCAGGTGCACGATGGCCGTCGCGGGAACCACGATGTGCGCGTCCTGCTTCTGCGACTGGAAGGACGCGGTGACGAACATCCCAATCTTCATGAATCCCGGATTGCTTACTTGCACACGGACCTTCGCAGTGCGAATGGTGGGATCGAGGACAGGGGCGATCTCGCTGATGCGGCCGGTCACTATCTTGTCCGGATAGGCAGAGAAATGAATCTGTGCCGTCTGGCCCACGGAGAGCGAGGGCAGCTGATTCTCGTACACGTCGCAGATGATCCAGACGTCATCGACGTTCGCGATGGTGAAGAGGTTCGGCGAGTTGTCGAGCGTCTTCACACCAGCTGATTGCGTAATGTTCTGCTCGATGATGACGCCGGTCGCTGGCGCGTAGACATTGATCGCCCCGGTCGGTTTCTTGAGGTCGGTCGCGCCAAGGACCTTCAGGTGCTCGGCCGAAGTTTCGACATCTACGACCGCTTTATCCTCGGTGTCCTGGGCGATCTCAAGGTTGCTCTTCGAGATCGCGCCTTTGCTGTAGAGCAACTGTGCGCGGTCGAGCTGAACCTTGGCGAGCGCCTCATCGGCGACTGCCTTGCGATAGTCCGAGTAAGCCTGGTCGATGTCGTTGCTCTGCACGGTGAAGAGCTTCTGCCCCTTCTTCACTAAGTCGCCGAGGTGCGCATAGATGGCGACCACGCGGCCCGACGCCAGCGAGATGACAGGGATGACACGAGTCACATCGGGCTGCACCTGACCAGTCACGCTCATCGACGATGCCGTCATCTGGGTCGCTGCCGTCGCGAGCGGAAACTGCTCGGGATGGTCGACGTGGACCGTGTTCGCATCCTGCGCCTGCTCGACCTTCAGCGGCCCGGGAGCTTCATCCTTTATGTCGGCCTTCTTCTCGCAGCCGGTGGCCGAGAGAAGCATCAAAGCAACTCCCGCACTTACGGCAAACTTGTTCCTCATCACGGAAGCACCTCTTGTCCTACGGCTTCATTCATCTGTGCTGCGGCGGTCAGATATGCGCCCAGCAGGTTCACGTATCCCAACTGGATATTGCGATAGTCGGCCTGCGCCTGCAGGAAGTCGATCAGCGACGCCCCGCCATGCTGGTAGGAGAACGAGATGGTATCGCGAACGCTCAATGCCTGCTTCAGATATTTGCCTTTATACGGGCGGAGTAGTTTCAACTGGCTGTCGACGGTCGCATAAGCTGAGTCGACATCGGCGAAGACCTGTGCCCGGGCGGCTTCAGCCTGCTGCTGCTGCAGATCGATGTCGAGAAGAGTACGCTGCTTCTCGCCCTGGTTGCGATCGAAGATGCGCAGCGGCACATTCACACTTAAGCCGATGTAACTGTTCAACGGGTCAGGCTGGTGTGCGGCATCGAAGCCAAAGGTCGGGTCGGTCGAGCCGTTCGCGATTGCGAGGCGATGATCGATCTTTGCCTTCTCCACGGTCTGCAACGCGGCCAACAAATCCGGCCGTTCAGAGATGGCCTGCTGATGGTATTGATCGAGCGGCTGCAGGCCATCTGCAAATTCATAAGGCCCAGTCACATCGAACTGGTCGACCGGGGTACGGTCATTGATGAGTTGGAGCAGTTGAATCTTGGCCGTGCGGACGTTTACATCAGCGGTCTCGTTGTCCTGCTCGTATTGAACGCGGCCAAGCTGGAGACGGTCGAGATCTACCTGGGCTATATCTCCAGCCTTAAAACGATCGCTGCTGACATCCAGTACGTGGTCGTAGTAAGTGAGGTTCTCACTGGTCAGCGCGAGAACGGCCTTGGCCTGCAGCGTCTGCACAAAGGCCTGGCGCAGAGAGTAGGTCAGCGTTCGCTGAAGGTCGGTCTGATTTGAGATCGCAATCTTCGTTCCCTGGCGCGCGCTGTCGGTGCGCAACTCGCGCTTGTGATCGCGCTCGTGCAGGTAGTTGAAGGTAACGTTCGGATAGGCCTGCGTCAGGGGCTGGTACGGATCACGGTGAAAGAGAGTGACCTGATCGAGTTGAGCGCCAAAGGTCGGGTTGGGTCGCAGGTGCGCAGTGATCTCCTGGGCGCGAGACTCATCAATGCTGATCGCCCCGGCGCGCAGCGTAGGGTTCGCGGCACGAAAACGGTCCTGTACCTGCTGCCAAGTCAGGGCAAGAGGCGATGAAACCTGCGATGCGGACTGGGCAGCAACCCCGGTGGCTACCTGCTGTGCCCACAGATTCGAGGGCACAACACCCAGGCTTGAACTCACCATCATCGCGATGCTTAGCTTGCGAAACAATCTACCCCCAACCGTTAACAACCACACCAGCATTTCAACTCGCAGACATAGCTTCCAGAGTGGCACAGAAACCGCAAATTCTTCATAAACTCTCGCTGCCAGACGGCGAAATATCGTCCTTTTGGAGCTTTATGGGTTCGCCACAGTATACCCCACCAGGGTATTTTCCCGAAGTTACTCCTCGCGTAAAACTTCAAGCGGCTTCTGTCCCAGGATGCGGTGGCTTGCCGCCCATCCCGTAACCACCGTGAGGCCAGCGGTTCCCGCAAGGGCGGCAAACGTCCATACCCACTGAAAGTGATAGACGATGTCGAGACGATGAAGTAGCACGCGGGCGATGAGATTTGCAAAGCCCACTCCAACAAGTCCGGCGACGAGGCCGAGCACCGCGAACTCGATGGAGAAGACAGTGGCGATGCGGCTGCGGGTTGCGCCGAGGGTCTTCATGACCACAACCTCGCGTATACGACGGTAACGAGTCCCCGCGATGGAGCTGGCAAGAATGACGACTCCGGCAAAGATGGAGAATGCGGAGAGGAACTGGATGACGTAGGTGATCTGGATAACGACGGTGCGGACCGTCTCCAGCGCCGCCGCGACGTTAATGACCGTGACCGTGGGATAGGCCTTGTAGAGTGCCCGCTGCAGGAGCTCCACTTTGGTAGGGTCGGCATGGACGCCGCCGTACCAGACGACGGGTAGCCCCGCGAGGACAGGCTGCGGAAGAACGAACTCGGCGCGCGAGAAGGCGTGTTGGCCGTCGGCTTCCGTCAAGGCGGCGACGGTGGCGACGATCTGGTGGTCCTGTGCAGCAAAGGTGATGTTCGAGCCGACCTTCACGCCGAGGCGATCCGCCTGGCGCTTCGCGATCGCGACCTGTGGTGCAGTCGACTCAGACGACCACCACTTCCCTGCCGACAACTTGGTTCCTGGAGGTGGCGTGGCCGACCACGTCAGATTGATCGATTGCAGCATGCGCCGTGGGAAGTTCGTCAGCTTCACTTCGCTGGCGGGAACTCCGTTGATCGCGATGATGCGGGAGGTGACGACCGGCAGGAGCTCGGGGGCAATGGTCACTCCCGGCTGAGCGGTGAGCAGACTGCGAACGCCATCGATCTCCTCGGTGGTGATGTCGATCAGGAAGACGTTAGGCAGGTCAGGGGCGGAGGCGATGTGCAGTTCACTGACGACCGCCTGCTGGACGAGGTAGACAGTCATGATCTGCATAACTCCCATGCCGACGGCGGCCAGAAGCGCGGCGCTGGGATTGCCGGGACGATAGAGATTCGCCAAGCCGTGGCGCAGGGAGGATGGCAATTGCAGGCGAGTCCGCGAGAGAAAGAAGCGCAATGCAGCGAGCACAGCGGCAGACGCAGCCAGGAGTACAGCTAATACTATGACAAGGCCAATCGAAAACACCTTACCAACAGTCGCGGAGTCGCTAAGCGTTGTGGCGATCGCGGCAAGGCCGATCAGGATAAGAACGCCGGCACCGATCTGCGCGTAGTTCTTCGTGATCTTGCGGACGATGGCGGTGACGAAAGGATCGTCGTTGTCTTCTACCGCGCGACGAAAGATAAGAATGGGACGGACGCCGCGGATGTCGAGCAACGGAGGCAGCGTGAAGAGCAGCGTAGTAAGCACACCCGCTCCCAGGCCGGTAAGGGTGGTTCGCCATTGGAGATGGATCTCGGTGGGCACATTGATGAACTTCGCCAGCAGAATGGGGAAAGCAAGCTGCACTGCCGCACCAAGAGCGACACCCAACAGCCCTCCGGCAACGCCCAGCAGAAGAGTTTGAAGCACGTAGATCTTGATGATCTGTCCGGAGCGCGCTCCGAGCGACTTCATGATCGCGATCGTGTCGAGGCGCTGCTGGAGGTGGGCGCGCATCGCCATCGCGACACCGATCGCTCCGAGCACCAGAGCCACGAGACTCATCAAGGAGAGCAGGCTGGTGGCGCGGTCGAGACCCTGCGTGAGAGCGGGATTGGTCTCGCGATAGTCGGTGACCTGCGCCTCGGGTAGCAGCTTCTCCAGGCGCAGCTTCAGGTCTGCTACGGCGGACTCCGAGATGGGAGCGCCGTTGCGCGGCGGAGGAACCTTGAAGAGGTATCGCTGACCGGCGTGGCTACCGGGCGCAAGCAGGCCGCTATCCTGCAGGCCCTTGCGCGAGATGAGGACACGTGGGCCCGCCTGGAAGTTGCCGGAGAGACGGTCCGGCTCATTCGTAACTACAGAAGTGATGCGAAAGACTTTGCTGCCCACTGTAAGCTGATCGCTAACCTTCAGATGAAGGCGGACGAGGAGATCATCGGCGACGACGACGGTATCTTCGCGAAGCTGCGCGGAGAGAGCATCGGCGGGTTCGAGATCGACCTTGCCGTAGAAGGGATACTTGTTCGGATCGACAGCCTTGAGCGAGACCAGCAGCGGGTCAAGCGTCTTCGGAGAACTAGCCATCGAGAGCAGTTCGGTGACCGGGGTGATCTCGACGCCCTCAGCGGCGATCTGGTCGAGGCCCTTCTGCTGTTCCGGTGTGATCTGCTGGAACATCCTGGCCGCAAGATCGCCGGCCATGATGCTTCGTGCGCGAGTAAGCAGCGCTCCGCGAAACGACGAACTGAAGCCGCGAACGCCGGTGAGCGCGGCGACACCGATGGCCACAGACAGAATGACGAAAAAGAACTTGCCGCGCGAGGAGCGCATCTCGCGCGCAGCGATCTTGATAGCAGAAGCGTAAGAGAGGCTTGCCATCAGCTTGCCACGGTGGCCGTCTCGGCCAGACCCGCCGGATTGGCATTCACCTCGTCCGCAACCACGAGGCCGTCGCGCAGAACGATGCGGCGGTTGGCATACGTCGCGAGGACGGGATCGTGCGTGACCAGTACGAGTGTCGTGCCTTCGGTGCGATTCAGGTGGAGGAGAAGCTCGAGGACGTGCGCTCCATTGGTGCTGTCGAGATTGCCCGTGGGCTCATCGGCGAGCACGATAGGAGGCCGAAGCACGAAGGCGCGGGCTAGCGCCACACGCTGTTGCTCGCCTCCTGACAGCTGCACCGGATAATGATCGAGCCGGTCGCCGAGTCCAACGCTCGTGAGCAAATCGCGGGAGCGAGCCATGCCCGCGGCAGCATCCTTCGAATCGCTATTCAATTCATGCGGAAGAAGAACATTCTCTAGCGCGGTCAGCGTGGGAATGAGCTGGTAGGACTGGAAGACGAAGCCGATGGTCTTCCCGCGGACCTGTGCGAGCTTGTCTTCCGCAAGATAGCTGATGGCGACGCCGTTCAGATGCACATTGCCTGCGGAGGGCGTGTCGAGACCGGCGAGCAATCCGAGCAGTGTGGATTTACCCGAACCCGACGCGCCCATGATGGCGACGAACTCGCCCTGCGGCACAGTGAAGTCGATGCCCTTCAAAATGTCCACCGTACGTGGGCCGTTGCGGATGGACTTGCGAAGCCCTTCCACAACGATCATGGAAGGTATGGACTGACCTAAGGTCGTTGCTTCGCTCAACTTCGCTGCTCCAATGCTTCTCCGAACCCGACGGAGTTGAATGTTTCACCGCCGCGGTTCGTTTGTTGTAGTCGGATACTTTGATAGATTCGACGTATGCGCCGACCCTTATGTCTCATTATTCTAGCTTGGACTGCGCTGGCGGCAGCCGGATGCAAGAGCGATTCGGCTGCGAAACCCGCCGAACAGACGGCCGCATCTTCAGTGGAGCCGACGTCCCCGAAGGCGGAGGTTCCGAGTACGGCGCACGACTTGCGACCGCTGCTCGTGTGCTTCGGCGATAGTCTGACGGCCGGCTACGGCACGGACGCGGGCCAGAGCTATCCGGACTATCTGCAACAGGCTCTCGATGCACAGGGCTACAGGTATCGGGTGGTGAATGAGGGCGTCAGCGGCAACACGACGAAGGACGGGATCGACCGTCTTGCGGGCATTGTGGCAATGAAGCCGGATGTGGTGATCGTGGAGTTTGGCGGCAACGACGGTCTGCGCGGTCTGCCCATCGAGGAGTCGCGCACGCACCTGGACACCATCATCGGCAAGCTGAAGGCGAACGGAGCGAAGATCCTGATCGCCGGCATCACGCTTCCACCCAACTACGGCGCGAACTACATCAAGCAGTTCGACGCGACCTATACGCTACTAGCGAAGAAATATGACGTCCCACTGATGCCCTTCCTGCTGAAAGATGTCTACGGAGTGCCAGGAATGATGCAGGTCGATGATACGCACGCGACGGCAGCGGGCAACAAGACCGTCGCTGGGGATCTGGTGCCGTTTGTGACGCCGCTGCTGAAGAAGTAGGTACTCGCTAACTGAGAACGACGATGGGCTGGGTCAGCGTCCCGGCGATGCGTTTTGCGATTCCGAGAAGATCGGTCGGGCTTGTAAAGACCTTGATGAGCGGGGCGGATGAGAACTCCGGCAGGTTGACCTGCATCCCGTTACGTAGGCGACCTGCGGCCTGGTCGTCGACGGTGACTGAGGGCATCTCGGTCAGCATCGCGCGAGGGTGCGGCAGCAGAGCGAAGATCGCGGTCTCGTCCCCGGCCACTGCTTTCAGCTGGTCTACTGTAATTGATTCCGCCAGTGAGAACGCTCCGGCGCGGGTGCGACGCAGGCTGGAGAGATGAGCTCCGCAACCTGCGAGCTGGCCGAGCTCGTGCGCGACAGAGCGAACATACCCACCGGCAGAGATGGTCATCTCGAAGGTCGCCGTATCACCTTCAAGACCTGTGAGAGCGAAGTTGTGGATGAAGATGCTCGCCGGTTTTACGGGGACTTCGGCACCCGCGCGTGCCAGCTTGTGCGCCGGCACGCCGTTGATCTTCTTCGCGGAAAAAATCGGCGGAAGCTGCTGCATCGAGCCTCTGAAGTGCCGCGCGAGATCACGAAGCTCGTCAAGCGACTTCGTCAATGGCCGCGGTTCGGAGGCGGGTTCGCCGTCAGCATCGAAGCTGTCCGTTGCGTAGCCGAAGCGGATAGTGCCTGTATAGCTCTTCTCCGCGTGTCCGAAGAACTGGGCCAACCGGGTGTATTTGCCGAGCAAGAGCGGAAGGACACCAGTGGCCATGGGGTCGAGCGTGCCAAGGTGTCCAATGGAGCGTTCACCGGTGGCACGGCGAACAATTGCGACAACATCATGCGAGGTCAGCCCCGCAGGTTTATCCAGTACAAGAAGACCGTTCATCTTCTTCTAGGATACGTTGTTCCAGTCAGCTATTTCGGCGGACCAGCGAGAGGAACTCGTGTCGCGTGGTCTGGTTTTCCTTAAAGACGCCGAGCATGGCAGAAGTAGTCGTCGACGAGTGTTGCTTTTCCACGCCGCGCATCATCATGCACAAATGTTCCGCTTCAAGAATGACGGCGACTCCCTGCGGCTTTATTGCCTGCTCGATCGCCTCGGCGACCTCACGCGTCAGCCGCTCCTGCACCTGCAGACGGCGGGCGAACATGTCGACCAGGCGCGGAATCTTGCTGAGGCCGATGACCTTGCCATTGGGCACGTAGGCCACGTGTGCCTTGCCGAAGAACGGCAGCAGGTGGTGCTCGCACATGGAGTAGAACTCGATGTCCTTCACGATGACCATCTCGTCGTACTCGACGTCGAAGAGCGCGTTGTGAAGCACCTGGGTGGCGTCCATGGTGTAGCCGCGGGTGAGGAACTCCATCGACTTGACCATGCGCTTGGGCGTGTCCAGCAGACCGTCGCGGGTGGGATCCTCGCCGATGCGCGAGAGCAGCTCGCGGTAGAGGTTCTCAGTCGAAAGAGACGCCAGCGTTACTTCTTCAAGGGAATCAGGTGTGGTTGCCAATGGATTGACCTCGCTAAAACTTCTACCGCATAGATTCGAGCGGCGTGCTTCCCTCCCCCGCGTAATCGAAGGAGTTGTTGCTTGTCTCTTCCACATGAACGCCTGCCAGGCGCGCGAAGGGAAAGCTTTCGAAGATCGTGTGAACCTCGATTGCTAGATTCTCCGTTGTAGAGACCCTCTCGGCAAAGCAGTCCAAGGTGTTCAGATTCGTGTGGTCAAAGCGCTCCAGCAGATTCGTGCGTGCGAACGCATCGAGATCGCCGAGGTTGCAGACCATGCCGGTGACAGCGTCGACTGGCCCTTTGAGAGTGATCTGAACCACGTAGTTATGCCCGTGGCCATGCGGATTGTTGCACTTACCGAAGACCTCGCGGTTGCGTCCTTCGTCGTACTGCTCGCTGTGCAGGCGATGCGACGCGCTGAAGTGGTACCGCCGCGAAAGACTCGCGATGGGCGTCTTCTTCACGGGGGTCAAGGCGTCAGTCGGCACTCAGTTCTCCGTAATAGTCGGCGAAGAGATCGGGCATCTCGTAGACGCGCACTCGTTGGAGCTTCGCATTCGGAATCTTCCCGTCCAGCCGATTCCAGATAGCAATGGCAATGTTCTCCGTGGTCGGAATCGCAGATTTGAATTCGGGGACCTCGAAGTTGAGATGTCGATGATCGTAGACGCTGACCACCTCGCGCTCAAGGATGTCTTTCAACTCTTTCAGGTCAACGACGAAGCCGCTGACAGGATCGACCTCGCCCCCCACGGTCACTTCGAGAGTGTAGTTGTGCCCGTGGCCGTTCCGGTTCGCGCACTTGCCAAAAACGCGTTCGTTCTCCTGCTGGCTCCAGGCGTCGTTCCAATAGAAGTGCGCCGAGGAGAACTCTGCCTTTCGGGTGAGAAAGATCATAGCGATTAGACGATGCTCCTGTTTCAGTCGATTCAGCCGGGGCGGCTGACGGGGATCTCACGGCCCTTCCAGCGCACCGATTTGTTGATGCGATGGTGAATGAAGCTGCGAATCAGCAGGTACACAAACAACGGAATTCCGGCTATGGCCAGCGCGCAGTCGGCGGGGGGAAAGTTCGAGCGGGCGACGCGATTGTAGAAGCGCCAAAGCGTCCTTAGCCAGATGAGAAGAAGCAGCCCTTTTTGAAGGTTGCCGAGGTAAGGCCAACTGAACGCTACCGCTGGAACGCCGAAGAACAGTACCAGGTCGAGGATGCGCCACAGTGCAAGATAGATAGGGCTGGGAACTAGGAGCGCGAGGTTCTTGGTCCAGCCTTCGATCATATCCGGCAGTGTCCGATACATGCGCGCGGAGAGCGCGTCCGGGGCATAGCGGAAACGGATCTTCCGGTTGCTGCGCTTGATCCTGCGCGCGATGGCGACGTCTTCCAGCACTTCCGGCCCGACTCCACGATGGCCGCCGACGGCGAAGTAAGATTCACTCTCGACCAGCAGGAACTGCCCGTTGGCTGCGGCGATTCGCTTGCCGGGATCGTTGACCTGCTTCATCGGATAGACGCTCGCCAGTTCCGAGAAGACCAACGGCATCACCGCCCGCTGCCAGAAGCCGGTGACGATCTGGTGCGGCGAGTACGAGAGCAAATCGACTGCGTGTTTCTTTGCTTCGTGGAGTGCCCGCGAAAGGTCGCCGGGCTCGTGAATCGTGTCGGCGTCGGTAAAGAGCAGCCACTTCCCTTTTGCCACTTGCGCCGCGGCCCAGCAGGCGTTGTTCTTGCCGGTAAATCCGCCGCGATCGGAGAGATCGAGCGGAGGCGGAACGATGACGCTGACACTGGGATGCGACGCTGCGGCCTCTGCCGCGATCTCGCCGGTACGGTCGCTCGAATCGTCATTGACGATCAAGATCTCCCAGTGCTCGCCGAGCAGGAAACCGCGCTCGCTCTGCGCCAGCAGCGAAGTCAGGCAGTCGGGTAGCGCGGGCTCCTCGTTCCGGGCCGGAATGATGACGCTCAACTGGAGGAGCGGCCCCGCGTCTTCGACTTCATCTATATTGTTCGCAACTGGTTCGGCGGTTTCGCTCACAGCTTCGTATTATAGGAAGCGGGAGCGAAACGTGCCGCGAAACAGATTTTCAGGAATCATGATGAGCTTGACCGTCTCCGCCCTTCTATTCACGGGCTGTGAGCGTGGCGACCACCCGGGCAACATTGGAAAGCCGGCACCTCAGTTTACGGTCTCGGACGGAGTCCAGTCCGCCGATCTGGGCAAACTCCGCGGAAAAGTCGTCGTGCTGAATCTGTGGGCTACGTGGTGCGCCCCTTGCGTGGAGGAGCTTCCGAGCCTGCTCGCCATGCAGAAGGAGCTTCCTAATGTCGCCGTCGTCGCCATCAGCCTCGACCAGGATGACGCGACGTATCGCGACTTTCTGGCGCGACACCACGTCGATCTCGTCACCATCCGCGACGAAAGCGCGCGGATCAACACGCTCTACGGCACAGCGCAGATTCCCGAGACCTATGTAATCGACCGCGATGGCATCCTGCGGCGGAAGTTCGTCTCCGCCCAGAACTGGACTAGCCCTGAGATCGTTGATTACCTGAGAAGACTCTAGCAATCGAAGTCGAGCCCGCTGATACCATAACCCTATGACGCAACTGGACGTTCTTTACCGATACGGAGTTCCGCCCACCGAGCCAGCAGTCGCCGCCATCGCCCGCCTGCGCGAGGTCTACGGCGTGCGCAAGCTCGAATTCAACGAATCGGAGAAAACGGTTCGCATCGAGTATGACGCCACCCGCCTGACCGAGCCCGTAGTTCATCAGCTCCTACGCCGCGCCGGGCTGGATGTCGTCGAGACGATGCCGATGTTCGAGCCGCCCGCTCCTCCGCCGCCCGCTGAAGTTCCTGCGAGCTAACCGTCCGATTTCCCACACGGATGGTTGCCCTCAAGGGCCATCTCCGGTATGCTTAGAAAGTTGCAACCCTGCAATGTGCGCCCGTAGCTCAGTTGGATAGAGCAACTGGCTACGAACCAGTAGGTCGGAGGTTCGACTCCTTCCGGGCGCACCATCCAAGCCATCTCCCAGGCAAGCGGATCCAAAGCAAAACAGACCGGCAAGCCAGGAACGGGCGCATAACTCAGCGGTAGAGTGCCACCTTCACACTCTATCGAGGTTGGGGAAACAAAGGACTTAGCGAACTCGCCGGGAGCGGAAAAGCACGTTTAGAGCAGGCGGACACTGGCTCCGTTCCCACGTTCGTTCCCACAATTTCTCAAGACTGCCCTCTTCGGAGGGCTTTCTTATTTGGTGCGAGTTACCCGCTCTCCGCGTGGGAACCGTGCCACCGCCGGAAAACATGACCACACCGTCGGGCCGCACTGCCGAGAAAGCCAACGAGACATGAGCACGATTGAAAAGATGGACAAGGCAATCGCGATCCTCCGCGAAAAGGGCCACTCAATAGGATCCGGCGTGGTTACCTGGGATGGCTCTGGCTCTCCGCTGCTCACCGTGGATGATCGCCTATTGACGTACCGCGAAGTCTACAAACTGGCGGGTCTGCCCGAATAGAAGCCTTCCACCCAGTTTTGCCTATACGGGAAGGGATGATGGGATTCTATGAGACAAGCATCGTCCAGGCTGGTAGCCGATAGCGATACAGTGGACAATTCATTGACATTGAATTTGAGTGATAGCAGAATGTCAGTATAGGTAGCTTGCTAGCACCCATCCCGGAGACGGTTTTGGAGACCGTCTCCGGCTCGAGGACGAGTGAGGCAAGGAAAAACAGGTGAGGTTTGGAGGCTCTCCATCCTCGCCTGTTCCCATTATAGGAAGCACCGATTACGTTGCATCTGTGCACCTGTGGATTTCGGCTAAAAGAGTGGAGAAAGTTGTCCCTTTTTGGTAATTCTCGTCGCAACGCCGCTATAACTCTCGTTTGAAGATTAGCCATTGAATATCCAGCGGGTCTTGAACAACGACAAAGCTGTTATTGTCTTCGTCGTCTCCTCCCGTCGCTAGCTCTTTCCCTTTCGGAAATGGGAGCATAACCGTGGCGAGTTCCCATCCGGCTTGTCCCGCCGCTTCCAGGAACATATCGACATAGAGACCTTTGCTAGGGTCAATCTCCGACATAGCCTTGACGTGGTCGAACGAGAGACATACTTCACCGCTCTTCCGGTGTCGGTTATAAGCTACGTGCGCGTATTGCCACTTCTTCATTTAGCCTCCGGGATCTTCTAATGCGATTATGAGGCCTCGGGCTTCATACGCTTATCCCTCGGATGACGCGCTCATAGACGCCGACCGGAATGCGGATGCTCCGATAGCGCCGCTTCCGGTTGGAGGTTGGCCGACTGATGATTAGGACACCCCGTTCCTTTTCAAAGAGGCGGGTAATCGTGTCGCGGGAGAATCCCGTCATCACGGCGACCTCCCGCACGGTGAAGGCGCGCTTGTCAGTAACTGGGGATCTAGCGGATACGGGGTCGTCGGCGGGCATGTGAACTCATCGGGACGCAAAGTGAGAATCTGAGGCCACAGTAGCTCACCGAACGATTCAGGGTCAAGAAGTTGATTATAAAGGATAAATCTACTCGATAGCGGTACTTGGCGGGGTACTAATCGGGCGGATTTCTTATGTGGATGACAATCGCCAAGTCTACCACCGGCTCAAGTTTGGCCGATAAAAAGGGCCACCCCGAAGAGTGGCCGATGAGAAGCTATCGTGTGAGAGGTGAAGGTCTTCGCCTTCTGCTCTAGCTTATCGAAATTCCGTCGATGGTCGGCATAATCCATGCGGGCGGACCACCTGGACGAGAGTGCAACTTTCAAGAAAGCCGTGCCTTCGCCTTACCCCGCCGCTCTATAGCGTAGGCCCCGAACGGGAACTCCAGTTCCCGACCCAGCAGGACGCCTAACAGATCCAGGACAGCCCCGACCTGATCCAGGGCAGCGTCGATTTGGCTGCGTTGTGAATCCATGCCGAGGGTCTCGAAGTAAAACGCCGCTTCGTTTAGCTCGCCGATGCCGAGTTGCAAGTGCGCGGCTGTGTCTTCCATTCCGGCGGGTCCGTTCGGGACTGTGAGGGTGCTCTTTGTTGTTTTGCGGTGCGTGGTCATGGCGTCCCTTTCAAGTTGTGAGGATTGGCGGCGGATATGGGTCACAAAGTTTCGTTGCGACCAAGCGCAGGGTAACGCCACAGATAGGGCAGAACGTCCAACGGACCTCGTCTACCCAAATCTGCCTGCACTTCGGACACTCTGTCTTGTACTCCCATGTTTGCTCGCTCATGTGCAGAACATAGCACGGGAAATATCTATAAGTCATTGAAAATAAAGATTCTATTGCTGGCATTCGATGAGAAAGATGCAAATGCTTCTAATGCTGGCAATGCTGACATTCGATGCGCCGCTACCATAGGTAGTGGCCGGATCACACCCCGCTATCGGGTACCGTTAGCGGCCTCGCCTATCCTAGACTTCGCCTTCCGATTTTCGTTCCACCACTTCAATTTTGCGGCTTTCCTGGCAACGTTCGCGCACTCATTCGAGCAGTACGTCTGCCCCTTCTCCGCTCGGAAAAAATACGGAGCGGCGCACTCCGGCCCCTCGCAAAAGACCATGAGTTTTTGATTGGCTTGCAGCCAATACACGGCTGCCTCAAAAGGGGAAACCCTCGGCACGTCCTCAAAAAGGTCTGCTCCGGCCATGCTCTCAAAAAAACGTTCTCTTTGACTCGGGTCATCTCCGCGAGAACACGACGTACGCTCGAATTCCCGGAGCCGCTTCACCGTGTCAGTAGCGGTGATGCTCAGAAGGTACGGATTCTCCGCCCGCACGATCATGTGGTGGTGCTTGTCTCGTAGGCGGTATAGGTACCAATCCCGCTGGCGGGCATCCGCCTCGTGCCAGATCCGACGCAAAGCTGTGCGGAGATAGGGAGCGAACCTTTCGAGGTGCTCCGCCGAAATTGTTGATTCCTCTTGCGTCCCGTCTCCGACTTCCACGTGGAAGGTGAAGAGGCGTTGCCATTTCTTGAGCCACCTACGTAGTTGCCCTCTCTGCTCTGGGCTATCGAGCGGGTTTGGCAGGTTCAAGGAGTCCATTAGAAAATCCCGGACTTCAGAAATCGTAATAAGCCCTAGACACTGATTCGCTCCGTTTTCGGGTGAGTTCAGTTTCATGCCTTTTCCCTCTTGTGCGCCAAATCGAAGTGCCGTAGTGTCTAGATAGTGCTAGACAGTAATCACTGTCACTGCCTAGTAAGAAGAGTAACAGTGAGGACACATGAGATCAAGCCCAGCACAACGCGACATGCTGCACTCGGTGGAGTCCGCAGCCAATTTTCTTGGTGGCGTAGCGGCTTCAAGTATCAGGGCTTGGATAACCCAGGGCAAGCTCACTCGGATCAAGGTAGGCCGGAGAACGATGCTCCGCGAGAGCGAATTGCTCACACTCATCAAGCCCGAACAGCGTTCACAGAAGGGGACCAACCATGCGTAATCAAGGCACCACGTTGTGGGCAATCCGCCCCGAAGCAACTCTTACCGTCATCCAATTGTTGTCCCGCGACAAGGCCGGGTCACAACCTCTCGGCATCGGCAACGTTGAGATGCTCGGGACGAAGTGGGAAGCGTCGAAGCCGAGCATCCAAGGAAAACCAGCAAATAAGATCGCCGTTATCCCCATCCAAGGCGTTCTAACCAACGACGGCCCGGCATACTTCGGGAGCAACTACCAGACGATAGGCGAAGCTGTCGAAAAGGCGATGCGGGACCCGGACGTAAAACGCATCGTCCTCGCCGTTGACAGCCCCGGCGGCGAGGTTACCGGACTGCCGGAGACGGCGGCGATCATCGCGGCAGCGGCTCGAGTGAAGCCCGTATCAGCCATCGTTGAGGGTTCGGCAGCATCGGCGGCGTATTGGCTCGCAAGCCAAGCCTCCGACATCACGTTGACGCCCTCGGGTGAAGTCGGCTCGGTCGGCGTTCGCATGATGCACGTCGATACGAGCAAGATGTTGGACGACATGGGCGTCAAGATTACGGAGCTTCAATCGGGCAAGTTCAAGACCGAATGGTCCCCGTACAAGCCACTCTCCGAAGAGGCGCAAGCCGATATGCAAACGCGGTTGGACGCGACCCATAGAGACTTCCTGGACGCGGTTTCTTCGGGCCGTGGTCGCCGCGTATCAACTGTCATCTCTCAAAACCAATTCGGCGGGGGTCGCATGTTCTCCGCTGAAGACGCCAAACGGCACGGGCTTGTTGACCGCTTGGGGTCGCCACGCCAGTTCTACCGTGGCCTCTCCGCGCCGTCAACGTCCGGAGCCATGACTCCAGGAATGGCCCGTGTCGCCTTGGCCCGGATGCGAATGGACATCCTCAAAAACTCACCCTCGTTTAGATAGCAAATTCTCGATTGGCACGCCGACAACCCCTATTCCGGGGGCGGGAGATGTGCGCTTCAAAAACAGAACGACCAAACGGAAATCAAAGGAGCCTCAATGAATCGCCAATTCTCAAACGTCGGAACCTCGAAAAAACTTAGCGCACAATACGCAAACGCATTCACGTCATGGCTTCGCGGGGCAGGTAACCCCGGCACCGAGATGATGGCGGCCTTGAATGAAGGAAGCAACCCCGCTGGAGGCTTCGCTGTGCCGGTCATCGTTGACGGCCAGATCGTACCTCTCGCGCCGATCGATGCAGGAGTTAGAAGCCTCGCAACCGTCATCACTACAACGTCTGACATGAAGGTCCCGTTTGAGACAACCGCAGCAACAGCAACGGCTAAACCCGAAGCCTCCGCGTTCGTTGCGGTTTCTCCCGCGTTCGGAAGTTTCACGTTGTCCGCGTTCATGGCGGGCGGACAGAATGACCTCACCTTTGAAATTTTTCAAGATGCGAAGACCCTTCCAGGCTTCGTCATCGGGGACATGCTGCGGGCGCAACAGAACATCGAAGAGCCGTGGTTCATTAGCGGTACAGGCGTCGGCCAGCCGCAAGGTCTACTCGGCAACGTCGGCGCGGGTGTTACGGAAGAGCCGGACAGCGCGGGTAATCTCGTCACCATCAATGGCGCGTCCGACCTCATCGGATCGTTGAACTCCGAATACCTGCCTAACGCCGCGTTTCTTATGAATCGTGCAACAGCGACGATCCTTCGGAAAGCTCAAACGGTAGGTGGTGTCTTTTATCAGGCATGGACGCGAGAGAACGGCGTTGATTACCTCCATGGATTTCGAGTCGCGTACTCTGCGAGCATGCCTACCGCCGTTCGCGGCGCGACGCCGATATTGTTCGGCGACTTTGAACGGGGATACCTCATTGGTGATCGCGGTAGCAGCGATCTCGCCGTGAAAATGCTGGATCAGACGAAGGCACTTCAAGGTCTCGTTTCGATTTTGACGTATCGCCGCACCGATGGGCGCGTTCGCAGACCGGACGCTATCCAGTCGTACACCATAGCCGCTTCCTAAATTGCGGGGGAACTTGAGACCCGTTACGCCGGGCCGACGACGGCCCCGCAGGGCAAGGTACGGCGTACCTGCCAGCCTTTTCAATCTGTCGTCGGAATGCGTCCATTTTCGATGTGCGGGAAGATCCGCCCACGGTCCCGCAAGGGCGTTCACGCCTCCTTTCTGCCGTGGGCGACACCCGGCCCTTGGGCGAGAGGGCCGGGACAGTTTCAAGCCGGAGGGCTTATGCAAATCACGATTGATCTTTCAGACCGGCAGTACGCCGAACTAAAGCGGGCAACGGCTCGCGCCAACGAACCCGCCTTCACCCCGGCGGATTGGGCGCGTGAAGCTGTAGAGTCCGCGCTCGCGAGTCATAGGCTGCCTACGGTCAGGGTCGGTAGACACGGCCCGCGAATTCAGACACCGGAAGTTAGGGAGCATCGGTTGGTATTGCCGGTGATGGAGCGCGTATGCCCGAGTTGACCTTCACTGTCGCCGTGTTCGCACAAGCGGACCAACTGATTCTCGTAGGCCTCGAACACGACGACGCCGAGCGGGCCGTGTCGGACGCCGTCGCCAGGGGCTACGCCTTCGCCGGGAGCATCGCGGTTGTCGCGAATGAGCCAAAAGTCGTGATTGAACCGGGCTATGCGGCCACGATGGCACTTGCGGGCGCGGTCTTCGCGGAGATGCTCGGCAAACAGATTCAAGAAACATCCAGGAGAAGCCATGTTGAACTTTAGAAGTATCGCCATCTTTGCATTGTTCCTTTGCGCCGCTCTTGCTGGCGCTCAAACCGTCACCATCTCGGCCTCGCACCTCGGCGGCCCTCGGCCTGTTACTGGGACAATCACATGGCAGCCCGTTCTAAATGATGGGACGAACGCTTCGGCGCGCCTATCGGGCGGCGGGATCACGACCACCCAACCGTTGACCGCCGCCGTTGTCTCGGGCGCGTTCACATTGCCGAACGTCCCCGACACAAGCTCGACCAACCCGCAAAACGTTTGCTTCGTAGTCACCGTCCGGTCACAGTCTGGATTGCAAGCTCTCGGCAAGGGCTTTAGCTGCGTCCAACCGGCGGCGAATAATACGTGGTGTTCCGCCGGTGTCTGCAACTTCGACAACTACATCCCATCCGGCCCTAATCTGCCGCTAGCGAGCGTGGGACCGACCGGGGCGATTGGGCCGCAGGGACCGGCAGGTCCGATTGGGGGCAGTCTTTCCTATCCGGGCGTGACAACCGACGGAACCAATGGCCTCTCGGTCGCGGGCGGCGCGACCCTTGGCAAGCCAATCAACGAGGTGACCCAGTCCCTAACGGGCACCGACGCCAGCGCAGTCAACGTCCCTCCGGGCACGGTCTATACGCATATCTACGACAAATCGACCTTTCTCCTTCCCCCAACGCCCAGCGGCAGCGGCGGACAGGCACAGACCTTCAACACCATCACCGCATGGGGACCCAGCCTCAACCTAGGCAATGCCGGGGGTGGCCGCGTCGTGACGGGATCTTTCCTGACCGGAACGTTCATGGAGCGCGGCATCTCGCAGATGTTCGGCAGCAACGCCGTGAAACATGCGGTAGGCGACTTCCAGAGCCTCTATACCTACGCCTATGGCGACGGCGGATGCCAAGCGCTGTCGGACGAATGCATTGGTCTAGCCAACTTCTCAGGCGGCGAGACGAGCAGCTACTACCACGGCACCATCACGGCGACGACAGGCACGGGAGACATCGCGCCTGTCCTCTCGGCGACGGGATCGACGACCGATGGAGCGTTCCTCTTGGACATCACCAAAGGGACGATAAGCGGGCTGTACGCGGGCATGCCTACGGCATTTGGAACCTATCTCGGAAGGCAGCCGGTGAGCAACACTGTCCCCATTTCGAGCGCGTGGGGCACGATGACCGCCGGGATACCGAACCCGAGCATCACCCCGAACAACTCAGCCACGCTGACGACGACCATCAACCTCACCGCCGGAGGCATCGCTTCGGCAGGATCGTTTGCGACAGGGCCGGTCTGCATCGCCGGACCGAACTACCCAGAGCAGGCCACGGTCACAGCGGTCGGCACCGCCTCAAGTGGAACGCAGTCGATCACCTTCAGCTATCACAACCCGAACAACTTCGGGTCAAACCTCCCGATGCTTTTCCAGGGCGGCATCTGCGGCCAGTACGTCAGCGAGGATGCGAACCTCGCGTTTTCAACCTTCAGAAGCACCCTGTATGCCTTCGGTTCGACCGACGGAACCTCTCTAATCTCGGGCCTCAACTACGGCGGGAATGTGAGATACGAGGACCTGAACGCAGGCTATCAGGCGCAGACCCCTACGTCCGGCTACCACCTTTACCCCGGCGCGGAAGTGATCGAGAACACGAGCACCGGAGCCGCGCCGATTCTGGAGCCGAATCATGTCGCCTGGACGGTGGGCGACGTGATCGAGAACCCGCATTATCCGGTGGTGAAGACGAATGGCCTCAAGATCGACCTCACCCAGAACTCCCCGGCGAACGCGACAAGCTCTGGAGCGCAGAACACCTTCCTTCACGGCTTCGGAGTGGCGGGCATCAACTATTTCGGCTACACCTTTAGGAACCAAAATCCCTCCAGCTACTACACCGACTTCGGCGGCCCGGTCGCCACCCCTTATTGCGCGTTTTGCATTCAGGGATACTGGACGAACCCCATCGACATCCAGAGCGGCCCGGCAGTCAACGGTTCCCTCATTACGCTTGAGAGCAACGAGAAAAACGACACCACCCCGTTCAACATTTTCTCGCTGCACAATGGCCCCGGATCGGGGGCGCTGTTCGGCTACAACCCCGGTACCCCAGCCTTCACATTCAATCGCCCTATCGCGATGGCCGGTTGCCCCGCCGGTCAGTTCGTCAGAGGCGACGGTACGGGTCTCTGCGGACCCGCAGCTACAACCAATGCGGGAACGCCGCCGGTCGTAGGACAGGCAGCTTGTATCAAGGCCGCTGGCCCGCCGGTCGTGATCGGCTATTGCTCTACGGCAATCGGTTCGACGGGCGCTTGCACCTGCAACTGACCGAGCCGTGTTTCGCACAGGCGGCCAACTTATTCTCTTCCCCTCGAAGGGGGTGGGTTGGCCCGCTCTTCAACGGATAACAGCTAAAGGACGCATAGGAAGGGGTCTAACGTGGCACAGCCTGTATGGGTTCTCAGTGTCGATCTTCAAACGAAGACAGCGACCTTCCAATCGGGGATGGCCGACGCCGCAAAGAGCGCGCGTGGTGCCTTCACTGAAATCAAGAGCGGGTCGGCGGAGATGTCCTCGGCAGTCGGCGGCCACGCCTTTGCCAGTCGTCACGCTGTCATGGCGCTGTCGGAGTCGTTCGGCGAGACGATGCCGCGCGCCATCACGGCCTTGTTGGTTCACATTGGCCCGCTAGGCGCTGCGTTAGAGGCGGCTTTCCCCTTCGCCGCTATCGCCCTCGGTGCCGTCCTCGTTATTGAGCATCTAGCGAAGCTCCACGCCGAAGGGGTCAAGCTCACTGAAGACCAAGTCCGCTTCGGGACGGCTGTCCAAACGGCCTTCAATTCGTTGGACCAAAAGCTGACCTCGGCGCAGATCAAATCGGATGAACTTCGCAACGATCACCTCGGGGCGCTCCACCTTCAATTGAAGCTCATCGATGAACAGAGCATGGACGAATTGGTCCATTCGTTCGCCGAAGTGGCGAAGGGTGCGGACGTTGTCTTCGCCGAGTTGAAGACCGGGTGGTATCAGATGGGCATAGGCTCCGCTGGTGCAAAACATGCTTTGGATGAGTTCCAAACAAAGTATGAGTCCCTTCTCAAGCAAGGGAAAGACAAAGAGGCGAGCAACCTCTTGAAGGGGACGCAAGAGTCGGCGGAGAAAGTCCTATCCGCTCAAAAGCAGATCAAAGAGGCCAACGCCAACACGGACAAGATGGGTCTTGCCGTCGGCAATCAGGCGAAGGACCAAGCCGCCGCGAATCAGTTGAAGGCGGCGGGGGTCGGCTACACAGAGAAGGAATTGAAGGCACAGCAGCTTCTAGTAGACGCCTTGAATGCTCAAGTCTCCATTGAAGGCAAAGTCGCCGCTTTGAAGAACGTCGATAAGGGGAACGCTTCAACGACGACGGGGAAAGAGCTTGCGGCGTTGAAAGCCGAGGGCGACCGTGAAGCCGCAGAGCACTCCCGCAAGATGGCCGAAATCACCCTCCAGATGGAGCGGGAGCAATCCGCCGCATCGATGGCCCTACGGGAGGCTTCGATTGCGGAGCGGTTGGCCGCCGATACGAAGCTCGCCGACGAAGAGTACCGCATTCAGTTGTCCGGCAACCAAGCCCTCGTCGCGGCGTTGGACAAGGGCGGGAAGGACTACAACAACCAACTCAAAGGCCTCCAGGACAAGGCCGAAGAGATGACCCTTCAGCATACGGCCACAGTCTCCAACCTCACCTCGAAGGCGACGGAGGCACAGAACCGGCAAGACCTCCAAGACCTCGTCCAATCGGAGCGGGAGAAGATCGAAGCGACCGACCAAGGTAGCTCAGAGCGGATGGCGGCTATCAATGCGGCGATCAAGGAAGAGCAAGCTAAGAACCTCCAGAACACCCAGGCATTTAGGGAGCTTCTAAAAGAGCGGGTACAGACACAGCGCGCCGCCGACAGTGAAGCCTCGAAGTTGGCAGCGGAGGCCGGGAAGGAATCGGCGGAGAATCAGCAGAAGATGGGGGAGCTTGCAATATCGGCGGAGCGCACGCAGGCTGCCTTGCGGGATAGCTCCCGTCGCGTCTCCATTCAGCAACAGTTGGCCGAAGAGATCCACTTCGCCGACGAGGAATACGCCCTAAAGATGCGCGCAGCGCAGCAAGAGGCTGCCGTCCTCGATAAAACCGCGAAGGATTACGAGAACAAACTCAAAGCGATTCAGGACAAGGAATTGCAGCTTACTCGGGAGCATGAGAACCAAGTCACGTTGATAAAGACTCAGGCGGAGACTGATCGCAACAAGAGGATCATGGCCGCTGAAAGTCAGTTCAACGACACCATAGTCGCGGGACTGACCCAGGTGTTGATGGGTCACAAATCATTCGCGTCAATGATGAGCAGCATCGGGAACGAAGTCGTTTCCGGCATGATGCAGAACGCAATCAAGGCGATGGAAGCGAACCTGCTCGGGAAAGAATCCGACGCAGCCAAGGCGGCCCGTACCGCCTACAACATCGGTCTGTCATATGGAGGTCCGGCGGGCATGATTCTAGGGCCAGTTTTTGCGGGCATCGCCTTTTCGTCGGTGTCGGGCTTTCAAGAGGGTACGGACATGGTGCCGGGCATCGGCAAGGGTGACAAAGTCCCCGCGATGCTTGAACCCGGCGAAGGCGTTGTCCCCGGCGGCGTTATGGACAACCTCCGCAAGATGGCAAGCTCGGGGTCGATGGGCGGCGGCAATCACTATCACGCGCACATGAGTCCCACGTACCACGTCCAGGCGCTCGATAGTGGCGGCATAGAGAAGGTGCTCGATAAGCACGCGGCGACCCTTGCAAGGCATGTCGGAAACGAGATGCGGAAGTTGAACCGCTAACACCCACTGATTTCAAAACGACGTTTTAGGAGGCTGAGATGGCGAAGGCAAAGACGGGAAAGACAGTGAAGACGGAAACGATTCTCAACGGCACCGCCGGAATGGAAGCGACGGTAGGGCATCTACAGCGGGCTATCGATGCCCTGGACGATGCGGCGTGGTATTTCGAGTGCCTTGGCATGGATACCCAGAGCGAACAGCTAGACGAGGCAGCGGACGAGATCCAGGATGTCCAGGATTTACTCGGCGTCTTTCTCGGAACAGTGGATCAGGTCGAGCCATTCGCTGACGTGAAGCCCGCGAAGCCGTTGAAGAAACCGCGTAAAGCGCATAAGGCGATTGCCAAGAGGGCGAAGGTGGCGGCGTGACTTCGATGCTGGAAGTAGCCCTCGCCTGCACCGCCCGTGGCTGGCATGTCTTCCCATGCAAGCCGAAGTCGAAGATACCGGCCACGCGCAACGGCTTCAAGGATGCGAGTGTGGATGAGGCGCAAGTCCGCGCTTGGTGGGAAAGGTCGCCGGACGCTAACGTTGCCATTGCTTGCGGCCCAAGTAGGCTCGCGGTCTTGGACATAGACGAAGGGCCGGTGCAGAGCGCAGAAGAGTTGCGCGCCTGGATGGCGTCGGCGGGACTGCCTCCGACCTACACCGTAAGGACGGGGCGGCGCGTTGATAAAAAAACCGGCGAACCCGCCTTTGGAGCGCAACTCTACTATGAAGGCGCGATCCCGGACGTAGGGCTTTGGAGGCTCGCAGGCGGCTCGGGGCAGGTCAAGAGCCTCGGCGGCTACGTCATGGCTGCCGGTAGCATCCACCCGGACAGCGGCGAAGCCTATGAGGTGATATCCAGCAGTACCGTTGCGTTTACGCCCGAGGTTGTCCGGCAGTTGAAGACGGGAGAGCGCGAAGCCCTGAAGGTGGTGGCCGGTAAGAAGATCCCGGACGGCGCAGGTCGCCACCACGCAATGACTTCGGTTGCCGGTGGACTACGAGCGAAGGGGTTGGACGGAGAGGCCATCTATGAGGCGTTGGTCCCAATCAACCCGGCGATGTGCGAGGTGCCGATATCGGATGATGACCTGAAGGCGATTGCTTACGGCGTGGCCCGTCGATATCCTGCGGGCGAGACTGACCCGGAAGTCGTCATTGGGAAGGCGAAAGAACCTAAAGAGCCGGTTGATTGGCGAACGCGCTATGCGACTTCAGAGCAATTTCGCGATGTCTTGCCGCCGTCGTTTCTCATCCGCGACTTTCTTGAAGACGGTTCAATCACCGCGATTGGCGCGCCCGTTGCACAGCGCAAGAGCATCGTGGTAGCGAACGTGATCCATGCGCTACTCACGGGCGAGCCGTTATTTGGGCATTTCGAAGTCTTGAAAAGACCGGCGCGAATTCTCTACCTCTGTCCCGAGATGGGCCTAGTAGACATCGCAAGCCGCTTCAAGAAATTAGGGCTGGATTCCTATGTTGGTGAGAGCCTCTTCATCCGCACGATGGATGATCCCAAGTTATCCCTCACTGAGCTAGACGAAGAGCTACCAGGGGCGTTGCTCATTCTCGACACTATTACCCGATTCGTGGAAGGCAATCAGAACGATGCGGGCGATATGGCCAAGTTCGCCGATTTGAACTACGCGATCAAGCGGCGCGGCGCAACGCTGTTGTTGTTGCATCATGCGATCAAAGGCACCGGCGGAAGCATGACGCTCGACAACGCTCTCAGAGGTTCTACGGAGTTAGCCGCCTTTGTGACTTGCGTTTGGAGCACACAACTACAGGACATCGACGCGCCGCACACGACGCCGTCGAACCTCAAATGCGTGAAGCAGCGCGGTTTTGCGTCGGAACCCTTCCAGGTATCTTGTGATGAAAGTTTTCGGATGACCATGCTCGGAACGATGGGAGCTATCAAGACCCAGAAGCAGGTATCGAGTGAAGCGGCGTTGGCGGAGATATTGAAGCATTCGCCGGATATGGGACTGCTCAAGCTCCGTGATGCTTTGAAAGCCGCTGGACATAAGCGAGGTGTCAAATGGATCGCGGCGGCGAAGGTTGCAGCGGGCGGAACAGGGGTCACTTTGACGGGCTAGAGCCCATATCCTAGACCGATATCCCTATAGATAAAACTTAGATATACACACTCCCCTCACTTCGTTCGGTGAGGTGGATGTAGTCAGTAGTACCCGAAAACGAATATGCCATATCAGGAGTTCCCATGAAAACGCGAACCATCACCAGCGGCAGCTATACATTCCCAATGAACTCGCGAGAACGCGACCGGCTACTACACAGCATGACGCCCGATGCGCGAGCGCGGTTCTACGACCGTGAGATGGAGGCGCACACAAGGCTGAAAGGGTTGAACGAAGCGGAAGAAGCCGACGCTGCATATGAACGAAAGAAGGCGTCTAGCAAACCTCTGTAAGTGGCGCGGGCAGAGCCCGGTTGGCCGAGCACAACTAACCTTTACCGGCTATCTTGCGACCTTTATCCGAGATGCGTTGGAAGATGATGCCTTTCTTGCAGATATGGACGATGTCGGTGGTCGATAGCTCGGATTCATCACGAACGTTTGGATGGGAGGCAACAGTCTGGAGGCAGGTCATGCAAATCGAATCCCATGATCCGTCGGGATTCTCGCGATGAGTGAATAGTGTCGTATGAATGGCCACGTCGTTCGGGCCTCCAGTGCTGTGTGTAGTCTACGCGACGGACGCCATCCGAAAGAGTTTATCGAGGGGCACACCGGTGCGTGGCATAGGCCGGGGTACCCTAAAATGTTGAAAACAGAGGCTATAAAGGTCTCCGCCAATCATATATTTACACAAACTGAAATAAATCTCGTTTTCAGGATGCGTATATGAAAAACCGTATGAATGCTGGCGATTCCGTATTTGGGGCGAATTTCGTGGCGGAAACCCATTGCAAATGAAAGACTTAGCGATTCGGAGGCGGCCTGAAATGGTCTTACTGATTCACCTTTGACCGCTGTCGTGCAATTTCGATTACTTCGAGCCGCCAGCGGTCGCAAACATGGTCACGCTCTAGTATCTTCATGTGTTCTTCGGTCTCCCCTGTGCCTACGGTCAGAAAGCACTTTTTGCAGATTGAATCTTTAGTCCCGTTTGGATTGATTCGATGAGCGAAGGGGTCGTTTGTGTAGGGCATAAATTGTCCTTTGGTTGTGGCGCTATTCTAGCGCAGCCGGGCACCTTGGCATCTCTCCCATCGGCCCTCCACAGTACCCGCAATCGCGTCTGGTGGCCCGTGGCGGCGTCGGCAATTCATGCGGCTGGGGTAGTGGCGACTGTTCAACCGAGGCACTTTGAGTCGAAGAAATGGGGTTTCCATGTCGGAGTTTGAACAACTGATGAGCGATGCCGAGGCAGCAAAGTTTCTCGGCGGCCTACACCCGAAGACCGTCCAGCGAATGGCGAGGCGCGGCGATCTCCCTGCTTACCGCATTGGGCGGTATTGGCGCTTCCGGGCGAGTGAACTAGACCAATGGCTCCGTGTAGAATCGCGGAACCAGACCAGTCCGCCTGCTCATACCTGAAGGGGAATCAATGAGCAGACGATACCAAGAGGGTTGTCTCTACCGCGAGCGCCGCAACGCAGGCCCGGACGTATGGGTCTTCAGGTGGCGGGACGGGACAGTCAACCGAAAAGAGAAGGTGGGAACCGTGGATGAATTCGCAACCAAGTCGGCAGCGATGAGGGCTTGCGAACAAATCCGCGCAAACATCAACCGGGATACCCGGTCGCCGCGCACCTTCGGCGAACTGGCGTCCCATTACGCGGAACACGAATTGCCAACGAAGACGCCATACACCGGCGAGGTCTACGCGGGTTATCTGAAGACGTGGATTCTCCCTAAGTGGGCCAGTTCCCTACTCAGCGACGTAAAGGCCGTTGCGGTCGAGTCTTGGCTGTCGGGCCTGTCTCTTGCACCAGGGACGAAGGCCAAGATACGGAACCTCATGCACGCGGTCTACAACCATGCGATGCGCTGGGAGTTTGCCTACACCAACCCGATCACGCTTGTCCGGCAGTCGGCAAAGAGGACTCGCGTCCCCGATGTATTGACGACGCTGGAAATTGGGTCGCTGCTAGTCGAACTTGAGAACCCTTGGCGCACCGCCGTGTACGTGGCTTTGACTACCGGCCTCCGGGTGTCCGAGTTACTTGCGCTCAAGTGGGCCGACTTCGACTTCGTAGCGGGCGAGATCCAGTTGTCGCGGGGTATCGTGCGTCAGCACGTCGGAGAGATGAAGACCGAGGCGAGCCGAAAGCCCATCCCGCTAGACGATAGGTTGGCTTCTGTCTTGCTCACTTGGCGCGGGTCTTGCCCATACAACCAGGACGGGGACTTCCTCTTCGGCAGTCCGGGCAAGGGCGGCACTCAACCGTATTGGCCGACCGCTGGCATGGAGGACCACGTCCGACCCGCTGCAAAGCGTGCCGGAATTCAGAAGCGAGTAGGCTGGCACACTCTACGGCATTCGTTCGGGACATTGGTAAAGAGCCAAGGTGCCGACGTTGCCACAACCCAAGCATTGCTCCGTCACGCCAACGTCAGTATCACGATGGACCGTTACGTCCAGGCAGTGACACCGGCCAAGCGGGAGGCGCAATCTCGCATCGTAAAATCGCTTCCGTTCCCAAACGTTCCCATGCGTTTGACTACGGGGGTCGCAACTGTTTGAATAGAAAGAGTCGGGCGCATAACTCAGCGGTAGAGTGCCACCTTCACACGGTGGAAGTCGTAGGTTCGAATCCTGCTGTGCCCACCATCAAATCAACAACTTACAGGCGGTTCCCCGAAGCGGTTGGTAGCATTTGGTAGCAGATGCTCAATTCACCCTCTGCGAGCCTGCGTTGCCGGTGAGCATAGCGTAGACCGTGCCTACCATTTGCTGCACGCTCTCCGGCAGCTTCTGCATGTACTCATTGGCCGTTGTGTCAGCCCTTGAGTGACGCAAGTGCGACTGAATATCTTTCACTGAACCCAGACTCTGTGCCCTTGTGGCGATAGTTCGCCGGATCACCTGGAAGTTCAGCTTCGGGATTCCCAGCGAATCCGCAAGCGGTTTGAGGACCCTGGAACGGTAGTTGGAGGTGTCCATAAAGCCTCCGTCCGCGTTCGGAAACATGAACGCTTCAGGCGACGTATCTGGGCATTCCAGCTTCCATTGTCGGAGCTCGGCGGCGAGGTCATCGGGTAGATGCCTCTTGCCGAGGCTCCTGGGTGTCTTGCCATAAGAGCGGATCTCTCCTCGGTAGACGGTTTCGGTTAGGTCGAGCGTGTTCTCGCCGTCAAACGTGCGCCAGCGGATCGCGAACAACTCACTCGGCCGGAGGGCATCGGTCATCTCCAGCATCAACAACAGCCGGTCTCGACGTGTCGCTTTTGCCAGAACTGCTCGAAGCTGTTCCCAAGTCAAGATCTGCTTGTCCTTCGGCCTCAGATTCTTGGGAATCCTTAGCTTCCGGGTCGGATCTTTGACCAGGAACTCTTGCTCAATTGCTTCATCGAAGATGGACCTGAGAGAGGATCGCGCCTGCTTCACTCGGTCCTGGCTGTACGTCTTTGCCAGATGTTCACATGCGTCTGGAGTTCGAATTTGTCGATCGAATCGAGAGAGTGCGTTCCAAACTTTGCAATCAAATCGATCTCGATCTGCGCCTTCTTCTCCCGCGCCGTTTCCGGTCGCCAGTCTCCCTGCCGAAGCGGAAAATAGCGATTGCGAACGAACCATTCGAAGGTGACGCTTCCGTCCTTAAGGACCCGGCCGTCGCCTATTTGACCAGTCTTCTTCGCGATCTCATCTCGAAGAGCAGCATGTGCTTCGTCTTTCGTCATCTGCGATTTCGAGCCGAGTCTAACGGGAACTATATTGACTCGGACGTCTTCGGTTTCAGGATCAATGACCGACTTGCGGTAGTACCGATACACCTGAGAGCGCCGAT
Organism: Granulicella aggregans; assembly: GCF_014203275.1. Lineage (GTDB taxonomy): Bacteria > Acidobacteriota > Terriglobia > Terriglobales > Acidobacteriaceae > Edaphobacter. The sequence continues at coordinate 286,895 of NZ_JACHIP010000005.1, forward strand.
CGCAAGGAGAGTCCGACGAGGGCGATCGTCTGTAAAGACGGTCTAGAACAGTGAGGCAGACAACACAAGTGCGTTGTGAAACTCAGGTCTCGCGATGATCTAAGGATTCTGTACCGGTTCAAGCAGATCGTCTTTACAGCCCAAAGGCTGATTTTCCGGATTGCATCGGGCCACATGGCCTCTGCTAAATTCGACGGCGTACCCGCTCCAGCGGGCGGGCTCGGAGGGTGGATAGTCGGTGCTGACGATCTGGGCTCCGGAGGACATAGCCTGGTCTCGGCGGCGGGTGCTGTTGGAGCGAGCTTGCATTGTGTCCGAGTCGGCACGGGTGCGCACGAGGTATCCCTGTCGGACGAGTTGGACGATTTTCTCAGGTGGACCGTCGTTCATCTCGACGAAGGCTGCGTCCGGGGTCTCCGGAACGGAGTTGGGAAAGAGTATGCGGCCTTTCAGGGAGGGGTATCCCTGCTCGTAGGTGGCTGCAAGGTCGCGGTTATCTAACAAGAAGAAGATTTTGCCGCGGGCGGCGACGAGCGTCGGCCAACCGGTATCTTTGATGGCGTCCAGAAGATTGGCATGGCTTCCACGCACTTGGTTCGGTGTGACGATCTCAGACAGACGGAAGACTGAGAGGATTTCTTTATCGAGTGCGTCGAAGAGGGCGGGCGTCATGGCTTCGAAGTGAGTCTCTCCGGTGGGCGTCACGCTTCGATAGGACTTGCACTCGATCAGGATGAATAGGGGCAGGTGGTTGGGGTTCTGCTGGGACCAGTCATGGACTTGGTTGAGGCAGCGGATCAAGGTTCGACAGGTGCTACCTTGATCCACCTTTTGCAGGTGCAGCACCTTGAAGCCGGGGCTCTCCATCTCGTGATCGGGATTAGGATCCACGATGACGCTTCCCTCTTTCGCGATTGGGCCTGCGAACCTGCCGCCCGCTGGATCGGGGAAGATGTCTAGCTCAATCTGCCTTATGCCGGCTGAGAGTTGCTGCGGCAAAGGCGGATGGCTGTAGTCCAGGGCCTCTGCTGTCCGCCGGTCTCGCAATTCAAGATAGGCTTTTTCGCCGGACGACAGACCGGAGTGATAGCTGTTGTGGGTACCAACGACCTGCAGCTGATTGATCCGGAGCGTTGCGTCCTGCTTCGCCGATGAGGGGCTGGCCTGAGCGAAGGAGCTGGCTGATACGGTCGCAAGGGCAAGCGGAGCGAAGATCTTTGCTGCGATGAACACTAAGAGTCCTTTCTCTGCGATCATCACCAACTCAGCAGGTTTCCACGTGCTCATCCTACCTTCCACCGGTCCCTGCAAAGATTGTGAATTTTTCTGCGAGATGTTTTGGCAGTTTCGATCACTCGGGTTACAGGAAACTAAAAGACCGCCCATGGGGTTCTCATGAGTTCATGCAACGTGGCAGCAATGGCATTCCTACGCACTGGTTCTCTCTTGACGGCAGCAGCGGTTCTTCTCTGCGGTAGCTTGACGGCATCGGGTATTGGCCAGACAACTTCCCGAGCAGCCACCCCGCAGCCGGTTCAGGCTAAGAGTTCGGTTCATCGGCGACCAATGTTTGGCGCGCAGCCCGCGCGCAAGATCCCGCAAGAGCGCGATCGTAGCCGCGCGATCCCGGAAGACCGCCTGACACGATATAGACCCGCCGCGGCGTTACCGCCGGTGGTGTTGCCGCTCGCAAACTTTCAAGGAAATGCGACGGCGATTATCGCCTCTGCTGCGAATGGGCTGGTGTTGGCTCGCCAGTCTGACTGCTCTATTGCTGCAGGCAATGTGCCGTACTCGGGGAACACGTCGGACCCATACGGGACGCCAGACTCAGAGACGAAGCACTATGACCAGGTTCTGCACGCCGCGGCGGGCCTAACGTCAGTTGGTGGGCAGTTCAATGGCAAGTGTGCCGATCCAACGATTGGGACCTCGTCGAGTTCCCTGCTCTACGCTGGGGTTTCTACCGGTGGCATGAGGATGGCGGCCATCGCCGTCTATAACTCGGCTGCCGACGCCAATGTCCTCGATACCTTCGTGATCAAGAGCGACGGCACGTTTGTCAGCTCACTACAGCAGCCGATACCCGCGACGAATCAGCCCTATGGGATTGTCGCGGCGGATCTGAATGGAGATGGCAATCCTGATCTTGTGGTGGTCGGTTGGATAGGGTCGACTTCGACAGCGCCTTCTCAAAGCGCGGTGACGATCCTGCTGGGCAAGGCCGACGGGACCTTCACCGTTGGGGCGACCTATGTTCTTGCCACGGGAATTCTCTCCGATAGCGCTGTGATTGATGACTTCGACGGCGATGGAAAGCTTGATATCGTGATCCCGGTGGGGGGTGTCAATCCGTATTTTGCAGGAAACCTGACCTTTCTTCCGGGTAAAGGAGACGGCACCTTTGGCACGGCGAAGACGATTGCCCTGAGTGGCGTAGAGGATGGATTGATCTCAGCCGACTTCAATGGGGATGGGAAGAAAGATCTCGTTGGGAATGGTGGAGTGGTGTTCCTTGGCAAGGGCGACGGAACTTTCACCGCGCTGCCCAGGCTGACGGCGTTCGATATCCTTAACGCGACTTCCAACGAAGGCACTCAGCTTGCAGCAGGCGATTTCAACAAGGACGGCAAGCTTGATTTCGCGGCCGGCACGGGAAACTCCATTTCCATCTTCCTGGGCAACGGCGACGGCACGTTTACGCTGGGGAATACTTACGCCAGCATCGAAAATCACGGCCATGTGATGGCGACAGACCTGGACGGAGACGGAGTTCTGGATATCTACTCCGGCAATGCTCAGGCGGGCATCTTCAGCGGCGACGACTTCACTCCTGACCAGGGCTATGCGTTGATGGGCAACGGAGGTGCAACTTTCGCAGGCGCTCCGGAGGTGCCCTATGCAAACTTCCTGAAACTTCAGGACCTGAACGGCGATGGGAAGCTAGACTTCATCGGCATCACTCCTGACACCTCGAATGTTTATAACTCCACCTACGCCACCTACTATGGCAACGGCGACGGAACGTTTCGCCAGGCGGCACCAGCTCTATCTGGAAGCAGTTTTACTTACCAGGGAACACAGTACCAAGTGATCGCGCAGGACTCGTTTACTACGGGGGACATCAATGGAGATGGCCACCCTGACCTGATCTATCTACCGCAGCAATACATCAACCAGAACCCGACGCGAAGTGGCTTCGTTACTGCAATTGCGAATGCGGATGGGAGCTTCCAGACGCCCCAGTTTTTTCCGGCTCCGGCATTTGGAACTGACGGAGCGTTTGAAGGGCTTCCCGTACTTTCAGGCTTGCAAGGATTGACGAATCAGGCAGGTAAGTTCGAGATTCTGTATGGGTTTGCGGAATCCTACCTTCCGGCGGGTGCAAGCGCGGTTACGTATGTAGCGGGTTACGCCACGCAGGTGAGTAATGGCGATGGCACCTTTGCGAGTCCGGCGCTGACCGTTCTCACTACCAGTAGCACTACGCCTGACCAACCGCTCCCGCCGTCTGCGCCCATCAACGTGGCTGACCTGAACGGCGACAAGATTCCGGACATGGTTCTTTACAACTATGCGATCTACACGAACGTCAATGGCACCCCGACGATCACGACCCCGTCCTCCCTGCAGGTGATGCTTGGCAAAGCGGATGGGACTTTTGCTGCGGCCACCAACATATCGCTCATCGCGAATCCCACACCCAACCCGATCGCGGTAGGCGACATTAATGGCGACGGAATTCCGGACATCATCACGGAGGGAGAGACGTTCTCGGGAAGCAACATTACCTACATGCTTGGCGTGGGTCTGGGCAAAGGGGATGGAACGTTTCAAGCGTTGACCCCGGTGCAGTTGGGAGGCTTTGTTCAGGATGAGTCGTTTGCCATTGGAGATTTTGACAATGATGGTGTCGTCGATCTCGCAATGGTCGGCGATGTGAGCGGGATCTTCCCCGGCAACGGAGATGGGACGTTCAAGAGCAATCCAAGCGGGTACGAGAGTGGAGGCGTTCTCCCGACGTTGACGATCGAACTTCAGGGCGGAACCTTTACGATCGCCGGGGCTTACGACGTGAACGGCGACGGCAAGACGGACCTTGTGGCAGGGAACACGATCTTCCTGCAGACAGGTGCAACGACCACGCCCCCTACGTTGAACTCGAGTTCCACCGCGCTGATGGGATCGGCCTCGTCGATCACGGTGGGCCAGACGTTGACACTGAACGCAGTAGTTACCCCTGCATCAGGAGCCGGAACGCCCACGGGCTCGGTTACGTTCAACGACGGACCAGCTTCTCTCAGTTCGGCAATGCTCGATACCTCGGGCAAAGCGGCGCTCTCGACGGCGATCCTTGCTGTGGGCAGCCACTCCATCACAGCTTCTTATGGAGGCGACGCCAGCTTTTCGTCTTCCGTCTCGGCCGCCTTCACCGTCACTGTAGCGAGCGCTCCCTCTACGCCTGCAACCTCCACGACGACGCTGACGGCATCTGCAAGTCCCGTCACGGCCGGCCAGAGCGTCACACTGACCGCAACTGTGGCGGGACCGAGCGGGAACACAGCGATCCCGACGGGTACAGTCTCGTTCCTGAACGGATCGACGAGCATCGGTTCGGGCGTGCTTGATGGAACCGGAAAGGCGACCCTCACTACAACCGTTCTTCCGTCCGGCATCGATACGATCACCGCGAGCTATGCAGGGACTGCCAGCTTCGCGGCCTCGGTGTCGAACGGTGTGGTCGTAACGGTCACGGCAGTGGCTACGCCTGACTTTGCCGTCAGCCTGTCGCCGGCAAGCGCGACCGTGGCGAATGGGAAGGCTGCAACGACCACAGTCTCAATCACTCCGTCAGGTGGATTCAATCAGGCTGTTACCTTCGCTTGCACGGGTCTTCCTTCGGGAGCGACTTGTAGCTTCTCGCCGAGTACGGTCACACCAACAGGAACTACTGCCGTAACCACCGCACTGACCATCGCGACCTCCGCAGCGAGCGCACAATTACTGCCCGTGGAGAACAGTCCGAGAGGCGGCCGAGGGATAATTTCCTGGGCGGTCGTGATGTTTGGGCTAGGAGGCCTCGCAGGTCTACGGCAGCGATTCAGCAAGTCGATCCGAGGACGGCAGACACCCTTCGTTGGAGTCGCACTCCTTACTGTTGCGACACTAATAGGCTGCGGTGGGGGCTCCAGCAAGAAGCCGACAAACAGCACAGTCACCGTGACTGCGACTTCGGGGAGTGAGGTCCACTCTGCGACGTTCTCGTTGACGGTGCAGTAGAAAGCACTTTGTAGATCCGGGATGAAACGGAGCAGTTCGCCACTAGGCGGACTGCTCCGTTTTCAGCTGGCCGATCGCTAAGGCAGATACTCCACCGAGAACTGCAAGCGGTAAGCACCGTTTGCGGAGTGCAATTCTGCGAGGTGTTCACCCTTGGAAAGCGAACCGGGCGGCACATGAAGTTCCAGGTAGGAAAGTGATTGCACCTGGATGAGAGGGAGATCAATGCGATGGATCACGGGTGAGCCGCCGCGTTGATCTCCCTGGTAGATATCAGCGGAGTAGGTTGTGCGCGGCGCGGCTGCCGGCAGTGCGATCTGGATTCGAGTCGGCTGGTTGACGTGCAGGCGGTACGTAGTGGGAGGGCCATTCTCCGGGCTGCTGGAACGGAGGCGCTTCGCTTCGAGAAGGATGGTATCTTCGGCGATAGGACTGCTCGTAACCGCTCGTGAAGTCTGACCCGCCGGGGAGACAAGTGACGGCGAAGGCATCCTGTGGTGAAGGTAGGGGAGGGCGATGAGGAGGGCAAGCGACGCTGCGATGGGTGCCCAGGACCAAACGGGAATGGATCGCCGTTTCGTGAGGCGCGTCGCAGAGTACCGCAAACCCGCAGTGATGGCTGCGTGAGCGCGGCGGGTCGGGGAGCCGTTGATCCAAGTTTCAACTGCGAGCCTCTCACCGGGTGGCAAGGTGCCGTCCAAGTATTCCTCGATGAGAGACAACTCAGCCTTATCCACCTCGTGCGAGAAGTCGTCGTCTTCGATCAAACGTCGATCGAACGACTCTCGTCCCTCAGGTGGGATTGAGTTAGTGATATATGCGAGAAGCTCACCTCGAACGATTTGGGGATCTGTTTCCAGCTTGTCTAACCTCCTGTCCTTTAGTGCTGTCTGAGCCTAAAACATCACTGCGGCGTCTCTGGATGCACTTGTCGAGTTCAGTGCGTGCGCGCATCAGGCGGTTGCGAAGAGCATTCAGTGTCAGGCCAAGCTGCTCCGATATGCGGCGATGGTGTTCAATCTTTTCCCGGCCGCTCCACTGATAGTAGGTCCGCAGCAGCAGCCTCTGGTCGTCGCGCATCTGGGCCATGCATTGATCGAGGTCGTGCAGTAGCTCTTCATCATGGCCTTTGTTTGCAAGGGTAAAGGCAGCCCACTCTGTGGCGGTCCGCTCTTCGCGGCGTTGCTTGCGCTGGTCTTCCCGCAGAACGTTGCGGGCGATGCCAAGGGCGAACGCCTGAGGCGAGCCGATGTCCCCGGGCTGGGTTGAACCGAGGCGCTCTGCAAGGCGATCGATCACTTCGTCGGCGAGCGACTCAGGATCAGACGCATTGTTAATTTGGAAGAAGCGGGCGATGCGCTTCTGCAGCGAACGATAGAGATGCGCGGCACGCTCTGAGTCCGGGTCGAGCGCTTGAAGTAACGATGTGAGGGGGAGAGACGGATGCACTAGCGCCTCACGATCTCGAAGCTGGTGCGTGCGGATACGCCATTGATGACGAAGCCAGCCCAGTCGACCACTTCCGCATGCTGCCTGAGTTGATTCAACTGGGCGAAGCGAAGCGCTTTCTCCGCGGGCATCTTCCGGACAACGAGATTACGATAGAAGTCTCGCATCAGATCTGCGGTCGCATCGTCGTCAACCTTCCAATTACTTGCGATCACCTGCTGCGCGCCGGCAAAGAAGAATGCTTGAGCGAGCGAGTTGAGTTCTTCTCCGGATATATCCGAGCCTTGCGTCGCGCAGCCACTGAGAACAACAAGAGGCGGCGCATTGAGGCGGGGGATATCGTGGAGCCAAAGAACACCTTGGGCGTTATGACGTTGATCGTGGTCGGCCGAAAGGGCGATGCCTGAGAGCTCCGGGTGCCCGGCAACAAAGAGCGTATGGGCGGCGATATGGAGAAGGCTAACATTGGGGCTAAGGGAGCGATAAAGGTTCTCGCTTGTAGCGTTCGGGCCACGAAGGCTGGTCACCTGATTTGTCGGCAGAAGCTTCGCGATGGCGTGTGCCTCGCGCTGGGAACCAGGAAGTAAGTTGATGGTCGACCAGCGAGGGAGGCTGTTCCCGCTAGCGGGCACGATGTCGCTGAGGACGACAGCGCGCTGCTGTCGTTCCGGTTGCGGCCTGGCGGCAAGGGCCAGCGCAACAGAAACCGATGGCTCGACGGAGAGCGTGTAGCGTTCGATGAGATAGCAGGTGGACCCGCCACAGCGCGTGCGCAGAGCATTCCATGGAAGCGCCTGCAGGGGACCGTCGGCAACGATATAGATTCGATGAATCGTAGGAGGAAGTGCGGGAAGTAGAAGAGAGCCTGCCCGCTGAAGTGAGGCGTCCAGCTGCTTGTTGGAGACCGCAACTCGGCCTGCGTAACTGACGGCGTCTTCTCCGGAGCGGAGCCCAGGTGCGCCCTGACGAAGTGCCTGCTGGAGCGAAGAGAGGTGGCGAAGGAGCACTTCCATAGATGGAAGCGCCTCAATCTTTGCAGAGGTCCTGGTGATGAGCCATCGATACGTGGCGTGCTCACCCGGAGAAATCGCAACCAGGGCGGCGTCCGGCTCAAGAAACTCAGATTGAATCCGCGAGATAGAGGCTGGCCGGTCAGAGTTGCGGGCAGAGAGACTTCCGTTTGCCGCTGGCCGCTCTGCCTCCAGAGCATCCTGCTCGCTGTATAGAGCCTGCAATGTCGACGCAGATTTCGAAGAGCTGGCGTCGGAGAGCAGGCGCGCTTTTTCGTTGGCAATACGATTCTCATTTGCGGCGATGCGAAGCAATAGTGCTGGTGGAGTCGCTAGGGTGTCGGAGCTATTCAGTTCCACATCTCCGAGCGCGTCCAACATGGCTCGAGCGCGGGCGCGCTCGGAAAATTGAAATGCCTTGTCTCCATATCCCTGGCCGGGATGGAGGCGATCGAGCCTGATGGCGACGTCAACGCCGAGAGCATACCAGTCGCGATGTTCAGCGAAGTAGTTCGCCGCGAGGCGGCGGCTGAAGAGCGAAGACCGCGAGTGCTCCAGAAGGGTTAGCGCTTTTTCGGTCGCATCGAGGGCCGCAGAATAGTTAGCCTGGGCCGCGTAAACCTTTGCCAGGCCGAAGTAGGCAATGGACTCCTCCTCCCGATCGCCGGATTCTTCGATGAGTTTGAGCGCCCGGTGGTAGATCTCAGCCGATTGACTTGGATCGGTGCACGCACTGAGGCAGGCCGAGGCTTCGGCAAGCTGGGACTGAATACGGAGAGATAGAGGAGTGTGCTGGTCAGACAACTTGCCTGCGGTGCGGGCGTCTGCAAGCGCTGCCGGGGCACGGCCGGCCTGAAGCAGGGTCGCGGAGCGATCAAGGAGAAGGGAGGTCTCCTCGGGGAGGAGCTTTAGCTTCCGTGAGGTCGCGATGGCTTCGTCGTACTGCTGAAGAGCGGCCGTGAGCTTGCCACGGCGTGCGACGGTTCGAGCAAGCAGCCCTCGGGCCTCGAGTGCCAGGGCACTATCGGCGGTTGTGTGGCTCAGGCAAAGCTGGAGTTGTTGCTCGGCCTCCGCCCATAGACCCAGATCCACGTAGAACCGACCCATCGCTTCCTCAATCTCGGATTGGACAAGTGGTGCATAGCGGATATCTTCCACCCATCGTTCCGCCTCGCGAAACGACTGGAAGGCTGTTTGCAAATCCCCCTGTTGACGGGAGAGATCTGCCATCTCCGTAAGATCGAAGACAACGCCAGCGGCATCCTGCGTCTGCTCTGCGTCGGTAAGAGCTTCACGGGCGGCGGAAGCTGCATCCTCGCTGCGGCCAAGTTCGGCATAGCCAGTGATGAGATTTCCCAGGACGATGCCCTGCCAATACTGATCGCCGGTTTCGCGGTAAAGCGCAAGAGCACGCTCTCCTTCGGAGATAGATTCGGGCAGCCTTCCGAGATAGTAGTCACAGGTGCTGAGTGTCTTATAAAGTAGCGCCTCGGTAGCAGCGTCATCCTTTACTTGAAGTACTACGGCACGCAGGAGCAGTTCTCGGGTTTGAACGAAGCTGCTCTTCGTGAACAAGAGGAAGCGGGCTTCCTGGGTGAGCGCCCAGCGGGAGAGCGATGAATCACCCACCACCGCCGCCTCGCCGGAGGCCAGTTCGTAGAGGGCAAGAGCGTCCGTGAGTCCGGGTGCGCCCGGCTGGTGACGGCGTGCCATCTCGGCGCGAGCAAAGGCTATGCCGGCGGCTTGAAGATGGACTCTTTGATCAGGAGTGAATTGCGGAGTAACCAACTCAATCCTGACATCAGAAGGCCGTTGATGCTCAGACGAGCTGAACTCGATGTTTGAGCGGCCAGTCTCTGGCATTTCAACCGCGTAGAAAAGACGCCCGCCGCGGCCAAGATCGAGCACGCGATTGGGCGTCTCCGGAGACCGCAGGCTGACTAGTCCGCCGCCCAACTCAATCTTAACAACTTGGATAGAGTGCGGCTCGCCCGTTATCTGAAGGACTCTGATTTCACCGGGCTGAAATTGAAGGCTCGCCGGTGTCGCGGCAGTCAGCGAAGCTTGCGTGCGCGCTGGCAGAGGCAGGCAGATTGCCCCCGTCAAAGCCAGAAACACCAGACAAATCAGCTTCCATCCCGAAAGAGGCTTCACGTTCACCGTGGTCCCGACACACCCTGCGGGATATTTTATGCCACATGATCCTCTGAGCGGGTGTTCTTGACATGTGAATTGGCTGTTCTCGCCAGTTCAGATTCGTAGCCCGATGAACCAGTAAGAGTTCCTCGCAGCGGACCAATCCCACGGGCACCGTCGACGCCCACTGTTGCTGGGCTCTGACGCGTCGCTCGCGGATGCCAATGTTCTCGGACTATCTATTGAGCTGCGACGAGGACAGCTGGGCGAAATTGAAGAGCCAGCTCTTCCATGGTGGTCGACCCGAACGCTGCTGCTGCTGTTCCGCCTGCCATGACAACCTCAACATCTGAAATACCGATGAAGGCGAGAATGCGCTTGAGATAGCCGGACTCGTAGTCGGATGCCGACGCTGGAAGGCCTTCGTCGTAGACGCCGCCAGAGGCGATGATGATGGTGCAACGCTTTCCCGTGACAAGCCCTTTGCGCTCTGGAGGTCCCGAATGCGTGACCCTCGGACGAACAATCAGGTCGATCCAGGCCTTCAGATTTGCGGGGACGGTGAAGTTGTACATAGGCGTTCCGATGAGGATGTGATCCGCTGCAAAGAGTTCCGCAACTAGCTCGTCCGAGATTTTCAGTCCGTCCTGCTGCTCAACTGATCGCTGTTCTGGTGGAAGGAAGATACCGCCGATCCAAGGCATGTCGACAAAGGGGAGTCCGCCCTCCGCTAGATCACGCAGAACGACTTTCCCGTCGTCGTGCGTCTTCTTCCACTTGGTAACGAAGTCTTGGCTGAGGATACGCGAGAGTGAGCCTGATCCGCGTGGGCTCGTTTGGATGTTAAGAAGGGTTGCCATATGATTCCTTTCAGGCCGCAGCGCGGCTTCTTTGAGATGGTCAATAAAATTGACCATCTCCCTAAGAGCTTCTCACACTGCCTTTTGATAGTCAACCCAATTTACCATTATTCAATGAGCATATCTTCGCCCAATGTCGCTAGAGGCCTGCTAACGGCAACGCGTGCCCACGCCGCCGCCGTGGTCGCGAGACTCGCCCGGCGCGGATATGTCGACTTCCCGTTTGCGTCCGCCAGCCTATTGTGGCTGCTTGACGAAGGCGGCACACGGTCGACCACCCTGGCACAGCGCGCGGGGGTGACCAAACAGGCAATGAGCCAACAGGTGAAGCAAATGGAGCGCGACGGTTATCTGGAGCAGGTTCCGGACACCCGCGACACCCGCGCCAAGGTCGTCCGAATGACGCCGCGCGGTGAGTCAGTAAAATCCGCGTGCGCTGAGGTGAGAGAAGAACTCAATAAGGCTGTTGCGAATCTCGTAGGCAAACGGAAAGCCCGCGAAATGGAAGCCCACCTGGACGCGGCGACAAAGGTGTTCGCCGATATCGCGGCCGGGTTGTAGTTCGCAGGCTGCCGCCGATCGATCAGATTGGTAAGACCCTTCTCGGAAGAACAGCTCTAGATTGATGACAAATCGCCAATGCACTCGTTGAGGCAGACGGCCTGGAAACGTGCATCGGCCTGATATGGAGTGACCGTGTCAACCTGCGTGGTCGATGGGTTTGCTTTTGTTGTTTTCGCCGTAGTTCGAGGACAGAGCCAGCGGCAGTCGGGGCAGTTCTCAGCGACGATTGATCAGTCTGATATTCGCGGGTCGGAACCGCACAACTTGATCCGTCGGGAGCTGCCTCTGACTGTTGTCGCGAGTCCGGCTGAGCCTGTCTCATAGGCCGATCGAGGATTCTCCTTCGTGCTCACCCCGTCTGCTGCTGGCTCTGTGCTCGATTTGGACGACGATGTTCATAAGCGAGATTGCTTTCGTTTCTTCTTCTCAAGCTGCTATTCGCCGCATCACAGTTGCTTCCGCCTTGGTGCCTATGGACCAGATAAACCCCGATAGTTCGCGGCCTACCGCTGTGACGATCTTCCTCTTGTCTTTACCCACGTCAGCGCATCGCGCCGGTCACTCCATAGTGCCTGTTCTCACCAACTGAGAACCCGCCTGATGGTGATCCCAGGTTTTCCGTCCTGGGAGCTATGTTCGCTATGGTCGTTGTTCGTGCTGCAGATTTAGAAGATCGGTATGTGGCACAAGGCCAGCACCCGATGGACAAAAAACCTGAAGGCATCCGCGGCTCAAGTAGAGAGTTCGCGCAGCAGCCAGGACTTAGAGAACTTCCAGTCGCGCATTACTGTCTGAGGAGAGATCCCAAGTATCTCCGCCGACTCTTCAACCGTCAATCCCCCAAAGATCCTCAACTCCACGTTACGAGCGCGTCTTGGATCGCACTCGTTCAAGCGGGAAAGCGCATCGTCGAGAGCAATCAATTCAGCGGAGCGTTTCGAAGAGGGAGATACGATCTCATCCAGGTTATCGACCGACGATCGTTGAAGAAATCCGCCGCGCTTGTCTGCTGCACGGGCACGCGCCGCGTCGACCAGAATGCGCCTCATCAACTGCGACGAGACGGAGAAGAAGTGGACCCTGTCGTTCCACTCGACATCGTTGATATCCACCATGCGGATGTAGGCTTCATGGACCAGCGCAGTTGTCTGGATAGTCTCGCCCGCACCGACACGCCTTCGATAGTAGTGGGCCAGGCGATGGAGTTCCTTGTAGACGATAGGGATCAGAAGTTCGCGTGCGGCCATATCGCCGCTAACCCACGCCTTAAGAAGCTCCGTAATGTTTTCGGACTCCGTCATCTTCCTGATTGCTCGCAATTTGTCCCCATAGTACAGTACGTGCAATATGCGGCCGGAACGTTTCGAACAGATCGCGAATCTGTATGAGCAGGCGTCCGAACTCGATCCGGTCGGACGTGAATCGTTCATCGCCCAAGCGTCGCTTGGAGACGAAGAGCTGCGTCTGGAAGTGGAGTCACTGCTGCGGCACGATGTCGGCGGAGAAAGTGTTCTCGAACGCGTGGCGGAGGGGGCTAGCCTGTTTGCCCCGCTTTCTCCTTCGTCCCTCACACGGAGTGTCCCCTCAACGATTGGCAAATATCGCATCCTCGCGCTGATCGGCGAAGGCGGTATGGGATTGGTCTATCAAGCGGAACAGAACCAGCCTCAACGGATCGTAGCCCTGAAAGTGCTGAAGACGGCGATGATGGGGCCCGAATCCTTCTGGCGATTCGAACGCGAATCCCTGGCATTAGGTCGATTGCAGCATCCGGGCATAGCGCGCATCTATGAAGCAGGAACAGCGGAGACCGATACTGGCTTCCAGCCCTACTTTGCGATGGAGTTCCTTCACGGGCGCTCGATTGTCGAGGACGCCGAATTGCGGCAACTCAACACGCGTCAGCGCTTAGAGACAGTTGCCCTGGTGGCAGATGCAGTACAGCATGCTCACCAGCGCGGCATTATTCATCGCGATCTCAAGCCGAGCAATATCCTGGTCGATGAGACCGGTCAGCCCAAGATTCTCGACTTTGGCGTTGCGCTGCTGACCGATACCGATATCCAGAGTTCACGCCAGACCAACCTTGGAGAACTGGTGGGAACTCTGACTTATATGAGTCCCGAACAAGTGCAGGGCGACTCTCTCGAAGTGGACGCTCGCAGCGACATCTATGCCCTGGGCGTGATTCTCTACGAATTGCTCGCGGGAAAGTTGCCCTACAAGGTGACCCGCAATCTCTACGAAGCGGCCCGGGTCATCCGCGAGGAAAAGCCCGTGCTCCTGGGAAGTTTGAGCCGGGCCTATCGAGGGGATCTGGAGACGATCGTAGCCAAGGCGCTCGAAAAAGACAGAACACGCCGTTACAGCTCAGCGGCTGAGTTGGCCATGGACCTGCGCCGATATCTCAATGTCGAGCCAATCCTGGCACGGCCGCCCAGCATTGCCTATCAATTGCGCAAGTTCGCAGCGAAGCACAAGGCGGCCAGCGCGTCTGCGACCGCCGTTGTCGTGCTAGTGCTGATCGGCATCGTCGCTATCGCCAGCCAATCGATTCGCGCCAGCCGTGCGGAACGGGTCGCCTTGATTGCGCGGGACCAGGCCAATGATGCGGAGAAGCGAGCCGCAATGGAACGGGACCGCGCAGTGATCGCAGAGCGGGTTGCAAAGGCTGGCGAGGAACGCGCATTGAGCGAGAAAGGCAGAGCCAATACAGAAGCTGCAATCGCCGCAGCAGTGAGCGACTTCCTGCAAAATGATCTGCTCTCGCAGGCAGGTGCCAGCGCGCAATCGGGGAGCAACAAGCCCGATCCTGATCTCAAAGTGCGCGTTGCGCTTGATCGGGCGGCTGCTCGTATCCCGGACCGATTTGGCTCGCAACCGGAAGTGGAAGCATCTGTCCGGCAGACCATCGGCGCGGCCTACCAGGATCTGGGACTCTATCCGCAAGCCGAGAGTCAATTGAGCAGGGCCTTGCAAATTCGGCGAAAAGTGTTGCCGCCTGGAGACCCGGCGACCCTGCAGACGCTCGAAAGCATGGCAAACCTGGAGGTCTCCGTAGGCAAGTATGCGCAGGCAGAAACACTCTTCAATGCAGTCCTGGCGCAAGACCGCCGAAGCACAAAGGATCCACGCCTCGGGATGAAAGCGATGACCGGGCTGGCCATGGTCTCGGCGAGCCAGGGAGACTACGCGCGATCGTCGGCACAGCTCGAACGTGCGCTGAAATCGGAGACCGGCGCTTTGGGAGCGCAGGATCCTGCCGTGCTCTCCGCCATGAGCGAACTCGCGGACCAATATACGAACCAGGGCAAGTTCGCGGAGAGCGTTGCCATGCAGGTCCGTGTTCTCGAGATCCGGAAGAAGACACTCGGGCTAGAACATCCTGAAACGCTGGCAAGCATGGATGGGCTGGCATTCGTCTATCGCGAGCAGGGAGATTTTCCACGGGCCGAGTCGCTTTTTCTCCAAATCCTGGAGATTGAGCGACGTGTGCTTGGGCCTGCGCATCCGGATACGCTGCTTACGATGAAGAATCTGGGACGGCTTTACTATGCGCAGCACAAGTATCTCCACGCGGAGCCGCTGCTTGCAGAATCCTACGAGGGAAGGCTGCGCGTGCTGGGAGAAGACCATCCTGACACTTTGCAGAGCATGAGCAATCTCGCAGCACTCTACTGGAAGGAAGGCAAGTACGACCAGGCGGAGCCGCTGTTCATCAAAGCTCTCGCGGGGGAGCGGCGTATTCTCGGTCCTATTCATCCGGCAACGATCGGGGAACTTATGTCGCTCGGAGGGATGGATCTGGAGCGGCATGACTTTGCCAAAGCAGAGCCGCTGCTGCGGGAAGCGGTGAAGGGACAACAGAACGCCAAACGGCCCTGGGTGCGGGAGTACGCACGCGGCATGCTGGGCGCTTCTCTGGCGGGCTTGCGTCAGTTCCCGGAGGCCGAGCCCTTGCTTCTATCGAGCCATAAGGCGCTGCTCGACTCGATTGAGGCCATTCCGTTCGAGAACCGATCTGTTCTGGATAAGAGCCGCGTCTGGATCGTCGACATGTACGATTCGTGGGGCAAGCCGGTAGAAGCCGCAGCCTGGCGTGACGCCGCTGTCAGAAAGTAAACCCGGAGAGCCATTGGCTTCCATCAGCCCTTCGCAAACTCAGAGGTATAAAAAATTTCATCTGCATGGTAGTTTTCTTCGCGCGTTTGCGGTTACCAGGATGAGAGCTGAATCAGGCGATGGCCAATCCATCGCCCCGATCGAAGCCCTCAATCCTGGTAGCGGAGTTCCGCATGTCGAATCCACCCCGGCAATTGCTGCTGTGCTTCTTGTCGCGCTTCGGTCTTCTCTATCTTCTTGCTGCGACTATTTACTCAACAACCATCTACGCTCAGCAGATTGCTACACCTGCGACTTCGGATATCCGTCCCCAGCGGGAAGCAGCAGCGGCAACCGTGACCTCAACACCCGTCACCACTGGCGGCGGCACGACTGGTCTCGTGCCGGTCTTTACTGGCGCGTCGACAGTCGGCAATTCGATCATCCGTGCGAATTCCACTAGCGTCGGAATCGGCGTCGCCCCTAGCAGCTATGGAGTTCTCGACGTCGGAGGGCCGGCCATCTTTCGCGGCTCCCTTGGTCTTGCGCGAACCGGCAATGCCAGTCCGTCCACCGGCACGAACTCCGTCCCGCTGCTCTTCGGATTTCAGTACTACAACAGCGCCGCCAAGTTCGTGTACAACCCGTACTTCTCGCTCCAGGCGGAGGCTACGGGGAACAACACCGCGAACCCTGCCGGTACGATGAGTCTGCTGTACTACAACGGCATCGGCGGCAAACCCGCCGAGACCGGCTTCTACTTCAACACCAACGGCACCATTCACTTTGCCCCTTCCCAGACATTCCCCATTGACGCCGGACCGTCTGGCCCGCAGGGCCCCGCAGGCGCAACAGGGCCAGCCGGTTCTCAAGGTCCGGCGGGGGCGTTGTCGTTGCCCTATCAGGGCAGTGCCGATGGTCAGGGTTACTACGTCTTCACCATCTTGAATACCGCTACCGACGGCAGCGGAGGGATCTACGCCCGGGGCGCTCAAAGTTCGGGCGGTTCCGCTGATGGTGGCGTTGGCGTGAAGGGTCTCGGAGGCGGCAATGGCAGCGGAGTGGGTTCCTCGGGCGGCGATGGTGTTGGGGGGATGGGTTCCGCGAGTTTTACAGCCGGAACCTACGGAGGAAATGGTGGGACCTTCAGGGGTGGCCAGGGAGCCGGGGCCGGAGGCGACGGTGTGTTGGCGATTGGCGCCGACTCAGTGGGCGGCAACGCTGCGGGCGGAAACGGAATTGACGCTTATGCGGGTGCCGGTGCCGTATACGCGGGCGCATTCCACGGGAACGTAGACGTCTCCGGAAATCTCTCCAAAGCTGGCGGTTCATTCAGGATCGACCATCCGCTCGACCCCGAAAACAAATACCTCTCGCACTCCTTCGTCGAGTCGCCGGACATGAAGAACATCTATGACGGCAACGCAATCACCGACAGCAGCGGCCGCGCCACGGTCGAGCTTCCCGACTGGTTCGAGGCACTCAATCGAGACTTCCGCTATCAGCTCACCACAATTGGAAGGCCTGCAAAGGTCTGGATCGCGGCGAAGGTCTCGAACAACCGCTTCATCATCCAGACCGACGAGCCCGGAGTAGAAGTCTCCTGGCAGGTCACCGGTATCCGCCAGGATGCATGGGCAAAGGCGCACCGCATCCCGGTTGTAGAGGATAAGGCCATCCCGGACAAAGGCAAGTTCCTCCATCCTGAGCTCTTCGGTCATCCGGAAGAGGACACCGTCATGCAGGGTTCCAATCCCCGCCGTCACCGGTAATGCGAAAGCACGGGCATTAAAGACTCAGGAAGCCAGCGAACACCAAAAGGCGGATATCTTCCAATGCGGATTTTACGGTCACTCTCTCTTCTTTGTATCTGCGCTGTCACAGCAGTTTCTGGCACATTTGTGAACGCGCAGACCCTTACGGTTCAACCAGCCGTCTCCATCAGCGATGTCAATAACAGCCTGCCCGTCGCGATAGCTGTGGCCGGGCCAAACATTGCAACCGGAACTGTCACGCTGATCGGCGGCGGTTACAACTCTGGCGCTCAGACCCTGGATCATAACGCAGAGTACCTGTTCACCATTCCGCCCAACAGCCTCAGCGTTGGGACGGACACGCTGACCGTGAGCTACAGCGGCGACACGAACTATGCCCCGTTCTCGAAATCAGTAACCATCAAGGTAGCGGCGTCTGTTCCGCTCAGGGTGAGTGTGATCGGCCCCGTCGCAACCCAGGTCGCGGCAGGCACCGGACACACCTGCGTATTGACCGCCGCATCGATCACGACCCCTGAAACCATTCAATGCTGGGGCAGCAACAGTCACGGACAACTCGGCAACGGCACCACCACCGATACCACCTTGCCCGTGCAGGTCGACACCAGCTTCTATCAGACGATCAACCCCACTGACGTGCCAGTCGTAGCCCTTGCCGTAGGCGATAACCACACCTGCGCGCTGCGTCCCAGCACGTCGAGCTACGGCGTAGACCCGATCTGCTGGGGTGCCAATGCCAGCGGCCAGCT
Source organism: Granulicella aggregans (assembly GCF_014203275.1). Taxonomy (GTDB): domain Bacteria; phylum Acidobacteriota; class Terriglobia; order Terriglobales; family Acidobacteriaceae; genus Edaphobacter. The sequence continues at coordinate 304,819 of NZ_JACHIP010000005.1, forward strand.
TGGCAATGGAAGTAATGCGGATAGCTCGACACCGGTACTGGTTCCGATCAACGACTTCACCGTCAAGGCTGCGGCCATCGCCGCAGGCTCCGCTCACACCTGCGTCCTGCTGGATGACGGCAGCGCACAATGCTGGGGCGATAACTCTCACGGCCAACTCGGCGACGGCACGGTCGCGAACAGCACTTCGCCCGTTACAGTCAGCGGCCTTAGCAACGCGATCGCGATCGCTGCGGGCGGCAACCACACCTGCGCTCTGCTCACGAACGACACGGTGGTGTGCTGGGGCGAAAACGGCAACGGCCAACTCGGCAACAGCTCCATCAAAGACAGCTCCACGCCGGTTGCGGTCGCCGGCCTTGGAGGCAGCGCTACGCTGCTTGCCCTGGGCGGCACTCACTCCTGCGCTCTACTCACGGACGGAACCTTGAAGTGCTGGGGCGGCAACGCCCACGGTCAACTCGGCAATAGCTCGATAACGGACAGCTCCACGCCAGTCGCTGTCAGTGGAGTGGTGGGTGCAACAACGGTGGCTGCCGGCGGCCTTCATACCTGCGCCGTTGTAGCAGCCGGGGGCGGAACGGTTCAGTGCTGGGGCAGCAATGCCGACGGCCAGTTGGGCGACAACACCATTACCGATCGGACTGTGCCAGTCCACACCGGCACTCTCAGCAATGTGACAGCACTTACTCTGGGTGGCTCGCATACCTGCGCCCAAAATGCGGTCGGAGTCCTTTCCTGCTGGGGCGATAACGCGACCGGCCAGCTCGGCAACGCAACCAAACAGGCGGGAGGCGTCCTTTCACCGCTGCCCGTCAACGGCATGGGAGGCATTGCAGCAACGGTGTCAACCGGAGGGTTACAGGCCTGCTCCATAACAGCGGGTGGGACAGCAAACCTGGGTTCGGGCGGAACCTTGAAGACCAATGGAGCTCCGTTCTGCTGGGGGCAGAATGGTGGCGATCTTGGCAACGGGTCAACCCAGCCCAGTTCCACGCCAGTCGAGGTTCTAGGTCTCGGTGACACGGTCAAGACCCTCTACATAGGCGGTCTAACCTCCTGCGCGATTTTGATTGATGGAAGCGTAGATTGCTGGGGCGGCGACGTCAACACCGTCAAGAGTTTGACGCCAGTCAAGATCACCGGTTTCAGCGGCACCGTACTGCAGCTTTCGATATCCCCCTACGCTATCTGCGCATTGATCAGCAATGGAACGGTACAGTGCTGGGGCAACAACTATTATGGAGAGCTCGGCGATGGCACCATCAACAACAGCGCAACTCCGGTCACCGTCGTCGGCGTCAGCGGCGCGACCGCAATCTCCGGGAGACAGTACCCCACCTGCGCGCTGATCTCGGGCGGAACCGTAGAATGCTGGGGCGACGGCGCCTCCGGGCTTACCTCCGCCGGTGTCAGCGGCGTGACGGCGGTCTCTGCGGGCCAGGATTTCAATTGCGTGCTTCTCGCCGACAAGACTGTCGAATGCTGGGGCTTGAACACCTTCGGCCAGCTCGGCAACGGCACAACCTCTTCCAATCCCACGGGGGTCGGTCCGGTCGTCGGCCTCTCAGGAGTGGCCCAGCTCTCCGCCGGCGCCGAGCATACATGCGCGCTGCTCTCGGACACTACGGTCAAGTGCTGGGGATACAACAATGAGGGAGAGCTGGGCAACGGCACGACCACTATTAGTTCGACCCCGGTCAAGGTCGTCGGTCTCACCGGCGTGAACTTCATCTCCTCGGGCGACGGAACGACCCTGGCGCTGGTCTCCGATGGAACGCTGCAAGGCTGGGGTAGCAACGATGCTCAACAACTCGGCGACAGCACCGGAATGAGTTCAACAAATCTTGAGTTGAATCAGTACGTCCTCCCGGTCCCCGTTTTCGAGGGCCAGTCCATCAGCTTTAATCCGCCTCCATCCGAGGCGGTGGGCAGCAAAACCGACCTCGTTCCCCTCACGACCGGAAGCAGCGACCTGAGCGCAACCTTCGACGCCTGGACGATCGCAAATTGCGAGATCGACTACAACGCCAGCGGCACCGCGCTTACTGTGCTCAATTCCAAACAACCGCTGCTATGCGGTGTGCGCGCATCACAATCTGGAGGCTACAACCTGTATGGCGGATCGCTTGCGCCCGCAGCATCGCAACAGCATTCGGTCGCAGTGGGAGCATCCTTCCTTGCGCCCCTCGCAGCTCTAAGCCCAACCAGCCTCGCGTTCGGGAGCATTGCAGTCGGCGATACCAGCCCGGCGCAGACCCTCACCTTATCGAACTCCGGCAGCGCGTCTCTGAGCATCACCGGCATTAGCATCACCGGACTCAATGCCAGCCAGTTCAAAGAGACCACCACCTGTACCTCGACGTTGGCAGCCGGAGCGAACTGCACGATCTCATTGACCTTTACGCCTACCACTCCAGCGAGCGCCGTCGCGACTGTCGCCGTGGCAGATAACGCCGCCGGATCGCCGCAAACAGCCTCTCTAAGCGGTACCGGCACAGCGCCAGCCGCACCGAAGGCGGCACTCACGCCTGCTAGTGTGACCTTCGGCAGTATCACTGTCGGGTCATTCAGTGCGGCGCAGACCTTCACCTTAACCAATGCCGGCACCGCCACGCTCCCGATCACCTCAACAGGCATCAGCGGCTCCGGCGCGGCTGCCTTCAAGATCGCATCGAACACCTGCGGCGCATCGCTCGCTGCCGGTGCCAACTGCAACATCACAGTGACCTTCAAGCCGTCGGCTGCGGGCGCTGCCTCTGCCACTCTCTCCGTCAACGACAGCGTTGGCGCACAGAGCGCCAACCTTACCGGGACCGGCGTTGCACTCCCTCCGGCACTAGCCGTTGCACCTTCACCGCTGAACTTTGGCACCGTAAACGTCGGGGGTACGAAGGGGCAAAGTGTAGAGATAGTCAACCTCTCGAGCACCCCAGTATCGGTTCAAACGATCAGCTCCTCCGATCCGGCGGTCGACGTTTCGTTGCTCTCCACATCCTGCAGCGGCAAGCCTCTTGCGGTCGGGATGCATTGCCTCGCGAATGTCCGCTTCACGCCAACGGCTGCAAAGAGCTACAGCGCCACGATCACGTTGGGGGGAATTGTCGCGACGGGATGCGGCGGCTGCACGATTGCCTACCCGAACCAGACCCTCGCCGCGATTGGAACCGGCGTCGTAGCGCCACCGGCACTCGCCCTTTCCGCTTCCCCGATCAACTTCGGCAATGTAATCGTCGGAGGCACGAAGGGGCAAAGTGTCGAGATAGTCAACCTATCGAGCACTCCGGTTACGATTAAGACGATCAGCTCGTCCGATCCAGCCATCGATGTTTCGTTGCTCTCCACATCCTGCAGCGGCAAGCCTCTTGCGGTCGGGATGCATTGCCTCGCGAATGTCCGCTTCACGCCAACGGCTGCAAAGAGCTACAGCGCCACGATCACGTTTGGAGGAATCGTTGCGACAGGATGCGGCGGGTGCACGATTGCCTATCCCAACCAGACTATCGCTGTGACAGGAACCGGTGTCATGGCCCCTCCGGCGCTCGCCTTTGCGCCTTCACCTGTCAGCTTCGGCACGGTAATAGTGGGGGGCACGAAGGTGCAGAGTGTAGATATGGTCAACCTATCGAGCACCCCGATATTGATTGGCACCATCAGCTCATCTGACCCGGCCATCGATGTTTCCTTGCTCTCCTCATCCTGCACCGGCAAACCTCTTGCGACCGGAGTTCATTGCGACGCGGTCCTCCGCTTCAAGCCTACGGCTGTAAAGAGCTACAGTGCCACCATCACGCTGGGGGGAATCGTCGCGACGGGTTGCGGGGGGTGCGTGATCGCCTACCCCAACCAGGCCATCACCATCACCGGGACCGGCGTCGTAGCGCCGCCGGCACTCACCCTTTCCGCTTCACCGATCAACTTCGGCAGCATAATCATCGGGGCTACGGGGGCGAAAGAGGTAGAGATAGTCAACCTATCGAGCACGCCAGTTTCGATTGAGACGATCAGTTCGTCCGATCCAGCCATCGATGTTTCGTTGCTCTCAACATCCTGCAGCGGCAAGCTTCTTGCGGTCGGGATGCATTGCCTCGCGAATGTCCGATTCACACCAACGGCTGTAAAGAGCTACAGTGGCACGATCACGCTTGGGGGAATCGTTGCGACGGGCTGCGGCGGGTGCTCGATTGCCTTCCCTAACCAGACCCTCGCTGCGATCGGAACCGGCGCTGCGTCGCCACCGGCACTCGACGTAACACCTTCGATTAGCTTCGGCAGCGTAATCATCGGAGGCACGGGGACGAAAGGGGTAGAGATAGTCAATATCTCGAGCACGCCAGTTTCGATCAAGACGATCAGCTCCTCCGATCCGGCGATCGACGTTTCGTTGCTCTCCACATCCTGTAGCGGCAAGCCTCTTGCGGTCGGAATGCATTGCCTCGCGAATGTCCGCTTCACACCAACGGCTGCAAAGAACTATAGTGCCACGATCACGCTTGGGGGAATCGTTGCGACGGGCTGCGGCGGGTGCTCGATTGCCTTCCCTAACCAGACCATCGCCGCCACTGGAGTTGGCGTCGCGCCAACTCCTGCACTCGCGATAACGCCTTCACCGGTCAACTTCGGCGGCGAGGTTTTAGGACAGACGGCGACGTTCCTCATAAGTCTGGCCAACGTCACCGAGACCGGGGTGCTGCCGAAGACGATCACCTCGTCCGATCCGGCGTTCAACCCGAACGTGGCCACCTACTGCAGCACCACCCCCATCCCGGCGAAGACCGTTTGTGGCCTGGAGATTTCCTTCGCACCAACGGTGGCAAAAAGCTACAGCGCCACCATCACGTTGAAGAACATCAGCGCGACAGATTGCGGCGGATGTACAACCGTCTATCCTGATCAGACCTTCACCGTGACCGGAACAGGAACTGCCCCACCTACTTCAATCATCGTCACGCCGTCACCGGTCAACTTCGGCGGCGAGGTTTTAGGACAGACGACGACGTTCCTCATAAGTCTGGCTAACGTCACCGAGACCGGCGTGCTGCCGAAGACGATCACCTCGTCCGATCCGGCGTTCAACCCTAACGTATCTACCTACTGCAGCACCAACCCCATCCCGGCGAAGACCGTTTGTGGCCTGGAGATCTCCTTCGCACCAACAGTGGCAAAAAGCTACAGCGCCACCATCAGGTTGAAGAACATCATCGCGACAGATTGCGGCGGATGCACGACCGTCTATCCTGATCAGACCTTCACCGTGACCGGAACGGGCGTTGCGCCGACGCCGGCACTGACGATCACGCCTTCGCCGCTCAACTTCGGCAACGTACTTGCAGGACAGACGACGTCGATCGAGATCAGTCTAGCCAATGTCACCGAGACCGGCGTGTTGGCGCAGACGATCGTCTCATCCGATCCGGCGTTCAACACCAGTCTCTCTCCTTACTGCACTACCAGCCCTATCCCATTCAAATCCAGCTGCGGCCTGATCGTCTCCTTCACACCGACTTCCGCAAAGAGCTATAGTGCCACGCTCATGCTGAAGAACATCATCGCCACAGCCTGCGGCGGATGCACAACCACCTACCCCAACCAGACCCTCGCCGTGACGGGAACGGGCTTTTTGCCAGATCCACCTGCTTTCAGCCCGTCAGGAGGAACCTTTGCATCGAAGCAGAGCGTGACGCTGGGTGATGCGACTTTTGGTTCGACCATCTATTTCACCGTAGACGGTTCAACACCGACCGTAAGCTCGCCGGTCTACTCGTCGCCGATTCAGGTCAGCAGTACAGCGACGATCCGTGCGATTGCCGTCTTAGGCGGCGTATCAAGCACCGTGTCGAGCGCCTCGTACACCATCAATCCAGCTGGCTGCCAGACCGTCAACTACTCCAGCGGCTTCTCCGCATCGGGACTGTCGCTGAATGGAGGAGCCGCTATAAACGGCACAGCTCTCGAACTCACCGACGGAGGTCTGTCCGAGGCCCGCAGCGCCTTCTTCTCGACCGCCCTGCCCACCACCAGCTACGCCACTGACTTTACCTTCCAGATAACCGACCCCTTGGCCGATGGCATGACCTTCACCATTCAATCCAACAACCCCAACGTAGTAGGGTATGGGGGCGGCGGTCTCGGATATGCCGGAATCCCGAACAGCGTGGCGATCAAAGTAGACCTGCACAACAATGCGGGAGAGGGCACGGACTCGACGGGAACTTACATCGATGGCGCGTACCCAAGCATACCGGCGATCAACCTTGGCCCGGCCGGGATCGACCTGCACAGCGGCCACATCTTCGCAGTGCATCTTGCCTATGCGAGCGGGCTTACCAAGGCAACGATCAAGGACACCGTGACGGGCGTCTCAGCGACCATGAACTTCCCCGGCGACATCACCACGGTCGTCGGTAACAGCGCCTGGTTCGGCTTCACCGCCGGAACCGGAGGCAAGAGCGCGACCCAGAAGATCCTCACCTGGTCGTACAGCGGAGGACCGGGTTGCCCCACGAAGTAAAGATGCCTGCCTCCCCGGTCACCCCATTCTTGGCCTGGAAAGGTTGGGGCATGTAGTTGATTCGGATGTTGAGCTACTGTGTCAGGCGCGAATCTGACGTTGATCTGATCCGGCGTCGCTAGCTGCTATTCCGGATTCGAGAAATCGCCAATGTACTTGTTCCAGCAAGATGAGAAAAGTGCATTGGCCTGTTCTCGTTAATCTATATTTGCCAGCGCTGATCGGTGAAGATCTGAACCTGAACGAGAGACGGCGCGGCGCTCAATTTGTGTGACGAATGAAGGTGAGTGACACAGCACCGTACGTCGGTGGGCAACTGGGAAGTCTGCCTCGAGCCGTTAGACTGGCTGATCAAGATCTAACCATTCAGAGCTTTAGGACTTCGGGGGACTTACAATTCGCTCGCTGAATACATCGATGCATCGGATACGGATCGGTCAATGAGACACGGGCGAAAGCTCCGTATGCCCTGTGATGTGAATAGCGTCTCGGTAACTCCGTTAGACATAGGGGCAATATAACGCCATTACTCCAATTGAAATTGCAATTCCTGCTAGGCCACTCCTCAGTCCTCACGACCGAGCGATACCTAGGCTGCAAGCAGAACCTGGAAGGACCCGCGAACGACCGCTTCGGCTGCCTATTCTCAAGGGTTCTGGATTCGCGATAAGGTTTGATTTCGCGAGCGTAGTAGTTGTCTCCCTGTTGTCCGTTACAACGGCGAGACTTTGATAAGAGGCAGACTAGTTTCTCGGGAAATGCGTTGCGCTAGTTGTTGTAACTCATCAGGCAACCCAAAGTGGGACGAAATGCATTATCGCTGCAGCAAAACGGACTTGGGACAGTGAGAGTATCGGTTAAAGGCCGCGAAACATGAGATGGCCGGCACAGAGTGCCGGCCATCTCGCATTGAGGCGATGTTGGAGCGAACTAGAAGCTTAGCTTCAATCCGCCTTGCATAACGCGCGCTGGAATCACGCCGGTTGAGGTGATCTGACCGAAGTTGGAGTCGCCGGCGTTCGAGTCAGGTTGACCGAAGCTGGGATGGTTGAGGGCGTTGAACATCTCTACCCTGAACTGTAACTTGTAGCGTTGCTCATAAGCCCAGTTCTTAATCAAAGCGAGGTCCATGGTGCGAATGGGCGGCACATGATACTCGAACTTCTCCGAGTTGCCGGGTGTGCCAGCAGCGTTTGGCACGAATGCATTCGCGTTGATGTAGTGGTTGATCCAGTTCGACTTGCTGCCCTGGCGGATACCCGGGTTCTGGCCGGGAACTACATCGGCGCGATCCTGCCCTACAAGGAAGCCGGAGTTATTGTTTCCTTGTCCACCGTTGATGGTGAACGGCGAACCCGACTGCGCAGTAAACAGCCCGCTTACTTCCCACCCACCCAGTGTGTTCTTGACCAGAACGTTGTGGCCTTCGAATTTGGGCGCTTCGTAGATGAAGTTGGTAACCGAGATCAACGGGTAGTTGAGGCTCGACAGACCGTAGTCGTGATGAAGATCCAGCGGATCACTGACGCTCGATTCGAACTGCGGATCGCCTGAACCTCCAACGTCGGTCGTGCGCGACCAAGTAAAGTTCGACTGCACCTGTATGCCATGCGAGAGGCGCTTCTCAAGACCTGCCTGCAGTGAGGAGTAGTGTGATGTCGCACCATCTTGAACCTGCTTGATCTGGCTAAAGCTGGTGTACTTGTAGCGAGTCCCGAAGAGCGGGGAGGTGGGATCGTTGTTGCCGGGATTCTGTTCGACCGTCGTGGCCTGGTGGAACGACTCCGCACCCACGTAAGCCAGATGCAGTGCAACCGTCTTGCCGAACTGCTGTTCGAGCGACAGGTTCCAGCTCTGCGTGATGCCGAGCTTGTAGTTAGGGGCGAATACGGCGGGAAGATTGATCGGCGAGGTGAAGGAGACGTTGCTCGCCGGGACATACGTAGGCGTGGAGAAGGGCGGGAAGGGGCTCGTACCGCCGGTGGCTGCGAACCCTGCCCATGGATTATCGAAGGAGATGGGCGTCGTTGATGTGCCGGTTACGTTATAGCTGGGCGAGAAGGGTGCTGCATCCCAGGTCTGATTGTAAAAGGCATCTTCGAGCGGCGTCGTGAAGAGACCGAATCCGGCACGGATGACCGTATCCGGGTGCGCCTGCCATGCCACACCGATACGTGGTTGGAAGTAGCCATAAGTTGTCGGCATCAAGGCAGCGTTGAGCCCCTTGTCGCCGGGAAAGATAAGTCCAACGGGTGCGTTCGCGAACCGAGTGCTTTGCTGTCCGGGAACGAAGGAAGCGCCTCGCCCGTTGACGACGGTAAGAGGAAAGTTGGGGTCCCAGCGAAGGCCCGCGGTCAGGGTTATGTTCTGGCGGAACTTGAACTGGTCCTGTGCATAGAGACCGACCATCCATCCGTGAGTGCTTCCGCTTTCACCGGCACCTTGCGAGAGGCTCTGCTCGTCTCCGAGCAGGAAGTCCGAGAGCGGATTGTTGGTGTACTGTCCATTGAAGTTGACGCTGGGGTTCACGCTTCCGCCATAGAGTTCGTGCCCTTTGCGATGCATCAGATCAGTACCAACGACGATGGTGTGGCGGCCAAGCGTCTTGGTCACCGTATCTGTCAGCCACCAGGAGCGACGTGTGGTGTCGTTCGGTGTTCCGCCGGAGAAGGCTGCAAAGCCCTGGCCGCCACCATAAAGGCTGTTGCCGTCGAAGGCAGAGAGACCGCTGATGTTGCAGGAGGTGGCGGGGTCGTTGACGTTGATGAACTCAGAAAGGCAGATCGCGTTGCCGTTGGTATCGCGCTCCACGGTGCCGGTCTGAAAGTCCAGCGAGGAGTAGGAGACCGTGATGCTGTTCAACAAGGACGAGGTCATCGTCCAGGTGTGGTTCGCCACCTCGTTGATGTAGATTCCGTGTTGTCCTTGAACACCGGCGAGAATGTTGCCGGGAATTGTCGCACCGGGAAGAATGTAGCTGTACGTGAAGCTGCGCAGAAAGACACGCTGGTTGGCGTTAATGTTGTAGTCCATGCGTGCGGTGCCTTCGTCGTAGTTGGAACGCGAGGCGGGGTTCACGTAGTTGACCAGACCGGTCGATGGGGTCTGGCCGAGCGGAAGCAACGCCGCAAGCTTGACTGCTCCGGGGCTGAAGAGCGCCGGATCGACTTGGTTGGGAACCCCGTTGATCGTGGCAAAGGGACCGGTGAGCGTCACGGGAACAGCGCTAAAGTCGCCGCGCAACATGGCCGCGGTCGGCGTGTAGGTCGAGTTCGTGGATGAGGTCAAGGATTGCCGCGTGCCCTGGTAGTTGGCAAAGAAGAAGAGCTTGTCCTTGAAGATTGGGCCGCCGAGGTATCCGCCGAACTGGTTCCGCTTCAGCGGATCAACCGCCTTCGAGAAGTAGTTTCCGGCATTCAAAGCGCTGTTGCGAATAAACTCAAATGCGCCGCCATGGAAACTGTTCGTACCCGTCTTGGTCTGGATGCTGACCACCGCGCTTGGGGCGAAGCCATAGCGGGCGTCAAAGTTGTTCGAGATGACACGGAACTCCTGCGTCGCATCGGCGTTCGGGAAGGGAGCGGCGAGCAGCTCGTACATATCCATATTTGCAACACCGTCGAGCAGATACCATGTGCTTCCCTGGCGCTGTCCGCCAGCAGAGGCACCGGACTCCGTGGGAAACGAGTTGTTGCCGGGCGTGGTGCCGGCCTGCGACTGAAGTTCGTTGGTCACGCCGCCAGAGAGGAATACCAGGCTCGAGGGATCGCGTCCGTTCAACGGCAGCTCCTTGACGGAGTTTTCATTGATGACCTGACTGATCTCGGCGCTGGTCGCGTTGATCATCTCGGCCCCGCCTTCCACGTTCACCGTCTCGCCCGCACTGCCAAGCTGGAGAGCGACGTTCAGCGTTGCATCCTGGCCGACGGTGAGGGTAATGCCGCTCTGAACGCGTTTGGTGAATCCCGTCGCTTCCGTAGTGAGCGAATACTGTCCCGGAGGAAGATTGGCGGCCACGAAGAAGCCGGCGTCGTTCGACTCCGTCTTCACGGTCAGATTCGTGCCCGTGTTCTGGACGATAACGCTCGCATGAGGGACCACGGCTCCAGTGCTATCTGTGATAGAACCAGAAAGCCTCGCGCCCGTCGTCTGGGCTGTTGCGCTCCGTCCAAAAGACAGCGTGAGACAGAGCAGCAGAAGGCTGAACCGAAGTAGTGACTTCCTCATGTTATTATCCGTTTTCAATTCCGGGCTCCTAGCGAGTGGTTCAAAGTCTTATGTTGTGATCTCTTTAATCGAGATATCTTGACCGCTGGAGATGAGACAGGAGCTCTAACCACGTCGATTTTCGACGTAATTTCGATTCCTCTTTAACCTGACTATGATTAGGCTTGTGTATCTTTGGCTTGCCCGGACTATAGACAGCGCCTCCGCCGTGAATCAAGCAGTTTCACTGTCAATCAATGCGATTCACCGTGAAACGGGAAGGCTATCGCTGATAACAAAGGCTGCATGACGAGCGAGACGGCTAGTCAAGCACGCGGTATGCCAGCACGCGTTCCTGCGGAGCATTGCCGCCAATGCTCGCGGTTTCCAGTAAAACTTCGAAGTGCGGCATGTGACTGCGGGCCGCGCCGATCTTCCGGGCAAACGCTCCAAACGCTTCATCGTTGAACAGGAAGTCAGCGGCGGACTCGGTTCCGGCCATCCCCGTCCCCTCGAAGAGCAGAGCATCGCCACTTCCGTCGACGCCGCTCAGGAAAGCCAACACTCCATAATTATGGCGGCCCCCGTCGCCTCCGGCCTCTTCATAGCTGGCCTGCTCGCCCTTTTGCGGCGACTTGTTTCGGACGTACCCTCGCGAGGCCTTCCAATCGTAGTTCACCGTGAAGTTCAGCTGGCTCTCAAAGAGGCTCACCCAGGGATTCGCGCCCACTCCACCTATCAGAATGACATTGCGGCTCTTAAGGTCGTCGATGCGAACGTCCCGGGCGTAGCGTGCTTCGGGATGTTTTGGCATTGCTTCCGGAACTCTCGCAATCCGCATAGCGAGGCTGAGGTCGGCCATGCTTGTATATTGATGCGAGTTCAGCCAGCTTGCCGAGAGAGGTACAGGTCCCGCCGCGGTAGGGGAAGCCGTTGAAGTCCCGGACGATGGTTGTAGCCTTTCGAGATAGCTTCCGCTCAGGTAATCATCAAGCGATACCTGAGATTTCGTCAGTTCCTGCACGAGCACAAGCGCGTCATCCGAACTGACAATAAGCGCTTCACGGTCGGATCCGAAGATCCTTGCCCAAACAACCTGCGCGATACCCTTCGAATGCGTTTCAGGAGAATGGCGCAACAGGAGATCCGAGGCCAACGCTACGAGAAGGACTACCGAAGCAAACCAACCGAGCCACGAAGGGAACCTCGACGATGGTTTGATCGCAGGCTCGATAAGCCTTATAGGCGCGGGCAGGGAAATTGTTGAAGTAGTCGACGGCTCGGCCGTCGCGACAGCGGGCATCTGTGCAACGGCCAGCGTATTCCGCTGGAATACCGGAACGTAGCCTCCCTTCGGGATAGTGAGGATCAGCGGAGAGTTTGGATGTTCGTGTTCGAAGTACTCTTCCAGCTTTTGCCTCAGCAATCGAGCCTGAGAACGGACGATGCTGTCATCCGCAGCCTGGTATGAGGGCGATCGGCTGAAGACGTTGATGCCGATCTGCTGCTCGTTGATACGTTCAGCTCTTCCTTCGAGAGTCTGCCTACATATATAGGTGAGGAAGCTGGAGAGCCGGGCCGCCTTGGCGAAGGTGCGTGACGCCAATATCTCTTCCACTAGGCGCCAGCGCTCATCCTCCCTATAAGAGGCTGGAGCTACGGGGGCGTCCGCGTTGGATGGTGATTGCAAAAGTAGAGAGGACACCTCGCTGGCTTGTTCAATCATACAAGAGCGTCCGCTAGAAGATGGTGCAGAGAGCATCTTTTGATGAGGCCCGAATGCCCGGTTTTTGACCGTCAAACTTCGGGTCGCACGGTGAAAAGCCTTGCCAGTGTGCAGCTTGGCTGTTCATACTACGGCATTCCTATCAAAGAGGGACTTACACAAAATAGATGTGGACGCGGAGACAGTTTCTAGGTACATCCTGCACTGGAGCCGCTGCCGCAGCCCTTGGCGTGTCTGAGGTTTCGGCGCTCGCTGCGTCGCCGGCATTGCTGCCGGACGAACGCCTCTCGGTAGTTGATGCGGCACGTGGAGTGCTCGAGCGCCAACTCGGCAAGCGGTCGGAAGAATTTCATCTTCGGACCATGGCCTACGCCCCAGACGGACACGAGACCTACGAGTTGGAGGCAACGGGCGGGACGGTTGACGTTGCAGGGACAAGCGCTGTCGCCATCTGCCGGGGAGTCTACAGCTATCTGCGGGAACGCTGTGCGGCGATGATTACCTGGAGCGGATCGCATCTCGACCTGCCTGCACATTTGCCTGGTCAGGTGAAGACCCGCGTTACCTGCCCGTACCAGCACGTGCAATATCTCAATCCCTGCACCTACGGCTACACCATGGCGTACTGGGATTGGTCGCGGTGGGAACGCGAGCTCGACTGGATGGCGCTGCACGGCATTACCATGCCGCTGGCGATGGAAGGTCAGGAGTACGTGTGGCAGAAGGTATGGGCCTCCTTCGGGCTTTCGCAGGCGGAGATCGATGCCTTCAGCACCGGTCCAGCTCAGCTCCCATGGCACCGCATGGGGAATATCAACCACTTCGATGGCCCGCTATCGCAGCATTGGATCGAACAGCATCACCTGCTGCAGCGGCGCATCCTCAACCGGATGCGCTCTTTGGGGATGAAGCCCGTCGCTCCCGCCTTCGCCGGTTTCGTGCCGCAGGGCTTTCTACGCGTCCATCCCGAAGCGGAGACCTTTACTCTTCTCTGGCTGCCGAAGGAGTTCGCAACGATCCCGAGAGAGACGCGTACGTTCATCCTGCACCCGAAGCAGGAAGACCTGTATCGCGAGATCGGCAAGCGCTTCATCGAGAGCTACAAGCAGGCCTATGGCGAAGTCCAGTACTACCTAGCGGACACCTTCAACGAGCTCGCGGTGCCGGTGACGGAAGACCATCGCTACCAGGATCTGGAGCAATTCGGCAAGACTGTCTACTCTGGCATCCAGGCGGGCGACCCCAACGGCACCTGGGTGATGCAGGGCTGGCTCTTCGTCTTCGACTCCTTCTGGGACCCGGCCTCGGTCGAGGCGCTGCTGAAGGGTGTTCCGAACGATCGCATGTTGATTCTCGACTACTCGAACGATCTCACTCCGGGACTGAAGGACAAGTATGCTCCCAGCCCCTGGAAGCGATTCCACGCCTTCTACGGCAAGCAGTGGTCGAACGGCATGGCCCACACCTTCGGCGGCAACAACAATGTGAAAGGCAACCTGGCGCTGATGGCCTCAGAGCCAGCGGCAGTCCTTGCCAGCCCCGAAAAAGGCAATCTCGTCGCATGGAGCATGTGCCCCGAGGGGATCGAGAACAACGAGGTCGTCTACGAGTTGATGACCGACGCCGGATGGCGTAAGGCACCTATCGATCTCGCTACATGGCTCCCAGCATACTGCGTGTCGCGTTACGGCATCTGCCCGCCAGCCATGCGTGACGCCTGGCAACTGCTGCTGGGCAGCGCCTACAGCGCCCACATCTGGATGACCAAGCAGGCTTGGCAGGCCGAGCCGAGTCTGACTCCGGTTGCCGCATCGGTCGACTCCGGGGAAGGGTTCAAGAAGGCGGTGGCACTGTTTCTCTCTTGCGCCCCCCAGCTTGGCCAGGTCGCGCTGTACTGCAACGACCTCATCGAATTCATTGGACAGGCAGCGGGCGGCTTCGTCGACGCGCAACTCGCATTGGCAGCTCAGTCCATTCGCAGTAAGGAGATGCCCGCTGCGAAATACCATGCGGACCGCGCGTTGACGATGCTCAATCGGATTGACGCAATCATGAACCTCCGCCGGGACCGGCGTCTTGAAACCTGGGTTGAAGCTGCCCGTGCCAATGCAGGCAGCCCGGATGACGCGGCTAATCTCGATGAAAACTCACGGCGGTTGGTCACGACCTGGGGCTGGCCGGAGCTATCGGACTACGCTTCAAGGGTATGGTCCGGGCTGATCCGCGATTACTACGTCGCGCGCTGGCGAGCGTGGTTCGATCATCAGTTCGCAGGCAGCGACTTCTCTCTCGATATCTGGCAGCAAACGTGGCTCTCGCGACCATACTCTGCGAGCAGGCCCACACCTGTCCCCGATCTGATCACCGAAGCGCGGGCCATGCTGGAAGCAATCGGGCATGGTTAAAGCCCTGACAGGAGTTTCCTTGACCGCCACTAATCAGGTATCCCACGGTAGCCAACGCCTCCTCTCAATTGACGTGCTTCGCGGCGTCACCGTGGCATTCATGATCCTGGTGAATAATAACGGGCGCGATGACCTCGCCTATCGCGCGCTCAACCATTCGCCATGGAACGGCTTCACGCCGACGGACCTCGTCTTTCCTACGTTCCTCTTCATCATGGGCATCTCGCTGGTGCTCTCGCTCTCCGGCAAGCTTGACCGCGGTGCCACAAGAGCGTCGATCTTCCTTCATGCCCTCAGACGATTCGCACTGTTGATCTTCTGGGGTCTCGTCGTCAACGGCTTCCCATACTTCCATCTTTCAACGCTGCGGATCTATGGCGTTCTTCAACGCTTCGCGGTCTGCTACATTCTGGGCGTGCTGCTGCTCTCTGTAACTCGCAAGGTTTCAGTGATGGCAGGGCTGACAATTGCGATCCTAATCGGCTACTGGGTTCTACTGCGCTGGGTTCCAGTTCCAGGCCACGGCCTGCCCGTGCGAGATTTCCCGCTGCTCGACCATGACATCAACCTGACGGCTTGGATCGATCGGCAGGTATTCCCGGGCCGCCTGTTCGAAGGAACACGAGACCCGGAAGGTCTACTCAGCGATCTGCCATCGTTCGCGTCGGTGGTCCTGGGCATGATCGCCGCGTTCTGGCTGCGCTCCATCCGCTCGCCTCAAGCGAAGGTCCTCGGCTTTCTGTTCGCCGCAATTGTGCTTCTCGCCGGTGGTTTGATCTGGGATGTCAGCTTCCCCATCAACAAGAGGCTCTGGACAAGCTCCTATGTTTTATTCGCCGGAGGCTGGAGTTTGCTCGGCCTGGGAGCCAGTTATTATCTCTTCGATATCCGTAAAGTCTCTGCTCGTTGGATAACTCCGGCCCTTGTCCTCGGCATGAATGCTATTTCGGCCTATGTGCTCTCCGAACTGCTCTCTTCCGGCATAGCAGCTATCCGTATATCCCCGGTCGACTCTCTGCAGCAGCGGATTTACTTCACCCTGTTCCATCCGGTCGTCAATCCAGCATTCGGCTCCTTGATTTACTCGATCTGTTTCGTCTTCGTGTGCTGGATACCAATGTATGTCCTTTATCGGAAGAAGGTATTCCTCAAGCTCTAATCCGTAAGAAAGTAGAAAGCCATGCACCGTAGAAACTTTCTGAAGAGTAGCGTCGCCTGCGCAACGGCAGCCAGCGCGGTGCGCTATGCTCCCGCATTTGCCGCCTCGAACCAGCAGATCGCTGGCAGGCAGGTGATACCGTTCGACCATAACTGGCTTTGGTCACGGACTCTAGATGAGGGCGCTACCGAGCGCGAGTTCAACGAGGAAAGCTTTACCGCGGTCACGCTCCCCCATAGCAACGTCTTCGTGCCGTGGCACAACATCGACCAACGAAGCTACCAGTTTGCTTCGATTTATCGCAAATACTTTTCCTTACCTCCCGAGCTTCGACATCAGCGCATCTTCATTGACTTCGAAGGAGTGATGACGTCCACCAAGCTATGGCTCAATGGCGCGCTCATCGGGGAATACGCAGGCGGCTTTACTCCTTTCAGCTTCGAACTGACCGAGTCGCTGGACTTCGACAGACCAAATATCCTTGCAGTGGAAGTCAATTCGCGAGAACAGAAAGAGATTCCTCCATTCGGCTATGAACTCGATTATCTGACCTATGGCGGCATCTATCGCCAGGTCTCGCTGCGAGCTGTTCCAAGGTTCCATATCAGTGAAGTGTTCGCGTATGCGGAAGATGTAATGACTTCGAGCCCCGGGCTCTCCGCGACCATCCACTTGAGTGATGCCTCTGATCGAGTCGCGAGGCCTGACACAGTCGAGCTTTCCTTGCTCGACAAAAACCATCAACTTGCTACCACCTCACAGCCCTTGAAAGCAATTGATCTTCAGTCGGCAAAGGTCAGCCTCTCGCTGACTTCTTTGAAAGATATCAAGCGATGGGAGCTTGATGCGCCTCATCTGTATCAGGTTCGCGTCCGTCTCCTTCGCAAAGGCGCCGTCGTCGATGAACAGATATGCGTCATCGGCTTCCGGGAGGCCGTCTTCACTCCGGAAGGCTTTCGTCTCAACGGGCGCATCCTGAAGCTGCGTGGCCTTAATCGGCATCAATCATTCCCCTTCGCTGGTCCCGCGATGGCTGCTCGTGTGCAGCACCGCGACGCGTACATCCTCAAGCATGAACTCAAGTGCAATGTGGTGCGATGCTCACACTACCCGCAATCCCGCCACTTTCTCGACGCCTGCGATCGCCTTGGCCTGCTGGTCATCGATGAAACTCCTGGATGGCAGCACGTTGGAGACAGCACACTATGGAGAGAGCGTTACCTCGATAACACGCGCCGCATGGTTGAACGTGATCGCCATCATCCTTCGGTGATACTTTGGAGCGTTCGCATCAACGAGTCGCGAGACTTCCACGAACTCTACAAGAAGGTGAATGATCTAGCCCACTCTCTGGACACGACGCGCCAGACTACAGGTGTCCGCTATTTCCAGGAGTCGGAGCTTCTTGAGGACGTCTTCTCGATGAACGACTTCACGTTTCCACTCAAGACTCCAAACCATCCGCTCTACCTGAATACAGAGTTTGTCGGAGCAGAGTTTCCTGTTCGTCCAGGAGATGATAACTCCCGTCATCGGGAGCAAATCCTTCGCTACGCGGAGATCTACAACCAGATCGCTGGGGATAAATCATTTTCGGGCGGTCTAGGTTGGTGCGCCTTCGACTACCAGACACACGAAGACTTCGGCGCCGGCGATCACATCTGCTATCACGGTGTCATGGACACTTTCCGTCAGCCAAAGCCCGCAGCGGGATTCTTCCGCTCGCAATGCGCGCCCAGCGAAGAGCCGGTGCTTGAACCAGGCTTTCACTTCGCACAAAACGATCAACCCGGCGGCCTGGAGCATGCCGTGATCTGTTCCAACTGCGAGGCGATTCGCTGCTCGATCAAGAAGGGAGAGACGTGGCACCACGTCATCGACCTTTCACCCGATCGAACTCGCTATTCCCACCTCGCTTATCCACCATTTTTTCTCACTTTGCCTGACGGAAACGATGATTGGGGCGACTTGAAGCTGGAAGGGATCATCCGGGGCACCGTCGCAATCACGCGGATGCTGTCGTCGAAAGGCATCGATCAGCAATTCATTCTGACGGCCGATGATACAGCCCTGATCGCCGACGGAATGGACGCTACACGCGTGGCGATGACGATCACAGACGAATACGGTGCGAGACGACCATTGAGCAATGACCCAATCGAAGTAACTCTCGAAGGGCCAGCCATATTGCTTGGAACACCCACGCTCGCGCTTGTTGCGGGTACCGCAGCAGTTTGGATTCGGACGACGGATCAGCCTGGAACCATCCGCGTCTCCGCGAAGCACCCGGTCTTTGGCATCAAATCACTTACCTTGAACAGCAACGCCTCGGATATACGAGGCCTATAACGCCATGAAAAGCTCCCGAACCTACCTCCAATCTGCGATTCGCGTTCTACGAATTCTGGTGATCACCAATGTCTTGATACAGGCTGCATCCGGCCAGTCGGTGCAAAAACGTGCCCCCGTCGTATCATCCAAGGCAAACCGTGCTGAGTATCTTGATCGCGCACAGAAATCGATCGAAACCCTCGATAAGATGTGGCTGTCACGTACTGCTACCTCCTCGACATGGACTGGGATCAATGCCTGGCAAAGATTCCCGATCGCCGACTCTTTGATGGAATACATAAAAATCAGTGGTGATAAGACGCTCTTGCCCGTGGTCGAACTCGCAGTCGCAAATAAAGACGGTCTGGATGGCAATGACGATGACCTATGGGCTGTTATCTCTTCATTGAAACTTTACGACCTCAACAAATCCCCGAGCTTACTGCAATTTGCCCAGACTCAATACAAGCACCTCACGGATGCCTACTGGGACGACACCTGCGGCGGAGGCATGTGGTGGGACCACGAGCGCACCTACAAGAACGCCATCACAAATGAACTTCTCCTCTATGCGGCGACGCTGCTCTATCAGGCAACTGGAGATCGCCTCTACTACACGTGGTCCTTTAAAGAGTGGGAATGGTTTCATCGCTCCGGCTTAATCAATGATCGAAATCTAGTCAATGACGGTCTTGATAAGCATTGTTCCAACAATGGGCAGAAGACGTACACCTACAACCAGGGAGTTATCCTCGGCGGCCTCATAAATCTCTATCTTATGGATAAAGACTCAGGCCACATTGCAACAGCTACAACAATTGCCAAAGCTGCCATCTCAGACCTATCGAACTCCGCCGGAGTTCTGGTCGAACCGGCCGAGGATCTTGCCGTGGACGGGCAAATCTTCAAAGGCATCTTCGTCTATCACCTCGGACACTTATTTCCGCATATTGGCAATGCCGCAGACCGAAGAATTATCTCGGCCTTCATAGGACACAATGCGCATAGTGCATGGAACCTCCCAAAGAGTTCCGGGAACCAGATCAACGCGTATTGGGACAACTTGCATTCACTGTACGGCGCAGCATCTCAAGCCGCCGGCATCGATCTTTTCAATGCTGCGGTGGTCACAGTGAGATGACCTGTTTACTGCTTTTGGCTCAATCGAATGGTACAAGAAGTCGTAAGGGAACCTCTGTTCGCAGTCTTTACTGTAGTCAGTCAGGCGTGGAAGAGGATGGGCACAGTTTCCCAACCGCATCGCTTCTCAACGAGTGCAAAATCGCTAACGCACGTTTCGAGTCTGTTAGGTGTGGATCCTTAGAGCGCATTGAGTTTTGGGCATGTTTGCGACAGAGGAGGCCGCACACATGCATACCCAGAAAGATTGAGAAGCCTGTTCCACGAAAGGTCGTCCTCCGCCTGCCGGATCTCGATTATGCGATCGCATCTTGGAGAGCTGCTATTGCTGACCCGCCAGTCCTATATCTTGCCTACTCGCGTTCACGGTTGACGTAACGCGAGCCGTATACACGTTGGAACAATGACGAGAACGAATCCTCTGAAATGACGGAAACAAAATGGGCTGTCCCCCACGGTCAGCCCCATGCCCACTGGTCAAAAAGTTGATGCCAAACACGGCCCAGAATGCCGGTTTTCGTCGACTCAACCGGCTGGTAACCCCTTTAGAATGTCTAGCCAGCCTCCTTCAACGCACCTTCACACGGTGGAAGTCTTAGGTTCGAATCCTGCTGTGCCCACCATCAAAAATATATATATCAACGAGTTAGAGTCTCAGGAACTTGACTCCAACGTAAAAATGGCTGGCGAAGGTTTGGGCCGTAGAAGAGCCGGGGCTCACCCGCAAGCGTAGCCAACGGCTGGCATGATGGTCACGTTTGAGCTACGAAGGCATTCGCTTGAGGGCCAAGATACTTGTGGTCGATAAAGAGGACTAGCTATCGCGCTTCAGATGCGATCCCGTTTTGCTCAGAAGGAAAGCTTGAGGAAGCTGTCATGCTGCACTTTATTCGCGTGCCGCAACCCTTTCACCGAGTGAGCAGGGTTCGGTGAAAGGACCTGTCCGGTGACCGACCAGTCGAAGAGCATCCTAAGACAGGCCGGCCACTGTTTGACGGTCGGAGCTGGGCGCTCCTTCCGGACGTGCCGGATGAGTGCGTTAAGACCCAAATAATTAGCTAAGCAACATTTGGGTGAGTGTCTACAAGAGGGCACGTCGTCTAGAAAGTAAGACGTCCAGCAACTTGAATGACGCGGGCATTGGGTAGAAGTCCGCTGAATCTCGTTGACGTAATCTGACCAGCGTTTCCTCCCGTAATTCCATTGTTTGGATCAGCGAATGATGGAGTGTTCATGACGTTGATACCGTCTGCACGCAACTCGAATGCAGCTTCGTGGAAGGGGATCTTGAAGCTCTTGAAGAGCGACATGTCAAGCCGGTTGAATCCGGGTCCAGTCACTGTCAGTCTGCCCCGCTGTCCATAAGGCAACGTTCCTGCTTGGCTCAGAAGAACCGCATTACCGCCCGCAGCGACAGCAGCGTCGTATTGCGCCTGCGTCGCGTAAGCCGTAGGAGCCTGGGCGAAGGCGCACGGGTTGAACCAGTGTGCGATCGTCTTTGTGTCCGCGGCGCAGGTCTGGTTCGGCTGCGTAACAGGATTTGCCGTGCCGCCCTTGGCAAAAGGATCACCCACGCGGAACAGTTGCGGCAGAGCGATAGGCGTTCCAGTCTGTACCTGGAAGATAGCCGTCGCCCTCCAGCCACCGATCACTTGGTCCACAATGCCACCGTGATTCAGGAAGGCCTTCCCTTTACCGAATGGCAGCTCATACTGGGGCGAGAAGGTAAACCGGTTACGAACATCCGTTGCACTGGCACCGTACTGGAACTTCAAGCCGAGAAACGCCGGATTACCGGCCTCTCCACCATCGGTACCTTGGATCGGCTGAACGGCATCATCAAGGCTGTGCGACCAGGCATATCCAGCCAGGAACGACACACCATGTGAGAACCGCTTCTCGAGCTTCGCCTGCAGCGAGCTGTAGTTCGCGTCGCCCTCATTGATGACTTCGACAATGTTGCCAAAGTCAAAGAACGGCTGATACGTCTGGCTGTCAGCTCCATTCGGGGTGATCCCCGGATACTGGTTCGCGCCATAGCTTACCCGCAGATGACGAGTTACGTTGCCCTGATACCCAAGCGTAAACGAAAGTGTTGGCGTGAAACTTTGCTGGACGCTCGCGTTGTATGACTCCGTATAAGTGCTCTTCGCGTTCCGGTCCTGCCCGAAGAGAGAAGGAAGCTGCGCGTTCGCCTGCAGTGCGGTGTTGGACGTCGCCGCCGCACCAAAGCCAGTCTCTAGTGTCTGACCATTTGTTGGGCAAACGATACCCGTGTCGACCGTGTTGTAGCACTGGTTCGGAGTCGGCTGGTAGTAGCTGGTCAGGAAGAATGGCGGGTTGTTGTAGAGGTTAAGACCCAGTCCAATGTTCTCCTGCCCGCCGTAGAAGAAACCGAAGCCACCACGAATCACCATGTCCGGCCTCGGCTGGAAGGCAAAACCCAGACGCGGCGCGAACTCGTGATAATCCGGATTCACGAGCGAGCGATTCGACGTGTACTGGATCGCGATGTTGTCCTTGGCGAAGTCATCAGCAAGGAAGGCAGGAATAGGATAGTTCCTCTGCGATTCGGGCAGGTAGAACGTGCCGCTTCCCTGGTTCATCCCGGCGAAGTTACCAGAGAAGTTCGCCTGGAAGTCATGCAGTTCGACGAACGGCTGGGTGTACTCCCAGCGAATACCTAGATTAAGGGTCAGGTTAGGCCGGATCTTCCAGTCATCCTGGACATACGCTGCGTTATACCAGCGGAGGTCCGTGACCGGAGTGGTGCTGTTCAGACCGGCATAGTTTTCCATGTCCAGTTCGAAGTCCGCGAGACCGGCGCCGGTGATCTTGCCGGATACGTCGCCGGGGTCACTAGTGTACGTTCCCTTGAAGCCCTGGTACCCGGTGGAGTTCGCTGACTGCAGACCATAAAAGCGAGTGTGCTGGATGTTTACACCAAACGTGAAGCTGTGCTTTCCCTTAACCCATGCGACGTTATCGATGAACTCAATCACGTTCTGTTTTTCAGCCGAAGGCTCGTACCCTGGAATTCCAATTCCGAAGTTCGAACCGCCGCCGTTGAAGTCTAGAACGGGAAAGCCGCCGAGGTTTGGGCCAAAGGGAATGCCGCCCAGACCATACTGTGCCGCAACGTTGGTCTGCGCACCCTGCGGCAGGTAGGAGGCCGAAAGGAAGTTGTAGCCCACGCGGAATTCGTTCGAAAGATTCGGAGAGAAGAAGTGCGTCTCGCTGAACAAGCCACTCTTCGCATAGTTCGTGTTGCGGCCGTCGGCACCGTATCCGCCGCCATCAAGAACGCCCAACGGCGGAGTGTAGATGGACGGATTGTTGCTGTAGCTATACCGTCCGAACGCCTGGTCCTTCGAGCTGAGGTTATAGTCCAGCCGAACGTCGTACTGCGTCGTATTGTTCTGCGATGCAGTGGCGGGAGCGGTATAGTTCTGCACGACCTGGCCGTCTACGCCCTGGTTCGGAAGTGGAAACAGGTCGAGGACAGTCTTCGCAACCGCGTTGACCGCTGCCGGGCAGATGACGTTTTGCCCTGGGATGGCAGTTTCGTAGACTGGAGTGCTTGTCGGGCAGGTCAGATAGCGGGTCGGATCCTTCGCAGTTTCGGAGCCGCCAACCGTCGGCGTTACATTGCCGCCAACCTTGTACAAGGTGATCGCGCCGTTGCCATTCGTCAACGCGGGATTCAGGTACTGCGAAAAGTCTCCCGTACGCACAGCGGCTGTCGGAACGGTCAAATTCGTCTGCTGCGGCTGGAAAATGTTTACCCGGGTGCCCTGCACGTCCGCAAAGATGAAGAGTTTGTCCTTGATGATCGGGCCACCAAGCGTAACTCCAAAGATGTTCTCGTGGTAGGAGGTCTTTGGCTCGACCGTCGGAGCGTTGAAGTTATAGTTCAATGCCGTGAGGCGGTCATTGCGAAGATACTCCCAGAGCGATCCATGGATGGTATTCGTTCCCGCTTTGATCGAAGCATTGACTGCGGCTCCGGTCGATCGGCCAAGTTCCGCGCTATAGTTGCTCGTCTGGACTTTGAACTCTGCCAACGCC
This sequence comes from Granulicella aggregans, assembly GCF_014203275.1. Classification (GTDB taxonomy): domain Bacteria; phylum Acidobacteriota; class Terriglobia; order Terriglobales; family Acidobacteriaceae; genus Edaphobacter. The sequence goes on from NZ_JACHIP010000005.1 coordinate 328,365, forward strand.
TCCGGTGGAGGACGCACCGCGTAGGTCGCGCCGTTCAAAAAGTCCTGCATGTTGGAGTTGTTATCGACACCGTCAAGGATGAAGTCATTCTGCGAGACTCGGCTGCCATTCGACGAAAATGCACCCGACCCCGACGTTTGTGAATTGCCTTGATTCGGTGCGGCAACGCCCGTCGTCAGCTGTGCCAGGAACAGATAATTGCGATCCAGGATTGGGAGGTCCTCGAGTTGAGACGTGGTAAAGACCTGTCCTGTCGAGCCATCCTCTACCTGCAACTCTGGGGCGGAGGTCACCGTAACCGACTCCGTCGCACCTGCCTTGAGCGAAACATTCACGCCCACCACCTGGCTTACGTCAACCCGAATGTTCTCTCGCTTATACGCAGAAAAGTTCGGCGCCGAGACCGATAGCGTATACAGACCGATCTTGATTGGAGCAAATCTGTATGATCCGCTGCCATCGGAGGTCCTGCTAAACGAAAGATTTGTCTCCTGGCTAACCAGCGTGACGGAGGCCCCGCTAATAACACCAGCTGAGGCGTCCGTGATCGTCCCGGTGATGGCACCTTGATCGACCTGTGCGTCGGCCTGAAGACCAGTTAACAAGCAGAGAATTGCTCCAGCCAACACAAACATCCTGAGTTTGAAAGGTATATCGATTCCAATACGCATAAGGGGAGGCCCTCTTTCGATTCGATTGGCTAACTGCATTCCCACATGAAAAGTTGGCTAATCGTTTTAGGCGAACAAGAGAAGTTTCAGATCCGAATGATCTTTTGTCAATGAAAAAATCATTTCGTTGACGAAATTACCCCATAAATGTCAGTCACGCAATCGAAGCGGGGCGATGTTCGGGTAAAGTTTGGCCGGTACTTGAATGTAAAAGTGGCGCAACTGAAAGGCCGGAAGAAGCGGACTGCTTCTCGGCTCTCAAGCGCGAGTCAGTGATCGGTCCCTTAGCCTCACAATCAAAGCTCAGTTTGAAACGTGTCGCCAAGGCGGCACGGACACGGCCCGGAAGGTGCGCCGTTTGCTACCTGCTAAGGGGGGCCAGCGCCAGCATACGCGGCGGCGCGATCTTCCCGTCTCGTTCCCAGGCAGCAATCCGATCGCACTCTTCAGAATTGCAAATTCCCGAGCTTCACACGGTGGAAGTTGTAAGTTCAAATCCGGCTGTGTCGACCATCAAATCAACAGCTCTGCCTGGATCACCGCGAGGTGATTAGCGGTGTGTTGCCTGGACGTCTCAGGCCCCGTGCCCTGGCGGGGTAAGAAGGGATGACTCCACTTCATGCTCTTCTAAAAGGCTGCAAAAATCCTCCGCCATGGCCGGCCGTCCAAACAACCAGCCCTGGCCCAGAATTGGCTGCTCGTAACTGGCAAAATAATCAGCCTGTTCTTCCGTCTCAATCCCTTCGGCAACCACCGCTAAACTCAGCGTCTCCGCCATAGCCAATATCTGGGGCAGGATGCTTGAGGTCACTGCCATTGTGCCGATCGAGTGAGTGAAGGATTTATCAATTTTCACGGCATCGACCGCAAGCGAATGTAGATAAGAGAGGCTGGAGTAACCCGTTCCAAAGTCGTCAATGTAAACGTTGTGCCCGCGCGCTCTTAGTATGTGGATCGTCTCGACGGCTGTCGCCTTCCGGGCCGTTGAACTCTCGGTCACTTCGATGGTCACGCTGGGCGCCTCTACTCTGAAAGCGGCCAGAGATCGCTCCAGCATAGGAAGAAACGCGGGATCAGCAAGATCCATTCCCGTCACATTGATGTTGAGACTCAAATCGAGGTGTTCCCGCAATAGATCGCCCAATTCGTTCAGCGCCAGTCGGACTACCAGTTCCGTCAATTCGCCCACGAAACCGTTCTCTTCGGCAACATGCACGAAGATCTCGGGACTTACCGCGAAGCCGTCATCGTCCGTCCAGCGTACAAGAGCCTCGGCTTCGACGATCCGGCGGTCTCGCAATTGAACGATTGGCTGGTAGACCATGTGCAGCTTCTCATCCCGAATGGCCCGGCGAAGTTGATGCACCATGCTCCGATTGCGGCGATAAAGAAGGAGGCAAAAGAGACCGACGAAGCAGCCCGCTATTCCTCCCAGAAGTGTGCAGAAGACGGACTGTTTAGTCCTGGCGTCGAGCACGGCTCTTGTATTTACAAAAGCCGTGAAGCAGTTGAAATAGTGAGGCGAGCAATGAGTTGCGTACAAGCTGTCGCCCGCTCTGGCCCAACCATCTTTTGCAAGAAGGAAAGGATCAATCTGTGGCCTCTCGCCGTGCAGCCAGCCGGCCGGGCGACCCGCTTCATCAACCTCTGTGAGGGTAAAGTTCAGCGGCAGATTACCCAGACGGTCAGGACGCCAATGGAGGAAAGAAACAAAGAAGCCGCCCCGTTGCACACCAACTCTTGGTTCCGGGTCCCCTGGCACCAACCGGATATCGGTGTAGACCTCAGTCCCATCCTTGAGCACAAAGTCCGGCTTGAAAAGCTTTTGGGGAAGCTCCGAAGCCCGGAACATAGAGTCGCACTCTACCCTGCCGCCACTCATCCGACCGCCGTCCTTCAGATACTCCAACTGAAATAGTAGATGGTGCATGTAGGCAATCTCGGCGTCTGAGCAGGCTGAGAGACGCGCCGCAGCCATGGTCTTGAGGAAACGCTCCGAGGACTTCGATGAGTCTTCCGCACGCAACATGTAGCGCCAGGCGTGATGGTCAAGCTCCACCATTGCTAGACGGAGGACAACACCCCGGAACAGCATGAAACCGGCCGCCATGCCCAGTAACGAGGCGAGAATCGTGACGACGAGCGTGAGTCTTATCCGCTGTCTGACGGTGTATGTCATTGCCGCAATAAATTCCCCGCTGATTCGTTCGGAAGATCTTCCTTGCTAACGGTGAGTGCTAGTGTAGACCCTTTCGAAGAGCCCGTCTCTTACTCAAACGCTAGTGTGCGATGCCCAATTCGGTGAACCGGCGGCACTTTCAGATCCTCTCTGCACCGCGAAGTCACGCGAAGTGAAGCAACTCCGCGGTGCCGTTCTCTATCTGAACCGATACCTGCCAATCGGGACGCTCTCTCGCATCAACCCGCCGAGCTCATCGGATCTGTTTATGCACGGCTCAGTCGCGAATGTGCTTGAGCACTGTTGGCAGCCGTGACGATAGGACCACAGAATGACCCTCGCCATCGCGAACGATGCAGTCCCGACGCTCTCAACCACCATTCCTGCACGGCTCGACCGCCTTCCGTGGAGTACCTGGCACACCCGCGTCATCATCGCCCTTTCAGTGACATGGCTCCTCGACGGACTCGAAGGCAGCCTTGGCGGTTCGCTTGCCGGAACCCTCAAATCTCGCGCCGGCCTCTCTCTCACTGACGCCGACCTTGGCCTAAGCTCGTCTCTCTACCTTGTCGGCGCTGTCGTTGGCGCGCTCGTATTCGGGTACCTCGCAGACCGCTTCGGCCGTCGTCGGCTCTTCACCTGGACACTTATCCTCTACCTCTCCGCCACGGCCGCCACCGGCCTCTCTCATGGACTCTTTACTTTCACCCTCTGCCGCGTCCTTACTGGAGCAGGCATCGGTGGCGAATACGCCGCCATCAACTCGGCGGTCGACGAACTTATTCCAGCCCGTCTTCGCGGTCGGGTTGATCTCTGGATAAACGCGACCTTCTGGCTCGGCATCATCCTCGGCTCGGGAATCTCCACCGCCTTCCTTGTGCCCTCCGTCTTCGGGGAAGCTCTAGGCTGGCGGCTGGCGTTCTGCTCCGGCGTCCCCATCGGACTTCTCGTCCTCATCCTTCGCCGCTACATCCCTGAAAGCCCTCGTTGGCTCCTCACTCACAATCGATCGGTTGAAGCCGAAGCCGTCATTGCAAATATCGAAGCGACCCTTCCCGCTAACCACGCTCATCCTTCCCTATCCGAGATCGAGTTATCTCCACGCTCCAGCTTCGCCTCCATCGCGCAGATCCTCGCCGGCCCTTATCGCAGGCGATCATTCCTCTGCTTTTTCCTTATGGCTGCGCAGGCCTTCTTCTACAACTCCGTCTTCTTCTCGCTCGCTCTTGTCCTACTGCAGTTTTATGGAGTTTCGCCCGCACATGTCGGCGTCCTCTTCATTCCAATCGCGGTAACAAACTTCCTTGGACCGGCGCTTCTCGGCAGGCTCTTCGACACCATCGGCCGCCGGCAGATGATCTGTGCAACCTATTGCCTATCCGGCGTCACTCTGTTCGCATCCAGCCTGTTGTTCTACCAGCATCGCCTTACACTCACGGAGCAGGTAGCATGGTGGTCTGTGACCTTCTTCTTTGCTTCGACTGCCGCAAGCTCCGCTTATCTCACTGTCAGCGAAGTGTTCCCGCAACAGATTCGAGCTTCGGCGATCGCTGTGTTCTACGCTTTCGGCACACTTGCTGGCGGTGTCTTCGGTCCCCTCATCTTTGGCCACCTCACCAGCGTCGCCTCGCGCACTCCGCTTCTGATCGGGTATACCGCCGGTGCCACAGTCATGATCGCTGCGGGGCTAGCTCAGGCTATCTGGGGAGTTCCCGCGGAGAGACGCCCTCTCGAAGAGCTTCGCATCCCATCAGAACTACACGTAGCGGTGACCGGCAAGTAGCGCCCAACCGATGTTGGTCACGCCAAAATTCCTCTTCAGTTCAACGTCTCGCCTCACAAACAAACTGCCCCAGCAATCATTCCTGAGGTGCCAATGGCATCTAACTCCCCATGTTGCCAGTCACAACGAAGGGGCAAGACGGCCCGCTCATCATCATGCTCCACTGGCTGGGCGGGAGTGCCAGAACCTGGACCGATGTCATCGAGGCATGCGCTTCCCGCGGACTGGTCTGCGCCGCCCTTGATCTCCCCGGCTTCGGCCACTCCTCTGCACTGGACGCCTCCAAAGCAACCAGCTTTACTGTCGCCACATCTGTAGAGGCCATCATCGCGACCATCCAAGCTCTCCGCTCTGGCAGTCGCGAGCCCTGGGTTCTAGTGGGACACTCCATGGGAGGAAAGTTCGCCACCATAGTCGCACGCGCCGCGCTCGATGGCACTCAGGGTCTCGAAGATCTTCGTGGTCTCATTCTCTTTTCACCTTCGCCGTCCGGCCCGGAGCCCATGGATGAGTCCGTTCGCGGGAAGAACATCGAGTCGCTCGGCCACAGCACCCTCGACGCACAGGAGGACCGCACTCGCGCCGAAACCTTCGTCGATACGAACACCGGTAAGCTTCCTCTTGTTGACGCTGTGCGTACTCGCGCCGTCGATGATCTTCTTCGCATGAACCGATCCGCCTTCGTGGACTGGTTTACCACGGGCAGTCGCGAAGACTGGGCCGACCGCGTAGGCGTCATCCCCCTGCCAGCACTCATTCTTGCGGGCACCGCAGAGAGCGCGCTCGGCCCAGATGCGCAACGCGAACATACTTTGCGTCATCTCCCCCAAGCTAAGCTCACCGCGATGGAGGGCGCTGGTCATCTCTCGCCTCTCGAACGTCCCGCGGAACTGGCCGATCGCATCGTCGAGTTCGTCAAAGAGATCGGCATTCCTTTGCGTCGTCCTGACGCGGAGCTCGCCTCTTCAACACGCGCGCTCATCGACTCCAGCCTCACCTCTTCCCAAACTCGAGCAGTGATGAATCAGCGTCTCGCAGACGATTCTCTCCCCGAGCCAAGCATCCTCACGCCAGACGAACTCCTCACACTCCGAGCCGCGGCTGCTCGCATCATCCCAGGCTGCCCTTTTGACCTCGCAGCCCGGGTTCATCGTTGGCTCGCTCAGCCCGCGCACGACGGCTGGCGTCATGCCAGCCTCCCGCCTGACACCGAAGCGTGGCAAAGAGGCCCTCGTTCCCTCGATAGCTCTTCATTACACAAATATGGCGTGGGATTCAGCGCTCTTGATGTTAGCCGCCAGGATGAAATTCTCTCGAAGGCCCGTGACGGCAAACTCGGTAAAGACCTCTTGACTGTACTGCATCTCGGCGAAGGCTCTGGGTCCTTTACTGCCGCCGAGATGAGCGACTGGTTTGGCGATCTCCACGCCGAACTCACCCGCATCTACATGGCCGATCCTCGCACCATGGATCGCATCGGGTTCACGGGGTTCGCTGACGAAGGCGGTTTCACTTCAATCCGTTTGAACGAGAAAGAGCTCTTTGAGCAAGAGGTCTCGGAACAATGAACGAGCTAGCTCTTGCTCGCCGAACAATGCGTCAGTACCCGCACCACGACGAGGTCGATGCTGTCGTCATCGGCACCGGTGCCGGCGGGGCTCCTATTCTCGCGACTCTCGCTGCTGCCGGACTTCGTGTAATCGCTCTGGAAGCTGGCCCCTGGTTCGAATCTCCCGCCGACGACTTTCCCACCGACGAGTCAGCTGCAAACATCTACTGGACAGATGAACGCCTCAGCGCAGGCGATACTCCCATCGTCTTCGGAGCCAACAACAGCGGCACCGGAGTCGGCGGGAGCATGCTGCACTGGGGAGCCTTCGTTCCTCGCGCCGATCCTCGCGACTTGCGCCTTCATTCCGAGTCTGGCGAAGGGGTCGACTGGCCGCTCTCTTATCAAGACCTGCTTCCGCACTACGAAGAACTCGAATCCTTTCTCGGCGTAAGTGGTCCTGCGAACTACCCTTGGGACTCCACCCGCCGTTATCCCGGCGGTCCCATTCCGATCAATGGCCCGGGTCAGCTTATGCAGCGTGGCTTCGAGGCGCTCGGACTCCGAACGAGCGCCGCACCAATCGCCGCTCTCAGCTCAGATATCAACCGTCCCGAGTACGGACATCGTAGCGCCTGCGTCAATCGAGGCTTTTGTCACCAAGGCTGCAGGAACGGCGCAAAGGCAAGTATGGATGTCACCTATCTCCCATGGGCAGTGAAATCCGGCGCGGAGATTCGCCCTCACAGCTTCGTGCATGGCTTTGAGCGTGACGCGCGCGGCCAGATCACCGCCGTCCTCTATCGCCACACGCTCGATGGTTCTCTCGAACGCCAGCGTTGCCGCGCAGTCTTTCTCTGCGCCGGCGCCGTCGAGACGCCGCGACTCCTTCTCTTCGCCGGTCTTGCCAATAGCAGCGGACAAGTTGGCCGCAACTTCATGTCCCACGTCGCGACGCAGGTCTGGGGAACCTTCGACGAACCCGTCCGGATGAACAAAGGCTTCCCCGCCACCATCATCTCGGAAGACCTTCTCCGGCCAGACAATGCAAACTTTCCCAGCGGCTACATTACGCAGAGCCTCGGCGTGGTGCCCGTCACGTGGGCGCAGGGTGTAGCGCGTGAACGCAAACTCTTCGGCGAAGACCTCGTGCACTATCTCGATCGTTATAACTCCGTCGCCGGGATCGGCATCAACGGCGACTGCCTGCCCTCGAAGCAGAACTTCCTCGAACTCTCTGACGCAGTCGACACCTCGGGCCTTCCCAAGCCCTTGGTCCACTTCTCTTACGGCTGCCACGAACTGGCCATGGGCAAACACGCTGAGGCGCTCATGACCGCTGCGTGGCAGGCGGCCGGAGCCAGTGACTGCTGGACGCTTCAGCGCACCGCTCATATCATCGGAACCTGCCGGATGGGCCATTCTCCAACAGATTCCGTCGTCGACTCCTTCGGACATTCGCATGACGTCGCTAATCTCTACGTCTGCGATAACTCGGTCTTCCCCAGCGCGTTGGCCGCCAACCCGGCCCTTACGATTATGGCACTCGCCCTTCGCACAGCGAATCACTTCCTATCCAGACGATGACGCGCTATCCGACCTCGAGCCCACCTGTCGCGCCGTACACCTCACCCGTTACGTAGCTTGATTCCTGCGAAGCCAGCAGCACGTACAGTGGCGACATCTCCACCGGCTGCCCCGGCCGCTTCATCGGGGTCTCCGATCCAAACGCTGGAATCTTTTTGTCTGGCTGCCCACCGCTCGTTTGCAGCGGAGTCCACACCGGTCCAGGAGCAACGCAATTAACGCGGATCCCGTCCTCCGCAACCTGACGCGCAAGCGCTCGCGTGAACGCCAGAATCGCGGCCTTCGTTGGTGCATAGTCCAGAAGACTTGGGCTCGGATGTGTGGCCTGGATCGACGCTGTCGTAATGATTGAACCGCCCGGCGGCATCAGCGGGAGCGCCGCCTTCACCGTCCAGAACAGCGCGAAGACATTCACGCGATACGTCTGCTCCAGTTGCTGAGTCGTGACGTCCGCAATCTTCTCAACCGCGTGCTGCTTGCCCGCCACGCACGCCAGGATGTCCAACCCGCCGAGCGCCTTGTGCGCCCTTTTCACCATCTGCTTGCAGAACGCTTCACTGCTGATATCCCCCGGAATCGCAATCGCTTTCCGGCCTTCTTTCTCAATCAGCGCGATCACTTCCTGCGCATCCCCCTCTTCACTGGGCAGGTAGTTGATCGCGACATCCGCTCCCTCGCGCGCGAACGCGATCGCCGCCGCACGTCCAATCCCGGAGTCACCGCCCGTTACCAGCGCTTTGCGATTGGGCAATCTTCCGCTGCCCTTGTAGCTGGTCTCCCCGTGATCCGCGAGAGGCTGCATCTTGCGATCGAGGCCGGGAACACCCTGGGGCTGATGTTTGAACTTGGGCCTTGGATACTGCTTTGTCGGGTCCTGCAACTTGTACAAGTTCGAGAGTTCTTTATTTCCGCTCATGACCACCTCATGATCGCTTCGGATGCAGATCGCGTCTCGATCGTTTGCTTTGAGCTGCGGCCCATGAACGAAGCACGACGGTTAAACCGGCCGCCTTAAGCAAGCGAACCATTACGCAACAGGTTTCGTAGATGATGGCTATACGTCCGACTCACTCGTAATAAGCTGCCGCCAGCCAGCGTAACTACGCAGTCCCGATTGGGGCGCGAGTCCACCCGCACGATGCGGTTCACTCGAACGATCGCGGAGCGGTGGATGCGAAGAAAGCTGCCTGTATCCAGACGAGTCTCAAGATAGGTAAGCGACTCTCGAAGCAGGTACTCCTTGTTGCCCACGTGTAGTTGCGCGTAATCGCCCTGCGCTTCGATCCAATCGATGTCTTCGACGGAGACGAACGTGACCCGCCTGCCCGTTCGGACAGAAAACTCCTTGAGCGGCGCAGGCACAGGGATGTTCGCGTCCTGCGTGAGAAGCTCTCGCAATCGCTCCTGATACGTCGCCGTCTGTGTGCCGCCAAGCACCCTGCGAGCATGTTGCAGAGCTGCGTTGAAGCGCGAGTCGTCAATGGGCTTCAGAAGATAGTCGATCGCGTGGACCTCAAACGCTTGCATCACGTATTCGTCGAAGGCCGTGAGAAAGATCGTGTACGGGGTCCGATCGGGTGGGAGCGTACGCATCACCTCGATGCCGCTGAGCAGAGGCATCTGGATGTCGAGAAAGACCAAATCCGGCTTCCGCTCGAGGATCGCATCCCGCGCCTCCTGACCGTTCGAGCATTCGCCAATCACGGCCATGTCGTCGTGAGGCTGCAGGCGGAGCGAGACCCCCTGCCGTGCAAGCGGTTCATCGTCAACGATAAGGACGCTAAATTTCATAGACTTCGATAGGACTTGAAGCGCCGTCCGAGCTGTCCGCCTCTATCCCCGGCAGCAGCAACGACACTTCATAGTTCCCGCGCGCGTTGGCAGAGGCGTGCATACTGCCTGCTTCACCATACATCTCCTTCAGGCGGAGTCTGACATTCTCGAGCCCAAGACCGCCCGGACGCACAACCCGATCCAGTAGCACCGAAGACTTCTCTTCCGGCAGTTGATTTTCAATGTGTACCGCGAGGCTCGTCCCCACGCGGCGCGCCGTGATCAGGATGAAGCCGCCATAGGGCCTTCTCGCCACGCCATGCCGGACAGCATTTTCCACGAGTGGTTGCAGAAGAAGGCGTGGAACCAGAACGTTGCGTACTACGGGATCGACGTCCCAACGCACTTCGAGGCGGTCGCCGAAGCGCACCCGTTCGATGTCGAGATACTCCTCGGTCACAGCAAGTTCGTCGGAGAACGGAAGCCGGTGTAGGTCCGGTGAATCGAGCGTGCTGCGCAGCATGTGCGCGAGCTTGCCGATCATCTCCGTGGCGGGCTTTACCTGCTCGCTCAGAACAAGCGTGGAGATCGCGTTCAGAGTATTAAAGAGGAAGTGCGGCTGCAGTTGATATCGCAGAGCCCGAATCTGTGCCTCGCGCGCGAGCCGTTCGATGGCCAGCAACTGCCGGTGCTTTTCCTTAAGCTCGAGGTAGTGCTTTATGCCGAAGTAAAACGAAGACCACGCAATGAGCGCGAACCATCCGCTGGGAGCGGCGCTAATGATGTCTCCCCAACTAAAGGGCGGACGACGGATGCTGAAGACTATCCCTGCCTCGAACGCTGCCGCCGCGCATAAAAGCCCAAGTGGGTAGGACGCGAGGATGCAGAAAGCTGCGATCACGCGAATCCGCGGACGGCGCTTCCACAGAAAGTGACAAAGCCAATACATCGGAAAGCTGGCAAGGAAGCTACTGGCAAGGAAAGCGCCGCGGAACGCAATATAGTCAGGCCTATGCCTGTAAGGGATGGACGAAAGAACGTTCATCACCAGGTAGGTGCCCCATCCCGCCATTTGTAAAGGCCAGAAGGACATGTACTCCGGATTTTGCTTGAGGCGTTCCAATAACTTCATTGTAGGTGCAACCGTATCTCGACTTGCTTGGGCCAGGCGGGAACAACTACTGCTGTTCGCGCCTGGCCGGGTGTGATCTCAGACTTACTGCACTGTTACATTGACCGTTGCCGTCTGAGCTGTGCCTGCGCCGCCGCTGGGCGTGGCCGTCACCGTAACCGTGAAGGAAGTCTTGCCCACCGATGAAACGGTCGGGCCTCCGCCACTGCAACCGGTCGCTCCCATGGCCGCCACAGCGAGCAACGCCGCGAACAGAACTCCCCGCAGCTTTCTGCGCGGCCTGATGAAGCACATCAAGACCAGCGACGCGACGCTCACCATGGGCGCCTTACCTTGCCACGGTGAATTCGAAGGCACCTGCATGGAGGTCTTGGTCCCAGTGGTTCCTATCACCAGCGCGGCCGTGGCTGAGCTGCCCGCCGTCAGGACGACGCTGTCGCTGCTGAAGCCGCACGATGCGTTGCTCGGCGCACCGGAGCAGGTCAGGTTGACGGGCCCGCTGAACGTCGCATTCGCAGTCAGGGTCAACGGGACGATCCCGTTCGCTCCCTGAGAGAGCGTAAGCGCTGTTGACGTACTCGTGAGAGCGAATGCAGGCGCAAGCGATGTGACCGCTACCGCCGCAGTGCCGCTGGTGTTGAGGTTGAAGTTCGAATCGCCAGAGTAAACCGCCGAGACACTGTGTGTCCCCAATGCCAACGAGGCGGTGCTGAAGCTCGCGCTCCCGCCGCTTACAGATGCAGTCCCCAGAAGCGTGGTGCCATCGTAGAAGGAGACAGTCCCCGTCAACGCGGGACGTCCCGACATGGATGCGACGACCTTCGCCGTAAACGTCTCCGTGGTTCCATAAGCCACGGACGGCGCCGAGGTGCCAAGCGTGAGTGTCGTGCCTCCCTGCCCCAGGAAGAGATCGATACCGTAGAACGTGTCCGTCACCACGTCCGGAGCATTGTCATCAAAGAAGTTTCCTACCAGCGGCAACACGCCATTCAGCGGGATCAGCTGATTGATCGGCGCGCTGAAACCACCTCCACCAAGTCCCAATAAAGTCGAGAAGCCGTAGTAAGTGTTTGGCTGCGCTCCGTTCGTGTAAAGCGACGCCTCGATGTCCGGGATCGAATCTCCATTCATGTCCGCGACCTGAGTCTGAAGGAAGACGTTCCCGCCCGCGATCAGCGAATGACTGCCGAACGTACCGTCGCCGTTGCCATTGATCAGCACCAACCCAGCAGTGGTGACGTCGCTGCCGTATACCTCTTCGGCGGCGAGAAGCACGTCGGGATTGCCATCCGAGTTCATGTCCGCAACTTTCACATCGGTGACGACGTAGTTCGTGAGCAGCGTGGACGCCGCTCCGAATGTACCGTCGCCGTTGCCCGCCTGAAGCGTCACCTGAAACGGCCCCGAAGTAGCGGTCGGAACGTCATTCAGGATCAGGTCAGTGTTGCCGTCCAGGTTCATGTCCGCGAGCGCCACGGAGTAAAGCTGTGTGCCGCTGGGAAAGAAGACCGGCGTCTGGAAGGTTCCGTCACCCTTGCCTGCGATCACAAAATAGCCAGAGGCGGTGGTCACTCCCCCGCATACCGAGTCACCGCCGTAGGCGATCACGATGTCCTGCTTGCCATCGCCGTTCAGATCAGCGGTGGCAGCGTACGACAGAGCGCAAGTAAGTGTCGGCAGGTTGATTGCCACTGGAATGGCGAAAGTGCCATCACCGTCGGACAGCGACACCCATAACTCCCCGGCGACGCCAGCTATCAGCAGATCCTGGAGACCATCCCCATTGAAGTCCGCCTGCACAGGCTCGACAAAGTTGAAGTCAGTCGGCAGCCCCGCTGCAAGCGAAAGCACGTAGCTGAAGTTTCCTTTGCCATCGCTCAAACCTGTCTGAAGCGAAGGAGCGTCGCCGCCGAAGTTGATGACGACCAGATCGCTATAAGGCTTGGCCGTTGCCTTCAGTACATTCTCAAGCTCCGTATCAGAGGGCGCCACATCGGTCGGCAGGCTGAGCTGCAACGCTCCATGCAGAGTACCGTCACCGTTGCCGAAGAACATGGAGACTTCTTTGTAGTCTGCACCAAGCTCGGCGATGTCGAGCTTGCCATCGCCGTCAAAGTCGGCTGCAACAACGCCCTGCGGCGTTGCAATGTCGATCGCATACTGCCCATTGATCGCCGGTGCCGCGAAGGTCCCGTCTCCCTTGCCGAGAGACACTTGAAGGCCAGTCACGCCGCAGATTGCATCAGGGTAGCCGTCGCCGTTGAGATCGGCGAAGGCGACAGCATAACCTCCCTGAAAGTCCGAGCTTACCTGCGGACTGAACGAGTTGTCTCCTTGTCCCAAAGCGACATACAAAAGACCATTCATGTCGACTTCGAGGTCTAATTTACCGTCTTTGTTCAGATCAAGAATCTGGACACCGGCAGTGTTGAAGGACAGGTTCGGGATGCCAGACACAGCCGCCGAAATAGGGCTGTTCACGTTCAGGGCTGCGAACGTGCCATCGCCGTTACCCAACGCGGTCGTCACAACGAACACGCCCGCCGAGCGCGAGTTCTGTTCCTGTAATAGTGTGGCAATATCCAGCTTGCCATCGCCATTCAGGTCACCCAGGGTGATAGGTGCCAGACCCGACAAGGTGAGTGAAGTCGGCACAGCGATGGTCGCCCCGGTCATCGCGGTGAAGGTCCCATCACCCTTGCCGACGAGTGTCTGGATCGACATCTGCGAGCTGGTCCTCGACATGATGTTGTAGTAGGCGACGACCACATCGGCGTTGCCATCGCCGTTCACGTCGCCCACCGTGATGCCGGCCGGGTTGCCATAGTCTGTGCTTAGGTTGATCGTCTGCGCCGTGTTGAAGGCGCCGTTACCGTCATTCAAAAAGGTCAACAGGGCAAGGTTCGCCGCGTCGAAAGAGACGATATCCGGATATCCATCGCCGTTCAGATCCGCGGCAAAGGACTGAGCCACATTTTCCGATCCGACATTGGGATTTGGATTGATATACCCGGCGGGCGCTGCAAGTACTCCGCCACCTGTGTTGCGCAAAATGTTAAGCGTGCCGTCGAACTGCACCACCGCGACATCTGTCAGGCCGTCCTTATCGAAGTCCGCGGCAATCGCTGTCTGCACACCGTTATTCAGCGAATCGTAAGCGATGGAGTTCGACGCGCGCGCCGGATACGCGGGAGCCGAAAGGTAGCCGCCAAAGTTGAGCACCGTCGTACCGGACATATTCGCCGAGACGTTGCGAGCGCTAGCCGTGCGATTCGAAACCGGAAGCTTCAGCTTGCCGAGAAGAGGACGCATCGTTCGCTCAAACGGCGATGCGGGCGTCATCGATGTAATGGTTCGCGACTTCACCTCGCGCTGAGCACTTGCTGCGCCGAGGAATGGACTCAGGACGGAGGACAAGATGAATGTAGCCGCAAGCCATGTGCGTTTTGATGTGAATACCATGCTGATCTACCTCACGTGAATTTAGGAGATACGTGATCCTGATGACACCGCGCGCTGGCGACCACCTGCCAGCGCGCGGTGAAGAAGTGCTGTGGCGATAGATCAGTTCACCGTGACACTCACGGTCGTGGTCGCGGGGGCGACGCTCGACGCGGTGCCAAATACGGTGACCACATAAGCTCCCTCACTGGTGCCCGGATTGGCGGTCTTGACCGGAGTGCTGGGTGAGCTACTGCATCCCGTCATCATCCCAAGGCCCGCGAGTAGGATCAGGCAGAACAGTGGAACGAATCGGCGTCGCCGCATCGGCAGAATGATCAGCATCAAGCCCAGCGCGATGCCACCTCCGCCGAATCGATTCTCCAGCGAGGCTGTAGTTGCCGCAGTAGAACTGATCGTTACCGTAGTGGTTGCGGCCGCAGTGCCTGTGATCGTCACCGTCGGATTCGAAAGCGAGCAGGTCAATGGATCGGCAGCTCCAGCGGGAGATGAGGTCACCGCGCAGGAGAGTGCCACAGCTCCGGTAAATCCGCCAGCAGGACTCACCGAGATCACCGACGTATTGCCTGTCGAAGCTCCGGGCGCGATCATGATGGCTCCGGCGTTGCTCAACGTGAAGGCTGGCGTAAGGGTCGCACCCGTCACCGTCACATCGGATGTAGCCGTAGCCGTGAGCTTACCCGTCAACGCATCCACTCCGGTGATCGTTACCACGTAGCTGCCGCCTGTTGTCTCAGAGGTTGTGTTGACCGTGAGCGTACCTGCCACGGCACCAAGGCCCGAAACATTCACCGTAGCCGGAACTGCACAGGTGACCGGACTGGTCGCTCCCGCCGGCGCACTGGTTACGGCACACGTCAGATTGATGACGCCGGTAAAGTCATTGAGCGGCGTCACCCGCACCGTTGTGGTGTCGCCGGTCGTGCTTCCCGCAGTCACACTGATGGGGCTCGCCGAGAGCGAGAAGGTGGCCTTGCTGCTTGTGACTACAACGTTCGCTGTGCCGGCCACGTAGTTGCTGTCACCCGTATACGTCGCCGTAAGCGTGTTCGCACCTTGTTGTAAGTCACTGCCTTTAATCGTAATGGTGGCGAATCCGAAGACCAGTCCATTGGCCTGGGCCCCTTGCACAATCGTGCTCGTCGATCCCAGGGTCACACCGTTTGCCTGCAACGTTACCGTTCCGGTCGGAACAGCGCCCAGACCGTTCGTGGCCAGGTTTACAGTGATGATGTCGTTCGTCACCGTGTTGGTCGCGGCAGAGGCAGGAACCACCGAGATCTGCATCGTTCCCTTCAGCATGGTGAAGCTAACCGGAGCACTCACGTTCGCCTGGTAACTCGCGTCGCCAGCGTAGCTCGCGGTCAAGACGTGCGTACCTGCCGTAAACGGATAGACTCCCTTCGATAACCCGGGGAATGAAGCGTAGTCCAAAGCCGTCACATCACCTGTCCCGATGGCGCTTCCATTGTCGAGGAAGGTGACAGTACCGGTCGCCTGCCCCAGGCTTGCCGTCTGCCCTTCCGCAGTGCCGAAGACAAAGGCATCCGAGAAGATGTACGACCCATAAGGGATGGCGTTGTTCGTCGTGATCGTAGATGCGGTCAGCGCGGTGTATGCGTTCACCGTGAGGTTCGTGGTGCTTGGCTCGGATGCGATGTTGATGCTGATCGGCGAAGAAGAGCTCGCCGCGTCGCTGGCGTCACCACCGTAGCGCGCATACAAAGTATAGGTTCCACCCGGCAAGCCGTTGTAGGTGGTCGTACCAACACCGTTCGTCAACGGGATCGCAAGCTGGCCGCCGATAAGACTCGTGCTGGCTACGAGCCCTGCGCTGCCGCTCGCGGTTGTGGGCGACACCGCCACGTTGATATCGAGCGATGTGCCATGGGTCACACTCACCGGAGTGCCTGCGCCGTTGATCTTCAAGGTTGTTGCGGTTGAGGTGCCGGACGCGGAGCCCCAGTTCGCCACCAGAGCCGCAACATCCACACTGCCGAGGCCGCTTGCGAGGTCGTAGCCGGGCACAGCGTCATAACCGGTCGTGAATCCATTGCTGCCGCAACCCGAGGTTCCAGCGTCACATACAACCGCATTATCTCCAGTGACCACGTCGTGAAATACAGTCGAATACTTCGTCCCGGCCAATCGATACAGAACATCGTTGGCCTGCCCCAGGCGCGATCCCGTGGACTGCTCCACCAGCGCCAGCATTCCGGCAAACGCCGGTGTCGAAGCGGAGGTGCCACCCGCTCCGCTGAACGTCGTTGAGTCCGTGAACTGCCCATCCGTCGTCAGGCAGTCGTAACCCAGAATGCCTCCCTCGCAGAGCACCCATGTCGCACCGTATAGACCATTCGCTGCGAGGAACGAGACGTCGGGCATATCCCTCGCTCCATCCGCTGGGGTCAACGCAGTCTGGAAGTCCGGCTTTGCATAGACCGAGCTCACGCCGCTCCCGGCTGCGATGATATTCGTCGCTCCGTTGATGGTCAGCGGCACATTCGCTGAGGTCGACGTACTGATGCGGGTCGAGTCGTTCCAAGGCCGCTCCGGAATGTACTTGAGAGCCGTGCGAAAGTACGGGGATACCCCGCTCGTGGTCGTGTCGACGTAGGTGCTGAAGTCCGATGCCAGTGCATCGAAGTCCGTTCCACCCACCGAGACGTTGTAAGGCGTCGAACCCAGAGCATTGACTACTAGGCCATTGGCCGCTACGTGCTCGGCGTTTGGATTATCGCAGTTCGCAGGGCCGCTGTCTCCGCTCGAGACCGTGATCGTAATCCCCTGCGCGTCCGCCTGCTGATAGAGCTCTGCAAAGAAGGCGTTGCCCGCTGTTCCCTGGTTCGCCTCGCAACTGCTATAGCTGATGCTCAGGATGCTGACGACATTGTCTTCAATCGCCCGCCCGATCGCATTCACCAGGCCCGAGCTCAGATCGCTGCTGTCTGACGTGTAGTAGTAAAGATTCGCCTTGGGTGCGATGCCGCCCAATACTTCGAGATCGAGGAAGCTTTCCACCTCGTCGCCGTTGATGCCTGGGTCGCTGCCGTCGACAACGATGGTGGGAAGATTGACGTTGTCCGCAGTCTCATTCAAAAATGCCTGGCGATAGTTGCTGACCGACGTGAGATCGACGTTCGAATCTCCCACGATGCCTACATTGATGCCGGTACCGTCGAGTGTCGTGCCAGAGTAATTGGCGTTCAGCGTAGCGTTCGGTGTGTCATAGACAGTCGCCGCATCGGCCGGGTCCATGTAGAGATAAGGGTTGGCACCCGTGCTGTCGAACAGCGTCAGATCCGGCTTTATCCGATGAGTGCTGGAATCGTA
Source organism: Granulicella aggregans (assembly GCF_014203275.1). Lineage (GTDB taxonomy): Bacteria > Acidobacteriota > Terriglobia > Terriglobales > Acidobacteriaceae > Edaphobacter. The sequence goes on from NZ_JACHIP010000005.1 coordinate 345,834, forward strand.
AGTCGCCCGCGACGCCTGCGTCACCGAGGCATGAGGCTTCGCGCTGTCGAGATTAACTAATCCTTTGATGACGGCGGCGAGTGCACGGGGCACCTGCACAGGCGTAACACTCGTCATCGTCTGCGTCCCGTCGACGGACAGCCGGTGAATCCGCGTGTTGAAGGCCTGTTGCACCTGCCCCACGTTGCCAGAGAACTCAATCACGTTCCGAGCCTTTGCAACCTTCGTCACCGTGAAGCCCTGCGACTGCAGCCAGCTCGTCACGCTCTGCAGGTCGTCAGCATTCATGCCAAAGGTATCCCCAAACTGCGCCGGAGTCAGCCAGTGATGATAGCGAGGCGAGGCCGGATTCTGCAGATCACCGAGGAGCTCCGACAGTGCCTGCTGCTGCTCGGCGCTGCGGTTCAAGAGCAATAGCATCTTCGGAGCAGCCGTCGAAGCCGGCGCCGTGCCGAGGTCCTTTGCATGCGTAACCCACGGTCTCACCGATGCGTTCAGCGAGACGCGGTCACTCGCATCGACTGCCTGGAGAACACGTCGCGGAGACACCCCGGAGACAGCGCCCTGAGCCATCGCTGTTGCCGACAACAGCACCGTTGCAACCACGCCAAGAGCCGGACGAAACATCTTTCGAGTTCTTATCAGCTTCATAGTCATTCCTGGTGAGACCTGGGATTTCTCCGCGTCCGCCGCAGCCTGTCTCCATCGTTTCTGATCAAGCGGACGACCCCTACGGCGGGGCGCCCGCCGCTGGCCGACGAGACAGACCGCAAAGTTCTCGGCCTTAGCTGGATATGGAGTGCGTTGAACCAAAGCGTAACGCGATGTTCATCATTTTTTCTTGATGACGGAGGCATTTGCGCTGGCCCGTGTAATTCCTGCGGCGGACAGGTTGATTGGCACATTGAGAAGCGCCATCTTCAAGCCTTGCGGCACCGCTAAAGCGGCCGCCCGCCATCCGAATGCCTGCAATCGGCACGCATAATCCGGCACAGCGGCTGACTGATGATCTGCTTTTATGTTCGGGGAAAGGGGTTGAGTGCGGGGATAATTCTGTGCCCGGATGTCAAGGCATCGAATCTTACAAGCAGGATGATGTCCCAGAGAACGATGTTCCCTATGGGTATGCAACGCCTGAGCCAACCGGAGGCAGGAGTGGTGACGAGCTGAACGGACAGCACCAACCAACCGCCGTGAGTGGAACGGCAAGGATGACGTCGCAACGACGTCGAGGTAGACGCCTGCTTCGTCTGGGAAGTCGAATCTGCTCGATACGCCAGTCTCGCTCACGCGCCAGTGCAGCTTACTTCATCGATCCTAGCGGTGTGATAACAGCAGCCGGCCATTCGATTCACTGAAGCCGGAAGATCGATAGGTCTTCGTCTCAGCGCCGCCGACGAGTGCGTTAAGGCTGGCGACAATGCTGCGGATCGCTTCGGATTGGGCAGCGAGTTCTTCCGAAGAGGCCGCACACTCTTCTGCGCTTGCGGCACTCTCCTGTGTGATCTTCTCGATTTGCTGAATGGAATTGGCGACCTGGTCTATACCGCGCAACTGCTCCTGGCTTCCGTGATAGATGTCGTCAACAAGTTGTTTGATCTTGCCGGAGTCACCCGTAATCGCTCTGATCACGGTAGCTACCTGGTCTACCTTCTCCTTGCCTGCGGACGACTTGACGATGGAGTCTTCGATAAACTCTGCCGTGTCCTTGGCTGCCTGGGCACTTCGCTGCGCAAGACTTCGAACTTCATCCGCGACCACGGCGAACCCAGCGCCTGCTTCTCCCGCCCGCGCCGCTTCCACCGCCGCGTTGAGTGCAAGAATGTTGGTCTGGAACGCGATCTGCTCGATCACCTTGATGATGCGCGAGATCTGCTCCGTGGAGGTGTTAATGCCATTCATCGCGTTCTCCATCTCCACCAGGCACCGATCGGCCTCTTCGAAACGAATCTGAGAAGAGGCGAACATAGCCGCGGTCGACTGCGAGGCATCCGTGCTGCGCCTGCTCATAGAGGTTATCTCAATGGTTGCGGCAGAAGTCTCTTCGATGAAGGCCGCTTGCTCATTCGCGCCTTGCGCAAGATTGGTGCTCAGAGCGGCAACCTGCCCCGAAGCAGACGCGATCTCTTCTGCGCCCTCGTTCAGCGAAGTGGCCGCAATCCGCAGCTCCTGGTTTACCTGTCGCACGATAAATAGAACCAGGCCGGCGATCGAAAACGAGATGCACGCCGCGATAAATGAATACCATCCCGCCCTGACCATGGCTGCACTCGACTCTGCCGCAGCGGCCGCGAGCGAGCGATGCTGTTCTTCAACGATCGCGGTAGCCCCGGCATGCATCGCGGCTGAAATCACCTTGTTTTGGCTGCGCAACGCGTAAGCCTTCGCGATGTCGCCAGACTTGCAGATTTGAACTAACTCGGCAAAGCGCGGCCTCCAGGTCTCTCGATTGGAGCGCACACTTTCAAGAGCGCTATGTTCCGCGTCACTCACCGCAAGGGGCTCCATCTCACGGAGGAGACTGTCAATCTTCTTACCCGATTCCTCGTAGAGGTTCACATACTGAGGTGCGGAAGATTCATCCTTCGCCTCGTAAGAGAGCATGAGCCCCCGCTGAGCTCCCTGCATCTCCGTCGTAGCGAGTTCGACCGAAGATCCAATCGCCAGCTTCTTGTTATAGACCTCGATGATCTTGTTCAGTTGCTTATTGCTCTGCTGGGTCTGATAGACGAAGAGCATCAACAGAGCGGCGATCAGCCCGAATGTCAATGCAAAAGCACCCAATACCCGCTTACCTACTGTCCATCCGCTCATGGCGTCTCCTGGAACGATTCCCCGTCCGGTTGTCTCAAGATCTCCCGCAAGGCAAAAGTGTCATGCTCTATCTCTTGCTTAGTTCCCATCTCTATCGAATCCCAAATTCAATTGTGCTCAAGGCCCGTGCTCTAGAATCGTTTATCAAGACCCGCGGAGACGCCCTTCAGGTGGCCCCCGGCCCAGCAGTGCGGATCGGAAGACTCTCCTCCTGTCGCGTCGCTTGCATCATGGCAATCGGCCGTGACTCCGCGACCTCCCGCACCCAGATCGTAGTGTGCATAAGGCCCGTTGAACGTTGCCGCCCAGTCAAAATAGGCTGTTAGCCCTCCCGCAAGCCGGTGACGGTACGCGACCGTATAAAGGTTTGCCGAATTGTCTTTCCCACGTCCACCTGTCGCATCTCCCGGCGAGCCCAGTGGAGGTAGTTCAAGCGAGGTGTTGTGCTGTCCCGGATCGCCTGGCGTCCGGTAAGCGCGGCCCCAACCCATCGAGATGCTGTCCTCGGCGGAGATCACCTGGGTCAAGGAAAGCCAGCTTCCAGAACGTTGCCGCTCATTCTGGAATTCCAGGAAGTCAGGAACATAGCGGTGCATCATCTCGTAGATCGCACTCACTGTTGTCTTCCCGGCGAAAGTGTACTGTGCTCCGAGTTTGGCCGCGTCCTCGTCCGCAACGGAGGCAGCATAGTAGGAGGGTGGAACGCTTGCGTAAAGGCCCGTGAGATCGCTTTGGCGATTCACCTTCATATGCCGCTCGTAAGCAGCCACGAGGTAAAGAGGCTCTTTGGTGTAAGAGACGCTTGCACTCACCGCGTCGCTGAATGCGCCGTCGTTGCAAGCGTACGGCAGGCTTCCGCCACTACCCGGAATATCTATGCCGGTGCAATCGGACTCACCTGCAGCGATATTATCGCTGGTGCTGGAGCGGTTCTGCCCCGGCGAGAAGAGCATGTTGACCTCAAGGCCGTCGAGCCTCTTGGACGTATACCAGATGGAGTGGTCGAGCCTTGTGCCGAACTCGACACGGTTGTCTCCGCCAGTGTTTCCCATGATTACCTGGTAGTCGCCGATCATTGCGAAGAAGGGGTTCAACCTCGCCGTTGATTGCTTGTAGGGAGCATCCGTTTTGCCGAAGACAATCGCGCCGAACCTAGGCGATCCCAGACCGATGTAGCTGTTTCTCGAGGTGAGACCACCCTTAACTTGGTTGCTCTCGGAACTGTTACTCTCGGCCGTGCCTGAAGTCGAAGAGATGTCAATCTGTGTCTCTAGTTGATAAACAAAATCCAGTCCCTTGAGGCCGGTGGCCTGCGTCCCTCGTATACCAACGTAAGAAAGGTTGGTAGAAAGATCAGGCAACCAACCGCCGTTGCCAACTGGCGGGAGTCCGTTCCCATCTCTCAGGTCGCGAATTCCCTTCGTCATCACATCGAACGAGACATCGAGGTTGCCATACGTTGTGAGTTCACCGGCGTGCGTGTAGAAGGTGAGATCCTTGCCTGGCTTCCGCTCGAAGAAACGGTGGGTCTTATTTATATCCGTGGGTAAGGTCTCGCCTCGGGTCAGACCGGCGACTGCTTCCGGATCGACTGCCTTCACGGAAGGGGTAGTCAAACCGGGTGCGCTGGCGGGCGCGCCATGCTGGGGTGTCGAACTCGCGGCCGCCTGTTGGCCTGACGCTGGGCTCGCTGATCCGTTGAGTGAGCTCTTGATAGCGTCGAGTTGAGCCTGCACTCCAGCAAGTGTCTGTTCAAGTTGCAGAACGCGCGCAGCAAGCACGGCCTTGTCCGAATCGGGTACTGAAGTCTGCGCCGAGACAGGCAGGCCTATTCCTACTAACAATACGGCAACCGCAGGAATCGTCCATCGCAACATAGCGAACGTCGCGATCTTGCCTCTAACTTTGAAGACTTCCTTAACCATCGAATCGTTTACCTCTCAACCTCTGAATGACGTACTGCCCCGCTATCGCCATCTTTGGTTGTCTTGATCAGGTCCACGGCGGCAATCTGTCCCCGAAGTTGTACCCCACTTGCGCAAGAACAGGCACACAGGTCCAGACACAGTCCTGGTTCGGCGCTAGCGAAATGCCAGATCCGCGCGTAGTCCGCACCTCACCACCGCCTATCTCTAAGCAGACCGCTTGATGGCTTGTGCCCCCTTCGTGACCAGCTTCACGATAGCTGCGGGAATACCCTGCAGCGGGAGTACCTGCTCCACTGCATTCAGCCTCGCGGCCTCTCGCGGCATTCCATAAACGACACACGTCTGTTCATTTTGCGCGATCGTTCTTGCCCCTGCGTTCCGCATACTCAACATGCCCTGCGCTCCATCAGCACCCATACCCGTCAGCAATACGCCGACTGCGCGGGACTTCGCTGTATTCGCAACGGAAGCAAACATCACGTCGACTGCCGGCCGCTGGTAGCAGATCTTTGGACCGTCCTGAACCTGGACGAAATACCCTCCGGCCCTCGCACGCAACACCATGTGAAAGTCACCCGGAGCCACCAGCGCACGTCCGGGACGAACTTCGTCGCCGTCTTCGGCCTCCTTGACTTCGAAGGGGCATGAGGCGTCAAGCCGTCGCGCGAACGACGTCGAGAACTGCTTAGGAATATGTTGCGTGATGACGATTCCCGGTATGTTCGCCGGCAACTGCATCAGCACATCGCGAATCGCCTCAGTCCCTCCAGTGGAGGCACCGATAGCGATGACCATGTCATTCTGCATCATGGTTGGCGCTTGCGGGAGCGGCGGGGCCACTATAAATTGCTTCGACACGGGCGCAGAGACCCTCGCTCCCGCGGCTGCCCGCAACTTTTGCGCCAACCCCTCCCTCAGTTCCCCGATGGAGTAAGGACCGCCCGGCTTTTCCATCACTTCAACTGCACCACTTGCGAGCGCCTCAAGAGAGATCTCACAGGAAGCCTTCGTCAGCGAGCTGATGATGATCACCGGCATAGGATGAAACTTCATCAGCTTCTTGAGGAAGGTCAGCCCGTCCATGCGCGGCATTTCGATATCGAGTGTGATGACATCCGGCTTCAGCGCGAGGATCTTGTCCCGCGCGACATAGGGGTCTGGAGCGGTCGCGACCACTTCCATATCCGACTCCATGGCAATCGTGTCAGAGAGAATCTTGCGAACGATTGCCGAGTCGTCCACCACCATTACCTTAATCTTGCCATTCTGTACGCTCATGCGGTCGCCTGAAGTTCCAACCACGTATAGATAAAGCCTTCGTCGAGTGCGTACGTCCCCTGGATTCGGCCGCTCTTCGCAGGCGATTCTGTGTCGGCGGAGACATGCTTCGGAGGAGATAGGGTGAACGCCTGCTTGGAATCGATCTGTGCCAGCAACGTGCCACACACCATATTCGTGAGCTCGCAGACGACCTCGACTGTCTGCTTTTCGCTAAGGTCCGCCTCGTCCTCCCCAAGGAAGTTGGCTGCTATCACAGCAGCAGTAGAAGGCGGTACGGCTATCCCAAAGGCACCCCCGGGAATACCCGAAAACTCAAGCTCGCCGCAGATCCAGTTCGGGCGATCATCTCCCATTTCATCCGTGGCCTCACCCTCAGAGGAGATGAAGCACATCGACTCGAGGACCTCGGCAACAGCACTTTCCATAAACGGCTTCAACTCACTCGCTTGCATCTTATGCACACCTCGACGTCATCTTGGTCAATGCGTACCCTAGCGTTCTCGGTACAAATGGCTTCGTCACATAACCCTTCGCACCCAGGGCCATCATCCTTTGCATTCTTTCTTCGCTGCGATCGGTAGAGACAACGAGCACGAGAAGATGCTGGTAATCCGGCGTAATTGAGATTCGCTCCATCAGTTCCTCGCCGTTCATGTTGGGCATGTTGATGTCCGTGAAGACGATATCCACTCGCTCCTGGGCAAGAACCGTGAGGGCCTCCAAGCCATCGCCAGCCTCCAGGCACTGCTCCGTGACGAAGCCCGACTGCCCCAACATCTTCTTAATAACCTTTCGCATCCCCGGTGAGTCATCGACGATCAATACGTTATAGGCCATTTGCTTCTCTCCGTTCAGTAATTCCCTGGTGAACCTCGTGCTGTCCCCGGCCGAATGACACCAGGATTTTGCCGCTGGCGACCTCTAGACGAGCCGTCCTCGGCGATGTTCCGCCCACTTCTTCGTGGTGGAGCATAACGCCAGCCTTCCATAAAATCTTTCGCATCGACATGAGGTTCCTTTTACCGATACTGAAAGAATCATTCGTGCCAAGAATCTGTGCGCCGCCTAAAGCAGTTACCTGGATACGTTCCTTTCGCGCGCCCGCTTTATAGGCCGTGTGAAATAGAAGTGGAATCCCTGTGTCCGCGAACATAAAGGGCTTCTGCGCTGCGCGATCTTTATCCATCGTGGAGTCCGGCAACATGTAATGCAGCAACCCCCCTACACGAGCCACTGGATCGTAGATGAGCAATCCAACGCAGGATCCAAGAGCATGTGTCGTGATGACAGCGTTCGGATCTCCGGATACGGCGCAATCGCTAATGCCTACAGTAAGAACATGGCTCATCTAGATCCTGCTGTTCCTCGCCGTTGGCTTGCCGCCTTCGCGCCTCTAGATCCACCCGCCTTGCGGTAGGTTGCCGTGCAGATGTACTCAAGGGAATGATTGATCCCATTCAGGCTCTCAGCATGGCCGATCAGAAGGTATCCTCCTGGAGCTAAACGGGAGACAAGATTATCGACAACGGTCTGCTGCGTCTGCTGATCGAAATAGATCATCACATTCCGGCAGAAGATCACCTGGAATGGGCCGATTGACGTGCACTGTTCAAGCAAATTCCATTGCCGGAACGTAATAAGCTTCTTCGTGGAAGCCTTCACCATGCACTGTGTAGAGAACTCGCCGGTACCTTTCATCAGGCATTCCCGACGCATCTCAGGGGTCAGAGCTTGCACAGATGTCAGTGGATACAAGCCTTTCTTGGCCTTCTCGAGAACGCGGGTCGAGATGTCGGTCGCAGTGATGGCAAGATTCGAGTAAGCCCTCGGCCCCATAGCATCAATCATCGTGAAGGCGATGGTGTATGGCTCCTCGCCCGTCGAACACGCCGCGCTCCAGATGTTCACCTCACTCTGTTCGGGCAACTCCGGAAGAACCACATCGCGCAGAAAGTCGAAGTGACGAGCCTCACGAAAGAAACTCGTATGGTTGGTCGTAAGAGCATCGATCATCTCGGTAAACATGGCTCCCGACGTGTCGGCCTCTACCTGGTCGCAATATTTCGTGAAGGAGGGCAGCTGCAGCAAACGGATCTTCTTTCCAAGTCGCGACGAGACAAGAATGTGCTTACCCGTTAGGTCAACGCCGCAGAAGTCATACGCCATGCGCCGAATGCGCTCAAACTCCTGGTGGCGCATCTCAATACCAGTAGTGGCAATCGGAGAGACTTCAACAATCATCGTCTTCTCCCTCTGTAGATTCCATCCGTATCGAGAATCAGCCCCACTCTTCCATCGCCAAGGACTGCGCAACCTGAGAATCCTGACGCATCCTGGAACGTCTCGCCCAGACTCTTGATGACCACTTCCTGCTTTCCAAGTAGATCGTCGACAAGCATGCAATAAAGCTTGTTCTCAGACTCAACCACGACGAGCAGACCCTGGCTGGGAGTTTCGATTCGCGACTTCACTCCTAGCCTCTGATTGAGCCTGACGATAGGCAGAAGTTGCTCACGCACCAGGACCATCTCTTCCTTACCCTCGACGCTGAACAGCGTGCTGGCCAACGGCTGGAAGATCTCGCGCACTACGGAGAGCGGAACGATGTAGTGGTTGTTGCCAACCTCGACTACGAGGCCGTCAATAATGGCTAGCGTCAGGGGCAGCTTCAACAGGAAGGTTGTGCCCTTGCCTAGCTCCGACTGGGTCTCGATTCGCCCGCGAAGTTTCTCTACGTTCCGCCGAACAACATCCATACCCACGCCGCGTCCCGAGACATCCGTGATCTTTTCGGCTGTCGAGAAGCCGGGCGCGAAGATGAGTTGGTAGACCTCGAGCTCGGTCAGTTGAACATTCGGAGTGATGATCTCTTTCTCTTCAGCCTTCCGGCGAATCTTTTCTGCGTTGAGGCCCCGCCCGTCATCGGAGATCTCAATGACGATCTGTCCGCCCTGGTGATAAGCAGCCAGCTTGATGATCGCCACAGGAGGTTTGCCGGCAGCGATGCGTTCTTCCGGCGTCTCGATGCCGTGGTCGACCGAGTTGCGAACCATGTGCAGAAGCGGATCGGAGAGCTCTTCCGCTACAGTCTTGTCCACTTCAGTGTCGGTCCCCGAAGTCTGCAGAACAACCTGCTTCCCAGCCTTGCGCGACAAGTCACGGATGACTCGTTCGATCTTCTGGAACAGGTTTGCGACAGGCACCATCCGCATGCTCATCGTCGCGCGCTGCACTTCAGCGGTGACACGAGCTAGATGCGAAAGGTCTCCGATCAGCCGGGAGTCAGTCGAGCTCAGCAAGACGTGGCTATGACGGATCAGAGATTGAGCGATGACCATCTCGCCGACCATGTCCATCAGGTAGTCCAGCTTCGCAGTCTCGACACGCACAGATCCGGAGTCGGGGGTCTTTGCTGGCTCGGACGTCCTAGCAACTTCGGTTGGCTTCGCGGGAACGGCTGCGCGAGATTCTGCGGGAGCAGCAGTTGGAACTATGGCTTGAGGTGGGGGCGTAACAACGATCGGCTCAGGCTTTACTGGCTCAGGAGCTGCAATGAAAGCGGATGGCACAGCCGGGAAGAAGTCATCTTCCGGCTCTTCAGCCTGCGGAGTTGGCGGCTCGGAAGCAGCGACCACAGCCGGTTCCACCTGAGCGGGAGTCGACACCGATGCCTTCTTCTTGGTCGCCTTCCCCTTCGATGCAGCCTTCTTTGTCTCTTTGACTTCTGCCTTGGCGGGTGCCGCTACAGGTTGTGCTGGGGGCTCGACGACTGATACAGCCTTGGCAGGAGCAACTTCCGGTTGTCCACCTTGGCTAGTGACCGCAACCAAACGAATCCGCGCGATCAGATCGCCGCTGTCCGCCGGATCGGCTGACTCCGCGCCGCCCAGCACGCGATCGATCGACGCCATCTCAACCAGGAGAAAATCCGCACTCGCTAGAACCACGTCCACAATCGGCGTGTCGATCCGTATCTTTTCGTTGCGCGCCAGATCGAGCAGCGTCTCTACTTCATGCGCCACCCCTTGCATAACGGAGAAGCCGAGAAACCCGGCTAATCCTTTGATCGTATGGAAGGCACGAAAGACAGCGTGGATGATCTCCATCGCGCCCGGATCGCGTTCCAGCGTGAGAAGCTGTCCCTCGATCAGCGAGAGGTGCTCGCGCGCCTCGACCAGGAAGTCCGCAATCAGCTCGGCATCGTCACCAAGAGAAGCGTAGGGAGGTGGTGCATTCGCTGGAAGACCTGCTTTTTCGTTACTGATCATAAGGCGTAGCTCATCGATCCCAGTCCTAAGAATTCCTTCGATATCTTTCCCGGTGCCGTTAGTGAGAGAATCCACCAAAGCGGCTGTCCGGTCTGCAAGCTTGTCACAATCTCCCTGGCGTGCCTGTTCACCCAGCGATCGAAGATCCGCGAGAACCGTTGCGCCAATCCCCTCCACCATGATGCGTACAGACACCTGGTTCAGAGCCTCTTCCAGTGCCTCAGCGGCAGTTGCCCTCGATTGATCATTTACAGACGACGGCATATCTTCTCTCTCGGTACCGCTTCGTGATGCTCGCAACTACGACTGTGAACACCATCGTTCGGATATGTCCACGCCAGAATGCTCCCTGGCTCGACTAGAACGATTGGAAGCTCTCTTCCATCGGAAATGGATCTGGTTCGGCAGACGATGGAGTTACCACGGCTGACACCTTCGCGCTCTGGCTTACTCCTCGCGGACGATCGCTCTTGAAGCTTCGCGCCGCGGTCGTGACCGGAGGACGATAGAGCTTCGGTGCAACCTTTGGCCGACGCGGGCCGCGCGAGGAGAAGCTTGCCGCCTGAACGCTGCCGCCCACCATCTCGTGCAGGCGACCGATGACGTCCTTCAATGTCTCGGACTGCGCGCTAAGCTGCTCGGCCGCTGCCGCGCTCTCTTCTGCGCTGGCCGCGTTGGTCTGCGTGACCTGCTCCATCTGGGTAATCGCTCGACCGATCTGGTCGATTCCCCGGGACTGCTCTTCGCTGCCCAGACTGACCTCATCGACCATTACCTTCACCTTCGCCGCGTCTTCCGTAACCGCGCGAATCGCGAGCGCCACCTGGTCAACCTTCACCTTGCCTTCACCCGAACGCGTTATCGAGTCTTCGATAAGGGCAGCAGTGTCCTTGGCCGCCTGTGCACTGCGCTGTGCGAGGCTGCGAACCTCATCGGCGACAACCGCAAAGCCCATGCCAGCCTCACCCGCACGCGCCGCTTCAACCGCAGCATTCAGAGCGAGGATGTTCGTCTGGAACGCAATCTCGTCGATCACCTTGATGATCTTGGAGATCTTGCCACTGGAATCCGTGATCAGGTCCATTGAGACGACCATCTCTTCGAGATAACGGTTCGCCTGGCCTACCTTCTCCTGTGACATGGCTAACAGTTCCGCAGTAGAGCGCGAGTTGTCCGTATTCTTTCGCGCCATCGAGTTGATCTCTTCAGACGACGCCGAGGTCTCTTCAAGGGAGGCAGCCTGCTGCGAAGCGCCCTGGGCCAGAGACTGGCTGGACGAAGACACCTGCCCGGCAGCCGTGGCCACCTGTTCGGCACCGTCGTTCAGTTCGACGATGCTGCTTTGCAAGGTCGAGTTGATTCCCTTGATCACCCACGCTACAGCTCCACCCACGCCCATGGCGAGCAGCACAAAAGCTATGCTGAGATAGCGAGCCGGCGCGATGCTGCTAATCGCGTCTTCAGCACTCACAACGACAACCTTATATTGGTCCTGTGCAATCTGGTCGGCTGCGGCGCTGATCTCTTTCGCCGCGGGGTTAAGCTTACTAACGTAGACGGTGTCCATCGCACCGAGGTCGCCCTTGGTCGCTGCTTGATAGTCTTCTGTGATCAGCTGCGACAAAGGACCCAGCTTATCCAGGACTTTTGACTGCATGTCGTCACGCAGCTTGGGAGTTTTCGCCGCGCTCTTGAACTCTTCACCTTGTTTGCGGATGTGCTCGAGATCGTCCTGCAGCAAGCCGTAGTTCTTCTGCACCTCCGACATGTCTTTTATGTGAGCGCGGAGGTTGAGTCCTCGGATGCTTGCAAGTATGTCGGTGCTAGTGTTGTTCACGTCACCGGAGAGGTAGAGATTGTGCGATCGCACCATCGCACTTTCCTTGAGCTTGTCACCCAGCGAGTCGAGGTTATAAACCGCAACGATACCCATCAGCAAACTGATCAACACCGCGGCCCCAAACCCTGCGTACAGCTTCTTACCTATCGTCATTTGTAGACCCCGTATCTTTGTTGTTTCGAGTGTTCAGGCGTTAGCTGCGAGCAACCATGCGCTCCAGCTGATTGCCGCGGAGAACCTGCTCGATATCGAGCACGATCTTGACGCGCCCCTTGATCTTGGCCATGCCACGGACATAGGGCATCACGCCGTCGAGCCCAAAGTCTGGAGTGTCTTCGATATCTTCACCGTTGAAGGTAAGCACCTCCACGACGCCATCGACAACGATGCCGACAGGCTGTTCGCCGCCGTCCACCTGCATGCGCACTACGACGATGCACGTCAGATCGGTATCTTCGCGATCTTCAATGCCGAACTTACGGCGAAGATTGATCACCGGGACGATCTTCCCGCGCAGGTTGATCACCCCTTGGACGAAGGAAGGGGTCTGCGGAACGCTGGTAATCGCCTGCATCTTCATGATCTCTTTGACATTCATCACGTTGATGGCGAACTCTTCAGACCCTAGTTGAAAGATCAGGTGCTTACCGCTGATCTCTGTAGCGGGTGACGGAAACATCTTGATGGAGGGAGTATTGATTGCAGTCGCCACGGTGTGTCCTCGAGCCTTATCTATCGACAATTCTGATAGTTTTTTCTTGAACTGGTAATGGTACTTTCAGGTGATCCCGATCGCGAACGTTGCAGCTTTGTTCGAGCGGCGCTAATCGCGAATAGACGGTTCCGCGCGCCCGCGACAGTGTCCGATGGCGCTACAGAAGCGAATTCTGTCTTGGATGACTATTGGCAATATTGTTTGCTTTTGCCATATCACTACCGGGTTACGCTGGAGAACCGCAGTGGCATCCTGACGAGCCCTCAATAGTCCTAGGCGCGATGAAATCTTTTCACTGAAAGGCCGATAGTGAGCATGCCTTAACCATCGCGGGACACCTGGGTCCGCATCGGTACAGGCGAGAGGGAGTTTTTTAATGGACATATTACTGGTGGACGACAGCAAGACGATGCGCATGCTGGTGCAGCGCGCTATCCGTCAGGCAGGTTACAGGAGCCTCTCATTCGGCGAGGCGGAGAACGGTGTGCAGGCGCTCGAGTCGATGCATCAGGAGAAGCCGAAACTCGTTCTTTCAGACTGGAATATGCCAGAGATGTCAGGCATCGAGCTCTTACAGTCGCTGCGCAAAGAGGGGAACAAGACACCCTTCGGATTCATCACCTCGGAGAGTTCCGCGGAGATCAGGGATATGGCCATCAGCAACGGCGCGAGCTTCCTGTTGACCAAGCCCTTCAATCCGGACGATGTACAGGCTGCACTCGATCCCTTCCTGGAAGGTTGCTAGCCGTGGCCGAGCCGAAACCCTTCACCATCGCAAAGCTGTTCACGGATCTCACCGGACAGAACGTTAATTTCACGCAGATCTTGAAGGCCCCCTTGACGAAGGCCGCTCAAGCTTACGGGGTCTACCTGATCAAGCCGATGGATTCGATCCGGGTGGTTCAGGTTGATCTTCCATTGCTCGGCTCTCTCGGCGGCGCTCTGTTAGGGCTTCCTTCACAGACGGTGAAAGAAAGTCTGGCGGCCCCAGCACTCGATGAGCCACTGCGTGACGCAATTCACGAAGTACTCAACGTGGCCTCTACTATTGTTTCGATCGATGACAGGGCAGTATTCCAGACGATGCACTTTGGTGTCGATTCACTGCCAACGGGCGTCGCAGATTCTTTGAAAAACCCAGCATTCCGCTCCTACTTCACCGTGACGATGAACGGCTATGAAGGCGGCGCATTTTCGATCTTCGCTCCAATCTAAGTGAAAAGTGTCCAGGATTGGAGCCATTCCAAACGGCGGTTAGGTGAACGATGCTGACAGTCTACGATGTCCAGGTTTTCCTGAGTGCGGCCGCGAGTGTGGCCGATGTAATCAAGCTCAAGGATCACTTCAAGGCACTCTCTATAAACTCCGTTGGTCTCGATAGCAACGACCTCAGTTATAGGTCGGCAGGCCTGTCGTTTTCCATCTACGGAAATATCGGCCCGTTCATGATGAAGAGAATGGCGTTGGAGTGCACGGAAAACGTCTTCCCCGGCTCCATCGTGGATCTGTCGGAGCGCCCATAAGGCCGCGCAGGCCAGTCGTAGCGGTCGGCCCTATGCTCGAGACGCATCGCTCCGACTTCGCCACTCCGTCACCTGGATCACTTCTTGCCGGAAAACAATAGAGAGTCATCATCGACTCAACTCCATCGATGTGCCGACGCGTGACCTACAACCTTCGTGCAAGCGGCGAAGCTCATCGCAGTAGATACAGTCAGTTGCAGCAATCGCCCCCACAGAGAATCGCGATTTGAACCGGTAAATTGCAAATGAGAGCGCCGGATCTTAAGGCATACTTCCAATCTCGCGTGCCTCCAGGGGGCCACCATCACACGACGCCTTCGATCTCCGAAAACTTTCTTGCTCGTCTGGGCGGCTGCGGCTCTCGTTATCGGCACCGTCCTCACGTCCTATCACCAGCCTATGCTGGCACCGGGGGAGGCAGTTCTCAACCTCGCGGAAGCTTCAACCCCGTCCCAATGGCAGGCCATTCATGTTCTGTCCGGAGCCTGTGGGTGTTCTCAGCGCGTGATGCGCAACCTGCTTGCTCGCGGCCCGATGGCGGGAAGCATCGAGCAAATCATCATCGCTGACGGGGACGAGTCCGACCTGCCGGGCACGGACCTCCTTCTAACGCAGTTGAAGGAAGCCAAATTCCAGGTCACCCGCCGTAAGACCGAGGACTTGGTCCGCGACACGGGGATGCGGGGGGTCCCGCTCCTTGTGATCGTTTCACCGAATCATACCGTGGCCTATCTGGGCGGCTATGGCATGAACGGCGATCAGGCAAACTCCATTCTGGCCCGGTCTATAGCGGGTAAGGCAGGTTCTCCCTTTCCAATCTTCGGGTGCGCGGTCGGACAGCGTGTTCGCCGCGAAGTCGACCCTTTCGGACTTAAGTACGGGGCCCTTGGCAACAGGCTGTCACTTGCTATAAGAAAGGCATTCTCAGCATGAACACCAGCGGAGCCTATCAGCTCGCCTACACCAGAAAAGCCAATATCTTCGGCTTCCTGTTTCTCGCGGCCCATCTGCCTCTGCTCTGCGGCGTAGCGAGTTTCAATAATGGAAGCCTCGTGACGGTAGCGAGCGTCATGCTGATCCTGCTCGCCGGTCCGGCAATGATCCTGCTTCAGGATAAGAGCTCTCCACTTGGCTCCATCGCGATCGCCGTCGCCGCGATGGGAACCAGCGCGCTCGCGATCTATGTGGCGAATGGAATGATCGAGGCTCACTTCGAGATCTTTGTACTCATCGCGTTATTGGCGGTCTACGGACGGATCGCTCCTCTGCTCACGGCCGGCGCGACGATTGCGCTCCACCACGTTCTCTTCTGGCTGTGGCTCCCGGCCGGCATCTTCAACTACAAGGCTTCCTTCCAGGTAGTCCTGGTGCACGCCTTCTTCGTGGTACTTGAGGTTGTTCCCTGCTGTTGGATCGCTCTTCAACTCGGCCGTGCTATCGAATCGCAAAGCATAGTGCTCGAGTCCCTTAAGAACTCGGCGGATCACATCTCGTCAGCCGCCGCGGAGATCTCTTCGTCAAGCCTCTCCCTTGCGAAGGGCGCCTCTCAACAGGCCGCTTCGATCGAGGAAACCTCCGCCTCCACTGCGGAGATCAGCAGTAAGGCCCAGAAAAATACGGAGCACTCAAAAGACGCAGCCGATCTGGTCTCGGAGTCTGATGCTAACTTTGTCAGGACAGACGCTTCCCTGTCCCAGATGATCAAGGCCATGGATGCGATCAACGAGTCGAGCGAGAAGATCTCCAAGATCGTCAAGGTCATCGATCAGATTGCGTTCCAGACAAATATTCTCGCGCTCAACGCCTCGGTTGAAGCGGCGCGCGCCGGGGAAGCCGGCATGGGCTTCGCCGTTGTCGCCGATGAAGTTCGCAGCCTGGCACAGCGCAGCGCGGCAGCGGCCAAAGACACGGCAGAGCTGATCACGGACTCCATCACGAAATCCAAGGCCGGCATGCTCATCGTCGATGAAGTAGCTATCGCTATCCGGTCCACCACGAAGGACGTGGCAAAGATCAAGGAACTCGTCATCGAGATCAATAGCGGCAGTAGAGATCAGTCGGCGGGAATCAGCCAGATCTCACAATCGATTCAGCGTATGGAGGCGGTGACCCAGGCGGCTGCCGCAGCCTCTGAACAGGCAGCCGCCGCCACTGAGGAGTTGACCCACGAATCCGAATTCATACGCGAGATCGTTCAAAGGTTGACAGTGTTGAGCGGCGGGTAGACCTCGTTGCATGGTCTCTCCGTTGTGATTCTCGCTGGCGAAAATTCTTCCGAAGTGCCCTAGTCTCCGACGGCCACAGCTTCGCGCTCTTTCACCACATACTGCCGTAGCTTCTCCGGCCACCGATGATCCATGCAGGGTTTCTCCACCAGCAGGTAGAACACGGTGCAGCACACTGAGATCAATCCCAGGCTTACCGCCCACACCATCGCCGCGCTGTGCAGCTTAATCGCCACAACGCCAATAATCTGCTGGTGGATCAGGTAGATCGAATAGCACATTCCGCCGATCGTCGACGTAAACCGCGACCGGAACACTACGTTCACCAGCTTCCCTGCAAACGCCGACCAGTACACCGCGACCAGGCCCAGCGGCATCATCAAATTCCACCACTGCTTGTCGGTCGCCAGCACCAGATACCAGCCCAGCACCGCCGCAACGTCCCACAAGTACGTCCTGACCTTTGGCGGATTCAGCAGGTAAAGATCCGCCAGCAGGAATCCCGCGACGAAGAACTGCAGCGTCCCCACGATGCTATGGTCCGATCGATAGTGCCCATTCAGCGACAACCCAAACGCTGAGAACGCCAGCGTCGCCATCACCAGCACCGTCCTGCGCACTCGCGTATTGCGGATCGCGAAGACATAAACCAGCAGCGGGACCAGCAGGTAAAACTGGATCTCCACCTCAAGTGACCACGCCACGGGATTAATGGTGCTCAACGCTGCGTAGATCACCGAGTGCATATAAAACAGCGTCGCCAGGAAGTGTGGAATCAAAGTACCGAGCGGCTGCTTCTTCACCACGATCAGCACCGCTAGGCAGAGCAGGACGCTTACCAGGTAAGGCGGCTCAATGCGCGTGAGGCGGCGCAGAAAGTACGTCTTAAGCTCCACCTTCCTGCCCCTCTGTAACCAAAACTTGGCGAACGGCAGAGCCAGGACGAATCCACTCACGGTAAAGAAGAGTTGAACTCCGCGGTTCAGCCGGCTCGTCATAAACGAGGGATCTTCGAGCAGGTAAAGATGTGTCTTCTGCAGCAGGTGGTAGAGGATCACGAAGACGATCGCGACAAACCGGAAGGAGTCGATCTCCGGTACATACACCCTGCCCCCAGTATCGCGCCGCAACAGGCCCCACAACGTTTGCATGCCACCCCATTCGCAGCGCTTTCGGGCGGCTACGTCTTCATTCCCATGAAAAGTATAACGGGATGAAATCGAACGAAAGCATGTTTATGCAACGGGAGTCCTGCAACTATAGTCCAACGTACATTAGAACCAAGGTAATCTCCGAGGGGACTTCATGTGGATCGTAAGACTGGCGCTCCGGCGTCCTTACACGTTTGTCGTTGTGTCGATGCTCATCCTCGCCCTGGGCATCGGCTCCGCCATTGAAGCCCCCAAGGACATCTTCCCCTACATCGACATCCCCGTCGTCACTATCGTCTGGGCCTACCCCGGTCTAACCCCCACCGAGATGGAAGGCCGCATCGTCACCATCTGCGAGCGCGCCCTCACCACCACCGTCAACGACATCGAACACTCCGAGTCCGAGTCCTACCAGGGTGTCTCGGTCGTTAAAGTCTTCTTTCAACCCACCGTAAAAGTCGACCTCGCCGTCGCGCAGGTCACGGCCATCATGCAGACCATACTGCGTGGCCTTCCCCCCGGCAGCTTCCCTCCCAACGTCATCAAGTACGACGCCTCTAGCGTTCCCATCGTCCAACTGGGACTCTCCGGCGAAGGCCTCTCCGAGACCGACCTCTACGACCTCGGCCTCAGCTTCATACGCCCCCGCCTCGCCACCGTTCAGGGTGCCGCTGTCCCCCTCCCTTACGGCGGCAAAGCCCGCCAGGTCATGGTCGACGCCGACCCCGACCTGATGTACGCGAAACACATCTCCGCCGCCGACGTCTCCACCGCCATCGGCCAACAGAACCTCATCCTCCCCGCCGGCACCGCCCGCCTCGGTGGTCGCGAGTACGTCGTCAAAGTCAACAGCAGCCCCACCATCGTCTCCGCCCTCAACGACCTCCCCGTTCGCGCCGCCAATGGTGCCGTCGTCTATATAAAGGATGTCGCCCAGGTGGAACTCGGCTTCGCCGTCCAGACCAACGTCGTCCGTGAGAACGGCAAGCGTGGTGCCCTGCTGACCGTCCTCAAGAATGGCAAAACCTCCACTATCGACATCGTCGACGGCGTCAAGCAGGCCATCCCCCGCATCACTGCCGACCTGCCCCAAGGCCTCAAGGTCACGCCGCTCTTCGACCAGTCCATCTTCGTCAAAAGCTCCATCAGCGAGGTCGTCCGCGAGGCCACCATCGCCGCCGTGCTCACCGGCCTGATGATCCTGCTCTTCCTCGGAAGCTGGCGTAGCACCATCATCGTCTGCGTGTCCATTCCGCTCTCCATCGCGACCTCGCTCATCATCCTCACCGCCCTCGGCGAGACCATCAACGTTATGACCCTCGGCGGTCTCGCGCTCGCCGTCGGCATCCTCGTCGACGACGCCACCGTCGAGATCGAGAACACCCATCGCAACATGGGCGAGCAAAAATCTCTCGTCCGCGCCATCCTCGACTCCGCCGAGCAGGTCGCAGCACCCGCCTTCGTCTCCACGCTCTCCATCTGCATCGTCTTCATCCCGGTCGTCCTGCTCACCGGCGCGGCGAAGTTCCTCTTCACCCCGCTGGCCGAAGCCGTAGCCTTCGCCATGATGGCCTCTTACTTCCTTTCACGAACCCTCGTTCCCACCATGATGCACTTCCTCCTCCCCGCCGAACTCGTCCTCTATCAGGACGAAGCCGCCGCCATCGAGGAAGAAAAGCACAACTGGATCTGGCGCTGGCACAAGAAGTTCGATCATCAGTTCGAGAAGTTCCGACATAAGTACAAGGGCGTCCTCGCGTGGTGCCTCGACAACCCCGCCATCACGCTCACGATGTTCGCCGCCTTCATCCTTCTCTCGCTTCCGCTCGTCTTCGTCATCGGCCGCGACTTCTTCCCTTACGTCGACTCCGGCCAGATGCGACTCCACGTCACTCCGCCCGAAGGCATGCGCATCGAAGACTCTGAACAGTACTTCGCCGCCGTCGAAAAAGAGATTCGCCACGTCATCCCGCCCGACGAGGTCAAGCTCATCCTCGACAATATCGGTCTTCCCAACGGGGGCATCAACCTCGCCTTCGGCAGCACCGGTACCATCAGCAACTCAGACGGCGAAGTCCTCATCGCCTTGAACCCCGGCAAACGCGATACCGAGCGCTATATGCGCGAACTTCGCGCCGACCTTGCCCAGAAGTTCCCGGACGGAGACTTCTTCTTTGCGCCCGCCAACATCACCAACCAGATCCTCGACTTTGGCCTGCCCGCGCCCATCGACTTGCAGATTGTCGGTCGCGGCAAGAACAACTATCAGATCGCCCAGGAACTCCAGAAGAAGATCGCCGCCATTCCCGGCGCGGTCGACGTCCACATCCACCAGCAGGTGTCCTATCCAACGATGCAGGTCAACGTCGACCGCAGCCGCGCCCGCCAGCTTGGCCTGACCCAGCAGGACGTAGCCCAGGGCATGCTCATCTCGCTGACCGGCACCGCCCAGACCGCTCCCAACCAGTGGCTGAACCCGCTCAACGGAGTTAACTACCAGGTCGTTGTGCAGACGCCCATCTATCGCAACAGCAGCCTGCAGGAACTGGCTCGTACTCCCATCAGCTCGCCGAATGGCAACTCCAGCCAACTCCTCGGCAACCTCGCGAGCTTCCGTCGCGACGCCTCGCCCATCGTCATCGACCACTACAACATTCAGCCCACGTTCGACGTCTATGCGGATGTTGACCAGCGCGACCTCGGCGGCGTCGCCAGCGACATCCAGAAGATCATGGACGACACCAAGAAGTCGCTCCCGGCAGGCACCGTTCTCACCCTACGCGGTGAAGTCAAGACCATGCAGGACTCCTTCATCCGCCTTGGCATCGGCATCATCTTCGCGATCGCCCTGGTCTACCTGCTGATGGCCGTCAACTTCCAAAGCTGGCTCGATCCGCTAATCATCCTCATGGCCATCCCCGGCGCCTTCTGCGGAATCCTCTGGATGCTCTTCGCCACCCAGACTACCTTCAGCGTGCCCTCGCTGATGGGCGCGATCATGACCATCGGTGTAGCCACCGCGAACTCGATCCTGATGGTCGTCTTCGCCAACGACGAGCGCGTTGCCGGTAAGGACCGCTACGAGGCTGCCCTAAACGCTGGCTTCACCCGACTCCGTCCCGTCTGCATGACCGCCCTTGCCATGATCATCGGAATGCTGCCGATGGCGTTGGCCTTCGGGGAAGGCGGCGAACAGAACGCCCCACTCGGTCGCGCCGTAATCGGAGGCCTTCTGCTCGCCACGGTCGGCACCCTCTTTATCGTCCCGGTAATTTATTCACTGCTCAAGAAAAACCCGCCCATCGACTTCTCCAAAGAGATCGACGAAGAGTACACCGAAGGCGACCCCAACGAAACGTCCCAGAAGGAGCAGTACGCCTGATGCCCACGCCCGACAATCGTTCCGACAATCAGCGGCTTGCGAACTCCTTCGCCGACCCCAACTCCCTCGACGATCAGAAGCTCGGCAACGCCTTCGTCGAATCGAACTCCAGCAAGAAGAAGAAGCACCATCACGAAGACCACGATCACGATCGTTCGAACAAGAAGCCCGTCAACAAGCGCATCCTCTTCTTCTTCATCATCGCCGTGGTGGTCGTCTTCCTACTCGTCTTCTTGCTCGGCTTCCTGCCCCGTCACTCCCGCAACAAGGAGATCGAAGCCCGCGCCAAAGATCAGAAAGACTCGGTGCCCGTCGTCCAGGTGCAGCAGATCAAGCACGCGCAGGATACCGCTGGCCTCACCGTCCCCGGCACCACCACTCCGCTCATTGAGGCCTACGTCTACGCCCGCTCGAACGGCTACATCTCCCGCCGTCTCGTCGACATCGGCGACCATGTCCGCAAGGGCCAACTGCTCGCCATCATCGACTCCCCCGACCTCGACCAGCAGGTCGACCAGGCCCGCGAACAGGTCTCCCAGGCCGAGTCGCAGGTAGCCCAGCAGAAGGCGCAGCTTGCTCTCGCCACCGTCACCGTCCAGCGCTACCGCGTCCTCGTTGCCAAAGGCGTCTTCTCGAAACAGGATGGCGACCAGCGCGAGACCGATTACCAGGGTGAGATCGCCAACGTAGCCGCCGCCGAACGCAACGTTGAAGCCTTCAAGGCCAACCTCCGCCGCACCATCGCCCTTCAGAGCTACGAACGCGTCACTGCCCCCTTCGACGGCGTCGTCACCGCCCGCAACTTCGACGTCGGTGCCTTAGTCTCCGCGTCTGGTTCGGCCAATGGCTCCGGCGCGGGCGCACCGCAAGGCCAGCAAACCGGCTCAGCCAGCGGAGCTACCAACAACTCCGGCACCTCCGGCTCTTCTTCCACTGCCGCCAGCCCGAGCACAGGTGGCGGCCAGGGCGGAGCACTCTTCTCCATCGCCCAGGTCCAGCGCCTTCGCATCCTCGTCTCCGTACCCGAGGGCTACGCTCCACAGGTCTTCGTCGGCCAGCATGCCACCGTCAACCTCCAGGGCGCACCCGACGCCAGCTTCTACGGCGACGTCACCCGCACCGCCTCCTCCATCGACCAGAACACTCGGACACTCCTCACAGAAGTCCAGGTCGACAACAAATCAGGCAAACTGCTCTCGGGCATGTACGCCGTCGTCACCTTCGACGCCATCAAGGGCACGGGCTCCATCCTCGTCCCCAGCGATGCCATCGCAATCCGCAAGGACAAGTCCGTCATCGCCATCCTGACCAGCGACAACAAAGTCCGTATGCAGCCCGTACAGATTGGCCGCGACTACGGCCCATCCACCGAGATCACATCTGGCCTCAAAGACGGCGACACCATCATCACTGAGATCACCGACGACATCACCGATGGCGCACCGGTCAAGCCGAAAGCCGCTGGCGGTCCCGGAGAAAACCCCGACGCAAAGAGCACCATCAACCAGCCAGCCCCTCCCGGCGGCCCTAGCCAGTACGGCAACCAGTCCATCACCGACCAGAACATGCAAGGCAAAAACGCCCAACCCCAGAAGAAGTCCGGCAAGAGCAATGACTCAAAGTCGGGGAGCAAGCAATAATGCGCCCACTGACATCATCCATAAAGAATCGTCATCTCGACCGAAGCGCAGCGAAGTGGAGAAACCACCGCATTTCGCTCTTACCCTTAGCCCTGCTCGCAACCAGTCTCGCATCTGCGCAGACCACGATTGAGCCATCCGCCGGAGCTGTAACGTCGCCAGTTACAAATCAGCAGACAGTCCCTGACGCTCCACGTTTGAATCTACCGCCCATCACGCCATTCACCGCCGCACCCGCATCTCCCGCGCCGCAACTCAGCCGCGACGAGGCCGTAGATACCTCTCCTACTCGTTCCGCCCCCAAAGGCCTGCGCCCGGACTTCCTAGGCTTCCTTGGCCCGTATCGCCGAGCTACAGTTCCACAACTGTTCCCCGGCACAGGAGAACGCCTCAACTCCTTGGTAAAAGAGGGCAAGCTCTACCTCACCCTGCACGACGCCATCGCCTTGGCCATCGAGAACAATCTCGACGTCGAAGTCGAGCGCTATAACATCGTCCTCGCCGACACCGACCTAGTTCGCGCCAAAGGCGGCGGCAGCACCCGCGGCATCGACTTCACGATCCAGGAGCCACAGAACGGCGTTGGTGGCCCCGGCAGCCCTCTGCTCAACACTGCCGCCGTCAGCACCAATCCTGTAACTCCTACGGTTACAGATCTCACCTCGCTCAATTCCATGGTGCAGTCCCAGCAAAACCTGTCCGAAGCTGGCACCGGCTCTACCTATTCTCAAGGTCCCAACATCCCGCTCTACGATCCCAGCCTCTTCGCGGAATCAGGCTACCTGCAGCGCTCCAACACCACCACGCTGACCTCCACTACCGGCACCGACGCAGGCAGCACCACAACCACCCAGACGGGCAGCCTGAAATATGTAACCGCTAACGTTGCTTATCTGCAAGGCTTCAGCACCGGCGCTCAGATTGAAGCCACCATCAACAACGACTCCTCCGTCGTCTACGGCTCCGCCTCGCAGTACGATCCCTTCGCCACGGTAAGCACCTCCAGCACCGTCACCCAGCCGTTACTGCGCGGGCGCGGGCGCGAAGTAAATCTCCGTTATCTCCACATTGCGGGCAATAATCGCAAGGCGTCCCGCCTCCTCTTCGAGCAGCAGGTCCTCGAAACCATCTACGGCACCTCCCGGCTCTACTTCGACCTCGTCTCGTTGGGAGAGAACGTGACCGTCAAGCAGGAGTCCCTCCGCGCCTCGCAAAAGCTCGTTGAAGATGACGAATCGCAGGTCGACCAAGGCACCCTTGCCCCCATCGAACTCACCCGTGCTCGCGCTCTGCTCGGCAGCAGCCAGTTCGATCTCATCCAGGCCCAGGGCCTCTATCGCCAGCAGGAGGTCATCCTCCGCGACGAACTCATTCGCACCGGCTCGCCTGTCTTCGCTGCGCAGTTTACCGAGATCGTCCCCACCGACCGCATCCTCGTCCCCGACCAGCCCGATCCCTTGAACGTCCCCGACCTGATCCAGCAGGGCCTCGCCCGCCGCCCCGACCTGGCCCAGGCCGCTCTCCAGATCAAGAACGGAGAGATTAGCGTCAAAGCCTCCCGCAACCAGGCGCTGCCGCAGCTCAACCTCTACGGCAACGTCGAAACCCGAGGCTCCTCCGAGCAAGCCTACGAGCAACTCGGCAGCACTGGCACCGGTCTCCCCACCATCCCGCAGAACTTCGCCCTTGGCGGCCTCCGCACTTCCACCATCTATCAGGGAGGCGTCCAACTTACCCTGCCGCTTCGCAACCGCGTAGCCCAGTCGGATGCAGCCCGCGACACCATCCAGCTGCGCCAGGCTCAGGCCCGCACCGAAAAGCTCGCCAACCAGATTCGCGAGGCCATAGAGAACGCCGTCATCGCAGTCGACACCGCATACGCCGCCTACAAAGCCGCGACCACTAGCCGCGACTACCAGGAGCAGCTGCTGCAATCCGAACGAGACAAGCTGACCGTCGGCTCGTCGACCAACCTCCTTGTAGTCCAGAACGAGACCTACCTCGCCCAGGCTCGCTCTACCGAGATCGCTGCGCGCAGCAACTGGAAGAAGGCCCAGATCGACCTCGACCACGCCATCGGCAATCTACTCGACCGCAATAACATCAAGCTCGACGATGCCATCTCCGGCACAATCGCCAATACGCAGCCATGATCCGCTTATTTTGGCCAGAACGGCCATCTCACGCATTCATCGGCCATTTACAGTATTAAAGATGGCAAAAACTGCAAAGGTCGATCTGGTCGGCGTCGGTCTCAACGCTACGGACACCGTAATCCCACTATCCAAATACCCCACCCGCGGCTCTAAAGTCGAGTACAGTCACGCCTCCGTCCTTCCAGGCGGCCAGGTCGCCTCCACCGTCGTCGCCTGCCAACGCTGGGGCATGAAGACCCGCTACGTCGGTAAACTCGGCGATGATGTCGCCGCCACCCTCCACCGCGAAGCCTTCGCCCACGCCGGCGTCGAGACGCGCCTTATCACCGTCAACGGCGGCGCAAGCTCACAGTCCCTCATCCTCGTTGACGACGGTGGTGAGCGCACCGTCCTCTGCCGCCGCGACGAACGCATGAATCTGCGGCCAGAAGAGTTGAATCGCGACTGGATCGTCAACGCAGGCGCCCTTCACGTCGACGGCTACGACACCGCCGCCGCCACCGTCGCCGCCCAGTGGGCGCGAGAGGCAGGCGTCCCCGTTATCGCCGACCTCGACGAGACCTACCCCGGTATCGAAGACCTCCTCGCCAACGTGGATTACCTCGTAGCCAGCCGCGACTTCCCCATCCGCCTCATGGGCGAATCGAACCTGGAGTTCGCCTTGCAGCGGATGCAGCGCCGCTTCGGATCCCGCATCACCGCCGCCACCCTCGGCGAAGACGGCGTCCTGGCTTGGGATGGCGAACAGTTCCACCACGCCCCCGCTTTCCGGGTCCCTGTCGTCGACACAACCGGCGCAGGCGACATCTTCCACGCCGGCTTCATCTACGGCATGCTTCAGGATTGGCCCCTGCAGCGCCAGTTGGACTTCGCCTGCGCCGCAGCAGCCCTTAACTGCACCCAGGTCGGCGCACGCGGAGGCATTATGCCCGTCGACGTCATTGAAGAGTTGATGGCAACCGGCCCACGCTACGACAGCGCCTTTTGCATTCAGCTCGCCGACTAAAAAAATGGCGCACTAGGGCAAAGCGGGCCGGTAATTGAATGCTTAGCCGGGATATGATCATTTCAATCCCGACTAGACCTCTGCCGGCCCGACCTAAGTAAGAAGGAGACCCCTCTGTTGATCGCCTCTTCCCTGCCATCACGCCTTTCCGCTGTCGCCGCACTCTCCGCCTCACTCTTCTGCACCTCTCTTCACGCCCAGGCCCCGCTCCAGATCATGCCGCTGCCCGCCCACGCCACGATCGCATCGGGTAGCTTCGCCGTCGCCGGTCCGCTCCCGGTCGTCTTCACCGGCTATAAAGAGCCCCGCCTCGAACGCGCCCGCCAGCGCTTCCTCGCCAACGTCGCCAGCCGCACCGGCGTTCCCCAGTGGGCCACCGCACTGGCCAGCGCCCCCGTCATCACGATCCACACCGGCGGCCCCAGCGCCACGGTCCAGCAGGTCGCCGACGACGAGTCCTATAAGCTTCAGGTCACCCGGTCCGGTATCACCCTTGACGCGCCAACACCGCTAGGCGTGATGCACGGCCTGCAAACTCTCCTCCAGCTCATAGAACTGACTCCCACAGGCTTCACCATCCCTGCGGTCACCATCGATGACGCACCCCGCTTCCCCTGGCGCGGCCTTATGGTCGACTCCGGCCGCCACTTCATCTCACTCGACGTCCTCTACCGCACTCTCGACGGCATGGAAGCCACCAAACTCAACGTCTTTCACTGGCACCTCTCTGAAAACCAGGGCTTCCGCCTCGAGAGCAAGGCCTTCCCACTCCTGACTGAGAAGGGCTCCGACGGCCTCTACTACACGCAGCAACAGGCCAAAGAAGTAATCGCATACGCGCGCGACCGCGGCATCCGCGTCATCCCGGAGTTCGACATGCCCGGCCACGCTACCGCCATGTTCGTCGGCTATCCCGACCTGGCGAGCGGCCCCGGCCCCTACACGATCGAGCGCCAGTGGGGCATCTTCGATCCCGCCATGGACCCCACCCGCGAGTCCACCTACAAGTTTCTCGACAAGTTCTTCGCCGAGATGACCGCCCTCTTCCCCGACGCCTACTTCCACATCGGCGGCGACGAGTGCAACGGCAAAGAGTGGGACCGCAATCCGCGCATCCAGGAGTACATGCGCGCCCATAACCTCAAGGACGACGCGGCCCTCCAGGCCTACTTCACCACCCGCGTCCAGGAGTTAGTCACCAAACACGGCAAGATCCCAATCGGCTGGGATGAAGTCCTCCAGCCCAACACCCCGAAGCAGGTGATGATCCAGTCCTGGCGCGGCCAGGAATCCGTCGCCGACTCCGCCAAGCGCGGCCACAACGTTATCCTCTCGAGCGGCTACTACATCGACCTCAGCGAACCCGCTTCGCAGCACTACGCCGTCGACCCGCTCGGCAAGGCAGCCAGCCTCACCCCCGAAGAGAAGAGCCATATCCTGGGCGGCGAAGCCACTATCTGGAGCGAGATGGTCACCTCCGAGACCATCGAAGGACGCATCTGGCCTCGCACCGCAGCCATCGCGGAGCGCCTCTGGTCGCCGCAGGACGTCACCGACCAGGCATCTATGTATAAGCGCCTCGCAATCGCAGCCCAGACTTTGACCTGGCAAGGTAGCCCGTATCTCGCTACCAGCAGCAATATGATCGACCGCATCGCCAACGGCAAAGACTCCGCCCCACTCCGCGTCCTCGCGAGCGTCGTCGAGCCGCCCAAGGAGTACGCCCGACCAGACCTGAAGCCGTACGATAGCTCCTCGCCCATGAACCTGCTCGTCGACGCGGTCTCCCCAGAGAGCGACACCGCCCGCAACTTCCGTGACCTGGCTGCACGCATCGCCAGTGGCACGGCATCTCCCGCAGAGCACGCTCAGGCCCGCCAATGGCTGATACTGTGGCGCGATAACGATGCAGCTCTTCAACCCACAATCTCGTCGTCGGCACTGGCAGCGGAACTGGCCCCCATCTCTCGCAACCTGCACGACAGCTCAACCATCGGCCTGACAGCCCTCGATGCCATCGAGCAGAAGAAGCCCCTCGCTTCCGCAACCAGCTCCCAGCAACTGGCCGCACTGAAGACCCTCGAAGCCCCACAAGCGGTCCTCCTCAATCAGACTGTCCCCGGCATCGAGGCCCTGGTCACCGCCGCGGGCCACTAACCCAGCGGATAAGCCAACGCCCATCATCACCACGAATCCGGGTGCCCCATCCATGGCTCGCCTTTGGCCATGGGTGGGACATTCGCGCCACGCGCGAACCGCCTTCTCTCCCGCTCCCCCATAAATCCGTCATCCCGAGCGAAGGCCCTCGCAGTCTCGCCGCAGGGGCCGCAGTCGAAGAATCCGCTGCTCCGCCCGCATCACCCACATCGTTCGTAACTTTTCGCCACGCCCCCCAGACTCGTCATCCTTCTCAAAGCGAAGGACCTGCTTTTGCCTTTGTCGTTGCCTGTTCTTCCATCTCAGACGACAGAACCCGATTCCGTTTGACATCCCAACCCATTTCCCTTTATCTACTAATCACGTATTAAAACGTTGCAATAAAGGAATCCAAGCGATTCCTGAGCTTCTGTCACCCTGAATTTTGGCCCGCACTCCATTCCAAATCTCCTGTAGGAGGGTTAGCAGATGATGCTCCCGCGCAAGGCTCCCGTTTACAGCATGGTCGTCTCGCGGCTCTGCGCTCTCGCTCTTCTCTCCGCCGTTCCCGTCCTCCACGCGGCTACCTCCACTCCGCTCAAGCTCGGCTGGACCGTCCAGTCGGACTGCAAGATCCACGGCGACGGCGCTTCTCTTTCACTACCCGGCGCGGACACAAAGGGCTGGTACACCGCGACCATCCCCTCGACCGTGCTCGCCGTGCAGGTCGCAGCGGGCGAGTTCAAAGAACCCTACGTCGGCATGAATCTCCGCAACATCCCCGGCACCTCCTACCCAGTCGGCGAAAACTTCTCCAACATCGATATGGCCGCCGACAGCCCCTACCGCTGCGGCTGGTGGTACCGCAAGTCCTTCGAAGTCCCCGCCACTGGGGCCAATAAAACGAGCTGGCTGCACTTCGCGGGCATCAACTACAAAGCCGACGTCTGGCTCAACGGCATCAAGATCGCCGGCTCCGACGAAGTTCAGGGAGCCTATCGCACCTACGACTTCAACGTCAGCAAAGCCCTTAAGCCCGGCCACGAAAACGTCCTAGCCGTCGAGACTTTTGCTCCCACACCGACCGATCTCGGCATCAACTGGGTCGACTGGAACCCGTGCCCACCCGACAAGGACATGGGCCTTTGGGGAGCCGTCAGCCTGCGCACCAGCGGCCCCGTCGTCGTCCGCTCGCCGCTCGTCACGACGCACTTCCCCGACGCGTCCCTCAAGTCCGCCGAGCTCACCGTACACGCCCAGGTCACCAACGCCACAGACCACGCCATCTCCGGCAAGCTCGAAGGCACCGTCGCTGGCATCGCCATCTCGCAGCCTGTGACCCTCGACCCCAGCCAATCGAAGTCCGTCACCTTTCCCAATCTCACTATCGCAAGCCCGCACGTATGGTGGCCAGCGGACGTGGGCGCTCATCCCCTCGAGAACGCGACCCTACGCTTCGTCATCGACGGCCAGCTCTCCGACGAAAAATCCATCCGCTTCGGCATCCGCGAAGTCGTCTCCGAGCTCACCACCAAAGGCGCACTCCTCTTCAAGATCAACCAGCGCCCCATCCTCATCCGCGGCGCAGGCTGGTCGCCCGACATGATGCTGCGCGACGATAACGAAAAGCTCGCCGCCGAGTTCACCCTCGTCCACGACATGCATCTCAACACCATCCGCCTGGAAGGAAAGCTCGAAACCGAAGAGTTCTTCAACCTTGCCGATGAGCAGGGCGTTATGGTCATGGCCGGCTGGTGCTGCTGCGACCATTGGGAGCACTGGGACAAGTGGGACGCCAACACCCTCAAGGTCGCCACCGCCTCGCTCGACGCACAGATCATGCGCATCCGCAGCCACTCCAGCCTGATCGCCTGGTTCAACGGCAGCGACAATCCGCCGCCCGCCAACGTTGAAACCGCCTACCTCAACGTACTCAAGCAGGATGCGTGGCCCAACGCCATCGTCTCCTCCGCCACCGGTCAGAAGACAGCAGTCACCGGCGAAAGCGGCGTCAAGATGACCGGCCCCTACGACTACGTCGCTCCCTCCTACTGGCTCACCGACACCAGGTACGGCGGAGCCTACGGCTTCAACACCGAAACCAGCCCCGGCCCTGCCATCCCATCGCTCACCAGCATTGCAAAGATGCTTCCGCCCGATCATCGCTGGCCGCAGGACGCCGTCTGGAACTATCACGCCGGCAGCGAGGGCTTCAAAGACATCCGCGTCTTCAACGACGCCATGACTGCCACCTACGGCTCCGCCACCACACCGGAACGTTACAACCTCATCGCGCAGTCCATGGCCTTCGACGGCGAACGCGCCATGTTCGAGGCCTATGGCCGCAACAAGTACACCAAGACCACCGGCGTC
This sequence comes from Granulicella aggregans, assembly GCF_014203275.1. Lineage (GTDB taxonomy): Bacteria > Acidobacteriota > Terriglobia > Terriglobales > Acidobacteriaceae > Edaphobacter. The sequence continues at coordinate 376,272 of NZ_JACHIP010000005.1, forward strand.
GTTCAGTGGATGCTCTCGAACGCCTGGCCCTCCAGCATCTGGCACCTCTACGACTACTACCTGGACGCCGCCGGCGGCTTCTACGGCGCGCGCAAGGCCAACGAGCTTCTCCACATCCAATACTCCTACGACGACCACAGCATCTGGGTTGTGAACAGCCTCTACGAAGCAGCACCGCAGCTCACAGCGACCGCCCGCGTCTACGACCTCGGTCTGAAGGAACTCTTCACTAAGTCGAACACCCTGGACGCTGCATCCGACAGCTCCACCAAGACCATCGACATCCCGCAGGACGTCTTCGCCAATACCTCCGGTACCTACCTGGTCATCCTCGAACTCAAAGACGCCAAAGGCAAGATCGTCAGCACCAACTCCTACTGGGTTCCCGGCAAGCTCACCGAATTCGACTTTGCCAAGACGAATTACACCCACACCCCAGCGAAGACCCCTGAGGACATGACCGCTCTCGCCTCGCTACCCCCCACGAACGTAACCGCGACCGCGCAGAACACCGGCAGCAGCATCCACGTCCGCCTCTCCAACCCGTCGAAGAAGCTGGCCTTCCAACTCTCCGTCGAACTCGAAGACGAGCACGGCAACAAGCTCCCACGCATCACCTGGAACGACAACTACATCGAGCTCTTACCCGGCCACGCTCACGATCTCACCGCCCAGCTTCCCGCCGAAACCCTCAAAGCCCTCGGCATCAAGGACGCCTCAACTCTCAAGGTCAAACTCGAAGGCTGGAACGTAGCCCCAATCACCATCAGCCCTCTAGCCACGGTCAATAAAACTAAGGACTCAGGAACAGGCGAGTAAGAATGGGTGCCCCGCCCATGGCTCGCCTTTGGCCATGGGTGGGATGTACGAACCTCGCCCAGCAGCCCTTCGTTGTACTCTGAATCAATCCCTCACCAAGGACCCACATGCCCAAAGATCAGCACGCGCCCGTAACGCTAAAACGCTCCCTGCGTTACCGCGACCTGATCCTATACGGCATCATCCTCATCCAGCCCACGGCCCCCATGCCGGTCTTCGGCGTCATCTACCAGGAGTCGCGCGGGCACGTCGTTCTCGCCATCCTGCTCGCGCTCGTCGCCATGCTCTTCACCGCCTACAGCTACGGTCGCATGGCCCGAGCCTACCCGACCGGCGGCTCTGCCTTCACCTACGTCGGCCAGGAACTCCACCCCGGCCTCGGCTACATCACCGGTTGGTGCATGGCCATGGACTACATTCTCAACCCGCTCATCTGCACCATCTGGTGCAGCAAAGCCGCGATGAACTTCGTCCCCGGCGTCCCTTACTTCGCCTGGGTGCTGCTCTTCGCCCTCCTCTTCACCGGCCTCAACCTCCGCGGCGTAGAGACCTCCGCTCGCATAAACGCCGCCGTAGCCGCTGGCCTCGGCGTCGTCATCGTCCTCTTCGTCGTAGCCGCGATCCGATACCTCATCCACACCGCGATCGGCTCGCCCGCCTTCTTCCTCGATCCGCTCTACAACAAGGCCACCTTCTCTGCCCCGGCCGTCTATCGCGGCACTTCGATCGCCGTCCTCACCTACATAGGCTTCGACGGCATCTCTACCCTCAGCGACGAGGCCCACGACCCGCAGAAGACCATCCCCCGTGCCATCATCCTCACCTGCCTCATCACCGGCGTTCTCGCGAGCATCGAAGTCTATCTCGCCCAACTTGTTTGGCCGCGCGGCATGGCCTTTCCCGACCTCGACACCGCATACGTCGCCGTAGCTCAACGTGTCGGAGGAGTCTTCCTCTTCGCCATCATGAACGGCGCCCTATTAATCGCCACGGTCGGATCAGGTATGGCGTCGCAACTTGGAGCAGCCCGCCTGCTTTTTGCAATGGGGCAGGATGGCGCTTTACCTCGTAGTTTCTTCGGATCACTCAACCCCGTCCGGCGCATCCCGCAAAACAACGTGCTCCTCATCGGAGCAATCGTATTGGTCGGATCACTCGCGATGAGTTATCAGTTGGGCACAGAGCTTCTGAACTACGGGGCCCTGCTCGCGTTCATGGGAGTCAACGTTGCATCCGCCGTCCTTGCGTGGCGTTCCCGTGAGCCGGCCTTCTGGGTAGCAATCGTTTTCTCGCTCGCCGGATTCATCGTCTGCTTCTTCCTCTGGCTCAACCTTGGACGAACCGCGCTTTGGGCCGGAACCATCTGGGCGTGTCTGGGAATCCTGTTATGGCTGGTCCGTCGCAAGCGGATAGGCTCGCCGTTGGCCACGGAACAGGGATAACAGGTACGCGGCAAAATCGCGCCGAAAGTTCAGCACGAAAGCCACTTGTTATTTAGAAAACTGACTGGCTTGAGTAACTGAGGGTTCCCTTCCACGAAAAATTCCTGCTTCGCTTATCTCTAACTTCCCATTCTCAAGTAATCGTTTCCCGACTGCTTTGAAAATTGTTTTTTACTAGCGGAGATTGTTTCAGAACACAGAAGATCTCAACCTTCCGTCGTTCGTAAACGCTCCCGGGAACCCCCTTGCCCAAAAGTGGTCCGTCCGCCTGCCTCGAAAAAATTCTCTAGAAACAACCCATTGACACCTTCGTGCAAAAGCGTATAGATTTTGCAGCCGAATCAACTGAATCGTTTTTGTAGAGGCCAACCGAAGCCTCGAAGGTCGGAGTTGCTCTTTCCGGCATAGCAGGAAATGCCACGGCAGGCCGAGCTGCGGATCGGCCAGAAGCATAAGCCTGGGCCCACGTACGACGCAACACTTTTTAGGAGGAGTGAACCGTGAATCGAAAGATAAGGCGTTACCTATCCTTGCCAGTCGTTCTTTTGCTGGCCTTTGTAGTTTCTCTAACCTGTTCAGCTCAACAGAACTCAGAAATCAACGGAATCGTCACCGATAAGCAGGGCGCGGTCGTTCCAAATGCGCATCTCATACTCACTCTCCCAAGCACCGGCCTGACCAGGGAGACCGACAGCAACACTTCCGGCTTCTTCACTTTCCCCGGCCTCAATATCGGTACTTACACCCTCAAGGTGACAGCACCAGGCTTCCAAACTTCACTGCAGTCAGGCCTTGAACTGAATATCTCGCAGACCCTGCGTTCGGACATATCGATGATCGTCGGCTCGGTCGACACCACTGTCTCCGTTGAAGCCAGCGCCCTGCAGGTCCAAGCCGACTCGAACGTGGTCAGCACGCTGATCAACTCGGAGCAGTTCTCCGAGATCGCTACCGAAAACCGCAACTTCGCCGCGCTCGTGGCCCTTGGACTTGGCGTCAGCACGACACTGCCCGACAGCAATACGCCGACTTCTGTCGCGTCCAACTTCAACATCAGCGTGAACGGCCTTCGCGAGAGCCATAACATCTGGCTCATCGACGGCGGTGAAGCCGACGACCGTGGCGGCGGAGGCGGCCCCAACATCATGCCCTCGCAGGACGCCATCTCACAGCTTGAGACGCTCTCCAGCAACTATCCTCCGGACTACGGTATCTCCTCCGGCGCGACCATCTCGCTCGGCCTCAAGAGCGGTACCCGCAAGTTCCACGGCTCCATCTGGGAGTTCAACCGCAACGCCGACTACGACGCCAATACCTACTTCAACAAGCAGGGCGGTCAAGCGCGCACCAAGCTCAACTACAACATCTACGGCTTCAACATCGGCGGCCCTCTCTTCGTTCCCAAGACCTACAACACCGGTAAGGAAAAGACCTTCTTCTTCTGGAATGAGGAGTGGCGCAAGATCGTACAGGGCAGCACTCCGAACGCCGTGAACACCTTGCCTGCGGCAGACTTTCCGGTCGCTGGCCAGAATTTGGCGTACGTCGCTCCAGCCTTCGCGCCCACTACCTCAATCATTGTTCCGACCGTAGGCGACGCCGCCTACAACGCCAAGCTGGCGACCCTTGGGCTAGTAGCGGGGCAGCCGTTCCCGAACCAGACCATCCCGGCCGCTTTGCTTGACCCCAACGCCATCCTCTACCTGGCCAGCGGAATCGTTCCGAAGCCCAACCTTGCAAATGGTCAGAACGTCTCCTCGGCCAACCAGCCGATCTACGTTCGCGACGACGTCGTTCGCATCGACCATAAGCTCAACGACAAGTTTCAGATCCTCGGGCACTATCTCGCCGATAAGGTAATCCAGGGCTATGCTTCGCCGATGCTCGGCTGGTCCGGAGCGAGCTATCCCACCATCACCAGCACGCTTACAAACCCCTCCAACAGCGCAGTCGTCAAACTCACCGACACCATCAGCCCGAACCTGCTTGCCGAAGCCAGCTTCAACTACGACGGCAACGTGATCGGCATCACCAATAGCGCCAATTCACAAAACCCCTCAGGTTGGACAGTCAGCCCCTTCTTCGCCAATGGCTCAAAAAACGTTCCCAATATGAATTGGGGATCACCCTACGGGACTCAGGAGAATCCCGGTTCCGCACCCTGGCATAACGCAGCCCGCGACTACTCGCCCAACGGCAGCCTCTACTACGCCGTCGGGAAACATCAGATGAAGTTCGGCCTCGGTTACAACCGCTACACCAAGAACCAGCAGCTATTCGGAGATCCCGGCGGGCAGTTCAAATACGGGACGCTCAGCAATGATTCGTTCGTCGATATGATCCTTGGCCTCGCTTCAACCTACGACCAGGCACAGGCGCTGAACACCAATCACTACGTGAATCAGACGACCTCGGCCTACGTCATGGACAACTGGCACGTTACCCCAACTCTCAGCTTGCAGCTTGGCCTCCGTTATGATGCCTTGCCGCACGCTTACGAACGCGCCAACCAGATCGCCAACTTCGATCCTACGCAATACCTGCAGAGCTCCGCAGCTCAGTTCAACGCTGACGGTACGCTCAATGCTTCCGGCCCTGGCTTTCAGACCGTCGGCGGAACAGCTTTCTACCAGAACGGCATCTATAACGCCGGGACCAACGGATATCCCAAAGGTCTCGTCACCAACGACTACGCAACCCTTCAACCGCGCGTCGGCTTCTCTGACGACATCTTCGGCCACGGAAAGACCATCCTCCGCGGCGGATTCGGCTCCTTCTACGAACGTGTCCAGGGCAACGACATCTACAACACGGCCGCGAACGAGCCTTACTTCAACGATCCGCAGGCTTCCAGCGTCTATCTCTCCAACCCGCACACCAGCTTCGCCACAGGCAACACCGCAGCTTTGCCTAACTTCGCTCAAGGCCTGACATCCCTGGCGCGCACTTACAAAGCGCCCGGCGTTGTTCAGTACAGCCTTGGCGTCCAACAAGAGCTTCAGCCATCACTGATCCTGGTCGTTCAGTATGTCGGAAATCTCGCATGGCACCAGCAGGTGGAGCGCAACATCAACACCTATTCGCTGAACACACCTCTAACCTCAACCCAGGCCGCTCTTGGATCGGTCCACACTCCGGGTAGGGCAGATAACTCGCTCTACAGCCGCGCTAACGCAGGCGATCCGAACAACAAGTCGGGGACCAATCCTGGTGCCAGCTCCATTCCGGTTCCTGACCAGCTTCGCAACTTCGTCGGCTACACGGGAATCACGCAACAGGAGAACAGCACCAATGGCGGCTACAACGGCTTCCAGACTGGCCTGCGCGCCCAGAACAAGCATGGCCTCACCGGTGAGATCGACTACACGTGGTCGCACGAGATCGACATCACCAGCTTCGACGAAGCCACCGTCAGCAACCCCTTCAACCTGAAGTACGACAAGGGGTCGGGCGCAATTGACCGGCGCAACATCCTCAGCATCAACTACGTCTACAAACTGCCCTTCTTCACCAGCCCCAACACCTTCGCACATAGCATCGCCGGTGGCTGGGAAGTCGCTGGAACGTTCATCGCAGAGACCGGAGTCATCATCCAGAACCAGGGCCCTGGCCTGTCGGTGGGCTACGATCCAGTCGGTCTCGGCGGAGGCTACAGCAACCGTCCAAACGTAAATGGCAAGGTCCACTACACGAAGAAGTCGACCCAATGGTTCGACCCAAGCGTCTTCTCCGCTCCAATCCCGGTATGGGCTGGCGGCGTCAACCAGGGCTTTGGTAACGCTCGCAAGGATACCGTTCTCGGCCCTGGCCGCAACAACTTCACAACCTCACTCTACAAAACCTTCGTCATCCATGAGGGCATTGAATTCAAGTTCCGTGCCGAGTCCTTCAACACCTTCAACCACACCCAGTTCAACGGCGTGAGCAACAACTACGGCAACGGAAACTTCGGTGCCATCACCAGCACCTACGACCCGCGTGTCCTTGAGCTTGGCGCATCACTCAAGTTCTAACCACCTCACTCCAACCGAAACAGGCGCGGCAGGTCTCTCTGCCGCGCCTGTTTCTCTTTTGTGCCTTCACACGGTTATCATGAACGCGTCTACAAACCGCCTCTCCTCCTCCATGCGTTCTCTCTTCTGCCTTATCCTCGCCGCAGCTTCACTACAAGCTGTCGCACAGTCCCCGGATCGCGCCGCAGCCATCGCCCTCGAACAACGGGGCCGCACCGTAGAAGCAGAACTAGCGTGGCACTCCATCGCCGCCTCCGATCCCGGCAACGCCGAAGCCTTCGCCCATCTCGGCCTGCTCGCCTCTCGTCAGGAGCACTACGCCGACGCCATCGCCAGCTACAACAAAGCCCTCGTGCTCGCCCCGAATATGCCCGGCCTGCAGATGAACCTCGGCCTCGTGCTCTTCAAGGCAAACCAGTTCCCCGCCGCCATCAAGAACTTCTCCGCGCTGCTCAGTCTCCATCCCGATGCCGCGACCGTCAATCATCTAACTATCCTCCTCGGCATGGCCCACTTCGGCATGGGCGACTATCTCGTTGCGATCCCTTACCTCGAACGCTCCGCCGCCAACGATCCCCAAAGCCTCACCCTCCGTCTCACGCTCGCTCACAGCTGCCTCTGGAGCAAGCAGTACGACTGCGTCCTCTCCGTCTACAAACAAATCCTGGCTCTCAACGCCGACTCCGCTGAAGCCGACATGATCGCTGGCGAAGCGCTCGACGAGAAAGGTGACGACTCCGGCGCCATCGGACAGTTTCGCGCCGCCACCCACGCCAACCCCAGCGAGCCCAATGCACACTTCGGACTTGGCTATCTCCTCTGGAAGCAGCAGCACTTCGACGAAGCCGCTGTCGAATTCGAGGCCGAGCTCAACATCAACCCCACCCAGGGCCAGGCCCGCGCCTACCTCGCCGACTCGCTCGTAGAGATCAATCAGTTCGAGAAGGCCCGCCCCGATCTCGAACAACTTGTCGCTGCTCCGAACTCATCCGCAATGGTCCACCGCGATCTCGGAATCGTCTATGGCGAGACCGGCCACCCCGAAGACGCCATGAAGCAGCTTCAACAAGCCATCCTACTCGACCCCAGCTATGTCTCTGCCCACTGGCGCCTCGCGAAGATCTATCAGGCCACCGGCAACAAGGCCCTCGCCAAATCGGAGTTCGAGATCGTAAGCACCATGAAGCAGCAAAGCAGCCGTCCTCTCACTCAGCAACTGGACACAACTCCATCATCACAGCACCCGTAACTATGGCACCTTCCCCACCTCCGCCTTCACCACTGCAGCCAGCTTCTGCAGCTCCTCCACCTTCTTCACCATCGCCAGCGACAGCGTATCCGGGCCATTCTTCGCCATCTCCGCTTGCACCTCGCGGCTAAGCGCAAGCATCCTGTGTGTATCCGCGATCAGCTTTACACGCTTCGGGTCGAATGATTCAGCCTTCGTGCTCGCATTCGCAGAAGGCTCCGCCTGACTCTGCGCTAGCGCAGCCGGAACTCCGGCCATCAGAATGAGCGTGAGCACTAATGAGCAGATCCACCTTCGCCGCTGCAACGTAGCCCTCATCACTGCGCCTTCATCGCAATGGCGAGATTCTTCGCCAGCGTTTCGATCTTGTTTACGTTCGCGGCAAGCTCCGCCTTCGAGGCATCACCCGCCGGCCCAGAGGCCGCCTTCTCCGCACGCTCCGACAACACCACCAGTTCATTCGCTGCCCACACAATCAGCTGCCTGCGCTTCTCGTTCTGTGCCGCGACCGCCCTCCGCATCGCGGCGGCCGCCGCCGGGTCTTCAGCATGGTTGCGGAGACGCGGATCAATCTCTCGCGGCGTTGGGTCAGGCAGCTTCAGCACCTGCGACGGACTGTTCTGTCCTCGTGCGCCATCCACCAGCAGGCAGTTCATTCCGGCAGCTAAGAGTATCCACTTAAGCAGGCGCTCTCTTCGCATATCCACCTCCAGCATCGCGGACCCGAGTACAGAAGCCATCAAGCCTTACGCAAAGCACCAGGCCATCGCTGCCGCAAATTATAGTCCCGCAGACGCACCCATCTTCGCCATCGGATAGACCTTTATCCAGTGGGTCCTCATCCGGGCGCGCACTGTCTGCCCCGCCGTCTCGGAGGCGATCACCTGCGTCTCCTCCACCGGCATATGGCAGTCGATGCAGTTCTTCTTGATCGCCGCTCCCTGCGTCTTCGCCACCCCGCAACTCTGCCACTGATGGCATGTCAGACATTTCTCCGAGTAAGCAGCCGCCACCTTCTCCGGCTCATGCACGTTGTGGCAGGTCGAGCACGAGAGCGTCGCCGAACCTTGATAGCACTTGCTTCGCTGCAACAGTCCCACCTGGTTTCCATGCACGTCTGGATGCTCCGCCGCCGCCCCGGGCATCGATTCAAAGTAATCTTTCAGCGGCCTCCCCGGCACATACGAGTACGCCGGGAGCAAGGCCCTCCTCTGTATCCCGCCGTGGCAGACCGCGCAGGCATCCACCTGCAGGTCCCGCGTAAACTTCGCCGGATTCAGGATCGCTGCATCGCCTCCATGCGCCGCGCCCGCGGAATACTTCGCCACATGCGCCGACCCGCCGCCATGGCAGCTCTCGCAGGTAATCCCCGTCACCAGGGTCGTCTTCACATACGCATTCGTCATCGCGTCGCTGGATGCCGCCGCGATATAGCTCGCGTGGCACTCCATGCACCCCGGATTCACAGGTCGCGTGAAATCCGCAGTGCCATCCGTGTACCCGGGGCTGTTCACCCATCGCTTGCCATCACTCCAGTAACTCACCGGCAGTTCGAACAGCTTGTCGCCCTGCCAATAGAGATACGTCTGCCCGCGCGCTCCCGACCCAGTCACCACGTCGATGCTCTCGCGGCGCTTGTGTGTCTCCTTCCCCCATCCCGTCACTGCAGTCTGTGAGAAACCCGTGCCGTCCCTCTCCATCTTGAAAAAGAGCGAAGGCAGCTCAGGATTCTTCGCCTCATCATGGATTGTCAGAACATTCTCGCCGCTGCGAAAACTCCCCAGCAGACTTCGGTCGTTCGCCGGTGCAGATGCCGCTCGATGCGCCGTGTGCATGTAGGAGCCGGTCTCACCCGCATGACAGTGCGCGCAAGCCGCATCGCCGACATATCCCGGCCTCGGATCATGCTCCGCACCCTGTCCAGCCAACGAACGCCCCACCGCGAACATGCATACGAAGGCACCCGCTAAGAATCGCGACGCAATCCTCTTTCGGCTCACAATCATCGCGCCCTTGACGCTCTCTCTACGAGCCGAGTCTATGTCCTCTCTAATTGGCAATCCGAGTCCCGGCCCCCGCTCGACCGAGATGACTATACCTCTCGAAAACCCGCCGAACAAGAGGCCATAATCTCGACTTAGCCCTTTCAGAAGCGTCATCTCCACCGGAGCGTAGCGAAATGGAGGGCCCCCGCATTTCGTCTTTGTCTTTCCCGCTTTCATCCCCATTACTGCGCCGCCCACGCCAGCCCATCCGGATCGCCGCCCACATCCACATGCCCCGTCACCTGTAGCGTCTTCAGATCCACCACGGCCACATAGTTGTCCGGTCCGCAAGATACAAAAACACGGTTGCCCACCGGGTCCATCAGTATCCCCGAAGCTCCATGCCCGATCTTCACCCGCTTGAACTCCTTCCGCGAAGCCACGTCGTAGACCACCAGATCCCCGTCACCCAGGCTTGAGATCACCGCACGCTCGCCATCCGGAGTAAACTTCAACCGGTTCGCCCCGAAGGTCTTTGCCGCAATAGTCGCCATCACTTTCTTGCTCGTCAGGTCGATCACAGACAAAGTTCCATCCTGTGCATTCGCGGTCCACAGTTCGGTCCCATCTGGTGTCACGTCGAATCCTTCATCGCCTCTGCCCACCGGGATCACAGTCTCCTTCCAGTCCATCCGCGGCGCGTTCCCTCCCGGAGGCGGACCACCTTGCGACATGCCCGGAGGTGGCTTCATACCTGGGGGTGGCCCCATCGGAGGCAGCGTCACCAGCTCCAGAACGGTCACCGTCGCGGAACTCACATTCGTCGTGTAGATATGTTTCTCGTCCCTCGCAACATAGATCATGTGCGTCCGGTCCTGCCCCGTTCCCATGATCCATTCCACCTGCGCCGTTGAAGGATTGTAGGTCGCAATCGCCTTTGCACCCTCCGCCGTAAACCAAACCTTGTCGTCCGCGAACGCCAACCCATGCGGCCCGTTCAATGCGCCCGTATCGATGTCCGGCAGCGCCTTTTGCCCCACCAAATCAATCACAGACAACGCGTGAAAACGCCCGCCACCATAGATAGACACATACGCCGTCTTGCCATCGTCCGACGCGATCACCTCATGCGGGTCAGGCCCCACCGGTGCCTTCGCCATCACCTGCAACGTATCCGCATCCACGATCGACAGAGTGTGGTCCCGCTTCGAGAGCGCCAGCAGAGACCGCTTCGGTTGAGCTTGCGCAAACGCACCCATCGCAGCCGCAAGCAACGTCACCAAGGCCGCGGCGGCCAGTAATACACGCTTGTCCTCAAGCTGCATCAACCCCTCCGGCTAATCTGGAAACAGCATACAGATTCTTTGACAGACGTAGCCCCGCAACGTCGCTTCCACACATTCAAATGCCGTCGCGTCTGAGCCTCACTCCGCCACGATAAAGCTGTCGTGCAACGTTGCCGCCGAGCTGTCCCCTACCCAGACATCAAACTCCGACGGCTCAACTACCCATCCGTTCTTCGCCGCGCTCCAGTAATTCCGCTCATCATGCCCGATCGTGAACGTCACCTCGCGCTTTTCTCCCGGCTTCAGCGTCACCCTCTCGAAGCCCTTCAGCTCCCGCACTGGTCGCGACGCCGATCCATATTTCTGGTGAATATAAAGCTGCACCACCTCGTCCGCCGCGACCGCTCCTGTATTTGTAATCATGGCGGTTGCTTTTATCGCGCCGTTCACCGGCGAGCTCTTCGCGCTCAGCTTCAGGTCGGAGATCGTGAACGTTGAATAGCTCAGCCCGTACCCAAACGGATACAGCGGAGACGTCTCAACATCCCAGTAGCGAGACGTGAATTCCTTCGAGTCATACGGCTTATGCGATTCCGTATGCGCGTAATACACCGGAATCTGCCCTGCCGCCCTCGGCCAGCTCACCGGCAGCTTGCCCCCCGGAACCGCATCGCCCACCAGCAGATCCGCCACGGCGTTGCCCGCCTCCGTCCCGCCGAAGTAGCAATCCATGATCGCCGGGATATGCTCTGAAGCCCATTGCAGATCCAGCGGACGCGTGCTGAACAGCAGCAGCACCACCGGCTTGCCCATCGCCTGAATCTTCTCCAGCAACTCCTGCTGCTTGCCCGGTAGCATCAGCGATGAACGCGACGAGTACTCGAAGTCCATCCCCGCGAGTTCGCCCAGCGTCATCACAACCACATCCGAGCTACTGGCCAGATCAAGCGCCTTCTTCATCTCACTCGCAGCCTCGTCCCCGCTCCACGGCGTCTCCAGCTTCGCCCCGAACAGGCCATCGAACGATGACGGAAACGCCTTCGCAATCTGGACACCCTCGGCAAACTCAACATCAGCACTTTGCAGCTTCGCCTTGATCCCCGCGTACACCGAAACCGAGTCCTCGCCTTTCGCCGTCAAACTCCACGGCCCATTCATGTCGGCGCCGGAGTTGCCCAGCGGCCCAATCACCGCGACCTTCTTCACCGACTTCGACAGCGGCAGCACACCGCCCTCGTTCCGCAGCAGCACCGCAGTCCGCGCCGCCGCCGTCCGCTCAGCCGCGCGATGCTTCGCCAGCATCTCCACATGCGTGCCGTCGGTCGCGTCCGCATAGGGGTGTTCAAACAACCCAAGGTGATACTTAGCCGCCAGGATCGGCCGCACAAGCTCGTCAAGTTGCGCTTGCGAGACCTTGCCCGCATCCACCAGCTTCTTCAGATTCTCCAGATACGTCCCGGAGCCCATGTCCATATTCACGCCCGCAGCCGCGCCGCGCCCTGCCGCGTCGAGCCTGTCTTTCGCGAACCCCTGCGTTACCAGGCTGCCCACCGCGAACGCGTCGCTGACGACAAAGCCCTTGAATCCCATCTGCTCTCTCAGCAAGTCATGCAGTAGATGAATGTTCCCCGCCGCCGGAACATCGTTCAAATCCATGTACGCGCTCATCACCGTTCCCGCGCCCGCCTCCACTCCAGCACGAAACGGCGGCAGATAAACATTCTGCAGTTCCTCTTCAGAGATGTACGCAGCGTCGTAATCCCGTCCACCCTCAGCCGCACCGTAGCCCGCGAAGTGCTTTATCGTCGCCATAAACGGCCGCGGACTTCCCGGTCGTCCCTGAAATCCAAACACCTGCGCCCGCGCCATCGCCGCCCCAAGATACGGGTCTTCGCCCGCACCCTCTGAGATCCTTCCCCAACGCGGGTCGCGCGCAATATCGAGCATCGGCGCAAAACTCCACCGCAGGCCTGCGTGTCCCGCCTCCTCCGCCGCCATCGCCTGTCCGGCTTCGGCCTGCGCCGGATCCCACGAAGCCGCCGTAGCGATCGGCACCGGCCACTCGGTATCAAACCCATGGATGACGTCGAAACCAAACAAAATCGGAATATGCAGCCGCGTCTCGGTCAGCGCAATCTTCTGCAGTTCGTTGATCTTCTTCGGATCGGTCAGAAACAAGAACGACCCCACCTCACCCCGCCGCACCCGGTCCTCATAGGACACGGTATCCGTCTTCATGCCTGGCACCGGCACCGGGAAGAAGAACGGCTGATTCAACTGCCCGACCTTCTCCTCGGTCGTCATCTGCTTCAGCAACGCATTCGCGCGCTCATTGTCCTTCGCAGAAGTGGGACCCTGCGCAAGCGCCGTCCCTCCAAACAACACACCGCTCATCGCGGCGATCAGACATACAGAAATTCTGCGCATACACGGCCTCTCAAAGTCCTTCAACTTAGCTATAGGATGACGCCCACCGCAAGAAAGCTAATATAGACCCTTTCTGCAACTCCGGTCTCCCGAAAATGGCACGCTGGCTCTGCCACCACTCTGTACCCCATTCATCGCAGCAAAACCGCGATGAGTGAGGCTTCCACAAGACTCCCCCAGAAACAAAAAGGCCCGCATCCACCGGATGCGGGCCTCTTCAATTTGTATCGCCTGAAGTTACAGCTCGACAGGAGCGCTCGTTCCGCGCTTCGGTCGCCGGTTCGGCTGCAGTACCTTCTTGCGGATGCGCAGCGACTTCGGCGTTACCTCAACCAGCTCGTCGTCCGCGATGAACTCGATACACTGCTCCAGCGTGAACTGCTTGTAAGGCACCAGCCGCACAGCATCGTCCGAACCCGAAGCACGCATGTTCGAAAGCTTCTTCTCACGCACGCAGTTCACGTCGAGGTCGTTATCGCGCGAGTGCTCGCCGACGATCATGCCCTCGTACACCTCAACACCATCGGCCACAAACAGAATGCCGCGATCCTGGAGACCATCGAGCGCGTAAGCCGTCGTCGTTCCCTGACGGTCAGAGATCAGAGCGCCCGAAAGGCGCTGCGGAATCTCGCCCTGGTAGGCAATATAGCCATCAAGAATCGAGTTCATGATGATCGTTCCACGCGTCTCGGTCAGCATCTCCGAACGAAGCCCGATCAACCCGCGGCTGGGAATCCGGAACTCCATGCGAACCCGTCCCGAACCGTGGTTCGTCATCTTGTTCATCTCGCCTTTTCTCGGCCCAAGACGCTCGATCACGGTTCCGACAAAGGTTTCCGGAACGTCGATCGAAAGCTGCTCAACCGGCTCCATCAAGTTGCCGTCAATCCGCTTCGTAACAATCTCCGGACGGCTCGCCATCAACTCGAAGCCTTCGCGACGCATCATCTCGATCAGAATTCCAAGCTGCAACTCGCCGCGGCCCAGCACCTTGAACGCATCCGGCGATCCCGTGTCCTGCATCTTGATCGACACGTTCGTCAGCAGTTCCTTATCGAGACGATCCTTCAAGTTACGCGAGGTAACAAACTTGCCTTCACGTCCGGCAAACGGCCCGTTGTTCACGTTGAATTGGATCGCAATCGTCGGCTCGTCGATGATGATCGGAGGCAGCGGCTTCGGGTCTTCGATGTCGCAGAAGCTCTCACCGATAAAGATGCCGGGAATACCCGCGATCGCAACGATGTCGCCAATCTGCGTCTCTTCGATATCCGTGCGCTTCAGCCCCGAAAAGCTGAACAGCTTCGTGATCTTGTGCTTGGTAAACGTTCCGTCGATCTTCGCGACACTGTATTCCTGGCCTGTCCGCATCGTTCCGTTGAAGACGCGACCGATAGCCAGACGTCCCAGATAGTCCGAGTAGTCGAGATTTGTCACTAGGATCTGCAGCGTACCTTCGGGGTCACCCTTGGACACGGGAATCGTCTGGATGATCTGCTCGAAGAGCGGTTGCAGGTCGACTCCGGGAATCGCCATATCGGACGTTGCCGTGCCTGCCTTACCATTCGTGTACATCACCGGGAAATCGAGCACGGACTCATCCGCGTCGAGGTCGATGAACAGGTCATAGACTTCATTCAATACTTCCTGAACGCGCGCGTCGGGCCGGTCAATTTTGTTGATGACCACCATCGGCGTAAGACCAGCCTCAAGCGCCTTCGAAAGCACATACCGCGTCTGCGGCAGCGGACCTTCCGAAGCATCGACCAGCAGCACAACGCCGTCGACCATCTTCAGTGCGCGCTCTACCTCGCCGCCGAAGTCCGCGTGGCCCGGGGTGTCGACGATGTTGATCTTGTTGTCGTGGTAGTAAAGAGCGGTGTTCTTCGCCAGAATCGTAATTCCGCGCTCTTTTTCAAGGTCGTTCGAGTCCATCACGCGCTCGGTCAGCGCTTCGTTCGCACGGAACGTTCCGCTCTGACGCAACATGGCGTCCACAAGGGTGGTCTTGCCATGGTCGACGTGCGCGATGATTGCAATATTGAAGATTGGCTTAAGGGCGACTGCGGTCGGGCTGCTCACTGCGAAGGTATCCTGTCTTGTTTGCGATTTGGGCGCTTTTCGGGCGGTTCGGGTAGTACTAAATATGAAAATGCGCGGCTCTTTTAGTTTACCGCAGTTGGCGCGGTAGTTGCCGACGATTCCGCCGCTCCCGCAGCAGCAATCGCGTTTGCAGCCCCAGTCGCATCGAACGCCTTCAAGTCCACCTGCAGCTTCTCCCAGACCTTAGGCTTCTTCGCGTACCACTCTGGCTGGCTCCGCTTGCTGTAAAAGTCCACAAAGCTCTGTCTGACGTCTGCCTTCATCTGAGTTTTAGGATCATGGAGTAGCAGATCCAGCAGGCCGCCATACGACTCATCCGCGAGCTGATACTCGCCAAACTGTGCCGGATGGCCCGTATCGAGATCGATCTCTTTCAACTCCGGTGCCGTCATCACCGTGGTCACCGAAGCAGTCTGCTGCGTCATCGCCTCAAGGTAGTGGTCATAACGGTCAACCGTATGGTTGATGCTCTTCAGATAAAGGTCCTGCTGCGCGGCGTCCGGCACCTTCACCTGTAGCGACTTCAGTGGCCCCACCTTTGGCAGAATCCCGATAAAGAACGCCAGCACCCGCGTTCCGAAGCCCGGCTTCGCGTACTGCGTCCCGTAACTTTGCTCAAACTCCGTTCGCTTCAACCGGTAAACAAATTTCTTATGGTCGAACCCTGGATTCTCTTTCTCGATATCGCCCTTGTAGCTCACCAACGCAACCTTGGTCATCTTCGGAATCAGGCTGCTAACCGCCCATCGGTAGCTCCCAATCGCCAGATCCTCGTTCTTCATAATCAAGTTCACCGGAACTCCGTATGTCTCCATAAACGCCCGCTCCATCAGCGGCTTGGAGACCTGGAACCCGATGAAATCCCGGTAGTTCTCCTGCGAGTAGCGTCCGTGCGCCACCTCCACCACATCGAACCCGAACTCCGTCCGCACATGCGCCACCGGGTTCTCGTCATAGGTCACAATCTGCCCAAATCGCGCCCGCAGCTTCGGATTCTGCTGCGAAGTCACCAGGTTGATCGTCGGATGCCCCTCCACGTCCCCGCAATAGTGGGCAAGCGCCCCCAACGCAAACGCAAACTCATTAGGGTCGTTCGACTCGCGAATCATCGTCGAGACAAAATCTCCGCTGCGCACGTAATGCACCATGTCGGAGAACTGGTGGCTGCCAAATGGATAATAGCCAATGTCCTGGATGATCGACCCGCCATACGCATACGCATGCGCCATACGCAGCTGATCGTCGGTCAAACCCGGATACCGAGCCTTCAGAAGCGGCACAATCTGTGGCAGCCAAGCGAGATCTACCACCTCTTCATGCGACAGCACCGAGTAGGCATCAGCCCGCCGCTCCGCGAGCAAAAGCAGTACAACAATAGCCAAGAGTAACGAGACGGCGCAATGCCCTATCGACCTTCGAGATGTTCGCATTCGCTTGAAACCCTCGTCCGGGGGTCAACCCGTCTCCGCCCGATTCTACTGATTCGGATGCCGTTTCTCATACAGCTGCAAGCGCGCAGGCTAAAGATTGGTGATAATAAAAACAGGAGACCGCGCGCTATGCCCCTGCAACCCGCCACCGAGACCCACCCCCTTCACACCTCCATCGGGGACTTCGTCGCCGGCCTCAAGGAACTCGAGCGCGACCTCATCACAAAGGACCGCATCGCCAAGTACATGGCCGCCATGCCCCTCCGCGCAGAAGCCCTCAAGAATTACGTATGGTGGCGGGATAGCTTCTACACCCGCAACCTCATCTACCGCGACGATCTCTTCGAGGTCATGACCATCTGCTGGTCGCCTGGCCAGAAGACCGCCATCCACACCCACAACGGCCAGCTTGGCTGGATGACCGTCGCCCAGGGCGAGGTTGTCACCCACGAGTACAAGCACGGGAGCTGCAACGCCCCCGAGAACCAGAACGTCGTCAACATCGACTGTCTCGGCGGCGCCACCGAGCTTCAGCTCGACCGCATCGGCTCCGTCGCCTGCGCCGAAGGCACCGGCATGGTCACCGTCGATAAGCTCCAGACCATCCATCAGATCGAAAACGCAGGCTCGACCGGCTGCGTCAGCCTCCACGTCTACTCGAAACCCTTTGACTCCTGCATCGCCTTCGACCTCGACAAGCAGCGCTGCTACCGCCGCAACCTAAGCTACTTCAGCAAAGACGGCCAACAGATCCAGTCGTAAACTCGCTCCTTCAAGAATCGTCATCCGACCAGAGCAAAGCGCAGTGGAGAGACCCCGAATTTCGTCTCCTCATAAACAGCCGCAACTCTGTGCACCATTCATCGTGGCACTATCGCGATGGATGGGCCGCGCCACAACTCTCACTCCTCAATCATCCCAATCGTCTTCAACCACCTTTCCACCAACTCCGGCCACCCGGTCGCCGGATACTTCGTCCTCCGCAGCCCGAACGCGTGCCCGCCCTCCGCGTAGGTATGAAACTCTACCTTCACCCCAGCCTTCTCTAGCGTCGCATAGTAGGTCAGCGAGTCCCACACCGTATCGACATGGTCATTCTCGTTCTGCAATAAGAACGTCGGCGGCGTCTGCTTCGTAATGTGGCTGGCAATATCCGGATTCAGGCCCAATGTCCCTTCCTTCACCGACAGATGCCCGGGATACAGCGCGACCGCAAAGTCCGGACGGCAGCTCTCTTTATCCACCGCATCGACCGCCAGATAGAGCCTCTTTCCAAAGTGAACGCTGGTCGCCGCCACAAGATGTCCGCCTGCCGAGAACCCAAGCACCCCGATCTTATGCGGATCGATCTTCCACTCCGCCGCATGAAATCGGACCAGCCCAATCGTCCGCTGCGCATCGTCCAGCGCAATCTTCGACTGCGGATACGCTCCCCAGTACGGCGCGGACCGAGGCGCGGGAACACGGTACTTCAGCAGAACGCAGGTAACGCCTTTCGACACCAGCCAATCGCAAGCCTCCGTCCCTTCCAGGTCAATCGCGAGAACCTCATATCCCCCGCCCGGAAACACGATCACCGCCGCGCCGGTATTCTTCCCTTTCGGCGGATAAAGCGTCATCGTCGGTCGCGTGACATCACTGATATAGAGCCATGGTCGCCCCGCAACCAACTCCTTTGTCTCCGTCTTCGTCGTTTCCGGATTCTTGGCAGGCCGCGCGTCCGGCACCGCTCCCGGCCAGATGGGCATCTGCGTGTGTCCCGCCGAGGGCTGCCACTCCACCTCCTGCGCGTTTAACGAGCTGAATCCCCATCCAACTAGCAGCACAATGACCGACGCCGCACGCATCGCGCGCAGTATCCGCCGCCTCCACTTCGACTTATATCGGACCAACTTCCAGCGTTCTGCCATGGGCATCTCGCGGAGTCGCACAGGGCCTCTTCAGAATGCACGCAATCCCGTCCGCACCTGTTAATGAGACAGATCCCCGCCAATATGCTCTATACTCAAAACTTCCATGAACCCATCCCAGACGAACCAGTTCGCGCATCCTGCACTGAAGAATTACCTGCTGGACCATGCCTACGACGAGATGTTCGCCGGTGAAAACGAGCTTCACCCCCACTACGAGCCTCTGCTCGAGCTCTTCAACACCCTCTCGAAGGAAGAACTCCGTCGCCGCAAGAACTCCGCCGACGTCAGCTTCCTCAACCAGGGCATCACCTTCACCGTCTACGGTCGCGATGAAGGTACTGAGCGCATCTTCCCCTACGACCTGCTCCCGCGCATCATCACCAGCGCCGAGTGGGCCACGGTCGAACGCGGTCTCACCCAGCGCATCACCGCGCTCAATCTCTTCCTCAAAGACATCTACAACGAAGGCCGAATCCTCGAAGACGGCATCGTTCCCCGCGACGTCGTCTATAGCTGCAAGCACTTCCGCCGCCAGATGATCGGCCTGCAGGTCCCGCGCAACGTCTACATAGCCATCTGCGGCACCGACCTCATCCGCATGGAGAACGGCGAGTTTGTCGTTCTCGAAGACAATCTCCGCGTCCCCTCGGGCGTCAGTTATATGCTGACCAACCGCCGCGTCATGAAGCGGATCTTCCCCCAACTCTTCCGCAGCTACAACGTCCGCCCCATCGAGCAATACACCCAACTCCTGCTAGGCACCCTGCGCTCACTCGCCCCTGAAGGGAGACCAGAGCCCAACATCGTTCTACTCTCGCCGGGCGTCTTCAACTCCGCCTACTTTGAGCACGCCTACCTCGCCCGTCAGATGGGCATCGAGCTCGTCGAAGGCCGCGACCTCGTCACCCACGACAACATCGTCTACATGCGCACCACCAGCGGCCTGCGCCGCGTCGACGTCATCTACCGTCGTGTCGACGACGACTTCATCGACCCCCTGGCCTTTCGCGGCGATTCCATCCTCGGCGTCTCCGGCCTCTTCAACGCCTACCGCGCCGGAAACGTCACCCTCGCCAATGCCTTCGGCACCGGCGTCGCCGACGATAAGGCCCTCTACGCCTATGTTCCCGACATCATCAAGTACTACCTCTCGGAAGAGCCTGTCCTCCAGAACGTCAAGACCTACCTGCTTACCGACAAGAAATCCCGCCAGCACGTCCTCCAGAATCTGGACAAGCTCGTCGTCAAAGCAGTAGGCGAGAGCGGCGGCTACGGTATGTTGATCGGCCCGCAATCCACCAAGGCCGAACAGGCAGAGTTTGCCGCCAAAATCGAGGCCGACCCGCGCAACTATATTGCGCAACCGACCATTTCCTTCTCCCGCGCCCCATGCCTCATCGGCGACGAACTCCAGCCCCGCCACGTCGACCTCCGCCCCTACGTCCTCTATGGTGACAAGGTCACCATCGTCCCCGGCGGCCTCACCCGCGTTGCTCTAAAAAAAGGCTCCCTAGTAGTCAACTCCTCGCAAGGCGGAGGCAGCAAAGACACCTGGGTCCTAAGCCAGTAGCTTTCGGCGCGAAGCGCGTCCAGCGTACGCAGTACCGCCCGCCCGGCGTTAGGGCGCATCTGTATCTTGTTTAGGAGGGTTGCACATTGCTGTCACGCGTAGCTGATTCCCTCTACTGGATGTCCCGTTACCTCGAGCGCGCCGAGCACATCACGCGCCTCATCGAGGTGAACCTCAACCTCATGCTCGACGAGTCCGCCGTGTCCGCCGAGCGCCGCTGGCAGCGCGTTCTCCTAGCCCTCGGCAACCCCAAGGACATCGAGTGGAGCGGCGATCCGTACTCCCTCACCTACGAGCTCACCTTCGACACATCCTTCAAGGGCTCCGTCATCTCCTGCATCATCAACGCTCGCGAGAACTCCCGCCACGTCCGCGAGCAGATCTCGACCGAAATGTGGCACCGCCTCAACAGCCTCTATCTCGAAGTCACGCGTCCCGGCATGCAGGCAGACATGCTCGCCGACGCGAAGAACTCCAACACCGAGCGCCAGACCGAGTTCCTCCAGCGCGTCATGGAAGCCGTCCACCAGTTCCAGGGTGTCACCGACTCCACCATGAGCCACGGCGAAGGCTGGCAGTTTATCCAGGTCGGCCGCTACATCGAACGCGCCTCCGCCACCGCCAAGCTCCTCGAGGCCTATCACGAAGACCTATGGAAGCTCCCCGAACAGCTCCCCGGCGGCAATGAATACCTCGACTGGATGGGACTGCTCCGCTCCGCCACCGCCTTCGAAGCCTATTGCAAGGTCTACACCGCCGACCTTACTCCGGATCGCATCCTTGAGTTCCTCCTCCTGGACGAAGAGTTCCCCCACTCCCTCCGCTTCGCCATTGACAGCCTCCAGCACTCGCTCGAGGCCATCCATGCAGAGAGCGGAAAGCAGCGTACGCTGCACCTCAGCCGGCTTGCCGGACGTCTGCAGGCAGGTCTAAGCTTCAACCGTGTCGAAGACATCCTGGAGCAAGGTGTCATCGCCTACCTTCAAACCATCCAGGCCCAGTGCCGGGAGATCCACGAGACCATCTTCGAAATCTACGTCGACTACTCCATCCAGGCAGCCCTCGCAGGCTAGACCGAGTGGGTAAAACATCGAATTCGTTGGCTTCCTCTTCCCCCGACGCGAGAGACTCCAACCAAGCAGCCAGTTCATGGCAGACGGCCAAAAAAATGAACTCTGGACTCCTCTTCTCGCTCGACGAAGTGAGGCTACCCATGTACTACTCAATCCGCCATCTCACCAAGTTCCTCTATAGCAACTCGGTCAGCGAAAGCATGATGGAGACTCGCATGCACCCCCGCAGCGACCAGAACCAGCGCTGCCTCACCTTCCATCTCTCCGTCAGCCCGCGCTGCCGTGTCTTCAGCTATCGCGACCACCTCGCCAACCACGTCCACCACTTCGACATCCCCGGTCAACACGGCCAGCTCGTCATCGTCGCTGAATCCCTCGTCGAAGTTCAGCCTTCCGCTCCCGTCCCCTCATTCCTCGCTCCCGGCGCATGGGAGGAACTCGACGAGATCGTGCAGAACGGCGACTACTGGGAGATGCTCCTCCCCAGCGAATTCTGCGAACCCACCCCCCTCCTCGACAAACTCGCCGCCGACCTCAATGTCCGCCGCCGCGATGACCCGCTCATGGTCCTCCACGATCTCAATGAGCGCCTCTATCGCTACTTCGATTACGTCCCCAAATCCACCAAGGTCGACTCCCCCATCGACGTAGCTCTCACATCGCGCAAGGGTGTCTGCCAGGACTTCGCGCACGTCATGATCACCCTAGTCCGGTCGAAGCTCCGAATCCCCTGCCGCTACGTCAGCGGCTACCTCTACCACGGTCAGCTCGATACCGACCGCTCCGCGAACTCCGCCACCCACGCCTGGATCGAAGCCCTCGTCCCACAGCTGGGCTGGGTCGGCTTCGACCCCACCAACCTCCTCGTTGCTGGAGACCGCCACATCCGCACCGCCATCGGCCGCGACTACGCCGACGTCCCACCCACCCATGGCATGTTCCGAGGCCGCGCCGGCAGCGAGCTCACCGTCGCCGTCCGCGTCACGCCCAGCGAAGGCACTTCCTCGCTCGACCAGGAACTTCCCGTCCCCGAGGACTGGTCGACACTGGTCGAAAAGGCGAGCGCCCTGCCCGATCAGCCACCACCCCTTACCCGTCATCAGCAGATGGCCCAGCAGCAACAGTAGCGTCCCATGAGATTGAGGAAAGCATGTTGTAAAAAACGTCACCTTATTATTGGGCGGAAGCAAAGACTTATTGCCAGCGAGCCAGCGAAATGGTTATCTTCACAGAGTCAGCGACCTAATTCGATGGTGGGCCCTCATGGTCGTAACTCCTTTCTTCGCGTCTCACTTGCTATTGAGTCAACGTAGACATCGCTCGGGGATTAGCCGTTTCATCGTCGCGTCCCTCTGTCTCTGTACCGCCGTAGTTCTTCTCTCAGGAACCGCACTTCTCGCGCAGGCACCTTATGCGGCCGACGCCGTTGCCTCTGTTCCGATATCCGGCTTGAACGCCCCAAACAGTGTTGCCGTCGACGGCAGCGACAACATCTTCATCGCCGACAGTGGTAACAACTTAGTCAAAGAGTTCCTGGCTGCCGAAGGTTACACTTCGGCCCATCTCATTGGGAGCGGATTTAGCGACCCAAACGGAATAGCCCTCGACGCCAGCGGAAACGTCTTCGTCGCTGATACCACAAACAATGCTGTCAAGGAAGTCACGGCGGCAAGCGGGTATACGACCGTTATCCCAATTGGCAGCGGATTTGCACAGCCTTACGGGGTTGCCGTCGACACCAGCGGCAACGTATTTGTCGCTGATTACGGAAATCTCGCAGTCAAAGAAATCCTCGCGGCCGGAAACTACTCTAACGTGGTCTCTCTGGGAGGTGGATTCAGCTTCAGCGGCCCTCAAGGCGGCCCTACAGGCGTTGCGGTGGATTCAGCAGGAAACGTCTTTGTAGCCGACTATGGGGACTATTTTGTTGAGGAAATTCTTGCTGCGGGGAACTACACGACAGTCAGGTCTCTCAGCGGCGATTTCAAAGATCCCAGGAATGTCGTGCTGGACTCGCACGGCAATATCTTCGTCGCGGACATCTACGGAACCTCGGTCAAAGAGATGCTGGCAGACGGGGGCTACACAACCATTTTGACTCTCTATGGAGGATTCAAGAATCCCGCTGGGATCGCGTTAGATCACCAGGGCGACGTCATCGTGGTCGACTCCGGCAATAGCACCGTTAGTCGGATCATGACGCAGGGAGCCAACTTCGGCAACGTACCCGTCGGAGAAACCAGCCCAACAAACTTAGCCATCTCTTTCTATCTCCCGTCCACCATCACGATCGCTTCCCCTTCAGTCCTCACGCTTGGGACCGGATCGCTCGACTTTAAAGATGCGGGAACCGGAGACATCTGCACAAACGGTACATACCCACCCGGCACCTACAATGCTGGGTCGACATGCACCGTCAATGTCAGCTTCACTCCTGAGTCGAGCGGCTCTCGCGTCGGAGCTATCGAGCTCACAGACTCTTCGGGAAATCTGGTTGCCACATCCTATCTCTACGGCACCGGCACCGGACCTAGAATCACCTTTGGGCCTGCGACGAACATTACCCTCGCAAGCGGCGCGATTGCACCCTCATCGGTGGCAGCAGATGGCAGCGGCAACATCTTTTATGCCGACGCATCGGCTGGTACGGTCACGGAACTACTCGCCTCCGAAGGATATGCAAATCCTCATGCTGTAGGTTCCGGATTCAACGCCCCGAGCTCAATCGCTATAGATGGAGAGGGGAATACCTTCGTCGCGGACACGGGAAACAACGCGGTCAAGGAAGTATTCGCCACCGGCGGATACACCACCATCGCCTCGATCGGCAGCGGCTTTACCGCTCCTCTCGGCGTCGCCGTTAGCGGTGGAGGGAACGTCTTCGTTGTGGACTCCAGCAACAATCCCATAAAAGAGATTCCCTTCCTGGGAGGATATGTCTCGACTTACTCGCTGGGAGCCAGCTACACAAATCCCTCCGGAATCGCCGTCGATGCAACCGGGAATGTCTTCGTAGCTGACGCCGGAACTTTGAAGGAGATCGCCAGAACCGGCGACTACACGAATACCGACCCCTTGGCGACCGGATTCGACCCTTCGAGCAAGATAGCGCTCGACAGCAACAACAACATCTTCATCGCCGACAGTACAAACAACGTGGTCAAAGAAGTCCTAGCCACAGGCGGATACACTTCCGTCAACACGATTGGCAGCGGCTTCAATGCTCTGGCGGGACTCTTTGTCGACGGCAGCGGCAACGTCCTTGTCGCGGATAAAGGCGCCCACGCCATCAAGCGACTCGATACGGTGACGCCGCCCACTCTCAGCTTCTCCAGCACAGCATATGGCTCCACGAGCACCGATAGTCCGAAGACAGTCACGGTCACGAACGCAGGAAACCAGCCGCTTACTTTCCCCTCACCTCTTAGCGGTTCAAACCCGACCATCAGTGATCAATTTTCGATCGACAGCGCGTCCACCTGCCCCGTCTCCTCTTCGACCTCGAGTCCAGCAACCCTTGCGGCTGGAACCTCCTGCAAGGAGCTGCTCAGCTTTACTCCAACTCAGGTAGGCGCCATCTCCGGGAAGCTCACTCTCGTGGATGACTCCCTCAACGCTGCCGCCCCAAACTACGCGAACCAAATCATCCTGCTAAACGGAACCGGATCGATGGCGCCCCCAACGATCTCCTTTAGCGTCGCGGACCAGATCTACGGCGCTTCACCCTTCGCCGTTACGGCGACTTCAAACTCCACGGGAGCATTCACATACTCCGTTGTTTCTGGACCAGCCATGATCTCAGGAAACACAGTAACGCTCACCGGAACGGGCTCCGTCACCCTCAAGGCTTCTCAAGCTGCAACGTCGCAATATTCCGCCGGTTCCGCAACGACTACATTCCAAGTCTCCGCCGGAACCCCTGTTATCTCCTTCTCGGTGGCCAACCAGGTCTACGGCACTCCGCCGTTTACGGTCACGGCGACCTCAAACTCTCCCGGGGCCTTCACCTACTCCGTAGTCTCAGGGCCGGCCACAATCTCCGGAAACACAGTAACGCTCGCCGGCGCAGGCTCCGTCACCCTCCAGGCCTCACAAGCCGCGACGGCCCAATACAGCGCAGGCTCTGCGACAACAACATTCCTCGTCGCGACCGCAACGCCCGCCATCTCCTTCTCCGTAGCGAACCAGGTCTTCGGAGCTCCGCCCTTTACGGTCGCACCAACCTCTAACTCTCCCGGGGCATTCACTTACTCCGTCGTCTCGGGGCCGGCCATCATCGCCGGAAACACGGTCACGCTTTCCGGTACAGGCTCCGTAACTCTGAGTGCGTCGCAGGCTGCTACGGCCAACTTCTCCGCAGCAACCACTACGGCAACCTTTCTTGTCACAGAGGGATTTACAGTGACCGCTACTCCACCTTCGGCAACCGTGGTTCCCGCCGGTTCAGTGGACTTCATTCTCACCGTCGCCCCTGGGAAGGGATCGACCTTCCCACACCCAGTACAGCTAACGGCGACAGGGCTTCCCAACGATGCCACGGCCACTTTCTCGCCAACTCAAGTTCCCGCAGGTGCAGGAACCACCCAGGTCAAGATGACGATCCAGACAACGATTCAAGTAGCGCGTGAGCAGCACCCGCGGAACTCGCCTCTGTCACCGATCACATTTGGCTACCTTCTTATCCCCGGCTTCTTCTTCAAACGGTCGCGCCAAGCCATGAGGAAGCTTCCGCACCTACTCCTCATAGCTACCCTGTCGTTGACAGCGTTGCTATTAACAACAGGTTGCGGAAGCGGTCTGCAGTCAAGAAATCAGGATTTCACGATCACGATTACCGCTACCGACACGGTCTCGGGCGACAGCGCTAAAACCACAGTGAATCTCCATGTGCAATAGCGGACGATTCCAAATATCCAACCAGAGTCCCGTGCTGAAAATGGCCTGCCTTTTCAAGGGCAGGCCATTTTCATCGGGCGATTACAGCTCCGGCCCGCAAGCAATGGCGGAATCGCTGAGATCGCGTTCCTAGGTATTCGTCTTCTTGAAGATCGTCTCAGGGATATGCGTCAGCACGAACATGATCAGCGCCCACTTCCCCGGGACATACAGCGTGTCCTTCTTCGCATCGACAGCCGCCACGATGCTCTTCGCCACCGCGTTCACGTCCGCGAACTTCTCGCTTCCCGGCATCGACGAGGTCATTGCCGTCTTGGTCGGCCCCGGCTTGATCGTCAGCACGGTCACGCCTTCCCGATCCACGCGATTCCGCAGTCCACCAAGGAACGCCGACAAGCCCGCCTTCGACGATCCATAAACATAGTTAGACTTCCGGCCACGATCTCCCGCCACCGACGAGATTACCGCCAGCACGCCCGAGTGCCGCTGCACGCAGTAGTTCGCCAGCCAGGTCAGCAGCGACACCGGCGCCGTAAAGTTCGTATGCAGAATCTGCTCCGCCGTCCCGAAATCCGCCTCCGCCTGCGCCTGATCACCCAGCACGCCGTGAGCAAGATATGCCACGTCGAGGCCGGTCAGCGAGTTCACCGCATGAGCCAGCAACTCCGGGTGCGTCGACGTGTCATCGAGGTCCGCAACCGCCGTGTCTACATAGTGGGCTCCGCGCGTCTTCAGGTCAGCCGCAACTGCGGCCAGTTTGTCCGCGTTCCGAGCCACAAGAAACAGGCTCGCCCCCTTGGCCGCCCAGATCCGGCAGGTAGCTTCGGCAATGCCTGAAGTCGCACCCAGCACCAGGATCTTCTTCGAGGCGTAGATCGTCTTTGCCGGTACAGCGTGCAATGCAAGTTCAGGAGTCCCGTTCTGTGTATTCACGGTCTGTGTGCTCATAGTATGGTCTTATCTCCGGTAACGCGCTCCCAGAAGCTGGAGGTAAGCAAGGGGTCACGGAAGCGCTCAAGCTTCTCCCACTGAGGATAGAAAGCTTGGAACTGCGAAGCGGTCATCGCGGCATCCTTCGCCGGATAAAGCCGTCCGCCGTACTCGCGAGTCATGTCCGCCAACCGCTCGAACAACGGAAAACTCAAATTCGGCTTGATCGGAAAGTCCAGCGCCAGCGTGATTCCCGGCTGCGGAAAGCTCATCAATCCCGGCGACGGCACATCGCCAAACGCCTTCAGCACCGCAAGGAACGACGCCAGACCCGACTTCGCCACAGCGCCCAGGATCGCAATGGTCCCTTCGCGCGCGTTCTCCCACGGAATCGCATACTGGAACTGCAGCAGACCGCTCTTCCCATACATCCGGTTCCAGTGCAGCACCTTATCCAGCGGATAGAAGAACGGCTCGTAATCCTGTAGCGCCTTCACATGCGGCTTCAGTTGCTTATGAAAGAAGACCGTATTGAACGCCGTGACCGAGTACTGATTCAACGCAAATCCCGGAGCGTCGAACGGAAACACCAGCTTCGGCTCCGGCGAGGGATTTAGCTCGTCCGGCACCCTCGAGTGGTCGCCCAGCATGAACACGCCGCGCGCAAAGTTCTTCCCCGTCGATACGCAATCGACCCAGCTCACTGTGTACTCGATGTGCTTGTACTGCTCGGTCAGCGCGAGGAACTCGTCGATCCCGTGGAACTGGATCCCCTCGTAATCGATCGCCCGCGACACAATCGGCTTCATGCGCAACGTCGCCCACGGAATCACTCCCGTCAGCCCCAGCCCGCCAATAGTCGCCGAGTACCAGTCCGGATTCTCCGTCGGCGAACAAAGCTTGTAGCTCCCGTCCGACCGCATCAGCCCAAACTGCGTCACATGGGACCCGAACGTCCCGGCCACATGATGGTTCTTGCCATGAATATCATTCGCAATCGCGCCACCGAGGGTCACATATTTCGTCCCCGGCGATACCGGTAGAAAGAACCCACGCGGCACGCAGAAGTCCAGAATCTGCGCCAGCGTAATCCCCGCTTCCGCCGTCAACAGCCCTGTCGCCGGATCGAAGTCCAGTAGCCGGTTCATCCCGGTTGTCAGGAGCAGGTTGCCATCCTTCAGAAGACAGCTATCGCCATAGCTCCGGCCCATGCCGACGGCCAGCGCCCCGCCGTGAAGCCCCTTCATGGAGCCCGGGATATCTCCCTGCCAGTTCAGAGGAACGATCTTTGCGTCATAGACCGGATACCGTCCCCACGGCTCGAAGGGCGGTTTGAAACCAGGCTGAGGGGGTGCCTGGTAGGGCGGCCTCGCAGATGTTCCCGTTTCCTGTGCAGGTTCCTGGACGCTCGCAGATTGTGCCATGTTCCCAGAATAGCTGATCCGGATCGAATTCCAATGAAAAAGCTGCCCTGCCACAGGTACTCCGCGTGACTCTTTCGCAGCCTTGAAATCCCGCGATCTTCTCTGAACCTATTCCCTTGCCTCGGCAAGCAAGACGAACAGCTCCGACCGCAGCTTCCATCCCTTTTCCGTACGCCGCCACATCGCCGAATACGTTCCCGTAAAGAGGTTCCGTCCGTCCGCCAGGGTTGCCTTCCAGTGTCCGTGCTCCGCCGCCAGCGGAAGTGCAGCCGAGAGACAAATCTCCTCCGCAACCCGCTCGTAGCTCAAAGGCGAACGCTGCTCAAATCCGTGCGCAAAAGCCGCAATGTACTCCTCGCGACGAAGAAAAGTACCGTCCCCAATCACCACAACAAAGTCCTCGGCAAGACTGGCCGAAACGCCCGCAACATCCTGCGCGGCGATCGCCCGGTTCGACTCCGCGCGAATCGCGCGAATCTTTGCCTCTTCAGGGGATATCGACGAATAGCTGGCGAGCGAGCTCTCCAACAGCACAGCTGCCCTTCTGACTTTTTTCATCGCACCAGCATAGCGCGACGCCACTTACGCCCTTATGCTTACCATGTTCCAGCGGAGGCCTGAGTACCGGCTGTTCCATCGATAGGGAGAGAGCGATGCGCGTATTTGTAGCAGGAGCCAGCGGGGCGATCGGCGAGCCGTTGATCGCCGAGTTACTAAAGCAGGGGCATTCTGTGGTGGGAATGACAACCAGCGAAGCACGAGCAGGAAATCTGGTCCGTCAAGGAGCAGAAGCCGTGATCGTCGACGCATTCGACGCCGCCGCAGTAGACGCCGCGCTGCGGCAATCGAAGGCAGAGGCGGTCATAGACGAACTCACCTCGTTGCCAAAAGAGCAAAGCGACATGCCGAAGTACGCCGAAGGCGACCGGAAGCTCAGGTTGGAAGGCGGAGGAAACCTGTTTCAC
Organism: Granulicella aggregans; assembly: GCF_014203275.1. GTDB lineage: Bacteria > Acidobacteriota > Terriglobia > Terriglobales > Acidobacteriaceae > Edaphobacter. Next base: position 405,797 of record NZ_JACHIP010000005.1, read on the forward strand.
GCGGCAATCGCGAATGGCGTCCGGCGATATCTCCAGCAATCAAGCGGCTTCTTCCTGAAGGCTGCGGAAGGAAGACTGGCAGACGAGTCCGCCCCTCTGGACATGAATGCCAGCCCCAGCGTCGCCGCCAGCGCCCGGACGTATACCGAGCTTGAAATGCGGCTCTTCAGCTCAAGCGCAATCGAAGGCGTAGCCCTCAGATACGGATTCTTTTATGGCCCCAAAACCTGGTACCACCCCGGCGAGGCCGCAGCGAACATGATCATGCGGCAGCAGAATCCCGTTGTAGGCAAAGGCGAAGGCGTCTCCTCCTTCGTTCACATCGACGACGCCGCCATCGCAACCGTAGCGGCTCTCACCGCGGACCCCGGCATATACAACCTGGTCGACGACGACCCTTCGCCACAGGCGGTCTGGCTACCGGCGTTCGCGAAGTTTCTCGGCGCACCCGCTCCCCCACACATGACGGAAGATGAGGTGAAAGCCATCGCCGGAGAAGACATCGTCTACTACGCAACGAAGTTGAGCGGAGCCTCAAACGCGAAGGCGAAGCAGGCCCTCGCATGGAAGCCGCGCCGACTGGAATGGCTGAGCGCCTGACCGAGGACCCGGTATGCTAGCAGCCACTCGTCCAGATTCGGACATCTACTTCCACGAATGAACATCTTCACCGTGAAGATATCTCTAACCCATTCATTCTGAAGCACGCACTTTGGCCCAGCATGTGCCTTGAAGGAGTGTGGCAGGAACCGCCTCACCCATCATCCATCGAGCGGCCCTGCGACCAATAGCGACCAACCCGAGGCGGCGATATGACGACGATCATGCAGGATGTACGCTACGCTCTACGCCAACTGCGCAAGACGCCAGGCTTCACCATCACCGCCGTCCTGACCCTCGCCCTCGGCATTGGCGCAAACGCCGCCATCTTCACCCTCGTCAACGCAGTCCTGCTGCGCGACCTCCCCGTCTCCGATCCCAAGTCCCTCGTCCGCATCGGCGACCGCCGGGCATGCTGCGTCGGCAAGGGAACGCATAGTGACGGCGACAACGGCCTCTTCTCCACCGACACATTCGACAAATTCAGAAGCGCCAATCCCGACTTCTCCGAGCTGGCAGCCATGGAGGCCGGCTACGAGTACCGCCCGCTCACCGCGCGACGCGACAGCGGACAAGAACAGGCGCGGTCCACCATGGCCGAGTTCGTCTCCGGCAACTACTTCCGCATGTTCGGCCTGCAGCCCGCCGCCGGCCGCCTGATGAACGACGCCGACGACCGTGAAGGCGCTCCCATCACCGCCATGATGAGCTATCAAACCTGGGAGAACTTCTACAACTTCGATTCCTCCGTCATTGGCAGCACCTTCTGGGTCAACACCAAACCCGTCACCATCATCGGCATCACTCCCAAAGCCTTCTTCGGAGACCGCCTAAGATCCTCCCCACCAGAGTTCTATCTTCCCCTTCGCTCCGAGTCAGTCGTCCGCGGCACCACCTACGAGCGCGATCCCGAGACGACGTACCTCTGGATGATCGGCCGCGTGAAGCCCGGCGTCTCCCGCGACCTTCTCCAGCAGAAGCTAAGCCAACAATTGCGCCAGATCTTCGCCACGCAGCATCTGTACTCGACCCAGGCCAACAAGCCTCTACTCGATCGCCAGCACGTAATCCTGACCGACGGCGGAGAGGGCGTCCCGGACATGCAGCAGAGCTACGGCACCCGCCTCAAGCTGCTCCTTTGGATCTCCGGCCTCGTCCTCGTCATCGCCTGCGCCAACATCGCTAACCTCCTGCTCGCTCGGGGCATGGCCCGCAAGTCCGAGATGGCCGCGCGCGCCGCCCTCGGAGCTTCGCGTTCCCGCGTCCTCCGCCAGCTACTCACCGAAAGCCTCGTCCTCGCCGCCCTCAGCGGAGCAGCCTCCGTCGCCGTCTCCTACGCCGGAGCGCATCTCCTCCTCCGCATGGCCTTCCCCGGCGGCCAGGCCGTACCCATCGCCGCCGAGCCCTCCCTGGCCGTGATTGGCTTCGCGCTTCTGCTCTCCCTCGTCACTGCTGTCCTCTTCGGCATAGCCCCGGCATGGATCGCCGCCGGAGCTCAGCCGGCCGACATCCTTCGCAGCGGCACCAGGACGACAACCGGCGGCGCATCCCTCCTGCAACGTAGCCTCGTCGTGGCCCAGGCAGGACTCTCTCTGGTACTGCTCGTCGGCGCAGGTCTCTTCGCCCGGAGTCTCGGCAACCTCGAGCACTCCGACATGAAACTTGACCCCACCAACCGCTATATCGTTCACTTCGATCCCCAGACCGCAGGCTACTCCCCATCACAGATCGAAGCCCTCTACCGCAACATCGAAAACCAGTTCCACGCCGTTCCCGGAGTCTTAAAGGTAGGCATCAGCAGCTATGCCCCCATGGAAGACAACAACAACGGCGGCGGCGTCCAGATACAGGGCAAACCCCAGGTGGACAAGGGCGCCACCGTCGTCAAGGTCACCCCGGAGTACTTCGATTCCGTGGGAACCCACGTTCTGACGGGCCGGGGAGTCGGCGTACAGGACGTCTACGGCGCCCCCTCCATCGGCGTCGTCAACCAGGCCTTCGTCAGGACCTTCTTCAATCCTGGCGAGAACCCCATCGGCCGCCGCTTCGGTTCACCCGGCCCCAAATCTTCCGGCGACTTTCTCATAGTCGGGGTCGTAGAGGACACCGTGTATCAGAGCGTTGAATGGAAGAACCACGAGATGTACTTCACACCTATAACTCAGCGCCCCCCAAGCGCCGACGGTCCACTCGAAGAGGACACCTCCTTCTACGCCAGCACAATTGTCGTCTCGACCAGCCATCCCGTCCCGGAGATGGAGTCCATCGCCCGCCGCACGCTATCCTCCATCAACCCGAATCTCGCGGTCGTAAGGTTCCAGACCTTCAGCGCCCAGATCGCTGACAACTTCGTCGAAGAGCGCATGATCTCCCGCCTCATGCTCATCTTCGGAGGCCTCGCACTCCTGCTCGCGACCATCGGCCTATACGGCGTCACCTCCTACACCGTCGCCCGCCGTACCAGCGAGATCGGCATACGCATGGCCCTTGGCGCAAAACGCGGCGACGTCGTCCTGATGGTTCTCCGCAGCGCCATCACCCAGACCCTCATCGGCCTCGCCATCGGAGTTCCCACCGCGTTCTACTGCGTCCGCTTCGTCAAATCGCAGCTCTACGAACTCACCACGCTCGACCCGGCGGCTCTTGCAATCGCTGCTCTAACCTTGCTCCTCGCTGCGCTCATTGCAGGCTGGCTACCCGGCCGCCGCGCAGCCTCCATCGATCCCGCCCGAGCCCTGCGCAGCGAATAGTCAACGCCCACCATTTTTTTGTTCGTCAATCCGAAGGGAATCTGTTTTTGTCTTAAGTAAGCCGGGTGCCCCATCCATGCGCAGTCTTATCGCGAATGGGTGGGATCGTACAACCTGTCCCTGCCTTTTAAAAACCCCATGAGATTCATGGGACACGGAACTTTCCCCCAAGACCCTCCGTAAAGCTCTTCTGTGGACATTGCAAAGGAGAACCTGGTAGCCTCCTGTGCAACATCCAAAGGAGAAGCCATGCCAGCCGATAAGTCCGAGGTCCTGCAAGGAACGCTCGACCTCATGATTCTCAAGACGCTACAAGCCCTAGGCCCGCAGCACGGCTTCGGCATCGCCCGGCGCATCGAGCAACTAAGCGAAGACGTCCTCACCTTGAACGAAGGGACCGTCTACACCTCGCTCCTTCGCCTCCAACAGAAGAGCTGGATCGCCAGCGAGTGGGGCACCTCCGACAACAACCGCCGCGCCCGCTTTTACAGCATCACCAAACGCGGCCTGAAGCAGCTTGCCGTCGAGACCGAAAACTGGGAGCGTATCGCCGCCGTCATCGGCCGCGTCCTCGCCCTCGAGGCCAAGGCCTAGCCATGTCCGACCGCGCGCTCACCTTCGCTGCCAAGTTGAAAGCTCTCTTCACCCAAAGACGCGCCGACACCGCCTTCGACGAAGAGATGACCACGCACCTGGAGATGCTCGCAGAAAAGTACGAGCGCGAAGGCATGAGCCACAAAGAAGCCGCGCGCGCGGCAAGAAGGCAGTTCGGCAACACCACACTTCTAAAACAACGGCAACGGGAATCGAGGACGACCATGTTCTTCACGAATGTCTGGCGGGATGTACGTTACGGTGCGCGTCAACTGGCGAAGACGCCTGTCTTTACAATCGTCTGTGTGCTTACCCTGGCCCTCGGAGTCGGTGCGAACACCGCTGTCTTCAGCGTCATGCACGCCGTTCTGATGAAGATGCTGCCCGTGCAGGACGCCTCGCACGTCTTCTACCTGCACACCACGGGATGGCCCGATGGCGGCTCCCAGACCGGCGACTCCAACACCTCTTTTTCTTACACGATCTACCGGCAGCTCCGCGATCAAAGCGGCTTGCAGGAGGTCATGGCCTTCATCCCAATGTCCTTTAGTGGCAAGGCACCCGTGCGCGTCGGAGGAGTGCCGGAAGAGGCCGCTGGCGACATGGTCAGCGGCAACTACTTTCACGGCCTCGGAGTAGGCACCGAACTGGGCCGCGGCTTTGTGCAGAAGGACGAGGAAGACCACACCCCAGTCACCGTCATCAGCGAACGGTTCTGGTCCACCCATTACGCGCGCAGCCGAGACGTAGTCGGTAAGACCCTCTTCATCAAATCCGTCCCCTTCACCATCGTCGGCGTTGCGGCCAAGGGCTTCGAAGGCACCGAAGGCCGCCTCCCGCTCGACTTCTGGATTCCCCTTCAAAGCAGACCGGAGTTCAACGCCTGGGGCAACCCGGCGGAATACGGCATGTACCTGACCAAACTGAACTTCTGGTGCATGAAACTGATGGTCCGCACCGCGCCCGGCGTCAGCCAGCAACAGGCCCTGGCAAGGGCGCAAACCGTCTTCGATCAGGCTGCATACGCAGGCGTTCGTCCGAAGCGCGCAGGCGATGAGACCTACAAGATCTCCTTCATGGATGCCAAGCAGTTCGACACACAGGACGACTCCTTCGCCAGGATGCTGAAGACGCTGATGGTGATGGTGGTACTTGTGCTTCTGATTGCCATGAGCAACGTAGTGATGCTGCTGATGGCGCGCAATTCGAGCCGGCAGCGCGAGTTCAGTGTGCGGCTGGCCCTTGGCGCAGGCCGCAGAGAGATAGCCCGGCAGTTGCTCACGGAAAGCCTGTTACTTGTGACGCTGGGCGGCGCTACAGCATGGGTCTTAGCGCTGGGCGCAACCCGGGCCTTGGGAACGTGGTCGAAGATTCAATCGAATCTGCAGCCGGATGGAACCGTGCTCTTGCTGACGCTGGGGGTCCTGTTTCTTCTGGCTCTCGTCTTCGGGCTTGCGCCGCTTAGGGCTGCCATGTCGAGCGGTCCGGAGATGGTGCTGCGCAGCTCTGCAACCGTCTCACAATCGAGCTTCCAGAAGGTGCGCGCAGGCAATGCCATTATCGTCGCCCAGATCGCCATGTGCGTCGTCCTGCTGGTAGGCGCCGGATTGCTGCAGGGAACGCTCCGAAACCTCCTCAACACGCCGCTCGGCCAGAAGCCACAAGGCCTGCTCGTATTCGGCGTGCATCCGCAACACGCCCACACCAAGGACGAGAGCATCGCCTTCTTCGTCGCCCTCCAACAGCGACTCCGCACCATTCCTGGCGTCGAGAGCGTCTCGCTCGTCTCCAATCGCCCCGGCTCCGGATGGTCCAACAACAACGCCGGCATCCTTGTCGACGGCCACAAACCCAACGGCATCGAACCCGACCAGGCTGAGTTCCGAGGAAACATCGTCGGCGCGGACTACTTCCGAACCATGGGTGTGCAAGTTCTGCAAGGCCGCGACTTCTCAGACGCCGACACCGCATCCGCACCTAAGTCCCTAATCGTCAACGAGACCTTCGCAAAAAAATATCTCGGCTCATTGAACGCCGTAGGCCACGTTCTCACCGACCCCAAAGGCACCGACCCCAGCCTCATCATCGGCGTCGTGAAAGACCACAAGTACACCAGCATCACCGAAGAGGCGAAGCCGATGATCTGGACCGCCTTCGCGCAGGGTGGCCCCCAGAACGAACTCAACGTCGAGATCCGCGTGACCGGCGACCCGATGGCGATGCTGCCCACGGTCCGAAAGGTCATCGCCCAGATCGATCCCGACATGCCCCTGCTTGATCCCACCACGCAAAGCGCCGTCTTTGAGGAATCCATCTCCCAACAGGCTCTCTTCGCTCGCCTTGCTGGTTGCTTCGGCATCCTCGCCGTCGTCCTCATCGCGACGGGCCTATACGGTACGCTTGCCTACCGCGTAAGCCGCCGCAGCGCGGAGATCGGCGTCCGCATGGCCCTCGGCGCACAACGTTCACAGGTCGTCTGGATGGTGCTCCGTGGAAGCCTTCTACTATGCGCCGCCGGCGTCGTACTCGGTATACCGCTTGCAATTGCGGCCGGGAGAGGACTCGAAAGCTCTCTCTATGGAATGAAAGCTCTCGACGCCGCCAGCTACGCCTTTGCCGTCGTCGGCGTCGCGATCGTCGCCCTCTTAGCCAGCGCGATCCCCGCAGGCCGCGCCGCCAGCGTAAACCCAACCCGCGCCCTCCGCCTCGAATAATCTCGCTTACCAACAAGCCCGGCGTTGCACACAAGTTCGGGCGCCCCATCCATGCGCAGTTCCATCGCGAATGGGTGGGAACGTAGGACGTCCCCTGACCGCTTCCTCAAGCCACCAGGTGCCAGACAGATGCGGAAGTCCTCAAACTCTGTACCCCATTCATCGCGGCTCGATCGCGATGAGTGGGACCGCCACCAAAGCAAAAGGGCACCGCCGAAGCGATGCCCTCAAATCTTCTTACTTTGAAACTAAGCAGCAGCCTTCTCGCGCGCCGACTTCGCCGCAGCCAGAGCCGACTTCGCCTGCGCCGCAAGTACGGCAAAACCGGCAGCGTCATTCGCTCCGATATCGGCAAGAATCTTGCGATCCAGCGGATTGCCAGCCAGCTTCAGACCATTGATAAAGGTCGAGTAGCTCATACCGTTGATCCGGCAAGCCGCGTTGATGCGGACGATCCACAGAGCGCGATACTGCCGCTTCTTCTGCTTACGGCCGGTGTAGGCGAACATGAGTCCGCGCTCGACGGCCTCCTGCGCTGCCTGGTAGAGCTTGGATTTCGTGAGGAAGTAGCCACTCGCGCGCTTGAGGATCTTTTTACGGCGGTCACTACGTTTTGTACTCCGTTTTACACGGGGCATGGTGCATCTCCTTTGGCGTACTACGGTTAAGCGGCTGGAGGGAGGTGACCCTCTTCACACGCTATGCAACTTCAGATCTCGGTGGAAGACGCCACAGGCGGCTTCCAGGGGCCGATAACGCATTTCCTGGCCCTTCGCTCTTTCAAGACGGCTCGATCTGAAAAACTCTTGCTACCCAACCCGAGAAAAACTCAGGCGTAGGGCAACATGCGGGCGACGTTGTACGTGTCCGACTTCGCGATCAGCGCCGACCCGCCCAGCTTGCGCTTGGTCTTGGTGGCCTTCGAGGTCAGAATGTGGCGCATCTTGGAATGCCCGCGCTTGAACTTGCCGCTGGCAGTCTTCGTGAAGCGCTTCGACGCGCCCGAGTGTGTCTTCAACTTTGGCATGGGTTTCCTGGTGACTCTGGGTGAAACTGCACAACCTTCTTAGTCTATACGAGATGCAAGCAGGGTGCCAACTAGAAGTCTAATTTCATTCTTGCTCGGATCTCGTCTCCGGTACAGGTCGTCTACGGTTTTTTACCGACGAGAATAAACACACTTTTTGACCCTCCCTCATCGACGGATAGAGGACCAAGATCGCCTTCTTGGGGGGCGATGTCAGTTGCCAATCCTCCCTTCAGTGCCATCGCAGCTCTTATATACTCTGGAAGCATCTGTATGGGCTCAGACGGTAAGGCGGCCCTATTTGAGGATTGAGCTCCGACATATACGCCAGACCTCATCGCTATCGGAACTGAAAAATCCTTTGAGATGGTTAGCTGGACGTCCCCAAAAGAGTTCTGAGGGGTAACTTGCCACGCATCCATCCAGCATCCGATAGTGCTTTATCAATCTGCATCAGAAGGTTGATCGAGTCCTGGTCTTGGAAGCAACCAAAAAATACGTACTCCGTACCCCTGAACGGTTTCATGGATTCCGTGAGACCCGCTGCATTGGACAGAGACCTCGGCGTTCTTATTCGGGCTAATTCAAGATTTGCTTTAGCTGCTTCAGCCGTAGCTCCAGCAACCTGTGCCTGAGCCTTCGAAGACGCCTCATTTGCTTTAGCGATATCGAGTCGGAATCCCTCAGCCTTTGCATTTGCTTCAGCGGAATTCTGTTCAGCCTGCGCGAGGCTTGCCTGGGCGTGGGCCGCTGATTCATTTGCTGTAGCGATATCTAACCGAAATCCTTCGGCTTTCTTGTTTGCCTCGGCAGAGTGCTGTTCTGCCAGAGCAATGCTTGCTTCCGCCTTTGCCGCTCGTTCCTGCTGTTTCGCTAACTCAGTTTTTGCTCCTGTCAGGTCAACATCGAATTGGCGGAGCTTGCCATCTTGCCGTTTGTTGATGATGTTCCCCGTTATGAGCACGCCAGCCCCCGCGAAGAACGTAAGTCCTAGCAGAACTACCGTAGCTATATCGAACAGCGATTTAAGACCCTCTACGGACATCGCTAAGCTCCCTAATCAACCTTTGTCCTAGTGGCTGCCCTTCTGAGGGCGGGCAGACGGTATGCGAGGAGGAGTTTGGACTCTCGATTCTTCTGACAACATTCGCAGATTTCACCCAAAGAAAACCGCCGGCGACACCCTAAACCTCCGACTCAACCTCGCAATATGATCCCGATTCAACTTCCGCTTCCCCGCCAGAACCAGCGAAACGATGCTCTCGCCGCCCATCTCCCCCGCAATATCCCGCTGCGAAAGCCCATTCTGATCGAGCAGAAACCGCAACACCTCCGCCGGCTTCGCCTCCGGCATTGGGTACCGCTCCGACTCGTACCGGTCGACCAGAACGGTCAGAAGCTCAATCGCCTCTTCATCCTCCCGCGACCGCTCAGCCTTCGCAGTCAGCCCAAACAGTGCCTCGGTGTACTCCGCCAGCTCCTCGTCCGTATGAATCAGCCGCGGAGCTCCCGCTCGGATCATCTCCGTTGGATTCGCTAAAGCTGTGCTCATCGCTTCACTCCCCTATCCCAGTTAACCCGGTTGTCATACTCCGCGTGCGTCAGAAATGACCGGATATAGACATGCCCCTCGGTCAATCGGCCGTCCCGTTCCCGCGAATAGTGGATCACCGTGATCAGCCTGTACCGGTTCCGGCGGAGATTGAACACCACATATCCATCGACCGCGTCCGCATCAGCAAAAACCTGCCGTACTTCGACGAAACCTCGCCATCGCGAGTGCTTCACGATCATTTGCCAGGCCCTGATCTCCTTGGCGGCATCCGGATATCTTGCCTCAGCTTCGGCCAGATGTTTACGCGTAACAATATTCACGAAATCTGCCTGAAAGCCATTCCAGATTACTTTGCAATTTGCAAAGCGTCAACATATTTCATGTAGCTCCGAGGGTGCCTCGGGAGGCCACTCCAGCCCCCAAAAACCACGCCTCCCCGTGCTACACTATAGATACACAAATCGCCCGCAAGATCAGCACTAAACCCCTGAATTGACGCGGCGATCATCCACTTGATGCACCACTTTCAGAGCGGCCCCGACGGCCCCTCCTCGCGCACCAAATTCCAGTCTCACGGAGCCCCTTTGGCATCGACAGCAATTCCGACCGACCCCGCCCTTCTCGCCCTCGAATCAGCCCCGGAAGCTCCAGCGAAAAAAGAAGGCGGCGGCTACTCCGCTGAAAACATTACCGTCCTCGAAGGCCTCGCCGCCGTCCGCCTCCGCCCCGCCATGTACATCGGCAGCACCGGCGAGCAGGGCCTGCACCACCTCGTCTACGAAGTCGTCGACAACTCCGTCGACGAAGCCCTCGGTGGCCACGCCACCCGCATCGACGTCACCATCCACGTCGACAACTCCATCACCGTCGTCGACGACGGCCGCGGCATCCCGGTCGATGACAAGGTCATCAACGGCGAGAAGATGCCCGCCGTCCAGGTCGTCCTCACCATGCTCCACGCCGGCGGAAAGTTCGACGCCTCCAACTACAAGGTCTCGGGCGGCCTCCACGGCGTCGGCGTAAGCTGCGTCAACGCCCTCTCGGAAGAGTTCGACGTCGAAATCTGGCGCGACGGCCACGCCTGGGAGCAGGACTACTCCAAGGGCGCACCCATCAGTACCCTCCGCAAGATGGGCCCCTCCAAGCGCAAGGGCACCAAGGTCCACTTCCTCCCCGACAAGTCCATCTTCACCGTCCACGAGTTCTCCTACGACACCCTCGCCCAGCGCCTCCGCGAGCTCGCCTTCCTCAACAAGGGCCTCGAGATCCACCTCACCGACGAGCGCACCACCGACGCCAAGACCGGCGAGAGCAAGCACCAGGAGTTCAAGTACATCGGAGGCATCGCCGAGTTCATCAAGCACCTCAACAAGGGCAAGCAGGTCCTCCACGAGAAGCCCATCTACATGGAGGCCGAGCGCGACAACGTCGCCATGGAGATCGCCCTCCAGTACAACGACGCCTACTCCGAGACCGTCTTCACCTTCGCCAATAACATCAACACCATCGACGGCGGCACCCACCTCTCCGGCTTCAAGACCGCGCTGACCCGCACCATCAACGCCGCCGGCCAGTCCCTCGGCCTATTCAAGGACGTAAAAGAAAACCTCTCCGGCGACGACGTCCGCGAAGGCCTCGTCCTCGTCATCTCGGTCAAGCTCTCGCAGCCCCAGTTCGAAGGCCAGACCAAGGGCAAGCTCAACTCCGACATCGCCGGCACCGTACAGGCCTTCGTCAACGAGCGCCTAGGCGGTTTCCTAGAACAGAACCCCCAGGTCGCCAAGAAGATCATCAACAAGGCCATCGACGCCTCACGCGCCCGCGAAGCCGCGCGCAAAGCCCGCGACCTCACCCGCCGCAAAGGCGCGCTCGATGGCGGCGGCCTTCCCGGCAAGTTGGCCGACTGTTCCGAACGCCAGCCCGACCGCTGCGAACTCTATCTCGTCGAGGGTGAATCGGCCGGCGGAACCGCCAAGCAGGGCCGCGATCGCCGCTTCCAGGCCATCCTCCCGCTTAAGGGTAAGATCCTCAACGTCGAAAAGGCCCGCTACGACAAGATGCTCGGCCACGAAGAAATCCGCGCCATGATCACCGCCCTCGGCTGTGGCATCGGCAAGGACGACTTCGACGCCTCCAAGCTCCGCTACGGCAAGCTCATCCTCATGACCGATGCCGACGTCGACGGCTCCCACATCCGCACTCTCCTGCTCACCTTCTTCTTCCGCCACATGACGGAGTTGATCAAGCGCGGCCACGTCTACATCGCCCAGCCGCCGCTCTTCAAGATCAAGAAGGGCAAGTTCGAGCAGTACATCAAGGACGAGCGCGAGTACGTCGCCGTCATGCTCAAGCGCGCCTCCGACGGCATGCTTCTCACCTACGGCGAGAAGAAGCTGCAGCTCCACGGCGAAGACTTCACCAACTTCATGGGCCAGCTCTCGGAGTACCTCGGCCTCTCCGACAAGTTCCAGAAGCGCCTCCGCAACGAGACCGTCTCGCTCGACTTCCTCAAGCTCTTCTCCCACGAAGGCGCAAGTCCCGCAAACAAGGCAGACTTCCAGGCTGATCCCGCCGACCTGAGCAAGCCACCCGCCAAGCTCGTAGAGATGCAGGCCAAGCTCCAGGCCATCGTCAAGGAGTTCCAGTTCCGCGCCGTAGGCGAGCCCACCCTCGACGAAGAGCACCAGACCTGGTCCGTCAACTTCACCGACTCCCAGGGTGCCGTTCGCAACATCGACTGGGCCCTCGCCAACGCCGCCGAGAGCCGCCAACTCCTCGCCAAATACGCCATCCTGAAAGACCGCCTCGAAAGCCCCTTCCACATCTCCTACGCTCCCAAGACTGCGGTCGCAGCAGCACAGGAAGCCGCCGACGAAGCCGAAGAGATCGCCTCCGAAGAAGGCGTAGCCGCCGACGCACAGGCACCCGGCACCATCGCCGAGACCAAGCCCGCCATCAAGCGCTCCAGCAAGGTCAACCAGGACCCCGTCGAGAAGAAAACCCCTCGCGAGGTCTTCGAGTACGTCATCGAACAGGGCCGTAAGGAATATCAAGTCCAGCGCTACAAGGGGCTAGGAGAAATGACCGCACCCCAGCTCTGGGAGACCACTATGGACCCCGAACGCCGAACCCTCATGCAGGTCAAGCTCGAAGACATCGCCGCGTGCGAAGAGATCTTCACCACCCTCATGGGCGAAGATGTCGAAAGCCGCCGCAGGTTCATCGAAGAGAATGCCCTCGACGTAAAGAACCTCGACATCTAACTCCATTCCATCTCTAACCAAAAGGGGCACGATCCGACTCGGGATCGTGCCCCTTTGCCATTCCCTTGTACCTTTGTCATCCTTCGCCGAAGGCGGAGGACCTGCTTTTGCCTCTACACTTGTCATTTCCGGAGGGGATCTGCGTTTGCCGTTGTTGTTCCATGCCCTGCCCTCAAATCTCACACCCTGTCATTCTGAGCGCAGCGAAGAATCCGCGCATTCTTCCACCGAGTCAAAGCCCCCACTCCCAACAAGATCAACCCTTCGCTCCATGCTCCCGATTGAACGCGATCCCATCGCCCTGCCGCAGCAGCCAGGGTTTCAGCTCATCGCGTTTCGTAACGCAGCCGAAGAACTTGTTCCCTTGCTCCCTCACCCACGGCAGATGGGTGGCAATAGCCTGAAAGACATGCAAGCCAGCGAGAAAGAGACCCGGCCCCACAATCCTGGTGAAACTTCCAATCCTCGTCTGGTCGCGCCGCGCGAGCTCTTCCCGATCCACATTGAAGTCCCAGTAGGAACGGATATAAAAATCACACTCCGATTCAGGGAGAAAGGATGCTGTTGTCTGCTGCAGGTCGCGCGGACTCCAGCGGTAGATGTAGTTCGGGACGCAGGAATTGCGGACCCCTCCTGCCTCGAAGCCGTTGGCGACAACGGCCGGGAGTTCATACGGAAACGAAAGACGAAATCTCACCAAGGCTTGCATCAGCAGCGAGTCATTCGGTTCAAGAAGGATGACGTGTTTGCTGCTGACGCGCAGCATCTCGAGCAACGCTTTGTGCGGGGAGCGGCAATGGTGAAGCACCTCGTGCGCTAGTACTAGGTCGTAGCTGCCATCGGCGAGCGACATCTCTTCCGCGTCCGCGTTGACCGTCCTCAACTCGACCCCGGTCATCTGAAGAGGCTCGAAACTGGCCATGTCCTGAAGGTTGGAGAGGGTCATGCGCCGAAATCCAACTACACGCAGGATCTCGGCATCCTGGTAGCTGCCGCCAACGATCAACACATTGCCCCCCAGATCGATGCCGACTGCGCATACACAATCGGCCAGTCTCTGCTAGAAGAGGGTCCGGTCCTTAGTCACGCTTCCCAGCGCCTCTTTCCGGTCATCCTGCGGCTTCATGGCTCGCCTCCTCACGTTGCATGCCCAATCTGAGGGTCGGCGTGGAGAGATCGGATGCAAACTCACTCTCTACCGGCAAACCTTCAGTGGTCAGATTTATTCAAGTGTGGAGAGCTTGCGTCTGGTAGTTGTCACCGGGATGTCATAGTTGTGTCGATTCTGAGCGAAGCGAAGAATCCCCGCATCGCTCCTCATCACCCCGAACATACAGACCGAACTTCGGCCACTCCGATACCTGCTTGAAAGAATCTCGCGTCATTACGCGTTTTTTAGTGAGCCCACCTGAAACGCGCAGTAGCTTGGTTTCCCCTAAAGCCGTCCAGAGAAATTGTTTTATGTTCGCGGCCACGAAACGCACGGACCAAGGAGTTTTGATATGTATTCACGCGTTGGACTGACCGTCATTCTGTGCACCGCACTTGCCATGACCGTAGCCATGCAGGCACAACAGGTCGAGCCCAGCAAGACCGCTCCGGTCTCAAGACAAGTAGCCAGCCCAGTGACTCCCGCCATCACGCCCGCTGTAACCCCGGTTGCGGTAACGACAACTGGGCGAACGCGCACCGCATCCCGGTTGAAGAAGATAACCCGAAGCGGATAAGGGAAAGTTTCTTCATCCGGAGCTCTTCGGCAGGCCGAACGAAGCGAACGTCGAGGAGTCGCACCGTCCGAATCTTCCGAAACAGAAGAGGACAGCACCCGTGGATGCGACTACGCGATGATCAAGAAGAGGGGACGCGCATCATCTTTCACTGCTCGGCCCGGGCACGCTCTTGACTGGAAAACTGCAGCGGCGACGCCGGGTTCATCGGCTGGACGGTCGCGTAATGGATCTGCGTTCCGCAATAAACACAAAGGGTCTCATGGATCACAAAGTCCGCGGCCTCAACCGATAGCGAAAACGCTCTCAGGCAGTCAGAGCAACTGATGAGCACTTGCGCCTTCAACGACGCATCGCGGTCGGTCGGCGAAATCCAGATCGGTGTGGCTGAACTGCTCCGATTCCTCGACGCAGGATTCGGCAAAGATGCGTTCTGCATGAGATCGAACAAATACGTAAGGCCAGTTGCCTTCGCGTAATAGGCGTCCGCTGCTATTCCGTTTGGAACTCCATCTCCGGCAAAAGCTCCGCTGGTGGCAATGACGTAGATGCCAGGGATACGCCTTCGCACCACCGACAAAAGTTCGAAACCGGACATGCCCGGCATATTCAAGTCGGACAGAATCACATCTGGAGACTCAGCCTTGATTTGCTCCAGCGCCGCGAAACCATCCTTCGCAGAGAGAACATCGTGCCCACGGCGTGTAAAAACCTGGGTCAGCAGATCCCTGGTAGTCGGTTCGTCGTCCACGATCAACAGTTTTGGCTTTCTCTCTGCCATCGGAATCTCCTCAATGTTTCAATACGTGTGCTCAAGATCGAGCTGCACCAGGACTTGCTTTAGAGTTTGGCTGTTCGCCGCTTCCCATTCGTTGCAAGAGAGGGTTGGCTCGCCATCGAGCCTTTCCCCGGTCCGGTGCCGTCTTCGGATAGTTGGTCATGCAGGACGACGTTCAGCAGCGACTTATGCACCTTGATCCTGCCGTTGTACTCGATAAATCCAAGTCTTCTGAAGCGGTTCATGAAGAAGCTCACCCGCGAGCGCGTCGTCCCGATCATCTCGGCAAGCGTCTCTTGGGTTATCTTGGGAATCAGCGTCTCTGGATCACTGGCTTTACCAAACTCAGCCATCAGAAGCAGTATCCGTGCAAGGCGCTTTTCACTGGAGTTGAAGAGTTGATCTACAAGATCAGCTTGAATCCTCATACTTCGTGCCAGCAGGAACTTAAGGAATAGCGCCGAGAGATCGTGTTCCTCACTCATGACACGAATCATCTCTTCCCGTTCAATCTTCAAAGCCGTGCAGTGAGTCATCGCGGTTGCCGTCGCCATTCGCAGCCCGACCGGCCCGGCGATCGACTCTTCCCCCACGAAGTCGCCAGAGGACAGAAGTGTGATCGTGGCCTCTTTACCGGTCTTGGACACAACCGTCAGCTTGGCTCGACCTGCCTGTAGATACAGGACGAAGTCGGCAGGCTCACCCTGAGAGAAAAAGTGTTCGGACGCCTTAAGATGAACGATCTTGCGACCCAAACCTGCATTCGCGAGAAAAGCGGCGAGATCGAATGCCGGTTGAGTTCGCTTCGTCGTCATATTGTCGTTCTTCCCTAAGTATGCGATGCAACACAAGGATCGCACTCCAGGGAACTTAGAGATGTACCATTTTGCTCATTCTGCGTGGAATGTCCTCCGCGGACTGGCCGCAAATCACAGCCACCGCCACGGCAGAAACCAAAACGTCCTCCTAGGTCGCAAATCAAATCCACGGTGCGCCCCGCACGGCTTACGAGTCTCTACGGCGCAATCTTCCCATCAAACGTAGTGCAACTCTCGATCGTCCCTCCACTCAGCCCCGTCTTGAACCACTTAGTGCGCGACGCGCTCGACCCATGCGTCCACTTCTCCGGGCTCACTGCCTTGCCCGCCATCTGCTGCAAGTGATCGTCCCCCACCGCAGCAGCCGACTTCAGCGCTCCCGCAACATCGTCCTCATGCACAATGTTCCGCTGCTCGGTTGAGTGCGCCCACACGCCCGCAAAGCAGTCCGCCTGCAGCTCCAGATCCACCGAGAGCGGGTTCTTCTCGCTTGGCTCCTGCTGCGTCAGCCGCTGCATCTTGTTCTCGATCCCCAGCAGGTTCTGCACATGGTGCCCCAGCTCGTGCGTGATCACGTAAGCCTGCGCAAAGTCCGCCGTGCTCCCGCCAAGCTGCTTCAGCTCATCCCAGAACCCCAGGTCGATGTAGATCTTCTCGTCCTGCGGACAATAGAACGGTCCCGTAGTCGCCTGCGCCGTCCCGCATCCCGAGTAGGTCCGATCACGATAGAGCACCAGCTTCGCGTGGTGATACTGCTTTCCCTCAGCCGCGAAGATCTGCGTCCAGGTCTTCTGCGCATCATCCAGCACAAAGCTGATCAGCTGCACATCGCGATCTTCCCCAGCGGGATGTGCTCGCGGAGCGTCACCCCCGGCCACGCGCGGTCCCGTCTGCACGCTTCCCTGCCCACCACCTCCGCCGCCCAGAAGACCGCCCAGGAAGTTGTGTCCAAACACCAGGCTCAGCAGCAGCAGGATCACAAACCCGCCAATCCCTAAACCACCGCCACCCATCCCGCCGAAGCCACCAAATCCGCCACCACCTCCGCCACCCGAATCATCTCTACGATCTTCAATGTCGCTACTCTCACCACCCGGCGTCCAATCCATATCACTTCCCTCTCATCTTTCAAGCCTATCTAATTTTGTAGATACGTCATATCGACCGAAGCCGTGCAGTCTCATCGCACGGTGTAGTGGAGAGACCCCCGCATTTCGCCTTTCGCTCGTAGCCGCACCGCAATCCGATTACACCTTCAGATGCACTCTCGCGCTTCACGCCAAAGAAAAATCCTGTGTAAGGAAACTTCGTCCCGCCAAACCGGCACCCCGACCGACCTCTACACTCAAATCATATGAGCGCCACCCCACGCATCGACCAAGGCAACGGCCTCTACCCTCCCGGCCCGAAGTTCCTCCCCCGCCTCCTCTCCGGTCGTGTCTTCCGCGGCAACGCCGTCACCTACATGCAGGAGTGCGCCCAGACCTACGGCGACCTCGTCCACTACACCGCCTTGGGCCGCCACATCTACCAGATCACCCACCCTTCCCTCATCGAAGACTTCTTCCTCAAAGACGCCGCCAAACACCACCGCGGCATCGTCATGCAGCGCGCCAAGGCCGTCCTCGGCGAAGGTCTCCTCACGAGCGAAGAACCCCTCCATATGAGGCAGCGCCGACTCGCCCAGCCCGCCTTCCACCGGAACCGCATCGCCTCCTACGCGGAAACCATCGGCCAGCAATCCCTAGCCATGATCGCCCGCTGGCAACCCGGAACGACTCTTGACCTCCGCGAAGAGATGCTCGCCATCGCCCTCCGCATCGTCGGCAAATGCCTCTTCGATCTCAACGTAGAATCAGACGCCGAAGTCAAAAAAATCTCCGCCGCCGTCGACGCCTTCATGGGTTTCCTCCCCATAGCGTTCCTTCCGTTCTCGGAACGCATCATGAAGCTCCCTATCCCCGTCATGCAGCGCATTCGCAAGGGCAGCGCCGAGCTCGACGCCATCATCTACGGCATGATTGATGACCGCCGCAGAGACCCGTCTGACCGAGGCGATCTCCTCTCCATGCTGATGGACGCGGTTGATCCCGAGGCCACCGGAGACGAATCAGCCAGCATGTCTAACCAGCAGCTTCACGATGAGTGCCTCACCATCATGCTCGCCGGCCACGAGACCACCGCCAACGCCCTCGGCTTCGCTCTCGCCGTCCTCGCCCGCCATCCCGAAATCCAGGCCGCCGTTTCCGCAGAAGCTCGCGCTGTCCTTGGCACGGGAGACTCCGCGCGCGCGCCCGCCGCCGAAGACTACTCCAGGCTGAAATACACCACCCAGGTCTTCGCCGAGACCCTCCGCCTCTACCCTCCCGTCTGGGTCACCGCCCGCACCTGCGCTGAAACCTACGAGATCGCGGGACACAAAATCTCCCCCGGCTCCATTCTGGTAGCACCGCAGTTCGTCGTCCACCGCGATCCGCGCTTCTTCCCCGACCCCCTCCGCTTCGACCCATCTCGCCATTCCGACGAGAACAAGGCGGGACGTCCACGCTACGCCTTCTATCCCTTCGCCGCCGGCAGTCGCCAATGCATCGGCGAGGGCCTCGCCTGGATGGAAGGCGTCTTCATCCTCGCCGTCATCGCCCGCGACTGGCACCTCACGCTCCCACCCAACACCCCCGCCGAGATCGCCATCAACCCCGCCATCAGCCTCCGCCCCAAACATCCCGTCAACCTGACCCTCACTCGCCGGCCATGACTCCAAAAGAAAACGTCATCTCGAGCGGCCAACGGGAGCGGAGAGACCGCCGCATTTCGTTTTCAGATCGACGACACAGCATTGGCTTCCTATGTCTTGAGTATGAAACATGCGACCACGACTCCTGCCGTCTCGCCCAACCAGCACTATTTCTGGCGGGGCACAAAATCCTCCATCACCGCCTTCCGCATCAAATCCGGCGGAAGCAACCCCTGATCCAGAATGAAGTCATGAAACTTCTTCTGATCGAACTTAGCTCCCAGCGCCGCCTCCGTGTCCTTCCGTAGCGCCAGCAACTTCACATACCCATAGAAGTAGCTGTTCGCCTGCCCCGGCATCCGATACGTGTACCGCTCCACCTCTTCCTTCGCCAGGGCATGGCTCAACACAACGTCCTTCTCCAGCACCACGTACACCTGCTCCGGAGTCACCTTGCCGCTCTGCAGCTCCGAGTCGAGGAACGCACGCGCCGCGCGTTGCAGCCGAAACTGCAGTGTGATCAACTGGCCCTCGACCGGCTCATATGGCTGCATAATGTACTCGGAATACAGCCCCCAGCCTTCCACATTCGTTGAGTTGAACGCATACTCCACCCTCGCCAAGCTCACGCCATGCTCCAGCATCGAATCGCCCTGTAACTCGTGCCCGGGCCTCGCCTCATGCGCCGTCAGAGTCCAAGATGCCGCGTCGTAGGTGAAGTCGTCGTACTTGTCCGCTTCGCCGCCCGTCGCCGAAGGGATGTTCAGCGGCAGCACAAACTCCCCGCGCTCCCCCGTATTGTTCAGGTAAGCTGGCCCCAGAGCATGCGGAGCAGGTTGCTGCGCCGTCTCCGCCGCCGTCGCCAGCCGGATGATCGCCGGCCGGTCTGGCAGCGTCACTAAGTTCTGCGCCACAATGATCTTCTCAATCTCGTGCAGCCTCTCGGTGAAGAATGGCAGAATCGCCTCTCCCGTAATCTGCTTCTTCTTCATCTCCGCGATCACCGCGCGATAGTCGCTCGAAGGATACCCATTCTTCTTCGCAATCTCCGCCGCCAGAGGAGCCATCTCGCCTTGGATCTGCGTGAACGCCGCATGAGCCATCGCCGCCAGTTGCGCCGGTGGAATATCGATGCCATATCCCTCAAACGCTAGTGCGTACTCCTCTGGTGCCAGCCTGAAGTCGGTCCGCGCCTTCGGCAGCATGTTCGCCCGGATCCACGCGTCATACTCCGTTAGCTCCACCTTCAGCTTTGCGTACGGCTCCTCCCATCCCGTCAGCTTGTACTTCTTGAAGAGGTCGGCGATCCCGTCCACATAGTTCGAGTCCCGCCCCATCTCCGTCTCGATCTCGCCCTTCGACGGATAGAGCACCCCAGGCTTAGCCATCTGCTCGATCTCGCGCTGTTTCAGCAGGTCCGTGAAGGGCTTGTACCCAGGCTCCGTTCCCGCGTACTTCCTCAGCCGGATCACCGCGTCGGGTCGGCGCTCCGCCTTCACCTGGTCGTCCAGCAACGTCTTTAACCCGCCAAACACACTCTCGCTCGCATTGATAAAAGGCACATCATGGGCCTCCCCGAAGTCCTGCTGGCGGAACTGCAGATCGACCGCCTTGCGCAGAATCTCCAGGTCCTGTGCTACCTGCTTGTTCGTCTCCTTCGCGTGCTGCGCCTCGATCTTCTTCAGCACGGACTCTGTCTCCCGCCGTGCCGCCTTCTCGTCAGCCAGCGTAGGGTCACTGATCCGCTTGTCGAACTTCACCAGCCCCTCTGCGGACCCTCCCTCCGGCGAGTGTTCCAACTGCACGTCCAGCAGCATCTGGGTCCAGACATTGCTCTGCTTAATCCAGCTCTTGTCCGGAACAGCCTGCTGGGCGGAGGCCGCCACCGTCGTCGCGGCCAGCATCAGTAAAGGGAAGACTCTGCGCATAAGACTCCTGTGCTCTTTGGTGTATCAGCCACTATACGCATCCTGTCAAAGACAGTTCCCCGATGGCCACTTCTTCCACCGCCTCAAAATCCCTCCGCGCCCCGATGCAATAATCCCAACATGCCCGCACCCTCACGCCGTCACTTCCTCGCCCTCTGCTCCGCCCTCGGCCTGGGCAACACCCTCCTTCCCGGCACCCTCTTCACCCTCGCCGCCCAGACTCCAGCCACACCTGAAGCGCCAACCAAGATCACTCCCGAGATGATCGACGCCGCAGCCGCAATCGCCGGCATCACCCTTACGGCCGAGCAGAAGAAAATGATGCTCACCGGCCTCACCGAGCAGCGCGACTCCCTCACTGCAATCCGCGACCTCCACATTCCCAACTCCGTAGCTCCCGCCTTCGTCTTCGATCCCGTCCCTCCCGGAACCGTCCTCAACACCGTTCATAAGCCCGCAAAACTCGGGCCAGCCCCGCGCGTCTCGATCGACGTTAGCAACTCCGAAGCCCTGGCCTACGCCACCATCCGCGAACTCTCCGAACTCCTGCACACCCGCAAGATCACCTCTCTCGCTCTCACCAAGATGTACCTCGCGCGTCTCCGCAAGTACGACCCGACCCTCCACTTCGTCATCACCTACACCGAAGACCGCGCCCTCAAACAAGCCGCCGCCGCAGACGCCGAGATCGCCGCCGGCAACTATCGCGGCCCGCTCCACGGCATCCCCTGGGCCGCCAAGGATCTCCTCGCGGTGAAAGGCTACCCCACCACTTGGGGAGCAGGCGGCTTCGAGTCTCAAACCTTCGACTACGACGCCACGATCGTCCAGCGCCTCGACGACGCCGGTGCCGTCCTCATCGCCAAGACCACACTCGGGGCCCTCGCCCAGGGCGATCTCTGGGGCAGCAAACAGCACGGAGCACGCACCCGCAACCCCTGGAACCCGCGACAAGGCTCAAGCGGTTCCTCCGCCGGAAGCGCCAGCGCCACCGCCGCCGGGTGCGTAGCCTTCGCCATCGGCACCGAGACCCTCGGCTCCATCGCCTCACCCTCCACCCGCTGCGGAGTCACGGGCCTTCGCCCCAGCTTCGGTCTCGTCCCGCGCACCGGCGCCATGGCCCTTAGCTGGACCATGGACAAGATCGGCCCCATCTGCCGATCCGTCGAAGACTGCGCCATCGTTCTCTCCACCATCTACGGCCCCGACGAACACGACCTAGCCGTCAAATCCGCCGCCTTCAACTGGGATGCCACACTCGACTGGAAGACCCTCCGCGTCGGCTACCTCAAAAGCGCCTTCGAGATCACTCCGCCCAAACCAGACGCGAAAGAATCCGAAAAGCAGTCCTACACCCGCCGTCTCTACGACGCAAAGTACGCCAACGCCACTCTCGATGCCCTCCGCGCCATGGGCGTAACCCTCACGCCAGTCGAACTTCCCGACTTCCCCTTCAAACAGATCGGCCCTGTTCTCGAAGCCGAATCCGCGGCCGCCTTCGACGACCTCACTCGCTCCGGCCGCGACAGCCTTCTCGCCGGCCAGAAGGAATTCGACTGGCCGACCACCTTCCGCATCGCCCACCTCTACTCCGCAGTCGACTACATCCAGGCCATGCGCGCGCGCACTCTCGCCATCGCGAAGATGTCCGAGCTCTTCGCGAAGTTCGATGTCATCGTCACCCCCTCCGGAGGCACCCAGCTAACCGCCACGAACCTCACCGGCCAGCCCGCCATCATCGTCCCCAATGGCATCCGCGGCAACGACGCCCCACCCGCAACCCACGACGACGCCGACGACATCGACAACCCTGGCGGCCCGGGCACCCCCACTTCCATCACCTTCCTCGGCCCTCTATACTCTGAAGCCCGCCTCGCCACCTTCGCCCACGCTTACCAGGAAAAGACCGGCTTCCACAAACTTCACCCAAAGCTCACCTGACGATGTTGCCGTCCAGTGACTATTCTTGCCGTCATCCTGAGCGCAGCGAAGGACCCACCACACCGCTCACACCACCACCGCATCCCAAACCGTTCTGCCACCAACAAACCACCGTCCCTCAACTCCGTGCCCCATTCATCGCTCCTTTGTCTCGTGCAATGAGTGGGATCGCCACATCCCCACCACTTGTCATCCATCGACTCAATCAGAGGATCCCCTTCCAGCACTTCCGCGCCACAAATTCCACATCTTCCCGTATCCCTCCGCCCAATCTTCGTATCTCATAGTAGACATGATCGCTGAAATCATCGCCGCCGGCTCCGAGATGCTCACGCCCTTCCGGCAGGACACCAACTCCCTCTATCTCACCTCCGAGCTCAACGCCCTCGGCGTCTCCGTAGCCTTCAAGACCATCGTGGGCGACAACCTCCAGCACCTCACCGCCGCCGCAGCTGTCGCATTGATGCGCGCCAACATCGTGATCCTCTCCGGTGGTCTCGGTCCCACCGAAGACGACCTCACCCGCGAAGCCGTCGCCTCTGCCCTCGACATCTCCCTCGTCCGCGACGAAAAACTCCTCGCCGACCTCGAAGCCCGTTTCGCCAAACGCGGCATCCCCATGACCGCCAATAACTCCAAGCAGGCCGATGTGCTTGAAGGCGCCGAAATCCTCCCCAACATCAACGGCAGCGCCGCCGGTCAGTTCCTCGTCACCAACGTCACCGACCCCCTCGGCAATCAGCACCGCCGCATCGTCATCCTCCTCCCCGGCCCACCCCGCGAGCTCAAGCCCCTCTTCGCAGCCGAGGTCAAGCACCGCCTCGTCTTCCTCGTCCCCGAGCGCCATATGGCCAAGCGCGTCCTCCGCATGGCCCTCCTTCCCGAGTCCCAGGTCGACGCCCGCACCGCTCCCATCTACAAGCAGTTTCCCGATGTCGAGACCACCATCCTCGCCCACGCCGGAGAGATCCAGCTTCACTTCCAGGCATCCGCGAAGACCGCCACCGAAGCCCAGTCCCAGGTAGACAACCTCGCTTCTCTCATCAAGGCGGAGATGGGCGAAGCCATCTTCTCCTCCGACAACAGTTCCCTTGAAGAGGTCGTCCTCGATCTCCTCGCCGCGAAGAACTTCACTCTCGCCACCGCCGAGTCCTGCACCGGCGGCCTCCTCGCCCAGCGCGTCACCGCCATTCCCGGAAGCTCGAAGCAATTCCTTGGCGGAGCGGTCGTCTACAGCAATCTCCTGAAAACCGCCTTCGCCGATGTCCCAGCCGAAATGATCGCCACCCACGGCGCGGTCAGCGAACCCGTAGCCCGCGCGCTTGCGCAAGGAATTCGCAAGCGCACAAACGCCTCGGTCGGCATCGGCATTACCGGCATCGCCGGACCGACCTCTGCCGACACTAGCAAGCCCATCGGCCTCGTCTACATCGGCCTGGCCACGCCCACCGCCACCACCGTCACTCAGCACAACTTCACAGGCGACCGCGACCGGGTCCGATGGTGGTCCTCTCAACAAGCCCTCGAACTCCTCCGCCAATCCCTCCTCTAAAGCGAGCCCCACACCAAAATCTGTGCCCCATTCATCGCAGCACTATCGCGATGAGTGGGTGAGTCGCGACGACCTTCACTCGTCGCCACAGATGCGAGCGGTCCTACAACCCTGGCCCAATTCCGCCGCGAAGGGTTTGACCGAAAGCGGCTCTCCCCTCAATCTCCCTCCTCGTCTTGCCCCTTGACTCCCCTCGAAACTGGATTACCATGATCCGTCAAAGATTCCCTGTAACGTTTGTCGCAGCCTTCCTCACCATCAGTCAGACGGGCCCCGCAAGCTGCGATTCTGGGAATCCTTATCCCGCATCAGGCCACGCTCAGTTCATCACCAGCGGCTATGCGTAATCCCGCATCTATGGAGGAATTCGATGGCGCTCGACCGTACTCTGCCAGGAATTCAAAACCTCAAGCACGTCGTCGTTCTCATGATGGAGAACCGTTCCTTCGACCACATGCTCGGCGCGCTCAAGGCCACCAACCCCGCCATCGACGGCCTCGACGGCACCGAATCCAACCCCGACACCACCGGCGCGAAGGTCACCGTCCAGCCGCTCGCCGAGTATCAAAGCCAGCTCGACCCCGACCCCAACCACCACTTCGCCGCCGTCAATCTGCAGATCTTCAACAGCAACCAGCATGGAGCGCCCCTGCCTGCCACGATGCAGGGCTTCGTCGCCAGCTACTTCAACCAGCAGCAAAACACAAAACACTCCCAGAAGATCCTCTACTACTTCACGCCGGACAAACTCCCGGTCCTCACCACGCTCGCAAACCAGTACGCCGTCTTCAATCGCTGGTTCGCCTCCATCCCCGGCCCTACCATCTGCAACCGAGCCTTCGCCCACTACGGCACCTCCTTCGGCCAGGTCAGCATGGACATCTTCTACGAAGGCAAAGACATCCCCGCCATCTACACCCGCCTGCTCGCCTCCGACCACACCACCAAGCTCTTCTACTTCGACGAAGCCAGCTCCACCATGGAAGTCGTCAACCTCCTGCAGAACGAGCCTGCCATCTTCGGCACCTTCCCCGACTTCCTCTCCGCCTGCGAGCAAAACGCTCTTCCCGACTACTGCTTCATCGAGCCCAACTACACCGACCACCCCGCCCCCGACGGCAGTGGCGAAGCCATCGCCTGCGACCAGCATCCCGATCACGACGTCCGCGCCGGCGAGCAGTTCATCGCCCAGGTCTACAACGCCATCCGCGGCAATCCCGATCTCTGGCCGCACACCGCAATCCTCGTCGTCTACGACGAGCACGGCGGCATCTACGACCACGTCCCGCCGCCATCCTGCCCTGCCGACGCACCCTACACCGCGCAACCAGCCGACACGGGCACCCTCGACTCCTTCATCTTCGATCGCCTCGGAGTCCGCGTCCCTGCCATCCTCATCTCCCCATGGGTCGCCGCCGGCACCGTCATCAACGAGACCTTCGATCACGCCAGCATTCCCGCCACGGTCAGCGACTTCCTGCAGCTCCCACCGGGCAAGACCTCAGTCCGTGAGCAGAACGCCAACACCTTCCTCGGCAACCTCACGCTTGCCACCATGCGCACCGACGACGAGTGCCCCACCTTCGTCCTTCAACCTTCCAACTGATAGCAGGAGGCAGTCCCGTGGAACCTATCGTCGTCCCCGCGCCACCGCGCTCCGCTTACAACCACAATCGCCGCATCTCCGACCTGCTTCTCAGCCAGCTCAAGCACTTTCAGCACGTCGAGAAAAAGAGCGGCGACTTCGGCATCGATCCCGAGATCGCCCGCAACATCCACACCGAAGGCGGCGCCGCGAAGTACATCGCCGCCATCACCACGACGCTCCGCGCCCGGGGCCTCGCGGGCACCGCAACACAACCGGCCCTCAGCTTCGTTCCAACAAGAAAGTCCTCGAAGAAGCAGCCTAATGCCGCGCCTCTCGCCATCGCTGCCGCCGCAGCGCCAAACAAGCACCCCGCGAAGAAGTCCGCTGCGAAGAAACTCGCGAAGGGGAAGAAATGAAGCCCCGACTGTCACTCTTCCCCGCCGCTCTCCTCATCGCTCAGCTCTCGATGACGCACACGACTGCCTCAGCTCAGGGCGGCAACGAAAGCCGCATCCACTCCGACTTCCGCCGCGAGTGGCTCGAGCTCCACCCGTGTCAGCAGCAACTCGTCAAGCCCTGCTCCACCTTCACTTTCGGCCATCTTGCCGGCATCGGCCAGACGCTCGTCCTCGGCCAGCCGCTGCACATCGCGGTCGGCAGCCTCGCCCCGCAAAACGGCTTCGCCCCCGGCCTAGCCTTCGTCGAGCACAAGGACTTCGCCAGCGAGCGCCGCCTCACCTTCAACGCCGACGCCGTCGCCAGCACCAAGCTCTCATGGCGCGCCGGAACCTACCTCACAACCTACAAGCTCCCGCAATCGAACCGGACTATCGGCGTAGTCATGGGCACGCCCACCTCGAAGCAGAAGTCTCCCTCCGTCCTCGTCTCCCCCGTCTTCAACCTCTATGCCGAAGCCACCTCGCTCAACCGCCTTTACTTCTACGGCCTCGGCCAGAACACCCTTCCTTCCGGCATATCCTCCTTCGGCCTCACCCAGACCATTGCCGGAGCCAGCGCCATCATCCCGCTCAACCGCCACGGCATCTCGTTTACCGGCGAGGTCAACGGCCGCGTCCCCCAGCTCCGCCCCGGCAACGACCCCGCCGTCCCCACCATCGCCGCTCTCTACACCGAAGCCTCAGCTCCCGGCCTCGCTCAGTCCGCAGCCTTCCTCCAGCCCGGCGTCGGCATACAGGTCCAGCCCGCCCTCTTCAACAATCGCCTGCGCCTGCACTACCTCGCCAACTTCCAGTACTTCGGCGCCATCAACGCGCCCTACACCTTCCGTCGTTGGACCGCCGACATCGGCCACGAGTTCGCCCTCAATCGCAAAGTCACCCTCATCGCCGCCAACCCCCAGAACGGCCCGGACTCCTGCGCCTCCGTAGGCTCCGCCTGCCCGCACATCTCGACCACCATCAACAACGAGGGCTCAATCAGCCTTCGCCTGTTGCTCAGCGGTTCAGCCGCCAACACAAAAAACGCCGTCCCCTTCTACTTCGACCCCACCACAGGCGGCTCCAACATCGACGGTAACCCCATCCTCGCCAGCTATCCCGACTACCGCTTCCGCTCACCAAACGTTGTCCTTCTCCGCGGCACCGCCGAACACTCGATCCCCAAAGTCCCTCTCGGCGTCTACTTCTCCGCCGACGCCGCCAAGTCGCCGCTCACCCGCAGCGGCATCGACTTCAACGGCCTCCGCACCAGCTACTCCGCCGGCCTGACCGTCCACGCTGGTGGCCTTCCGCTGGTCTATCTCCTCTTCGCGTGGGGCGGCAACGAAGGCACCCACACCGCCTTCTCCATCAGCAACACACTACTAGGCGGATCGCCCCGCCCCTCGCTCTTCTAACCGGCTGCCGTAATCCGGTTGCCACAGGGAAATGGGTGCCCCATTCATCGCAGTCCTATCGCGATGAGTGGGATCACTTCCCCAAAAGCGTCCGCGGTCCTGATTTGTTAGCTTTTGCCGTCATCCTGAGCGAAGCGAAGGACCCGCCATACCGTCGCCTGACCACATCCGCTCGAAGCTTTCAGCCACAAACACTCGCCACACTCACCCGGTGCTATCCTGCCTCCCACACCCCACGCGAGGCAGCTCATGCTCTATAACCGCTCCGTCCCTCCCTGCCCCGTCATCCCCGTCCTCTGCTATCCATCCCCGCAGGACGCCGCAGCATGGCTTCAGAACGCATTTGGGTTCACGATCCGTCTGATCATCGCCAACCACCGCATCCAGATGCGCGCGGGCGAAGGTTGCTTCACCATCGCCGAGGGCGACGCCGTTCCCAACCACTCCTGCACCGTGCAAGTCCGCATCCCCGACGCCATCGCACACTGCGAACGCGCCCGCGCTTCAGGTGCCACCATCCTTAGCGAAGTCCGCGACGAAGTTTACGGCGAGCGCCAATACACCGCGCAGGACTTTCACGGCCACCGATGGAACTTCACCGAAACCTACGCCGACATCGAACCAGAAAGCTGGGGCGGCACTTCAGTAGACCTATAAGGCCCGGGTGCCCCATCCATCGCAGTCCTATCGCGATGGGTGGGATGCACAACGCATCAAAGCGCCACAGCCAGGAAGCTACCTACTGTTTGTAGATCCGCGACTCCCAGGGCCCAAGGTTCAACGTCGAAGCATTCGCCTGATGCGACGAAGGAATATCAGATAGCAATAGCGTCCCAGCCTTCAACCCATCCGGCAGGGTATACGTCTGAGCGCTCGAGCCGAAGTTCTCTACCACCAGGTACTTCTCTTCACCCAGCGTCCGCGTATACGCATACACCTTCTCGTTTTTCGGATCGAGATCCTTGTAATCGCCATAGACGAAAGCGCGCGTACCCGCCCGCAGCTTGATCAGCGCGCGCATATAGTTCAGCACCGAAGCCGGATCAGCCTCTTCCGCAGCCGCATTGATCTCCGTGTAGTTCGGATTGACCGCCAGCCAAGGGTGATCGCCAGTAGTAAATCCAGCTTCGGAAGAGCCATCCCATTGCATCGGTGTCCGCGCATTGTCGCGAGTCACCTTGGCCTGCCCCGCAAGGAAAGCTTCAGCCGAAACCTTGCCCGACTCCACCTGATCCTTATAAGCATTCTTGATGGCAATGTCGTTGTAGTCAGAAAGCTTCTTGAACGGATAGTCCGTCATACCAAGCTCGTCGCCTTGATAGAGAAACGGCGTGCCCCGCAATGTCAGGATCATCGTCTCGAAGAGCTTTGCGGATGGAACACGCATGGCTGGCGAATCATCACCAAACGTCGAGACAATCCGTGGATTATCGTGGTTCGAGAGAAAGACCGTGTCCCAGTCGTGCTTGGTCAGCACGCTGGCGTGCGCATCGTAGATCGACTTAAGCTGCGACAGCGACCACGGCCCAAGCACGCTGGGCCCAAAGTCAGGTCGACCCAGCTTGATCGCATCGAAGTTGAAGATCATGTTCAACTCATGCCGCCGTTCGTCCACCAGCGAGTTCGTCTGAGCCAGAGTCGTGCCCGTCGCTTCACCCACGGTCATGGTGTCGTACTTCGCAAGCACCTCGCGATTCATCTCGTGAAGATACTCAGGCAGCCGCGGCCCATTGGCGTAAGCGTTTGGCGGGTTCTGAAGCTGCTCCGGCGTAAGATCAGGCATCCCCGCAGGCTTCGAGATCAGCGGGATCACGTCCATGCGAAAACCATCGACACCTTTATCCAGCCAGAACCGCATCAGGCTGTAGACCTCTGCACGGACCTTAGGCTCGTCCCAGTTCAGATCAGGCTGCTTCGCCGCAAAGTAATGGAGGTAATACTCATTCGTCTTAGGATCTAGTGACCATGCAGACCCGGAGAAGTACGACGGATAGTTATTGGGCGGTGTACGGGTGCCATCCGCCGCCGTGTGCCCCGGCCTCCAAATATAAAAGTCGCGATACGGATTCGTCTTGCTGCTCCGCGATTCGACGAACCACTTGGTCTCGTCTGATGTGTGATTCACAACAAGATCGATGATGAGCCGCATATGCCGCTGCTTGATGCCGGCGAGCAGGCTATCGAAGTCGCCCATGTCGCCGAACTCTTTCATGACCTTGCGATAGTCGCGGATGTCGTAGCCGCCATCGACATTGGGCGAGTCATAGTGCGGACTCAGCCAGATCACATTCACGCCCAGCTTCTGCAGATAGTCCAGCTTCGAGATGATGCCCGGTATATCCCCAATGCCGTCGCCATTCGAATCTTTGAACGAGCGCGGATAGATCTGGTAGACAACGGCTTCCTTCCACCACTTCGGCTCATAGCCATTGACGAGCTGTTGAGCGGGAATCGCAGAGACAAAGGACAACAGAACGGCGGCAACAAAGGCGCGAAGAATACGAGTCCGGAACATGCGTGGAATTGTACCGCCAGACTGCAAAGACTGGCGCAAGGTCAACATCGTCGCTCTACTCAACCCGCCCGCACACAAAACAAAAACGCGAGAGCCTAAGCTCTCGCGTTCTTGCCCTTACCCCTTCAAATCATCTACATCGTCGGCGGCGGAGTAGGGATTGGAGTGCCCGGCGTCGCTGGAGTCGTATCGCCCGAAGGCGGCGCTCCCGGAGCAGGTGCAGTCGCCGGTGGGAGTTGATCGGTAGCCGGAGCCTTGGTCGCCGGAGTTGTGGACGTCGGATGGTAAGGAGTCGGATACACCCCGTTCTCATCTGGCTTCGGCGCATTCGGGTCCTTCGGCTTCGGCGTCAAACGCTCCTTCGCTTCACCCTTCTTGCGCTTCACCTTCTTCTTCTTCGCCGTATCGCCATTCAACCCCAGCGGAGCAGCCTGAGTCTGCTTCGTCGCCTTCTCGTCAGTCGTCATGGCAACAGGAGTCGCAATCGCCTTGTCCTGCGCCTTCGCCGTCTTCACCTTCTCCTTGCGCAGCTTCACTTCAGGAGCCTTGGCGCTGAAACGCGTCTTCTTCTCCGGTCCCAGCTTCGGAGCCAACGGATCGGCATCCGAATCGCTCAGCGCCGAAGTGCTCGCTCCCTCAAGCGGAGCCACCGGCGCAATCGCCGTGCCCGGAGCGGGCAGCGTCGAGCTTCCGCCCGGACCGGCATTGTCCGCCCGCCCAATTCCCGTATCCACCAGCGCGCCACTCCCCTTGGTCACAGGTCCCGCAGGCAGTGCCTGTTCCGGCGACTGACCATACCGGATCTTCTCGCGCTTCACCTTCTTCGGCTTGCCATGCTTGTCCAGCTTGATCACCGCCGGCTTGGCGACCGCAGCAGGCGCACTCGCCGCCACATTCGTCGCTCCGCCACCGCGATCGAACCGCTTCTTGTTCGCCTTCTTCTGCTTCTTCGAGACCGGCGCGGCATATGCGCTGAATACCGGCTTGGTCTGCTTGGTGCTCGAACCCGCATCCACAAATCCACTCTTGATGTCGATGAACGCATTCTCGCGAAGCTTCGTCAGGTAGGCGCGCAGCGCGGGCTGCATCTGCTCGGCGTACATCGCCTCCTGCACCTGCTGCTCCACGTCCTTCAGAGGGGGCGTGCCCTCGGCCTGATGCGCCGTCACCTTCAAAATCACAAATCCCTGTCGCGTCCGGATCGGAGCCGTATTCTCGCCCGGCTGCAACGAGAACGTCTGATCCTCCAGCACCTTCGCCAGCGACCCGCGCTTGAACAATCCCAGATCGCCGCCCTGCGCCGCCGTCTGTCCACCCGAGATCAGCTTCGCCAGGTCCTCAAACTTGTCGCCCGCCTTGATCTGCTTGGCGATCCCGTCGGCCTTGGCCTTCGCTTGGTCGATCTGCTCCTGCGTCGCGTTATCCGGCGTCGGCACCAGGATCTCGCTCAGCTTCACCTGCTCTGGTTGCGAGAACTCCGCCTTGTGCGCTTCGTAGAACGCCTGCTCCGCGCTCTGCGTCAGTTGCAGCCTGCGACCCACTTCGTCGCGGACTACCTGCTGCGAGATGATGCTGTTCTTAATGTTCGCCTTGAAGTCCTCGAAGCTCACGCCCTGCTGACGCGCCGCCTTCTCCAGGTCTTCCATCGATTCCAGCTTGTTCTGCTTGCGAATCTCGTCCAGCCGCCGGATCACCTCAGCATCGGCATTGATGCCCAGTTCCTTGCCTCGCGACAGCAATAGTTGCTGGTCGATCAGGTCGCGCAGCAGCGTCTTCTGCCTGTCCGCAGTCTCCTCCGGAGTAGCATGGGCAGTCTGAGCATCCTGCTCAAGCTGCTGCTCCGCGCGCTCCAGATCGCTGCGGTTGATGATCTGGTCGTTCACCTGGACGATCACGTCCTCGACTACCGTGCCGTTCGGCGTAATCGGCGCCGGCAGCGGAAGCGATATCTGCGGCACAGGCGCATTCACCTGTCCCTGCGCGATCGGGCTCTGATAATGAGGTGTCTGTGCAACCCCGCCTGGCGTCAGGGCCATCTGCGCCGCCAGCACCGCGACCCCACTCCACACCAGACCGCTACGCCGTACGCTGTTCACTCCGCCCAATACCGTCACCTGCAAATCGCTAAGAATCATCTTTACCCGCAAACTCTTCCCGGTCGGAACTTGAAAGTCCGCCACTGCCTCTACGCCTGCCCGTATCCATAGAAACCGGCAGAGCGCACCGATTGGACGCAGTCTCTCTCGCGTCTGTCATCGGTGCCTCCCATTCTAAATGCCGCCACCCCAACACGCGAATCCGTCCTTCCGCTCAGCGAAAGATCGGGTGCCCATCCATGCAGTCTCACCGCATGGGTGGGACATTCGTGCAGAGCACGAACGCTTTCCTCCCCCATACCACCACACCCCCGCTTACCCCCCCGGTGTATACTTCGTCCAACGCAAGGTCTGCGCTTTTAACCCGTCCCCGGCCAACGCGCCGCCTTATTTCGAGGTACACCAAGCAATGGCCCCACGCACTCGCCGCGCCCTCTTCTCCGCGACCCTCTTTCTTGCCACTTGCGCCGTTCTAGGGTCTGCAATCAGCCATAAAGTGGCTGCCCAATCGGCATCCGACGAGTCCACCCTCCGCGACTCCCTCCACTCCTTCACCAATGTCTACTCTGTCGTCGAGCAGAACTACGCCGAAAAGCTCGACTCCGACAAGATCGACAAGGCCGTCTACGACGGCGCGATCCCGGGCATGCTCCACACCCTCGATCCCCATTCCAACTTCTTCGATCCGAAGGCCTTCGCCCAGATGCGCGAAGACCAGCACGGCAAGTACTACGGCGTCGGCATGTCCATCCAGCCGCAGCCCGACAAAGCCGGCAACAGCATCAAGATCGTCGTCCTGGCCCCCTTCGAGGGCTCACCTTCCTATAAAGCCGGTATTCGCCCCGGCGACGTCATTCGCACCATCGACGGCAAACCCACCACCGGCATGGACTCCGCCGCCGTCGCCTCCCAGCTCAAAGGACCTAAGGGCACCCACGTCGCCGTAGGCATGGAGCGCGAAGGCACCCCTAAGCCCATCGTCTTCGACCTGGTCCGCGACGACATCACCCGTCCTTCGGTCGACCTCGCCTTCAACGTCCGTCCCGGCATCGGCTACATCCGCGTCACCAGCTTCATCGAAACCACCAGCCGCGAAGTCGGTGACGCCATCGACACACTCAACAAAGATAACGATATGAAGGGCCTCATACTCGACCTCCGCGGCAATCCCGGTGGCCTGATGATCGAAGCCGTAAACATGTCCGACAAGTTCCTTTCGAAGGGACAGATCGTAGTCTCGCAACGCGGTCGCGCCTTCCCCGACCAGGTCTATCGCGCCTCTCACGGCGAACAAGGCACGAAGTACCCCATCGTCGTCCTCGTCAACCGCGGAACGGCATCCGCCGCCGAGATCGTCTCCGGCGCACTTCAGGATCACGACCGCGCTCTCATCGCCGGCGAAACCACCTTCGGCAAGGGCCTCGTCCAGACCGTCTTCCAGATCTCCGAGAACACCGGCCTCGCCCTGACGACTTACCACTACTACACCCCGTCCGGTCGCCTCATCCAGCGCAACTACGACAACGTCTCCCTCTACGACTACTACTACGTCCGCGACCAGGGCACCGCTCCCAAAGACAAGTCGAACCTCGAGGTCAAGCTCACCGACTCCGGACGCACCGTCTACGGCGGCGGCGGCATCACCCCCGACGAGAAGATCGACCCCACCAAGGCGAACCACTTCCAGAACACCCTCTACCAGCACTACGCCTTCTTCGACTTCAGCAAGCACTACCTCGCCAACCACACCATCGCCCGCGACTTCACCGTCGACGACGCGGTCATGCAGCAATTCAAGGACTTCCTCAAGTCCCAGGACGTCGAATACAACGACGCCGACATCGCCGGCGTAAACGACTGGTTGAAGGCCAGCATCAAGAGCGAGCTCTTCAAGAGCCAGTTCGGCCAAACCGAAGGCCTCAAGGTCACCGCCGCATGGGATCCTGAGGTAGCCAAGGCCATCACCTTCCTACCCGAAGCCCAGACCCTCGCCGACCGCACCAAGACCGGCACTAAGGTCGCTAGCCTCAACCGCTAGTCTGGACATGCCGCTGCAAGATGAAGCCCGCCAAAAGGCGGGCTTCATCTTTGCCCTTCCTCTTTAGCCTTGCGTTGTCATCCGGCTTTATCTTGTCATCCTTCGCGAAGGGGAGGATCTGCTGCTACCGTTGCCCGTTCTTGCCGTTGCCCGTTCTAGCCGTTGTTTGTTCTTGCCGTCATCCTGAGCGCAGCGAAGGACCCGCCACACCGCTCACCTACCCCAGCCGTTCGACCCTTTCCGCCACGAAACCCACCATTCAACCCCGTACAATCGACCCATGGCCCCCGCAACAGACCAGCTCCGCGCATATGTGGAATACCTCCGCGACCTGGGCATCCACGACCTCTACCGCCAATCCGACCCTCTCCCCGCAGCCGAACTCGCCACCCTCCTGGCCGAATTCGCCCCGGCACCCCCAGCGCCCGCAACAAAGCCCCCGGCCGTCAAAGTCGCAACCCCGCCTCCAGCAACCCGGCCCGCGACCTCATCAGCCTCCCCATTCGCCCCACCAAAGACCCCACCGGCATCCCTAAACCTCAAACCCGCCGAAGCCCCCGCTCCCGCCCGTCCAAGCTTCCTGGAGGTCCCCATCCCCAAGCCAAAATCCTTCGACGAGCTGATGCCCCTCCCGCAAGACCGCATCGCCCCCGACCAGCGCCCCGCCGCCCTACAGGCCATCCGCGACCTCATCGGCGATTGCACCCGTTGCCCTCTCGCCTACGCCGGCCGCCGCACCATCGTCTTCGGCGACGGCGACCCCAACGCCCGCCTCATGTTCGTCGGCGAGGGCCCCGGCGCCGACGAGGACGCCTCCGGCCTCCCCTTCGTCGGCAAGGCCGGCCAGCTTCTCAACAACATGATCAACGCCATGGGCCTCAAACGCGAGCAGGTCTACATCGCAAATGTGGTCAAGTGCCGCCCCCCGGCCAACCGCACCCCGGAGCCCGTCGAGGCCAACACCTGCAGCCCCTTCCTGCTCGAACAGATTGATGTCATTCGCCCCGAAGTCATTGTCGCCCTCGGAGCCACCGCCGCCACCTATCTCCTCGGAGTCAAACAGTCCCTCGGCTCCCTCCGCGGCACCTGGCACTCCTGCCGAGGCGCGAAGGTCGCCGTCACCTACCATCCCGCCTTCCTCCTCCGCGACCCCACCCAAAAGGGCGAAGCCTGGAAAGACCTCCAGCGCGTCATGGCGGAATTAGGGTTGAAATCACCGTCTAAGATGTCGTGACTTAATCGATGATCGATCCTGAATTCTCTGGGGAATTTGCTTGTGTAAGATCTCTTATCGAGCTTTTCTGTAAGGAGCATTAGATGACCATGCAGGTTGGGATGATAGCTAAGGACGGGATCGTCCTGGCGAGCGATACATGGTGGAGCAGGTCTCCGAAGCCGGGGCACTCTGGTACACATCATGGGTGGGACAGCTCCAAATTTGTTATTAACGACGCAAAAAATATTGCTGTGGCTTGTGCGAGAGACAAGATCACGTCTACTCGTATAGCAGAAGCAATCGTGTCGAAGATGTCCGCAGCAGAACCTGCGGGTAACCGTGAGCAGAGAATCCGGCAAGTTGCCTCAGTGGCGGCAGAAGGGCACGACGTGGAATGCCTGATTGCATTTGCGGGATCAGATCCTGGCTTATACCTTTTCCAGCATGTGAATCAAGGTGCAGACGTTATAAGCGACAGAATTATCAAGTTCGCTCATACTGGGGACTCTACAAATGCGGCGCTTTTTTGGCTTATGCGCTACTACCAACACGACAAGACAGTCTTGCAACTAATGGGCTTAGCTAGTCACACAGTTTTAGCTGCGAAGGAGTTTAACAGCGCCCTAATTAGTGGGCTAGAAATTGTGTATAGCGATGGATCGGAATTTCATAGATTGAGTCCTCATGAGAACAATGAATGGGTCATGCGATCTAAGGGATGGGAGGCGCAGATAGAAGAGTTGATTATGGGAGTAACTTAGCCGGGTGCCCCACATCTCGATTTGAGATGTGGGAAAGTAAAACGCTCAACTGCTTCCTGGTACCGGTCATCTCATCCATCGCTGCCTGAGATCAATGCACGGAACCTTCGCACAAAATCCCGAATCGCCCTCCCCATTCGCACCACCCCTTCCCACCCATCGACTCAATCCCGTATCCTCCTCGCACTCACTTATGCGACTCCTTCCGCTCCTCCTGCTAGCCTCCACCACCCTCCTCTCCGCCGCTGCATCCGAGCTTCCGCGCGTCGAGAAAACGTCTACCGGCTCCTACCGCATGATGGTCGACGGCCACCCCTATCTCATCCTCGGCGCCCAGACCCGAAACTCCTCCGGCTGGCCCGAACAATTAGAGAAAGCCTGGCCCCTCTACAAACAGCTCCACGCCAACACCGCCGAGATCCCCGTCTACTGGGAGGTCATCGAGCCCCAGCCCGGCCACTTCGACTTCACCTCCGTCGACCGCATCCTCGACGGCGCTCGCAAGAACGACCTCCGCCTCGTCCTCCTCTGGTTCGCCACCTGGAAGAACGGCGAGATGGACTACGCCCCGCAGTGGGTCAAATCCGACACTGCAAAATACCCGCGCATGAGCGACCGCGTCGGCGACCAGATCCGCGTTCTCTCGCCCATCGCCGCCACCACCCGCACCGCCGACGCCACCGCCTTCGCCGCCCTCATGCGCCACCTCAAAGAGGTCGACTCCGACCAGCACACCGTCATCATGATGCAGGTAGAAAACGAGCCCGGCTCCCTCGAAAGCGACCGCGACTACTCCCCCGACGCCAACCGGCTATTCGCTGAAAAAGCGCCCGCTGAACTGACGAAGGCCCTCAACAAAAAGCCCGGTACCTGGCTCGAAGCCTTCGGCCCCGAAGAAGCTCCCGAAGCCTTCGCCGCCTACTATATTTCGACCTACATCAACACCGTAGCCAAAGCCGGCAAAGCCGAGTACCCCCTGCCCATGTACGTCAACGTCTGGCTGCGCGAGCGCAAATCTTTCGAGCGCCCCGGAGACGCCTACCCCAGCGGCGGCGCAACCTCCAACGTCCTCGACGTCTGGAAGGCCAACACCCCGTCCATCGACGCCATCGCCCCCGACAACTACGTCCTCGACTACGCCGGCTATCGCGACATCCTCCAAAAATACGGCCGCCCCGACAACCCTCTCTTCGTCCCCGAAACCATCCTCGGAGGCCTCGGCGCGCGATACATGTTCTACGCCATCGGCGAGTATCACTCGCTCTCCTTCGCCCCCTTCGGCCTCGACGCCCAGGTCCCCGCCGACTACCCCATCAAGCAGGAAGACCTCTTCCCCGGCCTCGCCCAAAACTTCAAGCTCCTCGCACCCGCCGTCGCCCAGATCTCCGACCTCCAGCAGAAGAACGCCATCCAGGTAGCCGTCGAAGAAGACCAGATCACCGACCTCCGCCAGCAATGGGAGAAGTTCGACTCCGTCGTCACCTTCGGCACACCCAAGCCCAGCTACGGCGGCCTCTTCGGCTCCGGCACCAAGAACAAGACCGGCCGAGCCATGGTCGCCGAGCTGGCCCCGGACGAGTTCCTCCTCTGCGGCTTCGACTCCCTCATCCGCTTCATGCCCCGCCGCGGCTCCGACCTACGAAAGGCCCAGTTCCTCTCCGCCGAAGAAGGCACCTTCGTCGACGGCAAGTGGCAGACCTCCCGCC
Organism: Granulicella aggregans; assembly: GCF_014203275.1. GTDB lineage: Bacteria > Acidobacteriota > Terriglobia > Terriglobales > Acidobacteriaceae > Edaphobacter. The sequence goes on from NZ_JACHIP010000005.1 coordinate 443,553, forward strand.
TGCTCAACGGCGACGAAGTCTTCTTCGGCATCTCCTTCCCCGCCGAAGGCAAATGGGTCAAAGTCAAACTCAAGGCCTACTGATCAAAGCCGCACGAACCTCCTCAAGCCCCTAACGCTCTCCGCCCGCCAGCCGCAGGTTCATGGGCCTCCACCCGGTTCCTGCCGTCCTTCTTAGCCATGTAGAGAGCCGCATCCGCGCCCTCCACCAGCGCCTCCGAACGTCCAAATCTCTGCGGCACCGTGCTATGGCAGCCCACCGAGATCGTCACTACCCGATGCGGATTCCGCTCATGCTTCAACCCCATCGCCTCTACCGCCGCCCGCATTCGCTCCCCCACCATCAACGCTCCCGTCTGGTCCGTCCCCGGCATCAGGACAAAGAACTCCTCGCCTCCATACCGCCCGACCAGGTCCGTTGCCCTATAGCCTTCGCCAGCCAGTGCCGCCGCAATCCGACGCAGGCACTGATCTCCCGCAGGGTGGCCATAGGAGTCGTTGAACATCTTGAAGCAGTCCACGTCGATCATCAACAGCCCAACTGGCCGCCGTTCCCGTATCGCCCTCTTCCACTCGACGGCCAGAGTGGCGTCGAACCGCCTCCGGTTCGCCAGCCCCGTTAGTCCATCCCTGGTAGCCAGCTCCTCCATGCCATCGCACGCCTCGCGCAAGTCCCGCTCTAGCGCGTCACGCTCCATCATCATCATGCTGACCGGAAAACAGCTCAGCATGCACATCGCCAGGTACACCTGCAGGACGATGATCCGGTACTCGCCCTGCACGAACGCGAACGGACCTCGCCCATGCAACGTCGCAATTGCACCCAGGATCGCCAGCAGGTTCACCGCCAGCACCGACGCGCTGAACCCGAGACGCACCGCCACCAGCAGCAGGACCGGCAGCACCATGAACGACACCGGAAGAGGCCGGTGCCCAAAGACCACCGCGCCTACGCCAGCCGCTAGTCCAGCTACGGCCAGGGTCTTCGGCAAAGCCCGCCACCGAAAAATCGCATAGGTCTCCGGGCTCAGCAGCACGAGCGCCAGCGGCAGCCACAACACGATGCCCAGCGAGTCTGCGGAGAACCAGTTCTTCGCCTCCGTCCAGAAGCTCACATGCAACTCGCGCGAGAAGACGATTCCAACCGGAATCGACGTAACCATGGGTCCAAGCAACACCGGAAACGCGATGAAACGCAGCAGCAGGTCGCGCTCCCTCATCCAGCCCGAAAGGTTGGTAAACGGCGGCAGCGCGTATGCCGTAACCATGACTTCCGCCACATCGCAGACTGTATCGACCACCATCTCGTCGAACAAGTAAGCCCGTTCGGCGAAGATATGTCCGAAAACGATCCCCAGCACCACCCACGGCCAGCGCCGCCTTGGGAGCTTGAGCAACACCGCCGTCACCAGGCCAACCATCGGCCAGCAGACGGCGATCCCATTGCCAAACAGAAGCACCAGGCTCAGCTTCATCAGGATCGTGAAGCACACCGCGCTGACGCAGGTGGTCGCGAATGCCTGCAGCCACTTCTTCCGATCGAAGTACTCGATGACTCTCCGGGCGGTGCCGCGCACGCGCGATCGAATCGTGGTCGCGCCCATGTCGAGCCTCCATGAGTCCACATCGGCAGCGAGCCAATCCGCATTACCGGTTCGATTGCCGACAGTCGCCTCGCGTTCCTACCCCCTACACCCTTCTCCCTGTACCCTTAAGACTGATGCCCGCCTTCTGCGATGTAGCCCTGCCCGTCCCGCTCGACCAGAACTTCACCTACGCAATCGACGGTGTCGTCCCGGTGGTCGGCGCGCGCGTCCTCGTCCCCTTCAGCGGACAGCGGCTCATGGGCGTGGTCATTCGCCTACACGACGACCCGCTCCCGGAAGGCGTCCAGACCAAGCCCGTCCAACAGGTCCTCGACTCCACCGCCATCCTCACCGATGAACTCATGCGCCTCGCGGCTTGGATCGCGCAATACTACGTCGCCCCGCTCGGCGAAGTCCTCCGCGGCATGCTCCCCCTGGCCGCCGAGGTCAAGCGCAACTTCGTCTACCGCATCGCCGAACCCGGTCGTAAGGTCCTCTACCAGGGAGCCGAGAAGGGCTCCTCCCGCCGGTCGCGCCTCAGCCCCGAAGATCAGAACCGCGAGTACGCGGTCCTCAACTATCTCGAAGACGGCACGACCGCCAAAGCCTCCGCACTCCGAGCCGCCACGCAGGCCAACAAAGCGCTCCTCGACGGCATGGTCAAAAAGAAGTGGCTCATCCGCGAAGCTGTCGCCGAAGAGCGCGACGCCCGTCGCCTGGAGCGAGTCGCCGTGCTGGCCCCCGAGACCCGCCTCCCCAAACTCAACGCCAACCAGACCACCCTGCTCGCCGAGCTAGCCGCCGTCGGTGGCCGCATGAAGGTCGCCGACATTCGCTCCCTCGGCATCCCCGACTCCACCCTCGGCACCTTGGTAAAGCGCGGCCTCGTCACCATCGAGGAAGTCCCCGAAGACTTCTTCCGGTCTTCCACACACCCTGTGGGAAAAAAGCACGCCCATGAACACCCTCTCAACGAATCTCAACTTGAAGCATTAAGTTCCATAGTCATCTCGATCAATCAAAAAGGCTTCCGCCCACATCTACTCTTCGGAATTACCGGCTCCGGAAAGACCGCCGTCTACTTCGCTGCCATGCAGCGCGTCCTGGACCAGGGCCACGCCTCGCTTCTTCTGGTCCCTGAGATCGGCCTCACCCCCGCCATGTCCGGCCAGATGTACGCTGCCTTCGGCGATGCCGTCGCCCTCCTCCACTCCCAACTCACCCCGGACGAGCGCGCCGAACAGTGGCACCGCATCCGGCGCGGCGAGGCCCGCATTGTCGTCGGCACCCGCTCCGCCGTCTTCGCTCCCATCGTCGATCTCGGCCTCATCATCGTCGACGAGGAACACGACAGCAGCTACAAGCAGGAGGAGACCCCGCGATACCATGGCCGCGACGTCGCCGTCATGCGCGCCAAGTTCCTCGAGATTCCCGTCGTCCTCGGCTCCGCCACCCCATCGCTCGAGTCCTGGTCGAACGCCGAAAAAGGCCGTTACAGCCTCATCGAAATGCGCCAGCGCGTCGCCAACCGCCCCATCCCGGCGGTGGAACTCGTCGACATGCGCACCGAATTTCAACAGACCGGCCAGGAAAACTTGTTCTCCCGCCAACTCCTCCTCGAAACCCAGGCCACCCTTGACCGTGGCGAACAAGCCATCATCCTCCTCAACCGGCGCGGCTACTCCTTCGTCGTCATGTGCCGCTCATGCGGCGACAAGATACAGTGTGAAAACTGTGCAATATCAATGACTTTCCACAAACACCTAAACAATGACACGAGCATTGCCGAACCCGGCGAACGCCTCCAATGTCACTACTGTGGATTTCGCCGCAACGTCCCCAAGACCTGCCCAACCTGCCAGTCAGAACACCTCTACTATCTCGGGGCAGGCTCCCAGCAAGGCGAAGAACGCCTCCAAGAGCTCTTCCCCAACGCCCGCATCGGACGCATGGATCGCGACACCGTGCGCGGTCGCATGGACATGGAGCGCCTCCTCGCCCGCCTCCACGCCGGCGAGATCAATCTCCTAGTCGGCACCCAGATGATCGCCAAGGGCCACGACATCCACGGCGTCACTCTGGTCGGCGTCGTCGGCGCGGACTTCGCCCTCGGCCTACCCGACTTCCGCGCCGCCGAGCGCACCTTCCAACTCCTTACCCAGGTATCCGGCCGCGCTGGCCGTGGCGACCTCCCAGGCAAAGTCCTCGTCCAGACCTACCACCCCGACCACTACGCTATCCAGTTCGCTGCAAACCACGACTACCCGGGCTTCGTCGCCAAGGAACTCCAATACCGGCGCTGGATGCACTACCCCCCATTCGCCGTCTTGGCCAACATCATCATCCAAAGCCCCAAGCTCGAAGAAGCCACCGCCTGGTCGGCCACCCTCGGCAAATGGTTCGAGCGAACCCGCCTAGACAAGATCCGCGTCCTCGGTCCAGCCGCCGCCCCGATCTCCCGAATAAAACGCATATACCGCTTTCACTTTGTACTGAAAGCCGAACAACGAAATACACTTAGCCGCACGCTACGTGCAATGCTCGCCTACGCCGACACCCACGAGATCCCCCGCCGCAGCCTCATAGTCGACGTAGACGCCGTCCACCTCATGTAGCTCAAACCACAACAAACCCGAGTGCCCCGCGTCTCGCTTCTGAGACGTGCGAACACCGCCACGACCGCCCGGGTGCACCATCCATCGCAGCCTCATCGCAATGGGTGGGAACGTAAACCGTCCCACAGTCAGCCTTTACCAACCAAACTCCGCTACTATGAACTCCAAGATGACCCTGTTCCGCCACCTCACCGCAACCGCCCTCCTCCTAATCGCTTCCGTCGCCCACGCCGCGACCTGGCACCAGGCCACCGAGTCCGAACTCAAAACCGTCATCCCCGCCCGCGCTCCCGTCATCTCCGAGCGCATCGAGACCGAGTTCCGCACTGCCTCCGGCATCGCCGACACCAAGGGCCACATCATCGCCGGAGTCCTGCTCATCACCGCCGGCTACTCCGCAAACGGAAAGTACTCCTACTTCCTGCTCACCCAAACGCCAATCAAGATCGCCGACAAAACCCTGGCCCCCGGCAACTACCTCATCGGCTGGACCCGCAGCGACACCGAACTCTTCGTCACCATCTCCGACGCCGCCACCGGCAACCCCGTCGTCGAAGTCACAGCCGCCCGCAACCTGGAGATCCACCGCGTCGAGAGCTTCCACATCGCCCCGCCCGGCGGCATGTCCGTCATCCAGCTTGGACGGTTCACCTTCCCTTACTCGCTTCCGGAAGCCACACGTTAAAAAAGGACGCCCCCTCATGGAGGGGGCGCTGGGGAGTGCTACTTGACTTCCTTAGAGTAGGTCACTCCCGGTCTTCTTCCATCAACCCTGCGGTTGGACTTCACTCCACCCAAAGGTTGACTCTCAGCAGTATCAATAACTTACCGGCACTCAGCGCATTTGGCCATGATGGCCTTGTGCATCCGGTCACGAGTCTCGGTCGATAGTTCGTAGATCTCGTGGTCCTTGTAGATCTCGATGGTCTGCCGTGTCGTGTTCACGACGACCTCGCAGTGGCTGCACTCGCAGAGGTGAGCGCGTACCTCTTCAATGAACTCAGGCTGTACCTGCCCGTCAAAGTAGTCGGTCATCTTGCTGAGAAAGTCTGTGCAAGTCACTACGCTGTACTCTCTTTCTTCTGCCGGAAGTAACGGCTCAATCTTTCCCGCAGCTGCAGTCTGGCCCGAAGCAATCTCGACTTGACTGCCGGTACGCTCAGTCCAAGCGCCTCAGCCGTCTCTTCCGTCGACAGGTTTTCGATGTCGCGCAATGTGAAAACGGTTCTAAATCCTGGCGGCAAGCCGTTAATTGTCTTGCGGAGTATATCGCCAAGTTCGCCCTGGTTGTACAGCTGCTCAGGATTTGGGCTCCAATCGGCGAAATCGCGCGGGATCGAACCCTCTTCCGTGTGGACGTCTTCGTCCATGGAGACGGTCTTGCTCGTCTTCCGTTTGCGCAGCCGCATCAGGCTTTCGTTCACAGCGATTCGCACCAGCCAGGTCGAAAACTTCGAGTTCCCCTGAAACTGATCCAGCTTCTGGTAAGCCTTCAGGAACGCGTCCTGGGTAATGTCTTCGGCATCTTCGCGGTTCTGAGTGATGTGCTGGGCCACGCGGAAGATCTGCCGGTCATACTGCTTCACCAGCGTCTCAAACGCGGAGACGTCGCCGGCCTTGGCGCGCTCAACCAGAGCCACGTCAGGGTGAATCTCTACTTCGGTAATCGCGGTGGGAGTAGTTGCCATAGGAAATTCATGCTCGGTGCGAACCCGCTCCATGCCAGCCGCGACGCACTCCGCAAAGATGAGTGTAACCGCAGCAGACATCGCGGGCAATCCTTGGCATCACCAGCGAGGCTCCGCACCCGATCCCGAAAGAGGCAATCGGGCGTACCCGGCAAGGTTCGTTCATGCCTCATACACCCCCAGTTCCGCCGCGAGGGCATAAAGTTGACGAGTGGGCTTGATGGACAAAATGAAGCAGCCAGATAATCTCAGCGCCAGGCCGAGAATGGTTTGCGCGCTCGCTGGCGCGCTTACCCTCGCGCTTGCGCTTCCTCTCTACACTTCTAGCGCTCAGACCCCGAAGAAGAAGACAGCCAATACTACGCAGTCGGCGAAAAAAGCGGGCACTTCGGCGAAGTCCGGCTCTAAATCCTCAAAATCGAAGTCGGCATCAAAATCGACTGGCAAGACAGGCAAGAGGCGCAAGTACGCCTCGAAGCCCACCGCCCAGAGCATCCGCCTTTCGAGCGCATTCGTCGCCTCGGCCAATCTGCGCCCCATGGCGCAGCAACTCGCCGCTACTCGCTCCGCAGCAGCGTACGCCGGGGTGCAGAACTACGCAGCCGCCCACCCCGGCGAGGGCGCAGCCGCAGCCTATCTCGCTCTCGGCCACGCCTACGCGCAGGACCACCGCCCCTCCGACGCCGCTGCCATGTTTCGCCGCGCCGGCGCAGCCGGTAAAGCGCTCGACGACTACGCTGACTATCTCGGCGCCCAGGCCTCGCTCCAGGCGAACCGTCCCGCAGACGCCTACACCCTGCTCGACCACTTCGCCGACCGCCATCCCGACAGCATCTTCGCCGCCACCGCCCCCATCCTTCTCGCCAACGCCTATCTTCAAAGTGGCGACCCGCAGGGCGCTATCCGCACCCTAAAGCCGCTCGCGGACGCTCCGGTGGGCACCAAAGCTGATTTCCGCTACGTTCTCGGCCATGCCTACCAGCTCTCCGGCAACGCCGCTGCCGCTTCGGAGATCTACCGCAAGCTCTACAGCCAGCTCCCGCTTAGCTCTGAGGCCCAGCAATCGCGCAGCCAGCTCCAGGCAATGGGCCAGCCGCTGACGGCAGGAGAGCGCAAGTCTCATGCCGACCAGCTCTTCAACGCCAAGCGCTATACCGAGGCCGGCGACGAGTACCACGAGATCGCCAAGAACTCCTCCGGCCTCAGCACCGCCGACCTGAACGCCCTGAAGATCTACGAGGCCGTCTGCGACCTGAAGCTGAAGCACCTCTCTCGCCGCGACGTCGAACACCTACCCGACACCGGCGACGATACCGCCGCATTGAAGTTCTATATGCTCGCCGAGATCTCGCGAACCGAGAACGACGCCTCCGGTCACGATGCCATCATCAATGACATGGTGAAGCGCTTCCCTTCCAGCCGTTGGCTTGAAGAAGCGCTTTACTCGGGCGGCAATATGTATTTGCTCAAGCACAATTCCCAGCAGGCGATCTTCCACTACACCACGCTGGTCACGCTCTTTCCCCGCAGCACCTATGCTCCCTCCGCCCACTGGCGCGCTGCGTGGATGAACTACCGCCTCCGCAATTACTCGGAGGCCGCCCGCCTGATGGACGAGCAGATTGAACGCTACGGTGGCGGCATAGAGATTCCCAGCGCACTCTACTGGCGCGGCCGCATCTACGAAGACGAAGAACACAACTTCGGTCAGGCGGCGAACTATTACCGCGCTCTCTCGGCCACCTTCACCAACTACTACTACGCGATCCTCGCCCGGCAGCGGCTGGCCGTCATCGGCAACAAGGACAAGGTCGACCCCGCGCCCGTGCTCGCCTCGGTCCACCCGACGGACATCCCGGACCTGAGCCCCGAACTTCCCGAAGACGACATCCACCTCATCAAGGCGCGCCTGCTCGCCAATGCCTCGCTGAACGAGTTCATCGGCCCGGAGATCGCAGCCAGCCCCGATTCGCCCGAGTGGGGCGCGCTCGCCCAGGCCCAGATCTACGTCTCCTTCGGCGAGTTCACCCGCGCCCTGCAATCCATGAAGCACAGCGGCCTGCCCTACTTCGCCCTGCCGATCGACCAGGTCCCGAACATCTACTGGCAGCTTCTCTTCCCCAAACCCTACTGGGCCGACCTCGTCACCGATTCGCAGCGCAACGGCGTCGATCCTTACCTCGTGGCCTCGCTCGTCCGGCAGGAGTCGGAGTTCAACGCCGGTGTCGTCAGCCACGCCAACGCCTACGGCCTCATGCAGTTGATTCCGTCGACCGGCAAGGCCGCCGCGAAGAAGAGCGGCATCAAGCACTTCACGACAAATGACCTGCTGAACCCCGCGATCAATCTGCAGCTTGGCACACTGAACCTGAAGCAGGTGCTGGACCGCTTCGGCGGCCAGGCCGAGTACGCTCTCGCCGCCTATAACGCCGGCGATGTTCCCATCCGCCAGTGGCTCTCCAGTAACGACTACAAGGACATCCCCGAGTTTGTCGAGTCCATCCCCTACACCGAGACGCGCGAGTATGTGCAGGCCATCCTGCGCAACCGGGAGATGTATCGGGCTCTCTACCCCATCCGCTGAAGATTCCCACATGTATGTAATACTCGCCCGCCTCAATCTGCGGTATGATCTGCACCATAAGTAGTGCACTCCGCGCCCGGAGGTTCCGTCTTTTAGCTTCGTCACTCGCATCCCGTTGTCGGCGAACAGGCATTCAACCTTGCAAAGTTTGAGCGGAAGAGGGCGCACATGGTGGCAGATCTCAGCTTCATCGAAGAGTGGATTCCCGAACAGATGGACCCCGGAACGGTATTCGTCCTGGAAAATGCAGGAACGCTGGGTGAGGCGCAGAATCCCTATTGGGCGGTTCTCTCCTGCCCGGACTGTGGCTCGGTCGGCCTGATCACACGCGCACAATTTCACGGACTCGAAGCGATGATCTGCGGCGCGGACGACTGCTCTTCCCAATACTTCCTGCGCGACGGCAATCTTCGTTACCGCCAGCCAAGCTGAGTGTCACGAACTTCAGTCGATGCGGATAATCCCCTGCTCGATCGCGACCCGCGCTGCCTCGGTGCGGTCGCAGACATCGAGCTTGCTCGAGATGCTGCTGAGCTGGTTCCGAACCGTGAACTGACTCACGCCCGACGCCCCGGCGATCTCCTTGTTGGTCAGCCCCTTCGCCACCATCTCCAGCACGCTCAACTCCCGCGCGGTCAGGTTTCTCCGCTGCCGCCGCTGCTCGATCCGCTCCATCATCTGGCTCGAAAAGATCAGCCTTCCGGCATGCGCCAGTTCAATGCTCTTCGAGATATGGTCGGGCAGCGCATCCTTGCTCAGATAGCCACGGGCACCAGCCTCGAACGCCTGAAAGATCTCTTCATCCAGCTCGTAGGTCGACAGGATCAGCCCCCTGCACGCCGGTGCCTTCTGCTTCAACCTCTTCAGCACCTCGACGCCGCCCATCGGAGACATCCGCAGATCGATCAGCATGACGTCTACCGGCTGGCGGCACGCAACGCGCAAAGCCTCCTCGCCAGAAGAACACACCATCACCAGTTGAATCTGGGCGAAGTTTGAGATCATGCTGCGCAGACCTTCGCGGACTACGGGGTGGTCGTCGACAATCAGCAAGCGGATCTTCGAGGTATCAGTCATGGCGCTCTCCCTTCCTTATTGAATCCTTGAGGTAAAGCCAGAAGCCGTGCACGCCGGAGCCATTGAGGAGATGAGGCAGTCGAACCAGCTCTGTCTCCAGTCGAACGGAGGTGCCGTGGCCATCGCTCGATACCTGCAGGTGCGCCCCAATCATCTCCGCCCGCTTGCTCATGCCGAAGAGACCATTGCCGGTGGATTCCTTCTTCTCGCTCAGCCACCGACCATTATCGACGATCAACAACGTCAGATGCCGCGCCTCATACCGCAGACGAATCGAGAGCGAAGACGCCTCCGCGTGCAACACCGCGTTCGAGATCGACTCCTGCCCAATGCGGAAGAAGCAGTCCGCGACGCGCAGCGGCAGCCGTCTTGGCTCACCTTCTGAGACGCACTCGATCGTCAGGCTACCGCCCTCCACCAGTCGCTCAGCGCAGGCCTTCAGTGCCGCTGCAAGGTTGCTCAGGCTCGCGACCTCGGATCGAAGCGTGGTGATGCTCCTCCGCAGCTCCTCGTGGCTCTCGCGCACCATGGTCTGTGCCCGTCCCAGTTGCAGTTGCGGTGACTTGCCCGAACCGAGTGTGTCCTCAACCGCCCGCAGTTGAAATCCGATCCCGGCAAAGCTCTGCGACACCGTATCGTGCAGATCGTGCGCCAGCAACTCGCGCTCTTCGAGAACGTGAAGAAGATAACGGTGCTTGATCTCGTTGTAGATCATCACGCCGCCAACGGCGAGCACAAGCACCAGAATAGTCACGTAAACGATGTGCCGCCGCGTCCACCACGGAGCCTCATGGGTGACGCGCAAAGCTCCCTGCGAAGGAGAAAGCAGCAATGCGAAGGCGCTGTCTCCAGCAAATCCCGGGTCAGAACGAATGACGCCGGTCAGTTGCAGCTCGCTCCCAGGCCTCAGCTTCGATAGCTCACGTTCATAGTTGTTCGCCTCGACGATCACGCGAAAGACTTCGCCTCTGGCCTCAAGCTCAAGCACTCCCTCCTGGCCCGACGTCTCAAGCGTTCGCATCAGCGTTCCCTGCAACACGACCAGCCGACCGTCTTCATCCCCGGTAGCCGCCTCGTCCGCAGTAATCATCGGCGGTGAAGCAGGATTGTTCGACCAGAGAATCTTCACGTGCCCCTCCCTCATCACCAGCAGACCTGCCGAGCGCGAGATCGATCCGGTAATTTGTACCTCATCGCCAATCGCAAGCGCGGGAGCGTCGTGCGACTCCACCGCAATGCCTCCGGTCGCGTCTTCCACGTAGACCATCGGGGACAACAGACGCACCACCCCGCGGATGGACGCTTGCGTCGCGGTCGTCGGGGACAGCAGCTTCAGCTCCGCCACCGGCACCGTCACTCCTTCCAGACGATGATTCAGCGCCTCCTGCTGGATCGGCCCGATATCGTTAGCGTGTTGCGCGACGCCATAGAGCGTTCCCGCCCTGTGTGAGCCCAGAGCTGTGCCACCCATCAGGGCGTTCAGATCATCCATCGTCGCGGGCTGCACGCGAAAGTTCTTCCACATCGCGGGTGTCTGGTACGACTTCACGCCGACCTCCCCGGTACGATTGCAGTTCGTCAACTCGACTCCCTCGCGGACCACTCCTCCGCCCGGAAGATTCACCATCACGCCGATTGAGCATCCCACCACAACCACCTTCAGGTGATAGAAGCGGCGCACTTCAATGTTCCCCGGAATCGGAGTCGCCTTGTACTCCTCCCATCCAAAGTCCGAACGGCCAAGCAGCAGTGTGTTGTCCAGCGTGCGCAGCCCAGCGAAGAACCCGGAGTACGAGTCGACACCCTGCTCGGGATCACGCGCTCTTACAATCAGCCCCGTGTCACCATAGCTACCCAGCAACGCAACATCGGACTCGACGCTGTAGTCCTTCCAATACTTCGATCCGCCCAGCAACTTCGCCCCTCGCTCGTCGGAATTGTTACGCATGATTCCATCGCTCAACTGCCAGGCGCCCCCATAGGGCGTCCACGCGTCAGCCTGATTGCTGAAGCCCGCGATAGATGGCCGCATCAGGCTGCGATATCCCGCCCACGCGGCTGCAGCGATCGCGAGGACCACAATCGACAGCACGACTTTGAGTTTGCTCTTCGACATCACTCCTTCCGCTCGTCCCACCAGGCGCGGTCCAGAAGTTCATCCGCCACCTCAGCACCGCCGATGTTCGCCGCCGTAACCAGCAGCGGCTGAACCACCGTCCCCGCCTTCATAGGTTCACCTCGCACGCCGGCGCAGATCGCTTCGGCAGCCATCTTTCCGATCTGTCGCGTCCGCATCGCCACGATGGCGTCAATCTCACCCGTGTTGATCGGCATCAGCAGATCCTGGTCGAAGCCCACGATGTGCAATGGTCGCGGATCAGCCTGGTTCAACTTCGCAAAGTAGGCTCCCCGCGTCGACGCCGCACTCAACGCCACCAGGGCATCCACCTGCACAGGCAGCGATAGCAACTCCTGCCCGATCTGCTGCTCCTGCGCAAGATTCACAGAGCCGCTGCGCCGACCAACTACCTGGATTCCCGGGAAGCTCTTCGAAAGCTCAGCCTCGAATCCGCGCTCGCGCTCAAGGCTGCTGGAGCGGTTCAGATCGAGACCCATGATCGCCACCGCGCCCTTGCCATGAAGCAGAGCGCCGATCTCGTCGGCAGCCATCTGCCCACCCAGCCGCTCGTCGCTGAGAAAATAGGCCACATTCGACCGGCGAATTCCCAGGTCCTCGCCAATGACCACAATCGGCAGCCCTGCCGAAGCTGCGCGTTGAACAGGATTGCGCAGCGCCTGTGCCTGGATCGGCACCAGGATGATCCCCGCGTATTCACCTCGGCGTGAGTTGTCGAAGAGCGTCAGCTGCCCCTGCAGATCGTCATCGCGCGCAGGCCCGTTGTAGTGAACGCCCAAGCCGCAGCTCGCCGCGCCAACTACCGCTCCGGCATGGGCCGCATCCCACAGGGGAACTCCGGTGGTGATCGGAATCAGGGTGATCTGCTTTGGCGCGCGCCTGCATCCCGCCACGACTGCCAAAAGCATGAGCGATGCCATCAGCCATCGGCGAAATCCTGCTGACGATGACATCACCCTCCTCCCGCCGCGCCTCACGAATTTACGTCGACTGATAAAGCCGGTACTCCTCCGTCGCGATCGCCGGATACGGACGCATCAACACCTTACCACCGTCCGTCTGCACCTCCCAGTCACCGGAACTGGCGGAGACACGCTGCGCCGCCAGCATCTGCGCCTTCGTCAGCTTCGCGCTTCCCTGCTCGATGGCAAACAGCGAAACCGGCCCCCGCACCAACGCCACGGTATCCGGATGCTGTGGATCGATGGGCACCAGCCGCGACGGCATGTCGAAGGTAAGTTCGATGCGGTCGTCGTTCTTCCACGTCCGATCGAGCTCAGCCCACGTTCCGGGCTCCAAAGTCTTACCTGACGGCTTGCCATTCACCAGCACTTCAGACTTTGACCCTGCCCACGCCGGGATGCGCAGCGCGACGATGAACTGCGCTGGCTTGTCCATCTTCAAGTGCATGGTCGACTCATCCAGCCGCGGATACTCCGTGTTCTGGGTAAGAACGACGCGAGCCCCTGCCTGCCTGAATGTAACTTTTGAAGGCACATAGAGATTGACGTACACACCTTTAGGGCTACGCAGGTACGAGCTGATGCCGTAGTCCGCGGTCAACTGCGGAAACGTCCCCGAGCAGCACGGCCACTTCTGCTCGTAGTCCACCTTCTTCGCGTCGTTGTTGTAGTCCGCATAGTAGAAGCTCACACCATCCGGACGAATCGGACGCGCACCAAGAATCGTGTTGTGCAGCACGGCCTCCATGCTGTCGCCGTAAGTGCTGCTGCCAGTAACGCGCATCAGGTTGCGCGCGATCTTGAAGTGGCCGTAGGCTCCACACGGCGTCTCGAAGCTATTGTGAGACGTGGTCAGCGTATGCGCCAGATCATCCGTTCCCGGCTTGCGGAATCCCTCGTCCGGGCCCCATCCACCGGTCGCGAAGCTTTGCTCCAACACAAACTGAAAGCCGTTCTTCGCGGCGGCCAGATGCATCTCACTGCCATCGGTGATGTAAGACTGCATCGCGGAGTTCAGCGCATTCACGTGGCTATAGGCATGTTGCCCGGGCAGAACATTGCGGTTCTCCGACAACGGCCCAAAGTAGGTATCGTCCTGCAGGAACCGCCGCGCCAGCAGGCGGTAGCGATCGCCCGCGCCACGCTGGTATCCGATGAAAAAGTTCTCCGGCAGCGTGTAGCTCTCGTCCCATGTATAAGCGACGTTCGGGTGTGGTCGCGCGGCCATCTCGGTGCGGTCCAGCGCCTTCGGTGGGAGCCACGGCAGGACCGCGTCGGTGGACTTATTCAGCACCGCGAACGCATCAGGATCATGCGCGAACTCATGCGCATCGATCAAGCCGCAGTTCGTCTTTTCGAAGGTGTAAGCGGGTAGGCAATAGCCATCGTAGAACTTCGTGTTCACCGTAGCCGCATAGCCCTTCACCAGCCGATGTACCTTGGCTTGCGTGGCCTTGTCGCCAGTCACGGCATAGGCACGGGATAACCCGGAGAGATACTGCCCGAAGCTATGCCCCGGGATATAGCCAGTCATGTCCTTCGGCGGATCGAACTTGTTCGAGGGCGTGTACCACCCGCCCATATCCTCACCCGGAGCAGGCATCCCAGTAAGCTGGCGAAAAGGCTTCAACATGCTGTCTTCGTCGAGATTCAGGAAGAGCTCGTGGTTGTGCTTGAACTGTTCCTGCATCGGCCCCTCGAGCAACTGCACGTCCGCATAGTCGAACTGCATGAGCCGCGTGGGCTTCGGTGACGTGGCGGCATTCGTAGTGGCACCGAAGGACAAACCACGCATCACCGCACTTCCAGCAGCAAGCGCTGCACCTCTCTTTAGAAAACTCCGCCGGCTCTTATAGGACATCGTTTGTTCCCTCTCTGTGTCGCAGTTTTCGAAAGACGTTCAGTGTTCATTCGGAGCAGCCGCCCCATCGCTCAGCACGTACTTCGTGACAGCTATCTGGTTGTGACTCTTCGCAGCCTGCAACCTGGCGACGAGATCCGGCAGCCGATCTGACTGCTTCAACCGCCGCTCTGCCTGCAACTCCTGGTAGAGCGCCGCCTCGTCATAGGGGTCGCGCTTGAGCGCCTCATTCGCCTGCTCCACGACCTCCTTTAGATCCCCATGCCGCAGCAACAACACGCACAGCAGATCGCGCGCCGGTTGATAGGAAGGCTCAAGCTCCACCGAGCGCTTCGCCGCTGCAATCGCCTCCCCCAAAGTCTTCGCATCTTCAACCGTCCCTTCCGAGAGCGACTCTGCATAGAGATACTGCAACAACGCATCATTCGGCTGCGCCTTCAGCTTGTCGCGGAAGACCGACCGCGCGGCAGACATATCGTGCTTCTGGCTGAAGAGCACGCCCATGGCGTCCTCTGCCAGCGAAAGCTTCGGGTCGAGGCGATGCGCGGCTTCGAAGTCCCTGAGTGCAGCGCCCATCTGATCAAGCTGCGCGAGCAGTACCCCACGCGCAAGCAGCAGACGCGGATTGTCCGGCAACTGTTGCAGCCCCGTATTCAGCAGATCAACGCCAACCTGGTACGAACCATGCGCGAACGACACCTCGGCAAAGTACAGATAGTTCTCCACGTTCTTCGCACCAACCTGGATCGCCTGACGCAACCACGCGACTGCCTCGGGAGTCTTGTTATCGGCCTCCGAGATACGCGCCCGCAGCAGCAACGCCGCGTCATCAGGAGGCTCCGCGTGCAGCAGCGGATCAAGCGTCATCACAGCAGCAGCACGATCTCCCGAGTCGCTCTGCGCCCGCGCCAGCGTTCGGCGATTGACACCCTTATCCTGGAGAGCGAGGAGGTCGGTCAGCGGCTCGACCGCCTCCCTCATTCTGCCCAGCGTGACCAGGCAGCCAGCATACTGACGAAGCGCTGGGACACTGCGGCTGATCTGCTCGCTCGCCATCGCATAGTTCGTCACCGACGCCTCACAATCCCCACTTCGTGCCTCGACCGCACCCAGCATCGCGTGGGCCGCCGAGTTCCCTGGCTGCAATTCGATGACACGCTTCAACAAGCCGTCCGCTTCTGGCATGCGTCTGCTGTAAGCAATCTCCGCTGCTCCTTCAAGGCTTGCAAGGTTCGTCGGACAAGATTGATTGGCACTCTGAAAACTTTGAAACGCGTCATCGAGTTTCGACTGGCCACGCTGCGCTAGACCAAGCAGCGTCAGGACGGAACAGTCGTTCGGCTTCGTCACAAGCACTGCGCGAGAAGCAGTCTCAGCCTCAGCAAACTTGTGCTGCTGCAGCAAGGTGAAGATAGCGGAACCCGATTGCGCAGCAGCGCTGGCAGCCCCCATCGCAATCAGCCAACTCAGAGCCCACCGGTAAAGATGTCGCATGAAGAACTCCAACCTCGAGAAGAAAAGAAAGCTGCGGCCATTGGAGCACATGACCGCAGCCCGGAGAGAGCGATTAGAAGGTCAGGTTGCCTCCCAGTTGGAAGAACCGCGGCGGCCCCTGCGAAGTCGCCTTGCCGAAGTTGCCGTTCGACAGGTCTGTCACCACACCGCCAAGGTTTGGATGGTTGAAGATGTTGAAGAACTCAAAGCGAAGCTGGAAGTTCACCGACTCCGCAATCGCCGTGGTCTTCAGGAACGAGGCATCCCACTGCTGGAAGGCCGGTGTACGGAAGGCGTTGTACTTCTCATTACCATCCGTGCCCAACGTCGGCGCGGTAAAGTTCGAACCCACCAACGATCCGGTATTCAGGAAGGCCTTGCGGCTGGTGTCCTGCTTGTAGCTAGCGACGTTCGGGAAGTCGAAGTTATCGCCATCCGCGTTATAGTCGCCGCCGTTGGCAAAGGACGCTGACGTGTACACGTTAAGCGGATTCCCACTCTGCGCGATCAGCGTTCCGTTGACCGACCAGCCGCTCAATACGCGCCCCGTCAGGCCCAGACCGTTGTTGTACTTCGGCACCTCGTAGTTCAGCACTGCCGACACACGATCTGGAGCGTCCCAGTTCGATGGCCCATACCAGCGATGCGGATTGGTGTAGGTCGGAAGGACCTGTGTGTCATCCTTCGAAGCGGAGTGCGTGTAATACACCGTGAAGAAGGTACGCGGGAACCGGCCACGAACTCCAGCGATGAAGGCGTTATACCCCGACTCGCGGTCGTTCTGCGTGTAGTAGACCGAACCGAAGCTAGTGTTCAACCTCGTCGGTGAGGTCGAGCCGTTCTGTACCAGGTCCCCTTCGAAGACGTTGATGTCCTGACCATAGCTGACGTTATAGACCTGGCCGCCGCCCGAGAGTAGGTCCGTACCCCGTGTGCCGGAGTACGCCAGGCTGGCGACGATGTTGTGTGCAACCTCGCGCTCTACGCCAGCGGAGTAGATGTATGCGATGGGCGACTTCAGATTCGCGTCGATACCGCCAATCGAAAACTGAAGGCCCTCGATACCGCCCTTAGCGGTAAGCGGACGCGCAGGCAGCTCAGGCGCGGCATAGCCATAAGGCTTGACGTTCGTCGTTCCCAGGCCAAAGACAGGCGCCGGGTCCTGTCCGCCGTAAAACACCGGGAAGATGTTTCCTGGAGGATTGCCGCGATACTCCTCCTGCAGGTTGGCAAGCGTCGGCCAGTTGTGGAAGATACCCGCGCCGCCCTTGATCAGCCACTTCCCTGCTGAGTCCGGGCTGTAAGCTATACCTGCGCGAGGGCTGAAGACATCGGTGATGGAGCGGTTCAGCGCGTGGTGATGCGGAACCACAGCTCCATTCGAGATCTGCTCCTGGAACGTAGTACCTGCGCCGGGAATGAAGTTCCCGAAGACCGTGCTTGGCGTACGCGAGTAGGGATTGCCGTAGTCATCCCAACGGAGCCCGTAGTTCAGGGTAAGGTTGCGCTTCAGCTTCCAGGTGTCCTCTGCGAAGAAGCCATGCGTCACGCCAGCAGCGTCCCAGCTATAGGCCGTGCGCTGACCGGTTGTCGGGTTGTAAGAGAGTCCGGTCTCCGTATAGACATTATCCTTCGCCAAGTCGAGCAGGCTGTTGAAGTTGAACGTCGGCTGGTCATAAGGACCATCGAAGACCTCGACGTCGTCTGAGAACAAACCCTCATAGCCGACCCGGATATCGTGTGACTTGAAGGTGTGATTGAGGACGTCGCGCCAGTGGTAGTTGTGCTGAATAAAGTCGCCCTGAGCGAAGCCCGCGCCGAAGCCCTGGCCAAGGCCCGTGACGTTGACGACCGGCACAGTGAACAGGCCGGAGCTGGGTGCGATACCTTCCACACGCATCGCCGCGAACGACGCTTCGTTCAGCGTAGTGGAGTTGAAGGTGTGAGTCTCGTTGACCTGGATCGCGTACTGCGCATACTTGCTGGTCGTACCAAAGGCCCCGCGAGGATTGGTGCCGTTACTGCTCAGCGTGGTGCGGTAGTACGCACCGTAAAGACGCTCAGCCTTGAAGTTCTTATCGAGACGGACGCTGTATTGATTTCCGTTGCGGAATGCAGTGTCCGTGTAGTTGCCGTTATCGAGAATCGCCGTGCCGCAGGGCAGGAAGTTGCTGGCTGCCGTCCCGCAAGGCGTGGCGCTCGTCGTGGGGAAGACGCTGGCGGCGGTTGAAGCCACGGTTACATTGTTGACCTTCGTGACGGGATACGTTGTGAGAAGCAAAGTCCCAAGTGTGTTCGGGAAGTTGGTCTTCGCAAATGCCGTGAAAGCGGGATCTTCGAAGGTGATGTTCGAGCTGACAGCGGTGGAGGAACGTAGCGGCTCAATCGCGAAGAAGAAGAAGCCATCCTTGTGAGGAATAATCGGCCCACCGATGGTCGCCGAGATGTTATTGCTATGGAACGGCGTGTAAGTCTTCGAAAACTCCGTGCCGGCGAAGAAGCCCTGGTAGTTGAAATAGTCGCTGGCGTTGCCGTGATACCGGCTGCCACCGGACTTCGTGGTCATCGTCATCTGGATGGAGCTCGAGCGGCCATAGTCCACGTTGTAGGTGTTGGTCTGGATCGTCGTCTCTTGAATCGAATCGGGATTCGGTGTCATATTCAGCACACCCGGACGAATCGAGCTGCTGACGTCGAGACCGTCGACGATGTACATGTTCCCGACCGCGCCCATGCCGTTCGCACTGGCGTCCACCTGCGTCTCAGTAGAAAAGTTGTCGCGGCCTGATCCGGGGCTGCCATTGCTCGTTACACCGGTTCCGGTTACGCCCGGAGCAAGGGTCACCAGAGAGATCATGTTTCGCCCCGCGAGCGGCAGAGTCGAAAGAGTCTCCGTAGAAAGCGTTTCCTGCTGGCGCGTCTCGCCGATGTCCAGCACAGCGGCCTGCGTGTTCACGTCAACCTGCGTCGTCGATCCGCCAACCGTCAGCGTCACCGGCAGGTTGAGGTTCTGATTGGTTCCCAGAGTCAGGCTGATATGCGAGGGCGTAAATCCGCTAAGCGTGCTCTCCAGTTCATACGCCGAAGGCGCGAGGCTGACGAACTGGTAGACGCCTTCGCTGCTGCTGGTAGCAGTTCGCTTCTCTCCAGTCGACTTGTTGGTCAACACCAGGGAAGCATTCGCAACGACTGCCCCCGTCGGGTCGCTAACGACGCCGGAGATGTTTCCGCTGAATTGCGCTAGCCCCGTCTCCGGAAGCCCAAACAGGAGAAACGCGAATGAGCAAAGGACCAAAGATAGAAGACGTTTCGACATGAACTGACCTCGTAGAAGTTGATGGCTGCAGAGCCCGGAATCGCATACTTCAAGCTCCCGCGAGGCCGTCGCGGTGAGTGCATTTGAGTAAACGATTTCTCAGACCTGAGAACTCTAGGCATCGCCCTCTATCACAGTCAAGACGGATAGTACATCCGTACCATCTCCTATTTTCCAGTCCATCCACACCCGAAACTCTCGCTCTGCGAGTTTCCATATGGATCATCCGGGCAGATTCGTTATCCAATGGGATATGCACTCAACTGCCGATGCCTCGGCCCTTCCCGACACCTCAAGCGACGGTCACAAGTTCGTCTCGATCGACTTCGCGAATACTTACACGAAGCTCCCTGAACGCTTCTACTCGCGGACGACTGCAGCGCCGGTCGCCGCCCCTCGCCTGATCAAGATCAACGATAGGCTGGCGCTGCAACTAGGCCTCGATCCGGTTGCACTGGCAATCCCTGAGGGCATCGCGGTTCTCTCCGGCAATCGCGTGGCAACCGGATCAGAGCCGATCGCTCTCGCCTATGCAGGCCATCAGTTCGGACACTTCGTTCCGCAACTTGGCGACGGCCGTGCACTTCTTCTTGGAGAGGTGGTCGCTCAGGACGGCCAACGCTACGACATCCAGCTCAAAGGTTCCGGGCCGACCGCCTTCTCGCGCCGCGGCGACGGCAGGGCCGCTCTCGGCCCCGTCCTGCGGGAGTACATCCTCAGCGAGGCCATGGCGGCTCTAGGCGTGCCCACCACCCGCGCTCTCGCAGCCGTTACGACCGGCCAGAAGGTAGTTCGCGAGACAGTCCTGCCGGGAGCGATCTTCACGCGGGTTGCCGCAAGCCACTTGCGGGTCGGCACCTTTCAATACTTCGCGGCGCGGTCGGACATCGAAGGCACAAAGCTTCTCGCGGACTATGCGATCGCTCGCCATTACCCTGAAGCGCCCAAGACACCTCATCCCTACCGGGCATTCCTCGACGGCGTCATCTCACGCCAGGCGCAGCTGGTCGCGCAGTGGATGCTGGTGGGATTCATCCACGGCGTGATGAATACTGACAACACCTCGATCTCCGGCGAGACCATCGACTACGGTCCGTGCGCCTTCCTAGAAGCCTACGATCCAGCAAAAGTCTTCAGCTCGAGAGACCAGCAGGGCCGCTATGCGTATGGCAATCAGCCCGCCATGATGTTGTGGAACCTCACGCGGCTGGCGGAGACGCTCCTGCCCCTTCTCGCGACCGAAGCCGGAGGCGATGAAGCGGGGCTGGCTTCAGCCAAAGGATCGTTGGCTGCCTTCGAGGGGATTTTTAACAAGGCACTGCATGCGGGCCTGCGACGCAAGCTGGGCCTCTCCACGCATCGCGAAGGCGACGAAGCGCTCGCGGTCGATCTGCTCTCCCGCATGGCGGCCAATCGCGCCGACTTCGCGCTTACCTTCCGTACACTCTGCGATGCCGCGGCCAGTACAGAGGCGGATACTCGCGTCCGCGCTCTCTTCGCAGATCCAACAGCCTACGACGCATGGGCCTCAGCGTGGCGGCAACGTCTCGAGAGCGAACCTGCATCGGCCCACGAACGAGCAGCGGCGATGCGGACCGCCAACCCTTCCGTCATCCCGCGCAATCACCTCGTGCAGGCCGTGATCGACGCGGCCATTCAGCGCGAGGATTTTCAGCCGTTCGAAGAGATGCTCGACGCCGTCTCGCGCCCCTACGAGGACAGACCGGACCTGGAGCTCTACACCAGACCAGCCCGCCCCGAAGAATCCGTGATCGCTACTTTCTGCGGAACATAAGTCCTAAGTAAATTGCTCTAAGTGACTGGATTTACGCGATAATCGCAAGCAGGAGACCGGCCCCCGAATGACCACTCAATCCTCTTCTGCCTCCGTACTTGATTCGCCAACCGCAACGGTGCGCCCTCGCCGTCTGCTTTCGATCGACCTGCTGCGAGGGCTCACTCTCGCCTTCATGATTCTGGTCAACGACAACGGCGACGGTAACGGAGCTTACTGGGCCCTGAAGCACGCTGACTGGAACGGCTTCACGCCGACCGACCTGGTCTTCCCCACCTTCCTCTTTCTCGTCGGCATCTCAACCGTGCTTTCCACCGCAGGTAGGCTTGCTCGCGGCGAGAGCAAGCAGAGCCTCTTCCTGCATGTCCTGCGCAGATCGGTGATCCTCTTTCTTCTGGGGATGGTGGTCAACAACTTTCCCTTCTTCCACTTCGCGACCATGCGGTTCTATGGCGTTCTGCCCCGCATTGCGCTCTGTTATCTCATCGTTGCGACGTTTTACATCTACTTTCCGGGTTGGCGCAGCAAGGTTGCGGCTCTTGTGGCAGCCCTCATCGGCTACTGGATACTGATGCGCTTCGTGTCCGTGCCCGGCGTTGGCGTCCCCACCCACGGGATCCCTCTGCTCAGCCGCGACTCGAATCTTACGGCGTGGCTGGATCGGCAGATCTTCTCGCCCGGCCACCTGTACGAACACACCCGCGACCCTGAAGGCCTGCTGAGCACCTTGCCGGCACTGGGCACGATCCTTATGGGCCTGCTCACCGGGTTATGGCTGCAGACAAAGCACGAGCTCAGGACGAAGGCAAACTACATCCTGCTGGCGGGCTTCACGGCAGTCTCTCTCGGGCTGATGTGGAACATCGACTTCCCGATCAACAAGAAGCTCTGGACGAGTTCCTACGCGCTCTTCGCAGGCGGTCTCAGTATGATCCTGCTCGCGCTCTTTATCTGGATCTCAGATCTGCGGAAGCCTTCGCAGGAGCCCAGGAACTCCTTCGCCACGACGGCGCTGCTGGTCTTCGGTACCAACGCAATCTTCTCTTACGTCTTGTCAGAGGTACTCGCAACCATCTTCGGGATCATTCACCTTAGCAGCGGCCAGAACCTTCAGCAGACGCTCTACGGACTCTGCCATCGCTTCATCCCGGATGTCGCCTTCGCATCACTCATCTACAGCCTGGGATACGTCGCCCTATGCTGGCTCGTGGTGTATGTACTGCTCTATCGCAGACGCATCTTCCTCAAGATCTGAGCCGATTACTCGTCCTTGCCCGGGCGCGTCATCAGTTCGCGGATGGCGTCCTTGGGGTCCTTGTCGCGATTCAGGATCGCGTCCACCTGCTCGGTGATCGGCATATCAACGCCGTACCGCGCAGCCAGCCCCAAAGCGGCAGTCGTGCTGCGAATTCCTTCAGCCACCTTGCCGTTGAGCTCTCCAAGAATCGCATTGAGCTTGCGGCCCTTGCCTAGCTCGACACCGACGGTACGATTTCGCGAGAGTCCGCCTGTGCAGGTAAGCACTAGGTCACCTACGCCGGAGAGGCCCGCTAGCGTCTGCCTGCGGCCGCCGCAAGCCACGGATAGACGAGTGATCTCTGCGATGCCCCGCGTGATCAATGCAGCGGCGGAGTTGCTGCCCAACTCCAGACCGACGACTACGCCGGCAGCAAGCGCGATCACATTCTTCAACGCGCCGCCAAGTTCCACGCCCGCAACATCATCGTTCGTGTAGACACGCAGAGACGGACTGGCGAACTCGTGCTGGATCAGTTGCGCCAGAACGCCGTCACTGGCTGCCGCCACGATCGCCGTCGGCTGCCCCGTAGCAACCTCCTGCGCAAAGGATGGCCCACTCAACACACCGATGGGGTTGTTGGTCACCGAGGCCATCACCTGTGACATGCGCAGGAAACTCCCGTCCTCAATTCCCTTGCTGGCGCTGATCAGTACCTGATTGCGCGTCAACAAAGGCGCAATATGCGAGACGATGCCGCGCATATGCTGCGAAGGAGGCACGCACAGCAGAATGTCTGCCTCGAAGATCGCACCCGGCAGATCAGCGGTAATCTGCACATCCGCCGGCACCATCGCGTGCGGCAGATAAGTTACGTTCCGGCCGGTCTCGGTCATCGTCTCGGCGAGTGCCTCCGAGTGCGACCAGAGTACAAGTTCATGCCCTCCGCGTCGAGCGAGGGAGATCGTCAGTGCGGTGCCCCAGGCACCTGCCCCAAGAATTGCAATGCGGCTCAATTACCCGCCTTTCTGGAGCCAAATCGGCTCTCAGTTCCTGCCAAAAGACGGCGAATGTTTTGGTGATGCTTGCCAATGATCAGCGCCGTGATCAACAGAAATCCAGCGATCACGATTGCGCTGCGCTCCGGAACGAAGAAGTAAGCAAAGAACGGCAGAGTCGCTGCAGCAATGATCGAGGCAAGAGATACGAAGCGGGTCAGGACTACGACCACAATAAAGACGCTTAGAATGCATAAGGCGCTGGGCCATGTAAGCGCTAAAAAGACACCGAGCGCACTGGCCACTCCCTTGCCTCCGCGAAAGCCGAGCCACACCGGGTAAATGTGGCCAACGACCGCCGCCACGGCCGTCGCGACTGCGAGATCATAGTTTCCCGGGGCAAGCTTCTTCGCAATCAGTACCGCGCAGAACGCCTTGCCAAGGTCGAGCAGCAAAGTTGCGAAACCCAGCCCCTTCGCTCCGGAGCGAATTACATTCGTCGCACCGATATTCCCGCTGCCTGTCTTACGGATGTCCTGGTGATTGAAGGTCCGCACCAGCAGATACCCAAATGGGATGGAGCCCAGTAGATAAGCGACCGACAATGAGATGATCCAGCTATTCATTCCTCGTCTTTGTTACCAGTTTCGAGGTACGTCTAGCAAGCTGCATCGCTGTTTTCAGGGAGATCGCGCCTTCTGCCAACTGAACTTAAGAGCTCACTAGCAAAGGTTCATCAGGTCATCAAAAGACGCCTGAGAGGACTAAACTGCAGGCTCTGGAACTCCGACCGACGCCACGGTACTTCGGCGGCGATCGCTCTTCGCTGCGTAGAGCGCCTTGTCACATGCGCCGATCAGGTCTCCCCAGCTGGTCGTGGCACTGCCAGCCTGCGCACAGCCAAAGCTCGCGGAGATGCGCACCTCTTTCCCTTCAAAGGGAACCACGACCGCACGCAGGGCCTGATCGAGCGACCGCGCCGTCTCCCCCGCCACCTCTACAGAGGTTCGCGGCAGCAGCGCAATGAACTCGTCCCCGCCCATCCTGCCGATAAAGTCGCTATGCCGCAGCCCCAGTTCAAGGCAGCGCGCCACCGCGATCAACGTCGCATCGCCGCATGCGTGGCCGAAGGAGTCGTTGATTTGCTTGAAGTCATTCAAGTCGACCGCGATCGCCGAGGCAGGCGCATCCGGTGTCATAGCGCCGAGAACCTTCTCGGCCGCGCGATCCATTGCCCGCCGGTTCAAAAGCCCCGTGAGTGGATCGGTCAGCGCCTGCACCGCGAGGTTGCCCCGCAGCAGTGACGCCGTCATCCATACGTAAGACACGATCGCTCCACACTGGAGGGCGGTGTTGATCAGTACCATCCAGACCAGGCCGCCATGGACCTTGAGATAATCCTGGGGAACCGTCTGCGTGAGCACGGCGCTGATACGCCAGATATTCATCAGCCCAAGTCCGCCCAACATCAGTGCCATCGAAGCTGCCGCATGCGTGTCGCGGCGTTCCTTGCGTGCCACAAAGAAAGCTACGTGTGCCTGTTGCAGGCAAAGAATCACACTGTAAGCTAAGAGCCGCTTGTCCGTATCGGGATGAATCAACCCGTATTGCACCATCGTGACTATAGCGGCGGCGGCCAAAGCCAACTGAATGCGGATCTCGGTCAGCTTCGCTCCGAAGAACCGTGCCAGACAGATAAAGAGTGCGATGTAACCCGCCACCACAAACAGGTTGCCGCCGACAATCGAGAGCGCGTTGGGGATGTGGCCCCGCAACGCTATGAGCAGGGCACCTACAAACAACAGCGCGTTATAGATCGAAAACCAATGGATGCCCTGGATTCCTTTGTGCATCCGCCCATTCACAACTGTCAGCAGCGTGTAAACCGCCAGCAGAACTGTGTGTTCGACATGTAGGGAGTGAATGTCCATGGGCCTGACCTACTTCGAGTCGATTATATTGACCCGAAATAGGTCATGGCCCGGACAAAAGAGGCTCACGCATCCGCGACGCTACAACTTTGATGTAACAAGCTTGGCCTTCGTCAACCGGCGCGCCAGAGTATCAGAGGAAAAACCGGGATCGAGCTTACGGATTCACCCGAACCATGACCACTCCGTGGCTGGGGACCTGTGCAGTGTAGTTTGCCGCGAACTTGCCCACGTCCTTCTTCGTCCAGAGGTCGCGAACGTTGGCCTTCAGCGCGGAAGGATAGCCGATGTCGCCCCAGTCTGCCGAGATCGATGCCGTCGACGGGCCGCGGTTCAACAGGATCACGGCGCGTCCACCATCTGCCAGTTGCTTCGACCATACCTCAAGATCGCCGCTCTTCTTCACCCGATGCCCTTGAATGCCCAGCGTATCCTGGTCCACCGCAATCACTTCCTTGTTCAGCAGGATCTCTTTCGTGTCGGGAGACATGTTCGCGATATCGTTGCCTGCCAGCAGAGGAGCGGCCAGCAGCGCCCAGAGGCTGAAGTGGGAGCGATCTTCCTCCGAGCTCATCTTTCCATTGCCTACTTCCAGCATGTCGGGATCGTTCCAGTGCCCCGGCCCCGCATAGGAGTAGATCGGGTCAAGCAGGTCGATGATCTGAACCACGCCATTCCCGCCCCAGTCCTTCTTGCAGTCCCAGCAATCCTGGATGTCGCCGGTCGAACGCCACATATTCCCCACCGGGCCAGCCCACAGCCACGGCTTGTTCGATCCCCACTCGCACAGCGAAAATAGAATCGGGTGGCCCGTCTTCTTTGCCGCGTCGGCCAGGGCGTCGCGCATCAGCGTGTAGGAGGACTCGGCGCTCTGCCCCGGCAAGGTGCTGCACCAGTCTTCTTTCAGGTAGTCGACGCCCCACTTCGCATACTGCAGCGCGTCCTGGTACTCATGGCCGATACTACCCGGCCGCTTGGCGCAGGTAAGCGTGCCCGCGTCGCTGTAGAGCCCGAACTTCAGTCCCTTCGAGTGGACATAGTCCGCAAGCGCCTTGATGCCCGAGGGAAAGTGGGCCGAGTCGACGACGATGTTGCCGTCGGCATCGCGCGAGCTCTGCCAGCAGTCATCGAGGTTCACATACTGGTAGCCGGCTTCCTTCATGCCGTTGCTTGCGATCGTGTCCGCCGATTCGCGGACGACCTTTTCGTTCAGACCGTCGCAGGCGAACTTGTTCCAGCTATTCCAGCCCATCGGCGGAGTCTTCGCCAGGCCGTTGTCCAGGGCTCGCGCGGGTGAAGGCATGAAAGCGATTACAAACGCGGCAACAAAAAGAACGACTCGTGCAGCTTTCGATAGCAGGCAGAACACTCGCATGAAGACCCCAGATGAAAGATTGGCAGCTTGTTCTGATCGGAAGAGAGCTTCAATTCGCATCACTCGCAACACGACCAGAGGTCACCATACTAAGTTGTCAGGCACCCATTCGACAATCAGGTGGTTCTACCACTCCTCTTTATCGTTCTTCTGGACCACCTTGGGCTGCTTGCCCTGGCGTCCGCCCAGCAACCA
This sequence comes from Granulicella aggregans, assembly GCF_014203275.1. GTDB lineage: Bacteria > Acidobacteriota > Terriglobia > Terriglobales > Acidobacteriaceae > Edaphobacter. The sequence goes on from NZ_JACHIP010000005.1 coordinate 470,403, forward strand.
GTCCAGCCGGGTCCGGACATCCTTGTCCCGCGCCTCACCCTCGATCCGGCCGATCACGACTCCATGATCGTCAAGAATCAGCGTAGCGGGTACCAGGACACCCAGGTCAAGCTCCTTCAAGCTGTCAGCAGTCGCGCCCTTCCAGACCGGAATCCTGAACGCTCGCTGGGCCACCACGCCTGGAATCTTCGGCTGGGTTTCCGTGTCGTCCAGCGCGATCGCAATGAAGGTCACGCCCTTGGCGCTGTACTCATCCGCCAGCTTCTGCAGCCGCGGCATCTCCTCGCGACAAGGGCCACACCACGTCGCCCAGAAGTTCACCACGGCAACATGGCCTTCCAATTCAGCAAGGCTGTGCGTCGAACCATCGAGCGCAACATACTTCGACTCCGGGAGCCCGCTTCCCGCGGCTGGCGCGACTCCAGGGACTGCGAGGGACAACACGGACGACAAGACAGCAGCAGCAAAGATTTTCATGGGGCGCGCTCGATCTCTTCCTGATGGATGGCAAAACTCTATCTGTCGCGGAACACCACTGGCATCCACCCAAAGGTGGATACGAATATCCGCCTTCATCCCGATGGCCAGGCTTCCATCGAGTCGCCTACGATCTGGCGATCATGAAAAATAGAGTTCTCCCCCTACTTCGAGGCCTTCCGCGTACCAACACGTTGCTGCTGACAATCCTCTGCGCTGGCGCGTCGACCAGCTTCGCGCACGCACAAGGATGCCTGGCCGCCCATACCAGCCAGCCCGTCATCTCCGCGCTGACGGACGACGGCCACGGCGGTTTCAATCGCAGCGGCCTCCACGGACTTACTGTCGAAGTCGACTGGCGATCCTACAGCTCCTTCCGCCACTTCAGCGGAGAAGTGGAGAATACGCAGCGCGCTGTCCTCAACACCCAGATCAAGAACCATCAGAACATCTACGAGATCAGTGCCTCCTATCAACTGACACCGCGCTGGTCCGTCAACGCCTTCGTTCCTGTCCTGCAGGGAACGCGTAATCAGAAGTATCCGCCGAATGGGATCTACGACATCGCTGGCATCGGCGATATGGTCGTCGGGGCGCAGGCATGGGTCTTCCGTCCCCCTACGGAAAACGGCGGCAACATCGCCTTCAGCGCTGGATTGAAGCTGCCCACCGGCCTCAACAACGGCACAGGAACCGGCGTCCTTAAGGGCGTGACACAGAAGTACACGGCGGACCAATCCCTCCAACCGGGCGATGGCACGTGGGGATTCACTCTCGGGACCCAGGCTTACAAGACGACCTACTTCCGCACCACCGCGTACTTCCAGGGCTCCTGGCTCTTCAATCCGGAAGATACCAACGGTGTTCCTACCTTCCGTTCGCAGCCGGGCGAAAACGTGATGTCCGCAACCGACCAGTACCTCTTCCGTGGAGGCCTCTCTCGCCACGTCCCCAAGGTTCGCGGCCTTGCAGCCAGCTTCGGAGGCCGCATGGAAGGCATCCCCGTCCGCGACGCCTTCGGCAAGAGTGATGGCTTCCGCCGGCCTGGGTACATCATCTCCATCGACCCGGGCATCCAGTATTCCTACCACCGTTCGATTCTCTCGGTGAACGGGCCATGGGCGATTCAACGCAACCGCCGTGCCTCGGTCACCGACCTCGCGCACGGGACACACGGCGATGCCGCCTTCGCCGACTACGCTCTCGTCGTCGGCCTCACGCACTCGTTCTAAAGCAGCCCCGAACGAAACAAAACTCCCCGCAAAGCTTTGACTTTGCGGGGAGTTTTACATAAAGATTACGTTCGAAGTACACACGACTTAATGTTCCACGTGGAACATTCGCCATGTTCCACGGCCTAGTTCACAGGATGGCACTCCACTGGAATTGCTGAAATGCCATTTTCCTGGCCTTTAAGCTCTTTTCGATGAATTAGCCCCGACCGCAAGCAGCTTCTCATAGCAGAAAAAGCGCAATCCTGGCCGAAACTCCAAACCGATCTCGCCGGACAGATCGTAGCCCAACTTCGGCATCAACCGCTGCATCACCTGATTGTGCGTATTCGTGTCTGCGCGAACCCGGTCGATTCCCTTCTCTTCAGCGACAACCTCAGCCTGCTGCATCAGCGCGATAGCTACGCCACGCCCCTGAAACGCCGGATCCACCGCAAGTCGATGCACAACAATCGCTGGAACCTCAATATCCCATCCAGCCTGTACATACTCCGGCGACTGCTCGGTAGTCAGCGCAACCACGCCCGCAAGGCAGCCATCGATCTCCGCGACCCACAGTTGCGACAACGCTATGTCCTGATCAAAAACCGCTGGATTAGGATACACATCGTCCCATTGCAGATTGCCGGAGGCACGCATCGGCGGCACCACTGCACGAACAATCTGCATGATCGCGGGAACGTCGCCGGTCTGGGCAAGCCGTATCCTCATTGCTCGTCCTTCTCACTCGCTTCGAGCGTCATCGTCATAAACACATCGGCGCGCGAGTAGTGCATATCTGGAAGGCTATCAGGCGGCACATGCTTGAATCCTAGCGATTCATAGAGATGAACCGCGTTCTTTAGCCTGCTACTGCTGCCCAGGAAGAGCGATGCCGCTCCCCGCTGGCGCGCCTGCGCAATCGTGTATTCGAGCAGCTTACGGCCGATGCCAAAACCGCGCATCTTCGGCGCAACCGCCATCTTCGATAGCTCATAAACGCCATCGTTCATGGGGATCAGAGCCACGCAGCCAACCACCTCATCATCAGCCCAGACGAAGTAGATCTGGCCGCCCTTCGCAAGGATCATGTTCTCCGGATCGCCCAGCGTGGCGATGTCCTTTTCTTCAAGCGCGAAGAATCGCGTGATCCACTCCTCGTTCAAGGTGCGAAAAGGGGTTGCGTCTTCGCCAGTCTTCAGCGGTCTTATCGTGATCTCCGGCGTTGCCGTCTGCACTGCTTCGAACTCGCTTATCGTCTGCATGGTGCTTACCTCGTAGACAAATCTTCTCCGATCTCAAACCTAACGTCCAATATCTTGTTCAGCACGATTATGATCTTTCAGATATGGATCAGGATATCGAGCTTCGCCACCTTCGCTACTTCGTAGCCGTCGCCGAAGAGCTTCACTTCGGGCGCGCAGCCGAGCGCCTGCATCTCTCGCAGCCGCCGCTCTCGCAACAGATTCGAAACCTCGAAGAGAGCCTTGGCTATCCGCTCTTCAAGCGGACATCACGCTCCGTCGCTCTAACGACAGCGGGCGATGCCTTTCTGCTGCGTGCCCGGAGAACGCTCCGCAATCTACAGCGCGACATCGACGACACCCGCAGCATTGGCCGGGGCGAGGTCGGTGCGCTCAACGTAGGCTTCGTCGGATCGGGCATGCTGGCCATGCTGCCCTCGATCTTCAAGACTTACCGCGAGGCGTACCCGAAGGTCCACCTGCGGTTGCACGAATCGTTCACCTCCCGGGTGGTGGAAGGCCTTGAAAATGGCTCGCTCGATGTAGGGATACTTCGTGACAGCGATGCCACGGAAGGCCTGCAGATCAAGACCATCCTGACCGAGCCTTATGTCGCGGTGCTTCCACGCAATCATCGCTGTGCGGCACAGAAGAGCATCTCGCCAGCGATGCTGCGCGACGAACCCTTCGTCCACTATCCGCGCAGCGCCGGGGCACGGGCCTTCGACAAGCCGCTGAAGATCTTCGAGGAGTATGGCTTTCAGCCGCGCATCGCGCAGGAGGCCTCGCACTGGCTGACGATTCTCCGCCTCATCGGCGCAGGCTTCGGCATCTCCGTCGCTCCGGCGTGCGTCCGCCAGATTGCCTCGCCGGAGGTCGTCTGCCTGCCGCTACGGGGCGTGAAGGAGACGAGTCAGATAGAGCTGGCCTGGCTCGTCGGAGAGTCGCGACCGATTGTTGAAGCCTTCGCCCAGATCGCGGCGGGCCAGACCGGATGATTGTAACCGCTGAGGTTACATAATCCGGAAGCGCTCCAGCATTAGCCGCTGAAAGCGTGGCTTCCAGATCAGCTCATAGGCAAGCTCTTTGCCCGGAAACATGGCGAGGGCTGCCTTCTTGGTGTCGGCGATCATCTGCGAGGCGTCATCGATGGTCAGGGATGCGTCCTGCGCGATGACCTGCATCACCATGCTCATCATCATCTGCATCCGGCGGATGAGCTTCTGTTCTTCCTGCTGCTCCGCTATCTGTTCCGGGGTCGGCAAGACGGCGCTCGCCACGATTGCTGCTTCAGGTGATCTCGATTCGTATGCCATGTCTATGTCTATCCTCCGGTCGTCATTTTGTGATGCCTGCCGTTAGATGGAGCTGTTCGCATTTCGATTCATACTGCCCTGCAAGCGTCCGCGCGCCTTCAAGGCCCTGACTCAATCTCACGAATTCCTCCGTCTCTCGTCAAGAGAAATTGAGTGAGGCCGAACCTATCTGTGCGATAGACGCGAGTGTGCGCCTCGGCCAGGCGTTCGATGACTTCCGGCCTTGGATGGCCAAACGTGTTGCCCTTGCCCACCGAGATCACCGCCATCTGCGGATGTGCGGCGGCAAAGAACTCCGGCGTGGTGGATGTCCTGCTGCCATGATGTCCTACTTTAAGGAGCGTCACGGGATGGACCTCCCCCGCAGTCAGCATCGCCCGCTCGCTCGGGGTTTCGGCGTCGCCCTCCAGAAGAACTGAGGCCTGACCGTAGTCCACACGCAAGACGAGCGAGTCATCGTTCACGGGGGCATGCGGGTTGCGATATGCGGGCGCTGGCGCCAGCACGCTGAACCCTATGCCGCCCAACATTCTTGCATCCCCTGCATGCAGATGAACGATCGCTATGCCCAGGTCACGTGCTTCGTGCAACAGCGCGTCGTACTCTCCCGAATCGGGATCGATGCCAACCCAAAGTTCATGCGGACGGAAGTTTCGCAGCACTGCGGCCATGCCGCCCATGTGGTCGCTGTGTGCATGCGTCAGAGCGACTACATCGAGATGGCGCAACCTCCGCGACCACAGGTAGGGCGAGACGACGTCTTCGCCCACGTCGAACTTGGTGTGGAGTGTGGCGTTTTCTGTGCGCCCGACCGGGCCTCCAGCATCGACCAGCATCGTTCTCCCTACGGGGCTGACGAGCAGCAGCGAGTCGCCCTGTCCGACGTCGATCGCGGTGACCTCGAGATCCTGCGACGTGAAGAGGACAGGCTCGGGCCAGAGCACCATGGCGGCAACCATCGGTAGTAGCACGCCAGCCAGCACCGCGCACCTCGGCGATCGTCGAACCAACCAGCAGAGCGTGAGCCAGCACGCTACAGCCAGAAAGAAGACCCAAGGCGAAGGGCCGGGGATGCGCCAGTCCGCAGCGTGCAAGCGGCTGATGTGGCCGATCACGCTTGTGATGGTGTGCAGCAGCAGAGCGGTGGCCGATGCGGGAATGACCGCGAGCCACGGGCTTACCAGCGAAGCCAAGAACGTCACCACGCCCATCGGCGCAAGGATGGCTACCAGCGGAATACTGAGCACATTCGCGGGAAGCGCGAAGATCGTAGCGCGATGGAAATAGGTTGCCATGGGCAAGACCATCACCATCTCCGCCACCACGCCGATCAATAGCAGTTCGAGCAGCCACAACGAACGCCGCACCAGCACACCAGGCGCACGTAGTCCCCAGTTGCCCAGAAGCGGCTCAAGGTGTTCTCCCCATATGCGCAGCCGGATGCGGAACTCCGCCAATCGCGGATGCATGCCCAGGTCGAGCCATAGGTGATCAAGATTCCGCGCAGCTCGTGCGTAGGGCAGAAAGCTCCACTCGCCCAGTGGAATTGCAATTCCGCCGATGGCGACGATCACGAGAAACGTCATCTGAAAGCTGGCCTCGAAGAGCGCCGACGGCGACAACACCAACACCGCCAAGGCCGCTGCTCCGAGCGAGTTCATCACGTTGCGGTCGCGGTTTAGAAGACGGGCGATAAGGAAGACGGAAGACATCAACAGCGCTCGTTGGACCGGAGCTCCGAAGCCCGTCAGCAGCGCGTAAAGCGCCGTGATCACGATGGTGCAGGCAGTGGCTGCTACACGCGGCAGACGTAACCTTCGGCATAGAAAGAACAGCGCTCCAGCCAGTAGTGCCACATGCATGCCTGAGACGACGAAGAGATGAAAGGAGCCGGTCCGTTCGAAGCCGAGACGCAGCACGTGCCTAAGCCGGTCGCGATCACCGAAGAGCATCGCGTTCAGCATGCCGGCGTCGTCGGCGCTCAGGCGAAGTGCTTTGGGCAACCCCACATTGGCGCCTGAGTCTACATAGGCCATCAGTCTGCTCGAAGCCCATCGCTGCGCGGCGTAGAGTCTGCAGCGCATGGTGCCCGCGCGGTGATCGTCACTGGCCGCCAGCATGCGCACGACTGGCAGCGTCGCGGTCGCGCCAATGCCCTGCGTTGCCAGGTAGTCCACATACTGCCACGCGCCCGGATCGCGATAGCGCTCCGGAGTGCGAAGACGCAGTGTCGCCTCAACGGCATCGCCACAGCGAAGAGATCTCGGCGCGGAATCGCCGGTGAGGGTGACACGGATACCGCCGTTTACGGGCACCATTTGCGAGAGGTCAGGAGTTATGTCTTCCACTTGATCGACTGCAAGATCGATCGCGAACACGGGGCGGTCGTCATGCTCCCCGGCCTCATCGGAAAATTGCGCGGGAAGCTCGCGGACACGGGCGATATGCGCACGCACCATTCGCTGCAGGCCATCGGCGTAGCGCACAAGCTCTGCCTGCGGCGAGGGCGCGGGCTGCATCTCTGCAGACCAGAAGCCGACGGTCAACCAAAGCGCCAAAGCGGGAAGCACCGCGATCCTTGCCCGCGCGCGAACTGCATACAGGGCGATGGCTGCCAGGATCAGCGTCCACGCCAACAACATCATGGCAGGTCGCCACGCTCCAGCAGGATGAGCCATGGCATCGCCGACACAGAACGCCAGAGCGGCGGCAAGCAGCGGCGCTCTACGAAAGCGGAGAGGCTCAATCGCGGGCCCTGAGCCCGGCCAGTGCGAAGGATCAGTCCTACCCTTCAGAAAACTCTTCAGAGAAGCTCCGTAGGAAAGCTGAAGATTTTGCCCGATGGCCCAGTTTGTTATCGCGTACTGGCGATCAATGTAGCAGCTTTTGCCCCGCGCTAGCGGCGGAGGACGGCGACGGTCTCCATGTGAAAGGTCTGCGGGAACATATCGACAAGATTGAGTTCGACCACCTTGTAGCCGTCGCCCGTCAGTTGCTTCAGGTCACGAGCCAGGGTGACGGGATCGCAAGATACGTAGACGATCTCCGGGCAACGCACCCGTGCCAACAGAGCACAGGCCTCGGCACCGACGCCAGCGCGTGGCGGGTCCATCACGATAAGGTCTGGGCGTTCGCGTTGGACCACTGCGGCCTGGAGGAAGTCGAGGGTCGTCATCGCCACCGCGCGATGCTTCTTACCCTTCAGAGCGGCGGCGAGATCGGTGGCTGCTGGCTCGCCTGCCTCGACGGCGACGACTTGCTCAAACGTTGCCGCCAAAGCGCGAGAGAAGAGGCCAACGCCAGCGTACAAATCCCAGACGAGCTTGCCTTTGCGTTCGCCTACAGCGAGGCGCAATAACTCCGCAACCACGTGACGATTCACCTGGAAAAACGCGCCACGGCTTACCCAGTGGCGGTCGTTGCCAACCTTGTAGATGATGCCTGCGGTGCCCCACTGTGGCCCCGGCTTCGCATGTTCCGCCCGGCGGCCTTGCGGTGAAGGGTTCTTCGGTAGCAGGGCCGCGCCCGCTCCCTCAAGTTGCGGAACGGCTTTCTGCAGCGCCCTGCAGAAAGCTCCAAATCCAGCCGCAGGTGGCCTTCGCGTAAACAAGACAAGCTGGAGCGCGGTTTCATCGTCATTGGTGAAGAACTCAAGCTCCACCGCCGCGGCAAGCCATCCCCAGATCGCTGCGTCTGTCTTTGCAAGTGCGACCACGGCTTCTGCAGCCTGCCACAGAAGCGGCGATGCAATGGGGCACATCATAATCGGAAGCATCGCGTCTCCGCCTGTCGCACCCGCGCGGTTATAGCCCACTCGCAGCTCGCCATCCACTTCGCCGACGCGTAGCCGGATGCGATTGCGATAGTGCCAGGGCTCGCCGGAGTGCGTTGCAATCTCCGGAAGCTCTGTTAGTCCCGCCACAGCAAAGGTCTCCAAGAGGATCGTCCGCTTGATCTGCAACTGCGCGGGATAGCTTGCGTGCTGATAGTGGCAGCCGCCGCACTCGCCAAAGTGAACGCATCCCGGCGCGACACGATCCTGCGATGCCTCAATCACCTTCGCAGGCGCGCCTGCTTCGATCTGCACCAGCTCGCCAGGAAGCACGAAGGGCAGCGTCTCGCCATTCTTCGCAACGCCAGCTCCGCCGTAGATCATCTTTTCGATGCGCAGTGTCTTCATCAATCGTGGCTCATATAAAAGAGGCTCAGCCTTGGCAGCTTGTACTGCTCCAATAGCCGCTTCTGCAGGAACTGCTGCTGCACCTGCTTAATCTGCACAGCCTGCATCTTGCCCTTGTAGGGAGCGAGCTCACGGGCGGCCTGCTCGCGCAGCGTCACGAGCTGCTCTTCCGAAGCTGCCGTCATGAGAGCGGCGAACAGTTTTTCTTCCAGCACCGTCAGTGTGCGATCGAGATCTTCCAACGACTGTGACTCTACCAGCGCAGTGCCGATCTCACGCAGTCGCGAGGCCACCTCCTGCCCTGTCTTATCCGCAGGCATGGGAAGCGCGACAGCCTCTATCTTTGCGGCATTCGCATTCAGATACCGCACCACGCGCTCGCCCTCAAAACCACTCTCCTGCGCGTCTTTTTGGATCGTCGTAGACGAGCCAATAGCCGCTTCCTTTGCCTGCTCGACGGCCTCCATCACCGCCTGCGCGCACCATGCCAGTCCGTTGACCTTGCGTGTCCGTGCGCCTGCCCGAGCGAGCTTCGCATTGTGCTTGTCGAAGGCGTTGTCGATCCCGCGCAGCACCGCTTCCAGCGGAACGCCTGCTTCGCGCCACGTCTCAATCAGCGCCCAGTCCAGCGTTGACAACATCAGCAAGGAGCCGCGCCGCTGCTGGAAGCGCTCCTCGATCTCGGTAAAGTAATTGAAGTAGTTCTGCATGAAGGCCCAAGCTACAGTCTACTGGGCCGAGCGAAGTCTACCGCTTCGCCTTCATATTTCGCAGATACACAATCCGAAGTCCTGTCAGCGTCAGCATGTCATCCACCGTCGAAATGTACTTCGAACCGCTTGCGATCAGCTTCGCTAACCCGCCCGTCGCGACCACCTTCGTCTCCGGGCCAAGTTCGGCGATCATGCGTTCCAGGATGCCGTCGACGAGGCCGATGTAGCCGTAGTAGAGGCCAATCTGCATGTTGTCGACTGTGTTCGTGCCGATCACCTTGGCTGGACGCTTGATGTCTACGCGCGGGAGACGTGCGGCACGCGCGAAGAGAGCGTCGGCCGAGATGCGAAGTCCCGGCGCGATGGCTCCGCCTAGAAACTCACCCTTCTTCGAGATCACGTCGAACGTCGTTGCTGTGCCCATGTCGACGACAATCGTTGGGCCGCCGAACTTGTCGAAAGCGGCCACGCAGTTCACGATTCGGTCTGCACCGACCTCTGACGGATTGTCGGTCAGGATGGGCAGGCCGGTCTTGATGCCCGGTTCAATGAAGATCGCCTTGACGTGGAAGTAGAGGTTGCAGACCTCTTTCAGGATCGGGTCGAGCGGAGGCACCACGCTCGAGACCACGATGCCATCGACCACTGACATCTCGAGCTTCGAGAGCGCGAAGAGGTTTGCCAGGATGACGCCGCACTCCGACGCCGTCTGGCTCGCGGGCGTAGTGATGCGCCAGTCCGCGACCAGCTTCGCCGGCTCGGCCGCAAGGTCGTAGAGACCGATCACCGTGTTTGAATTTCCCGCGTCGATTGCAAGCAGCATCGTGGTTCCCTACTCCGGCCGCACGCCGCCAGAGAGCACGGTGTGCCGTATCCCGTCGTCACCCTGCACGAGCAGAAAGCCCTTGCGGTCGAGGCCGACGGTCTCGCCAGTATAGCCGCCGTCTTCATCCACACGGACGCGCATTCCCTGCACCCAGGAGGACGCTGCCGCGAACCGCTCCAGCAGCGGTGTTCCGCGTGGAGTATCGTGCAGTTCCGCTTCAAGAAGCGTGATTTCGGCGTCGAGAGCCAGCAGGAGATTCGCCAACAACGCCTCGCGCGACGCCAGTGCTCGGCTCTCGATTCGCAGCGAAGTCGCCAGCGCAGCGAGCTCGGGCGGAAACGCATCATGATTGACATTGATGCCGATGCCGATGACCGCATAGCGCAGCCGCGCCGGGGTTCCCGGATGCGTGCCGGTCTCGACGAGGATGCCGCCGCATTTCTTCGTTCCGATCAGCAGATCGTTCGGCCAGCGGATATCGGCATGAACTGCGGTCGTCTCGATGATGGCCCGCTGCGCCGCAAGGCCCGTCGCCAGCGAGAGCCATAAGGCCTCCGCAAGCCCCATCTCCGGTCGCACGATCGCACTTACATAAAGCCCGTCCCCGGCGGCGGAGTGCCAGGAGTGGCCGCCTCGTCCTCTTCCCGCCGTCTGCTCGTCGGCGACATAGACGGTGCCGTCCACCGCTCCCGTGTTCGCCGCTTCCACGGCGCGAATGTTCGTCGAATCGATGGTCGCGAAGTGGGTGAGCTTGCCGCTGAAGCGCGTATTTGCAACCGCTCGGGTTACATGATTTAGGTCAAAAGGATTCATGGCTGGGTTGTGATTACAAAGTTAGAGCAGAGGTTCGTTTTCCCACCCATGCGATGAAACCGCATGGATGGGGCACCCGGAAACGCAGATTCCCTTCGGGAATGACAAACAAAAAACGCACAACGACTACGATTTTGCGCTAGAAGGTGGACTGATCGACGGTGATCCGCATGCTCAGGTCGACGGCGACCGCAGAGTGCGTCAGCGCGCCTACGGAGATGAAGTCGACCCCGGCGGCCGCGTACGCGGGCACAGTCTTGAGGTTCATGTTGCCCGAGGCCTCAATCGGGATCGCGGGCAGCGACGCGCGAATCTGCTTGACCGCCTTCTTCACTGCCGCCGGGGTCATGTTGTCCAGCAGGATCGACTCCGCGCCGCCTGCAATCGCTTCATCGAGCTCCTGCTGTGAGCGCACCTCGACCTGCACCATCTGGCCGGTCTTGCGGCCCTTGAGCGCGGCAGCCAGCGCCGTGGGCAGACCGCCGCCCAGCGAGATGTGATTGTTCTTGATCAGGATGCCATCCTGCAAATTCAGCCGATGGTTCACGCCACCGCCGCAGACCACCGCATACTTGTCTAAGATGCGCAGGCCGGGGATGGTCTTACGCGTGTCGAGGATCCGCGTCTTCGCTTTCGTTTTGGCGATCGCCTTCACATACTCGTCGGTGATCGTGGCGATGCCGCTCATGCGCTGCATCAGGTTCAGGATCACGCGCTCACACGAAAGAATAGCGGCCGCATTGTGGCGGATCACCGCCAACTGCTGCCCTTTCTTCACACGCACGCCGTCGAAGATCTCCGGATGCGAGATGACCTCGAACCGGCCCGGAGCGTTTGCTGACATCTTCGCGAAGGTCTCGAGAAAGACCGGAATGCACCCCAATCCGGAGACGATGCACGCCTGCTTCGCGATGATGGTGCCGGTCGCCCGAAGCCGGGGAGGAACCGTCAGTTCTGTGGTTACGTCGTTTGCCGCCTTGTCTTCTGCAAGTGCGCTTTCAATGATTGCGCGAACCCGTTTGCTGTTCCAATCCATACTCACAATCCTAAACCCGCTAGCCGTGTCGGAAGCATCTCACTCTTTGATATGCAATTCCATGAGGCCGAAGCATGACCCTGTCCCATCAGTTCGCCTACCTGATCCTGCTCGCCCTGCCCATCGCCTGCATCTCCTGGACCGTCACCCATGAGGAGGTCTTCCGCGAGCCGCGTGAGTGGTGCAAGGACCGCAGCCAGGCCTGCCGGAAGCTGGTCGAACGCAAGTTTTTCTATCTGTTTACCTGCGAATACTGCTTCAGCCACTACGTAACGGCACTGGTGCTCATCATCACGCGATTTACGCTGCTCTACGACGGCTGGCGCGGGTACGTTCTGGCCGAGTTCGCCCTTGTCTGGCTTGCAAACATTTACATGAGCTTCTTCAACCGGCTGCGGCTTGATATCAAGCACGAGAACGTAACGATTGCGGTCGAGCAGGAGCGAGCGCAGGAGGCCTCGCCCCTTGTCACGTCCGCCAGTGAGCTACTCCGGCGGTAGCGCGTCGAGAGCGGCCTTGGTCTTGTCGTAGAGCATGCGCGTCTCGGCGGACTGCTTGCGCAGGCCTTCCACAATGTGCGCCGGGGCCTTGGCCATGAAGGCATCGTTGGTTAGTTGCCGGTCGGCTGCTGCGATTCCCTTTTCGTACTTCGCCAGATCCTTCGTTAGACGCTCGCGTTCTGCGGGGACGTCGATCTGGCGTTCGTAGACGACGGCCACATCGAAGTTGCCCGTCGAGCGAGTGCCATCGCCGGTGAGCGCGGCTGCGGCAAGTTCAACGCCACTGACACGCGCCAGCTTCGCCAGCATGTCGGCGTTCGATTGCGCAAGAACTCCCACTTCCGCGGTCGCGTGGATGCGGATCGTGGTGGCTTCCTTTTCGGGAACACCCATCTCCTTGCGAAGACCACGCACGGCGACGATCAGCTCCTGAACGATCTCCATGGAGCGAACTGCAGCAGCGTCTTCCGGATAGTTCTCTGCCTGCGGGAAGCTCGTCAAAGCGATGGATTTCGCCGGCGGGGCGTCGTTGTACAGGGCATGCCATATTTCTTCGGTGATGAACGGCATGAACGGCGAAAGCAGACGCAGCGCGGACTCGAAGACGGAGGTGAAGGCTTGCAGCGACGCAAGCGCCTCGCCGTTGTTCGCGCCTGCTTCGAAGTTCAGGCGGAGCTTGATGATCTCGAGATACCAGTCGCAGAGTTCGCCCCAGAAGAACTGGTAGACCGCGCTCGCGGCTTCATCGAAACGATAGTCGGCGAGGGACTTGTTGACCTCTGCGGCGGTGGTGCCAAGGCGCGAGAGTATCCAGCGGGTTTCGAGAGGGAGCACGGGCTGGCCCACTCTAGCCGACGATACCGCCGTCGGATTTGTGGCGAGGTGCGCCAGATCAATTTCGACGCCGGCTTCCTTCGCCCGTTCGATGTTCATGAAGAGGAAGCGCGCTGCGTTCCAGATCTTGTTGGCGAAGGCGCGGTTGCCCTCGGTGCGTGCCTCGGAGAAGGCGATGTCCGTGCCCGGCGAGGCCATGCTTGCCAGCGTGAAACGCACTGCATCTGTGCCGAACTTCGTGATCACCTCGATTGGGTCGACGACATTGCCCTTGGTCTTCGACATCTTCTGGCGGTCGGCGTCGCGAACCAGCGCATGGATATAGACTTCGTGGAACGGCACCGCATCGGCCAGCGTTCTTGGCTGCAACGTACCGTCAGCCGCCAACATCGGCACATCCAGCATGAAGTGGCAGCTCAGCATGATCATCCGGGCTACCCAGAAGAAGAGAATGTCGAAACCAGTGACAAGAAGCTGCGTCGGATAGAACGCCGCCAGTTCAGGCGTCAACGCCGGAGCGCCCTGGTCTGGATCGGGATTCGGCCATCCGAAGACAGTAAACGGCAGCAGGCCTGATGAGAACCAAGTGTCGAGAACGTCGGTCTCCTGCGTGATCTCGCTTGAGCCGCAGTGTTCGCACATGGTCGGCGTGTCGCGGGCTACCGTGATCTTCGCGCAGATCGCGCAGTGCCACGCCGGGATGCGATGTCCCCACCATAGCTGCCGCGAGATGCACCAGTCGTAGATGTTCTTCATCCACTCGTCGTAGGTCTTGCGGTACTGGTCGGGCGTGAACTTGATGTGGCCCTGCTCGACCGCAGCGATGGCCTTTGCGGCGATGCTCTCGCCGCCTGCCGCCGGGGTTTTGTTCACCGCAACGAACCATTGCAGCGAGAGTCGCGGCTCGATCACATCCTTGGTGCGGTCGCAGAGACCGATGGAGTTGTTGTGGTCCTTCACGGCGACCAGTAAACCGAGCTCTTCGAGATCGGCAACGATCTTCTTCCGCGCTTCGTAGCGGTCAAGGCCGTGGTACGGCGAACCCGGCAGGTCGATGTGCGCGGTCGTGTCCAGAATGTTGATGTTCGGCAGCGAGTGCCTCTGCCCAATCGCGAAGTCGTTCGGGTCGTGCGCCGGGGTCACCTTCACCGCTCCGGTGCCGAACTCGGGCTTGGCCCAGTCGTCCGCGAGCACGGGAATCTCACGGCCCACCAGCGGGAGCTTCAGCATCTTACCGATCAAGGCGGTATAGCGCTCGTCGGTTGGGTTGACGGCCACGGCAACGTCGCCCAGCATCGTCTCGGGACGTGTCGTCGCAATGACGATCGAACCGCTACCATCTGCGAGCGGGTAGCGAATTTCGTAGAGCTTGCCTAGCTGCTCTTCATGCACCACTTCGAGGTCCGAGATCGCGGTCTGGCATCCCGGGCACCAGTTCACTATGTAGGCTCCGCGATAAATCAGGCCTTGCTCATAGAGGCGGACGAAGGCCTCCTTCACCGCGACCGAGAGCCGGTCATCCATGGTGAAGTACTCGCGGCTCCAGTCCACGGTCGAGCCGAGGCGCTTCATCTGGTCGAGAATCGCGCCGCCGTAGAGCTGCTTCCACTGCCACACGCGGGCCTCAAAGCCTTCGCGGCCAAGCGCTTGCCGGGTCGTGCCTTCGGCCTTCAACTGACGCTCCACCATCATTTGCGTGGCGATGCCGGCGTGATCGGTTCCTGGAACCCACAGTGCTATGTCGCCCAGCATACGGTGCCAGCGGGTCAGGATGTCCATCTCCGTCTGGTTCAGCATGTGGCCGATGTGCAGGCGTCCGGTGACGTTGGGCGGCGGGAGGAGCTGTGTGAACTTCCGGCCCTGTTCTTCCGTACCTGCTTCAGGCGTGGCTACGTCGAACAGGCGCTCGTTCACCCAGTAGTCGGCCCAGCGCTGTTCGATGACGGACGGGTCGTAGGCTTTTGGCAACGCTTCTTTTACTTCACTCTGCGATGGGGCGGTCTTGTCGGTACTCATGAGCTTTAAGCGTAGCAGGTCAACCGGGACAAATCCGATATCGTCGTTCGCCTGCGAGTTTGTGCAGGTTTTGCGACCGCCACTTTAATCAACGCGATGTAGACTTCTGGCTTAGTGAGGATTTCGGCCATGCACATCTTCTTTCGAACGGCTCTGCTTGGAATGGTCGCAGCGGCTCTCGGCACACAGACCGCCTCCGCCTCCAATGATCGCGTTTCCTTTGCAAAAAACATCACGGTCACCGAGGGCGATCCCGCCAACGATATCGTCTGCATCGCCTGTAGCGTCACGTTGCAGGGAGATGTCCACGGCGATATCGTCACCGTTCTCGGCGGCATCAAGGCTGAAGGCTCGCGGGCGATTTCGGGCGACGTGGTCGCGCTTGGCGGAGACGTCATCCTCCCCGCAAGCTCGACCTTGCAGGGCGATCTTGTGGTCATCGGCGGCGACCTTGACCTCGGTCCCGAGGCCAGCGTTCATGGCGACCGATCGGTATTCCCCGGACGCGCCTGGATCTTTTTGCCCTTTGCTCCATTGCTGATTCTTGTCGGAATCGTGTGGCTGGCCATCTGGCTGGTTCGCCGCAACCGGTATCGCTTTCCGATGTATCCCTACGGCAGAGGTCTCTAAGGAGGGCCCATGAGTAAAACAGAGTCGACGATGGTAAAGCTGGGCACGATTGCGCCGCCATTCGAGTTGCGCGACGTGATCAGTGGACGCGGAATGAGCCGTGACGACATCTTTGCCAGTGCCGGTGACGAAGCTCGTGGCCTGCTGGTCATGTTCATCTGCGTTCACTGCCCTTATGTAAAGCATGTAGAGGCGGAGTTGGCCAAGATCAGCGAGGACTACGAAGGCTTGATCGCTATGGTCGCGATTCAAAGCAACGACATCGTGGCCTATCCTGACGACGGTCCCGCTGGAATGATTGACCAGGCAGCAAGAGTCGGCTTTCGGTTCCCCTACCTGCTGGACGAGATGCAAGAGGTAGCGCGGGAATATGACGCTGCCTGTACTCCGGACTTCTTCCTGTTCGACGCGCGGATGCGCCTTGCTTACCGCGGACAACTGGATGGAAGCCGGCCTCGTCGTGGAGACTCTGGGAACGACGTGCCAGTAACGGGACAGGATCTGCGCGCCGCGATGGACGCCGTGATCGCCGGCAAGGCGCCAAATCCGGAACAACGGACGAGCCTGGGATGCAACATTAAATGGAAGAGCTAGAACTTGCCGGGCCGCAAAGTTTGCGGCCCGGCATCTCGCGCAGAGAACTATAGGGGCTTGTTGATGGCGGCGTCCGAGCCGTGCTGCTTCACCATCTTGTTGTAAAGCCCCAGAATGAGAAACGGCGCCGCCCATTGTCCAATGAACAGGGCCATATCTGTTTTCTTCTGAGCCTTGAACGACACCGAAACCGCCATCGAAGCAAGCGCCGCAGCCAGATATACGCTGGACGGAACCTGTGAGGTGAACTTTTCGATAGCTGCGGTAACTTGATCTTCCTGCGCTTCGCCGGGTGCTACACGATAGTCGGTCATTTATCTAATCTCCTAAGGCGGAAGTGCCGCCTGTAGGAAGAATGATGCCGATTTGACAACCGGTGCGGGCCGCTCCAGATGAATTCCTTGCAACTTTCATCCCGCGAAAGAAACCGCCCCGATACATCACCCTAGTACGTAGTGTGGAGCGCGCGCCCCGCGCCCTTCTCTTCCCGTACCAACTGGCCGTCGCGCATCGTGAGAATACGGTCGGCAATCTGGGCTGCCTCCGGATTGTGAGTAATCATCAAGACGGTCTGGTTGAGCTCCCGGCTCGCATCACGCAACATCTCCAGCACGGCGTCGGAGTTCTTCGTGTCCAGGTTGCCTGTGGGCTCATCGGCCAGCACAATAGACGGGCGTGTCACCAACGCCCGCGCGATCGCGACCCGCTGCTGCTCGCCGCCTGAGAGCTCGTTCGGACGATGGTCGAGGCGACCGGCAATCCCAAGTTTCTCAGAGAGGTGGGCCAGAAGCTCATGATCGAGCGGCTTCTTCGTCTCCGCGCCAAGGTTCGCGATGTCATGTGCGATTTCGATGTTGCCGAGCGCCGAAAGCGTCGGCAACAAGTTGAAGCGCTGGAAGATGAAGCCGATTCGCGCCCGGCGCATCTTCGTCCGTTCTGCGTCGGACAACTTCGCGAAGTCTGTACCCGCGATCGTCACGGAGCCAGACGTGGCATTAGTCAAGCCGCCCAGCACATAGAACAAGGTCGACTTGCCTGAACCAGACGGCCCGACGATGGCGACAAACTCGCCCGGTTCGATGGCGAAGTTGACACCGTGAAGAGCATTTACTTCCAGCTTGCCGGAACGATAGGTTTTGCCGAGGTTCTGAGCGACGATGATAGGAGTCATTAGCACTATCAAGTTTATCTGCTTGGCGGGCTTGGCGCGAATGAGGTTCGATGAAGATTGCAGTGTGGTTGTTTTTTGCCGTGGCCGGCTGGTGCGCCATCGGCCTATTGGGAACCGTGGTTTCGCTTGCGCGGAATCGGCGAGCTGAGGCGGTAAAAAATGTCGCATGGGTGACGACCGTCGCCGGCGTCTACCTCGTGGTGCTGCTCGCGGTCTCCGCATTCCAGAAGCAGCGCGTCGTCGCCATCGAGCAGAACCAGTGTTTCGGCTCCATGTGTTTCCGGGTCATTGGCGTCGATGAAGTCCCGGGCCTGGTCTCTGGCGCGACCGATCGGGTCGTCCGAGTCCGCATAGCCATCGCGAATCGTGGCCGTTCCGCAGCCGAAGAGCCAGCAATCCGTGCCTATCTGCTGGACTCGCGGGGACGCCGCTGGGTTACGTTGCCGGGCCTTACCGGAAACCGCCTGACCAGCCGGATCGCGGGCGAGTCGGAGATCGTCAGCCAACCGATGTTTCGTGTCGGGAGTGACGCCACCGGTCTTGGGCTGGTTCTGACACACGGTAGCTGGCAGTCGCGGAACCTCATCATCGGCGACTCCGACAGCGTGGCCCACAAGCCCACTATCGTCGCGTTGGGTAGATGAGTTTTGCGTGCCTTGGAGTGCTAGTGGGGAGCGAACTCCGATTCGGCTAGAGCCTGGGTGATGGAAGACAGCAATAGCTCAGTCTCCACGGGCTTCTGTAGAAAGAGCGCCGCTCCGGCCTCCTTCGAGCGCTCTTCATGGCTGGCGCGGTCGCGCGCGGACAACACGATTACGGGAATCTGAGCCTCTGAAGGCTCGCCCTGGAGCATATGCAGCACCGTGTAGCCATCGCCGCTCGGCATACCCAGATCCAGCAGGATCAGGTCCGGGCGATGTTTTCGCGCCTCCGCAACGACCGAAAGCCCGTCCCCCGCGCAGCTTACCTCGTAGTTGTTCGCTCGCAGGCGGATGAGCAAGGCCAGCCGCATACCCGGATCGTCATCGCCAATCAGGATTCTCTTCTTCGAGGAGTTCGCCGCTTCCATGCACACCATCCCCAGCCGGCCCGCCCGGTCGGCGCAGGCCGTGATCTTCGACATCTGCCTTCTACTTCGGCGCGAAGTCGGATCTACTGCTGAGGATCGTGAGGAAATGCGGCCCCTAGTAACGTGACGCGATCAGTCGGTCTGTACCGCCGCCAACGACGCCGCTCGCTCGGAGTGGCCGGAGTTCTCGGACGCTCTCGCTTCCGCGTAGGCAGCCGCGCCTAAAAGCGCGCAGGTATCGTCTAGGATGACGCGCACCGGAATCGCCTCCAGGATTGAAGACATGCGTCCCTTGTCGGTAAACGCCTGGATGAAGGCGCCTGCCTTGAGGGTCTTGAGGATCTTCGGCGCGATGCCGCCGCCGAGGTAGATGCCGCCGAGCGCCAGGACCTTCAGGGCAACATTCCCAGCTTCAGCGCCGTACGCCGAGGTGAAGATTCGCAAGGTCTGGAAGCAGATGTCGCTGGTTCCATTCTCCGCGCACTCGCCGATGACGGCGTTGGGATCTTCCGTCGCCAGCCGTTGAGCAAGCCACACCGGCTCTTCCAGCTTCAGGATGTCCTTGCAGAATCCGTAGACGTTCTTAATGCCGAGCCCCGAGACGACACGTTCAAAGCTGACCCTGCCATGCAATGTGCGACGAAGATGGTTCAGCAGAGCGATTTCGGTCTCATTTCGCGCCGCAAAGTCGCAGTGTCCTCCCTCGGACGGAATCGGGATGTGGCTCTTCTTGCCGTCGAAGATCAGCATCGCTTCGCCCAGGCCAGTTCCCGCCGCAATCAGGCCACGATGTCCTACTGCGGTTGGATCGCCCTCGTGGAGGGTGAAGATCTTGTCTGGTGCGAGCTCGGAGATGCCGTAGCCGTTGGCTTCGAGATCGTTGATGAGGAAGATGTGTTCGATCGAGAGCGACTTCGAGAGTTCGCGAACGTCGAGCTCCCACGGCAGGTTGGTCAGCTTCAACCTTCCGTCGCGCACCGGGCCGGGTAGGCCGAAGCAGGCCGCCTTCACCTGGCTCCGGTCTAACTCTGCGCCGTTTTCGCCCGATGACAGGAAGTTGTTCACAATGTCATCCAGGCACGCGAACTCGTGCGCCGAGTACTTTTTATCGCGAAGGGCCTTAAGCCGTCCGCCTTCGAAATCGTAGAGTGCCAGGTGGACCTTGGTGCCGCCTACGTCGCCAGCGAGAATCATCTAGGAAAGCTCCAGTGTGCCGACGAGCATTGAATTTGGACCTGCAACAGTCGGTGCAGGCAGCTTAGACGCTGAAGCTGTATCGAGCAAGAGAGAAAGCTTTCCGGATGCCGGGCGAATCAGCTGCGAGGGTGTGGTCTCGGGCTGGTAGGGTCCGAGCATGACCTGCGCGAGGATATCTGCCTTGGCAGCTCCCTCGATCAGGAAGGCCACCTCGCGACCGTGGTTGATCACCGGCTTAGTCAGCGTGATGCGCCAGGTATCCTTCTGCGGAACGTGGTTTGGGGTGACGATCAGACTGATCTCTTCGAGGGCAGCCGTATGCGGAAAGAGCGAGGCTGTGTGCCCGTCGTCGCCCATGCCCAAGAGGATAAGATCGAAGGTTGGTGTCTCTGCGCCCTCGAGTTTGAAGGTGTTGCGAATCTCTGACTCGTACCTGGCAGACGCCTCGGTCGGATCGAGTTCGCCCTCCATCCGGTGGATACGAGCTTCCGGCAGAGGAACATGGTCCAGCAGCGCCTGTTTGGTCATCAGGAAGTTGGAATCCTTGTCGGTGGGAGGGACGCAGCGCTCATCCACCCAGAAGAGCTCGAGCTTATCCCATGGGGTCTCAGCCGCAAACGGCTTCGCCGGGTCCGCGAGCAGCGTGAACATGCGCTTGGGCGTTGAGCCTCCGGAGATGGCGATCCGCGCTACACCGCGCGCGGCGACTGCAGACTTGGCATGCGCGGTAAACAATGCGGCGGCGGCCTCTGCGACGGCGTCGGCGGTGGGAGAGACGTAGTAGGTTACGGTTGCTGCGGGAGGCATCGCGGAGTCCTTTGAGATCTCTGGTAGTTCTTCGAAACTGCGTGCTTTGAAACCATGCGCCGCCGGAGAACATCCCCCGGCGGCCACAGCGATCATCGATACATCTCTAACTGCAAAACTACAGCTTGCGCCAGCTCCGGCCATCGGCTTCGATCAGCTTGTCCGAAGCTTCCGGGCCCCAGCTACCTGCCGCATAGTTCGGGAAGTCGACGTTGCCGTCCTTCGCCCACGCCTCAAGAATCGGCGTAAACAGAGCCCAGGTTGCTTCGACACCGTCGCGATGCGCGAACAAGGTTCCATCGCCGAGCATCGCGTCGAGAAGAAGACGCTCATAGCCGTTTGCCGAGGACTTGCCGAACGCCTCGGCGTAGCTGAAGTGCATGTCCACCTGCGCTACATTGGTCGTCGGTCCGGGAACCTTAGCTCCGAAGCGCAGCGAGATGCCTTCGTCGGGCTGAATGCGCATCGTGATGACATTCTGCTCGATCTTGTCGTCGCTCGAGTTCGACTTGAAGAGATGGGTTGGCGGCTGCTTGAAGACGATGCTGACCTCGGTCACGCGCTTGCCAAGCCGCTTGCCCGCACGGAGGTAGAACGGAACTCCCGCCCAGCGCCAGTTTTCGATCTCCAGCTTGATCGCTCCGAAGGTCTCGGTGTGCGACTCCGGATTGACGCGCTCTTCCTGGCGATAGCCGATCGCATCCTGTCCATCCACCTTGCCCGGACCATACTGGCCACGGACGGTGTTCTCGACGGGGATGCCCTCGATCGAGCGCCAGACCTTCAGCTTCTCGGTGCGAACGGCGTTTGCCTGGAACGAGTCCGGTGGCTCCATCGCTACGAACGAAAGAACTTCCATCACGTGGTTCTGGAGCACGTCGCGAACGAGGCCAGCCTTCTCATAGAACGGCCCGCGGCCCTCGATACCGATGCTTTCGGCCGCGGTAATCTCGACGTGGTCGATGTAGTTGCGGTTCCAGATGGGCTCGAAGATGCCGTTGCCGAAGCGGAAGACGAGGATGTTCTGCACCGTCTCCTTGCCTAGGTAGTGGTCGATGCGGAAGATCTGGTCTTCGGAGAGGACCGCGTTCACGTCGTCATTCAGCTTGCGCGCCGATTCGAGATCGGTGCCGAACGGCTTCTCGATGATGACGCGCACCCAGTGGGACTCGCCCTCGGCAGGCTTTGCCATGCCGCGCTTGCCGAGACGCTGGATGATGTCTGCGAAGAACTCCGGCGCAACGGCGAGGTAGAACAGGCGATTTCCCTTGGTCTTGAACTTTTCGTCCAGACCGGCGAGATAGGTCTTCAACTTCTCGAAGCCCTCGTCGTCGTCGAAGTTGGTGGCAAAGTACTGGACGCGATCGAGGAACGGCTTCAGCTTGGCCTCGTTCGCATCGACACCGCCGCCCTTCATGATGCCGTCCTGCATGTCGGGCCCAAAGGTTGCGGAGAGATCGCGGCGCGCGACGCCTACGACAGCGAAGTCCTCAGGCAGGAGGCCCGCCTGGTCAAGGTGATAGAGCGCCGGCAGAAGCTTGCGCTTGGTCAGGTCGCCGGAGGCACCGAAGATCACGACGATGCACGGCTCAGGGGTACGTTCGCCCTTCTTGGTGGCATCGAGTTGGGCAGGTGTAGTGGTCATGCTGTTGCTCCCTTGCTCTTTCTACTTTTCGAATGGCGAGCCATTCGTTTGAATCCCATGGATTCGGCTGGGGAGTCGCTCCCCAGCCGCTAAGTCAGATTATGCCTTTTTTACCGCGTGGCCGCCGAACGCATTGCGTTGAATCGAGATCATGCGGTCAGTGAAATTGTTGTCTTCGCGGCTGCGCAGACGGCGGATCAGCGATTCCGTGATCACGGGTGCTGAGACGTTTAGATCAATTGCCTCGAAGACCGTCCAACGGCCCTCGCCGGAGTCAGGAACAAACGCTGTGAGACCATCCAGCGTTGGATTCTTCTCGAGTGCATCTGCCGTCAGGTCAAGCAGCCACGACCGGACGACCGAGCCCTTCTGCCAGATCTTCGAGATCTGCACAAGGTCGAGGTTCAACGGCGTCTTCGCCTTCATGATCGAGAAGCCTTCGGCATACCCCTGCATCATCGCGTATTCAATGCCGTTGTGGACCATCTTGACGAAGTGTCCAGCGCCCGACGGGCCAACGTGGCCCCAGCCCTCCGCCTTGCCCGGTGCCAGCGTCTCGAAGATCGGAAAGAGCGGGTTGACCGCTTCCGGATCGCCGCCGACCATCATGCTGTAGCCTTCCTTCAGTCCCCAGATACCGCCCGAGGTTCCGCAGTCCACGAAGTGGAAGCCCTGCGGCTTCAGGGCCGCGTGCCGGCGCTGCGTGTCCTTGTAGTTCGAGTTGCCGCCATCGATGATGGTGTCGCCCTGCTGCATCAGCGGCAGAAGCCTGGCGATCGTCTGGTCGACCGGGTCGCCCTCGGGAACCATGATCCACACGGCGCGGGGAGCGCTCAGATTTTTTACCAGATCTTCGAGTGTGTCCACGCCCACCGAACCCAGCGACGTCAGCCTGGCGGTCGCTTCCTTGTTGAAGTCGAAGCCGACGACCTTATGGCCGCCCAGGCGGAGACGTTCCGCCATGTTGAATCCCATCTTGCCAAGTCCGATAAGTCCGATTTCCATTCTCTTCAACGTCCTTTCAATTAAACCGTGCTTCCAAAACAAGAAATGCTAGATATTCACTCCCAGCTGCGCCAGCGAAGAGCGAACCTGGGCCGGGGATTCGAACCGGATTCCCCGCATGCCGTGATACTCGGCGGCATCGATGTTTGCCTGCTTGTCGTCGATGAAGACGGCGGTCGAGGCGGGTTGGCCCGAGATGCTGATCGCAGCCCGGAAGATGTCGGGGTGCGGCTTCATCTCGTTTACATAGCCGGAGCAGATGAAGTAGTCGAATTGTTTGCGAAGCCCGAAGGCATCGAGGCGGTACTCGTTCAGTTCCGCGCTCTCGTTGTTCAGCGTTGCAAGTTTGTATTGGCCTGATGACTTCAGCGCAACGAGGATATCAAAGGATTCAGGATACTGGAATGAACTTTGATCGCATACTTTGGGCCAGATATCTGAAAAAGTGAAGTCGTACTTCGGAGACGAACCGTCTTTTGGTTTGAACAAGGTTCGGTCGAAGTACTCCTCTGCGCTGATACGGCCCCGCTCCCATACAAAGCTCTCGTAAGGATGCCGACGTTCAAACGCCGGAAGATCGACCCCCAGGGGAGACAGCACATTGACCCGTTGATACCGGTCCCAGCCGTTCGACAGAATGACGCCGCCGATGTCCCAGAAGATCGTCCGGATATCGTTCATTCCGCCTTCAATACCTTTCGCCGTGGCAAGTCATAGTCTCGGGTTTGGATGCAGGCGGTGGATGCTTCGATCTAAATATGCCGCCCTTGATCTGCCACGTTACAAAGCAAATGGGCGGAGCCGAAGCCCCGCCCATCCCTCTACTTCTTCAACAGCTTCTTGGCCAGTGCGACGATTGCTTCGACTGTAACGCCGTAGTGCTCCATCACGGTGGGTCCGGGAGCGGAGGCGCCGAACTTGTCGACTCCGATGATGCCTCCGTTGTGGCCGACATACTTCCACCAGCCCATCGTCGATCCCGCTTCCACGGCGATCTTCGGTGTGGCCTCGGGCATCAGGGCCGTCTTGTATGCTGCGTCCTGCTCCTCGTAGATCTTGAAGCTCGGCATCGAGATCACGGTTGCGCCGATTCCCTCAGCCTTGAGGACCTCTGCGGCCTTCATCACAAGCTCCACCTCGGAACCAGTGCCGATCAGGATGATGTCCTTGCCGGAGTCATCCAGCGCATACGCTCCGTGCTTCACGCCTTCGTGGATCTTGTACTTCTCGGCATCGAGAACCGGAAGGTCCTGACGTGAGAGCGCCATGAAGCTTGCGCTCTTACGCTCGAGCGCCAACTGCCAGCAGGCTGCCGTCTCGTTCGCATCCGCCGGACGGAAGTCCGTCAGCTGCGGGATGGCGCGCATGCTCATCAGGTGCTCAACCGGCTGGTGGGTCGGACCGTCAGCTCCAAGGCCGATCGAATCGTGAGTGAAGACATACAGCGAGTGGACCGACATGATGCCGCCCATGCGCAGCGCCGAACGGCAGTAGTCCGAGAAGGTGTAGAAGGTCGAGCCGAACGGAATCAGGCCACCGTGCGCCGCCATGCCGTTGACCGCAGCCATCATGCCAAACTCACGCACACCGAAGTAGACGTTCCGGCCAACCGGGTCGACATGGAAGCTGGGCGAATTCGCAAAGATCGTCTTGGTGGAGCTGGTGAGGTCGGCAGCGCCGCCAAACAGTTCCGGCACCACGCCGGCGATCGCGTTCATGACAATCTGGCCAGCGTTGCGGGTCGCGACTGGCTTGCCTACTGGGAATACCGGCAGCTTCGACTCCCAGCCCTTGGCCAGCGTGGCCGAGAAAGCGCGGTCGTACTCAGCAGCCTCGGCGGGATACGCCGTGGCATACGCCTTGAACTTCTCCGTCCACTCGTCGTGCAGCTTTTTGCCTTTGGGGACGATCTCGCCCCATTGCTTGGCCGCCGCTTCCGGAACGTAAAAGTCCTTGTCTTCAGGGAAGCCCAGCGTCCGCTTGGTCGCCTTGGTCGCCTCGGCTCCAAGCGCCTCGCCATGCACGCCCTTCGTGCCGGCCTTCGGGCTACCGTAGCCGATTACCGTGCGAACCTTGATCAGCGTGGGCTTCTTGGTCTCGCGCTGCGCTTCTTCAATTGCCTTCGAGATCGCCTCGAGATCGTTGCCATCCGTGACCGTGATGACCTGCCAGTGATACGCCTCGAAGCGCTTCACCACATCTTCGGTATACGAGAGGCTCGTCGGGCCATCGAGCGAGATCAGGTTGTCGTCATACAGCACGATCAGCTTGCCGAGTTCCAGCGTTCCGGCCAGCGATGCTGATTCGTGCGAGATGCCTTCCATCAGGTCGCCATCGCCGCATAGGACGTATGTGTGGTGATCAACCGGGGTGTGGTTCTCGTGGTTGTAGACCGCGGCAAGGTGCTTCTCCGCGATCGCGAGACCAACGGCCATCGCAAATCCCTGACCGAGGGGACCGGTGGTGACTTCAACGCCGGGCGTCTCGCCGATCTCCGGGTGCCCAGGGGTGTGTGATCCCCACTCGCGGAACTGCTGCAACTGCTCCATGGGCAGGTCGTAGCCTGCGAGATGCAGCATGCCGTACAGCAGCGCCGAAGCGTGGCCGTTCGAAAGAACGAAGCGGTCGCGGTCGCTCCACTTGGGGTCCTTCGGGTCGTGCTTCATGTACTTGTGGTACAGAAGGTACGCGATCGGGGCGCATCCGAGCGGAGCGCCGGGGTGGCCGTTCTTGGCCTTCTCCACGGCGTCGACGGCCAGAAAGCGTAGCGTGTTGATCGAAAGTTGGTCGATGTCTTGTGTCTGCAGGTCGCTCATTCGATTTCCTTTTCCAGTTAAGCGGGGCGGTGGGAACAGCTCCCGGTGGTGGTTTCTAACATCAGCGCTATCAGTGTACAGGTCGATCCTGCGAACGAAAATGGGTGGCCCTTCAATCTACATCTCTCGGGCTCATCGTCCCGTTTCGATCAAGCGGGAATCAGTTCGACCTCGTGGTTGCGTCCCAGCCAGCGGTCTTCTGCCGGCCAATAGAGGGTGAAGATGATCTTGCCGGCGTGCTCAGGAGTTGTCCCAATGTCCGCATACGATCCCGGATAGCCTACCGTCCGCGACTCAACCGTCGCCTGTGTTACCCAGTCGTCGAAGGTGTAGGTCACCCGGAAGCGCTTCGCGTCCATGATGCGCAACATCAGGCCCGAAACCATCTGCGTCACCTGGCGGGTGGTCTGGAAGACTTCGATCAGCGAGGTAAAGCTGCGCTCCTCCGCCGGCTTTGCGTAGCGATCCTCCACGGCGGAGATGGTGTCAAAGACTCGGCCGTCGCTCTTGGACCTGAGCAGCTTCACGTACTCGGAGTGCGCCCACACCAACGGCTGCGCCGCTCCTGCCGATCGGCCCAGAAAGAGGCCTTCGGAGGGCAGATCGGCGTGATCCCAGATCTGCTCCGGCAGCATGCCGCCCACTGAAGAGAACTTCTCGAAGGCGGTGATGAAGCTGTCCACGTCATTGCCTGCGGCGAGTTCATAATGGGCGCGTTCTCCGCCCAGCAGCGGCCACGCGCGGCCCTGACCCCAGTGCTCGAACGGGCCGCCATCTTTCCGCTGTCCGTAGCCGTCGTGGTTATAGCGCCGCCAGGAATCGCCATAAGGCGTCTCGATCTTCAGACAGCGATCGACGACCTTCAACGAGTCAATGATCAATGGGTCATCGGCGCGCCGAATTCCGTAGCGCACCAGCTCCAGGAAGCCGGCGTCGATCACCTCACGCGCCTCGAAGTCGTACTTCTCGTCCGGGGCGCGATTCGCGATGTGAATATAGCCGTCCTGCACCCAGTCGTTGTAGAAAGGCTCGCCTTTCGCCGGTGGACGTACCCGCATGTAGTGATACTTCACGTCCGGGTGGAGAACGCCCTCGGTTGTCGTCGTCCAGCGGTCGAGATTGCCTTCGATCCAGTCCGCATAGGTTTCGAGGAAGCTTGCAAGCTCAGGGGCCTGGTAGGCCCGGGCGATGTCCGCCGCACAGACCAGACCGGCGATCACCGCCGCCAATGTCGATGGCGAATACCCCGGATTTTCCTCCCAGCGCTCCTGCTGCGTCACCGGGGCGAAGCGGACGAGGAACGCTGCGGCATTTTCGACGAAGGGAAATACATCGAAGTTGCCGAGGCCGTTGAGCTTCCAGAGACGCCACGCCAGGATGATCGGGAATGCGACCTCATCGAGCTGGATGCCCGTCCAGTAAGGCGTTCCATCGATCCAGAAGTTCTGCGCGAAGCTGCCATCGGGCCGCTGCGTACAGGCAAGGTAGACAAGGGCCCTGCGCGCGGTGTCTGTACGTCCAATGGCCAGACACGCCGTCGCCGACTGCACCATATCGCGCGTCCACACCAGGTGGTACCCGCCGAGGTCGTCGTCGCTCTTCGACGCCCCCCATGGGATCGAGGCTGAGGCAATGAAGGCTCCGGGGTAGGTCTTGTCCTCATGCGACAGGATCACGTTCTGGCTGATCCTCATGAGTCGGCCGCCGTCGGTCGCCGCAAGCGAGAGTTTCTCGGGAACGCCCGAGCGATGCCATTGCTCGATGAACCGCTTGGCGTGGATGGCGTAAGGAGTCGAGAGCGTCTGCATCATGCCGGCCAAGGCCGCGTGATGACCGTCGCCGAGCGCGATTGCTACCGTGAACTCGCGATGCCGGGCCACGTCGATCTCGCCCATGACGGCGAGATTGCCGTTGAGTGCCTGCCCGAACTCCCAGTCCATCGTCATGTCGGTCGAGAGGTCCTGGAAGCCGTCGCTCGATCCCACATAACCGCACGAAGAGCGGGTAAAGCCGCAGTCCACGCCCAACGCCAGTGATGTTCCGCCCTTCCAGCACAGCAGCGCGCGCTGTCCGGCAACCTCGATCGAGCGCGCCGAGTTCCCTGCTCCGCCGCCGTTCAGGTGCGGGGCCAGAAGCGCATAGCACTTCAGCCGTGAAAGCACGGCCTCGTCGCCGGCAATCTTCACATTCATCAGCACGACGGGGTGATGCGGGTCGGAGATGAACTCTTTGGTGACCGTGTACCGGCCATTCAGATCGCTCGCCGTTACGCGAACGGCCGGGGCGTCGGGGTCGATGTAGCTGAAGTCGTACTCGAAGTCGCGCTTTTCTTCATGGAGAAATGTTGCTCCATCGGTGAAGAGGAGCTCCATGTCACGGGTCTGCGGACGGTCGATCGTCGGGTAGTAGACCTCATTCAGAGTCCCGTGCGATATGGTGAACCACACTCGGCTGGAGGCCGCATAGGCTGTGGCCACGGCATCTTTACGCGAAGAGGTCCAGCGTGGTTCAAGCCCTGGCGCTCCAAAAGCAGCACCATCATCGTCAAGCCAGCGGTACGAAGCAGATAGGTCGCTCATGTGTCTTGCTATTAGACCTCAAAACTGTTGGTTGGGGGCCTGTGGAGATGAATGCGGCGTAAACTTCCCGAAATGAGAGGATATCCATCCTCTTGCGCTATTATGCGAAAGCCGGACTTCAAGCTCGTTTCTCTCAACATGCGCGGGTCTCACTGCATCGTGGCATCCGGAACGTGCATCGAAGACAGCAACAGCCTTCTCTCTGCTCGGCTACCGCGGAGAATATTATCGCAAATGTTGCGGGGCGCAATTTATTTCACGAAAACACGCATTACCAGAGGAGATTGACCGTGGCCTACGAACTTCCACCACTCACCTACGATTACGCGGCGCTTGAACCCTACATCGACGAAGCGACCATGAAGCTCCACCACGACAAGCACCACCAGACCTACGTGACCAATCTGAACGGCGCGATCGAAAAGCACCCAGAGCTCGGCAAGCACACCCCTGAAGAGCTGATTAAGGACCTCGCGGCGATTCCCGAAGATGTTCGTCCTGTCGTTCGCAACAGTGGCGGCGGACACGTCAACCACACCATGTTCTGGGAGATCATGAAGCCGGGCGGCGGCGGAGAGCCCACCGGCGCCATCGCCGACCAGATCAAGGCCGACTTCGGCGACTTCGAGACGCTCAAGAAGACCTTCAACGAGACCACGGCCAAGCAGTTCGGCTCCGGCTGGGGCTTCATCATCTTCGTCGGCGGCAAGCTGCAGATCGTCACCAAGCCGAACCAGGACAACCCGATCTCTGACGGCCACTTCCCGATTCTGGGCAACGACGTCTGGGAGCACGCCTACTACCTGAAGTACCAGAACAAGCGTCCGGACTACCTCGCGGCATGGTGGAACACCGTGAACTGGGACGAGATCAACAAGCGCTTCGAGACGGCGAAGAAGTAGTCAATCTTCGTTTCGACACAAAAACGGCGGCCTCGCGATGCGGGCCGCCGTTTCTACGCTTCTGTTCAATCAATTCCCGAAGATCGCTTCGAAAGCATTCTCAAAATCTGCGATCAGGTCCTTTGGGGACTCCAGCCCGACCGAAAGACGGATCAGGCGGTCGGAGACACCGAGGCGCGCCCGCAGCTCCGGGGTGAGGTCGCAGTGCGAGGCCGTTGCGGGATTTGTGATCAGCGTTTCCACGCTGCCGAGGCTCTCGGCGCAGGTGCAGAGCTTCAACGCCTTCATGAAGAGCAGCGACTCCGCAGTCGTCGCGTTGAGTTCGAACGACAGCATCCCACCGAAGGCGGACTGCTGCTTCACCGCGAGCGCCTTCTGCGGGAAGGAGTCGAGACCGGGATAGTTCACGTGCGCGACGCGAGGGTGCTGCTCGAGCCAGAGGGCGATCTCGCCAGCGTGGGCGCAGTGCATGGCGAGTCGGGCAGGCAAAGTCTTAACGCCCTGGATGGTGAGCCAGGCATCGAACGGCGCTTGAATCGTTCCGATGGACTTGCGGACCAGGCGAAGGCGCTCCACCAGCTTCTCGTCATGCGTCGCCAGTGAGCCGCCGATGGTGGCGTTGTGACCGTCGATGTATTTGGTCGTCGACAGCATGGAGATGTCCGCGCCGAGGGCCAGGCAGTTCTGGATGAGAGGCGTGAGGAAGGTGTTGTCCACCGCGAGCTTCAGGTTCTCGTGGGCGTGCGCAATGTCAGCGAGGCCCTTCACATCGGATAGCCGCAACGTGGGATTGGCTGGGGTCTCGGCAAAGATGAGGCGCGTCTGGGGCCGGATCGCCGCTGCGACGGCGGGGAGATCAGCGGTATCGACGAACGTGTAGTCGATGCCGAAGTTTCCCAGCACCTGCTCGAAGAGCCGCGTCGTGCCGCCGTAGATCACTTCGGAGAGAAGTACATGGTCGCCAGCGCGCAACATGGCGAGGCAGAGGGTGCTGATCGCGGCCATGCCGGAGCGGAAGCAGAGCGCGGAGTTGGAGCCTTCAATGGCGGCGATCGACTGCTCGAGGGCGTTGACGGTGGGGTTGGCCCCGCGCGAGTAGCCGTAGCCCTTGGTCACACCGACACTCTCGTGGATGTAGGTCGCCGTCTGGTGAATGGGGAAAAGGATCGAGTTCGACTGGCTCTCGTAGCTGCGATTGGAGTGAATGACGAGAGTGGATGGCTGAAAATCAGGGCGGTCGGACACAGGGTTCTCCTTGCTTATGGCTGGGCGGAAAAAGACGCACGTCGCAGACGATTTCGGATAGCCCCAGACGGCCGCTCAGAGAAGGAGGCGTTCTGCCTGCCTTACTCCGGCTTGGTGCCGCCCGGGGCGCGCATGGCCATAAGGATTCGGGTGGTGCGGGAAAGATTTGTCATCAACAATCGGACTAGCGCTCCGTACTATAAGACTAATTTTACTACCGTCTTCTGAGGTCTCCGCTGGGCTCTTCCTCGACCTCAAGTATCCGTACAGAAACATTTGCTCTATTGGTCTCGGTATGGAATGATGGTCACGTTTCGAAACGATGAGGATAAGATGTCGACCACAAAAGCAACGCTGAAGTTTCTTGAAGACAAGTGGGACGAAGCGACCGCGGCAACGCTCGACGGCGCGGAACTTCTACGCTACCGCAGCAACCTGCTCGGCTCCGACCTGCGGATTACCAACTTCGGCGGAGGCAACACCAGCTCGAAGCTGGACGAGATCGACCCTGTCACGGGAGAGACGGTCAAGGTGCTTTGGGTGAAGGGTTCGGGTGGTGACCTGGGCAGCATCAAGCGCAGCGGGTTGGCGACGCTGTACCTGGACCGCCTGCTGGCTCTCGAGAAGCAGTACAGGGGCGTCGCGGAAGAAGATGCGATGGTCGCGCTGTATCCGCTGGTCACGTTCAACAACAATCCTACGGCTGCTTCGATCGACACTCCGCTGCATGGCTTTCTGCCCTTTGCGCACGTCGATCACCTTCATCCGGACTGGGGCATCGCGCTTGCGGCCTCCGCCAACGGCAAGCAGAAGATGGAAGAGTTCAACGCGGAGTTCTGCCACAAACTCGCATGGCTGCCGTGGCAGCGCCCGGGCTTCGAGTTGGGCATGATGCTGAGGCAGATTGTCGAGGAGACACCGGGATGCGACGGGGTTGTACTCGGCGGGCACGGACTCTTCACCTGGGGCGATACGCAGCGGGAGAGCTACCTCAGCACCATCACCATCATCGACCAGATCGGCCAGTTCATCGAGCGCCATGCCTTGACCGCAGGCCACAAGCACTTTGGCGGCGCGAAGTTCGAGTCACACAGCGAGCGCGAGAAGGTTGCCGCTGAAGTGATGCCTTACCTGCGTGGTGCTGTTTCGCGTAAGCAGCGCTGGATTGGCAGTTTCACCGACGCACAGAGCGTGCTTGATTTTGTGAACTCGCATAGCGCGGAGCAGCTGGCTCATCTTGGCACAAGCTGCCCGGACCACTTCATCCGCACCAAGATCCGGCCAATGTTTCTGAAGTGGGACCCGGCCACAGATCCGAAGGCGATCCCTGCGATCATCGAGAGCTCGCTTGAGACTTATCGCGCCGAATACTCGGCCTACTACGCGAAGCACGCGCTGCCGGACAGCCCGAAGCTGCGTGATGCGAGTCCCACTGTCGTCCTGTTGCCGGGCGTGGGCATGTTCACCTTCGGCAAGAATAAGACTGAGGCGCGGCTCACAGGGGAGTTCTACATCAATGCGATTGGCGTGATGCAGGGGGCGGGCGCTCTGGGCGCGGGCGTGAACTGCACGGACATTCCGCAGGCTGGCCCTGCAGCATCGGCGGACCAGTTCTCTGTCTATCAAAACTACGTAGCGCTACCGCCAAGCGAGGCATTTCGCATCGAGTACT
This sequence comes from Granulicella aggregans, assembly GCF_014203275.1. Classification (GTDB taxonomy): domain Bacteria; phylum Acidobacteriota; class Terriglobia; order Terriglobales; family Acidobacteriaceae; genus Edaphobacter. The sequence continues at coordinate 502,901 of NZ_JACHIP010000005.1, forward strand.
GGGCGCTCGAAGAAGCGAAGATTCGCCGGCAGCCGCCGGAGAAGCAGCTTAGCCGCCAGGTTGCGCTGATCGTCGGCGGCGGCAGTGGTATCGGCGCACAGGTTGCGTTGATCGCTGCCGAACGCGGAGCCCACGTGATGATCGCCGACCGCGATGTAGAAGGCGCGAAACGTGTAGCCGAAGAGTGCAAGGCCATCGCTGGCAAGGAGGTCATCGGTCATACCTCGATCGACATCCGCGACCGTGTGGCGATCAAAGCCGCGCTTACCGCGACCATCAAGCAGTTCGGCGGTCTAGACATCCTCATCAATACGGCGGCGCTCTTCCCTTCCTCGCCTGATGGAGTGGTCAGCGATGCGCAGTGGGGAGTGACGCTTGAGGTCAACGTGACGGCCAACTACCTGCTGGTTGACGAAGCGAAGAAGTTCTTCGATGCAGAGGGTCTCGATGGCAGCATCGTGCTCACCAGCTCTGCCAATGCGGTCGTCGCGAAACGAGGCTCGGAGGCCTATGACGTATCGAAGGCAGCTTTGAGCCATCTCGTGCGCGAACTCGCCGTGAGCATGAGTCCGAAGGTACGCGTGAACGGTATCAGTCCGGCCACTGTAGTGAAGGAGTCGACGATGTTTCCGCGCGACCGCGTGAAGGCATCGCTCGCGAAGTACAACATCCCCTTCGAGGAATCGGGAACGGACGATGAGCTTCGCAATGCGCTGGCACTCTTCTATGCAAAGCGCACGCTGACGCACACGCCCATCGATCCCAAGGACTGCGCGGAGGCCATTATGTACCTCGCTGGTCCGCTGGCTCGTTGCACCACGGGCCATCTCATCCCGGTCGATGGCGGCCTGATCGAGGCCTATCTGCGATGAGCCCTGCGCCAACAGACAGGCGCGCTCTTGTAGCGGTCGATCTTGGCGCGGAGAGCTGCCGTGTCAGCCTGCTTCGCTGGTCTGATGGCAAAGCAGAGATTCAGCTTGTGCATCGATTCCTGAACGGTCCGATCGAACGCGAGACTGGGCTGCATTGGCCGCTCGCGAAGATCATCGATGGTGTCGAAGAGGGTCTGCGCAAGTGTGCGCCACTCGCGCCAGAGGGAGTGCGTTCCATTGCGATCGATGGCTGGGCGGTCGACTATGTCCGGCTCGATGAGAACGGGCAGGCGCTTGCCGAACCATTCTGCTATCGCGACGAACGTAACGTACGTGCCGAGGTGGAGTTGCACAAGCGCATCTCTGCGCTGCGTATGCGCGAGATCACCGGGATCGAGCAATTGCCGCTCAACACGCTCTACCAACTCTATGCGGACCGGTTGAGCGGTACACCAGAGGCTCGCTGGCTGAACCTGCCCGAGTACTTGCTGGCACGCTGGGGTGCAGAGCCTGTCGCCGAGTTTACGAACGCGACGCACACACAACTGGTTGATATGGATTCGCGCAACTGGAGCCGCGAGATTTTTCGCGAGGCTGGTCTCAACATCGAGCTCGCGGCAAAGATCGTTCCGCCAGGAACCTTGCTCGGCAAGCTACAGGGACCGTTGGCACAGCTACCTGTCTTTGCTGATACGGAACTGATCGCGCCAGCATGCCACGATACGGCATCTGCTATCGCCGGCATCCCCGCGGCCGGGGACGACTGGGCCTACATCAGTTCGGGGACATGGTCGCTCGTAGGCACGGTTACGAGCCTTCCCGTCGATGGCCCCAATGTTCGCGAAGACTCGTTCAGCAATCTTGGCGGAGTGGGCAACATGAACTGCTTCCACAAAAATGTGAACGGCATGTGGCTGATGAAGCAGTGTCAAAATGCGTGGGCGGCGCTAGGTCACGAGCCTTCTATCTCCGACCTGCTTCATGATGCGGAGCACGAGCCAGTGCCGCAGATGCTGCTCGACGTGGACGAGCCTGATCTGCTTCGCGTGGGCGAGATGCCGCAACGGATCAATCGCCAGCTTGTTGCCAAAGGCTCGCAGCCGCTCGATGAAGCACCCACCAACGCGCCTGCCTTCACGGCGCTGATCATGCACAGCCTCGCGCGCCGTTACGCCGAGACGCTCACACGGATCCAGAAACACACCGGCAAAGTGATCAGGCGCATCTACATCGTCGGCGGCGGCTCGCAGAATACGTTTCTCAACCGCCTTACGGCAGAGGCTACTGGCTTCGCCGTTCATCGCGGCTCGCCGGAGAGCTCGACGATTGGAAACTTCGCCGTGCAACTTGCAACGCTCGAGAGCGAGTTACCCGCATCATCGATGGAGTTCGCTCACGCTGTGCGCGAGTGGAGCCTGCATCTCAATCCGCCGTCTTAACCGTCAGCAAATCTGCACCGCATTCATCCCCAGCAAGCTCGCAACTTTCTTGAGCTTCGCTGCTCCATGGCCGGTGCCGATCGCGCAGTGATGCGCTGGACCATGGGAGTTCCACGTCTCCGCAAAACCGCGCGCGCCAAGGCTGAAGCGATATCGGCTGTTGGTGTTGCCGATCTGCAGGATCGGGCCCGGGACGCTCTCACCTTCAGCGATCAGCAGCATGAATCCGCGCTCACGGTCTTCCACGATTGATAACAGAGTGACCGGCCCATGCTTCACAGACATCTCGACCGACAGGCCTGAGCCGACCTTGCCGTGATAGACGCTGAGCGGACGAACCTTGATCTTGTCCTGAGCGATGCCGATATGACCCGGGCCATCGTGTCCCATGAGGACCACATCTTCGTTGAAGTCCATCGCGTAGTACTCCGTGAAGGATCCGCCCATACCGAGCAGGTCCATGATCTTCATCGCGATAACGTTCTTCACCTCATACTCCCCCGCGACAGGAATGCCTTTGCCCGTCAGCATCGAGGTGCCAAGGATGATGGAACTCATGGTCGATTCGTTTTCTGGAACTCCACTGCCCATGTAGTAGTAGGCCAGCAGGCCAAGGTCCTTCTCCGCGACCAGGCGATCGAGAGCGACGGAGGTGCGCGCCGACCGCGCTAACTCCTCGCCACTGCAGTCATCGCCGACGGTGAAGAATTCGCGGAAGGCATTGATCTTCCGTGCGACCGCACTGACGTCCACGTCATTCCGCAGGGCTGTAAGCTCATCCACTTCGATCATCTCTATGTGCAGATCAAAGCGGCCACTGACCTGTGCCAGGTCGGTCGCAATATCAAGCATGCCGCCATAGTAGTGGCCCATCAAGCCGAGGCGGCTGTGGGCGAGCGTATGTACGACCTCTGCTGCGCGCAACCAGTCATCGAGGTCACGCCAACACTGCGGATCGTCGTGCAGCATGCCCGTGACCTGGATAAAGGAGATCTCAAGACGGCGCAGCACGTTCGCAATCTCCGGTACCGGGCAGGAGCTGCAGTAGGCAAGCCAATCGCCGGTCATCGCGGTGCGGTCTTGCATTGCGTTGAAGCGGTCATAGTCGATGGCGGCAGCGGGCTGCAGGTTCAGCAGGACCACGGGAACCTTAGACCGTTTGATAAGAGGCAGTACCGTCGATGACAGAGCGTATGTCGTCACATAGACCAGAAGTATGTCGATGTCTTCGCGACGACATCGGTGTGATGCTTCGAGTGCTTTCTCTGGGCTGTCCACGAGGCCGAGGTTCACGATGATTCGTGATGTAGTGCTGATGAGTTGTTCGACCTCGCCGACGTAGCCGACCAGCCTCTGTTCAAGCCCCGCAAACTGGCTCCAGTAGGCCTCAAGCCCGATCCCAGCGAGGCCCACTCGAAGCTGTCGATACTCAGTGCGCATCCGTGCCTCCTTCTATTGTGTTGCTGAGGGTTCGAGCTCCTGCCGCGTCACATCTCGCGGCGAAGCTTGCTGCGCGAGGGTTTGTCCACGCAGGGCTTGGAAGCGAGCAAGAGCATCCTTCGCTTCCGCTGTATGGCCAAGCGTGCGCTGCACCTGTGAAAGCCGGTACCACGTCGCTTCATCGTCGGGATCATGCTGGCTTGCGCTGGTCAGATAAGGGAGTGCCTCGGCCGGTCGCTGCAGGGTCGCGAGCACGGTGCCCAGGCCAAGCTCCGCCTCTGGAAAATCCGGATACACCTTGAGCGCTGCAGCGAAGAAAGTTCGTGCGGGCTCTGCTTCTCCGGCGATGCGATGAAGTTCACCTAGTTCGTAGAGCGCGCTGGCGTTCTGGCGATCAATCTTCAACTCGGCCTGAAACTCATCCATCGCATGATCGAGATCGCCGGAGCGATGCGAGTCTCGCGCGCTGGCACGATACGCGCGACCGATGCGGTAATGTATGCCAGCGCGGTTCGGATCGATGGCGAGGATGGCGCGGTACTCGGCTATGGCGGCATCGTGCGCGCCCGCTGCCTCCTGGGCCTCGGCCTGGGCCTGGTGTCGCCAGGTAGAGTTGGGGGCGACCTCCACCAGCTTCTGCACGGTGAGGTACGCGAAGCTGCCGAAGATTCTTTCGTTGTGATACAGAATCTCAGGGTCGTTTGGGAACTGTTTCTGCAGCGCAAGCGCGACCTCAACCGCATCTGCTTCACGATGCACGCCCATGTAAGCACGTTCGAGCTCGAGGCCGCTGATGCGCTTGACCTGCGGATTGTCGGCTTCTTTATATGTCGCTTCCAATGCTGGCAACGCCTCTTCGAAGTGGCCAAGCTCCGTGAGGGACATCGCGATAAGGCCATCGAGGCCCGGCAGCGACGGCTTCAGGCGTCGCGCCTCGTTCAACTCCCGAAGAGCTTCGGGAAAGAACTTCTGTTGAAATTCAATCGCACCGAGCGAGGCATGAACCTCTGCAATTGTGGGGGCAAGTTTCGCGAGCTTCTCGTAGTCCGAGCGCGCCTCATCCATGCGACCCGCAAGCATGGCCTTCTGCGCAGTCGCGTAGAGGCGTTCGACCTCTGTTTGAGGCGTTGCCTGTGCGGTTTCGAAACTCGCAGTCAAGAAGGAGACGACGGCCAGAAATATCAAACGACGCGCGATACTCACCTTCACCATTCCTTCCATCAGGAAGCGCCGCCCGGCTCCTTCCGCAGGATCTGCACCGGCCCGATCAATCCCGACGGAACCAGTTTAGAGGAAGCCTTATAGGGATTGTGCGTGGTGAAGGTGTACTTTGTGGCGGCGTCAGGTTGGGCATCGCCGATCAACCGGTTCACCCATAGATTCGCGACACGGACCTCGATGGTGTTCTTACCAGGCTTCAGTGCCTTCGATACCTCGACACGGTATGGAGCCTTCCACAAGATGCCGAGCGACTCACCGTTCACCTTCACCTCGGCTAGACTCGCGACGTCGCCTAGATCGAGCCAAAGCCCTTCGCCGTGTTGGAACCACGTAGTCGGCGCTTCAATAGTCTTGATATAGGTGACGTGGCCGGAGAAGTAACGGATGCCTTTGTCGGAGCTTTCACTCAGCGAAGTCAATTCAGGCAACTCCGCCTGTGCGGGTGCGCCGCGGCCAGTCTCGAACTGTACACTCCACGGGCCGGAAACCGGAGCGAGAACTGCATTGTGCATTGGTGGCAGCTGTACGGATGTTTGATGCGACGGCTTGCGGAAGACGACGAAGGCCGTCTCGTAAGGCTCAAGCTGCAGCGGCACGGATGTGGTGCCGTTCGCAATCGTGTAGGAGGCGGCTTCGGACTTGCCCGTGTCCGCATGCCATATCTCCGCAGCGCGGCCGGTGACACGGAAGTTCGCGGTCACGCTCTGCTTGCGATCTCTGCGGTTGTCGACGTAGTAGATGTCGGTGTCAGCCACCTTGCGGTGAACGAACAAGACTTCGGAATCTGCATCCGGCATGGAGTAGCTGAAGTCCTGCGCGACGGATGCTGCCTTCAAGGCATCGACCACAGGCATGCCGTGAATCACGCGGCCCTTGCCGTAGGTTCCACTCGCGTTCCATATCTCGGACGCGATGGAGTGGAACTGCGCAGCATCGTCCGCGAGGCTCGGTGTACCGACTGGCTGCTCTCCGATAACAACTGCGCCGTCCTTCACCAACTGCTGGATCGAGCGAAGCACGGGCAGGGACATATGGCTGCTATAAGGATCGAGGACGAGCACTTGATAGCTCATGCCACTCTTCGTCGTCAGCGAGCCATCCTTTATTTTTAACTCGTGGATCAGTGCGTCGGCGTTGATGTAGTCGAAGGCATAGCCCTTTGGCACGTCAGGCGACTTCGCTCCGAAGATGGCAGTCAGGTTCGAATCCTCGCCGTAGAAGTAGACGATGTCCGCAACGAAGTGTCCCTGCTGCAACATCCATGAACCACGAGAGAGATAGGTCATCCACGGTTCTGCCTGCTCCGCCCAAATCTCGTTGCGGTTGAACCATTGGCCGAAGGGCCCGAGCGTCAATCCAGGCGCTTTGCCTACGAGCGGTTGATGGGCGGATTCATGAATGACGAAGCGGTTGAGACCGTTCGCGAGCTCCTTATCCGCAGTTGGCTTCAGCGTCGCCGGAGACCATCCCCACGGATTGCTTGCGGCCGTAAGCGATTCAGCGGCGACAAGATTCTGGCCATAGATATGAGCGACGGATGCCGACTCGCGCACATCGGCGTTGTAGCCGTACTGCTCCGCGTTCACGCCCGGCTGCTGCGTCCACGTAGCCGACATGGGAACATCGTCGGCTTTTTTCATCTCCATGCCATCGCCAATCGTGGCGCGACCTTCTTCATGCGACTCGCCATACTGCCCCATGCCGCGTTCATGCAGGATCGAGGCGATGGTACCGTAGTGGTTCTCTGCGAGCAGGTCGGCGATGGTCTTGCGAACGTCCCAGAGGAAGCGGTCGCTCTCCTCCGCGCTGCCGATGATTCGGCCAGCCATGACGGGCAGCCAGGGACGAGGGTCGTAGCCGCGTCGGCGCGTGAACTCTGCGACCATCTGATCGGTCCAGTTCTGCGTGCCTGCCTCCCAACTATCGGTGATGACATACTTCAAGCCGCGCTTGCCCATCATCCCGGCAGTCGCGTCTTTATAGTTGTCGAGATAGTGGTTGAAGTATTCGGTCACATCTTGTTTGCTCAGCTTGTCTACTTCCGGCCCCGTCGCTTCAGGCGGAGCGGGATGATTAGTGATGCCGGTGAGAGAATAGCCCATGCGCAAGACCGTCCAGTGGCCCGCAGGCGGTGTCCAATCGAGGGTTCCGTCGGGCTTCACCTTCGAGGTGAGATCAACGACGTCGGACTTCGCGATCGCGGATGTATCGTCAAGCGAGCTTGTCGCAAAGGCGTAGAGGTCTGGCGTTGCGGCGAAGGCGGCCTTCTCTTCGAATCGGTTGACGCGAGCATCGGTGTGGAGTTCCAGCTCTGCGATCTCATGCGTTGTGGGCGGTGGGGCCATCGCCACTCCCAATTCGCCCATATCAATCGGCAGCGTGGCGACTGCGGGCTTCTCTGTGAATACAAGCCGGAAGTAACGGGCAGACTTTGCAGGGAACGACATCGTATGCTGCACCGCGCCGAACGTCGGAAGGCGGACCACTGGGGTGAAGGTTGTGCCATCATCGCTCGACTCCAGCACCGGGCCATCGTTCGTCTCCGTGCCGAAGAGAGCGAGCGGATCGCGCGGGCCACCCGCTGCATACGTGACCGCTCGAATCGCCGTGAGCTTGCCGAAGTCGAACTGAATCCACGAATTCTGCCCCGGAGCCGCCATGGGAATGCCGGTGGAGTGATTGAGGTCGCCATCCCATAGAAGCTCCGCGTTCGTTACACTTCCCCCATTCCCGGTGACGATCGGCTTCATCTCGCTCATGGAGTGAGCATCAGCGGGCTCACGGAACGCGATCACTGCGACGTCAGAGGAATAGTCCACCGCCTTGGGCGAGTCTGCGCCTCCCATCATGCCCATCAGGTCCTGCTGAGCGAGATTACCGAAAGGGCCGGTCTCGGAAGGCACCGGCGGCAGTACGCCGTGAAATGCCGTGCCGCCTTCAATGTGGGTCTCGCTCCATACCAGCTTCTTCATCGCCTGCGCGGGCTTTACCCACGGGCCGCCGCTCTCACTCCAACCAGGCGAACCCGCGACAGCCATCTCAAAGCCTAGCGAGTCGCCCTTCTTGATCGCGTGGAGGAAGGCCTCCTTCCACTCTGGCGTCATGTAGATGAGGCGCTTGTCTACGACCTTCGGAGTGTTCAATGCAGCGTCGAAGTTCTGAAATCCGGCGATGCCGACGCGGTGCATCCACTCGAGATCGAGGTCGATGCCTTCGTTCGTGATATTGCCGTTCATCCAATGCCACCAGACGCGCGGGCGGGACGAGGCGGGCGGAGTTTGGAAACCCTGCTCGAGCGATGGCGTCGTTGCAGCCTGCTGCCCGAAACTCTTCGTTACTATACCGTTTGCGAGAACGGCTGCAAGTGCAAGCGTCGTTGTAAGCCGATGGATATTGGTCGATGTCGTCATTGTCTCTCGATGTGGTTTCTCGGTCTTCCGTTATTTTGTGGCGGCTGCAGATGTGGATGCTTGCGCGAGCTTCGCCTTGAAGCTGTAGTTTCCCGCGGCGAGTTCATAGACGCCGTCGCCCATCGCGTGAACCTTCGCGGACTGGCCAATCAACTCACCATTGAGCGTGAAGGCAGTCGCGTTCGTGCTGATTACTGGCAGTTGCGCCGTCGTGTTCGGAGGGATCGTGAGCTCCCACGCGACTTGATCTCCAGCGATCTTCCACGAAGACTTCACAGGCCCGTAGGGCGATTGATAGGTGAAGTCAAGATGACCGAGACGAGCGTCGAAGTTGGGATGAAGCGCTATGGTGTGGAAGCCCGCATCGTTGCTCACCGTGTCGATGCCTGCTGCATAGCGATACATCCATTCAGCGACGGCTCCGTAGGCATAGTGGTTGTAGGAGTTCATGCTAGGGTCGTTGCGCATCGTGTCGCCGTTCCAGCGCTCCCACGTTGTGGTTGCGCCATGATCGATGAGATAGCCCCAGGATGGATAATCCTTGTTTAAGAGCAAGCGGTAGGCAACATCGCTGTGGCCGGTGTCGGAGAGCACCTCCAACAGATACGGCGTTCCAAGGAATCCAGTGCCCAGAAGCCAGTGGTTCTCTTCGATCTTTTTGACCAGCTTCGCGGCCGCCGCTGAACGGAGTTCTTCCGGCATTAGACGCATGTGCAGCGCGAGGACATAGCCGGTCTGCGTCTCGATCACGCGATTCTTATCGGTTGAAACATCCGTGCCCGCCATCGTCGGCGGAGGAATGCTCGGATAAGCATCATTCGCGCCGACGAAGCCATCGCTGTGAATGTAGGCCTTCTGAAATGCGGTCTTGATCTTGGCAAACATCGCGGCATATTGCTCAGCCTCTGCGGTCCGCTTGGTCGCGAGGGCCATGTCGCGCATCATCGAGACGTCATAGGCCCAGTACGCTGTGGCTACCAGGTCTTCTGGCGTGGTGATCGTCGGGGTGAGCCAGTCGCCAAAGGCCGCGCCGAATCCGTTGCGCCACAGAAAATCCGGATTTCCCTTTTCGATGGCGGTGAGGTACTTCACCATGCCGTCCCAGTTTTCATCGATGATCTTCGGGTTGCCACTCTGAATCCATCCCGTCCAGGGAACGATCACGCCGGCATCGCTCCAAGCCGCGCCGTAACCGGGATTTGGCGTGCTCGTGCCCGGCGCAAAGATGCCATACATCGGCGAGCTTGCCTGGGTACCCTGGAGGTCAGAGGCATACTTTTGGCTGAAGGTGGTCAGATCCATGTTGAATGCGGCCGTGCGCCAGAAGACCTGTGCGTCAGCGCTCCATCCGAGGCGTTCATCGCGCTGCGGGCAATCTGTGGGTACGCCTACAAAATTTGACCGCTGTCCCCACAGCACATTGCTCCACAGCTTGTTGACCATGGTGTCGCCGGTTGCGAATTCTGTCGTGAACGGCGCGGCGGTATGGAGGACGGCGACTTTCACCGTGTCGAGCGTCGGCATCACATCGACGCCTGTGATCTCGAGATAGCGGAAGCCGTGATAAGTGAACTGCGGTTGCCACGTCTCGGGCTTGCCTGTGCCCGCAAGAATGAAGTGGTCCGTGGCCTTTGCGGTGCGAAGGTTCTCGGTGTACATCGTGCCGTCTTCGTTCAGCACCTCAGCAAAGCGCAGTCGAATATTCTGCCCGCGCTTGCCTGCGATCATGAGCTTCGGAACGGCGCTCATGTTCTGGCCGAAGTCGTAGATGTACACACCGGGCGCAGGATTGGTGATCGCTTTCGCCGTCATCACACTTTCTTCGCGAATGGGCTGAAAGTATTGCGAGACGATCTTCGGCTCATGCGGGTTGACTAGTGTTACCGACTTCCAGGTTGAGTCAGCGAAGCTGGCTGTGTCCCAGCCAGTCTTGAAGAGGCGTGCATCGTAGGTCTCGCCGTCGTAGATCTCGGCAAAGGCGGTCGGCGATGTCTCGGCCTTCCACAACTCATCCGTAGCGATCCATTCGACGGAGCCGTCCGTGTGCTCGACACGCAGTTGCGCCTTGATGGCGGGCTGCGTTGTGCCATAGTTATTGCCCTGCCGGAACCACATCAGCGGCGTGCTGTACCAGCCCGGCGCAAGGTACGCCGCAATCGCGTTCTTGCCTTGCTTTACCTGCTTCGTAACGTCGTAGACCTGGTAGGGAACGTGTTCGCGAAAGTCCATCCATCCCGGAGCGAGCACCTGGTCGCCGACGACTTCGCCGTTCAGATGAAATTTATAGGCCCCCATCGCAGTGGCATAGAGACGTGCCGAGGCGATTGGCTTGCGTTCATCAAATGTGCGACGAAGTGCTGACACCGGCCCTGCGGGCCAGGGGAGTCCTTGCGTTGTTGCACCGAACTGATCTGAATGCGGGGCGTAGGCTTCGGCCGGGGCCCATGTTGCATCGTTGAATTCGGCGGCGTACCAGTTCCCTTTCTGATCCAGGCTCGCCTTCCATCCGGGACTTGCCGATGAGAGTAGCTCCGTCGTTCCGTCTTTGTAGACGAGATAGAGGCACATGCTCATGGGCGTCTGTGTGTCTGCCGCTCCCATCGCCCTCGATGAGACGTTGAAATGTGTCACCTCAACCGCGACGACGTTCTTTCCGTCACTCAGGTCTGTCGTCACGTCCTGCATCTCGTAGGTGCCCCACGGTGTCTGCTTCCACTTGGGCAGCGTGCCCGCCACGCGCACCTGCTTGCCATTCACCCATGCGGCGGTAGCGTCCTCGCCTGTGGTGTAGAGATCGGCGCGAGCCACGGTCTTTGCCGGTGAGAATTGAAAACGGTACTCATGATGTGTGTCCCCGCTTGCGGAGTAGTTCGATACCTTCGCGTTAGTGATCCACGGAGCGCCCGAATTTCGGAGAGCATGAAGCTCATCCGGCTCATGGCCGATCCACATCGCCTTCCAGTTCGAGGCATCCATCAAGCCGGTCTCCCACCAGCTCGCATCGCTAACCGGATAAGGCTTGCCATCTTTATCCCAGACCTGCACGCGCCAGAAATAACGGTGAGAAGGCTGCAGCGCTGGGCCGCCGTAGGGTATACCCGCTGACTGCGATGACGCTATCTTGCCCGAGTCCCACACGTCTGCCTTACCGCTTGCCGACGTCGATACCGTGACTTCATAGGCCGTCTGCATCGCTCCCTGACGGCTATCGATAAGGCGCCACGACAAAACTGGTGCAGATGTATCAATCCCAAGTGGCTCGAGAAGCGAGTCGCAGCGCAGCCCGGCAGGCTTCGCTGCGTTGACTGCTGCCATGGCCGCGCTCGGAATTCCCCATGCGGAAGCGATGCAAATAACAGTCCCTACAAAACGACTTACTCTTACCGCAGATTCCATGTGTTCCTCTTGAACTTGTTGTATTGCTCAATTTCAGCGGTAGGTTACGACAGCGACTTCAAAAGGCTGCAGCTTTAGAGTGTGCCCTGTGACCTTCTCCGTAGACGCAGGCCCGTCGCCGGTTGAAGGTGCCACCAGCGTGACCGAAGCTCCGTCTGCATCGGCAGGCAATGCCGCATCTACCTCGCGATTCTTACGGTTCAAGATGAGCAACTTCTTCCCTGTTGCGGTCGCGAACGCCTGTACAGCATAGTCTCCGCTTGAGCTCGTCGTCTCGACGAGCTTGTCGCCTGGGCCAAAGTTATCCTTTAGCAGTTTCAGAACCCAATAGCGGGCATTCGGCTCACCGGTCTCGTAATTTATCTCGCTCACGCTTGGGAATTGCGAGCGATATCCAACTAGCTGCGACTCGCCAAGGACATCGATGCCCATCAGCGAGGTCTGCATATAGATGTAGGCGTACATGGAGCCCGCGAGATTCCAGTAGCCCGCTGGCTCCGGCTTCGCGACATAGCCCGGCGTGCTGATCTCCTTGCCATCCTCGGACAGAATTACACCAAGCTCGTTGAGGTCAGTCTTCACCGAAGGGTTGTAGCGCTTGCGGATCGTCTCGATATAGCGCGTGGTTGCGAGAAATCCGTTGGCCTGATCGAAGAAGGTGTACTGCCAGTTGTCGATCGTCTGGTCCGGTCCAGGGGTCGCATAAAAGTGATAGGTGATGAAGTCGATCGGGGTGCCGGGCTTATGGTGCGCCGGGTTCAGGAAGTATTCGACCATCTCCGGGCCGGAGCCAACGCTCGGCTGGGCCAGCGCCATGGCCATAAACTTGATGTCGGGATCGACCTTGCGCATGGCGGCCGTCACCGAGTCGTAGAAACGCGTGTACATCTCCGGCGACCAGTGATGCTCGAACTCGATCTCGTTCAGCACCTCCCAGTAGGCGACTTTGTAGTGATGACCGGACTCGTGCCGCTTGCCAAACTCGTCTGTGAATCCGCCCTTTGTGTACCACGCTAACAGTCGCGCAAAGTATTCCGAGACCTCCTTCATCGAAGGATCACGCAGCTCCGTGCCCTGCGTGTAGTTCCAGAAGACCTGGTTCGGATCGTCAGGGTAAGTGACCGGCTTATCGGTCTTCCACATCCATGCGGGAATCGTGCTGAAGTTCAGCACGACGCTATGGCCTTCGGTCGCCTTCATGAAGTCATCGAGGGTCGTATCTATGTGGGAGAAGTCCCAGGATGTCTTGCCGTCTGAAGGCGGGTCGAGTTCAGCGACCGCCTGGCGCGGATAGGGCAGCCACGGAACGTAGCGCACATAGTCCGCGCCGAGATCGTGGAGCGCCTTGAATGCGCCGTCATGAAGCTTTGCGCCACGGAGCAGCATCGGGTTCACGACCACTTGTAGAGTCGGCGTGGACTTCGAAGTGATGAGTGTCTGATTCCAGTCCACCTTCACTTCCTCGGAAGGTGCCTGCGCTCTCATCGTCCCCACACCCAACACCACAATTGCCGCGACGCTCGCGGCAAGAAGCTGCACTTTCGTTTGGATCATCTTGTACCTTCGCTCCTCTTCACAAGAAGAATCAGGGGGAGCCAGTATCACTCTCCCCCTGAGGTGGGAAACTGCTCGTTATTAGAACGTAAGCTTTGCGCCCAATTGCAGCACCCTTCCGGGTCTAGCTGAGACTACCTGCCCGAAGTTTGCGTTGGTAGCACTGCCCACATCGTTCACGTTTCGGTCGACTGCGCCGGTGCCTGGTCCTGATGCCGCAGCTGTAGGCGAACTTGGGTCGACACCGTATTGCGCATGGTTGAAGGTGTTGAACGTCTCCGCCCGGAGTTGGAAATTAATCCGGTCGTGCACGGCGAAGTTCTTGAGAAGGCCGATATCGAAGTTGTTGATGCCGGGGTCACGCAGAATGTTTCTACCGCTCGACCCGAAGACTCCAGCCAGCGGCTGCGAGAACGAACCGGTGTTGAACCACTTGTTCAGGCTCTTCGTGAATCCGCTGTTGGCTGGACCGTTGATGTTTGCCCGCTGATTATAGGCCGACAAAAGCCCATAGGTATCGTTGCCGAGCACGGAGAACGGAAAGCCCTTCTGGAAGGTTGCAATACTCGTCAGCTCCCAGCCGCCGATTGCTGCATCGGCAGCGCGATTGATCTTGTTCGCGTAGCGCTTGCCTTGTCCGAATGGCAGGTTGTAGACGAAGCTTGCAACAAATCGCTGGCCTACATCGAAGTCCGAACGCGCATAATCGCGCGAAGGGTTCCGATCGTCCAGGTGGCCTGCGAAACCGTTTGTTGCTCCGATTCCAGCCGCAGCCGACTTGTCGTCCATGCTCTTCGAGTAGGTGTATACCAGTACCGCTGCCAGGTCGCTCGAACGGCGCTCGAACTTGATGTTCCCAGCGTTGTAGTTGGAGTAGCCGGACCATCGGCTGTCCAGCGTTCCCGTAGTGTTCGTGAAGTTTGGCAGCGGCCGACGTACGGCCGGGTTGCAACTCGGGTCGTTGCCCTGACTTGAGTTGCACAGCGCGACGTTTGGAACCGGTAGCGGTTCGTTGATGTTGACGCGGTCCAAGAGGTGGGTTCCCTTGTTCCCGATGTAGTTCACTTCAAGCGTCGTATTCGGCGCGAGTTCGTGTTGTACCGACAGCGTGTACTGCTGAACGTAAGGATTGATGGGATTCTCCGAGATGATGACCGCGACAAACTGTCCTCCGTCTGTCGCCACGCTTACAGGGTGCAGAGCAGCGGTCGCAGGAAAGAGGTTGTCCGTACTCTTCGGCACACCTGGAGCGGTAACAGGGTTGATGTTTGTACGAACGACATAGGGATACAGGTCGCCCGAGTCGTCGATCTCGCGCGTCTCGGTCGAATCGAAGTACAGACCATAGCCACCGCGAACGACAGTCTTGTTATCGCCAAACGGACGGTAGGCAAATCCGATACGCGGAGCAAATGGCAGCTTCGCCGCATCCCGCGGATTATTCCGACCGCAATAACGATAGAACCCGTTGCCCGCCGGCGCAACGCCATCCGTTAGCAGCTTCGGATTCGCAAAGCAAAGGCCACCCTGTGCGTTTGCTTTATCGATCCAGAACAGCTTGTTGTCTGTTTCTGTAGGAATTGTGCGGAAGTCATACCGCAAGCCCAGGTTCAATGTGAGATTGCTTGTCACCTTCCAGTCGTCCTGCACATACGGTGCGAAGTACTTGAAGTGGAACTGATTCAGATTGCCTGGCGTCGACCCCGTGCTGAACGGTCCCGGCTGGAAGGTGCTTGCCCCCGAGTAGTAACCAAGCAGGAAGTCTGCCGTCGCATTGCCCGTGCCGCAATAGGCCGTCGTGCATGGGTTTGTTGCATTCTGTGTTGTTCCGTCGGAAGTGCCGCCGTTCGTCAGAATCGTGCCGCTGGCGAAGCTATAGGAACCAAGGAAGTTTGATGACAGGTCACGCTTCTGGATCCAGCTTCTGTAGTCAAAGCCAATGCTGAGCGTGTGCCGTCCGTGGATCGACGTGAACGAATCAGCGATCTCATACTGAGGAATATCGCTGGTCGTTGGATCGTTGCCCGGACTGCCCACGGATGCGGGTCCGCCGCCGATGGAGACGTTCGGATATCCGCGCGCATAGTCCGGAAGGTTGGTGAAGATTCCGGTTAGACCCAGCGCATCCACAGCAGAAGCCGGTGCCGGGCTTACTCCCTGGATCGACTTCGCTGAGAGGTTTCCATACCGGAAATTGTTTACGTTGTTCTGACCCAGGCTGATCGTATGGTTGATCTGCCAGCTCACCGAGTTTTCAGTAAATACATTCAATCCGAAGGGTACGGAAACCGTTCCCGCGCTGTTGTTCAGGTACTGCGCCCGCGTATACCGTCCGAAGACAGAACCATACTTCTTCAGGTTCTGATCAAGGCGGTAGGTCTGCTGGTCCGTGCTGTTGGCCAACACGGTACGAAGTACATATCCGTTCGTCACGCCGGGCTCATTTGGAGCCGGAAACAAGTTGGCCCCAAGGGTTACCTTCGCGATATTGGAGAACCTGGTCGCTGGAATCGAATCGTTCAAAAAGGGCAGACCGGTCGTGGGATCTATGGGCTGACAAGCGTTGCCAGCCTTCAAGGCCGCAGTACACGCGTCCGATCCATAGGCGGGTAGACCTGACCCCGCGAAATTACCGGTCAGTTGCGCGGGGTCTGGCACAAACTGATTTGTTGGGCTGGTTCCCGCCTTGATCCGCGCGCCTTCATAGTTCGCCAGGAAGAATGTCTTGTCGTGACCGTTGAAGATCTTCGGGATAAGCACGGGGCCGGACAGCACGAACCCAAACTGATTCTGGCGCAACACCGGCTTCAGTGCCTGAAAGTGGGTGCTGGCGTCGAAGGCGTCGTTCCGATTGAACTCGAAGAGAGATCCATGAAACTGGTTCGTACCGCTCTTGCTGACGATGTTCACCTGGTTCGCACTGAAGCCAAACTCCGCCGAGTAGGTCTCGCTCTGTACCTTGAACTCCTGGATTGCGTCCTGAGACAGGATCACCGCAGGCGTGCTCAACGCCGTGTCCGTGTTCACGATGCCGTCGAGCGTGTAGTTATTCGACTCTGGACGAGCTCCGCTGATGCTGATTGCATTGCCCTCACCGCCGCGCATCTGGCCCTGCTCGCCAACCGTCTGGACCGCGCCGGCACCGATGAAGAGCAGGTTGAGGAAGTTGCGGCCATTGAGCGGCAGCTGATTCACCTGCTTCTCGCTCACAAGCTGCGAGATTGCAGCGCTGTCGGTATCAAGCTGAGCGCCGCCCGATGCCTCGACAGTGACCGTCTCTATCGCTCCGCCCAATTTCAATGCCGCGTCGACACGTTCCTGCTGCGCGACGACCAGACCGACCGAGCTGACCTTGGAGCCAAATCCCGAAGCCTCGATCGTCACTTTGTACGAACCCGGCTGTAGTCCAGGGGCGGTGTATTCGCCATCCTGATTGGTGATCACGACGTGATCAATGCCTGTGGCCGTGTTTAGGATCGTCACCTTGGCGCCTGCGATCGAGGCGCCTCCGGAGTCCTCCACGTGGCCCAGGATTGTTCCCGTGGATGCCGCCTGGCCGAATGCGAGCATCGAACTCGCGATCAGAACGGCGAGTGTAAGGAAATTGCGAAGCTTCATAAAACCTCCGAAGAATTCGTACTTGAAACTGTTTCTCTTTGCTGTAGAGAAAACAGTGGGCTTCCATAAACCCGCGTCCGTTTAGCGCATGCAAACTGGCTCTTGAGTTTCGCCGGAAACAATACACAGGGCATACAGCACTGTCAACATAATGAAATTGATTGCGTATTGGAACGCTACTAAATCGAACCAGCAATTTGCCGGCAGTGCCGCGACACGGTTCGCCCCAGCGAATAGACCATTGTTTGTCATAGGTCAGACAGCAGGAAGGGCGAGACCAAAAGTCTCGCCCTTCCTGTCCGATCCGGCGCATTTTTTAGGTTCGTCCAGGGGCTTCACTAACTGAACGTGCTGCCATCGTTATCGCTATTCGGGCGGCAGATTTTCGCGCGTTACAAGGCGATGCGAGACGTAGTTGTACGGCGCGGCGGTCTGACCACGCAGCAGAGACAGGCCAAGGTGAATGAGTCGTTCGCCATAGGAGTTTGCCTCATGCGAGACAGAGCCGATGAAGGGCGAACTCGGCTTGCGAATCTCGTCCTCGGCCTCCGGAATGCAGTCTTGTCCGACAATCGCGACATGGCGCTCACGCTTCAGTTCGCGCACGGCATCGAGCGCTCCAAGGGCGCTCGTGTCTGTGGCGGCACCGATCAGGATATGTTTATCTTTTGAATGCCGCTGTAGGAATCCCGCCACCAGTTTGCGGCTGTGTTCGCGCATGCCACGCCCGTCGATCCGCACAAAGCACTCCACGGGAAGCTCCGGGATGCTCTCGCGCACGCCTTCAAACACGCCTGTGATCCTGCTCTGTACGAGCTGCCCCGCTTCGGCCAGGTCGAGACCAAGCACCCAGTCAGCGCGGCCGGACCACTTGTGCGCCGCATGCGCCGCCAGCGCTTCACCAGCTTCTACGCCCGCGCGGTAGTTATCCACGCCGAAGTACGTGGCGTGCGGGTGAGGGATATCCACAGCGATCAGCGGGATATTCGCTGCCGCGATCTTGTCCGCGATGATGGGCGCCACACTCTGCTCCACCTGAAATTCGATGATCAGGTCAACGCCCTTCTCAACAAACTGCTCGGCATTCTTGATTGCGGTCGGCCCGTGGTAGCTGTTGTCGAGAATCACCAGGTCTACGCCGCTGGCTGCGGCGGCGAGCTTTAGACTCGCCGTGACGGCGTTCGAAAACGGCATCTCCGTGCTCTGGCTGCCGAAGCCGAAGCGTACCTTGCGCGGCCGCGAGACGTGGCGATAGAGGCCGTCCTGAGACTGCGAAACGTATCCACGATGCACGAATGTCTTGAGGATGCGGTAGACCGTAGTCTTCGAGATCTTCGTCTTGCGGTAGATCGCCTCCAGCGATATCTGCTGGTTTTCCAGCTGCAGCAGTTCAAGTATGTCGAGGGCTTTAGAGAGTACCGGAATCAGATAAAGCCGCTTCGTTGTCTTTCGCATGTCCGCTCCCGTGCGTTTCAATACAGACATAGGCTACACGGAGTGAGCGCAATCGACATGTTGATCTCTGCGATACATCCTTATGCGTAGCTGCTGATACTCGCCGAGTTGCGGGCTCCACGTTCCTCCGTTATTCGTTCGATGTAGCCGCTCTGCGCGAGCGCATGGAGAGGATTTGCGGGAAGCTTCCGCGCTTCACGCCATTCGTTCACGATAGGGCGAACGTCCTGCCAGAATGCATCGCGGAAACACTCTTCTGCTTCCACTAGGCGACAGGTGTCCTGTAGTTCCGCTAGCTTTTCGTGATCGACGAGCGAGGCCTTGGCGAATAGTTCCTGAGCGGTGCAGACCGTCTGTACCATCGCCTCAACTTTGCCTTTCAGGTTGTGGCTCTGGTCGATCATGAATGCGATTGCGCTTCGGTCCTCGACGCGGACACTGAGAATTTCGTGAAATATCCGAAAGACCTGGTAGGGGTCAATTGAACCGATTGTGAGGTCATCATCGGCGTACTTCCTGTCGTTGAAGTGAAACCCGCCAAGGGCGTTCAGATGCAGCAGCCACGCCACGATCTGCTCAATGTTCGTTCCCTGAAGATGATGGCCGGTGTCGACCAGCACCTTGGCTTTCGGCCCCGCGCGACGCGCGAGTTCAAGCGCCATGCCCCAGTCCGCGATGTCGGTGTGATAGAAAGCGGGCTCAAAAGGTTTGTATTCGACCAGCATCCTCTGGTCGGGGCCAAGGGCTTCGTGCGTGCTTGCCAGCACTTCCTCCATCCACTCGATGCGGCGGCGAATGCTCTGTGTGCCGGGATAATTCGAGCCATCGGAGATCCAGAGCGAGACATCGCGCGAGTTAAGCGCCTGTCCAATCTCCACCGATGCAAGCAGGTGAGAGAGTGCTTTGCCGCGGATCTCGACGCTAGGGTTGCAGATGGACCCAAACTTGTATTCCTGATCCTGAAAGACGTTAGGGTTGATCGATCCCGACCGAATACCCGTTTTCTGCTCCAGTTGCTGAATCTTCGGGACGTCGGCTGTCCCATTCGGGAGGTCCCATAAGACATGCAGCGCAAGATTCGAAACTACGCCGGTCAGGGCATGGACCTGCGCAGCGTCGGCGAACTTCTCTTCAATCGAAGTCGCTGCGGCAGGCTGAGAGAATTTGCCGAAGCGCGTTCCTGTGTTGGCGAATCCCCATGACGGAATTTCGATGCGGAAATCATCCAGTGCCTTCCAGATCTTTTGCCGATGCTGCTCTGTCCGGCTTCCTTCCTCTAACGCCATCGCCCAACCTCCGAATTCCTAAAGAAGAAGAACCTACCTATTGGAATTTCATCTAGCCTCGTCTGTGCGACTCCTTTTGTCAAGGATTTGCATACGTCCACCCAAACGATATCTTCTTGAAGCCTTATTCGAGCAATAGAACCACGTCGAGGAACCGTGGGCCATGGACGCCTTTGATCCTTGTCATCTCAATATCCGCGGTCGCCGAGGGACCGGAGATGAACGTCGTTGCAAGATGCGCCGTTGGGTTCAGGCGTTCTATCGCTTCCGGCACTGTCGCCACAATCTTCGCAGCATCCACGATGCAGAGGTGATAGTCGGGCACCAATGTTGCGGCGCGACGCCCCTGCCCCGGAACGTTTTGCAGCACGATGGTCCCCGTCTCCGCGATGGCCAGGGTGCACTCGGTCAGGATCCCCTCACACTGGTTCAACTCCGCATGAGAGAGACCCGTGTCCTCGATGAAGTTGAAGCCCGGCGGCAGCAAAGACGATTGCAGGCCTGGCGGAATAACAATGCGCGAGACTTCCCGCGCCTTCAGCATCGCGGCCACTGCTGTCGCCGCATCCGAAGAGGATGCTTCGACCACTTGTGCGTCGTAGTCGTGCAACCGGTGTGTGAGCAAGTCCACCAGTTCCCTGTCAGAAGCCGTGGAGGATTGCCGATAATCCCGGGGAATCTCCTCCCATGAACTGGGAGATCCTGTTGAGGTCGCCCGGGCGATTCTTGCGAGGATCTCGCTGCGAGCGTCAGACATCGCTCCCTCCCTTGGTCTCCGCGCGCTTCTCCCACCACTCGCGGAAGCTCTCTTTCGGCATCGACTGCAGATCGCGCACCTGGGTCCATCCGCCCAGCAGACCGGGAAGCCAACTGATCCAGCCGTCACCCTGGCCATCCTTGCGAACCAGCGGGCGTTCGGCGATACGACCTAGCCGCTGCGCTGCTCGGAACCGGCGTTCGCTGCGGAAGATCGATGCGACCGTCTTCAGCGCGATCGCCTCCGGGTCGGCCCAGCTCTTCTCTTTCACGACCTTATTGCGGAGGTGAATCAACACCTCCGGAATATTGATCTTTACCGGGCACACCTCGTAGCAGGCGCCGCACAGCGACGACGCATAAGGCAGCGATTGCGCGTGTTCCATCTGCATCAACTGCGGCGTGAGGATTGCGCCGATCGGCCCTGCATACACCGATCCATACGCGTGGCCGCCGGTCTGACGATAGACCGGGCAGGCATTCTGGCAGGCTCCACAGCGAATGCAGTTGAGGGTCTGCCGGCCTTCAGCATCAGCAAGAATGCTGGTCCGCGCGTTGTCCATCAGGATTACGTGAAAGGCCTTTGGCCCGTCGCCCGGATGGACTCCCGTCCATATGCTGTTGTACGGATTCATGCGCTCGCCCGTGGCGGATCGCGGCAGCAGTTGCAGGAGGACGCCCAGGTCCTCGTAGCGCGGAATGACCTTGTCGATGCCCGCGATAGTGATCAGCGTGTCTGGCAGCGTGAGGCACATGCGGCCATTGCCCTCGCTCTCCACGACGCAGACTCCGCCGGTCTCCGCGATGAGGAAATTGGCTCCGCTGACTGCCGTCGGCACGGTAAGAAACTTCTCCCGGAGGAAGAGTCGCGCGGCGTCCGCGAGGTCCTGCGGGCTCGGCCCAAGGTCGGGAAGGTTCATCTCGCGGCGAAAGATCTCGCGGATCTGCTGGCGGTTCTTGTGCAGCGCGGGAACGACGATGTGTGATGGCTGGTCGTGACCTAGTTGGATGATCAACTCGGCAAGGTCCGTCTCGTAAGGGCGGATGCCTGCCGCTGCTAACGCAGGGTTGAGTTGAATCTCTTCGGTGGTCATCGACTTGATCTTGATGACTTCCTTGGCGCCCGCGGATTTGGCGAGTGAAACAACAATTTGGCGCGCCTCCGCCGCGTCGCGTGCCCAGTGAACAACGCCACCGGCAGCGGTGCAGTTGCGCTCAAACTGTTCGAGGTACTCGCGCAGATGCTGCATGGTGTGCTCGCGCAGACGCTTGCCGGACTCGCGCAGCTCCTGCCAGTCGGGCATTTCGTCGACCACGATGCGGCGCTTGTTCTGGATTACGTCCGTGGCGTGGCGGACGTTTTTGCGGAGTTGGGTATCGCCAAGAAGGTGACGCGCGGCCATGGGAAAGATCTCTGCCGTGCGCGGATCGAGAGGCTGCAGGCTCATGCGCGGCCCTCTTCCGTGCTTGCCAGAATCTCTGCAAGATGAATCGTGCGTACTCCTGTGCGCTGGCGATGCAGGGCTCCCTGGATGTGCATCAGGCAGCTGTTATCGCAGGCCGTGCAGGCCTCGGCTCCGGTGTTTAGAACAGCGGTCGTCTTCTCTGCAAGCATGGCGCTTGAGACCTCTGCGTTCTTGACGGCGAAGGTACCGCCGAAGCCGCAGCACTGCTCGACATTGGCGATGGGAACGAGATCGATGCCGCGCACAGCCTTCAGCAAACGCAGAGGGCCGTCGCCAAGGTTCAGGTTGCGGAGACCATGACAGCTTGCGTGGTAGGTCACGCGATGAGGGTAGTAGGCTCCGACATCGTCCAGCCCAAGGCGGCGTGTCAGCAGTTCTGAGAATTCGAAGATCTTCGGCAGCAGTTCAGCCACGTCGCGGATCAGATCCGGTCTGCCTATCTCCTCGGCCATCTTCGGGTAGTGGTCTTTCATCATCGCCACGCAGGAAGACGATGGAACGACGACCGCGTCCGCATCGCGAAACTGCGCAACGAAGCGTTCCAGCAGGGGCATGGCTTCCTTCTGGTATCCAGTGTTGTAGTGCATCTGGCCGCAGCAGGTCTGTCCGGCGGGAAAGACCACCGTATGCCCCAGCCGCTCCAGAACGCGGACGACCGCCTTGCCGGTATCCGGAAAGAGGGTGTCGTTATAACAGGTGATGAATAGCGAGATACGCAATCAGCCTCCGCTTGGGCGTCCGTTAGTTTCCGGTGCGCGATTCAATAGAGAGTATATTTCCCTTTCGCATTTCCGATCATGTAGGATGAGTGCGCTTCGCGGCATCCACTCTCTTTTGAGGCAATCATGGGTTCGAACCCGTTTCTCGGAGTCATCTATCACTGGATCGGCGGCTTCGCCTCTGCCACCAACTTTATTCCATTCCGCGGCATCAAGCGCTGGTCGTGGGAGATCTACTGGCTGATACAGGGCGTCGCTGCATGGCTGATCGCGCCAATCGTTCTCGCCGGGCTGCTGGTCCCGGACCTCTTCCAAGTTCTTCACACGGCCTATGCAACGAAACCCCATGCGATTTGGGTCGCTGTCCTCTTTGGCATGCTCTGGGGAGTTGGCGGCCTCACCTTCGGTCTTGCCATCCGCTACCTGGGGATTGCGCTCGGCTATGCAATCGCGCTCGGTCTATGCACCGCCTTCGGAACGCTGGTGCCACCGATCTACCACGGGCAGCTCAACACCATCGCCCATGAGCGCTCCGGCCAGATCATTCTTCTGGGCATTCTCATCTGTCTAATCGCCGTAGCCGTCAACGGCGCCGCCGGACTTTCCAAGGAGCGTGAGATTACCCCGGAAGAGAAAGCTGAATCCGGCGAGCGCGACTTCTCGTTTGTGAAAGGTGTGCTGATCGCCATTGGCGCTGGATTTATGAGTTCCTTCTTCGCCTTCGGCCTGGATGCCGGAGCGCCTATCGGGGCAATCGCCAAGGCGCACCTGATCGAGACGGGCAAGCCGGAGGTGTTTCAAAATCTGCCGGTCCTTGTCGTCGTTCTCTGGGGAGGGTTCGCTACGAATTTTGTCTGGTCGATGATCCTGATCTTCCGCAACCGTTCCTTTGCGCAGTTCACCGGAACGCCCGGCAGCAACCCGATGCGCGCGGTCGCAACCTCCGGAGACACGCTGATGGACTTTGATGCCAGTGACATCGCAGGTCTGTCCCGGCTTTCGAGTGCAACACTCGTTCGCAACTATCTCTTCGCCGCGCTCGCCGGGGTCATTTGGTACTTCCAGTTCTTCTTCTACTCCATGGGCCAGACGAAGATGGGCCGGTACGACTTCTCAAGTTGGACACTGCACATGGCGAGCATCATCATCTTCGCGACTCTGTGGGGTCTTGCGCTGAAGGAGTGGAAGGGTACCAGTCGGCGCACAAAGACGCTCGTCACCTGCGGCCTGATGCTGCTGATCGGATCGACGCTCGTCGTCGGCTATGGCAACTACCTGAAGGCGATGGAGACGACCATCCAAGCCTCTCGCTAAATCGCACATCATTTCCGTTACAAAGGAGTTGGATACGATGCACCCGAAGACACCAAAGACAACGGCCCGCAGGCTGTCACAGTCGCGAGTTGCGACCATCCTCGGCATCTCTTTCGCGCTCTCGCTGAACGCCATGGCCCAGACCGACAAGAACGCCCTGATGAAAGGGTTTGAGAATCCGCCGTCTTCAGCCCAGCCCCGCGTTTGGTGGCACTGGATGAATGGCAATATCACCAAGGAAGGTATCAAGCTGGACCTCGAATGGATGCATCGCTCTGGCATCGCGGGCTTTCAGAACTTCGATGCTGCGTTGGACACTCCGCAAGTCGTGGACAAGCGCCTCGCGTATATGACTCCAGAGTGGAAGGATGCTTTCAAGTATGCGACCACGCTTGCGGACAGCCTGGGGATGGAAGAGGCCATCGCGGGATCCCCTGGATGGAGTGAAACCGGCGGCCCGTGGGTGCCTCCATCGGAAGGGATGAAGAAGTATGTCTGGAGCGAGACCGCGATCGAAGGCGGCAAGCCCTTCAACGGCAAGCTTGCCCATCCGCCATCGAACACGGGCCCCTTCCAGAACATCGAAGGCGGCGATTCGATGGGTCCGGGGACCACTCTTCCGAAGTTTTATGCCGACGCAGTCGTCCTCGCCTATCGCAAGCCGAAGGCGGAGGCTGCGGCTCCTCCGCTCAATCCTAAGATCACTGCCAGCTCGGGATTACCAGATCTGAAGATGCTGAACGATGGCGATCTCGAGACAATGATGAAGCTGCCGATACCGGCCGCAGGAGAAGATGCGTGGATACAGTGGGAGTTCCCCACCGCGCAACGCATCCGCTCGCTGACGATCGTCACTGGTTCCATCAGCGAGATCGTCGGCGCCCTGACCGGGATTGGGAATCCGGAGAAGTCGCTACAGATAAGCGACGATGGTAAGACGTTCCGCGACGTCGCTTCCCTCGCCGACGGCGGGGCTAAGCAGCATACGATCGCTCTGCCGGACGTGCACGCGAAGTTTGTTCGCGTGGTCTTCAAACGTGGGCCCGCTCCAAAGATGCCCTTCTGGGCGGTTGGCATGGATCCAGCTTCCTTTGGAATTTCCACCAAGCCTAAGCCGCCAGAGTATGAGATCGCGGAACTGACGCTGCAAACAGGCGCCCGCGTCAACCGCTTCGAAGAGAAGGCCGCGTTTGTCACTATGCACGACCTTTATAAGTTGGCGACACCTGCGGTCGATGCAGATGCCACCATCGCAAAGGCTGATGTGATCGATCTGACCAGCAAGATGCAGCCGGACGGAACTCTGAACTGGACCCCGCCTGCTGGTGACTGGGTCGCTTTGCGTTTCGGCTACTCCCTGCTGGGAATCACCAACCATCCAGCAACGAAGGAGGCCACTGGCCTTGAAGTCGACAAGCTGAATCACGCGTACGTGAAGAAGTACATGGATGGCTATCTCGACAGCTACAAGGAGACGGTCGGCGCGGATTGGATGGGCAAGCGCGGTATTCGTTACGTCATCACCGATAGTTGGGAGGCGGGCTCGCAGAACTGGACCGACGATATGATCGCGCAGTTCAAGAAGTATCGCGGGTATGATCCTCTGCCCTGGATGCCTGTCCTCGCAGGTCGGGTCGTTGAAAGTGCTGCGGCCAGCGACCAGTTCCTATGGGACTTCCGCAAGACGATCGCGGACCTCATCTCCGACGAACACTACGGACAGGTGCAGGCATCGCTTAAGGAGCGCGGCATCGGGCACTACGGCGAGTCTCACGAAGCTGGGCGCGCCTTTGTCGCCGATGGCATGGAGGTCAAGAAGCTCGACGACATTCCTATGGCCGCCATGTGGACACAGTCTCCGGGCGTGAACCATGAACAGTTCGGGTTCAACGCGGACGATCGTGAGTCGGCTTCAGTCGCCCATATCTACGGCCAAAATCTGGTTGCTGCCGAGTCGATGACCGCAGGCGCCGCTCCGTGGGCATGGTCACCCGCGACGCTGAAGCCCACGGCAGACCAGGAGTTTCTCAACGGCATCAACCGCTTCGTCATTCATGAGTCTGCGCACCAGCCGCTAGTCGGCAAGGCACCTGGTCTGACGCTTGGCCCCTTCGGGCAATGGTTCAATCGCAACGAGACATGGGCGGAACAGGCTCGTCCGTGGATCGACTATCTCGCACGCACAAGCTACCTGCTGCAGCAGGGACACTTCGGCGCAGACATCATCTACTTCTATGGCGAGGATTCGAACCTTACTGCCATCTACGGCGACAAGGCACCGAACATACCCGCCGGCTATGGTTTCGACTACATCAACGCCGACGGCCTGATCCATGTGCTGAAGACTGCTAACGGCAAGATCACAACCGCCAGCGGCATGAGCTATAGCCTCCTTGCGCTCGATCCCTACAGCACACACATGTCACTGCCTGTGCTGCGCGCGATCCACAAGCTTGTTGAAGATGGGGCGACCCTCGCTGGCCCTATGCCAGCAGATGATCCCAGCCTTGGCGACGACCATGCGGAGTTCACGAAGCTCAACAGCGAGCTGTTCGGTGATGGCTCCGGCACACACAAGGTCGGCAAAGGCACGGTCTATGCGGGCCTGAGTCTTGATGATGTCTTTCATACGATGAATCTTAAACCTGATTTCGACTACACCAAGCCAGCACCCGACACGCGGCTGCTCTTCGTCCATCGCAAGCTGGCGGATGGCGATGTCTACTTCGTCGACAACCGCAGCGACAGCCCCGCAACCGTCGACGCCACCTTCCGCGTGGCAGGCAAAGCCCCGCAACTCTGGTACGCCGAGACGGGCAAAGGAGAGCCTGTTTCTTATACAAGCGCCGACGGCCATACCACGGTGCCGCTCAAGCTTGAAGCGTGGGGTACTGTCTTCGTGGTCTTCCGCGAGAGTGCAAAATCGCCGTCTCATACAGTCCCCAACATGCATGAGACAGAGCTCGCAACACTCGATGGAAGCTGGAATGTGAGCTTCCAGAGCGGCCGCGGCGCTCCTGCGACGGCAAGCCTCGACAAGCTCATCTCATGGCCAGAGAGTGCCGATGCCGGTATCAAGTACTTCGCCGGAACCGGCACTTATGTCCGAACGATCGATGCCTCGCCGGAGTGGTTCAAGAAAGGGGTCCAAGTCTGGCTCGATCTTGGCGACGTCAAGAACCTAGCCCAGGTGACGCTCAACAGCAGAGACCTTGCGGTGGTGTGGCACGCGCCGTATCGCGTCAACCTAACTGGCACTCTGAAGCCCGGCAAGAACGAGCTCATCATCAAGGTGACAAATGCATGGGTCAATCGGCTGATCGGAGATGAGCAGCCCGATGCGAAGGTGAAGTACACCTTCGCCGACGTGAAACCCTACAAAGCTGATTCACCTTTGTTGCCCTCGGGCCTGATTGGACCTGTGAAGCTCTACGCAGAGTCACACGAGTAGTAGTTTGGACAGGAAGCAGTCGCGGCGCATCGGCCGCGGCTGTTCGTCTTTAGCGACTGGATCGAGAAAGGTAGACATGGCACCGCGTGTCTTGATGGCCACGAAGATAAATCGCAGAGAGTTCCTCAAGTCCTCTGCGTACATCGGAGGTGTCCTAACCACCGGAGAGATCTTCGCGCCAACGCCTCCGCGTATACCGATCATCGATACGCACATTCATCTCTTCGATCCCACACGCCCCGGCGGCGTTCCGTGGCCAGAGCCATCCGATACCGTGCTCTACAAGCCTGCCTTGCCCGATCGCTACCAGAAGCTTGCGAACAGCTTCAAAGTTGTCGGGGCCATCGCTATCGAGGCCAGTCCCCTGCCAAAGGACAACGATTGGCTTCTCGCCACCGCGAAGAAGAATCCGCTGATGGTTGGGATTATTGGGGACCTTGTTCCGAGCTCGCCAGAGTTCGCGAGTGAGCTTGAACGGCTGCATGAAGATCCACTCTTTCTCGGCCTTCGTTATGGAAACCTTTGGAACCGCAACCTTGTAGATGACGTGAAGCGGGCCGGGTTCATGGATGGATTAAAGATGGTCTCGAAAGCAGGCGTCGTATTCGAGAGCGCCAATCCGAATCCAGCACTCGTCGCAACGCTTGCGGAGATTGCGAGCCGCATACCCGACCTCACCATCGTCGTCGACCATCTTCCCCATGCTGCATCGCCTGCTGATCCGGTAGCGAAGGCCGCTTACATCGACTCGCTCCGCAGGTTGGGCAACGCTCCGCGCGCCTTCATCAAGCTCTCCGAAATTCCCACTGAGAAGAATGGCACAGTTCCAACTAACGTTAGCTTCTATAAGGACACGCTCGACGAGCTATGGAACATCTTCGGCGAAGATAAGGTCCTCTTCGGCAGCGACTGGCCTAACAGCGATCACGTCCTTGCGTATCTTGAGACCGTCAGCATTCTCAAGGACTACGCCGCCGGCAAGAGCCACATTGCGCAGGAAAAACTGTTCTGGAGGAACTCAATCGATGCGTACCGATGGCATCCTCGCCTTCCGAGCCAGCCTCGCTAAATACACCGCAGCGTTGGCCGCGACCTGCCTGCTTGCGCTGACTTTAGGCGCCCAGCAGGCCCAGCTCAACATCGCGCAGATCGAGCAGCAGATCCTCTCGCCCCCAGATGATGCGAAGCCCATGGTGCGATGGTGGTGGTTCGGGCCCGCTGTCGAGAAGGCCGAGATACTACGCGAACTCCAGCAAATGAAGGCGGATAACTTCGGCGGCGTTGAACTGGCATTCGTCTATCCCGAGGTCGTAGACGACCCTGCTCGCGGCCTCAAGAACCTTCCGTTCCTCTCTTCCGCGATGCTCGATGCGGTCACCTACGCTCAGGCAGAAGGCCGCCGCCTTGGTCTGCGCGTCGATGTCACTCTTTGTAGCGGCTGGCCCTATGGTGGACCGGCCACGACTCTCGCTGAAGCCGCAGGGCGTCTTCGAGTCATCGCCCTTCCTCTTCCGCCCGAAGCCACTTCCCTTCCGAAGATGAAACTGAGCGATGGAGAGAGCATCGTCTCAACCTTTATCGCATCAGGCACGCCCGAGACCTGGAACGCCGCAACCGCGCAACCTGCCTCACTCTCAACGCCGACTCAAGCATCCGCACAACCTCGCGTGGCCTTGTTTTTTGTTGCGAGCCACACCTTGCAGCAAGTAAAACGTGCAGCCATAGGAGCCGAAGGATACGTGCTTGATCCCTTCAGCAAACAAGCGGTTGCCACGCATCTGAAGGCAGTCGGGGAGCCGCTCGTGAAAGCCTTCGGAGATACTCCACCGTACGCCATCTTCTCGGACTCGCTTGAAGCCTACGGTGCCGATTGGACACCTTCCTTGCCCGAGGAGTTTCGTAAGCGACGCGGCTATGATCTGCTATCTCATCTGCCCGAACTTGTAGCTGGTGGCTTGCCCGCTGCGGCGCAAGTGCGCCACGACTACGGTCGCACTCTTACCGAACTCGTCGACGAAAACTATCTGGTGCAGATCAACTCCTGGGCGCATAACCACCATACGAAGTTTCGCTCGCAGACATACGGCGAACCTGCCGTCTCTCTTGCAAGCCAGCGCCTTGTGGATCTGCCCGAAGGCGAGGGGCCGCAGTGGAGAGCGTTCTCTACCCTGCGGTGGGCGACCTCGGGCAATCATCTCTTCGGCAACAACATCACATCCGGCGAGAGCTTTACATGGCTGCATTCGCCGGTCTTTCGGGCCACGCCACTCGATATGAAGGCCGAGGCCGACATCGACTTCATCATGGGTGAGAATCAACTTATCTACCACGGCTGGCCTTACTCGGCACCGCAGGTCGGCGAGCCCGGATGGTCCCTCTACGCCGCAGCAGTCTTCAACGACCACAATCCCTGGCACCCGGTCATGCCGTACGTGAACAAGTACGTCCAGCGGCTCAGCTATCTATTACGACAGGGCACGCCCGCAAACCAGGTCGCGATCCTCATGCCAACTGACGACGCATGGGCAGGCTTCGCGCCGGGACACGTGTCGGTCTCGGGCGCGATGAACAAGCTCATCTATCCGGCACTAATCTCAGCTATTCTCTCCGCCGGGTATAACTTTGACTTCACCGATGCCGACACAATCAATCGTCTCGGCATCCATCACTCAGTGCTTGTGCTTCCTCCAACCGATCGCATCCCGCTTGAGACCCTCCGCAAGATCGCCGCATGGGTCAACGCAGGCGGGCACGTCATTGCGTTCGGGCACGCGCCCTTCATCGATGCTGACGGCACTACAACGCAGGAGTTAGTCAAGCTGTCGCAGCAGCTCTTCTCGGGCGCATCCCTCGTCGCCGATCCCGCCACACTTGAAGCCGCTCTGCATTATGCTGCAAGGCCTGACCTTCAACTCACGAACGCAGCTGATTCCGTGCAGGACGGCCTAGGCTTCATCCGCCGCGCTCTTCCTGATGGCGATATCTACTTCGTCGCGAATACATCGAATCACTCCATCCAAGCCCGTGCAGTTCTTTCCAGCAAATTCAAAGGCACCTCTCGCTGGGACCTCGATACCGGTCTTAGCAGCCGCGAAGATGTTCAACCGGACGGCTCAATCGATCTCGACCTTGCGCCGTACGAGTCGGCGCTCTATGTCATCAACGACAAGACTAAGCAGCAGCCTGCATCGCCATCCCCACGCAAAGATGCTCTCGATCTAAGCCGCGATTGGAAGGTCGTATTTACAAACTCCGGCCGCACGAAGCAAGAAGCGACGCTCTCAGACTGGAGCACAGATCCCACCACGGTTCATTACTCGGGCGAGGCCGTCTACAGCCGTGACTTCACATTTGTCTCCGCCCTAAACGGCCCGGTCTACCTCCAGATCGACGGCGGCTCAGCCCTCTCCGGGCCATCCGCCGACAGTCACGGCCCGCCGCCGCTCGGCCCTGATGGCCTTCCCAACGCGAAGATCACGCTTCCCGGCCCGGGTATGCACGCCACCTATGATCCGCCAGTCCGCGAGGCCGCGCTGGTCTCCATCAACGGCCACGACGCGGGAGCTCTTTGGCACCCGCCTTATCGCCTCGAAGTATCAGGGCTGCTGCGACCTGGAGCGAACCATATCGAGATCCACGTCTTCAACACCGCGTTGAATGCCTGGTCGGCACAACCTGCCCACGACTACGGCCCGCTCATCAGGCAATATGGTGACCGCTTCCAGATGCAAGACCTCGACCAGGTAAGACCCATTCCTTCGGGCCTGCTCGGCTCCATCCGTCTTATCTTCGGAGGCGGCCCAAGTCCAAACGAATAATTAATGGTTCGCCGGTTGACAGCGCCGGACAAGGTTGATATCAACATGAGTGCTCAGGAGAAGGCCAACATTCTGTTCCCATAGGAGATGTCAACCATGTTTTCACCAAAAGGCAAGTTTGGCTGGTATGAACTGATTACCACCGACACCAAGGCCGCCGGCAAGTTCTACTCCGACGTCGTCGGCTGGACCACGCACGAGATGCCAAGCACCGAGGGCGGGATGCAGTACACCACCTTCAACATCGGTGAAGTCGGCATCGCCGGTATGCTCAATATCCCCGGGCACACCGGATGGGTGGGCTATATCTCCGTGGACGACGTAGACGCCCACATCGAGAAGATTGTCGAAGCCGGTGGCAAGTTGTTAAGGCCAGCGACGGACGTCCCAGGAATGCTGCGTTTCGCCGTCATGGCGGACCCGCAGGGCGCCGCAATCGTCGTGTTCACGTCGAACCCGGGCATGCCGTCGCCGCAACGTCCCGAGGCTCCCACGCCCGGAACGATCGGCTGGCATGAACTCTACACGACCGATCTCGAAGCGGGCTTCGACTTCTACAACAAGCTCTTCGGATGGACCAAGCTCACCGACATGGACATGGGTCCCATGGGCATCTATCGCCTCTTTGACCAGGGCGACCATAAAGAGATGGGCGACGGCGGGATGATGACGAAAGGCCCGCACATCCCTGTCTCCTGTTGGGGCTTTTACTTCTGCGTGGAATCCATTGGCGCGGCCATAAAGCGTGTAGAAGCGGGTGGCGGGAAGGTGAGCAACGGCCCCATGCAAGTGCCTGGTGGTGGCTGGATCATCCAGGGATCGGATCCGCAGGGCGGCATGTTCTCGCTGGTCAGCAGCGTGGAGTAGCCGCAGAGACAGATTCCGCGAATTTTTGATTGAACATTGGCGTACACCTTCCCGGACCAGGAACACGATCATTCCTGGTCCGGTTCCGATCTTGGCCGGCGCATAATTCTCTTCGGGCATGGCTCTGGACCAGTACCGGCAGGGGCGGCGGTCCCCTTCGCTGGGTACTGAAGTAAGAACATGACCTATAGGCCTGCGGTCAACACGCTCTTTCAGCCAGAGTATCGTTTATACTTCTCGCATCTCACTCGTTTTGAAGGTCTTTCCGAACTAGTGAAAACGGTTCCGGGCAACTTCCGGCGGGTTGCGAAGCTATGGACGATGTTCTTTCGGGGAGCGACAAGTCACGGGTTCCGGAAGAAGCAGCGTCTCGCGATATGCAGGTAGCTCTCGACTCAAAAGCACCTGATAGTTCCCTGCCTCCGAATCGTCACGATCTTGCTGCGATGCTGGAGGACGCCGGCACCACAGTCTTGTCCTCCACGCCGTTGCGCGTCGACACTAATCCCCCGACAATCGCGGTACCACCGCCAACGGACAGCAGCGCAGCCACCATGGTGTCGGGTGCTGAAACCGTCTTCTCAACATCTCCGGTTCGCGCAACTGTTCCTCAAAAAAACCCGAACAACCCCTTCGCCAGTGGAATTCTGCTCGAAATCGGGACCACTCTGGGCGGCCGATATGAGATTCTCGAGCTTCTTGGTCAAGGCGGTATGGGAGCCGTTTATAAGGCAGCCGACCGAGAGGTCGACCGGATCGTCGCCGTAAAGGTCATCCGTCCCGAGATGGCCTCGAATCCTGAGATTCTGGCACGGTTCAAACAGGAGCTCGTGCTCTCGTCCAAGGTAACCGACCGCAACGTGATCAGAATCTATGACCTCGGCGAAGCCCAGGGCGTGAAGTTCATCACGATGGAGTACATGGAAGGTGACAATCTCCACAAGATCCTGAAGGAGCGCGGGAAACTTGAGGTCTCAGAGGCCGTCGAGATCATGGAACAGGTCGCCAGCGGTCTGGCCGCCGCCCATCGGGAAGGCATCATCCATCGCGATCTGAAGCCTGCCAACATCATGCGCGACAAGAGCGGGCGCGTAGTGGTGATGGACTTTGGGCTGGCCCGCACCTTCTCCGGCGATGGGATGACGCAGACCGGAATGATGCTGGGGACGATGGAATATATGTCTCCGGAGCAGGCGCAGGGCATGGAAGTAAAGGCCAGCTCCGACATCTTCACGGTCGGCCTGATCCTTTATGAGTTGCTGACCGGCATTACTCCGTTCCACGCCGAGACCGCGATAGCCAGCCTAC
The DNA here is from genome assembly GCF_014203275.1 of Granulicella aggregans. Classification (GTDB taxonomy): domain Bacteria; phylum Acidobacteriota; class Terriglobia; order Terriglobales; family Acidobacteriaceae; genus Edaphobacter. Next base: position 536,291 of record NZ_JACHIP010000005.1, read on the forward strand.
TGATGCGCACACAGAAGCGTGCCGCGCCGCTGGTGGATGTAGACCGAAACATTCCCGGCACGCTGAGCAATATCGTTGCCAAGTGTCTTGAAAAAGAGCCTGCAAAGCGCTACCAGAGCGCGGACGATCTCGATGCGGATCTTCGTGTGTGGCAAGGGAAGAGCACTGTTGGCAGGACGATCTCCGCTCCTGCGGCGCGCCGCGATAGACGCATCCCGACGCTCCCATGGCTGCGCGCTGGTGTAGCGGGCGTGCTGATCGCTGCGATCGCTGGTGGAAGCGCCTGGTATTTCATCGGAAAGCGGAAGGCAGCCGGGACTTCGACGGCGCATGGCCCGGTCTCCGTCTTGATTGGCGACTTCGCGAATCACACCGGAGATTCAGTGTTGGATAACACGCTCGAACCGATGCTCGGTGTTGCGATGGAAGGCGCCAGCTTTATCAACGTATACAGCCGCGGAGATGCGCGGAAGTTTGCGAAAAAGCTTCCCAATCCGACCGACGTGCTCGACGAGCAGTCCTCGCGACTCGTCGCGATGAATCAGGGCGTCAACGCCATCATCACCGGCGACATCAGCCGGCGCGGCGAGCAGTATGACATCTCGGCTATTGCGCTCGACACAGTAAGCGGCAACGTGCTCGCCAAGGCGGACGTCACCGTTGCCGACAAGCAGCAGATTCTCAGCGAACTTCCCAAGCTGGCGATCCCGATTCGCCAGGCGCTGGGCGATACAACGCCCGCCTCGGTCCAGTTCGACAAGGTCAGTGGAGGCTTCACCGCCAAGTCGCTCGAAGCCGTCCACTACGACTCTCTCGGAGTGGAGCAGCAGTTCGCCGGCAAGTTCCAGGAAGCATTCAACTCTTTCAAGAAGTCTGCGGAGGAAGACCCGCAGTTCGCGCGGGCTTATACCGGTATGGCGGCAATGTCCCAGAATCTCGGTAGAACGGCCGATGCGGTGAAGTACATGGAGCTGGCCATGCAGAATAAAGACCGCATGACCGAGCGCGAACTCTATCGGAACCAGGGCCTCTACTACCTCACCACGGGCGAGTCGAAGAATTGCATCGATCAATACACGCAGCTTGTCACACGTTATCCCGCCGATCGCGTGGGCTGGAACAACCTTGCGAATTGCTACACGCAACTGCGCAACGCTCCAAAGGCACTGGAAGCGGCAAGGCACGCGGTTGAGATCGTCCCCAAAGGCGTAGGACAACGCTTGAACCTCGCCTTCATCGCGGCGTTCGCTGGCGACTTTTCGACCGGAGAAAAGGAGGCGCGCGCCGCGCTTGATATCAGTCCGACCTCCGCACAGGGACAATTAGTGCTCGCCGAAGCGCAGACCGGAAAGAGCCAGATCGACGCGGCGGCGAATAGCTACCGACAGCTCGAGAAGACTGGTGCGCCTGGCGCTTCGACCGCCGCCGATGGGCTAGCCGATCTCGCGGCCTACCAGGGCAATTATGCAGAGGCCGCTCGGATTCTTACCCAGGGCGCTGCAACCGATGCAGCCGCGAAAGACACGGACAGCGCCGCGAGGAAGTACGCGGCGCTTGCGAACATCGAGGAGTTGCAGGGACATCAGCCTGCTGCGCTTACCGACATGGCGAAGGCGTTGGCCGCCAGCCAGTCTCTGCAGATTCAGATGTTGGCAGGCACCCTATACGTGGAAGCGGGAGACCTGGCCAAAGCACAGAAGGCCGCGGCCAGCCTTGCTGCGCAGAAATCTACTGAACCGCAGGCTTACGGAAAGATCCTCCAAGGACTGATTGCCTTGAAAAGGAAGGACAGCAAGGCGGCGATTGCACAGATCATAGCCGCAAATGGCTTGCTGGACACATGGATCGGCCACTTTGAGCTAGGAAGAGCGTACCTGGAAGCGGGCGCATTTCAAGAGGCCAGCGCTGAGTTCGATCTATGCCTGAAGAGGCGAGGCGAAGCAATCGAACTGTTTGACGACAACGTGCCGACCTATGCCTACTTTCCGCAGGTGTACTACTACCAGGGACGCGCAAGGCAAGGCATGAAGAATGCTGCATACTCCGACTCTTATAAGAACTATCTCAGCACGCGCGGAGCGTCTTCAGACGATCCATTGGCTCTCGAAGTTCGCCGTCTCGTCGGCCAGTAAGAGAGCAGGCTTCTCACTCACCCGCCCATCTCGAATCCGGAAGTGCAGCGATGGTAAGAACGGAGTTATTGCGGTTTGATGGCGCTGTGGAGCGCGATCCCGCTATCGACGAATGGATGAAAGACCATGAAGGCGAGCTAGGAGACATCGCGCGACATTGGTTTGATGTGATGAGAAGTTGCGGTGACGAAGCCCGCGAGCTTCTCCATGATGGTTGCCCGGTCGCCTGCCTGGGAGATGCCGCCTTTGGCTATGTCAACGTGTTTACCTCGCACGTGAATGTCGGGTTTTTCCAAGGCGCGGCGCTGCCCGACCCATCCCGCCTGCTGCAGGGCGCTGGTAAATTCATGCGCCATGTGAAGTTGAGGCCTGGAACCATCACGAACTCTGGGGCGTTGAACGAGCTTATTGCTGCTGCGTACGCGGACGTAAAGTCTCACGTCGAACAGGGCTAGCTGAACGACCTAAGCCCCTGACCGGCGGCCGTCACCGCGAGAAACATCGCAGTGACGGCGAGTGGCCCTAGTTTCCGGTGCCTGACAGAGGAACGGTCTGGGTTCCCCCGCCGTTCTGGGCGTTATCGACGAAGGTCAGGTTTGCGCTGAACTTGCCCGTCACTGGTGGTGTGAATTTGACCGCAACCGTGCAACTTGCCCCGACAGCGAGCGAACTCCCGCAGTTACTTGTTTTCGTAAAGTACGTCGCGTTGGTGCCCGTGACGCTGATGCCGGTCAAGCTCAACAGAGTCGCTCCGGTGTTGGTCAACGTCGCGTTTAGTGTGCTGCTGGTTGCGTGCTTGATCGTCCCAAAGCTCAGGCTACTCGGAGTGACGGTCGCGACAGGATGGATGACAAGCGCGTTGAGTGCGACCGGCTGCGGGCTTCCCGGAGCGTTGCTCATGATCTGCAGTGTCGCGGTCTGGGGCGTGTAGTACGGCCCCGCGAGGAATGCAATCGTAACAAAGCAGGTCTTTCCAACACCCAATTGTCTCGGACAGAGACTGAGGGCGAGGAACTCACTGGAATCCCCTCCTCTCACGATCGACAGGAGCGGGTCGGTGATCGTAGCTGGAGCAGTCCCGGTGTTGGTCAAGGTGATGGTCTTCGCCGCGATGCTTCCCACGTAGAGCGTACCGAAGTCGATGCTCGATGCGGACACACTGAGCAATGGCCCAGCAGCAATCACCGTCTTCGTGATTGTCGGCGCTGCGGCGTAGGCCGCATTCCCTGGCTGGTTGGCGATCACCGAGCACGTTCCTGTGCTGTTGGTCATGGTGTAAACCGCGCCCAGATTGCTGCAAGCTCCAGCGCTGGTGAAAGCGACTGCTCCGCCACTGGTGGCTGTCGCCGCCACCGTGAAGCTGGTGTTGTAGAGCGCGCTTGCTGGAGGGTTGATGGTGAATGTAATCGTCTGGGGCTTCGGCTGCACGGTCAAGGTTCCGCTTACGTAGAGGAACGAGTAGTTGGTCGTGGCCAGGGTTCCGGTTGATACCGTGATCGGATAGCTTCCGGGAACGCTCGACGAAGTAGCCGTGGTCGACAATGCCGGCCCGCCGCTGATGACAGCCGCTGTATCGTTGCCGATAAAACCGCTGTAGCCGTAGGTCAGCGGTGGCAGCGCCTGTCCGTAGACGCTAGTGAGATTATTCGCCGTCACCTTCAGCACTGCCGGGAAGATGGTGAAGGACTGGGTCAAAGATGCCGCGCTATAGGTGCTGTTACCCGCTGCGGATGCGGTGATCGCGCACATGCCGATCCCACTGATCTTACCGCTCGTTGTGCATGGACCCGACGCCGTGAAGCTGACCGGCAGGCCGACAGAGGAGGTCGCGCTCAACGTAAACGAGCCGCCATACTGCGCATTCGGCAGCGTAGCGAAGTTGATCGTCTGCGACTTCACATTGGAGCCCTGCGCAAGAACCATGAACGTCCCCGATACAGAGTTCGCAGCGTTGAAGGAGGTTGTGCCTGGCTGTGCCGCAGTGACGGTGCAGCTGCCCGTACCGCTGAGAGCGATCGTAGCGGAAGAGACATTGCCGGTGATCGACTGGCTACCGACTGCGCACGACCCGGCTGCGCCGAAGACTACCTGAAGCCCGTTCGGAGCGCCGTTCGACATCGAGGTCGCGGTTACGGTTACGGTAGGTGGAGTAGTGATGACGACCGAACTTGGCAACGCGCCCAGAACGATCGTCTGATCGTTCTTCACAACTGCCGGGGCCGACTGCTGGCTCGCGCGTTGCGTTCCACCGGTATCCGGAACAAGCGTGGTGGTAATCGTGTAGACCACGGTGGTTGCAGTGAGGTCAGGGTTCGTGTCGGTAAACTCCGTCGCCGGAGGATTTCCGTTCACGCCGCTAACGCTGCCAATCACGATCGGCGTCGCTCCGTTCGAGCTGCGATAGATCGTGTAGGTCTGAACCACTCCGAAGGCCGGTGCCTTCCAGTTGATCCTGACGCCTGTGGGTGTCGCCGTCTGGGTAGGCGAAGTCGGCACACGAACGACCGAGTTAGCCGTCTCGTAGGTCAACTCGGTGTTCGCGGTCGGTCCCGCGCTCGCCGGTGTGATGCTGGGGACGCTGGCGAGCGAGATGCTCGAGGAGCCGCTACCGAGGTTAACACTGCCGCCATTCCCTAGGGTGACCACGCCACCGCTACCAAGCGTGACGTTGCCGCCACTGCCGAGGGTGATGGTACCGCCGCTACCAAGGGTGATGTTGCCGCCACTACCCAGCGTGACGTTTCCGCCGCTGCCAAGAGTGACATTGCCGCCGCTACCAAGGGTGATCGTTCCGCCGCTGCCAAGAGTTACATTGCCACCACTGCCAAGAGTGACATTGCCGCCGCTGCCTAGCGTAATCGTACCGCCGCTGCCAAGGGTGACATTGCCGCCGGCTGAGACAACGGTTGTGACGCCACCATCCGTGACCGTGCCGCCGCTACCAAGCGTCACATTGCCGCCGCTGCCGAAGACGAGGGTACCACCGCTGCCAAGTGTGATGTTGCCACCGCTGCCGAGGGTCACATTACCGCCACTGCCAAGCGTGACATTGCCACCGCTGCCGAGAGTGATTGTTCCGCCGCTGCCGAGAGTGACATTGCCACCACTGCCGAGGGTGACGTTGCCGCCACTTCCCAAAGTTACCGTGCCGCCAGCACCCAACGTTGCGCTTCCACCACTGCCAAGGGTGACATTCCCGCCGCTGCCAAGCGCGACATTGCCACCGCTGCCAAGCGTCACGGTTCCACCGCTGCCAAGCGTGACATTGCCGCCACTGCCGAGAGTTACGTTGCCACCACTGCCAAGGGTGATGGTTCCTCCGCTGCCAAGCGTCACGTTGCCCCCGCTACCAAGAGTGACGTTGCCGCCGCTGCCGAGAGTGATGGTTCCTCCACTGCCCAGCGTCACGTTGCCACCGCTACCAAGAGTGACATTGCCGCCACTGCCAAGAGCGATGGTGCCGCCACTGCCCAGCGTTACGTTGCCGCCGCTGCCAAGTGTGACATTTCCGCCGCTGCCAAGTGTGATCGTGCCGCCGCTACTGTCGATGGTGTAGCTGCCACCGGTCGAAGGAATGGTGACCGTACCGCCACCATTTCCGAGAGCGATGGTCCCGCCGCTGCCAAGCGTTACATTGCCGCCGCTGCCAAGCGTTACATTGCCGCCGCTGCCAAGCGTGATCGTGCCGCCGCTGCCAAGAGTGACGTTGCCGCCGCTACCCAGTGTCACATTGCCGCTGCTGCCCGGCGTGACCGTGCCGCCGCTGCCCAAAGTGACATTACCGCCACTGCCAAGAGTTACATTGCCGCCGCTACCAAGTGTGATCGTTCCGCCACTGCCCAGCGTCACATTGCCGCCGCTGCCCAGCGTCACGTTGCCACCGCTGCCAAGGGCTACAGTGCCACCGCTGCCAAGGGTCACGTTGCCACCTGAGCCGATGTTCAGCGGCGCTGCCGAAGAACCAAATGAGAGCAGAGTCGACAAGGACGCGAACTGGCCGCCGGTTGCGCCGACCTGGCGCAGGTCCATGTTGGTGAGATCGTTGAAACCGCGTTCCTTCGTCTGCAACACTCCGATGCCGTTAAGGTCCTGCCCGTTCGACCACGGAGGAGCGATCGGAGAGATCGGCGCATCGACGCGGTAGATCGAATCCCCCGTGAGCGCGGTACCGTCACAGTGGCGCGTCGCAGCGCTGCCCGGGGAACCGGGAGCATACGGAACGTACCAGGCCGAGGTAGAGAAGGTCGCCGCATTGTTGGAGAGGTCGGTAAGCTGAGGTACCGAACCCGCCGCGCTCTCGTTCAACGTGTTCAGTGTCTGGTTCGAGAATGCAATCGTTCCATCAGGCCCCACTCCATCCAACTGGAACAGGTAGTTCATGATGCTCTGATAGTTCGGCTTGCAATTGGCTTCGAACGTTGGAACGTAGCTGCTGCTCGTGTCGTAGTAGAGGCCGCCGTGGCTCAGGCCGAGCGTGTGGCCAATCTCATGGAAGAGCGTGCCGGCCACTACAGTGGCCTTCTTGCTCATGTCCTGATTCGGTGCCGTCAGCCAGAGACCAAGCGTCACAGCAGAGTCCGCGCCGCCGAGATCCGAGTAGCCGGAGATGCTGGTAATCGTTCCGGAGGTGAGACCAATCACCGGCTCAGGCAGGGTGGTGTTGGGGTAGCTCCAGTTCGGGACACCAGGAGTTGCCACCGTGATCGTCTTCGAATCGGCGCAGCTTGTGGTGTTATAGATCCCGTTGAGGCTGGGGTTCCCAAGTACACCGCCGAGCGTAATGCGCTTCGGGCAAGCGCTGATTCCGGTGCCTCTATCGGCAGTGACGATCGTCGTCACTCCATTCACCACGTTGATCGACGTAAGGGTTCCAAAGCGCGTGTTGTAAGCAGGGATCGCCAGTGAGTGCCCGAAGAGAACGTAGTGATAGCTGTCCTTCTGTCCGTAGGGGAAGCGCGTGGTGCAATCTCCGCCCGAGAGGCAAGAGGCTAGGTTGCGTGGATATAGCTTTGAGAACTCAAGGCTGTTCTTCCAGCCGATGACTCCCGGCTGGCTTGGGAACTGGCACAGCGTCGCGGGAGTGGTGGTCAGGTCATCCGTGCAAGTCGTCTCCGGCACGGCGTTTCCAACCTGGAGATGCAGCTGCACCCCGGACTGGGCGAACGCCTGCTGCACCATCACCAGAGGATCGTTGCCGCTGGCGTCAGGCGAGGGGAAGAGATTCTCCTGGGCCGGGTCGCACGAGCCGCTGGCGAGCACGGCACCGCACATGTAATCCATTTGGACGAACAGGTCCTTCTGGCCGTGCTTTGCTCCGGGCAAGCCCACCCACGTACTGGTCTTCACGTCGTAGTAACCCGGCTGCCCTGCGTGGAAGTCGCCCGCCGCCGGGCCTGCCTTCCAGGCGTCGAGAATTCCGTCATTGTCACTGTTCTTGACCGGCGTGCTCAGGATCACTGCAGCATAAGCTGCTGCGGGATTAAGAGGCGCACTGTACTGGTTCGACTGTCCCAGCGTGACCGTGTTGACGCTGTTGTTCCAAACTCCTCCGGAGGCAAAGAGGTTCGTATTCTTGCCCGTTCCGTTCGCTCCGCCCACCGCGTCATAGAATCCCTGGACAACCTGCGTAGCCCCGGCTGTGGGTAGCCCCGCACCGTCATAGATGACCACGGACTTCAGCGGGAAGTTCGGGGACAGGACGCGATAGACGAGCACCAGGCTCGCACCCTCGGTGAGCGGGTAGGTGCTTCCGCCGCTGTCGGGCAGAGAGACCGTATACGGACCCGAGACAGTGCGAATCCCATTTGCGCCGACCGGCAGGTAGATATTGACGCTGGCGCGATAGGAGCGAAGGGTCCCGGTAACGGCGCCGTCCGTATAGTTCGGAATGTCACTGCCGATCTGCTGGCCAACGATGGGATAGCCGTTGAAGGTTCCATTGGTGGAGGAGGCCGATGCGGTGTTTTCGAGCGACTCCCAGTAAAGGAATGCGTCGACGACGTCAGCTCCGTCAGGAATGCCGCCGGCCGCGCCTGGTATCGCGCGGGGAATCGTTATGACTCCGGTAGCGATTCCGTTGTGACCGGTTCCACGCAAAGTGACTCCGGCTGAGACGTAGTCGCCAGTCAGGAAGTAGTTGTTTTCGAGTAGTAGCGGGTTGGGCGACGGCTGTTGCGGAAGGCCGCTCGAGACGAGCAGGTTGACCGGGGACCCAATGGCGACCTGCGTCCCGGCTACTGGGTTCTCGCTGATGATGCTGCCTGCGGGCACGGTCTGGCTCGATGCGGTGGACACGCTTCCCATACCGAGACCTACGGCGTTTAGGGGTGCGGTCGCAGCTGCCTGCGCCTGCCCAACCACGTTGGGGACGGCCACGGTACCGGCGACTCCATTGTTCGCTCCGATACCGAAGATCGGGATGGTCTGCGTACCGGGAGTGGTGCCATTCAGGCTGTTATCAGTAAAGACAGCGCTGCCAGAGAAGAAGGTCGCGCTCTGCGGCGTGAAGCTGAAGCTCTCTCCACAGCTTCCGCCCGGAGCCAACGGAAGACTGGTTGAGCAATCGGGGCTTGAGTTCTGGGTAAAGCTGGTACCCAGATTGAACGCAAGCGAACCTGTCAGGGGCTGGTTGCCTACGTTCTGAACCGTAAAGGTTACAGGGCTGTCCGTGCTTGTGCTGCCAACGTTCGTCGTGGCGAAGCTGATCGCCGGTGGCTGCGACCGACTCAGTTCCGCCACCCGGTTCAGTCCATTCACCGCGATGAAGATGTCGCCCGCCCCATCTACCGCCAGGCCGGCAAGAACATTCAGACCGCTGGTGGGTATCGTGGTCTGCACCCCGCTGGGCGTAACCTCGAATACCACGTTCAGGATTTGGTCCGAAACGAAGACATCGCCCGCCGCGTCGACTGCCACTCCGTTGCCGGCGGCGAGTCCGCTTAGCGGTACGGTGCTCTGAATTCCCCCGGGTGTCACTTTCAGCACTCGCGCGTTTCCAGAGTCCAGGAAGAAGACATCTCCCGCGCCATCGACCGCCGGATAGTAAGGATGATTCACTCCGGTAGTGGGCACCGTGGTCTGCACGCCACTCGGCGACACCTCTACCACCCGGTTGTTGTTCAGGTCGGTAATGAACACGTTGCCCGATCCATCCACTTTCACGCCGGTTGGCGCAGAGAGTCCGGTGGTAGGCAGCGTAGTCTGAACGCCGGCGGGCGAAAGTACCACCACGCGATTGTTGCTCGTGTCCGCAAGGTAGATATTCCCCGCTCCATCCAGAGCCACATCGTAGAAACCAGCTGCGCCGAAACCGCTCACAGGCAACGTGGTCTGGACGCCCGAAGGCGTTAGCTTGACCGCTCCGGTGCCACCTGCGACATAGACATTGCCCGCTGCATCCACCGCGACGCCGGCCGCGCTGGAGGCCAACGCGCTCGAAGTCGTCTGCGCGGCGGGGCTGAACGCAATCACCGCTCCCTGGCCGACGCCATGGATCGAAGTCGAGGCCACCTGGTTGCTGTTGTTGTCGAAGATCTGCACAGCGCCCATGCGCAGCCCGGGTGCGAGCGGGGCGAAGTTGACGTTCACCGTGCAGGCGTTGCCACCGGTGACGGTACCGATGCAGGTGTTGCTGCTGCCGAGCGTGAAGTCGAGGCCGGTAAGGCCTTGCGTGACCACCCTGGTTGCGCCGATCGTCGTGGTCGTCGGCAGGTTGAATGTCACGGCCATCGTGGCGACGCATCCCTGCTGAGTGCTTCCGGCGGGGCAGACATTGATGTTGCCGAAGCTCGGATTGACGAAGCTCGCGGTAACATTTTCAACCTGAGTGACCAGTACGAAGCAAGTGGGACTGACTCCCGAACTGGCGCAGGCCCCACCCCAGCCCAGGAAGGTTGAAGTTGCGGACGGATTCGCCGTCAGCGTGACCAATGCGCTTGAGGGTAAGCTCGCGGTACACGTTCCCGTCGGAGTTCCATTTACTTCGCTGCAGTTGATCGCCCCGCTGAGATCGGTCACAGTACCTGATCCCGAGCCAATCTCCGAGACGGTAAATTGGAAGAAGCTCTGGACCGGCTTCGCACCGAAGCCGAGCAGGGAGACTGTCTGTGCTGCATTCGAGGAGTTCAGAGCGTTGTCGTAGAAGGTGGTCGCTCCGGCCTGCGGCTGGGTGTAGCTCTGCGGTGCAAACTGGATCGTCGTGTTACAGATCTGGCCTGGTGTCAGCGCGAAGCTTGCGGCGCAGTCGGCAGGCGAGCCTTGCCCAGCAACCTGCGAGTAAGCGACTCCGGAGACGACCAGACCTGAACCGGCGGCATCGAGCGGCTGGTTGCCAACGTTCTGCAGCGTGATCGACTGAGTGGTCGTGTTGCCCACAACAACGGTGCCGAAGCTCAAGGATGGCGGTTGGGAACGATTGATCTCCAGAACCTGGCCAGCATTGGTCTCCGGAATATAGAGATCGCCCGCTGCATCCACCGCCACGGCGACGGTAAAGATTCCGCTCAGCACGGGAGTCTGGCAACTGCTGCTGGTGCAGCCAGCCGGAACCTCCACAACGGTCACACTACCTTCATCCGCGACGAAGACATCTCCTGCCGCATCCACTGCCACGCCCACAGGTTGATTCCAACCCTGGCCGACCTTGATCTGGCAAGTGCTGTTCGTGCAACCGGCCGGCACTTCCACAACTTGCTTGAGCCCGAAGTCCGCGACGAACAGATCGCCAGCCGCATCCGTCGCCACGCCGACGGGATTTGCTCCGGCTGGGTTATACACAACGGTCTGACAGGCGGCGGTGGTGCAGCCAACCGGAACTTCAACCACCTGGCTTCCCGTGAAGTCACTGATAAACACGTTGCCGGGTCCATCCACGGCGACGCCCAGCTGGGCGGCCAGACCGACACCGACCGTCGTCTGGCACGAAGCCGTGGTGCAGCCCGCCGGGACCTCGACCACCTCATTCAAATTGTTGTCCGCGATGTAGACGTTCCCTGCTCCGTCGACGGCCATTCCCTGGGGATAGTTAAGGCCTACACCCACGGAGCTCACCGTGCCATTCGCAGCAACCTTCAGGACCTGGTGAGTCGCCGTATCCGAGATGAACACGTTCCCCACCGCGTCTACCGCCACGCCTTCGGGCTTGGTGAGCGGGTAAGTGGCAGTTGTGTTCAAGAGGCTCTGAGTGCCTGGCCCAATTGCCACGGCCGGCCCCTGGCCCACGCCGTAGACCGGAAAGCTCAGCGCGACACCAGACTGATTGGGGAAGTAGAGTTGCACCGCGCCCGTCCGTACTCCGGGAGCTGTCGGGGTGAAGGTGACGTTGACGACGCAGCTTCCGGTGCTGCCCACGCCCTGACAGGTGCTTCCACTGCCCAGCGTGAAGTCGAGACCTGAAGTGCCCTGGGTCAAGACAACTGGTGTTCCAAGCTGCTGGAACCCCGAAACGTTGACCGCGAACGAGATCGTCTCGTTGCACGGTGCTGGAGTCGTCGCCCCCGCTGGGCAGACGTTGACGTTGCCGAAGTTTCCCGAAGGCAGAAGCACCCATGTGTCGCCTAGAACGCCGTTGTTTTGCCCTCCAAACAGGAGCATCTGAGACGATGCCGCGTCATAGACCATGCTGTTTTCAACGTTGCGGGCGGACGGGCTGACGGAAGTGGGGTACAGAGTCCAGGTGCTGCCGTTCCACAGCCAGGTGTCATTCTGAAGATTACCGGAGGTGCCTTGTCCGCCGAACAGCACGACTTGGCCTATCGCTGGGTCATAATCCATGCTACTGCCCTGACGAATGCCGGGATTGTTCGCGGGAGACTGCCGGGTCCAATTCGTGCCGTTCCAAACCCAGGTGTCGCTAAGATCGCTCGAACCACCGAACCCACCGAACAGGACGACCTGGCTGGTTGCGGCGTCGTAGGCCATACTGGCGACGGCGCGCGCGGGCGGGATGCTTGTGGGTGACTGTTGGATCCAGTCGGTTCCGCTCCAAACCCAGGTGTCGTTCAGCTCGACACCCCCTGATGCGTCTAACCCCCCGAACATCAGCAACTGGCTCGTCGCCGTGTCGTAGGCCATAACCTGATTGATGCGCGCCGGCGGGACGGTCCCAGGGCTCGCCTGGGTCCAGTTCGTACCGTCCCATAGCCAAGTATCGGCGGTTCGGCTGTTGGCCGTCTCACCTCCGAACATCACCACCTGGCCGTGCACCGGGTCGTAGGCCATGGCAGCCCAGATACGCGCGGGCGGGACGGTCGCGGGATTTGCCTGGGTCCAGGTGGCACCGTTCCATAACCAGGTCTCGTTGAGAAGATCGCTGCCGTATCCCCCGAACATGACAACCTGGCCGTGCGCCGAGTCGTACGCCATCGCATTGTCGGTGCGACCAGAAGGACTGCTCGCAGGCGACTGTTGAGACCACCCTGGCATGAAGGTATACTGCGCCCGCGCCGCGACGCTAAAGGCGCCCAATAGGGCAACCGCTATCGCAAGCGAGAGAACGGTTCGAGTCCGAGCAAATCCGTCCCACAAACTTTCCAGAAGTATGTTCAAGCTCCGAACGGCGGGACGCGTAGAAGAAAGAAACTGCTCTGAGAAACGCGCGCTGCGCCACGAGACCGCGGAATGCTTGGTCATACTTGAAACTCCTGGGAGGGCAAATTAATAGGATCGAAAGACGGGGCCTGATCTCCCACTGGCAGCGACAATCACCCGGACGCGCCACGGCCTTCCACTCCACAGAGTCAATGACTCAGCTTCGTTTCGGAACGAGAGCGCCGACTTCCAGGCGATTCACCCTGCCGAAACGAACCGCGGTACGAGGCAGTTACGGGAGGAGGCTTTCAGAGGCGATATCGCTATAAACTATTGACGGCATTACGCCTTGTCAATGACGTTGGCCGGATTCGTCCCGAATTGACATCGTTAGTAACAGTACTTGCGCAATCGTTCGTAACCCACTTTCGACACAACGAGATAGAGGGGCGGCCACTGCTAACATCAGCAGGCCGCCGAAATTGCAATCCATCAAAATATGCCCGAATCAATTGCTACAGCAAACGCTTATCTAGAGGTCGTATTTCCTGACCGCCCCACAGAGATGGTTCCCATTACGGAACTTCCATTCTTCATTGGGCGAGGTCATGAAAATGGTAATCACCTCTCCATCGACGACATGCGCGTCTCCCGTAAGAGCGCGGTCATCGCCACCGGCGCGTCCGGGCTCGTCGTCGAGGACTACGGCCAACGCGAGGGTGTCTTCGTCAATGGCGAGCCGGTCAAGGTCCAGGCCCTCGTCCACGGAGACAGCATCCGCCTGGGAAGCGACGACGGATGCCAAATTATCTTTCGCTTGCCTCCAGAGACAGTCGCGCAGGAGGAAGCTGAGTCAAAGCTGCGAAGCATTCTTGGTTCGATGGGCGACAACTCCGCCGAGGAGCTGAACGGGCTGAAACTGCTGCTTGAGGCGACTTCGCTGATGCACTCGCAGCTCCCGTTGGAGTCGGTCCTCGCCGCGATGATCGATCACGCGATCGTCATCACCAGCGCGGATCGCGGTATGTTGCTGGAGCCGGATGCGGCGGGTGATCTGCAGGTGAAGATAGCCCGTGGGCGGGATGGCGAGGCTCTTGTACCTGAGGAGATGAATCCCAGCCGCTCAGTGCTCGGCAGCGCTATTGAGCTTGAAGCAGCCGTCGTCAACGAAGACCTGAACCTCGCCGAGATGAACCTGCAGAGTGCGCAGAGCGTCGTCATGCAGCTTCTGCGCTCTTCCGTCGTGATTCCCCTGTACGGCACACCCCGCCGCCAGGCCGACCATTCCATCGCGTTCACGCGACGAGACCTGCTGGGCGCTGTCTATCTCGATTCGAAGCGAACCGCCACCTTCTCCGCTCTGGATCGCCAGATTCTGGACGCTCTCGGCGCGCAGGCTGGGAGCATTCTGGAGAACGCTCGGCTGATCGAACGGGAACGCGAGCGCCAGCGGCTCGAACAGGAGTTGAGCATCGCGCGTGAGATTCAACAGGGCCTTCTCCCTCAGGGATTGCGGGACTACCCGCACCTCTCGATCGCCAGCCTCCATCATCCCTGTAACGAGGTAGGCGGAGACTATTACGACGTCTTTCCTATGCCCGACGGACGGCTTGCCTTCCTGATCGCGGATGTTGCCGGTAAGGGTCTTGGCGCCGCATTGGTCACCACCATGCTGGCGGGAGCTCTTTCGGGAATGACGCTGGGTGCAGATCCGGTGAAGGTCTTCAACCACATGAACCAGTTTCTCTGCGACCGCGCTGCGGTGGCTCGGTGCGTCACCATGTTCCTCGGGCTAATCGACGCTGATGGCGCTCTTGAGTTCGTGAGTGCCGGTCATCCTTCTCCACTCATGATGCGCGGAGGAACGGTAAGCGAACTCTACTCCACCGGTTCTCTTCCCCTCGGATTGCTTGAAGGAGAGTCGTATCTTTCGACCCGCATTCAGCTTGCCCCTGGAGACACTCTTCTGCTTTACACGGACGGTATCACGGAGGCCGAGGATAAAGACAGGCAACTGTTTCAGGATGAACGACTCAAACAGGTCTTCAGCCAACACCAGGATGCCTCGTTACAAGACCTGCAGGACGGCATCGTGCGTGCCATCGAGAAGTTCACCGGCGGCACTAGCCAGTCAGATGATGTCACGCTTCTTGTGGTCCGCTACAGCGACACGCGCGGGGGCTGAAGCCAGATCGCTTGAACAGACTGCACGCTTGCTAAAAGCGCAGAACGATGCCGGTGGCGATACGCAGGTTGTTCTGATGGTCGTTGCTTCCGTTGTCGAAGGTGGTAACGAGGTAGTTGGCCTCAACGAGGCGGATGGAGAGGCGACGGGTGGCGCGGAAGTCGACCCCACCTCCCACCAGCGATGCGAAGGCTGCGCCTGCGTTGCCGACATTCGAAGCTGAGCCATCCACGAGCGAGCCCGTTGAGTGAGCGACTCCTACGAGGACCTCGCCGAAGGGGCGCAGGCGCGAAGGAAATCGTGGAACAGAGTAGCGTAGGCCTGCGGTGAAGGTGCTCAGCGTGAGATCGAGGCCGGTGTTCGAGACCGCTCCTGCGCGGGCCACGCCGATGTCGCCAACGACCGAGAGATGCGCACGGTGGAGAGGCACGGCAATGCTCACATTGCCGCCATTAAGGTTGAAACAACCGCAGTCTCCGGCGGGAGCGTTGCTATGCAGGTAGTTGTAGCCGAGCGCGAGTTCAGGGCGCAGGCCATCCTGCGAGGCTGCCGTGGATTGAGCGTGAGCAGCGATTGAGACCGAGGCCACCACCGCGCATACAGAGAAGATGAGTCTTGCCAGGTTTGTCCGCATGGAGGTGTCCTTTTACTTCACGATGAGCTGAACTGTGGTGGATTGAGTGGTCTCACCGCTGGTTCCGGTGATGGTGATGTTGTAGGTCTTCGCCGTGGCTCCCGCGCCGAAGCCTCCGCCGCAACCCGTGAGAACCGTAGCAACGCCGATCGTGGCAAGTGCCATCAGGGCGAATCGGATCAAAGCGCTGCGTCTCTTACGCATCGCGATGAAGATCGCCATGAGCGGGAGGATAGCTATTGCCAACCTTCCTCCGGCCATGAAGCCAGCTTGCGAGACAGTTGAAGTTGCGGTCTGGATGGTCAGCACCGAGGTCGCGGAGCCGCTGCCTGGCGAGAGTGTCGCCGGGGTGAAGCTAGCCGTGAAACCTTGAGGGACGCCGCTCGCAGAGAGGGTCACGCTTCCCGGGAACGTGCCGTTCTGCGCGTTGACCGTAAGGCTGTACTGCGCGGAGCCGCCCGCCGCTATGGTCTGCGAGCCGTTGGCGGAGCTAACCGTAAAGGATGGTTCCGCAGAGCCAGTGCCGCTGAGAGTCACCGTCTGCGGGGAGCCACCTGCGTCATCCGCCACCGCGAGACTTGCCGTGAAGCTGCCCGTTCCGGAAGGGGTGAAGATCACAGAGGCAGAGCACGTTGCCTCTGCTGCAAGCGTCGTTCCGCAGGTATTCGTCTGTGTGAAGGTCGAAGCGTTCGTACCGGTGATGCTGATTCCGGTGATGGTGAGCGTCGCGGTTCCGGAGTTTGTCAGCGTGACCGTCTGCGCCGTGGATGCGGTGGTTGGAGAGGTCGATGGGAACGTGAGCGACGTGGGGCTGAAGGAGAGTTGAGGCGTTGGAGTCACAACCGCGTTCACCACGAAGTTGAGAGAGTTCGATGTACCGCCACCGGGAGTTGGGTTCGTCACCGTGACTGGGAACGTTCCTGCCGTGACTACATCGGTTGCCAGCAGAGCGGCTGTGAGCTGCGTGGCACTAACGAAGGCAGTGGTCTTCGCAACACCATTGAAGTTCACCACGGAGCCACTGATGAAGTTTGTACCCGCGATCGTAAGCGTCGTTGCACCCGCACCAGCAGTGACTGACGTTGGCTGCAAGGCAGTAACCGCGGGGGCGGAGTTGTTGACGGTCGCTGCGGTCACGGTGAAGTTGACCGAGTTCGAGACGCCACCGCCCGGCGCTGGATTCGTGACGGTGACCGGGAACGTCCCGGCTGTCGCTACATCGGTTGCGAGAAGCGCCGCCTTCACCTGTGTCGCACTCACGTAGGTGGTCGCCTTCGCGGTGCCATTGAAGTTCACGACAGAGCCGGTGACGAAGTTCGTGCCGGCGATCGTAAGCGTGGTCGCACCCGCACCAGCAGTAACAGACGTTGGCTGCAAGGCAGTGACGGTGGGGACCGGATTGTTCGTTTGTGCTGCCGTGACGGTGAAGTTGGCGGAGTTCGAGAGTCCACCACCGGGGGTTGGGCTCGTTACCGTGACCGGGAACGTCCCCGCAGTCGCAACATCCGCTGCAGGAATCGCGGCTGTGACCTGCGTGGCGCTCACGAACGTCGTTGTTCGAGCGGTACCGTTGAAGTTCACCACCGCGCCATTCACGAAGTTGCTTCCAGTCACCGTGAGCGTTGTAGTTCCCGATCCCGCCACCACGGTTGCAGGTAGAAGGCTGGTGATCGCTGGCACCGGGTTCGATACGAGCGGCGCATCTTGATTGATGGTGAAGGTCTGGCAGCCAGCAGTGATCGTCAGGACACGCGAAGCGTTAGAGGTGTTCCTGCCTACAGAGTAGAAGACCGCATCGGTCCCCGTTCCAGAGCTGTTCTGATTGATCGTAAGTTCGCTTGGATCATTGCTTGCTGCTGTCCACTTGCAGAAGTTGAAGGACGCCGTGATGGTAAAGAAGTCCGTAGTTCCAAGCGATGAAACGCTGCGCGGAGTGGGGCTGATGGCGAAGGTGCAGGTGAAGGCTGAGGCCTGGTTGGCGGTGAAGATGGAGTAGCCATCCGTCGTGCCGATGGTCAGTGTTGGGGAGATGGGTCCGGCGGCATTTACGGGTAACGAATAGTTGACCACGCCATTACCCGTGCCTGATGCTCCGGCTGTGACAGCAAGCTGGGCGGAGTTACTGGATGTCGCCGTCCACTTGCAGGATGGCGAGGAGGCGGTTACGGCAATCGCGCCGGTGCCACCAGAGACCGGGAACAGAGCGGAGTTGCTGTCGAGAGTGAAGTAGCATGTGGGACTCTGCTGGTTGACTGTCAGCGTCGATCCGCCGATGGCCACGGTGCCTGTCCGAGGAGCGCCATGGTTGGCCGCAACGATGTAGGGTGCGTTTCCACTGCCGACCAGGAGGCCGGAGTTCTTCGGGATAGTGATCCAGTCGGCATAGGGGGTGATGAAAGAAGCGCATGAGTCTCCGGTCGTCACCTTCGCCGTTCCTGTTCCGCCGGCCGCTGGGGATGTCACGGAGCTCGAATCGAGCGTGTTAGGACAGCTTGAGCCACCGTCCTGGGTGAAGGTTATGGTTGTGCCAGCGACGACAACGCTGCCGGTGCGCGAGGCCGTCCCTGTGTTTGCCGCAATATTGATATCAACGGTGCCGGAGCCGTCCGCGCTTGGGTTATCGAGGATGGATACCCAGGGCAAGGACGAGGTGGCGGTCCATGGGCAAGACGCGACGTTCGTGCTGACGCTGGCGGTCGGAGCGATAAGAACTGGCCCATCTGCGCCGATGTTGTCTCCGTCAAGCGATGAAAAGACGCTGTAGGTGCAGGATGCGGCGACGGTCAAGTTCAAAGAGGAGGGAAAGTTTGAACCTCCACCTTCTCCGGGGTCAGGATTGGTTACAGTCACGGCCGGGGTACTGGCGGAGGTCAGCAACGCGGCAGGAACAACCACCTGCAAGGCAGCGCAGATTTGAGGTTGAAAGGGGCCGCCGCAGACCTGGTTATCGAGGAAGCCTTTGACTGGGAGAGCAGTCCCATTGAAGCTGACCGTGCTGCTACTGAGGAGCTGCTCTCCATAGATCGTTAGTGCAAGGTCGCTACTGCCCACCAGAACTGCCGCCGGATCGAGGTGGTCGAGGAATGGGGAGGGATAGACAGCGCTTCCAGAGGTGGTCGCCGTATTGTTGGCGGGGTTGGGATCGACCTCGGTTGCGGCGACAGTCGCAGTATTTGCGACCGCGCCTGATGTGAGGGTCTGTACCGGAATGCTGACCACTGCAGTTGCGCCAGGAGCCATCGTGCCGAGATTGCAGGTGATCTTCTGCCCGCTGACAGTGCATGCGCCTAGCGTCGTCGTGATGGGCGACTGGCAGGAGGCGACGTTGCAATAGGCGCTGCTAACGGTGAGCCGCGAAGGCAGCGTGTCCGTGAAGACGACGTTGTGCGCGGTCGCCGCACCATTGTTCGTGACGGTGCCCGAGTAGGCATAGAAGCCCATGTCCGGACCGGCGACGAGAGCGTACGGCTGCGTCAGGGTCACGCTGACATCGGCCTGGGTGACATCAATCGGATCGCTGATGGTGGCGTTGCAGTTCGCGTCGGTGGTGACGGTCGCGGATCCGAGATAGGTCTGTCCTTGTCCATAGCCGGACGAATCGGCAGTTGGGCTTGAGAAGAATTCCAGGTTGAACTTAGTGCTGGCTGTGCTGTCGAAGCTGCCCAACAGCGTCAAAAGGTTCCCGGTCTTGGTTGCTGCCACGGCCTTCGAAAACTCTGAAGTGTTACCGTTCGGATCAGTCGCTGTCGCCGATACGAAGAGCGATCCCGTGCCAGCAGTCAGGACGGGGAAGTTTTGCAGATTATTGGCGCCGCTGTTTGGCGTGTTGCAGTGAGCGATCGTGGCTGGGCCCGAAGCATCAATGTCGATGCCTAGCGACTGGTTCCCGTAGATGGAGTTCTGGCTGATGCGGTTCCCGGTACCGGTGGTGACGCGAACTCCCGCGCCATCGTTGGCGTTGATGACGTTTGCGATCGTCTGATTGCCCGTGCCTATGCTGCCGTTTGGTGTGCCTGGATTAATGACGACGCCGCTGCCGGAGTTATAGGAAATCAGATTTGTCGATCCCGGCTCGGATCCGCCGATCATGTTGCTCGTCGCCGAGGCCGCGAGATTGATACCGGCACCTCCATTCGGAAGAGCTGTGGTTCCATCCGCCGTCGATCCAATGAAGTTTCCCTGGATGGTATTTCCGGCATAGGTCTGACTACCCGGAGGCAAGCTGACGCCGGAGATATTGATGCCATCGGAGGTATTGCCGGAGATGACATTCCCGGCACCGGGAACTAAGCCGCCGATCTGCGTGTTGCCAGCAGCGGTCTCTGTCGAACCAGTTGAGCCGGAGATAAAGCCCTGATTCACATTGGGTACGGCCTTGGTGCCGGTGACATCGGTGCCGATGTAGTTGCCCTGCACCGTGTTGAGGAAGGAGTTGTCATAGACCGAGACGCCAATCATGTTGCCGGAGATAATGTTTCGCGCCGCATTCACCGTGCCTCCGATCGTCATGCTGGAGACGCTGTGTTCGATAAAGACACCGTTGCCCTGACTCGAGAGAGCGACCGTACCGCTGACGTCCGTACCGATGTAGTTTCCCTGAACGTTCGAGTTCATGGCGGCTCCGCCGTTCGTCAGGTCGTTGATGTCAACATTCGTCAAGTTGCCCGCAATGAAGTTTGCCGCACCGGGCAGCGTGCCACCAATCGTTACAGTGGGGCCGTTCAGGCCAATGCCATCAAAGAAGTTCGAGCGGCTGGGGTCCAGCGTGCCCGGCACGATCGATTTACCCGTAGCATCGAGACCGATGAAGTTACCCTGCACCTGCGCCTCATAGGCGATGGAGAGGACAAGGACACCGCTGTTGCTGTTACCCGAGAAGATATTTCTTGCCTGCGGAGTCGTGCCTCCGATGATGTTTCCTGGCGCGGCCCCGAAGAGCGGCCCGTTGTCCGCGAAAACGCCGACGCGGTTTGGAGCGGCGACCTTGCCGGTAGCATCCGTGCCAAAGAAGTTACCTTCAATGAAATCGCCGACGCCGTTGGCCTCGATGCCATCAGCGCCCGATGCCACCGAACCGCTGCTTCCGCTGCTACTGTAGGCCGGGTTCGCCCAGCCGGTGAAGTCGAAACCGCGAAAGACGGAGCCGGTGTCGTCAAAGGGAACGAATCCGGAGCCGCCTCCAGTCGTCGCCTTACTGCCATCGATCCGGATGAGAATCTTTGCGTTGTCACCATTTGCGAGCGTGTTGGGGCTGGCTCCCGGCTGAGTGTAGCCGTCGATGGTGACGGTGGCGTTGATGGGCGGCAGAG
The DNA here is from genome assembly GCF_014203275.1 of Granulicella aggregans. Taxonomy (GTDB): domain Bacteria; phylum Acidobacteriota; class Terriglobia; order Terriglobales; family Acidobacteriaceae; genus Edaphobacter. The sequence goes on from NZ_JACHIP010000005.1 coordinate 557,078, forward strand.
CGAAGTAGTCGAGCGATCCGGGGACATTCTCAGACAGCGGCTGGATGAGAAAGGTTCCGGTCGCAGCGTCGTAACCCGGGTCTGTAGTCCGGATGTTGAAGTCGATCTCGTAGCTTCCGCCACCATTCGTTCCACTCAGCTGTTCAACGAGGTTCATAGCATAGCGAAGCGATCCAGCTGGAGCCGAGGTCTTCGGCGCATCGAGCGTGTTGGTGACGGTGAAGGTGTTCTCCGGCGGCACATCCTGCGGCATCAATACGGGAGAAACCTTACCCGCCTGAAGCATGACCAGTCCGTTGAGTCCATGACGGCCAAGGCGCATCGGCAGCAATGCGGCAGGGGCGCTATCCGCCTGCAGCGATGCGAGTAGTTGCATGGGGGCGCGTGCGGGTATGACAGAGCGGGCGGCCTGTGCTGTGAGCACGCTGGAGCGCTGAACAGAGGATGCAGTCGCCAGCACGTGCACCTGGTTGTTGCCGCTGTCGGGGGCGAGGATGTTCTCCTGCAGTGAACCGGCGACGCGGCCCGCGAGTAGCTGCGGAACACGCTGTGAGAAGCCGGAAGGCAGGTCAACGGTACTGCGCTCGGTCCAGGTTGTCGTGCCGGAGCGACCAGCCTTGCGAAGCACGGCGATCTTTGCGGCCACCCCGGGCGTGAGGGTCCCGCCGATTGTATGGGCTTCCGCGCTTTCTCCCACGCCTGATACCTGCATCGTCGGGACATAGTTCGGCTCGCTGGCCGCGGCATCGCTCAACAACTTTTGTGACAGCGGGCCTTCGAGGATGTGGACGCGTTGATCGCTGCCGAGGGCTGCAAGCGCAGGCCCGGTGCCGGTGAAATCGCCTGAAACTATAGCGCTGACGGTATAGGGTAGCGCCTGCTGCGTCAGCATTGCCGGAGCGACGGTTGAACGCTCCGAGGCCCCGGAAGAGAGACGACGGTCTCTGCCGTGGACGATGATGAGTTGATCGCCAGCGCCGATGGCGAGGCCGTTCATAGGGCCGCCATCGAATCTGCCCAGCGCGAGTGCGGTGGCGGAGTGTGGCAACTTGAAGATCTCTGGCTCAGCCTTGATCGCGCCTTTGGGCGACTCGTAGACAAGAGCTCGCGGGCCGGATGCGGTATCCACCGAGACGATGATATCGGCGAGTCCATCTGCGCGATTGACCTCACCGGCGATGAGCGCGAGGATGTTGCCGGAGATGTCGATACGCTTCGCTGAGAGCAACGTGCCGTGGCCGCTGCCCCTTAGGAAGTAGAGCGCGGTGCTTCCGCGTTGCGCCGTGACAATGTCGAGGTGGCCATCTGCGTCGAAGTCGCCGGTAACGACGAAGTCCGGCCTCTCCGGAAGCGTGAAGGAGCGGGCATCGGGGAAGAAAGGCCGGGGAGGGCCATTCAGTATCGCGGCACCATATGGCCAAAGGGCCTGGATGTTGCCGCGATGAATTGTGAGGCTGCCGCCCTTGCCCGAGGCGAAGCCGCTGACGAGATCGGGAACGCCATCTTCATCGAAGTCGGCGGAGGCCAGCGCGACGGGATCGCCATTCGAAGATGCTCCAAGGCCATTGCCCAGCAACTGGCCCTCGCAGAGGTTCAACGGAGTCGCCCCTCGCTGCTGGACGCGCGCCAGCGACTGGCCGCCGCTCCGAGAGGTAGCGCATCCGCCCGGCACGCGCCTCCGCACGGTCGCTTCCTGCTGGCCAAACGCGTTGGCCGTAAGGCAGAGCATTAGCGATGCGGCAATCGTCCAGATGAAGCCGGACAGCGATGCGGTCAGAGAGATGGAACGGTGGCCGGGTTTCGAAGACTGAGGTTCCGCGCAGTACACGTTAAGTGGCATGGAGCATTCCTTCCGGATAAGGCAACCTTGGGGGCACTTAGAATGCGTGAAACTCGGACAGAATGAATCACGCCCTCTTTGGCGGTCGCTGGGAAGGGCCTCGGCACGCGCCGGTAACCGAGCCGAGACGATCGGTGCTCCGAACCGGTTACTACAAGCCAAGCGCTTCACGACAAAGGGATTGATCGTCGAATTGACGCTCCCGTACATTCATTTCGTTACACTTACCGAACCAGCGTTGGTCGGGCTCAGGGGATTCCAGTTTTGGCGGAGATCACGTTACTGCTGCAGCGGTGGGAGGATGGGGAGCCGGCGGCGCTCGAAGAACTGATGCCGATGGTCTATCCGCATCTTCGCGAGGTGGCCGCCGCCTATGTCCGCCGCGAGCGGACACCCGATCTGCTGCAGGCAACGGCACTCGTCCACGAACTCTACATACGTCTGCTCAACCAGAAGAAGGCGAGTTGGAACGATCGCCGCCACTTCTACGCCTTCTCGGCGCGCATCATGCGGATGATCCTGATCGACCACGCGCGTAGCAACCTCACGGAGATGCGAGGCGGCAATGCTCCGCATCTCCCTCTGAGCGAAGACCTGCTGTGGGTGGATATCGGGAGCTCGGACCTGCTGGAGTTGAACCGGGCGCTCGATGAACTGCAGGCTGTTGATCCTGAAAAGGTAAAGCTGGTGGAGATCCGATACTTCCTGGGATGTACCGCCGAAGAGACAGCGGAGCTGACCGGAATCTCAAAGGCGACGGTGGATCGTGAACTCCGCTTCGTGAAGGCGTGGCTTTATCGAAGGCTCTACCCGGAGCGCAAGCCGCTCTATGTCCAAGTTGAGTCAGTTTAGGTTCATTTCACGCTGTCTTCGATAAGAGCCTCGTCCTTCAGGAGAATTCTCTTCGCAAGATCATGAACGAAGCGACGAAACATTTCAGACGTGTGCAGGAAGTCTTTGACGAAGTCATTGCACTTCCAGATGATCGTCGCGATACGCGGCTCGATGAACTGTGCGGTTCCGACACCGAGTTGCTGGCGGATGTGCGTTCTCTGCTCGCGGCCATGGTCGAAGAGATGGAGGCGAGCGGCTCCCTGCGGGAGTCCTCTGCGGCGCGTCCGCAGGATCTGGCGCAGAGGCGAATCGGACCTTATGAGATCGAGTCGCTGCTGGGCCGCGGCGGCATGGGAGCGGTCTACCTGGCGCACCGTGCCGATGGCCAATACAACAAGAAGGTCGCAATCAAGCTGATCGATCTACCGCTGGCCACAAATCTCTTTCGTGAACGCTTTCGCAACGAGCGACAGATACTGGCCGGCCTCGATCATCCTTCAATCGCACGGATGCTCGATGGCGGCGTAAGCCCGGACGGCGATCCGTACCTTGTGATGGAGTACGTGCAGGGCAAGCCGATTCATACATTTTGCACGTCGGCAGGTATTGGGCTGCGTGACCGGCTGAAGCTGTTTCAGGGTGTCTGCGAAGCTGTACAGTTTGCCCACCAGAACCTTGTGGTACATCGCGACCTCAAGCCGGACAACATCCTGGTGGACAGCGAGGGCAAGCCGCACCTGCTCGACTTCGGAACAGCGAAGCTGATCTCCGCTTCCGAAGCAGATGTGAAGAGCGCGTTTACCAGGGAGGGCTTTCTCTCGTTTACGCCGCAGTACGCCAGTCCGGAGCAGGTGCTGGGCAAGCCGATCACCACGGCGAGCGATACCTACTCTTTGGGCGTTCTTCTTTATGTGTTGCTGAGCAACACGCTTCCCTATGAGCTGAATGAGTTCTCCACGGACGAGATGATCCGCGTGATCTGCGAACAGGCTCCACGCCGGATCGCCGCAGCGCCAGAGTTCCATGCTCCACTCGGCGGCGACCTTGAGGCCATTGTTGCCAAGGCGCTTCGCAAGGAGCCCGAGACGCGCTATCGCACTGTGCAGGAGATGCAACTCGACGTTCAGGCTTATCTGGAAAGCCGGCCTGTCTCCGCGCGGCAGGGGACGATTCGTTACAAGGCCACGAAGCTGATTCGACGCAATCGGCTTAGCTTCTCCATTGCGGCGCTGCTTACTCTCAGCCTGATCGGCGGGTCCATCGCTATTGGGTGGCAGGCTCGCATCGCCAACCGCCAACGGCGCATCGCCGAGGCGAGGTCCACCGATCTCCGCGAGCTGAGCAAGAGTCTGCTATCCGAACTGGACGACGCGATCAAGCAGATTCCCGGGTCCACAAGCGCCCAGCAGCTTCTCGTTACGCGCGTGCTTGAGCACCTCGATCGCATGTCAAACGACGCGCGCGGCGATAGAATCGCGGAACTCGATCTGGCAGACGCCTACACGCAACTCGGCAAACTTCAGGGCGACGCCTATGAACAGAATCTTGGCGATAAGCCCGGTGCTGTAAAGAGCCTGGACAAAGCAGTCGCAATCGCAACTCCTCTAGCGAAGGCGAGCCCGCGCGATACAGTGGCGCTGACTACGCTCGCCCGAGCGCTGGACGCCCGTGGAGAAGTGCTGAGCCAGACCGACGACAACACAGGGGCAGCCGATAGCCTGCGTGCTTCAATCGACTCTTATAAACAGTTGATCGACCTCCCTGGAGTGACCCCGGATCTACTCTTTGAAGCTGCCGATGTCTACGACATACTAGGCGACCTTCTTGGCCAAGACACGGGCTTTGGTGATGCGGCGGGAGCCCTGGACAACTATCGGAAGACAATCGCGATCAATACTCGCGCCCTGGCAATCGATCCCAACTTCATGAAGGTCAAGCGTGGATTGGTAACGATGCAGATGAAGCTGGGCAATGTTCAACTGGAGACTGATCCCCAGGCAGCACTTCTCGACTTTCGCGGCGCACTGAGTGCGGATGATGCTCTGCCAAAGAAAGAGAAAGAGCGATTGAACATGCTGCGGCTGCATGCTTTATTGGTGCGAAAAGAGGGGGATGCGCTCTCCCAGCTAGGCAGGTATAAGGATGCCGTTCAGAATTTTGCGCGATCCCGAAAGGAGTATCAGGATCTAGCGGCTGCGGACCCGAAGGACTTCCGCGCGCTTGAAGACGTTCACCGCGAGTTGCGCGACGAAGCAGTCAGCTATGAAGATGCCAGCGATCCGCGGCTGGTCTCTACTCCTGCTGCGCGTCAACGCAGCCTTCTCGAGGAAGAGCGCGTCTTGGCTGAAGAAGAAACTTCTCTGAGGCGATTGCTTGCGATTGATCCTAAAGAGATCAGATTCAAGACGGCGCTGGATGCTGCTCAGGCAAATCTCGGCACTGTAAGGTATCGGCTGCACGGGCAGGAATCAGAGCAGAAGATGACTTCGGCCCTTGCAGATCTGAAGAAGGACGCAGTTGGAGATGGAGCTTCATCCATGATTCTCGACCTTGTCGTGACTACGTTCCTGCAAGCCGAACCGACCACGTTGCGTGATCCTTCATTCGCGTTAACTCAGGCCAAGCGTGGGGTGGAGCTGACACATCACAAAGCGCCAGGCTGGCTCTTATCGCTGGCTCAAGCGTATGCAGCAGCAGGAAAGAACCAGGAAGCGCGTTTCGCAGCCGAGGAAGGTCTCAATATGCTTCCTCCGCCCACCAACGATGAAGCGATCTCTCGAATGCGCAAATTGCTACAGCTGTATTCGGCTCCCAATTAGGTGGAGTCACCGCATCCGGAGCCACACGTTCGTCTTCGTGCGGTTCAATGCAAATTCATTTGACATACGGGGCCAATATGCTGAAGATGTTGATCGCTCTCCTGATAGGCGCTTCAGAGTCTTCAAAAGCCATACCTGGATGAGCTCCTGATTTGCCCCATTTCGCGCCATTCTGGCGTGCCTACTGCCTGACTCGGCCCCGTTTGAATCTTTAGAGCAAACCTTTGCGCGCGGATCGTCGAGCTTCGCATTGCGCGCGGATCGTCGAGCTTCGCATTGCACGCGGATCTGCGGCTACGCCCGCATGTGAGCATGCGGAATCTGTAACGCAAACATAGGGCCACGCACCACTGTTTCGCAGGAGGTAAGACCGTGGCGAATGTCGTTCTGGGTTTACAGGCAGGAATAGCTAGCGGTGCTGAGGCCACATTCGATGGGCAGCCGATGCAGCGCGGAACGCATCTTCGCTGGGGGTTCAGCCCCGAACTTGGCTTCCCTCCGGGTGGCTTCTGGCTCTGCCGCAAGGAGATTAAGGGCGTAACGCAACCATCTCCCACCTCCAGCCATGGCAACGAGAGCAGTTTGTCCGGTGCGATCAGCCACATCATGGGCGAGGCCTCGACGATGCTGAGCCGCGTCGCCGACTCGCTCGATCCCGCGAGCGCAACGCAGCCGAGCAACGAATGCAACCAGCAGCCTGCCGCTGTCTCCGCGACCGGTGTGAACCAGTGGGTGGCTACGCCACCACGCGCATGCGAGAGCGTCACCGTCGCCGGCTGTGCTGCGGATGGCTGCGAGGAAGTCATCATCGAGACGTTTTCGAAGGACGCCAACGGAGAGCTGCACGTCTCCAAGCGGCAGATTGTTCGCGTTGAGAGCGGAGGCTTCCGTGTCCGCATCGCCGCTCGCGAGATCTCCTGTGTCCGCGTAGTGGGAGCGGGCAGCGTAGACGAGTGTGGCTGCGAGGTATTGCCCCCCACTTGCTGCGACGGAGGCAAGGGCGGTGGCGGCAATGGAGGGGGTCAGGGGCCTCCCGGAAACGGCGGCGATCCCGGCTGGGGTGATCCGGGCCGGGATGGATGGCAGTGTTGGCGCGTTCCCTTCACGTTGCCGCTCACGCTTGCGAAGTGGCCTGCTCGTTATCACGGTGCGCCCAATCCGGCGACAACTCCGCCCAGCGTGGTCCAGAAGGACGATATCAAAGAGGCTCTTCGCCGCCTGGGAACGTTGCAGCTCTCCGAGGGGCTTTCGGCAACTCAACAACGGAAGGAACTGGAGACTCTTCGCGTCGAGCTGATTCGGCTGGTGCAGGGTTATCCTACGGTCCTCCAGGCGGACGTGCCGCTGAGTACCTCTCCGTCAGCCGCGAACGCTCCGAATCTCAACCTGAACCTGATCCAACAACTGCTCCTGCTCGCGCTCGATCCCTACTTCGCCCGTGTGCTCGGCCTATACTTCGTCGACGAAGACACTGCGCCCGGGGTCATCTATGAGTACCGCATCACCGGCTACTGGGGCCTGACAAGTGCTCAGTCGGATGTCGTCTATCCCGGGCTGGCGCAGGCAGCGCCGTTGGCGCGAGGCTTGGCCAACTTCGATGGAATGTCAATCCAAGCGCTTAACAACTCTTCGCTTTGGCGCTGGACCCGCGATGATGCCAACGGAAACTATCGGCCACTCACTGACCCTGCGGCACCGTTCCAGGTGAACTCCACGGTAAGCACTGCGCTTGCGGGATTCATCCCGGCTCAACAGCCGGCAGCTCTCCTTGCCGTGTTCTCGAAGCCTGTCTTGTTCGGCTTTCCGGCGCCTCCCCCTGAGGTCTCCATCAAGCTACCGCATGCCTATCCCCAGGTGGACATCCAGATAGCAGGGAGAGGTACGGTCTTTGCGTTCGCTGAGGGCGTACTGGTTGCGTCAACCAGCTTCAACAGCGCTCAGCTTCAAACTGCAACTGCCGTGGTTGCAAATCCCGACACTCCCATCGACGCCATCGGGATTACAGGTCTGGGCGGCGTTCTCTTCGGCCCCGAGATCGTCCTGGTGGGCAGCCTCCGTCTGCACCTTATCGCGCCCGACATGATCGGGACGCGCTTCGCGATCGCTCCTGCGACGCACCACCTGATCCCGCTCGCCGCTCCCGGCGATCCCATCGCCACCTTCCGCCATCGCCAGGCGGATGTCGATCCCGCAACGCTGACCTTAGTTCCGCACAGCCTCTTCGATGTCGAATGGCCCGCGCCTGATCTGCCGACCGTCACACCGCCCGGCAACCCGATCACCGACCCCGGTGCCCTGCCCCCGCCAACCTTGCCCATCGGCTTTGTCGCCGAGCGCGAGGACACCGGCAAACCATCCAGCATAGTCCGCATCGCCGAGCGCATCGTGGCCGCAGGCTCGCCGACGCCCGCTCACTCGAAGATTACGTCGAAGCGTCTCTACCGGCTCGCCGACAACGGCGTGGTCGATCCCATCACCGCCTATAGCTATCGCGTCGCCGGCTTCGACATCTTTGGAGCACTTGGCAAGTGGAGCCACCGCACCGCGGCGTTGCCGGTCGAGAAGATCGCCGCCGCGCCGACGCAACTCCGCATACTACAGTTCGATAACACTAGCGCCAACGGTGGCGCGCCCTCCGCCGATGGTTCAGCATGGGTCGGCGGCAGGCTCATCTTCAACGTGAACTGGTCTGGCGCTGCGTTTCTGATGTACCCGGATGTCGAGACCGCTCGCATCAACATCGAATTCCTTGATATCGCCACCGGCGTGCCCGCTGGCACACTGACAACCGCCGACATTACTCTGCCCGCGCGCAACGTTCAGGCGCTCACGGTGGCCTCGGTCGATGTCACACCGTCGGGCGATGGCTCGACGTGGACCGTCGATATTCAAACCACCCCCGCGTTGCCCGCGCTCGGCGTTCGCGATCCCGCGGCAGTGTTGATGCTGACGCTCGCAGATGGCACCAACGAGCGCTACGTCGTGCGGCCATCCAATCCGAACGATCCCAATCCTGGCCCCATCACTGCGCGAATCAAGGCCGGAGCGGCGGCGCGCATCGTTGCCACGCCAGCCGCATTCGTCAATCAGCCTGCCTATCTCGTCAGTGGATATGGCAAGCAGATGTCGTTGTCGGTGCCGATGAACATTCCCATCGACCAGCAGACGGCGCGGGCACGGCTCTCGGTCACCGGCTCCACAAAGAATCCGTTCGACGCAACGGAACAGATCATCGACCCAAACGGTATCAACCCGCCGCGCCCCGAGCCGCAGTCGGTCGCGTTGGCCTTTACCGGGCCGCAGCGGCTGGTGCCGCCCGCACCGCCCACCCCCGTACATGACGTGCATCACGTCTACTACGATCCGGCTGACTTTACCGGCAGCGCTGGCAAGACGCTGCCCTTCGACACCAGCGCGCCTACAGGAATCTCCGGCTACATCCTGGAGCGCGCAGCGGTGCGTTCGCTCATCCTTGCAGACTTGAAGCGGCGCGGTGGCAATGCTGTCGACAATAATCCGTCGATCGCGGGAAGGCCCGACCTCACTGCGTGGATCACAGAAGTCCCAGCATGGATAACAGCCTACAACGCGCTCAACGGGACCACCTTTACGACGGCGAACGTCCTGAACGATGCCGCAGCGCAACGCGCCTTCGTCGATCACTTCTACGGCGGTCTGCTCGATGATGAATTGCGCGCGCTTGCGGATGTGGATGCGAATCTTGCCGGCTTCGCGCGGGTAAATACGCAACCTGTCCCTCCGAAGTCGGCCATCTCGGATGCGGTCGACGGCACTGGTTTCGGTCGCAACCTGTACAAGCTGGCGGCGGTGAATGCCTCGGGCAGCGTCAGTGGAGTCACCGGCTCCATCGGGCCGTACTACACGCGCATTGTCACGCCACCGCGTCCGCCGGTTTTCTACAAGCTGCAAGCGACGCAGTCGGCGATCATCGCGGCATGGGCGCTCGACAGCAATCCGGATGTGGCAGCCTACATCATCTATCGCGCGGGCACCGCCGCATCCCTCACGGATCTTCGCTACTTCGGCGCTGATCCTACGCATCCCGTCGCGCCCTCCGCTCTTGCCGCAACGCAGTTCAACCCGAAGGTTGCGCAAGGTGTCTCGTTTGGGGCCGGACTTCTCGATCCACGCATCATCGGCCTCACGCCCGATCCCAGGCTCTGCGCGCGCGACTACGAAGACAGCGACGCAGGTGAGATCGCACTGCCCATCGGCCCTGCGCCCGACGCGATCAACGGCGTCTATCGCCTAGCGGAGTACGACGCGAAGCTCGATCCGCTGGCGCAGAAGGCGTTCAACTACTGGACGCCGCCCGCCAAAGGAGGCATCGCGCAGCTCATCATCGATACGCTGACGCAATCGCGCCTCACCGGCCTTCGCATCGGCCTCGGTCGCGGGGTTCCCGTCGTCGTCGTCGCAACGTTCGCAGGAAAGGTGAAGGTCTTCGGGCAAGTCCCGATACGCCGCGCGGCCTTTGTCGACGGGTTCACCAGCGGCGGCACGCCCGCCGATCCGAACGCGATCTCCGGCGCTCCATCGCTCAATCTCACCGGCCCCAACTTCTATTGCATCGTTGCCGTGGACATCTTTGGCAACCTCTCCACACCTTCGAAGGCCTTCTCCGCGCAGTTGCTTGCGTTGGCCTCCGGCTCATAAACCGCTCACGCTCTCCGAACAAAGCAGAACGAGAAACAGGAAGGAAGATGTCATGCCGACAGATCCAATTGCTCCAGTAATCAACGCGCTGAGCGTTCTGGTCACTCCCAATCCCGCGGCTGCGACGGGCGCTCCTTCGCAGTGGGAGTCACCGAATAACGCCTCGGACGCATCTCTCTTCGGTCCCATTCAGACATTGCTCACGCTCATCTTCGGAGCCTCGGCCGATATCAAGACGACGGGCCAGGCAATTCACAAGTCTCTGACAGACGTCTCGGGCGTGGTGCAAAGCATCGCCGACGGCCTTGCCAGCCTGCCCAGCGCGACCGACGCCATGAACGCGATGAACGCTTTGCAGCAAGGCCTTGCATTGGCCCAGACGCTCGCGCCCGGCGGCGCCAGCACGGTGCTCAGCTCAGGCAGCGCGCTCTTCACGCAGGTGCAAAATCTACTTTCAGCCACCAGCGATATCGGAGTCGCAGCCGCTGAGCTGGCTCAACTCTCGCAGCAGCTTCGCGAGTTGGCGAACCTCTTCCCTGCCTAGAGCGGAGGAGATCCAGAAGTAACGAGAACGCTTCGAGAGCAAGCTCATCGGAAGAAGGTCCAGGCATGTCGACTCTATCGCTACTACCGCTATCGCTGCTCGAGTCTGAAGGCGCCGCGATCCTGCAACAGGCCGCGGACGCCGCACTGGGGCCGGGCGTCCTCACCGTCACCAGCGACAGCAATGGCATCTCGACGGGGCTGAAGCTTTCGACTGGCCAGACCGTCAACATCGATGATGTGACCATCGGCTCCGGCGGCCTCTCGGGCAGGATCTTCGTCGATGGGCTCGATGCGAATCCGCTCTCGGCGACGCTCTTCGACGGCTTCACCATAGGGCTTACGGCCTTCGACGTTACCCTGGCCCATGGCGGCCTCGCGCAGAGCCACATCGGCGGCCGCTTCACCGTCCCCTTTTTTACCGATCCCAGCGGCAACCCCGAGACGGTCGATGTCGAGCTCGGCTTCAAGTCCGATGGCAGCTTCTCGCTCTCGCTGGCCGCCGTCGAAACCCAACAGAGCACCACGCCCGATGGCCTTGTCCAGTTGAAGTATGCGCTGCCCGGCGGCCTTGGTTCGGTGGAGCTTGACGTCGCCTCCTTCGAGCTCGACCGCGCTCCCGACGGAAGCTTCAAGATCGTCATCTCCGGCAGCCTCATCATGGAGACCGAGGGCCTGCAGTGGCCCACCTTCGAGCTTCGCGGGCTCGGCATCGACAGCAAGGGCCACGTCTCGCTCGATGGCGGCTGGATCGACCTGCCCAGCCAGTGCTCGCTCGATTTCTTCGGCTTCCACGTAGCTTTGCAGAAGCTTGGCATGGGCAGCGACGCCGATGGCAAGTGGATCGGCTTCAACGGCGACATCCACCTCGTCGAAGGTCTCTCGCTCGGCGGTTCGGTGCGTGGACTCAAGATCAACCTCACCACTGGTGCGCTCTCCTTCGACGGCGTCGGCATCTCGTTCTCCATCCCCGGCGTGCTGACCATCGACGGCGAGATCGATCACATCCACGTCGACGGCAGCTCGCAGCAGGACTTCAAGAACGCTGGCCTCCTACCGACCGTCTATGACGTAACCGACCCCAAGGGCGCGCCCGCAGGAACGGTGAAACATGTCGATCTCTTCGCCGGCATGGTGAAGGTAGTCATCGAAGCAGCGGGTAGCCTTGAGGTCGACGCAAACTTCATCGTCGGCAACTTTGGCGGCCAGTCCGTCTTCTTCCTCGATATCGACGCCGAGCTGCCGGTCGGCATACCGCTCTTCCTCGATATCTCTCTGTACGGCCTGCAAGGCCTCGTCGCCAGTGGTCTTCAACCTGAACCCGAGCCCGACCATACCTGGTGGGAGTGGTACAAGTATCCCGCCGGGCCGGACCTCTCGGCGACGCCCGACTACAGCGCCACCGACGCGAACAAGTGGCTTGTGCCGAAGGATGGAGCCTTTGCCATCGGCGCGGGCGCGACCATCGGTACCAGCGTCGACGATGGCTTCACCGTGTCCGCAGCGATCATGCTGATCCTGGAGTTGCCCGGGCCCATCATCTCGCTGATCGGTAAGGCCAACATCCTCTCGAAGCGGCTCGGCGGGGCATCCGAAGACGCGAACTTCGAAGCGATGGCTACCTTCGACGGCAACTCCGGAACCTTCGACCTCACTATCGACGCCCACTACGCAATCCCCATCGTGCTCGACATCGAAGCGACGGCTGAACTGTATGTCGATGCGAACCAGGGGGAGTGGTTCTTCGCGCTCGGACTGCCGCCGCACGACAAGCGCGTCAAGGCCCGCATCTTCGACCTATTCGAGACCGATGCATACTTCGTCGTCAGCAACTCTGGCCTGATTACCGGCACATGGACCGGCTATAAGAACTCGTGGAGCTTCGGGCCGCTCTCGGCGAGCATCGATGCCTACCTTGCAACGCTCGTCGCCATTCAATGGTCTCCGCTCCAGGTTTCGGGAGGCATCGAGCTTCACGGCGACATTCATCTCAGCGCCTTCGGCATCGGCATCGGCCTTACAGCGGATGCGCTGCTTGAAGGGTGCGCTCCAAACCCGTTCTGGATTCACGGCGAGATCTCCGTCGAGATCGATCTTCCCTGGCCGCTGCCCAGCCCCAGCGCGACCATCTCGCTCACGTGGGGAGGAGACGACGGCAGCATACCTCCCGCGCCGCTCGCGCTCAGCCACATCGATGTAACGCTCGTCGACCACACCGACGCGAACGACAAGCCGGCCACCGACCATTACGTGCTGCTCGCGCATCGTCCCGGCGGCCCGATGCCGGATCTTCCCGTGCAGTACGACATCCCGGGAACGGTCGCGAATCCTGACAAGCCAGGCATTCTCAACCTAACCGGCGACTCACTCACCAACTGGCAGAACCGCGTCACCGGAATCGCGCCGGAGAACATTCTTCCGGACCTCAATCCGAACGCTCCACAACCACCTGCAGGAAGCCCCGTTCCCATCGCCCCGGTCGTGCCGCAGGACGCACACTTCACCTTAAGCTTTGCCCACCCCGTCGTGGACGGCATCGGCTTCGTCAACCTGACTACGACGCTCCCCCCGGAGTTGGTCACGGTGCAGCCTCCTCCGCCGCCGGGTCTCGTCGCCAAAGACGATATGTCGAACATCGATCCGCAGCCACCTTCGGTGCAGTTCGAGATTCTGCATAAGCTGACTGAGGTATCGCTCTACGAGTACGACGGCAGCGCGTGGAACCTGGTCTGCCATGCAACACCGCTTCCCGCTCCCAGCGATCCTCCGCCGCCCGTCGGCCCAACGTTCATGAACGGTGTCTGGGTCGTCCCACCGCCGACCAAGCAAGACCCAAGACAGGTCCAGATACAGTTGAAGGTCTTCCCGTGGCAGTTATTGCCCGGTCAGGACCACTCCGCACAGTGGAGCAGCCAGACGGCGCAGAAGACCTTCGCCACCTCGTTCACCGATCAGGGCCTGCAGTTCAGCACCAGCGGCTTCGACGCTGTCACGATCGATGGCATCAACTTCGGCGGCATCGTTCCCGGTCTCTTCTTCGAGCCCGACTTCAAACACGCCTCTTATTCCGTCACCATTACCTTCCCGCAGGCGATGGTCGTCACCACCATCGTTGCGATGACTTACATGCGCGACGGCGAGTTCACCGATATCTTCTCCCCGAACTGCACGGGCGATGGCGCCGTACTTACGCCCCTTTCGAGCTTCCAAGATCCGACGACGCAGGCCTTTACCCTGAACTTCGACAGCGGCGGAAAACCGATCAGAGAGTTGACACTCTCCTCCGGATCGTTCCTGCTGCTCTACTCCCTCGAATACACCTCCGCCCCTGTGCCCATGGCGATCCTGCCCGATCCACAGTCGCTCTACGCGATCAAGTCCGTCACCCAGATCCAGGCCGGCCGCTTCAACGGCGGCGCGCCGGACTACCAGGACATCCAACCAGGAAATCCCATCGTGGAGTTCGCCTACTTTCAAACCGCAACCGGACCGGGGACCGCCGAGATTGGTAACGTCACACCGCCGGTGCCGCCGCTTCCCGCCGGCCCTTCGACGTATCCCGTACTTTCCACAAACTGCGGCGACGGACAGACCGCTGCCAGCTTCCCGCTCGCGGGCGCACTAGGCGACCTGACGACTTACACGCAATGGTCATGGCCGCTCGATGGCTCGCTCGCCGCCTACTACGGCTACGACCTCAACGTAGAGTTCGTTGAGAGCTACGTCAACGCGCTGTACACCGCCTTCTCGTCCGGCTCGGTCGCGAACTCACTGCACTTCCGTTGTACAGACCGCAATCACAACCACACCTTACTAGTGCCGCTGGCGATCCATGTGGCGTCGATCCCGCAACAGAGCGCCCTTGTCGCCGAAGCCTTCGCTCTGCCTCTTCCGCAGATCATCTCTCCACCTTCGACCACCGGGCGCGTCAACCTTACACGCGCTCAGGAGGCCGGATTGCAAAAGCGCTCCGCAGTCGCCCTGGACGTGACCAAAGCAAAGTTTCAGCCCGACGTGCTCCCTGACTCGGCGCGTACGACGATCAGCCCTGCTGTCTTGGCAGCTAAGTCGATAATTACCGCTCGCGGCGGCGACTCCGTGATCGCCACCATCAATCCGATCATCGCCGGAGAACTTCTGCATCTTGCCGAGGAGCAGGCCGCTGCAGCCGCCGCGACGCAGCTATGGTTCCGTCAGCTCTATCCGAAGACGCGCTACACGCTTGATGTAGTCGCCGGGCCGTTGCTCCGAGGCCGGGACAGAGGAGGATTGGCGGCGGTTCAAACCGGTGGCGCAGGATCGCTCGCAGCGGTGCTCACGGCGACCGACGCCATCAGCCTGCTAGCTGCGCTCAAGGCCTACTTCGCCTACGAAGACGCGCTAACCACGTTGGAGCGCGTGCAGTTCACCACCTCGCGATACAAGACCTTCACCGACCAGATGGCGAACGCAACCGGACAACTGGCAGGCGTGGCCACCGCGACTCCGCTGCGGCACTACGCGACCGGCATCAGCGCGCAGGACTGGATCAACACGTCGGCTGGCCTCGCGACTTACCAGACTGCGAAAGAGAACTATCTGATCGCTGTACGCAAGCTCAACGACCTCGTCGCCATCTTCAACCCACTAGCCGATAACCTACTTCCTATTCCTGGCCTCTCCGGCTCAGGAGCCGGAGACCTGGTCGTCGATCGCGCCGCTACCACCCAGACATGGAGGCTATTTCAGCAGGCATCGAGTGCGATCTTCGATGGCCTCATCGCAGCCCTCGGCCTGCCGCAACTCGCAAGCGGCCAGAAGCCTTCGGCAGTTCCCGATACCGAGATCAGCCTCATCACGAACACCAGTGGCAATACCATCGAAGCACTGCTGATCGAAAGCCCCGAGCCCTTGCCATGGCTGCGGATCTGGCAGTGGATCCACATGACTCCTGCCTCGCCGTTTGCCGGCGGCCTGCGCGAACTCTTCATCGCGTGGAACGTCGACGGAACCCGAGGCCTGATTGTGCCGACCGGTCAGCCGCATGGACTCTACTCGCTCGGCGTCGACTTCCAGGGCAACGTCGGCGCGCAGGCACCGTGTATCACCGTGGCTGGCGTGGCAGTTGCGGAGACCGCGACGCTCGGACCGGTATCACTCGGGCCGATACGTCGCAGGTTTCCTGTTCGGGGAGAAGTCCCTATCGAGAAGATAGGATAGCTTCCGGTTAACCCACATCACCAGCCGATGCCAAACGCCATGTGCTGCGTATGCGAAGACTGGATCGTAGAACTGAAGCCGCTTGCGTCATCGTAGGGGAATCCGTATGCGAGTCCCTCGACGCTATGGTTGTGCCAGAACTGCGCGTAATAGTTTGCGGGTGCGGCCAGGTAGAAGTCTGCTGGCACGGTCCACTGCGCCGGAGTTTCAACTACATGGCGATTGAACGCCGCGCAGAGTTGCACCTCGATAGCCAGCGTTCCTCCTGCCTGTGGACCACCCTTACCGTTGTTGCCGTCGTTATTGAACACGCCATCACAAGCGAGGATCTCAGGTGTAGTCGGCTTGCCAACGACGTAGTTGCCTCCCACATACGCTCCGTTGTTCAGATTCTTCTCGACGAACTGGAACTGCGTGGCGGTCGTGTTGCCCACAAACTCACGACTGCCATTGTTCAGCGAAAGAGTCAGGGTGTTCGTAGCAAAGTAACTCCATACCGAGTTCACATAGCTGTCGAAGTACGTGTCGTTTGCCCCGCCCGCCGCAAAGGTGTCCTTCGCGGGCGCGGGAATTCGCAGGTTCGATACCGGATTGAGATGGAAGGCAGCCGGTGTCTGCGCTGCATACTCCGCATCGATCGTTGCGACGGACTCAGTGATGCCTGTCTGTCCGTGGTTGGTCACAACCCCGGCGACATTGATCTCCGGTGTCGCGTCCCAGACATCCAGCAGCAGCGGCAAGCCGAACTGGTCGACCTGCGTTGTGTTGACGAAGATATTCGGTGTGCCGTCCGCGTTCAGACCGGTCGTGAACTCGTACCAGTCGTAGTGCGTCTTGATGTTCGGATCGGTAGCGTTCTGCGGGTTCGCCCCGGCATATCCGAGGGGCGCTCCTGCCGGAGCAGGCATGATCGGCATATACATCGGGGCGCCCAGTGAGATGTAGACGCGCCCCGAACTCAGCGCGGGCAGCTTCAGCAGCTTGCTCTGTGCCAGCGTGAACGAATACGCGGGGTAGCTCTTGCCGTCGGGCCCGGTCAGGTGGTTCGCTGCCGTGTTATCGGCAACACTCGCCGCATGAACTGTCCCATCTGCGCCCACCCACGAGAGTGCATTTCCGTTTGCGGGATTGTTGCCGAGCACCTCAACGAAGATCTCGCTGTCGGGGTACGCTCCATTCGTGTTGTTGTTCAGGTCCGTTCCGATTGCTCCCGGATAGGTGACCGTCGACGGATTGGCAGTGCTCACCGTCAGAACCGCCTTCGCCGAAGGTGCGGATGCGATGCCGCCACTTGAGGCGACTACAGTGAAAGCGGCTGCGTTGTCCGTTGCCGTCGTTCCAGGCGTGGTGTAGGTGGCGGCCGTTGCGCCAGTGATCGGCGTACCGTTCTTCGACCACTGATACGTCAACGGAACTGAGCCACCCGTAGCGGACGCGGTGAATGTGGCCGTCCTTCCGATGGTCGCGGTCTGGCTCACGGGCGACAAGGTGATCGTCGGCCCAGCTGCCGTGGTGACAGTTAGCGTGGCGGCGCTCGACACTATCGATCCGCCGCTGTTCTTGACGATAACGGCAAACTTGCTGCCGTTATCCGTGGCTAATGTTGACGGCGTCGTGTAAGTGGCGCCAGTTGCGCCAGAAATGGCAACGCCGTTCTTCGTCCACTGATATGTGAACGGTCCGGTGCCGCCCGCTGTGACCGAGAAGGTCGCACTCGTTCCCGCAGAGACGGTCACGCTCTTCGGCTGAGCGGAAATCGTCGGCGCGGCTGGAGTCGGAGGTGCAGTCGCCAGCGTGCCCAGGACCTGGATACCGTTGAACATCGGTTGATCCGCCGCGCCTCGCGTAAAGGCGATCACGATCTGGCCGTTGACCGCTGTCACGTTAGCGATGGACTTCACCACAGCGGTGAACCGGGCTTTGCCCGCCGCGGAGAAGATATCGAAGTTCTGCAGTCCTGCGACTGGAACTCCATTGATCGCTACGTTGAACTCCCTTGAACCCGCAGTCGTGAAGTACAGCTCCGCGAAGTGCAGCACCACGGTGTAGCTATTGCCCGAGACCAGGCCTCCAATGGTGAACGTCTGGTTGCCCTGGCAGGCGCTCTCATAGACCTTCTCCGGAGCGGCACTCGACGCAATCGCAGCCGGAATTGTGATGATCTGGCCGGGGTCGAACTCCGACCCGGTGGGACATATTGTGTCCGCCGCATAGCCTGCTATCGCCGTGGGACTGCCCGCATCGATAGCAATACCGGTGGCCACAGGCACGCTCGCCACCGTTCCACCTTGTATTTCGATGCCGTTGAACATCGGCTGATCGGCAACCCCTCTTGTGAAGGCGATCGTGATCTGGCCGTTCACTGCAACTATGTTCGCGATCGACTTCACTACTGCCGTAAATCTTGCGTTGCCGGCAGCAGCGAAGATATCGAAGTTTTGCAGCCCTGCGACTGGAGTTCCGTTGATAGCTATATCGAACTGCCTCGAGCCTGCGGTCGTGAAGTACAGCTCCGCAAAGTGCAGCACCACGGTGTAGCTGCTGCCTGAGACCAGCCCGCCGATAACATACGTCTGGTTGCCTTGGCAGGAGCTCTCATACACCTTCTCCGGCGCGGCGATCGACGCTATGCCGCTGGAAATCGTGATCGACTGGCTGGGATTGAACTCCCCACCATTGGCACACATCGCGTCTGCCGCAAAGCTCCCAACTGCTACGGGACTGCCGGCGTCGATGGCAACCACATCGTTGCTACCGCCGCCGCCCGTGCCACCACTTGCGCTTACGGTAAGCACGGCCACGCTGCTGGTCGTAGACAAACCGCTAGCGGTCACAATCACGCTGAACTGCGCTCCGTTGTCTGCCGCGACCGTAGCCGCCGTAGTGTAAGAGCTTGCCGTTGCCCCCGTGATCGCCACGCCGTTCCTCCGCCATTGATAGCTCAGCGTTCCAGTTCCTGTAGCCACGACACGTAAGGTCGCGCTCGTACCTGCAGTCACCGTCTGGCTAGAGGGCTGCGTGGTGATGACAGGCGCAGTCGCTCCGCCACCACCGGTATTGCCTCCCACAGTCAACTTCACCGCGCTGCTCGTGTTGCTTCGCTCGCCGTTCTGCACGATCACGCTGAAGGTCGAGCCGCTGTCTACCGTCGCGACCGGCTGCGTGATGTAAGTCGCGGAGGTCGCTCCGGGAATGATATTGCCGTTCTCCAGCCACTGGTAGCTTGGCGACGGCTTCCCTGTCGCAGCCACAGTGAACATCGCCGACTGCCCAACCGCAGCATTCGCAGCCAGCGGTTGAGTCTGGATCGCCGCGGCCTGCGCCGACGATGTGCCCATGGTGCAGAACGTCTCGCCCGGCCAGTTGTTCGTCACCTTCTCTTCCACACTGCCGTCGAATCCTACGATCGCAGTCTGGCTTGCGTTGTTTGGGTCGAGCGTCGAAGTCCAGGTATTCCATGCACCGGGGAAAGCCTTTGACGAATTATTGATGCCACTGATGTCGAGCGCCTCCGCCTGGGTTGGAAGCCTCATGCCGATGCTCGAGCAATACGCCGCAGCGTCGACTCCCGTGAACTGCGAACCGATGACCGGGTTGGTCTTGACCGTGCTCGTCCACGTAAGCCCAAGCAGGTTATCGACGATCAGCGCCGGGTTGCTGGCACTGACGCTATAGCGCTCTGTCGTCGCCCCAAGCTGAGGGATGTTGTAGACCTGGAACTCCCACATCGAGTACCCGTAGTTGCCGCCTCGCACCTTCCCAAACATGCGAACGTAGCGCGCCTGGACCGTGGGGAAGGTAAGCGTCTCCGTCCCGCCCGCGCCCGAGTTGTTGGTTGTGGCGACGCTCCACACCGGGTTCGTGGTGGGATCAGCGCTGGTGTACTGGATCTGGTACTGTGCCGCGTAGGCCGCCTCCCAGGTGATGACGACCGTGTTGGACGGCTGTACCGACCCGAGATCGACCTGCAGCCACGAAGGGTCGACGCCTGCGACCGCCGATGTTGGCGGCGCGCCCGCGGTAGCCGAGCCCCATCGGCTGTTGAGATTGCCATCCACGGCGTTCTCCGCACCCAGGCAACCTGCGCCGGTAAGCGGTGGGGCGGTGGTTGCATCGTTGCAAGCGTTCTGCGTGCTGCTTGCAGTAGCCAGCTTGCCGAGTGCGAGGTTGTTCCCCGGAGGAGCCAGCGTGACCTTCGCTGCTGCGCTTGTCGCCGGAACGTTCGCTGCATTGTTCACCGTCACGGTGTACATTCCAACATTGGCCGAGCTCATCGCCGGGATCACGTAGGCGATCGCATTCGAAAGCTGCGTGTCGGCCTCGAGGATCGTCGCCTGGCCACCCTGCGGCGTGAACTGCCACTGATATGTGTACGGAGCGGAACCGGCAACGGTCGCGATCAACTTCACCGGCTGGTTCGTTGCGGCAATCTGGCTCGTAGGCTGGGTAAGGAAGCTTACGGGCGTCGCGGCATTGACCGTAATCACTGCGTTCGAAGACTGCACCTTGTTCAGCGGATTGCTCACAATCACGTAGAACGTATGCGTTCCAGCCGCTGTAAGCACCGGCGTCGTGAAGCTGTTCTGCGGGCCATTCGCTACCTGCGCGTTGTCCTCGTACCACGCGTAGTTCAGGGTCGGAGAGCCCGAAGCAACTACAGTCAGCGTCGCCGTCTGTCCCACGACAGCACTCTGCCAGGCCGGTTGCGTGGTGATGGCCGCATTCGCTGCCGCAATCACGCTGAGCGTCACTGGATTGGAGGTAACCGCGCCAAATCCGCTCGCGCTGGTGACCGTCACCATGAACGTCTCGTTGTTGTTTCCCGTCGTCGTTGCGGGCGTGGTGTAGCTCGTCGAGGTTGCACCGGCGATGGCGGTCTTCCCCGCGTACCATTGGTAGTTCAATGATCCAGAACCGCTGGCCGCGACGGTAAAGGTCGCCGGAAAGCCAGCCGTCACGGACTGACTCACCGGAGGCACGATGATGGCCGGTGGCTGCGATTGCACTGGTGGTGCGGGTGCGACAGAAGTCAGCTGAACGCTTCCAGTTGTAAGACCGGGTGCGGTTGCCGTCACGGTGACCGTACCTGGCGTGAAGGTGCTGCGAAGTGCGATCTTCGTCAGGCCACCCTCGAAGTTCAGTTCAGGATCGCCCGGCGAGTGAAAGAATGCATACGGAACGCCGTTGATGACGTTGCTGTTCGCCTCTGAGAACGCGTCCTGGTAGTAGTTCGTGAACAAGGGACTCGCGACAACCTGCTCCGTACCACCCATATACTTTGCCGGCCCGGTCACCGAGAAGGTGACGTTGTCGGCGGCTGTTGGAACGATGTTGCCCTGCGCGTCTTCAACCTCGGCCACCACAAAGGCGGCATCCGATCCATTCGACGTCCATTCGAAGCTGGTGCCATCCGGCTTCACCAGCCCGGATACCGCTTTGAGTACAATCTTGTTCTCTGCGCCCGCGGTCGTTCGCGTGTCGGTCGCGCTTGTCACCACGTTGCCGCTGTTGTCGATGCACTCAGCCGTTACCGTGCCCGCGACCCAGTTCACCATCCAATGCACCTGGCCCGGCATCACCGTCGTGCTCTGCGTCAGGTCGTTCTCCGACTGCACCGTCCACGGGTTGGGCGTCTGGTCCGCAAGCGTCGCGCCGGTCAGAGGATCCTTGTTCACACCATTGATCAGCAGTCGAACCGCGGGGCAGTTGCTGAAGGCGTTCTCCTGGATCGGAGTTCCCTGCTTGTACTCGTACGCCCTGTTCCAATGGTGCGCCAAGGCAACCACCGGCTTGATAGAAAACGGAACCCAGTTTGCCTGGTAGATGTAATAAAGCAGCTTCGGGAAACGGTTCTGGTCGACCATCGAGTATCCGAGCGATCGAACATAGTTCGACCTGTCGACCTTCTGGCCGGTCGTCGGATCGATCCTGTTGTCGACGATGTTCTGATACTCGGACCAAAGGCTTACCTCGCCCGGAGTATCGGCGAAGTACCACTGCGCCATGCCATAGGCGTTGTTCACGCGGCCTTGACGCCAGTCGTTCAGATAGGGCGCGGCGAACGCGAGTTCGTTATCGTAGGCAAGGCCTCGGCCCGTGCCGATGTTGTCCCAATACTCCGCGCCAAACGCGGGCTTCGTGGGATTGCTGTTCTTGATTCCCGACTCACACCCCGCGCCATCGCACTCCTGCAGTCCGACAAATTCTGCATAGGCGGGAAGGTAGGCACGCGTGGCCTGCTGGCGCGGATTGATGTTGTCCCACTCCGCTTCAAGCGTATACAACGTGTTCACAAGGCCAATATTATTTCCGCCATTGTCTTCTTCCCAATCAAGGATCGAAGGATGGCTGCGGTCGCGGATGATCATGTCGCGATGGATCTCGGCCTTCAGCGTCGTATCGTCCGCCGAGGGATTGGTGAAGCTGCCTTCGCCATCGCCGCTCGGCTGGTCGACCATGACTCCGTACGCATCGGCCGCTTCCACAAACTCTTCGCTACTGGTCGAGTGCCCCGGCCTCCAAACGTTGCCGCCGCTCGCAGCGAACTGCGCCACGTCGCGCCAGACCTGCTCGTCCGGAACCGAGGAGCCGAGCGCGGGATAGTCATAGCGACTCGAGGCTCCCCATAGATACGTCGCATGGCCATTGAAGTACGGCAGGTTGTTGTCCCATGTAATCGTGCGAATTCCAAGCGGACTCTGCGCCGAGTCGACCACCGTCCCATTGACGCTGACGACGTGGAAGACCTTGTACATATAAGGCTTCCCGAAGGTCGAGTTGTTCGGATACCACAGCGTTGGGTTCGGCACCGTGATCTGCTGTTGAAACATCGCCTGCGCCGTCGCAGGGAAGCTGGCTGCAGTCATCGGAGCGACCGACTGCGTGATCGGCGGAGCCGTCACAACAACATCGCCCTTCGCATCGACAATCTGCGTCGTCAACGTCACCTGTTGCGTCGTCGCAGACTCATTCAGAACATTCGTCTGGACCTCCACGATCGCCGAAGCGGCAGTCGCCGTCGCATCGGCAGCGGGAACGATCGATACCGTCCCGACATACGTGCCCCAGGTCTTTTGGTTGGAGTAGACGTTGATCGGAATATGGACCTGGTTGGTCACGAACATCTTCACATCGCGAAACAACCCCGCCATGGCCTGGCCGAATCGGAAGGCGCCGGAGAAGTTGGGCTGCTCGAACCACGTGCTTCCTCGCGATACATCGATGGCGATCACGTTGTCCGTCGTCCCGTCAGCATGCAGATACGGTGTGAGGTCTACAGCCACGGGCACGAATCCGATCACGTGCGTCGCCTTCGCATTGACAGCGACCGCGCTGATGCCTTGCAGCAGAGTTCCGTTGACGTAGATCTGCACGCCGGTGTGCGAGCCTTCAATCTCCAGCATGAACTTGCGCGCGGCAAGCTTCGGATCGATCTTGAAGTGAAGCCGGTACCAGTTATCATTGCCGGTCAAAGATCCTTGACCGCCGCCAGAGGTCTGGTTAATGAATGTTCGAGGAATATTCGCGTCGTAGGGCAAGCCAACTTGCTGCCACTTGGCGCTCGAGTCGCTGCTCTCCGCAAAACCCTGGATCGAGTAAGCCGTTTCATTGGCTGTGTTCTCGAACCACCAGTTGCTTTGCGGCGCATTGGAGGTCGACGCGGCGTTCGCAATGTACTCCGGCACGCCTGCGGCCAGGTCGATCGTCATCCGCTGCGACAGCGGCAGCGAAGACTCCACCTGCTGCGCGGTGGCTTTCAGTGAACACATCAAGACGACGAGGAGCAGCAGCGCGCTGGCCACCTCAATCACGTTAAACCTGGGAAGGACCACTACGCTTCTGCGAAGTTCTCTCATCGCGATGCCTTTCAGAACAGCAGTTAAGGGAGGAGTAACTGAAGAGATCAGAGAAACAAGGCGATGAAGGAACAATCTCCCGCAATACTAGTGCAGCGAACCGGTTCGACTACGAACCAGCCCTATGCAACTTTCGCGTTATCGAACCACTCGGCTACAACTCGGGCGGAGGGGTTGGATCGCGCTGCGCCTTGTGAATCGGTTGCGGCTCCAGTGCGAAAACTCACTATGGCAATGACAAGTCACACCCTAACCGTGCTCCCAATCCATACGGAAGGTTTGTTACGGTATCAGGCAAAAATTACCCGATGATTTGTAGCTACGGCCCTTGTATTGTTTTGTTTACAACGACGTATGATACGGTGGCTCCACTGAAGAGATTACCGTTGGCGGTCAAACAAGTGACCATTGGCGGGGCTGTTCCACCTGCTGTCTTGAAAGCTTTGGAAGGGCGTGATATGTCGACAACGGCTCTAAGTACGATTGCCGAAGAGGAAGCCAGCGCGGGCCACCCTACGTGGGATAGCCCCGAAGAGGTTCAGAAACAGTTAGAACGCGTGGCGACCAGCGTTCACTTTCGCAACAGCAAGCGCTATCCGGCTCTCCTTCGATACCTCGTTCAACAGAGCCTGTTGGGAAAGATGGATGCGCTAAAGGAACGCACCCTCGGCATTGAGGTCTTCGGCAGACCCGCCGACTACGACACCAACGCCGACCCGGTGGTACGCATCACGGCCGGCGAGGTTCGCAAGCGCATCGCGCAGTACTATCAATCTCCCGATCATGGGCAGGAGCTTAGACTGGAGCTCCCTCTAGGTTCCTATGCGTTGCGCTTCGTGCCTCCGCACGTAACCACGCCCACGTTCACACAGCCAACGGTGAAGAATGACTTCGAACTCACACCAGAAGCGCATCTATTGGGCAGCCCGCTCCCTATCGTCGCACCGCTGATTCCAGAGAACATCGCCTCTCTGCAGCAGCCACAGATACCTCCTGCAAATGCGAAGGGCTTCCCTCTTCGTTCAAGGCGTATGCAAACGATCCTCGCACTGGGAACACTTGTGGCCCTCGCGCTATGTTCCGTCGCGCTCGTCGACGTCGTGAACTCGCGGAGACAGGAAGCCGGCATGACGTACTTCTGGGGGCCAATACTTCGCTCCAAAGGGCCGGCAATGATCGTCCTTGGAGTTCACTCGTTCGACATCCATGGGAACGACTTCTCCCCGACAAGCCTCGCGCAACTCCCGGAGGGGGGAGAGACAGCGCTCTCTACCATGATCCGCTCGAACATGGTTTCGGTGAGCGATGTCGTCAGCTATAGCGAAGTCGTGAGCGTGCTCGCAAAGCATTCCCTTCCGCTGCATACGCAGAGCGCCGCAGAGACCACGATCGAAGAGTTTCGCCGCGGGCCGATCGTCCTGATCGGAGGCTTCGACAACATGTGGACCATGCGGCTCACCTCTTCCCTTCGCTTCCGATTCGTCGCTCTCAGTAATTCGCTGCACGAGATTTAAGACATCCAGCATCCCGCCTCGCCATGGCAGTTCGATAACTCACAGAGCGCTCTATCCACCACCCGCGACTACGCGATCGTGGCAAGGTTCTTCGATCCTCAGATCGAACAGCTAGTCATCGTCATTGCCGGCATCGGTAAGAGCGGCACCGAAGCTGCGGCAGAGTTCGTAACCGACAAAGAAGCCCTGCGAACCTGGATCGAGGCGCTGCCAGAACGAGATCACGAGAATGTTGAGATCGTCTTATCCACAGATCTCATCGAGGGTAGACACGGTCCGCCCCACGTCATCGCAAGCGACAGTTGGTAGTACATCGGCAAGAGCATCTTCGTCCCTCGCGCTACGGCAGCGAGATACCGCCAAACACTCTTCGCGCAGTTAATCGCGCCTTCCAGGCTTGCGACAAATATCGGCCATAAACGCGAGATATCTAGCAAATTTATCTGGGACAGCGCGGTAGTACACGTTCAATCCATCCTTGCGGAATGCAATCAACCCGAGATCCGCGAGCACCTTCAGATGATGGGACACCGTCGGACCGGAGATGAGGTGCTTCGCGCATATCTCGCCGCAGAACAGTTCATCGCTTTGAGATATCTGCGTGTAGATCGCAAGGCGGTTTGGATCGCCGAGTGCCTTGCCGATACGTGCCGCTTCAACATCCGTCAACTTGCCCATATTCACTCAGACGCATTCGCAGCTAATTCGATGCTGCTCGACAATCTCTGAATCCTACTAATTCGATACTCATCTAAGTATACGCTGACCCTTCGTAGCGAATGCTGGAGAGACCGATATGTGGATCGTACGACTTGCGCTCAATAAACCTTACACCTTCATCGTAGCGTCCATCCTGATTGTTGTGCTCGGCCTCTCGTCGATTGCCACTACGCCGACGGACATCTTTCCGAACATCGATATTCCAGTGGTCACGGTCATCTGGTCCTACTCCGGCTTGCCCGCAAAGGAGATGGAGCAGCGCGTCACCACCTTCAGCGAGTTCGTCATGGCCGTCGTCAACGACGTTAAGTCCATCGACTCGCAGACCGTTAATGGCGCAAGCGTCATCAAGATCTCCTTCCAGCCGCAGGTTCGCATCGACGCCGCCATGTCGCAGGTCGGAGCAGCCGTCAACTCCATCCGCTTCCGCATGCCACCCGGTGTAAATCCCCCGTGGATCCTGCGTTTCAGCGCTTCGACCGTGCCTATCATCCAGCTCTCGCTATCAAGTGACACCCTCTCTGAATCCGAGATCTATGACTACGGTCTCTTCCGCGTTCGCCAGCAGTTGACTACCGTTCCCGGCACGCTTCTGCCCACGCCCTACGGCGGTGTCGCTCGTCAGATCATGGTCGACCTAGACCAGAACGCTCTGCTCGCAAAGGGCATCACTCCCATCGATGTCACTGCTGCGATCAATGCGCAAAACGTCACCCTTCCATCAGGAACAGCGAAGGTCGGCACCAGCGAGTACACCGTCAGCACAAACTCAAGTCCCACCGATGCGCTGATGTTGAACGATGTGCCCATCAAAACAGTCGATGGCAAGCTCGTCTACATGCGTGACGTTGCACATGTTCGCGATGGCTGGTCGGTTCAGCGGAATGTAGCCCGCGCCAACGGCAAGCCGGCCGCTCTGCTCACCATCATGAAGACCGGCTCCGTCTCGACACTAGACATCGTCAACCAGATCAAAAACGATGTCCTCCCAGGCTCACGTGCCGCCGCGCCCAAGGGTCTGAAGATTACTGAACTCTTCGACCAGTCCATCTTCGTCAAGGCATCCATCGTCGGCGTACTTCGCGAGGGCGTCATCGCCGCCAGCCTCACTGCACTGATGATCCTGCTCTTCCTCGGAAGCTGGCGCAGCACGCTCATCATTGCCATCTCGATCCCACTCTCGATCCTCAGCTCCATCATCGTCCTCAGCGCCCTGGGCGAGACGATGAACACCATGACGCTAGGCGGCCTAGCTCTCGCTATCGGCATCCTCGTGGACGATGCCACCGTCACCATCGAGAACATCCATCGGCACATGGGCAAGCAGCCGCTCAAAGAGGCCGTGCTCATTGGCGCATCCGAGATCGCAACGCCAACGCTCGTATCGACACTCACCATCTGCATCGTCTTCGTCTCGGTCGTCTTTCTTACTGGCCCTGCGAAGTTCCTCTTTACGCCCATGGCGCTCGCCGTCGTCTTCGCCATGCTCGCGTCGTATGTTCTTTCGAGGACTCTGGTCCCCGTGCTCGTGAACTTCATGCTAGGCGCTGAGCATAACTTCGAGGGCGAGACTGACTTCGAAGCCGGCGTGCCCGCAAGGCGCTCCTTCTTCGGCCGCATCAACGACCGCTTCAACGAAGGCTACTTCTGGGTGCAGGAGCGCTACACCCGCTCATTGCAGTACCTGCTCGCACACCGCAAGCCCGCGCTGATCGCGTCGCTCGCCATCATGTCCACCGCGTTCCTTCTGCTGCCGTTCGTTGGCCGTGACTTCTTCCCTGCCGTCGACGCCGGCCAGATCAAGCTGCACATCCGCGCCCAGCCCGGAACCCGCATCGAGAGCACCAAGGTCCTCTTCAGCCAGGTCGAAGACCAGATCCGCACCATCATTCCGCCCGATGAAGTTGAGCTCATCATGGACAACATTGGCCTCACACCCGAGACCTTCAACTACGCCTTCGGTGATGGCGCAACCATCAGCAGCGCCGACGGTGAAGTCCTCATCGCGCTGAACCCCAAGCACCACGGCCCGACCGAGAAGTACATGAAGCAGATGCGGTCGCAACTGCAGAAGCAGTTCCCCGACCTCACGTTTTTCTTCCAGCCCGCCGACATGGTCACGCAGATCCTGAACTTTGGTCTGCCTGCTCCCATCGACGTACAGATACAAGGCTACGATCCCGCCAACTACGAGATCGCCCGCCGTCTGCGCGAGCGCGTCGCCACCGTACCTGGTGCGGTCGATGTTCACATGCACCAGGTCGTCAACGCTCCGGACCTTCACCTTGATATCGATCGCGTCCGTGCCGCGCAATTCGGGCTAACGCAACAGGACGTAGCCAACAGCTTGTACATCTCGTTGAGTTCGAGCGCGGCAGTGCAGCCAAATTTCTGGCTCGACCCCAAGATGGGTATCACCTACACCGTGGCCGCGCAGACACCGCAGTACAACATCGACTCCATCAACGCTCTGCGCAACACGCCCATCCCCATCCACACGCTCACCAACCGGACGGAGATCCTCGGCAACATGGCGACGCTCTCCCCAGCCGTCATGCCTGTCGTCATCAATCACCACAACGGCGCGCCGGTCTTCGACATTTACGCCAACACGCAGGACGACGACCTCGGCTCAGTCGCCGCGAAGATCAATCGCATCGTTACCGAAGAACGCAAGAGCTTGCCTCCAGGCACGAAGATCGTCGTCCGCGGCCAGGTCGAAAGCATGAACGAAGCCTTCAACCGCCTCGGCCTCGGCCTCGCCTTCGCGGCGCTGCTGGTCTACCTGCTGATGGTCGTCAACTACCAGAGCTGGCTCGATCCCTTCATCATCATCTGCGCTCTTCCCGGAGCCTTCACCGGCATCGTATGGGCGCTCTTCCTTACCCAGACAACATTCAACGTGCCCAGCCTCATGGGCGCGATCATGTCCATCGGTGTGGCCACCGCGAACTCGATCCTCCTGGTCACCTTCGCCAACGAGCTTCGCGCCACCGGCGTCGCCCCACTTGAGGCTGCGGTCACCGCCGGATACACCCGCCTGCGCCCCATCATCATGACGGCGTTCGCCATGATCATCGGCATGCTGCCCATGGCGCTCGGCATTGGCGAAGGCGGCGAGCAGAACGCTCCACTCGCACGCGCGGTCATCGGTGGCCTCAGCGTCGCCACCTTCGCGACGCTCTTCTTTGTCCCCTTGATGTTCACCCTGATTCACGGCAGAGATGCCGCCACGCCACAGGAGGCCCTATGACACAGCAGACTGAAACCACTCCGACGCAGCAATCGAAGACTGCCTCCGGCACCATCGTCCGCATCGCTGGAGCAGCCGTGCTCATCATCGCTCTTGTAGCTGTCGGCACGCTGCCACGTCTTGCGCGGCAGAAGGAAGCCCTCGCTGCCATGCGCGAATCGCCCGTCACGCATCCCGTCGTCACCACGCTTCACGCAAAGACCGGCGAGCCCACATCGACGCTGCTTCTACCCGGCAACATCGAGCCTCTCTACACCGCCGCCGTCTACGCCCGCACCGAGGGCTACCTCGAACGCCGCACCGTGGACATCGGCTCCAAGGTAAAGGCCGGCGAGGTCCTCGCAGTGATCTCCTCACCAGAGGTCGATCAACAGCTTCTCCAGGCCCGCGCGACACTCGCTCAATCCGACGCGTCATTGCAACAGGCAAAGGCCGCGCTAGAGCAAGCTAAGGCCAACGCCGAACTAACCCGCCTTACCAAGGAGCGTGACCTTCCGCTCGGACAAGAGCACGCCATCTCCCAGCAGATCGTCGATGAAGCCGTTCAGGCCCACAATGCACGTACCGCCGATGTAACCGCGGCCGAAGCCAACATCACTGCGGCCCAGGCCAACGTCACCGCCAACCAAGCCAACGTTGCCCGTCTCCTCCAGATGCAAAGCTTCGAGCGCATCGTCGCTCCCTTCGATGGCATCATCACCGCCCGCAACGTCGAACGCGGCGACCTCGTCACCACCGGCAGCTCCGCAGTCGGCAAGCCGCTCTTCAACATCGCGCAAAGCGGCTCGCTGCGCATTCAGATCGATGTCCCGCAGTCCGACGCCGTCAACATCGCAGACGGCCAGAAGGCTGTTATTGATGTGAAAGAACGCCTCGGTCGCGAGTACACCGGCACTGTCATTCGCAGCGCCGGCTCGCTCGATAGCGCCGCTCGCACCATGCTCACCGAGGTCCAGCTCGACAACCGCGACGGCTCGCTCCTCCCCGGCATGTATGCGCAGGTAAAGTTCACGCTCGCCGAGCCGCGCACCGCGCTCATCATTCCCACCAGCTCGCTCGTCATCGACCACAGCGGCATGCACGTCGTCACCGTCGCAGCAGATCGCAAGCTCCACTTCGTCCCCGTCACCATCGGTCGCGACCTCGGAGTTCAGGTAGAGATTCTTCGCGGCGTCGGCGCTAACGACACCCTCGTAGCCAGCCCCAGCGATCTCCTTCACGACGGCCAGGAAGTAGAAGTTCGCTGATTGCAATTGCTGCCAGAACGCAATCGCTGCCAGTAAAGGAAGGTCTTCAAATGTCTGCAATCCACATCGCAAAACGCACCGGGCAAATCATCGGCGGAGCCATCCTCGGCGCGCTCGTCCTTCTGATCGTCGGCTGCAAGGCCGGCCCTGACTACAAGCGCCCCGTGCTCGACATCCCCGGCAGCTATCGCCAATCGCTTGCACCCAGCGTCACACCTGATGTCGCCGCCACATCGTCCGCGCCCTCCATCGCCGACGAGCAATGGCCCACAGTCTTTCAGGACACCACGTTGCAGAGCCTCATCAAACAGGCGCTCGCCAACAATCTCGACCTCCGCATCGCCGCCCAGCGCGTGCTCGAATCGCAAGCTCAGGTCGGCATCGCTCGTTCGCAGCAACTGCCCTCCGTCAACGCCGGCGCGAGCTATAGCGCACTCCAGCTTCCTGTCGGCCTTGCCGGAACCAAAGCCGACGGCACCCCCGGCAACTCCTTCGACCGCGGCGGCGGCCCCAGCGCCAACGCCTCGTGGAACCTCGACTTCTGGGGTCTATATCGCCGCCAGAGCGAAGCCGCCAGAGCCGAACTTCTCGCCAGCCACTGGGGTCAACGCGCCACCCGCGTCACCCTCATCCAGACTGTTGCCGAGTCCTACTTCAATCTCCGCAGCCTCGATGCCCAACTCGCCATCACCCAGAACACCATCAAGGCTCGCCAGGACTCCCTCAAACTAACCCAGACGCTCGAACAACACGGCGCAGGCTCGCTAGCCGACGTCCGCCAGGCCGAAGAACTTCTCCACGCCGCTCAAGCTAACCTCCCCGACCTACGACGTCAGATCGCCATCGAAGAGAACACCCTCAGTGTCCTGCTCGGCCACAACCCCGAAGCCATCGAGCGCGGACTCTCCGTCGACGAGCAACCCCATCCGGAACAGATCCCCGTCGGCGTCCCTTCAGAGCTCCTCGAGCGCCGTCCCGATGTCCAGCAGGCCGAAGCGAAGCTCATCGCCGCCAACGCCCGCATCGGCGTAGCCCGCGCGCAGTTCTTTCCGCAGATATCGCTCACCAGCCTCGGTGGCGCGGCCAGCAATCAGCTCAACGCCATCGCCACCACCGGCAACGCTTACTGGTACGCCGCCGGCTCGCTCTCGCAGCCCATCTTCGATGGCGGCCGCATTCGCAGCAATTACCATCTCTCGCAGGCCCAACAACAGGAGATGCTCCTCGAATACCGGAAGACCATTCTCAACTCCCTCAAGGATGCCTCGAACTCTCTCGTCTCTTACACAGAGACCCGCAAGCATCGCGAAGAGCAGGCCGAACAGGTCAAGTCGGCAGCCGACGCCGTCCGCCTTGCCCGCCTGCGTTACTCCGGCGGAAACACCAGCTATCTCGAAGTCCTCACCACCGACACCGACCTCTACTCCACGCAGCTCCTCCTTGCACAGGCGCAGCAACAGGAAGCCGCATCCCTCGTGCAGGTTTACGCCGCCCTTGGAGGAGGATGGAAGTAATCGTCATTACCCAACGAATACTATTCATCGGGTTCCACTCAACCCATAGAAACACGCGCGACTCATCGATTCATGACAGCCGATCTCCACCTATTCGCAAAGAGTTTTGGACCCGATGAATTATTGGACCGCCAGTACCTTGACGCTCTCGTGGGAGCTCTTGCTTTCGATGTAGCCAATAGACCCGGGGGTTCGCGCGACGTAGGCAACCACCGCGCTGTCCGAGTCTAGAGATCTGGGCATATTGGCTTGTCCCGAAAACACCAGGCTCCGCCAGGCTGCACGAAAGGCCGCGTCCGACTTGCCGAGATAAGTGGCGACAAACTCGTCCTGAACAGGGCCCGGGCGATGGAAGACCGGAACGACACGCGTGCCGTCTCTCAAGGTAGACGAGGTACCGGAGAAGACTTCTCGTAGATCTGCCTTCGAGGCGCTTGAAGACCTCACACTCGCGTTGGCGATCACGATCACTTGCGACAAGCCGTGCGTGCTGTGCAACAGAAACCCGGCTACAGCGAAAAGAAGCGTCCGGAATCCGTTCATGGGA
The DNA here is from genome assembly GCF_014203275.1 of Granulicella aggregans. GTDB lineage: Bacteria > Acidobacteriota > Terriglobia > Terriglobales > Acidobacteriaceae > Edaphobacter. The sequence continues at coordinate 589,641 of NZ_JACHIP010000005.1, forward strand.
GCATTCTCCTTTCGCCTAAAAGCTGACGCCAATCTTCAGGATGGTGAGGCGGGTGTCAGGTTTTAGGCCGCGCGGGTTGAGTTCTGTGTCGTAGACGATTGCGGTGCCGTCGATGAAATGTTGTTCCGCCTTCAAATACAGGTATTGATTGAAGTCATAGCGAGCGGCCAGCGCCCAGTCCTTGGAGAAGCGGGCCGGATTGCCCAGAAGGGCCGCATGATCTACTTGCTCGCTGAAATAGAGACCGGTGCCGAGTTTCTTCGTCACCTTGTAACTCCCCAGTACGTACCAGGCCCTCGTGTCCACACGAATGGTGATCGGCGATAACCCGGGAAACGCGTCCAGGATCACTGGGTGCACACGGGTGCACTCTGCCGCTGCTTCAAACTTGCCATGGCTATAACTGAGAAAGTAGTTCGGCAAGTTGAAGGCGCGGACCGTTTCCTTTCCGGTGAGCGCCGCGTTTATAAGGACCACCTTGCTCTGCCAGTCACTCTTCCAGGTATCCGCCGCACCCACCAGCAAGCCGGAGATGGGCGTCTTCCAACGAAGAGTCCCTCCGAAGTAGCCACCACGCAATCCTTCTGGCAAGTCCAATCCTAGCTCCCGGTAGATTACGAAGATTCCGTCGCTGGGCCCAATCTTTTGGCGGCCTCCCCAAGCACGGTACTCCAGCTTGCCGAGACCGTCCCCTACCTGCACATTGCCGTAGGCTACCCCTCCAACGTGAGAGAGAAAGGAGTTGCGACTGGAGACGGGATAGACGCTCGGCGGCAGCAAAGACCAGATGTAGGCCGGATCGATATCCTGAACTTCGTTGTAGAGGCTGGAGGGCGTCTTCACCTTGCCCGCGCGAACGCCGAAGTGTTGATTGACCCTGTAGTCAACCTGCGCCCAGTCCAGGCTGACACCGTTACTGTAGTTGCCAAAGAGGAAATAACGGACCTGCGCCCCGACGCGTATCTTTGCCGAGGGTATAGCGCCTATGTTGACGACGGCGTCGGTCCATCTCGGGCTGACATCACTGGAGTCGGTCGTGTAGATATTGTTCTGGGTGCTGTATAGGAAGCCTTGCGTCGCATACCCATGGAGTTGCACGTCGTATTTATCGAGCACCTGCGCAGGCGCGGAGAACGCGACGCTGAAGGCCAATGCAAGCGCGACCACAAGGAAGCTCTTCAACCGATCGTCTAATCTCACATTTCCTGTATCGGCGGTCATCGGAAACGCTTGAGGAACGAGTAGAGGACACTACGCGGCGAGCGCGAGAACCACCCTGTTTCGACCACCGTTCTTGGCGCTATACAAAGCTGTATCCGCCGCCTCCAGGGCCTCTTTCGGAGTGCTGGGCAGCGAACTCGTGACGGCCACGCCGAGACTGGCAGTCACGGGAATTTCCACTCCGTTGAAGTAGACCGGTTCGGCGGCTATTCTCAGCCTCACGCGTTCGGCGCAGCGCTCGACCTGGACCTCACTGCAGTCCGGAATTACGATCAGGAACTCTTCTCCGCCGTAGCGTCCGACGAAGTCATAGCTTCGCAGTGCCTCCTGTATCCGCCCCACGGCCTCCCTCAGAACTAAGTCGCCCGCAGGATGGCCGTGAGTGTCGTTAACTTTCTTGAAGTGATCGAGGTCCAGGATCACGACGCCCATCGAAGAATGGCTGCGGCTCGAACGTTCAAATTCCCGGCCCAGAATGTCGAGGATTGCGTTCCTATTCCAGACCCCGGTAAGACCGTCATGCGTCGCCTGGTACTGAAGCTTGTCATGAGCTTTCAACTGATCCGCCTGGAGAGTCAAGATTCGACGGCCAGTCCTCAGTCGAGCCCGAAGCTCATTCTTGTTGAACGGCTTGGAAAGGTAGTCATCTGCTCCTGCTTCCAGTCCGGCTACCAGGTCCGTGGTACCGTCTTTCGCCGTCACCAGCAGGACGTACTGGTAAGGCGAATGGTTTCGCGCCCGGAGCAATCGGCACACCTCCACTCCGTTCAGCTTAGGCATCATCCAGTCGAGGATCAGCAGATGGGGCGCGACCTCGCCTTGCAGCATCTCCCATGCTTGGCCTCCGTCGACGGCAATCATCACCTTGTATCCCCAGCTCTCCAGCCATGTTTGCAGGATCTTGCGGAACATGACATCGTCCTCGGCAATCAGGACAAGATTGCAAGCTTCCCCTGGCTGGTCCTGATTCAGGGAGACGAGTTCCCACTCCGCAGGTTCGCTCATCTCGCCTCCGCCGGCAGTTCAGAGGATGCTCGAATCGCTCCGAGAAGTTCGGAGACTCTGGCATCGAGCAAGTCGATCAGCTCCACCACCCCACCCCACTCCGGGAGAGCTCCCTTCTCTTCCAACTCTCGTGCCGCGCGCAATATCTCTGGAACCGCGAAATAACCGAGCTCCCCTTTCAAACTATGGGCCGTCTTCTCGATGGCTTTTGCATCACGTTCAACCATAGCTACCCGTAACTCCGCGAGATGCTTGGGTGCCTCCTCCATGAAGATCTCGATCACCTGGCGGAAGAGGTCCTCATCGCCGCCCAGGTTCTCGAGCACCTTATCTCGATCCCACGAAACGGCTGCCATCTCTGGAGCGCCCTGGCGCATTGACGATGCCAGTTCAGACGGGTCTGCAGTTCTGGCGGGGTTCCGCTGCCTGATCACCGTCGCTATCGCTAGTTCCAGCTTCGAGGCGTTGATAGGTTTCGACACATACTCATCCATGCCTGCCGCCAGGCACCGCTCACGGTCGCCCTTCATCGCATGGGCCGTCATGGCAATGACGGGAATGTGGTTCGAGGTGCCGCGCTCTTCCTGACGAATTCTTGACGTCGCCTCGATGCCATCCATCTCGGGCATCTGGATATCCATCAGCACGAGATCGAAGGTTCGAGTTGTCAGCAGAGAGAGCGCTTCTTTCCCATTGTTCGCGATTGCGAAGGTGTGGCCCATCTTGTGCAGGAGCCTGGTAGCTACGGCCTGGTTGACCTGATTGTCTTCGGCCAACAGGATGCGCAGCTCCACACCGCGTGACAAGCCTGCAGCGGTCCCGGAAGTTATGCTGCTGTCGGGACGATATCCGCAGGCTGCCATCAGCGCGGCGAGCAGCTCATTTCTTCGAGCGGGCTTATGAAGGTAGGAGACGATCCCGAGTTCGATGGAACGCTCCTTGTCCGTGGGACGCCCTCCGGAGGTGAGCATGATGACCGCAGTCGAGGCGATTGGCGGCATGCTTCGTATCTGCTCCGTCAACGTAAGCCCGTCCATCTCCGGCATATTCATGTCGGTCACCACAACCTGATAGGGCTTCCCGTTCTGACTAGCTGCCTGCATCGCCGCCAATGCTTCTTCGCCGCACTCAACGCATGCGGGTTCCGCGTTCCAATGGCGTAGAGTTCGCTGCAGGATCTTTCGATTGGTCTCGTTGTCATCGACGACCAGAATGCGAACGCCTTGAAGGATATCGACGGCTGTCTGTAACTCCTTGAAGTGGTGCGATGTACTCGGCGGCCCTAAACGTGCAGTGAAGCAGAACCTTGAACCGCGTCCGACTTCGCTCTCTACCCAGACGGTGCCTCCCATCATCGTGACGAGACGAGACGAGATTGTTAAGCCGAGACCCGTGCCGCCGTACTTGCGGGTCGTTGAGGTATCGGCCTGAGTGAACGGAGAGAAGATGGATTGCAGCTTCTCCGCCGGGATACCGATGCCGGTGTCCGCAATCGTGAAGCGCAGCAACTGCAGGGGCGAAGCCCCAGGATCGACCTCCACATGTAGGGCCACCTGTCCTCGACTCGTGAACTTGACGGCGTTGCTTACCAGGTTGAGGATGATCTGCCGCAGTCGTCCCGCGTCTCCGCAGACGACCTCGGGAACATCTGGGGCAATGTCGCAGAGCAGTTCAAGACCGTTTTCTTCGGCGCGAAGCGTGAATGGCTTCAGAGCCTCTTCCAGGCAGTTGTGCAGATTGAAATCGATAATCTCCAGATCGATCTTTCCGGCCTCGATCTTCGAGAAATCGAGTATGTCATTGATAACCGTAAGCAGAGAATCACCCGAGAACTTCACCGTCTCCAGGCAGTCTCTCTGGTCGTCGCTCAGTTCGGTGTCGAGCAACAGGTCGGTCATCCCGATGACCCCGTTGAGCGGCGTTCGAATCTCATGGCTCATGTTCGCGAGGAACTCGCTCTTGGATCGATTGGCAGCTTCGGCAGCCTGTTCCGCTCGCTGACGCTCAAGAATCTCCGCCTTCAGGTTGCTGGTACGCTGCTCGACCAGTTCGTGAAGCTCCTCCGCCCGGCGACGCAGTCGCTGGCTGTAAAGTCGTTGTCCCGCGACAGCAATCAGCATCGCAATCAGAACGCAGAGCCCGGAGAACCACCGGGTCTGGTAGAAGTGCGGGCGCAGATAGAAGTCGATCGTGTCGCCCTGCTCGTTCCACACGCCATCGTTATTGCATGCGATGACATGGAAGCGATATTGGCCTGGAGGCAACTTGGTGTAGTGCGCGGTTCGGCTAGTGCCCGCATCCACCCACTCCTGGTCATAGCCTTCCAGCTGGTATTTGAACCGGACCCGGGCTGGAACCAAGAAGCTTAACGCGGTGTAGTGAACGGCAACATTGTCTGGCCCGGGATCGACCTCGAACGGCACCTCCGCCGAATAGGTGCGGTTATTCACCTGAACGTCCTCGATGATCACCGGCGGAACCTCATGATTCTTCTCGTCCTTCCCGGGATCCAAAGACACCAGTCCTTTCGCTGTCGAGAACCATAAGCGCCCGTCCGGCGCACGCCACCCTCCCGGAGTTGTCGTCGGGGAGCTGGCCTCCCGTGAGACCATTCCGTCCGCGACTCCGTAGAGGCTGGTTGTGACCTGAGATACATGCCCATCTGCAAAGTCTTGGAGGTCCTGTTCACTCACCCGATAGATACCATCGGAGGTGCTGATCCAAAGGCTTCCGAGTCCATCCGGAAGTGCGGCTGTCGGATAGACATCGAAGAGCCCATCTTGCCGGGTGTAGTGCGTGACCTCCCCATCCCGCATCCGGAACCGGGTGATGCCCGGGGTACGGCCGCCAAGCCAGAGATTGCCACGGCCGTCAGGCGAGATTGAGGTGACGGCGAAGTCGATCTGAGGCTGGCGCGACCTCTCCACAGCTTCGCCGGACGTGAACTTGAAGAGTCCCTTCACCGTGCCAAACCAGAGTGTTCCAGAAGGATCCCGATAAATCGAAAACGTGAAGTTCCCCGGAGTCGACAACGGAGTCAACTGCCCCTGAAAGCGCCACGGACTCACGCGGTTGTTGTCATAACGAAGAACAACCGTTTCGTCGGTCGCGACAATCAGCCCTTCATCGTCCTCGTTGATCGCCGAGACAAAAGTATTTTCTAGTCGCGCCGGAGCGGGATAAAGCCTGAGAGTTCCCCCTTGGGACTGCAGCAGCCCCTTGGTGGTGGCTACCCAGACAGTCCCGTTCTTACTCTCGAACATCGCGTGACCATAGAAAGTCGATGCTTGCTCTGCCTGACTGAGAACCTCGACGGTGCCATTCATGAGGCGGGCCAGTCCCCCGTTTTCGCAGTAGATATAGATGCTGCCGTCCCTCGATCCAAGAATGGTTTGCGTCTCACCCGACGGCAGGTACTCCTTCGTACCAAAAGGTGTGAACTTTGCGTCGCGAAACCGATCCAGCCCATTCGCTGTGCCCACCCAGACGCTGCCTTCGCGGTCTTCCAGCAGGGACAAGACCTTGCCATCGTTCAACCCGTCCTCGGCTGCGTAAAACGACAGGTTGCTTCCCTGCGCGGAGACACGGAAGACCCCGGCGGCATCGGTTCCGACCCAGAGATTTCCGTTCCGGTCCTCGAGCAGAGCATTTACCTTTCCCAACGAATTCCCGAAGGCTGGTATCTCCAGCGATCTTCCGTCTTCTCCCAACCGGTAGAGCCCCAGGCTTGTTCCGAGCCATATCCGGTGCTGACGATCTTCGAGCAGGGCGCTCACCTTGAACGTCCCGTGACCGAGCTCGAGCGGGGTCACCTTGCCATCGCTATACGAATAAAGCCCTCGTTCGCCTCCGATCCAAAGCTTTCCCTTGTTATCGCGAAGAAACGCCCTGATCCACCCCACCTTGCTCTTCTCCAGACGGACCCCGCCGGGCCGAAGCAGGTAGACAAAGTCGTCCGAGCCGAGCAGGACTTCATTCGCCGTTGTTGGGAAGATGGTCGAAATATCGCCGTCTGGCAGCGGAGCGGGTGGCAACAGGTCGGTAAACTTCCGGTTCGCATAGATCTCGGTTCGCGAAGTCGTTCGAACGAGAAGATTGCCCTCAGCGTTGAGCGAAACAGCCTTGACTGGTTCCGTTCCCACCGCACCGTCCATCGGAACGAAGCTCACCCCATCGAAGCGAATCAGACTCGCCGCCGTTCTCAGCCACAGGTAGCCGTCGCCGGTTTGGACTACCTGGTAGATGGCCTCACCGGGGAAGTCACGGCGCGAGTTCCACGAGTCGTGTGCGTACTGGTCGATCTTCTTCGAAGGATCGAGTGCGAGAGAAGGTCTGCCAAAGCCCGCAATCACTATGAGCAGCCCCATGCGGGTGCACAGAGTGCGGCGGTCAGGAACCGCTCGACCAGCAATCTCCAACGTTCTCGTGTACAAGCCCACGATTACCTATCGGCATTTGTCGGCGAATCCCGAGTCTCGATTTTTATTGGATCATCGCACTTCGTAGACCATTCCCGCTATGCCATCTCCCAGCAGTTCCAGATCGATCCGTTGCCGATCTTCCCCCGGGTTGCTTAACGCGCAACGTCCACGACGAGTCTCCGGGGGATCGTAACTAGGGCGACGACACCGAACTTTTCACTGCGCAATTTCCACAATGCCTGCCACGCAACCCGGTTATGGAAATCAGATGACAGGATCCCGAAACGTTTCCATGAATGGATGGCAAAGGCATGTGGCAAAAACTCTATTGCGGTCGACGGCGCGCGAACATTTATGCAACGACGCCTCATCGTCGTTAGACCCATGGCTCACCGTTGCCAAATGACCAATCAGAGCGGTCGACGAAGACCATGTTGATCATGATGTCATCAGGGCGGACGGAGAGTTTGCTCTTCAATTCGTCGGCGATAAACCGGAAGAAGGCAAGCTTTGATTCCTTATTGTTCCCAACGGTGCTGGTCACCTGAATCAAGAGGAAGTCAGTCGATCTATCCCACCCGAGAAACTTGAGGTCGTAGATCAGATTGTCTGGTGTCTGTTCGTTGATGACGATGAAGCGATCACCATCGGGCGCCTTCAGGACATCGACAATTCCCTTATAAACGATGTCAGCCAAAGTGGCGCGGTACTCGGCGGTCTTACCCTTTAGTAAATCAATACGTGCAAACGGCATCGACGTCTCCTTGGAATGCGGATCAGGTGAGAGGGTTGAAACGAACGACTGCGCCTGAGAGAGCACAGTCACCGGTCGCGAGGAGAATTGCTCCTATAGAAGCGTGGGACAGCGGCTCTATCCAATCGAAGTCTTGGAGCGACTCAACAAACGCCATCATACAGTGTCGCTGTCCATTCAATAGTCTATGAAATCGACGCCGATGAATACGTTTCTCGTACGCGTCAGGAGATCCACTCGCGGTGGGATCCGTTAGACTTTTGCTATGCAATTTCTCACTTCTAAGCGAAGCGTATCGATGAACATGCTTGGAACAGCAGAACGCCTTCGAAGAATCCTAAGCCAATGGGTGCGTGTCACTCGCGATCAGACAGGGACGCCCACCACCGCTCAACTTGAGACGCTATGGCTCCTCGACAATGGTGGACCGGCAAGTATTGCCACTTTGGCGGATCGTCGCTCGGTGAAGCATCAGAGTATGCGTCTGGTCATCGAGCAGCTACTGATAGAGAAAACTGCCTTAAAGAAGACAGACCCTCAAGATCGGAGAAATCAGATCGTGAGCATTACAAGCAAGGGTCGCTCTCTCGTGCGGCAGGAGCAACGCACCCGCGCCCTCTGGATCGGGGGTCTCCTGCAAACCTGTACCACCGAGGAATTGGGCCACGTCATCGCGGCCATAGACACCCTCGAGCGACTCCTCGATAGAGCTCCAGCGAGGGCGCCTTCTACGCCAGCTTGAGGCTCGCGATCAACGATCCCAGGGTGTTGAGTCCCCAGTGTTCGACATATTGCCCATTGGCGAGCCTCACGATGTCAATTACATCGATAGCAATCGCTTTCCCGGTGGCGGCAGCCCCAAGCAATGTTGCTTCATGGACCCCGCTGATCGTCTTGCGAGTCGTGACCTTATCTCCCTCGGCAATCTGGTCATGAATGACAACACGGAGATCAGACAAGGCTGGCCTGAGGATGTTTTGAAAAGTGTGCCACATGCCATCAGGTCCGCTCGACATCCCTTTGGGAGCAGAGTGGTTGATGAATCCATCCGCCATCAACTCCCTGAAGACTTCCTCATTTCCTTCTTGTATGACCTGCAGATTGAACCGTCGGACGACTGCTTTATTCATTTCAAGAGACACAGAAATCTCCTTCGCACGTAGCTAATATACAGTGTGACTGTATATATCCTCAATGTTTGATGAATCGCTGGCCTCCCGGGCGGCTGCGAGGGTGGACGCCGAGCGATGGCTCATTTTGACGTGAGCTCCAGGAACGCCCCATAGAACGACAAGTTTGTGTTTGGCTGTCGTGCTTGCTCGATGAGTGCCCTGGCCTGCTCCCGCCTTCACTGCGGGCTTTACTGGCTGTCGGGACTGGCTAACGATTCTGCAGCTGGCCAAGCGTAGAGATATCCACTTCCGCGCACGCTGCGTATTCGTTCCGTTCCGTCCTTCTGTGGACCGAGCTTCCTGCGTAGATTGCTTATATGCAGGTCGATGCTCCGATCGAACGGTGAAAACTTTCGTTCAAGTACGCGCTCTACAAGCATCTCGCGAGTAAGGACTTTGCCGGCCGAATCGAGAAATTGCCGCAGCAAATCGAATTCAGCGGAGGTCAACCTGACATCGAGTCCATCTTTCTTTACGACTCGATTGCCCATATCCAACTCAAGATTGCCCGAAACAAGAACTGGTGGCCGGTGAGAAGTGCTCTCCTTCGACTGCCAGCCGGATCTACGCAGGATGGCCGAGATGCGCGCGACCAGCTCGCGAGGGCTGAAGGGTTTCGCCAAATAGTCATCCGCGCCAAGTTCCAAGCCAAAGATGCGGTCAAATTCATCGCCCCTCGCGGTCAGCATCAGAACCGGCGTCGTGATCTGCTTCCTGAGTTCGCGCAGAACATCGAATCCCTTCCGGTCCGGGAGCATGACGTCCAGCACGATGAGTTGGAAGTCGCCCGAGATTGCTGCCCTTTCACCCGCCATTCCTGAATGAACTGCAGTCGAGAGAAACCCTTCGTCGCCGAGATATTGGGCGATCAGCTGACAGAGCTCCCTGTCATCATCCACGATGAGGAGATGCGGCTTCGCCGCTAAAACTGGGACGGCCGATGTTCCATCTATACCTTGAGCCATGCCAATTGCCTCTGATAAATCATACTTGCCTGTAGCAGTAGGAACGGCCAAGCCGTACATCCTGACGCTAATCCTGAATGGTCTGCAATCGAGCGAGGTTCACACGGAGGGGCCGGAGCTCGCTCTAGACTGCTGAGAACGTATCCCGCTCGGATGGGCGTGAGGCCGGCTGGAGCGATCGTGGATGCGAGGAGATCTATCGTGATAGACAGGTTGGATGGAATGAGCCCATGCGGAAGGTGCGCTGAGCGTCAACAGATAAATGGCAATGAGTTGATGTTTCTTCATTGATATCTCCAAATGGGTGAACGGAGTTATGGACAATCGCTACTGCCAGGTGGCAGCCGGGCGTTCCTGTGAGCTATTGATGAACCGAGCAGAAACGGAGGTAAGCTCTCGAGCCGATAAGTCACCGCCTCCACATGAGCTTTACGGCGATGTCTCAGTGTGAAGGGGACACCAGGGCATCGCCGTAAAGAAGAGTCAGACGTATGTAAGGATTTGTATAGAAGCGGATCCGTAAATAAAGAGTAGGAATACCCGTGAGAAGACCTACTCCTTCCTTTTCCTTCCATGGGGAGGCAGGGAGACGAAGCAGCGCGTGCGACCTGCCTCTAACGGCCTACGCTCGATGTTTGGTCGGCGGACTTAGCTCAAGTAGTTGTGCTGGATCGAGAGGATCTGTTTCGTCTCGTGCCGTACCGAGATCGATAGGCAGTCGGATAGTGACTTCAAGCCCTGTAGGCCGGAGATTCGAAGCGGTAATCGTGCCGCCATGTAAACGAATTGCCTCAGCGGCAATCGTGAGACCGAGACCGTTCCCATCTGGACTTTGCCCTTCAACCTCGATTCGATAAAAGGGTTGAAAGATCGCGCTGAGGGCGGCCTCCGGGACCCCAGGACCATAGTCGCGTATGGTGAGAATTGCGAGCAGTTCCAACTTGTCCCTATCCAACACAACCTCGACGTTGGTTCCCGATTGAGTAAATCGGACTGCATTACGAATGACATTCTCACAAGCGCTTCGAAGGGCATGTGGATCGGCGTTCTTGATAGAGCATTCGGCTCTAGCGCTGAAACTGACCGACTTGTCTGACGCTTCGGTTTCAAAGTTGCAATCAGCGACCGTCCACTCGACGAGCTGGACAAGGTCAACATCTTCTCTCTCAGTAGACGAAAGTCCCGACTCCATACGAGAGAGCGCCAAGAGCTGACCAATCAAGAGATCAATTCTGGCGACATCGCGATCCAGATGCTCCAGCATATCGTTGGCGTCAACCGCGCAGCGTTCTCTCAGCATCGCGACCACCAGATTGATCCTGGCCAGTGGGGATCGCAACTCATGGGACACGGAGTTCAAAAGGCTCCGCTGCGCTTCGATCAACGATTCAAGCCGGTCGACCATGGAATCGAAGTCTTTCGCCAGAGCTGACAATTCATCGAAACGTTTCGCCACCCTGCCTGGCACACGTGCCTTCAGGTCTCCTTGCGCAACCTTTCGGGCCGTTGACTGGATGCTGTGGATGGGTGCCGCTATGTGGTACGCAAGGGCAAAGCAAAGTACCGTGACCAAAAGCATCAGCCCGACCGCATACGGAAGATTCCTTCCCCACAGAGCTTCGATCAGCGCGATCCGAACGGACTTCCTGAGATAAATAAGCAGGATGTACGGACGGCCTGAAGCAGAGACCAATTTGTATGCAGCGATATTGTTCCCGAGCATGACGAGTTGGTCGTTCCGTGCTGCGCGGGCGACACTAAGACCTTCATTGGTCAGGGAAGCGCCCAACACGTCTTTGTAGAATCCGTCGAGCAGGAAAATCCGGCGGTTCTGGTAACCATCGCGCTGAGAAAAACGATCAAACGCTTCAGCTCCACCTACTTCGTATGTCCGGACGGCCTCCGCCGCGAGGATGGGAGCAATCGTTGCATACATGCTCGGCGCGGATACCTGTCGAATGCCTTTCAGATCGTTTATGAGAAACACCGTCGCGAATATGCCCCACGCGGCAATCCAGAACCACAGGAAGATGGTGATGAAGAGTCGATACATGGGCACCCGTGCTTTCAGCCAACCCAGCCGATTATGACGATGGTGAAGCACGTGTCCTCCTCTCAACGACAACTAATCCCTGCTTTGATATATACGACAACGGACCGTCTGCGCGCGGACATGGCCCCGAGTCTATACAAATCCTTACAGATGTCTGTTCCTCCGAAGCACGTAGCAGCCACGGTGCTCGCACGCTGAGGCGTGGTTCATGCCAACGACTTCGCTGCCTACAAAACCTTACGAAGCGCCGACTTTTCTAAACAGGGCAATACCTTTAGGGCCAGTAGGGTCTACCTAGAGGGCGAGTGGAATGAAGACAAGCATGTGGGTTGTCGCATTGTCCGGCTTGGCGGTCGCGCTTTCGATGACACCCGCCAGTAGCAATTCTCAAGAAAGTTCCGTGGGTTAGACTCTATGCCGCTATCGATTCAAAGTTCCGTCACATGCTGCCTCAAAGCATCGCGAGTCGTGATCTCCCAAGCGACTCTCAGGCACCGACGGGCAAGGGCCAAGTGGCTTCGTCCACCAGTTGCTCTGGGTTCTGTTTCACTCCTGCTCTTTTCTGTGATCAGCGTTACGGTGCATGGTCAACAGAAGGTCGCAGAGTTGGATCTAGCAAGCAGTAGCTCGTTGCCGGATGCTCCGTTACCTCAATTCCCCGCGCAGAGCTCTACCGCTGCATCGTCCTCGGCGGAGGGCGCCGCCATTGTCTCCGGGGTCGTCCTCGATAGTAGTGGGGCCGCAATTCCCGGCGCGCACATCAGTCTGACCAGTCGGGACCGAACTCAATCGCTCCGGCTCACCTCGGGAGGCGCCGGCGAATTTATCTTCACTGGGCTTCCGGCTGGTCGCTACCTCATCATGGTCAATGCGAAAGGCTTCGCGCCGTTCACATCCACAGAGTTCGACCTGAGTTCCCGACAGGCATACGAAGTTCCGAACCTAACGCTCTCGGTTGGATCTACTGGAACAGAAGTTACGGTCCGCCCCATCGAAGAGATTGCTGCGGAACAGATTAAGGCAGAGGAGAAGCAACGTTTCCTCGCAGTCATTCCGAATTTTTATATAAGCTACATTCCCGATCCAGCTCCGATGACAATCAGGCAAAAATTCTCACTCGCAAGTCGAGATACCTTCGATCCCATCTCCTTGATCGGGGTCGGTCTCGTCGCCGGAATCGAACAGGCAAATGATAAATATCCCGGCTACGGGTACGGAGCAGCGGGTTACGGCAAGCGCTTTGCCGCTCAATTTGGCGACGGGCGGACCAGTGACTTTTTGAGCCACGCGGTCTTCCCGTCACTCTTTCATCAGGATCCCCGTTACTTCTACCAAGGGACCGGAACCGTTAAATCTCGCTTGATCCATGCGGCAAGCTTTGCGATCATCACTCGCAGCGACAGCGGAAAGCCTATGCCGAACTACTCTTATTTTCTGGGAGATATCGGATCGGGTGCCCTCTCGAATCTGTACTATCCACATGCAGACCGGGGTATGGGACTCGTCTTCACCAACGCCGCTATCGGGATTGCCGGAAAAGCTGGTGGAACTATTATTCGCGAGTTCTTCTCAAAACGGCTCACAACGAATGTGCCTCCGTCCGGAACACAGTAGACACACAACCATGCGCATTTTTTGGATCATATTCGCCATCGACCTAGAGAGCTTCGATCGGATAACTCCCTCGAAGAAGAGTGCGCACCATCTTCTCTTGACTTCCCTATCCGTTCGCTCCTTCGCAATCGCCGGAACATCGCCCTGTCTCATTTATCTTCAGGCCTACAAATCCTGACTGTCCGATGAGGATTCCTGACAGCGGAGGCGGTCTTGCGCTGTCAGGATATCCAAAGTGGAGGAGTCTATGAAGCGAAACATATTGCTACATCTAAACCAGATTGCCTGGACGATGTCGTTCCTTGCAATTCGCATTGCCATTCTTATGAGCTAGCCCCTCGGACCCCAGGAGTAATCACTCATCTGAAGCTATCACCGGATATGATCTCGAATCTGGTCACTAAGAGGGGTGCCGTCCGGACTAAAGCTCGACAGACCAGTATTTTGAATTCCCCGCATGAAGCGGTGGCTGGCGCTGGCGTGGTGGACGATCAAACTGATTCGAGAATTTGTGTAGGAGGCAAAATGAACAGATCTATCAGACGAGGTCTTCAGATTACAGCGGCGCTCGCAGCCGCGGTCCTCGTGTGTCTTTCAATCGTGGTCCCGTATCTCGCTTACCCTGGAACACCAAGTAAATCGAACTTCATGACCTTCGAAGGATATGTTGAGCTTCCGAAACATGGACTGCTCAACGTCCTTGACTACATGGCGCTAAGCGGAAAAACTCTCTTCGTTACAAGCGAGTCAACAGGGTCCCTATTCAAGATCGACTTGAATCCCGATCGCCTCTCAGTCAGTCCTGTGGCGGAGATGCCAGGTGCGGGCGCAGCTCATGGCATGGCGCTATTCCCCGATGCCAACGTTGCCTTCCTTACAAGGAGTGAAGAAAACATCGTGCAGGTATTCGATCCAAAGACTCTTGAACAATTTCAAAGTATTCCAGTTGCGGACGATGCGGATGCCATCCTCTATGTCCCGTCCGCGAGGCTTGTGTATGTAGCTAACGGCGGCCCAAAAATGGCAACCCTGATCGATCCCGAGAGGCGTGTGACAGTGGGGACAATTTCTCTTCCCGGCGAGCCCGAGTTTGTTGCGCAGGATCCTCAGACTGGGCTGCTCTATCAAAACCTTCAGGATTTGAACTCGCTAGCTGGCATCGATCTCGGTAGTCGAAGCATCGTGGGACGTTGGCCGCTCGATCCATGCGAGCGGCCAACCGGCATGGCGATTGACCCCTCTACGCGGCGTCTCTTTGCGGTTTGCGCGGGAAACGCTTTATTAGTAGTTTTCGATCTGGATCAGCATCGGGTTATTACCTCGCTCAAGATCGGAGGGGGACCGGATTCAGTCGCGTTCGATCCGATACTTCACCGAGTCTACTCAGCCGGAAAAGATGGAAAGCTGACGGTAATTCACCAGGACGGTCCCGATGCATACCGGGTGCTTGATGAAATAAGAACGCACTACGGCGCACATACCTTGGCGGTAGATCCCATTTCGCATAAGGTCTACGTAGGTTATGCGAGTCTCCTGGTTCGTCCACGGATTGCCGTCTTCTCCCCGACACGCGGAGAAGACAAACCGCAATGATAGGGTCCGTAGAAAGCTGCGATTCGGCCTTGATGGCTAATCTCTGTCGTGAACTGGACTAGTGTCGAAGGATCTCTCGCGTCGAAAGATCTTGTCTGGCCGTCGAGCGCCTATCTGTATCCTCGACCGGGATCACGGCGAGCTCTATCTCTGTTACGGACGTGTCAATTGAGTGGCGGCAGCAAGACTAACGGGCTTGTCGAGCACCTTGATATTGGATCGGTTTGCGTCCTGCTCGCGCGAGAGGTTCTTTAAGAGGAGAATACGTCCATCAATGTGAACGCTCATGTGCGATGTCTTCCAGTTGTCTCCTCGAACCTGAGTGCGCGTGAGCTCGACGTGACCTCCGCTGTTCAGCCGCCCGAGAATTCCGAAGCCGAAATCCACTTGCCGAGTAACTTTCGCGTCCACATTGCAGAGTCGGTTCTCCGGTTCTTTTACCGAAACGGTACCTGCCAGAACGGTCATCACTCTCTCTTCATAGGAAGATGGCACGAATGCGGGATTCGGCGTGAAGGCCACGCGAGTGCAACCATCCTGCTCTCCGTCAGGCATCAATATAAAGGCCTTCGGCAGCAACGCGAGAAGCTTGATAGCGTTCGTCTCGTCGCTCTCCTGAGCCAGGTTGGTCTTTCGAAATGCGTCAGGATCATTCAATATCTTCTGTATTCGCTGTTCTTCGGAGGCCCTTTGAGATTCGCTCAAAGGCTTGTCGTCGATAGCTATCAGCCTTCGCAAAACACCGTCTGGCGTCTCGACGACCGCTTCATCCCAGAGGTGACCTCCGGTTCGCGGAGATCGTTCCTTCGAGGAGTAAGAAAAAAGCGCCCTATGTTCGCGCGCAGTTCTCTCGTTGCCTGCCATCTTCATCAAGAGATCACTTTGAGCTGCCGCCTTACCAGTTATGAGCACCCCTCCAACTACGAGCGCAAACGCGCAGATGCCGAGTCTATTCACACTGCGTCCTCATGAGGCATGCCCTTGAAGGGGAGGGTTCTCTGCTGTCTCGCTTGGACTGCAAAGATCGACTTAAGGTCCTCGGGAGGGCGAAACCATTCAAGAGTTCAATCATTACAATCAGAATAATGAGGTTTCCTTAAGATCCGCTGAATCGAGCATCGTTTAGGAGGATATTCGAGTGACTATACCGAACATGGTTTGCATTCCGAAATGGGCTCAAGTTTGCAACCCCGTGCTATGAGAGTAGGGGCGTTGGTTTACGACTGGCAGCCGATCTTGAGAAGCACATCTACCTTCCCGAAACCGCAAAGTTAGCCTCTAAAGCCTACGCTCAGAGCTAGTGAGGCGCAGCGTCCATCAGAGAGGCGGCCAATGGGCGTGGCCCACCCCCTCTTGAACTCGGGGCATCGCCTTGGAATTCTCATTCCTCACAAACGCGCATCTCGAAACTTGAAGAACTGGCGGCCGTCCCACTGGGGTGACCACTGGGCGTTCACTCATCGTGCATGCCGGCGAACATGTCGAGGAACTCCTGATACTTGCCATCTCTCTCCGCAGTGCGCAGGGGTTTGACTCTCTGAACGAGAATTTCTCCCTTTTCGATGTCATTGCTTTCCAGTATCTGAATGACCTCGCTGGTGTAATCCTCGAGAGGCATGGCACGGGGATCGCTGGCCTGCTGCGGGCCGCCGAGTTCTGTTTGTACGTAAGGCGGCGCGAGCTCGAGAACTTCAACGCTGGTCTTCTTCAGTTGCACACGAATCGCGTCGAGCCAGTTGTGCATGAAAGCCTTGGTCGCACTGTATACGGGACCTGGTGGAAAGGGGACGAATGCAAGCCCTGAAGTCGTCACGATCAGAGTAGATTTTGGCTGTGCTCGCAACGTGGGGAGCAGCGCAGCCGACAATTGGACTACGCCGGTGATGTTGGTCTGAATCGTGCTGTACGCGCGCGTCAGGTCGATTGATTCGGCCGTATAGTCTTCCAAACCTGCGATACCTGCGTTGTTGACCAAGACATTCAACTCAGGAAACTGACGCTTCACAGACTCCGCGAACTTCGCAATGGCCACGGTGTCACTTAGGTCCACAGCAATACCGACCATTCCGGGATTGCGGCCTGTGACCTCGTCGAGCAGCGCCTGCCGTCTGCCAGCAATGATGACCCGATTTCCTTTGCTGTGCAGCGCTTCAGCAAGTGCGCGACCGATGCCGCTGGTGCCTCCAGTTACGAGGATTGTGTTGCCTGAAATGTTCATTGTTACTCCCTGCCGTACTAGATGCACCACAGCGCAGATCGGACTTCCCTTTTTGCGGTGGGCAGTCAGTTTCTAGAAAAACACATCTCGCAAACTGCCGCTGCTTCCGAGATGTGGAGTTCATTGCATCGAAGAGTCCTGCGGCCGTTTCCTACTTGACCGACTCTTGCGCGAACGCCTCGATCGTGGTCGGCCCGTGGAACTTCTCCGTTCCTGAGTTTCCGAAGCGTATCCAGCCCGAGTTGAAGCTCTTCACCATCTCCATGTAAAGCCCTGTCCGATCAGCCGGTGTCCCCATCGCTTCCAGAACGTTCTGCCAGGCAGCCTCAGGTAGTTGTACGGCCTTCACCTCACGACCCAGAGCCCTGCCGAACGCAGCCGCCGTTTCGTGCAAATCGGTTCCACCTTCAGGCCCATCTACCTCGATCACGCGCTCGCTCGTCCAGGTCTCTTGCAACACTTGGGCACCCGCCAAGCCAATGTCTCGCGTTGCGACCAGGGGGAATTTGCGATCAAGAGGAGCGTAGAAGAACGGCATCTCACCGGTCGCACGGATGTGGTCCAACGCTCCCAGCCAGTTTTCCATGAAACTGCCGGCGCGCAGATACGCCACTGGGATCGGCAGCGTACGCATCGCCTCTTCCATAAGGTGCGTCGAAGTGATCAAGCCCAACCCACTCCGTTGCTCCGAACCGATAGAAGAGAGAAACACCGCCTTGCCAGGATTTGCTTGCCCAAGCGCCTCACGGATCGCCGCAATTGTGCGCTTCTGGTCTGGCAATCCGGGAGCAGGAGCAAAGTCTGGCGGAATCATCGCGAACACACCCTCTGCGCCCGAGAACGCCTTTGCGAGGGTCGCCGGGTCGTCATAGGCTGATTGCACTAGTTGCACACCGCGATCGGCCCAGGCCTTCGCCTTCCCCGAATCGCGCACCACGCCCCGTACCGTTTTACCAACTGCAAGCAGATTCTCCGCCACTGCCCCGCCAACTTTACCCGTAATTCCCATCACTGTGAACATGCCGTCCACCTCCCATACAAGTAGATACTTACATATCGAGAAGGATGCAAGTTTTTACTTATATGATCTCTTTCTGCGAGAATCCTCCTGTGACCGTCTTTGATCCAAACCGCAAGCGCAACGCGCGTGGCGAGCAGCGCCAGCAGGCTCTCCTCCGCGCCGCTGCCGCCGCCTTTGGTCGTCTTGGTTATCACCAGACCACCACGAATGCAATTGCCACGGAAGCGTGTGTCTCTCCGGCTACTCTTTACCAGTTCTTCCCCAATAAAGAAGCCATCGCCAGCGAACTCGCCTCGATGTATGCCCGCGAAATGGCCGAGGCTGAACGCGCAATCGACTCCGACGGCGTGTTGAGCTTCGTAGAAGCCGTCGCTGAACTCATTGATGTTTGCATGAGTTTCAACCGGAAGCGTCCCGAGTTTCACACGCTAGTGGTCGACGCACCCCTCTCACCTTCCGCACGCGCAGACAAACAGACTCTTGGGCAGGTCTTCGTAGACTTCATCGCGGTCCGCCTCCGACGGGAGCGACCTGATCTTTCCCGCTTCGAAGCGGCCCACCATGGGCAGGTTGCTCTTATGATCTTCCGAGGTATCCTGGACGAGCTGACCGTCGCCTCGGCTCACGCACGTCCGCGCCTGGAGCTGGCGATGCGCAATGCCATCCTCCGTTACCTGATGCCTGTACTCACGGAATCGCCGCGCAAGTAAACAACGTCACTTCTTTATGTCCGCTGCGACGGGCGCTGTGGCCGGGGTATCTGCCTTTGTTGAGATTTGAGCGATATCGCTCGCTGGAGACGCGATTGAAAGAGCGACGATCGTGTCAACGGGAGCGTTCCCTGTCGGATTTTCAGCCAGAACGATATCGACACCGGCTACAGTCTGCGTGCATTGGGCGTGCTCTCCAGTAGGACTGCTGCAGGAGATAAGTTTCGCCTGAAGGGGTGGTAGCCTCAACCGCTTCTCGGGGCGATTGAGAATATGCAGATAGATCGTCTTGTCGTGATAGGTCGAGACGCCGTAGTCTCCCGGGAGATACGGGCCGCCGCGAGTTCCATAGATGCTATCTCCGTAATTGTGAAGCCAGCTGCCTACTTCTTTGAGGCGCTGCACCTGAAGTGGATCGATCTGACCGTCAGGCCTGGCGCCGACGTTAAGCAGAAAGTTTCCGTCTCGTCCAACCGCCCCAACCAGTAATCGGATGATGGAATCGAAGGACTTCACCTTTGCATCCGGCTGGTATCCCCAGGCACCTTCCGTGATTGTGGAACATAGCTCCCAGGGGTAGTGATTTTCGAAAGCACCCATTGCGCCGTCTCCCTCTCGAGAGCGGAAGTCCGCAGGGGCGTCCGTCCGATCGTTCACGATGACTGACGGTTGTAGACTTCGCAGACTGCTGAGCGCTTCCTCATCTTTCCACGAGAATGTGCCGGTGTAATTTTCATCCTTGGGGCGCGCGTGCCATCCACCTTTGAATTGAACGCCACCGAAGCCAAGCCAGTTTGCGCCACCGCCGTCGAACCACACGATGTCGAGTTTGCCGTAGTGAGAGGCCAGTTCGTTCAGTTGACGATGGTACTGATCCCGCATCTCAAGGGCATTTGCCTGATAGATGTCAGGAAAGAAGAAGCCGGGGTAGCGCCAGTCCAGCGGAGAATAGTAGAGCCCAACACGCAGCCCCGCCTTTCGGACCGCGGTCACATAGTCCACGACGATGTCTTTGTGAGCGGCTGATTTGACAGAAGTGAAGTTGCTCTTTGGATCATCGAACAGGGCAAACCCATCGTGGTGTCGACTCGTTAGAACCACATACTTCATCCCGGCGTTTTTGGCGGTTGCGGCCCACGCATCGGGATCGAACTTCTCCGGATGGAACTCGTCGGCAAGCTTGGCGTATTCGCCGTTGGGTATCTGTTCGTCCCACTGGATCCACTCGCCTCGCCCTGGGATTGCGTAGAGTCCCCAATGGATGAATAGCCCGAACTTCGCATCTCGCCACCACTGGATGCGGGAAGCCGCAGATGAATCGGCCACCAACGGCGCCCATTGCCCATTGGCATTTCCCTCAATCGTCGATGCAAGCACGAGCAGAAAGAGAATGTACCGTATCGACAACGCGAATCCGCGTCGAGTTGTTCGTTCAAAAGACTTTTTCATTTGGGAGCCTCGATGACGGGGGTGTGGTCAGCCTGCAGTGTCTGTGACAATTGTGTCTCCTTGCGAGCCTCGTCGACTCTCCCCTGCATGCGATAGGCCTGACCGAGGAGGCTATGGGTCATGTAGTTGCTCCCGTCCATGGCCCTTGCGCGCTCCAGATATCCGACGGCACTTGCGGATACGCCTTGCTTGAGAAAGGCTTTGCCGAGCAGGATATACGGGCCGGTAGAGT
This sequence comes from Granulicella aggregans, assembly GCF_014203275.1. GTDB lineage: Bacteria > Acidobacteriota > Terriglobia > Terriglobales > Acidobacteriaceae > Edaphobacter. Next base: position 610,069 of record NZ_JACHIP010000005.1, read on the forward strand.
TTGGCTCAAGCAGAATAGCCCGTTCCAGATTCTTCTGTGCGGTCACATATTCTGCCTTGTGAATGTATGCGTCCCCGAGGCGCTCGTAGGTACTTCCCTCCAGCGGATTGCGATCTCTCTCCGCCGTAAATTCTGCGACCGCTTCGTCCAGGTGTTCGCCTGCCAGCGCCACTTCGCCGAGAAGAAGATGCGCGAGTGGGAGCGATGGATCGAGGGCGAGCGCCTTGGTCGCCTCGTCATGGGCGATAGGCACATACGATCGACGCAGAAGCATGCGGGCGGCGAGCAGATGAGCCGATGCGCTGTCGGGAGCGAAGCCATACTGTCTCGCAAAAGCATGGCGCGCGTCATCGTAACGGCGTGTGTCGATATAGCAGAGAGCAAGCACGTAGAAGGGATCGGTTTGCGTGGATGCACCGGAGTCGCTCGAGCGTTCCAGTAGCGGGATCGCCTCTGTGGGTCGTCCAAGCCGGAACAGAGTAAGGCCACGCAGCTTTACAGCTGTGGAGTCGTCCGGGTTGACTCTGAGCGCGACGGATAACGCCTGGTCCGCCTCGCTGTATCGACCCATTGCGTAGAGAGCTTCACCGCGCACAAGCGCTACTCCGAGGCTCGCAGTATTCTCTTTCAACTGATCGAGCACCGCCTCCGGATGGCCCATGTCGATCTGTTGTTCCATCTGTTTCACTAAAGCCTGATGGTTGTCCGCCTGCTGGGAGCCGGCGGATGACCATGAGGCGATGATGATGGTAAGAACCGCAGAGCCTCTGAGCATGCAATGCCTCAGGTCCCGCGAAGCGATCAGCATATGATTCAGCAAGACCCGACTCTCATTAATCAAGTTTGATCTTGAGTTCTGAGCCATCATATTCCACCGACTTGCCCCTAGCTTCGGACGAAATCTCGAACCCTTTTCCAGCGCCCGCAAGCAAAAGACGAAGGGAGATCGTCTTCGGCATTCCCAGATAGTGTCCCTTGCGCGAGCCTATGGTAACGGTGTGATCGGCCTCAGACCATGTCACGGGGATGGTGGAGAACTCTCCTTTTTCGTAGTTATAGTTGTTGCCCTCGTCGTTATAGAGGGTGAAGGTCCCATCGGCCCCGGGATAGATTCTCAGTTCAATGGGGCCATTCGGCTTCTCATCGGTATATTCTTCATCTGGGCCAAGCGGCAGTATCGAACCCGCACGGACGTATAGTGGAAGACGCTCGAGTGGCGCGGGTGCCTGGATGTATCTGCCACCTTCGATCTTCTCTCCAGACCAGAAGTCATACCAGGTACTGTCCTTTGGGAGATACACACGCCGCTCGGTAGCGCCCGCCTCGGTCACCGGATTCACCATGACCGCAGGGCCGAACATGAACTGGTCTGCGATGTCATGTGTAAGAGCGTCGCTGCGGAAGTCCATGACCAAAGGGCGCTGAATCGTATAGTCGTCGTGTGAGACCTTCCAGCCAAGAGAATAGATATACGGCATCATCCGGTAGCGCAATTTGTCGAATGCAATGAGAGATGGCTCGACCATAGGGTAGGTCCACATCTCATTGTTCGGGCGATGCCCATGCGAGCGGAAGACGGGGCAGAAGGTGCCGAACTGGAACCAGCGGAGGTAGAGTTCCTGGTACTCAGGGCTTGTGGTCTTGCCATCGAACTCTCCGGGCCAGTAGCCACCGATGTCAGTAGTCCAGTAAGGCAGACCGGTCAAGGCATAGTTCAAGCCCCCGGCAATCTGATGCCGCAACCCCCAGAAGCTGCTGTAGACATCGCCAGACCATACCGTGCCACCCACGCGCTGTGAGCCGAGGAAGGCAGAACGAGTGAGAAGGAAGACGCGCTTCTGGTCCGTCGTCTCGCGCCAGTGCTGCTGGATTCCCTCGTTATGAACGAGAGGATAGATGTTCGTGTACTCGGCACCATTGCCAATGGCGATACTTCTGTCCCGAAGGATGGAGTCGCCCATATGCGGCCAGAACTCCTCCGGCTCCGCGCTGTCCAGCCAGAACGAGTCCCATCCTTGCTTGAAGAGCTTCGAGGTCAGGGAGTTCCAATACACTTCGCGAGCCTCAGGATTTGAGGCATCGTAGACATTCGCATGAGGAACGAAGAGTCCCTTCGCGTCGAGCTTCTTGTAGGTCTCGGCTGCGGGATCGATCAAGCCCCAGGTGGAGATCATGGTGTGGACATGGTTGTCGTGCAGCTTGGCGACATCAGCGGGCACATCGTGATAGTTCTCATTGAAGTAGGGATCGCCCTCGGTCTTCCACCAGAACCAGTCCTGAACCATGGTGTCCATCGGAATATGTTCGCTGCGGTAGCGGCTGGCGATTGCGTTAATCTCATCCAGAGACTTGTAACGATCCTTGGATTGAATGAATCCATAAGACCAGCGCGGCAACATCGGAGCATGGCCCGTCAGGTTGCGGTACTCATGGATAATCTCGTCCATCTCCGGGCCGTAGACGATGTAGTAGTCAACACCCTGGCCCGCAAGCGAATCGAAGGATAGTTCCAGCGGAAACCGATTGTCGACATAGGTGAAGGATGCGGTGTTCCAGAGGATTCCATAGCCCTTTGAGGAGACGAGAAAAGGGATCGCGATATCGGTGTTGTTCTGCCCAATCTCGACCGTTGCCCCACGGTAGTTGAACATGCCCGATTGGTGCTGGCCGAGACCATAAAATGCCTCTGAGCTGTCCGGTCGAAAGCGATCGACGATGTGATAAGTCTGCTCGCCATTGAGAGTCTCGGGCGTGTAGGTCCGCGGCACGGCATCGCCTTCGTTTGTGAGATGAATGCCCTCGGCGGTGAGGAAGCTTAGATTCCCGCGCTCTTTGCTGAGGGTCGCGGTCAGCTTCGCGGTCTTCAATATGAATGTCTTTTCGTCCTGGGAGAAGTCAAAGTGAGCACCCTTGCAGGATTGATCCGCTGGCAGAAGCCAGGGTTGCGGATGTTGGGAGCTACCACCGTGGGGACGAGTGACGACATGGATGAGCGAGGGCGAGCAAACCGTCACTCGCATCGTCTCTTCGCCGATGGTCGCCTCAAGCCCGTTGGCCGATGCAGTAGCCGTGATCTGGGGTTGCGCGGGAAGTGATTGCCCGGGCATCTGGGCGGCGCAGGCGCTTGAATACAGAGCGGCTGACGAAAGTGCAATCGAGAAAGAGAACCTGAAAGAATTCACGAGATCCTTTGGAAGGTGGTAAAGCGTATCAAGTTTCAAGATAGAGGACGGAGGGCGCGGTTCTTTAGCAACGCGCCCTCGCGATCTCTAGAAGTTGATGCGAGCTGCGAACTGCAGCTGTCTCGGAGCGGCTCCCAGTGCCTCTCCAGTAATAACACCGGCGTTGCTCCCGACGCTGCAATCGATACAGCTGCTCGAGGGATTGCCGGGGTTGATGTGGTTCAGAGCGTTGAAGGCATCCATCCTAAACTGGCCGGTTACCCCCTCGTAGAGTCGTATGTTCTTGATCAGTGAGAGATCGAGGTTGAAGAAGTCTGGCCCAAAGTAACTGTTGCGCCCTACTGTGCCAAAGTTATCGAGCGCGGGCCGCTGGAAGGCTCCACTAGTTGAGCCATTGTTGCCAAAGGCAGCAACCGGGGTGAAGTAGGAGCGGGTATGAGTGCCGGGGTTGAACCCGGTCAGATTGAGTGGGAGCCGGCTGGAACCGATTTTGTTCGGCATACAGGGGCCAGCGGGAATATCGCTCCCGCATTCGCCATAGCTTGGGGTGAAGGGCAAGCCGCCAGAGTAGTTCAAAGAACTACCGAGCGAGAAGCCGCCGATGATGTAGTCCACGAATCCGGGCGCACGGGAACCAAACATCTTGTTCTTGCCGAAGGGTAGGTCATAGTTGCTGAAGATTGTAAGCTGCTGTTCGCGCAGATCGTCGTATCGGCCGTAGTTCACCTTCCGATCGATCTCCTGGTAGTCGCCTCCATAGTTGTGGGCGCGCTGCCAGGCGTAGTTGGCGGTCATTTGCAGGCCGTGGGAGAAGTGCTTGTCTATGGTGATTTGCAGGCCGTTATAGTGCGTGTCGAAGCCATCATGGTAATAGGTGAGATCCTGCGTCCATCCGCGCGATGCGAAGTAAGGCCGTAGCTGCGCAGTGTTGCGCGTTTGTCCTGCTCCTGGCCCAAAGCACAACGGCTGTGAAGCCCCCGCCTGCGCCGCCGTAAGGCAGGCCGCCGGTTCGTTCGGATTGCTCGTCTGGCCATCGCCCGCGAAGGTGTGCGAACCCTCCATTGTCCTTACCGTTGACGCTCTCCGGGAAGTAGATCTCCCAGCGAAGGCCGTAGTCGATCGTGAGATTTGGGCTGAGGCGCCATGTGTCCTTGACATAGAAGAAGTCCCGCTTCTGGAACTCCTTTGCACCGGTTGAGCTGCTGACATAACGTCCGAAGCTCGTGACGTCGCCAAGAAGAAAGGTCGCGAGGCCCAGACCTCCAGCTGTTGCAGCATTCACGTTCTCCGTATCACTCGTAGCGAACGTAAGTTCGCCGGCGCGGTTGCTGTCGCTGGGAACCCTAAGGTTGCGACCTTAGCGGAAGCTTCGTATGGCAGGGTACCGGAGTTCTGATACGTTCATCAGGCTGGACGTACGCCATTTTCTCGCAATCTGGCGCCCATGGTCTCGGTCAACCAGCGGTGAGCGTCGGACTGCATCTCCGGAGTGATGGCGTGTCCGGCTGGGTACTCACGGTAGGTTAACGGTGCTCCTACAGCGACGAGCAGTGCCTGCGTGGCGCGGCCATGATGGATCGGGAGCTTCTCATCGTCCGTGCCGTGCCCGACCCATAGAGCGGTCTTCGCCAGTTCATCCGCAGTCACAATCCCCGGCTGAAACTCCTTCGGAAAGCGTCCACTGAGCACGACTGCTCCCTGTACTTTTGCCGGTTCGGTGGCCGCCGCGACGGTTGCCATGATTGCCCCCTGGCTGAATCCCATCAGGTAGACGTCCTCGACATCGTGCTCGACGCGATATTGCGTGATGAAATCCAGAAGTGCAATGCGGGATGCTTCGGCTCCGGCTCCATCAATCATGGGGTCCCGATGCCGCAAACGAGACCTGAAACCAACCGTAGGCGTTCGTGCCAAGCGTCAGAGGGCCGCGAACGCTGATAACTCCTAGCCTTGGGTCGGCTCCGTTGCCCAGAGGAAGCATATTGCGTTCGTTACTGCCGACGCCATGGAGAAGCATCAAGACGGAACTTTTTTGCTGTACCGACCGCATCGGCTCATTGAGGGTCACATAGCTCAGTTCAGCCATTCCGGATCTCCGTTTTTCCTGCGACTGGATCTGTAATGACTAGAGCGACCGTTATACCCCATGGATCCGTGGCGCAAGGAGTGCCATTCGCGAGACGGGTGGATGTGTAGCCCGCCTCCCGCAGGCTCGCAAGAAGTTGCTCCCTCTCTCTTTCCGAAGGAAGTACCAATTCCCAAAACAGCAAGCGGGCATCTTCTGCTGATGATGGGGGTGAGCCCTCAGCCCAGATATTCAGGCCGATGTGGTGGTGGTATCCGCCGGCAGAAGCAAAGAGAGCGCCTGGGTAGCGCCAGGTCACAATGTCAAGTCCAAGAACCCCGTTGTAGAAGGCTGCGGCTTTGTCCAGGTCTCCGATGTACATATGGACGTGGCCCACCGTTGTGCCCGTCGGCGCTCCCTGCCAACTGTCCTCGGCAACCTGCGGCAGTTCTCCAAAACGTACGGGGTTCGTCGCGCTCACGATCTCCCGCCCCTCATACGTCCACGTCTCGCGCGGACGATCGGCATACACCTCTACACTCAGGCCGTCAGGATCGGTCAGATACAACGCTTCGCTGTAGAGGTGGTCTCCCGATCCAAAATCGATCTTCTGGGCTACCAGGTGCCGCACGAAGCTGCTTAGATCCTTTCTGGTCGGAAGCAGGAAAGCCGTGTGATAGAGCCCGAGACGAGAGCGGCGCGTAATCGGAGTAACCCCAGCGACCTCATCCAGTTCCAACAGCACTTCCTTGCTTCCCCGCGCTCCCAGTTGAGCGAAGCTCTGTCCGTGGTTCAGAATGGACAACCCGATGACACGCGAATAAAAGGTCAGCGACCGCCCGAGGTTCGACACAGCCAAGCGGACGCGCCCAACATGAGCGTCTGCCGGAAGACGATACTTCGGAGGGTGAATACCAATCTCGTTGGGGACAAAAGCGTTTTGAAACGTCGAGGGCATAGCGAATCTCCGTGTGACAACACCTATATGAGCGTTATCACACGCAGATGGATTCAGAGTGCTCGAAGATTTCCATCGCGGGCTGCCCCGAGCAATTCAACAGCTTTGCGGACATCGGATATTGAAAGTGCCGCCAGTTGTTCTGAATGAAGCTTCATGAGAGGTCCTTCTACGCTCGAAAGCAGCCTTTTGCCCGTCGGGGTAATCGTCGTCGCGACCTGACGCTTGTCCTCTCGATCCTTGGTTCGGACTACCAGCCCATCGCGCTCCATCCGGTCGAGCAACCGCGTCATGTCGGGCGCAGCCGTGATCATCCGTTCTGCAATCTCGTTGCGACCCAACCCTTCGGGGCCGCTTCCCTGCAGGATTCGCAGGACATTGTATTGAATCTGAGTGGTTCCGTAAGCCCGCAGGAATCGTTCTGTCGAACGAGAAAGCTCGGACGCCGTTCGCACGATGCTGACGTAAAGCTCCTGTTGGTCCGACACAAACGGCTTGCGTTGCTTGATTGATAAAGCTACCAAAGATCTCTTTGCGGAGGGCATATCTACAAACATATCGAATCAGGCGGATGTCGGCTTTGTGATCGTAAATATAAAGTGCCAAAGATAAATTTATGAGGACTGGATTCAATCGAGGCGTGATTGCCGTGCGCCCATATCTAGCCTCAGTTGTTGTTGGAAATAATCAAGCCTTACGGCCAGCCTCTAAATCGCACGCGAATTGAAACGGCTGGTCGGTAACACGAAAGTGTTGTCGTTGTCCGGTCCGAGAGGATGTAGCGCAGCCGATCGGAATCCAGCAGTATGGGAGCAGTTCGGAGGCGAGCCCAATGCCAACGGTAACTGTTCCGCAACTTCTTGATCGTTCAACCCTGCGAAGAATCACGCAACCGCCCGTTGGCCTGTCATCTTATCCCCTCAAGTCTGCCTCTTCCGCTCGCTCAAGCACCTCGCACAAAACCGCATATCTGACGCCAATTATGATGCGGCGTCTGCGGGAGTATGGCTCGATTGAATCTGTGGAGCGCGGCGACATGCTGTTCGAGCAGGGTGAAAGGATGGTCGACTTCTTCATTGTCCTCGAGGGCAAGTTGGAGCTCTTTGAACGCAAAGGGACGGCCTCACGCAAAGCTGAATCGACCCTGACGGGACGGCAGTTTTCAGGGGAGCTGGATCTCCTGAATGATCGACCAACGCTGCTGAACTGCCGGGCAATCAAGTCATGTAAGGTCCTGCGAATCCCCCGGGAATCATTGCGGCACATGATGCGCACCGAACTGGACGTCGCCGAGTTGATTCTCACCGAATGGATCTTGAGACGTGCCCGGCTTGTAAATAACCGGCAGGGCGGCATCATCGTGGTGGGCGACGGCAATGCGGCAGAGACGATGCGCATCGAGCGCTTCCTCACCGGCAATGGTCATCCGCATCAATTGATCGATGCCAACCTGAACCCGGGTGCGGAAGTGCTTCTTCAGGCGCTCGATGTCGAAAAGGGCCAGCTTCCGGTTGTGTTCTTCTCCGACGGTACGACCTTTCGCAAGCCGAGCAACACGCTTCTCGCCTCCAAGCTGGGTTTCGACTATGACCTCGGCGACGTCCCGGTCTGCGACCTTGCGGTTGTGGGTGGTGGCCCTGCCGGTCTTGCCGCGGCTGTCTACGGCGCTTCAGAGGGGCTGACGACCATCGTGATCGAGGGCACCGCGCCTGGCGGTCAGGCCGGAACAAGCTCCAGGATTGAAAACTACCTCGGCTTCCCGACCGGTGTTTCAGGGCAGGATCTGGCCCAGAATGCCACGGTACAGGCGCAGAAGTTCGGTGCCCGCTTCGCCATCTCCCGTGATGTCATCGATTTTGAGCAGACCGGCAATGGCTACCGCCTCATGCTGGAAGGCGGCAAGACAATCTTTACGCGCTCGATCGTGATCGCTACGGGCGCACGTTATCGCCGGTTGGATGTTCCCAACTACAAGAAGTTCGAATTTCAGGGTGTGCACTATGCCGCGACCGCGATGGAAGCAGCGAGATGCGTCGGGAAGGAAGTGGTGGTAGTGGGAGGTGGCAACTCGGCCGGACAGGCTGCGCTGCACCTTGCTCTGTCAGCGAACCATGTTCATCTGCTCATACGTGGAGAAGGCCTGAAGGCGACGATGTCTGACTATCTCATCCAGCGTATTGCCTCTTCCAGCCGCATCACACTGCACACGGAAAGCGAAGTCGTCTCTGTCGATGGAGACACGTATCTCCAGTCTGTGACATGGCGTAACCGGCAAACAGGTGTTCTTCAAACGAGCGCGGCGGAAAATATGTTCGTCATGATCGGTGCGCAGCCGAATACCGCTTGGTTGAATGGCAAGCTTGATCTCGACGCAAATGGATTTGTGGTGACAGGAGCAACTTCCGGTACCGAAGGCTCTGTCTTCCAAACCAGCCGTCCTGGAATCTACGCCGTGGGGGATGTGCGGTCGGGATCGGTCAAACGCGTCGCCAACGCCGTAGGCGAAGGATCTGTAGTTGTCTCCGAAATTCATCGCTATATTGCGATGCAGAAGCTATCCGAGACAAATGGCCACGCTTTGTCTGCATAAATACAGCCGCCATAAAAATGTTCGCAGAGATCTTAGCCGTCCAGGAAACCGCGCTTCATTGCGATCATCACCGCGTGAGTGCGGTCATTGGCATTGAGCTTCGACAAGATGCTCCTCATATGCCCTTTGACAGTGTCTTCGGAGATCTTGAGGCAATCGGCGACGATCTTGTTCGAGCAGCCTTCTCCAACCATGCGCAGCACCTCGATCTCCCGTGGAGACAGGGCATCCGACATCAGATGATTCGCCAACTCCGAGGCGATCTCCGGAGGAATGCGATTCTTGCCCGAGTGAACGATGCGAATGGTATCGATCAGGTCTTTGCGGAGCATGCTCTTGAGCAGATACCCCTTGGCGCCGGCCCTGAGCGCTCGCGAAGCCTGCACATCTCCCGCATAAGTTGTCAAGATAACGCAGCGTGCGTTTGGCCACTTCTCCAGAATGGCGGCGATCGCGTCGATACCGTTCATGCCCGGCATTTGGAGATCGATCAACATCACATCGGGCCGATGCTTGCTAAATGCTTCAATCGCTTCGTGGCCATTGGCCGCTTCACCGACGATCTCCATATCCGGCTGCTTTTGAATCAGGTTCGCAATACCTTCAAGAATCAGGGGATGGTCGTCTACCGTCAGAATCCGGATTTTGCCCGGACCGCCTGTTGTCGCGCTCATGATGGCTTATCCCTCGCTGCAATCTAGCTCAACTTGTCTCTTGTGCTGCTTATGACAAGCCTGCGTCGTCCGTAGAGCCTTGCGTCTACCGAATAGGCACCGGCCCCCAGCAGCGCGACAGCAACAAGTATAGCGACCGTTAGAGCACTCATCGCGGGTTCATTCGAATACTGGATCGATCCCAGCGAAACAAGAGCGGCAGATCCGGAAGCGATCGGCGTAAACAGGCCGACTGCGATCAGGAGCGCGGCGATGGCAGAGAGTGCCATAAGCACTGTTGCTCCCGGAGCGGGACAAAGCCATACACGCGTTACAAGCACTATCGCCATCGTTAGGCGCAGTACTACGAGCGCCAATCCAGCGCCTCGATTCGGAAACGTACCAAAAAGCCGTTGCATATTCCACATCCAGATGGAATGCTACCCAACCTGTTACAGAAACGTTGAACTGCTTTCGGACCGTCCGGCGGTAGTCATTTCGTGTAGTGCGGCAGCAGGTCAGGAGCCCTATACTGGTTCGGATCTCAACTGTAGCCGGATCTGGACTGCTTAGCTTCTACGGGAACAGACCCATGCACATCGGAAGGATTCAAGGACAAAAGCTACTTTGGATGGCATCTGCCCTCTTTGCGACATGGTTCGCGTGGGGCGGGTCGGCGTTCCTTTGCGCGCAGAATCTGACGCTCCGGCAGATGGACCATACCGCGTGGACCGCTCGGGACGGCGCTCCCATTGGAGTGAACAGTATTGCGGCTGCCCAGGATGGAACACTCTGGCTGGCAACTCGCGGCGGGCTCTATCGCTTCGACGGTCTTCATTTCACCGCTTATATACCTCCTGCCGGTGAACCATCACTCCCTTCCATCGAGATGAGGAGCGTCTACATGGCGCCTGATGGCGCTCTCTGGGTTGCTCCGTGGCTCAAGGGCTTGGTCCGAATCAAAGACGGGCATGTGCGTGTCTTCGACCAGAACGACGGGCTCTCGAGCGACACCGTGGCTCAGGTTTTGCAGGCACCAGACCGCGCCATGTGGGCGCTGAGCGGCGGCGTCCTCTACAAGCAGAAAGGCGATCTATGGCAGGAAGCGTTGCCACAGTCACAGCAGATCGGTGAGGTAGTACATTTTTTCTTCGACCGTGCCGGCACCTTGTGGATCGCGACCAGAAATCTCATCTACTTCGTTGCGAAGGGCACTTCTGTCCCGCAGAAGACGAGTGAAAAAGGCGGCAGTGTCTCGGATTTCATTGAGATGGCGGACGGCAGTTTGTGGATCAATGCGCTTCCACCGGCAGCGGTCATCCGGCGGCTGTCCGTGCCCGGCCATCCCAGCCCATTCCCTCTCAGCTATCCGGTTGAGGCCTCTGGAATCACGCTCGACCCCAAAGGGAATCTCTGGGTAGCGAGCAATCGCAACGGCGTACAACGTGTCGCATCCGATGTCATTCAGCTCCACGACAGAGGATCGATACGACCGAACAATCCCGGCGTGCAGAAGTTCGATACGGAGGCGGGACTTAGCGGCCTCGGTGTCTTCACAGTCTTCCACGATGCCAACGGCACAATCTGGGCGGGCACGACGCGCGGCCTGGACCGGTTTCGAATGCCCACCCTCACGAAGCTGCCAGACACGAGCATTGAGGGCGATGTAGGAATCACGGCATGCCCTAACGGTACGGTCTGGATGGGGAGTGGGGACTTCCTTATCTCTGTTACCGGAGAGGCCATTACCCACTACAAGAAAGGCGAGCTGTGGGGACTGTACTGCGACCGGAACAATACCGTCTGGTTCAACCGCGGAGGCGCGATCGTTCAGTTGCGCGATGGCAAGGAGCAGTCCATTCCGGTCCCGGATCCCAATCTGCCGTATTGCGTCGTGCAGTTGGCGGGAGATGCGGAGAACCTCTATGCGGACTGCGCGCTTAGCGGTTTATGGCGTCGTTCGAACAATCGATGGACCAGGATAGAAGCTCCAGGATTTCCCAAAGAATCTCCGATCGCGATCATGCAGGATGCTTCGGGGCGCGTATGGGCGGGCTTCACCGGCAACAGAGTCGGACTTGTCGACGGCGCTTCGACGAAGACCTATGCTGTCGACAGTCTTCCCGGCTTAGGAAATGTGCAAGCGATCCTGGTAACGAAGGATGCTGTTTTCGCTGGTGGTGTGCATGGACTCGCTGCCCTGCGCGACGACCGCTTTCAATCCCTGCTCACGGCTGACTCGGACACTGTGCAGGGCGTCTCCGGTCTCGTTGAAGCGCACAACGGAGATATATGGCTCAACGGAGCCCGCGGTGTGTTCCGAATCCCAGCCGGCGAGCTGACCAGGGCGCTCCACTCGGGCAGCTACCGCATGCAGTCCGAACGCTTCTCGGGAGACGGCCTCGTGGGGTTTGCCTATCAGGGTTATGAGTTGCCCAGCGCCGTCATCGCACCGAACGGTCGCATATGGATCGCCACTTCATCCACTGCGGTATATGTCGACCCGGAAAAAATAACTGCCGACACTGTCCCCGCGATCACTTCGATACAAGGCTTCACCGACAATGAATCCCCGCGATACGAAGCGTTTCCCAAGATCGATCCGGGCACACACACGCTGCGCATCCGCTACTTTGGCGCGCATCTCAACGCTCCAGAACGAGTGACCTATCGGTATCGGCTCGACGGCCAGGATCCGGGCTGGCAAGAGGTTGGACCGAGAACTGAAGCGGTGTATACGAACCTCAGGCCGGGTGCGTATACGTTTCACGTGGCTGCCTCGAATGGTGAAAATATCTGGAGTGAAGCCCCCTCGCCGCTGAAGTTTGAGGTGCTGCCAGCCTTCTATCAGCGCTGGTGGTTCCTGTCGCTCTGTATCGTTGCCCTCTTGTTGCTCATCGGAATAGCGTTCCGCATGCGGTTTGAATATGCGACGACACAGATGAAGCGTCGTCTTGAGGAGCGAGCGCAGGAACGGATGCGGATCGCTCGCGATCTCCACGACACATTACTGCAGGGAATCCAGGGTCTGATCCTCTGCTTTCACTCCGATATCGAAGAGGTGCCTGAAGATCTTCCAGCGCGCGGCATGCTGGAGAAGACACTAGACCGTGCGGAGGACGTGATCGCCGAAGGAAGGGAGCGTGTGCGATCACTGCGATCGGAAGAAAGCACAGCGGATGATCTGCCAACCGCGCTCGCGCAGGCAAGTGCCCTTGTGCCGTCCAAGGGCGCGGCTTCCATCGAGTTCCTGGTGGAAGGCGAGCCAAGGTCACTAAGAACCATCGTCTATGACGAGATCTACTCCATTGGCCGCGAAGCCATCTCGAACGCTCTGCGCCACGCAAACGCCACACGTATCGAAGTGGAGATCTCCTATGGTGCGATGCACCTCCGCCTGCGATGCCGCGATAACGGCACCGGCATGACTAAACAACAGTTGGAGGCGGGATCACCTGCGGGCCATTGGGGAATAACCGGGATGAAGGAACGGGCATCTCGGGTCGGCGCGAAGTTAGATATATGGAGTACAGCCGGAGCCGGCACAGAGGTGGAGGTTAACGTACCGGCTGCGACTGCCTACTTTGTGAATACGCCAAGAAAGCCTTGGACCATCGGCCTAGGTCCGCGTCAGTAATCGGATCTCCAAAGAGCATGTCGAGCATCGATCTCTTCGCCTATATAACTGGCTTTAGCTGCACGCGCGACAACGTCTATATTGAGTTCTAATTGGTGCCAAATTGCCGAGGCACTCATCAAGCGGCTTGACTACGTCCGAGAGGCCCACTTCCCTGGACTGGTTGGAAGTCATGCCCGGATTAGTATCGATAGACGCAGATAGCTCAAATCGCGTTAGGAGAGGGCCGCAGGATGCGAAAAGGGTTTACCAGAAGACCGAAAGCAGAGGAGCCCGCGGCGGCAAGCCACGACAAAAACTACATCACTCCTGGCGGGATTGAACGCCTGAAAGATGAGCGTCATTTCTTGCTTACCAAGGATCGCCCGGCCGTGGTGGAGGTGGTGGCGTGGGCCGCGGGCAATGGCGATCGCAGTGAGAACGCGGACTATCAGTACAGCAAGCGACGACTGCGGCAGATCGATGGCCGGGTTCGCTTCCTGACAAAGCGAATCGAAGCCGCAGAGGTAATCGATCCGGAAGCTCCGAGAACGGGGCAGCGGGCGACAAGGGCGTTCTTCGGAGCCACAGTGCGCTACGCGAATGCCGCGGGGGCAGAGCGAGTGGTAAGCATCGTTGGCACCGATGAAGTCAATCTCGACCGCAACCACATCAGTTGGGCCTCACCTTTGGGGCGAGCACTAATGAGAGCGGCAGAAGACGACGAAGTGGTTCTTCATGCGCCGGGAGGCACTGAAACCCTAACCGTGCTGGAAGTGCGGTACGAGCGCATCTCCGTAGAACTGTTCCGCGTACCACCTGGGTCCGCCGTCTCGACCGAGCGTCCGGAAAAAGTTGAGTCTTTCTAAACGCGTTTGTCGACACCGATGTGGCTATCATTTTGACAGACGTGCAGATCTATCTGTAAAAGGAAACAGCCGCGATGAAGGGCCAGCTGAATCCAGACTTCAGCGAAGAATCCCGGAGAGTGGAGGCTGCTTTGCATCGGGCAACTGCACCCCCAGAATCTTCGCGATTGTTGGCGCCACCTGGAGGTTTGAGACCGGTCCAAGCTGGACACCGGATCGAATTGCTGAACCCGATGCGACAAAAAGTGCTTGCATCTCCGGCATAGTGTTGACGTAGCCGTGCTGGCCTCGGACTGGGTTCGTTCGAATCAACGCACCACTTGTATCGTCACCGAACGCATAGTCCGGAGCTGCGGTCAGATACAGGAGCGGAGCCTGATCCGTGTCAGCTTCTGCTGGAATGCCCAGCTTACGGGCCTCATCGTTGGTATACACATGCGCGACGCCTTCAACCCCAGAAAAACAGCCCTTCAACTTTGGCAGCAGTTCTGCCCGACGATGGGGATCGCGGATATAGAGTGAGGCCGCTCCTCCCTCAGCCTTGATCCAAACCTCGCCTTTATAGCGTCCGTCCTGCTTCTTGAGCAGGCCTTGCTCGACAAGCGCAACATTGGGACTGATGGTGTGGGTGTAGGTTGCAAAACCGTGGTCGGAGAGGATGAAGAAGGTCGTGCGGTCCAGGTTGCCCGCCGTGCGCGCAGCTTCCACAATTCTTCGCAGGCATTGATCCGCAGAGGCATAAGCAGCGTAGGCGGCGGATGTAAGGGGACCGTACTGATGCTGAATGGAATCGGTCTGTAGTAGATGAAATAGAAGCAGATTTGGCGAGTGCCTTTCTATGATATCGACGGCTGCGTCCGTCCATATCTCATCACGCCACGCAGGAGTGCTCTTGTCACCAAAGTGTTCCAATTGTTCACGGGTAACGATGCCTTGAGCGATCAGCTCTTGGGGGATCTCATCCTTCATGTCAGGCTTTTCACCAAACTGCCAGCGAACTCCTTTGGCACCGTAGATGGCGACCCAATCCACTTGCCCGGTGGTCAGGCCCTTCTCCGCAGCGGCCTCATAGAGCGTGCGGGCGTGAACTAGCTTCGCCTTGTCTGTCCATGGTTCGATCTGCGGAGCTCCACCGTCTTCGGGCAGTACGACCAACCCGTTCGCCATGACAAAGTGATGGCTCGCATCCACTCCGGTGATCATGGCGGTGTGGTTTGGCCAGGTCACCGTGGGATTGATCGGTTGCATGCCAGTGGAGACAGCACCCGCTGCAGCGAGCGAGCGCAGTGTTGGCATGGGCAGGCGGGGATCTTCGAGAGCCCGGGCCGGGAAGCCGTCTATCGTAACGACGATCACGATTGGCTGGTGATTGTCGTTACTCGTTGTGTCTTGTGCAGCTATGTAAGAGCTTGCGGAGAGAAGCACAACGGATGAGAGAAAGAGGCGCGAGATGAACTGGATCAATGAGGTGTTGTCCTTGCTGGTCTGAAGATCGGGAATGACATTTTGAGCAGCTCGCAGGTGGAACCGCATCTTTGCGGTTCCACCTGCTGGCAATTAGAACAGCAGCTTGAGTCCAAACTGTATTTGTCTCGGGCTATTCGCCTGTGAGGTTATCTGTCCGAAAGACGCGTCAGTCACCTTGGTGTCAGGCGAACCGAATTGGACGTGGTTGAAGGCGTTGAACATCTCCGCCCGGAACTGCACCCTGAGCCGCTCGATCGCCTGGACTTCCTTGAAGAGGGAGAGGTCGGTGCTGTCGAGCCCGGGTGCTCGCAGATTGTTGTAGTAAGCCGGTCCGTTACCCAGGGTGAAGACTGCGGGCTGGCTGAAATCTGCCGTGTTGAAGTACTTGTTCAAGCGCTTGTGGATGTCGCCTGAAAGTGAGGCATTTTGGAAGTTGGTGTTGGCGTAGAGAGTTTGAAAGTTGAGGCTCGAAAGCGTGTTGCTCGCCGAGATCTGCAATGGCGTACCGCCTTGGAGAGTCGTGATGCCGTTGACCTGCCAGCCCCCGGCGATGAAGTCTTCCCAGTAAGACATATGGCTCCCGAAAGCGTGGCCCCGGCCGACAGGCAGCTCATAAATATAGCTGGCGACGAAGCGATTGCGAACATCCTGCGAGCTGACTGCGAAATCCGCCATGGGATTGAAGCTGTCCTGGTGAGTCGTTCCATTGTCGAAGTTTCGCGCCCAGACGTAGGAAGCCTGTACCTGCAGACCCTGATTGAAGCGTTTGTTGAGCCGGAGTTGAAGCGCATCATACTGAGTGTTTCCACCTGCGAGAAAAAGCGGAAGTACGCTTGAGTACTGAGGAAACTGCTTCAGCAGCTGGCCGCGAGAAGTGGTGGCGGCCGCCAGTGAGCCAGTTGTGATGGTCACAAAGAACGGGTTTGCGATGCTGTCATTGAGGTGCGATCCGAGGGCCAGGTCCGCGACAGGAAGCTGGTCGAAGTCTATGCCGCCCTCACGGCTCTGCTGCTGCTTGCGGGCACGGTTTGCAACATACGCGAGCTCGAAGGTCGTATCGCGGGTGATGGTCTGCTGGACGTCAAGGTCCCACTGTTCGGCATAGGGCGTAGGCGTGTTGCGGATAGCGCCTTCGATCTGTCCTCCAACACCGGTGAGCACACCTGCTGCCGCCCCCGGAGGCGCCTGGAAGCCAGTCGGGAATGGGTTATCGAGGGTGTTATAGGGGGTGATCCCGTCGAGCGAACTGACCCACGTGTTCTGGACTCGGAACCCGTAGGGCCCGACCGTTCCGGCTGCCGCCTGTGCGGAGGGACCGTAGACGATGGCCGCTCCTCCATGCACTACCGTCGTTGGAGTTGCGGCGTACGCAAAGCCAAACCGCGGTGCGACATTGTTGGTATCCATGTTGTACTGATGCCGGCTCTGACCATTGACTCCGACAAAGACCAGGCCGCCCCTGGTTCCGGCAAACTGATTGGAGAGAGGCGATGCGACGTTCGGGTCGAAGAAGTTCGTCCGGTTATAGCGCTCGGTGCGCGGTGTATCCAGGTCGTAGCGGACGCCGAGATTGAGCGTGAGCTTGTGAGTGATGCGCCAATCATCCTGCAGGAACTCTGCGAGGTAGTAGCTCTGCGAGGCGTCGTTCTTGTAGGCCTGGATGAGGTCGCCCGTGCCGATGCCGAGCAGCATCGACGCGATACCGCTCCCGGTGTTTGCGCTGGCAGTGTTCGGGTCTGGTCCCTGGGTGAAGTTTGTACCGAAGGAGAAGTTTCCGGAAGCGTCAGCGCTTTCGTGGTCGTTGACCCGGATAAGGCGGCCATCGAAGCCGATCTTGAAGGTGTGCGCTCCGCGAACGTAGGTGAGCGAAGAGAGCAGGCTGTACGTCATGAAGGCATTGTGGCGATTGCCGTTGTTTCCGAGACCGGTGTATCCGGCCGGCGAGAATACTGGGAAGGTCGGTGTGCCGCCGGCCTGGTCAAGAGTGTCGGGCAGGCCAAGCGTCGAGGCCTGGAATCCAAGGCTTGTGTTGGCATAGTTGTACAGCGTGCGTGAAAAGCCCAGACGGGTATCGATCAGAGCCTTTTCGTTGAGGGTCAGAGTGTGGCCGAATGTGAAGCCGCGCGCGTAGTCTTCTCCGTTGATGAGCCCTTCAGCGACCGCGTCTGCAGCGGGGAACAGAGGATTCGGTGCCGAGCCATAGTAGCGGTTCGAGTAGCGGCCGAAGATCTTCTGCTTCTGGTTGAGTACATGGTCGATGCGGACGTCCCACGCGGTGGTTTGCGTGATCGTGCTTCCGTTGGCGAAGTAGTTGTTCGCGTTCGTGATGGCGTTGCCGGTGACGTTCGGCAGCGGATAGTAGGCGATGGCCTTGCTCGCAACGCCGCTCATCAGGTTGGTGGGGATGATGTTGCCGGCAAATGCATCCCGGATATAGCCGCCCGAGGGATTCGCGCGGGTGGTGAAGGGGTTGTAGATCGTAATCAGCTTTCCATTCGCGCCGAAGGTCTCTGAGAAGTCTCCGCTACGCTGCGCCACAGTCGGGACGGTCGCGGTGACAGACTGAAATGCGTTCTGTCGCAGTAGCTCGGTTGAAAGAAGAAAGAAGGTCCTGTCGCGAAGAATCGGACCGGTCAGAACACCGCCGAACTGGTTGCGACGGAACGAAGGTAGCGGCTTCTTGTTCAAATTCGAGAAGTAATCGTTCGCATCAAGATCCGAGTTGCGGATGAACTCGAAGAGCGTCCCGTGGAACTGGTTCGCTCCTGACTTGAAGACGACGTTGACGATGCCACCGGCGGTGCGGCCATACTCTGCCGCGTAGTTCTGGGCCAGCACGCGATATTCGCCGATCGCATCGATCGAAGGAAATACGCCGATGCCGGAGTTGCCATTCACTGTCGGGAAACCCGCTGGACTGCCGTCGACCAGCACGTCGGTATAGCCCTGACGCGTGCCGTTGATCGAAAAACTGTTGGAGTTGTAATCATCGCCAGTCGAGCCTGCAAAGCCGGGAACAAGCGTCACCAACTGGTACGGGTTTCGGGCGTTCAAAGGCAGACGTCTCAGGGAAGTTCCATTTACCTCATCGCTTACCTGCGAAGACACCGTGTCGAGACCGGAGACATCGGCATCAACCGAGACAGTCTGCTGCACCTGGCCGACGTTGAGCACGGCATCCTGGCTGGCATGCTGATTCAGATCAAGCCGGATACCCTTCTGTTCATACCGGCTAAAGCCGGGAGACGAGACGGTCAACGTATAGGTTCCGGGCTGAAGGTTGAGCAGAGAGTACTCGCCCTTGCCGTTCGCGGTCGCCGCAGTATGGGCACCGGTTGCTGTGTTGGCCGCCTCTACGGTCGCGCCGCCAATAGCCGCGCCGCCTCCGTCATGCACGACACCCAGGAGACTCGCACCTGTGTCCTGGCCAAAGGCCGCATGGCAAAGCATGAGCAGAACGGCCAGTCCCGCATATTGAAGCCACTTAAAATTCATCGGATCCTCTTTCGCACTCGCCAAATTACACATCCAGCCAATTCAGTCTTTCGGGGACAGAACGTTGAAGCGATTCGTTCTCTCGTTGATGAAGCTAGCGGACGACATTCGGTGAAGTGCAGTGATTTCTCCGTGATTGCTCGCATGTTCATCCCGCGCGAAGCAAGGAAAGGGCAAAACCGGCTATGCGAAGATGCGGGACAACAAGGTGAAACGGAGGTGATTTACAGAGCTGTAATCGATGCAGCGGTAGGATTGACCCACCGAAGGATCTTGAACTGGTATGAGCAATGCATCCGTTGACCACCACCCGGAGCTGGAAGCTTCGTCCAGCACACTATGGGATGGTGACCCTCGGTATCTGCTTCTTCAGCGCATCCTTGCAGCGCCGGACTTTGTGCGTTCCCCGCAGCTCTCCAAGTTCCTTCTATACGTCTGCAATGCGACTTTCGAGGGGCGTGAGCAGAACCTGAGCGAGCAGCATATCGGCGTCGAAGTCTTCGGGCGTGAGCCCAACTACGACTCGGCTGCGGATACGATCGTCCGCTCCCATGCGCTCCGTCTGCGGCGCAGGCTCGAACAATACTTCCAGAGGGCCGGGCAGCAAGAGCCGATGCACCTCGTCATCCCTCGCGGTGGGTACGTTCCTTTATTCATCCCGAGGCTGGCTGCTCCGGATCAAGTCGCTCCTAACCCTGTCGCCAACCCCGACGGCATCCGACCCGAGATAGACGAGAGCCACGATGCGAACGGCGAGGAAGTTCCGAACTTCATCGCGATCGCCGAGCAATCGTCGAATTCTCGAGCGCTTGCAGAGAGCGAAGACCCTGCCGGGTCATCTTCACGCACTCTGCGCGGGTACCGAGTTGCGATCGCAAGTTTGGCCCTGATTTGCGTGGGTCTGGTTGGCGTAATGGCGATGCACCTGCGGACCCATCTCCCGGTAACGCGGCATCATCTTTTATGGAGCCGGCTATTCACGGAAGATGAGCCTACACAGATCGTTCTCGGCGATTCGGGCCTGGTTCTCTTTCACGCTGTTGCTCGCGAGTACGTGAGTCTTCATGACTATCTCAGCGGCGATGTCAGCAAGCAGATGCCCTCCATCGCCCATGTCGATCCCGACTTCGCGCAGTTCCTCTTACATCGCAGGTACACGTCGATGGTGGATGCCACAACGCTCACTCATCTGCTACGTCTGCCCGAGGCGGTGCCCGACCGGACATTGGTTCACTACAGCCGGGATATGCACCTCAACGACTTCAAGACAGGCAACGTCATCATGGTTGGCGCGCAGGAGGCCGTACCGTGGGTGGAACTTTTCGAAACGCATATGGACTTCCGCTTCAGCATTGAGAATGCGGATAAACACGCTTCCTTTATCAATCGGCACCCGATGCTTGGCGAGGCAACGGAGTATAGCTCAGTTTCGATTTCAACTAAGGGCAAGGTTTACTCGGTCGTGGCGTTTCTTCCAAATTTGAGCGGTACTGGAAATGTGTTGATCCTGGAAGGGCTATCTATGGCCGGTACAGAAGCAGCCGTGGACCTAGTTATGGACGATGATCGGTTAATCCCGATCTTAAACAAAGCTCGAAAACCAGATGGATCGATCTACCACTTCGAGATGTTGCTTGAGAGCGAAGGTCTGGGCGAGGGCGCCGGGCCAGCCCGGGTTGTGGCTATGCATACGCATGACTGACGCTCGCCCTGAGGGCACAACCTTCTCCTTCAACAGCAAACCAGCTAATTTCCCGGAGCGTGCCAGTCGCCAATGCGCCTTCGATCTGGTTGGGAACTTGGGTTGGCCTGTTAGCGGCAGTTGGGAAACGGACTTACCGTTCCTAAGGGTGGCGGCAAAGGCGAATCGCCCCTGCCACCTGTTGGCCCATGGGAACGGCGCGTCTGGCTAAACTAAGCCGGTCATATTCGGTTGACCATTCGAGGCAGTAATACCCCCATCGACCGGCAGATTCACTCCGTTCACGAACGCCGCATCTTCGCTTGCGAGAAATGCAATCACGCTCGCCACCTCTTCCGGCTTCGCGCCGCGCCCGATAGGAAGCCGGTCCTTGAATTTCGCGACGAGAGGTTCGTTATTTTCGAAGTCTGCCGTCATCTCGGTCGAGGTCAGGCTGGGATTGACGGCATTGATACGAACCCCCTGCGACCCTAACTCCAGCGCGAGCGCACGGGTCAGATTCGTGACCGCACCCTTCGCAGCATTGTAAATACTGCCGCCCCAATCACCGCCGAGCCCCGAGACCGAAGAGACATTCACGATGGAACCCTTCGTCATCAATAGATGAGGGAGAGCGGCTCGGATCGCAAAGTACACGCCGTCCACATCAATGCTCATCACCTTGCGCCACTGCTCCGTCGTGCTCTCCAGGATGGGGCCGAACGCGGCGACGCCGGCGTTGTTCACGAGAACATCGACGCGTCCGAACTTCGCCACCGTGTCCCCCACTAATTTCGCGACATAGGTTTCATCGGAGATATCTCCATCGTGCAGCAGCACCCGCTTGGCGTCGATGCCACTCGCTGTCTCTGCCAGCTTGTCCTTACGGCGCCCATTGAGAACCACCAGCGCTCCCTCGGCGAGGAAGCGCTTCGCCGTTGCAGCTCCGATGCCTGAACCGGCGCCCGTCACAATCACTACTTTTCCTTCAAACCGATTCATGGTGTCTCCTATTGTTTGCTGCTAGCTCCTCTACCAGCCCCCGTTGGCGTCAATGATCTGACCCGTGGTGCATCCGTTGCCCGCAAGCACCAAGGAAATCGACGCAATCTACTCGACTTTGCCGAATCGCCCAGACGAAATGAGACTAGGCTTGATCCGGTCGTTCTCCCTCAACATGTCCGTTTCAGTCAGGGCCGGGGCGTCTCATTAATGGTAATACCTTCTTTTGTAAGAAGCATGGCGCGTCCATGCATCATGCCAATCAATCTCGGCTTGCAGCCATCTCAAAAATGATCTCTCCACCCGATACGAGGTCGAAATAGCTGATCTTGTACCCATTGACGCTGCGGCCGTTGAGGAGAATCTGTGTCACATATTTTCTCCCTTCTCCGGCACCTTTGGCGGCGATATGCAACCGCTTCCCAGTGGGAAGAAGTACGGTAACATCGTCAAACCTGGGCGAGCCGAACCAATACTCGGGAACTCCAGGAGTTACCTGGTAAAAGCCGAGAGCGCTAAGGACATACCATGCGCTCATCTGCCCGGCATCGTCGTTTCCAGCGAGACCATCGGGTGCATCTTTGTACTCGCTGTCCATTAGGGCGCGAACGTGCTGCTGTGTCTTTCCTGACGCTCCAGATGCGTCATACAGGTATGCGATGTGATGGCTTGGCTCGTTGCCATGATCGTAGAAGCCGCCGTCGAAGAGGCGGTCGAGCTTTGCGGTAAATGCCTTGTCGCCGCCTTCTGACTCGATGAGGCCCGGGACATCTTGGGGAACAAAGAAGGTGTACTGCCACGGCAAACCTTCGGTTATCCATGATTGCTTGCTTGCGGGATCGGATGGCGTGGTCCAGGTTCCATCCTTGTATCGGCCTCGGGCAAAACCCGTCGTCGGATTAAGAACTTTGCGCCAGTTCTGTCCGCGCCGCTGAAAGAGCCTCGCATCGTCCATCTTTCCTAATGCAGCGGCCAACGTGCCGATCATGGCATCGTCGTAGGCATACTCCAGTGTGCGCGAGATTTGCTCATCCTTGTGGAACGCTTCGGGGATGTGGTCTTCGAGTGGGATGTATCCAAGTTTCAGATAGGAGTCCAAGCCTCGTCGCCCCTTGCCATCTTTGCCCTCTTCCGGAGAAGGAACCGACACAGCATTCTTTCGTATGAGAGAGTAGGCCGCATCGATGTCGAAACCACGCAGCCCTTTCTTGTAGGCGTCGATGATGGTGACCGAGGAGTGGTCGCCAACCATCTCTGAGGTGTAGCTATTCCAGGCCGGGAAGATGGGAAGATAGCCTCCCTGTTGACCTTTGAGAATCAACGATCGAACCATATCGACCTCCCGATCGGGATCGAGAATAGTCAGCATCGGGTGCTGAGCGCGGAAGGTGTCCCACATGGAGAAGTCATCGTAATAGACGAAACCTCCCGCGTGTTCGACCTCGCCCTTTCCCGCGAAACGAGGGTAGCTGCCATCAACATCGCTGAAGGTTCGCGGGTGCAACAGAGCATGATAGAGCGCGGTATAGAAGACGTCCCTCGCCGGGATGTCATCCTTCACTTCGATCCGGGACAACTCACTCTCCCATGCAGCCTTGGCCCTCGCCTCGACCGCATCGAAGTTCCAATCGGCGATCTCGGCGCGCAGGTTCTTGCGAGCCTCATCTACGCTGACGAAGGACGTGCCGATGCGCACCACGATCGTCTCGCCAGCCCGCATCGCCGGAAAGCGAACATACGTGCCGAAGCCGGGGCGAGTACTTACGGTGGGGAGACTCGCGGCCGCCTTTGCCGCTCCACCAGTTGTAGTCGCAACCTTCGCGACCGGCAACACACCGAGAGGCAGACCATCACCGTGCTGCTCCGCAATGCCCTTGCGAATATTAACTCCCGACCAGGCCCCCTCTGCCGTAAAGCTACGGCTGAATTCGACCACGAAGTAGCTGCTGAAGCCCGCAAGCTTCCCACTTCCGGCGTACTCTCGCCTCACCGGAACTTCGCCCGTTACCTCCTGCGCCTTGTGGTCTACACGAACCCAGCCGTCGCCACCGCGAGCGTTGTTCTCAATCACAATGGAGCCGTCGCCCTCATGCTGCGCTGTGAACCGCATCATTCCCGATCGTGTTGTTCCCGTGATCTCAGCAAGGACACCCGCATCCGCAAGATCCACCTTGTAGGAATAGGGCGTCGCACGTTCGCTGGCGCGAGCGAAATGGGACGCTCGATCAACTGCCGAGGTCTTCAGCGCTCCCAGCGAGGGCATGAGCGTTACGCTGCCGTAGTCAGGCACGCAGCTGCCGCTAAGAAAGTGAGAGCCGCGAAACCCCTGAATCATCGTGTCCGCAAAGTAGTACGGCGCTACGCATTTGATCTCCCCGGCGCGCGTCTGTGGAGTCCAGTGGGTCATCGCGAAGGGAACGCCTGTCGCTGGATAGGTCTGGCCCTCGTTCGCCGTGCCTACCAAGGGGTGGACGTAATCCACCGCACGGCTCTGTCCAAACAAAGAGGACGTCGGAGTGAGTGCAACGAGTAAGAGAAAGATACAAACTTTCATCGACACGCCTTTAGGAAGGAAGCGGTAAGGACAAGCAGGCTACTTCGAGAGGCGCAGGATCACAGAACCATGCCGGGGAATGGTGAAATGTGTCGAGTCGTCGATAGGGCCAAGTTCCTTCGCCGCCCACACATCCCGCGCACTCCAGCCCCTGAACGCGCCTGCCTGTTCCAGATGTAGCGAGATGCCGCGCAGGTAGCAGCGTTGTTCGCCAAAGTTGAAGATTGCAAGAGCACTTCCACCATCGGCTAGAGGACGAGCCCATATCTCGATCGGGCCTTCGGCGTAGATACGATCCGCCTGCTTCCCAAGCGTGTCCTGATCGATTGCGAGTATCTCGCGATTCGTCAAGATGGCCTTGATATCGGGCGTAAGTTGCGAGAGATTGTTCCCTGCCAGCAGAGGCGCGGCCAGCATCGCCCACATGCCCATGTGCGTGTGATTCTCATCGAGGGTGAGCTTGCCGTTACCCACCTCGAGCATGTCCGGATCGTTCCAATGACCGGGAGCGGCGTAGCGAGCGAGACCTGCTTGCTCGCGGCCTATGAGCGAGATGCGATCGAAGGTGGGTGTGATGTCGCCCGTCGTGCGCCAGAGATTGGCGCCTACCTCCGGCCCCCACTGCCACACGGAATCGAAGCCGTATTGGCAGAGGCTATACACGATAGGCCGACCAGTCTTGAGGAGCGCCTGGTGCATTTTCTCGTAGGCGTCACGCATCATCTTGTACTGGAGGTGCATGGCCTCCGGGCTATCGCCCGGATGTTCCTTGCGCATTACACCGTTGTGAAAACTGCACAGATCGTACTTGAGATAGTCGATGCCCCAAGAGGCGTAGAGCTGGGCATCCTGCTCTTCGTGCCCGAGGCTGCCTTCAAATCGCGCGCATGTCTTGGGTCCGGGGGAGCTATAGATGCCGAGCTTCAGCCCCTTGCTATGCACGTAGTCCGAGAGCGCCTTCATGTCTGGGAACTTGTCGTTGCTGTGCAAATTGCCCGCTTCGTCGCGGGTGCCCTGCCAGGCGTCATCGATGTTGACGTAGACGTAGCCGGCATCGCGCATGCCTGAGGAGACCAGCAGGTCCGCAGCCTGACGAACATCCTTGTCCGTCACCTTTTCGGCGAACCAGTTCCAGGAGTTCCACCCCATGGGTGGCGTCGCCGCAAGTTTGACTTGTGCTGACGCGAAGGACGACAGGAGAGCGAGCGCGAGAAGTGCTGCCATTCGTGAAGGCATAATTTTCCTAGCGAATCAATGTGGCGGGTAGACCGGGGCGAGCCGATTTCCCTTTGAAGTTTTCGAGCTTGAGCCCGGTCACATGCTCAGCTTCGAGCGCGTAGCTGAAGTAGTCGGCATGATGAACGCCCCAACTGGCGCTGCAGTTTCGAAGCACCGCGCCCTGCACGTTACGTAGAAAGAAGGCAGGCGTATCGTGCTTCTCCAAGCCTCCGGGTTCGTGCATGGGATCATCGGCCCGCGTGGGCCTGTTGTCGAACATGCCGCCCGGATATTGTGTCCAACGATCGATCTCCACCGAGCAATCTTCCAGCAGCACGTTCTTCACAGGCTGTTCCGGATTAGCGTCGATGCGGAAGCTATTCTCGGCAACACCGCGCACGTTCTTGAAACGCACGTTGCTCAACGACCCCGTCTTCCCGTCCTTGATCCTGGGCCACACCGTTACTGATGCAGCTTCTCCCCAGCCCCACCAACGGGCCGCGTGATGTTGTGCCAGGAAGTCGATGTCGCGAAACTCTACGTTCTCGATGTTGCCTGGCTGGCGATGCGTGATCGTCGGTCCGCGACCGCCGGAGACGATGCGGCAGCGCTCGAAGAGAATCTTCGAGATATCGCCGAAGGTCTCCGTCCCAATCTTCAGGCCGCTGTCCCGGCAGACGACCGAGCAGTCGCTCACCGTGATGTTATGTGAGACCCCATAGTCTTCGTCGCCCGTCTGCTGGCTGGTCTTGATGACGATGCCGTCATCCGCGCAGACCAGGTCGCAGTTTTTGATCTCCATGTCACGGCAGCGGTCGGGATCCATGCCATCGCAGTTCGGTACATCGAGATAGTTGCGAACGCGAACCCCGTCGACCAGTACGTGCTCACAGCCAAGTGTGTGCAGGCCCCACTCCGGCGAGTGCCCGAATGATATTCCGGAGATCTCAAGCCCCTTGCAGCCAATCAGATGAAACATCCTCGGCCTGAAAGGAAGGGGCTCCCAGCGTTCATGAACCGGCGAGTAGTTGCCCATGAACTTCATGCCTTGTCCATCGACATGTCCAGTGCCCGTTATAGACAGATTGATTGCGCTGTCCGCATTGATGACACCCCTGTTCTTCTTAAACCCGTAGTGCGCGGCCTCAGGACTGGCAAGTAGGACCGCATCGTCAGCGAGATGAAAATTGACGTTGCTCTTCAGCATCAACGCTCCAATCAAAAAACGCTTGCCGCCGGGCACAACGACGCGGCCGCCGCCTGCCGCCGATATCTGGTCGATGGCCTGCTGAATAGCTGGGCTATCGAGCGTTACGCCGTCACCGATCGCTCCCAGAGAGAGCACGTTGATCTCGCGCGCAGGCGTTGATTGCGCGAACGAAGGTAGCCAGTTGAGTCCGGCGATCGAGAGAGAACTGAAGAGGAAGGATCTGCGCGTTGCCATGGTTATCCTGACGTTCGAAAGATGGGCTACGGTGTCAGCTCTAGAAGAATGCAGCTGTGCGCGGGGAGTGTCACATTGATCGAGTCCGAGCGCCCGCGATCTTCATTCGACCATAGCTCCCTGCTCTTATAACTGATAGCTGGCAAGTTGTAGAAGCTGTAGGTGCGCTTGATCGTCTTATCCCTATCGTTCAGGTTGAAGAGAGCAAGATAGCGAACATCGCCTTTGCCTGCAGCCGTCCACGCAACCGTGTCTCCTTCGCGAGCCACCTGGCGTTGATCGCGCGCGTACTGGTTCACATCGAGGACATCGCGGTTGGTGAGGAGACTTGTTGTCCAATCATCGAGCTTCGTAAGGTTGGCCCCAATAATCAACGGCGAACGCATTACTGCCCACAGCGTGAACATTGTTTTTTGCTCGTCTCGCGTTAAGCGCGTCTGGCGAGCCTCTCCGTCACCAGGCTGTGGGCCAAGATAACCAATGGGAAGCATGTCGGCATCGGGCCATGCACCGTCATGAGCGTAGGGTGTCCACGCGGCAGCAAGCTCGAACTGATCATGCACACTGCGCGGCGCATGCCTGGCATTCTTCCAGTAGTCCCAGAGGTCATCGGAGATGCGCCACGTCTGCGCATAGGGAGTCAACTCTTGTGCGATCCCCGGCGAAACGGGGCCAGGTGAAAGGCTGAGAACGATAGATCGGCCAGTCTTTACGATGGCGTTGTGGATCATCCGAATCTCGGAGGGCCGGTACGGGTGGTCAGAGATGCAGTCGACCTTGATGAAGTCCACTCCCCAACCTGCGTACTGGGCCATCAGAGAGTCGTACCATGCCTGTCCGGCCGGCGTATTTCGAACACCCCAATTCGTCGGGTCCCATGGGCAGGGATCGCTGGCGTCAGCGACATCGCTCGCATGGAATTGGCTATTCGCAACGGGCGTGTTTTGCTTTAATGCCTCGCGCGGAATACCGCGAACAATGTGGATACCGAACTTCAGTCCCTGTGAGTGTACGTAGTCCCCAATTACGCGGAACCCCTGATTCTTGTCGTCGACGATGGCGGAAGGAAAGCGCTCTGGGACAGGGTTATATCGGCCATTCGCATCGATCTCGTAGGCGACCTTGTCGGGCGTCTTCAGGTCGAGAGGATTCTTAAGGAACCAACCTTCGTCGATAACAGCGTACTGCCAGCCGTAAGGCTTCAGCGTCCTAGCCATCACGTCCACGTTATCGCGAAACTGTGGTTCGGTGATGGTCAAGCCATAGGCGTCCCAGCTATTCCAGCCTAGAGGCGGATGAGGGGCAAGATCTGCCGGAGCCTGTGCGGCAGACGAGAGGAGCGACCCCAGAGACAAGGTAGATAAAAGAACGAGCCAAAGACGCAACAAGATCTCCTCGTAATGCAATACCAGGGGAAGAAAAACCCAGCGTGCATGGATTCGCGCACGCTGGGTATTGGGAAAGAGTTAGAAGGTGATCTTCGCGGCGATCTGGAGCAGGCGAGCGTCGTTGGCCGTAGCAGTGATGCGTCCAAAGGTCGAGCTCGAACTGATCGCCGTGTTGGGGTTGGCATAGTTGGGATGATTGAGCACGTTGAAAGCCTCTCCACGAAGTTCAAGCTGCGCGCGCTCGTAGATCGGGAAGTGCTTGCTGATGGCTGCATCGACATTGGCGAAGCCAGGGCCTCGCGCCTGCAGTGGAGCTTCGTTCCCGAAGGTACCGAGAGGCTGCAGAGCGTATGCGGCAGAGTTGATCCACAGCGGCTTCACTCCAGTAGCGGGGAAGAGGTTCTTGGAGTAGAGCTTCTGTCCCGCAACGATGTTCGGCCGGTCCTGACCAATCGCGGTAAGCGAGCGGTCCGTGCCATCGGTCACGGTGTAGGGCATGCCTGTGCGATAGGTGATCAACGGGCTGAGTTGCCACGCACCCAGAGCGTAGTTCAAAGCATGCTGGCGGAGCTTCGGTGAGGTTGCCACACCCGAGATCGTGAGGTTATGCGTCGTGTCGAAGTTGCAATTACCGTACTCTGCTGAATGGTTGTTAGGGTTCTGGGCAGGAGGCGTGTTGTCGCCCGTATAGTTCATGTTCGAGAGGCAGTGCGACCAGGTGTAGTTCGCCAACACGGAGAAGTTGTTCGCGAAGCGGTGATTGACCGTCGCGATCACGCCGTTGAAGTTGGCCATGCCGTAGTCCGATGTACCGCTGAACGCACCATAGCGAGTTCCCGCCGTCGTGTTGTTGGCGATCGCCGCGCGGTAAAGGATATAGCGTTGCGACGTGTTGTTCGTCGTCGCCGCCGCACCCGTTGGCGTCGCTGCCGGCGTCGCGTAGTTATATGGCTGGAAGCCCCATAGATGAATTGTGCTTGTGCCGATGTAGCTCAACGAGGCAAGCCAGTTCGCAGAGACTTGATTCTGATAGCTGAAGTTGTACTGGTGCATATACGTTCTGCGAAGGTCGCTCGGGTAGTACCCGGTTGAAACGTTCTTTGCGGGAAACGCAGCAGTGCTAGGGGCTGGATACTGGGTCGGGTAAGGATTCCCGCCAGTGATCTTCTTCCATGGATCATCGAACGACTTCACCGTATCCGTCTCATTCGTGGAGTTATCCACGGTGAAGGCCTGGGCAGAGGCATTCGGGGAGTTTCCTGGGAAGCCCGAATCATAGTAGAGCTCAGGGGCCTCGAAGGTCAGCGTGTAGGAACCACGGATGCTTGACTTCCCGTTGCCCTGAGGATCGAAGGCGAAGCCAAAACGGGGGGAAAAATTAGTGTAGCGGGAGTTGACGAAGCCGGGCTTCACGCCCTTGTCTCCGTAGAAGACGATTCCGGCAGGGGCATTCGTGTATATGCTCGAAACCGTGTTCGAAGCGAAGGCCGTTGGGCTGAACTCGCCACCGATGTTGTTCTTCTCGTACTCCGGGAACCATGGCTCCCAACGAAGACCTGCGTTAATGGTCAGGTTCTTCGTCGCGTGCCAGGTGTCCTGCGCATAGTAGCCGAAGTAGTTATAGCGGAGATGCGCCGCCGCACCTGGGCCGTAAGCCTGGGAGAAGGTGTTGGGCGCGCCCAGAAGAAGGTCTGCCAGACCAAGACCAGAGTACGAAGCATTGAAGGTGAATTGGCCGTTTTCGGTATTGATACCGCCAAGGTTTAGCTCTTCGTGGATGTAGTCGAAGCCGAGCTGCAGGAAGTGGCTTCCTTTCTGGATCGAGACATCGTCCGCCACCTGGTAGTGGTTCGTGACGTAGTGGGTCGGGGCACAGCTTCCGCAAGAGGCCGTAAAGGCTCCGCTGACGTTCAGATAGATATAGTTGGGAACCGACGAAAAGACATTCGAGCCGAGTGTTGCGGGAGAGATGAGGTCTCCCGGTGCCCCACGGGCGATCGCGAGGCGAGTGACCGTTCCACGCAGGGCGTTGGAGATGTTCGGCGAGATGACGTAGTTGTCTCCAAGCGTAAGGTACTTACCGCGGTCCTTAAGGCCAGGATTGATGGCGTTAAGCAGATTTCCGTTGAAGAGCGACTTCTGGTAGTAGTTCGTCAGGAAGTAGCGCGCGAAGACGCTGTGGCGGGAGTTCAGGTTGTAGTCCAGCCGGCCGATCCACTGGTTCTCATCCTGCGGTGCTGGTACGGCATATGAAACAAGGCCAGCCGCGTTCTGTGTCTGGGCGACCGGCAGGTATTTCGTCAGAGCCACAGCCGCCGGACTGAATAGAGCCGGGTCAATCGTCGCCGTGCAGGCTGTCGCGTTGTAGTTGAAACCCGCCGAGGCAAGCAACGTTGGGCAGGTGTTCGAAGCGCTTTGGCTCCGCTGATACTGGAGATAGGGCGTGAAGTTGCCGGCGAGCATGTCAGTCGTCGGCACAAAAGACGACGTCGTAGCCGGCGCGATGCGCAATGCCGTGCGCTGATAACCGCCAAAGAAGAACAGCTTGTCGTGGAGGATCGGCCCACCGAAGTATCCGCCAAACTGGTTGCGTTTCAGGTCCGTGTAGCCGTTGATACGGTTGTTCGCGTTCGCGTAGCTGTTGCGGAGGAACTCGAAGACGCCACCATGCCACTGGTTGCTGCCGGACTTCGTGACGATGTTGACCGCCGCGCTGGGATGTACGCCATATTGAGCGGACATGCCGGTCGTCTGAACGCTGAACTCCTGCAGCACGTCCGGGAAAGGAAAAGGCATATTCACGTTCGAGAACGAGTCGTTGTGATCGCCGCCATCCAGCAGGTAGTTGATCTGGTTGCCCTGACCGCCGGCCACCGCGATGTTCAGGGCTCCGCCGATCGCGCTCGTCCCGGTGCTACCGTAGCTTTTGGTGCTGGTCATGTTGCCGTTGACCGTCGGGGCCGACGCTCCAGAGAGAAGCACAAGGTTAGCCGCGTTGCGGCCGTTGAGCGGCAGATCCACAACGCGGCTCTGGTCGACAACGGTCGAGATGGAGGCATCGTCGCTTTGGACCTGGCTCGCCGTTGCGTCCACCGTGACGGTGGTGTCCGTCGAACCGACTGTCAGCGGAGCATCCACCTCGGCGTCGTTCGAAACCTCGAGAACGACGCCGGTCCGGCTATACGTCTGAAAGCCCGGGGCGGTCACCTTCACCGTATAGGCACCCACGGGCAGATTGGCGAGGACGTAGTCCCCGGTGGCGGAGGTGACTGCGGTGGCCGTCGCTCCCGAAGCGGTCTGGGTGGCAACCACGGACGCGCCGGGTACGACGGCTCCGGTGTTGTCGGTAATCGTTCCGTGCATCTTGGCCGACGAAACAGCTTGGGCAAAGAGCGCCGACGATGGCAGGAAGGCCGTCGAAATTGCAATTGCGGCACCGGTGCATGTCGTAAAGACTTTTTGCCGCGCCGGCCGGATCAAGTTGTGTAAATCAATGTTCATTTGTTGCCTCCGAAGTGTTTCGCGAGGGATACGTTTACTCGTATCTCTCAATCTCACAAGACCATCGCAAACCGGCCCAATCCTTGCTGCCTTCCCCTCGTGCCCTCTTGGCGCAAAGCTCGGGAAAGATTCATTGATGATGCGCATGAACAAGTTCTTCCAGCCCCCGAAGCTTCCGGGCCTGCGATAACGGGTTGCAAGTGAATTTACGGTAAGGGGGCGCATCCCTTACGCCAAAATGGCGGCCTTTACCGCCATGCCTGAGGCAAATAAAGCCAGTTAACAGCTCAAGTCTTCACCGTGAGACAGGCGGTTTTCTGGGCTTTCCCGCCAGAATGCTATACTTTTCTCGCTGAGCCGGATGCAAACGACAGAAATCAATCCGCCTGAAATCTTGTTTCATCCATCCAAAATGGAATGGGATAGGCTACTAGGCCGGGTGCTTGAGAGCACCCCGTTCCGCCGCTCAGCCCGGCTCCGCGACTTTCTTATCTACGTCGGGAACGAAGCGATCCTGCACGGTACTGACGATCTTCACGAGCAACAGATCGGCACGGCGGTCTTCGGACGCTCGCCCTCCTACGACACCTCGCAGGACAATATTGTCCGCGTAAATGCGATGGAGTTGCGGAAGCGAATCGACCTGTACTTCGCAAACGAAGGCCAGAACGAACCCGTCATCTTCGAAATCCCTCGCGGAAGCTACAGCCCAATCTTCCGCTTGCGGCGTGACGATGCCAGGGAAGTTTCACCCGATAGAGAATTCGCTATCGACGATCACCCGGTCGCAACTCCCCTTCCAATGGGAGAGACTCTTTCGCCAGAAGTGCCGGCAGTCACTCCTTCGAAATTGTCGTTAGTTGCCCGGGCGCTTCAGAGCCCCATCTCGGGAATTCTTGCCGCCATCATCGTCTGTCTGTCAGTCTGGCTGATCGCCGAAATCAGGATCAACGAGAAGACTCAAGTCCAACTCCACAAATGGCAGAGCGCTCCAGCCCTTCGCGCCTTCTGGGGTAATTTCTTCGGAAGGAATCTTCCACCAGAGATCGTCCTTGCAGACTCGTCTTTCGGCTTGGCCCAGGATGTCCTTCACAAGAAGCTCTCTCTGGCGGAGTATCTGGACTACACCTACAGAGCGGCGCAATCCCCTGAAACCCTGACCAATGATGCGCGTGAACAGGAGCGCAAAGATCTCTCCGCTGTCTTCAATCACAGCTCCGGAAGCATAGGAGACTTTCGTGTTGCGCGCCGGATTACAGAGCTGGAGACCGGCGACGACGGCACCCGCCTCCTGTTTGCCAGAGAATACGCTGGCCATCGGCTGCGTTGGAACAACACCATCTTCGTCGGCAGCAGCAGGTCCAATCCCTGGGTAGAACTCTTCGAAGATCGAATCGCGTACCACTTCAAAGAATCCGCAGACTCGACTCCGTCTTTCGTCACCGTCGATAGCCCGGTTGGAAATGAGCAGGCCCAGTACCCTATCTCCTCAGACTCTGGCACCAGAACGGCTTACTGCGTGATCGTATTCCTGCCGAATCCGACAAACACCGGGAGCACCCTGATCCTCTCCGGAACAGATTCGCAGGCGACCGAGGCAGGTGGAGACTTCCTGACCAGCGAGGAAAATCTGGAGAAGCTACAGGCTCTGTTCCAACAAAAAACATTCCCTTACTTCCAGATCCTGCTGCGCATTTCGCGCTCCAACGGAACTCCGCTCGGTTCTGAAATCATCTCCTATCGAATCGTAAAGAGTAGTGGCCATCAGCATTAATGTTTGCCAGGATGATCAGTGAATTTCCGTAACCGTCGTGGTTCCCTTCTTTATGTCCAGTGCCCAGGGCCTTGGCGAAGGCAAATGGATCTCACCGTTCCCAATCTGCAGAGGCATCCAGATGTATCGGCTGTCCGGCAGGTTCTTCGGATTCCACCGGTCGCCTACATAAATCACGCTCGTCGCTTCCCTTCCCTCGATCTTGATCAACATGCTTGATTGGGAGTCGTATGTATTCGCACTAGGAGGTGCAATGTCCTTGAACTCCGTCCACGGGCCATTGAGACTCTTCGCGGTTGCGTAGACGTTCGGATTCGGGGCCCAACCTGTCAGGTGAGATCCGATCACGTAATAGAGCCCCTTGTAGTGCACCAATGCCCCGCCCTCGAGTGGGGCTTGCACGAAGCTGACTAGCTTCTCCACGTTCATGGAATCATCTGAGAGCTTCGCGATGAAGAAGCCTTTGGTTGGTCGCGACTCAAAAATCAGGTAGGCGCTCCCATCATCATCGACGAACTGGCCAATATCGCGACTCTCCTCGTTCAACGGACGGAAGCTACGGACATAGGTGTAATTTCCATCGACCGTGTCGCTCACGGCTACCGCCACCCTCGCGACCTTATAGCCCGGCCCGTCAAGATGCATATACATCACAAATTTATGGGTCTTCTTGTTGAAAAAGACTTTCGGTCGTTCGAGTATCCAAGTGCCCAAATGCTCCGGGTCACTTTGCTTCAGCACCTGATTACGAAATTTCCAATGCACTAGATCGCGTGAAGAATAGCAGGCAACATATCGCTTGTCGGGATCATTGGAGGGTGTGCGGTCTTCGCCAAACCAATAGTAAGTGGCCTCGACTTTTATTATCCCTCCCCCATGTGCCTCAATCGGCAGTCCACGCTCATCTAGCCATACGCCACCGGGACGAACCAGGTCGTCCTGGGCCACTGCCGGACCCGATAGGGCGGCGTACATCAGGCCGATGCCTATCGCGACCGCGACCGCACGAGCAATAGGACTCCTACGCGCACTCCGCTGGATCGAATACACCGCAATCCCTGCGCCATGCGCCGCCCCTTGCGCAGCACGAGCCTGCCCATCGACCATTCCTCGTAAACTCGCGACCTGCTCATCAGCAAAGATCACATCTATCTCCATAGCGTTTGTTGCGAGTATGCCCGCAAGATTGACGACCTACCAATAATAAGTTGCAACTACATCAGCCTTGTCCGGCGATTTATTGATGACAGTCGTATTCAGTACGATCTCTTCTTTTCCCAACCTTTTGGCGAGCATCAGCAAATCAATCGCCTCCGAGTTCGTCAGAAACTCGCCGGCAGCGCGGATGACCGCTTGGGCGATCTTCACCACCACAACTAGGATGTAATCCCCGCGCCGTGCGACCGTCAACTGAATTCCGACGACTTCACATCCTATGGTCAACTCTGACGAAGGACCGCTACCGCAACGGGCAGCCTCGATGACGGCATCTTGCGTCTTACGCTCTGAGAACGCTTGTTGCTTGATGACGGGCCACACGGGATATCCGGAGAAGGACACCATTTTCGGATCCCGTAACTCGATCAGACCGAATCTTCTCTCCGAAGAACCATTTCTTCACCAAGCATTTTTGTTAAGGTGTTCCGCACTCTCAATTAGTTGTAGCGACCGTCCCTGGGGGACTGCAATCGAGATGGACAATCGACGAGGTTTGCATGATCAATGATCTTTGGTACAAGAATGCGGTAATTTACTGTGTCTCGGTGTCGACGTATCTGGACACGAACGGCGATGGCATCGGCGACTTTCAGGGGCTTATGCGGCGGCTCGACTACCTGCAGGGACTCGGCGTGACGGCTCTTTGGCTGATGCCCTTTCAACCTTCACCGGGCCGCGACGATGGCTACGATGTAGCAGACTACTACGGCGTCGATCCTCGCTATGGAACACTAGGCGACTTTGTCGAGTTCACCCACGGATGCAAGCAGCGCGGCATGCGGGTTTTGATCGACCTTGTGGTGAATCACACCTCAGATCAGCACCCGTGGTTTCAGGCAGCCCGCAGCAATCCAAATTCAAAGTATCGCGACTGGTACGTCTGGTCGAAGAAGAAGCCAAAGAACGCCGAGAAAGGAATCGTCTTTCCCGGCGTGCAGCGTTCGACATGGGACAAAGATGCCGTGGCCGGCGAATATTACTTTCATCGGTTTTACGAATTTCAGCCAGATCTCAATACCGCAAACCCGGAGGTCCAGGCCGAGATCCTGAAGATCATGGGTTTCTGGCTGCAGCTTGGCGTATCCGGCTTCCGCATGGATGCCGTGCCGTTCGTCATCGCAAGCAAAGGTGCCGATGTGGGTGAGAAGCCCGTGGAGCAGTACGATATGCTCCGTGAATTCAGCCAGTTCCTCACCTGGCGCGAAGGGGAGGCGATCATCCTCGCCGAGGCGAATGTGCTGCCCGGAACGGACATGAAGTATTTCGGCGAAGCGGGCGAGCGACTTCAGATGATGTTCAACTTCGATGTCAACCAGCATCTCTTCTATGCCTTGGCGAGTGCCGACGCCGGACCGCTGGTGGAGGCCATGAAAGACACCAAGCCAAGACCGGCCACCGCACAGTGGGGACAGTTCCTGCGCAATCATGATGAGCTGGACCTTGGCAGACTTGAAGAGAAGCAGAGACAAGCTGTCTTTGCCGCATTTGGACCCCAGCCGGAGATGCAGCTCTACGGGCGCGGGATACGGCGAAGACTGGCGCCTATGCTCGGCGGCGACCGACGACGTCTGGAACTGGCCTACAGCCTGATGCTGACACTTCCCGGAACGCCTGTCATTCGTTATGGCGACGAGATTGGCATGGGAGACGACCTGCGTCTTCCCGAACGTAACTGCGCCCGTACGCCAATGCAGTGGTCCACCGAGCCGAACGCCGGGTTCACGAAGAGCGAGCACCCCATTCTTCCAGTAATCGACCACGGACCGTATGGCTTTGAACATGTGAACGCAGCCGATCAACGGCGAGATCCAAACTCGTTGTTGAACTGGATGGAGCGCATGATCCGGATGCGCAAGGAGGTGCCGGAGATCGGGTGGGGCGACTTCCGCTTCGTGAGTACGGGGACAAAGACGGTACTCGCCATGGAATACGAGTGGCGCAACAACGCGGTCTTATGCCTGCACAATCTCGAAGGCGCGCCACGAGAGATACGGTTGACCTTGAAACACGATGGCGAAGGCTGTGTGCTGGTAAATCTGCTATCGGGCGACCATAGCGAACCGAATAAAAAAGGCAGACATACGATCCTGATGGAAGCCTATGGATACCGCTGGTTCCGCGTCTGCGGACTGGACTATCTGTTGAAGCGTGATGAAGTTTGACCTAAAGATGTAGACGCACTCCGAACGATCTCATCTAAGCCCAAAGAGGGAGGCTGATATGAAAGTTCTGATGGTCGGTGCGAATGGCAGGTTCGCGGGTATGGTCTTGCCGGAACTCAAGAGACGTGGCGCGATAGTGCGAGCGCTGATTCGCTCGCAGGAGTTCTAATCCGACGCGGAAGCGTGGTGCCGATGAATTGGCTATCGGCGATCTGAGCGACGAACCTAGCCTGCGTAAAGCTGCCGAGGGCGCGGATGGCGTGTTCCACATGTCAAAAGCTCTGGGCAGAAAGATAGAAGCCGGAGAGATTAACTTTGACGAGTGGGCTCGAGCAGCGAAGATACCGGATGGTCCCGTGAAGGATGGCATGCGGATCATATGCACAGGACCGTTCTCCATGTTTGGCGGGCGAGGATTACAACAGCGCTTTGCATGAGCAACATATGTGTCCCGGCTCTCGCATGCGGGTTGGCATGAACGCTCCCAGCCCATAGGCGAATAGTAGGCGATACGAAACGAAAGTCATGCAGAGACAAGAGCGGTGCTTTGTGAATGAAGCGGCAGTCTCCTATGGTCGATTTCGAGGGTCCGAGATTGCACCAGGCTGGCCGCATTGCACTGTCGAGTGGCCTGTTCAGATCTGCTGCTATCACACCGATTTATATAGCAAGCGTTGTCGTCAACAGGCAACATTTCAGCGCGTCATGTCGTCATACGTAATATTCGAGCAGTGGCTGGGAGCGAACATGATCGCGGTATACGGGGTTTGCTGCAAAGTCTGCGACGAGTTCATTAGTCTGGGGCAGACCGAAAAGAGCAAATGTCTTTCCACTTACCGTCTTACGCCAGTTGACCCCATACTCTGCCCCCACTGTGGCACTTTCTACGTCTATGAGGAATGGGAACTGATTGATGTCCGCAGGACACCTCTCTCGGACATCTTGAGTTCGGGTTTCGATTCCGTTTTCTCGCAAACACGAAGTTGAGTTTCGTTTCGGCTCCGGTCAACCACTATACCGTCGGGGTTTGAGCATGCATCAACGGCTTTAGACATCCTCGAGATCTCTGGGATGACAGAGTGTGATCTCTCTGTGTCATCTGTGATGTTCGCGAGGACGGAGCCTTGAGGGAATGGGAGCAGCCTCCCTTGACGCGCATCCATGGTCAGTCTGATCATCACCAGGTTCGATTCGGTGCTAAGGAAAACGCAGACTCGCGGGAACTTCGGCTCTATATGTCGGGAACCCTAGCGCGTGCGTCCCAAAGGGACACACCGATTGAAAGCAGTTGTGTACACATTCGCTCGGACATTAATGTGAGTTGATCAACCTCGGTCTCATTCGCCTTCGTGTCGGGGTTATCCTTAGTATTGGCGATGTTTGTCTCTCATCTTCTGACCATTCC
This sequence comes from Granulicella aggregans, assembly GCF_014203275.1. Taxonomy (GTDB): domain Bacteria; phylum Acidobacteriota; class Terriglobia; order Terriglobales; family Acidobacteriaceae; genus Edaphobacter. The sequence continues at coordinate 648,311 of NZ_JACHIP010000005.1, forward strand.
GATAACCACCGTGTTTTCCGTCATCGATTTCGGTGGCGTATTTGCAGGTGCTCTTGGGGGTGCCTTCGCTGCGAGAGAGAACAAGCGCTACCAATACGACTTTGTCGGCGTGATGGGGCTCGCGCTCATCTCTGCACTCGGCGGAGGCGTCGCTCGCGATGTATTGCTCAACCACGGCCCTCCTCTTGCCCTAGTTGACACACGCTACCTATTGGTCGCAATGGTAGGCGGAGCTCTTGGGCTGACGGTCTCGCACAAACGCGCGTGGCTCCGACGCGCGCTCGTCGGTGTCGATGCGTTAGCGTTGGGGCTATTTGCCGTCGCTGGCTCAGCGCGTGCGCTCGCCGCAGGTCTCAGCTTCCTTCCTGCCCTGCTGCTCGGCGTCACGACCGCGGTGGGCGGGGGCTCTCTCAGAGACGTCTTCAGCGGACGTACGCCGCAGGTCTTTGAGCGCGGCGAACCCTACGCGATCGTCGCCGCTGCTGCAAGCGTCGTGTTTCTCACAGCGGAGCACTGGCTGGGTCTCGGTACCGCTGCCACTGCCCTAGCAGTCGCGTCCAGCTTCATCCTGCGACTCGCTACCATGCGGTTTCGCTGGAAGACCCACTTGGCCCGCTAGTCGACCCTAGGCGCGTGATTGCTTCATCTGTAACGAGTCGCCACTTCCCCTTGCCCTGCGGTCGTGGCCATACCGTTGTTTCCACTCCCCGCGAAGCTCCTCGAGCTCGGAATAGACTTAGCGAAATCAACGGAATGAGGCGACATCAGATCTGACAGATTCTTACCCGCAATTTCTGATAGGTAGTCGCGGTGGTGCGAACCCAATATCATTTGCGTGTTCAGTATCTAAATCGTTTCCTTCATGCTTCACGTTGCTGGCGCTACAAAAGAGTGGCCAAATGGCGGCACAGAAAGCCCAGTGACCACGCCCCTTATCCGTCATCTCTCCAGCCACGCCTTCGGCGCACGCATCGTCCGTGGCTCGACGCGGTCGGAACATCATTGCTGTTCAGCAGAAGATGATGCGCCACACGGATATCCGTACGACGATAGGATACGGGGACGTGGTCACGGATGAGATGTTAGTGGCCGGCGAGAAAGTCGCTCAAATTGCGTCTCACTCAAACGGAGCGCAAGGCTCGCTAACTTATTGATTCTATGGCTCCTGAGGTAGGACTCGAACCTACAACCCTTCGGTTAACAGGGCAGGTGTAGCGCCCGGAGTGCCTTTGTTTTCTTAGGCATAAGTCGGAGTCGAGAGACGTTTTTGGAGTGCTTTCGGCACGCAATTTGACGGAGTTTTTGACGGAGTTTTTCACCGAGCAGAGCATTCGCAAAATATCCGAATGCTCTGTTTCCCTCACCCCGTTTTCTGGAAACCTGGTCGTGGACAGAACGGACCTGAATTTTTCAATTCGTATAGCGTCGGAAGCCGAGCAGTGAACAGCCTCTAAAAGGCAATCTTCGAGCGGCAACTTGCCGCGTTGCGTTGAGAGCACCTCCAATGAATAGGTCGGACAAGCATTGCCATATGAGTTTGGAACCTCGACCGCTGCCGCTATCTTCGTCCATGGGTTCTAAGTATTACTTGTGACGCACGCGCTGCTCGAAGTCGATCTAAGGAACTTCATTCATCGAGATGCTTGCGATGTGTTATCTGACAACGCCTTGGAGGGACACGGGGAGAACTCATCGTAAGATTCAAATCCTAGATCTAGCGCTTCGGTTCTTCCTGCAGGCGATAGCGATCGGCGTTTTGCTGTTTCCGCCGATTCTCGCTGCGTGCTTCCATCAGCCTTGCTGTCAGGGCTGGGATTTTGGCGGTTTCGCCTGATCGCCGGCGCGCCATGATTTCTTGATAGAGAGCATCCTGGTCGCTTGGATTAAGCGCAAGAGCCAGCTCTGCCTGCTGAATGGCGAGCGCCGGCTGGTTTGATCGAACGTAGAGTACCGCAAGCAGATCACGTGCGGCCTGGTACTTTGGATCGAGGGTTACGGCCCGCTTGGCCGCGGCTATCGCTGCCGCAAGCTGTCTGCCGTTCTTCTCATCCTCGGCGTGAGATAGCTGCTCAGCGAGGAGATACTGGAGCAGCGGATCGTCTTCGCGCTGCTTCGCTTGCGCTTCGAAAAGTGCTAGCGACTCTGCGCTCTGATGCTGTTGGCTTTGCATGATCCCTACCGCATCGACTGCGAAAGATAGCGTCGGATCCAGCCGGTGCCCCTCATCAAAGTCCGCTATGGCTAGATCGCTTCTGGAGAGCTGGACCTCAAGTACCCCACGCGCCACGTAAAGTTGAGCCGCCTTGGGATGGCGTTTGAGACCGGCGTCAAGGATATCGATGCCAACCTGAAATGATTGATGAACAAAGGCGATTGTGGCAAAGTCGAGGTAGTTGTCGATGTCGTCGGGCGACTTCAAGATGGCCTCGCGCAAAAGAGTCACGGCCTCGGGGGTTTCGCCCTCTGCCTCGTGGATCTTTGAAGCGAGCGCGAGCGCGGGTACTCGTTGGGACTCAGTCAGCAGGGGTGCCAGGGTCGCCAGCGCCTCCCTGCCGGCATTGGTCTTCCATTGCAGGAGGGCTGTGTTGTAGCGGATCGTCTGGTCGGGATTCGAGATGAGGAGCTGCTGATATATGGTGAGCGCATTCTTGAGGTCGCCAGTGTTGGCGAGACACGCTCCATATCCTTGCAGGACATCTGGGCGGCTCGGAAAAAGTGCGCTACTTGCCTGATAGTGGCTGAGTGCATCGGAGCACTTTCCCTGAGCTCGAAGGAATGTAGCGAACATAGCTTGCGCTGTGGTGTCTTGGGGCTGTTCGGCGAGGATGCGTTTAAGCAGAGTAACAGTGCCTGCGGCTCCTTGCGCGTACTCGATCTGCGCTGCCCCCTCGAGAGCAGGTAAATACGCTGGGCAATAGAGCAGGGCTTTCTGGAAATTCTGAAGGGCGAGTTCAGGCTGGTGCAAGCCAGTATGGGAAATTGCTTCCAACGAGAGGAGACTGCAGTCGTGCGGAGCGGTCTTCAGAAGTCTTTCGGCTGCGATGAGAGCGCTCTGATTGTCCCCCTTTTTCAGTAACTCTGTAACCTCAGTACGATTCCGGGCTGTTCCTTGGGCCCCTGCTACCGACAGGTCCAGGGCAAGAAATGCCAAAGCTGTCGCTAGAAGAAGGAAGTATCGCAAGACCAAGATCGTCCGGGAGCACGGTGCTGACCTCTGCTGCCTCAATGAATACGATGACACTTTGCTCTCCAGCGCTCTTGTGCGGCCCTTTTTCCGACTCCCTAAAATTATCAAAAGTTGATTCGCGCGCCGAGCAGCATGTTCCGAGCAGGATAAGTACTTCCGCTTTGGCCGAGAGCTCCGTCCTGCACGTTGCTGTCAACGCCCTGGTAGTTGACTCGATTGAAGAGGTTGAAGGTGTCGAGCCGAAGCTCGAGATTGAAACGTTCCTTGATCGAGGTGACTTTCTTTATCGTGAAGTCGTAGTCAGCATAGCCTGGATTGCGGAACTGGTTAGGACGTTCGTTGCCAAGGGTACCGATGGCTGGAAGCACAAAATCGCCACACGGAAGAACGGCGCCTGGGCAAGCACCCAAAACTCCAAGCCCTGTATGGTAAGCGTTACGGTTGTGGCTCTGCTTGTAGGAAGTCACACTTGGGAAGTCGTTATTGTCGCCATCTGCGTTATAGTCGCCGCTGCCGGGCGCAAATCGCAGGTTGTCGGCTGTTGCCGGGAGATTTATGTTGATCAACTGCGCCTGAAAGGCCGCACCATTCGAGACCGTAAACGGAGTTCCGGTCTGGAGGACAGTGATTCCCGCTAGGGTCCACCCGCCAAGAGCACGGCGGCCAAGGGCATTGCCAAACTGTCCGCCTGGGAGCTCATACGAAGCCCCGACCGAGAGACGGTGCCGGACGTCATAAGGTGAGTTGGCATAGAACTGGTTCGTCGGAGATGCAACGGGATAGTTCTGCCAATCATCAAGCGAGTGGCCCCAGGTATACGAGGCAGTAAGAAAGCCGCGCCGGGTAAATCGGCCACGTGCGGATGCAATGAGGCCGCTGTAGTTCGCAACCGAGGTGTTGTAGGAGTAGTTGATATTGCCGAAACTAGAGTTAAGCCGGGTCTGGACCCCAGAACAAGAGCTGGAGGCCTGCGTTGCATCTGTCGCGGGTGTGATCTTGCAATTGATGTGCTGTATCAAGTCTCCGTTGAAGATATTTACATCGTTTCCGTATGAGGTATTGTTCGTGTTGCCGCCTGCGGAGATCAGATTGCTTGAGTGAGAACCGGCATAGCCAAGACTTATAACGAATCCTGGCGTCAGTTGACGATCGAACGCAAGATTGAAGTTGACGGTGTAGGGGCTCTTTAAATCAGAGGCAACGCCCGCTACGCCGATCTGTGCTCCGGCAATACCGCCTTTAGCGTCGAGCGGCTGGCCTTGAAATGCTGGATAGGGAAAGCCGAAGGGATAAGTGTTTTGTGTGCCGAAGCCAAAGATGGGCGCGGCAGTAGAGCCATCGTTACGGAATGTCGGCCGAGCAAAGCCGGGAGGGTTTCCGCTTAGACCATTCTCGGAGTTTCCAAGAGTGAAGTAATCGTGGAAGAGGCCAACTCCGCCGTGAATAAGGAGCTTGCTATCGTCGGCGGGCGAGAAGGCAAACCCTCCGCGCGGGCTGAAGACGTAGTTCAGGTCTTTGGGGAAGACGTGACTCTGCGGCGTCATGACGGCATTGGCAACCTGCTCAGCAAAGCTGGCCCCACTGCCAAGATGGAGATTCGATAGGCCGGTACCCGCTAGAGAGGGGTAAGCGTTGCCGAAGTTGTCGTAACGCAAACCGTAATTCACGGTGAGTCGTTTTGAAACCTTCCAGGTGTCTTCGACGAAGGCCCCGCCCGTCGTCTGCGCGTAGCCGTAGTTGTTGGCCTTTGGCTTGCCTGTGAGTGGATCGTAAGAGAGGCCACCCTCAGTGAAGGGTTGGTCATTGATTAGGTCTATGAGACTGTTGAACTGGAAGGTGGGCTGTGCAAAGGCTGCTGCGAAGAGGGCGATGTCATCGCCATGGAAGCCCTCGTATCCTGCCTTGATCGCGTGGGAGCCGTGGACATACGTAAGGACATCACGCCAGTGATAGCTGTGCTGGATGAAGTCGCCAAGAGCAAATCCGGCTCCAAAATTAGTGCCAATCCCGGTAACGTTGACCACAGGCACAGTGAAGTCACCTGTCGCTGGAGAGAAACCTTCAATGCGGTTGTAGCCCATATAAGCTTCGTTGATCAGGCTGTTCGAGAATGTGTGGGTCTCGCTTCCTTGAATCGAGAAGATAAAGTACTTACTTGTTGTAGTAAAGTCCGGGCGAGGTGAGGGTCCACCGCTGTTGATCGTATCGCGGTAGAAGAGGCCATATACCCGGTCTTTCTTGAAGTACTTATCCAGGCGAACGTTATATTGCTTGGAGTTGTTAAACGAACTGGAATTGAAGTTTCCGTTGTCGATTACTGGGGTGCTGCAAGGGATATTATCGGTGGCAGGCGTGCCGCAGGCAGCCCCGAAGGCTTGAGCGGCGGTGCTCTGGACGCTGGTAAAGGTCAGGCCGGTTGGCTGATACTTGTTCAGGAGTTGGACCTCCGGGCTATTGGGCCGGACCGCGGTGGCGAAAGCCACAAAGGCGGGATCCTCATATGTGCGGTTGGAGGTTCCGTTCGAGGCGAGTGAAAGGTAGGGCTCGTAGCCGGCGAAGAAAAAGAATTGATGGTGCGGGAAGACTGGGCCGCCAACGCCGAAAGAGAGATTGTTGGTGTGATACGGGGCGACGCGAGTTCCCGCCGCTGGGCCATACTCGCCGCGTGCGGCAAGCCCTTGATAGGTGTAGTACTCGCTTGCAAATCCGTGAATGCTGTCAGTTCCCGACTTGGTCGTGAGAACCGTCTGAATCGAGCTCGCACGTCCGTAATCGACTGTGTAGGTGTTCGTCTGAACGGCAGCTTCCTGGACGGTGTCGGCGTTTGGGGTGAGATTGACAACCCCAGGACGGATGCTTGAGGTGACATCCAGACCATCGACGATGTATTGATTGGAGTTGGCGCCGCGCCCATTCGCGCTCGCGTCGACGGAATTCTCCGGATTGAAATTGGTGGCAGTACCCGAACCGAGACCCGTGACGCCTGGGGCGAGGGTGATGAGCGCAAGAGGATTACGGGCGGCAAGCGGCAATTGCTCGAATGCGGAGGTGTTTAAGGTGAGTTGATTGCGGCTGTCAGATGTGTCGAGCAACGGCTGTTGGGCGGAGACCTCCACCTGTGCCGAGACAGCCCCCACGGATAGGATGATCGGGACGTCTCGCGTTTCTGCAGTGCTGAGGGTAAAGGCGGTTTTCGTGGGTGAGAAGCCGCTAGCGGAGACGACGATAGCATAATTTCCAGGGGAAAGGCTGGAAAAGCGGTAAACCCCGGCGCTATTGACTGCGGCTGTCTGGCCTACTTTATTGTCGACATTGGTTAGAGTGACAGTCGCTGAAGATACTGTCGCACCCGTATTGTCCTGGACCGAGCCCTGAACAGCGCTGTTGAACTGGGCGGATGCGGAGATGACCCCAATTAGAAAGATTGCGATGAGCACAAGAGCAGGACGGCGCGGATTGACGATTGTTTTAGCAACTTGATTCATAGGGCCTCGTGAAAAGGTGTCGCATAGCACTTGTTTTCTGTAAGCGGTTACAGCGTTTGTCCATCTTTGACTTGTCGCAAGCGCTCAAGATCTTTTGCTGGATATCTTAACTACGTATTCGGAGCCGCGAGAAACATAGCAAGCTGTTTATTCGATCCACAAGTTCCATTGGGCTTAGCCGCAACTAGTACAAATGGACTATCCATCGCCATTGAGCGCACTGAAGCTTAGAAGAGGTAGAGTTTGACGATGGTTCTTTTGAGGGCTCAAAGTTTATCTGGAGCGGGGCTGCTCGCGTTTGCCTCGCTTTTGTGCGTCTTAGGATGCCGCTCGAATGAGCCGGCGAGTATCGCCGTGGTTCCTCGGACCTCGGGAACGATTCTTTGGGAACCTGAGAATGTGGGCGCCCAAGCAGCAGCAGCTGAGCTTGGAGAGCGTATCTACTGGAATGCCTCGACGAGAGAAGATGATATCAACGGCCAGATCGCCCTCGTGGATCGAATTCGGTTGGGGAGCCACCGTGGCCTGGTGCTTGCGCCGGACCACTCCTTGGCCTTAATTACGCCTGTGCGCCGTGCCTTGGCCAACGGCCTTCCTATCGTCATCGTAGGCTCTCCGCTACCCATTCCCGCGGGCGATAATCTTACCTATGTCTTGAATGACGAGCAGGAGGGCGGTCGGCTAGCTGCCGTGCGTGTGGCTGAACTAGTTCATGGCCAAGGACAGATTGCACTTATTGGAGTCAACCCAGATATTGCGGGAGTCGTTCTGCGAGCCAACAGCCTGGAGCTGAACCTGACGGCCCTCTATCCAAAAGTACACATTGTTGTTCGCAGAATGGGGACGTTCAACTTCGAGCATGAACAAGAAGGTGCAGAGGAGGTCCTCAAAGAGAATCCAGATCTGGATGTCATTGTAGCACTCACATCGACCTCGACTCGCGGAGCGATTTCAAGCATTGAGAGCGAACACCCGAGTCGGCTGGTCAGAGTCATAGGATTCGACCCCGATACTATAGCGTTCGACAATGCGAGTCTTGATTCAGTCATAGTGCAGAATACTCGGAAGATGGGGGATCAAGCTGTTCGTCTGATCCATGCTCGACTCGGCGGCCAACGCTTCGCGGCGAGTGTAATGCTCCAACCTATACTCGTTACGCGGCAGAATTTTCGTGACCCGGTTTTGCGGGAGATGCTCTACACGAGATGGCGACCAGGGGCGGCTGATCTGAAGCGGAGTGAAGCACCTTGATAGCAAGCAGCTCAGCCCGCAGACGAAGATGGTTGCTGCTCCTCAGCGTTACTTCAGTTGCATTGCTCCTGTGGGGGGCGGCGGCATACCTTCGCAGCTCCAGCCGTGGATTACCCTATCGTGACTCCTTCAAAGACGGGACCGCGGATGAGTGGAAGGCCTTTGGCGGGACTTGGGAACTTGCAAATGGATCGATGCGGAACGACTCGGACGAACGGGGAGCCAAGCTACTGACCGGCTCGTACAAGTGGTCGGACTATTCGATTGAAGCGGACGTGATGTTGCTGGGTCTAGGGGGCGACGCAGGTCTCATGCTGCGGTCCAGCGACGAAGAACAGGGCGTGGATGCCTACAGAGGCTACTATGCTGGTCTTCGCACACTGGATAATTCGCTCATGATTGGGCGAGCCGGATACGGTTGGGAAGAGGTCATGGATAAGTTCGACCTGGATCAACAAGGAGTGCGGGCCGCGCGATGGTACCACTTGAAGCTGCTTGGTTATGGATGCCAGTTCGCCGTGACAGCGACTCTGCTCCCAGAAGAGGGTAGAGGAACAACCATCGCCATCACCGATGAAGACTGTATTCACGAAGGGAGGGCAGGTCTTCGGTCGTACGCCTCTGGCGGTGTGTGGCGCAACGTTACCATTCATCCGGCCTCGCGGGCCGATCTTGCAGAGATGCTTGCCGCGGCGAGACACGAGGTCAAGCTGGGCGCAAAGCGTCTAAAAAGCGCTCAGAGCCCGTGGGATTTGTATGCATCTTTTCCAGCTACTGGACCACAGCCGCTTTTTACAGGTCCTAAGGCCCAATTGATCAACACGCTTCGCCTTCCACCGTCGACAGCAGCGCTTACGGCAACAATTCGGGGGACTGTGGTGCTTGCGTCGCCGGCCCTCTTTGTGCAGGACGCGACGGGGGGTATCTCGGTACAGCAACTGAAGGCACAGGATTTGAAGGTGGGGGACGAAGTGCAGGTATCGGGCACGGTGCACGCCAAAGCCTTCAGCCCGACATTGGAGCGGGCAACGGTGCAAGTGCTATGGGAAAACACACCCATGCCCCCTGTGTCGTTAACGGCGTCACAGGTCGCAACAGGAGAATTCGATGCCACCTTTATCGAAGTGGAGGGGCGGCTGACGGGTAAGAAGCGCGGACCTGACGACAGCCTCGTCTTCGATCTCGACTCGGGACCACAGTCCTTTCAGGCAGTGATGAACCGGGGACGGGGTGACACTTTGTTCAGCACGCTAAAACCAGGAAGCATTTTGCGCTTGCGGGGAGTCGCTGTTTCAGACGGTGCTTATACGCAAAATCTGGTCCCGTTCGCATTGCTGTTGCGCTCGAGCGACGACGCCCTCGTTCTGGCCGGGCCACCTTGGTGGAACGCGCGTCATGCGTTTGTTGCTGCGGTGGCGCTGCTCTTGATGGCCATGGTCGCCAACTTCTTCTACCACCGGGCCGAGAGCTGGCGTTTGCGCGCTGTACTCGACGAGCGAGAACGCATGGCCTATGAGATGCACGACACCCTTTCCCAAAGCTTCGCGGGCATCGGCTTTCAGTTGAAAGCGATTCGCGAGGGGATGCCGGAAAACTATCCGCAGCTTCAGCAACAGTTGGACCTCGCCAGCGACCTTGTACGGCACAGCCACGAGGAGACGCGGCGAAGTATCGCTGTGCTGCGCCCAGAACAACTCGGGCCTGATGGACTTCTCAGGTCACTCAGAGAGTGTGCTGATCGTCTGGTGGAGGGCGGTTCGGTGGAGATTCAAGCGACCTCCTCTGGGGAGCCGGTTAAACTGCCTTTGCGCGTCGCCGACGCAATATACCACATCGGGCTGGAGGCGCTTGCGAACGCGGTACGTCATGGCCATCCAACCAGGCTTGATATCAGGCTTGCCTTCGAAAAGGATCTGGTGCAGCTGCGGGTTCTAGATGACGGAGGCGGGTTCCTTGGCAGAGAGGACTCTCCAGGTTTAGGAATTCGAAGCATGCGAAAACGAGCTTCCAACATCGGAGCGACGCTTGAGATTTCGAGCCTCTTGGGCGAAGGAACAGAAGTTTGGATTTCGTCCGATCTAAACATCCGAGAAGCATCTGGGTTCGGGCCTGGTTTTTCCCCAAAAAATATGTGGAGGCGGATACGTCATGTTGCAGGTACCAGAAGGCCAGATCCGAATTCTTATCGTTGATGACCACCTAGTTGTCCGGGCTGGCCTTGCAAGCATGCTAGGTACTCAAGCGGAGCTGGATCTGATCGGCTCTGTGCCAAGCGGCGAAGAGGCGCTCAAGGTAATCGAGGAGCGTGAACCGCACGTTCTGTTACTCGACCTGCGCATGCCAGGCATGAGCGGCGTGGACACGCTTCACGCTTTGAAGGCCGCAGGCAAAACTATCCGCGTCATCATCCTCACCAACTACGAAACCGACGAGGACATCTACCGCGCAGTGCAGGCTGGAGCGCAGGGATATCTGCTCAAAGATACGTCCCTGCGAGAGATGCTAGAGGCGATTCGAGCGGTGCACGCCGGCAAGCGTTACATCCCTCGACATATTGCGTCGAAACTTGCTGAGCGCATGGTGCGAACCGATCTAACCGCACGCGAGCTGGAGATTCTAAAGCTGCTGTCTAGGGGGCCTACCAATAAGCAGATCGGGCATGCCTTAGGAATAAGTGCCAACACTGTTCGGAACCATGTTTTGAAGATCATTGAGAAGCTCGAGGTTTCGGACCGTACGGAGGCGGCGACCACAGCAATTCAGCGAGGGCTGATTACGAGTGGCGAGTGAGCTTTGCTCGCCACGTGCTCGCGTGTCGCAGGTTTGGCCGGTGGGTCATGTGATCTATAGACCGAGTGGGGCAGATAAGAAGAAACTGTTGAAGCTGAAAGCTTGGCATCGGGCGCGTGGTTTTAGCTGCCGGGCGGTCAAGCCGAATCTATTGGGCCGGAGAAAACATGACCTTGCTGGAACGTCGTGACCTACTTAAACTCCTTGCCGGTGCAGCGGCCGGTGTCGCCTTTCAGGAGAAGGCGGCGTACGCAATGGAAACACGAGCCGTCGCCAAAGACCCAAACGAAACCAAGAGTTCCAAGGGCCCGGGGATGGAGGCGCCTCGGAACGTACGCAAGGCAAGTAAGAACCGCACACCGCTGGCACCGAACGCCTTCGACATGCTTCCGCTAGGATCGGTCCGGCCTGCCGGCTGGTTGCGCAGACAATTGGAGATTCAAGCCACGGGGCTCGGGGGGCATCTCGATGAGACCTGGGATGATGTTGGAAGCAACAGCGGATGGTTGGGTGGGACGGGAGAATCCTGGGAACGTGGGCCGTATTTCCTGGACGGCCTAATACCGCTGGCGTACCTGCTGGACGATGACCGCCTGAAGGCGAAAGCTCAGCGCTATATCGATTGGACTTTGACCCATCAACTGCCGAACGGAATGATTGGGCCGGCTTCTAACGACGACTGGTGGCCGCGAATGGTTATGTTGAAGGCGCTGATTCAGTATGAGGAAGCGACCGGTGACCCCCGAGTCATCCCTGTCCTGATGCGCTACTTCGCGCACCAGCTCGAGGCTCTTCCTGGACGGCCTCTGCGCGACTGGGGCAAGTTTCGCTGGCAAGACAATGCTCTGGCGGTGATCTGGCTCTATAACCGGAACGGCGATCCAAAGCTGATTGAATTGGCGCGACTGCTCCATAAACAGGGCTTTGACTGGCAGACAGACTTTGCGGACTTCAAGCACACACAACGCATCACGCCGGAGATGATCAAGTCCAAGGGGGACGACGGTCTCGGCGATTTTGCTCTCTCAACCCATGGGGTCAACAACGGACAAGCGCTGAAGGCTGCGCCGGTTTGGTCTGTCGTCTCTGGTCAGGAGACGGACCGCCGGGGGTTAGAGCAGATGCTATCTGCCCTTGACACATACCATGGCCTGCCAAACGGAATGTTCTCCTGCGACGAACACTTCGCGGGCAGGGATCCCTCGCAGGGTTCAGAGTTATGCACTGTAGTAGAAACGATGTTTTCACTGGAACAATCGCTAGCTATCCTGGGAGACGCATCGTTGGGTGATCGGCTGGAGCAGATTGCTTTCAACGCGCTGCCGGGCACGTTTACCGATGATATGTGGGCCCATCAATATAATCAGGAGCCGAACCAGGTTGAGGTAAGCCTGCACCAGAAGCCATGGACCACGGACGGTCCTGAGTCCAACTTGTACGGCCTGGAGCCCAACTTCGGTTGCTGTGCGGCAAACTTCCATCAAGGCTGGCCGAAGTTCGCGGCGAGTCTTTGGATGGCATCGCAGGATGGCGGACTGGTAGCCGCAGCTTACTCTCCGTGCGTTGTGCACACGGTGCTCGGCGATACTCCAGTCGAGATGGTAGAGGAGACGGAGTATCCCTTTCGCGGATCGATTCGGATTACCGTGAATCCGGAGACGCAGATCAAGTTCCCTCTTCGGTTGCGCATACCCACCTGGGCGAAGGAAGCCAAGATTACAGTCAACGGTCAGTCGCACCAACCGCCGGCACAAGCGGGATTCGCAAAGATCGATCGCGTGTGGAAGGCTGGGGATGCGGTTGAGGTGGTGTTTCCGATGGAGCCACGAGTCAAGCGTGGAGGATTCCGAAACTCCGTCTCTGTGGAGCGGGGGCCATTGGTCTTCTCGTATCCCATTGGGGAAGACTGGGTAAAGCTGCGCACCCGTGGCATGACGGCTGATTGGCAAGTTTTCCCCACATCGCAGTGGAACTACGCGTTGGCGATGAACGGAACTAATGCGCATGGCTTGGTTGTTGAAGAACATCCCGTGGGCGGTACGCCCTTCGCGCTAAACGGAACGCCGGTGAAGCTGCAGGTCACCGCTCGCAAGATGTCAACCTGGCGCGCGGTGGACGGTGTGGCCGATCCTGTACCGGAAAGCCCTGTCACTAGCGATGAGACAGAGGAGACGATTACGCTGGTCCCTTACGGAGCAGCAAAGCTGAGAATTACTGCTTTTCCGCACCTTAAGAGTTGACTCGAAGTGTCCAAGACACCGTGGACGGCCTGGACTTCAATCACGCTCTTCGTCTCCACGATCGACACGGGCTTTCGATCAGACGGGTAAACCAAACATTCTTCAAGCTCTCAAAGCGCGATTTCGTCGTTAACGTTATTAGGCTATTTTGCATGAGCTGACCTCCGATAGGGACCGAGGAGTATACATTTGAAAGCGCCAAGCCCGGCTGGCGTGACTTGAGGGGAATACGTTTGATCCGAAGAGAAATGCTTCCACTGTTTGGCTCGCTGCTCCTGACCGTATTCTCAGCTTGCGCCCAGACGACTCTTACGATCGCCACCGTCAACAATGGTGACATGATCGTCATGCAGCGTCTTGCGAAGCAGTTTGAGCAGCAGCATCCTGAGATTCGCCTCGACTGGGTAATTCTGGAAGAGAAGATTCTTCGTGAGAAGACGACGACCGACGCTGCCGCCCACGGTGGCCAATTCGACATTGTCACGATCGGCCCGTTGGAAGCGCCGATCTGGGGTCGGCGTGGCTGGCTGTTACCGCTCGAAGACAAGCTGTCCTCTAGCTACGATCTCAATGACCTGCTGAGGCCGATGCGCGATGGAGCCTCTGACTCGGGTCACCTTTATGCCTTGCCGTTTTACGGCGAGAGTTCCATGACCTACTATCGCAAAGATCTCTTTCGGCGCGCCGGTTTGACGATGCCATTGCAGCCGACGTATGACGATATCTCGCGCTTCGCTCAAAAGCTAAATGACCCTGCGCACGATCTGTCCGGCATCTGTCTTCGGGGCAAACCCGGATGGGGTGAGAATATGGGTTACATCTCCACTGTCGCTAATACATTCGGGGGGCGGTGGTTTGACGAGTCATGGCGACCTCAATTCGACTCACCCGAGTGGCACGCTGCCGTCAGTTATTACGTCGACCTGCTGCAGAAGTATGGGCCGCCGGGTAGCAGCTCGAACGGTTTCAACGAGTCTCTTACCCTCTTCGAAAACGGTCGCTGTGCGATGTGGATTGATGCGACTGTAGCGGCCGGTTCGCTCTCCAATGCCAAACAATCCAAGGTTGCTTCCACTGTAGGCTATGCGTCCGCGCCGATCGCCACAACCCCGCGTGGCTCGCAATGGCTTTGGTTTTGGGCGCTTGGTATACCCTCGTCCTCAAAGCATCCCGAAGCGGCTCTGAAGTTCATCGAGTGGGCTACCTCAAAGGAGTACATTCAACTGGTTGCCCAAACGAATGGCTGGGAGACAGTCCCGCCCGGCACGCGGGAATCGACATATAAGCAATTACAGTATCTTGATGCAGCACCATTTGCCGGGCTCACCTATCGCTCTATCATGGCTGCCGACCCACTGCACCCAACTGAGAAGCCTGTTCCATACACCGGAGTTCAATGCATCGTCATCCCTTCGTTTCCCACGATCGGCAACCAGGTCGGCCAACTCATCGCAGCCGCCCTCGTCGGTAATATGTCTGTCGATGAGGCGCTTCACAAAGCCCAACTTGCGACGGAACGGGTAGAGCGCCGCGCCGGACTTCTCCATCAATGACAGCCTCATCCATTCAACCCGAAAACGATGTGTCCTGGCGAGATACTGTTGCGCAGTCAGCGCTGAGACTGCCGGCGATCGTCTCCTTGTTCATCTGGTCGATCGTGCCGCTCCTCATGACGATCTGGTTCTCGTTCCGTCGTTACAACCTGATGGAACCTGAGAGGACCGGTTTCGACGGTGTCGGCAACTATCGGTATCTCCTTAGCGATCCCAGCCTGACATCGGCCATTGGCAACACTGTCCTGCTGGTCTGCTCAGTCCTCGTTATCACCATCGGTCTCGGCACGCTGCTGGCTGTCCTCTACGATCAGGAGTTTTTCGGACGCGGCATCGCCCGCGTTCTTGTGCTAGCACCGTTCTTCATCATGCCGACCGTGAGCGCACTTCTGTGGAAGAACATGATGATGCACCCTGATTATGGGTTTCTCGCTTTTCTAATGCGATCCGTGGGATTGAAGCCGGTTGACTGGTTTGCCGTCGCCCCACTCACTTCCATCATCATCATTGTCTCCTGGCAGTGGCTTCCCTTCGCTGTCCTCACCCTGCTTACCGCCGTGCAGTCACTTGATTCTGAACGAAAGGAGGCGGCACGGATGGATGGGGCAAATGCGTTCAACATCTTCCGATACATCCTGCTGCCACATCTCGAGCGCGCAATCTCCGCCACGGTCATGATCGAAACGATCTTCCTGCTTGGCATCTTCGCTGAGATCTACGTGACCACCTCGGGCGGCCCGGGCTTCGCGTCCACCAATCTCTCTTTCCTTATCTATCGCTATGCTTTGCTTGAATACGACATAGGTGGAGCCTCTGTCGCAGGCCTTGTCGCAATCGTTCTCGCCAACATCCTCGCCTTCTTCCTCATGCGTTCGTTCGCAAGAAACCTGGACGTCTAGCCATGTCTTCAAAGAAACTCCGCCGAAAGCTTCTGATGACCGCGCTTGGCTGGGCTGTGGCCCTCGTTATTTCGTTCCCGGCCCTTTGGCTGGTGCTTACCAGCTTCAAGACTGAGACAGAAGCAATTTCGCGCATCCCTCATATCCTGTTTCGTGCGACGCTGGAGAATTATGTCGCCGTCCAGGAGCGAACCACTTACTTTCACTTCGCCGGCAACAGCGTGATTGTGGCTATCGGCTCAACGATTCTCGCTCTCGCCCTGGCTATTCCGTGCGCGTACGCGATGGCCTTCATGCCGACCAAACGTACCCGCGATACGCTACTCTGGATGCTCTCAACGAAGATGATGCCCTCCGTCGGGGTGCTTGTCCCGATCTACCTTATTTTCCGCGAGATGAACCTGCTCGACACGCGCACGGGACTGCTCCTCATCAACGCACTTCTGAACCTGCCTATCATCGTGTGGATGCTTTACACCTTCTTCAAAGAAGTACCCCGCGAAGTGCTTGAAGCCGCACGCATGGATGGCGCGAGTCCGCTCCGCGAGCTCTACGATCTGCTGCTTCCTCTCGCCATGCCTGGCATTGTTTCAACCAGTCTCCTCGCAATCATCCTCGCCTGGAACGAAGCCTTCTGGAGTCTTACCCTTACTGCTGCAAAAGCCGCCCCACTGACAGCATTCGTCGCTTCTTTTTCAAGCCCCGAAGGGCTCTTCTACTCAAAGCTTTCGGCTGCGTCGACCATGGCCATTGCGCCGATTGTTATTCTTGGTTGGCTGAGCCAAAAACAACTTGTTCGCGGCCTTACTTTTGGTGCGGTGAAGTAAGGTAACGAACAGCAGACAGTTACGAACAGGACGCACGATGGCAACCGTAAAGCTGGTCGAAATTCGAAAAGCATTCGATGCCACTGAGATCATCAAGGGTGTCGATCTCACGATCCATGATCGCGAACTTACCGTTTTTGTCGGTCCTTCCGGTTGCGGCAAGTCGACACTGCTGCGACTCATCGCCGGCCTCGAAGAGATTACCTCCGGTGATCTTTTTATCGATGGCCAACGTGTCAATGATGTTCCTCCCGCGCGTCGCGGCCTGGCCCTTGTATTTCAAAGCTATGCACTCTATCCCCACATGAACGTCGAAGAGAACATGTCGTTCTCTCTTAAGATCGCGGGCGTGGACAGGGATGAACGCAAGAGAATTGTTCTTGACGCCGCGCGCATCCTGAACCTCGAGACGTATCTCGATCGCAAGCCCAAGGAGCTCTCCGGTGGGCAGCGCCAGCGCGTCGCGATCGGACGCGCCATCGTTCGCAATCCACGCGTCTTTTTGTTCGACGAGCCTTTGTCCAATCTTGATGCCGCTCTGCGCGTCCGTATGCGCCTTGAACTCACCAAGCTTCATCATCAGCTAGGCGCCACCATGATCTATGTCACGCATGACCAGGTCGAAGCGATGACCATGGCCGATCGCATCGTTGTTCTGCGAGCCGGCGTGGTAGAACAGGTCGGCACACCGATGGACTTATATCACCACCCCCGCAACCTCTTCGTAGCCGGATTTATAGGTTCGCCGCGGATGAACTTTCTTGAAGCGACTGTTCAGCAGATCGGGCCGACCGGGGCGGTGCTCGATCTCGGACAGGCAGGAGAACTCCACGTACCGTCCTTCGAACATGCCCCGCAAGGCAAGAAGCTGACCATTGGTATACGTCCTGAGCACCTTACGCTTGCCACACCAGCTCAGAGCAGCCTTTCCGCGCAGGTGCAGGTTGTCGAACACCTGGGCAGCGAAAGTTACGTTTATGTTCAAGCCATTTCCGGCGAATCGCTTGTTCTGCGAGTGAATGGTGAAACCACCGTGCGGCCAGACCAGGAAGTTCATCTCAACCTCAACCCATCGTTCCTCCACTTCTTCGACGCAAATGGCGATGCGATCCCGGCCAAGCGCCTGAGTTAACTAGACCCATGAGACCTAAAACTTCCATGCCCCAAACATCTATCAAGCTGACCTCCACGAAACTTGGACTTCTGAACCCCGAGGTCCAGATTCCCACCTATGACCGCCGCCAAGTTAACCCCCACACGGTGCACATCGGCGTAGGAAGCTTTCACCGAGCTCACCAAGCGCTCTATCTCGACGAACTGCTGGCTCTTCCAGATACAGAACGTTGGGGCGAGTGCGGACTCGGGGTTCTCCCAAGCGACGCCCGCATGCGCGATGCGCTCCAGGGTCAGAACCATCTCTATACGCTCGCAGAACGCAGTGCCGACAAACAATCCGCTCGTGTCATTGGCTCGATTGTGGATTACATCTACGCGCCGGAAGCAAATGAAGCGGCGGTCGAAAAGATGGCCAATCCCGAGACCCGCATCGTCTCGCTCACCATTACCGAGGGGGGTTATTTTATCGATGAAGGCACGGGCAATTTCCTCGTCCAACACCCGAGCATTCAGCACGATCTCGAACATTCAGACGCGCCCTCATCATCGATCGGACTTATCGCGGAAGCCCTTGACCGTCGACGCACACGCGGCGTTGCCCCATTCACTGTCATGTCTTGCGACAATCTTCAGGGTAATGGTCATGTCATCAGCAAGGTTCTACGCGCCTACGCCGGGCTGCGCAAACCTTCGCTCGAAACCTGGATAGAAGCAAATGTCGCTTTCCCCAACAGTATGGTCGATCGCATAACCCCGGCAACAACGCGCGCGGATATCGCGTGGCTGGCTACGCGCTTCGGCATCGACGACGCCTGGCCGGTGGTCACTGAGCCGTTCCTCCAATGGGTCATTGAAGACACCTTCTCGAACGGCCGGCCCCAGTGGGAGCGAGTTGGAGCACAGTTCACTACCGACGTCGCCTCCTACGAGATCATGAAGATGCGCCTCCTCAATGGCAGTCATCTCGCCATGGCCTATCTTGGTGCGCTCGCGGGCTTTACATACGTGCAGGACATCATGGCAGATCAGCTGTTTGTCACCTTCATAGAGCGTTTTATGGAAGAGGTCACCCCCGTAGTTCCGATCATCCCAAACACCTCCGTCCCGGAGTACAAGAAATCTTTGATCGAACGTTTTTCGAACCCGACGATCAACGACCAGGTCACGCGCATCTGCTCAGAAGGATCCGCAAAGATTCCAAAATGGCTTCTCCCCTCCATACAGGAGTTACTGGATCGCAATCTGAGTGTCGACCTGCTAAGCCTGGTCGTGGCAAGCTGGATCTTCTATCTCGGTAAGGGTGTAGACGAAGCTGGAAAGACCTTGGATATCATCGACGCCCGCGCCGCTGAGCTCACTGCCATCGCATCGTCCGCAGAGGAAGATCCTTCTCTGATGCTGGGGATTAGTTCTATCTTTGGTGACCGGCTCTTTACAAATGCGATATTCCAGGAGAAGACCGCAGGTGCATTGCACCTACTTGCCACGGTGGGCGTCGCTGCATCGATGAAACAGTACTTGAAGCGCAATTGAGCGTTGCAAGTTCCTTGCGTGAGGAAGCGCCTATTCCACCACCGTCGGCTCCATCGACCCGACTCGTATCGTGGTCGGGTACCTCAATGGCTCAACAGTCTTGGCTAAGGATGCTCCTCTCAATTTCCAACACCTTCGCTTCCTGATTGTTAGTGAAGACGAGACCCTCGTCGACGATGACGTCAGCACGAAACAAAGCACTTTCAACAGGCTTGACCGGAGTTGGGATGTCGTCACCATAGCGCCAACGACGGATCGTCTCGTTCAGTTCACGCACGCGTGCATTCGTTCGTGCCAGGTAGCAGAAGCTGGCGGAATCGGCTTCGACCTCAGCCGAGGTGAACGCCTTCTTCATCCAACGCTGCACGGCTTCAGCTGGCGGGAAGATACAGTGCTTGTCCTGATTGGAGGACGGCACGCACCAGGAACAATCCGCCTCGCCGCCCTCGCTGGCGCGGATGATAAGGGCCGCGGCCAGAATTGAGTTCCCTGCCCGCCTGCCCCATGAGCGTGGTCAGGTGTGACCGGTTCTGGATCGCAAATGTTTCGCTTGAGAGCGCCGGGCACGCCAGTGGCGCGGCCGGGATGCGGTACCTTGCGGTTGCCGAAGAGGGCGTTCCGTCCAAGGAAGTAGCGAACGTGGTCGGTCGCCGCCTCAACCTTCCGGTCGTGGCGAAGTCGCCCGATGAGGCTGCAGATGGCCGAAAGAATGTAAAGCGAGGGGCCAATCTGTCAGGGTCCAGAGGTGGGAGAGTGGGTAAGATCTGTGAAGTATTCCTTTGCTCGACCATCCTTGATTCGCGGGTCGCGGTCCGTTCCGATGTACTCAGCGAGAAAGTCAAGAAGCCCTTCCACTTTTGGCGTGAGACGCGATGAACCTGAAAAAAGCGCGCACAATGTGATTGGTTCCGGCTTCCACTGCGGAAGAATCGGGACAAGCCTACTTCGATTGTTCGGGTGCTTTGCCATCCACAGCGGCAGGACAGTAATGCCCAGTCCGTCCAAAGCGAACGCTAGATTGATGCCTGGGTCACTTGTCACGACGTGAAACGCAATATTTGGACTGAACTGTTTCGATCCGCGGGACAGCTTCCAAACTCCGGACCCCGCACACTGATGGACGGTGAGTTCGTCGGGTTTGGTAGGACTGCCGGCCGCATTCACGTATGCCGGACTCGCGAAGAGGCCGCGCGCAGTCCCGGGGTAATACCGGACTCGCCGCACGGAATCCTTCGGTGCCTTAAGTTTAAAGAAGACGTCCACATCTTCACTTGGTTCCTGATCCCAGCCGAACGAATAGGGCTCAATTTCCATTTTCAAAGACGGAAAACGGGTGACGAAATCATTAAGCAACGGCGCGAGAATTTCGCGGGCCATCGTCACCGGGCACGCGATCTTGATTGTGCCACTTGGATCGGAGCGGCGGGCCTCTAAGAACTCCCCACCATCGGTAAGGGTGCGCAAAGCACGTCGACAGGAGAGAAGATACTCCCTGCCCGCGTCCGTTAAAACCAATCCTTTTGGCCCCCTTTGTGCAAGAAGAACGCCTAAGTGTCTTTCGAGACGCGTGAGGGACCTGCTCACCGTCGACGCCGGCTGATTCAGCGTCTTCCCAGCAGCACTCAGCGTTCCTGCTTGCGCGGCAATGACAAAAGTCCGGACGTCGTTGAGGTCAACGTGTTGCGTCATGATGTGCCCCGACAAGTGCTGATATAAGTGGCGCTTCTTTCCTGAGGGGGTCACAGGCCCTAGGAGTCTATACGTGCGGCGCAGCAGTTTTCTGTATCAAAGAGAACACGTTGACATTATCGGTCTTCCCTTGCGCCAGCGCAAAGCCCCTTTGCGTGCATCAGAGCTCCCGGTGCTCCACGTTAGGCATCTGTTTTATAGACGACAAGCAACGGGATCCTGCCATGGTCCAAGAGTGCGATTTCACGAGAACGAGCACCAATCGGATGTGGTCATCCAGGAAAGGCGAAGAAGACATGAAAGTTCTAGTTACCGGAGCAACGGGAAATGTGGGTTCTGTGGTGGTTGCGGAGCTCTTGAAGCGCGGTGCAGAAGTCCGTGCGTTGATTCGCAAACCCGACGCCGCTCAAAAGCTGCCACCAAACGTTGAGGTGGCCATCGGCGATTTGCTTGATCCCGTTTTGACAGAAGAAGCGATGAAAGGAGTCGACAAGCTCTTCCTGTTGAATGCTGTCGTCGCGGATGAGTTGACGCAGGCATTGATCGCATATGGCATCGCGAAACGGATTGGCTTGAAGCATGTGACCTATCTATCTGTTTTCAAAGTGCAGGAGTTCCGCGACGTACCTCACTTTGCTTCTAAGCTTGCCGTCGAGGGTGCTTTGCGCGAGTTCGGTGTGCCGTACACCATTCTGCGTCCCGGTTATTACATGCAGAACGATATTGGCTTGAAAGACGCTCTGACTGGACCAGGCCTCTACCTAATGCCGCTAGGCACCGCCGGTATCGCCGCAGCAGACATGAGGGACATCGCGGAAGCTGCTGCGATCTCGCTCACAGAAGAGGGTCATGAAGAACAGACCTACGACATCGTGGCTTCGTCGCTTATCAGTGGCCCGGGAAACGCCGCATTATGGAGCCAACTGCTCGGCAAAGAGGTCAAGTACACGGGGCACGATTTCGACCAGTGGGAAAAGGGCATGCGCGCACGGATGCCTAGTTGGAGTGCTTTCGATCTCCGCATGATGCTCCAAGGCTATTTCGACCGAGGGTTCGCCTCTACCGAGACAGAAGTTGCGCGTCTGACGAAACTTCTTGGTCATACGCCGCGCAGCTACGAGGCATTCGCGGCTGAGACCGCAGAGACGTGGAAGTCATAACCCGAAGCAGCGGATGGAGTCGCACAACTCCATATCTGGAAGGAATGACGCATGCGTTTTCCTTCCAACGCTTCACTGTAGGCGGATAAGCGTGCACTGGAGGAGATCGGCGCCTTCCTATGGCAGCCGTTCCATTTCTCAAATTGATTTCCATGCAAGATGAGCGAGGTTGATGATGCAACAGGGACGAGTTGTGGTGGTCACGGGAGCTGGCGGAGGCATCGGCAGCAGGATAGTCGATCGATTTCTAGCCAACGGGGATCGCCTGATCGGTCTGGATAAGGCAGAAACCTCATTGAAAGAACTTGCCGCCACCCGAAAGGCAGGAGATCAGCTTTCGACATCATGCGTAGATGTGACGGACGCGGATGCTGTCGCTGCCTTCGCGAGGCATGTGCAGCAGACCTATGGGCACGTTGACGTACTCGTCAACTGCGCGGGTTTCTATCCCGTCGTGCCATTTGAGCAGATGACGCTGACGCAGTGGCAAGAAGTCATCGCAATCAATTTGACCGGAGCCTTCCAGATGACGCACGCGCTACTACCGCTAATGAAGGGCCAGGGTTGGGGACGGATTGTAAACATCGGTTCCGCGTCGGTGTTCGAGGGCGTTGTCGGGCAAACGCACTATGTGGCTGCGAAGGGCGGCATTGTGGGGTTGACACGTTCACTCGCGATGGAAATAGGCGACTACGGTATCACCGTCAACATCGTCGCTCCCGGGCTCACCGTGACCGAACCCGTACGCCGCAGCCTGCCCGAGAAGCTGGTCAACGCACAGAAGGAACTCAGGGCCATCAAGCGGGATGAGCAGCCCCAGGATTTGGCAGGGCCCGTCTTTCTTCTGTGCTCGCCGGATGCGGATTTCATCTCCGGCCAAACGCTTGTAGTGGACGGCGGGAAGATCAAGCACTGACAAGGTCAAAGTTTGAAGGAGAACGCACTATGCTAGCCAATCACAATCCGCTTAAAGTGCTCGCCGTAGGGGCGGCAGGTCCGTCCGCAAGCCTCGTGGTACCGGAGTTGCTCAAACGGAATGTCTCCGTTCGTGCCTTTGTTCATAAGCAACAGGATGGGCCCATAGTACGGAAGCTCGACGTCACCGACATTGTAGTGGGCGAGCTCTCCGACGCCACAGCTGTAGCCAAGGCGGTGGAAGGGATTGACGCCGTCTTCTATATCGCCCCAGCTGCTCTTGAGAACGAAGCTGAAGTCGGCAAGCAATTTGTTACGGCTGCGAAGCGGGCAGGCGTGCGGCGCGTTGTGTTTTCGTCCGTGATTCACCCAGTCCTGAGCGAACTCGTCAACCATGCCGACAAGGCGCCGGTGGAAGAGGCTCTTCTCGACTCTGGCATGGAGTACGTGTTCCTGCAGCCCGCGATGTTCTTCCAGAACTTCGTCGCAGCCTGGGCGAAGATGAAGGAGAGTGGCGTGTACGGCGAACCATGGTCCTCCGAAACCCGCTTTACGCGTGTCGACTACCGCGACGTTGCCGAAGTAG
Source organism: Granulicella aggregans (assembly GCF_014203275.1). Lineage (GTDB taxonomy): Bacteria > Acidobacteriota > Terriglobia > Terriglobales > Acidobacteriaceae > Edaphobacter. The sequence continues at coordinate 671,542 of NZ_JACHIP010000005.1, forward strand.
CGGCGATCGCGTTGACCGAGGACCGTCTTCTATATGGCACGTTTGAATTATGTGCCGAAGGCAATCTCAATCGGCATGATCTGGCTGCTTTGATGGGCGAAGTTGCTGGGAAGCAGGTGAAACCAATCAAGATAGATCTTCCTTCGGAAGCGAATACGCCAGCGAAGCTCACGCGCATGTTCGATTGGTACGACAAGCATGCTCTGCTCGGTAACAGCACAACACTTAGGGCGATCCTCGGGCGCGAACCTCGCACCTTGCGATCTTTCTTCGAAGAACTTAACGCACGGGCATGACCAACGAGAGTCCTTATCACCTTCATCCAAGGAGCTATCAATGTTCGACACACCGAAGCAGAAATTCGAGATGCGCGGACAGTTCACGCCCGAAAATTCCGCTCTTGTCCTCGTCGATTACCAGGTTGGCACCTTGCAGTTGATCCGATCTTCAAGTTCAGACGTGTCACTGCGGAATGCAGTCATGCTGGCAACGGCTGCAACCAAGCTCAAGATGCCGATCGTGATGACATCGAGTCAGGAGGATCACATCCAAGGGCCAATCTCGCCAGAACTCGAGAGGGCGGCGCCTGACGCATACAACCACCGCGTAAAGAGAGTCGGCATCGTGAATGCCTGGGCCGATCCGAACTTCAGCGGAGCGATCGAGGCAACCGGGCGCAAGAACCTCATTATGGGAGGCGTTACGACGGACATCTGCCTCGTGTTCCCAAGCATCAGTGCCGTCCAGCTCGGCTATAACGTCCAAGCGATTCTCGATGCCTCCGGTAGCTCGTGGGGAATTCAGGAAGAAGTGACTCGCCAGGCATGCAACAAGCAGGCGTCGTGCTGACCACGACCAACACAGCGATTGCTGAATTAGTGCAGGACTGGGCTTCACCTGCGGGCAGCGAGTTGATCAAGTTACTCGTCGGCTCAGCGCCAATGATGCAACCGGCAGCCTAGGAGATTAAAAATGACTCAGACTGGCGCGCTCAAAATGGCATCGTTTCGTAGCGAAACTGCAGTGGTCAACGGAATTCGTCTGCATTACTGGTTAGGAGGCAACCCGCATGGAAAACCTGTGCTGCTCTGGCATGGATTCCTAGGCACCGCTTATAGCTGGTACAAGGTTATGCCTCTTCTCGCGGACGCAGGCTATTCGGTTCTAGTGCCGGACATGCGCGGGTATGGTGATTCGGACAAACCATCGGGAACCAAGGGGTATGATGCCCGAGCCCTTGCGGAAGACTTTCGTACGCTCGTCAAGCAGATTGAGTTCGGTAACGGGCAGAAGCTGCTCCTGGCCGCGCACGACATGGGTGCGCATCCCGCCCTGTTGTGGACCGCAGACTATCCTGACGAAATCGCTGGCCTCGTTTACATGGAAGTCCCCACCATGCTCGAAGAATTTTTGTCAAAAGTGATTGTGTATACGCCCGAGGCGATGGCGAAGGGATCCATGTGGTGGTGGGTTCTGCCGCTCGCGCCTGGTGTACCGGAGCGACTCATTGTCGGCCATGAGCGTCAGTTTCTGACATGGTTCTATAAAGGTGCCACAGCAGATCCGGCGTCCATCACCGAAGCATCCATCACGGAAACACTTCGCACGTTTGCCGGCACAGAAGGTGTACTTGGCGCGCTCGGCGTCTACCGCGCCGCGTTCACCACAATCGAGCAAACGACGCCTCTAAAGAAGAAGAAGGTGGAAATACCAGTCCTTGCCATTGGCGGCGAAAAAGCACTTGGAGCTAAGGTCGCACAGATGGTTGAAGCCGTCGCGAAGAATGTGACTTCCAAAGTCATTCCCTCCTGCGGTCACTTTATCCCGGAAGAACAGCCTGCCGAGTTCATGCGTCTCTTCCAGGAGTTCGCCAGAAAGGTCGACTGACCATGGCAGGCCTTACCCGGCGTTCTGCCCTCGTGCTTGCCGCAATGGCCTTCGGAGAATTTTCGTTTTCCACTCTGTGGGCTTCAGCAGCTTTCGGTAGTCCATCCCTTCCATCGGAGCCTCAAGACTCAAAAAGGAGAACCATTATGTCCGAATCCACCCCGCAGTACCCGCCTCTTCCACCCGACAATTTGCAACGCACCCTCACGCTCGCACGTCCGGACACCGACCAGACATTACCTCACATCGGCCTCGTAGGCGACACCTATACCATTACTGTTTCCGGCGACGAGACCAACGGCCGCTTCTGCGTTATCGATATGCACATTCCGCCGGGCGGCGGCCCAGCACCGCACCGCCATGACTTTGAGGAAACCTTCATTCTGCTCGAAGGCGAAATGGAGGCGACGTTCCGAGGCAAGAAGTCACTCGTGCGTGCCGGCGATACCATCAACATCCCTGCCAACGCACCACACCAATTCCACAACTCTTCGTCGAAACCCGTCCGCCTACTTTGTATCTGCTCGCCCGCCGGACAAGAAAAGTTCTTCCAAGAAGTGGGTATACCCGTCGCGACTCGCACCGCCGCTCCTCCCAAGCTCGACAAGGAACAGCAGGAGCAGTTCATGGAGAAGGCGAAGGCGCTAGCCCCCAAGTACCACACCGAGTTATTGAAAGAGGCCTATTAATGAGACCCTCCGCGCCATCGCAAGTTCGAGATTCCCGATGGCATAGTTCAAAATAGAGTCGCATTCAAATGGTCGAAAGCGAAGCTTTTCCGTCGCCCAACTGCCAGTGCGTGGCTGCGATCATTCTCGGCCACGACTGAAGCACGGTTGAGACATTCTGGGCCAATCCATGCAACTGGGGTGCGGGTTGTTTCGGACCTTCATTTCGAAGATGAATCATCATGGGACGCTCCGCCTTCATTGTTGTGCTTGCCCGGCCAGGATGACAACCTGCGCCCGGTAAGAGATTGTGAGTGGTTAGCCCAGGGCCGCCGGTTTCAGTACCTCTCCACACCACCGGTGAAAGCTGGTCGGGGTCCTGTTCTCGGGCATGCGTGCTTCGACGTTGTCCATGCCATTGTCCTTCGCGACCAGCATGTCTAGGAGGCCCTGCGCGAAAACCTCGTTCGCTCCGTGTTGGATGAGTTGTGCTTTATAGGCGTCCCTAGGCACCTGCTGAAAACGGACGTGCTTGCCGAGCACACCCGACATGATGGCTGCCATGTCGTTGAAGGAAAGACCCTGCGGCCCAAGCACAGCACAGCCGCCCTGGCCCGTCCAGGTCCGATCCAACAGGAACCGTGCACCCATCGCACCAATATCCTTTGTCGCTACCTGAGGTGTCTTCAGGTCCGGATGGCTCGGCGAGAAGAACATCCCCTGCTGCTTGATGGTCTGCACGTTGTTAAGCATGTTTTCCATCAGCGCCGGGCACCACAGGGCGCGGTAGTCCACTCCGCTCCTCTCAATCTCTTCATCCTTCGCGAGCGATGCCGTAATCGACCCTGTCTTCTTCGCCAGATCCGTACCTCTTCCCAGCACCGACACATCGACAATTCGTTTCACGCCCTGGCTCTTCATTGCCGCGAGCGTCGGTAGGGTGAAGCGGAGGTAATACTCCGTATCGTTGTTATCGGTGAATGAGGGAGGAACAACCAGGAAAACGCTCTCCGCACCTTCCAGTGCCTGCCGCATGACGGCTTCATCGTCCAACGAGCCGGTCACCACCTGGACCCTGTTGCGTACCTCTGGCGCCAGCCTTGCAGGGTATCGCGCGACTACCCGGACAGCCTCACCCGCAGCAAGCAGGTGCGGGATCACTTGCGATCCAATTTTTCCGGTCGGTGTTGTGACAACAATCATATTTCCCTCACGTTCATACAGTCTCTTGCCTTAGGTTCTGAAGTTATTTTCAAAATCAACATTCTGCAACGGGGCTATCGTTCAGATCCATACCCGATCGCATCACCAGGCCAGTTCGCCACTCGTCTCTAGAAACTTACCGGTCGGTGGAGCGTCGAGCAGCGCGAGGCGCACGATCTCCGCGGCCCCTTCTTCCACGGTCTGCGGACCGCTATGCCCGTTCAGATCCGTTGCCGTATAGCCAGGGTTGACAGAATTTACGCAGATGTTAGCATCGCGGAATTCATAGGCGAGTTGGACGGTTAACATATTCAGCGCAGCTTTGGAGGCACAGTAGGCCAATACCTTTACCGGAAAGTACTTCCAGTCGGGATCGGTTTGCTGACTAATACAGCCAAGTTCGCTAGAAACGATGTGCGCAGCAGTCGATGATGTCTCCGCTTGGTCACTCCTCGCCATAGCCCTCACCCTGCAATGCGGTGGCGCCAAGCGAGGTAGACTGCATGCCGCGTTCTTGGAGAATGCGTGCGAGAACCGGGAACGCGGTGATGCTCATCGAGATGCCGAGGAACAGGGTAAACGGCAGACCGCCGATGCCCGCGGGGGCGAAGCGGATGCGGAGCGAGTGGGCGACGAGCGCTGCTGGCCAAACGCCAGAACGGCAAGCCTCTGTCCTACGAACTGCTCGCGGTAGTCGTCGCCATCGTCCTCGCATCCGCTGGAGCGACAGATGCCATCGGCGTCCACCCCCTGTTCGGAGCCTTCCTCGCTGGCGTCTGCTTTCCCCGTGTCAAGCTCTGGCAGACCGAGGCCCACACCCGCCTCGACGAAGACTTCCCAGCCTCAATGGCTGCGACGGTTTGACGCGTCTTGAATATCAAGCATGCCAAATCCTGCTGAGTCATTGAGTGTTCCATCCGCATCTCGCGAATGGTGTTGTGTATACAGTGTGGCGCTGCGGGGCCGGCGTGCATAAACCTTCGCTTACGCAGCACCGCCGCAGATGCCTTTTGTGGCTTTCTTATCTCGGTGGAAGCCATTCATCTCCGGAGAGGTGCAGATCCAGGAGCGGCTCCCCTAGAGAGCTGGACACCAGTGATGATGAACCATACGGCGTGGGTGAGGACAATGGCAGTCATGCCGTGGACGTCGAGACGAACGTGGCCGGCAAGGATCAGAGCGATCAGCAGAATAGGGACAACGCAGCCATATAGGGCGATTCGATGACCGAGGCCTCCGTTGCGAAGAGAGGAAACAGACCATAGGACGACAGCGACGGACGTGGCAATGGAATAAATCCGGGAAAAGGTCTGATTGAACTGAAAGACGGAGACCGTGATGAGATCCCACTGCACCGCATTTACGGGTGTATCGGCGGCCTTATGTAGAAGGATGGTGGGAACGATGAATCCGCTTACCGCACCGGCGATGAAGATCGACAGAGCTGCAAAGGCGAAGGTAATAAGGCCAGCGAGAGCGAGGCGATCTGGTGTAGCGGAGTCATGGCGGTTTTCGTGAGAGGCCAGATGTCGCATAAGGCCAATGGCACCGAGGGAAAGGATGATAACGCTGGCAAGCGCAATCGTATGTGCTACAGCAGAGGCGAGAGCAAGATGTTCAGCCTGTTGCGAGGTGAGGGGACCTGAGCCGTGAGGATGGATGGCCATGGTTAGGATGTTGCCAACAGACCCAAGGATTAGGGCCAGTCCGGACTTACGATCATCAGTCATGTGACGTACTATAGAGCGCGACTCATCTGATCGGACGGCCTTTTCCGGCGTTGATGAAGATACCGAACAAAGGAGTGTGGGATGTCCGAAAACAGGGTCAACGGAAGCCCGGTAACCAGTCAGCCAAAGGTCGTGCGGACAACTGCGAAGCTGGATCGTCGGGTGCTTCGGACTCGGGATACGCTGGGCGATGCCCTAGTGGAGTTGATGCAAGAAAAACCGTTCGATGGGATTACGGTGCAGGAGGTTCTTGACCGGGCGGGCGTAGCCAGGTCAACCTTTTATAAGCATTATCGCGATAAAGACGATCTGTTTCTAAGCGACGTAGAGGACTTCTTCGCATCCGCCTCCACCATGCTGACACGGACTAAAGCGGATCTGCGACGACTTGCGCCGATAAGAGAGCTGTTTGCCCACATAGCAGGTGCACGGGAGTTTTACGTGTCGCTGGCAGCATCAGGAATGCTAGACGAAGCGAAGGGGCTGGGACGGGGTTTCTTCGCACGGTCAATTGAAGAAAGACTTAGATTGGCCGGAGTTCAATTAACACAGGCCGAGATGAGTCCGACGGCCCATGCGCTTTCCGGGAGCATGTTTGCCCTGCTGGATTGGTGGGCCGATCACGGAATGAAAATGGAACCGGAAGGTATGGACCGGCTCTTTCATGCCAGGGCATGGGCTGGAATTAGCAGCACTCCTTCTGAATCGTAGGTAAGAGGGCAAATAATGAAGGGCCGTTTATCACCCTCGGACTTCAGACACAATGGCTCAAGCATTGTGTTGGCTACGTCACCCACGACACCTCCGGTTGTCAGGGGGTGATTGCTGGAAACACCGTTCGTCGAGACCAAGCGAGTTCTGATTTTAGAGCCCTAGTCTCGCGAGCCGACTCGTCGCCAGGCTAGTCGGAGCACAGGGTAAGAACTGCTCTGCCCGATCTTTTGTACCGCGGAGTGTTAGTGTAGCGCAGCTTCTTTTGAGATCAAGTAGCCGCCGTCGAGGGTGTGGGGAAGTGGGAAGCGCACTTTGCTTTCCACTTCTCCATACCCTGTTTTAGTTCCGCCCTGCCACGACTCTGGTGCTGGCGGCCGATAGCCCAAGGAGGAGTGTGGCCGGATGGTGTTGTAGTGGATCCTCCAGCGCTCTGCCAGGATCCTGATCTCCTTCATCGAGTAGAAGATCTCGCCGTTGAGGAACTCGTCACGCAGCTTCGAGTTGAAGCTCTCACAGTAGCCGTTCTCCCACGGGCTGCCTGGCTCGATGTAGAGTGTCTTGGCACCTGTATTTGCAAGCCATTTGCGCAGATCGCGGGCTACGAACTCAGGACCGTAGCACCACACGAAGCACTCGGAAGGAAGGGTTGGAGGAAGGCAGCGAACCGGATCGAGGGAGCGTAGCGACCGAGATCCGATTCGCTGGGCCATGGCTGGCCGTAGGTCTCCTAAGCTGAACGTATACCCACTTTCACTTCAGGAGAGAACCAGCCATGTCCCTTGTCCAGCCTACTCGACCGTCCACCGTTCTGGTAGCGATCGATATCGCTAAGCTCCGTCATGATGTCCTGATCGAAGCTCCGGGATGGAAAAGCCGCAAGCGCTTGATCCTACCCAACACCGCAGCCGAGTTCCGACTGTTTGCCGACTTTCTTCATGGCCTAAAGCACCCGGTGCGCATCGTCTTCGAGGCCACTGGGAACTACCACCGGCCACTGGCGCACTTCCTGCAGGCTGAGGGTTTCCACCTGGAGCTGATCGCTTCGCTTGCTGTGGCGCGGACCCGCGAAGCCATGCATAACTCCTGGGACAAGAACGACCCGAAGGACGCCCAGGTCCTGCTCCATCTGCTCAAGACCGGCGTAACTCAACACTTCCATGATCCGCTCGTGAACCAGATCCATGACTTTCAAGAGCTGTCGCTCACCTATGCGCAGATCTCGCTGGAGAAGACGCGTACCCAGCACCGGCTCTTGACCCATTACCTGCCGCTCTACTTTCCTGAGATAGAGCGGTATTACCATGCCACGCGTTCTGAGTGGCTTCTCGCGTTCCTTCAGGTCTTCCCAACGCCTGCCCTGATTACACGTCTCTCGATGGAAGACTTCGTCCAGCAAGCGTGGACGGTTGTCGGACGCAAGGTAAGTAAACAGCGGCTGCTTGAGGATATCTATCGCACGGCACAGTCGTCGATCGGGATACCAGTTGCGGAGAACTCAGAAGCAGTGGCGATGTTCCGAGTAGTGCTTGGGGAGATGATTCGCCTCTGTCAGCTGCGCGATCAGTTGGAAGAACGGGCTGCATGCCACATGAAGGACAACGCCGACTTCAGGCGTCTCCAACAGATGCCAGGCATCGGTCCTATCCTGGCGCTCACCATCCTGGCCGAAGCCGGCGACCTGCGCCGCTTCAACCACCATCGGCAGTTCCTCAAGTTCTGTGGCCTCGATCTCTCGACTCAGCAGTCGGGCCAGTTTCGAGGAGCGACCAAGCTGTCGAAGTACGGCAACGCACGGCATCGCTGCGCCTTCTGGATGGCTGCCACCGTGGCTGTGAGGTTGCGCGAGAACAGCTTCCGAGACAAGTTCGAACGATATCTCCGGCGTGATCCTGCCAGTGCAGACCGCAAGCGTATGGCGTATGTCGCCGTTGCCGCCAAGATGGCTCGCGTGGCCCATGGGATCATTAAGACCGGTACCGACTTCCGCTGCTTCTATGAGGCAGCGGCACCAAGTGGAAGAGCCGCTTCACCTGGGCCGTCGAGGCCGTAAGGACCTCGTAGATAATGATCCGGCCTTCCACTTGGTTGAGATTTCATTTTGAGTACAGTGGAGACTGCGCTCTTCGGCAGATCTCGTGTCGCTATGGTCGAACGCTCAGCCCTTGCTCGTGGAAGCCACTTGGAGGTACAGTCGTCGTCAAGTACATCCCATACGGGATGCTAAGGGATCTTCTCTTCTCTCCAGCTTTTCCTTCCTGTGTTAGTACGTTGTCTGAGCGTATATGCTGCGGGACACCCTTGATCACCATCACGTCGGCCAGAGCCTCGATCACCTTCGCGCTCGACCAGCGACGCTCCGGACGTACAAGCAAGCTTTCTCTGGTGTGTTCGTCGATCAGGTTCAGCATCCGGACCGTCCTTCCGTCGTACGTCCTGGCGCTCACGAAGTCGTAGCTCCAGACATGATTCGCATGCTCGGGCCGCAGCCGCACACACGAGCCATCGTTGAGCCATAAACGGCCTCTTGGCTTCTGCTTCTGTGGAACCTTCAGCCCCTCGCGACGCCAGATTCTCTCAACCCGGTCCTTACCAACATGCCAGCCTGCGTGACGTAGCAGAGCTGTGATCCGGCGATATCCATAGCGACCATACCGATTGGCTAAGGTCACGATGGCCTGGGTGAGAGCATCTTCATCCTCTCGCTGTGTCGGCCGGTAGCGCTGCGTGCCGCGTGGCTGCTTCACCACAAGGCACGCATGCCGCTCGCTCAGCCCATGCACCTGTCGCGCATGGTTCACCGCACAGCGACGCCGCTCAGGGCTTAGAAATTTCCCTCTGCGATTTCCTTCAGCACCAACTTCTCCAGGCTAAGGTTGGCCACGATGCGCTTCAGCTTCGCGTTCTCCTGTTCCAACTCCTTCAGCCGTCGCGCCTGGTCTACCTGCAGCCCGCCATACTCCTTACGCCAACGGTAGTACGTCTGGTCCGTGATCCCGGCTTCCTTGCACGCCAGCGACGTCGTCTTTCCGTTCGCAACAGCCACTTCAATCTGACGCAATAGGTTCACCACCTGCTCAGGACTATGCTTCTTGCCTCGTGCCATAGAACGCTCCTTTGATCCCAGTTTGTATCAAGTCCACTGGTACAAAAGAAGCCGGGCACTGCAGGTGGACGAAACGTACGTGAGAGTTGGAGGCCAGTGGAAGTACCTGTTCCGTGCTGTTGACAAGCATGGCCGGCTGATTGACTTCCTCTCAAGCGATGACAAGCTATGTGGCACAGTCGAAGATCGACGCTCTCCCCATTACTGCCTAGTCGGCCGATATCGGGCCTCAACGTCGTCAGACGTACCTATGCGTAGAGTTTGAGCGGGGCGCAAGTGATGAGACTGTGGATTGTACAGGTGGATAAACTTGCTGAATCGAGCCTCTCCGTCAACCTTTCGGATGGCTCGACGGTGGAAGTGACGCTCGACGATCTCCTATGGATTCGGTCCCAGAGCGAAGACGATGCTCAAGCCGAGTTGAATTCGTCAAAATGGGATTAGCACGGCTGAATGAAGACCGCGGAGCGATAGCTCTTTGTTTCCTGCGTATCGATCGTTCATTGAAACGACGTTATGGGCAATCACCCCCTGACAACCGGAGTTGTCGGGGATGATTGTTGGCACCGGTGGCAACACTTTTGGGCTTAACCCGACTCGCAACGGGCTTCGTCGGACTTGGGTTCAGTCCACCGATCTTCCGACGGCAGGTAGATGGGCTCCTGGGGTGCTGATTGCGTATGCCGTACACAACTCGCAGACAGAGACGCGACCAAACCCCTGCAGAGGCTCGTACATAATGAGATCCCTAGGCTGATCCAGAGGCATTGTCGGCTCAATCCATCGGTGCCTGCATGACAGCAATGGCAGGAGCCTCTCATAAAGGCGCACTGCTGCGGCCTCCTCACCATCGCTGTCGATACGCTCGACGAGGTTTAGGAACGCCAAAGGCGATAGATCGGCTATGACGAGTTCGGGACTGACGTTGAAGAGGATGTCCTGATATGTGATCGTCTCCGAGAAGCCGAAAGCCTTCTTCGACAGGGATTGAAGCTTGGTGAGGTCGCGTCGACGTGCCCGAAACGTCCCTAACGATCTGGGCACATGCGCATGGACTCGTAACCCCCTATCTCAGCGGACGAATCTTGCTCTCTCGACGTCAGTTCACACAGTTATTTTTGCGTTCCATGGACCGGCTGCTGCAAGGCCTCACTTGAAAGAGCATTTGCGATTTCGACTTGGACTTTGTTGAAACAAACGTTTCAGAGAGTACAAGCGCAACACCATGTGCCTTTGTGAAGTTACTCATGCATTTGCCGGGACAGCTCAGGGAAGGGTGAGGCGTACAATTTCAGTTGACGCGTCGGCGAGTTCGCCTGCTCGCACACGAGGCCTTTGATGCTTTCTAAAGTCCATCCATCTTTAGGCATGGACTACTTTGTAGTCTCCCGTCGCCGCGCCTTGGCTTGGGCATCGCTGCTCGCTTCGGGGTTGATAACCAATTTGGCGGCGGGGGCTCCGATCAAGATGCTACAAGCTAGGGGAATTGGAAGTGATCGAGTCAAGCCGTCAGGCGGGGGCCGTGGTGACGGTCGGACTACGCAGCAAGTCGCAGCTAACTCTAGCGCTGTCACCGACGTCATCCTGCGCGAGCGCTTGGCCCGGGAGACCCACAACCCAGCGGATGAGGCAGCTTGCTTTCATCCCGATGCAGTCGTAGAAGTCTCCTGGTTCAAGGGCAGTGCCGCCAAATTTATCGAGGCGGGGAAAAACAACCCCGACACGGAAACCGTCCATTTCGATTCGATGAGCCCCGGCGCCGTCTGGCTCAAGAACGATCGTGCGATTTCCGACACGGCCTGCGCGGTCCATACCTTCTCGCTATTGGACGGGATCGAGGTCAGCACGACGAGCTATACGCGCTTGTTGTGGCGGGTCCAGCGGTCTGAGGGACAGTGGCTCATTCGTAGTCTTCGCGGCATTTACATTCGCGATACGCTGATCCCGCGCGATCCTACCAAGGTGCCGAAATTAGACGAAGAGAAGCTTCGCGGTTTCCGCCCCTCCTATCGTTTCCTTAGTTACATCCTCACCGCGAACGGAGCCCCTGCCCACAACGATCTTCCAGGCGTCGATCAACCTGAGGTGGTCGCCGCGCTAAGGGCAGCCGAACGCGAATGGCTGGAACAGGGCTAGGAGCGGATTGCTCATTTGTCCATGAGAGACATTGGCTATTGGCCAAGCCAATCAAACGCCGCTTTGTAAAGAGCATGGACTCGCTCCGGCTGATCGCCGCCGTAGAGATCGGGAGTCATGGAATGGTCACCCAGACTGATGTCGTAAGCCACAAATCGGTGAGGTGCTCTGAACGCGGCAACCTTTTGGTTATCCTCATCCAAAATGGTGCTACGCGTTGTCGGGTTCAATGTGTCGCGCTCGTAAATGGCGTTCATGAATAAGATTTTCCAGCCCGTCTCACGTCTCTCCAGCTGATAGAGCAACCGCGAAAAAGAGACGCCAGAGCAGTCGTCTTTCCATTCGCGATCGCGACCTCGATCTGCCGCAACAGATCTACCACCTGCTCAGGCTGGTACTCTTCCCTCGTCCCATATGCTCTCTTTATCCAGTGTCTCTCTTCTCCACTGGCACGCTTCAAGCCGGGCACTCCATACCGGAATCGTAACCTGTCCGAGTTGCGATCGGCCAGGGCAGATCGAATACAAGTGATCGATCAAGTGCCTCGGAAGAAGCCGAACTCGGCCCATTCATAGCATGAACCATCACTGGCAGCCTCTCTTTTGCCAGTTGCTCCGAGATGCCCTCATCCAAACCGCCCGATTGTTGGACATGTCCCACAGTTGAAATGTGGCACCCGACAGCCGAGAGAGCTGGCTGGCGTTATCGGCGTTTGTCAGGATCTATACGAAATTGTCGGTCTGGCAAAGGAAATTCAAGGAATCCTGATCGCGACTTTGCCGAAGTGTCCTCCCTCGGCGACATGCGCATAGGCAGCTTGCGCCTGATCCATGGCAAACGTAGTATCCAAAATCGGTTTGATCTTGTGGTTGGTCATCGCCTTAGCTGCATCGGTCAAATCCGCTACAGGACCTGTGTTGTTACCCTGCAGTCGAATGCGCTTCTCCATCACGGAACCCACACTGAATGAAACGTCCATCCCGCTCAGGAAGCCGATAATGAAGATTGTCCCAGTCGAGAGCCGCAGCCTGAATCGACTGGAGAAAGGTTGCTGTGCCGCCCGTCTCAAGCACAAGATCAGCGCCCCGTCCTTCTGTTAGACGAAATACCTCGTCCGCCCATTGGGGAATGGATCGGTAATTGATGGTTTCGTCGGCGCCCAGTGCACGTGCGCGCTCAAGTTTCTCGTCAGAAGACGACGTAACGATGACACGTGATCCGTGAGCCTTGGCAAACTGTAGCGCAAAAAGCGAGACTCCTCCGGTGGCCGAGCAATAGAGCTGTTTTGTGCGGACCCAGGGCAGCGCTTCGCACAGCGCGCCAAGCTGTGGTTGCCGCTATCGGTATAGTGGCAGCTTCAGCATCCGATAGATGCGCCGGTGTAAGAACCAGGGAGTGCGCGGGAACTGTCACATACTCGGCAAGACTGCCGGGAAGATCGATGCCGCGGCGCGGTCCGCCTCCAACGGCGGGCATCCTGCCGTCCTGCCAGTTGGGGATGAAGTGCGGAATGACCCGTGCTCCAACCTTCCAGTTTGTCACCGCCGTACCGAGAGCCGCGATTTCGCCCGCTCCGTCAGTAACGGGGATGATCGGGAACTCGCAGAGCGGATACTTACCAGTGGCAACCGCGATATCGAGGAAGTTTAGGGAATCGGCTCTGAGACGAATCAGTACGTCACCCGGCCCGGAAGTGGGATCGGGGTATGTACTGGAACGTAGTGCATCTATTCGTGGCGCAGTTAACTCGATAACTTTCATGGTTTCTCCCAATCCATCATTTGATGGGCAGCGGAATCTACACGATCCTTTTCCACGTCAGCATGCGGATCAGTCCGCATATGTCACTTAGCGGAAGTTTGTATTGCGTCCTGACCATATCCCGCTCAATGAAAGCTTCTGCATCATCGCAGGCTGGGGTGATTGGCGTTTCTCGTTGACTGACCATCAATATCGACGAAGAGGGATGTTCCTCTGTGCTGAGGCAGCCCTAATCTGATCGAGCTACTTGGTCAAGGCCTCCAAATCTTGTGCCTGTGCCTGCTGGATCATCTCGAATGAGAGTCCACCGACCATCATCTCCTCTCAAGGTCGATATGCATGGCCGCGAGTAAGACGTGCGCGGCATAACCTGGGCTGGATCCTGTGGAGGCGGGGACTGCATCTACGATGAAGTGCTCTAGCGTAGTCTTCATTCACTTGTAATGATCCGAATGGAGGACGCCCGGACCCAGCTATATCGATGAGGCAGATACGTTCGCTCCGCAGATCCTCGAAATCCGTCAACAGAAGCTCTGCCTCGGAACGGTGAGCTGCTTGGTGAAACAAGGCGGCATCCGGGGCGTGGGCATGACGATCATTACGCAACGGCCGGGGGCGCAAAGGGTCAGGCACCACAATGCAGTGCCTGCCCCAGCCGGCGAACCAATTCCTCAAGTCTCGTTACTTCGGTAGCACGTCAAAACGGCTCTGCGGAGCGCTTCGTATAGTCTGCATCGGAGTCTTGAGATGCGCTTCCGCCATCTTGTCCGGCATCCGCGCGATCCACTGGTTCAGCGAAACGTCAGAGTAAAGAGGGGTCTTGAACATCTCCAGAAACACCAGATCCTCGGTACCCGTGTTCTCGATGCAGTGCCCTGCCATCGTCGGAACGTAGCCCACATCATTGGGATGGAAATCCATTGTCCTCGCTTTCGCTCCGGTGGTCACCACCGTCATGCGGCCCTTGCCTTTTATCCAGTATTGCCATTCACTTACGGTCGGGTGCCAGTGCATCTCGCGGATTCCACCCGGTTTGATCGTCACCATGGCAGCGGCAATTCCTTTCGCCACAGGAAAGTTGCTTGAATCGACGACCCGGGTTTCGCCTCCATCCGTCTTCTGGGTAGGGGTCATGGCCGCCATTTTGAATGGTGTATTTGGTCTCAGTCGCGAGATTCTTGCCCAAGAAGCGCCGATCATCCTCAAGCGGACCTGGCAGGGGGGCCTCAAAGATGTAGAGTTCCGTTGGCGGAAGCTGATCGAAAGTTTTTCGGTCCCAGCCGGTATTCTTCTTCACGATTTCGGGAGGGGTATGGACAAGAAACTCCGAAAGCAGGAAGGTGTCGTCCTCTGAAAATGCGCCTTCGTTGAATACGAGCAAGAACTCACAGCCATCGTCTCCAAGACCTTGGATCGAATGCGGATAACCTGCCGGGAAATACCACAAGTCTCCCGCTTCCACATCGTCGATGGCCATCTTGCCATCCGGCTGCATGATCGACACGCGCGCCTTGCCCGTCAGCATAATGGCCCATTCATCGGCTGTATGCCAGTGCAGCTCACGGAAGGATCCTGCGGTCAAACGCATGTTAACGCCGGCAATCTCCTTCGAGGACGGCAGTTCGCGTTGCGTCACCTGGTGGGTCCAGCCGCCGGCCTGAATACGCTTGGGTACCAGGTCGAAAGAAAACCAGATCGGCCCGGGATTGCCATGATCGGTAAATGGAGGCGTGTTGGAGTTGGGGTTCTCCGCCTGCAAGGACTTGTTCTCCGGCCCTGGATCCGTATTGTTCTGTTGCTGCAAACCAGCCTGCTTCTCCTGCCGGGTCTGCGCCATCGCGGTCGCGGACGCAAATCCGGCACTCGCAAGCGCAGCAGCACCCATAAAGCGCCTACGCGAAAGAGGACCTTCAACCTTCTCAGCAGAGTGAAGTGTTTTTACTTCTGTCGGTATCTCTGTCATGGTGGTCTCCTGGTAGTCCGCAGTCTGCGAACATACTCACACACTTCATTAGAAGCGGATTGGGAGATAACACTTACTGTATCTTTGAGTCTCTGTAATCTGTTTAATGAATATCCACTCTATGGTTTGGGCTGGCCAACTTGCTTTGCTATGGCAATCAAGCGCTTCACCAGAGGCGTCTGCCGATCGGCCAGCACCGCAACACCAATCTCAGACTGAATCTTTTGTCGCGACAGTACCTTAACAGCCAAAATACGTCGATTGCGCCGCGTAACGCCTTCAGGCAGAATAGCGACCCCTAATCCGGCCGCGACAAGTGCAATGGCTGTGTCCATCTCGCCTGTCTCTTGCACTACATTTGGCGTGAACCCGGCAGCGCGGCAAATACTGGTCCAGCGTTGGTAAAACGCGGGTGCCCAACGTTCGCCATAGGCAATAAAAGGCTCTCCCATGAGATCTTCAAGGCCCCAGTCCTTCTTCTTCGTGAGGGGATTAATCTTCGATAGGACCATTGCAAACGGCTCACGGTGCACAAGCGAGACACTGAGGTCAGCCTCCGTCACCGGCAGCCGCACAAAGCCGGCATCAATCACGCCGCTTCGAAGTCCTTCCACCTGTTGCACGGTGGGAACGTTTTTGAGCTCAAGACTTACCCCTGGGTATTGCTTCTTGAAGGCGAGGACCACCGCCGGAACGAGTCCGGGCGTCGCAGAAGCGACAAAGCCGATGCGCAGATTACCTATATCCCCCATTGAAGTGCGCCGAACACGTAACTCCATCTCCGCAAGCTGTTGCATGAGCGCATCCGCATCCACCTGAAAGACAGAACCGGCCGGCGTAAGAGTAACCCTTCGCCGATTGCGCATGAAGAGGCTCACACCTAGATGCGCCTCAAGGCCCTTAATCTGCGTGCTCAGGGCGGGCTGCGAGAGATGCAATGTCCGAGCCGCACGACTGAAGTTAAGTGCCTTCGCAACAGCAAGGAACGACCTAATGTGTTTAATTTCCAAGATCTTTCCTCCATGAGCGAGCGATAATTGCAACGGAGACACATTCACTGCCAACCCGTTGCGCAGTCGGGAATCCGCAATCATGAGTCATCTACAGTTCGAATCACTGTCATAGTGATTCACAATGATTGCAAGGGTCCTGGAACAGTCTCTAATGGCATCATAGCGGTCAGTGCAGCTCCGTTCTCCACGCACAACCATCAAGGATGAATATGGAAGCCTCAAAAAACTGGTCAGGGATTGTTACCTACGGATTTATCGGCTTTCTTCTTGCCTTTCCGTGCATCGCGGGGGCTGCATACGTCTACATGCGGTACGGCCGTCCACCCGTGGCCACTGCCGACAAGCCTTTCCCGGATGAAAAGACACTCGTCCACATTCCTCTCAACGCCCGTATTGATCGAGAACTCGTCAAAGCGCCATTCTCTCCAACTGCGAGCGACTTGACATCGGGAGCCGTGGTCTATGTCGCGCACTGTGCTGTATGTCACGGGACTCCGAACCATGACAGCTCCTTTGGAAAGTGGGAGTATCCTACGTCTCCGCAACTTTGGACCAAACATCCCAATGGTGTGGTCGGCGTGAGCGATGATGCTCCGAACGTTTCCTATTGGAAGGTCGACAATGGTATACGACTGACCGGCATGCCTTCCTTTCAGTACATCCTTACAACGGACCAAATGTGGCAGGTGTCGTTCCTCATTGCCCAGGCGGATCGACCGGTGTCTCCGGCGATAACCTCGATCTTTGCTACTGCCAACGAGCACCATGGCAGCGAAAGCGCGTCCGGAGCTCCATAAAGCTAGGGAAGCTTTTGCGCAGACGTAGACTAACGCGCCTTCCATTTAGGCCGTTGCTGGCATAAGACAAAGGAAGCTCAAAAGGCATGAACATGATGGCAGTGACACACGTTCTCTTCGCTGTTTTTCTCTCTTTTGCGTTGAACAATGCGGCGTCGGCCCAGGTTGCTGTAGGTCCCTCCCAGTTACCTGGTCCGACATCTCCGCAATTGGAGGTTGATCAGGTGTCCGATATCCTCGGTCTAACAGCAAACGTGCGGAGATTGCAGACGCTCCAGGCCTCAGAGGGATGTGGATTCGTCATAGCCTCTCCCGAGGAACTGACCCTTCATCAACAGCTGCTGGAGTCGGTGCAAGCCGCAAGTCTGGATCTCGATGGCGTCATGGGCACAATCGCCAATGAACGTGGAAAGCTCGGGAACCTCCAAACGTCGCTCAAAGCGAGTCGAGACAAGACCGTCGCAAGACTCAATGCAACCGCGCTGATCACTGGATCGGGTGTCGGGGCACTCGTAAGCGCGACCCAGTTTACGACGGTAGGAAGCAGGACAAACAACATTGGCGATGGCATTGGCATTGGGTCAGGTGCTGCGTCCACACTCCTGGCTTACTTGGCTGTTCGCAAGCAGCATGGTCCTGAGGGAACGGTTCAGGATGTTCCCAATATGCTTGCTCCTCTTTTTGGCCAAGCGCCCGTACTCAACACGAATTATCCTGACATCGTTCTGCAATACCTACAGAGTGTGCCTCCAGGTGAAACGATGGAGCGCGGAACACGGCTTGAACAGCTCAAGGCTGAGTGGGGGGAGGCGGGTCGTTTGGATTCGTCAGACACCGCAAAAAAGCAGAAGAAGGTCATTGTTCTAACCGCGAGCGGAGAGAAGGACGTGAAAATCACCATAGACGACCTGACCGACCGAATCGCCATGCTTGGAGATGTCAGCGGCCGTATAGCCCTGATGAAGCGAGACCTCGCCTTCCTCATGCGCTCTTATACGGCCAAGACAACCTGTTCGGCGCACTAGCGCACAACTCGAAGTAGGTTCGCGCTGCATCGACGCGAGGGCCGCCAGAGGTTCGGCGATCGAGCCTCCGGCCGACGCAAACAATAAGCCGACGCGAAGGTTAGCGAGGGTAGCGCACTCAAGCTTCAGGTTGCGGAGATTGTCCTCTCCACCCAACCGCGTCAGCCTCAAGTTATCTTCCTGCAGCTGCGCCATCTGGCGTGCCTGGTCGACTTCCAACCCGGCGTATTTTGCCTTCCAACGGTAAAAGGTCTGTTCGCTAATCCCTGCCTTCCGGATCACCCGGCACAGGAACACCCACTTCGGCTCGCTTCAAAATCCCACCCATCTACTCCACAGAAAAACGCTTCTTCCTCATCCAAAATCCTCTTCCCTTTCAGGTCAGGTTTTGGTCGAAGACTAAATTCCGATTGGTCCAAGAACACCGAGGCCGATCACTCAAGTCGCGCCATCGGATGCTCCTCTCGGCACAAGTTTTATCGGTTCGTAACTGGTACAGAAAAAGCCGGCACTCTTGAGCAGCATTTCTAATTTGTTGCTGATGACCCGCGGATCGGTCTTAATCGATGCCAGGCTGCTTCTTTGTCATTGCAAAACCACCCATGGTGTGGGCGATAAATCATAGCGAATCTCGGACGAACTGCGCCGCACGCACCGCAAGTTGCAGTTCTTGTGCGGGCCTCTCGTCTAAACATACAGTTAAGATTCTGCCAAAGTTGACGCATTTCAGCTCCTATTGATCAATCCTCATGATTGACCATCTTTCGCATCGCATCGACTGCACAAGGGCATGAGCTAAGATCATCGTGCTCCAAACAAATGCGACCTCATTCCGACGTCGCGCCCTCGATGTATCGGTAGTGCCAGTCAATGCAGCTAATGATAGATGTAAGCTAGCCATACTTCCTCGATGCACTCTCCATCATCGACCCCTCGATGATAGTCTCGATGCCTCGTGGCAATAGCGGTGCGTATGTTCCTCATGAGTGGCTTGGTTGATCGTCAACTAGCCATCGGAGATCGCGTGCAGGTGTAACACTCAAAATTGTTCTCCTTTCGAAAGTTTTGTTGCTTCGTCATTCTGGTGCGGTGGTCTTGACAGTTGCCACTTCGTCGATCAATGGGGGAATGCACTCAAATGGATATTGAATGATTCAAACCCTTACTGCACGTTCAGGGTGAAAGTGAATGATTTCACAATATTGCCGGCACCGCTCGTCGGTATGGTTGTGGTGCCATCAGGTGTCCCGTTCAAGGTGACTGTCACGTTAGTGCTTCCTTTACCCAGTCCAGACGGCAACTTCGAAGCGGTCATCGAAACCCAGATCATCGACGGAAAACCCGGGCCTCCGCGTATCAAAGCGAGCTGCGTTTGGTAGCTTGATTCGAAAATCTGTTGCCACGTACGCGTCGAACGATGAGAGCGGCAATCTTGAATGGATTGAAGAAGAAGTTGGATGGCATGCGTGTTCCAGATACCATCGGCTTCAGGGAGGTCAGGAAAGCGAATGAACGGTGAAGAACTCGAGGCACAGCCACGAAGCACGCTTACCTTCCCGTCCACCGGAACCGAGAAACCCAGTTATCGGTGGATGAGAAAAAGGGACAGGTCACCACATCGAAAGCAAGGGGTGAACGCTGGCACGAAGGCCGAAGGTCTGCTTCATGGCAAAAATGCACGGTCTTCATTGCTTCAGGCGGCGTGTACACCGAAGGCCCCCCGATCCGCGACGCGACATCGGAACCATATATCTGCGTCTGATTTTAAAAAGTCATCGGAATCGAAGACGTGACGGTCGTTGCGGCTGGGGGAACAAGGTTGTTGACCTAGTAGAAAATCCGTAAGCTGAGTTTCTGCAGACGAGTTAGCTCGCAGCCGCCTCTGCGGCAATGGCATAACTCCCTACTCATTCACCTATACGCAGACGCTGTGAGGCAAGTCCCCGAGTGTGGAATTTCAGTTGAACATCAGACTACAATATTGTTTGAAGCTCCGAATACAATCACCCGGGCGCAACCCCAGTGAAGACACCTACGGCTTTGTAAGCTCAAGGCTATAGAGATTTCCGGTTCCCACCCGGGGTTGAACCAGGGGTTCCCCACGTGCCGTTATTCCGCCAAAGAAGTAATTTGCAACGTCTCCATTATGTAAGTTCCCAAGGTCAGCGACAATTTGAGTCCCTCCGCTTGGAACTTCCACTCTCAGGATTGGCTGTCTGTCTGCTAAAAAAGCATGCACATAGATTGCTTTGCTATCAGCGCTCCAGATTGGGTCAGCGGCACTCGTGGATACCAGGCGCTGCCAATGCTGGTGAGTAACGTCGTAAAGCATGACGTTCTTTTGGTCTAGAGTGAGCGACACGATCCATAAGCCATCGGGGGACCAGCGCGGGCTGAAAAGGTCTTCAGAGCTGGGGATCTCCTCTACTCGATGCGTGGAGAGATTGATGATTTGGATGGTACGAGAACCGTTCTCTTTGCCCATCAAATCTGGCTCTCGACCAAACACCAGGCTTCCACCATCGTTGGACCAACTCGGATCAGCCGCATTTCGGGCCTCGTCGAGCAACACTTCGGCTTTACCCCCATTTGCATCGACCAGGTAAATCTGCCAAACACCTCCTGGCTTCCTGGCCATAGCCGCAAGACGTTTTCCGTCCGGCGACCAATGTGCAAGGAAAACTTCCAGCGCATCCGATGTCAGCCGGACCTTGTCGGAACCGTCAGTGTGTGCGCGCCACAGCTTCTCGTGAAGATCGGTCCACGCGACCCACCTGCCATCTCTAGAAAAGTCGATCCGGTTGGCGTCTGCGAGAAACGCCGGTGCGGGGCGGAACTCCTTTCGCTCGGCTTCAAACTGCTGTAAACCAGCAGGGGCTTCCAGCCCGACAAAGAAGATGCGGTTGCCGTTTCGCGCGGCAACGGGAGAAAGGGAGCGAAGAGGTCCGTTGGTCAGCTGCACAAGTTTTGCCTGCCGTCCGAAACCTTCCAGTTGCCACAGGTTATCGTTTGATTGAAAGACGTACGACTGTCCGTCCGGCAGCCACACTCCGCAACATGCAGACGAACTTATGAAATTGGGGATCGTCACAGGCCTGGGCGTATGACTTCCGCTTTCTAATTCCCAGAGGGCGGCCGCGTGTGTCACTGGATCGAAGAGTGTAAATCTTAGCAAACTACCATTGGGTGACCACCGCAACCAAAAGGCTCGGCCGGGAAGCTTGGCATATGTAATCGAAGAATCTTCGTTTGGACCAATCGTGGCTAAGTCATTGCCGGTTGCGTAGAGAATACTGGTGCCGTCAGGCATCCATGCTGCATCATGAGCCAACACGCCCGGGATTCGTCGTCCGCTGCCGCCCACGGAAGGAACAACCCAGAGCGGTTGCTCCGATTTAGTAGATTGCTGACTACGCAACAGGAGCCTGGAGCCGTCTCTCGAAATGTCGGCTAACGAATTGGAAGATATTTCATCAGGTACTTCGATCCCTTGGACCTCCGCTGTGTCTACGTCGATGGCAGACAAGCGAGGTCGGCCGTTTACCATAACTGGTGTCAGCACGCGGTTGCCGTCCATTGCCATAGCGAGGAAGCTTTCGGGATTTGGTGGGCCAAGTGAGATAGGTACGTAGTGAGTTATTTGCTCGACCCGGTAAGGCGTGGTGTTCGGCGTGGGGATCGAAAGCCATCTACCGATCATCGCGCAAGCAAAGACAGATATTGCGATGAGGCACAGGTAAGCAAATTTTGTACGGTCGAGCCGATTGAACCGATCTTCTAAAGCTCCTTTTGTGAGATCTTCTTCAAACACTGTCCGATCGGTTCTGAGCGCTTCAATAGTTGGCACAGATTCGGGGCGGCTTTGCGTACGTCCCGTCTGAGCGTTTGGCGAGCCCGACGGTAGAGCCTGCAGATTCTTCGGCTCATCTTCTACGTTGTTCTCCGACCCGTCATGGGCGGAAATTCGTTCTGGGATAACCAGCGGCATAGAGTCAGCAGGCGGACTAATTGGGTGTTCAGGCATCAGCGTGACGGGGGCAATAAATCGGTAACCCCGCTTCGTGAGTGTTTGGACGAAACGCGGGTTTTCCGCAGAGTCTCCTAACGCTTCTCGGATCTTGTTGATGGCTGCAGCAATAGCCTGATCAAAATCCACATTCGTATTCGCGGCCCAGACCTCATGCTGGAGATCTTCACGCGTCACGACCTCGCCAGGGCGGGCCAACAGTGCCGCCAATACTCGGAACGGTTGTCTGGGAAGCTTGATTCTGTAACCGGACTTCCACAGCTCCCCGGAACGCAGATCTGCTTCGAAGTTGCCGAATACCACACGATCTACCTTCTCCCCAGTCACCCAGTGCTTCTCCCCTCGCGCCGCCTATTTTATACGCTTCTGCACGCACGAGATGAATTCAACCGTGCAAACACATGATTCTAAAAGGCAAACTTGTGAAGCTGAAAAACTATAGAAATTGAAGGATGTAGCCATTGCGTGAATTCTGGCAAAGAGATCAGGGTGACCATCGAGCCATCATGACCTGTTCAAGCGTCTTCAAACGCCGAACATTGACGGCAGAGCCCATTCGGAGAACAGCCAATGACCCTGAGCAAATCGTTCCTCTCAATCCTGCAGAGACAGAAAACCTCAAGTTTAGTCCTTGCCCTAACCATAGCCATCTTTTCTTTAGTGACACATCGCTACGCGGTGGGCCAGTCCGACTCGGGGCGAGTTGTCGGTACCGTCACGGACGCCACCGGTGCCGCAATCCCGCAGGCCAGCATCACCCTCCTGAATAAGTCAACGGGTACAAAGCTGACCGGAACTTCCAACGACCGCGGCGAACTCAGCGTTTCAGCCGTTCCTGCGGGTGACTACACCGCTACCGTGACCGCGACCGGCTTTCAAAGCCAGACGCAGGCGCTGACCGTCCGGGTGACTACGAGTCTGACGCTAACTTTTGCCCTCAAGCCCGGTGCCGAGAGCACGACGGTAGAAGTCACCGGTGCGGTATCCCTGGTCAATACGTCCGATCCGACGCTTGGGGAGACGATCGAGAGCAAACAGATTACCGAGTTGCCTTTAAATGGCCGCAATGCACTGAACCTTGCCTTGCTGACCCCAGGAGTGACCCAGGGGTCCCCCTACGAACAGGGCCAGGACACGGCAGGCCGTCACGGCGACACCGGCGGAAGCGCTCTGTCAGTCAATGCAACGCGCCCTCAAGCCAACAACTTCATCCTGGACGGGGTCGACAATAACGACAGTCTGCAGAACGTCATCCTCTTCTTTCCGCCTGTCGACGCCACGGAAGAGTTCAAAGTAAACACGAGCGTGGCCCCGGCGCAGTATGGCCGTGCCGGCGGAGCGTTGGTGATCAGCTCGATCAAGTCCGGCACCAACCAGATCCACGGATCTGCATTCGACTTCTACCGCAGCAACAAGTGGGCGGCAAACCCAAATTACTCTTTCCCTTACAACGGTTTGCCCGCTGGGGCAAATCCCCCTTACAACAGGAACCAGTTCGGCGGTTCCGCTGGGGTGCCACTCATCAAAAACAAGCTGTTTCTCTTCGGCGACTATGAGGGCACCCGTTATCAACAGCCAGCAGGAAGCGGCTATGACACCGTGCCTACTGCGCTAATGCGCACCGGCAACTTCACGGAACTGCTTGACCCGGTGCTGGCAAGCGCGGGTTTGACCAATGGCGGTCCCGCCATATTCACCACGTATTTTCCACGCTGCTACCCGAACTCCGGCACCTTGAACGCAAACGGCTTTCCCGCCAGCAGTTTGGGTCAAATCTACGACCCGCTGACCTGCGCTCCGTTCGCCGGCAATATCATTCCGACCAATCGCCTAAATCCCGCGTCGGTGAATTACCTCAATGCATTTCCACTGCCGACGCGCACGGATCGCCTTATCGGCAACTACTTCTTCCAGCAAAACCAGGTTGGCAAGTACAACACATTCGATACGCGTATGGACTGGAACGCCTCCAGCAACGATCTGTTCTTCTTCCGGGTTTCTTACGACAACACCAGCTCGGTGCAGAACTCGCAACTGGCTCAGAACGGCACCAATCCACCCTTGAATGCTTCGGGCCAGCAGAATTACCTGCATGGCCGCGGCTACGACCTGGGATACACGCACACGTTTTCTCCCCGTGCGGTCAACGAGTCGCGTATCGCCTATAACCGCGATAACTATGGCTACCTGCCCCCGAACTACGGTATCTCGGTGGGCGCACTCCTCGGCATAAGCAATACGACCTTAGGTGCCGCGAAGAACACGGGCGGGCCCCTGACCGGCGGCTTCGGGACCGAACTCCAATACACCGGCGATTACGGTCCGTTTGAGGTGCCGCAGAACATCTATGAGGTTACGGACACACTCAACCTCAACCTTAGAAATCATCAACTCAGCGTTGGTGGGACGTTGTTGCGACGCGTGACGAACTACTACCGGCCAATCGAGGGAAAGGGTGGGCTCTTTTACAGTCCCCAACTCTTCACGGGCTACGACGAAAGTGAATATCTGGTAGGCGGCGTCAACCAATACCAGATCGGCGCGCAAACCGGGTTCTTCTCGAATGTAAACCAGGAAGACGCAGTGTTTGCCCAGGATAACTGGCGCGTTACGAAACGGCTCTCGCTGAACCTGGGTGCGCGCTATGACCTAATCACGTGGCCCTATGAGGCGCACAATCAGCAGAGCTCATTCAACGTAAACAACGGTCAGGTGCTGGAAGCCGGTAAGAACGGCGTCTCCAAAACGATCGTCAACCAGGATTATCTGAACTTCGCCCCTCGAGTCGGATTCGCCTACAATCTTAGCGGAGACGGCAAGTCCGCCCTTCACGGCGGCTACGGTATCTTCTACTTCCCGGACTACGGCGGGATTAACAATCAGTTGGGCCAGAACGGTCCCTTCAGTGGGAACAATTACTTTCTGGCACAAGACGGGTATTGCATAACCCTGAGCGGCCAGACGGCGGCGAGGCAGGCAGCCTACTCTTGCGGCGACTATACGAGTCCGGCGGCCGTGACGACACAGCTGCCATTGCCGGCCACCGTCGCTACCTTTGACCCCACGAACCCTCCTGCGAATATCGGGGGCACCGCGATCAACGTCAACAACAAGCACAGTCGCATTCAGCAGTACAATCTCCAGCTGCAACAGCAGCTTTCCCCCAGAGACGTCCTCAGCATGGCGTATGTCGGCGCGCACGGAGATCGGCTTTCCACCTTCTACAACCTCACTCAGTACCACATCGGTGCGACGACGCTGCCGTATGCAAATCAGGATGGCGGAATCACGTATGACTTATACAACGGTAGCTCGAACTACAACGGACTACAGCTGCACTATGAGCATCGCGCCGATAACCTGCTGGTCACTGGCTCGTATGCTTGGTCCCATGCTCTCGACAACACAGACAGCCCCTTCGGCGGAACTCCTGTAGCCGTGCTGTTGTACTACGACCAGGCCGCCAACTACGGTAACTCAAGCCAGGACGAACGCCACATCTTCAGCTCATCATTCGTCTACAGCTTGCCGTTTGGACGCGGGCAGAGGTTCGGTAGAGGCGTGAACCGCGCCATGGATCTCTTGATCGGAGGATGGCAGTTGAACGATATCGTTCAACTATCGACCGGACAGCCGGTGGACATCCAGGCGTCCGGCGCCGGTCAACAGACGGTTACAAACCGTCCTGACTTGATCGCGCCGATTCGTTATCCAAAGACACTTAAGGAATGGTTCAATCCTGCGTCTTTCAATTCCACTAACCTTCCGTCTCAAATGGCAACGGATGGAACGGGAAACCTGGTGTACACCCGCGTGGGAACTTTGGGTCGGAACCAGGTCTATGGGCCGGGGTACCGCGACATGGATCTTGGTCTCCAGAAAAACCTGCATATCGCCGAGGGCAAGCAGTTGGAGCTTCACGGCGACGCATTCAACGTAACCAATACGCCTAGCTTCGCAAATCCGGCTAACACCGACTGCCAAAATTGCAATTTCGGTGCCATCACGGGTCTTCGTAGCTCGTCGCGAAAGATCCAATTAGCCGCCCGCCTGGTGTTCTAACCGTTTCGGTGACCGCGCCGTTCGCTCGGCGGCGCGGTCACCGAGCCTCTGGTATGTAGTTTGTGTGCACTTCCGTGCATTGGAGCGCTATGCCGACGGTTTTTCCATTTCCGCCTAAGCAGATAAAGAGCGAACGCTATCGTCGCATCACTCGTAGCGCCTTGAGGGCGACCGTGGTTCTGCTTTTCGTGCTCTGCTCAACTTTCGTCACGGCCCGAAGTCAGACAGATTCCAAAGAGCCGGTCATTGCCCAGCATGTGCCTGCCTGGATGGATCAGGCCATCTTCTATGAGATCTTTCCACGAGCATTCTCCTCCATCGGCACGATAAACGGCGTTACGGCTGAGCTGGATAGATTGCAGAAGCTCGGTGTGAACGTGCTCTGGCTTATGCCTATTCATCCCATAGGCAAAACGAACCGCTTGGGCACTTATGGCAGCGTGTACGCCGTGAGCGACTATTACGCGATCAATCCGGACCTTGGGACCAAGGCTGATCTACTACACCTAGTAAAAGCCGCGCATGAGCGGCACATGCGTGTCATTCTCGATGAGGTGCCGGACCACACCTCATGGGATAGCGTGATGATGTCTCATCCCGCCTACTACAAGCAGGACGCGGCCGGAAAGGTCCTATATCCCCATAGCTGGATGGATGTCGCCGCTCTGAACTATGCTGATCCGGATTTACGCAAGTACATGGTCGATATGTTCACTTACTGGCTCAAGACCTTCGACCTGGATGGGTTTCGCTGCGACGACGCGGGCGACATTCCCACCATGTTCTGGGACCAGGCAAGTGCCGCGATGCGCGCCGTTCGGCCAGATGTGCTTCTGCTCGCGGAGGCGTCGCAGCCAGATCTGCTGCGCCAGGACTTCAACATCGATTACGCGTGGCCCCTGCTGGACACGATGAACCAGGTCATCATGCATGCAAAGCCCGCGTCCTCAGTCCGCGACGAGATGATTACGCAGGAATCGCGCTTTCCCCCAGGAAGCTGGCACATGCTGGTGAGCGACGACCATGACACCCGCCGGGCAATCGTTCGCTACGGTGCACAGGCGGCGCTTGCGGCTTCGGCCCTGGTGTTTACGCTCCCCGGCGCTCCCATGCTTTACAACGGTATGGAGGTCGCGGACACGGCACCTTCCTCCGGTCCGGCACTTTTTGAGAAGGAACCCATCTTCTGGGAGTCAGGGCATGTAGAACCTGCATTCCCACACTTCTACAACGTAATGATTCCCCTTCGCGAAAGCTCACCGGCGCTGCGTCATGGTCAGCTTGTTTGGCTGCATAACTCCGACGAGGACCACGTCGTGACGTACCTGCGACGCTCGCCCGAGGAGACCATTCTGGTCGCGGTGAATCTCTCGAACAATTCTTTTACTGGAACCCTTGAAGCGGCTTCGGGACCCTGGAAGGAGGTGGATCTGAACGGCTCCACTCGTTCCGAGGAAGCAGGAATGCCCTCAGCGCAGGCTGCAACGCTGCCTCCGCCTGAAGCTTTGCCAGCGCTTTCGTTACCTCCATTTGGGGTGCGAATCTTCGTCAGTTCCAGTGTTTCCAACGCGCCGTAGCCCAAGCCATCCCTCACCAACGTTCGATAGGAGCCGTCTTGATCTTGCTATCTTCCACGTTTGTTTCTTTCTCGCGGAGACTTCGCACCCTCGCGGAGACCGCAGCGTGGCGCACGTGCATCGTTGGTGCGGCTTCGATGGTTTTCGGTTACCCGGCTCTGCAAGCGGTGGCGCAGACGGCTTCTGAGCAGTCGCTGCCGAGTGGCATCCGCGTTCAGAGCGCTGGTCAAGTGATGGAGGTCACGGCGCTCCGCGACGATATTTTGCGAGTGCGAGAGTGGCCGGACGGGCAAGAGCCTGAAAATGCGTCGTGGGCGGTGTTGCCGACGGCGTTGCACAGCACTGCAGCCGTGACTTCAGAGGCCCACGGCTTCTCGACCGGCAAGCTGCACGTGGTCGTCGGCACCGACCTTGCACTCACCGTGTCCGACCTGCGTGGCCATGTGCTGCAGGAGGACGCGGAACCTTTGCTGCGCCGCGGCAAAGACTTCCGCGTCTACAAGCGATCCAGCGCCGACGACCACTTCTTTGGGCTGGGCGACAAGCCGGGACCCCTGGACCGCGAGGGCGAGGCCTTCACCATGTGGAACACCGACCGCTTCGGCTGGCAGGAGTCCTCAGATCCCATCTACAAGAGCATCCCGTTCTTCCTGCAGATGCGCGAGGGAAGAACGCTTGGGGTCTTTTTCAACAACACCTTTCGCAGCTTCTTTGACTTTGGCCGCGAGAAGCCGCAGGAGTATAGCTTTGGCGCGCCGGACGGCCCGCTCGATTACTTCCTTCTCTACGGGCCGGAGCCCAAACAGGTTTTGTCAACCTATGCGTGGCTTACGGGCCCTACGCCACTGCCGCCGATGTGGGCGCTGGGATTCCAGCAGTCCCGTTATACCTACTCGCCGGAATCGGAGCTCCTTGATGTAGAACATCGCCTGCGGGCGGACCACATCCCTTCAGATGTTCTCTGGCTGGATATCGACTTCCAAAAGAACAACATGCCGTTCACGGTTGACCCGGACCGTTTTCCGAAGTTCCCGGAGCTCGTAAAGAATCTTGCCGCAGAGAAGTTCCGGCTGGTCGTGATCACCGACCTTCATGTCGCGAACCAACCTGGAACTGGCTACGCTCCCTACGAAACTGGCGTGGCGGGCGATCATTTTGTTAAGCTGCCGGATGGTTCCCGATACGTCGGAACAGTATGGCCGGGGCCATCGATGTTCCCGGAGTTTACGCAGGCAAAGACGCGAGAGTGGTGAGGGTCGCTGTACAAAGACTTCGTCGCGCAGGGCGTTGCTGGGTTCTGGAACGACATGAACGAACCCGCCGTCTTCGATGTGGCCAGCAAGACTATGCCGGACGATGTCCAGCATCGCATTGAGCAGCCCGGCTTCGCCAAGCGCACCGCAACTCACCTTGAGATCCACAATGTCTACGGGATGCTCAATTCTGAGGGCACCTACGAGGGTCTGCTGAAGTTGCGGCCAAACGAGCGGCCGTTCGTCATGACGCGAGCGAGCTTCGCCGGAGGCCAGCGGTACGCGGTCACATGGACCGGAGACAACAGCGCCACCTGGAACCACTTACGGATGACGATGCCACAGCTCATGAACCTTGGCCTGAGCGGCTTTTCCATGGCGGGAGCCGATGTAGGCGGTTTCGCCGGGTCCCCATCGCCTGAACTACTTACGAAGTGGCTGGAGGTCGCAGCCTTTCAGCCTATCGACCGCGACCACTCTGCGAAGGGAACGCGACTGCATGAGGTCTGGGTAGATGGTCCAGCGCAGGAGGACATTCGCCGCCACTTTATCGAGGAGCGCTACCGGTTGCTGCCCTACCTGTACACCGCCGCAGAAGAGAGTTCGCATTCCGGTATCCCGCTGATGCGGCCGCTCTTTGTAGAGTTTCCCCATGCAACAGCCGACGAACACCCGATTGATCTGGATGACAACGGAAGCGAGTTCATGGTCGGCAAAGAGCTCCTGGTGGCACCCAATCCATCTCCCGATGAGATCGCGGCGTACGAGGTTCATCTGCCGCCGGGCACATGGTACGACTACTGGACGGGCGAGCAGTTCGAGCGCAGCAACAAGGCTCAGACGGTCGATCTTGAACAGCGGGACAAATTAAACCTGGATAAACCTCTTCTGATCCAACCTCGCCTCGAAGTGCTTCCTGTCTATGTACGAGGCGGCAGCATTCTCCCTACCGAGCCGCTCACGCAAAGCACGGAAGAGAAACCGAGCGGGCCCCTCACGCTGCGGCTCTATCCAGCCACCGATCCGAAGACCCCCTGTGCCGGTGAAGTGTACACAGACGATGGGCACAGCTTCGACTATCGCAAAGGCGCGTACGCGAGCGTACGCTTCTCCTGCTCGCTGGGCCGGGATGGCTCGTTGTCCTTGCAGGTAGCGCCGCAGCAGGGCAGCTTTGCACCCTGGTGGACTCAATATAGTGTCGAGATCCACGGATGGACGCCAAAGTCGAGCACTGCTCTTCTCGGCAAGGTAAGCCTTCCTCTACAACGCAGTGCCAGTGGTTGGAGTGTGACGATTCCAGCTAACGCTAACGGCGAGATCGTTCAAATGCGATAAACCGAATCCGCTTCAACCACAACGTGGGCCAGACGCCCGCCCCCCCAGCAAAGCAGGAGAAGTTCCATGGGTACCCGTCTCAAAGTATCTTGCGTTAGGTTTCGTATCGTCCCCCTTCTACTAATGCTCGCATGTTTGATGACCACGGCATCGGCTTTCGCTCAGACGGATCCGCGAATTCCAAGCGGAGACATCCGCGTCCACTATTTCCGCCCCGACGGCAAGTACACGGGCTGGACGGTGTATGCCTATGGAGACACCACAGAGCCTAACGACTTCCCGGATGGACCGGTTGCCATCACCGGCTCAAATTCCTTTGGAGTGTACTTCGACGTCGGCGTGACGGCTACCGCCCAGAGTGTCGGGCTCATCCTTCATAACGGTGCCACGAAGGACCCTGGCGGTACCGAGTTCGTTGACCCCGCAACCCAGGGCAACGAATACTGGCAACTCGCCGGCAGCGACGCTTTGAGCACCACCAGGCCCTCGATCGGACAAGATCCCCCGATCCCCGCCAACCATGCCCGCATCCACTACTATCGTCCAGATGGAAACTACGACAACTGGGTCTTGTACGTCTATGGCGCGACCACGGATCCAGACAGCGACTTCTGCGGTACGAACGACGAGTTCGCCGGGTATGACAGTTATGGCCCATATTTCGATGTTGCCGTCACTTCAGGACACCTCGGCTTCATCATCCATAATTGCACTACCGGGACGAAGGATCCCGGCCCCGATCAGTCTCTCCAAATTCCACAGCAACTGGAAGCCTGGGTTGTCTCCGGCAATCCCACCGTTTTCTTACAACTACCCACCGCCGCCCAGCTGCTACAGGGTCCCTTCAATCAGCTTCAGGCTTACTGGATCGACGCGTCTACAGTCGCAATTCAGCCTGAGTATTTCCAGACGGGTTATACCTACTCCCTGGTCGCAAGTCTTTCTGCGGGACTTCAGATCACGACGACCGGTCTCACGGGTGGCACCTCTATTCCGCTCACGCCGTTCTCTGGAACCTTGACCGCGGAGGAACTGACCCGCTTTCCGCAGCTTGCAGGTTATGCCCTCTTCAAGCTTCCGGAGACTATCAAGCCGGCCGTGTTGACGGCGGCGCTCAAGAGCCAGTTACAGGTGACCTCTGCGGCTTCTGACGGCACCCTGAAGTACAGCACGGGCGTGCAGACCTTCGGCGCTCTGGATGCTCTGTTTGCCTACACGGGTAAGCTCGGGGTGGTCTTCCACCATCCCAGCGATCGCTTCTGGTTCGACTGGGAAGATGATGACTGCTTTCCGGTGAAGATCAAGGTTTGGGCGCCGACCGCGAAGACTCTATCTCTCTTGTTGTTCGACAATCCGACCGACACGGCTCCATCAAAGACGGTCGCAATGCACGAGCACGGAGGGGTGTGGGTGGCCGGGGGGGACGATGGCTGGAAGGGCAAATACTACCAGTTGCAGGTAAGCGTCTATGTCTCCGCGGACCAGGCGATCGATACCAATATAACAACCGATCCTTACTCGATAGACCTCTCGCTCAACGGCTTGATGAGTCGCATTACGGATCTGCAAGCGGAAGACACCAAGCCTCCAGCATGGGATTTCCTACAGTCTCCGCCCATCGCAAGCCTTGCGGACACGAGTATCTATGAGTTGCATATTCGCGACTTCAGCGTCGGCGACTCGACTGTGCCCGCTGCTCTGCAGGGAACCTATGAGGCCTTTGCCGACCCGGAGACCAATGGCATGCGCCACCTCCGCACATTAGCTCGATCCGGGTTGAAAGCGGTCCACATACTGCCCAGCTTTCACTTTGGAAGTGTCAATGAGGATAAATCCACCTGGGCATCGCCGGGAGCTCTGTCGCCAAATCCTCCAGATGGCCAACAGCAGCAACAAGCCATCGAGAACGTGCAAAATCTTGACGCTTATAACTGGGGCTACGATCCGGTCCATTACATGGCTCCAGCCGGCCAGTATGCCATCAATCCCACGGAACGCGTTCGCGAGTACCGCACCATGGTGGAGGGCCTTCATGCCTCAGGCCTGCGTGTCATCCAGGACGTAGTCTTCAATCACACCTACACCGCAGGAGAGACCCCAAGCGCGAACTTCGATGAACTGGTGCCGAACTACTATCACCGGCTCGATGCCAATGGCGCGTTGGAGAACGGCTCCTGCTGCCCCGACACAGCAAGCGAACACCAGATGATGGAAAAACTGATGATCGATACTGTTGTCCTAAACGCGAGAGGGTACAAGATCGATGGCTTCCGCTTTGACGCCATGGGACTGCATTTTGTCTACAACATGGTCGACATTCGCAACGCCTTGAATGCGCTCACGATGGAGAAGGACGGTGTTGACGGAAGGAAGATTTACATCTACGGCGAAGGCTTCCAGATCGCGGAGGCGGCAAACAATGCGATCGGCCCGAACGCCAGCCAGACGAATCTGTATGGCACGGGCATCGGCAGCTTCAACGACCGCATGCGCGATTCGGTTCGCGGGGGGTACGCCTTCGGGACTGACTTCCAGGACCAGGGCTTTGCCACTGGCTTGTTCACTGATCCGAGTGCCTACACGAGCCAGAACGCGGCTACATCGAGTCAGCTTGCGACCTTGCTCGGACAGGCTGATCTCATCCGGCTTAGCCTTGCGGGTGCGCTTCAAAACTACAGCTTTATCGATGCGCAGGGACAGCCCGTTACGGGCGCGCAGTTGACCTTCGATGGGCAACCGGCGGGATATGCCGCAACGCCGCTCGAGAATGTGAACTACTGCTCGGTGCATGACGATCAGTCGCTCTTTGACGCGATCCAGATCAAGTCGTCCGCCGCGGATACGATTGCCATGCGTGCGCGTCGTCAAGCCGTTGCGATGAGCTTGATCACGCTGGCACAGGGTATTCCTTTCTACTACGCCGCGGATGATCTGCTTCGCTCCAAGGACATGGATGACGGCAGCTACAACTCTGGCGATTGGTTCAACAAAATCGACTGGAGCGGACAAGGAGACAACTGGGGCATCGGGCTTCCGATCGCCAACGTGAATCAGGCCTCATGGCCTATCTACCGGCCCCTGCTTGCAAATACGGAATTAAAGCCAACCCCGCAGAACATCGCTACGACAACGGATGCCTTCCAAGAGTTTCTTCAGATCCGCTACAGCACTGGCCTCTTTCGCATGACCTCCGCGGAGGAGGTTCAGACAAACCTCAGCTTCCTGAATACAGGGGCGAACCAGATTCCCGGTCTGATCGTCATGAAGCTGGATGACCACGGCCACAACTATGGCGGAGCGCATCACATCGTCGTCTTCTTCAACGCGAGTAATGCCCCTGTCACTTTTACAGATGCCGCACTGGCGGGAATGGCGCTGCATCTCCATCCATTTCAGCAGCGCTCTTCGGATCCAATATTGAAGCAGGCCGCCTTCACAGCCAAGGAAGGAACAGCAACGATCCCGGGCCTAACTACTGTGGTGTTTGTTAGTGATAATGAGTAGATGATTGCTCGAGGCATGTGTCCTCATAGTATGTAGGAAAACCGGCAACGGTCTCCCAGTGTTGAAGCAAACGACAGCTGTGAGACCGTAGCAAAAGATGGACGAAAGTTAGGCGCTCTCTTGCCATTCTTGGGTTGCAGGAGCCACATCAAATGTTGGGTATGACTTTAGGGTTGTGCACATCTTCTACGGCCTCATGACTGCTTTTGTTCAGTTCGACGTGAATTATTCTGAGAGCGCTGTCGAAGATATCGAGCCCATAGATAGTGATCGGGCGTCTAGCACGTAAAAGAGCCTTCCTGCAGAAAAGTTAACATAATTGCTCTCGCGGATGGAACGAAGCATCCGGATTCCGAAGAGATCCTATGACCGCCAATAGTCGTGTCGCCAGATCAAAAAGCAGATTGGGGAAGTCATGATCAATCTGGATATACAGAACGCGATGAAGTGGACTCCTGCGGAGTACGTCGCGGGGTATCATGCGCGACTTTATGCACTACCTACCACCATATCGGCTAGCCACAGTTGGCAGTGCGGCTGGAATGATGCGAACGTCGAAGCCCTTGAGTCCGCTCGTCACATGCGCTCCCAGATGGAAGATGGCGGATACGCCAATATTGAGACGTGGGATCTTCTGTTTGAGGCTGGCAACAATGCCCGAATAAACGGTATCGTGTTTGAGGAGGGACTCACCGAATATTGGAAGAAGGGCTGGATTGCTGCGGATATTAGTTTAGGAAGAGCTTGCCGTCCAATAAAGTCACTTTGAGATGTCAGGCGGCTTCATTGTCGTCGCGGTGATCGAAAGAATTAGGTTTTTACCAAAAAGCACGGCACCCTCATGCAACGACACTCCAGCCTTTCAACGGATCCAGGTGTCAACCTTCTGCTGCGCGAAAGATCGTACCGTCTTCCTGTTCCGATAAACCTCACCTCTACATCAGATGATGTGGCCTCGACCCGTCGAGACCGCTCTGACTTTAGGGAAATGAAGTTTGTATAAGATTTATCTCATCTGCCAATATTGCTTCGCCCGTAGCTACGACTACGCGATTCCTTCCGTTTCGTTTTGCCGCATATAAAGCTTTGTCCGCCGCGGCCACCAGTGCGTCGGGAGTCATCCATCCACCTATTGAGGCCGTTGCGATGCCGATGCTGACGGTTAGAAAAGGGGCGACTGAAGAGGCGTGATGTGGCAATTGAAGCGTTTCAACGGCTAGTCGTGCGCACTCGGCAAGCTGCTCGGCACTTTCGGCGGAGGTATCCGCGAGGATGACGGCAAACTCCTCACCACCGTAACGCGCGGCCAAGTCCGTTTGCCGCTTGGCGAGGCGTTTGAGTTCCAGCGCAACAAGTGCCAGATATTTATCGCCTTGCTGGTGTCCCTGCGAATCGTTGAGTGCTTTGAAGTGATCTACATCCAGCATCAAGAGACTCACGGGGGCAGTAGTTCTTGTCATCCGCGCGCATTCCTCCTCCAGCTTGAGATTGAACACGCGCCGGTTGGCCAACCCGGTGAGCGTATCGGTGAAGGAAAGCCGCTGCAATTCCTGATTTGCCTTAAGTAATTCCTGCGTCTTTTCGTCGACTATTCTTACTAGTTCACGCTCTCTGTTCTTCGCGTGCGCCATGCGCCAGCGGATCATTGTCGCTACCACGGAGCAGAGCATGAGTGCGCAAATACAAAGGAACCACCATGACAAGTACCACGGAGGGAGAATGACAAACGGGAACTCGGCTCGATTTTTCTTCCAATCGCGATCGCCGTCCTTGGCTTCCACTTGCAGCCGGTACGCGCCGGGGGCCAATTGGGCGAACTGCAGCTTTCTTTCGGTCGTCTCCGTCCACGCCTCAGCGCCATTAAGTCTGTAGCGGAAGAGAACTGCCGTCTGTTTTTGAGCGCCTGGTGTTGCATATTTGGCAGTCAATGAGTTGGACGAAGCGCCAAAATGTGGGTTGCTCAGACCAGAGACATCCGTCCTCCCCATGATGAGATGGGTAAAAACGACTTCAGGCGACATCTCAAGGGAATTGCGTGGATGCGACTTGAAGCTGGAGAGTCCTCCAGAGGTCCCGATCCAGACAGTACCGTTGGCTTCTGCGGCAAATCCGTGCAGATCGCAGTCGTCCCAGCTTAGCCCATCACGAATGTCATAGTGGTCCCAGCGGCTTCCGTCCCAGGTATCTACTCCCCGCTCCGTTCCGGCCCACAGCCGCCCCTGTGCGTCAAAATCGAGAAAATAGATAAGACCGGTCGTACCGGGTCTTTGTATACCCTTATCGATCTTCATGCCACCAGCGGAGGGTTGCAGACGGTCAATGCCGCCACCGAGGCGATACCCTACCCACATGATCCCGTCCGCGCCGGCTCCGAGTGCCGACACTTCTTTGTTGCTCATTCCATCGGCGGGGAGGTTCTTCCAAACGCCGTTCACGCAATCAAACAGCCCGCCGTCCCCGCCGGCCCAGATGGTACCGTCGCTTGCCTCGGCAACTGCCCAGAAACGGTTCGCGGGCAGTTCAGTGATGCGCGAAAACCGTTCATAGGGAGCCGTTGACACAAATAGCCCAGCTTCTGTGGCAACCCAGAGCCGATGCAGCCGGTCAAAGCGCAAGGTGTAAGCGTCTTTGGCGCTCAATCCTTGCTTCTCGCCGAACCAGGTCACGCTGCCGTCTACAGGGCGCATACGAGCCGCGCCATGGGCCTCCGTACCAACCCAAACATCGCCATCCGGTGCCGCCTGAACGCTATGGACGGCGGAACTCCCGAGACTCTCGACTTTTGTCCACGCCATAGCAAAACCTCGCCGTCGACCGCGAAACATCCCGGCTTCCGTGCCGACTAAAAGCGATCCGTCGGCGCGCGGCAGCATCTCGTAGACTAGATCGCTACCCAATCCGCTGGCGGTGGTATATGACGTCCAATCCTCGTATCCGCGCCACTGTGCTAGCCCGCGACCCGCCAGACCAATCCAGAGGGAGTGCTGACGGTCCTCGAGGGTCGAATAAACGGTTCCTCGAAGGCCAGTGGAGCGATCGATCTTCTGCCAGCCGTCTTTATCTCGGAGCAGAAGTCCTTCTGCGGAAGGAAGTAGGATTCGCCCTTCGTCGTCGGTACCGGCGATACCACCGAGGGCATCCACAGGAATAGGCAGATCCGGCCTGCGAAACTTGGCCTTCCCTACTGGCAACTCAAAGGCTCCAAGCTTCCCTTCTCTCACCCATACATTTCCGCCGTGATCTTTTCGAATCGTGAGAGTAGAGCGTTCCGGAAGTCCAGAGTCTTTCCCAAAGATCGCTGTACTCTTGGAATCCATGCGACAGAGCTCCAGTCCGCAGCCGTACCAGACTGTGTCACCATCCACCAGTACTCCAAAAGCGCCGGTCCCTCTAACCTGGGCTGGCTGAGGGATCACTCTGGCCTCAAATCCATCATTGTGGACGGCGATCGAGAGCACGACAAGACCAGAGTCCGTTCCGATATAAGTGTGGCCTTTACCATCCGCTTGGATACCTTGCGCCCAACTCACGGACTTGAAGGCGACGTTAAGCTTTTCGAAGTGATTGCCGTGTAGATTGTAGAGCCCAAAGTTGCCGCCAACGAGCAAGGTGCCGTCAGGAGCCTCGCCCAATCCGGCGGCTGAGGAGGATGGGATGCCCTGATCTGGTCCGAACTCCTCAAACCGCTCTCCGTCGTAACGAAATATCCCGTTTTCTGTACTGACCCATATGAAACCAGCGCGGTCTTGATAGATTTCTCTGATCGTAAGGTTAGTAAGACCTTCGCTGTCTCCGAGATATCGAAAGCTGTATTCCTGAGCCTGCACCATTCCGGTTGCAAATAGGAGCAGTGCCAGGACAATCGCGTTTCGCAGAAAATTCATTGTGAAATCACTATCGGCTTTTAGGTTTTGGAGAGCTGTACTGTGAGTAGCTTTCGTGAGCGCAAACCGCGCGACTGAAACTGAATACTCGTAGTTGCCGGTCTCAAAGACTGTGAAATAACACCGGGAGCGGAGCAACTCGACGCCTGCACTTAGGAAGGAGCGCAACGTAATCCAAGGCCATGAGACAAAGTGAACTCACTTCAAAGCACGATGCGTGTCCTCCTCGCAGAGGAGAAACTTACATAAGCGTCTCTGTTTATCGGGTGGCTACGGATCACAGGCACCTTGGATCCTGACAAGTATTCAGGACCGTACTGTAAAGGTAGCCCCTTCACATGAGTTGGTCTGTCCTCAGAATGACTGAAGCATGTACAACTTATGGGCGAGTGCGTTTCAGAGCGGAAGATATCTTTGAAATCACTCTTTTGCGCTCCGTCTCCCTATACGAGCAAGACTTCTGATGAAAGAAACGGTCCGTTCATGTCCAGACGACCCGAGGTGGAAAGAAACTCAAAGTGCAGTTGCATCCCAGGTGTTGAACACAAATGCTTCTAGCAATTTCCTTTCACGTGCAGCCGACTCCATTTGCCTGAGATTATCTTGCAGGGAATTCGGATCGCCACGATAACCAAGCGCCCAACAGGCAACAGCGGTAAACTCTTCTGGTATCGTGAGCTTCTCCCGCAGAACGTCCCGGTTGAACCCGGCCATCCCGTGCGTATGCATGCCGAGGGCCGTCGCCTGTAATGCAATGTTGGCAGAAGCTGCGCCAACATCATGCTCGGCCATGCCATTTGGCGCGCCATTATGGGAGAATGTCTTCTTTGCGCAAGCTGCAAACAGGACCGGTGCAGCCTTCGCCCACAGCTGGTTTAGGGGCATCAAGGCGTCGAAGATCGCCTGCCACGTAGCATCGCCTTTACGGCCCACTACGAACCGCCAAGGCTGTTCATTGTGGGAAGACGCTGCCCATGCGGCCGCGGTAAAAATAGTCTTAAGGTCTGCGATCGAGACCGGCGTTTCGGCGAACGCACGTGGGCTCCAACGCTGCAGTAGCAATGGCTCAACCGGCACCGTGGCAACCCCTTGCTTGACCTGATCCAAATTACTGTTGTTAGGCATTATGCATTTCTCCTTGGCGGCAAGTACGAGGTTGTGGTGCTTAAGGTGCGAGCCGAACTGCCCAGATTCTTCCTAACGCACATACTTGAGCCGGTGCGCCGAAGTCTCATCGAAAGACGCAGTTACGTGTTAGCAACCAAAACTCCTAGAAAAACAAAACGTGGCACCCAGAACGCGAGAGTGATCTCGGGCACTTTGCTCACCGTGGCTCTGACTTGTTCTTTCATCGTTTGCCCCCCGTCAGAGTGACAGGCACAATCGCTCCGGCTAGCACCCATCGCTCAACGATCGCGATGTCACCGTCCGACAAACGCTCCCGTTTACTGGGCATTGGCATTGGATCGTTCGACGGTCCCTCGTGCCGAATGAGGCGAATCAGAAGCGAGTTCGCCGCATCTCCCGGGACTACGACTGGCTTGTTCCGTCGATCCAAGAGCATGTCTTGACGCGAGCCTAGACTCAATCCTCCGCGGTGGTTTGAATCCCCGTGGCAGCGAACGCAGTGAGCAGCGAAGATTGGCTGTACCTGTTGGGTATAAAACTCTGGTTTGCTTGCGTCACTTTGAGCCTGTGTCGCCTGACTATCGACTACGCTCATAAGTGCAGCCATGGCCACAACCATCGACAAGATCTTCATTCATCTATCTTGATGGCTGGTGATTGGCTCTGCTGTTTAAAACGGTGTGAAGTTGTCTGGATTTGTAGTCTTCGCGCGAACGAACGGCGTTCCATTATGCCGGCCAAACGTACAGATAACCGACCCCACGGACACTCTGTATACGGTCGCAACCATCGGGACGAGGACCAAGCTTTCGCCTCAGATTGCTGATATGGAGGTCGATACTTCGGTCGAACGGCACAAAGGCGCGCTCAAGTATGTTTGCCACCAGCCACTCCCTCGTCAGGACCTCTCCTGGCGCTTCGCAGAAGCTGCGCGTGAGATCGAATTCCGTTGAGGTCAACTTGATCTGTTCCCCTTTTCGAAGAACCATACGCAACGCGAGATCAATTTCAAGATCTCCGGAATAGATCTTGGGTGGTCTTCCAGCACTGGAAGGTCCTTTCCAGGCCGAGCGTCGCAAGATAGCCGTCATTCGAGCCAGTAATTCACGCGTGCTAAATGGTTTTGGCAGGTAGTCATCCGCACCTAATTCGAGCCCAAGGATGCGATCTACTTCATCGCCTTGGGCAGTAAGCATGATGACCGGCGTAAGCGTCTGCTTTCTAAGCTCCCTGAGCACATCGAATCCCCGTGTATCGGGTAACATCACGTCGAGCACGATGAGTGCGAATGAGCTTTCTAAGGCGCATCGCAGCCCTTCCTTGCCTAGAAAAACTGTTTGCAGGTCGAGGCCCTCCGAGGCGAAGCGTGTTCTCAGAAGCTCACACAGGTCTTGATCGTCATCGATCAAAAGGATCTTCGGTCTTTCGATGCCGGCAGGTGGCTGCATTGAGACACTTCCGGAGTTTGGGGCCACGAATGGGATGCGCGTCATAGAACCATTGTCCTCTATGCCTGTTCTTTAAGGCTTAGGGGAAAACACCGCGATCCGAGGTGCGCTCAGCAGTGCCGCGTAGGTTAGGTACACGCGATGCGTCTGGGGATCGACAATCAGGGTGTGGGCAAACGGGTGGGTATGGATATTGTCGAGGATGCGATAATCTTCCCCCTCCTGCTCGATCACCGTCATCACACCCTGGATGCCAGCGGTGTAGATGCGATGACTCTCAAGATCCAGGGCGACTGAATCCGGCTTGCCACCCACCGGCAGGAAGGCGATCACTTTGTGTTGTTCGAGTGAGAAGACCACAAGTTGCGAACTTCCCATACAGACCGCGTAGAGGCGACTTTGGACGGGGTCAAGCGCGAGCCCGGATGGACCGACGCATGGTGCCAGTTGCCATCGACCGACGACAGAACCAGTCTTCAGATCCACCGCTGCAATCTCGTTCGTGTCATGCAGGTTTTGATAAATGACGCCGTGCTGCGCGTCGGCGGCAGGATATTCGGGCACGCCTCCTAGCGGAATTGTCGCTACAGTTTGCAGCTTTACCGGGTCGATGATCGTTGCCAGCTTAGGCGTTCCGTTTGCGACATAGATCATGCGGCTCGCAGGATCATAAATGATTGCGTCCGCGTCGTCGGCGATCGGAATTCGTCCCAACAAGGTAAGAGAGCTGGGTTGAAACACGTCGACAACGTTCTCAGCGCTGCGCGTGACAAATGCTTTGTCTTCGCCCGGAATCATCGCGATGCCATGAGCATTACCTGCCCCTCGCTGCTCTGAAACAGATGCGCCCGACCCACCATGATCGTTGGTCAACTGCACTTTGACGACACTGCCTGAGAGCATATTACCGACGAAGATCGTGTGGTTGGACAGAGCCATGTAGTCGAAGATGTTGAGTATGCGATCTTTCGGCAGCTCGATGAATCCTTCAAATTTCATGGAGGAGGCAGAGCTTGGCTCCCCGACGTGGCTGAGGTAAGCAATTGCAACAACCAGAACCGCCAAACCCATAATCACGATGCGCCCTCCCCACCTCAACACCGCTTTGAACAGACGTATAGATTTCTGATCGCGAGTCGAATGGTATGTCTGAACTTCGTTCTGCATCGTGTCTCCGTAGTTTGTGGTCCTCTCCTTACGCCTTCTGGCGTGAGTGAGTAAGAAAGGCAGGCGCGAGCCAATGATCACTAGCATCAACCGAAACACCCGGCAGTGCCGTCAGGATGTGATCAGATTCGTCATGATTTGTACGTTTTTGGTAGTTCTAGCTGAGCGTCGAAGACTTCCCTGTGAGGGTATGCGCCGGGGCAGCGGCATGATCTAGGAGCTTGTTGAAATAGGGATCGTTGTCGCTGACTGGAGGGTGGTTTCAGGTCATCAAGGTTGCTTGGTTGTGTCTTCTTCTCATCCGTCCTGGCTGAGTGCCTTGTTGAACAGTCAACGGGCGTTTTCAGGCGCACTGCTGCTGAAGGCCTTACGCCGCTTGCTGGGCGATGAGCCTTGGCAGGCGCAGGAGGTTGTGGGCGGCGCAGCTGAAGACGAAGATCCAGTCCACCTTATGCAGACCGCGCAGCTTGACTTGCCGAACAGGGCCGGTCTGCTTCAGCCATCCGAAGCTCTTCTCGACCAGCCATCGCCGGCTCAGGCTGATCGCATATCCGGGATGCCGGGTGGTTCTGCGATCCATATTCGAGCGGCGTCCCTTCTCGTTCTTCGTCACATGCGCGGTCACGTTCAGCGCCCGGGTGGCGGTGACGAAGTCCTTGGTGTCGTAGCCTTGTCGGCACCGACGGTGATCCGCCGTGAGCTGCCCTTTTGCTTCGCGTCAAGCAGCAGCAGCGCGGCTTCGCGCTCGGCATAGCCATCGGCCTGAGTGGCCATCGCGGCGGCGATCAGGCCGTTGCGGTTCTCCACCAGCGCGTGGCCGAGATAGGCCAGGTGCGATTCCTTGCCATAGCTCTTCTTGTAGAGCCTGGCATCCGGATCGGTCGTCGATTCATGCGTCTCGTTGGTGCGCTGCCGGCCGTGGAAGTTCGTGCCGTCGCCATCGGAGCCGTCCTTCTTGCGGAAGCTCTTCTGAGATGCCCAGGCCTGGATCAGCGTCCCGTCGACGGTGAAGTGCTCGTCGCTCATGAAGCGCTTGGCCTGCTTGTTGACCTCGGCAAAGAACTGCTGCGCCACTTCGCTGGTGAGCAGGCGGTCCCGGTTCTTCGAGAACACGGCGTGGTTCCACACCGCATCATCCATGCCGAGGCCGACGAACCAGCGGAACAGCAGGTTGTAGTCCAGTTGTTCCACCAGTTGCCGCTCCGATCGGACCGAGTAAAACGCCTGCAGCAAAAGCGCCCGAAGTACATACTCGGGCGCGATCGAGGGACGGCCAGAGGCCGAGTACATCTCGTCGAACGCCCCGCTCAGAGAGGCCAGAACCACATCCGTCAGCCTACGTATCTCACGCAGCGGATGATCCTGAGGCACACGCTGCTCCAACGTCACATAGCTGAACATCCCACCCTGCAACCGCTCGTCTCCACGCATACTCCATAGACGAGCGCAAACAAATATCGGACGAAGAGTGGAACCTATTTCAACAAGCTCCTAGAGGAATCTCGATAAGAATCTCCAAGCCCGACGGAGACAGGTTCTTCGCAAGAATTGACCCTCGGTGCATCCGAACTGCTTCAAGAGCAATGGCCAACCCAAGGCCATTGCCAACCTGTGAGACAGAACCACCTTTTACCTGGAAAAATGGTTGAAAGATCGCAGAAAGATAATCTTCCGGCACGCCGGGCCCATGATCACGGATGCGCACCTGAACGGACGTGCCTATTGATTGATCTGTGACTTGAAGATCCACCAACACTTGAGCGCCCGTCTCCGAAAACCGGATTCCGTTGCGAACGATATTCTCAACAGCACTTCTCAGCGCCGTTGCATCTGCAGGCAAGTCCAGCCGTGCCAAGGCGGAGCGGAACAGAACACGCTTCCCATTCGCCCGCGCCTCAAAGTCTCCGTCCGTGCAAACTTCTTCCACGAGCTGGACCAGATCCAGGCTCTGTCGTTCCTGGTAGCCCAGACCGGTATCGAGACGGGATAACGTGAGCAGCTGCCCCATCAGGATATCCAACCGGCTTACATCACGGTCGAGGTGAGCTAAAGCGTTCTCCGCTTCTGAGACCCGGCCGTCACGGAGAACCTCGACGGCAAGTGTGATTCTAGCTAGAGGAGACCGCACCTCATGGGAGACGGAGTTGAGCAGAGACTTCTGCGATCGTATGAGAGATTCGAGCCGGGAGACCATCCCGTCGAAGTCCCTAGCCAAAGCAGCAAGCTCGTCTCCTCGCAGATGTACTTCCGGCGCGACCCGGGCACTGAGGTTCCCAAGCGCCACCTCACGCGCTGCGGCCTGAATGTGGTGTACCGGAGAAACGATGTGGTAGGTCAACCACCAACAAAGGATCGTGACCACGGCTCCGATTGCAGCCACAGCCCAAAACGCCGAAAGACCCCAGATCTCGCGAAACTGACCAGGGCCGTCTCGCATTTCAAGCAGAAGGGTATAGGGGCGCCCTGAGCGGCTGAGATATCTGTAAGCAGCAAGGTGCGGGCCGAAGACGGTCA
This sequence comes from Granulicella aggregans, assembly GCF_014203275.1. Taxonomy (GTDB): domain Bacteria; phylum Acidobacteriota; class Terriglobia; order Terriglobales; family Acidobacteriaceae; genus Edaphobacter. Next base: position 715,441 of record NZ_JACHIP010000005.1, read on the forward strand.
ACTGCCCCAGTCGAGCTTCTTTCGCGGCGCGGACTCCATTGGGAGGGAGGGACCTTGACAGGACATCTGCGTAGAACCCATCAAGGAGGAAAAGCGTTCCCTGATTCTGGCTGAAATTGTGTTCAGAGAATTGAGTGAACGCAGGCGCTCCCCCGGTCTCAAAGGTATCGACAGCTTCGGCGGCCAGCAGCGGCGCGACGGTTGCATACATATTGCCTTGGGGAACAACATGAACACCGGTAAGCGCACTGCCGACAGAGAAGGCCACATGGATGGATATCGTAGTGAGCCAAAACCAGCCGAAGATCTTTAAGAAAAGGCGTGATCTTGGAACGTGTTGTAGAACCGCTGCAGTTCGATTGGTGAGGCTTTCGAACATATCGCCTCCTCTGACAATTCTCGCGCGACAGGTAGATCCAAGGTTGGCTACTAACGTCTCCAAGTTTACTTAATTCTCGTCGACGTAAACTTGAGGACGTTTCCGTACTTCTAAGCATCGGTAGTGCCACCGCGTGTCAAGGAAGTTACGACCGATTCCGCTTCTTACTGCTCTGATGTGAGCCGAATACAACGTCCCAAAACGACGTTACTACTCCGAAGTTGCAATGGTCGAGACGGTGATGAACGCTATGAGCCGCCCATCTCTTCTGTAACCATCGAAAGGGTATCTGGTTGATGCGGGTCGTGTGTTCAACGTGATGAAGAATCCCAAAATAGCAGTAACCACTTGCGACACCGCAGGTGAAGAAGGAAGCGTATTGAAGATGGAGGGCACGATCCAGGAGCAGCCAGACCAGTGTCAGTGTGACGATGCTAGTAGGAAAGAAGAAGGCAGAACGCTCTTCAGGGGCTTTATGGTGACTTTCATGAAGGCGAAAGAGCAGCCCCCCCGAACCATGAAGAAGCCACCGGTGAACTGAATATTCGATCAGACTGAATACGGTCAAGCCAGAGAAGAAGCTGAAGATGGCAGAGGGCCAGTTCCAGTGTTGTCTATATCCGAGATACGCGAACAGAAGAGGACACGTGAAGTCAGTCGCGTAGGAGGCCCAATAGTTGAGATGGCTCTCCGACACGTCCTGCGCGATAGGGCCTATCACTCGACTGAGCTTTCTGAATCTTTCAAGTAGCCTTACCGTCGCGACAACTTTGATCATCCTTCATTCCTCGAAAAACTTACTGGGGCCGTAGATCCGCACTTCGTTGTGGCAGGCAGGGACAGCCCGGGGGTCCGAGCGGAGTTGATTCTCAATTTGAGAAAAACGATTCATGGCGCTTCCAGACCGGACGCTGATGACAGCCGCAATGCCGATGAAGAGAAGGCCCAAATTCGGACCAGCGTGCGGGGTCTGCAAGCCTATGTAGGATCGTGCGGTCCACAAATGGACCATCCACTTTGTCAATCGCGCAAGACTGGCGAACACACTCAACTCGATTGCCTTTCTTGGGCTAAGGCAGTTTGTCCATTTCGCGGGGTATTCCACAACAGATGTCACCCTAATCAGATACGTCCACATCATGATGGCACTGTTCACGAGTTGCGACAGATCGATTGGATAGAGCCAACGAGCCAGACCAAGAATAGCGGTGGATCTCAAGAAGCGGAAATGGGACGATTCCAAAGCCTGCCGGCCGATAAAGCTACACACGGCTCTCGAGCCGGCAAAGCCATTCGTCCAAATGGCTGGAGTTTCAGGTAAGCAACCAAAGAGCAGCATCGTGAGAATCATGCCAGCCTTCTTTCGCTCTCCATTTTTGGGGAACCCCCAATTGCCGCTTTTGCAAGGTTTTGCATGAGCATCGATCTTCCCCTTCTCAGCCTGCTCTTGAACGCCCCCGCGCTAAGCCCCATCCCGCTCGCACTGCGCGCAATTGACCCTCCATCGTGACTTTGTGCAGGGAGACGATTCGATGCTTTCGTGGAAGACGCTGCATTGCGCGTTTGACCGCATCAAACCGTTCCCTGTGCGAACATTGCAGTTCTGGTGACGGTTGATGGTCTTGCAAAGAAGTCCCTGTTTTGCTGGAAAACTGCTTTTCTGCGTCATCTAGGGAGACCCACATTGCCCGACGAGACTTTCTCCTGGCTGATCGAACAGAGTTAATGCCGATTGCAATCAACCACGATGAGAATTTGCAGTCTCCGCGAAATTTACCGATGTTCATGTAAGCACGGAAGAGGGCATCTTGCACAGCGTCTTCAGCCTCTTCTGTGCTTGCGGCTAAGCGCAGGACACTCTTGTACAAAAGGGTCTGGTGGCGTGACAACAATTCGTCGGCTGCAGCTGATCCGCCATTTCGAGCGGCTTTCACTAATTCATCATCGGTAAGGGTTTGCATCTTGCCAGTGAAGTCTCGGACGAGGGAATCAACGATCGTCGATTCAACATCGAGTAATGTTTGCGAGTTCATCAATTCATCTCCAGTCAAGCCGTCACTCATGTCGGCACTTACGAGTTCCAAGACCCTCAAGAAGCGAATCGGTCACAGGAGTGGGCTACCGGATGAACCAGATGTTCCTTTGGGAGTTGGGCTCGACTTGGGTGCGTTTTTCGTTATTCTTTTGCTTACAAATTCCTCGAGCACCGCTTGAGCGGCACGTCCACCGATCCCAATAGCGGCATTGGTAAAGACAAGGCCCACCCCCCGATCTGCGTGAGGATAGTAGGCATTCGAGAGGGCGCCGGATGTCATCGTTCCAAGAAGATACGAATAGTTCGGCATCGTCTTCCCGCTATCGCTACGTGCAACAAAGGCACTGCTCAAAGCGTGATACAAGCGTGATTTCGTCGTACCAGTTCCCTGGTAGAAGTAGCGCGGATCTTGATGAAGCATGGAAGCGAACACCGCGTGGCTTAGAAAGTCACTGGAGCGTCCATCTCCGAAAAGCGCCGCCCAACGCTTGCCGTAGCCAGCTGCGCCTTGTCCATATCCACGGAAGCTATTGTTGGCTTGTTGGATGCCCGCACCTATACTGACCCCGATATAGGTAGACCAATCTAGAGTGTCATGCGCGGCAAGGGAATACTTCTGCTTTGTGGTCATCGGAGCTGCATCAGGAACATAGCTAACGTAAAAGGCTGGCGCGAAACCGAGAATCCGTTGTTTCTCTTCTTGCTTTATCTGTTCGGCAGCAATCACATCCGTCGGACGGACCTCTATCGATGTGCTCGTTGAGGCAATGGACAGCAGTGTTCTCGGAACGTCATAGGCTTGCCCAGTCGTCAGGACGAAAGGATCAGAGATAAACGGCTCGAGTCCGTCAGCATTGATCCCTACCGTATACGAGCCAGGTGGGACCGCAAAGAAGACAAACGCACCGTCCGGCTTCGACTTGATCGCGCGAACCTGGGTTCCATTAACGCTATTTAGCGTTACCCGGGCACCAACTACGCTCGCTCCACTCGGATCAAGCACTATACCCGAAATGGTTCCTTGCTCTTGTGTTTGACCGGTTGGAACAGTCTGAGCACCTGACTGAGATTCCGGAGCGTCCGGCAGATCCATACTTGTCACAGTCTTTGTAGCGGCCAGCTGCTGAGCATTCGCAGGAACGAAAGACGCAGCAACGATCAAAAGAGGGGTGCACAGGAAGGTAGCGAACCGACGTCTCGCGTTTGCGAGTAGAGGGATCTTCACTACGACGCAAGCCTCGCTCCGTGCCTTGATGTCAATCTTTGGAAGCGTGAACTTCGATTTCTCATCTTCGTGCAGAGTCTTCATATGACGACGGTAGTCGTCATATGAATGACATGCGGTCAGGATTCGTGTCTTCCTGTAAGCAAGTGTAGGCGGGTGAGGCGGAGCGCCGTCAAAGCTCCTTGCTCTCCGTTACGACCCAATTCCTAACGCTGACGCGCTTACTCCCGTTCGCGCTCGGCCTACCTATGGAAGACGCGTGGATCGGCTAGTATCCGAATGACTTGTAGCAGCTATCTGACCGAAGGTCTGCGGGCTGCTATCGTTCTTTCGCGTGCCGACCGCATCGAGGCGGTTGAGAGCGATGGTCTGCTTGTTCTTAGCGGCCCACACATGGAGCGGCACGAGCGCCCCGCGCAGGGTCTGGCCAAGTTCAGTCAGCTCGTAGTCGACGCGAGGGGGCACGGAGGGAAACAGCGTGCGTGTGACGATGCCGTCCACCTCTAGTCGCTTCAGAGTCATCGTGAGCATTCTCTGCGAGATTCCGCTGACACGCCGCTGAATCTCGTTGTAGCGCAGCGAGCCTTTGGACAGTGCTCCCACGACCATGATGGTCCATTTGTCTCCGACGCTGGAAAGCACGTCGGCGAGACCCTTGCAATCGGTGGGTGACAAGGAGTTTTCAGGAACAGAAATGTTCGTTTCGCTCAAAATAGTGCCTCCTTGTGCGGCTCCCGCGTACATCCCATAATAGCCCTACGAACAGATTGTTCGTGTTCGCACCCACATATTCTCCAGTCCGAGCGAACGAAAGGACATCATGATGCAGACATTCGCAAGCCCCTCCGCAGACGTTGCAATACAACCTCAGGTCCAGAACCCTGTCGTGAAGTCACAGCGGCGGAACAAGATCATCTACTGGACACTAACCCTCGTCATGTTCCTGCCTGCGACTGCGGGAGCATTCGTCGAAGCATTCAGACATGGACCTGCAAGCATTGTGAAGATCATGCTTGCACTCGGATATCCGCTATACCTGATGAAGATCTTGGGGGTAGCGAAGATCTTCGGTGGCATCGCTATCCTCACCGGCAAGCTACCGAGGCTGAAGGAATGGGCCTATGCGGGTCTCTCCTTCGACTTCCTCGGTGCAACGGCATCGCACCTCATTACGGGAGACGTGACGTATGCGCTCTTCCCATTCGTCTTCTTTCTGGTTCTCTTGGTGTCGTACACCTTGTGGTCTAGAACCGCTGCAACGCCGCTGCCATTTGGTGACGGGGAAGCTCGCACCTAATCTCGCGCCTAACAAGGATCGCATCACTGAGTGACCGCCAACTAACGAAAGGACAAACGAAATGCCAAAGCTTCTAGTTGTTGAGGCAAGCCCACGCGGAGAGTATTCTATCTCCCGCAATCTGACGACCAAGTTTGTGGAGCAATGGAAGACCGCGCATTCGGGAGGTGAGGTTGTGGAACGCGATCTCACGAAGATGGATCTGCCTTACGTCAACCTGCCTTGGTTGGGCGCGAGCTTGACCCCTATAGAACAGCATAATCCCGAGATGAAGGAAGTCCTTCAGCTCTCAAACGAGCTTGTGGCCGAACTCCTCGCGACGGATCACATTGCGATCAGCACTCCGGTTTACAACTACAACATCCCTGCAAACCTGAAGTCGTACGTGGACCACATCGTACGCAAGGGTTTGACGCTGGGCGTGAAGGGCGAGGGCCTGCTACATGATAAAAAGTGCACTGTCCTCATGGCATCGGGCGGCGTCTACACCGAGGGTTCGCCGATCCGCGACCGCGACATTGCGACGATGTACCTACGTCTGATTCTCAAGGTTATCGGAATCGAAGATGTGACAGTCGTTGCAGCGGGTGGAAGCAAGGTTGTCGATTTAGGAGAAAAGTCGCGAGCTGAATTCCTACAGGCGTTTGAGCCAACCGTTATCTCTGCTGCGCAGATGTAATTCCTTTTTTCCGTCGTACGTTTGAAAGGAATGCTTTATGAGCAGTACCCTAGAGGATCGAAGCTCGCAGCCTGCAGCGGCTGCACTACCTTTCATATCGACAGTAACGAAGCTCGGGAAGGTTGGACTGATCGAGTCCAACCTTTAGCGCTCGCTAAAGTTCTACGCAGGCATCATCGGCTTGCAGGTCCTAACTCGAAGCTTTACCCCTAGCCGCATTCTTACACGGAAGGCAATATATGAGCACCCACCTGCTAGCAAGAAGGAGCGGGATAAAAGATCTGACGCACCGTCTCTCTGAGCCACTTGTGCAGCGGATCGCTTTCGAAGCGCGGATGCCAAATCATGGAGTACCGTATCGGCGGTATCTCTCTTGGCGTTTTCAGACTGACAAGATCATGAAGCTCTGCCACAGGCCCTGCGATGCGAGCAGGCATCGTTAAAGCTAGGTCCGTTGTTCCCAACATGCGAATTGCTGCGTGCAGGTAGGGAAGGTTAACGGCCAGACGACGCTGGAAACCAGCTTCTCCGAGGGGTCGGTCGATAAGGCTCTGAAGGCTGGGCTGAGTTTCTACAGAGATATGCCGAAAGCTCAGATAATCCTTCATCGTGAGAGAGGGTTTCCGATGTTTTAACTTGCGGCCAAGAACGCAGAGGAAGACGTCCTCAAACAGAGGCTCCGTGCGAAACGTCGAGGGCACGGAGAGTGGACTCAGAATCAGGTGCGTTGTCACGAGTCCGCTCTCTTCATGAAACCGTTCGTGCCACGGAACCGCCTCCAAGGTAATCCCAGGCGCAAGCCGTCCACAGGCCTCAGCAAGGGGCGCCAACACGACGCTGCTTGCATAGTCGTTCATCGCCAAGCGAATGTTTCCTTCGCTTTGCGCCGGAGAGAAGGTCTCTCCGGCCCATAGTCGAGCCAGTCGAGGCATGACTTGCGCCAGTTCATCGAGCAGTTCGCTGCCACGTGGTGTCAGCTCATAGTTCCGTCCCACTCGGACCAGCAGTTCGTCTCCGAGCTCCGCACGCAGGCGGTCCAGCGCCCGGCTCATAGCGGATTGGCTGAGATGGATGCGCTCCGCTGCCCGAGTCACATTGCGCTCATGGAGCAACGCCTTGAGAGGGATTAATAGGTTCAGGTCGATGTTCCGGAATTGGACTTTGCTCATGCTACTGGCGCATACCTTCCATTCCAACAATGCATGGTGCGACTACATTCCCAGAATACTCCAATGGGAAAGGGAGAAATGCCCATGCAAAACAAACCTGTAGCTCTGGTCACCGGTGCGAACCAAGGACTTGGTCTCCAAATCGCAAAGGATCTCGTAGCGCACGGTCTCACGGTGCTGGTTGGATCGCGCAAGTTCGAGCGCGGCGAGGCGGCGGCCAAGGAGGTTGGGTCAGACGCCCACGCCCTTCAACTCGACGTGACGGATCAGGTTTCGATCGCCGCCGCGGCTGAGCGCATCCGCAAGGAGTTTGGACGGCTCGATGTGCTCGTGAACAATGCTGCGATCTCGAATACGAGTAAGCTGCCTGGACAGTCTGTCGAGGACTACTCCAGACTGAACCGCGCGAGCACCGTATCGCTGGATGAGGTGCACAGGATTTGGGAGACGAATGTCTTCGGCGCCCTTGCTGTCTACCAGGCGATGCTGCCATTGCTACGAGAGGCATCGGCAGCCCGAATCGTCAACGTCTCGAGTGGTGCTGGCTCGCTGGCCAGGGTGGCGGACCCGGCCTTCCCGCTTCGTCATATCTTTGGCCCTGGCTACTCCGCGTCCAAGACGGCCATGAACGCTATGACGTTGGCTATGGCGATCGAGCTAGAGTCGACCAATTTCATGGTTAATGCCTGTTCCCCCGGCTTCATAAAGACCAACCTGAACGCTTACGAGGGCACGGGAACTGTCGAAGAAGGTGCGCTTGAACCGGTGCGACTCGCCCTGCTGGGACCGGACGGTCCGACAGGCACTTTCACGCGCTGGGAAGGCGAAACTATCCCCTGGTAATCGAGAGACTACATAGTCAATCTAACTGGCCGCTTTGGCCTCACATCGACAGACGAAAGGACACAGCCATGAATTACCGCACCCTCGGCCGCACCGGCATCAAGGTCAGTCCATATTGTTTAGGAGCGATGATGTTCGGTGGCATCGCCAACTCCGATCACGACGAATGTATTCGTATCATCCACAAAGCGTTGGATTTCGGCATCAATTTTGTTGACACCGCCGATAGGTACAGCAACGGCGAGTCCGAGGAGATCGTCGGCAAGGCGCTCAAGGGGCGTCGTCAAAACGTAGTGCTGGCCACCAAGGTGAACGGCGCAATGGGGGAAGACCCAAACCAGCAAGGCAATTCGCGGCGCTGGATCACGTAGGGAGTCGAGGCATCGCTTCGCCGTCTGCAGACCGATCACATCGACCTTTATCAGATCCACCGGCCTTCGCCCGACACCGATATCGAGGAGACGCTCTCGGTGCTGACCGACCTGATGCGCGCGGGCAAGGTGCGCGCCATCGGGTCATCCACCTTCCCCGCTTCCGAGATCGTGGAGGCGCAGTGGGTGGCGGAGCGGCGGGGCCTGGCCAGCTTCCGCACCGAGCAGCCGCCTTATTCGATTCTCAACCGCACTATCGAACAAGAGGTGCTGCCCGTCTGCCAAAAGTACGGAATGGGCGTGCTGGTCTGGAGTCCGCTGGCTAAGGGTATGCTGACCGGGCGTTACCGCAAGGGCCACTCCTTGCCGGAGAGCCTCCGCGTCAAGGTGTTCGCGAAGCAAATGTCCGACGGGCGCAATCTCGAGGCCGTCGAACGCCTCATTCCAATCGCCGAGGGAGCCGGGATTTCGCTAACGCATATGGCGATGGGGTTTGTGATGGCTCACCCTGGCGTGACCTCGGCGATTCTCGGTCCACGCACGATGCAACAGCTAGACGATTTGCTCGCCGGCGCCGAGGTCGCGCTTACCGACGAAATCCTGGACCTGATCGATAAGGTCGTTGCGCCGGGGACCGATGCGGGACCGATGGCGCACTCTACACTCCGCCCGCGGTGATTCAGGCAAGCTTGCGGCGTCGTCCAGATCGGGTTGCAGTTTAGCCGAAGCACTGGAACTAGCGATTCAGGAGTTCCTCGATTTACGCAAAATCGCCGACGCACTTATCGACCCCGAAGGTATGAACGAGTGCACTGGCCTGAAGTCACCACGTGAGCGCCCTATCGTTTCCCAGAAAGCCGACGAGATCGAGAGCCAACTCAGTCTGTTCGGGTAATGCATTGCGGTGTCTCAGATTCCGAGGGATACGGCCGGTCTCTTCACGCTAGGACTCGTTATGATTCACTCATGCTACCAGTCGATACCGATGACCGACTCACACTCCTGGCTCTTGGAGTATTGGCTTTCATGGTGGCGGACATGAGCCACGAAGCCGTGGGTCATGGGCTCGCAACTTTCGCGGTAGGGGGTAGGGTGGATTTCATCTCAACCTGCTACGTC
>NZ_JACHIP010000006.1 GCF_014203275.1 Granulicella aggregans
GCAGAAAGACCATGACGTCTCTCTTGTCTCATACACACCACCTCTCAAGAAATGATCTAAATCAGATGGTGTTGCATCGACCGGTTGAGACCGCCACGGCTTATGGAAGGAACTCAATCATGGCATTGACTAACGGTAGTTTGACCGACATCGGTTTTGGACCAGGATTCACCACGAACTTTCAGGTGCAGTACGAGGCCACACTGCCCAATGTGGCTGCTGCGATCGCCAATGCGGATGCGCTGCTTGGAGTTCTGGAGAACGAGTTCAACGTGACGACGAGCTGGTTCGCCACGCCTGCGGGAAAGTTTGGCACCGGCAATCGCCAGGTTGTGGATCTGAATTTGAATGCCACTGCTACGAGCTTTCCAGGCGCCAATAACAGCGGCTATGGAAATCCCATCAATTGCGACGCGCAAAACGGCGTCGGCGTAGGTGCCTCGATCGCAGCGGGCCGGACCGAGATGGTCTTTATGAACGAATGGGTCGAGGTGCTAATGGGCGTAGCCGGCAACTGGAACGCCGGAGACAGTAACGGCGAGGGGCTCTCTCAATATTGCGGCATCGTTCGCTTTCAGGCAGGCCACTATAACTACTACACCTCATGGGTCGATCAGTGGTTGAATCAGAGCCCGCGCCCTGACTGGGTGAACCAGACCTTCACTGGAAACTCAACGACCAGGGGGGATGCGGACCCGATCAGCTTTGGCTGCGCGCTATGCTTCATCTACTACCTGAACGTGCAGCTTGGGTTCACCATCAACCAGATCATTGCGGCGCACGGATCGACGATGGCGGACACGTACCAGAAGCTCACCGGTGATTCGGGCGATCCGTTTCCGTTCTTTGCGGCGTTGATGGAGAAGAATTTCCCGACGGGCACACCGGCGACGATCCCAGGACCCGTCACCGATAACCCATTCCCTCTGGGACTGTTACAGTTCTGGGCGAATAAACCCACCTTTGGCAAGGACGAGGTCAAAGACCTGCTGAAGACAAAGGGCGGCGTGTGGACCAACGCCTTCTGGCTGATCGTGGATGGGTTCAGCAAGAACTCCTTCAACTCGCTGGGCGTTACGGCGTCCACTTTGACAGGAGCGTTCGCAAATCTGGCCGGAGTGACAATCACGCAAAATAGTGGAGGGATCATATTCCAGAACGCGGCGAACCCGGCGTCACCGCAGATGATCCGGATCCCTTATGACGTTCACTTCACGCAAGCTGCGGCTGACTCGGACTTTCCAGCAACGGGCAACCAAATGTATGACCTGAACGCTTTCCTCACGATTGGAGGCACCAAAGTTCCAGGATCGGACGCAGCAATCGAGTTCGAGCTGGTCGCTGGAGCGGACCCATACTTTTCGAATATCAATACCAATCCCGGCGATCCGACTGCGAACAACGACTTCTACCTGAGCCAGGATCTGCGCGTCTTCACCGCGATACCAGGGCTCATCAATCGCCCTGTCCTGGGCGGGCCGAGCTTCAGCAGCGACAGCGTGGCGGGGGCGTACAGCTATGTACAGAGCCTGCTGACCTTCTTGAACGATTCGAGCAATCACTTCACCGACGGCACACGCGATCCATTCTCTGATGGCACCATTCCGCAACAGGATGGCGCACTCGAGAACTTCTCTTCCGTTGCTCCGGAGACAGTCCAGATCTTCGGCTCTCCCTTTCCTGGGCCGCTAACAGTCAACACCTACAAAAACTATCCCTTCGCGATTGCCCGGGTGCGGCTGCAGGGCACCGCAGGCCCGTCCGGCGCGGCAGACGGCGTGAAGGTCTTCTTCCGCATCTGGTCTACCGAGACGGTGGATGCGGATTATCAACCTGGATCGACCTATCCGTTTCTTCCCGACGGCGCCGGTTTACCTGGTTCACCACTGGTGGGCAGCGATCACATCACCTTGCCAATGTTTGCCAGTGGCAACCTGAACGCAAACTCGGACTACGCGCCGGGCGGACCGAATACTCGGAACATGGTGATCCCCACGGCTCCTCCCGGAGAGGACCTGGTGTGGGCCTACTATGGCTGCTTCCTGAACATCTTCGACAGCGGAAACGTCATCGACGGCAAGTCAATTCAAGAGTGGTTGAACGGAACCCACCACTGCCTGGTGGCACAGATCGCTTATGACCAGGCACCCATCTTGATTGGCGCGACGCCCTCGGGCTCGGACAAGCTCGCGCAGCGCAACCTGCAGCTTACTTTAGTCGATAATCCGGGTCCGGCATCCGCGCATCGCGTGCCGCAGACGTTCGACATCCGGCCCAGCACCGGAGGCATTCACCTCGCAGAACCAGACGAGTTGATGATCGATTGGGGAGCGGTTCCGGTCGGCAGCGTCGCCTCGATCTACTGGCCGCAGGTGATGGCGTCAACCGTCATCGGCCTCGCTTCGTCAATCTACAGCAGCCACAGCCTCACAGCCGCGGACACGCACACCATTCAAACGAAGATCACAGGCGGCGTGACCTACGTGCCCATTCCCTCTGGGACTGGCGAGAACTTCGCAGGCCTCATCACTCTCGACGTCCCGATGGTCGTCAAGAAGGGACAGGAGTTCAATGTTGTGATTCGCAGGATCTCTACGCGTGAGATCAACCCTCCAGTCGTTATCAACGTGCGAACCCATTCCCTGCCATCGACCGTTGAGAAGAATGGCAAGGCGGGTCAAGTGGTCAAGTCCGCCGCCGTGGCGCACGATACTTCCAATCCTCCCCCCGTATCGAAGAAGACTTACCGCTACGTTGTGGGAACATTCACAATAAAGATTCCGGTCACCACTGGCGAGGTGATGCTTCGTCCGGAAGAAAACACGCTGGCAATCATGAAGTGGCGTCTCGAAAAGATGGCGCCGGCCAACCGCTGGTATCCAGTGCTCCAGCGCTACATCTCCTATATCGCAGGACGCGTGGATGGCCTAGGCGGCAACTCGAGCAGCATTCCTCCCAACGTAAATGGTGTGCCCGTGAAAAAACAGCTCCAGGAACCGGAACACCGCCACGAGTTCAAGGGGAAGGTGTGCGAGATAATCTATAACTGCTTCGGGGACTTCGAGGGGTTCGTTCTGAGCGAGTGCTGCTCGGGCAGCCGCACCTTCAAGACGTGCGAGCGCGGGTTCGAGGCGGTGGTCCTCCGCGCCTGCCGCGAGAGGCTGCTGCTTTCCGTCTTCGTCGAAGGCAAGCCGCAGGAGAGAATCTGCGAGCTCGTCGTCCGCTGCTCCTGATTACAGGAGCCAGAACAATACTCGCGATCGGCTTGACGCCTGCTCATGTCGACCTCCAGAGCGGCCATAGCTTTGTAGTCCATCTTCGTTACCTGAATGGCATGACGCCGGACACCATAAGAGATACGGTGGCCGGCGTTTCGGCAACTGGAGTCTTTCCTGGAGATATTGTGTCAGTGTCGGGCTCGAACGCCTATGTTGGCTTTACGGCTGGCACCGGTGGGACGACTGCCAGGCAGAACATCCTCAAGTGGACCTTCACCGGCGGCATGGGGCGCAGTCAAAACTAGGATGTTGCCCGATCAATTGATACCCTTCTGTGCACTTGTCCAGACCATTTATTTTGGTCCCCTTGGGAATACCGAAGCTATCGGAAGAAGACAGAATGCGGCGGCCAGGATACAGCGGTTGGAGTTCATAAAAAACTTGGCTAATCCTCTCACGCCTGAGCAGCGTGAAGTTGGCTGTAGCACAGAGCACAGAGCACAGAACACAGAACACAGAACACAGAACATTGCGTTGGATCATCTTCGCTGCGGAACGGAAGGTTAGAGAGCCCATACTCATCGGCCGATGAAGATGAATACACCGACTCGTAAAGTGAGGGCTACAGGTCGCCATCCCATCCGTCGTCCCCATACAAATCAGCTAGTTCTGCCTTCGATCTACGACGGCAGAACTTCGACCCCTTGTTTAAATTCCGTAGCCGCGCTCTTGGCTACGCTCTTTCTGCGTGGCAGCATCAGGCTTACGCCGGCAGCGGCGAAAGCGATCGATGCGAGAAGAGCGATAGAACTGGAGTGATAGGCTCCAGTGGCGTCGTACATGTGGCCAACGAACATAGGTCCAGTGGCTCCGCCGATGGCGTAAGCCGTCCACGTCAGCCCATAGAGGACGGAGAAATTCTTTCGACCGACATAGTGCGCAAGAAGGTAGGGTAGAACGTCTGCTTCGCTGCCCAGGCCGACACCAAGCAGGGTGGCCCCTAGTAACGAAACGGCAGGAGATCCGGCGAAGGCGAGAATCAAGGTCCCGACCGCTGCCAGTACGAGAATCATTGTTTGTATTCGTTGGGGCGAGAATCGATCAATGAGAAAGCCGACGCCCAGTCTTCCGAGAATGCCGGCGCCCCCTCGCACCGACAAGGCCAGTGCGGCGCTTTGCGGCGTGACACCATGATCCGTAAGAATGGCGGCGAGGTTTGTGACCAACCCGTTTTCACTGAAGGCGGATAGTACCGTGATGCCACAGAGGACCCAGAACGCCGTGCTCGCGAAAGCCCCCTTCACACTGACACCTGAGACAGCAGGTTCATCCTGGGGCAGGACCGCAGCCGGACGATTGCGGACGAGAAGGGCGGTCAGTGGCAGTCCGAGGAGTGCTATCCCACCTAGCAGGAGATACGCGCTACGCCAGCCGTGATGTGCAATCGTCCATTGCGTGGCGGGTGGAATCAGGATCGAGCCGACGCCACTGCCGGTCAAGATCAAAGCCAGCGCGAAACCGCGGCGTTTCTGAAACCAAGTAAGAATCGTGCGCGTGTAAGCGAACTGAGCGGTCCCGTTCGCAACCAATCCGAGCATGAAGAAAGTGAAGTAGAACTGGCTGATGCTTCCACTCAAGCGGCTAAGCGAAGCGAGAGCGAGGGCGAACACGAGTATGCACGGCAGGATGATGCGCCGGGGAGGAAAGCGGTCCAGCAGCATACCTATAAAGGGAGACACGAGTGCAACGGTGATGGCAGCGATCGCGAAGGTGCCATCGAGCGCCTCCCGCTTCCAGCCGAAGGCGGTATGCAAAGGATTCAGGAAGAGGCTGAAGGTGTACGGCACGATCGGAGAGAAGCTTGTCATGACGCCGGCAAACGCGGCGGTCGCCACACTCCAGCCGGGATAGTGGATCGTACTTTCATCGTTCGTCGTGGCAAGGCTCGTCTCAGGCATGGGAGTCACCGTTTACCTCCTGCTGTGGTCGCTCGAATTGCTTCAGCAACTCCTGCGAAGGCAAACCGAACGCATTCACAACGCGGTTGAACGTTGCGAAGAGAGCGGTCACGTGAATCGCTTCGGCAATCTGCAGATCGGTCCAACCAGCCAATCGCATCGCTTCCATATCCGAGGGAGCGATGGATTGCGATTCCTCCGTGATCTTCTTCACGAACTGAAGCAGCGTGCGCTCTTCCGCCGTGATCGAACGGGACTCGGGATCGCAGGCGAGCACAGCGTCGAGCGCGGGCGCGGAGCCGCCCTGCACGCGGAAGGAATAGGCGTGGCTATCTGTACAGTAGCTGCAGTTGTTGATTGCGGAGACAAAAGTGGAGATCATCTCCTTGTGTTGTCGGCCGAGAACGCCATCTACAAAGAGCATCGACTTCGCCAGACCCATCATGTGAACCAGCAGCGGCGGGTGCGTGGCAAAGCACTGCAGAATGCCAGGAACTTGAGGGCGGCCAAAGTCTTCGCGAAATTGCTGATACAGGCCCTTGATCTCAGGGGAGGCGTTCGCCTCATCTACGACGTCTAGATTCGCAGCTTGAACCAGGTGCGGTTCTTCGCGCGGTGCAGGTGCTTGGTCTTGAGAGATAGGCATAGTTGTTCGGACACGATGTGATTCGCGGACACGGAAATGCTACGCAGCCCGATTGGCAATGTCCTCAATCTTTAGGTGGACTCACGTTCGGAAAGCGAGAGTGAGGTAGCGGCGAAATCAAAACTTCAACTTGATCGAAAGCTGAAACTGCCGGGCCGCTCCCGCAAAAGTGGGCGAGCCGAAGGTTGGATTGGCTGGGCTGGTTACGCCGTCGCCGTAGCGCTTCGGAGTGGCACCGCCGAACTCTCCCGCGCCGTAAACCTGGTCGACGTCCTGCACGTTGACGCGGTTCAAGACATTCAACGCCTCGGCGCTGGCGTTCAGTTTGAAGCGCTCGCTGAATGAGAAGAGTCGCTGGAGGCGAAGATCGGTGTCATAGTACGGGGCACCCTGATACGTGTTTCGTCCGATGTTGCCGACACGGTCGTTGAAGGGGAAGCCGTCACCATTGATATCGGAGCCGGCAAGGATGCTGTAGGCCTGCGCGCTCTGCAATGTATTGAGCATGGAGAACTGGATGCCGCGTAAGGGCGCACTCCAGGTCTCGGGAGTCTCTGCGAGAGCTGTAACGACGAGGCGGTGGCGCACGTCGTTGTCGCTGACAGAGCGATCGAGCTGCGGCTGCAGGTAGTCCTGCGGCTCGTCCTGAAGTTGATTTTCAGTCGCGAGGTCGATCGATTTTCCATAGACATAATTGGTGAGCACGCTGAAGTGCTGGCTGAACTCCTTACGCAGCGTGACCGAGCCTCCGTGATAAATCGACCATCCCGACGGCGTGGCGTAGAGAACGAAACCAAAACGAGAGTCAGCCGGTGTGAACTTCTGGCGTCCGTCGGAGAGAAAGCCTGCGGGGGCACCATTGATGCTGTTTGAACTATTGAGATGGATGGCGTGTACATAGTGATATCCAAGCGTCAGAAACCACTTTCCGCCAAGTTCGTTTTCTACTTCGAGGTTCGCCTGTTCGGCGTAGCTTGAGGGAAACTTCCGCACCGTAAAGCCGAGGGGAAACTCCTTGAGGATGCCTGGCGCGGGATAGATGCCGTTGTGGGTGAAGTTGCGGAATGCCGCGCCTGCGAGAACCGGGCCAGCAGTTCCGACCATGCCCGCCGGCCCGAAACCGACCAGGTCCCGCGTTGGATTGGCAAAGGTTGGCAGCAGAGGTTGATTCATCGTGGTGAATGGCGATGCACCATGCCATCCGTTCACCAGGCTGCTGTATTCAAGCGAGCCAGTATAGAGTCCGAAGCTGGAACGGACAGCACCTTTTCCGTTACGGAATCCATACGCAAGGCCGACGCGAGGCTGGACATTGCCGTAGTTCGTCGGGTTGATGGCACCCACGATCTTGAGATCACTCGCCGACGGCAGGAGATCGACGTCGTAGCGCAGCCCGGCGGAGAGCACCAGGTTCTGTTTGACCTTCCACTGATCCTGCACGTAGAGACCTACAAGTTTGTGCCAGAAGGCTACCTGGTCTGCGGCTTGATGGGCCGGACCGTCCGGGCCGTCGAAGAAGCCATTCGTGAAGGGGAGATTTCGCTGCGGCACCTGCTGGCCAAAGTCAGCCTTGGTCTGCTGGAAGAGAAACTGGACGGCGGTTCCGGGACCGAAGGCTGCGAAGGGGCCAGTACCGAAGAAGCTCTGGGGACTGAAGATGCCGACACCTGGCGTGAAGTAGGGAGTCTCTGCACTGAACCAGCCAGGCTCCAACTCTGCGCCAAACTTAAGTGTGTGCTCACCGCGTGTATACGCCATCGCTTCTTTGGCCTGGAAGTGATGCTCGCTGTAATAGTCGACGCCCCCGAGGAAACCGCCACTGTAGAGCGTGTCCGCGACGTTAAGCGCTGGCTCGAATCCCGCCCCGACAGGGTTCATGTAGAAGATGCGGCGGCCGAAGTTCACCGAACTCTCGGAGGTCCAATGATTGCCGACGATGTGGAAGAAGTTTGCGTAGGCCGTCTGATCGTGGACGCGGTTGTCGCGATAGCTCGAGGGCAAGCCCTGGCCGGGTGAAGCGGCAGGGGTGTTGCCATTGTGAACGTCCGCGAAGAGATAACCGACGGACAGCGTGCTGCGCTGGTTCAGCACGTCGGTGAACTTTCCGAAGGCGTTGTTGTAGTCGCCGATCTGGAGGATGGAGCCGAGGTTCTCCGGCGAAAGACCGAGGCTGGTCTTGATCTGATTGATGCTTGGCGTGCCGGGTCCGAGGCAGCCTGCGATGTCGATGCACTTCAGAATGAAGCGAGAGTAGATCGGCGATTGTGCACGACGCTGGCCCTCGTAGCCGAGGAAGTAGAAGGCCTTGTCCTTGCGAAGCGGGCCGCCGACTGTGGCTCCGAACTGGTTGAAGCGGAGCGTGTCGAAGCCGGGGGCGGAGAGCAGGTTGTTGGCATTCGCGACGCTATTGCGGATGTATTCGTAGACCGATCCGTGGAGATCGTTGGTGCCGGATTTGGTTATCGTGTTGACTGCCGCGCCCAGGCTGAGACCTGAACCAGCCGCATCGGGCCCGTTGACGACGCGGAATTCCTGCACCCAATCGAGCGATGGGCTGACGCGCTGCACGCCGGAGACGAGGGTCGTATAGTCCACGCCGTCGAGCCCGTAAAAGACGCTATGGGTTTCGCGCAGGCCGGCAAAGCTAACCTCAAGCACTGTCTCTTGAAACGCCGATTGTGCGCCGGTGCTGGAGTTACGTCCGACTGTGGCGGTCGGAGTAAGCAGGACGAAGTCGATGAAGTCTCGGTCAGAGATAGGGAGGTCAGAGATCTGTTTCGGCTCGATGACCTGGCTGCCTTCGATCCGTTCCTGGTCCACACCCTGAGCTGTGTCCTGAACTTCAACCTGCTCGGTGTTCGTGCGGATGCGCAGCGACACCTGGAGATCAGCAACCTGCCCGAGAGTCAAAGTAAGCGGAGCTTGATACGACGCGAACGAGTCCGCATCGATGGTGACAGAGTATTGACCTGCGGAGAGGCCGGGGATCGAAACGGTCCCGTGCTGGTCTGAGGCTTCGTTGCGGACGACGCCCGTATCGGAGTTGCGAATAGTGACCTTTGCCTGCGCCACGGTGCTTCCCTGCGGATCGGCAACTGTAATACGTACAGTCGCGAACTGTTGAGCACATACGGATGCCAGGGATAAGAAGAAGAATGCCAAACCAGAAAAAACCGTGAGCAGCACTTTGTTGGAAAAAGGAATAGAAACTTGTTCCGTAATCGATAGGCGAAGGACACGAACAGAAGCAGAGAGCGAGGTCATACACGTTCCTTGGCAGAGTTGGATAAGAAGAATTGAGCTTCTTTTCGTAGGCCTGAATTATGCGGAACGAACGGATACTGCGCCTCAGCTATTCGGATGATGCAAAGTCAAACTCTTGATGGATATCGAGCCGCATAACCCAGCATCTCGCCGAGTTACTAAATTAAAGAGCCACCACCGCTTCCGTTGATTTTGCGGATGCGGCGATGGCAAATTTCACTGCCGAGCTATGTCGCTCCCGATTAGCAGCGGTAGCTCTATAAGCAACTCTATAAGTTACAGATCGATAGCTTACCTCATTACATCTTTGATTTAGTGCGTCGCAGGCTGACGATAGCCGTGCTCCGCGAGCTGCTTGCCCATCGCTTCATACATCTCCGGCTCGCGAGGCTGGAGGGTGGCGAGACCATCGACGTAGCGGTTGTACATGCAGAAGGCGGCGGCAATGAGAACCGTGTCATGAACTTCAAGGTCGGTTGCGCCTTCCGCACGAGCCGCTGCAATGTGTTCGGGACTGACTGTCTTCGGATCACCTTGCACGTGGGCCGCGATGATCAGCAGCGCCTTCAGCTTGTCAGAGACATCGGCTGTAGCGGGATCAGTACACACCGAGGCGACGAGCTCCGGACTGCCTCCAACGTGACTCGCAGCGGCAGCGCCATGGCTGGTCTTGCAGAAGAAGCAGTTGTTGCGCGAGGAGACATAGCTCGCAATCAACTCTCTGTCGCGCGAGCTGAGACTGCCATTCGCTCCCGGCTCAAAGAGGAGGATGTGAGCGAGATCGCGCATGGGCTTTGCGGTCTCAGGACGAAAGGCGAACGCTGCAGCGATGCCGGGAAGATGGCTGGGAAGATCGATATGCGGCATATTATCTGCTCACCAATTCTGCAGGCTCAGGCGCCACAACGTTGGTGAGGTTCGCGGCGACGTAGCCATTGCGCGCAACCATCTTGCCGCGCTCGCGATAGAGTGCGGGATCCTGAGGCTGGAAGGTAGCGAGACCATCGACGTAGCGGTTGTACATGCAGAAGGCAGCAGCGATCAGGACGGTGTCGTGGATCTCAATGTCCGTGGCGCCTTCATTGCGGGCGGCCTGAACATCCTCGGCGGTCACGTTCTTGCCATCCTGCTGCACCTTGCCTGCGATGTTCAGCAGAGCCTTAAGCTTGGGAGAGACGGATGCGGCGTGGAAGTCCTGCTTCACACTTTTCACGAGCTCTTCGTCATCATCGAGATGTGCCGCCGCAATGGCGCCATGGATCGACTGACAGTAGTGGCAATTGTTCTGCGAGGAGACATAGGTTGCGATGAGTTCCCGCTCGCCCTGGGTAAGGGAGTTGGGATGGCGCAGCAGGACTTCAACCAGCTCGTTGAGCGGCTTGGATGTCTCGGGGCGGAAGGCCATGGGGCCACGGATTCCTGGCAGGTTGGGAAGTTCGATGTGGGGCATGGTGTCTCCTTTGAGGATCGGTGAAATGGTGAGGGGAAGTCTTCTACATCGAAAGGTCGGTGGCGGCACCAGTTAGCAAAACCGAGGATGACGCGCGGGAATCCTCCGCGTATCTCGGAAGAAGGAGCTGAAGGAAAGCCGCCACGAACAAGGGTGCTGAAAGTAGAAGAACGGTGGATGGAACGTAGGATCCCGCGCGATCGAAGGCGCGTCCCATGAGCACAGGACCGAAGGCCGCACCGACTGCGTAGGCGGTCCAGCTGAGACCATACAGCGTTGAAAACCGCGATCTGCCGAAATACTTCGCGATAAGGTAAGGGACCACGTCGGCCTCGCTTCCAGCACCAAAGCCTATCAGGAACGCTCCGAGGATGCCCATCGGGGCAGACGTTGCATACGCGACGGTGACAATTCCCGCAGCCGCAATCAGCAAGACTGTCAGCGAGACCATGGGCGCAAAGACGCGGTCGAGCAGATGGCCGGTGATGAGGCGGCCAACGATGCCCGACAACCCAAGCATCGAAAGGGCCAGGGCCGCGCTGGCCGGCGTTACGGAGCGTCCGGTAAGGAGAGCGGCAAGATGCGCGATCGTACCGTTGAGACTGAGAGCGGACAGAAGCACAGGGATTGCAATCAACCAGAAGGTACTTGTCTTCAACACGCCGCTGATAGTGGTCAAGCTAGCTGACTCTGTAGCCACGGCTTCAGCGGCGGGATTATTGCGAACCAGCCACGCGGTCAGGGGAAGGCCGAGCAGGGCGACTACTCCCAGAACGAGATAGGCATCGTGCCAGCCATATGCCCCGATCACATGCTGTGCGAGCATGGGCAGCAGGATCGAGCCGGTTCCACTTCCCGCCAGAACAACGGCCAGCGCCAGGCCGCGCCGGCGGTCGAACCATGTCAGAACCGCGCGGGAGTAGGCCAGCTGAGCCGTTCCGTTGCCCACTACACCAAGGACTACATACGTGGCGTAGAACTGCCCGATGTGTCCTTTGAGCAGCGAGAGCGAGGCTATGCCAACGGCGAAGATCGCGATGCAGGGCAGAATGATCCGCCGTGGTGGCAAGCGATCCAGCAGCGACCCGAGGAACGGAGAACACGCTGCCACGGTCAATGCCGCAAGAGCAAAGCCCCGGGAGATGGCCTCGCGCTTCCATCCAAATGCGAGCTGCAACGGCGATAAAAAGAGGCTGAAGGTGTACGGCACAATGGCGGCAAAGCTGACCATAACACCGACGAAGGCGGCCATCGTGACACGCCAACCTGTATAGCTCAGCGAGCTTTCGTTCGCGATGGACGTGGGTGGGTGCGTGGGCATGGTCGCTCGGCGGTCACGGAAGAAGGACCAGCAGCAATCCAAAGAGCATCGAATGCTCTTCCTGGTTACGTGTCTGGTCTTCGCAGTGACAGCCAGAGCGTACGTGTTCGGTCAGGCGTTGACCTCAATACGAGGGAGGGTTTTGATCTCATGCTTTCGATGGAGCTATCGCGCTCGGCCAGAGAACTCTCTTAGTTCATTCGACAGGACGAAGGCGATGTACATACAACAAACTCCGGAGTTCCGCGGAATCGGTTGCCAGCTATATCAACCTTTCGGTCGATGCGAGGCTTGTTGCCTCTACCTAAAATGGGCTCGCTCCCGAACTCTTCACGCAGGTCAATTCAATGCCAGATCAGCCGAATCCACGACGTCCAAAACGAGGTACCTACAGCCCGAAACCCGAGACCCTGGAGCTACTGCGCGTCTCTGGAAATCCCATCAACGGGTTGGGCGAGAAGACGCCGCGTCGGCCGTCGCCTTTCTTCTGGCATCCTCCGGACCAACATCCCTATGGCGACCTTCAGGTCGTCGCCCGACAGAGTTCTCGGGCATGCCCTGATTCGGGCCCGGCCTTCATGGCCGCCTATAGTTATCCGGAACTGATCCCGGTCGCTGAGGAGCAGAATCCCGCATCCGCCGAACAGCTTTCGGCTGAGGCGACCGACTTTGCTCTTTCGCACGAAGCAGACGCGGTGGGCATCGCGGCAATGGACCCGCTCTATGTCTTTGAAGGCTACACCGTTGAGGAACCCTGGGTCATCGTGCTCGGACTGGCGCACAACTACGAGCGCTTGAAGGAAGTTCCTTCGGACGAAACGAACGGCGTTGGTGTGGTGGACATTGGCGATCAATATGCCAAGGGCACGCGGTCTTCCTATGCTCTGGCCAACTGGATTCGCTCGCAGGGATACACTGCCGATCCTTACCCCGGACCTTCAGCGAGTGCGCTGGTTCTTATCCCGCCGGCGATCGCTGCCGGTCTGGGCGAACTGGGCAAGCATGGGTCATTAATCAATTCGAAGTTTGGATCAGGCGTGCGTCTGGCGGGAGTTACTACCAACATGCCGCTGGTGGCCACCGGCCCAAGTCGCTTCGGCGCAGATGAGTTCTGCGCCACCTGCCAGGTATGCACGCGCGCGTGTCCGCCCGGTGCGATCTCGGAAGAGAAGCAGATGGTCCGCGGTGTGGAGCGCTGGTATGTGAACTTCGACAAGTGCATTCCCTACTTCGCCGAGACCGCATCGTGCGGAATCTGCATTGCGGAGTGTCCCTGGACTCGTCCGGATGTGCGGCCCAAGCTGCTTACCACGATGGCTCGCCGAATGGCGGTTTAGCTGGCTACTGGTCATGGTGAAGCGCTTTTGCGATGTCGAGACGAAGTGAGCGCCGTGCCGGGAGCACGGTCGCGATCATCACGATGAGCAGAAGGAGCAATGTGGCGGAAGCATAACTTGCGGGATCGAGGTTGCTGATTCCGTAGAGGGTGCTTCGCAGGGCGCTCGAAGCAGTAGCTGCGATGGCGACCCCGGCCAACAATCCCAGTGCCACCGGCCATGCGAACTGGCTAAGGATTGCACGCAGGACTTGTCTCCGGGTCGCTCCGAGAGCGAGTCGGATGGCAATCTCCTTTGCGCGCTGCGAGGCGGTGTAGGCTACCAGGCCGACGATGCCCACACCTGCGAGCAGAACGGCGATGAGACCAACCAGACTGACCGCGGCGGCAATTCGTTCCACATTCGCGACGTTCTCCTGAAACAGGCTTTCGAGCGGGCGGATCTCCGGGAAGACCCGAAGATCGAGGCTCTGCGAGATAGATTTGATTGCGGGATACATCGCGGAGGCGGTTCCGACAGCCTTGAGCACGATCGACATTTGCGGCATATCGTCGTTCTGAGCTGGCCAGTACTGCTCGGTCGCGTCGCTATCGCTGAGGGCGTTGACGCGTGCATTGCCGACGACGCCGACGACGATATCGCGCGGGGTGGAAGACGGTTCGTCCGACGGCACTGGCTTGCCTATGGGATCGGCTCCATGCCAGATGCGGTTGGCGAGCGACTCGCTGACGATGGTCACATGTTGTTCTCCGAAGTGAAAGGTCCGTCCGAGGAGAAACGGGATATTCATGGTCTGGAAGTAGGCCGGCTCGACGGAGTTGGGGAAGATGTTGACATGCTTTCCCTGAATCTCGGTACCGATACGTGCGACGCTATGCCCCATGGGCGGAAGCTTGACGAGTGCAACGGAAAGAACGCCAGGGCGCTCGCGGAGTCGTGACTCCATCTGCGCGAGGTAAGCTCGGGCGGCGGTTGGCGTGTACCCATGCTGCGCCAGTTGCGGGTCGATGGAGAGGACGCTCTGATAACCGAAGCCGGGTGAAGTATAGAGCGTATGGTGCATGGCACGGACGAGCAAACCCGCGACGATGAGCAGGACGCAACTAGCGGTCACCTGTGCCGCGATAAGAACCTGTCGGGCGATGGGCTTGCGATGCTTCTGACGTGCGATTTGAAGAGCGGGAGCGAAGCCGAAGAAGACTGCGGCGAGGACTGCGATGACGAAAGAGAAGCCGAAGACTCTCCAGTCAGGGGTGGCTGAGAGCCATGCGGGGGCGTCGGTGAACGTGAGCGTCACGCGCATCACGGCGATGCTGAGCACGAGGCCGACCAATGATCCAAGAGACGCCAACAGGAGGCTTTCGGTGAGAAGTTGCCGCAGGATGCGCTGTCTGCTGGCACCGATGGCAACACGGATTCCGATCTCATGCTCGCGGGTGACGCCGCGCGCGAGGAGAAGACCACCGAGATTGGCGCAGGTGACGGCGAGGATCAGGAGTGTGAGGACAGAGATCATCGCTACTACCTGATACATGTCCGGCTGCATGACCTGAAGGTGTCCGGCAGGAAAAGAGAGGAGGAACTCGTTCTCCCAAACGTTCTTGGGATCAAGCAAACGAAGCTGATTTGTGAGGCTGAGAAGTTCCTGTTCAGCGGCCTTCGCTTTGGTGCCGGGTGCGAGACGAGCCCACATGCGAACGGCGTCGGCTTCAGGGTCGGAGAGGAGCTTGCTGCCTTCGATGAGATAGGGCTGTTGCAGGATGGGTACCCATAGCTCAGCCCTATCCGCACCCAGGCTAGCGAAGGCGTCTGGCAATACGCCAGCGACGGTGACGGACTTGCCGTTCAAATGCAGGACGCGGCCAACAACGGCCGGATCCGCATTGAGTCGCTGCTGCCAGAACCTGTAACTGAGGACGGCGATGGGAGGAGCGGAGGAGTTGTCGTCGAGCACAGGATCGAAGAGTCTGCCGAGGGCGGGATGGGTGCCCAGTTCGGAGAAGTAGTTTGCGGACGCGAAGCTGAGATGGGCAGGCTGAATGTCCGTTTCCAGGGTGACGGGAGGAACCCCCATGATGGCCATCACGGCGCTTAGCGTGTGGGAGTGTTGGCGGTAGAAGTCGATGTGCGTGTAGGGCATCTCTCCGCCAATGCGGGTCGGGGAGCGGCGCTGCAGCATGATGAGCGAGGCAGGATCGCGCACGGGAAGTGGCTCGAGGGCGACCATGTTGAAGAGAGTGAAGGCGGTTATGTTGACCCCGATACCGAGCGACAACACGAGAACAGCGGTGAGCGCGAATCCAGGAGAGCGGCGAAGGATACGCGCGGCGTAGCTAAGGTCCTGGATGAGACGCTCGATCCATGTCCATCCCCAGGCCTCGCGGGCATCTTCGCGCAGCCGCGTGATGTTGCCGAAGTCACGTTTGTGATCGCTGCCCATCATCTCGCGGTGGAGGAGCATCTCCGCTTCGAGTTCGCGGTCGCGGTCCCTGCGGTGCAAAAGATAGTTCAGACGACGAAAGAGTTCACCCATGATGGATCTCACTTTCAAGCAGTACGGAGGATGGTCTGAATGGCTTCAGTGACGCGGTCGAAATCAGCCTGCTGTGCCTGCAGTTGCTTCCTTCCAGCGGTGGTGAGCGAGTAAAACCGGACCTTGCGATTGGTCTCGGAGACGCCCCACTCCGCTGTGACCCAACCCTTGAGCAACATCTTTTGCAGGGTCGGGTAAAGAACACCTTCTTCGACCTGGAGGGTCTCACTTGAAAGAACGTGGATGCGCTGGGCAACAGCATAACCATGCAGCGAGCCTGAACGGAGGACGCGCAGAATGAGCAGGATCAAAGCGCCGCTAGGCATGCTTAGCGTAGGCATAGATTTCATAGGGGTAATGATGCTAGGCCTTGCGGTAGATGTCAAGCGGAAACGGATTTGCATATCGCGACGGCGGCGCTTCCACGGCGCTGCAGCTCTCTAAGGGATCGTGTTTTCGATGGCTCCAGTCAGCCGTCACCGACCTCTACCGGACGCGTAGTCTTCACCAATTGAGAGCGGAGCGTGCATTCCTCTCACTGGGTCAAGCACCCTTAGTCATTTCGGATCGTCAACTTGAGCTAAGCAGAGTCACCCTGTGGATGCTTTCCAATCTCTAGCGAACCGAGCCTACTCATCCGTGCAGCGCGAGCGCGGCCGTTCGATCGAATGAGACGGTGAATGTACTTCCCTGCTTCGCGTTTGGCGTAACGGCGATCGCCGAGTGATGCGCTTCAGCAATCCACTTGGCAATCGCTAGCCCCAACCCGCTTCCACCCTGGTCGCGATTTCGCGATGCATCGGCGCGATAAAAGCGGTGGAAGATATTCGAAAGCTCTGTCGGCGGGATTCCGATCCCGGTATCGCGAACTTCGATAGCCACGCGATCTCCATCCGGTCTAAGCACCGCCGTGATCGCGCCCCCTTCGTCCGTATATTTCATCGCATTATCCAGAAGAATATTGATCAACCTGCGCAACAAGGAGGCGTCGCCGCGAATCTCCGCATGGCTGTCTATAGTCAGGGTGAGTTGTTGCCGCTTCATCTCCGCCCGAGCCTGCAGATGCCCACAACACTCAGCCAGCAGTATCGAAAGATCAACCTCGCCCCACTCGATCTTCTGCTTCGCGATATCCGATCGCGAAGCAGCGAGCAGATCGTCCAGCAGCGTCGCAGTGGACTGGCATTCGCTCAGGATCGTCTCCAGCGACTCGCGATACTCTGTGCTGCTTCGCTCTCGCCGCAATGCAAGCTGACTTGTGCTGAGCATCACCGTGATCGCTGTCCGCAGGTCATGGGAGATGTCGCTGGTGAACTGCGTCAGCCGCTGCACGGCCTCCTCCAGGCGTTCGAGCAAATCGTTCCATGTCTCTGCCAGCCGCTGCAGCTCGTCGCCAGTATGAGGAACTGGAAGACGATGGTTCAGGTCCCGAAGGCTGATCAGGTGGGCGGAACGAGTAATCCTGTCCACCGGCTCCAGCGCCCGATGACTGAGCATGAACCCGCCCGCAATGGAGGCCACGAACATCAAAGGCAGGAAGATTAGGTAAGACGTCTCCACCATGCGGAGGATGTCGTAGTGCTCGTCGACGGCTCCCGCCATGATGAGGCGGTACGGTCTTCCATGCAGCTTTACCACCTGCTGTAAAGTCCGGTACTGATGTTGCCGTAGAGGCACTATGCGAAACTGCGGGCGTTCGCTGTATTCCTCCGTAAACATAATGGGTGCCTCTTTGCCCAGTGCGGGATAGATAGCTCTCCCCTGCATATCCTGAACTTCGAGAATGTCCGTGTCTGAGTTCGCCTTCATGAAGTGGCCAAGCTCATACCCCAGCTCAACATGGGGGGCCGGTTCATCTTCGAGGTAATGCACCAGCCGCGCTTCGCGGCGTTCCATCGTGGTCTGACGTGAACTTGCCAGCGCATGCAGAAGGTACACATACGAGAAGCTGCCAAGCGCCGCCATCGAAACCATGCTCAGGAAGACGTACCACAGGCAAAGTCTCACGCGGAGTGAACGCAGGTTGATTCGCGGCGTCCTCATGATGCGGCGTGCAGCGCGTAACCCTGCGCGCGTACGGTCCGGATCAGGCTGCGTTGGCCCTGAACGTTTATCTTGCTGCGCAGACTATGCATGTAGAAGTCGATGCTGTTGTCGCTCACTTCAGCGTCGAAGCCCCACCCGGCTTCGATCAGTTCATTGCGTGAGACAACCTGCTGCGGGCGACGCATCAACAGCTCCAGAATCATGAACTCCTTACGGGTGAGAGGAATCTCGTCTTCTCCGCGAAGGAGACGCTTTTGCCCGCGATCCAATACCAGACCTCCGACCTTCAATTGATCAAGTAGTGGCACCTGGCCTCGTCGACCCATGGCACGCACGCGCGCCAGAAGCACTTCGAGTTGAAATGGTTTGGTCAGATAATCGTCTGCTCCAAGATCAAGGCCATGGACGATCTCCGGCATGCTGTCGCGTGCGGTCAACATCAGGATCGGCACGCTGCACTTGGCCTGGCGTGTCTGCTTCAGGATCTGGAAACCGTCGCAGCCAGGCAGCATCACGTCTAGCACGATCACCTCAAAATACTGACTCTGGATCAGCTCCAGCCCTTCGTCCCCGCGATGACACAGGAAAACATTGTGCCCGTCTTCGGTAAGCCCCTGCTCGAGAACGCGGGCGATTCGCTTGTCGTCTTCGATGACCAAAAGTTTCATGTCTATTCATATTCCAAAGCTCATGTGAATAGAGGAAATACACATCGTGAACAATTCGTGACTTAGCCCTCTTCCTCAGCTTGCTCTAAGGAATGACCGCTTCAATCGATTCATACCAAGGATTCGAGACGACATGGCGAGCCTCTCAGAGGCCTCTTACGGCTCGCCGCCGCAACATCAACCAACAGGATTGGGAGCAGAGATGCACATGAAGATGAAGAAGCTATTCGTGGCGGGTCAAGCCGCCGGTATCGCAACACTGCTGACATGCACGGCCGCCGCCTTCGCGCAGCAGGCCCCGATCACACTAACGCAGAACGTCAGTCTTCCAGGAATCGTCGGAGATTTTGATTTTCTTGCCGTCGATCTGAAGCGTGATCACTTGTTCGCCGCCGCAGAAGAGCATCACTCCCTTGAGCTCTTCGAGGCCAGCACCGGCAAGCACCTCCAGAGCATTCCCGGCGTAAAAACTCCGCACACGCTTGCGTATGTTGCCGATCGCGACGAGCTCTTCATCGCGGATGGAGGCGACTCCTCATGCATCATTCTCTCTGGCGCAGACTTCCACCAGATCGAGCGCATTCCGCTCATCGATGGGTCCGTTACCGGCAAGACCGACTCGCCCGATGCCGGCTACTACGACGCCAGGCGCCGCATCTTCTTCGTCGGCAACGGCGGCAAGTCAGCCGACCTCCCATACTCCGAAATCACGGAGATCAGCGTCGACACACACAAGATCGTCGGCAAGGTCCGCGTCGAAGCGAACAATATCGAAGCCATGATGGCTGACGATTCCCATGATCTTCTCTATGCCAACATGCGCGATCAGAAGAAGATCGCCGTCGTCGATCTGAAGAAGAACGAAGTGATCGATACCTGGACCACGCCCGACCTCAATCTCAACACCGCGCTGGCACTTGACGGCCCCAGCAACCGCCTCTTTATCGTGGGCCGCAAGCCTGGTCTCTTCTATGCATTCGACACCACGAACGGCAAGGTGGTCGCCCAGGTTCCAGTCACCGATATCGCGGACGGCATGACCTGGGACCCCAAGATGAAGCGGGTCTACATTCTGGCTTCGCAAGGACTGACAGTTCTTCACCAGGACGACAAGGACCACTACACCGTTCTCTCCAGGATTCCCACCAACGGAGGCAAGACTGGCCTTCTTGTGCCTCAGCTCAAGCAGCTCTTCGTCATCCATCCTCAGACCAAGATTGATGACGCTGGACTTCTCGTCTATCGCCTGAACCCCTAGCTCACTTGGAGCCTGAGGCCGCGCGCCTCAGGCTTCCAGCCCTGCCTTAAAGGAGAACTCATGTTCGCTACGCCTCTCATCGTCACCGCTCTTCTGTTTGCCGCTCAGACTCCGGCACTTCCAGCTAACTATATCCACGTCGATGCCCCAGCCGCGCAACGCATGATCGTTGCGGAGAAGAACAAGCACTCCGAGATCGGCAAGCTTGGCCTTCACGCTACACCGCCGGCTGCAACCGACAACGTCATCATTGCCAGCGACAATCCAACG
Source organism: Granulicella aggregans (assembly GCF_014203275.1). GTDB lineage: Bacteria > Acidobacteriota > Terriglobia > Terriglobales > Acidobacteriaceae > Edaphobacter. The sequence continues at coordinate 19,970 of NZ_JACHIP010000006.1, forward strand.
AAGATCGGCAAGAAGTCTTCCGCGCCCGACATGGAACATCTCGCCACGGGCAAGCCCTTCGTCGTGCGCATTGAAAAGGAAAAGATCTTCGACCTACTCCTCCCCATCACCGACAGCAAGGGCGGCGATCTGAACGGCGGGTTCGTCGTGATGGAAGTGCCTTTCGATAAGGCGACCGATGAAGAGCAGGCACTCAAGATCGGCATCGCGATTCGCGACGAGCTGCAGAGTGAGATTTCCAGTAAAGCAGCCCTTTACCAACGCTAGCTCACCACACAGAACTACGAAGGATGATGAGATGAAAAAGTTATTACTCCCATTCGTTGGGACTATTATCTGCATGGCGTTGCTCGGCCTCACCACTCCGGTGCTGGCCCAGTCCGACAGCGGCACCGTCACAGGAACTGTCACCGATACGACAGGTGCCCGTGTCCCTTCCGTCGACATCACCATCGCCTCCAAAGCTACAGGAATCCTTCGCCACACCAAGAGCAATAACGAGGGCGTCTTTACTGTCAGCTCGCTTGCCACTGGCACCTACGATGCCAGCTTCAAAGCGACCAACTTCGCTCCGCTGGAGATTCACGACATCCGCTTAGACGTTGGGCAGACGTTCACGCTTCCTGTGCGTCTCGACATCACCAGCGTCCAGACCGAGGTCGAGGTCAACGCCGCAGACTCCGGACTCGACAGGGCATCCGCGGAGATCGGTGGCGTCGTCCATGGTTCGCAGGCGCAGGATCTCCCGCTGAACGGACGCAACTACGTAAGCCTGGTTGCGCTCGTTCCCGGAGCTATCGATTCTGGTACGGGGACTCAGGACCAGGTCCGTTTTGCCGGACTTTCCGCCGAGGACAATACCTGGCATCTGGACGGTGTCGATAACTCCGGGATCAACCATCAATACGAGAAGGTTGCAATCCGTCTTCAACCTTCGACCGAGGCGATCGCCGAGTTTCGCGCGAACAGCGCTGGCTACTCCGCAGACCAGGGCGGAACAGCAGGCGGACAGATCGAACTCGTGACCCGCTCCGGCACCAATAAGTTCCATGCCTCCGCGTGGGAGTTCCTCCGCAACACCTACTTTGACGCCACCCCGTGGGGTACTTCAGGCACTCTCCCCACACTTCGTCTCAACAACTTCGGCGCTAACTTCGGTGGCCCCGTCTTCCACGACCGGCTCTTCTTCTTCACCAACTGGGAGTCGCTCCGCCAGAACCAGAACCTCTCGGTCACCGGCACTGTTCCCAGCGCCAGCTTCCGCGCCGCGGCCCTTGCCAAATCGCCAGCGCTCGCGCCTATCCTTGCTCAGTATCCCATCGGCACCGTTGCCATCGCCGGAACGACGAACGCCCTCACCTGGTATGGCCACGCACCCTCGACCGACCGCGAAGACTCCGGCCTCGCGCGCCTCGACATGCACATCGACGGCCGTAACGATGCCTTCATTCGCTACAACACGGATCACTATGCCGTAGTCACTCCCGGCGACCTCACCGCGCTTGGCTACACAACACTCACCACTCCCAACATCGTCTTCGGCGTCAACACCGCCTTCAGCCCGGCGCTCACGAACAACGTCCGCTTCGGCTTCAACCGCGCCGCCTTCACCCAGGGCGCGACCAACACGCTACCTTATTCGGTGGTCGCCACCGGCAACTTCTCCACCCTCGACGACGCCACAGGCTCCGTCCGTTACGACAACTCCTTCACCCTCACCGACGACGCCACCTTCGTCCACGGACGCAGCACCTTCAAAGCCGGTGTCACTGTCCGTCGCATCCAGGAGAACAAGTCGTCACCGAGCACCGCCGACGAGGTTTACACCTACGCAACCTTAGCCAACTTCACCAACAACCTCATGGACTCCGATTCTTACGCCGGCGTCGTTCCCCTGACCGGCCAGCGCATGACCGAGTCCTTCGGTTACATCCTCGATCAGTTCCAGTTCACAAGAGAACTCACCTTCAACGTCGGCATGAGGTACGAGTATTTTGGCGTTGATCACGAAGTGCAAGGCCGTGGCATCATCGTCGATCCACTCAACTGCGCCAACGTCATCTGCCCAACAGGCAGCGAATGGTACAGCCCCAACCTCGCCAACTTTTCCCCGCGCCTCGCTGTTTCCTACGCACCTGAGCGGCTTCGCGGCAAGACTGTGCTTCGTGCCGGGTACGGCATCTATTACGGCAACGGACAGTTCGGCAACCTCGGCACCCCGATTGGAAACCTGACCGACAAGTACACCCTCAACCAGACGAATGCGCCTGGCCTCAGCTTCCCTGTTACCCCCTATCTAGGCTCCGTTGCCACTAGCTTTTCTCCGTCCGGCTCACCCATCAACCGTCGTGATACGGCCGTCGAAGAGTACACGCTCTCCGTACAAAGCGATATCGCGCCCCGCACCACCGCACAGATCGCCTACTTCGGCAACCACGCCTCTCACGTCTTCTCTGACGTCACCCTCAATGGCTACATCCTTGGCACCACCAAGCGGCCCTATACCGGATACTCCACCATCGACTACCGCGGCAGCTCCAACGACGCGAAGACCAATGCCCTGCAGGCAAGCATCCGCCGCGACTTCTCCACCGGCCTGCTGCTGTCGGCCAACTATGAGTTCTCCCACTCGCTGGATAACGGCGGGCTCGGCGGCGGTGAAGCCGACATCCCCCAAAATTACAACTGCCACATCTGCGAGTACGCCTCCGCCGACCAGGACATGCGCCACTACTTCAGCGCCAGCACCATCTGGAAGTTGCCCGTAGGCCGAGGCCACATGTTCCTCGGCGACTCCTCCCGTGTCACCGATCTCTTCCTCGGCGGCTGGCAGGTGAGCGGCATTGGCACTGCGCGCAGCGGTCTCCCCATCAACGTCACGATCAGCCGTAGTGCCAGCGCCCTGCCTGACAACCTCAACAAGAATCAGCGCCCCAACCTCAACCCCGGCGTCTCCATCTACGCCGCCAACAAGACCCCCACCAACTGGCTCAATGGCGCCGCCTTCTCGGCTCCGGCCGCCGGCACATGGGGCAACGCACCTCGTAACATCGCCCGCGCACCTGGCCTCTGGCAGCTCGACACCTCACTGCAGAAGCGCTTCCCGGTCACTGAACGCTTCGGCGTCACCTTTCGTGCCGAGGCCTTCAACCTGCTCAACGTAGCCCACTACGGTACTCCAGCTCACGTCTTTGCCGGCAGCGGCTTCGGCGTCATCACGTCATCTTTCTCCAGCGCGGCCACCGGAACAGGGACTCCACGTGAGCTCCAGTTCATGCTTCGCACTGATTTCTAAAACACGATGCTCTACCTTTTGCCCCAGAATCGGCGCCGTCTTCTTCGCCGAATCTGGGGCACCCCTTTTGCAAACGACACACGACATCTATAAGGAGTGATGCCTTGAATCTCGGACGACTCACCGCAGCGATGCTGCTTAGCAGCACTACCCTATTCGCCGCCTCCAAGCCTACAGTCGCACCGGGCGCGAGAACTGTAGTCATGGCCCACAACGCTTACCCGGATCACGGCAAGTACGCCGACCGTCTCGACCGCGCGATTGCATCCGGGGCTCCGTTCATGGTCGAAGAGGACCTCGCCTGGGTCAACGGCCGTTCGCTCATCTGCCACGGAGCCAAGAACTCCACGCCCAACGATCCCGACCTTGAGAGCTACTTCTTCCCCAAGGTGCAGCCAATGATGGAGCAGGCGCTGAAAGATGGGAACAAGGGCAACTGGCCTCTGGTTACGCTCTATCTCGACATCAAGAACGATCCACCGGAGCATCTTCAGTACATCAATCAACTACTCGACAAGTACAACGCGTGGCTGACAACCGCTGCCAAAACCGATGACATCTCCAAGCAGTCGAAGCTCAAGCCTGGCCCCATGATGATTCTGGTCGAAGACAAGAACAACGACATCAAGCAGAAGTTCTTCTACGACGACCTGCCTGTCAATGGCAATATCCGTGTCTTCGGCTCCTACACCAAACTGGTTGAGAACCCCACGCACCTTCCTAAGCTTGACTTCATCAACAGCCTCGTCGCCGTGCCCATGGAGCAGGTCACGACGCAGAAGGCCGACAACTACCATCGTTGGTGGGGCGTGGATTGGGCCTATGTCGAAAAGGGTGGAGAAGAGCACCATGGCGAGTGGGGCAAGGAGCAGACCGAACGCCTCAAGAACATCGTTCAGTACGGCCACAAACTTGGATATTTGATGGGCTTCTATTGCCTCGACGGCTTCACGGCTGCAGACAACCAGGGCTGGGAAGACGAGTACAACTTCGGCTCGATGGATCAGGTGGCTCCGCGCTGGAAGGCCGCGATGGCCGCGCACGCGGACATCATCTCCAGCGACCAGTATGAAGAGCTCGCGAAGACGATCCGCTCTCACTAAGAGCAATCGCCTGTAGCCACCTGCACATGAGAGGGAGACGATACCGTCTCCCTCTCAAACATTTCGCGTCAACCTTAGTGCTTGGCTTCGTTGCTTCCGGACCTCTGCTCAAGATAGGGTGCCGCGACGTCGCCCAGGATGTGTCCGACGTTCCCGCTTGGCGTCTCGACCTGGAGGATCGCCGCGAGCGTCGGGGCGACGTCGCTGATGCCCACGAGCTTGGTGGAGACTACATGCTTCACATTGCCACCCCAGAACAGCAGCGGAACGTGGCTGTCGTAGTCATACGGGGAGCCATGAGAAGTGCCGGACTTCCCGAAGAGATAATAGGGCTTCATGATCACGATGACATCGGGTCCACGCTCCGGATAGAACGACCGCGCAACGTACTCATCGATCTGTGACTGCATGGCGTCGTGGCGCAGCAATTGGGTCCGCGTGTAGGTGCGGGCGACGTACGGCATCTTCATCGCCGCAGCTGCTGCCTCATCTTCAACAGCACTCTCCTTCACCTTCTTCTGCGCTATCAGATCGCGATCGAAGTAGAAGCCAGACTCCTGTGTGGCGATGATCCACTTGCCTTCGCCGAACTTGGCTTCCAAGGCCGCTTCCACCTTTGCGAGGTAGTCGGCCTTGTCCATACGTCCTCCCGGCATCTTCCGTTGCATATTGACTTCGGGCACCGGCGAGACGCCGTGATCAGCCGTCAAGACGATCAGAACATTCTCTCGTCCACCCGCCTGCTTCACCGCAGCTGCCAGAAGTTTTCCGAGGACGCGATCGGTACGGACCGACATGTCTTCCACCTCGGGAGCGTCCGGCCCGACCGCATGGCCAAGATGATCGTTGGCGGAGAAGCTGATCGTCAGCAGATCGGTGCCGTTGCCTTGTCCCATGTGCTCGTCGTGCATCACACGTTCGGCAAGCTCCTCGAGCATGTCGTTTGCGTACGGGGTCTCCTCCCACTTCGACATGTAGGCCTTACCGGGTGCGGTGGGCAGCGTCATGAACGGTGTGCCAGACTTCTCTTGCCCAAGCGGATACCATGCCACACCGAGACTCTTGAGCGCTGTCTTCTCGTCGTTGAATGACCGTACGTATGCCGGCAACTGCTGTTGATACCAGGTGCTGCTTACGACCGCTCCCGACTCGCCATCGAGCCAGTAAGCCGCATCCGCCATGCGCCCCGAAGGCAGGATGGCTGCACGGTCTTTCATCGAGATGCCAATCACCTTCGAGGTGCCGCGATGAGACATCTTCATCTCATCGCCGAGCGTGCTCACTACCAGGTTGTGAGGCGACGATCCTTCTTTGTTGCCTTCGACACCAACCAGCGTGGTGGAAGCATCCTCCACCGAACTGATCGTCTTGCCCGATGCGCGGTCGTACCATTCGTTGCCGATGATGCCGCTGGTCGCGGGTACCGATCCAGTGAGAAAGGTCGCATGGCCGGTGGCCGTTACGGTCGGGAAGTGGTCCTGGTGCGCGTCGATAAAGACAGCGCCTTCGGACAACATGGCAGCCAGGCCACCGGTGTAGCGCTCGCGAAAGCGAGTCGTATAGTCATAACGAAACTGGTCCACGGCGATAGCGAGAATCAGCTTCGGCCGGCGTATAGGTTTCGTTGCCGGCGGCGCGGCGAGGGCGAAAAGGTTCGGGAACGTTACGGCAAACAAAACGGGAAGCGCACATCGTCTCATGAATTCTCCTGCGCCACCTCGACTCCGCTACGGATGTAAACAGATAACAACGCTTTGGTAGTCGGATACCGGTGGGCAATGTCGATTGAATAGTGGCCAGCTTAGGAGAAGCTGAGGGAAGAGTTCAGGTCTCGGAACATTAACATTCGCGCTCAGTTCGGCTGCGGAGACGCAGCATCTGAAAAAATTGCCTTCCCCGCTACACCAGGGAAGGCAATTTAGATCAAGCGTGCCGGTGTACAAAGGTCCGGCTTTATAGCATTAGCGCTCCCTCGGTTTGAAGCCGAACTGGAAGGTCGCCATCACACTGCGACCTGGAAGCAGCTGCAACTGGTCGCTGCCGGAAACAGCATAAGGAACTGCCGCCGTTGCACTGACACCGGGAGAGAGTCCGACGAGATCATGAAAGTCGAACAGGTTGTTGAAGCTCAGCTTGATCTTCGATCCGTCGAACATCGAGGTGTGTCGGAAAGAGTAGTTTAGGAAGAGGTTGTTCATCCAGAATGAGTTCAACTGCGTGGTCTGGTGAATGGCACCGTTATCGACCCAGCGCGGACCGATATCCTTGTTGAAGAAGCCAAAGTCCCAGTTCTTGTCCTGATAGGTGAAGCCTGCGCTGACGGTATAGTTCGGCGACGAGGCTACCCACTGAACCGGAGTGGCGGCCAGCACAGTGCCATTGCCGAGGGTTTGCGCTGCCGCTGCTTCGTACTTCGCTTCGCCGGCAGTTCCGCTGAAGTTGAAGCTGAGGCCATGGGCGACGAAGACGTTGCCTTCCGCTTCGAAGCCGGTCGTGTTCGATGGCGGCGTGGAGTAGAAGTAAGAGTCGCCGAAGTCAGGTCTCGTAGTATCGGTCACCGCATAGCTTGAATATGCGTTCTCATAGTGGATGTGGAAGACATCGGCATCGAAGCTGATGTGGTTGAGCTTCACCACTGTGCCGCCCTGATAGGTCGTGGCGACCGTCGGTTTCGGGGTGACGGCAACCTGGGCGCCAGTTACGTCAAAGACGCTGCTGGGCGGGATCTCGCTGCCGCGTCCGAACTGAGCGTATGCGGACCAGTTGCTGGCGATGCGGTAGTTGGCTGCCACCGAGGGGAGAAGGTTGTTGTAGTACGCGTTGTGCTTGGTTGATATCCCCGCACAACCAACAATCGTTGTGGCTTTGCAACCCAGGCTACCTACTGTGCTTCCGTCGGCCAATTGGCTCAGATCCATCGTGTAGAGCGCGCTCTTCAACCCGGCAGTGATCGTCAACTTGGGAATCGCAACAAGCTGGTACTCGATGTACGGCTGAACCGAGTTTGTCTTGAAGTACTCGTGAAACTTCAGGCTGCTGAGGAGGGGCGAGTCCAACCATGTGCTCGGGTTCGACTTTACCTGGAAGCGATGGGTGGTGGTGTACTCATACCAGCCACCGACGCGGAAGACGCCGTAGCGCGTTGCGTCACTCAGGGTAGTGATCTCGCCGCCACGGTTGTACTGGTTCAGCTTGTTCACAGCGCTGGTCGCATTTACTGGTTCGTAGATTGGCGTCGCTGCAAGCAGGTCCTGGTCCTGCTTCTTCTGCAGATGCTGGTGGTTCGAGTAGGAGTAGGTGTAGGGCTTTGCCTCGAGCTTCCAGCCCTTACCGAACTCCTTGCCAAAGGTGATGATCTCGAAGTTTGTAGGAACGTGATAGGTGAAGTTTTTGTAGTACAGCGAGTTCAGAAGGCCATCGTACTTTCCGCCAACGATGAACTTGTTGCCATCCATCACGTAGTTCAGCCCATGGTCAGCGATCTGCTGCCGGGTCGGGTCACTGTCCGGCGTATTGCTGTCGACGAGCACGACGGTTCCGACCGTGGTCAGGTACATCTTCTCCGAGAACTGATAGTTGAACTTCACGGTGCCGGCGGTGCGCTGCTGATCGTTGAAGGTCTGGTATCCATCGGAAGTGTTGTGGTGACCTTCGAACCAGATGTTTGCCTTGGGATTCTTGCCGCCGAAGAGGCCGGAGTTGAACTCGCCGAGGATCTGGTTGGTGTTGAAGGAACCATAAGACTCCGACATCTTGAAGGTCATCTGCTTGCCCATCTTGGGCGAGAACATGTGGACCGATCCGGCGAAGTTTGTCGGACCTACGTCCGAAGCCGTACCTGGGCTGCGATCGAAGTCTACATAGCTGATGGCGGGTGCCGGAACGTAAGCCCAGGAGTGGTGGGTCGGATCGTTGGAGTCCTGGAAAGGAACCCCGTCCCAGGTCATGGTGAACGCGCCATCTGCGAATCCGCGGAACCAGGTCTTGGACTGGCCGTTGCCAATGCCATTGGTCGAGTAGCTTACGGTGCCGGGAGCAGCCTGCAGGATATCGGCGAAGTCAGTCACCGGCGAAGTGTACTGGCGAATGTACATGCTGGTGATCTCGCTGCGCGGCGAGGCCATGTCGAGGAGTGCCTTCACGGGAGAAAGCTGGGATGCGATCGAGGTATCGGCATCGGATTCAACCGTCACTTCCTCCGACGCCGAGGCGAGCCGTAACGCGATGGGGAGATCGGCCGTGTTTCCCGAGGTGACGACCACATTTTGCCGTTCTTCCTGGGCAAAGCCAGCTGCGGAGACTTCTACCGTGTAGGTTCCGAGGGGAAGGCCGGTTACGACGAACCTACCCTCTCCGTTCGTTACTGCAGTGCGCGGGTCGTTCGACGGGCTGATGAGGGCGATCGCCGCACCTTTGACGGCTCTGCCGCTTTGATCGACCACGGCACCCTGGAGCGAACCGGTCGGGCCTGCCTGTGCCGACAATGACGTCAGGCCGAAGGTAATGAAGAGTGCGAGCGCAAGGGCTGTTCGCAATCGAAGGATGAGATCGTTCATGGTATTTCGTCTCCTGGCAATTTACATCTGGCAATTTGCAGGCAAGCTACGAAAGTGCGGCTCTTGCCTGGGACTTCCGCAATGACTTAAGGCTCACGATGGCGCTGTCGAAACCTCGACGCAAACGCATCGCGTATGAGTCTGCTAACTCACACGGTGCCCACAAGAAATTTCAAGTTGTGACTTCTGCAACTTAAGCGGCAAAGAATGAATAGTTGATTACAAGAGTCCTGAAGCTGGCTTTGCCGTCTCTCGCTACGATTCGCTGGCTTCTTGCCGGCAAGCACGCGAGGCTTGTGACTCCGCCGTACACGCTTGTTTTCTGCGGCTTATGCGAATTGGCCGCGCAGGGCCTGCAGCGGAGGTCAGCGGACATGCAAGTATGAGGAGTTCTTGCTTCTGAAAAGAGTCTTCAGATTAACTTCAGATTGCTTTCAGGTTTAGCGGGCCGCATTCAGGCGAAATGAGCGGACTTGCAAGAAAAATCGCAGATTATTAGCGAAGGATCGGTTTGTTTTCGCACCTGGCTATGCGACGCTTGAAGTCGCTATGACTTTCACTTCTTCGTTTACCCGGATACGCTGCCTCCTTCCCGCGATCTTGCTGACCGTCTGCGCTTCTCCGCTTCTGCCGGCGCAAGAGGCACCCAGCCACCTCGCCAATGCGACTGTCCTTGTCATTCGCCACGCTGAGAAACCAGCCAAAGGCGCGACCCTGACAGCAGAAGGCACGGCACGTGCTGAGAAGTATGCACACTACTTTTCGCCGTTCCTTGCCGATGGAACTTCTATCACCCTCAATGCGCTCTATGCAGGGGCGGATTCAGCCGAGAGTGTACGTCCCCGTCTCACGCTCGAACCTCTGAGCCGTGCCACTGGCCTTGTGTTGAACACGCAATTCTCTACCGGCGATCCCGAGAAACTTGCGCAAGCGCTTGTTGCGGAGCCACATGGCGATCATGTGTTGATCGCGTGGCGGCACAAAAAGATTCCGGCCCTCCTCAATGCTTTGGGCGCGGACTCCGCTCACCTGCTACCAGACGGAACGTGGCCGGATGCGGTCTACGATTGGGTGATTTTTCTGCACTTCAATGCGGCTGGGCGGGTGGATCAGCAAAGGCTCATTCATGAACCCACCCCGCTTCCCTAGATATTTCTTCAACAGGCCTTTGTCGTTCGTGCCCGCCTAGACTAAGCTCCCGCCGTGGCGTGAGCCGGCAAGGAACTATGAGCTTCCAAGGGCATCGGAAAGCTGATCTTGAATGACGATCCCTCTGCGGGGGCGCTGGTCAGCGTGATCCTTGCTCGATGGGCATCGGCGATCCAGCGCGCAATCGAAAGTCCGAGGCCGTGGCCTGCCTGTGTCTTTCGCTCGCGCAGGTCCGCCTGATAGAAGCGTTCGAAGATCTGCTCTTGCGCGACTTCCGCGATGCCGCTGCCGGTGTCGCGTACGATGATGCCCACCTCCTGATCCACGGAAAATACCTCGGCCCATATCTCGCCACTCTCCGGCGTGTACTTGATCGCGTTATCGAGGAGGATACCCAGCAACCGGCTCACCAGCAGTTCATTTCCATCGATAAAAACTGGCTCCGAGGGAAGGTCCCAATCGAGCAGAATCCCGTTCGTCTCCGCCAGATCTTCTACGCGGCGGCAACCGCTCAAAACGAGTTCGCAGAGATCGATCCTCCGCAGAGTCACTTCGTGGCTGAAGTTCTTGCTCTGCTCCAGCGAAAGCAGAGCATCGAGCAGAGTCGCGGCCATACGGCATTCGGTCACGATTCGATCGAGATCGCCGCGATGTTCTTGGTCTGACTGGTCGCGAGTCAAGGCTAGCTGGGCAGTAGCAAGGATGATGGTGATCGATGTGCGCAGATCGTGTGAGACATCGGCGGAGAATTGACTCAACCGGCCGACTGCCTCCTCGAGGCGGCCAAGTAGCTGATTCCAAGCCTCGGCCAGCTGTTGGACCTCGTCATGCACAGCCGGCACCGGGACACGTGCCGAAAGATCTCCCACCCCGATGCCGAGAGCCGCCTTCCTGAGACGGTCCACCGGCCCCATCGCGCGCCGACTGAGGAAGTAGCCCAGGAACGAGGAGAGCAAAAGTAGACCGGGCAGAAGGAACAAGAGGGCGTTGCGATAGATGCGCAGGATATCCAGTTCTTCGTTGAGAGAGCCACCCTGGAACAGGCGAACCGGAATGCCGCTCAACGCAATCTCGTGGCACATCACCATCGCCGGAGCTCCACGAAATGGAACTACCTGGAAGCTCCGTTCGCGGCAGCTCGACCCATCTACGTGAGACCAGTCCGCATCAGGAGAAGCGGGAGGAAACAACTGAGACCCATCCAACCTGCGAATCTGAAACATGTTTCCTTCGTGGGTAACAAGCGCGTAGTCCCTAAGCTGTTCATCAAGAGGTGTAAGGACTCGCTGAGCATGGTTCTCTTCCAGCATGTGGATGAGGCGTTCTTCGCGACCGACCAGATGAGTCTGCTTCTCCCGCAGCAGGGCATAGTGCAAGACGCTGTAGGAGACGATGCCAAACACCACCATTCCGGTGAATGTGGCCAGAAGGTACCAGAGTGTCAGCTTCGCGCGAATCGAGAGCATTCGGGGATCATTCACTGGCGAGAATATAGCCCGTTCCATGAACCGTTCGAATCAACGGCTGGCTTCCTGAGTAGTCTTTCAACTTGCTGCGGAGGCTATGGATGTAGACATCCAGCGTATTGGCCTTGACCGCTTCGGTCACGCCCCAGCCCGCTTCGATCAGTTCCTCCCGGGAGGTGACCAGGCCGCGGCGACACATCAATACTTCAAGGAGGGCAGACTGTTTACGGGTCAACGCGATGCACTGACCATCCCGCGTCGCGACACGCTGCGAGCAGTCGAGAGTGAGCCCTCCTGCTCGAAGAAGAGAAGGCCCTGCATTCTTGCTTCGGCGCGTAACCGCCTTAACTCGAGCCAGAAGAATCTCAAGCAGAAAAGGCTTTACCAGGTAATCATCTGCGCCAAGATCGAAGGCTTCAACTACTTTCGGAACGGAGTCGACCGCCGTCAGCATTAGGATCGGCGTCATACACCGCCGCGACCGGACCTTCTCTAACACCGACAATCCCGTCATCCCGGGCAGAAGCAAATCCAGGAGAGCTACGTCGTAGGGACGCTCCAGGAGCATATCGGCGCCTTCGCTGCCGTTGTACGAGATCTCAACAGAATGTCCATCTCCTTTAAGACCCCGCTCCAGCAGTCCAGCGATGCGTCTGTCGTCTTCGACGAGAAGGATATTCATGTGAGCTCATCGAGGAGCGTATCAACTAGATGTTTCGGATACGTTAATAGGCCGTAAATGTGTACGAATGACAGACGCTGAGTCCGATATCATGCAAGTCATGGCTCAGCATGAGAGCAGCCTTATTGTTCCCTCCCGTCAGAGCGCTACCCATTCGTCAGCGCGAGAGCGTGCTTACTCTCTTCATTCTGAGCCTGACACAGGGGAAGCGCGAGCGTTAGCTGAGCCCCGCCCAAAGCACGATTTGCCGCTTTGACCGTTCCCCCATGAACCCGAACGACCGCCTCAACAAAGGCAAGTCCGAGTCCATGCCCGCGCGATGTGCGTCCCTTGATTCTTCGCTCGAAGAGCTGATGACGAATCTCCTCATCGAAGCCAGGACCGTTATCTTCGACGGTCAGAACGCCCATCTCGTTTGCCGTTTGAAGCGACAGCGAAACAGTACAAGAAGCAGGTAGATGCTTCAATTCGTTGTCGAGCAGATTGGCAATTACGCGATGAAGAAGCGAGGGATCTGCAAGTACCCTAACTGCGCCGGCGCTGCGAATGTGTACCGCAAGGCCTTTGTCGCTCATGGAAGGTTCGTAGAGGTCGATCATGCTTCTAACAACTTCGTCGAGATCCACTTCTTTCCGGTTTAGCCGGAGAGCATCTGCGTTCGCTTCCGCCACGTCGAGCGATGTGTTCAGGAACTCCGTCAGGCGATCCAGTTCGTCGATTGCTGAGACGATTGGTTCAGCGTGATCCACTCGCATGTCATCCGATAGCACCGTCTCCAACTTGCCACGAATTGCGGTGAGGGGACTTCTGAGGTCATGTGCGAGGGAGTCCGTGATCGTATGTAGCTGGTGAACGGAGTTTTCGATGCGGTCGAGCATGTGATTGAGAGTGCGCGCAAGGTGTCCGATCTCATCGTTGCTCTCAGTATTCGGGACTCGGCTACTGAGATCGGATTGCCCGATACGCGAAGCCGCTTCAGTGATCTCTCGGACATGGCCAAGCATCCTGCGCGTCGCATAAAACACAATGACGAAGCCCAGAAGAACAATTGCCAGCCAAAGGGTAAGAAATCTTATCCGCAGATTGTGCAGGACGTGGAGTTCATCGCGTTCGGACAATCCGAGATAGATACTGCTTCCGTCAGGGATGCGAACGGAGGCGACGCGAAACGGGACGCCAATTCCCTTTACCTGTACATCGAAAGGGGTGTCCTGCAGGGCATTGGTCGAGCGAATCGCGGAGAGTGTGGCTGCTCCGTCTCCTGAACCCACCCAGAGCTGCGCGTTGCCCTGGTCGGACGCCTGCAGGAAGAACACCGAGTCATCCTCATTCCCGTCTGTGCTCGCTCGCTGCCTGTTCGGAACTTCCCTGCTGGCTAGCTCCGCGATCTCTCCGACCACGCGGCTGTAGAGCGTATTCTTCGGTGTCCGTTCGGCTACATCGCTCAAAACCTCGACTTCACCGGATAACCACGCATCGCTCCTCCGCTGGATGTCATTGGCAACAAATCGGTGGAGCATGGCAAAGACGAGCATGGTCCCGATGGCGAAGGCAAGGGTGGCCCAAAGGGAGATTCGCCATGCGGCACTTCGCAGGATCGGGTTAGCTGGCTTTGAGAACATATCCGATACCTCGCAACGTCTTAATAAGCGGCTCCCGCCCCTCGGTGTCGATCTTGCCGCGAAGACGGTAGATGTGGACATCGACCACGTTCGTATCAGGTTGGATGCGAATACCCCAAACCTCAGCCAGCAACATGGACCTCGTTACTACTCTGCCGGCGTGGCGACAGAGATACTCGAGCAGACCGAACTCCTGCGGGCTAAGGTTCAGCACCTCGCCAGCCCTCGTCGCCCTGCGTTTGAGCACATCCAATTCCAGGTCGCAGACACGGAGGCGCGTGGCGTCTTCACCCTGCATCGAATTGCGGCGCAAAAGATTCCGCATCCTGGCGAGCAGCTCCGCAACGGCAAACGGCTTTGTCAGGTAATCGTCTCCCCCGAGTTCAAGCCCTCTGACGCGGTCATCGACCGAACGTCGGGCTGAAAGGATGAGAACGGGACTACTCATCCCCGAACGTCGCAATTGCAGGATGAGATCGATGCCATCCTGGTCGGGGAGACCGAGATCCACGATGAGGCCATGGTACGCGTGTTTGGCCGCCAACTGAGACGCTGTCGCTGCGTCCCGGGCGGTATCCACTTCGTACCCTGCATCCATCAAGGATTGCCTGACGAAGTTCTGAATTTCTATCTCATCTTCGACCAGCAGAAGGCGCATACTCCATCCTATTGCCTGGTCAAACATTCGACTGAAAGCTGCTGGATGACGTTTCTGTCATCTTCCACCCAGCGAATCTCGGACCTCCGCACCCATGAACAAATCGTCATCATGACCCGTCCCTGCGAAGTGCTATCAAAAGAGTACAGGTCTCGTCTCATCGAGTAGCTGTTGTATTGATAATTCGGAGCCGGCTCTCTCAAGTGCCTGGTTGTATCCAGATCGTCGCCTTTTCATAGTCCCGGTTCCTCAAGGACAAACGCAACAAGTAAGCCCTATATTTGGGGTGAGGGCCTCTTCCGCTTGACTACGGCTTACCTGAACCGCATTGCAACAGCCGTACCGGAGCAGGATGTGCATGACCCGTTCGTCCTGTTCGCGGAGCAGATGCTTCTTGACCCGCGCCTGCGCATGGTCTTTCGCCGCATGGCGAGCCGCTCCGGCATCGCGCATCGCTATTCGTTTCTCGACCCCCACCAAGGTGCGCCCAACGACGCGCATGAGTTTTATCGATTGGGCAGCTTTCCCAACACGGCGCGGCGTATGGGACTGTTTGAACAGAGCGCTCCGGTTTTGATGCGGAAGGCTGTGGACCGGCTGGAGCTGAACGAGGCGGAACGCGCTGGTATTACGCACGTACTTGTCACCTGCTGCACGGGTCTCTATGCTCCAGGCCTGGACTTCGAGATCGTTGAACATCTTGGGCTTTCGCCCGGCGTTGAACGCACGGTGATCGGATTTATGGGATGTTATGCCGCCATCAATGCGCTGAAGCTGGCGCGCCACATTGTGCGATCGGAGCCGGATGCGGGCGTGCTTATGTTGAATCTTGAGCTTTGTACGCTGCACTTCCAGGAGACACAGGAGCTGGAGCAGGTACTCTCGTTCCTGGTCTTTGCCGATGGCGCGGCGGCGAGTCTGATTTCCGCGCGCGCACAGGGCCTCGCGCTGGACAGCTTCAAGGCAGTAATGGTGCCGGATACGCGGGGGCTGATTACGTGGAAGATTGGCGGGTTAGGTTTCGACATGCTGCTCTCCGGACAGGTGCCAGCGGAGCTGGGTCGCGCGTTACACGGGGGCGAACTGATGGCTGAGCGTGACGACATTGACCTGTGGGCGGTGCATCCCGGCGGGAGATCGGTCCTGGATGCAGTAGAGAGCGCCCTGGAGCTACCCCCTGATGCGTTAGCGGCGTCTCGCGAGGTGCTGTCGCGCTTCGGCAACATGTCGTCGGCGACCATAATGTTTGTGTTGCAACGGATCATGCAGGATGCGCGACCGGGGCAACGCGGATGTGCGATGTCGTTTGGGCCGGGACTTACAGCGGAGACGATGCGATTCCATGTGGTCTAGTGCACAGATCGACTTCAGCCAACGTGTCTCTCCGCGTGACTTGCCGGAGTTGATGGATGGCAACGTGAGTTACGAGGACTTCCGCGACTGCCTGCGCAGTCTGGAGACCGTCAACCGCTGGCTCCTGGGCTATCGACCAACGCTGGCTTGGCTGGATCAAGTGGTGCCCACATCGAGCGATCCTGTACACATCGTCGATGTGGGCTGTGGCGGTGGGGATATGCTGCGGCAGATTGCGGGCTGGGCGCGGAGGCGGGGTATCGCGGTGCAGCTCACGGGGATCGACTTGAATCCTTTTGCCGCACGTGCAGCGGCAGAGTCTACACCGAAGGAGCTCGGTATTACGTGGGTCACCGGCGATGCGATGTTGTATCGGCCGGAGAAGCCGGTGGACATCGTGATTAGTTCGCTGATGGCACATCATCTGGAGAACGACGAGATCGTCGCCCTGCTGGGGTGGATGGAAGCGACTGTGCAGGTGGGGTGGTTCGTCAACGATCTGGAGCGGTCGAAGCGGAGTAGCCGGATGTTTGGGTGGGTAAGGTGGCACTGGCTTGTGCGGCATGATGGACCTGTGTCGTTCCGGCGGGCCTTCCGCGAGGAAGATTGGGTCAGGCTGCTGGCTGCGGCTGAGGTGCCGCAAGCGTCGGTGACGGTGGAGAAGTGGCGACCGGGACGGTTGTGCGTAGGGCGGTGGAAGTGATGCCGGTAACTTCCGCTGAGTTGGCCCCCACCTCCGTCTCTGCTTCCAGATACAAGACTCTCCTCTGGGTATCGCTTGGTCTGACCGTAGTCTTCGTCTTCGTTACCTCGGAGCTCCTGCTAGTCACCGACTATCCGATGTACCACGCCTACCGCCTGCAGGTCATTGCTGATCGGCACCTGCTCATCCCGCATACGCTCGCCGGAACCCTTGCTCTCTTGATAGGGCCCATCAACTTCTCCTCGCGGATTCGGCAGCGTCATCTCCAACTCCATCGCATTCTGGGCCGCGTCTACGTGGTCTCGGTGTTTGTCGGTTCCTTTACGGGGATCGCTCTTGCAGCCGGACGTCCGGGGCTTCCGGGAACTTCCATGCAGGCCGCAGCGTGGATGGTTTGCACGACAGCAGCCGTCATCACCGCGCGTAATCGTCAGATCACACAACATCGCCAATGGATGTCACGCTCCTATGCAGTAACTTTCACCTTCGTCTCCAGCCGCGTTCTCAACCTGTGGCCGCGTTACTGGAGCCACCTGGGCGATGTCTTATCTGCGGTGGGCGTGATTGCCTTCACGCTTGCCTCACTGCTGATCGTCGATCTCGGCCTCAACTGGCGGGAGCTGACTACACGGCGGAACTGATTGTCGGCCAGTGGGTATAAAGACATACGATGTGGGCTTGCAAAACACCTATTTCACGAAGCTGGTTCCGACGAGGTCCGAGCTGACCACCGGCCCGTAGCCTCCGAGCTGTCCGACGATCACCGCCACCGCAGGCTCCTCACCCTCCAATACCCACACCCTCACATCTTTCGGCTCAAGGCGGAGCAGCCGCGCAATGAATCTGACGACGCCACCCAGCTCCGGGTGAATGCGGAAGACGGTCGCCTTGAGGCTTCGCCCTTCGAGCACAACCGTCTGCTCGCTCTCGGGTGAGATCAGGAGTTGAACCAAGCGCCCCCCGCCGACTGGTGCCAGCATCCCCGCCCGAAACGGTGCCGTATCGTGCGGCACATTCAACAGCAATGTCCCGACGAAGCCATTGGCCAGATCGGGCGGCAGGTCCATGTGCTTGCTCTCGACGTGTATGTTGCCTTCACTGTCGGATATGCGGCTGGTCGCTATGCCGGTGGCGGCTTCTACCGAAAAGTCGATGGGCTTTGTGAAGAACGGCCCTTTCTGTATGTGGTGGTTGCGCACTAACCGAAATGTTCTCTGCTGCCTGTACGTGGTCGTCTCATCGTCGATTGAGCCATCCACAAACTTATAAGTCATGCGCATCGTCACTTCATCGCCCTGCACGGACTGCAAAAACTCTCCACTGGCAATGGTCTTTCCATCCTCGGAGCGGGCCACCATGAACCTGTGCATTGGCCTTTGGATGTGTCTTACTGAAATCGGTTCAGCCAGAGCTGCGGTGTTCAACGCGATCGCAAAGAAAGCCGACAGCAGCGAGTGGTTTCGACTCATCAAATACCTCGTACTATCCCCTTAGACGCTCCATCGGGCCTGCCGCCTCCAGAGTCGAAGATGACGATTTGTACAGAATGATGTGCCGAACGGTTTCGTGGACGTCTACTAGAGATGGGTCCGCTATAAGCTGATTGAATTTCCAGAGACTCGGAGAGAACGCCTTGCAAGATGAAGTTCTGGTCGTTGGTGGCGGAGTGGCGGGCTGTGCAGCCTCCATCGCGCTCGCTCGAAAGGGACAAAGCGTCACGCTGATCGAACGCGAGCTCACGCCGCGCCATAAGGTCTGCGGGGAGTTCCTCAGCGGCGAGGCCCTAGAAGACCTGCATGCACTAGGTATCGACGTGGCCTCGCTTGGCGCCGTGCCGCTCAATCACGTTCGCCTCGCAGCATCCAGGCACGCCGCGGAGGCTCCGCTTCCCTTCCCTGCGGCTTCGCTCACGCGCAAGGCGCTTGATACGGCGCTCATCGCCGCAGCCGTCGCAGCGGGAGTACGCGTAGAGCTTGGGCGCAGTGTTCAGTCTCTCTGCCGCACAGCCAACGCGCTCTGGCAGGCGACGCTCGCGGATGGGAGCACCTATGAAGCTCCAACTGCATTTCTCTCCACGGGAAAGCACGATCTCCGCGGCCACAGTCGCCCGAAGGATCCTGATCAATGGGTCGCCTTCAAGATGTACTACCGGCTGTCTGCCGCTCAAACCGCTGATCTGGCGGACGCCTCGGAGTTGACGCTCTATGCCGGAGGATACGGAGGTATCCAACCGGTGGAAGACGGCATTGCGAACTTCTGCTGCGTGGTGCAGCGGCGGTACTTTGCGCGAGCCGGTCTTCGATGGGAGGGCCTGCTTGCGAAGATGCAGCAAGACTGTCCGCACCTCGCGATGAGGCTTGATGGTGCCATGCCGATGCTCGACAAACCAATCACCATCACTCATATCCCCTACGGCTACCTGCGTCGCGATACCGAAGATGGCCTCTACTGTATTGGCGATCAGGCGGCGGTGATCCCCTCGTTCACCGGCGACGGAATATCTATCGCCCTGCATACTGCACGCCGGGGCGCGGCTGCCTATCTTGCCGGGGAACCTGCACCCGTCTTCCAGCCGAAGCTGCGCTCTGCCATGCTGCCGCAGATGCACCTTGCCGAGATCGCCGCCAATGGCTTGAACAACCCCGTTGCCCGCGCAGTATTGCCGTTCTGCTTGAGGGTCTGGCCCGGAGCGATGCGCGTCACGGCAAGGCTCACCCGGGTGACCCAGCCTGCCGCCATTGCGCCACAGGCAGTCGCCGGCTGAATTGGAGACAGTCCCAAGCCACTCGCGCTCGTCAACATTCCCAAGGAGAGATGCAATGAAAACCTTCGCCGCCCTGGCACTTGCCGTCTTCCTTGTTCCCGCGGCACTCGCCCAGCATGAGACGTTCGTTGTTAGTCCCGATGCGAGCGAGGTAAAGATGGCGCTGAAGACAACCCACGAGCTTGTGAATGGCACATTTCACCTCCAGTCGGGAGCGATTGATTTTGACCGCAGCACCTCAAAGATATCGGGCAACATTGTCGTCGCGGCAGGCAGCGGTAAAACGGGAAACGGCAGCCGCGATAAGAAGATGAACAATGACATTCTGAAGGTTGACGAGTACACAACCGTCTCGTTTGCTCCGAAGACTTATATGGGAACGATTGCACCGTCGGGCGATTCGACCATCCAGGCAAGCGGCGTCTTCACGCTGCTCGGCACCGGACACGATATAACGATTCCGATGCAGATCCACATTGACGGTTCGAAGGCGACCGTAAAAGCGCAGTTCGTCATTCCCTATGTGCAGTGGGGCCTCAAGAATCCCAGCTTTCTCTTCTGGAAGGCCGAGAATGATGTCGCAATTAGTCTGTCGCTAAGCGGTCAGATCTCGAAGTAGATGACTGCCACTCGGTGAAACTTTGAGATCGCCCATTTACGCTGGAACTACCTTTGGCGTGCTCTGCTCATCTGTTCTCCAGTGTCATCGAATTTGCGGGACGCCTTCATTCTGAATGAAATGTCATCTTGAACGCTGAGCTTTCAGGAAGTCGACTAGCCTCCTGACTGCATCTGAAGAAGCATCCGGCGTGTTCGTGGAAGGGATTGATCGTGCTGAAAGAAGGACATGCAGCTTTGGCGCAAAGACCGAGGAAGATGCCCCGATATGCAGCGCTGTTTTTCATAGGATTGTGCGAGGTCCTTTTGCTTGCGGGCACTCTGGCAAGTGCGTCCGGCCAGAGGATGACCGTGAGCCCGGCGCACCCGAATCTAAAGAACGGCAAAACCGTATGGAACAACGGCTGCATCGCGTGCCATGGGGCGGATGGTAAGGGAGCTCCCGAGAGTTCGACCGTGTTTACGCGTCCCGACACCTGGCCCGATATGAGCCGCTGTGACCAGACGACGCCCGAGCCCGATTCCGCCTACAAGGCCGTTATCCTGCACGGCGGCAGGGGCCTGGGCTTTTCGCAGATCATGCCTGCGTTTGGAGACCTTCTGACCGATGAACAGGTTGACGATGTCATCGCCTACCTGCGCACGTTTTGCAAGAACGACAAGCATTTTCCATTGGGAGTGCTGAACCTGCCGCGTGCAATTGTGACAGAGAAGGCGTTTCCAGAAGATGAGTTGGTGATTTCGACTGCCGCGAATGTGAGTGGACCGGGGTCGTGGACGACGGATGTCATTCACGAGCAGACCTTCGCTGGAAAGAATCAGCTGGAAGTGGACGTGCCCGTAAACTACGCACGGATCAACGGCGACTGGACGAGCGGCGTCGGTGACATCACGATCGGGATGAAGCGCGAGATATTTTCAAGCGAGCGTGCGGGTTCCATCTTGAGCTTGCAGGGCGGAATCCTCTTGCCAACCGGGGACAGCCATCGGGGCTTCGGTGCCGGGACGACGCAATTTGAGCCGTTTGCGGCTTACGACCAATTGATCACCAATCGCACCTTCGCGCAGTTCGAACTGGGCGCAGACCTTCCAGTAGACAGCAGCATCTCCCCGCGAAGCTTGTTCTTCAGGTCGGCATTCGGAGGATCGTTCGCGCCGGATCACGGCCTGGGGCGGCTTTACTCTCCGATGATCGAGTTCGTCGCGAAGAGGGACTATATGACCGGCGCCAGCACGCAATGGGATGTCCTGCCCGAGATGCAGGTCACCGTGAGCCGGCGGCAGCACATCCGAGCCGCGGCTGGGTATCGCAAACCATTTACGGATGTAAGCGGTCGAGCGCCACAGGTTGAGTTTTACGTTTTGTGGGATTGGGCCGAAGGTCACTTCTGGGATGGTTGGCGATGAGGATCGTTGCGAGTGCGTTGGTGTCGGTGAGTATGGCTTTTTTCGGGCCGCTGTTGATGCAGGATCAGGTGCCCGCGCCCGCGACGCCGTCGATCTCCTCTCAGGTCGCCGCACATCAGGAGACACCCACCCAGGAGCGGCCTCGGGTCGCCTACAAAAAAGGCGTTCCGACAGCCTTTCGAACCTCCGATCGCTGCATTGCCTGCCATGTCGGCATGACAACCAGCGCGGGTGAGAAATACTCTATTGGCTTCGACTGGAGAGCGAGCCTGATGGCCAACTCGTCTCGCGACCCTTACTGGCAAGGCAGCATACGCCGAGAGACGATCGACCATCCGGAGGCGAAGCAGCATATTGAGAACGAGTGTTCGTTCTGCCATATGGTGGGCGTTCGTTTGCAGGACCGAGACGCGAAGCGCGATACGGACGTGTTCGCTCGCTTCCCTTTTCAATCAATCAACGACAAGACGAAGCCATTGCAGCGTCTCGCGCAGGATGGGGTGACGTGCTCTGTCTGCCACCAGATTGAGAGTAAGGGGCTGGGTACCGACGCAACATTCAACGGAAACGTAGTCGTGTCCGAGGCAGTGCGCGAGGATGAGCGACCAGAGTATGGGCCTTATGATCCAGACCACGGACACCAGACACTCATGCATTCGTCGACTGCCGGGTATTTGCCAGTTCATAGCGACCACATACGCGACTCCGCGCTTTGCGGAAGCTGCCATACGCTGTATACCAACCCGATTGTAGCCAGTGGCGAGAAGCTCCCACGGTTTCCGGAGCAGATGCCTTATCAGGAGTGGCAGCACAGCGACTTCGAAAAGAAGCAGACCTGTCAGCAATGCCATATGCCGGAGGTCAAGGGGCAGACACCAGTGACCGCTCTCTATGGTCCGCTTAGGGAGGGCGCGAGGCGGCATGTATTCGTGGGTGCCAACTTTGTGATAGCCGGGATGTTGAGCGACCATCGCGAAGATCTCGCCGTGGAGGCTCTACCCGAGGAGTTGACTGCCGCCAAAGAGAGGACAAAAGAATTTCTGCAGACGCAGTCGGCTAAGGTGACGATCCAAAGCGTCGATTCTAAGTCGGGCACAATCGCAATCGAAGTTCTGGCGCAAAATCTCTCCGGACACAAGCTGCCGACCGCGTTTCCTTCTCGAAGGGCATGGCTGCATCTGCTGGTGAAGGATGAGTCCGGAAGAGTTATCTTCGAGTCGGGAAAGCTTCGGGATGACGGATCGATCGTGGGAAACGCAAACGATGAAGACGCGACAACGTTTGAACCACACTACCGTGAGATCACGAGACCTGACCAGGTAGAGATCTATGAACCGATTCTTGCCGATGCGCAAGGTAAGGTGACGACGGGAATCCTCAGCGCCGCGCGGTATGCGAAGGACAATCGCCTGCTCCCCGCAGGCTTCGATAAGGCCACGGCTAGCGAGGATATTAAGGTTGTGGGTGAGGCGTTGGGGGACCCCGGATTCACGGAACGCGGAAGCCGCGTTCGGTATGTTGTGCCCACCGGGGGCGGAACGGGGAGACTTACCATTCTGGCCGAACTCTGGTATCAACCCATCGGATATCGGTGGGCACACAATCTAGCCTCCTACCAGGCCAGCGAGCCGCAGCGCATGGTGAAGTATTTCGAGGCCGCCGCTCAAACAAGTGCAATCGTTTTGGCCAAGGCTGAAGTAACTCGCTAGCTAAGGCTGGCGTCTGCTCCTCCCCCCTTGGGTTGGACTCATTTGGTTTGTGGAATAGAACATGTATATAGACGATAAGACTTCGCTGACCAGGGCACCTGACATTAACGCTCTGGAACTTGGGTGATGAAGAGACTCTACTGAAACCTCCTGAGATTGACGCGCGATGTGGCCAGGTTACGCATTTCACTCTGAGGTTCAGCACAGTTTCTCAGCGGTCAGATACACGTTGGTGTTTTGGCCGGTCAGTCGCCCGCTCTCCACATCTGCCCGCATGCCGCTTTCCAGAAGGGCAACCTCTGCCGCGGTGAAGTGGTGCTCGAAGATCTCGCGGAGGCAGGGAACTCCAGGCTGCGGAGCTATCTCGATGAAGGTGCTCCATGGCATCGCCGGCCCTGATTTGACGTCCATGTGGAGCTCCATATGGACGTTCGCGAAGCCAGCATCACGGAAGAGTTGAACGAGGTCCCGCTCGGAGAAGTTGGTTAAGGGATTCGAGCGAATCTCGGCAGAGGTCGATGGCATCTGCAGCCCCCTCCAGCGCTGAAGGAGCGAGAGGTAAGGAGTTTTAGAATTTTCAGGCTCAGATCGCAACACTCTTGTCAGCGCGGTTAGTTGAACAGCCGCGTCCTGATGGATTGGCTCGCCGAGAGACAACCTTCCGCCCGGCTTGAGGACACGGAGGAAGCTGCGGATAGCTGAAGGCTTGTCCTCCACGTAGGCCAGCATGGCACGCGAGGTGACTACATCGACGGATTCGTCTGCGATGGCCGCAAGCGTCTGCGCCGGGGTCTGAATGAACGAGCAGTGGGCGCGAAGCCCAAGGTCGGTGGCGAGGTGTTCGGCACGTTTCAAGAGAGGAGCAGAGACGTCTGACAGGATCACAGAAAAGGGCTGCTCTACTCGCCGCAGCGCTTCGAATGAAAGTAGCCCATCACCGGCACCCACATCGAGCAGCGTCATACCTGAGATCAATTTGGCACCGTCGAGTACTCGGTCCCGAATCTTCGCAACCGCAGCGAGCATGATCGGCTCGTAGTCTAGATCGCGCCCGTGTCTGCCGTGGAGAAGCCAGTCGGACCAAACATCCGCTTCAACCTCAGGTTCACCAAGATCTCTCATGAGTAAGTTCAAGGATACGACCGTAGGCATAGCTTAACGCAGCGTGGAACATGACTTTACTGTCATGTTTGATAAGAAGCCTCGGCTAGGACCGCACCGTTCATCTCAACTCTGATGCGACTCCAACGAGTCGAACAGTTATATGACCGAAACGTCATTTTGTATTGTGGAGCGCTGCATCTTAATTGTCTTAGTCTTTTATTCGGAACAGACACTCGCATCAACTGAGCTTGTACGATCTGTTCTGAACAGTAATATGCAATCCATCTCTTCGTGGCCTTGGCAGGAGGTAGCACTCTATGGAAGATAGTAAGAACGCGAAACCTACGCCTCGCAACTTTGCCACCGGTGCGGTATCGGTTCTCTGTTTTGTGGCGGGCATCACCGTCGTTCCGATTTTGGCCCTAGCGTATCTAGATTTCGGCAAGCCCCCTGTGTCTGTTACCGATCCTGCTTTCCCGATGGAAGCGGCGATCGTCCACACCCCGTTAGCCAAGCGCATCGATCATGAGATGCCGGTGAGTCACCCGGATGCGAGCACGCCACAGGATCTGATTGCTGGAGCAGCGGTCTACAAGAGGGAGTGTGCCTTTTGTCATGGGCTTCCGCAGAAGCCCTCTGCGATCGGAAAGCACATGTATCCAAGCGTCCCACAGCTCTGGCAGACACATCGCAACGACGTGGTTGGGGTGAGCGATGATCCTGTCGGCGAGACCTACTGGAAGGTCAAGAACGGCATTCGACTGACGGGAATGCCCGCTTACTCCGCTCTGCTTTCCGAACAGGAGATGTGGCAGGTTTCATTCCTGCTTTCGACCGCGAATAAACCTCTCCCGGCGGAAGCGCAGACCCAACTCACCGCTCAGTAGTTTTCAAGCGAGTGACAAAAGCAGTGGCGGAGTTACTCTGTCGCAGCTAGCCAGGATCAGAGCGGCTCTAATAGCTTCGTGATCTGTCTCGGCTGGACTTCGTGAAGTTCATGGTGCAGCTCATCAACCTTGGCCTTCGCACTTTCGAGAGCTTTCCTTCCGACAGCAGTCAGTCGGTACGTACGGCGTTTGCGCCGCTGAACCATCCTCAACCTGGACCGTAGAAGGCCAGCGCGTTCCATTCCATGCAGCAGCGAATAGAGTGTGCCCGGGCCGATGCGATATCCGTGGTGTCGAAGCTCTTCCATCATCGCAAGGCCGAAGATGTCCTTGTGAGACGCATGAACGAGGACGTGGATTCGAATCAGACCAGCAAAGAGTTCCCGTTGATGCTTGAGCAAATCATGAATATACCGTCAGGAACGTTCATCTTCATTGCCTTATATCGAAGTTCGATCTAAGATTCGCGGGTGTCCTGAGTCTATCGTCGAGGCTGTCCGTGATTTATGCCTGGAATAAGGTGTCATCGAAGGCCAACACCATACTCCTGGGCTGGGCGGTGCTCCTGCTGATTACATCATTCAGCTCCAAGGCCTGGGCCCAAGCGGGCCCTCCGTTCCAGACGGACGATCCAACGCCCGTGGACCTTGGACACTACGAGGCCTATGTCTTCGGGACAGCCGACGCAACGCCAGTCGAGATAGATACGGTCAGCCCAGGATTCGAGTTCAACTGGGGCGCGATACCCAATATCCAACTGCATGTGATTCTGCCGCTCGGAGAGGTGATTCCATCAAACAAACCCGTCTATGCGCCCGGGGGCATCGGTCCGAGCGCTTTTGGCGTGCAGGATATGGAGTTGGGGGTGAAGTACGGCTTTATCAAACAGACCAAGCATCGCCCGCAGATTGGCTCGTTCACCATGTTCGAGATACCGACTGGCAGCTATTCCAAAGGGCTTGGCGTCGGTAGGGTTTGGTACAAGCTACCGATTTGGGTTGAGAAGGAGTTTGGCCCGTGGAGCCTTGTAGGCGGTGTGGGATACGCCGTTGTTCCACAGACCCAATACAAGAACTACCTATACGGCGGATATCTGGTTAAGCGAACTCTGAGCACGAAGCTGGAACTATCAACCGAGGTTTTCTCTCACGCGGGTGAAGGTTCTGCAGCCGCGCAGACGCAGGCGTCGACGCTGATTGATGCAGGTGGTTACTACCACTTCAAGCAGCCGGGCCTGCAGCTACTGTTCGCCTACGGGCACTCTATTGCGGGGCAGACGGAGAACTACGCCTACCTCGGGCTGTATAAGACCTGGGGCAAAGATAAAGGCTCTGACAAGCAGGAGAGCGCCGACCCGATGCGGTCGGGCCAGCCGCACTGAGATCAAAGAGGAACTATGGAAATTAGGCTGCGACGTTTCTGGACGTTAGTACCCGGGATGAGATTCAGCGCGCTCCTAGAGTTCTACTGGTTCATGACTTCGTCCGCGTCGCCACGCGAAACAGGGTCTGCGGTGTTAGAGGGTGCGATTAAATCAATATGGAGGCATGGCCCTTCCTGCGACCCTAAAGAGGTTATTGCGATAGCGAGAGAAGTGATTCCTCGATCAATAGCGCGCGCACGCGATCACGGATCTCGCCTCGGATCAATTTAACTTCCTCCAGCGGTAGCCCTTTGGGGTCTCGCAGAGGCCAATCATCACGACGCAGCCCTGGAACGTAAGGGCACTTATCTCCGCAACCCATCGTGATGAGAAGTTGGGCATCACGGGCCAGTTCTTCGGTGAGCTTTTGAGGCTTCGCCGCGCTCAGGTCAAGCCCGGCTTCGTGCATCACTTCGAGGACTTCTGAATGAACGCGAAGGCCCGGCTCAGTTCCTGCCGAGATGGCCTCCGCTCGTTGCGGGTCGGCCAATTGGTTGAAGAACGCTGCGGCCATTTGAGAGCGACCTGCGTTGTGAACGCAAGCGAAGATTACTCTGAGCATCGTTCCTCCTCGGCCTAGGCGCAGCAACCAGGGGCGCAGCAGCTCCCCGCAGCCGGCTTCAAGGCATAAATCTTGACGCTGGCTGCACCCTGATTGACGTCGTACTTTGTGAGGATGTCTTTCAGTTCCTCATGCAGAGTCGGCGATGAAGACGCGCAGCAAGCAGCGGCTGTTGGATGGTCTGTTTCCATAGCGGGAGAGCAGCACCCGGACTGGTTCTCGACCTTGGCATAGGCGTTCAGATCGGCACCGCTATCGACAATCTGAATGTGCTCGAGCCCGGCCTGCGCGAGGCCGTTGCGATATTCCTCAATCAAAATCGCGCCCGCGATGCAGCCCACATAGGCGGCCATGCTCTTCGCGATTGCCTCTGGCAACTCGGCTTTGAGAGCGATGTCACTGATCGCTACACGGCCGCCCGGCTTAAGCACACGAGCGATTTCGCGAAAGACGGCTGCCTTGTCCGGCGCGAGATTGATAACGCAGTTGCTGATGATGCAATCGACTGAGGAATCGGGCAACGGAATCTGATCGATCGTTGACTGATAAAACTCCACGTTGGTGTAGCCGCCAGAGACCGCATTTGCGCGAGAACGTTCGATCATCGATGGTGTCATGTCGATTCCGATCGAGCGACCCGTCGGACCGACCATACTGGCTGCAAGAAACACGTCGAGCCCACCGCCAGAGCCAAGATCGACCACGACTTCTCCCGGCCTGAGATGCGCGGTAGCTGTGGGATTTCCGCATGAAAGACCCATATTGGCCTCGGCGGGAATCGAGGTGAGCTCGGCCGCACTATAGCCGAAGGCTTCCGCGACCGCCTGCACTCCAGCGTGGTCATTCGATAAAGTGCTTCCCGCCACTGCTCCGTACTTCAACTTTACCGACTCCAGGAGCTGCTTTGACATATCGCCTCCACACATCTGCTTAGGCGACTATATGTCTTGCCATCGTATCCGTCAAGGCGTATACATTAGGCATGGCAAAACGAACATTCGATGTCGAGAGATTCTTTCAGGCTCTTGGGGACAACACGCGGTTACGCCTCCTAAACCTGATGGGCGAACAGGAAGTTTGTGTCTGCTATTTCGTGGAGATCCTCGGAGGACCGCAGCCCAAAATCTCAAGGCACCTGGCGTACCTCCGAAGTGCAGGGATCGTTGCGGCGCGGCGCGAAGGAAAGTGGATGCACTATCGGATAGTGATGCCTCCCCACATTGGGGCGGCACAGATCCTCAAACAAACTCTAGGCTGGCTGAAGGACGAGAAGGCAATGCAGACGGACCGAGCGCTTCTCACGAAGGCCTGTTGCGCTCCGTCGAAGTACGCATCGCTCAACGGCGCTCCGGTACCGGCAAGAGTTCAAGAAGCATCCTGCGAGGCTTGCTAATGTCCGCAGCTCCTATTACCCAAGGACAGATCTGCGTCCCCGCTGCCCGCAACAAGCTCTCCTTTGTCGATCGCTTCCTGACGCTGTGGATCTTCCTTGCGATGGCCATCGGCGTCGCCATCGGTCACTTCGTTCCGTCTTCAGCTAGCTTCGTCAATCGCTTTCAGACGGGCACGACGAACATCCCAATTGCGCTTGGACTCATCGTCATGATGTTCCCACCGCTGGCAAAGGTTCGCTACGATAAGCTGGGCGAGGTCTTCCGCAACACCCGTGTCCTCGGCCTGTCTCTCGTGCAGAACTGGATCATCGGCCCTCTCCTGATGTTCCTTCTTGCAATCGTCTTCCTGCGCGACGAACCAGCCTACATGCGGGGACTGATCCTTATCGGCATAGCCCGTTGTATCGCGATGGTGCTGGTATGGAACGAACTGGCGGAAGGCGACACGGACTATGTCGCCGGTCTCGTTGCCATCAACAGTGTCTTCCAGGTGGTCTTCTACAGTCTTTACGCCTGGGCGTTCCTGACAGTTATGCCGAAGTGGTTTGGGCTGGAGGGAAGCGTCGTTCCGATCGGCGTCGGCCAGATCGCCGAGAGCGTCGGTCTCTATCTCGGAGTGCCGTTCGTCGCTGGTTTTTTCACACGATTCTTCCTTATCCGCCTCAAGGGAGAGGAGTGGTACCGCACATCCTTCATCCCGCGCATCAGCCCGCTTACACTCGTCGCTCTTCTCTTCACCATCCTCGTAATGTTCTCGTTGAAGGGCGGCTTGATCGTCCGGCTACCATTTGACGTGGTGAAGATCGCGATTCCTTTGATCCTCTATTTCCTCATCATGTTTCTCGTGAGCTTCTGGATGGGCAAGCGCTTAGGAGCGAACTACGCTCAAGCCGCGACGCTCTCGTTCACGGCTGCGGGCAACAACTTCGAATTAGCGATTGCAGTAGCCGTGGCTGTATTCGGTCTGAACTCCGGAGATGCCTTCGTGGGCGTTGTCGGTCCACTGATCGAAGTGCCTGCGCTGATCGGTTTGGTCAACGTCTCTCTCTGGATACGGAATCGATATTTCGGATTGGCGATGAAGGACTCTAAAGCGGCCCCGGTCGAACGAGCATGATGATGCGAAGCGAAACAGCTACTCCCCAGGCTATAGGTCCCGCTGTTTCGCGTCGCAGATTATTCTTCATCGATCGACTTAGTTCGCCGCTCAGAGCACGTCAATAGGACAACTCGATACACTTACCTCCGGCGGAACCTCGGTTCACCCCGCATCGCTCCTCAAGCGAAGATGTCCTTCTGCACGATGCCTGCGACGTCGGTGAGGCGGAAGTCACGACCGGCGTAGCGGTAGGTAAGCTTCTCGTGGTCGATACCCATGATCGCGAGCAGTGTGGCGTGGAGATCGTTCATGTGCATGCGCCCATCGACGGCGTTGATGCCGAGTTCATCGGTGGAACCATAGTTGAAGCCCTTCTTCACGCCTGCTCCCGCGAGGAACATGGAGTAACCGGTGATGTTGTGATCGCGGCCATCGTCATTGAGCTGCGCAGCTGGCTGGCGGCCGAACTCCGAGCCGAAGATGACAAGCGTGTCGTCGAGCAGGCCGCGGTCGCCAAGGTCCTGTAGAAGCGCGGCGGTCGGCTTGTCGATCATGCCCGTCTGCTTGATCATGCCCTTGTGCAGGTTGGTGTGGTGGTCCCATCCGGGCTGACGAATCTCTACGAAGCGCACACCGGCTTCGCTCAAGCGCCGCGCTGTAAGGCACTGACGAGCGAAAGAGCCATCGGGGCCAGGCTTCACGCCATAGGCATCGAGCACATGTTGCGGCTCCTTCGTAATGTCGAGCAGATCGGGTACGTTGCCCTGCATCTTGAAGCCGAGCTCGTAGGACTTGATGACACCCTCGACTGCCTCCGGAGCGCCGTTGATGGCGGCGAGATCGTGGTTGCGCCTCTGAATCAGATCGAGCTGTTCGATCTCCAGCGCGTGGGGATTGGCGGCCTTTACGTTCGGCATGAAGCCTTCGTCGCTGATGCCTGTGCCCTGATAGTAAGCGGGAAGAAAGGCGCTGCCGTAATTGGCCGCACCGCCGAAGTTCGGCGTGGGGTTGATGACGATGTAGCCGGGGAGGTCCTGGTTCTCGCTGCCCAGGCCGTAGATAAGCCACGAGCCCATGCTGGGGCGAGTGAGCGCGGCGTTGGCGCTACCGGTGTGCAGTTGGACGACTGCTTGCGGGTGCGCGGGAGTGTCGGTGTGCAGACCACGCAGGAAGCAGAGTTCATCGGCATGCGTGGCGATGTTGGGCATGAGTTCAGAGAACCATTGACCACTTTTTCCGTATTGTTTGAACTTGAACTTCGAGGCGTTTAGCAGACCACCACCGGGGGATGACTTCTTATCGTTGTTCTGCAGGTCGGCCTTGTACTCGAAGGTATCGAGTGAGGACATCGCGCCTTCCATGTAGAGGAAGATGACGCGCTTGGCGCGAGGCTTGAAGTTCGGCTGCTTAGGAGCGAGCGGGCTCCTCGGATCGGCTGTGGCCGCGAAGGCCTGGGGCGTCGACTGACCAAGAAGACCGGCAAGCGCGACGTAGCCGAAGCCCGCGCCGGCGGAGCGTAGAAGCGAACGACGCGAGACAGGTGGCGTGTAGATGGGAAACGGATTCTTCGACATGATGAGTCTCTCCAGATGAGTCGGGGTTAGTTAGCGAAGGAACTGGAACTCAGCCGAGGCATAGAGGGTCTGCACCAACCCGGCAAGGGCGGCCTCCTGCGGCGACCTATACGTGATGACGGGATCGACAGGGACGACGTTGGTCTGGTCGACCTGGCAGGCGGGATCGATGACGACTTCTTTATCCTTGTCATCTTCCTTTTTGACTACGGACGTCTTTACTTCGACCGGTGGCGCGGGCACGTCCGTGGGCAACTTGCTATAGGTCTGCGCATACTCCGCAAGGAACTGCCTGTCCCGGACGATCTCCTGCTTGCTGGGCTCCCGGTCAAGTACGCGCAGGTACGCTTCTTCGATCTGTCGATCTGCCTTGCTCGAGTCTGCTAGAAGCTTCTGTGCGAGGTTCTGCGATTGCACCCGCACAAAGCTGGAGTTGAGCAGGAAGAGCGCCTGCGTGGGAACGATCGTGGTATCGCGTTGGCCTGTGACCAGCGTCTGCGATACGGGATCGAAGGCTGCCAGCGCACGTGGTGTAATGCCACGAAGCGCGGGCAGGTAGACGCTGCGGTCATTGCTGTTGTCCGCGCCTGCGTTGATCTCCTGTAGCTCCTTGCCGTTGTCCGCAAGCTCAATCATCTTCAGCTTTGCTGCTGGTGATTGCGGCAGAGGTGCGCCGGGGGGGAGCAGTTGCAGCCTGCCTGAAGAGGCGAGCACAGAGTCGCGAACCTCTTCCGCTTCAAGCCGGCGCGGCGAGTGACGCCAGATGAGATAGTTCGCCGGGTCGATGTCTTTGTAGCGTTCGGGGTAAGTCGAACCGAGCCTGTACGCGTGGGTCAACACGATGTTGCGAATCATGCGTTTCGTCGACCAACCTTCGCGGATATACTCCGCCGCCAGGTAGTCGAGCAGTTGCGGGTTCGAGGGAACATCGCCCTTGATGCCGAAGTTATCGACGGTAGAAACGATGCCCTGGCCGAAGAGATGCTGCCAGATGTGGTTTACAGCGACGCGCGCGGTGAGCGGGTTTTGTGGGCTTGCGATCCAATCGGCAAGTTCGAGGCGCCCACTTTGCTTCGGGTTCACGGGGTTGGCGCCGGGTACCTGGAAGGCAGTGAGGAAGCCACGCGGGACGGTGGGTCCGTGACGTTCCTCCACGCCGCGAACGCGAACGCTGGTGTCGGCGATGTCGCCCTCCCGGGCACCGTGAATGCCGTAGCCTCTTGTGCCGGGGTCAGTGAGGTCGAGCAACTCCTTGCGAAGCTCGAGCATTTTGAGGCCGAGGGTTAGTTGCTTCGGCTTCTTGTCCGGTCCAAGCACGAGGCCGTCGGGCGTGCCTTGGATCGCATCCAGTTGCTTCTTTGTGGAGGCAATATCAGCCTTAAGTTTCGCGACCTTATCCTCTTGCGCGGAAGGGGCAGTTGTAGCGCTCGAAAGCAGTAGAAGGTCCTTCGCGTTGTAGTACGCGAGGCCCGCGCCTCCCATCAAGCTGTTGACTCCCGCGGCGTCGTCGGTACTGGTAAAGATGCCTGCGAGAGCGTAGTAATCAGTCGCCGGGATGGGGTCGAACTTGTGATCGTGGCACCGGGCGCAGGAGACCGTCAGCGCCATGGTGGAACGCGTAACTGTATCGATCTGGTCGTCCACGTTGTCCATCAGGAAGCGCGCTTCAAAGCGCTGGTTTACGTCCTTCACCCCGATAGCGAGAAAGCCGGTGGCGATGAGCAGGCGATCGCGATCGGCGGGACTACCTTCGGGCAGAAGGTCACCGGCGATCTGCTCCTTCAGGAAGCGGTCATAGGGCACATCTTTGTTGACCGAGTCGATCACGTAGTCGCGGTAGCGCCACGCATGGGGATAGGGAATGTTGCGCGAAGGGCCCGTGGATTCGGCGTATCGCGCGACATCGAGCCAGTGGCGGCCCCAGCGTTCTCCGTACTGCTGCGACGCCAGCAGGTGGTCGACGAGCTCCTCGTATGCCTTCTCTGAGTGGTCCTTGCGGAAGGCTTTGACCTCCTCGGGAGTGGCGGGCAGGCCGGTGAGATCGTAGGTGACGCGGCGCAGCAGTGTGACGGGATCAGCGTCCGGAACAGGAGCAAGATCCTTGGTCTCAAGACCAGCAAGAAGGAAGCGATCGATATCGCCAGAGGCTGTGCCGCGCTTGTTCTGCGCTGGCCATTTTGTGTCTTTGACGTTAGGGACAGTGGGGTTCGATAGTGGCTTGAACGCCCAGTGTTCCGCCTTCAACTTCGTATAGGTGCGCTCCAACTTGGCCGAGAGTGGCGGCAGCTTCTCCGTCTCATCCGGCAGCGCTGCGCCGTTCTTGATCCACGTGGTGATCTTCGCAATCTCATCTGCGGTGAGCGGATCGCTGTCTTTAGGCATGCGGTGCTTCTTGTCGGTCTGCAACACGCGGACAAGGATGAGGCTCTTGTCGGGATCGCCGGGTAAGACCGAGCTGCCGGAGTTGCCGCCCGTCTCAATGCCGATTGTCGTATCAAGGCGAAGGCGGCCTGCGGGTTTGGTGTCTGCGGCGTGGCAGGCATAGCAGTGGCTCGCAAGGATCGGCTTGACGTTCTTCTCGAAGTAAGCGAGCTGGGCTTTCGGAGGATCGGGGTTGAACTTCGCGACGAGCTTTACCTTGGGCTTCGAATCGGCGGCCTTTGAATCGTCGACAGGCTTGGCATTTTTGCCCGGCTCAGCGGAGTCCGTCGACGCGGGCCAGTAGGCGCCTGCCTTGATCCATGTCGTGAGGTTGTCGATGTCAGACTTCTGCAGCGGATCGTCGCCCTTGGGCATGCGATGCTTCTCGTCATCGGTGAGAAGACGCTGAAGGAGCAGGCTGTTTTGCGGATCGCCGGGGACGATCGCGGGGCCGGACCTTCCGCCCTTCAGGAGTGCCTGCAGGTCGTCGACGCGAAGAGCTCCCGCCGACTTTGTGTTCGCGGCATGGCATGTATAGCAGTTGTTCGAGAGCACAGGACGCACGCTCTTCTCAAAAAACTCGGCCTGCGCGGGATTAAGCGCCGGAGCTTCCGAGGCAGCAGCTACCGTTGGACCACCGCCGCTTCGCGAGGTATATGCGAGCAGGAGCGCTACAGCAGGCAGCACGAGGCGCAGTGGCCTGGTGTGTCGAAAGAGGAGATTCATTCAGGGACCCTTCAAGTGAGTGCGGCGGTCTGTGCAGAACTACCCCACTGAGCTCACGAGGTGCGGACGCAGTCGTTCAAGGAACGAATGGGCGCAGATCAAGTTCAGGCCGTATACCGGCTTAGGAAGGGATAGCGTTCAGGGAGCAAGATGGAAGAGAGTCAACAACAATACCGGCGAGCATGCGACCGGCGGGGAGCCAGGTTCACGATGCTGGGCTTGACTGCGGCAGGTTGGACTTGCTTTTCCATGACTATGCTGATTTAGCCATAGCAACCAGATGGTGTCAAGCGGCACACCCGCGACTATAAGCGATCTCAACTCTGCCGAGTTGCAATGAAGATGCGGGCAAAACAAAGCATTGTGACGACTAAGTGACTTGAGAAAATAAAAATTATCAGGAAGCTTTGTTGACATACTGCGTCATCCGCTCTAGTCTTCGAAAAGTTACCCGATAATCTCTCGTAGGAAACTCTCTTGATGTTTCGTGCTACCCAATCCATGTATCTCCGCCGCACGGCCTGTTGTATCCGCCGCGCCGGAATATGTTGTGGGCACTGCATCTGAGCTTCTCTTCGATCGAGATAAACCCCAGAAAGCACACTGCCCACCCGTAGTTCCGGTGGGTTTTTTCTTGACCCGGCGCATGGGCAGGAATCCGAAGTGATGCCCTCTTCTCTGTTTTCGAACCCCGACTCTCGTACTGGAGTTCTGAGTGATTTACCCGCAATCCATGAATTGTTGTTTCAGGGCGACCAATAGGACGCGCTCAAGCGCAATCTCGTCTGAAACTATCGCCGCATTGTGTTGACCTCCATCTCAACATGAGCAGCTCTAGAGCCCACGAGAACAATCTCGTGGGCTTTTTTCTTTCTCTTGGAACAACGTACGACCTATCAGGAGCCAGTTGTGATGAAGACGCTATTTCTAAATAAAATCGGCCTCGTGCGACTTGCCTTAGCGGCCGCCCTTGCTCTCGGGGCCGTTCGAGCAGACGCGCAGAACAGCGCGGCGATCTCCGGCTCCGTGCAGGACAGCCAGAAGGCACAGATCGGCGGCGCCACCGTAACCGCAACCCGCGCCGAGACCGGTGATGTCCATGAGACCAGGTCCGACGACTCCGGCTTCTTCTCCTTCCCCGTACTAATCCCGGGAAAATATGAGATTAAGGTCGAGAAGGCAGGCTTCGGCACCCAAACACAAACAGGAGTACAACTCTTGACTGGCCAGACAACACCGGTCGAGTTTGTCGTCACGCCAGGCCAGGTGGAGCAGTCGATCGACGTGCAGACGGATGCAGCGTTGCTACAGACTGCAGCCTCTTCGGTGACCAACGTGATC
Source organism: Granulicella aggregans (assembly GCF_014203275.1). GTDB lineage: Bacteria > Acidobacteriota > Terriglobia > Terriglobales > Acidobacteriaceae > Edaphobacter. Next base: position 55,586 of record NZ_JACHIP010000006.1, read on the forward strand.
GAGAACAAGACCATCACCAACTTTCCGCTAATCGATCGGCGCGCGACACAATTGCAGCGGCTCAATGGTTTTGTAGTTGGAGGCGGCACGGGCTCTGGCGCATATTTCGCGATTGCCGGTGGCCGTGGCGGAAACGCAAACTACACGGTCGATGGCGGAACGACACAGAACCTGCTGCAGGGCGTACCCACACAGATGTTCGACCTGCCCATCGACTCGTTGCAGGAGTTCAGCCTCAGTGTGAGCGACTACACGGCTGAGCTTGGCCGCTCCGGCGGCGGCGTCATCCAGATGACGACTAAGTCCGGCACGAATAACTATCACGGGAGCGGATACATCTACTACCGCAACCAGGACCTTCAGGCCGTTCCGCTCTTTACGACAAAGAATCCGCCCTTGAAGTACAAACTCTTCGGCGGAAGTATCGGCGGTCCCATCAAGAAGGACAAGACCTTCTTCTTCTTTACCTACGAAGGAAAGCTTCAGACGTCGACGAACGTACTACTTCTGAGCGTACCTACGGCGGCCGAACGCGCTGGCGACTTCAGTGCGATCGCAACCCCGATCATCGATCCTAAGACTGGCAAACAAGTCATTGGAGACGACGGGACCCTGAATAAAATCCCCGTGTCGGAGCTTGACCCATACGGAGTTAAATTGGCGTCGTATTATCCGCTGCCAAACGTCGCGGGGGCCTCGATCAACAGCAACAACTACAGCAGCAATAATCCCGCACCCGCGGTCTTCAATGACTATGTTGTACGGCTCGATCACACCTTCGGCCAGAAGGATTCTATCTACGGACGCTTCCTCGCTCAGCCGGATCATACCGACACTCAGGATGTCTTCCCTACTCCCGGAACAGACAGCTACGGCGTGCTCTCGCATAACTACTACTACAATCCTTCCGCGACCTGGAATCATATCTTCAACGCGAAGCTGCTCAACGAAGCTCGCGTGACATTCACCAGACGCCAGTCACTCTCGATCAGCCATGGAGTGAAGTCGACGGCGGCTACGGATTTAGGTCTACCCGGAACCAATCCAACGTTTTTCCCCGGAGTTACGGTCAACGGCCTGAATGCAATCGGAAATACATCCCAACAGCAGCGACTGCAGACTCCTATTGTCAGCAATGAATACACCGATAACTTTTCCTGGCAGCGCAACAGTCATCAGTTCAAGTTTGGTGTGGATTATCGCACCGCCGCGGATGGCGATCTTTATTCACCCTCGGGTGGTGGATTTTTCACCTTCAACAACACGGGTGTCAGTACGAACACTGCTGCGGGAAGCTTGGCAAACCTGCTCTGGGGCCGCGTCGCTTCAGCCAGCCGGCAGGAGACCTTATACCTCCACTCACTTGCATGGAGTGTAGGTCTCTATGCTCAGGACAACTGGCACGTGAACGATCGTCTTACACTGAACTACGGTCTTCGCTGGGACGTGGACTCGCCCCGCTACCTCAGCGATAACCGCCAGAACTCCTTCGACACAACGCAGAGTAACCCCGTCTCAAATACGCCGGGCGTCATCACCTTTGCTGGCATCAATGGGCAGAGTAAGTATGCCAATAACTTCGACGACGCCCTCTTCGGGCCGCGGTTCGGATTCGCCTATACGCCGCGCGAGCATAGCGTGGTTCGCGGAGGCTTCTCGGTGCTTTACCCTGGCGAGTACGATCAGGCGACACCGATCGTCTTGAACACCGGCTTCTCGAATGCAGTCACCGTATCCTCTTCAAATCCCGGCTCGGGCACGCCGGCGTTCCTGCTGAAAGACAATGCAACCGCAGGCACGGGACTTGCCGCTGTCCCGACGCTCGATCAATTGACGTCTGGGTACGGTGCCGTCGCAGTGGGACAGAGGCCCTACATCGCTCCACAGTTCATCGCACCGCATCGTCTGACTGGCTACATCTATCAGGCGAACTTCAACGTGCAGCATGAGTTCGCAGGGAGTCTCCTGTTTGAGGCTGGATATCTAGGGACCTTTGGGCACCATCTTCCTAGCCCATCCGCCGAAGCGATCGACCAGATAACTCCCCAGAACCTCGCACTGATTGCCGCCAATCCCTCAGCCTATCCCAATACGCAGATTCTCCGTCCCTTCCCGCAGTTCAACAATGTGCAGAATCTCTATCCGGATATTGGCGCGTCAAAGTACAACGGCGTGAATGTAGGACTGCAAAAGCGCTACAGCCATGGCTTCCAGTATCAGGTGAACTACACCTACTCGAAGTTCCTCGATAACCAGACGTCGCGCAGCGAGTTGGCAAGCTACCCCGGAACCAACACTTACACCGACTACTACAACCCGCAGGATCGCTGGGGCCTGTCTGGCAACGATGTACGCAACCGGCTCATCGCCAATGGCGTATTTGAGTTGCCGGTTGGCCGCGGCAAACTTGTCGACGTGCAGTCACGTTGGCTCAGCCAGACGGTTGGCGGATGGTCCGTCAGCGGCCTTGCTGAGATTCACTCGGGCACTGCGCTTAGCGTGATCGACGCGACGAACAACACGGGCAGTTACTCCGATGGAGTTCGTCCGAACCTTACCGGCGATCCGAACAGCCTCTCTTCATCAAGAGCCAGGGCGCAGAAGATTAACCAGTGGTTCAATACGGGGGCCTTTACGCAAAATGCTGCATACACCTTCGGGAACGCGCCCCGCACCTTTGGACGCGGACCAAGCCTGATTACGGCAGACTTTACCTTGCTGAAGCGAGTTGCGCTTCATGACAACCACGGTGTCGAGTTCCGTCTCGAAGCCTTCAACGCCTTCAACCACGCGAACCTTGGCAATCCAAACACAACGTTCGGCAGCGCCAGCTTCGGCAAGATCAGCACGCTGCAATCCGGAACTACTCCATCGCGGACATTGCAGCTGGCTGCGCACTACACCTTCTAACCAATCGCGTCCTCGCAGAGCGAGCGGCTTCCTCCTTACACGGGGCGGCCGCTGCTCCGGCTCCAACGTTAGAAGGAGAGAGCAGCTTGGAATATGCCGAAAGGCTCTGCTCAACCGTCGACCTTCGTCTTCTAGGCGAACCCTAGAAAATCCCCCGGCACCACTCGCGCTCCGGGGAAGACTCGTTCCATGTCTTTCGATCCGAGGGTTTTATACACTGCCTCGCCCAGAACGCGGCGGAAGTCCGTAGTCACGGCAAGATCGCGGCCCTCGTTCAGCTGGCCATCACTCAAGCCCGGCCATTTGCCGTAGACTTTGCCGCCCTTCACCTGCCCGCCCAGCACGAACATCACGTTCGCGTGACCGTGATCAGTACCACCGGTACCATTCTGCCGGGCGGTACGGCCAAACTCCGACATGGTCACCAGCGTGATGTTTTCAGCCTCTGCTCCCATGTCCCTCCAGAACGCTGAGATCGCCTCGGAGAACTCCTTCAAACGTCCCGCAAGCTGCCCGGTTGCCGCTCCCTGGTTCTGGTGCGTGTCCCATCCACCAATGTCGGAGAACGCCGCTTCCACTCCGAGGTTCGCCTTCATCAACTGCGCGATCTGCTTCATGCTGTTGCCGAAGCCGCCCTTGGGATACGCCACGCCTGCTGCAGGCTGATACTTAGCGGGGTCAGCAGACTTGAGCATCTTCACCGCTTCGAAGGTTTCCTGTCCCGTGCCGTGAAGCACTGCGTCCGTACTCTCGTCGTACATCGCCTGAAACGCATTCGATAAGGCACTGGTCTGCTGGCCTTTACCGGCGACCGAAAAGTCTGCGACATTGGCCACCGCCACCGCTGGCACCCTGCCTGCAAGCGTGCGCGGAACCTGCGTCCCCAGCGCGACGGCACGGAATGGCGAGAGCTTCCCGGAGGTCTTCTCGTCTGCGAGGGCTCTGTTCAGCCAGCCGTCCTCGGTCGACTTGATTCCAGGGGTGCCGCTCTCCATAAAGTCCTGGGCGTCGAAGTGCGACCGTGACGAATCCGTCGATCCCGCCGCATGAATCACGGCCAGGTGTCCTTGTTCGTAGAGCGGCTTGAAACTTGCCAACGCTGGATGCAGGCCAAAGAACCCGTCCAGGTCCAGAACCTCATTCGGTTTGATCGCGATCGAGGGCCGCATCGAGTAGTAGTTCTTCTCGCGATAGGGGACGACAACGTTTAACCCATCTGCGGCCCCACGCTGGAAAAGCACCACCAGCTTCTTCTTGTTTGCTGCGGCGGTCGTCATCTCCGCCATGACGCTGCGATGCAAAAAGGCGGGAATCACGGAGGTCCCGATGAGGGCGAGCGCGCCGTTCTTCATAAACCCGCGCCGCGAAACCGCGCGCCGCGCCAAGTCTCGCCCGTGCAGGTCACAGCCCCAATCGCTCGAATCTTTCAAAATCGCCATGGCAGACTCCACATCGCAGCAGGCTTGGAACGAGCGCCCGCAGCAGCTCTACCCAGTCAAACGCCGATCTGCGGGTTAAGTTGCCCTTAAAACGCTGCGAGTTCCGCAATCGCTTTGTAGACATCATCCGCCTGCGGCAGGATCACGTCCTCCAGCGCCGGCTGATAGGCCACAAAGGTGTCCATCGCAGCAACTCGGCGCACGGGGGCGTCGAGATCGTGGAAGAGTTCGTCACCGATCCGGGCGGCGATCTCTGCGCCATAGCCCCAGCTCTGCATATCTTCGTGGGCCACAATGACGCGGTTCGTCTTGCGCACGGACTCGGCGATCGTCTCCCAGTCGTAGGGGCTGAGGGTTCGGAGGTCGATCAACTCGACGCTAATGCCCAGCTCGCGCTCGATCTTCATGGCAGCCTGCAGAGCTCTGGGCACAACCGCTCCGTAGGTCACCACCGTGACGTCTGTGCCAGCCTTCACGATCTTGGCTTTGCCGAACGGGATTGCGTACTCCGGCCCCGGATACATCGCGCGGCCAAATGTTTCGCGGTACAGGCGCTTGTGTTCGAGGAACAGCACCGGATCATCGCAGCGGATCGCTGTTCGCAGCAGGCCGACGGCGTCGAGGGCGTTCGACGGCATCACCACGCGGATTCCGGGCGTATGCGTGAAGATGCTCTCGCCCGACTGCGAGTGATAGATCGAGCCGCCAGTAAGATAGCCGCCAATCGGCACACGGATCACGACCGGGCAGCTGTACTCTCCGTTTGAGCGCCACCGGATCACGGAGAGTTCGTTCCGCATCTGGTGGACGGCGGGCCAGATGTAGTCGAAGAACTGGATCTCGACAACGGGCTTCATGCCGCGCACGGCCATGCCCACCGCGCGGCCCACGATGTTGGCTTCGGCGAGCGGGGAGTTCCAGCAGCGGTCGTTGCCGAACTCATTTTGCAGACCGGAGGTGAGCTTGAAGACGCCGCCCTTGCCTTTGATCTTCCCTGCCCGGAGCGCGGTGTCGCGGGTGGCGTCGGCTACGTCCTCGCCGAAGACGACGATGCGCTCGTCGCGGCGCATCTCGTCCTTCAGGCAGGCATTGATAAGGTCTGCCATGGTGCGTTCGGCGTCGTCCGGGGTGCGCTGCGGCTCGGTGGAGAATCGGGGATCGGTGACGCTCAGGTCTTCGGAATAAACATGCTTGAGAATCGCCTCCCGCGTTGCAACCGGCAGAGGGCCACGCACCGCGCGGTCGGCTGCGCGCTGCACTTCTTCGTCCACCTGGCGTTCGAGGCGGTCGATCTCGGCTTCGTTGAGGATACCCTCGCGCAGCAGGTACATCTGCATCCTGGCGATGGGGTCCTTCAGCGAGTCCGCTTCGACTTCTTCGGCGGAGCGATACTGGCGTTCGTCGTCTGAGAGCGAGTGCGAGTAAGGCCGCACCACGTGGCCGTGCACCAGCGCCGGACCATGGCCTGCGCGGCAGTAGGCGACTGCTTCCACCATGGCTTTGTAGCTGGCGATGGCGTCGGTTCCGTCAATTTCCGCAAAGTGGAAGTTGGGGAAGTTTGCCACCAGCTTCGAGATGTTTCCGCCGGGTGTGTTTGCCTCGACCGGGGTGGAGATCGCGTAGCCGTTATCTTCGACCACGAAGACGATCGGCAGCTTGGCATTCGAAGCGGTGTTCAGCGACTCCCAGAACTCGCCCTGGCTGGTCGAGCCTTCGCCGATGGAGACATAGACGACTTCGTCGGCTTCGAACTTCACATCCTTATACTGCCGGTAGTCGATGCCTGAGGAGAGGGCTGGCTTGGCTGAGGCTTCGGGATGGTTGCGGAAGTACCGCCCAGCCTCTGCGCAGCCTACCGCGTGCAGGCACTGGGTCGCCGTGGCGGAGGACTGGGTGACGATGTTCAGCTTCTTGATACCCCAGTGCGAGGGCATCTGGCGGCCACCGCTCGCGGGGTCGTCGGCCGCGCCGACAGCCTGCAGTAGCTGCTCTTCGACCGTGTTGCCGAGCGTCAGGCAGATTGCGCGGTCGCGATAGTACGGGAAGAACCAGTCGTAGCCGGGACGCATCGCCATTCCAGCGGCGACCAGAAGCGCCTCGTGTCCGGCGCAGGATATCTGGAAGAAGATCTTCTGCTGCCGCTTGAGGACGATCTCGCGGTCGTCCGTTCGGCGCGACAGGTACATCAGCCGGTAGAACTCAATCAATTGTTCGCGATCTAACAGGGTATCGTCCGCTTCCTGCACGGACGTAGACGAGCCGTTAAGGCTCGGTAAAGTTTTGCGACCCATGCCATTTTCCTCGACGCGATTGACGATCCGAACCACTACCGATTGTACCGATTTCTCGGAGGATTCACACTTTGCCACACGGCTGTGACGGTAGGCAAATCGCAGCCGCCGAAGACCGGCGAGGCTCTCAGCAAAGGAAAAAGGATGGCCGCGAAGACTTCGCGGCCATCCCTTTGAAGCTACTCAATCGAGGGCGCTTATCCGTGACGGAGTTTGTGGGCGACCTTGAGTCCGAAGCGCACCGGAACGATCGCGCGCGCTTTGAGTCCATCCAACTGCGGGTTTTTCGTCGGCGCAGCAGGATGTAAACCGACCTTCCGCTCGAAGTAGTTGAAAGCACGGGTGAGACCGATCTGCTTGTCCAGCGCGGTCTCGTAGACCAGGCTGTAGGAGATCGAACGGACCGCCCGCGTCTGCACCCAGTGGGGCGAGTTCTGCGGCTGGTGGAATCCGACTCCGGCCTTCAGGGGGAAGAAGTGGTCCTGGTCCGGATTCAGCTTTGACATGTCCAACTGTCCGATGCTGACTCGGCCGCGCGAGTAGAACGTCTCCAACTCCTCCTCGGTCACCTGATCAGGCGGATAAGCGTGGTAGTCCTTGTCACCTTCGATCTGGGTGAAGAAGGCGACCTCGGGATCGAAGTGGAGAGCCGTCGTCGCAGCGGCGGAGGTAATGAAGATGCTCGACTGGATCCGGCGGATTGGCTGGTTGCCCAGGCCGCCAGGCAAGGCGCGAAGTTGTTGAATCAAGCCATTCATCAGATCGCGAAAGCGTACGTCGTAGTTCTCCGGCCGCTTCAGCAGGATGCGAGTGGGCTTCTCATCCAGCTTGCGGATCGCTTCAACTGGCTTCAAGACGATCTGCTCGGTGTCGAAGAAGGCGGCATCTGCTTTCGGGCTGGATCCGGTGACGAAGTAGTCGTTCGGCGAAGCGCCGGTGTAGCGGTCTGCCAGGTCGCAGATGGATTCGAACTGGAAGAGATCAAGCTTATGCAGATTGTGCTGGAAGCTGAACGGGGTGTTGTTGTACAGGGCCGAGTACGAAGCTGGATCAATCTCCAGGCGAGCATCTTTCGATGTGAGAGTCTCTACCGTGGGCAGAGCGGATGTCAGCGGAGAGGGCTGAGAAAGTTCGGATATGACGTGTGCGGCCAAGACAACCTCCGGCAAGCGCGGATGCAAATTTATTCAATATGGTTGCAAGTTAGCAGACGACGCTCGCCAGATCACCCAATAAGGCCTTGGACATCGGACGAGAGTAACCGAATTAGAAGGTTACGGTAATCGCGAAGTTCTCTCCATTTCCAGGGCCCGAACGGCCTTAGCTAATGAAACAAAACCAAAGTTTGCGTCTTCGGAACGAGTAGACACCGGGAACTCCGCTCTGCAAAAAAGCACGTAGCAGCCCGACCTCTATTTCTTCCCCTGATCTTTCATCTTGTGCGCAAGAGACTCAATCTCTTCAGCTTTCCTTACTACGTCCATCGAAAGGATATTCTTGTTCGTCTTGTCGACCGCCGTCTTCAGTTCGGTCGCCATGGTTACCAAACGTTGGGCCTGGTCATCCAGAAGTTTCTGTTTCGACGTGCGAGTCGCTTCCTTAGCTGGGTCAGCCTCAGCGGCAGCCTGAGGCTGGGACTGGGTTGGAGCGGGAATCTGAATTGGCGCAATGCTCCGCTGCTGCGTCCACCCGAAGGTGTTCGCGAGGAGTATCACCGCCGCAACCGCTAACCAAAGTCTCCGCATCGCAACTTCCCCAGCAGACGTTCGTCCTATTAGTTCCGCATCTTGTTCTTCACGCTTCGAGCTAGCTTTTCAATCTCGTCCATCTGCCGCAGCATGTCTGGAGTCAGCGCCTCACCTCCGGAGCTCGCGATGGACGCCTTCAACTGGCTCGTCAGGTTGAGCAGACGCTCGGTATCGCTTACCAGGCGTTTCTGTCGCTCTGTGTTCTGCATTCTTGCGTAGGATTCAGGCAGATTTTGATGGGGGTCCATATCGTCATCGAGCGAATGCCTCCCGGTCCTGCCAGTTCCTGTGCCCATCGTCGAGGCACCGCTACCAGTCTGCATCTGGGCCAATCCCAAAGGCCGTGCAGGACACTGGAGTGCCAGCACCGCTACGGACACCAGAATTGCTCGAAGTTGACGCCTTCCGTTCACGGCCTGCTCCAATCCTGCTTCTCTTACTCATTCGATGGAACACGCATCTCAATAGACTTGGGTGATGCCCCGCAGATGCGAGTCCATACGGCTTTCAAGTGGTCCGCATCCGTATTCCTTCATTCGCGCCGCACCGACGGCGAATAACTACAGAAAGAGTTAGGGAAATCATGCTCCCAGCAATCATTCTTATGCAAGCGGCTTCTACAGCGAGCACGGCGGTCCGGGAAGAGCGCACTCTTGAAGGGGTGGAACGGGGATGGCACAACGAGATTATCGACTTCGTCCAGCTCGATCTCCCACGCCTCGCTGTCGTGCTGCTCATCGCTTTCGCCCTTACGCAGTTGGTCAAGTTCTTCGTCAACCGGATGCTGCGGTTGGCTGACCGCCAGGTCGGCAACACGCAGCGCGCTTCGCAGCTTCGCACCATGGCCGCCGTCCTGCGGGCGACATCCTACAGCATCATTGGATTCATTGTCCTGCTGCATGTGCTGTCAGTGTTCAACATCAACCTGACACCTCTGCTGGCCTCGGCTGGAGTGTTGGGAGTGGGTATCGGTCTTGGAGCGCAGTCCATCTTTAAGGACATGATCAATGGCATCCTGATTCTGGTCGAAGACCAGTTCAATGTGGGCGATGTCGTGAAGATCGCCTCGCTTACTGGGACGGTGGAGGATATGAGCCTGCGCCGCACCTCTCTCCGCGATGGCGACGGTACACTGCACATCATTCCCAACAGCCAGATCGCTACTGTCTCAAATCAATCGAGGGACTTCTCCGTGGGTGCGATCAATTTGAATGTCGACGCGAGTGCGGACCCGGACAAGGTCCTGCGGCTGTTGAAAGCTGTTGCGATGGAGGTGCGTAATGACGTGGCGTTCAAGCAGGTCGTGATCGCGGACCCCGACGTTCCGGGGCTCGACCAGATCAAGGGGCGCGAGGTGGTCTACCCCATCACGATCAAATGCCGGGCCAACCAGCAGTGGGGTGTGCTGCGCGAGATTCGCAGACGGATCATCAAGACCTTCGAGAGCGAGGGGATTCCGCTGGGGACGGACCCGGCCAACATGCTGGTGATGCAGCACGCCGATCCTACGGCTCCACCGGCGCAGCAGCCGCTGATTGGGACGTAGAGGCGCGGGCTAGATCGCGGTGGCGAGCGCCGCGATCAGCCCCTCTGCATCACTCACTGGCGGGAGGCAGCTTCTTCCCGTGCAGACTAAAGCGATGCTGGTTGCGGTGGAGGGAAGATTCGGGATCGTCTCCGCGAGTGCCGGCGGAAGCGAGCCGAGCTGATCGCGACGGAGACGGATCACCGATTTGTTTACGACGAAGCGTGCCAGCGCGATGCCTTCGAGTTCATCGGCCAGCGCGTCTTCGCCGACTACGCAGATTTGTACGGGCGGTTGAATCATTCTTTGCAGCGCGAGCGCGTAGCCTGCGGCGTAGAGTCCGAGATGCTCGACCATGCCGGCAAAGTTCTCCAGCGTGAGCTTCGCCTTCTCTGAGTAATCTTCGCTGCCATTGAGCGCAGCGACTCGCAAAAGGAGAGATGCCGCGACGGGATTGCCTGCTGGCGTGGGGGAATCCTGCAGCGGCTTGCGACGGGTGCCGAGAACGCCGGGGCGTTGCTCTCCTTCGGGCAGAGATTCCGTATCGAAGAAGCCGTTGCCCTGGGTGTCGTAGAAGCGAGTGACGGTGCTGGCGGCGATCTGTTCGGCGGCGGTGTAGTACTTCAACTCGCCGGTGGTCTCCCAGGCATCGAGCGCGGCGTGGCCGATGAAGACGTAGTCTTCGAGGCCGCCAGCCACGCGTGAGGCGCGAGCGAGACCGTCGGCGTAGGCGACGACGTGCGCCATCGATGCATCGCTGCTCCAGGCGGAATCGAGCACTCGGTCGAGCGACTTCAGCGCGAACGCCCGCGCCTCCGGGATGCGCAACACGCGCGAGGTTTCGAGGTATGCCGAGATGCACATGCCGTTCCACGCCGTGTAGAGAGTCTTATCGATGAAGGGCGTCGGCCGCGCGAGACGTGCCGCGTAGAGCTTGCGTTTGGCACTTGCCAGCAACGCTGTGGCATCGTCCTCGGTGACTCGTGCGGACTTCGCGACAGCCGCCAGCGGCTGCAGGATGTGCAGCACGTTCTTCTGCGGATTGTGGTGCATGTCGCCGAGTTCGCCGATATCGAACCACGGGCCGGCGATGGCAAGCTCTTCCCTGCTCAACGCGGCAGCCGCTTCGGCGCGGGTCCAGGTGAAGTAGTCGCCGTCGTCTTCGAGCGAGAAGTCAGCATCCTGCGAGGCGTAGAAACCACCGCGGTCCTGGTCGCTCAGCCACTCGTCGATCCACTGCATCGTCTCGAAGGCAACGCGGGCGCACTCTTGCGCTCCGAAGCTCTGGTAGGCGTGGACGTAGTTCTTCAGCAGCTCGCTGTTGTCGTAGGCCATCTTCTCGAAGTGAGGAACGACCCAGCGCTCATCGACGCTGTAGCGATGGAAGCCTCCGGCGAGATGATCGTAGACGCCGCCCTTCGCCATCTTTTCGAGCGTGATCAGCGCGGCGTCTCGTGTTCCGGCTATGGCGTTGGTGCGTGATGCGGCGTCGAGCAGCATATCAATCGCGCCGGGGTGCGGGAACTTTGGCTGGCCGCCGAAGCCGCCGTTGCGGGCGTCGAACTGCTTCAGCGTCGCGGCGATCAGCTTCGCGTGAAGTTCAGCGCCTGGATTCGACGCCGTCTCGTTGAATGTCTCGTTCTCCTCGATGGCTGCGAGGACGCTTTCCGCGGACTCATCTACCTCGCCTCGGCGCTTCTGGAATGCCTCGGCCATGGTCAGCAGAACGCGCTGCATCGATGGGCGGCCGTGCTGGTCCTTCGGGGGAAAGTAGGTGCCGCCGAAGTAGGGCAGACCTGCTGGCGTGAGAAATGCCGTGAGCGGCCAGCCGCCCTGTCCGCTTATCGATGCGACTGCGGCTTGATAACGGGTGTCCACATCGGGCCGCTCGTCGCGGTCGACCTTCACCGCGATGTAGTGGTCGTTGATGATCTGTGCGGTCAGCGGATCTTCATAGCTCTCGCGGTCCATCACATGGCACCAGTGACACCACACCGCCCCGATGTCGAGCAGGATCGGCTTGTCTTCGGCCTGCGCCTTGGCGAATGCTTCGGGGCCCCACTCCTGCCAGTCCACTGGCTGATGCATCGCGGACCTTAGATACGCCGAGGCCGCCTTGGCCAGCCCGTTCACTTGCTCACTGCTCATTCCATCTCCACTTCTCTTCTATGCTACGACGCGACGAAGGCCCGGACCGAAGTCCGGGCCTTCTCGTTGCGGTCTTGTGATGGCCTACTGCGGAGGCGGAGGCGGCGTGGAGGAGATCGGCTTCGGAGCTTCGGGGGCCTTCGGTGCAGTCAGCCCCGGGATCACCGGAGCCTTGGCGATATCGCCGGTCGCCGCGGACTCGATGCTGATGCTGTAGTGATCGAGCGTCGTGGAGAGCAACTGCTGCAGCGCGGCGCGGTCCTTTGCGTAGGCCGCAGTAGCGGAGAGCAGATTGTTCTCGCTGGTGGCCAGGTTACGTCCCTGCTGCAGGACGTTGGCCGTCGTCGAAGCTCCGAGCTTGTACTTCTTCTGCTCTGCATCGAGGCTCTGGTTGGCGAAGTCGTGCGCGGCCTGCGCCGCCATCACCTGGGCGCGGTCGTTCGTCAAAGCGAACTGCGCGTTGATGACCTGGATGCGGATCTGCGTGTAGATCTGCTGCAAGCGCATCTGTGACTGGCGGTACTCCATCTGCGAGCGGGCCTGATCAGCCTGCGCGGTGCGGTTGCGAAGAGGGATCGTAATGTTTACACCAACGCCTTTATCGGGAGCGCTGCTGTTGAACAGATCCTTGAGGACGGTGCCGTAACCGATCGATGGGAACGTGCCCGGGTCATAGGGCTTACCGGTGTTGAAGTTCAGAGCGTTCGCACTCTGCGCTCCGCCAAGAGCACTGGCACCGTAGAAGGCATACGCATCGACCGTGGGCAGAAGTCCGTTCTTCTCCGCTTTGATGGTGATCTCGTTGTTCTTCATGTTGAGGATCGCCTGCTCGATCTGCGGATTGTTCACATAGGCCTGGCGGACGAGGTCTTCAACCGGGGTGTCTTCTTCCGGTAGACGATCGAGGCCGACGCGGTCGGTCGGAATAACCGGCGCTGCCGAGAGTGCTGGATCGTTCAACGTCCGGGCGATGGCCTGCTTCATGATGAGCTGCTGATACTCGAGGTTCGTCTGCGAGACGATCAGCGCCTGCTTGTCTGTCGCCACCGTGCTGTCGGAGTTGACGACGTCGAGCGGAGCCAGGGTGCCGATCTCAAGCTGCTTGCGATTGTCGGAGGTCAACTGGGTCGACTGGCCGAGCGCCCGCTCCTTGGCCTGCACATCTTCATAGGCGCTGACGAGGCCCCAGTAGATGTTCTCCACCTGGTTGACCGTGTAGAGCACCTGCTGACGGAAGGACGAATCGGTGATGCGACGGTCGTTCTTCGCCTGGAGGATGAAGCGACCGTTCACTCCCCAGCCGAAGCCTTGCAGCAGGTGCTGGGTCGCCGTGGCACGGAAGCTGGAGGTGATGTCCGGGCTGTAGTTCGAGAACGGGTTGTTTGTCGTAACGCGGGAGTTATTGAAGGTCACCGCGAGCTGGGTTCCGGTAATGAAGCCCTGCGTGTAGCCGAAGTTATATGTCGAGGTGTTGGTGTTCAACACCGTCAGGCCGCCGCTGAAGAGCGTGTTCGCCTGCTTCTGGCTGGTGGGCTCGTACTCAAGCTGCGAGGTCAGCGTCGGATCGAGATTCTCTGGCAGAGGGCCACCGCCGTTCGTGCTAAGCACGAGGCCCGAAGCTCCGGTACCACCGCCGCCGGCGGAGCTGGACGTGCCGCCCGGGCCACCACCGCCGGTGATGGTCGAAGTAGTGCCGCCAAGCGTATTCGCTACGATACCGGTCGAGACGCCGCGCAGCGTGGAGCCGGCGCGGGCGCGGAGCAGATCGGTGTCCGCAATGTCGAGGTTAATCCGCGCGATGGCGATGTCGTAGTTATTCTCTAGCGCGAGCGCGATGGCGTCCGACAGACTTAGGTAGATCTTGCCGTCGCGCAGCAGAGAGTCGAGCTGGGAAGAGTTTGCAAGTCGCGGCATGGGAACCGAGATGGCCGTATAGGGCGCGATCGGGTTCGTGAAGTGGCTCTTCGGCTTGGTGTAGTCGCGTGCCGTACTGCGCAGAAAGAGCGGCTCAGTGAGTTTAGGCTCCGGGGCCTGGGGCAGACCATCCGCCGTAAGCCCGGCGGAGGAACTGCTCGCTGGCGGGGTAGCCGGCGGAGTCGCCTGCTGGGTGAAACCCTGCTGCGGTGTCGAACCTATCAACACCAGACCGATCGTCGCTGCCGCCTTCAAATCAATACGTTTCAATTGCGCTCTCCAACTTTCTTTCGCCGAACAAATTCGCCCGGAACCCGCGGCGGTAACGACTCAAACTAGAAGCCTGCGGCTCAGAGAGCCAGTTCCGTGCATCGGTCCTAAACTGTAACTCTAGACAAAGATCAATCCCGCGACGGCTCTGGTCATGATCCGCCTTCGCGGCCGGGCGTGTCCTCATTGCAAAGTTAAGCAGTGTTCTGTAGATGCTCGGCCGCGTATCCGCGACTCCAAAATAGAGATGTTTGACTAGCCTGCTGACAGTACGCAAGGCAATCCGGCTTCGTTCCGTCAGGGAAGATTCTTTCCACTTTTCTGGGATTTGCCTTGCGAGGAAGTATACCAAGCGCCATCCGTAAAAGGTTCGGAGTGAAGGGCATGCCGCTGGAAACCGCTGAGCGCCGACCGGCCGAAGGGTACACTGCTGGGATGGTGAAGCGTCCTCCCCTCGCCGTTCTTACCGTGCTTGCTGGCCTGTATTTCGCTCTCGGATCTACCGGTCCAGCGGCGGCACAGGTCGCGCCGGACACGCAAAGGACGATTCCACCGGCGGAGAATCTTCCCGCGCTGGGATTGAATGCGGCGGCGTTGCGGGGAGGCGACCGGTACTCCAACTGCATCAATACACCGGTGAATGAGGCTGCCTGTCACCTCGACACCGTGGTCTTCGACCAGCCTGCCGGAGCGAATGGAAAGACCTCACAGGCCGCGCACCGCATCGACGTCAGCGCCTTCGGGCCGGGATTGAGCCTGGGCAACATGGGCGGATGGAGGGTGAACAAGGTCGATGTGGAGTTCCTGAATGTGGCCAACCGCGGAATCTCGCAGGCCCACAGCCTCTTCCTGTACAAACACGCCGCAGGCGACACCATGGGCAGTTATAACTATGTCTACTCCGACGGTGGATCGACGGCACTTTCCGACGAGAGCATCAAGGGCGACGCTCTGGATATGGGCGAGACGACCGGCTACTTTCACGGATCGATCGCTGCGACAGCCGGGACTGGAGATACGGTGCCCGCCCTGAAATTCGTATCCGGGAATGACTGGACTACCGACGGAGCGCCGCTGCTAGACATCACGCAGGGGAAGATCTCCGGCCGTATCATGGGTGCCGGATCGTCGGTGGCCGGAATTACGTTGGGCGTCATGAAGGTGGATAACGAGCTGCCGCTCAGCACCGCCTGGGGCGTCTGCGAGAACGAGATTCCTAACAACAATCTGGTCCAGAAGATTGCACCGTTTACCTGCAACGTCAGGCTGCGAGCAGGAAGCTTTACCGCAGGAGGTACAGTCTGCGTGAGCGGACCGAACTATCCTGAGCAGGCGCGGATCACTGCGGCTTCGGTCGCCAGCGGAGATCATCAGAAGATCACGATCGAGGTCCGTAATCCGAATAGCGCGGGCGCGAACATCTTCCAGGGCGGCGTCTGTGGGCAGTACATCAGCTTCGACGCGAACCTTGCCGTCACCGGTTACAGGTCGTCTTACTACGCGTTCGGAGCAGTCGATCCGCATCAGCTGATCTACGGGTACAACTTCAAGGGGCAGGTGATCGCCGACCTGCCGATGGCGAGCGAGGCGGAGCGCTTCGGCGTGGAGGGACGTAACGGATATCACCTCTATCCCGGTTGCGAGGTGATCACGAATCGTTCACTGAAGGACGACCCGGTCTGCGAGGTAAACGAGGTTCCATGGGCTGTGGGCGATCTGGTGGAAGCACCGCACAACGTGGTCGTGAATACGGTCGGCCACTTTACTGATCTGACCCAGAACTCCCCGTCGAATGGATCGCTCAGTTCGGTGGACCTGGTCGAGTTTCATGGCATGGGAGCGGTGGGGAACAACTTCATCGCTCACCGGACGGTAAACCTGAACGACTACAAGATCTTCGATCGGTTCGGAGGGATGCTGGGCGCACCGGAGATGCACAGGGTGGAAGGCTATTTCAGCACAGGGTTCTCTTTTGGCGATGCTCCGGGAGCCTTGATTCGTATCTACGGCAATCCCGATCACTCGAATGATCCGATGACGCTCTTCGCCCTGCCCGGAGGCGAGATCACCTGGAACCCAGCGACGTCCACTTTACGCGTGCCGCGGATTGAGGCACGAAACCTTGGCGGTAGTTCAGCCAGCGCCTCTGCCGCGCTGCGTGGAAGGAGCGACGTGATTGGCGGATCGCCACTGGCGCTCGGCTCCTGCGCCACTGGCGTCGTCAGCATTCCCGGAGCCACGCGGAGCATGGTCCCCGTGTCGGCAGCCGAGACAAACGGGGCTCCCGGATTCAGCGCGCAGGGCGGATTCCAGGTGAGCGCGCAGGTAACCGCGCCGGATAGAGTGACGGTCAGCGTCTGCGCAGTGATTGCGGGCACACCTAGACCCTCTCAATACATAGTTGCACTGGAATAGGCATTGGAATCAATGACACTCTGGAAACTTACTCTCAGCTATGACGGCACGCCTTACAGCGGCTGGCAGGTGCAGCCTACTCTACCGACGGTGCAGGGACGTCTCGCAGCGGCCATTCAGCATGTCACGGGCGAAGTGGTCCTGCCGCAGGGTTCCGGGCGGACGGATGCAGGGGTTCACGCGCTGGGGCAGGTTACAAGCTTCTCTCTGGAAGTGCCCATACCGGCCGAGAACCTGCACCGAGCCTTGAACCGCGCACTGCCGCCGAGCATCCGCGTGCTCGTGGTCGAAGAGGCCCCGCCGGAGTTTCACGCCCGGCACAGCGCCGTTCGCAAGACGTATGAATATCGGATCTTCCCCCGCATCGCGCGCGCCGCCGGAGGAGTGGATCGGATCTGTTCGCCTATGCTCGCTCCGTTTGTGTGGGATTGTCCATGGCCTCTCGACCTTGGCCTTCTGCAAAGCTCGGCCGGAGACGTGATGGGAGACCATGACTTCACCAGCTTCGCTGCGAGCGACCCGGATCTGGCGACCCGGAACCTGGCCGACGCCGAATCGTTGGAGCTGCCGTCGGAGCAGCGATCGAACGTTCGGCGCATCGAGCGCTCCAGATGGGACGAACGCGACGGGCTCTACGTTTATACCGTCAGGGGTTCTGGCTTCCTGCACCATATGGTGCGGAATCTGGTTGGAACGTTCGTGGACATCGGAGCGGAGCGACTTCCCATCGACGCGATGGCAGGCATTCTCTCCGCGCATGATCGTTCAGCGGCCGGCCCTACCGCGCCCGCACGCGGGCTTTTTCTGGTAGAGGTTGAGTACTGATGCGCCTCTTCGCGTCCAACCTAGCTCCGGCCTCGGCGAACCAGCGCATCGCGCGGCTTGCGACGCTCACCGCTGTCCATCGGGCGTTCCATTGGCTGCATTTACACCAGCCGCAGCTTCGGATGTGGCAATTGGAGATGTTGGCGATTCCCGCGCCTACCTTTGACGAGGCTGCACGGGCGGCCTGGTTTGAGGAGCGCTTTCGGGCACTTGGACTGGGCAACGTGCATCTTGACGGGGCCGGTAACGTTTTAGGTGAGATTGCGGCTGCTGAGACAAGTTCGGGACCCTGCGTCCTACTGTCCGCGCACCTCGACACCGTCTTTCCAGCGGAGCTTGTAGGTAAGGACTATGCGGCGCTGCTGATCGAAGATGGCTCGCGGATATTTTGTCCGGGCGTGTGCGACAACGCGGCCGGGCTGACCGGACTGCTGGCCATCGCTGCAGCTCTACGCTATGCGAATATCGCGCCGCCAGTCCCTCTCATCTTCGCAGCCAACGTAGGAGAAGAGGGCGAGGGCGATCTGCTGGGGATGCGCCATATCTTTCACCAGGGGGCATATCGTGGCCGGATCGCCGCGGCGATTGCCCTGGAGGGCGCGGGCTCGAACTCTGTGGTCACGAAGGCGCTTGCTAGCCGGAGGTTTCGGGTGACGATACATGGCCCGGGTGGGCACTCGTGGACAGATGCAGGTCGGCCGAATCCGATCTCTGTTATGAGCCGAGCGCTCTCTCGTATCGACGATCTGATCCTTCCAGCGACTCCGCGAACGACGGTGAATGTGGGTCACATCACGGGCGGGACTTCGGTGAACTCGATACCGGAGAGTGCGACGGCGCTGATCGATCTTCGTTCGACGAGTGCGGAACAACTGCGGGAGACGGAGGCGGCGATCCGGGCGGCTTTTGAAGAGACCGTCATGGAAAATTGCCCCAAAGACCTTCGACTGCAGATTGAAGTCATCGGCGATCGTCCCGGCGGAGCGCTCAGCGACAACGATCCCCTCCTGGGCACGATTCGCGCTGTAGACCGCCACCTCACGCTGAGGACCGAGCAGCGACTCGGCTCGACCGACGCGAATATCCCACTCTCGATGGAGATTCCGGCGGTGGCGATTGGAGCCGGCGGCAAGGGTGGGGGCATTCATACGCTGCAGGAGTGGTATGACCCAACAGGCCGCGAGACCGCACTGCGGCGAGTGCTGCTGACAGTGCTGGACACACTTGACCTGGCTTCGACGCAGGATGCCTCTGCATCCGCTTGATACACTCACCTGCGTGAAGACCATCCTTTCTGCCTGCGTCGCTTCCCTGCTTCTGCCGCTCACAGCATTTACGCAAAGCTCGCATCAGCCGCCCGTCGAGACGATCTTTGTTCACGGCGACATCCTGACCGGAGCGCACCTGAAGAAGTCTGATAGCTCGGTGACACCGGGTCGGGTGACGGCGCTGGCGATTGCGGGCGGCCGGATCGTGGCTGTGGGATCGGACGATCAGGTGCTGAAGCTCAAGGGCGAATCGACCAAGGTGATCGACCTGAACGGGGCGTTCGCGATGCCGGGGTTCAACGACGCGCATACGCATATCGCGGGAGCAGGACAGCAGCATCTGACGGTTGATCTGACCGGCTCGAAGTCGCTGGCGGAGATGCTCGACCGAATCAAGGCCTACGCGGCTGATCCGGCAGTGGCAGCGAATCCGGCAAGCTGGATCAAGGGCGGCGGATGGGACCACACGCTTTGGCCGGGCAAAGTGCTGCCGACGAAGACAGATCTGGATGCTGTAACGGGAAAACATCCGGCGGTGCTGGAGCGCGTTGACGGACATATTCTGGTGGCGAATTCGGCTGCCTTGGAGGCTGCTGGGATTACGGCGGCGACGAAGGCACCGACGGGGGCGGCGATCGATCATGACGCGACGGGCGAACCAACGGGGATCCTGCGTGAGGACGCGGCGATGGAACTGGTGGACAGGAAGATTCCGCCGCCTTCGAGCGACGTGCGGCGGCGGGCGCTGCAATACTCCATCGATGAGGCGCTGGCACATGGCGTCACCAGCGTTCAGGACCTGTCAGAGTATGAGGACTTCCTCGTGCTCGAGAGTATGGAGCGGCAGCATGCGCTGAAGCTGCGGGTGAGCGAGTGGATGGCCTTCGACACGCCAGTGGAGGTGTTGAAGCAGCGCCGGGCGGCGCACGATGCGAACGACCCGCTGCTGCACCTGGGAATGCTGAAGGGGTTCATGGATGGGTCTTTGGGATCGCGGACGGCGGCGATGGAAGATCCGTATGCGGACGATACCGGCAATACCGGCCTGTTGCGTTACTCCGATCAGGCGAAGCTGAATGCAATGGCTACGGCTCGGGCGGCGGCGGGATTTCAGCTTGGGTTCCACGCCATTGGTGACCGCGCGAATGAGGTCGCACTCGATGCGTTCCAGGCGGCGGAGCAGGTGGCCGTTCTCCCGGGACAACGGCCTGCGCCGGTTGATCCGGATGCAGCGATCGTGGCCCATGTGGATGCTGCTCCGGGTGCTTCACAACTGCGATACCGCATCGAGCATGCACAGGTGGTGGAGGCGGAGGACTTCGACCGGTTTGCGAAGCTCGGCGTGATTGCGTCGATGCAGCCGTCGCATCTGCTCACGGACATGAACTGGGCGGGCGCGAGACTTGGGCCGGACCGGGTGGCGCTCTCGTATACCTGGAAGTCGTTTCTGGACCACGGGGTGACACTGGCGTTCGGGACGGATTATCCGGTGGAGTCGATCGGTCCTTTTCGGGGGCTGTATGCGGCGGTGACTCGGATGAACGAGGCTGGGACTCAGACGTATCAGCCGCAGGAGAAGGTGACGATCGAAGAGGCGCTGTACGCGTATACGCAGGGGTCGGCGTTTGCGGAGTTTCGGGAGGGTGAGAAGGGGCGGCTGGAGCCGGGGTATCTTGCGGACCTGGTGGTGCTGGATCGGGACGTGACGAAGGTGTCGCCGCAGGAGCTGCTAGGGACGAAGGTGCTTCGGACGGTGGTGGGTGGAGAGACTGTGTTTGGGGGTAAGTAGTTCTTGTCGTGATGGGTTGAAAGGTTCGGGATGCGGTGGTGATGTGAGCAGTGTGGCGGGTCCTTCGCTGCGCTCAGGATGACGGCAGGAACAAACAACTACAAGGACAAACAACTGCAGCGGCGACGACAGTGACAACAGCAACGGTAAACGCAGATCCCCGCTTCGCGAGGATGGCAAATTCAATGGTTAAACTCTATGGCTGATAGTAAAAAGGCGCTCCCGGAGGAGCGCCTTTTCAATTGAGCGATGCGTTCCGACTACGGGATGTAGTAGCGGAAGCTGGAGAAGACCATGTTGTTGGTGGCCTTCGGGTTTACCGCTGCGGTGCCGGCGGTGTTCAGGCCGGTCCAGGCTTCGCGGGTGAGGTAGCTGTAGGTCATCGAGTACTGAATGCGACCCTTTGTCGGCGAGCTGTAGAGACGGTAGGTGAAGCCAGCCGTTCCTTCGAGAACCGCACGAGTGTGGCCGGAGCAGGAGCTCGCTCCGGGGGCGTAGCCAGAGGCTGCGGTCGGAGGAATCTCGGTGTTGCAGGCTCCGTCCTTCTCGCCCTGGATGGGAGCGTAGCCGACGTAAACCGGGGTCGTCGGAGCGGCTGCCGTGAAGGCGGTGTAGACAGTGCGCTGCAGGTACTCGCCACCGGCGTAGCCGAAGATGTCGAGCTTCTTGGCGGGGTGGGTTTCGACGGAGACGAGGCCAGCCGAGTTACGCAGCGGCTCGAGGGTTCCGTTCGGCTTGACGGTTACGTCGCCGAGGTTCGAGGTGCCGTAACGACCGGTACCATCGCCTTGCAGGACGTGAACGCCGATCTCCGCGTACTTCTTGACGGGGACGCGAGCGTTGGCGAAGAAGCCTCCACCGGTGACGGTGTAGTTGGTGCCCTTCGTAGCGGTCGTGACGACCGTGGTGGTGTATCCCAGGCTGGGGTAGTAACGGTCGCGGAAGAAGCGGGCGATGCCACCGACTTCGTAGTGACCGAACTTGGTGTCCGCGGAGTACTTCACAATGATGTCAGGAGCGACGTTGTTGGAGTAGTTCTGCGCGGTGCTGCCGTTGCCGGTGCTGTTGTACAGACCACCGGTGTTGCCGGCGCTGCCGAAGAAGAAGTTCGTCGGAGCGTTGGTGGTTCCGGCGAGAACCGTCTGCGACTCTTCGATAGCGATGGCGATGTTGTGGATCTTCGCGAAGTTGTAGGCGAAGCGGGCACCGTACTGGCGCTCGAAGGTGAAGCCTACGTGGTACTGGGCGTCGATGGTCTGGGGCAGGTTCTCAGCTCCCGGAGCTTCGTTGATTCCCTTCTTCACTTCGGTAGCGAGTGACCACATCTGGCCACCGGTAAAGGTGAAGCCGTTGTTGACCGCTGCCTGGACCCAGGCCTCGCGCTGACGAACGACGTAGCTGTTGGTCTGGTTGTCGTTCGAGGTGGTGCCGGCACCGAGGAAGTCCATCTCGTAGTAGCCGCCCATCTTGCCCCACGGGGTGGGAGCGGTGAGGAGAACGGCGAGACGCGACTGACGGCCCGATGCGTTGAACTCACTGGTGAATGCCTGGGCGGTGTTCATGTACGGGGTGGAGTTGAACGGGGTGTTGACATCCGAGTTCAACGAGCGCGAACGGTAAACGGTTTCGGCCGCGATGAAGCCACCCGGCTGAATCAGAATGCCCTTGTAGTGGAGTGCGGTGGGCGACTCGATCTTCTCGGTCAGGTCCTTCTTGGTGTCGCTGATGGTGAGGGCGAGACCGGTGTTCGAGTTCTTGAGATCGGTGACGGTGCCCTGGAGGCTGGCGACGGCATCGGCGTTAGCCTGGACGGAAGCGCCTACGCTCTGGGCCTGGGTGGTGGCAGCGGCAGCGGTGGCCTGGGCAGCGGTGGCAGCCTGCTGTGCCGCGGCGAGCTCTGCATCCTTGGCGGCGGTCTGCGCCTTCAGGTTGTCGATCTCTGCCTGCTGGTTCTGCATCTGCTCACGGAGTTCGCGGATCTGGCGTTCGGTCGCGGTCTCCTTGGGCGCCTTCGCCACGGCCTTCTTCTTCTTGGCTGTGGTCGTGGTGTGGGCCGGGGTTGTGGTCTGCGCCGGAACGCGTATGGCGGAAAGCACCATCAACGCTGCCAGTGTCACCTGTAATTGCTTGGTCATGGAACCTCTCATAATCATGTTCAGAAGATGGCCCACAGGTACGGTCGAACCACCTTGGGGGTCTGGTCATCGCTGTTTTCGCAATGTTCTGTGCATTCATCATCCCAAGGTTGCGTTACAGGACTGAGAATTTTGCCCGCATTCGGGATGAATTGGCGCGAGGTGGCCGATCTTCGGTAACCTCGCGGCGGCATTACCGCTTACCCGTGATCAGGGGATGCAAGAGGGTGATCTTGCGACCGCTGTCCAAGAATGAGGCGATTGATTTACCGTTCTTGTCATGCCAAGGATGACCGCCGCGAGCCCAAAGGGGCTTTTCTCTTCAACACTTATCGCCCTCGCAAATCGACAGATGACGCTACTGGGCTTGCTGGCTCTGGCGGGAATTTCGCCCGCCTGGTCGCAAGGGACAGGGCTGCATCTGATCCCGATGCCGGTGTCGGTGTCGAACATCTCGTCCCAGCCACTGACCGGAGGGGTGCAGATCACGTGCTCCGCGCCGTGTGCGGCGGAGGACGAGTTCGCGATTGCGGACCTGAAGACCACTCTCTCGGCGAAGGGTGTGGATGTAAGCAGCACTGCCGGCGTGACCGTGCTGGTGACCCGGTATGGGTCGGCGATCTCGCAGTCGATCTACCGCGACTCTTTGCCGGTCGACAGCCCGGAACGGACGGCGAATGCGGGATTTCCCGAGGCGATGAAGCCAGAGGGGTATGTCATCATCCCCGACGGCAAGGGACTGGCGGTGACGGCGGCCTCCGCTGAAGGCATCTTCTATGCTCTGCAGACGGTGAAGCAGTTGGTCGATGCTGGTGCTGGGCGAGCGGCGGTGCTGCACACGGCGACGATCCGCGACTGGCCTGCGATGAAGTATCGCGGGCTGGACGATGACCTCTCGCGCGGGCCGGTCACAACGCTGGAGTTTCAGAAGAAGCTGATCAGAACGCTGGCCGCGTATAAGGTGAATCTGTATTCACCCTATTTTGAGCACACGGCGGGATATGCAGCGAATCCGCTGTGGGGGCCTCCGGGAGGAACGGTCACAGCGGCGGACGCGGCGGCACTGGTGGCGTACGCCAAGCCCTACCACGTGATGATCGTGCCGGAGCAGGAAGCGTTTGGGCATCTTCACCATAACCTGACCTGGGAGCAGTATCAGACGCTGGCGGAGACGCCGCATGGGGCGGTACTTGCGCCCGGGCAGGCAGGGTCGCTGGCGCTGACGACGCAGATGCTGACCGAGCTTGCCGGGCAATATCCCGGCCCTTTTCTCCACATCGGAGCGGACGAGACGGTCGACCTGGGGCTGGGACAGACCAAGGCGGAGGTGGACTCGCGAGGGCTTGCTCCGGTGTATCTCGACTTCATGCAACGGATTGCGACGTCGGTAGAGCCGTTGCATCGGCGGCTCCTGTTCTGGGGAGATATCGCACAGGATGCTCCGGATCTCCTGAAGCAGCTTCCCGATAAGTTCAAGCAGCAGACGATTGCCATCGCCTGGGTATATAGCCCGGAGCCGAAGGGATATGACCGGTTTCTGAATCCTTTCAGGAACGCGGGCTTTGAGACGTGGGTCGCGCCGAGCGTCAACAACTTCCGCAAGGTGTATCCGAACAACAATCTGGCGCTGCTGAATATCCAGGAGTTCGCGCGGGATGGGCAGCGACTGGGGTCGACGGGCCTGCTGAATACGATTTGGAACGACGATGGCGAGGGACTGTTCAACCAGGACTGGTACGGGATTCTGTTTGGCGCGGCGGCTGGCTGGCAGAAGGGTGAGTCCTCGATACCGCAGTTTCAGCAAAGCTACGCGCAGGTCTTCCATAACGATGCGACCGGCAAGCTGAACCAGGCGCAGAAGGAACTCATGGCAGCGCACGCCGTACTGAAAGATCAGGCCAAGGTGGGGGATGCCAGCAACAGCATCTTCTGGGTTGATCCGCTGTCAAAGGACGGGTTGAAGATTGGGGCGCAGGTGAGGCC
The DNA here is from genome assembly GCF_014203275.1 of Granulicella aggregans. GTDB lineage: Bacteria > Acidobacteriota > Terriglobia > Terriglobales > Acidobacteriaceae > Edaphobacter. The sequence goes on from NZ_JACHIP010000006.1 coordinate 80,246, forward strand.
GTATACGCATGAACTTCGCATCCACGCTGAAGCGGCGCTGACGCTGATTGCCGAAGCGCGGGCCGCGGCTGGAGCGAAGGCGGTGGTGGAGCACGCCGCGCCGACGACAGCAATCTACGAGTCGGAGATTTACGGTGCGGCAAGTTCGAATCTTGAGGAGCCGGATGCGGTAGACGCGATGGAGCTGGGAGCGCGACGGATGGACCTGATCGGGCTGAACTTCCAGCTAGCCGACGAGCTTGTGGAGGGATATCAACGGGCATACGCGTCGCAGGGCTCGATGGACAAGAAGGTCCGGGCGGCGGTGGGACGGGAGCTCTCGGACATTAACGGTGTGAACGGGCGGATTGAGGATATGCGAGACCGGTACTCGCTGCTGCGGGACATGTTCGCGGCGGAATGGCTGCGGTCGAACCGGCCCTATGCGCTGCGTCCGGTGCTGGAGCACTACGACTATACGGTGGGGATCCTGCTGGCGCGGAGCGACCGGTTCCGGAGCGCTCTACGCCAATGGAACGATAGTCATACGCTGCCACCTGCCGCAGAATTGGGGATTCCGTCTGTACTAGTTACGGCACCCGCCGGAACAAAGTAACTTCAGTATGCGTTGTACCGCGAAAGACGCATTACACTTGTTGCGGACTACTCTAGAATGTTCATTTATGGCTAAAACGATCACTGCAAGGGCGCTTCATACGCCGGATGGCGTCATTGACTATCCCCAGATACGAATTGGGGAGGATGGTATTGTCCTCTCCGTCGAGGCGGGCGAGGCAAATACCGACGAGACGGTGCTTACCTCGAGTTTCCTGGACGTCCACATCCACGGAGCGGTCAGTCACGATGTAATGGAGACCTCTGCCAGCGGGTTTTGCGAGATGGAGCGATTTCTGGCGACGCGGGGCGTGGGACATTACCTGCCGACGACGGTGACCGCGCCGATCGACGAGATACTGCGGTCAATGGAGCGGATCGCGGAGCATATCGAGTCTGCGGATGAACGCGGCGGAGAGGGCCGAGCTACTCCGATTGGGATCCATCTGGAGGGGCCGTTTCTCTCGCACACCAAACGTGGCGTCCATAATGCCCCAGACCTGTTGAAGCCGGACATTGGACTCTTCGATCGGTTCCAGGATGCGGCTCGGGGACATATCCGTCTGATGACGGTTGCACCTGAGGTTCCGGGAGCGCTGGAGTTGATTGCTCATGCGACGTCGCGGGGTGTGCGGCTGAGCATGGGACACACCAACGCGACGGCAGCCGAGGCCCATGCAGGAATTGCGGCGGGAGCTTCAAGCGCGACGCATACCTTCAACGCGATGCGGGCGATGGACCATCGCGAGCCGGGCGTGGTGAGCGTTGTGCTGACCGACGAGGAAACGTTTGCGGAGCTGATCTGCGACGGGATCCATGTGGCTCCCGAGATGGTGAAGTTGTTTGCGCGGTGCAAGAGCGCAGACAAGGTGATCCTGGTGACGGACGGCATGTCGGCTGCGGGAATGCCGGATGGGACGTTCCGGCTGGGCAACTTTGATGTCCAGGTGAAGGATGGTCATGCGACGGCGCGCGGAGTGCTGGCGGGATCGGTGATTACGCTGGACCGGGCGGTGGCGAACTTCGCGAAGTTTACGGGGAGATCCGTGGCGACGGTCGCGCGCGCCGCTTCGCACAACCCGGCGAAGATGCTGGGGCTCGAAGAGCGGTTTGCGGTGGGAGTGGGCAGGCCCGCGAACTTCAACCGGTTCGCGCCGGATGGGTTGCTCGTAGAGACGATGCTTTGCGGGAAGAGTGTAACGGCGCGCGAGGTGGTTGGAAGGGTTTAGCTTCCGAGGCTCGGGCCGCCTTTTGGCGGGGATGCTGTTGCGACTTCTCTAGGGCGTGAACTGTACCCCGACGAGGCGTTCTGTCTCGGACCAGAGGCGTTTTGCGAGAGCGAGATCTTTGGCCAGGGGAGCGATCTTGGCCGGGACGGGATAGCCTTTGAGTTCCTGGAAGCCGCTGGGACCGTAGTAGCCACCTGGAGTGACATCGGGCGAAACCGCGGCGTAGAGGGTGGGGAACGCGCCGTGAGCGGCATCCTGCGACGCGAGTGGCTTAAGAATCGTAGAGATGATCCGGAAACCAATCGGCATGACTCCGGCCGGGCCGCTGGTCTGCAGATTCGTGATGGCATAGCCGGGATGCGCACCGGTGCTGAGAATCGGCGACCCGGAGGCGTTGAGGCGGCGCTGGAGTTCCTGCTGGAAGATGAGGTCTGCCAGTTTGGACTGCGAGTAAGCCCCGAACATGGGGCTGTAGGCTCGCTCCGACTGCAGATTGTCGAACTCGATTTTGCCCTGGTTGCTAACGCCGCTGGAGACGGTGACGATCCGCGTGCCCGACTGAGGCTTCAGGTGCGGATAGAGCAGGGCTGTGAGCAGGAATGGTCCGAGGTAGTTGGTGGCGAACTGGCGTTCGTAGCCATCGACGGTGAGTTCACGCTGCGGAACGGCCATGACGCCCGCGTTGTTGATGAGCAGATCGAGGGATTCGCCGGGGAATTCGAAAGAAATGCGGGCGGCGAACGCACGGATGCTGGCGAGGGAGGCGAGGTCGAGGATGGCGGGCGTGATCTTTGCTCCGGGCACCTGTTGGCGGATGCGGGAGATGGCGTCGTTCGCTTTGTCGAGTGAGCGGGCGGGGAAGATGATCTCCGCGCCTTTGCGGGCAAGTTCAAGGGCGGCTTCGTAGCCGATGCCGGAGTTTGCGCCGGTGATGAGGACGCGGCGTTCGCGCTGTGAGGGGACGTCGTTTGCGGTGAATTTCGTGGTCGATTTGGTAGCCATGTAGGCAGTATGCTTCCATTAGTATCCAATGGCAATAAGGCACCTTTTTGGCTTGTACTTACCTGGAGGTAACTAATGAAAAAGAGCATCGACTGGGCGGAGGCGAATGCGGCTTGCGAGGCGTTGACCGAGCAGCAGGACTCGCTGACGCGGGACATTGTGACGCGGCTGGCGGAAAAGTGGACACTTTGGGCGCTGGCTGAGCTGGCGGAGGCGGATGCTCCCCTGCGGTTTTCGCGGTTGATGGAGCGGGTCGAAGGAGTGAGCCAGAAGTCATTGACGAAGGTGCTCCGGCAGTTGGAGCGCGATGGCCTGGTGACGCGCGCAGTGTTTGCCGAGGTGCCTCCGCGCGTCGAGTACGCGATCACGGATCTGGCGCTGGAGATGCTGGAGTTGGTGCATCCGCTATGGCAGTGGACGACGGTGAACATCGCGAAGTTCGAGGCGGCGCATGCAACCTACGACCACGAGGTCCCGGCTCGCGTGAAGCGCGCCTGAACTCCATCGAGCCTACTGGAGAAGCGGCTACGGCGCGGCCACAGTGAACGACGACACGGTAACCGCTCCTCCCAGCGATTGGGTGGCGTAGTTGAAGAGTGCGTATCGGTAGCCCATGAAGAAGTGCCAGTCTTTGGTGAAGCTGAAGGGCGTGCCGAGCGACTGGAAGGTCTTGCCATCGAGGCTGTAGGCGAAGGTTCCGGTGCGGTCCGGGCCGGACTTGAAGTTCGCCATGGTATCGGCTGAAGCGCGAAGCCAGATCTTGCGAGTCGAGATGGGGGCGCTGGCGACCTCGGTTCCCGTGGCGGTGGTCTTCCAGTGCTCATCCATCGTGAGATTGTTCTCCATGACGACCCGGAGAGACCCCCTGTCACGGGCGACACCGATCCACGCGGAGCTGTCACGGAAGAGGGCGAGGCCGGCGCGGTCGCCATCCTTCATGTGGGCCAGGTCGAGCTCGATGGTGGCGTTGGAGACGGGCCCGAGGATGCGGTGAGTCAGAGTGTTGCGAGCGGCATAGATGTCGTTGCCGACGGTCGCGGTTTCGAGCTTCAGGCCCTTGTGCAGCGACCACTTTGTGTTGTCGGGGTTGTGATTCCACTCCCACTGCGGGTCGAGCGATGCGCCGAGGAAGTGGTCGGTGCCGGTATGAGAGACCTTGCCTTGTGGCGAAAGCGGATAGGGCACCGTCTGCGGCCAAATGTTATCGACGAGGTTGAGGGAGGGCCAGCCATCGGCGTTCCATGTGAGCGGGGCGAGGACGGGCACGCGGCCATTGGGGTAGGCGTCGACGAAGGCCATATAGTACCAGTCGCCCTTCTGCGTCTGAACGATTCCGCCCTGGTGGGGGCCACCTCCGTTTGCGATAGGAGATTTGGCGCTCACGACGAGCTTCTGCAGGGTGTAAGGACCGAAGGGGCCAGTAGTGGATTTGAGGACGTACTCGTCGTTGGGCGGACGGGTGGTGAAGATGTAGTAGTTGCCGTTGATCTTGTAGAAGCGTGAGCCTTCTATGTAGTCCACGCCGGCGGGAGCGGTGAAGACCTCCTGCGACTTGACCTCGTGGGTGCCGTCGGGCGAGAGCTGAGCGACGTGAAGGGTCTTGGCTCCGTAGGCGACGTACATGGTGTCGTCGTCATCGACGAGCAGCCCGGCGTCGTAGTAGCACTGGTCGAGGACAGCGTGTTTCTTCCATGGGCCAGCTACGTCGGTCGCAGTGTAGATGTGGGTCTTCTTGTTCTCGATGCAACCTCCCCAGTAGAAGGTCTTGTTGCTCTTGCGGTAGTTGAGGAAGGAGGCCCAGCTGCCTTTGACGTAGGCGTTGCCGCCGTTGAGATCGTAGGCAGGGGAGAAGTCCAAGACAGGGATGGAGTGACCCACGTACTTCCAGTTGACGAGGTCTTTGGAGCTGAGGATGGGCGCTCCAGGCGAGTATTGCATGTTCGAGGCAGAGTAGTAGAAGGTATCGCCGACACGGAGAATGTCTAGGTCGGCGAGGTCTTCCCAGAGGACGGGATTCTGAAAGGTGGGGACGTGCGCCTGGGAACGCGCGGTGCCCGAGACGCTGGCGATCATCGACAGGAAGAGAATGAAGAAACAAGGCTTGATCATCAGTGGCCCAATCATTTCGCAGAATTGTGCGTCGGCTTCTTATCTTGCCATGCGTGGGCACCCGGCTAAGTGGCTATCGGTAGAGATAACACTTCTTCTCGGCGAGGCTATGGAGCTATGGCTTCGCGTCAACAGCGAATGGTCTTCTTCTTCTGGCCTTGCCTGCCGGAAGATTCCATCTTTTCGATGTAGGCAGTGGCGAGTGGGACTTTGCAGGCGGTGTCGCCCATCTCCACCGAGACCTCGCCAATCCGAGCGGCGGTGGCCTTAGCTTTGTCGGCTAGAGGCATGACGTAGCCGCCGACGGCGATGACGAAGCCGTTCATGGTGTAGCGGTGGCGGCCTTCGACGGTGAGTATCTTCTTTTCGACGACGGTAAGGAGGCGCTCGATCTCGGCAAGGTCCAGGGCGCTGTCGGGCGTGGTGGCGATCACCCCGGACCAGGTGCACCAGCCGGAGGAGGCGATGAAGTCGCGCTTCGAGTTGATCCACTCGGTGGCCATGTGGCGGGCGTGGGGGCTTTCGACGGCGACCCAGGGGACGGTGTGCTCAGCGACGATGGACATGGCGTGGGAGTTTTCGGCCCAGCGCTGGAGTTCGCGCCGGGACATAACAGCGCCGTCGGCGAGGATGCCAGCGAGGTACATGGCATCCATGTTGCCGGTGTCGTACAGAGCGAGGGCGAGCGCCTGGAGTTCGCCGGGCTCCTTCTTCAAGGCCTTGGTGATGGATTTGGCGAGGGTCTTCAGGTGGGCGTTGCTGACGCCATAGGTGCGATCCAGCGGGATGCCATGGCGGGCGTAGGTCTTGCGGTAGGTCTCGGAGCCGAGGGACTTTAGATCGTCGAGTACGGCTTGTGGAGTGGGCATGGGTGTCTCGCAAAAGGGAGATTGCAGCGCCGAACGGCAGCGGATCCTTCGCGTCCCGAAGGATGACTAGGTTAATTGCGGATGGCAGTGATCTGTAAGTATTCGTTTTTGACCAGGGTGTGAGCGTCGGGGTCCGGCGCTATGTTGGCGCTCGACCAGAGGGCGGTGAGGTCAGCGGCCAGAGCGGCCTGACCGGCGGCATCGAGGCGGGCGAACGCCATCTGGGTGGGGCCGAAGTACTTGCGGAAGAAGTCTACGGCACCGGCAGGGCTCACGGGCATGTCGAAGTCGATAGAGATAAGCTGCGTCTCGACGTTGGAGAAGAAGGGGGCAAGCCGTCCGCGAACAGTGGCCTCGTCTCCCCAAAGTGCGGGAGGAGGAATTCCGGGCGGCGCAGGAACGTGGTCGCTGCCGACCCTGAACATCTGTCCGGTGAAGCTGGCGGGGTTCCAATTCGCCATGGCGAGCAGGGCGCCGGGTTTGAGCACGCGGGCGCACTCCGAGGCGACCAGCGCCGGGCGCGGGGCGAACATGGCTCCGAACATAGTGGTGACGGCGTCGAAGCTGGCATCGGCGTAAGGGAGAGCCTCCGCGTCACCCTCGTCGAAGGTGATCTTGAGGCCTTCAGCGGTAGCGCGCTCGCGGGCCTGTTCGAGGAGGTTCGTGGCGATGTCGACGCCGGTGACGATCGCTCCCGCACGGGCGAGTGGGATCGCTGAGTTGCCGGTACCGCAGGCGATGTCGAGAACCCTGCTGCCGGGAGCGATGGCGAGGCGGGCGATGAACTCCTCCGCGGAGCCTGAGATCGTCTTCGCGACGACGCCGAAGTCGCCGGCCATCCAGGTGGCGCGCATCGCGTTCTTGATGGTGCTGATGTCAGGGGGAGCGGTGACCATGACTCTTCTCCGAAGATTGCAGGATGGGAGAAGGGTGCTTGATCGGAGGCGGAACGTCAAGTGAATCTCGAGTGAGATGGGGTTTATGGAGAGTGACCCGAGGGACGGGCCGAGATGCGGCTTGCGCCTGTAGTATGGGACGCGTGGGGAACCTTGAAGCAGCAGGGCATCGGCCAAAAGCCGGCGGGCAAAAGCCGCACTTCGTTGTGCTCGACGGCTTGCGCGGCGTGGCTGCGATCTGTGTGGTGATCTTTCACTTCTCGGAGATGGTGATCTGGGATTACAGCAAGTTGTGGATCGGTCACGGCTACCTTGCGGTCGATTTCTTCTTCTGTCTCTCCGGCTTCGTGATTGGCTATGCCTACGACGACCGCATCGCAACCATGGGTCTCGGCAGCTTTTTCAAGGCGCGACTGATTCGGCTTCACCCGCTGGTTGTCTTCGGTTCTGTCCTTGGACTGATCGCCTTCTACGCCAACCCCTTCGGCGTCCCGCCAGGATATGGTCCCGGCAAGATGGCTCTTGTGTTCGCCGCTTCAGTTCTCATGGTTCCTTATGGCGCCATCCACGACGGAGGCCGAAGCCTCTTCGGCCTCAACGCACCCTCCTGGTCGCTCTTCTGGGAGTATGTCGCGAACTTCATCTTCGCGATCGCGCTGTATCGCATCCGGCGCGGCGCGCTCATCGTGCTTACCCTGGTCATGGCCGCGGTGCTGTGCTGGGCCAGTCATCGCGCAGGCAATCTCTATGGCGGATGGAGTTTGCGCAGCTTCTGGGACGGAGGAGTGCGGATCGCGTTCGCCTTCCCCGCAGGTCTGCTGGTGTACCGCATGGGATGGCGGTTGCGGAGCCGGCTGGGATTCGCTGGACTGAGCATTCTGCTGGTGTTGATCCTGGCGATGCCCTATGCGCAAGGGGCCTGGATACGCGAAGCGGTGGTGATCATCGTGGGCTTTCCCCTGCTTGTCGCACTGGGTGCGGGAACGACGGTCACGCCCAAGATGGAGCGGCTTTGCCGGATCTCCGGCGACTTGTCGTATCCGCTCTACATGACCCACTATGCCGTGATCTGGATCTGGGGCGACTATGCAGGGAAGCATCACTTCGTGAATGGTAGCTTGTGGGCAGCAGTAGCGCTCGGGGTTTGCATCATGCTTGCATTTGCCTGGGCCGTCTTCAAACTCTACGACGAGCCGGTGCGTCGCTATCTGCGAGCGAAGTCTTAGACATCAGCAGTGTTGGCAGCAAGGTTCCCTCGGCCATCCTCAGTCAGAACGGGTAATCTATACGACTGATGTCTGACGCAAACAAGAATCACGGGCCCTATGCTGGGGCAAGGATCGGGATCGACTTTGGGACGACGAACAGCTCTGTCGCGATTTATAAGAGCGACGGGTCGACGGAGCTTGTCTCATTCCCCACGTTGAAGGGGCTGACCGAGAGCTACCGATCAGTGCTGTACCTCGAACAGGTAAAGCAGGCCGGGCGAACGCAATTGAAGGGCTTCACCGGGCCGCAGGCCATCGAGCATTACCTCCATGCGGAGTCGCCAGGACGGCTGATCCAGTCGCTGAAGAGCTATCTGCCCAGCAAGTCGCTGACGGGGACGGAGGTCTTTGGGCGGCGGTACACGCTGGAGGAGTTGATTGCGCGGATTCTGACTGACCTGCGGCTAGCGACCGAGCGGCACGTGGGTGGGCCGGTGCGTCATGCGACCGTCGGACGGCCGGTGCGGTTTGTCGCGGCGGAGACGGCGGAGGACGATGCGTTTGCGACGACGCGGCTGGAGACAGCGTTCAAGGCGGCGGGATTCGAGTCTGTCGAGTTTGAGTACGAGCCGGTGGCGGCGGCTTATGCGTATGAGTCTTCGCTGACGGACGATGAGCTGATTCTGATCGGGGACTTTGGCGGCGGGACGAGCGACTTTTCTCTGCTGCATGTTGGGCCGGGAGTGCGTGCTCGCGGGCGGAGCAAGGACGACCTGCTGGGGAACGCGGGGCTGGGGCTGGCGGGCGACGCGTTCGACGCGAGGATTGTGAGGAAGCTGGTGTCGCCGGCGTTGGGATCGGACTCGTTTGAGAAGACTTTCTCTCATGCCGCGGATCGGCCTGCGCCGATTATTCCGGCGGTTCCGGCGTGGATCTACGCGAATTTGGAGCGTTGGCACTATCTCTCGTTTCTGAAAACGCGGAACGTGACCGAGATGCTGAAGGCGGCCCGGGCTCGGGCGCAGGAGCCGGAGAAGGTAGCGGCACTGATTACACTGATCGACGAAGATCTCGGCTATCAACTGCATCAGGCGGTGCAGCGGTTGAAGGTGGATCTTTCTTCGGCAGAGAATGCGGAGTTCCGCTTTCGCGATGGGAGCCTGGAGATCGTCGATCAGGTCTCACGAGCGGATTTTGAGGGCTGGATCAGGGACGACCTGGCGGCGATTGAATCGACGGTGGATGGGCTGATGAACGACACGGGCATCGCACGGGAGAAGGTGAATCGCGTGTTTCTGACAGGCGGGACAAGCTTTGTGCCGGCAGTGCGTGGGATCTTCGACAGGCGGTTCGGGAGGGATCGGGTGCGAACCGGGAACGAGTTTACTTCGGTGGCGATGGGGCTCGCGCTTAGCGCGGCACAGTGAGCCAGGAGTTGTAGACCCACAGGGTTCCTCACAGCTTATGCACTGGGTTTCGCCTTTTCGCCGTCTGGGCCGATGCGACAATAAAGATGCCTGCATGAAGCGTCCCTTTGCACAGATTCTCTTCGCGTCTTCGCTCCTCCTGTCCGGTTGTGGATACCACACGGCGGGGTCGGCGACGCACCTTCCGGCGGGGACGCGGACCATCGATGTGCCGATCTTCGCAACGCGAGTGCAGAACTTTTCGACCGAGGTTGACTTCACCAAGGCCGTGATCCGGGAGCTCGATACGCGGACGAAGTACAAGGTGCTGACCGGGACGGACGCCGATGCCGACGCGCATTTGAGCGGGACGATTCTTACGCAGTCGATTGCGCCGCTGACGTATGACTCTTCGAGCGGACAGACGGCGAGCTACCTGGTGACGATCACGGCGAAGGTCGTTTTGACGGCGCGGGATGGGCGAATTCTGTATCAGAACGATGCGCTTCCCTTCCGCGAACAGTACCAGTCGACGCAGGATTTGAATGGGTTTATCCAGGAGGATGGGCCGGCGGTACGGCGGCTCTCCCAGGACTTTGCACGAACAATCGTGAGCAATATGCTGGAGTCGTTCTAATGGCGGGGATGAAGAGCTTCGCGTCGGTCGAGCGCTTCCTGGCGGAGATTGCGACGCCGTCTCTGCGTCCCGGGTATGTGCTGGCGGGCGACGAGATCTTTCTCTACGACCGTTGCCGCAAGGGTGTCCTGGAAGCTCTGGTGCCGGGCGATATGCGGGACTTCTGCCTGCACGATCTCGATCTGGCGGAGATCTCGATCTTCGAGATACTGGATCGGGCGCAGACGCCTTCGTTGATGGCCCCGTTCCAGGTGATCTTCGTTCGCGGGTTAAAGAATCTGTATACGCGGGGAGCGAAGAAGGACGAGTTTGCTTCAATTGACGCGTACTTCCGGTCACCCAACCCGCAGGCAGTGGTGATCTTTGTCGCCGACCATCTCAGGATTCCGACCGACCTACGCAAGATGGACATGCAGGATAAGGACCGCTTTGAACGCATCCGCGAGACGCTGGGCGACTGGTGCGGTATGGTCGAACTCGCCCGCGTCGAAGAGTCGGATGCGATTCGTTGGGTGACGGAGTCGGCGATTGCGCGCGGGGTGAAGTTCGATGCGGACGCAGCGCGACAACTGGTGGACGCGCTGGGCGCGGACATGATGCTGATCGCGAGCGAGTTTGAGAAGCTGCTGCTTTATGTGTCGGCTCCGGCTGGACAGGAAGATCAGATCGCGCGGAACCATGTGACGCTGGGCGATGTGGAGACGATGGTTCTGGCCGCGAAGCAGCGGTCGCTGTATGAGTTGACCGACGCGATCTCGCAGCACGACCGGACACGTGCGCTTGCACTGCTGCATGGGCTGCTGAATGCTTCCGATGGTGGAGAGGATGCGGCGATTGGGCATCTGTACATGCTGGCGCGGACCTTCCGGCAGATGCTGATTATCTCGGAGAAGAACGTAAGGGACTCGCGGGCGATCTGGCAGGTGCTGTGGCAGGGCTTCCGGATGCCACCGTTCGCCGCGGAGGACCTGATCAGGCAGGCGCGGCGGTACAAGTCGCGGCGGGAGCTGACGCGGGCGATTCGGCTGGTGGCGAAGGCGGATCTGGAGCTGAGGAGTTCGCCGGCGAACAAGCTGCTGGTGCTGGAACGGCTGGTGCTGGATCTGGCTACGGAGCCGGTCGCGATGCACGAGTCGATCAGTCAGCAGTTTGCTATGGAGCTGTAGGCGTCAACTGAGCCTGCCGGGCTGGATGATACAGTTAAGAAGCATACGTAGCGCGTGATCCGATCTGGCAGGCGCTCGATTTAGAAGTTGAAAAGGTAACGATTTATTCCATGGTCTACTTTCTCGTTTTCATTCACATCGTCGTTTGCCTCTTTCTAATTGGCGTGGTTCTTCTGCAGCAGGGCAAGTCCGCTGATCTGGCTGGCGCGTTCGGCGGCCAGGGCTCGCAGACGGCCTTCGGTCCTCGTGGCGCGGCTAACCTGCTGACCAAGCTGACGACCTACGCGGCGATCCTTTTCATGCTGCTCTCGATCGCGCTGACGATCCTGCTGTCGCGCGCGAGCGGTGACCACTCCGTGCTCTCGGGCACGTCGACCACGCAGAGCGCTCCCAAGAAGTAGTTCGGCCCGGCGCAACTGGATGACCTAGCTGGCGTAGTGGCTAAGTTGGGATTGATTCATGATTCACGAGATACTCGCTGTCGGCCAGCTGCAATGCAACTGCTCCGTGCTTGGGGATGAGGTGTCACGGGAGGCGATCGTCGTCGATCCCGGCGCCGATATTCCTGTCATTCTCAAGGTGCTGGAGCGGCATCAGTTGACGGTCAAACAGATCGTCGTGACGCACGCTCACATCGACCACATTGCCGGCGCGCTGGAGTTGAAGCGACTGACCGGCGCCCCGATTCTCTACAATCAGCTCGATCTTCCGCTTGTCGCAATGATGAGCGTGCAGGCCGGATGGCTTGGGGTAGCAACGCCCGAAGTTGCAGAGCCGGATGACAGCCCCACGGATGGCGACGTGGTCTCGGTGGATGGGCTGGCGGCCAAGGTGATTCTGACTCCGGGACACACCGAGGGAAGCCTTTGCCTGTATCTGCCCGAGGAGAAACTGCTGATCGCCGGGGACACGCTGTTCGCTGGCTCAGTGGGACGGACTGACCTGCCGGGTGGAAATACGCGGCAGTTGCTGGACTCGATCCGCGACCGTTTGCTGCCGCTGCCGGATGCGACCAGGGTTATTCCGGGTCATGGTCAGTCAACGACCATCGGGTGGGAGCGAAAGTCTAATCCCTTCCTGCAAGACCTTTAGTTTGAGCCGCTTCCTGTCTCCCCTCAAGTAAGACTTTAGCTATTCGACCAAATGTTTACTGGCATGGTTCCACTGCACCGCCGATGGTGCAAAGGCCTCTCTCAGGCGGCTGACGCCTGTGGCGAAGTCGCGTTCCATCGTGAGCAGGCTGACGACGACCAGCCGGGGATCGACCATGCCGTAGAAACCTCCGGGGTGAGCGAGGACTCCATGATCTTCGAGGAGACCGAGCGCGGGATCAGCCTTCCCGAGCTTGAGGACGGCCGCCCAGCCGGCTTCGAGATGCAGGGTTTCGAGGCCGCAGGCTGACAGGGCGACGAGGTTGGTGGCGACTCGTTCGCGGATCTGGCTCTGAATATCGTGGCGCGCGGCCAGCCAGACGGGTAGGGCGTGCTGGGCGGGGGTGTTCATGGAGAGGAAGGTGTCGGAGATGACTTCGAGTCGCGCGAGAGCTTCGGCCTTGAGGTGATCGGGGCCGAAGGTGGCCAGCCAGGCGACCTTCATCTGGGGGAGAGCGGCGATCTTGCTGATGCCGCTAAGGACGAAGGTGAGAGCCGGGTGCGGGCCGTTGGCGAAGGTCTTTGCTGGTTCGGCTGGCGGGATTGCGTAGTCAGATATTGGGTAATCGAGAAAGACTTCGTCGACGATAAGGGCCAGGTTGCGGCACGCGCAGAGGGCTTCCAGTCGTTCGCGCTCGGCGTGATGGGTCCAGTGGCCGGTGGGGTTGTTGGGATGGACGAGGAGGATGGCTCTGGTGCGCGGAGAGATGCGACGCTCGAGTTCGGCGAAGTCGATCCACCAGCCGTAGTCGTAGAAGAGGGGGTACGGGATGAGGCGGACGTCGTCGAGGGTGGCGAGGAAGTCGAAGAGCGGGTAGCTGGGCTGGGCTACGAGGACCTCATCGCCGGGATCGCAGAGGAGGCGGAAGAGGAAGGAGTAGGCCTCGCTGGTGCTGGTGGTGAGGAGAATGGCGTCGGGGTCGACGGGCGCGCCGTGGTCGGCGTAGTAGCTGGAGACGGACTCGCGGGCGGAACGGAGGCCTCGAGGGTCGGGATCGTAATTGAGGGCGAACGGGTTGGCGAGAGGTGCGAGGATGGCTTCGGAGTCATACGCAAAACCACAGGCGGTGGGATTCGAGAGCGTGAGGTCGAGGAGTTCCCCGCCCTGCCGTTTTACAGACGCGATGGCGGTGGAGAGATCGCTGGAGGCAAGGTCCCAGGCGGTTCGGCGGGAGAAGTTCTGCACGTTCTCATGCTAAACGGGGATTCTTGGGAAGTAGATTGAACGAAGGTTTCCGGGCGGAAGATTCAGGCGGGTGGCTTGTAGAATCGGGGTCATATGACTCAGATAGAAGCGGTACTTTTCGATTATGGGATGGTGATCTCTGCGCCTCCGACTGCAAGCGCGTGGGAGCGGATGAAGGCAATCACCGGGCTTGACGAGGCGGGACTTCATGCCGGGTACTGGAAGTATCGCCACGAGTACGACCGCGGCACCCATACCGGGGAAGAATTTTGGCGGCTGGCGGTCGGGCACTCTGGTGGGAAGGCTGACGAGGAGCAAGTGGCGAAACTGCTTGCTGCCGATGTCGATTTGTGGGGCGATCTGAATCAGCCGATGGTGGATTGGATCTGGCGTCTCCAGAAGGCGGGGATCAAGACGGGGATTCTGTCGAACATGGGTGATGCGATGGAGGCGGGTCTGTCGGCGAAGTATGGGTGGTTGGATCAATTTCACCACAAAGTCTGGTCATACAAACTGAAGCTCGCTAAGCCGGAGGCGGAGATCTATCGTCATGCGGTTGAGGGGCTTGGGGTCGAGGCCGGTCACGTTCTTTTTGTGGATGACAAGGCGGAGAATATTGCGGCAGCGGAGGCGGCGGGGCTGCAGGGGATCGTTTACGGCGATCATGCCGTGTTTGAGCAGGAGATGAAGGAGCGTGGCTGGGCGGAGTTGCTGGAAGTTTGAAGCTTGTACGTCCCACCGTCGCCTGAAGCTGCGATGGATGGGGTACCCGGGCCTTATTTGCTAAGCGGTGACGGTAGTTGGGCAGACCGGGATTTGTTCGACGATCTCTATCCCAAAGCCCTGAAGTGCCGGGACGTGGGTAGGGGTATTGGTCAGGAGTTGGATGCGGTGGATGCCCAGGTCTGAGAGGATCTGGCCGCCCAGACCTACCTGGCGGAGCGTCCGGTGGCTCTTGTCGTCGCCGCGTTCGCGGGTGGGTGTGGAGCGGTGGAGGCAGATGCGTGGCGCGGGCGTGGTGCGGTCGATAGTGAAGCCCTTGGTGCCGTTGTGCAGGTAGACGAGAGCGCCGCGGCCAGCTTCGACGATCATGCGGAGTGAGGCGTCGATGACGGAGCGGCAGTCGCAGGTCGTTGCGCCGAAGACGTCGCCCGAGAGGCAGTGGCTATGGACACGTACGGGGATGATGGCGTCCTTGACTGCTTCGCCGGTCACGTCTCCGTAGACAAGCGCGACATGGGACTCGCCGCCGTCGACTTCGTTCTCATAGGCGATCATGCGGAAGTCTCCGTGGGCAGTGGGCATAACTCCCTCGGCAACGCGGTGGATGTAGCGTTCGTGCTGCAGGCGGTAGCGGATAAGCTCTGCAACCGTGAGCATCTTGAGGTTGTGGAGTTCGCAGAACTTGATGAGGTCGGGGACGCGGGCCATGGTGCCGTCGTCGTTCATGATCTCGCAGATGACACCGGCGGTGACGAGGCCGGCCATGCGGGCGAGGTCGACGGAGGCCTCGGTCTGGCCGGCGCGGACGAGGACGCCGCCTTTGCGGGCGCGCAGCGGGAAGACGTGTCCGGGGCGGGCGAGGTCAGCGGCGGTGGAGCCGGGGCTGATGGCCACCGCGATCGTATGCGCCCGGTCGGCAGCCGAGATACCTGTAGACACGCCCTCGCGAGCCTCGATGCTCTCGGTGAAAGCGGTGCCGAAGCGGGAGGTGTTCTCGGAGGTCATAGGGCCGAGGCGGAGGTAGTCGGCGCGTTCTTCCGTTAAGGTGAGGCAAATGAGCCCACGGCCAAACTTGGCCATGAAGTTGACGGCGTCGGGGGTGCAGAACTCGGCGGCGATGGTGAGGTCGCCCTCGTTTTCGCGATCTTCGTCGTCGACGACGACGACCATGCGACCGGCCTTGATATCTTCGACTGCCTCTTCCACTGTGGCGAACATTGGCTCTCCCATTCCCAATCTTATGCTTCGACAGCAGTTTGATTCGAGGGAGCGTTTACCGGACGCAAAAACGCCGCCTCAAAGGGCGGCGTCTCACTCAAACTGAGTACTTCGAAATTATAGGGTCGACTCGATCTCGAATCCCCATGCCTCGAGGAGCGCCTCGGGGATGTACTTGGAGTTCTTGTTTCTCCGGGCCCATTCACGAAGACGCGTCGACCGGATGTACTGGTCGGGGGTGAGTTTGAACTCTTTGACTACCTGTTCAAACGAAGTGACGGTGGGAACAACGGGCCCAATCGGCTCCGGTTTGCCCCAGTTCGGATTTCCACGACGCTTTGCCATCTTTTCTCTTTTCCTCACAAGCGGGAGGAGCACAAAAGCTGCTTCAGGACGTAATCCCGCTATCATCATTCTAGGGCACTTAGGCGGAAATTGCAACTGTGAAAGTCACGATTGGCACGCTTTCGCGGGACGGAAAGCGAGTCAGTCAAGGGGCATGCTCTAATGGGTGCAAAATGTGCGTTCACAACACAGGAGATCCCGATGCGTCGACTGGCAGTTGCGGTTCTAGTGGCAGGTTCCATGGCAGCACGGGCGCAGGGGCCATCGGCGGCGGCCTGTTCAGGCTTGAAGACAGCGCACTTCGCCGACACGACCATCACCTCAGCCGACCTGGTTCCGGCGGGCCAGTTTCCGGTACCGCCTGAGGCTCAGGAGGCAATGAAGCAGGGAGCGAAGCTTCTGCCAACGCTCTGTCGGGTTGTGGCGGAGATCAAGCCGACGCCCGACTCCGATATCAAGATGGAGTTATGGATGCCGAATCAGTGGAACGGCCGGTTCCATGGCGAGGGCAACGGTGGTTTCGCAGGGGAGATTTACTACCAGAACATGTCCGCCTCGGTGAAGAGTGGCTACGCGAGCGCGGGGACGGATACCGGCCATGCGGCGAACTTCCTCGATGCCAGTTGGGCGAAGGGGCACCCGGAGAAGATTGCGGACTTTGGCTACCGGGCAATCCACCTGATGACGGAGCGGTCGAAGGAGCTGGTTGCGGCGTACTACGGGAAGCCGGCGAAGAAGTCCTACTTTGCGGCGTGTTCGGATGGCGGTCGCGAGGCGCTGATGGAGGCGCAGCGCTTCCCTGCCGACTACGACGGGATTCTGGCTGGTGCTCCGGCCTACAACTGGACGGCGCTGGTGACCACGGGACTGAAGAACTCGCAGGCGCTGCTGGCGAAGCCGGAGAGCTATATTCCAGCGTCGAAGCTCAGGGCGATCAGCGCGGCTGCGCTGGCGGCTTGTGATGGGAAGAGCGGCGACGGAGTTTCGGACGGCATTCTGGCGGAGCCGGACAAATGCAAGTTCAAGCCGGAGACGCTGCTGTGCAAAGCGGGAGATTCGGATAGCTGCCTGACCGCACCGCAACTGAAGGCGCTGGAGACTATCTACGCGGGAACAGTGACGAAGGACGGGACGGAGATCTATCCGGGATACGTGATGGGGGGCGAGGCGGACGCAGGTGGCTGGGCACCTTGGATCGTAGGGGCCAAGCCAGGGCAGAGCCTGATGTATGGCTTCGCGACTGGATACTTTGGGGACATGGTCTATCCGGGACGGGCCTTCGATTTTAAGACCGCTTCCATCGATCAATCGTATGCGGATGCGCAGCAGGTGACCGCAAAGAATCTAAATGCGACCGATCCGAATCTGAAGCCGTTCTTCGCGCGAGGTGGCAAGCTGGTGCTTTATCACGGTTGGAGCGACGCCGCGATCACACCGCTCGGGACGATCGATTACTACAAGAAGGTGGTGGCGGCGACCGGGTCGGACTCGGTGAAGCTTTACATGGTGCCCGGGATGGACCACTGCTCAGGCGGGCCGGGAGCGGACAGCTTTGTGTGGCCAAATCACGGGTCGGATGATCCCAAGAAGGATGCTTATTTGGCGTTACAGAATTGGGTCGAGGGCGGAAGCGCTCCGAGGGAGATCGTCGCAACGAAGTATGCGGGTGGGCCGGAGAGCAGCGACGTGGAGATGACGCGGCCAATCTGTCCTTACCCCGAGGTCGCGAAGTACAAGGGGACGGGCGATACGAAGGTGGCGGAGAGCTTTGCTTGTTCTGCGAAGTAAGTTGCGGGGCAAGGTGTTTGACGGGCGGTTTTGTTTGATGGCCTACAGTGCGGCTAAGCCAGGGTGACCGCGTCCAGATTGGCGTTGACGCCTTCTACACGGTTTTTGCCGTTTTCGCGGGCCTGGCGCAGCGCGGTTTCGGCGGCGGCGATGAGGGCGTCAGGGCGAGAATGTTCGGTGGGAACCATGGCGGCCCAGCCTACTGAGACCGTAACGCGCTCGAAGGGGCTCAACTCGTGCGGCCACTCCTGGGCTGCTATCTCGGCGCGGAACTCTTCGGCGATGCGCTCGACGGCTTCGCCGGATGCGCCGGGGAGCAGAACCGTGAACCTGCCACCGTCATAGCGGGAGATCAGGTCGTAAGCGCGGTGGGGCTGGTCGGACATGCGGGCAGCGACCAGGCGAAGGCATTCGTCGCCAGCCTGGGGGCCATAGTGCTGATTGAAGAGATCGAAGTCGTCGACATCGACCATAAGCAGAGCGACGTGCTTGGGGTCGCGGGTGGCGCGCTGCCACTCGCGGTCGAGCACCAGGTCGAAGCGCTTGCGGTTGGGCACGCCGGTGAGGCGGTCAAGCGATTTGAGCTTATCGAGTTCACCGTGGGCGTCGGCGAGGCGGTCCTCCACGTAATGCTTGCCCGCGAGGGTGACACTCAGGGGAAGGATGACGAGGATAGCCAAGGCGAAGTACGTCTGGGGGGCAGCAGCGGGACCATGAAACTGAAGGGTCCACAGTGCGGCAGCTACGGTGCTGAGAGCTGTAGACAGGACGGCAGCGCGGAGTCCGAGCCGGAAGGCGATGATAACGAGGATCGCAACCGGAACCAGGAGCAGGAGCGGTGAGGCGCCAGCCTGGAAGACGAGCCAGGTGCTGCTGCCGGAGATGGCGAAGAGAGCGAGTGTCTGCGGCAGCGCACGGAGACGGAAGAGCCTATAGGTCTCGCTGTTGAGCAGGACGAGTACAAGCGAGGTCGCGAGCGCGATGCCGAGGGCTTCGGCCAGAGCGACGATACGGACCCGGGCCCAGAAGTTTAGCGAGGCTTCAGCGACGCTGCCGGCAGTTCCCGGAACTTGACGAGCAACGGTGAGGGCCATCAACAGCGGCCCGCCGATCATGGCGTAGAAGAGGAAGGCGGGGAGAAGGCGTCGCTCCTGCAGCCACTGTTTGAGGTTGCGGAAGGGCGGCAGGGTGAAGGCGGCGATGCCGACTTCCGCGAGGTTGCCGAGGATCTCAAGAGAGGTAAAGTGCGGTCCGCCGGAAAACGCCTTCGCTCCTTGCGAGAGAGCGACGGCGTAGCCAAGCACGATCCAGGGCCAGAGCTTGCGACGCGTCATCAGCAGCAAGGCAAGGACGACACCATTCTGCGGCGTGCAGATGGCCCATCCATTGACGGAGGGCATGGCGAAGGTGTTGAAGGCGGCGATAATGGTGATGAGAACAGCGGTCGCTACGGCCAGACAGAATCCACCGGTGACCGGATGCCAATCAAAGTAGTTGCGGGTGCGCAGGGCGAGGCTCGCCAGACCGGTGCCACGCGCTTTGCGCGAGGTCCGGCCTACCTGGTTGGGCTGTACCGAGATGTGCTCAGACGTAGCGATGGTGTGGTTCCCCCGGACTCTCCAGCTCGACCAGGGTGCTCTGGGGGTCGTAGCTCTTGGGTGCCAGCTAGCAGCAGGCTAAGTTCGCTCCCCTGAACGGGCAATGCCCCGATAGGGGTATGCGTTCATGATGCTGGAACTTTGCAACCCGACTGAACACCTTACACGATACGAAGAGCATGCGAAACTGGATGCTGCCCCATGGACCTGGAAAGACTGCTGCACGTTACCTTCGGATTCCCTGCCTTCCGCGCCAACCAGGAAGCGGTGTGCCGCTCCGCGACAGAGGGCCGGGACGTGCTGCTTGTAATGCCCACGGGTGCCGGGAAGTCGCTTTGCTATCAGCTTCCGGCTATTGCGCGCGGTGGGACGGCGCTGGTGATCTCGCCGCTGATTGCGCTGATGGACGATCAGGCCTCGAAGCTGACTGCGGCGGGGCTGAAGGTGGCGCGCATTCACTCCGGGCTCGATCGGGAACAGTCCCGGCAGGCTTGCCGGGATTATCTGGATGGGACGCTGCAGTTTCTGTTTATCGCGCCGGAGCGGATGCGGGTGCCAGGATTCCCGGAGATGCTGGCGAAACGCAAGCCCGCGCTGATTGCGATCGATGAGGCGCACTGTATCTCAGCATGGGGCCACGATTTTCGGCCGGATTACCGAACGCTGGGAGACTATCTACCTTCGCTACGGCCAGCGCCGATCATTGCTCTGACCGCTACTGCGACACCCACCGTCCAGAAGGACATTGTGGCGCAGCTTCAGTTGCGACAGCCGGAGCTCTTCATTCATGGATTCCGTCGCAACAACCTGCACGTAGAAGTTGTGGAGATGTCGAAGCCGCGGCGGAGCGAGTTCACGGTAAAGATGCTCTCGAAGCCGGAGAACCGGCCTGCGATTGTGTATGCGCCGTCGCGGAAGGCCGCCGACGAGCTTGCCGGGATGCTGGGTGGAAAGGCGGCGGCGTATCACGCGGGGCTCGAGGCAAGCGTGCGGGAGCGAGTGCAGAGGCACTTCCAGTCGGGAAAGCTGGAGGTGGTAGTCGCGACGATTGCGTTCGGCATGGGGATCGACAAGGCAGACGTGAGAACCGTCGTCCATATCGCACTGCCAGCGTCGGTGGAGGCTTATTACCAGGAGATTGGACGCGCGGGACGAGATGGACAGCCGAGCCGGACGGTGCTGCTTCACTCTTTTGTAGACCGCAAGATTCATGACGGGTTTCTGGAGCGCGACTATCCGCCGGTAACGGACCTGGCGCGAGTTGCGAAGGTATTGACGAATGAGTTCGAGATGCCGGACGTTCTGTGCGGAAAGCTGCGGATGAGCCGGGACATCTTTGCGAAGTGCGTCGAGAAACTCGTCGGGCAGGGTGCAGCACAGATCGATATGGCCGGGAATGTGCGGTACTCGCCCGCATCACCCGAGCCGGCGGCATGGATGACCGGGTATGCGAGGCAAGTGGAGTTTCGCCAGTCGCAGATTGACCGGATGGCGCAGTTCGCGGATACGCAGCAGTGCCGGATGTCGGCCCTGGTACGGCACTTTGGCGACACTGCCGACGGAATGAAGCCCTGCGGGTACTGCGACTTCTGCGCTCCCGAAATGGCGACAGCACAGACCTTTCGAGAGCCTGACGCGGGAGAAGAGCGACATCTTCGGGCAATTCTGCAGGCGCTGGCGAGCGGCCAGCCGAAGGCTACAGGGCGGCTACACACGGATCTTGCCCTGGGCCCGGATCGGCGGGTCTTCGATGGGTATCTCGATGCGCTTTCGCGGGCGGGGCTGGTTTCGATCTCGCAAGACACATTCACAAACGCGGAAGGCACGGTCATCAACTACAAGCGCGCGACGCTGACCGGCGAGGGCCGCGAGCATACTGGCGGCGCTCGCATACCGCTGCAGGTGATGTTGAAGGATGCGGAGACTCCCTCAGCAGGTTCAGGCAGGGCGAAGAAGAATGGTGGAGCTTCGCGGAGCAGCGGCGCGAAGGCGAGTGGCAAGGCCGAGCGTGATGAGGCTGCGGCCTCGTATTCTCCGGGACAGAAGGCGGTTGAGGCAAAGCTGCGGGAGTGGCGTAAGTCCGAGGCCGCGAAGACGGGCAAGCCGAGCTTCATCATCTTCTCCGACAGCGTGCTTCATGCGCTGGTGGTGGCGCAGCCGAGGAGCATCGGTGGATTGCTGACGGTGAGCGGGATTGGGCCGGAGAAGGCAGACCGGTATGGCGCGGCGATCGTCGCGCTGATGACCGGAGCGGAGGTGCCGGGTGACTTCGGGGAGCCGGTCAAGGCTTCGAAGGCCAGGCCGGCAAAGGCGAAGTCTGCGTCGACTTTGTTTACATCCGCGCGGGAGCCCCGGGCAGTCGAATCAAGGCCGGTTGAAGTTGGCGTGCAGCGTAAGCGTGCGGCCGAGGCGGAGCCAGCGGAGTCACTGACAGCAGAGCAGCAGGCGCTAGACCATCGCCTGCGGGAGTGGCGGAAGGTGGAGTCGGAGAGGCTGGGGTTGCCGCAGTTCTTCGTGCTGGGGTCGTCGGCGCTGAGGAGTATCGTTCTGGAACGTCCGCGAAATCTGGGCCAACTGGAGAAAATTGAAGGCATGGGGCGCGAGAAGATAGAGAAGTACGGCGTGGGTATTCTGGAAGTCTGTTCCACGCAGTGAAGAGGGGACATTTGAGCGAAGTGCAGACCAATCCGTTGCCCGGCCAGCCTGAGCATCCACCCACGATCGATGAACAGGCGGGGCATTGCTTTGGCTGCGGGCCGGGGAATCCGCAGGGGTTGCAGCTAACGTTCATCCTGGACAATGAGGCGCATACAGCGACAGCTCAGGTGAACCTGACTCGGCTGCATGAGGGAGCGCCGGGGTACATCCACGGCGGAATTATCGCAACGTTGATGGATGAGGCGATGAGCAAGCTGAACCGGCCGTTCGGGGTGCTGGCGATGACGCGGCATCTTGAGGTCGATTATCTGCGGCCTTCGCCAGTTGGGCAGGATCTGATTTTGACCGGGCGGCATCTACGGCGGGACGGGCGGAAGTTCTTTCACCAGGCGGAGCTTGCGATGCCCGATGGGACGGTATTGGCGACTGGGAAAGGCCTGTTTATTGCACTCGATCCAAAGCTGGTGGAGAGGGCATTGCGTTCCGTGGACTGAGTGAGGCGGAAGAGGTTCGGGTCAAGAGCGTTTTCGGTTCACCGCACACAGGCTTGACGCCACTCCCAACACCCTGCCCTCAGCTCTTCTCCCAATACCCCTGGTCTTCGAGAAAGTACTCTTCATCCCAGGTGTGAAGCATGGTCTTGAAGAACATCCAGCACATCTTCGCGTGGCCCAGCTTGCGGAAGCGGCGGTTGGTGGTCAATACCCGGCCACGGACGATGCGGAAGCGATTGCGCTTGACGCGCTTCGAGAGCAGGTAGTCTTCGGCGAAGAGGGCGTGCTCATTGAAGCCGCCGAGCCGCCAGAAGGCCTCGCGCTCGAAGAGCATGAACATGCCTGTAGCGAAGGGCTTCCAGCGTGCGCCGATGTACTGCATGACATTGCTGCCGGCGTAGAGAAGATCGTCGAAGAAACCTCCCTGGCGGCAGCCGATGCTGACGGTGGAGAGATGCAGATCGCGGCGGCGCATGGTGCCCATGGCGCGACGGAGGAGGGTGACGTCAGCGAGTTCAACGTCCGCGTCGAGGAAGAGGACGTACCTGGTGCAAGCGAGCTTGGCTCCAGCGTTGCGTCCGACGGACGGCAGCCCGCCGGGAACGACTTCGACCCGGAGGCGGTCGCGGAAGGACAGCGCGGCGGCGATGGTGCCGTCGGTCGATCCGGCGTCGGCGACCAGGATGCGGGTCTCGGAGATGCCTTCATAATCCTGCCGAGCAAGCGAGGCGAGGAGCTTGGGAAGCATGGTGACTTCGTTCTTCGCCGGGATGACGATCGTCAGTTCAGGGTTCAAGCACACCTCGCGTCGGACATAGGCCCGCTAACGTAAGTCTGCTCTGCGCCCAGCATTTGGTGCATAAACAGGTGTTGAATTTTTGTTGTGACCGGAAGGCTGGACATAGAAGAGTAACGAGCCAGCGTTTTCGGGATTTGCAGGGGATAAAACTGCTACTCTTAACGCTCAGGATTTGACTGCGCATTGGCCCGACATCGCCAGCGCACCGTAAGGAGAAACACCATGGCAGAACCCACCAACAACGGCAGCTTTTCTACTCCATCCCTTCGCTTGAAGACCGGCCTGGCCGAGATGCTGAAGGGCGGTGTGATCATGGACGTGATGAACGTCGAGCAGGCGCGGATCGCCGAAGAGGCAGGAGCGGTGGCGGTAATGGCGCTCGAGCGCGTTCCGGCGATGATTCGCGCGGAAGGCGGCGTGGCCCGCATGGCGTCGCCGAAGCTGATCAAGCAGATCATGGCCGCGGTGACCGTCCCGGTCATGGCAAAGGCGCGTATCGGCCACTTCGCCGAGGCCCAGGTTCTGCAGCACCTGGGAGTCGACTTTATCGACGAGTCCGAAGTGCTGACCCCCGCCGATGAGACCCACCATATCGACAAGCACGCGTTTACGACGCCGTTCGTATGCGGGGCGAAAGACCTGGGCGAGGCGCTGCGCCGGATCGCAGAGGGCGCTGCCATGATTCGGACCAAGGGCGAGCCCGGGACGGGCGACGTCGTTCACGCGGTGCGGCACATGCGGCAGATCATCAAGGAGATCAAGGGCCTCACCGTTCTGGACGAGCAGGAGCTTTACGCCGCTGCCAAGGAGCTGCGCGCTCCGTATGAGCTGGTGCGGATGGTGGCGAAGACCGGCAAACTGCCGGTGCCGAACTTCTCGGCCGGCGGCATTGCGACGCCTTCGGATGCGGCATTGATGATGCAGCTGGGCGCGGAGACGGTGTTTGTGGGCTCGGGCATCTTTATGAAGGGCCGTGCGACCCCGCTCGAAGTCGATCTCTGGACCGCCGAGGATGCGCATGTTGGCCTTTGCACTTCGAAGCAGGTCGGCGAGGCGCGGAACCCCGAGGACCGCGAGGAGGCTGTCTCCCGTGCGAAGGCGATCGTGCTGGCGGCGACACACTTTGCCGATCCGGCAATTGTTTCAGAGGCTTCAGAAGCGGTGCTGGGATCCATGAAGGGCCTTGCGGTTTCGAGCATTCCGGCGGAGGAAATGATGCAGGACCGCGGCTGGTAGAGCGCTAGTCTTTAGACAAAATAGCGATGCCCGGCACCAGTCGCGGATGAATGCGACGGGGCCGGGTTTTCTTTTTACTTTCGAGCGGTTTGTCGAATTCCGCAAAACGGTGGTTACTATCGAAAACTTCCGTGTATCGTGCAACCTTTCTCTCGTTGATCGACAACAACGGTGATGCTATACAAGTGACACTCGGCGGACATGTGCGAAATTGCGCTACCTCGCACGATGCAGATACTTCGAAGTTCGTCCCGGCCCAGGATTCGAGAATACCTCCAGGAGCTTTCTTTTGATGTCTACGCAGACGATCGACCACTCCCCAATTCAGGCGGCTTCGCCGTCCGTCTCGACCTTAGCAACTCACATCGTCCCCTCCCCAACCTTCAAGAAAGAGTTCAATCAGCACCCGTTTCTGTTCCAGCACAACCTGGCGAACCATCCCTTGTTCACGATGGATCGGCTGCTGACTCTGGCGCTCGAGACGCGTGAGAAGCGGCCTCAGGAGCTGTACTACGACGCCGGCCACAACGTGCCGATTGGCGCACGCTGGAATGAGATGGGCGACCGTCCGCCGCTCGAAGAGGCCTTTGAGCGCATCCAGGACACGGGCTCGTGGATCACGATCCACCAGGCACAGCGCGATCCTGCATACGCCCAGGTCTTCTACGATTGCATGCGTGAGTTCGAGGCGCAGACGGGTAAAGACTTCAAAAAGATGATGCGGGTGGAAGACGCGCTGATCTTCATCACCTCACCCAACCGTACGACGACGTACCATATCGATCGCGAGTGCAACTTCCTGTTGCAGATCGCCGGATCGAAGACGATCCACATGTTCGACCAGCGCGATAAGGACGTAGTTCCTGAGACGGAGCTCGAGAAGTTCTGGGCGGTGGATAAGAACGCCGGACAGTACAAGCCGCAGCTTCAGGATCGGGCGACTCCGTACCGCCTGGTTCCGGGCAATGGCATCCATATTCCGATCAACGATCCGCACTGGCTCCAGAACGATAACAACGTCTCAATCTCGCTGAGCGTGAACTTCACGCTGAAGGACTCTGAGCGGGCGAACATCTATCGCGCGAACTACTTCATGCGGAAGGCCGGCATGCACCCTGCGCCTCCGTTTACCTCGCCCCTGAAGGATGGCCTCAAGAACGCCATGATGTCGGCCTCCTATGTGCCTGCGCGTTCGGCGATCCGTACCCTCCGCAAGCTGCGTGGGCAGGAGACTCGCACCAGCTAAGCGCATTCAACCTGGAACGCAAAGAAGCGTGAGCCGCGGCTCACGCTTCTTTGCGTTTCAAGCATCCGCGTTTTTCACGTCATTTTTCCCTGTCGCTTCGACCGATCCCTTAATCTTGTTGCATGAAGACATGGAATCGCAGAGACTTTCTCGCGCTGTCGGCGGCAACCGGGGCGGCGAGCGCTCTCCCGCTAAAGCTGCACGCGGCCGCAAGGCCGGTGGAAGACTTCACCTTCCTCTTTATCACCGACTGCCATCTTCAGCCCGAGTTGAACGCGGCTGGAGGCTGCCACCAGGCTTTCACCAAGGCGCGGAAGATCTCCGCCGACTTCGTCGTGCAAGGGGGCGATCATGTCTTCGATGCGCTGGGCGTGAACCGCGACCGGGCCACGAGCCTGATCGATCTATACACAAAGACCGAGCAGGACCTCGGCATGAAAGTGCATCACACTATCGGCAACCACGACCTGTTCGGGGTGTACCCGGCTAGCGGCGCGGAGCCGACCGATCCGCTCTACGGCAAGAAGTTCTTTGAAGACCAATTCGGCAAGCTCTACTATTCATTCGACCACAAGGGCGTTCACTTCATCGTTCTCGATTCGATCGGCATCACCGCCGACCGCGGCTACGAGGGCCGCATCGATGCAGACCAACTCACATGGCTCGCCACCGATTTGAAGTCGATCTCGGCCGCGACGCCGGTGATTGTCTCCGTCCATATTCCGCTGGTCACGGCGTTTGACGCCTACACTGCCCCGCTGCCGACACCGCCCGCGCACCATGGTCTCAGCGTCGCAAATGCCTACGAGGTGCTTCCGCTGTTCGAAGGGCACAACGTTCTCGGCGTGCTGCAGGGCCATACGCACATCAATGAGACGGTGATCTGGCGCGGCGTTCCTTACATGACCAGCGGCGCAGTCAGCGGCAACTGGTGGCACGGAACGCGGATGGGAACTCCGGAAGGGTTCACCGTGGTTGAGGTCAAGGCTGGCAAGCTGAAAACCCGGTACGAGACTTACGGCTTCCAGAGTGTCGATCCGAAGAATACCTAGTGGTGGCGCAGGGCTGAGTCGGCGAAGCGATCTCTATAATGAGGGGATGCCTCTCACGATTGGCGTTCTGGCGCTTCAGGGCGCGTTTGAAGCTCACGCTCGTGTCCTCCAGAATCTGGGTGCTACGCCGAAGCTGGTGCGCACACCGGAGCAGCTTGAGGGGCTCGATGGCCTGATTATGCCGGGTGGCGAGTCAACGACGATGCTGAAGTCTCTGGAGCGTGGCGGCTTCTTCGAGGCGCTGGCGGCGTTTGTCGCCGAGAAACCCACCTTCGGCACCTGCGCCGGAGCGATTCTGCTGGCGACAGACGTGGCGCACTCGACCCAGAAGTGCCTGGGAGCGCTGGATATTTCGGTGGAACGGAATGCGTACGGGCGCCAGAATGAGTCGGCAATCCTTAGCTCCGAGACGAGCATGCCGGGTGCGCCGCTGGAGATGGTCTTCATTCGAGCTCCGAGGATCTCGCGGGTTGGACCCGGAGTGGAGACGCTGGCGAAGCGTGGGGACGACCCAGTCCTGGTGAGGTCCGGAAGTCTGCTTGCGGCGACCTTCCACCCGGAGCTCTCGGGCGACGAACGCGTCCATCGGCTCTTTCTGGATATGGTGGAAGATAGTCAGCGGAGCTATCGGTAGGGCTACGAGACCGCTTCGAATCTGCAACTTACGTGTTAAGCCACTAAAAATACTCTATGCAGGCATGGGGAAGGCCGATAAACTCTGAGAGTTGAGACAGCCGACGGCGCAAGCCAGACGAGTTTCGGCTCCTGGTATTGAACGACTGTCCCCCAGGAAACCTGCCTTGAAAAATACGACCGTTCCCAATTTAGCCGGGGAGGCATTTGACCCGGCAACCGATCAACTTTCAGAGGCTGGTCGGAGTCATAATGAAGCTAAACCTGCAGGAGATCCATCGGGTGCGTCGGTCAGACCGTTCGCATACCGGGTGCCAACTGGCCCACTTGATTCAGATAACCTGCATCCTATGAGAAGGCGCAGTGACTTCCCGCCAGAAGAAAGGTGACCTCCCCTTGGCTACTCACGCTTACGACTTCCAGCCCTCCGCCGCATTTATTGAACCAATCCGCCGCAGCGAGCTGTCAGATCATCTGCTCGATTTGGAGACGATGCTGTTCGATCCTTCCGTTCGTCGGGACATCAATACCGTGGCCGATTTGTTGACGGATGACTTCCGCGAGTTTGGAAGCTCCGGCAGAGTGTACACCAAGCTGGATATCCTGGCGGAGTTGAGCACCGAGCAGCCGGCGATGATTACGCTCAGCGACTTCACCTGCGACCTCGTCTCCCCTACTGTGGCTTTGGTGACGTACAAATCTTTTGCTACGCTGGACAGTCGCTCTGGTTCGCAGGCCCTGCGTAGTTCTCTCTGGGTCTTGAAGCCAGGCGATACCCGCTATGGAATCGGCCCGCGCGAAGGTACCTGGCAGATGCAGTTTCACCAGGGGACCCGGATCTAGGTAGCCTCGGTCTTTCGTACGGTTTCGCTCAGCCCCGGTGACGGGGCTGAAGCATTTAACGGTGATCACAGAAGGTATGCTGCTTGTGTGACCTTCGCTTCGATCAGCGGACTTTCTCTGTCTCCGCAACTGTCTCCGGGATGGTTTCTGCCCATGGACGCGTCGTCCCATGGGCCGGCACTTGACCGGCATCTCCTGCTGAACCTGTGGATTGCGGGCGGTCTCCTTGCGCTGGTCCATCTGGTGTTGCTGGTGGGGTTACTCGCCCGCCGAAAGGGTCTCGGCAAACGTTCTGCGCGGGCGGCTGAGATTCTGCCGCTCGGATTCCTGGTGCTGCTGTTCGTTGGGCTGACCGTCCAGGCGGAGATCCTTTGGGCGGCTGCGCGATATACCGGTCCCGATCCCGCAGCACTGCAGGTTGAGGTTACAGGGATGCAGTTCGCTTGGTACTTCCGCTATCCGGGCGAAGATGCGCGTTTCGGGAGAACAGAACCCAAGCTGGTCGCACCGGCTGAAGGAAATCCGGTGGGGCTCGACCGGGGCGACGAGGCCGGTCGCGACGATCTAGTGGCGGCGGAGTTGGTGCTGCCGGAGGGACGACCGGTCGATCTGAGGCTGCGCGCTGTGGATGTGATCCACGGATTTGCTGTCCCGGAGATGCGGTTGAAGCAGAATGCTGTCCCGGGGCAGACGATTCATCTGCACTTCACCCCGACGGTTGCCGGGACGTACGCCATTCTCTGCACGCAGTTATGCGGCAGCGGGCACTACCGGATGCAGGCGAATCTGCGTGTGGTCTCGCCTGATGACTTCGAGAAGTGGCTGGCTTCGAAGCGAAGCGGGGCGGCACAGTGAGCGCGAATCCCACCCCAAATCCTGCACAGTCGAGGAGTTCCGCGACGCAAAAACCCCGCTCTCTCTTTTCGGCCGATCACAGGACGATTGGACGGCAGTACCTGCTGCTGGCGCTGGTGGCCGTGGCGGTAGGGACAGTTTTGTCGTTATTGATGCGCCTGCACCTGACGTGGCCGGATCGAGTGCTTCCATTTCATGGGCCGATTCTTCCCGAGGACTATCTCGCCCTGGTCACGTTTCACGGCACGCTGATGGTGTTCTTTGTGCTGACGACGGCGCCCCAGAACGGCTTTGGGAACCTGATTCTGCCGAGCCAGATCGGGGCGCGCGGCATGGCGTTTCCGCGATTGAACTGCGCTTCGTTCTGGCTGACGACACTGTCGATGATGGTTCTGCTGTCGGCGACGTTCGCGCCGGGCGGCGGACCAATCTCCGGATGGACGGCATATCCGCCACTGAGCGCCGTGGCCAGCGCCGGGCCGGGCCAGGGGATGGGGATGGACCTGTGGCTGGCAAGCCTGACGCTGTTCTCCTTGGCGACGACAATGGCATCGGTGAACACGCTGACCACGGTAGTCCGGATGCGCTGCGATGGGATGACCTGGAATCGGCTGCCGCTAACCGTGTGGGGATGGTTTACGGCGGCACTCCTTTCGCTGCTGGCGTTTTCCGTGCTACTGGCGGCGCTGGTGCTGCTGTTCTGCGACCGCCATGCCGGGACCAGCTTCTTTGTACCGATGGGCGATGTTGTAAATGGCGTGCTGCAGGACGCGAAGCATGGCTCAGGGAATGGGTCGCCCCTGCTATGGCTGCACCTTTTCTGGTTCTTCGGGCACCCGGAGGTATACATCGCCATCCTGCCGGGGATGGGGCTGACGTCGATGGTGCTGGCAAACTTCGCGCGGCGCAGGATCTTCAACTACAACCTGATGATCGCGACGACGCTGCTGATCGGCTTCCTGGGCATCCTGGTGTGGGGTCACCATATGTTCGTGGCCGGACTGAATCCGTTTGCCGGGACGGCGTTCTCGATCTCGACGATGGCCATTGCGATCCCCTCTTCCGCGAAAGTGCTGAGCTGGCTGGCGACGATCTGGAGGTCGCGACCGGAGTATAGAACGGCGATGCTCTTTGCGCTGGGGTTCGTCTCGCTCTTCGTGACCGGCGGTCTGACCGGCCCAATTCTCGCGCAGCCGATTCTCGATCAATATCTGCACAACACCTTCTTTGTGGTGGCGCACTTCCACCTCATCATGGCCATGGCCGGGGCGTTTGGTCTGTTCTCTGCGACGTACTATTGGTTCCCGCAGATCACGGCAACGGCGGCGCGACCGGGCAGGCTGATGTCCGAAGGGCTTGGGCGAGTGCATTTCTGGGGCACGATCCTTGGGGCCTATGCGACTTTTCTGCCAATGCACATTACCGGGCTAGAAGGCGAGCCGAGGCACTATGCTCAGCTAACCGGGATCCCGGGACAGGCGGGGCATCTGATGGCAAAGCCGATGCTGATGCAGACGCACATCACCTACGGCGCTATTTTTCTGGTGTTGGCGCAGATCCCATTCCTGGTGAACCTGGTCTGGAGCTTCAGGAACGGAAGGCTTGCAGGCGAGAATCCATGGGCCGCGACGACGATGGAGTGGAAGCCGGGGCTGTTCCTTGCGGACCTTGCAGACGAAACTTCACCAGAGGAAACAATCTCGGTGTATCGCGGGCCGTGTGACTACCGCGACGGGAATAATCCAGCGACTTTTCATCCGCAATGGGTATCTGAGTCAGTAGCGGAGTAATCTCTTCTCAGCGCGCTTCCTTCGGAGCTTCCACATGCCAGGTATCCTTACACCGACCGAGACAGAACGACGGCCTGAGCGGCGGCCGCAGCGTCGTACGGACGACCCGGACCACGGCGACCATGGCAACGGGCGACGTCCGCCAACCGACAAGCGCACGGGCGGCGGAGGCGATGGCGATAACTGGAACGACCGTCCCCAGGGCAGCCGCGGGCCTCGCGAGAAGCTGAAGCGCTATCGTCTCGGCGTATTCTTTGCGCTGGCTGGCGACCTGATGTTCTTCGTCGCGATCGTAAGTGCCTTCTTCGTCTCGCAGGCGAGCGGGCGCTTCGATGCGTACAACAACTACATCAATCCCTGGCTGCCGACGGCGATTCCGCCCGTGCTCTGGCTCAACACGGCTGTGCTGATCATTAGCTCGGTGACGGCCGAGATTGCCCGCAGGAAGATGTTTCACCAGTTCGACGTCATGGAAGAGTGGTTCGGGCTGGGCAAGCCGACCTCGCGCCGGGCGATGCCATGGCTGGCGGCGACAGCATTCCTTGGCCTTGTCTTTCTGGCCGGACAGTGGCTAGCGTGGCAGCAGTTGAACGTGCAGGGCGTCTTCATGCGCTCGAATGTGAGCAGCCATTTCTTCTTCCTGATTACCGGCGTCCACGGCATCCATCTGGTGCTTGGGGTCGGAGCGCTGGTGGGAGCTCTTCTTAGCCTGCGCTACTCGCAGCAGGTCGAGAACCGGCAGATCATCGTGGATTGTTCGGTCTGGTACTGGCACTCCATGGGAGTGTTCTGGATCTTCCTGTTCGCTCTGCTGGCGTTCTTCCAATAACGATGCGACGATTTTTCTTGCTCGGTTTACTGCTGGCTGGATCGCTTTCCGCTTACGGACAAGGCTGCAGTCAGTGTAGGGACAATGCCGCAGCTATGCCGCTTCAGACTCAGGCAGCTTATCGCAAGGCTATTGTTCTGCTGGTGACGGTGGCGGGTGGAGTGTTTGTGGGGGCAGTGATGATGGTGAGGCGATCCGGGTAGCGAGCTGCGACCGCAGTCCATTCATTCGGCATGAAACAGCGAAGGAATGGACCACAGAGCTGAAAGAAACAGAGTTAGTAAGGAACGCCTTTTTCCCGTTCCGCTTTCATCGCCCGCATGTACCAGTCGAACTCATCGAAGAACTTGCCGGACTTCTCGGCGAGATCCTGGGTCAGCGCAACTCCCTGCGCGCTGAGAGAGCTTCCGATGCTCGGAATCGGCTGAAGGGAGGGGATAGTGGGGAGACCGACCTCCGGAAGCAGAGCACGGAGCTGCATTGCGGCGCGAACGCCACCATAGGGACCAGCCGAGTAGCAGACGATAGCCGAAGGTCGAAAAGCGTACTCCTCGAGGAAGTAGTCGATGAGGTTCGTAAGCGCGGGCGGAATGCTGTGGTTATACTCCCCACTGACTACGACGTAACCGTCGGCGCGAGCATACAGTTCGGCGATCTGCGCTAGCTTCATGCGGAGCGACGCAGAGTCGATGGAGCCATCGGTCTTGACTTCCTTCCACATCTTGTCGAGGAGAGGTAGATCGAGAGCTGCCGCGTCCACGACGACGGCCTCGTGGCCGCGCTTCTGCAGCTGTGAGACGACCCACTTTGCCGCGCGGTCACCCATGCGCTCGGTACGAACTGATCCCTGCAAAACCGCGACAACCATTAAAAGACCCTCCAGACCGCTAGGATGCAGTTTTCTGGAGGGTCGTTAGTGTGCCCGGGGTTCTATAGAGACTGGCCATTCAGGGAATGAAAGATCAGCGACGCTTCTTTGCCGCTGCAGTCTTCTTGGCAGCGGGGACCGTCTTCTTCGCAGCTGGCTTGGCCACTACCTTGGCGCCCTTTGCGACAGGCTTAGGGGCGGGTTTGGCCGCTGCCTTCAGAGGAGCCTTAACAGGAACCTTTGCCGCCACCTTCTTGAGCGCTGCTTTGGCGACGGGCTTGGGCGCGGGCTTTGCGGCCTGCTTCTTCGCGGGAGCCTTTTGCGCCGATGCCTTTGAGGACTTTGCGGGAGCGACCTTCGATGGAGCGGACTTCTTTGCGGGCACTGCCTTCGCAACCGTCTTCTTGGCAGCCTTCGCCGGCACTACTTTGGCGGGCACGGCCTTCTTGGCGACCTTGGCTGGCGCGGCCTTTAAGGGCGTGGCCTTCGCCGCTGGAGCAGAGGCGGCTATGGACTTCACCGCCTTCGCCGGAGCTGTTTTGGCGGCAACCGGCTGAACGACGGCTACCTTGGCAGGAGCGGCCTTGGCCGGGATTGCCTTCTTCGCTACGGGCGGAGCAGGAGCAGCGACGGGCGCGGATGAGGAAGCGATCTCGGCTGCTGCCTCGTCTGAATTCGTTGCGGCCTGGTCTGACGGCTCTCCGCTCTCGTCTGCGGCCTGCTTCTTGGCGCGGCCCTTGGGCTTGGCGTCCTTCTTCGGCGCGCGTGGGCGACGGAGGTGAACGGGCGGCGGCGGCGCGGGAGGCGAGAACGGCTCCAGGAATGCCTTGAGATGATCGGGGTCGGTCAGCTTGCCGTCCATGAGTTCGAAGACCAGCGATTCGACGAAGGCGTCGTAGCCAGCCAGTTCCGGAACGATCCGCATCTCCTGCATCAGGGCGTAGGGGACCTTCTGCTTCGCCTGCGGCCACTCGGTGAAGAAGCTCTTGAACTTAGCCTGGATGGCGGAGCTCTTCGAGGAGAAGGCGATCTGGAGGACGGCCTCGGGCTTGGCGGAGTAGAGCAGCTTCCAGGCCTGCGAAGGCAGAGCGGCCGTCTTTGCAGTGAGCTGGGCGGCGAGATCCTTGGCCTCGGTCTCGAGGTTCTCGATCTCGCGGACGAAGCCGACGCGCGGGAAGGTCGCCTTGAAGTCGGCAATCTCCTTCGCGGACATCTTCGCGGTGAGCAGGGGGAAGTTGGCGGCGGCGGGCGAGGGATGGATACCCTGCATCTGGAGCTGGGTCTGGCTTTCGCGGAGGCGCTCGAGTTCAGCCTCGTTGGCCTTGGCGGCGGTCCAGAAGGGAGCGATCTCCTTGAGCCAGCCTTCGGATTCAAGGCGCTTCAGGACGCGGATCGGGTCTTCTTCGTGGACGACCTCTTCGGCCTCGTATCCGCGGCTGAAGGCGGAGGCGGCGGAGATGTATCCCTCCTGCTTGCCGGTCTCATAACGGGACTGCGTCTTCTCGTCCATGCCCCAGCCGAGCCGGGCCATGAGGCGGGCGGCGCGGACCATGCGGATGGGATCCTCGATGAACCCGTAGTTGCTGACGAGGCGGAGCTCCCGATTTTCGATGTCGGCGACGCCATTCAGTGGATCCATCAGAAGGCCGAAGGAGCCGGCGTTCAGGGAGAGAGCCATGGCGTTCGCGGTGAAGTCGCGGCGGCGCAGGTCGTCGAGGATGCCCGCGGGCTTGGACACAGGCTTACCCGGCTTGGGGTAAGTCGTCGTGAGCGTGCTTCCGAATTCGAGGCGAACGCTGCCAGGAAAGCGGACGAAGAGGGCCTGCCCAGCATCCGACTCGCCGGAGATGATGCCACCGGCTTTCTCTATATCTTTCTTGAGCTTGAGGGCATTTCCCTGCACCACTACGTCGAGGTCGCGGACAGGCGAACCGCTGGTCAGATCGCGGACCGCGCCGCCGACGAGAAAGATGGTAAGACCGCGCTCGCGGGCGATCTCGCGCAGAACGTTCAGGGCATGCTGCTGGTCTTTCGAGAGTCTGCTTTCAAGCAGGTAGATGTAGTCGGCCATAACTTTCCGGGAACACTCCAGGGTGAGGCAATAGCGGTGCGTCTTGCTTCGCGAGGTTCCTTAGAACCTTCCGGAGGTTCCCAGCGCGGCTCTAAACCACTGCGAATCAGCCTCTTAGCGGGATGCAAGAGACGGACGCAAAGCCCAACTTTACCATAATGGAGGCGTATTGACCACCGTTTCTGCACCTTTTTTGTGGCGATCCGTCCCGCAGGCGGTCGAGTTGTGCGACAATCCGCCAGTTGCCTGCACGCCGAACTTCCACGGCGAGGGCAGCGGTGACCGGTATGGCTAGCTCGAAGAAGAAGGTGATCCTGCGGCGAGTGACGGGCGAAATTCTGCCCGGATACCTTCCCTTGTCAGGATTTACGCGGGGTGCGGGCAGTTCCAGGGTCGTCGAGTTGCTCGATCTCTCGGGGCGGCTGATCGAGATTCCCCTAGGCGAGGTGCGGATGATCAGCTACGTTCGCGACTTCAACCTGGCGGACACGACGAACCCGGAACGGCTCACGCGGAGATCGTTCCTGGCGCGCCCACGCAACGAGGGCGTATGGGTCAGGATGACCTTCAAAGCATCGGAGAGGTCGCTGGAACGCACGTCCGAGATAATACTGGAGGGACTGGCGGCGGCAGACCTTTCCCTGCTCGATTCCCTGATCGAGGACGGCGGCCTGCACGTTGCGCCACCGGATATCCGCTCAAATACGCAACGAATCTTCGTTCCCCGGGCGGCGATCGAGAGCCTGCAGATCCTTGCGGTGATTACGACGCCGTCGCGGGCGAAGCCGGTCCCGGAGCGGACGCCTGAAGAGATTCAGAAGAGCCTGTTCGAGGCACTGACGCCACGCAATACCAGACCAAACTGACCGGGTCGACACGAGTACGGGCGAAGCTGCCGGGCGGCTACAATCGTCGACATGCCTACCGATTCCCTGCTGCCTGATGCGCCTGTCACCACAATTAGCCTGTCGGCTTTAGCCGAACGTCTCGGAGCCAGTCTCACGGGCGACGGTGAGGCGCTGGTTAGCGGTGTTGCTGGAATCGAGGAAGCAGAAACGGGCGACCTGACGTTCGTCGCGAACCCGAAGTATGCCGCGAAGGCAAGACATACGGCGGCGACGGCGGTGCTGGTAGAGCCCGATTTTCCTGAAATATCGGCGGCGACGCTTCGGGTCGCGAATCCTTATCTGGCGTTCGCGCGAGCAATCGAGATCTTCTATAGCGCTCCGGTGTATGCGCTGGGGATTCATCCGACGGCGGTGGTGGCAGATTCAGCGCGGATCGGGGCCAATGCGCATGTCGGAGCGTATGCGGTGATCGGGGAACACGTCGTTCTGGGAGATGACGCAGTCGTCCTATCCCATGTAGTGCTGTATCCGCATGTGCGCGTGGGTGACCGGTTCTTCGCACATGCCCATGCGGTCGTCCGAGAATATTGTCAATTGGGCGACGATGTAATCCTGCAGAATGGCGCGATCGTGGGCGCGGATGGCTTCGGCTTCGCGCGGCAGCATGGCAAGGAGTTCGCCGGGCGGGCCTGGTACAAGATCCGGCAGTCGGGACCGGCTGTACTGGAAGACGCAGTCGAGGTGCAGGCAAATGCGTGCATCGACCGGGCTTCGATCGGCGAGACGCGGATCGGCTCGGGGAGCAAGATCGACAATCTTGTCCAGGTGGGGCATGGGTCGACGGTAGGCAAAGATACGCTGCTGTGCGCCCAGGTAGGACTGGCTGGATCGACGACCGTGGGGAACAACGTAATCCTGGCGGGGCAGGTCGGGGTGGCAGGGCACTGTACGGTAGGCGACGGAGCGATTGCCACGGCGCAGAGCGGAATTCCGGGGGACGTGGCCGCGGGTGCGACGGTAAGCGGCTATCCGGCGATCGAGAACCGGCAGTGGCTGCGATCCGTAGCTATCTTCAACCGGCTTCCGGAGATCGTCAGGCAGTTAAAGGGAAAAAACACCCCGTAGAAGTCGACTTGAAATGGCAGGAAGAGCAAGCTGTCGACCTCCTGCCTGCATCCAACCTTGATGATGAGTGACTCAATTCCGAACAGTTCGATTGAAACAAGCCCCGGTACGCCGCCCGTAAGGGTGCTGCTGCTGGACGATGAACCCACGACGCTCTTCCTCCGAAGCCTTGCCCTGCGTCAGCAAGGATACGAGTGCGTTGCGACGA
Source organism: Granulicella aggregans (assembly GCF_014203275.1). GTDB lineage: Bacteria > Acidobacteriota > Terriglobia > Terriglobales > Acidobacteriaceae > Edaphobacter. Next base: position 116,926 of record NZ_JACHIP010000006.1, read on the forward strand.
GCACCGTGGAGGAGGCGATGGAGGTCATCTCGGAGATCGATATCGCGGTGCTCGATTACCACCTGGGTGAGGGGCAGTTTGGGACCGAAGTAGCGACACGCCTCAGGCAGATTCGGCCGGAGGTACCGATCATCATCCTCTCGGCGACGCTCGAGCACCGCTTTGGCGGCGTCGAGGATATGCACCTTTTGAAGGGCTATAGCTCCAACGAAGACCTGGTCAACGCTCTTCGGTCGCTGGAGGCGAAGCGCCGGGGCACACCGGTGGTGGTGGATGCGCGAGAGTTCTTCTACTCACGGATTGGACTGGCGATCGGATCGGACGTACTGGTTCAGGTGCTGGACGGCGACGGCCGTTGGGTCTACGTGAATGAGGCCGCCGCGGACTACCTGGGGCAGCCGCGAGAGTGGTTTCCAGATCGCAATCTCTTCGACGAGATGCCCACCATGATGCGCGACTGGCGGGAGATCATCAGCTCGGTGGCAACCCGGCGAGAGACCTACATTGACCGAAGCAGACGGGGACTGCTGGCGCTCGACCCCACGGGTCTCAACGCGACGGGCGAGACCGGCACCCCTGCTTGGAGCGTGCTCGCGTTTCCCATCAGCCTCTACGATGGCCGAAATGGCGTGGTGTTGACCGCCCGGCTGCTGGGCGGCACCTACGTGCTCCCGGACTAGCTCGGCTGGTAGGCTGGGTGGATGATGCAATGGAAGAGATGGGTGGACAGACGCAGAGTTGCAGTCGTCCTCGCCGCGCTGGTGGTGACTTTGATGATCTCGGGGTGCCACTCCGCTTACGTGAATGCGACGATCAGCAATCACACGCCGACACCGATCACGGTCGTGCAGGTTGAGTATCCGAGCGCAAGCTTTGGGACGCAGACCATTGCTCCGGGGCAGGAGTTCAAGTACCGGTTCAAGGTACTGGGTTCGGGGACGGTGAAGCTCACTTACACGGACGCAGCACAGGTGGAGCATAAGTTCACGGGACCTTCGCTGAAAGAAGGCGACGAAGGAAATCTCTCTGCCGTAGTGGGAGCGGGCAATCTTGGCTGGAATCTTTCGTTGCAGTCGAAGTAATCACGCGACGGGACAATCCTTGATGCAATCGAAGCGGCTCCTTTCGGTGATGTTCGCGCGCCGGTCGCTACGGTAGACTTTGCTTATGCCGCGCGGCTTTTTTATTACCTTCGAAGGGTTGGACGGCTCAGGCAAGACGACCCAACTCCGCCGGCTGACGACCTCGTTGACGAAGCAGGGGCACAAGGTCGTCTCGCTGCGTCAGCCGGGCGGAACGGCGCTAGGCGACCGTATCCGCGGCGTAGTGCTCGATTCGCGAAGCGAAAGTTCACTGGGGGCAATCGCACCCGTAGCCGAGTTGACGCTGATGTTCGCGGACCGGGCGCAGGCGATCGCCGAGGTGATCCTTCCCGCCCTTGAGGATGGAGCCATCGTACTGTGCGACCGATTTACAGACAGCTCCGAGGCCTATCAGGGCGGCGGACGCGAGCTAGGCAGCGAACGTGTGCTGGCGCTTCACGTGGCGGTCTGTGACGGCCTGCAGCCCGACCTGACGATCCTGCTGCTGCCACCGCTTGAGCCATCGCTGGAGCGCGCACGGAACAGGAACCAGCGTCACGTGGCGAAGCTGGGCACCGACGAAAACCGCTTCGAGCGCGAGGGCGATGCGTTTTATCGCCGCATCTATGAGAAGTACCAGGAGATTGCGGCGCGAGATGCGGGCCGGGTGGTGACGATCGCGGAGGAAGCGTCGATCCAGGTGATCGAAGAGAAGATCTACAAGATCGTCAGCGCTCGAATCTCTCCGGATTCACAGGGGACGAGATGACTCCGCCGGTGCTGCCACTGGACGGGACCTCTGAGTCGCAGAAGCTGGAGTCGGAGCGGCCAAAGTACAGGCTGCCGCCGGGCCTGAAGCGCTCGCTTCCCTTCTATGCGTTCAAGCCGTGGGTGAAGCTTGGGCATCCGATTTTGCTGTTCGAACACCTGCACCGGACCTACGGCAACATCGCCTGCTACAAGCTGTTTGGAACGCCGATCGTCTTCGTAAACGATCCGGAGTTTATCCGCGAGATTCTCGTGACGCAAGGCGCGGCGTTTGTAAAAGAGCGCACGGTACGGCGGATGAAGGTGCTGCTGGGCGAAGGTCTGATCACCTCCGATGATCCCATTCACATCCGCCAGCGACGCATCGCCGCACCGGCGTTTCATCGCCAGCGGATCGCCGCCTATGGCGACCAGATCGTCGCTTGTGCAGCAGCGCAGAACGAACGCTGGGAGCAGCGGACGCGGCCCGATGAGCCGATCGATATTGCGGCCGCAAGCATGGAGCTTTCGCTCGAGATCGTCGCGCGGACGCTCTTCGATACCGAGGTCACCGAGGACATCCGGCGCATCAACGATGAAGTAAACACGATTATGGAGCTGTACAACTTCATCGTCGCGTTCCCGCGAATTGAGTTGTTCATGAAGCTGCCGATCCCGGGGATCATGAAGTTTCGGCGGTCGAAGGCCCGGCTGGATGCTGTCGTTGACCGGCTGATCCGAGAGCATAAAGAGGCGACACTAGCGGGCAAACCTGATCCTGGCGACCTGCTCTCCATGCTGCTGCAATCGCGCGACGAACAGGCCGATGCGCAGGGGAACTTCACCGGCATGTCTGACGAGCAGGTGCGTGACGAGGTGCTGACGATCTTCCTCGCCGGGTATGAGACCGTCGCGAACGGGCTGACATGGACGTGGTATCTGCTAAGCCAGAATCCTGAAGTGGAGGCGAAGCTTCACGCGGAGCTTGATGCTGTGCTGGGTGTAGGTACAGAGCGACGGCTGGCGACGCTGGCTGACTATCCCAACCTGAAGTACACCGAGCAGGTCTTTGCGGAGTCGATGCGACTCTATCCGCCGGCGTGGGCGATGGGGCGAATGTCCACCAAACCGGTGCAGCTCGGCGAGTACCTGATCCCGCCGGGAGCGCACTTCTTCTTCAGCCAGTACATGATGGGACGGACGGAAGAGTACTTCCCTGACCCGCTGCGTTTCGATCCCGACCGCTTCAGCGCCGAGAACAAGGCGCGGAGACCGAAGTACACGTACTTCCCCTTCGGCGGCGGATCGCGGCAGTGTATCGGCGAGTCGTTCGCGTGGATGGAGGGCGTGTTCTCGATTGCGACGCTGGCGCAAAAATGGCGGCTAAGCTACGCAGAGAGCGCGCCACCCGAGGTGCAGGAGAAGATCACGCTGCGGCCGAAAGACCCGCTGATGATGCGGCTCGAGTCGCGTTAGCGCAGGCTCAGAAAGAGAAACGGCGCGGAGAGATTCTCCGCGCCGTTCTTGTTTCTCGTGCAATGGCGCTACGGAAGCGTGCCACCGACATACGAGTTGCCACCATTCTTCTGCCCTGCGATCCGGATCACAAAGACTACGTCCTCGCCCGGCTTCAACGCTGAGACGATCGCCTTGTAGCTGGCTTCGTCCGTCACCGGCTTCTTGTTGATGGCAACGATCACCGCACCCTTTTCGAGGTTGATGTCGTCGGCAAACGAGTCAGGCCGAACGCTGGTCACAATCACGCCCTTTACTCCGCCCAGCTTGCTTGAAATCGCCGGGGGAATTGAGGAGACTGTGATGCCCAGCTTGCCCTGACCGGCGTCGGACTCTGTCGGGGCCGCGCTGTCATCCGTGTCCTGCGCCCCGGCCGAGAAGATCTTGCTGCGGTCGGTGATAGCTACCGTTGCTGTTGCCTTGCTTCCCGCACGGAGATAGCCAAGCTGCACGGTCGACCCGATCTTGCGGGCCGAGATGTCCGCCACCAGGTCGTCGCCATCTTTGATGGGGCGACCATCGATCGATACGATCACGTCGTCCGGCTTTAGCCCCGCCTTCGCTGCCGCAGCGTTCGGATCGACCGAAGCGATCATCACGCCACCGTTCGAGAAGCCGTACATGCGGGTCACCGCGGAGGAGACATTCGGCTGGAAGCTGATGCCGATCGATCCGCGCGTCACCTTGTGGTCAGGTCCGATGAGCATGTTGTAGACGCCGATGATGGTGTTCGAAGGCATCGCAAATCCTACACCTTCGCTACCTGCGGACTGGGTGTAGATCGCCGTGTTCATGCCGATCACCGCGCCGGTCATATCGACGAGCGGGCCGCCGGAGTTGCCCGGGTTGATCGCCGCGTCGGTCTGGATGAAGCGCTGAAACTGGCTCTGCTGTCCGCCTTCAATCGTGCGGTTCTTGGCCGAAACGATGCCCGCTGTTACCGTCTTCGCCAGAGCAAACGGGCTGCCTACCGCGAGGACCCAGTCGCCTACCTGTGCGCCGTCGGAGTTGCCGAGCTTGATCGTCGGCAGTGGCTCGGGCGCATCGATCTTGATGACCGCGATGTCGGTGTCCTTGTCGACGCCGATCAGCTTCGCCGGACGGCCATTGTCGCCGGGACCACCATCAGGATCGGTCGACAGCTTTACGTAGATCTTGTCGGCCTTGTCCACTACGTGGTTGTTCGTGATGATGTATCCGCGCGAGTCCACGATGAAGCCTGAACCAAGAGCGCGACGCGATCCGCCGTCTGCGCCATCGCCACCATCATCTCCGCCCTGGCCACCCTGGCCGCCGAAGAAGTGGTTGAAGAAGTCCTGCATGTTGTCGTTCGGGCTCTGCGAATCATCGCCGCCGTCGCCGTTCGGAGGTACGGTGAGCGGTCCACGCTGCAGACCGCGCTTGCCCTTCTTGGCTGCTGCGGGCTTGGCCAGCTCTTCCGTGTTGATGTTCACGACCGCCGGGCCTACCGCTTTCGCGATCTTCGAGAAGCCGTTCGACAGGATCACCGGGTCGGGCACAGTCAGGGGACGGGCGTCGGAGGAGTCGACAGCCTGCTCCTTGCCGCTTACTCCGTGGGTAAGCACTGATCCTGCAAGGATGCCTACGGAGAGAGTTCCAAGCAGAACAAACGTCGTGCCAAGGCGATGGCCGCGTACGCGTTCCACCAGTCCGGTCTTTTGTGTCGAAGTTTCCATTATCGAGTCTGACCTCATTTCGTTCTGTTCAGGTTCGCGCGGCACAGCGTGGCTATGCCAAATTCCAAGTATAGTCGCGGATTTGCGGGGAAAAGGTCACTCCGCCATTAGACGCCATCTGCGCCGCAAAAGTGACGGCAACTTGCTCTCGTATTTTGCCCCAGAGAACTTACAGCGATTCCAATGAAGCCTGCCTAACTTTGGGCCAATTGGGTGGCGAAGGCGTCCAGCGACAGATTGCGCAGCAGGTTGCGGCGCATTCCGGACTGCACCTGGTCGAGGCCTCGGCTCGCTTGCTCAATCCAGCGGAACGAGAGGGCCGCGGCGAGACGCTCCAGCTCCGGCCGAAGATCCGTGTTGCGCACCAGTTCGGGAGTTCCCGCGCTCAGCAGCAGCAAGTCTTCCAGCAGCAACGAGAGCGAACGCAACAGCGCGGCCGTCTTCTGCTGTCCTTCAGCACCAGCGCGATAGGTCTCGGTCATGCGGAAGAGTGCCGTGTGGTCCGGGTCTGCGCTGCCAGAGCTGCTCGCTGCGGCGTTGCGGATGAAGATCAACGCGTCTGCACGCGCCGCTGTGTACGCAGTGAGATCGAAGCCCAGCGCCTTGCCCGCCGCTCCCTGCGCCAGTCTCGCGACCAGCAGACGTTGCGCCGGTTGAATCTCTGGACGCCGATCAGCCAGCAGCATCTCGATCTCCTCCACCGGCAACGCGCCCAGCCGCACCGTTCCGCAGCGCGAGCGGATCGTTGGCAGCAGTTCTCCCGGATTCTCCGCGAGGATGATGATGTGAACGGTATCTGGCGGCTCCTCCAGAACTTTCAGCAGCGAGTTCGCCGCCTCCTTCATGAAGTTGGCGGCAGTGAGGATAAAGATCTTTCGCGGAGCTTCGCTCGGCAGATAGTGCGACCGCTGGATCAGCGTCCGAACCTGCCCCAGCTTGATGAGAAGCTGCGGTGGATCAGGCGGAATGATCAGCACATCAGGATGAGGCTGCACCAGGACGCGAGTCTCTTTCTTGTCGGTCTCGCGCAGCTCTTCGCGAGCAGCGACCGCCGCTTCGACCTGCTCTTCAAGATTTGCTGCCGAGGCGATGCGCGTGCAGTTCGTGCAGACTCCGCAGAAGCTCGCCAGCGATTGGCCGTTCGACCAGAGATCGCGTGGCTGTCGCTCGCACTCCACCGCCATCGTCAGCATCAGGGCGAGCGTGTACTTGCCCGCGCCGCTTGGCCCCGAAAGGATCAGCGAGTGCGGAAGACGCCCGGCCGCGATGGCTGTGCGCAGGTGTTCTACAGCAAGCGAGTTGCCAAGAAAGTCGTTGAATGTTGCAGGCAGGGCCACATCCTCAAGGGTACCGCAAACCCTTGAGGAACCGTTCAGTGGGCCCTTAGGCTATTCGCCGGGGAGGAAGGCTTCGCGGCTGATCAGCATCTGCCAGTCCATATCGGAACGGCGACGCTTTGGGCCGTCTTCGAAGGTGATCTCATTCGCACGACGCTCAGGAAATGCAAAGGCGCAGATGTGATCGTGCTCCTGGACACTGGCCGAAAGCTTGGGCTCGTCAAACTCGTTGCGGGAGATCGTCTTGAAGCAGGCGAGGCACATCGTATCGTCCGAGCCATCCTGCTTTCTTCTATGGGGGAAGCGCGTTTTATTTTTCATGGGATATCACCGTTGGATACCGTAACCGGTGCTATACGTTGCCTCAATCCAACCTTGGTGTCATGTGGAAATGCTTCAAAAAGAGCGGCTAGAGCCGATAGACACTCTTTGCGGTCTCGCCAAGAATCATCTCTTGATGCCGCACTTTGAAGCTGCTCATCCAACCGCGAAGAGTCTCCCACCAACGCGAGTATCCGCTCGCGAGCAGACACACAGGCCAGTCCGACCCGGCCATGAGTCGTTCGGGGCCGAAGGCGGCAAGCGCTGCATCGAGATAGGGCCGCAGGCTTTCTAAAGTCCATGCCTCCCAATCACCTTCAGTAACCAGCCCGGAGAGCTTGCAGAAAACGTTCGGCTGGGCGGCGAGGGCGAAGAGATTCGTGCGCCAAGGCTCGATCTCTGCTGCGGTGATCTTCGGCTTGGCGAGGTGGTCAAGCACAAACGTCTGCCGAGGATGAAGCGCGACGAAACGCGCCGCCTGCGGCAGATGACGCTCGTGGATCAGGATGTCGTAGACCAGTCCCGTGCCGAGCAGAGATGCGATGCCGAGGTTGAAGTCCTCACGAAGGATGAAGTCGTCGTCCGGTTCGTCCTGGATGACATGACGTAGTCCCTTCAACTTTGCGGTGTCGCCAAGCTCGGAGAGCTGGGACGGCAGATCTCCTTGAACGATGGGCAGCCAGCCGACCACACCACGGATGGCGAGACTCTGCGCGGCGAGATCAAGCAGCCAGCGAGTCTCCTCGACGCTTTGACGGGCCTGAACGGCCACAGCGCCGTCCACCTGCGCCGCGGCCATCTCGCGCTCGAGGTCTTCGGGCAGGAAGTCGCGCTTCAACTGCTGCATCTGAGGCCCGATCCAGCCATAGTCTTCGCTGGTGTAACGCCAGAGATGTTGGTGCGAGTCGATGGTCTCTGCCATGTTGCGGATGGCCTCCTGCATTCTTCTGAAACGCGAATGCGATTCCGCTTGCACAATGCCGTTGCGGGTGTATTATTCGCTCCAGTTAGTTCCTGTTCCATTTTGGCACCCTGTTCGTCCTTCCTCTCCTCGCCCCAAACACAATTGAAAGAAAAGTTGTCCCTGTAATCCGGGCTGTGCGCAACAGAGCTTCACGCGACGCGAAGGAGTTACACATGTCCTACTTAAGACCGCCCTTGGCGGCCCTTTTCAATGCCTGCCTGAAGTACGTCAAACTGGGTAAAAACGCTCAAGGTACCGAGCGATGAAGCGCCTGATTGCGACACCCCGGCGACGAATCGCCACGACGGCACTGATGCTTGCTTCGTTTCTGGAGATCTGCGGATGCAACCCGGTGCGGACGTGCGAGCAGTTACGGCTCACGCGACTCTCCGCGATTCCCCTGCCGACCCTCCTCCAACAGTGCGCGGAGTGCCTTTCGTCGCAGGAGATTGCGACCCTTCGGCAGGCTGCCGACGGCTCCATCGAGCGAGGAATTGCAGCCGTCATCGCGACGGACGAGACGTTGGAGGAAGCTCTACTGCAACTACGCGGTCCATCGTTCGACTCGGGTGGAGACGCGAGCACGGACACCTGGACCGGCCCCGGCGTCCGTTCCGCAGCGTTGGATGGCGCTGCGTCAACTCAAGGCGGAGGACCGATTGCGTGGCCAATATCGAAGTCGGTGCTCCTGATCTACGACCGCGCTCCGGGGACTGGAGAAGTTCCGCGCCGCATCGGAACCGGCTTCGTCTTGACCGTTGCGGATCCACGCCATCGACAGGCCGTGAGATTTCTGGTGACGGCCCGGCATGTTGTCGATCCGCAATGGGCGAGTTGCGGGAAAGAGAATCCGGGCACCATTTCCGTCCGCTTCAATCGCTGGACTGGAGGTGTGGGCTACGAAACGATCGCACTCCAGAAGCGGGGACTGTCATCGATCGTGACCTCCTCCGATGAGCTCACCGATCTGGCGCTGATTCCTCTGACGCGTGAAACAGCTCCCCACATTGGGAGCTACCAGTTGAATGAGACCGCCTTTGATTCATTGCCAACGATCCTCGAGTTAAGTTCAATTCATCCCGATCAAAGGATCGTGACGGCGGGCATCTCGTCTCCTAAGATGAGCGGCCAGATGGACTTCCCCATCTCCGATCCTGGCGTCCTTGCAGCGGCCACCTCCAGGGTTCCCGTCAAGGTCAAGTGCTCGCCGGCATCCCGGGCGGTTCCGATTGAGCTATGGCTGATCGATGCCAGCATTCCGGAACATGTGAGCGGAGCCCCGGTCTATGCCGAACTGGCGCGGGGACATCATGGAGAGACCCAACCGATGCTGGTCGGAATTCAATCTGCCGTATGGCCGGGTAAGGGGGTTGCAGGTATGACTCCGGTGACCGCGCTGACGGACCTGGTGCAGTCAACTCTGAGCCGGGACGAGATCGCGATGAACCTTCGCGGAGGCGGACCCCATTGAGCGAAGCGCTTACACAGGAGGTCATTATACTGGCATCCTATGACGGTGTGGCGGCTGATTCCCCCGATCGCTTTGATGGGTTCCCTGATGGCAGCAGGCCAGGTCTCGCCGGCACAAGAGGCGGACGCGCCCGCACAAGGCATATCGACGATCAATGTGCGCTCCACGCTGGTGGTCGTCCCGGCGCTGGTGAAGACAAAGTCGGGAGCCCTGGTCTACACGCTGACGGCGAAGGACTTCACGCTGACGGACAACGGAGTGGAGCAGAAGCTGACGCTCGAGGACGACGCCGGAGGACAGCCACTGGCGCTGCTGGTGGTCGTCGAGACAGGTGGTGCGGGCGGACGCCAGCTCGACAACTACCGGACTTTGCCAGCCATGCTCGACGGTCTGCTTGGCGGGGTGCCCCACAAGGTTGGAGTGGTGGCGTTCGACGGCCATCCAGAGCTGGTGCAGAAGTTCACGCCGCATATGGATCGGGTGGAGATCGCATTGAACAATCTTGAAGCCGGAGATCCGAAAGCGGCCACCCTCGACGCGCTTGCGTTCGCGGTGAAGGTATTGAGCGTTCAGCCGCCCGAGTATCGCCGGGCAATTCTGCTGCTGAGCGAGACTATAGACCATGGCAGCACGACGACCCTCGCGGAGGCACTGCGCGCGGTAAGCGATACGAACACAGTCATCTACAGCGCGGCGTTTTCGAGCACGCGATCGGATGCGAAGAACGAGGCGAAGAAGTTCAGCCAGCCGGATACACCGGGACCTCCGGGAGGCTGCATGGCAAAGGACCCGGAGGCGGACCCGAATATCCCTGAGAACGAAGTCGCAAAAGCCTTCGAGTGCCTGAACATCCTGATCCCCCCGATTCGAGCCGCGAAGTTGGCCATCCTGGCGGGTATTCACGGACTAAGTCGCAATACACCAGAGACCGTGGCCCACCTCACGGGTGGCGAGTACTACAAGTTCGACAATGTGAAGTCGCTGGAGAAGGACCTCGCTACCATCTCGAATCACATCCCGAATCGGTATATGTTGAGCTTCCATCCTCAGTCGCCCCAGTCCGGGATTCATGCGCTTGAGTTAAGCCTGAAGGACTATCCGGATTTGAAGGTAACAGCAAGGTCGAGCTACTGGCTCGAGCCAGAGAACGATGGAAAGCCGTAGAATCGCGCTTTGAGCGAGGCAGCATGAGAGACGCATCCCGCCGCATGTTCTGCGTTGCCAGTCTTGCCACGGCGGCGAGCTTCGCGTCTCCGGGCCGCGGGATTTACGGGCAGGCACTCTCATCGGGAGGCATCCGTCCGGACGTCGCGGCAATCGATCATGACCGTATTTTGACCATGGCGGACGTTGCGATGGGGCAGCCAGTTCAGCCGATCACTTCGATTCCGGCGAAGCGTTCACCTGGAACAGCGAACGACTACTACTCCGAGCCGGAGGACTACTTCCCTGCCGGGGCCACGGATGCAACGTCACAAGCACCGTGGGTGCGACGGGGGAACACGATCAATTCAGACGCGTTCGCCGCGCATCGCGACTTGGTCTACAGTCTCGGTCGCTCCGTCGCGGCGCTGACTGCTGCCTTCGTAGTGACCCGAGAAGATCGCTATGCCGCGCGAGCCTCGGAGCATCTCCGAGCATGGTTTGTTGCTCCCGGCACACGAATGACGCCCAACCTGCAGTTTGCGCGACGGATTCCCGGCATGCCGGCGGGCAAGCCCGAAGGCCTGATCGAGACGGTGCCGCTGGCGGAGGTCGCGCGGTCGGTGCGTTTTCTGCCAAACAGCAACGCGCTAACCCCGGCGGACCTCACGGCGATCCACAATTGGTTCAGGGAGTACGCGGCGTGGATGAACGAGTCCCGCATGGGCGGTCTGGCGCGCGACATGAAGGATCAGCACGGCAGCTCGTGGCTGTTCCAGAGCGCAGCGTATGCGGATGCGAACGTCGTTGGGCTAACCTCCGACGACACCACCCTCAGCGCGCTGCGGCACCACTTCCGCACGGCAACCCTCCGGGCCGAAATGAATGGTAACGGAATCTTCCCTCACGTCGTCTCATCTCCGAACCCATACCGCGACTGCCTCTTCAACCTTGACCTTCTCTGCCTGGCCTGCGAACTAATGACGACGCGCTTCGACAATCCGTGGGAGTTTGAGCTACAGGACGGTCCGGGACTCCGGGCGGCGGTCGCGTTCCACTATCCGGCCATCGCGAACCGCGCAGTCTGGCAGTACCCGGCGGATCTGGCGCACTTCAAGGATCTTCCCGGGCGGCGGATAAGCCTATTGCTGGCGGGGCGAGCGTATCGCCATCCGGAGTATGTCGACCTTTGGCGAACCCTGCAACCGCTGCCCGAGATCGCCGCGCCGGAGGTTCTGCGCTCCTTCGCAGTGACGCAGCCGGTATTATGGTTCACTCCGCCGAAACTGGTGGCCGCTCCCGCGTAACTGTGGCATGGCCGCAAGTTGCGTACACTTCCACGGTATGGTCGACAAGGTTTCCCGGGGCTCCGATTCTGCATCCAACTCCAACTGAGAGAAAGGCCGCGAACGGTAACGGCAGGTGACTGAGATATGAATATGACTCTGACGGAAAAATCCGCCCTCCTCGACAGGACCCTTAGCCAGCTCGGAAGCGTGCTGGTCGCGTACTCCGGCGGAACCGATTCGGCATACCTGGCATGGAGCGCGCATCGCGTGCTCGGCGACAATATGCTGGCGGTCATCGCGGACTCGGCCTCTCTTCCACGCGCGGAACTCTCCGCGGCCGTGGATTTTACGAAGACCCATAAGATTCCCACCTACATCCTGCACACCGAGGAGTTGGAAAACGCTGACTACTCGCGCAACGATAGCCGGCGATGCTTCCACTGCAAGGATGAGCTGTTCAGTCGCATGGAGAAGGAGCGCAAGCGGCTGGCGTACCGGCATATCGCCTACGGGATGAACATGGACGATAAAGGGGAGTTCCGCCCCGGCCAGATGGCCGCAGAACAGCATCGCGCGGTCGCTCCTCTGTTCACCGCGCAGCTGCGGAAGTCTGAGATACGCACGCTGGCGCGAGCGGCTGAGTTGTCGATTGCAGAGAAGCCCGCGTCGGCGTGCCTCGCCTCCCGCATCGAGTACGGCCGGGCGGTCACCAAGGAAAACCTGTCACAGGTGGAGCTTGCCGAAGAGATCCTTCACGAGCTTGGCTTCTCTCAGGTCCGCGTGCGCCACCATGGGGATCTCGCGCGAATTGAGATCGATCGCGCCGATCTTCCGCGTGCACTGTCGATGAAGGTGCTCGATCAGATCACCCCGGCGATCAAGGAGCTGGGATTTCAATACGTCACCCTGGATGCGCAGGGATATCGCTCGGGGTCGATGAACGATATTCTCTCCGCGTCGGATATCCTCTCCGCAATTCGATAGAGGATGGGCGAAAATGGATGTCGGATGACGATGACTAAGATTGCTTACCTGGACTGCTTCGCCGGGCTCTCGGGCGACATGTTTCTTGGCGCGCTAATCGGCGCTGGTGTGGATCGCAAGAGGCTCGAAGATGCCGTGACTGCTCTTCAGCTCGGAGCCTCCTTGCAGATCAGGACGGTTGACCGAAGTGGAATATCGAGCGTCAAGGTCGATGTGTTTGAGGGCGGGCGTCTAGCCGAGGCGGTGCCCTCGTCGCCGGACAGCTTTCAAGATCAGGTCGCCGTCAATCCGGTCTACTCCCGTCATCCCGAGACCCAGCATCAGCACAAGACTGGCGTGCCACATACTCACGATACGCCCCACGGTCATGACCACGCGCATGGCGAGGACAGCGAGCCGCACCCTCATGCTCATGAGCATGGGCGTTCTCTTACGACGATCCGCAAGCTCATCCGGGAGTCGAAGCTGCCTGCTCCTGTCATCTGCACGGCGGTTCGCGCCTTTGAACTGCTTGGCGAATCCGAAGCAAGAATCCACAATGTTCCCGTCGAACAGATTCACTTCCACGAAGTAGGGGCCGTCGACGCGATCGTGGACATCGTTGCCGCATCGGCCGGAATTCATGCGCTTGGCGCCGACCGATGGATGGCATCGCCGGTGAATGTCGGCGGCGGCATGGTGGACTGCGCGCACGGACGCTTCCCCGTTCCCGCGCCTGCGACTGCCGATCTCCTGCGCGGAGTTCCAACTTACTCAGCCCATGTACAGATGGAGCTAGTGACACCCACCGGAGCGGCGCTCCTGCGCGTTCTGATCGAAGAGAAGGGACTGACCTTCGGCCCGCAGCCGGCGATGACGGTCCACAAGATCGGGTATGGCGCGGGATCGCGCGATCCTAAGGCGTTCCCGAATGTCCTCCGCCTCTCGGTCGGGGAGACCTCTGCGGCGGCGCAATCGAGCCATCGAAATCATCATGACTCTCAGACGGTGACCGTGCTCGAGACGGCGCTCGACGACCTGTCGCCGCAGGTGCTGGCGCATGTTGCGGAGATGGCACTGCACCGAGGCGCGCTCGACGTCATGCTCACTCCGGTAATCATGAAAAAGGGACGTCCCGGAACCTTGCTGACCGTTTTATGCAATCCCGGAGATCGCGCGGAACTGGAACGGCTGCTCCTGACGGAGACGACCACGCTGGGGATTCGCATCCGCGAAGACAAGCGCTCCTGCCTCGACCGGTCTTTCAGCACGGTTGAGACAGCATACGGCCCGGTGAAGATGAAGATAGGCAGCCTCGCAGGCGAACAATTAAACGCCAATCCGGAGTTCGAGGACTGCCGCGCTGCCGCGGCCGAGCACAGCGTGCCGGTAAAGCAGGTGCAGCAGGCAGCCATCTCAGCGTATGTGTCTCAGATGAACCTGCAGGGAAAAAATGGATAAGTCCGCACTGCTCGCCTTGTTGGCATCGGTCGAACGGGGTGAGATCACTCCCGCAGCCGGAGCGGAGAGGCTGACCAATCTACCGTTCGAGGACATCGGACACGCGCGCATCGACCATCATCGAAGTCTGCGGATAGGCCTGCCGGAGGTGATCTACGCCGAAGGAAAGACTCCCGGGCAGGTCGCCGATATCTTTTCTCGGATGGCGGAAGCCGGCAGCGACGTCCTGGCGACTCGCGTCTCCACAGAAGCAGTGACCGCTATCCAACTGGCGGTTCCGGGAACTGTCCACTATGAGATCGCTCGGATCGTAGCGCTTCGCCAGGCGCTGCCCCTGAACGAGGATGAGTGGCCGTGCATCGCGGTTCTATGCGCCGGGACGAGCGATCTCCCCATAGCCGAAGAAGCTGCAGTAACCGCAGAGCACTTCGGAGTGAGAGTTCTGAGGCTCTACGACGTCGGCGTGGCCGGTGTTCATCGGCTGCTTGCCGTCCGTGAGCAACTGGTGCAGGCGGATGCGGTGATCGTCTGCGCCGGGATGGAGGGAGCCTTGCCATCGGTGGTTGGCGGGCTGGTTGGCGTGCCGGTGATCGCGGTCCCTACGTCGGTCGGATACGGGGCGAGCTTCGGCGGCGTGACGGCTTTGTTGGGGATGTTGAACTCCTGCTCACCAAATGTTTCTGTGGTGAATATCGACAACGGGTTCGGCGCGGCCTACACCGCAACCCTGATTGCTCGTGCAAAGCGGCGATAGCACTTCTATCCTTCCGTCCGCGAAATTCTGCTTTTTCAGACCCATCTGCGAGCAATGATCCGCATCAAACGGCGTGAAAACGTTCACTGAAGCGAAGGAGAAACCGCATGGAACGCCGTGATTTCCTGAAGTCCGCAACCGCCGCGAGCCTTGCTGCCGCTGCCAACGGAACCGCGCCCGCAAACGCGCAGTCGCCGAAGTCCGCCACGACTCGACCACAGTCGCCGGACATGATCTACCGCCAGCTTGGAACGACAGGCGAGATGGTCTCGGCCATCGGGTTGGGCGGATTTCATATCGGCAAACAGCCGGATCCCGCAGAGAGTATCTCGCTCATCCGCAAAGCAGTCGACAGCGGCATCACCTTCCTCGACAACTGCTGGGACTACAACGACGGCACCAGTGAGGTCCGCATGGGCAACGCCCTCCGCGATGGGTACCGCGACAAGGTCTTCCTGATGACGAAGATGGATGGCCGTACGAAGGCGGAGTACAACAAGCAGCTCGACGAGTCGCTAAGCCGGCTGCGGACGGACATGATCGACCTGGTTCAGTTCCACGAGATCATTCGGTTTGAAGATCCAGATCGTATCTTCGCTCCCGGCGGGGCGCTCGAAGCAGCAGTCGCCGCCCGGCAGGCGGGAAAGATCCGGTACATAGGCTTCACCGGGCATAAAGACCCGCAGATTCACCTGCGGATGCTGGAGATGGCGGACCAGCACAACTTCCACTTCGACACCGTGCAGATGCCCATCAACGTGATGGACGCGCACTTCCGATCATTCGAGAAGGAAGTGCTACCGGTCGCGCAGAAGAAGGGCATCGGCGTGCTCGCGATGAAGACCTTTGGCGACAACTTCATCCTGAGCAGCAAGACGGTCGAAGCCATTCCGGCGCTGCACTACAGCCTAACGCAGCCCGTATCCGTGGTGATCACGGGAATCGATAAGCCGGAGATCCTGACCCAGGCTTTGCAGGCGGCAAAGACCTTCAAGCCACTGTCGCAGACCGAGATTGCAGCTATGCTCGAAAGAACAAAGGACGCTGCGATGACCGGCAAGTACGAACTCTTCAAGACGACACCGCACTTCGACGGGACCGCGAACAATCCGAAGTGGCTTGGGAATTCGACGCTGGCATAGCTGCCGGGGTGTCGCTTCCCATTCCTGTCGGAGGGCCCTCCACCCGTGGTGCAGTTTTTCTTGACAATTCAAACTGGCTGCGCCTAATGTCGTGCTCTGAGCGATGGAGCCATGCGCCCGTCGCTGTAACTCGACCGGCGCAGCTACCGATCTAAAGAATCAATCGCTCAGAGAAGAGTGATCCTATGCTTCCCTTTGATCGGCGTCCGTGGGCCAAGACCCTTGCAACTGTCGTGATCGCTTGCTCCCTTACAGCCGCCGTAACGGCGACTTATTTCCTTTACAGCTTTCAGGAACTCCACATTCCTGAGATCGCGATCATTCTGCTACTTCTACTAACAATCATTCCGCCCAACGTGGAGATCGTTCTTCGGAAGAAGAAGAAACATACCGAAGAGAGTTCCGGCAGCGTGCCGGTACATCACCTTCGCACTCCGTAGATCCTCTATTGATTGACACCGCTGGCCAGGAATCCGCCATCGACCACCAGTATCTCGCCTGTAATAAAGGCTGAGGCATCACTGGCCAGGAAGATCGCCGAGCCCACAAGCTCCTCGGTTTTTCCGAAGCGCCCCATTGGTGTGCGCATCTTCAGTTCTCGTCCCCGTTCGCTCTTGTCCAGCAATTCCGCATTAAGCGCAGTGCGAAAGACGCCCGGAGCGATGGCGTTGACGGTCACTCCCTGAGCGCTCCATTCGACTGCTAGCGATTTCGTCAGCGCCCCGACGGCCGCCTTCGAAGCCGCATAGGCGGTGACCTCCTTCAAGCTGACAAAGGTGTTCAGAGACGCGATGTTGATGATCCGCCCATAGCCGCGCCCGAGCATGTGACGGCCGAAGATCTGGCAGGCGCGCAGCGTGCCGGTCACGTTCGTGTCCATGATGTCGTTCCATTGCTCTTCCGGGAAGTCTACCGTCGGAGCGCGCTTGATCTTACCGGCGCAGTTTATGAGGATGTCGACCTTGCCAAAGCCATCGAGCGAAGCCACGAGCAGACGTTCCAACGAACCGCGATCACCGACGTCGGAAGCAATACGAAGCGACTTGACTCCATGAGCCTCGATGGCGTCCGCTGCCTCATCCACCTGCTCCTGCCGCCGCGAGGTGGCTGCGACGTCTGCGCCGGCTTCCGCAAGGCCGACTGCCATGGCGAGGCCTATCCCTGACGTACCTCCGATGACGACTGCTGACTTCCCCTTAAGATCGAACAAGGTACTTCCCATGTGCAGACTTGCCTTTCTAATTGGCTGACTGAATTCGTTGGAGGATCTCTGTAACTACTGCCTCGGGCTCGCGATCGTTCTTCACGACAAGAGCGTCTGAGGGCGCTTCAAGCGTGGCAAGCTGGCTGTCGAGGAGAGCTGGCGTCATGAACTCGTGATGTCGAGCGGCAAGTCGTTGCTGGAGCAGTTCGCGGGGGAGATCGAGCAGGCAGAAGGTCACCGCGCCATCCGGCATGCCTGCCGCGAGAGTGTGCCGATAGGTATCCTTCAACGCTGAGCACGCAAGCACACCGTTAGTGCCTCCCCCGTGCCACTCGCGGAGCAGAGCGTTCAACGTCTCCAGCCACGGCTGGCGGTCGGCGTCGTCGAGCGGATGGCCGGCGGCCATCTTCGCCTTATTGGCGGCGGGATGGTAGTCATCGGCATCGGCAAAAATTGCGTCGGCACGCTCCGCGAGAAGCTTGCCGATGGTGGACTTGCCGGAACCACTCACTCCCATGACAACGACGATCATCTTAAATCCTTATTGACCAAGGAAGACCGGCTTGATGTGACGCTCGAAGAGGTTCGCGGTGACGTTCTTCGCGACGATCTCCTCGTTCGCCTCAAGCGCCTTCAGGTACCGGTCGCCCATCTTCGCGGCAACTTTGAAGCCCACGTGAAGTAGTTGACGGAAGCTCTGATTGTAAGCCGGGTTGGACTGGTCATGACGTAGCGCAGAGGTGAACTGCTCGCTGGTCCAGGTCTCGACCTCGGCGGGAAGAGGCAACGCAGCGGGATCGATATCGATGACAGTGGCGTAAGGGGCGCAGAGTTCGGCGCTGTGCGCATAGGCTTCCGCATACACCTCAATCGCCAGCGCAAGTCCGTCGCCGCCCGACTCCGCGAGACCGATCAGCTCCTCGAGCCACGTGGTTCCTGCGGTCTTCAGGTGGACGCCAGCGCCAGTCTTGGTCACAGCAGCATGGATCGACTTGTAGATGGAAAACTTGTCCGAACCCGAGTGGACGCTGAGCTTTAGGTTCGCGGGCAGGCCGTAGGTCTTGATGGCGAAGGCGATGGCGGCGAGGTCCTCTTCGAACTCCTTCGCGAACTGCGCGACATCGCCGACATAGTCGACACCCTTGTTGAAGCGGCCGGTGAACTTCGGTGCGATCGTCTGGATGGCGATCTTCTCATCGGCGATAGCGGCCAGGATGATGAGCAGTTCAACCGGCGTCTGCGGCGAATCCGTCTCGTCCATGGAGATCTCTGGAACGAAGCATCCGATGCCTTTGTTCTCCAGAAGCATGCGATAGATCACCCCTGCATGTTGGACCGCGGCGAGGAACTTATTGGCCACGCGGGAGACAAAGGCCGCGTCCGTGTGGAAGGGCTCGGCGATTCCGGGGATGATGACCTCGCCGATCAGTTCCGGGTGGCGCGCGAGGAAAGCAGCGACGTCTGCCTCCTTCGCAGGCTGGCCGATCAGGTCGGCGACGTCGATGGTGAAGAAGTCGCTGGGCGCGAGGAAGCGCGGCACGGTCGTCAGATTGATGTGATCCGCATCGAGGAAGTAGGGCTTCGTCCAGCCCAGCGCCGCGACGGCGGCATCGGCTGCGGCGCGCGTCTGCACTGGCTCGGAGCCGATAATCGTGTGCTCACGGTTGGACTTGTTCCAGACGGGGACTACTTCCACACCGGCTCTCGCCGCGAAGATGCAGGCGGTAAGTTGCGCCTTTGCCTGGTGGGCGAAACGGTCGCCAACGCCGATAGAGAAGCGGGGTAGCTCTAGAGCTTTAGACATGGGTAAACGTTCCCTCTGCGGAAGCTGGTAATTGGTCGTACCACTTCCACGTCGATCAGCATACACGGTTCCCCGCCGCTTCGTCTCGAGCCAAGGAGACATGCCGTAGCCTCATGACATCTTGCCGAACATCTTTCATCCGGAGCTCCACCAGTTGTTTGAGACGCTGGGCTACGCGGGTAGATATGCTCTCCACCGCCGGTAGTGCCGCCGGCAGGGCGACGCTCCCGGCGCTGGAGAAGCGCTGGGTGGCGGTGTAGTGCCGGTTTGATCCGAGATCAAACCGGTTATACCTTTCGCACGATCCCCGAATAGGCTTCCAGTACCTTGTCGGATGTCAGAAGAACGAGTCCCTCACTCATCGCCTGAGCCATGAGCGCCCGATCGAACGGGTCCTTATGTAGAAGCGGCAAGGAACTGACAGCAAATGCGTGATCGCTCGTAAACGCCAGCTCGCCATACCCATAATCCAGGAGTCCGCGCCGTAACACCCTTGGCTCGACATCAAAGTCCGGCCGCTCGAGCCCGCGCTTGATCGCAACCTCCCAGATACTGATCGAGCTGAAGATCACCTCGTTTGCAGGGTCCGTGATCAATTCACTCGCAGACTTCGGCAAGAGGCCGGAGCCGGACGCAGCCCAGATTAAAAGGTGCGTGTCCAGGAGGAGCTTCAATCCTGCTTCCCATAGAACATCTCTTCAATCTCTGCCTGGCCCATCGTGTCGAAGTCGTCCGGCACCTTGCATTGACCATCGAGAAATCCAATCCGCTTCATCGCCCTTGCCTTCGGATCTTCCTCGATTGCCGTTACCTTCACCAGCGGCTTTCCCGCGCGCGCGATGATGAACGGCTCGCCCTTCACCGCCTTCTCCACCAGCTTGGAAAGGTGCGTCTTGGCCTCGTGCATGTTCACGGTTTCCATCTTTCGATCTTAGCTTAGTCCATAGACTTAGTCCACTTGAGAACATGATCCTGTGCGTTCTCCATGTTCAAATAGAACTCAAAGGAATCGAGCAAAAAAATGCCTCTGAACTGTGGAATTGTAGGTCTGCCGAACGTCGGCAAGAGCACCATCTTTAACGCACTCACATCGGCCAAGGCCCAGGCCGCGAACTACCCGTTCTGCACGATCGACCCCAACACCGGCGTCGTCACCGTGCCCGATGAGCGGCTGGCGAAGATCTCCGCGCTGATCAAGCCCGACAGCCTCGTTCCCACCACGATGGAGTTCATCGACATCGCTGGCCTAGTCGAGGGCGCGTCGAAGGGCGAAGGGCTCGGCAACCAGTTCTTAGGACACATTCGCGCGACCGATGCAGTCTGCCACGTCGTCCGCTGCTTCGACGACGCGGAGGTGATCCACGTCGCCGGCGGCGTGAACCCGCTGCACGACATCGACATCATCAACACCGAGCTGTTGCTGGCCGACCTCGACACGGTCGAGAAGCGTTTCACCAAGGTGGAGCGTTCCGCCAAGGCCACCGCCGACCAGAAGATCAAGGCCGAGCACGCGACGCTGCAGAAGCTCCTCGCCGTCCTCAACGCCGGCAAACCCGCACGCACCGCCGACCTCACCGACGAGGAGCGTCTCATCGCGCGCGACCTCTTCCTGATCACGATGAAGCCGCAACTCTACGTCGCGAATGTCGACGAAGCCGGCCTCACCGACGGCAACGCCTACACGAAGCTCGTCGAGGACCGTGCCAAGGAAGAAGGCGCACAGGTGGTCAGCATCTGCGGGGCGCTTGAGAGCGAGATCGCATTGCTCGAGCCGTCGGAACGCGACGAGTTTCTCGCCGACATGGGCCTTAAGGAGCCCGGCCTCAACCGCCTTATCCACTCCGCGTATCGGCTGCTGGACCTCATCACGTACTTCACCGCAGGCGTGCAGGAGGTTCGCGCGTGGACGATCAAGCGCGGCACCAAGGCTCCCGGAGCGGCCGGGGTGATCCACTCGGACTTTGAGAAGGGATTCATCAAGGCAGACTGCTACGCTTCCGACGATCTCTTCCTCTATGGCAGCGAGCAGGCGGTGAAAGAAAAGGGCCTGCTGCGGTCGGAAGGTAAGGAGTACATCGTGAAGGACGGCGATATCCTCTTCTTCAAGTTCAACGTGTAGTTCTTCAACCTTCCGCTGGGCGGAAAAGGAACACGATGGTTGCAATTCAAGTTGAATACCAGGGAGACCTGCACTGCAAGGCAGTGCACGGTCCCTCCCAGACAGAACTCACCACCGACGCCCCTAAAGATAACCAGGGCCGTGGCGAAAGCTTCTCTCCCACGGATCTGATCGCGACTGCGCTCGGCAGTTGCATTCTCAGCGTGATGGGCATACTTGCGCGCACGCTTGAGGTTGACATCAGCGGCTCCACGGCGACGGTCGAAAAGGAGATGACTTCGACGCCGCCGAGAATGATCGCAAGCCTTACTGTCCGCGTTCACGTTCCGCATGATCTTAGCCCTGAGAATCAGGCCAAGTTTGAGCGAGCGGCCCATACCTGCCCTGTCCACAAGAGCCTTCACCCGGACGTCAAAGCGCCTATCGAATTTGTCTGGGGATAGATCAGCCGGATCGCTTCAGCGTGGACTTATAGGTACCAAACTCCCATGCTGAAAGTTCAATATGCGGGGTTTGCACTTCGCGGGATCATTCTCCCCTCGCAGATTCATCGCGGAACCACAACGAACTTCTCCACCGCCACTTTCCTTCCTGACGTGGCATATCTCGGGTCCGGAACAAACGTTACCGTGATTTCATCAAATCGCTGTAGAGCACTCCTCTTTGGTATCAGGAACGTAATCGTCTCTTCCGTCCGCCCAGTTTCATGATTCTGGGCGCGCTTGATTCCCAGGTTCAGGCCTACCTTCTTCTTCGAACTGGAGTCCGTAAGGGTTAGTCCCACACCAAGTGCTCCCTGCGCCACATCGTTGGTGATCACCACCTGCATCTCGCCACATGAAGCCATCTCAATCGGCCCGGCCAGCCGTTGATGCGCCTCCATCAACAACGGGAGCCTGTCGGTTGAGTGCACGTTTACCTTCAATGGATCGCCCTTCGTCGCCTGTGAGTCCTTCCCCGGCGTCTCACCCTCAAACTTGAAGTACCAGTAAGGCCCATAAAACGGAATCACCAGCGGTTCAGCTGCGCCTGGAGCAGGCACATCGCTCTTCACTGGAAGTCTCAGGACCGTCTTCTTCTCTTTTTCTAGAGGCCAAAGCACAATCGTGTGAAACCCCGATGACGCATCACCCTTTGCCTTGATCGTCGGCATCTTGCGAGCCGTCAATCCCCACTGTCCCGTAAACAGCGATGATTGCAGCACCGCCGGATTTGACAGACCGAACAGGACGCAAAGAAATGCCGCAGTAATGAGGATGTAGATACGGTCTTCACGCCCTCGCGTGTTCGCCGATGGCTGCACCCGCTTCAACGCGCTTGCAACCTGTAACGCGAGCAGATACACCGCCGTTGCCAGACACAGCGTGGCGACCATCATGCGGTCAGCTGCTGCCATCGCTACCGTTGCGCCCCACAACACCGCAATCCCAAACGGAACCCACGACGAAGCTCCAATCTGTACTTCTGTCGCGAAGATCTCGCTGCCGAGATATCCCTCAACGTCAATCGCAGTTGCGCCTTCTTTCGTAAACGGGAACATATACGCGGCCATCAGCACCGCTGCCACGCTCGCAATCGCCTGCGCCAGCAGCGACTGCCGATGAATCAGCAGCGCGATCGCAGGCAAAAATACCCAGCCCCGCAGCGCTCCCCGTAACAGCACTCCCAACTCACCCGAGGCCCTGCGTGGCATCGCCACCCAGTGTCCGAACGCACCCGCCAGACATGCAAGCACGATATAGATCGCCGCCGTCTGAAACCTTTCCGACCACGCAAGTGCGTGAGGCCACGGCGGTTTGCAAATCAGCATACATACCACAAACGCCAGGTTCAGCCCAGTTGCCATCGCCAGCCAGCCACGAACGCTAACCTTGCCTGGCCTTCGCTCTTCTATCGAAGCCTGCGAGTAAAGGATGGACTCCATGGAGCATCACCTCAGACCAATGGACTTGATTTCCAAGTAGCATTCAATGCTACATCTACCCTGCGTGCGATAGATGCTATTGATCGCTTGATGCGCCGCGACCACCTTCCAGCTCATCCAACTCCGCGAATACCTCTTGAAGCGTCACCCGGATCTCCGTCCCGGGAACCGCAAGCTCCTCCGGCACCTGCCGATGCCCGTTCGCGTCCGAGACGAAGGCGGTGCGGCGAAGGGGATCGACGATCCACACCATCGGCACTCCCATCGCAAGGTAGTCCTTCGCCCGCTCTTCGATCTCGCTCATCCGCTGCTCGCTCGACATGACCTCGATACACAGCAGCGGAGCTACGGTGATGATCGCCTCGAACGGATCAATCGCGCGTGTCAAAGTCACGTCAGGGACGCGAAACCGGTTCGCGGCAACCTGAACGCGCTGCTCCGGCCAGACGCGAATGCCCCACTCGCGCTTATGTTGCAGAAAGAGGCCGATGAAGAAGACCTGTATGTTCGAGTGTTGTCCTTCACCGGAGTTGCGCTCCTTCACCTCACCGTCGATCCAGTCACAATCGGGCCGATAGTCAGGTTCGAGATACACCTGCAACGGAACCAGCGTAGAAGCCGCCATAGAAGTCGCCTACCTTGGCACGCAGATTCTGGGTTCATGCCGCGTTCACGGATAGTATCGCAGTTTCGGGGCGCGGGGGCATCCCACTCATCGCGATAAGGCTGCGATGAACGGAACACGGAGCGTTGCAAGTTCCTCTATGGTTCCCGCGCTTCTTTTACGATCATCTCGTCTTCCATCAGCGGCACCGGAATCATGCCGTCATTGTTGAAGCGGTCCATGAAGTCGCGCATGACGAAAGGCTTGCCGGCGATCTCCTGCTGGCGGGAGTACTCCGTCATGAGGCGGTCGAAGAGGATCTTCCCGGTCACGTAGCTCGCACCATATCCGGGCTGGCGAAGATAGAGAAGCTGCTCGAAGGTCGTCAGTGAGTCGCCCGCGACCGCCCATCCCCTCGGTGTCCACGCTGAGTGGAACTGGCCTGCCTGCTCCAGCGTGAAGTCGTTCGATTGAACGTAGAGCGATGCAAGGCCGCGGGCGGCGCGGTTCGCCAGCATCATCCAGACGAGCTCCTTGGCGCGCGGGTTGTCGTCATAGAGGCCGGCGTGCATCACGATCTCTTCGAAGGCCGTGGCGAAACCTTCGGCGCGCGTATCCCAGATATTTGAGAGCGGAGCGAGGCGACGGATGGGGCTGGGGTTGGGCTCGTCGCGCATGCGGGCAAGATCGATCCAGTGATACTCGTGAGACATCAGCAGCATCGGCTCGCGATGCGTGACGCGGGTGAAGAAGATGCGCTTGTCTTCGGGGACGTAGTGGCCCATCTGCGGTTCAAGCGCGCCGCGGATGTATGGCTTGTCCGGAATGATGGGCTTCGTGGTGATGAACTTAACGAACTTGTCCATCCGGTCTCGACTCATCTTGTCGTAGCTGGCCGCGTCGGTGACCGGTTCGAGCGGCGGCAGGTTCTGGTTGTTCAGTTCTTCGAGGCGAAGCGCGGCCTGGGATCGCTCAAGTTCGCGATGCAGAAGGACGACCTGGTCTTCCCAGGGGAAGGGGATGAGGTGGACGTTCTTCTCGTACCAGTTGTAGTTCTCCTTGCCTACGCCGGATGGGCCGGTCTTCTGCGGGGCCAACTTCTCCAGCCACGCGATGAAGTCATCCGTCGCCTTGTGCGCACTGACGACTGCTGCTTGCAGTTCGGGCGTGGTGCCGTTCAAGTCGGCATGTTGACTGCCCTCTAGCGTAGTCACCGTCAACGTTCCCGCTTCAAGCGATGTGAGCGTCGCCGACTGGTCGCGAAGCTCCTGTTCGCCCCACACCCAGAGGTCGCGGGCGTTGCTGTCTTTCAGATTTGTCTTAGCTTCGGCGAGCAGCGCAGGCACCGCCCCGATGCGTCCAGCCAGCGTCTTCTGGTCTGCTGGTGACAGCGGGAACTTATAGGTGTAGAGGTCGATCGCGTCATACGCGAGCGGACCTTCGCGCAGAGGGCAATCGCTGCGCACGGCCCACACACTCACGTAGAACGCGGGATCGAGCGCCCAGGGGCGGAGCACGCGCAGGTTGAAGTCGAAGCCGTTCATCTCTGCTTTGACGAGCTTGTAATCGTTGACCTTCTCGATGGGCCAGCCGGTCACGTCGATCGCCGCAAGCCGCTTCTGCCACTCCGGCAACGCCTTCGCCTTCGCTGCCATCGCGCTTGCGCTGTAGTCCGGAAGCACGCCGTTCATCACGGGCCGCTCGAACGAGCGCCAGCCCTCGAACAACTTCACCAGCTCAGCATATCCGGCTCGCGGCGCGTCTGCTTTGGCAAGAGGCGCTAACGAGATTAACGAGAGAGAAACGAGGGCAAGAAGGACTACAGAGCGGCGTGAAAGAGGCACGAGCGTTCTCCGTGGAATGCAAAGATAGG
Source organism: Granulicella aggregans (assembly GCF_014203275.1). Classification (GTDB taxonomy): domain Bacteria; phylum Acidobacteriota; class Terriglobia; order Terriglobales; family Acidobacteriaceae; genus Edaphobacter. Next base: position 142,340 of record NZ_JACHIP010000006.1, read on the forward strand.
CGAAAGGGTGATGACGCTATTCTTGCAGACTACGGCTCTCTTGCGAGATTCTTTCGTCGACGAGTGATCGATCTACTGCTCGAACCCAGCCTTCTCCAGGCCCGCCATAAACTGCTCGGCCAACTCCCGCTGCCACCAGATGGACAGCTCTTCATCCGGGGACTTTGCAAAGTCCGGACGCTGTTCGAGCATCAGGGCGAGGGCCTTGCGCGCCGCTGCTTTATCGCCTAACCGCCCCCGCGAGGCAGCGATAAGAAGATTGGTGCGCCAGTGTTCAGGCATGTTGGTGCGGTCGGCGAACTCAAGCGCAGCGCGATATTCACCGTTCCGATAGGCATCCACGCCGGGCACAAACCAGTACCAGCCGGGATGATGCGGGTTCAAACGACGGGCGCTTGCACACAGCACACCGCCGCGTTTCCAGTCGCCGGAGTAGGCCATCAGTAAGCCAAGGTATGCGAGCGTGAATCCATCCATCGGGTTCAACTCCAGCGCTCGCGCGGCGGATAGGCGGAAGCGCTGAAACTCCTTGCGGAAGAACTCCGCTGCGGCGAGAGCATGGTGCGCGAGGTGATTCGAAGGGGCAAGTTCGACAGCCCGCCGAGCGGCTGCCAGAGCGCGATCCAAAGGATCAGGGCCCAGGTTGAAGCCGTGCGTGAACTCCTCTTTGTAGATGAGTGAGAGCATCGCCCAGGCATCCGCATATGCGGGTGACTGCTCCACCGCGCGTTCGAGTGCAGTGCGTACGGGCAGATGCTCTTCCGCACTGAGGCGGTGGAAGTACGCAAAGCAGCGAAGCACAGCTCCGTAAGGAGTCAAAGATGCGGCATCGGCGTTCCGAAGCGTCTCTCCCATGCTGCGCGGCAGCACGCCATAGGAGTCCGCGATCGTGGAGACGATCTGCGGAACGATGTCGTCGAGCAGATCGAACTCCGCCTGCGGGGTGAAGTCACGGTCGTAAGTCTCCGCCCAGAGATGTGCGCCGGTCTCGCGGTCGACTAACTGTGCCGAGAGGCGGACCCTTGGTCCAGCCTGCCGAAGGCTTCCTTCGAGGTAGTACCGCGGCCCCGGATGCTCTCCGTCCGCTGGCTTTCCATGTCCGGTGTGTGATGACGCAGCCACGACGCGAAGATACGAGAACCGGGATAGGCCGGTGAGAATGTCTTCGGTTGCGCCATCGGCATAGCCAGCCAGGCTCGGATCGGTGCCACTCCACTTGAAGGGCCGTACCGCGATCCAGAGGCACTCCTGCATCGCAGCTTCCTGCATGGTCACGCTCGGCGGGGCCGCGCCGTTCGCGGAACTGTCTTCTAAAGGAGCTTGGCTTTCAGGCATCGACGGAACAGACGCCGCAGGATGGGAGACGGGAGCGATGAAGCGATATCCGCGCTTGGGAATCGTTTCGATGTACATCGGGGAGTCAGCGGAATCGCCGAGCGTCTCGCGCAGCTTCATCATCGCGGCGTTCATACTGTGCTCGAAGTCGACGAAGGTGTCCGCCGGCCATAGCTGACGGCGGAGCTCATCGCGGGTCACCAGCTCGCCCGCGTGCTCCAGCAGATAGACGAGGATGCGGAAGCACTGCTCGCGAATCTTCAGCGGGGTGCCGTTTCGCCGCAACTCTGCATTCTGCAGGTCGACCTGGTAGACACCAAATCGCCAGTTCTGTATCCCGTTTGCCACCTGTGGCACGATTTTAAGCCCCTAGCTCCGTTTCGATCAGCATACTTCGGACGATCAACGCGCGAAAGCGCTTCAAGTGCCTGCGCAGCACGTCCGTAATGGTAGTGCTGCGGCAATCGGGAGCGTATCTTTCCGCCTAAATCCAATGTAATCATACGCCCGCGAGATGATCTCGATTTCACCTCGGAATCACCGCGAGAGCATGGCGCCGATGCCCGGAAGCGCGCAGAGTACAACACATCGACAGCGGTTGCCCACAGGGTGGTCGCGTCATTCATAAAGGAGATCTACCATGACACGTCTACTCCCCACTTTCGCCTTGGGCCTCTCACTCGCCACCGTAGCCGTCGCAGGCACTCCAACGGCATTCGCCGAATCAGAGTCCTTGATGACGGTTACGGTTCCGTTTTCCTTCACCGCGAACAACACCGCGTTTCCGGCCGGCACGTACTCCCTCCGCGCCTCGGAGCACTACCTCAGGCTCACCAACGCGAGCAACGGAAAGACCTCGGTCGTCATCACCCGCTATGACGACGGCACCGCCAACCGTGGGACCGCTCGTCTAACCTTCCATCAGCACTCTGGTCAGACCTACCTGGCGCAGGTATGGACCAACGGAAGCAACCTGCATAGCGAACTGCTATCGCACCCCAAGCCAAACCGGGAGATCGGTCAGGCAAACTTGCCGGACCGCACCTTCGAGATCGCTACGAAGTAGCCACGATGTTGGAGCCCTCCCCCAAACAGACTGCGGGCCGCATTTATCGATGCGGCCCGCAGTCGCTTTAAGGACTCGATGTCCTAGCGGGTGGAACTCTCTACGTGTGGCTTTCTGCGCAGAAGTTCCCCACGGCCATATTCCCCAACGAACGCGCCGTCTCTTACCTGCACCTTGCCGCGCACTGTGACCACGTCCGGCCGGCCATCGATCTCGACGCCTTCGAAGCCGCTGTAGTCGCAGTTCATATGCTGCGTTTTTACGGAGATATTGCCGCGATAGGCAGGATCGTAGATCACAAGGTCAGCGTCGCTGCCCACCGCGATCTCCCCTTTACGCGGATAGAGTCCGAAGAGCTTTGCCGCCTTCGTGCTCAGCGCATCGACGAAGCGGTTCAAGCTCAAGCTTCCGCGACTGACACCATACGTGTACATCAGGTTCACACGATCTTCGAGGCCAGGGATACCGTTGGGGATAAGCGTGAAATTATCTTTCCCCAGCAGCTTCTGTTCGAGATCGAACGGGCAGTGATCGGTGCCCACCGTGTCAATGCCGCCGTCTTCGAGCGCCTCCCACAGAGTCGCCTGGTTGCGCTTGTCACGCAGCGGCGGCGACATCACGTACTTCAGTCCCTCAACGCCCTCGCGTCCGGCGTAGGTCTTATCGAGAAGGAAGTGCGGCAGCACGGATTCGACGGAGATCTTTACGCCGCGCGCCTTCGCATCGAGCGCTGCCTTCAACGCAGGCGCGCAAGAGAGATGCACAACGTAGCCGGTGGCTCCGGTGGTCTCGAGGAAGGTTGCGAAGCGAGTCGTTCCCTCTGCTTCGACCGTCTCCGGACGGCTGGGCTCATGCCACTCCGGCCCGGTCTTCCCGGCAGCGATCAGCTCCTGCTGCAAGCGGCTCACCAACTCGGCGTTCTCGCAGTGCGCGGTGACGATGACGCCCAATTCGCGAGCCAGCTTCAGTGTCTGGTACATCTCGCCATCGTCGACGCCAAAGAAGTTCTTGTACGAGAGAAAGATCTTGAACGAGGTCGTGCCATCGGCAACGATCTCGCGAAGCTGAGCTTCGGTCTTCTCGTCGAAGCGCGTCACCGCCATGTGAAAGGCGTAGTCGCAGGCGCTGAGGCCAGCAGCCTTCTGCTTCCAGGTGTTGTAGCCCTCCATCGCATCTTCGCCGCGCGACGGACAGCACATCTCGATCAACGTCGTCGTGCCACCAACGAGCGCAGCCGTGCTGGCCGTCTTGTAGTCGTCCTTGGCGAAGGTGCCCATGAAGGGGAGGTGGATGTGAACGTGGGGATCGATGAAGCCGGGGAAGATGTACTTGCCGGTAGCATCGATGACCTTGGTTCCCGGAAGCACTTCGATGTGCTTGCCGATCGCCGAGATCGTCTCGTCCTCAATATAGATGTCGGCAAAATAACGATCTTTGCTGGTTACAATCTCGCCGTTGCGAATCAGCAGACACATTGGATCTTCCCCCCAGCAAACGATCGTTCTACTGTACTTTGCCCAGCGGCCGCAACTGCGCCAGTTCGCGGGCACAGGCGATGGCGTGGAGCGCGGCCAGTTTGAGATTGTCCGCTGCCACCAGCAGCTTGAAGCGAGTGTTCTCCGCCTGGCTTGCGTCGGCCGCTTCGACCGTCACCATGACCTCTTCCTGTCCCGTCGCGCTGAGATTGCTTGGCGGCTCGGAGTCCTTCGAGAGCAGATCGATGTGCTCTCCAACCAGGCTGAGCTCGAAGGCCTCAAGCGTCGTTGGCTCGGCAAGCTCGATAAAGATGGAGATGACATAGCCGTGAAAGACCGGCGCATGAATCAACTGCAACGCAAGCGGTGGGGCATCCCCAAGCAGCGCGTGGAAGTGGGACTGGATGCGCGATTCGGTCCCGGCAAGCTTCACCTTTGCTTCTTCGCCCATCGTCTTCAGGAGGTTGAAGGCCACCTGCGCGTCATAGACATCGCGCGGCAGCTTCTGGAAGGAGAGCAGGCTCACGGTCTGTTGGTGCAACTCGTCCATCGCGACGCGACCGTACTGGGACGCTGGCTCAAGCACGGTTGCGGAGAGTCCAGTCACCTTGAACTTCGCCGACGCACGCGCGGTAACGAGCCCCAGGATGACCGCTGCCGGATGAGCGGCCACTACGACCGATGTCTCGAGATCAAGCTCGCGCGAGGCAGAGACCCATGGCGAGCGCACGAAGACGCCCGGTTCCTCTTCAAGCGCGAAGGTCATATCGACGGTTCCAGCACCGGCCTTGCGTGCGGTCTGCCAATACTTCGTGGCAACCTCGGCCTCCCCAGCGAAAAAGACGAAGTCCATGGCATCGAAAGAGTTCCCGTCGATCGGCTGGATGAACGAGATCTCGTCTCCTGCAGAAGCAAGCTTCCCCGTGGCACCATCTTCATCAAGCAGCGTGAAGCTGGAAGCCGCGAAGGTCGAGTCACTCAGCGCGTCGCCCAGCTCCTTGCCGGCCAAAGACGCGGCTCCTACAATCGCGATGCGATAGATTTTGTTGCTCATCTCCTACCTGCTTCCTGCGCGTTCCAGATCGCGGCACCAACAGCCTACTCTAAGCGCTGCCACCCTGTGCCGACCGGCGGCGTTCCCTGCTCCATGAATAAGCGAGACGCGCCAACACGCCCGATACTAAATATCCCAACGCGATGATCAGCAGGGCCCACTCCGACTCCATCACCAGCACGGCCACCACGATAGCCAGAATGAGCAACTGACGCACTGGATGGCTGGCGCCGAGATTAATCTCCTTGCCGCTCCAGAACCGCCAACTGCTGACCATGAGGAATCCCGTGCCTGCGATCAATCCGAGCCAAAGAATCGACATGCGCGCGTCGACGATGGGCGAGCCGCGAAAGAAGTGAACTACGGCCGCCAGCACGCCTGCGCCAGCCGGAATCGGCATCCCGACAAAGTACTTGCGTCCCGGACGTCCGGGATTCCGTGGCTGAGGGTTGACGCTCACGTTGAAGCGCGCAAGCCGGCTTGCCCCGCAAATGAGGAACAGGAAACAGACGAAGACGCCGACGTGAAGGATGCGCTCCCGCAGCATGGGGTAAGCCAGCAGCGGCAACATCCTGAAGCCCCAGATGTAAGCGAGCAGGCTGGGAGCGACGCCGAAGGTGATCACGTCGGCCAGCGAGTCCAGTTCCTTGCCAAACTCGCTCGTCGTATTCGTCATCCGCGCGATGCGGCCGTCCAGGCCATCGAAGAGCACAGCAAATCCGATCGCCAGCGCAGCGCGGTCGAAATAGTTCGGGTCGGCGACGCTGCCCTGCACGCTCTGCGTAATCGCGTAGTACCCGGCGGCAATGTTGCCCGCGGTAAAGAGCGACGGCAGAACGTACATGCCGCGGCGCGGCTTGCGGACTGGCTTCACCGCTGGATCCGGAGCCGAAGTCGTAGCCACGAAGAACGCCGGAGTCGGCTCCAGCGGCACCTCGGGTAACGGCTCAGTTCCGGGTGAGACGAGATCGTCTGGCATTAAGCTCCCACTGCCTGGGCCACGGTTCCGTAGGCCTCTGCATCTGCGGGAAGAACTGCGAGCACGGTCAATCCGCCAACCACGCGGTCACCCTTGCTGACGCGAAGATCGACGTCGGCAGGCATCAGAACATCGACGCGGGAGCCAAACTTGATCAACCCCATGCGCTCTCCGCGCTCCACCTTGTCGCCCACCTTCAGGTTGCAGACTATACGGCGGGCAAGCAGCCCGGCGATCTGCTTGAAGCTGACCTCATACACACCGTTGTCGATGACAATCAGCGTCTGCTCGTTCAGCATCGCGGAATCCTTGTTCATCGCGTTGAGGAACTGACCCTTGCGGTACTCGCATACCGTAACTGTGCCGCTGATCGGAGACCGGTTCACATGCACATCGAAGACGCTGAGGAAGATGCTCAGGCGAAGGCGGCTCCCGCTCTTCGTCTCGACCCAGTTGGACTCCGTGACCACGCCATCGCCCGGCGAGACGATCAGGTCAGCGCCCTGGGGGATGACACGGGTGGGGTCGCGGAAGAACCAGAGGAAAAAGAGCACGAGAATGACCGGAATCGCAGTGAGAGCGATGGAGCCGGTGAAGTGCCAGAGAATCGCAGCGACGACCCCGAAACCCAGCGCGTAGAAGTAGCCGTCCTTGACCATAGGGTCTGATTATAAATCCACTTAGGGTGCTGGCTGGGCCGGGGTGGCAGGATCTGAGGACTCCCGTTTCAGGACGAGACGCATCAGGATGGCGTCGTCCGCCGGAGCGTGGTAGTAGCCGCGTCGCCTCCCGGCGACTTCAAATCCGAGTTCTCCGTAGAGGGCGGTAGCCCCTGTGCTTTGGCTCCGCACTTCGAGATCGAGATGCGATGCGCCCTGAACCCTGCACCAGCCGATGACGCTCTGGCAGAGCTCCCGACCGATCCCTCGTCGCTGCGCTGAAGCCGCCACGCCGACGGATTCGAGCTCTCCCGAGCAATCCCCGGCGATGCGGTCTACTCTTCCAACCGCGAAGCCGACGATGTCGCCGCCGGAGTCAGCGACGAAGAGACGCCGGAGCGGAATCGAGTCCGGACCCGCGATCGCAGCACGGTACTCGGCGACCGGCCAGTGCGGAAGTGTGTCGAGCTCGCGATCAAGGAGAACAACGGCCTCAATGTCCGCATCGCCCGCCAACCTGAAGCTCACTTCGCCGATAGGCTTCATCCTGCTCCTTACCTGGGTGGTGATGAGAAGATCTCGGCGTCGGTGCGGCGGAGATAGTTGGCGTCAAGCGTCGCCGAGTCCGCGATCTCGCCTTGTTGGAAGTGGAGAAGCGCCATCTGCAAAGCGTCGGCCGAGTTCGGTTCGGGTATCCGCGTTGCAGGCAGGATTCCCGCCAACGCCCGCTCGACGGCGTCTTCGCAGAAGACGATCAGGTCCGACTCGCCGGCGGCGACAAGCGCGCCGTCAAGTGAAAGAAGCTTCTCGCCCAGCGGATCGCCATCACGGTATCGTCCGCAGTAGAACTCGCCGCGTCCGGCATCGAGCAAGGCACACACTACATTCGGCTTCGGGACCATACTTTGACTCGCCACGGAAGCGAGCAACTCCAGCCGCGAGATCGCGATCAAGGCAGCTCCGCTGGCCTCGCTGAGTCCCTTGGCGACACTGAGGCCCACGCGAACCCCGGTGAAGGAGCCGGGGCCGGTGACCACGGCGATGGCTTCTACTTCGGCCACCTTCCATTCTGCGGCTGCCAGGGCGAGGCGTAGCTCTGCCACCAGCCTCTCGGAGGCCGATCTTCCCGGCATGGTGACAAGCTGAATCTCGCCGGCGTTGGCAGTGTCGGCGAGGGCAAAGCTGCCTTCCGCGCCACAGGTGTTGATCAGAAGAAGCTTCATCCTATGCGCAACCCCGTGCATCGGCGACGATTTCAACCAGCACGCCAGCCGCACTTGAAGGATGGATGAAGAAGTAGCGATGGCCACCCGCACCGATGCGGATCGAGTCGCTCGCCAGCCTCATGCCTGCGGCCCTGCACTCGTCAAACTTCGCGTCGACGTCTTCTACCCGGATCGCAATGTGGTGGATCCCTTCCCCACGCCGTTCCAGGAACCGGCCGACTATGGTCTCCGGAGACAGCGGTTCAAGCAGTTCGAGACGGGTGGAGCCCAGCTGAAGCATCGCCGTCCGCACGCCTTCGTGTGCGATCTCCTCGGTCGCGCCTGTTTGCAGTCCCAGCACCCCATAAAACTTCCGCGCCACTTCGATACTGAGCACCGCGATCCCGATGTGATCCAGACAAAGCGATAAGTCCGCGCCGCCTAGCAGGCCGGGGGGAAGATCTTCGGGGACCAGAGCTTCCTGGAAAGAAGTTGCCATCACGAGAGCGATGATAACGCGTCCGAACTTCCGAACCCCTCGCCTTGACACCCGTGTGAGGGCAAAGGCTATGCTTGTTCGCACAGAGAAAGTGTCTCTCCACAACACCCGAGGCCATTGGACATGCCGGTCGAGATAACGCCGCACGCTGCTTCCGAGACGTACTCGCCCAGCCGAAACAGCCCAAACCTCAAGTGGGCAGTCTGCGGCCTGCTCTTCCTCGCGACCACCATCAACTACATGGACCGCTCGGTGCTTTCGCTGGTCGAGCCGCTCTTGCACAGCCTTCCCTTCATGGGATGGGACTTCGCCCGCGACGCCGCCCACCAGACCCTCTTCAATAACAACTACGGCAACATCATCATCTGCTTCCAGATCGCCTACGGCATCGGCCTGCTCTGCGCAGGCCGGATGGTCGACCGGCTCGGCACAAAACTGGGCTACGCGCTGGCCATTGGCGTGTGGGCTTGCGCTTCGATGGGCCACGCCTTTGTCTTCTCCGTCGCGGGATTCTGCATTGCGCGCTTCATGCTCGGAATCGGCGAGGCGGGCAACTTCCCCGCCGCGATCAAGGCGACCACCGAGTGGTTCCCCTCCGAGGAACGAGCCTTTGCCACCGGCATCTTCAACTCCGGCGCAAACGCGTCGTTCTTCATCGCGCCGCCGCTGGTGGCCTTCGTCACCGCAAAGTGGGGCTGGCACGCGGCATTTCTGACCACCGGCTCGATGGGCCTGATCTGGCTCGTTATCTGGCTGATCTTCCCTTACAACCGGCTGCGGCGCGGCGCTACGGAAACCCAGCCGGATCTGGATCTTTCCACACAGGTAAAGACGCCCTACGGCAAACTCTTCGGGCAGCGCGGGCTCTACGCCTTCTCCATCTGCAAGGCTTTCACCGACCCGGTTTGGTGGTTCTATCTCTTCTATCTGCCGAAGTTCCTGAATGAAAACTACGGTCTCGACCTCGCCCACGCCAAGGTGCCGATCATCGTCGTCTACGCCTGCTCGAGCGTGGGGTCGATCGGCGGCGGATGGCTCTCCGGCGCACGCATCAAGAGTGGCCACACGGTGAACCACGGCCGTAAGTTCGCGCTGTTGCTATGCGCCCTCTGCGTCCTTCCCGTCCTTCTGATCCCGCAACTAGGCCACATGTTCCCGACCAACGCCTGGCCCGCAATCGCAGTCTTCTCGCTCGCCGCCGCAGCGCACCAGGGCTGGTCGTGCAATATGTACTCCACCGTCTCCGATATGTTTCCGTCGAGCTCCGTCAGCAGCGTCATCGGCATTGGCGGAGCTGCTGGAGCAGTGGGCGGGGCGCTCTTCACCTGGATCGTCAAGAGCTTCTTCGCCCTTCACCCGCTGCTTATCTTCATGATGGCGGGCCTCGCCTACGTCACGTCTCTGGCCATCTTCCAGTGGTTGGTTCCCCGCCTGGGCGAGAAGAAGCAGCCCTTCGCAGCAACGATTTAGCTTGGTCCCGACCCGACGTCCGAGGTGACCTATGAGCTTCCCTGGCCCGGCGAACAACCGCGCCAGCCATTTCAAGCTCTACACTTAAAGACGGTAGGTCGATGACTACAAACGCAGCGCTCAAATCCGGCAGGCGGCAGTTGATGATCCACGACGGCGCAGCCTTCCTTATCCTCACCGCAGTCACCGGTGTGCTCTTCGCGGTGACGCTCTTCCTCTTCCGGTCTTTCTCCTCGCACCGGGCCGATCTTGCGGTCGAAGCCAGTGACGCCGGTAAAGAGGCGCTCGCGCAGCATCGCCCGCATGATGCCATCGCCTCCCTGCGAGAGGCGCTCTCTTATGCTCCCAATCAGCGCGACTACCAACTCCTCCTCGCGCAGGCACTTGGTGAAGACGGGCGAATCGAAGAGGCAAACAACTACTTCCTGAATCTCCGCGAGGCCGAACCAGGCGATGGCTTCATCAACCTGCAGCTTGCGCGGCTCGCCCGCCAGCGCAAGCTGAAACAGCAGGCTGTCGACTTCTACCGCGCCTCCATCTTTGGCGACTGGAAGGGCGAGGGCGACGTACACCGCCGCCGCGTCCGGCTTGAACTTGCCGACTTCCTCATCGGGCAGAAAGACTTGCAGGAAGCACAGTCCGAGCTGGTCATCGCCGCCAGCAACGCGCGATCGAGTTCGGACCCGGCGCTCGACATGACCATTGGCGACGCCTTCCTCCAGGCTGGAGACAGCGCGAACGCTCTTCGGCTCTACCAGAAAGCGATGATCGACAGCCCGCGCGATCCCGTCGCCTACGAGAAGGCAGGCCGCATCGCCTACCGCCAGGGAGACTTCGCCCACGCTGCGGAGTGGCTGGAACATGCGCTGCGCGAGAGCGCTGGGAATCCGGGCTCCGCTGCTGATCCTGAAGGTGACACCGCCACGCTCCAGAAGAACTCCGAACGGCTGCTTGCGCTGGCCCCGGCGGCTGCAACAACCCGCACGGACCGCGTCGCTCGCGAGATCCATAATCGGGCACTGGCGAAGCAGCGCTTCGATGCCTGTCTCAAGCAAAGTTCAACACCCAAGTCCTTGCCTTCCGCCGCCTTGCAAAACTTGGCTGCGCGCTGGACCAGCGCCGTGAAGACGACGCGCATCGCCCTTTTGAGCGACAGAACCACCGAGGCTGATCTCAACACGCTCATCGGCGACACAGAGATTCTGACCGCACAGACTTGCGGTCCGCCGAAGGGTGATGACGGCCTTCTGCTCATCCTCGCTCAACGTAACGTCCAACCAACTCGCTAGCAGGAGAGCAATGCAGGTTTCATCGCAAACTACAGAGCAGATCGCACCGCAGCCCGGAACGGTCTCGACCAAGACCGCCGCTGAGCTGGCGGCCGAGATCTCGCCCGCCCGCGAAGAGCGGATCTTCCTTCTGCTCTCCATCTTCATCGGCATCATCTCCGGCCTGCTGGTGGTCAGCTTTCGGATGGCCATCGATTGGCTACAGGTGCTCCTACTTGGAACTGAGACCGGGCCGCACCGGCTCCGTCTTATCTTCGTGCCGGCTGCGGCTGGGCTTGCGATCGCTCTGCTGACCAAATACGTCTTTCCGCAGGTTCGCGGAAGCGGCGTAAACCAGACCAAGGCCGCTCTCTACATCTCGAACGGCTACATCTCGATCCGCACCGTGATCGGCAAGTTTCTTCTCTCGTCGCTGGCGATCGGGAGCGGACATTCGCTCGGGCCTGAAGACCCATCGCTGCAGATCGGCGCGGGCGTGGCGTCTCTGATCAGCCGCAAGATGGGGCTGTCGCGGGAGAAGCTGCGCATCTTTGCTCCGGTCGGCGCGGCAGCAGGTCTGGCCGCGGCCTTCAACGCTCCTATCTCGGCAATTCTGTTCGTCATTGAGGAGGTCATCGGCCAGTGGAGCGCCGGCGTTCTCGGCTCGATCGTTCTCTCCGCTGTGGCCAGCGTCGTAGTGGCGCGGTCCTTCTGGGGATCGGAGCCGATGTTCCGCATCCCCGTCGTGACAGAGTTGGACTCGCGCGAACTCCTGGCCTACGCCGTTCTGGGATTGGTCGGGGGCGTGGCTTCGCTGGTCTTCGCGAAGGCGCTCGGTTACCTGCGGCCCAGACTCCGCGCACAGACTTCATGGACGATCTTCCAGCCTGCGGTTGCGGGTCTGCTGGTGGGCGGCATCGGATACTTCGGCCTGCCTCAGGTCATGGGCGCGGGATATGAGGCCATCGACCAGGCGATGCACGCGCAGTTCGCCTTCAAGATTCTGATTCTGCTGGCGATCTTCAAGATCATTGCGACGACGCTGTCCTTCTCCAGCGGCACACCCGGCGGCATGTTCGCTCCGACGCTTTTCATCGGCGCGATGCTTGGAGCGGCTGTCGGATCGTTTGAGAAGCACTACTTCCCTTACCTCCAGGGTTCGACGGGATCGTATGCGCTGGTGGGCATGGGCGTCCTCTTTGCTGCCTTCCTGCGGGTGCCACTGACCTCGGTCTTCATGGTGCTGGAGGTGAGCGGGAATTACTCCGTCATCTTGCCGGTGATTCTTGCGAATACGATCGCCTACCTGATCTCGCGGGCGCTTCAGCCGGTGCCGATCTTCGAGCTCTTCACCCATCAGGATGGGCTCTATCTGCCGTCCATGGAAGAGGAGCGCGAGGACAGACACGATCTTCACTTTGAGGACGCCTTGGGTCCAATCAACGTTCCAGTCTTCAAAGGGTCCGAGATTTTGGGAGACGCCCGAAAGTCCGTCCTCGACGCGTTTGAAAAGACTCCAGGAGCAATGGCTGCTTTGATCCAGTGCAAGGATGGGGCGTGGTATGCGGCTACGCGGCAGGAGTTGGAGACGATCTTCTCGGCGATGAACGAGGAGACGGACGCGAAGCAGTCGCTGGAAGAGCGACTTGGCGGTGAGCGCACTCCGACTATGTATCCGGATCAATCGCTGGCTACTGCGCTTCCCTTCTTCCGCCGATGGCCGTTGATTCCGATCTCGAACCGGGCCATGCGTGGTGCGCTTGAAGGGGTACTTTCGCAGGCGGATGTGATCCGGAGATATCAAGGAAACTAGAGTTCGCTGAATGCAAAAAGCCCCGGCCAGATACGAATCTGGCCGGGGCTTTTTGTAACTGCTGTGGTTACTTATTCTTCGCGCGATAAAGCTCGATGAGTTTATTCGTCGAGCTATCGTGCTTCAGCTCCGAGTCGCTCGAAAGCTCAGGGATGATGCGGTTGGCGAGTACCTTGCCAAGCTCAACGCCCCACTGGTCGAACGAGTCGATCTGCCAGATGCAGCCCTGCACGAAGACGCTGTGTTCGTACAGCGCGACCAGCTTGCCGAGAATCTCCGGCGTGAGCTTATCGGCAAGGATCACGTTCGAAGGGCGATTGCCTTCAAACGTCTTGTGCGGGATGAGGGCTTCGGGAACCTTCTCTGCCTTCAACTCGTCGGGCGTCTTACCGAAGGCGAGAGCCTCGGCCTGGGCGAAGACGTTCGACATGAGGAACTTGTGGTGGTCGCCGAGCGGGTTCAGGGTCTCGAAGAAGCCGATGAAGTCGCAAGGGATGAGCTTGGTTCCCTGGTGGATGAGCTGGTAGAAGGAGTGCTGGCCGTTGGTGCCTGGCTCGCCCCAGAAGATGGGTCCGGTCTCGTAGTCGACGTGGTGGCCGGAGAGCGTGACGTGCTTGCCGTTCGACTCCATGGTGAGCTGCTGCAGGTATGCAGGGAAGCGTTTCAGGTACTGCTCGTAGGGCAGGACGGCGACGGTCTGGGCATTGAAGAAGTCGTTATACCAGACGGTGAGCAGGCCGAGGATGACGGGCAGGTTCTTCGAGAGCTCCGTGGTCTGGAAGTGCACGTCCATCGAGTGGAAGCCGGCAAGGAGTTCCTTGAACTGATCCGGCCCGATCGCGAGCATCGTCGATAAGCCGATGGCCGAGTCCATCGAGTAACGACCGCCGACCCAGTCCCAGAAGCCGAACATGTTTGCAGTGTCGATGCCGAACTTCGAGACGGCAGCGGCGTTGGTCGAGAGCGCGACGAAGTGCTTCGCGATGGCAGCGTCATCCTTCAACTGCGCGAGCGCCCAGGCGCGGGCGGAGTTCGCATTGGTCATGGTCTCGAGCGTGGTGAAGGTCTTCGAAGCGACGATGAAGAGCGTCTCGTCTGCCTTCAGGTCATGCGTGGCTTCGACAAAGTCCGTGCTATCTACGTTCGAGACGAAGCGGAAGGTGAGGTCGCGCTGGGTGTAGTGGCGGAGCGCCTCGTAGGCCATGACGGGGCCGAGGTCCGAGCCGCCGATGCCGATGTTCACGATGTTCTTGATGGGCTTGCCGGTGTAGCCCTTCCACTCGCCGGAGCGGATCTTTTCGGAGAAGGCAGACATCGCGTCTAGAACTTCATGCACCAGCGGAACCTGGTTCACGCCATCCAAGTTGATGACCTGATCCGGGGTGGAGCGGAGCGCAACGTGAAGCACCGCCCGATCTTCCGTGATATTGATCTTCTCGCCGGAGAACATGGCGTCGAGCTTGGCCTTCAGGCCGGACTCCTCAGCAAGCTGGAGCAGAAGCTTCAGGGTCTCGGCGGTGATGCGGTTCTTCGAGTAGTCGAAGTAGAGGCCCTCCGCGCTGATAGCGAAGGTCTCTCCGCGCTTCGGGTCGGCGGCGAAGAGCTCGCGCATGTGCTTCTTTTCGATCTCGGAGTAGTGCGCTTCCAGCGCCTTGAACGCGGGCATGTCACGGAGCAATGTCTCAGCCATCTCTATCCTCTTTCCTTGCTGCGAATTCCCTATCCATTCTGCAACAGAACGCGCTCCGCCGCTCTGGGTACGAGTGAGGATTCTTGAAAAATGAATTTTCGGGGTTCCATCTCGCACGCGGATTAATGTTCCACGTGGAACATTGAGCGTCTTTGCGGGGTGCGAAAAATGCAAAGTCGTCTATCTATTTGGGATAGGGTTTTCCACCGGTCGAATTGGGCCGAATGTTCCACGTGGAACATTAATTGCTTAGCGTAAAAAGCAGCACGCCCAGCCAAAATCGGCTGGGCGTGGGGATGATTCAGGCTAAGAATCAGCCTGCATTGGCAGGATGAACGACACGGTAGCTTGCTCCGCCACGCGACCAGACGAGCAGAAGGATGTCTTTGCTGGCGGGGTTGGCGCGCACTGCGGAGACGAACTTATCCGCAGAGGCGACGGGTTGACGGTTGAGTTCCAGGATGACGTCGCCGGGAGCAAGACCGGCCTCATCCGCCGGGCTCTCCGGGCGAACGGTCTGGACAGCTACACCGTGGACTTCATCCGGCAGGCGAAGCTGCTGGCGAAGGTCCGGTGTGAGGTCGCCCACGGAGACTCCAAGCTTGCCGGGTTTTGCGTTGGTGGTGGAGGAGTCGCCGTCGTTCTCGGCGGTCTCGGCTTTGGCGTGGAACTCGCCGACCTTTACAGACAAGGTTTGGGGAGCGCCGTCGCGCAGGATGCCGAGCGAGATGCTGGTTCCGGGCTGGTCCTGGCTGACGATGACCTGGAGTGCGCCGCCGTTGATGATGGGCTGGCCGTCGAGCGAGCGGATGACATCGCCGCTCTTCATACCTGCCTTGGCTGCGGGCGAGTCGGGCGAGACCTGGGAGACGATCGCGCCGTCAGCGTCCTTCAACTTGAAGAAGCTGGCGTTCTCCGGCGTGACGTCGTTCATCGAGATGCCGAGGTAGCCGTGATGGACCGCGCCAGACTTGATGATCTGGTCGGCGACATTGCGGACCGTCAGCGACGGGATGGCGAAGCCTGCACCGGCGAAGGAGCCGGAGCTGGTCATGATGCCGTTGTTGATGCCGACGAGTTCGCCGTGGGCGTTGACCAGCGGGCCGCCGGAGTTACCGGGGTTGATGGCGGCATCGGTCTGGATGAGGCCACCGGGGGCGCGGCGGTTGTCGGAGAAGTTGTTGGGGCGGTTGAGCGCGCTAACGATGCCGCGGGTGACGGAGAACTGGAGCGAGCCGAACGGCGAGCCAAAGGCCAGGACGGTCTGTCCGGGGTGCAATTTGGCGGAGTCGCCCCAAGCGATGCTGGGCAGGTCATGGGCGTCGACCTTGATGACGGCGATGTCTGTAAGTTTGTCTGTGCCAACAAGTTTTCCAGTCAGCACGCGACGATCGTTCAACGTCACCTTGATCTGGGTTGCGCCGTCGATGACGTGGTTGTTGGTGACGATGTAGCCGTCGGGCGAGATGATGACGCCTGAGCCGATGCCGTGCTCAATCTGCGGCTGCTGGGGCTGACCTTGCCCTTGGCCGAAGGGGCTGCCGGGGCCAAAGAATTGCTCGAAGCCGGGAGGAAGCGCCGACTGGCCGCGCTGCTGTTGGCGGCGGTGTTGCTGGGGCTGCTGGTCGTCGGAGTCGGCATCACTGTCGTCATCGGCTTCGCCGCCAGATTTGGACGTGACGGCGATGTTGACGACGGCGGGCGTGACGCGGGCGGCTACGGACTCTACGGCGTTATCGAGGGCAACCAGCGAGGAGACGCTGTTGTCGTCAAGCGGCGTCGCGCTGAAGCTGGCGGCGTGAACACCGTTGTGGTTGAGGAAGAGGGTTGCGCTGCCCACGATGGCCGCGCCGAGGACGACGGGAGTGGCGTACTTGCGCGCTCCCAACTTGACTTTGTTAACTAATGAATTAGTTGATGCAGACATGCGTATCTCTCCAGGAAGCAGCTTGTTGACGACTACAGTTGAACGATGAGCCAGCCGGCCTGGGTGGGCACGGCGGCATACGGAGTTGCAAAAAATCGGCCATCGGGTGTGCGGAGGACGACGCGGGAGACGGGAACTACGACGTCACCGTCCTGCTCATCGTTTGTGAAGTCGCTCGCACGTTTGGCTTGAACTGAACGCTTGCTGGATGGCTCTTCGAACGACGAAAGAACGAGCCACTGGGGCTTTGCCTGACGTGGTGAGCTCTTGCGCTGGGCCGTCTGCGCTTGTGTGGGAGCGTCTACATTCGCCTTTACGGAGATAGCAGCTACGGGATGCTCTTCAATGGTTTGGGCGTGGGTCAATGGAATTGAAGACGGGTGCATCGAGCGATTTGGTTGGGTTTGGGGCAGACGCAGGTTGGCGTTCTCGAAGTGTGGAGCGACGGTTTGGCGATGTTCTCTCGGCACCGTGATCGCCTCCGCTTGCGCGGAGTTTACGGGTGCATTCTGACTGGTCGCGGCGCGGAAGGAGACCAGCTCCGGGGCATGCGAGATTGCGGCTGAGCCGCCGATGATCGCCACGACGAGAACTGCGGCGATGGCAGGACGGCCTGCGGTGCGTTGGCCCCCAACTGAGCTCAAGATGCTTTCGATTCGCTGAGCAAACTCTGAACGGCGGGCGAAGAGTTTGCCGGTGCCGAAGGCTCCGAGCGCGAGGGCTACCATGCGACGGCGGGCGCTGAGATTGAGGCGGCGCTCGGCGATGGAGGTCAGGCTGGCGGCGTAGGCGCGGGGGGTTTTGGTGCGGGCGAGGACGCCGTCGTCGCAGGCGATCTCGCGCTCGGTGGAGAGGCGGCGGTCGATCCAGAACATGGCCGGATTGAGCGGGAAGAGAACGAGGCCGATCTTCTGGAGGAGGTTCAGCCAGTCGTCGCGGCGGCGGAGGTGTTCCATTTCGTGAAGGACGATGTGGCGGAGTTCGGTGGGCGATAGCTGGTCGCAGAGCCAATCTGGAATGAGGATCTTGGGGGCGAAGAAGCCGATGACGCTGGGACGATCTACGTCCGGGGTGGTGCAGACCTGAACCGCACGATTGGATTGCAGGTTGGCCGATTCCAGAGCTTCCGGAGGGAGTGGCCGGGCTTCGCTCCAAAGCTTGCGCAGGCTAACGGCTTCGAGCGTAAGCCTTACGAGGCGAAGAATCGATGCGCCGAGCCAGATTGCGGCGAGGAGATAGCTCCAGCGGGGATCGAGGAGGAGATGGCTCGGTGCGGCGGCTGAGGTTGGGCTCGAGGTGAAGAGGTGGGCGAGGGGCATCGCCGCCGAGGCGCAGAAGACGGCGGTCCAGATGGCGAAGCGGGCGGAGGCGGTAGTTCCGGGGAGGAGACGAAGGATGAGGCCAGTGACGACGGCCAGGGCGATTCCCTGCCAGAGGCCGGCAATCAGAGCCTGGGCTGCGGGGATGGCGGCGTGCTGCAAGAACTCAAAAGGAAGGTGCATGGCTATGCCTCCTCCCTTTGCGCTGATTCCTGGGGGGTTGCGTCTTCGGGCGCTTCTGCAATGGCTTGCTTCAGGCGCTGGAGCTCCTCGGGGGTGATCTCGTCGTCGCCGAGGAGCGAGAGAAGGAGGCGTTCGCGGGAGTTGCCGAAGAAGCGCTGCATGATGTGGCGGACCTCGGTCTGGCTGGCCTCCTGCTCGGCGACGCAGGGGCTGTAGAGGAAGGCGCGGGCCTCCTGGCGGTGGGTGACGTATCCCTTTTGCTCGAGGATGCGGATCGTGGTGAGGACGGAGTTATAAGCGAGGGTCGCACCGGCGGGCATGGCGGCGACGAGATCGCCGAC
This sequence comes from Granulicella aggregans, assembly GCF_014203275.1. Taxonomy (GTDB): domain Bacteria; phylum Acidobacteriota; class Terriglobia; order Terriglobales; family Acidobacteriaceae; genus Edaphobacter. The sequence goes on from NZ_JACHIP010000006.1 coordinate 160,623, forward strand.
GGCGGACTCTCCGCGACGCCAGAGAATCTTCATGAGCCTGAGTTCGGCTTCGGTGAGCGTGATGGAGCGCTTCGGCGGCATCGTCAGCTGTGAGACGGAGCAACTAATGGATTAGTTAGCAAAGATTTCTGAGGACGTGGAGTGTAGACGAATGGTGAATACCAAACTCCCAAATTAAAGTAGCAAGGCCGCCCGGAGGCGGCCTTGCTACTTTAATGTTTGCTACTTGCAGCAGCTGCCACCATCGCAGCAGGTTGGATCACCGCAGCAGGCATTGAGGGTTGTGGCCGAAGCCGACAGAGAGACGAGCATGACTGCTGCAAATACCAACGATAGGGCCTTGATCTTCATAAAATCTCCTTTAGGTTTCCTGCGAGAAGGCGACACGACGGTCCATCAGGACCAGCCGTGAAATACGAACAGAGATGAAAATCTCTCTAAATTCGAAGATCGTCTTTAAGCTGAAAGACGGTCGCTTGATAGCGCAGACCTGGAGTCAACTCGCGTGGAGCCACGAGGGTGAAAGGAGCCGGAGCGTGGTGAATACTCCCAGAGCGTGACGCGGGACGGACAGCCTCCGATTTGCTCTCTTCTTTTGCGGCAACTGTAATGGGGGCCTGACACGCCGGACAAGATCCAGGCGCATAGTTCCCCGGTAGCGGACAGCAAGGGGAGCTGTCGGGCTGACATAGCGGAAACTCCGCCGAGAGGTGCTCGGCAAAAGACGCGCTCGTGAGCCAAAGACATGCCAGGAAAAGCGCGATGACCCGACGAAGATGGCTACCAGAACTCACAGGTTAACTCTAGCGTATCCTTTCGCTGCGCAGATATTGTTTCGCACGGAAAGATAGCGATATAAGAGGCGGCTATTCGTAGCGTAAAGCTTCAATCGGGTTGAGGTTGGCGGCCTGGATGGCGGGGATCATGCCGCTGATGGTGCCTACGATGATGAGAATGCCCGAGGCCATGAGGACAGTCGCAGGGGCGATCAGGAGATGGATGTCCGCGGCTTCGCCGTTGGTGGCGATGGCGCTGTAGAGCGTGACGCTGCCCACCACTTTGCTGACGATGTAGGCGAGCGCTACACCGGCAAATCCGCCAATGCTGGAGATGACGAGGGCCTCGGCTAGGAACTGGAAGAGGATGTGGCGTTTGCGCGCGCCGAGGGCTTTTTCGACGCCGATCTCGCGGGTGCGCTGCTGAACGCTGACCAGCATGATGTTCATCAGGCCGATTCCGGCGATGCCGAGGGTCAGCGCTCCGATGAAGAGCAGAAGAACCTGGAGGCCGAGGGTAACGATGCGGAACTGGGCGAGGCCCTGCATAATGTTGGCGACGTAGACGGCGTTGCGGTCTGTGGGACGGAAGGCGTGGTAGCCGGCGAGCGAGGTGCGGAGGGCCTTTTCTACCTCGAGATAGTTGCCGTTGTAGCTCATCCAGATGCCGTCGAGATACTTGGTGTCCTTGATGTCGGACATGGTGGTGAAGGGGACTTTGACCATGCGGTTGATGTCGTTGTCGCCCTCCTGCATCTTGGCCTGGAGGATGCCGATGACCTCGAAGGTGATGCCGTTGAGGCGGATGTTCTGACCGACGGCGTAGGCGCCGGAGAAGAGCTTGCTCTTGGACTCCGAGCCGAGGATGACGACGTGGCGGCGCTCGGTAAGGTCCTGCTGGCTGATGGCGCGGCCCTGGGCGATGTCCATCTTCTGGATGGTCTGGAGTTCGGGCTCGATGCCTTCGACCTCCCAGGTGTAGGTGTGGAGGTCGTTGGCGACGGGAACGGTCTTTGAGACGACGGCGGAGGTGTGGATGATTCCGGGAACGGTCTCCTGGATGCGCTCGACGTCTTCGCGGGTAAGGCGGACGAGGACGCCGGCTCGGGAGCCTCCGGCCTGCTCGCTGGTAGTGCCGGGGAAGACGCCCATCATGTTGGTGCCCCACTGGGCGAAGATGGTCTCGATGGCGCGACCGAAGCCGGCACCGAAGGCGAGGAGAAGGATGACAGTGGCGATGCCCCAGGCCATGCCGACGATGGTGATGGTGGTGCGGCGCATGTTGAAGCGCATGGCCTCCATGGCCTGGCCGAAGATGTCTTTGATCATGGTTACTCTTTCCTCAGGGCTTCGACGGGTTCGAGCATGGCGGCGCGGCGGGCGGGATAGATGCCGGCGACGACTCCGCAAAGGGTGAGGCTGCCGAAGGCGACGGCGGCGGACCAGGGGACGAGGCGGGGTGGGTCGAAGCCGGTGTCGTTGTTGCCGATCGCAGAGCCCAGCAGGATCATGAGCGCGGCAGCGGCACCGATGCCGATGAGACCGCTGACTCCGGTGAGGGTGAGGCCTTCGAAGAAGAACTGCAGCATGATGCTGCGCTGGGTTGCGCCGAGGGCCTTGCGGAGACCGATCTCCTTGGTGCGCTCGCTGACGGTGACGAGCATGATATTGACGATGCCGACGGCTCCGAGCATGAGGGTTACGACACCGACTCCGCCGAGGAAGATGTCCATGGAGGTGAAGATGATGCCGATCATGCGGCTGGACTTAATGGAGTCCCACTCCTCGATGGCGTCGGGCAGGTTGGGATCGAAGCCGTGACGTTCGCCGATGACGCGGTGGACTTCGGTCTTGGCGGTCTCGTTGAGTTCAGGGGTGATCGGCTGGTACTGGATCGAGGAGATGGCATCTTTGGGGACGTTTTCGCCGGTGATGGGGAATAGCTCCATCATCGTGGAGAGAGGGATGTAGATCTTCTGGTTGTCGTTGTCGTCGTTGCCGCGGCCGACTTTTTTGGCGACACCGATGACCTGGAAGCGGTAGCCGTTGATGGTGATGTAGGAGCCGACGGAGGGGCGGCCGGGAAAGAGCAGGATGTTGTTCTTCTGGCCGATGATGGCGACGAGGCGCTTCTGGGTGAGGTCGTCGGCGTCGAGGAAGCGGCCCTGCGCGATGGGGAGGTTGCGGATGTCGGGGTAGTTCTGCTCGACGCCCATGACGGGGCCGCCGGCGCTTGAGAACTCGGAGACTTCCTTGAGGTCGCCGCGATTGATGAGGGCGGTAGCGGCGCGGACGTGCGGGGACTGGGAGCGGATGGCGTTCGCGTCAGAGAGGGTGAGCTTGTAGGGGAGCATGCCCTGGTGCTGCTCGGGGAGGGCGGGGATGGTGCCGCCCCACATCATGATGACGTCGGTGCCGAGTTCGGAGAGGCCGCGTTTCTGGCCCGAGCGGAAGCCTTCGCCGAGTCCGACGAGGAGGAGGAGCGAGGCGACTCCCCAGGCGATGCCGAACATGGTGAGGAAGGACCGGAGCTTGTTGGCCCAGATGGCCTGGAAGACCTGCACGAAGATCTGGAGTAGTCCCTGCATGATGTGCGACTTCCTTCTGGGCGGCGGTACAGGGGGTAGTACGCAACGTACGGGCGGAGAGTTCCGTTGATCTTTGTAAGACGGGAGTCGGGGTTGAAAGGTTCGGGAGGTGTGGGTGATTGTGGTGTATCGGCAAAGCTGCGTGAACCTCTTTGCCAAGACAGCCTGTCCGCCTAATCGGCAGAAAGGTTCGAGCGGTATGGGTGGCGCGAGCACTCTCGGGGTCCTTCGACTGCGTCCGGCGCAAAAGCGCGCCGGACGCCGCTCAGGATGACGGATTTGTGGGGTCAGGTGTGGGTGGCTCAGGATGACGGATTTGTAGGGTCAGGAGAAAAACGGGGACGTTTTGGGGCAGTGGAGAGGAAAGCTGCTAGGATTCGCCGCATGAACGGCGGGTATGTTTATATTCTCGGCAGCGTGACCGGCACGCTTTACTTTGGAGTCACGAGTGATCTTTATGTCCGCATCGCGCAGCATAAGAATGGGGCGTTCGAAGGCTTTTCCAAGACATATGGTTGCACCCGTCTCTTATATGTCGAAACCTTCGAACTGATGCTTGCGGCCATTGCGCGTGAGAAGCAGTTGAAGGGCTGGCGTCGCGAGAAGAAACTGGCCCTGGTCCGGAAAGCTAATCCTGAGTTTGAGGATCTCGCTGCGGACTGGGGTTGGCAGATGATCGGGCCTCATGAACGGATGAGGCCCTAGCGCCACTCCGTCGCTCCCCAAAACCCGTCATCCTGAGCAGAGCAGGTCGCGGTTTCATCGCGAACTGCGGAGTCGAAGGACCCCGATATCACTCACGTTGCCGAAGCCGCGTGAACCTCTCTGCCAATACAGCCGGCGAGCCTAATCGGCAGAAAGGTTCGAGCGGTATGGGTGGCGCGAGCACTCTCGGGGTCCTTCGACTGTGTCCGGCCAAAAGCGCAGGACTCCGCTCAGGATGACGGATTTGTGGAGGGGTGCTCACGAAAACCAGGATGTCATGCGGACTTGATGTTTTTCATCAGCATGGGGGCATCGGGGTCGGCCTGGATGGTAAGAGAAAAGGCCAGCGTTGCGAAGAAGTTGCTGGTGGCTGAGAGGACTTCGGCGGAGGCGGCTTCGGGATGGAGGAGGTGGATGGCATTGCCGGAGGCGAGATCGCCACGGAGGGCGAAGCAGCGATTCGGGCGGTAGGTGCAGGAGGCGAGGTCGGTAATGCTGAGAGCTTCGCTGGGAGTGCAGAGGATGGTCTTGGGCGGGGCCATGCGGTCGATGAGGCTGAAGATTTCGAGCTTGGACTCGAGTTCGTCGGGAACGAAATCGATGGCGATGTCGGCTTCGCGGACGGCGTCTTCGACGGTGAGGGCGAAGGTCATGGAGCCGGTGGCAAGCTTGCCCGATAGGTCGGCGAAGTCAGCTTCGGCGCGGCGGAGGTTGGCGGGCATGACGTCTTCGAGGATGACGTCGAAACCGGACTGGGCGCACCTTAAGGCAAAGCGGCGACCGGCCTGTCCTGCGCCGATCACCGCTATCTTGCGAATACTGATTGTCACAGCGTCTGAGTTACTTTTTGCTGGCTACGGCAGTGACGACGGACTCGTAGCTGGGTTCGGCGGACTTGATGTGGTCGGAGACGCGCTGGCGCTCCTCTTCGGTGAGCGAGGGGAGCACGGTAAGGATGCGGCGCAGCGTTACCGAGATATCGTCAACGTAGTTCATGGTGCGGATTGCTTCGCCGGAAAGCGGCATCTTCGTACTCCTTCGAGGTTTGTAGCGCTGGCTGACGTTGAATAGGACTTCTGCTCTCGCTCCAGTCTAAATGGAACGCCGTCCGTGCGCTTTATCCTAGGCGACCGAGCCTAGTTCGGCGCGTTTTGAGGCCTCTTCAACGGGCTTCCCGGCGTCGTCGCCTTCTACAGGCTCTTCGTAGTCGTCGCGGTCGGTCATCTCCATCAGGGCGGCTAGCTGGGTGGAGAAGTCTGGGTGCAGCGCGTTGGGGTGATAGCGCCAGGTCCAGTTCCCTGCGGGGGCGGAGGGCGTGTTCATGCGGCCTTCGCTGCCAATGTGGAGGATGTCCTGCAAGGGGAAGATGCATAGGTTGGCGACGGAGCGGGCTGCGGCCTTGATCATGGCCCAGTTGATCTCGCCGTCGTGGTGGATGGTCTGTAGGTAGGTCTGGACCTTCTGCTTGTCGGTTTCGTTGAGATCGTCGCGCCACCAGCCCTGGGTGGTGTTGTTGTCGTGGGTCCCGGTGTAGGCGACCGTGTTGGGAACGTAGCGATGGGGAAGATAGAGGTGCCCGCCGCGGTCGCCGAAGCCGAATTGCAGGATGCGCATGCCGGGCATGCCGAAGTGCTCGCGGAGTTCGTCGACTTCGGGGGTGATGACACCGAGGTCTTCGGCGACGAAGGGGAGGTCGCCAAAGACTTCCTTCAAGCGCTGAAAGAGTTCGTGGCCAGGAGCTTTGACCCATTGGCCGTTGATGGCGGTCTCTTCTTCGGCGGCGATGGACCAGTAGGCCTCGAAGCCGCGGAAGTGGTCGAGGCGGATGGTGTCGTAGAGGGCGAGAGAGCGGCGGATGCGGGAGACCCACCAGTCGAAGCCGCGCTGTTTGAGCTCGCCCCACTTGTAGAGGGGGTTGCCCCAGCGCTGGCCGTTGGCGGAGAAGTAGTCGGGCGGAACGCCGGAGACGCGGATGGGAGCGCCGTTTTCATCAAGTTCGAAGATCTCGGGGTGGGTCCAGACGTCGGCGCTGTCATAGCTGACGAAGATGGCGACGTCGCCCATGATGCGGATCTCGCGCTCGCAGCAGTAGTCGCGGAGTGCCTTCCACTGCTGGGCGAAGAAGAACTGGACTGCCTGTTCGACGGCGAGTTCGCGGCCGTGGTCGGTCAGGACAGAGGTCATGGTGTCGTGATCGCGAAGGGCGAACTCTTTGGGCCACTGGTGCCAGCTTGCGTACTGGAAGCGGCGGCGGAGGACGGTGTACTGGGCGTAGTCGGTGAGCCAGTAGCTGTTGTCCTCACAGAACTTGTGGAAGCCGGCCTTATCGTCGTCGCTGGCGTGGTCGAGGAAGTTCCCTGCTGCCTCCTCGATGAGAGGAAGCTTGATGTTCATCGCAGCTTCGAAGTCGGCGGGGCCTTCGTGGCCAGGCAGGCCCTGGATGCGGTCCCAGGAGATCCAGCCGGCTTCTGCCAGTTTCTCGAGGCTAACGAGGATTGGATTGCCAGCGAAGGCGGAGAGAGCCGAGTAAGGGGAGCTGCCGTAGCCGGTGGGGCTGAGTGGAAGGACCTGCCAAAGGCGCTGTTTCCCTGCTTCGAGGAAGTCCACGAAGGCGTAGGCTGCCGGGCCGAAGTCCCCGACACCACCGTAAGAAGGAAGCGAAGTTACGTGAAGCAAGACACCTGACAGACGATCCGACTGCGCCATTCTTTCTCCCTCAGCAGAAACCATGCAATGAACAGAGCAACTTACCCTGAATCCTGCAACTATCTTCTACCCTGTGATGCAGTTTGTCGTGTTTGGCGCTGCAAATAAGAGAGGTTCGCGCGTTGCGCGAATTGTCCCACCCATGGCCAAAGGCGAGCCATGGGTGGGGCACCAGATTCGGTGGCGATGCTCCCACATCTGGCGATGAAGCTGCCAGATATGGGGCACCCGGTTCCGTGGCTGAAAGGTTCGAGCTGTGTGGGTGATGTTGCGTTCGTCGGGGTCCTTCGACTCCGCGCTGCGCGCTGCGCTCAGGATGACGGATTCTCGCGAGGATAAATAAGAAGGCCCGCCGGTGATCGACGGGCCTTCAGGTTTGATTGGCGCGAGACTAGCCGCCGAAGGGTGAAGAGCCGGGAGCGGGCTGCTTCTGCGTGTACTTGATCGCGCCCTTCTTGGTGTAGGTGTCGGTCAAGGTGCCGATGTAGACGCGGAAGATCTCCTCGCGCTGCGTGCTCAAAAGCTGCTCACGCGTCGCGTCGAAGTTCTTGGCGATGTCATCAGCTGTGGGCTCCTGCTTGTCGGTGACGGAGAGGATGATGCCGGTAGTGCCGTTGTTGATCGGCGCCGAGATCGCTCCCTTTGCGAGGGTGAAGGCCACCGAAGCCTGTCCGCTCATCGAGCCGACATCGGGAACCTGGCCATCCTTGCCTACGAGTTCACTGGTCTTGACGGGGACGTTCATCTCCGCCGCGGCCTTCTTGAGATCGTTGAGGACCTTGGCGCGATCGGCAAGCTTGGACAGCTTCGCGTTCAGAAGCTGCGGAACCTGCTGCTCGCGGTAGTCGTCGAGGATGTGGGACTTGTAGTCGGCGAAGTCAGGAGCGTGGGCCGGCTTCACGTCGACCACCTGGAAGATGGCGAAGCCATCGCCGGTGGAGACGCTGGCCGGAGCTGCGCCCTTGGCTGCGGAGAAGGACTGGGTGAGGAGCTGGGCCGCGTCGGCGACTCCGCCGATGACACCATCCTTGCCGATGAAGTCGGTGGTGGTGGTCTTGAGGTTGTGAGCGGCGGCAGTCTTGTCGAGACCCTTGCTCTTGGCCTCGGCGGCAAGTTGGGCAGCGAAGCTCTGCTCGGCTGCTCCAGCCTTCTGCTGCTCGAGGACAGGAAGGATCTGTTCCTTCACTTCTGCGAGGGGCTTGGCGTGGGCGGAGTCCTTCGCTTCGGTCTGGATGATGTGGTAACCGAACTGCGAGCGGACTAGGTCAGAGGTCTCGCCGGGCTTGAGGGCCATGGCGGCCTTGGCGTAGGCGGGGTCGAGGCCAGCGGTGGGGATCATGGGAAGTTCGCCGCCCTGGGTCTTGCTGCCTGGGTCGTCAGAGTTCTTGCTGGCGAGGTCGGCGAAGTTTCCACCGGCCTTGATCTGCTTCAGGATGTCGGCGGCCTTGGACTTCGCGGCTGCATCGGTCTTGGCATCCGCGCCCGATGGAACCTGGATGAGGATGTGACGGGTCTTGACCTGCTCCTTGACCTGGTACTGATCCTGATGCTGGCCGTAGTACGAAGCGATCTCGGCGTCGGTGACCTGCGGCTTACCTCCGGGGAGGTTCGAGGCGTCGAAGCTGAAGTACTCGATCTTGCGCTGCTCGGGAACGGCGGTCGCGTAACGCGCTGCGCTCTTGGTGAAGAAGGCCTGCAGGTCTGCGTCGCTGGGGTTGATGGACTTGCGGATGTCTTCGGAGGAGACGACGGCGTAGTCGAACTTCACCTTGGTGCCCTGGGTGCGGTAGGACTCGCGGACGGCGTTATCCGAGACGGAGACGCCACCGGTGACGAGGGCCTGGAGACGGTTGAGCTCCATGTCGCCCTTGACCTGATCTTCGAACTCGGCGCGCGTGAGCTGGAAGTAGGTCTGGACAAAGTTGATGTACTTGTCGTCGCCGATGTACTGGCCGTTGGGGAAGATATAGCGGGCGAAGGAGCCGGTCTGGAGCTCGCGGGCGAGGTCGGCGTTGCTGACGTCAAGGTGCAGGCGGTCGGCTTCGTGCTTCAGGATCGCGCGCTGGACGAGCATCTGACCGGCGCGGGGGAGCAGGAACTGCAGGAAGCCTTCGGGCAGACGCTGCTGCTGAAGCTGCTGCTGCGCGATCTGGTTGACCTCGGAGGTCTTGATGTCGGTGGAGTCGCCGGTGAACTTGCCGAAGAAGCCGGGGTCGCGGACGGTGGCGAAGACACCGACGTTGCCGGTTGCGCCCGCGTTGTCGCCGATGCCGGGGATGAGGTAGGCCACCATGGAGAGGCACGCCGCGCCGATAATGACGGCAAAGATGATCTTGGTTGCTTTATTGTCCTGTTGCAGAATGCGAATCATGCTTGACTGACGACCTTCACTTCGCGCGTTCGTCTCCCAGTTTGTGAAGGGAAAGAACGCGTACCTGGGATTTTGCGCGACGGGCGGTGCTTTGGGAGCACTCATCCTGCCGACTGCAGGGCAAGCCTAAAGTATAAATCAGGGATCGGTAAAGGAAATGGCCGCGCCCGAAGGAACCGGGGCGGCCATGGACCTATTTACCGAGAGTTAGTAAGGAGCGGGGTAGTAGCCGGGCCGACCGTACGCGGGCTGGGCTACGGGACGGCGCTGAAGGTTGGCCTGCTGGACGCCAAAGCCGAGGCGGTCCATCTCCTGCTGCGAGACGGTTACGACGCTGGCGGGCTGCACGAGGTGAAAGCTGATGATGGCCTCCGCAGGGACGACTACGTCGTTCCGGCCCGAAGCTGCTGAGACGCCGATTCCGGCGCCAACGCCTGCCGCCGCGCCGATTGCCGCACCGGCACCACCCCCGGCGAGAGCGCCAATCAGAGCTCCGAAGCCGCCAAGGCCGACGGCGCTGCCGACGGTCTGGCCAGTCTTGTCGCGACCGTAATGGGTCCAGGTGTCAGAGACGATGGGGTAGTTGCGACCGCTGAGCGAGACGGAGTTAAGTTGTAGAGCGAGCTGGCCTTTGCCGCCCACTGCGCCGGAGGCATTCGCCTGAACGATGGTTCCCTGCACTGTCGCGCCGCGAGGGATGGCGACTTCGCCGTCGGCGATGACGTCGTTGAGGACGGTGCCGTCGAAGGCGGTGCCGGGCTTGATCAACTTGGCAATAAGGCCTTCGCTGAGGCGCATCCGGACAAGCGCGCCGCTGGGGATGGTGACCTCACGGCCGCCCTCCTGGGCTCCATACTGCGGCGGTTGCTGCTGGGAGTAGCCTGCGGGCTGGCCGCCGCGATAAGGCTGGCGGTAGGCAGGGGGCGCATTCTGCCCCTGAGGCTGATTCTGGGGCTGAGGCGCATTGTTGCTGTACTGACCATTATCTGGTGGAGCGGGCGGTGACTGATAGCCGGGTTCGGGAGCGCCCTGAGGCTGCTGGCCGTTCTGTGCGGCGTCAGGAGGGGGAGCCACAGTTCCATCCGACTGGAGGGTCGGGTTGGAGCCTTGATCCTGCTGACCGCCCTCAGGCTGAGGATATGGCTGCGGTTGGCCAGCAGGCGCGCCGCCGTTACGGTCCGAGGTGAGCGTGAGTTCATCGACGACCTTCTGCACGCCCTGCGCTCTTGAGGCGAGATCTTCGGCGAGGACGCGGGTCGACTCATCGCTGACACTGCCGCTGAGGGTGACGGTGCCGTAAACGGTCGTCGTCTTGATCTGTTGAGTGGCGAGCTGAGGAGCGCCGGCAAGGGCTCGTAATACGTTGGCCTCAACCTGGGCGTCGGATACGGTGGTGCCCTGGGCAAATGCGGCAGTTCCGATGGAAATGGTACCGGCAATAGCGATCGCTCCGGCACCGGTGATCGAAAAGATCGTGCGTTTCATGCTTCCTCCACGAATAGCCGAGGCGAGGCTTTGCTCGACAACCTCGGCAACATCACTTATGCAGACGCAAAATCGAGCGAATAGTTACGGTTCACGCAGAAGAATACCGCGATCGGCGCCGTCCCGCTCGCCAAAAGTCATGAGGTCACCTTTGGCGGCGGGTAGATTCAACTCGAACGGTGGATTGACCCCAGATGGAGGGAGCGCTATACTCGGAATGCGGGGTGGAGCAGCCCGGTAGCTCGTTGGGCTCATAACCCAAAGGTCGTAGGTTCAAATCCTACCCCCGCAACCAATCAAATCAATGGTTTAGAGAGAATCAGAAAAACCGATTCACTCCCATTTACTCCCAATATGAAAAATGATCACTTTAGGCGCTCGCCCCAAGGGCTTGAGCACCATCGTGACTACCTTTCCATTGGCTTCCCTCTTCGACTCCGGCATCGCCTGTCCATACACGTTCATCATGGTCTGGATTGAGGCATGACGCATGAGTTCCTGTTGAACCTTCATCGGAGCCCCGGTTTCGTCCAGCCACGAACGGTACGTGTGGCGGAACGTGGCCTCACCGCGAGAATGCTCTATGGGACATCGAAAGAGGTTCCGATTCTTGCGGCCGCCGAGGCTGTTCTCAACAACTTTCAGATTGCTCGGACCCGGCACCCCAAGTGATTGCTGTGCATAGAAGGCGGAAAGCGGGTTTATCGTGACTGATCATGGCCTGCTTCGGTCGGTTCGAACCCGCAATGTTCCTCCGCGAATGCGGGCAGCCAGGCACCGCCGTCAAAGTAAGAAGCCTTTGCTTCAAAAAGCTTCCGACGTTCCGGCACTGCCGCTGCGTTCAAAACCACGTTTGATGTATTCACCCGTGTTGGCACCGACAACCCGCTTGAACGCCTTACTAAACGCAGCGTCGGACTCGTAACCGACCAACCGAGCCACATCGATCAGCTTTTTGTCTCGCTGTTCGAGTAACTGCATCGCCTTCTGCATCCTCCACTCCGTTACATATTCCAGCGGTGTTTGTCCGAGCAGCTCTTTGAAACGCGCTGCGAAAGCGGAGCGAGACATGCCCGCTGCCTCGGCCAGGGATTCTACAGTCCAAGGGGTCTTCACACTGTCATGAATAGCACCCAAGGCAGTCCCCAGTTGAGGATCGAAGACAGCCCGAAGCCATCCTTTGTTGCGTTCCGGTTCCGAAGCAATATGAGACCGGAGAACCTGGATAAACAGCACCTCCGCCAGCCGAGTTGCGACGACCCCAGATCCCGGCGCCTGTTCCGCCATCTCTGATGCCAGTGCCTGCAGCGTGTTGTGAAGGGCAAGCGTACGTGCCTGATCGGCTTTGATCAGAATGAAGTTCGGCAACAACTGAGTGATAGGCCTCAGACTGGCGCGATCGAAGCTAAAGGACCCGCAGACGATTGTCGTCGGGGCACCACCACCTCCACAAAGAGCAACATTGCCGTTGGCGCTCGCCCCGATCTCGCGGAAGGTCCATCTCGGACGCGTTCGCCGACTGTCACGCAAAACAATCGACGTCCCCTTCGCCAGCAAAAAGCAGTCACCCCCCGTGAGCGGGATCGGCTCCGCAATTCCTTCCACACTCAGCCAGCAGTTGCCACGCGAAAGCATCGCGAAGTGCGCCAAGTCTGTCGGTGGAATCTTTTTACCGGAAGATTTGGTCTTTCCTTCGGTTTCATTTTCCTGTTTCACACCCCACGGGGCGGTTGCTTCCAGTCTGTGCAGACCGAACGCGGTGACGTGCATCGTTCTGAAGATGTCGCTTATCGGATCCACGTAGCACTTCCCTTCTGGACGAATAGACAAAATGTTTGGATGTTTGAGCAGTCCGAGTCCACCACAGAAGAACTCTACTCCTCAGTAGTGGATGCAGAACATTCACCGAAGGGAGCAATTATGGGAAAGCTTGAAGGGAAAGTTGCAGTGATCACGGGCGGATCGAGCGGTCTTGCGCTGGAGACTGCTAAGCGCTTCGTTCAGGAAGGCGCTTATGTCTTCATCACGGGCCGGAGGCAAGAGCAGCTCGACGAGGCCGTGAAGCAGATCGGTCGAAACGTAACCGGCGTGCGTGGAGACGCGGCCAATCTCGACGACCTCGACCGCCTGTTCGATACGGTCAAGCAGGAAAAGGGCAAGATCGACATTCTCTTCGCGAGTGCTGGCAAGGGCGAAGCCGCCGTACTGGGCGAGATTACCGAAGAGCATTTCGATAAGGAGTTTGGGCTGATTGTGCGCGGGACGCTGTTTACAGCTCAAAAGGCGTTACCGCTCATGAATGACGGCGGATCGATCATCATGACCGGTTCGGTTGCTTCGGTGAAAGGTTTCCCCGGGTTCGGCGTGTACGCGGCGAGCAAGGCCGCGTTGCGCTCCTTCGCACGCACGTGGCTCAACGAACTGAAGGGCAGAAACATTCGAGTGAACGTGCTGAGTCCGGGCCAGGTCGACACACCTGACTCCCAGCGGCTCGATGAGGAAACGAGGAAGATGTTCGAATCCCTGATTCCACGCGGAAAGATGGGACGTCCTGAGGAGATTGCGGCGGCCGCTCTGTTTCTTGCTTCAGACGAAGCAAGCTACGTGAACGGGCTTGATTTTGCGGTCGACGGCGGCTTCTCCGCTATTTGAAATCACGCCCGATCGCCAACGAACTCTTTGAACGAAACGTTACACATTGATCGAAAGGAAATCATCATGGGAAAGCTTGAAGGTAAGGTTGCAGTCATCACAGGAGGGTCGAGCGGTATGGCGCTTGCGAGCGCAAAGCTCTTCGTGGAAGAGGGTGCTTACGTTTTCATTACGGGCCGTAAACAGGAGCAGATTGACGAGGCCGTCAAGGTCATCGGCAAGAATGTGACCGGTGTCCAGGGTGACGCGGCCAGTCTCGAAGACCTCGACCGGTTGTTCGACATCGTGAAGCGGGAAAAGGGGAAGATCGACGTCCTGTTCGCAAGCGCCGGCATCGGCGAGCCCGTGCCGCTGGGTCAGATCACCGAGCAGCACTTCGATAAGACCTTTGACCTGAACGTGCGCGGCACCCTCTTTACGGTGCAGAAAGCGTTGCCTCTGTTCAATGATGGCGGATCCATCTTCATGACCGGATCCAATGCTGCGGCGAAAGGTTTCCCCGGTTTCGGCGTCTATGCGGCGAGCAAGTTGGCGCTGCGCTCCTTCGCTCGTACATGGCTCAATGAGCTGAAGGACAGAAAGATCCGCGTGAACCTGTTGGTTCCAGGTGCTATTGCCACACCGATGCAGGAAGCAGTTCTCACCAAGGAAGCGAGGCAATATTTCGAATCTCTCATCCCGCGAGGGACGATGGGCCGATCTGAGGAGGTCGCTACCGTCGCGCTGTTTCTTGCCTCAAACGATTCGAGCTTCGTGAACGGGCAGGAGTTGTTCGTCGACGGCGGCATGACGGCGATCTAAAGATCCGCAGACCTCTGTTAGCGGCGGCTGACATTTCAGACGTTCGCAAAAAGCCTCGGCTCCGAATCTCACGGGATGACTTGGAGCCGAGGGATGCCTTGATGCGTGTTCGTGAGTTGCCGATCAGTTTGAGGCGGTCACCTGCAATTTGATCGTCTGAGTCACCGTGCTGGCTCCGCTGGTTAGAGCAACGGTCAGGGAGTACGTACCGACGGGCGTACCTGCATAAGTGGGAGCGTCTGGGGGCGTGGATGCGGTTTTGGATGAGCCGCCGCAGCCGGTCAGACCGATGGCAACCAGTGAGAGCATAGCTACGCATAAGAGCGACAACTTACGCAGGGCACGCCGGCGGGGCCAGAAGAAGAGTCCAACTCCGCCGATCATCACACCGCCGGCACCAGGTGCCCACGGGGCCAATGGCAGCGTCTGCTTCGCCTGGTAGGTGCTGTTGGGCGGAGTGGTGGCCACAACAACCGTCGCGGTTCCCTGCTGGCCGGGCGTCAGGGTCAGGCTGCCTGGATTGATGCCGCAGGTTGATTCGGTGGGAGCGCCCGAGCAGCTGAACGCAATCGCTCCGCTGAAGGTCGCGTTGGCTGCGAGCGATAACGTCACCTGGCCGGTTGCTCCCTGAACGAGAGATAAGGTCGCGGGCGCAGGCGTCACAGTGAAGGCGGGATTGAGCGGAGCTACGGTGATCGTCATCGAGCCGGTCGAGGCGGCGTAGTTCCCATCGCCTGGATAGCTGGCTGCAATCAGGTTCGCTCCTGCCGGGAGTTGGCTGGTCGAAAAGACTGCCGTGCCGGATGTGGAGATCGGCTGGGCCGCTAGGAAGATGCCGTTGTTGGTGAAGGTCACCAGTCCCGTCGGCGGAGTCGTTGCCATTCCAGCCATGGTTGCGGTGAACGAGAGTGCCTGTCCCTGGCTGGGTGAGGATGACGAAGCGGTCACTGTGAGCGTGTCCGCCGCGAGTGCTGCGATGACGACGGTTGCGGAGCTGCTGGAGGGGGCGCAATGAGAGTCTCCGGCGTAGTTGGCGACAATCGTGTCCGAGCCGGAGGGCAACTGGGTGGTGCTGAAGGTGGCAAAGCCCGAAGTGTTCCACTGCGCCGAGCCTAGCTGCGCGCCGTTGAGAGTAAAGGTTACGAGGCCGGTCGGCATCACGGTGCCGGTTCCTCCGATGGTTGCGGTGAGCGAGATGGTCTGGCCCGCGTTCGCCTGCGAAGGAGAGGCAGTCAGGGTCAGGGTGTCAGCGATCAGGCTGGAGACGGCGACAGTCGTTGACGCGCTCGCGGGATTGGTGTTCGAGTCGCCGGAGTAGGTCGCCGTGATCGTGTCTGAGCCTGCTGGGAGGGCCGTGGTTGCCAGCGATGCGGCTCCGGTTGCATCCAACGGTGCCGCTCCCAGGAGTGTGCTGCCGTTCCAGAAGGAGATGGTTCCGGTTGCGGGATTCGGGTTGGCGAACGACTTGATCGCCGCGGAGAGCGTCACCGTCTGGCCCAGCCCAACGGTGGCAGGGGTGGCCGTCAACGTCATGCTGTTCGTTCCTTGATTGATGAACTCGGCGGTCGATGCGCTTCCCGAGACCAACAGATCGTTGCCGCCGCTGTTGCCGAAGTTTCCGGTGAAGGTATAGATCCGGTCCGTCAGATTATTGAGCGGGTTGGAAGTGACGTCGAAGTCGTTGAAGTCGTAGTCGGCGTCGTACAGCGTGATCGCAGCTCCGAAGATTCCTGATCCAAGGTTCGGCAGAATCTGCGCGAGCGGCGCTGGCTGAATGAACTGCTCGTCGCCTGGATCGAGCGCGCTGCCATATTCGGCGAGTGCGAGGTCCGGAGTGCCATCGCCGTTGAAGTCAGCATAGGAGCCCCAGAAGGCAAAGTTACCGGCGTTCACCAGGGACAGCGGACCGAAGGTGAAGTCTCCTTTTCCGGGCAGAAGGAGAACGCCCTGGCTACCCTCCGAGATATGGGTCGATGGCGCGTAGTTGGGGTCGGCGACACCCAAGGCGGCGAGGGTCAGATCCTGCTTGCCATCCTGGTTATAGTCACCGGGAACCATATCCGAGACGACATAGTTCGGAGCCTGGTTGAAGGCGGATGCGAGATCGAAGGTGCCGCTGCCATCAGCGGCGTTCGGCACGGTGTAGATGCCGAAGACTGCGTTGGTGAAGTCCTGATCGCTGATCGCGAGGTCGGGCAAGCCGTCGCCGTTGAAGTCGATCAGGCGGGCCTGAAAGAGCGAGCTTCCATAGGCGGTGAAGGTGGGCTGCTGGAAGCTGCCGTCCGCGTTGCCGAGGAAGGTGTAGTAGCCCGAGCCTACCTGCACGGTGGCTCCGCAGGAGGCGTCGCCGGGATAGGCGATGACGATGTCGTTGACTCCGTCACCGTTGATGTCGCCGGCATCGCCAAGCCCAAAGGGACAGCTGACAAAGCCGGGTGTGAGGAGCCAGTTTGCTGGGCCGGCCACGCCGTTGGTGACGGTCTGGAGGGTGATGCCGCTGACGCTAACGATGAGAACGTTCGTCCCGCCAGCGGGATTGGCAAAGGTGAGGGGCTCAACAAATGAGCCTCGAATGGCCTGGAAGTGTCCTGCCGGAAGGAGCGTGGAGAAGGTGTATCCGCTGGCTTCGTTGGCTCCGGGTTTGCCTCCGTTGTTGATGCCGACGACGAGGTCGGGATAGCCGCCATTGGCTGCGGTGGCAGAGTTGGTCCAGTCTTCCGCGATCACATCCAAGAGGCCGTCGCCGTTCATATCGCCGGTGGCCTCTACGATGATGTTGCCGCCGAGAGCCGCGTAGCCGTTGCCGTTCGTGCTTGCTCCCGCGACCACCGGAGCGGCGTAGAACTGTCCCGTGCCATCACCGGCGTAGAGCGAGACGCTGTCGAGTGCGTAGTCCGCCTCAAGGAAGGATGGCTTGGTTGTGTAGGTGAATCCGGAGAAGTCTCCTGGCTGGGGTTCGACGTAGCCCGGAACGCCGGTAAGCACCTGGGCTGGCTTGGTGGTGAAGGTGCCGGGGCCGTCGTTGAGATAGACGTAGTTCGCGCCTTCGCCATAGACGATGAGATCGAGTGCGCCGTCGCCGTTCATGTCGGCGACGTTGAGAAATTGGGTGAGAGGGATGGGCGTGAAGTTGTTCGATCCCACGGTCGAATCGTTCGCGCTTCCCTTGACCGCAAGCGGTGTTGGGCGTGAAGGACTGGTGACGGTATATGGACTGACCTCTGCGTTGGCACCGACCAGGACGTTTACCGTACTCGGCGAATAGCTGGCTCCGTGGTCGGTGTAAGGGACGTCGTAGACTGCGCCGTCGCCTGTCAGGAAGACGAAGTCAGTCGTGGCAATTCCTGTCCCTACGGTGCTGTGCGGTAACGCGCCCTTGCCGGACTTGCCCGCCGGAGATGAAGCGTGGGCAAAACTTCCGGTGAGGTTCGTGGCGTAGAAAGATCCCTCGCTGAAGGAGTAGTAGTCCGGAACCAGGGCGGCAGACGGCTCGACGGCGGCCGCGAAGCTGCCATCGCCATTCGATTTCATCATCACGACGCTGGTGCCCGGATTGACGTCGATGCCCTTGACAGTAAAGGCGATGCCGGTGGGGGCCCCGCCGTTACTGACCACGTCGCCCGCGCCGAATTGCGCGCTGTAGCTTCCGGAGAACTGGGTATCGGTCTCCGGGCCGGTGGCGAAGTTGCCTTGACCGTCGTTGAGCAGGGTCAGCTCGGTTAAGGTCGTGCCGTAGAATTCGATCGTCGCGATATCGGGGAAGCCGTCGCCGTTGAAGTCGCCTACTACGGCAAAGCCTCCGCTCAGGAGCCAGTTCGCTTTGGATTTCGGGGTGATGGCGTATGGCAGAGCTCCCTGAAATGTGCCGTCGCCGTTGCCCATCCATATAAGAAGCTGGGTGTGGAACGCATCCTGACCGATCAGGTCGAGATTGCCGTCGCCGTTCAGGTCGGCGGACGTGAGAAAGATGACTTCCGGCAGCAGGACGAACGCGCTGGTGTCGGGTGTTAGAACTTTCGCCGTTGCGAGACTGCCTCCGGGACCGGGGTTGAGGACCATGGTCAGGTCGCCATCAGCCTGCACCACCGCCAGGTCGAGATTGCCGTCGTTGTTGAAGTCTCCTGAGACCGTGGCCTGCAGCGTGTTGTGGTCGTACTCGCTGTTTTGGGCGAGAGGGCTGGGATTGAAGTTGATCGCCGCGAGCGGCAGCGTAGGCGCGGAGACGAAGCCGGGAAAGTTTGGGTTCGCCGAGGTCGTGGCAGCAGTGTTTGGTGCTGTCGCTGCCCGGTGTTGCGCGGGAGTTATCGCGCGAGCCAGAGCATGCGCGGAAGCCGATTGCTTCAACATCTGGCCGAGGTGAGGAGCCATGATGCGCTGGAACGGACTTTGCACGTTCGCGTTGTGGTTCGTCCCATTGCCGGCAGGATTCTGGCGCGTCGCCGCATGGCTCTGAGTCTGCGGTGTCGCCGAGGCAGCCTGTCCGCTCATGCTCGAGGTCGCCGGAAGGGCGATACCGGCCAACATCCCCATTGCCATAAGGCTTCTTGTTACGAGCCGATGGCGGAGGCTGGATGCACCAGGTTGTTGGGTGGCCGTGGACGACAGAATCTTTACATTTCTCGTAGACACAGGAGGGACTCCTCAAATTGAGCTCGTGGCGTCAACTTCAAAGCTGGTGTATCTGGATTTCGCCTGGAAGGGTGGTAACGTCATCCTAGCCCGTGGCCGCGAGGTGGGCAATTCGCGAGACCTCCCCATTGGGATACCGTTTTCTCCGCAAATAAACGATTTAGAATAAGCGACTTATATCGAGTCGCAGAGAAAACTGCGCGGGAAAACGGCAGCTAAAGACAGTCGTTGCTTGCCGTTATCGCAGCGTGATAGCTTGAAATATGAGAATCAGTAAGTGTGCGTTTTCAGTGTTTACCTTTGACGCGCCCGCTGGAGTGCTCAAACGGAATGATCGCTATCTTCGGGTTCCGCCGCAGACGCTGGTCTTATTGACCGCTTTGCTTGAGCGAGCCGGAGCCGTGGTGACCCGTGAGGAGCTTCGGGCCGTACTCTGGCCTGAGGGCGAATTCATCGACCATGAACACGCGATCAATCGCGCCGTGAACTACCTCAGAACCGTCCTGCGCGACGATCCCAAGAAGCCTCAATTCATTGAAACTCTGCCCAAGCGCGGCTACCGGTTCATCGCCGAAGTTACGCACTCGCCTGAGAAGGCGGAGGCACTTCCGGAAGCGACTGCGGTGCCTGTCCCTGTAGATGCTCTTTCAAGTTCGGAGAGCCTGATCGTCGAGCCGATGGTCCCGGCAATCTCAGAGCAGGTGATAGCCCCGGCGGCCAATACCGCTTCCTCATACGAGGAGCCGCTGCACTCCGAGTCGCTGGTGTACCTGGAGGAGACGTTTCTGCATCCTGCGCCGCGCCGGACTGGATGGTATCAGCGTGTGACATCCTCAGTTCGCCGCGCACCTGGGGTGTACTCGGCCGTTGCGGGCGTCGCGGTGCTCGGTTGCGCTCTGGTTGCGACCTACGTTGCGACCCGCCCCAAGCCCCATCCTGCGACGACTTCCCTTTCGATGGGGATCGTGCCCTTTGAAGTCCATGGTTCTCAGGCCGGACAGTTGGAACAGAGCTTCCGCATGGACCTGACCGATACGCTGTCGCAGCTGCCCTCGCTGCAGCTTCGCGCGTCGCACTCGCTTGACCACGTGAAGACGGATGATGCCAGTCTACGCAGCACGGCGCAGGCACTCCATCTGGATCTGCTACTGCTGGGCGATCTCACCGTCGAGAACAGCCGCTGTGTTTTAAAGCTTGAGTTGGTGCGGGGTATGGATGCGGTCCATGTGACTTCCTTTCAGTACGCCGGCTCGGTGCAGGAGCTGACCGCGATTCGCGACAAGGCTCAGAAAGACATCTATAACGGCCTGCAGTTGACAGGAAGTTCAGTGCAGGCCAGCGCTGGCAGTACCCAGAACCCAGAAGCGTACAGCTTTTATCTTCGGGGCCGGGAGCTGGCCTCGCGGCGCACAGTGGCCACGCAGAACAGTGCGCTGGCGCAGTACCTGAGCGCTACGGAACGCGATCCCGGATTTGCGCGGGCCTATGCGGGCATGGCAAGCGCGTATCTGAACCTTGGCAGCATGGCTGATCCGGCCGAAAACCTGCGAGAAGCAAGAAGCATGGCGGAGAAGGCAGAGCGTATGAATCCGCGAGTGGCCGAGGCCCACGCAGTGCTCGGCTTTGTGGCGATCCGGCAGGATTGGAACATGGCGTTGGGAGAGACCGAGCTACGCCGCGCCATCGAACTGGAACCGAACGAGGCTGTCTATCATGCGTGGCTGGCCGAGTCGCTTGCCGATGAGGGCCGTTCCGACGAAGCGCTAAGAGAGGTTGATCTGGCTCGCGCCGACGACCCTCTATGGCCGCAGATCAACGCTGTGGACCTCTTTGTTTCGGGAGCGACTCATCAGTACGCGCGCGGAGTGGAAGCTGCGAGGCGGAACGTGTCCCTGGCACCAGACTCGTCATTCGCGCGCGATCAGCTGGCTTGGTCGCTGTTCGACGCGGGAAGCTATGAGCAGGCGATTGGCGTATGGCGTGAGACCGCACTACGGGAGAAGGATTCGGCGCGCGTGGCGCTCGAAGACCGCGGACTTACAGCGCTGCATAAGGGAGGTCCGGCGGCCTACGGAGAGGTCCGTGTGAGTGCTATTCAGGATCATCTGGAAGCAGCGGCCACCCATCCTGACGACTTTGTTCCGGAAGAGTGGTATGCCTACGTTGGCGATCGCGACCAAGCCATCGCCGCGCTGCAGCACACGATCGACAGTCATGATCCCTCCGCTGTCGATATCGCGGTCAATCCTATGCTGGAAAATCTGCACAGCGATCCTCGCTTTCTTGCGATGCTGAGCCGGGTTGGGCTATCGCTTCCATCGGCTCCCGCGTTGGCTTCGGCCAAGCATACTCCCACCAATCCCTAGACTCTTTGCAAGCAATTCCTTAAGCAAGTCCGCGATGCGGAATCTTCTTGAGGAAGATACACGCATCGCGGATGCCCAACAGACGACGTTGATTACAGCTCAGTGTGGCGACGTCTATTGCACGTTCACGATTACCGTCGTTGAACTGACCAAAGCTCCGCTTGCTGCGTCTGTTCCGGTTACGGTAAAGGTGAACGCGCCTGCTCCGTTGACTGGAGTAGAGCTTGTTGAGGCCGCACCTCCGCAGCCGATCGTGAAGGAGCCGGCTGCGGCAAGCAGCAGGACCATGAACACGATGCGTTTGCGACGGCGGGACGGGATGAAGCAGAAGAGCAATCCAGCCAGACTTGCGGCCTGAGCAATTCCCTGCCATCCACCGTTGTGGGGAGCGACCATGGCTGTCGCGGTCGTGCTGGTCGCCACATTCATCGTCGCGGTGACCGGACCGGATGCCGTGATGACAACACTATTGCTGGAGCCGAAGGAGCAGGTAGGATCGACATTGACTCCGCTCGGTGCTGATGCCATGGCGCACTTCAGGTTCACCTGTCCGGTGAATCCACCGGCCGGGGTGAGCGTGATCGTGGAGGTCCCGGTCGATCCGAGGGTGGCAACCGTCACCGAGGTTCCCGTGAGGGTGAAGCCTGCCGGAACGACTGGAGCGCTGATGGTGACCGTTACGCTGGTTGTCGCGACGGAGGCACCTCCGGCGTTTGCGGTGACCGCCAGTGTGTAGGAGCCGGGTGTGGTGGTGGAGGTGGTTTCGATGTTCAACATCGCGGTGACGGCTGCTGTCCCCGAGATGCTTGCTGTCGTGGTGGGGCAGACCGGCAGCGAGACGGCTCCGGTCGGGCTGGCCGTAACGGTGCAGGTCAGGTTGACCGTACCGGCGAATCCACCGGACGGAGTGAGCGTGACGGTTGAACCCGCCGACGCGCCGGGATTGCTCATCGTAACGGGAGTGGCGGCGATGGCGAGCGAAGGTGTTGCAGCTACGTTCACGGTCACTGCGACCATGGTTGAGGCAGTCACCTTGCCGGTTGCCGCATCGACGCCGTTGACGGTCAGCGAGTAAGCGCCGGCGACGGTGGTTGACGGAGCGTGGATAGTGAGGCTGGCGCTTCCTCCTGACGCAGCGACAGTCGCGCCGGCCGGATCGCAGGTCAGCCCTGCGGCTGATGCTGCGCAGGTAAGCGAGACTCCACCGGTGAATCCGCCTGAAGGCGTGACGGAGACCGTAGAGGCAGCGCTTGTTCCGGGGCCTGCGAGGGTTACTGGCGTAGCCGCCATGGTGAAGGCGGGAACGACTGCCGGATTGACCGTGAGGACGATCGTCGCCGAAGCGGCGATCTTACCGGTGGCCGCATCAGCACCAGTAACAGTCGCCGAGTAAACGCCTGCCGTGGTGGTTGAGGTTGTGGCGAAGGTGACGGTTGCGGTCGTCGCCGTCGTGCCGGTGATGGTTGCGGTCGCTGCTGCGCAGGTGGGAGCCGAGACCGCTCCTGAAGGTCCGGTCACGGCGCACGTCAGGTTGACTGCCCCGGTGAATCCGCCGAAGGGCGTCACCGTCATGGTTGCGTCGACGGAAGTGCCCGGGCTGGCGATGGTCAGCGTCGCAGGTCCGTTCAGCCCGATCTTCGGAGTCGGCACACCGGTTACCGTGATGCCTACGCCATTCGAAATGGAGGAGGCGTAGTTCGCGTCACCTGCGTAGGTGGCGGTCACACCGTTGACACCATTCTTCGGGAACTGAGTTCCGGTGATGGTCGCCTTCGCAATGCCCGCATCGGTGTAGTCCTGAGTGCTGTAGCCAGTCTCCATCGTTGCCGTACCGAGAACCGTACTGCCGCTCATGAACGTGATGGGGCCGGTGGGGAAGTTGCCCACGCTATCGGTTGCGATATAGGCCGTAAGCGTGACCGAGCCGCCATAGCTCACTCCCGTCGAATCGGCAGAGAGCGAAGTCGAGATCTGACCCTTGGTGACGGTAAAGGCCGAGGAGATGCTGTGGCTCGGGTTGTAGCTAGCGTCACCTGAGTAGTTGGCGCTCAACTGGTACGTCCCGGCTGGGAACGCAGGCTGGTCCTGGCTGTTGTACGACGCTATCCCGGCGGTATTGATATTTACCGGACTTCCCAGAGCTGTGCTGCTGTTCTTGAAGGTGACCGTTCCGGTAGGAACTGAACTCGGGCCGCTGACTCCTTGAGGCGTGGCCGTTGCGAAGAGATAGGCCCCGTAAGGAACGACGGTACCACTCAACGGAAGGCCGCTCGAAGCGTCATAGAACACCGTCGAGATCGCCGTGGTGCTGTCTTCCGGTCCGACGATGACGGGGACTGGGTTGGACTTGCTGGCAGCGTAGCTGGTGTCGCCACCGTAGTAG
This sequence comes from Granulicella aggregans, assembly GCF_014203275.1. GTDB lineage: Bacteria > Acidobacteriota > Terriglobia > Terriglobales > Acidobacteriaceae > Edaphobacter. The sequence continues at coordinate 184,085 of NZ_JACHIP010000006.1, forward strand.
GCGTAGACGTTGTAGCTTCCGCCGGGGAGCCATGTCGTCGTGCCGGTGGCGATGCCACCCACACTCAGGCTGTACAGGGGAGTTGGTGCGCCGCCTCCGGGGGTGACGGTCACGTCGGTGTCGGTGATCAGCGTAACGTTGCCGGTGACTGAGCCTCCGGGCGCGGTCTCCGACATGAAGGTGAGGGGCGTTCCGTGTTGAACCGTGATGGCTGCCTCAGTAAGCGTGGCCATGCTCGTTCCCAGTTGGAAACCGGTCGTGGAAGGAGCGAAGCTTACAGACGGCCACGATTGAACCAGAGCGGTTGCGTCGACGCTGCCCAGACCGGTGGCGAGATCGTAGCCGGTGCCACTGTCATAGCCGGTAAGGAAGTTGGTGGAGTTGCAATTCGGAGACCCGGACTCGCAGAAGACCGAGTTGTTGCCGACGGTTACGTCATGGAAGACCGAAGGTGTCGTCTCGGCCAGGCTGTAGAGGACCGGGTTGACGTTGCCGAGCCGGCTGCCTGTCGACTGGCTGACCAGAGCCAGCATGCCGGCAAAGGCTGGAGCCGCGGCGGAGGTTCCGCCGTAGCCGCTAAGCGTTGTGGTGGAAGAGGGCTTGCCGTTTACCAACTCGCAGTCGGTATAGGTCGTGGCTTCGCCGTTGGTGATGTTATCCGCGCAGACTCCCCAGATCGCGAAGCTGAAGCCGTTCGAAGCGAAGAAGGAGACGTCCGGGAGATCGCGAGCGCCGTCTGCGGGGGTGAGGTTGGTCTGGTACGCGGGTTTGGCATATCCGGCCAGGCATCGGCTGCTCTCGTCCTCGTAGCCGCAGGTGCTTATGCCGCCGCCGCCACCGACGATGTTGTACTTTGAGTTCGGCACGTTCAGATTGAGGGTCGTGTTGTTCGTCGTGGAGTCGTTCCATACTGTCTCCGGGATCGGTCCGAGAACGCTGCCGTAGTAAGGTGCCACGCCGCCATTCGAGTTCATGTACTGGTCGAACGAGGAGGGGTAGTTGGAGGAGAGCACACCAAAGTCGGTTCCGCCCACAGCCACGGCGTAAGGCGTCGAGGCGAGGCCGTTCACAGCGAGGCCATCGTAGGCAATCTGCTGGGTGTTGGGGTTGTCGCAACTCGCGGCACCGCTGTCACCGGTAGAGACCGTGACCGAGATACCCTGCGTGGCCGCCTGCTCCCAGGCGAGGAACTCCTGCTGGTTGCCGGCTTGCCCCTGGCCCTGTTCGCAACCACCGAAGCTGACATTCAGGATGTCGGCGGTGTTGTCGTCAAGGGCGCGGAAGATGGCAAGGAAGAGGCCGGCCTGCAGGTCAGTGTTCTCGGAGGTGTAAAAGTTGATCTTCGCTCCGGGAGCGACGCCGCCGACGATCTCGTTGTCGAGAATCGCTTCGCCTGCATCCGGGGTCACGCCGGGATCGTTGCCATCCACGATCACGTTGGGCAGATGGGCGGCGTTGGTGTCGTTTAGAAAGAATGCCCGGTAGTTGGCCACATCTTTCATGATGAAGTTGGAGTCGCCGACGATGCCGACGGTTACGCCGGTGCCGTCATAGCTCGTCCCGGTGTAGCTGGGGTTAAGGGTATGGTTGGGCGTGTTGTAGAGCACGGCGACATCGGCCGGTGCGACGTATAGAGATTCATTTCCGTGGGGATCTGTCCAGGTGATGTTCTTGCCGGTGCGGCTGGAATCAGCGCTCCAGTGGCCCTGTTTGCCGACCACGCTGTTCTTCTTCAGGTTGAAGTTGTGCAGTTGGGTTACGCCCGCGACGACGGGGGCGAGCGCGGCCGGGATCTCGGGATCGGTGGCGTTGGCGAAGTGATCTTCGCCATTGACTACGTAGTGGTGAATCGAGGTGTGAAACGCCTCCTGCACCTGCCCTGCGTTGCCAGAGAACTCGATCACGTTGCGCGCTTTGGCGATGCGGTTGACGGCGAACCCATGCGACTGGAGCCACGTCGTGACGGCCTGCAGGTCCTGATCGGAGGGGCCGTACTTCGCGCCGTACTGCTCGGGCGTCAGCCACTTGTGATAGTTCGGCGACTTCTTGTCCTGGAGGGAGTCGATGTACTCGCGAACCGCGGCAGCCTGGGTGGGGCTGTGCTTCATCAGGAGCATGAGACGAGAAGCGGGCATCGTCGCAGCGACGGCACCGCGGTCGTAACGCGCCTGGGCAAGAGGATGCACGTTGCCATGCAGAGCCACGCGAGCGTTCTCGTTGACCGCTGCGGTGATGCGCGAGGGCACATGGGAACCGTTCAATTGCACGGCCTGCGACTGCTGGGCCGAGGCGGATGAGGAAACGGAGGCGGCCAGGGCCAGGGAGAGACTGAAGCAAATAAGCAATCTGCGTAACATGGCTATCCTATGGTTGAGGCGGGCGATTGCGGATATGAGACCCGGTCGTCTCCCCAGTGAGATTGGGTTATGAGTTAGGGCAAATGACGCTGCAAACCAGCTCTGCGGCACGCCTGATTCCTGCATTGAGTTGGCAACGATGCGCTGAGCTTACAACGGGTGGAATGAATCTTCCCTACTCAAAACCGCATCGTTACCTACTCGATTGATTGCCGTACAAGTTTGTTTCGTTCATAGCGTTACGCGGACGGGAGGGCTCCGGTCAGGAGGCTGGCGGAGCTGCACCAGCCCGGTTGTGATTGCGACCCCCGCTACTGCAGGGTCAGGTTGACGACTGAAGACTGGCTGATGGTTCCCGAAGTAGCTGTCACGGTAAAGCTTGTCTGTCCGGTAATGACCTGGTTGAAGCCGGCGCCGGAGGTGGATGACTGGTTGAGGCTGTCGCCGGCATACTTCGCCGTGATGCCGTGTGCGCCGACGCTGAGGGTGTTGATAGAGAGAGCCGCCGATCCATTGGCGACATCTGCTGCTCCGATCTGCGTTGCGCCGTCGAAGAACGCGATGCTGCCCGTCGCCGTGCTGGCGTTGGTCCCTGCCAGCTTCGCGGTCAAGGTGACGAAGCTTCCGCTCGCACTCTTGATCGCCGACGAGCTGATCGCGACGGTTGTCGCGTCAGGTCCCGCCGGGGTGACAGGCGTCGTGGCCTTGGCTCCACTCCCGCCGCAGCCGATGAGAGCGGATCCTCCGACCGTCAGGAGCAGCAGAACCAGCCAGGTCATGCGTTTGCGCCGGCCCGTGAACCCGATCAGGAAGATCGAGGCTATGGCCGCAGAGCTGGCCGCCAGGATACGGCTGCTGGCGATCGCGCTCTGCGTTGTGGAACCGGAGGCGGGCGCGAGGACCGATACAGTCAGCGTGGACTGTAGAGCGGCCGCACCGACCGCGCCCGTCGCCGGAGCGAAGATGCAGTTGACACCTGCGGGGAGGCTGCCGCAGGTGAAGGTGACGTTGCCGGTATAGCCGAGTTGCGACGTTGCAGCGACAGACTCCGCAGCGGACGAGCCTGCTGTCAGGGTCATCGCTGGCTCTCCGACCGACAATGCGATCCCCGGCGTTCCGATGACGACCGAGACCGCGGCGGCGGTGCCGGGGGTGAAGTTGCCATCGCCCAGATAATTCGCCGTGACGCTTGCGGTGCCAGCCGGCAGACTTGCTGTGCTGATGGTGGCGACGCCGGTGCTGTCCACCGTTGCCGAACCCAGCGAGGTGGTGCCCGAGAAGAACGTCACGATGCCGGTAGGGGTGGTGGTGGTTGTCGTCGAGACCACTGCATCGGTGAGGGTCACAGCAACGCCCGAAGAAGCCTGTGCGGTAGACGCAGTCAGCGTCTCGGCCACAGTGGCCTTGGTCACGGTGAATGGTACGCTGGCCGTGCTCGGGGAGTAGTCAGTGGGAGTGGTTGGAGTGAAAGCCGCCAGGAGAGCGTAGGTTCCCGCACCCGGCAGAGTGTCACCGGCGGCGACCGGAATGGTTGCTCCCAGTGCCGTCTGTGCGGAGTAGGCGATGGTTCCGGAAACGCTGTGCTCGACTTGCGCGTTCAGTGACCCGGCGGGGATCGCCGTGCCGAAGACTGCGGATGCAGTTGCCGGGGTCCAATCCAGCTTGGTTGTCACCTTGCTTCCCGAACCCGGCAGGGTCAGAGGAGCCGAGGTCGAAGCCAGGTTGACGCTGTCGCCGGAGTAGGTGGCTGTCATCGTCTCCATCTCTGTCGCGGCTCCATAGAGAAGCACGTTGAGAATCGTCGTCGTCCAGGTCTGGCCGTTCAGCATCGCACCGATCGTGCCCGAGGTTGGCTCTTCGACCAGGATGTCCGGGGTTCCGTCGCCGTTCAGATCGCTCACCAGCACCTGGAAGGGCCCGGGAGCGGTGTTGATCAGCTTTGGCGTGTACTGCTGGAAGGATCCATTTGCCTTGCCGTAGAGAATGGAGACCTGGTTGATGTGGTTGTTCGCGATGACCACGTCCATGTCGCCGTCGTTGTTCATGTCGGCGAGGGCTACGCTGAACGGCTCCGGGTAGTAGTACTGCTGAGGATCGTCGATCGACGCTGCCTTGTACGTGTTGGGGCTGGCGAAGGTGCCGTCCTGGTTGTTGAGGAAGACGGAGATGTTCTGGTCCGCGCGGTTCGGTGCGACGATATCCGGGAAGCCGTCGTGGTTCACGTCTCCGAGAGCACCGAAGGTGGTGAGACTGCCGGACGGATAGGTCAACTCGCCTTGGAAGGTTCCATCTCCATTACCAAGGAACGTGGCTACTTCGCCGTCGGTCTGGATGAAGGCAACCAGGTCCGGCTTGCCGTCATTGTTGATGTCGCCAACCACCAGGCCGTCAGGGGCGTTGCCGGAGTCGTAGTCTCCGATGCTCGGAATGATGGTGGGAGTGTGACCGAAGCTACCGTCGCCTACACCGAAGAAGACCTCGATATTGCCGACATAGTTTCCGCCGTTGAAGAGGGCGATGTCCTGGATGCCGTCACTGTTGAAGTCGGCGGTGACCATGTTTCCGAGAGTGGATGATGGGGCAGCACCGATGGGAGGAATGGAGAGCGTCTGTCCCGGGTGGAAGGTTCCGTCTCCGTTGCCCAGCATCACGACCATGGTGTTGCTGGTTGCGAAGGTGACTGCGATGTCCGCGACGCCGTCTGCGTTGAAGTCGCCGGCTACAAGTCCATAAGCGCTGGTGAGAGTCGGGTCCGTGCTAACCACCGAACCGACTGCCGGCTTGAAGGTGCCGTCGCCTACGCCGATCGAGACCATCAATTGCGTTGCGAGGTTGGGGCTGGTGGCGGCGAAGTCAGGGATGCCATCACCGTTGAAGTCTCCGGTAACGATCAACCCGGTCTGATTGCCGGTGGTTACGGCGACCTCCGGCGAAGGACCAGAGACGGCCTTGTTGGGATCAAGAGCAACGTTGCCCACCGAAACGCCGAGGCTCGTTTCCTGCAGCGTCAGCGTTCCCGTTGGGGCGGTAATTCCACCGGCGACGACCAGTGCGGTCACGTCGTAATTCGCGGGGGTGGCAGCATCGTTGATCGCGCTGATCGACGTTGTCACGGTTTGTTGCGCAGCGGTCACGGTGATCGCTGGTGCTGCCCCGCCGGTGGGATGCAGCACATTTCCCGCACCGCTGTAGATGCCGACGATCACGTGCGTTCCGGGAGTAAGGCGGGTCACGAGTGTTGCCGTGCCTGTCACGGCCCCGGCAGCAGGGGTCAATCCGACTACTGGGATCTGAGCGATTGGCTTTCCGTTATCGAGGAAGTTGACCGAGCCGGTCGTCGCGGGAGTTGTTCCCACCGCGAGGGTCGCCACCACCGTCACCGGGGTCAGGTTCGTCACCGTGGCGCTGCTCGCTGTCAGGGACATCTGCGTGGGCAGCTGACCGGAGAGGCTGATGAAAGAGGAAGGCGTCGCGGTCGAAGTGAGGAAGTTATCGTCGCCGCTGTAGGTCGCGACGATCTGGTTGTTGCCGTCCGCGATTGCCGAGGCAGGGACAGCAAAGGTGGTCGTTGCAATGCCCGCGCCGGTCAACGTGTCAGTGCTGCTCGCGAGGCGGGATGTTCCGATGGCCGTTCCATTCAGGTTGAACGTCACCGATCCGGTTGGAGGTGAGGCGTAGCTGTTCGAAAAGACGTTGGCGATCAGGTTGACTGTGTCTCCGCTGGCTATCGTGCTGGCACTGGCGTGCGCTTCGATAGAGGTAGCGGCCTGAACCTCGGTGTAAGGAGCGGTGAGCGCGGCGATGGGATTGTAGTTGGCATCGCCGCTGTAGCTCGCCGTAAGGGAGTAGCTGGCGATGTGGCCGGCTACTGTCTGATAGGTGGCCGTCATGCCTGCCGCGGTGGAGGTGAGTGGAACGGTCGAGAGGACCGTGCCGCCTGCGGAAAAGGTGACGCTACCGGTCGGCGGAAGAACGCCGGGAGCTGTAGTTGGACCCTGTACGGTGACAGTCGCGACGACCTCATCACCGTAGGGAATCGCGCCATTGCTCGAGGGCAGCGCAGCTCCGGTGCGAACGTTGGCGGCGGAGAAGACGAGCGTGTCGGTCGGCGTTCCCGCTGCGACAGTCATCGAGATGGGGGACGAGATGCTGTTGAGATATCCGCCGTCACCTATGTAGCTGGCGGTGATGTCGTAGGCACCAGGTAGAAGACTTGCGACCGCCTGGCTATACGTCCCGTTCGTCAGATTGAGCGACGCCTGGTTCAGCTGCATGCCCTGGATCGAGACCGCTCCAGGTGGCGTGCCGGAGCCGGATACTGGAGCCACCGTTCCGGAGAGAGTGATCAGCTGGCCATAGCTTGAAAGCGTGGTGGAGGCCGTCAGCGTGGTGGTCGTTGGCTGTGTGGCGGCTGCGAGGGTGGCCCAGTTATTGACCAGGTTCTCAACGTTGATCGAGCCGAGCCCGGTTACGCGATCGTAGCCTGGGGTCGAAGTGTAGGCGGCAAGCACGCCGGCATAGCCTTCGGGGCCGTTGATGCAGTCCCAGCTGGTGATGAAGCAGGGGAGTGCGTTTGTGCCCTCGGTCACGTCGTAAAAGGTGCAGGAGTTGGCCGCGCCTGGGGACGATCCTGCTCGGCAGGCATTCGTCTGGCTGGTGTTCGGTGAGGCGGTGCTTCCGAACTCCTGGCCCGCTATCGAATAGAGATAGTAGTTGGCAAGGCCTTGCGAGGAGCTGGTCTTCTGGTTGATGAGAGCCATGATGCCGGCGAAAGCTGGTGCGCCGAACGAGGTGCCGCCGCTTGCCAGGTACTTGAGGCCGTCGGGAGTGTCGTAGTTGCAGGACGGCACATACTTCGGGTCGGTCATGCAGTAGAGATAGGCGCTGCCGAAGGTGAGATAGGAGCCGAAGAGCGAGACATCCGGCACGTCGCGAACCTTGTCGTCGGGGATACCGTTAACTCCGGCCTGCCACTCCGGCTTGGCGTAGCCTGCCGCGCAGTACGCACGTGTCGGATAGGCGGCTGGGTCAAAGCTGGTACAGCTGCTCGCGCCTCCGCCACCGCCTTCGGGGGTCAGATAATTGCCGGGAAGCTGATAGTCGTCGCACCATTGCGCCGGGGAGGAATCGCCCGAACCTCCGCTGAACGCTGCGAAGACCTCTGGGCTGGCGCAGGAGTTATTCCAAGGAACTTCAGGGATATAGGAAAGCGCAGAGGCCTGGGTCACAGGGTCGTTCGTCGTTCCCCAGTACGGCGTGGGATTGGTGATGTTGACCGCGAAGTCGGTTCCGCCGACGGCGACGTTATAGGGAGTGGATGCGAAGCCATTGACTGCAATACCGTTCGAGGCGATCTGGAAGGGATCGATATCGCAGGCCGCCGCAGCGCTGTCGCCCGAAGAGACTACAACCGTGATGCCTTCCGCTGCCGCCTGCTGCCAGGTCTGGTAGAAGAAGAGGTTGCCAGCTGGGCCTAGTGCGCTCTCGCAGGTCTGATAGCTCTCGCTCAACACCGGCGACGTCAGGTTGTCGACGGCATAGGTCATCGAGAGATAGATCCCGGCCGTGACCTGGGTCGAGGCAGAGACAACAAGATTGATGGTCGCGTTCTTCGCCACCGCGCCCGCCCATTCGACGTCGATTGATGCCTCGTCCTGGTCGTTCAGCAGGCCGGGAGCGTCTCCGTTATGCAGGATGTTCAAGTGCTTATCTGGAAGTCCAAAGGCGCTGCGAAACTGGTCCACGTCGCCAGTGCTGATGTCGCTCTCGGCCACAACGGCAATCTGCTGGCCGGTGCCGTCGAGGCCTGCATCCCAGAGGGGTTTCAGGTTGTAGATCGTGGCAAAGTCGTAGGGCGTCACGCCGTACATCGTCTGGCCGTCGGCGGTGTGCGTGGTCGTCAGGGCGGGACGTACGCCTCCCTTCCCCACACTGCCGCCGGGAGTCTTCCCGTCGTCAACTGCGGTCCAGGTATGCGTCTTCTTGTCGAGTTGAACCACCTTCGAGTCCGAGTGCGCACCCTTGATGGGGAAGTTGTTCATCGCCGCGAAGCCCGCCACCACGGGCGCGAGAGCGGCCGGAATCTGCGGGTCGCTGGCATTCGCCGAGTAGGTGCCGCCCTTCCAAGCGTAGTTGTGCATCTCCGTGTGAAACGCCGAGGCTACCTGCGATGCCGTACCCGAGAACTCGACGACGCTACGAGATTTGGAGACGGAGTTGACGTGGAAGCCTGCGCTGGCCAGCCAGCCCGTCACCTTGGCGACATCTTCGGGAGCAGCGCCGTACTGCTCACCGATCTGTTCCGGGGTCAGCCAATGATGAAAGGTCTTCGAGCCGGGACGCTGCATCTCCTTAATGGCGGCGGCCAGCGCCTGGTCCTGCGCCGCCGGGCGCTTGAGGACCATCATCATGCGGTTCATCGGCTGCGAAGGCGTGACCGCTCCCCGGTCGTTTTGCGCGTTGGCCAGCGGATGGGTGCTTCCGCCCAGCTTCACCAGGCTGGCGTTGTCGACCGGCTTAGTAATGAGCGGCGCAACGCGTGAGGCCGCCTGCGACACGGGGACAGCAAGGGCCACCAGGAGAACTGCCAGGATCGGGGAGAGGCTGCGGCGAATCCGGAATCTGCTAAACATGACTGTCCTATGGCTTGGGGCGGACGGGCATCGGGCTGATGGAGCCCGGCCGCTTCCCCAGCGGAATATGGGTCGTGAATAATGCAAAAGCTTGCTGATGTGTGGTCGGAAGAGCCGCAACACTACCTGGCAAAGACGGCGTGGTCTTTTCGGATCCGGGCAGGGCGTAGTTCGGCGATGCGGAAGATCATCGATCGAAGAGCACACGAGATCGGACGAGCGGAGTCCGAGTAGCTGACAGAACCGGCTGAAAGCCCGGGCCCTGGCGTTGTGTCGATCGAAGGATGAACTGAGCGTAAAGGAGAAGACGCCGACCCTCCATACTCAAAAGCACATCGTTACCTACCCGATTTATCCTCATGTAAAGCTATTATTTTCAACCGCTTATGATGCCGGGCGAGCCGGGCGCAAAGAGGCCCGCGCGAGGCCTCCCTGGCGCAGAGACCCTCTGCGGAGAAGTTTCGCCACTCGCGTAATGGAAGAGCAGGTGGTGCAAGGCGGACATACTCGTGGATTGAAGAAAGTTTGGCGGGAGGGTGGACTTTCGCGTTAGCCGCGGTCTAGTATTCCGCCACTTCGCTGCCTTTGACGACCGGGCCGGTGAAACATTCGCTTCTCGGAGAATCCAATGTTCCTGTTCCAGCGTCTGCGCGCGGTGGCCCTTGCGATGTGCCTGCTGTCCCTGATGGTTGCGGTGGCTCACGCCGCAACCCCGATTCCGGCAGATCATATCCGCATCCATTACTTCCGCCCGGATGGCGTCTACACAGGATGGAGCATCTACGCCTTCGGCGATACGACCGAAGACCAAGGCAACTTCAACGGTGGCCCGGTGCTGATCGCCGGGACCGACACCTTCGGGGTCTACTTCGATGTGGGCGTGACGGCGGGTGCGAAGAACGTCGGCATCATCGTCCACAACCTACAAAGTGGAGCGAAAGATCCCGGCCCGAACGAGTTCGCGAATCCGTCGGCACAAGGGAACGAATTTTGGCAGGTCTCGAATACGACGGGGCTGATGACTTCGCCGCCAAAGACCTCTTCCGCGAAGAACCCGAACATTCCCGCGAACGTCGCACGTATCCACTACTACCGCCCTGACAACAACTTCACGGGATGGTACGTCTACGCTTTCAACGACACCACCGCCGATACCGGCAACTACAACGGCGGACCCATTCCGCAGACGGGGAGCGATGACTACGGCGCGTACTATGACGTTCCGCTCTCGGCCAATCCTCAGGACCTTGGCTTCATCGTCCACAACATCGTAAACGGCACCAAGGACACGCCCGACGATCTCCACCTGAACGTGGACATCTACAACGAGGCATGGAAGATCTCGGGCGACGGCAATGTCTACCTGACGCAGCCTACTGCGGCACAGTTACTGAATGGCAGCTTTTTGAAGCTACAGGCGTTCTGGGTTGATCGCAGTGCGGTGCTGATCCAGAGCGCTTATCTACAGTCGGGTGGAAAGTATTTTCTGGCGAGCGACCCGGCCGCTAACTTGCAGTTGACCTCTACCGGTGTGACCGGAGGGACTGATATTCCGTTGACTGTGGGCGGCAGTCTGACCGCCGATCAGATCTCGCGCTTCCCGCAGTTGGCTACCGGATATACCGTGTTGCAACTGCCCAAGACACTCAAGGCCAAAGACTATGCCGCGTTGGTGAAGGGACAACTCGCGATCTTTGTCAAGCGCACCGACGGGACGTTGACTTACGCGACAGGGGTGCAGGACGCTGGCGTGCTCGACGATCTCTACGCCTACTCGGGGAAGCTTGGCGTCATCGTTCGCGGCCACGGATTCGGTGGCTGGTTTGATGATGACGAGGACGATAAGGACAATCGGAGCGCGGTGAAGGTGAAGGTGTGGGCCCCTACGGCGCAGTCGATGAGTCTGCAGCTGTTCAAGCTCGGGACCGACACGGCACCGGCAAAGACGGTTGTGATGCAGGAGGACAAGGGCTTGTGGTCGGCGTCGCTTGAGGAGAGCTGGATCGGGAAGTATTACCTGCTCGACGAGAAGGTTTACGCGCCCAGCGTGCGGAGCGTAGTGGAGAACGTCGTCACCGATCCTTACTCGATCGACCTGGCGTTGAATGCGACCAAGAGCCGGCTGACCGACATCGACGCCGATGCGAACAAGCCTGAAGGCTGGGATGAAGACCGCTCGCCCTGGCTGGGGCGGACCAACGATCTCAGCATCTATGAACTACACGTTCGCGACTTCAGCGTGGGGGACGCGACCGTGCCGGTTGAACATCGCGGGACGTACCTCGCGTTCACCGACTTCCGCTCGAATGGCATGAAGCATCTTGAGCAGCTTTCGGCTGCGGGGTTGAAGGCAGTGCATCTGCTGCCAACTTTCCACTTCAACAGCATCAACGAAGACAAGACTACCTGGCAGACCACGCCTGACCTGAGCATCTATGCGCCGGACGGGCAACAGCAACAGGCCGCTGTTGCGGCTGTCCAAGCCAAAGATGCTTACAACTGGGGCTATGATCCGGATCACTATCTCGCACCCGAGGGCGGCTATGCCGTCAATCCCGACAAGCGGGTGAAGGAGTATCGCCAGATGGTGATGGGCCTGCATCGGGTGGGTCTACGTGTGATCCAGGATGTCGTCTTCAACCACACCAGCGGATTTGGTGAGGCGACGAACTCCATCCTCGACGAGGTGGTTCCCGACTACTACAACCGACTGGATATGGACGGCAATCTCGAAACGGGATCGTGCTGCGCCGACACCGCAACCGAGCACCTCATGATGGGCAAGCTGCAGCAGGATGCGATTTTGTGGAACGCGAAGAAGTACAAGATCGATGGCTTTCGCTTCGACATTATGAGCTTCACCTTTGTGAAGAACCTGCAGCAGATCAAGCAGGCGTTGGCGAAGCTGACGCTTGAACGCGATGGCATTGATGGGTCGAAGATCTATATCTACGGCGAGGGCTTTACGTTTGGTGAGACGGCGAACAACGCGCTGGGAGTTGCCGCGAACCAGATCAACCTCTACGGCAACGGTATTGGGACGTTCAACGACCGCATTCGCGATGGTGTGCGCGGAGGTGGGCCCTTCGATGACGAACGCGTACAGGGCTTTGCTACTGGCCTCTTCGACGATGCGAGTAGCTACACCTCGCAGCAGACTGCGCTGCTGGATCAGAAGAACACGCTGCTGCACCGGACGGACTGGATCAAGGTCGGGCTGACGGGCAATCTGCGCGACTATAGTTTTACCGACTCGACTGGAGCTACCATCACCGGAGCACAGCTTGATTACCAGGGACAGCCAACGGGCTACACAGCGTCGCCGGTCGAGGCGGTCAACTACGTTTCCGTGCACGACAACCAGAACCTCTTCGACACGGTCCAGATCAAGGCTTCGGAGGCGGATACGGCAGTCACCCGGGCACGGCGACAGGTGCTGGCGATGAGCGTTGTTGCGCTGGGCCAGGGAGTTCCCTTCTTCGCTGCGGGAGACGATCTACTGCGCTCGAAGGACATGGACCAGAACAGCTACGACTCCGGCGATTGGTTCAACAAGATCGACTGGACGGGACAGGGGAATAACTGGGGCATTGGGTTGCCGATTGCGAGCCAGAACAGCAGCCAGTGGAACTTTCAACAGCCGTTGCTGGCGAACTCCGCATTGAAGCCGACGCCGGCGGAGATTCAATCGACGACGAGCGCGTTTCAGGCGTTCCTGAAGATCCGCGAGAGTTCGGGGCTCTTCCGTATGGGCACGTTCAACGAGGTGCAGGCCAACCTGCACTTCCTGAACAACGGAAGCTCGCAGACGCCGGACCTTGTCGTGATGCAGCTGGATGCGAACGGGGGGCACTACGGTTTGTACAAGCACATACTCGTCGTCTTCAACGCAAGCACCACGCAGCAGAGCTTCACTGCGGCGGGACTCGAAGGAGTGGGATTCCGTCTCCATCCGGAGCAGCAACTCTCAACCGACAGCGTCGTGAAGACGTCGAAGTTCGATCGCAATACTGGCACCGTTGTCGTGCCGGGACTGACGACGGCGGTCTTCGTCAGCCTGCAATAGATCGCTTCAAATCCGATTGGACTGGGTGCCTAGTTGCGGCCCCAGTTCAATCGGACTCCGCCTTGCGCGAGGAACGGTGTGCCCAAAGTGAGGTTAGGGGTTCGCGCGGTTTCGATGCTGCGGTTCAGCAGATTCTGGAAGGACAGATAAGCGCTGATGTGGGAATGCACGCGGTACTCGGCGTAGGCGTCGAGTACGAAGAAGGTGTGCAACTCAAAGGTGTTTGCGCTGTCGTCGAAGGCGCGGCCGCTCTGGCGTGCCGCAAGGGTGAAGCTTCCGGGGCCGTGATGGTAGCGAAGCTGTCCGGTGGCGGTGTGGCGCGGGACCTGGGGAATCCACAAGCCTACCAGCGTCTGCTGCGGTTGAAAGGCGGTGACTACCGCGTGAGCATATTGGTAGCCGAAGTCCAGAGACAGGCCGTGCCCTGGTTGAAGCTGAGCGCCAAGCGCTGCGCCCTGACTCTGGATCTGGCCGAGGTTTTCTCTTAGGAGCGTGGTCGATGTTGCTGTGCCGCTCTGGAAGACGGTCGATACGGGGCGGTTAATCTCCGTCCAGAAGTATGTGGCCTGCAACGCTGCGAGGCTTCGAGGCGATGTCCAATGAGCGCCGCCTTCGATGCCTGTCGCACGCTCTGAGAGAAGCGCGGAGTTCGCGAGCGTCGTCTGCTGGCCAACTTGGCCGGTGCGGTAGAGTTCGTTCATCGTCGGCGTGCGGAAGGCGCGGAAGACAGACGCATGAAGCTCAAAGCGGGCCGGAAGCTGCTTCGAGATTCCCAGCCTCGGACTGAGCACGGCTTCATGACGGTCCGGCGTCCGGGTGAGCGTCTGAGGTTTTGTTCCGCTCCGCACGATGGCGTTGGTGTCGAGGTTTGCGGCCTCATCGCCGCGCAGGGAGAGCGCGCCCGACCAGCCGTGGTGCTCTGCTACGATCTCGCCGAATCCGCCGTAGAAACGTTGCCTCGCCGATGTGTCCTGAATGCCGGTGGGAGCCCCGGCGGAGTAGGGCGTCTCGAAGTCAGTCGCGCGAAGGTCGCGTAGATCGCCGCCGGCGATCAGCGCGACGTGCTCGAAGTGGTAGGCCGCATCGGTCGAGACTCCGAACTCCTGTGTTCGAACGCGCTGCAGGCGGGTGATGTTCTCCGTTGAACGCGCGGCGTTGATGGACGAGAAGCTCTGGCGATAGCCTTCGTTGCTGCCGTAACCTCTCACTCTGCCGTCGACGTGCGAACCGGCTTTCCAATCGTCGCCTGCGATGTAGCGCCACAGGCGTGTGCCGTTGGTCTGGATGGGTGTGCCGTTGCCGTGATCCTCGTTGAGCAGGTTGCCGGTCAGCCAGGCGCGGCCTTCCCTGGGCAAAGTACGTGCCAGTTCAACTCGACCATTCTGATAGTGGCCATTGGATGGAACGTCGACTTTGCCGCGAATCGCGGGAGCGACGATGGTGTATCCGGCGGTGCGAAAACTTTGCCCAGCGACCAGAGCGCTTGTACTTTCGTGGCGGAGATCGGCCCGTCCGCTGTAGTTCGACGTGTCTTCGGAGGCTCCGGCGATATCTGCGGAAGCGAGGACGGTGCCGGGGCGCGATGGGACGATATCGATGACGCCTCCGAGGGCGCTCGAGCCGTAGAGGTCGGATCCCCCGCCGCTAGCAAGCGTGATTGCGTCGATGGTCTCAGGGGGCTGTTCGTTCCAGTGAATCCATCCGCCAAAGCCGTCGTTGAGGGGGACAAGGTCTGATAGGACGAGCGTGCGACTGGCTGCGGTCGAACCAAGACCGCGCAGAGAGATGCCTTCGCTGGTGGGGTTCGCAACCCAGCTACTGGAGCGCCGGAAGAGTTCGAAGCCGGCGTGCTGGCGCAGGCGCTCGTCCAGCGTAAGCGCGGGATATTCATACAGCTTCGTGGAAGACAACGTCTCTACTGTCGCAGCGACGATGCCCATCTCGACGGAGGAACGCGTGGCCGTGACTGTGGCGCTCTGGTCGATCGTTGCGGGAATGAGGACAAGGTGAAGATCAGTACCGGTCGGTGACGGGACGCTTGCGTGTAGGCCACCGAAGACCGCCGTGAGTGGTGCATTCGTGGAGGAGACCGTGATAGCAAATCTTCCCTCGGCGTCGGTCTTCGATTGCTCAACACCGCCAAGCAGGATTTTGGCCCCGGCTACCGGAGCTCCTGTGGCATCGACCACCTGTCCGTGAATCTCACGGGGCGATTGCGCGCTGCTCCCAGGTGCTGCAAAAAGAGAAAGCAGCGACGCGGCCACGACAGACAGTAACCAGCGACACGTCATCTTCAGCCTTCTCCTTATATGTTGCAAAATGTTCGTGAGATCCGCGGCGAGCCGGATATGTATCAGTGTATCCGCGCAACTTGTATAGACTGCGAATCGGATGTCACTCTTCTGTCACCAATGATTGCGTGGCAACCGGTCGTTGAACAAGAAGCTTGCTAAGAGTTCATCGTTTGGGGTCTGATGTTCGGATGAAGAGCGCGTTCGCCATCCTTGCTGTAGTCCTTCTTCCTTTTGTGTCCGGAGTGCCTCGTTACGCTGCTGCCAGCAACATCGCGGAGTCCGTTGGAATCTCGGTGCTGCCCGATGGCGTGATGGTCTCGCATGGCGGAAATACCCTCAGGGTGACTGCACTGCGCGACGACGTGCTACGCGTGACAGCCAGCCATGCGCGGGGCCAGTTCCCGGAGAAGGCCTCCTGGGCGGTGGTTCCTGCGGCGCTCTCAGAGTCGGTGAAGGTGGTGGCCGGGCCGAACAGTCCCAATGGCGCTGTTGGCTTCCGCACGAACTCGCTACAGGTGAGCATCTCGGTGGATATGCGGATCACGATCCGCGACCTTGCCGGCAATATCCTGCAGGAGGACGCGGCTCCGATTGAATGGCACAAGCATGGGTTCACGGTTGCGAAGCAGAAGCATCAGGACGACCACTTCTTCGGGCTTGGCGATAAGCCCGGCCCGCTCGACCGTGCGGGTGAAGCCTTTACGATGTGGAACACGGATATGTTCGGATGGCAGGAGTCGACCGATCCGATCTACAAGACCATTCCGTTCTTCATCAACTTTCGTGCCGGGCATGCGACCGGGCTGCTGCTCGACAATACCTTCCGGACAAACTTCGACTTTGGCCGCAGCGATCCGAACGAGTACACCTTCGGCGCTGTCGACGGGCCACTCACTTACTACTTCTGGAGCGGCCCTGAGCCGAAGAAGGTCGTCGAAACATACGCGTGGTTGACGGGAACAACACCGCTGCCGCCGATGTGGTCGCTGGGCTTTCAGCAGTCGCGTTATAGCTACGAGACGGAGACTCGCTTGATGACGATAGCCAACCGGCTGCGCGCGGACAAGATTCCCAGCGACGCTCTGTATCTCGACATCGACTTCCAGGAGAAGAACCGGCCGTTCACCGTCGATACCAAGGCGTTTCCGCGCTTCAAGGATATGGTGTCAGATCTTGCGAAGGACCACTTCCATCTGATCGTCATCACCGACCTGCATATCGCGAAGCTGCCGGATGCTGGGTACGCTCCGTATGACAGCGGGATCGCGGGCGACCACTTCGTAAAGAATCCCGACGGAAGTGTCTTCTCCGGAGTTGTGTGGCCGGGGCCAGCGGTCTTTCCGGACTTCACGCAGAAGGTATCGCGTGATTGGTGGGGCACCCTGTACAAGGGGTTCACCGATGAGGGTGTTGCCGGTTTTTGGAACGATATGAATGAGCCCGCGGTCTTTGAGGTTCCGACTAAGACGATGCCGGACAACGTGCAGCATCGCATCGATGAACCTGGCTTTGCGAGACGTACAGCGACGCATCTTGAGATCCACAATGTCTTCGGCATGGAGAACTCGCGCGGCACCTACGAGGGGCTGCTGAAGCTGCAGCCGGACGTGAGGCCGTTCGTGTTGACCCGCGCTTCGTATGCTGGCGGCCAAAGATATGCGGCGACGTGGACCGGAGATAACAGTGCGACGTGGAACCATCTAAGACAGACGGTGCCCCAGATCGAGAACCTCGGCCTCAGCGGCTTCGCCATGACGGGCGCGGACGTGGGCGGATTTGCGGGTTCGCCTCCGCCTGACCTGCTGACGAAGTGGATCGAGATTGGCGCGTTCCAACCTATCGATCGCGACCACTCTGCGAAGGGCACGCGCGACCACGAGGTATGGGTCGATGGGCCGGAGCATGAGGCAATTCGCAAACACTTCATCGAAGAGCGCTATCGCCTGATGCCCTACCTCTACACCTCGGCTGAAGAGACCTCGCGTACGGGGCTTCCGATCATGCGCCCGCTCTTCCTCGAATTTCCTGACGCGACGACCGATGGACATCCACTCGATAACGACGCTACGGGCGAGTTTCTATTCGGCGATCGCATCCTCGTCGCGGCTTCGCCTTCACCTGAGGAGGTCGCGCCTTACGAGGTTCAACTACCACCTGGCCAATGGTATGACTACTGGACGGGCGAGCGGCTTGCGATGCTGACCGCAGTGGGCGCGCGCGATCTTGAGCAGCGTGACGCCCTTCCACCGAACAAGCCTATCTATATAACGCCGAAGCTCGCGGAGCTGCCGGTGTATGTACGGGGCGGATCGATCATCCCGGTCGCGCCGTTGACGCAGAGCACGATGGAGAAGCCCGATGGGCCGCTGACGTTGCGCGTGTATCCGGGCGCGAAGTGCGAGGGGTCGGTCTACCAGGATGATGGGACGAGCTTTGCCTATCGCGAGGGCAAGTTCTTTCGCCAACACTTCTCCTGCACGGAGGCGAAGAATGGCGCTGTGACGGTAAAGCTCGAGGCACCGACAGGCAGCTTCACGCCGTGGTGGAACTCACTGCGTATTGAGGTCTACGGTCTGGCCGGAAAGCAGCATATCGCCGTGGCGAACGGCAAGAGCGTAAAGGTTGAAGCGACGACGGCGGCGTCAATCCTTATCGTGCCCGCGGCTTCTACAGCGACAGAGGTGACCTTCCGATAGCGGTAGATGAACTTTCAAACATTGTCCTGTTCGTGCAACCGTCAATGAGCCTTGCGATAAATCTGTTTCATCACAAAGGCGTGTGCGGCAGCCTGTCATTGCTCATCCGTGCCCCGACAAGGAGGCCTGTCGGTTGACTCGTCCGTTCAGATTCAAGGCGCGTTGCAGGGTCGTCGATCATTCGCACAAAACCTCGGCGGAGAATATCCGGTCACTATAGCGCCAACTTCGCCTCTAGCGGGAGCCGGCCTTCAAGACAATCCGCAGCAAGTGTGCCGCCTCAGCCCCGCTTCCCTTGACGCTTGTCACTTCACCCTCCGGCACCCAGCGCACCGCCCCGGCATACACCGGCACGTTCTTGTGTGTCCTCCCCGAACTCATCTCGAACGTCGTAAACGCAACGAGCAGCGACGGCCCACCAACCGGCTTGACCGCACAAGCCTCCGCCTCCACACAAACAATCCGCTCAACCTGAACCTGCGGATCACTGAACTCCACTACATCTGAATCCGCACTCAGACTCTGCGGAGCCTTGCCCCGAAATGGCTCCTTCACCTGCAACGACACCCGCTTCAACTCCACCCGTAGAAAGTCCGAACTCAACTCTCCAAGGTTCTCGATGCTATGCCGTTCCGCAATCCCCGGAGCAACGCGATACGCTCCCTTTACCGTGGGTGGTCGAGTAACGGGAGCTTCCTTCGACCCTTCTTCCTCATGATTGATCCGCACCGGCCCCGAATCGCTCAGGTATACAAACACCGTCGAGAAGCTGGTATGGTCGTGCACCGGGATCTTCTCGTGTGGCCCATAGTGCGCGCGAACTACCACGACATCACTGTTCTCCAACACCACGCGGTAGTTCTTACCCGGCAGCGTCAGAGGATCCTGCGCCTGCAAACCAACAGGCACAGCCATCGCTGCCAAAGCAACCACGCCAAAGTAAAATCGACGCATCCTCAACCTACGCCACCTTTGGCTCAAAGCACCGAAAGAAAGTAAGCGCATCTCCCGCCACAACCTCAACGCCCGAGGCAGTAGCCGGCACCACCACCGCCTCGCCAACTCCAAGCGCCACGCCGCCTTCTCCGGAGTTCACCGTTCCCGAGCCCTTCAAACAGACGAGGCACTCTGAGACGCCGCTTACATCCGCAAGCGAGATTGTCGTCCCGGCCGCGACCTCAAACCGGTCCACCACAAAGTACTTCTGCGAGATCACCCGGGTAAACCCGTCCATTTCCACCGGCTCGACTTTGCCCGCAGCGGTATGCAGCTTCGTCACCGCCAGACCCTTCTCCAGATGCAACTCGCGAGGCCTTCCGTAGTCGTAAAGCCGGTACGTCGTATCGCACGTCTGTTGCGTCTCGAGCAGCACCACCCCGGGCCCTATGGCATGAACGGTCCCGGCGTCGACGAAGATCATCTCGCCCACCGTCACCGGTACCCACTCCATCAGCGACTCCATCGTGCCGTCCTCGACCGCGGCAGCCATCCCGGCGATCGTCGTGCCAGGCTTGAGTCCGAGAGCGATCGTCGCTCCAGGCTCCGCCTCCAGCACGTACCAGCACTCCGTCTTGCCCCGATGGAGTCCAATTGCCTGTGCCTCCGCGTCGTCTGGATGCACCTGCACCGATAGCTTCGCATCCGGAAAGAGCATCTTCACCAGCAGCGGAAACTCCGCCATCGCCCCCGGCGTCAGCAGCTCGCCCGCGTACTCTTCGGCGACATCGCCCAGCGTCCGCCCCGCCAACGGTCCGGTCTCCACCAGGCACTGCGGTCCGGTTAGCCAGGCCTCGCCCACCAGCTCCGTCGTCCCTGTCTCTTCATACCAGGGCTTCAAATTAGGCTTGCCCCAGGGCCGCGGGCTGAAGAAGGGCTTTAGACGAAAAGGGGAGGATGTTGACGATACCATTGCGCTCTCACTCATGCTTCAAGTTTACCGTGATCGACATCTCTGGAGTCGCGCGGCCTAGTCGTCATCATCCTTCTTAGCCTTCTTCCGCTTCTCCATCAGCATCGGAGGCACCGTCTTACCCCCCATCGCATCCTGCCAAAGGACCACGTTCAACTTCTGCGCATCCGCACGGTCCGCATGACGAAAGTCCATCTTCATCGACTCCTTCGCACCCGGCGCAGTCTTCTTGTTCGCCGTATAGATCAGCCCGTTATCCCGGTTCCGATAGTCCGCCTGATACGGCGCATCATCGCCCGCACCGGTAAACACCGTATTGATCAGCGAGCACAACGCATCATTGTTATTCATCGGCGGAATCCCCAGCAGCGTCTCCATCGTCCGAATCACGCTCACCGTCGAATAGAACCGGCTATCCACAAACGGTCCGCCATCCGCGGCCTTTGGTGAATACTTACTCACCACTAGAGCTGTACTCCGATGCGCATCCACGTGGTCGGCCCCGTTCTGCGCATCGTCCTCAAGGATGAAGAACGCCGTGTCCTCCCAGAACTTGGTATGCGAGATCATCTCGACCGCCCGCCCCACGGCCAAATCGTTATCGGCTACAGACGCCTTCGGCGTCGGATCTCCCGGAGTAGTCCCCGCCGTATGATCGTTCGCCAGCCGCAGCATCACGAAGTTCGGCATCGTGTCGTGCCCAGCTTTACGATCAGACACCCACTGCTTCAGATGCTGCTCGAAGATCTGCACCCGAATCTGGTCCGGCACCATCAGGTTGAAGTCCGGTGCCTCGACGGCAAAGTGCCCCACCAGCTCAGGCTTGGTCGCCAGGTTCTTCGCCATCCGCGGGATCGCCCATGGCCAAAGATTTACACCGCCTCCCCAGTTAGCCGGCAGAGGCTGCCCTGGCTTGATCTCCGGGTCCTTGCAAGGCTCGCCGGCAAGCATCGGGCCGTCCTGGGGATTGTCCGTATGCTTCTCATCGCAGAAGACCGAGGAGATGTACTCGCCAAAGTGATACAGCGTCTTGCCATGCTTCGTAAGGTTCGTCCACAGATACCCACTCGCCGGCTCGTTCACATCGGGAATCTTCTGCAGCAGCGGATACCCCGACGACACCACGCCCTCGAAGTCGTACCCACGCTCACCACCGCGATAGTCCTGCTCCCACGTCTTCTCAAGATAGTCCGTCCCAATCGCCGCGTTCGACCACACATGCCCGTCGCCCGATACCTCTCCCGAGTCGAAGAAGTTATCCAACACTCCGAACCTCAGCGCCAGCGCGTGTTCATTCGGCGCGATGTCTGCCCCGTACATGGTCAGGCTCGCATCGCCGTTGCCCACCGCCTTGCCGTCTTTGCTCAGGTCGCCCAGAATCTGGTCGTACGTCCGGTTTTCCTTGATGATGTAGATCACGTGCTTGATGCGGTCGCTCGATCCATCCGCAAACTTGATCTTCTCCTCCGCCGCCTTCATCCGGTTGGACTCCAGCACCTGAGCCGTACTCGCTTTCAGGTTGTTTTGCACTGCCGCCTCATCAAGCGTTGCAATCGACCCATACAACAGCGTCGCAATGTACGTCCCCGGCGTGCTCAGCTTCTTCTGGGACTTCATCTCCTCCGTCAGCCGCTGCGGAAAGTTATTCGGACCCGTCCCCTTACCCTTCGCCGTTGCAACATAAACCTTGCCTCCGGCGAATGCCACGTTCATCGGCATCCACTCCGTCGGCACAAATCCAACCGGCTCCGCAAACCCCTTCGTCGCCACGCTCTTCGTCAACTTCGCTGTATCGATCACCGCCAGAGCATCCGATCCCATATTCGCGACATACAGTCTGCGCCCGTCCTCTGACACCGCCAGTGCCGCAGGCTCCGCTCCAAAGTAAGTCTGCCCTGGCAGCCGCGTATCGAAGTACCCCTTCACCGCGAAGGCCGCGCCCTTCAAATCAATTGCCGCCACCGCATCGCGATTCGATAACGCCACGAACATCGTCTTCCCATCTGCCGTAATATCCAGCGCACAAGGATGCGTCCCGGGCGCAATCGGACTCTTGGGCTTCAACAGCGCCAGCTTCCGCCCAACCTTATTCGCCTTCAGATCAAGCTCAACCACCTCCGACGAGTTCCAAAGCGCCACATAAGCCCGCGCCTCATCTTTAGCGACAGCCAGCGCCACCGGATACACCGACGGCACATTGTTCGTCTCCGCCAGATCGAACCGCTTCAGCACCGCGCCCGTTACTGCATCGAGTAGCAGCACATCGTCCGAGAGATTGTCCGCCACCAGCAATCTTTCCGCACCCGCTCCACCGATCACCGCGATCGCCGCGGGGAAAGGGACTCCCAGCACGCCATCTCCGCCACCCTTGCGCTCGAGGATCTTCGTCGTCTTTCCGGGAGCAAGCTGCTGCAGCGGAATCTTGATCATCCTCTCGGCGGTAATCTTCCCCTCGCTGAAGCCGTACACGGCCACACCGCTCCCGCTATCGCCATCCTTCTCGCCCAGCGGATCAGTTGTAGAAGCCATGCTCGCGTAGATATGCCGTCCATCCTTGCTGAAGGCGAGCCCCGAGTAGAGCGTCTGCTTCGCCACGCGCGCCAGCGTCCGGCTATCAGGAAAGTCTTCGACCTTTCCCGTCGTCGTATCCAGCACCGCCAGCGACTGGTCGTAGTTCGACTCGAACGTCCCATAGCCCGCATTCAGCGTCACCACGTACCGCTTATCCGGCGACACCGCAATCGACATCGGCAGCGTATTCAACCGCTTCGGATCACCCGGTACCGGCATCGTTAACTGCTTGCTCGTCGGCAGGTCGATCGTCTTGCCATCCTGAGCAAATGCCGCAAACGTCAACGAAGAGACCCATACCGCACTCACAAATCCCGCTACGCCGTAACACCGCAAGCCACGCATATCCATCCCCCGAACGTATCAAACTCCGTCGTAACCGGCATTACAAAACTCTTACAACCGCCTCTTTGCGATCCTGTTAGCGTTGTCCTTGTAGCAGCTTGGTAACAGGAACAAGGGGACAAGAAGACACCTATGAAGCAAGCCACCATCACACCTGAAAAGCTCTCGGCTGCCGCCGCGTACAAGCCTCAGATCGGCGACCTGCCCAACGCAATCTCTGACCTTCCCATCGCCGCCAAGGTTGCGCAGAAGGTCAAGCAGGACCTCCGCATGGGCCGTGAGCACCAGCAGGGACGCATCAACTGGATCACCACCATCGTCATGGGCCTCTTCCATGTCCTCGCAATCGTGGCGCTCTTCTTCTTCTCCTGGAAGAACCTCGCTGCCTTCGCGATCACCTACTTTTTCGCCATCAACGTCGGCATCGGCGTCTCGTATCACCGCCTGCTGACGCACCGCGGCTTCCGCTGCCCCAAGTGGGTTGAGTACTTCGTGACCGCCTGTGGGACGATGGCTCTTGAGGGAGGCCCGATCTTCTGGGTCGCCACCCACCGCGTCCACCACCAGAACTCCGACCACGAAGGCGATCCGCACACCCCCACCGAAGGCACCTGGTGGGCGCACGCCGGCTGGATCCTCTCCGGTCGCGCCATGCACTCCGAAACCGCCCTCCTCGGCCGCTACGCTCCCGACCTCACCCGCGATCCGGTCCACGTCTGGCTCAGCAAGTACCACTGGCTGCCGCTCACGCTCTCTGGCCTTCTCCAGATCGCTATCGGCACCTGGGCCACGGGTCACATCTCCGGCGGTCTCACCATGCTCCTCTGGGGAACCTTCCTCCGCGTCACGCTTGGCTTGCACGCAACCTGGCTGGTCAACTCCGCGACCCACATGTTCGGATCGCGGCGCTTCGAGACCAAGGACGATTCCCGCAACAGCTGGTGGGTCGCTCTGCTCACCGGTGGCGAAGGCTGGCACAACAACCACCACGCCCACCCGGTCAGCGCCCGCCACGGCCTGACGTGGTATGAGTTCGATGTGAACTACTACTGCATCTGGGTCCTCAGCAAGCTCGGCCTCGCTGAAAAGGTCCAGATCGCCAAGTTCGACCCCAAGAACCCCAAGCCAGCCGGAGTCTAAACCCCTCCGAACCACCCCAGACGGCCATCCTTCACTTGAAGGATGGCCGTCTCCTTTGAGAGCCGTCATCTTGAGCGGAGTTATTCGCAGCTTCACCGCCAATAACATAGTCGAAGGACCCCAAAGCCGATCATTGCTCCCGAGCCGCTCGAAGATTTCTCCCCAGGCATCCGTCAGACATTCGTGCGAAGCACGAACCATCTCGCATTGTTCGATACCGCACCAAAACCCCGCCCCAAATTGTCTTTTACCCGACAAAACACCTACGTAAATCTGTATGATCGAGTGGCCATCACCTCGGCACGATCTGTCGCAGGTCATACGCAGTAGAGGCTCTTCTCTCTCATTGGAGATCACCGGCACAGCCGGTCCCCTGGGAACACGAAGTCAGCACGCCCCCCAGCGGAGCCCTCTTACGCATGTCTGTTCACCTGATTAATCCCAGCGACAACGCCTTTGGCACTGCCGTCATCACCCCGCGCTGGCTCTTCGTCCTCGCCGCCGCCACCCCTCGCTCCTTCGGCGACCCCATCCTCGTAGACGAGTCGATTGAACAACTTGACCCAGAAACGATCCAGTCCGGCGACGTCGTCGGCATCAGCGTCCATACCGGTAACGCCCTGCGCGGCTACCAGGTCGGCAAACTCGCCAAGGATCGCGGCGCGACCGTAGTCTACGGCGGAATCCACGCCACCCTCTTTCCCGACGAGCCCTTCGAACGCGGCTACGCCGACCACGTCGTCAAGGGAGACGGGGATGTCGCCTGGGGCAACGTCCTCCGCGACATCGAGAGTGACTCGACCAAGCTCGTCTACGAAGGCGGCAAGATCGAAGGCGAGGAGTTCCTCGCCGCCCGCTGGGACCTCATGCAGAAGGACAAGTACATGTGGGCCTCCGTCCAGACCATCCGCGGCTGTCCGAAACATTGCTCCTTCTGCTCCGTCTGGCGCACCGACGGCCAAAAGCCCCGCCAGCGCTCCTTCGAAAACGTCATCAACGAGATCATCGACCTCCGCCGTCTCGGCTTCCGCTTCATCGCACTCGCCGACGACAACTTCTACCCGGTCACGTTGACCGACCTGCGTCTCGCTGAACAACAGGGCGATCAGGCCAAGCTTGACTCCCTGCGCGCCACTCGCGCCGAACGCTACGCCCTCATGGCCGAGCTCGCCAAGCTCCCCAAGGACATGGTCTTCTTCACCCAGATCACCATGGAGTCCGCCGAGGACACCGACTATCTCGACGCCATGCGCAAGGCCAACATTAAGGGCGCTCTCGTCGGTGTCGAAGCCGTAACGCCCGAAGGTCTGAAGGCCGTCTACAAGGACTTCAACTACTCCGGCGACCGTCTCATTCAGCAGCTCCAGACATTCCGCAAGCACGGCGTACACGTCCTAGGATCCTTCATCTTCGGCCTTCCCACGGACAAGGAATCCACCTTCAATGCTACTGTCGAAGTCGCCATGAAAGCCGGCGTCACCTTCGCCCAGTTCGTCATGATGACCCCGTTCCCCGGAACCGTCGACTTTGGCCGTTGGGAAAAAGAACAGGCCGCCGCCCCCGAGCTCGTCGATGGCACTCCCATCACCCGCTACTGGCTCATCCCCACCGCCATCCGCCCCAAGATGTTCACCCCACATCCCTCCATGTCGTCGGACGAGATCAAGACCCGCACCCAGGGCGTCTGGGACCGCTTCTACGAGTGGGGTCCGGTCTGGAAGCGTTCGTCCTGCATCCAGAACAACCTCAAAGGTCGTATCGCCTTCGTCCTGCTCTCGAAGCTCTACCGCCAGATGTACGCCGGCACCGGCATCTCGACCGATAGCGCCCGCCGCAGCAAGGCCAAGACGACCGCTCGCTGGATCGCCGCCAAGACCCGCCTGCTCTTTGTCTCGAAGCCCATGCCAGACCTGGCCTATCCCACCTGGGCTCCCCGCGCCCGCACGATGCCCCGTCTCACCCAGCTCACAGCACTGCCGTCGACCATAGACCCGTCAGCCTAGGCAAGAAACGGGTGTCCCATCCATCGCGCCGTTGTCTTGTGCGATGGGTGGGAGATTCGTGTGCCGCACGAACCGCCTCTCTCCCATCCCTGAAAAGCCTCCCCAAAACACTTCAAGCCCCCTCGCCTTCCAGCCGATAACCTCTCTCAGTGCAGCCGCAACTCCTGCGCCTGTTCGTCCTTGGGCCCCAAAGCTGGACCAGAGCGAAATCTCAACCAGAGACACCAGGATGCCCTATCAAGCGACCACCACGGGTTCGAAGATTGCGATCTGGGTGCCCGTCCTTGCCGCCATCCTGGTCTTGATCGCCGACGCACGCACCCCCCGCGGTGTCGTGTTCTGCACGGCCTATATTCCTCTGATCTACTTCGGCCTACAGTTTTCGCGTGCCCGAGTCGTCTTCCTCTACGCCTTCGTCGCCAGCGTGATGACGATAGCGGGCGCTTGTCTCAAACATCCGAGCGCGGTCACCCTGTGGATGCTTCTGACCAATCGCGTCGTGAACATCGCCGTCATCTGGTGGACCGCCGAACAACTCTTTCAGCATCGGGTGATTCGGGAAGCTCTTGCGCAACAGGAGCTCACAGCGGTGCGCCAAGAGGCCGCTGGCAACGCCTCTCTGCTCGCTACCATCGTCGATTCCTCCGACGAAGCCATCATCTCAAAGTCTCTCGACGGCACCATCAAGAGCTGGAACCGCGGGGCCGAGCGCGTCTTTGGCTACCGAGAGGAGGAGGCTATCGGAAGGCCGATCTCTATGCTCATCCCACTCGAACTCCTGAAGGAGGAGGGCCAGATATTGGACGCAATGGTGCACGGCAAGGCAATCGAACACTTCGAAACTGTCCGCCTGCATAAGAACGGCAGCAGAATCGAAGTCTCGATCACCGTATCGCCCGTCAAGGATCTCCAGGGAAGAGTCGTCGGGGCGTCGAAGAACCTGCGAGAGGTAGGCAGGCGCAAAGGTACAGAGGCAATGCTCGCCGCTGTCGTCAACAACGCGATCGACGGCCTCGTCACGATTGATGATCACGGGAACGTCGAAACCTTCAACCGTTCGTGCGAGGCGATGTTTCGCTGCTCCGAGGCGGAGATCGTCGGCAAGAACCTGAGCACGCTCCTTCCCGAGCGCTACTACAGCGAGCACGCCGGCTACTTCGCAGAAGCCGGTAATCAAAGCGACGATCCGAGAAGCGGAGCCATGGGTCGCGAGGTCAGTGGCAGAAGGAAGGACGGCAGCTCCTTTCCCGTCGAACTCTCAATCAGCGGCTTTCAACTCGCAGGAGCCCGCCACTACTCCGGGATTATTCGCGACATCACGGAGAAGAAGCGCGCCGAAGAAGAGGCAGCCAGCTACACCAGGGCCCTGCTCCGCAGCAACCAGGCACTCGACGAGTTCGCCTATGCCGCGTCGCACGATCTCAAGGCCCCGCTTCGCGTCATCGACAACGCCTCCAAGTGGCTCGAAGAAGACCTCGAAGAGCATCTCACCGGCGAGATCCGCGAGAACATGCAGATGCTACGTGGCAGGGTCAAGCGCATGGACAGGCTGCTCAACGACCTCCTCGCCTACTCCCGAATCGGCCGTAAGGCTGACGCCGACTTCTCTGAGATCGTCTCCGGGGCCTCGCTGATGAATGACGTACTCGCCATGATCACGCCGCCCGCAGGCTTTGAAATCACCGTAGACCCCGCCTTCGCCGGCCTCTCGCTATGCCGCATGCCGCTCCAGCAGATCCTGATGAACCTCATCAGCAATGCCATCAAGCATCACGACAGAAAGACAGGCAGGATCGACGTCATCGTCGACCCCGGCGAGAAGATGCAAACCTTTGAGGTCAGGGACGACGGCCCAGGTATCGATCCCCGCTTCCACGCCCGCATCTTCGATATGTTTCAGACCCTCAAGCCACGCGACCAGGTCGAAGGCAGCGGCATGGGTCTCGCTATGGTGCGCAAGAACGTTGAGGTCTTCGGCGGCACCGTTGCGGTCGAATCTGACGGACGCGGCAGCACCTTCCGCTTTACCTGGCCAGCTCAACAGCCTGATATCGAGCGGGCCGTAGCAGCCAGCCCCGCAGGAGCGCACGCATGACATACTCCGCTCAAGCTGAGAGCCGGCCGATCAACATTCTCCTCGTGGACGACGACGATGGAGATGCGCGCGCCGTGCAACGGGCCTTCGCCAAGGCCCGCATCGTGAACCCCTTCTGCCGCGCCATCGATGGCATCGACGCCCTGGAACTGCTGCGCGGCGAGAATGGCAAAGTCAAAGTGAAATTTCCGCTCATCATGCTGGTCGATCTCAACATGCCCCGCATGAACGGCATTGAACTTGTAGCCGCCCTGCGTGCCGACCCCGCCCTGCAGAAGACCGTCGTCTTCGTCCTTACGACCTCTTATCGCGATGAAGACATGGACGCAGCCTACGGTCTCAACGTCGCCGGCTACATCGTCAAGGAGAAGGCGGGTGAAGACTTCCTCCGCCTCTTCAGCCTCGTCGACAACTACTGGCGCATCGTTGAGCTGCCTTAGCGTGAGAGAACGATGAAAGCTCCCCTCAGAATCCTGCTGGTAGACGACGACCTCGGCGACGCCCGGCAGATAGCGCGGGCGATTCGCCAGTCCAAGCTCGAAGCGGAGTGTGCCCATGTCGTCGATGTGGACGAGGGGATCGCAAAATGCCGCGAAGTCTCCTTCGACTGCGCCGTCGTCGACTACCAGCTCCCCGGACAGGACGGCCTGCAGGCGCTCACCTCCTTCGGCGAGTGCTGCCCCAACATGCCCCTCGTCATGTCCACCGGTCACGGCGACGAACTCGTCGCCACCGAGGCCATGAAGCGCGGTGCCGCCGACTACATCCGCAAAGGCGACATTACGCCTTCCTCCATTCGCAGGGTGATTGAGAACGCCGTCGAAAAGGTTCAGCTTCGGCGCAAGCTCGCCGAACAGAAGAAGGAACTCGAGCGGTTCGCCGACATTCTCGTCCATGACCTCCGCGCTCCATCAAGCTCCATCCAAACCTTCGTCATGTATATCCAGGAAGATATCCGCGACGGGAAGATGGAGATGGTTCCCCAGTATTGTGACTGGGCCCTGAAGGCCTCAGCGCGCATGGATACGCTCATTTCCACGCTCTACCAGTACACCCGGCTTGAAGGTGAGGTCACTTTTCAGCCCGTATCGATGGTCACAGCGCTCGAAAGCGCGCTGGAAAACCTCCACAACGTGATCCGCCTCAAGGGAGCTGTCGTCACCCATGGAGATCTCCCCACCGTCACGGGCAGCGCCTCGCTCCTGGAACAGTTGCTCCAGAACCTCATCGGCAACGGCATCAAGTACTGCAAGCGCGACATCCCCCAGATTCACGTAGAAGCTGCTCTCGAAGAGAACGGCCTCTGGCTCTTCTCCGTCAAAGACAACGGTATCGGAATCCCCGCCGACGATCGCGAGCGCATCTTCGAGTCCTTCACCCGTCTTCATGGTGTGGGCGAATTCGAAGGTACAGGCCTCGGCCTCGCCACCTGCAGCAAGATCGTGAACCGCCATGGCGGGACCATCTATTGCGACTCCGCGAACGGCGACGGAACCACTTTCTACTTCACCCTCCCCCCGTAACTCTGCCTCCCATCGAGCCAGAGCTTCCCCACGCTCCGCCCCCGTTGTACCCTGTGGTTGTACCTCGCCGTCTACGGCCACAGCCATGAACATCTCTCGACGTCGCGGAGCTATCGCCACCTTCATCACCATGGGTGTGCTCCTCGTTGGCCTCGCCGTTGCGCTTCAGGTCGGATGGATCATCCTGAATGAGCGAACAGTCGCCTTCGTTGTGCTCGGCATCATCCTGTTCGCCATCCTCATCGCCGGCGTCGTCCTCAACACCATCTTTCTCGTTCGCGAAGTCCGCCGAAACGAGCGTCAGGACTCCTTCCTGAACGCCGTCACCCATGAACTAAAGACCCCCATCGCAAGCATTCGGTTGTATCTTGAAACATTGCAGCGCCGGCCAGTCGACGAGGCCAAACGTCAGGAGTTCTACCGCATCATGCTCGCGGACTCCGACCGGCTCCTCGCCACCGTCGAGCAGGTGCTCAAAGCCGGCGAACAGGGTCAGCGTCGTCGCAAACAGCAGCGCTCCATCGCGGAGATGGAACCTCTCGTAGCCGATTGCGTTGCCGTCGCCCTCCAGCGCTACCGCCTCCCCGCTGCAGCCATCGTCCTCGAACCCGTCTCCGCCGGGGTCCACCTCCCCGTGCTCGCGAACCTCGAAGACCTCCGCACCGCCATCTCGAACCTCCTCGACAACGCAGTCAAATACTCGCCGGAGGGCGTCCAGGTCCGCTGCCGCCTCGACATCGTCGACTACACTTCAGTCGCCCTCACTATTCAGGACACCGGCGTCGGCATTCCCGCCGATCATCTCAAACGCATCTTCCACCGCTTCTACCGCGTGCCCGGCCGCGCCATGGTCACCATTAAGGGAACCGGCCTTGGACTCTTTATTGTCCGCTCCATCGCCCGTCAGCACGGCGGGGACGTCACCGCCACCAGCGAAGGCCTAAGCTCCGGAACCACCATGACCCTCCGCCTCCCCCTGGCCAACCCCGCCAACGCGCCCGTCCAGACAAACTCGGCGTCCGAATCTGTAGCGTCATAGATCGTTATGGTCAGTAAAGCCCCTTCATCCTGAGCGAAGTCTCTCGCAGTGCTTCACCGAGAGAGGCGCAGGCGAGGGACTTGCATACATTCCGCTCCTCCGATAACCTCCAAACCTTTCCGCCCGTAACCGCCAGAAGGCACCGTCCAGGATCTCTTATGACCACCGAACCTCTCATCATCCTCGTAGAAGACGAAGAGCACCTGGCCACCGGCCTGATCTTCAATCTCCAGGCCGAAGGCTACCGCACCCACCACGAATCCGATGGCGACGCCGCCCTCGCATACCTACTTGCCGCACCACAGGAAGGCCCCGAAGCCCCGTCCGCCATCCTCCTGGACTGCATGCTCCCGGGCACCGACGGCTTTGCCATCGCCCGAGCCCTTCGCGCCGCCAAACGCTTTGTCCCGGTCCTCATGCTCACCGCGCGCAGCCGTACTGAGGACATCCTCGAAGGCCTCGAAGCCGGTGCCGACGACTATCTTCCCAAGCCCTTCGACCTCAACATCCTGCTGGTCCGCCTCAAGACGCTTCTTCGCCGCACCGCCTGGCAGGCCACCACCGCCGCCTCCATCGTCGAACCCTCACCGCCCGACGAGTACGCCTTCGACCATCACCTCATCCGCTTCGACGCCCTGGAGCTGATCGCCCCGCACGCCACTACCCATCTCACCCTGATGGAGGCCGATCTCCTCCGCTATCTCACCGACCGCGAAGGCAAGATCGTCCCCCGCAAGGAGATCCTCGAGCAGGTCTGGCGCGTCCACGAAGACACCGACACCCGCGCCATCGACAACTTCATCGTTCGCCTCCGCCGCTATATCGAGACCGACCCCGGCAACCCCGTCCACCTGCTCACCGTCCGCGGAGTCGGCTACAAATTTGTCTCCTGAATCGCTCCATCTGGAAGATATCCGTCATCTCGACCGTAGCGAAGCGAAGTGGACAGACCACAGCATTTGTTTTGGCGCTGACCGCCTTTCGCCCACATGTCTCGTTCCTCACGCCTTTGTCTTTCGCGATGAGTTGGCTTGGAGTGAATCTTTCGCGCTCTCTATGCAGCCCCATCCGAGATCAATCGAGCTTCCGTCAGGTCCCCCGCGATCTGCAGAAAGATATCGCTCAGTGCCACCTCGGTTTGTGCCGCGACGCACGTACTCGCCGAGCCCGTCTGCTTATAATCCGAGAAGAAATCCCATGAGTGCGATGCTAGCTGCGCCATCTCGTTGCAGGGTTGGACGTTCGGGAAGTCGCCCGCGCCCAAGTCCGTCGTACAACCCGCCGACGGCGATCCATAGGCGACCGAGTACACCGTTGTACCCGCAGCAGTCGCGGCATTGGCGGCCGTAATCGCCTGCCCGCACTCGCCTAACCATGAGGGATACTTGCCATTCGATGTCGCCCCCGAACCCATCACCGTATACGGACCGTTCGTATGCGGTGCGTTCGCATCACCGTCCCCAAGAATGATCAGAACATTCTGCGACCCTGGATTTGCGGCCTTCGCTTGAGTCAACGCAGCCTGCGCTGCATAGATCGTCGCTGCATAATATGTTCCGTAATCTCCCGCATTCGCCGGGGCACCCATTCCTGAGCAGCCACCTGCTCCGCCCGCAGCGATCGTCAGAAGGGAGCTGTTGTATAGAGAGGTTGCCGTATCAGACACTCGATAATCACTTTGAAAATCGGTCACCCGGTACGTTGTGCTGCTTGATGAAGTTCCCGGTGTGTAACTTGTGGCTCCGGCGGCTGGAAAGGTGTACGTCGTCGCCGTAGCTGTGGAACTTCCGCACTGTGAGTCGTAGCTGACCGTCGGATACGTCATCTGCGGAAACGTAAAGATACTCACTCGCGCCACGGAGTTTGCTGCGTTTCCCGCTGTCACTACGCACGTTGGCTGGCTTGTCCCGCAGGGATCGAGATGCTGCAGCAGAATCTGTACTCCGGCTAGACCGCATTGCATCTGAGTTGCCCCGCAGTCCGCATCGTAGAAATTCATCGAGAGGGAAGTATCCAACATAAGTACGATGTTGTAAGGTCGCGACGGTCCACCACCTTTTGTCGCTGTCGCCGACGCCGCGATCGTGATCGTCGGGAATCCGATCAGTTTCCCGAAGTATGTATTGACCGTCGCCTTCTGCTTCACCTGAACCGCGTTGTATGGTGTATAGCCCACGCAGGAAATCCCCTGCGCCTGCATTGACGACAGGCACTTCAACATTGGGTATCCCGAGACCATCGTCACGCCGTTAAGCCCGTTGATCGCGTTATACCCGCCTGAAACTGAGCTGTAGTTTGTTGCAATCGTTTGGACGCCGGACTTATCGACCGTGTAAGGAATGGCCGTCGCTCCTGCAAGCGCTGCAGCATCGCAGGATGCCTGCAATTCGCGATGGATGAGATAGGCATGACCCACATCGATCACCAGAGCCAGCATCGCCAGCAGCGCAATCATCATGAAGGCGAGAAGCGGTAGCACCTGTCCGCTTTCATCGCTCTTAAGGGACCGCAAGCGTTGCCCCATTCGCTCGATCCCGCGGTTCTTCACTGCATCAACTCTGTAGTCTGTGCTGTTAGCACAGACGTAGGCGTGGTTAGCTTCAGCCCGTATATACCCAGGGCAAACGGATAGGTCACTGTGACGACGGCATTCGTACCCAGAACCATGTTTGCGGGCGCACCGCTCGTTGCGCTTCCACTGCAGGATGGCTTCGTGTACTGCGTTCCGTTCAGCGTGATGGTGAACTTTAAGTTTGACGCGGTCAGCAAGGGTGCAGCCGCGTAAAGAGAGTTGGCAAAGGTCTGGCATGGGTCAGTGGTCTGCCCTCGGCTCACGGTCAATTGCCGGGCTGCAACTGCAGTCGCGTCGGTCAGAATCATGTAGTTATTGAAGGTCACTCCGAAGGACATCAGCCCCGTCACAACCAGCAGCAATGCGGGAAGAGTCAGTGCAAGTTCCACCATCGACTGCCCGCTCTCGTCGCCCACGCAGTATCCGGGCCTTCGTCGCTCTTTCGAGCTTTTGAATTCTGACTGTACTTCGACCAACGTGTACCCCCTCTCCGCCGACGTCCTGGCATCTTCATCTCTTACAGTCAGAAATCCTGTGGGCAGGCGCCGTATGCTTGTCGCAAGGCTTCGCATTCCCGCGGCTCACATGGACGATGTCGTAACGACAAGCGTAGGTTTCACTGTTTCGATTTGGCATCCCACGAAAGTGACAACGCGACCGCCATCGGTTCCGTTTGCCCACGCCCCGCGAGCACGGAACAGCCCTCGATCCCGTCGCCCGCGCACGATTCACGGCGTCAGCTACAGGTTCGTTGTCTGATGGAAAGCGTAAGAGCGTCCGGCTACGTTAGATTGTCAGGAATGAGTCGCGGAGTGGATAGGTCTGCCGCGATCGCGGCAAAGATGGCGCTGAGCGACGTAACCGGCTGGCTGGACACGCAGGTGCTTCCCGATCCCGTCTGCTTATAGTCCGAGAAGAAATACTGCGGCGCGGAAGCCAATGCAGCCATCGTGTTGCAGGGAGTGATATTCGGGTTCGACCCGACCGCTATATCCGTTGTGCAGCCGACAGACGGTGAGCCATAGGCGACCGAGTACACTCGTGTCCCAGCGGCCGCCGCCGCCCCTGCCGCAACCACTGCCTGCCCACACTGCCCCAACCATGAGGGGTACGTCCCGCTGGCGGTGGCGCCGCTGTAGAAGACGTTATAGGAGCCGTTCTTCTGCGGCGCGTTGGAGTCACCGTCGCTAAGGATGATGAGGGCGTTCAGCGTCCCAGGATTCGCCGCCAGCGCCGCGATCAGCGCCGACTGGGCCTCATAGATCGCTCCGGCATAGTAAGTGCCGTACACTCCCGCGTAGTTCGGCGGAGCCATGCCTCCGCAGCCGGATACCCCCGCCGCCGCCTTGACCATGGCGGACGACGTGTTCAGCGTCTTGATCCCATTCGAGGTCTTGTAATCACTCATGAACCCTACGATCTGGTAGGTCGAGGTCACACTGCCGTTCGCCGGACTCACGCCGTAGGCCGTCCCCGGCGCGGCCGATCCCGCCCCAGCCGGTGGAAACCAGTAAGACGTAGCCGTCGCCAAACCGCTATATGCAGCGGACGGAGGCATCACGATCTCTCCTATCCCGGCAACATACGTATATCCACTGCTGGGCGTTGTCGTGCAGGTGGAGTCGACACTCACAGAACTCGTCTGTACCGGTGGAAGGGTGAACAGGCTGACCCGGTCAACCGTGTTGGCAGAGACTCCCGCCGTAGCGATGCAGGCGGCCGACGTCTGCGCGCACGGATTCAGACTCTGCATCAGGTACTGCAGCCCTGTCAGCGCGCACTGCATCTGCGTGCTGCCGCAGTCAAGATCCTGCTCGTTCATAGAAAGGGTCGTGTCGATAATCACCGCGATGTTCGAAGGCAGTGGCGCTCCGCCATTGATCGACGCCGTCGCGCTTGCGGTAAGCGTCAGGGTTGGATGCCCGATAAATCCCCCGAGAGGAATGTTGATCACCGCCTGCTGTTTGACCTGCACCGCGTTATAGGGCGCCGCTCCAACGCATGGGATACCTATCGCCTTCAGAGCGCTCAGACACTTCAATGCGGGACTTCCCGACATCATCGAGACCGTCCCAAGGTTCGAGCTCGCATTGTTCTGTCCGGAATTCGAACTAAACGATTGCACAGCGCTCAAAGCGGCAGAGGAACTCTTGTTGATCTGCAGTGCACCGGCTCCCGCCAGAGCTGCCGCGTCGGTTGAGGCCTGCAGTTGACGCTGCATGGTGAGGGCATAGCCGGCTCCCGCCACCAGCGAAAACATGCCCAGCAGCGCGACCATCATCACCGCGGTAAGAATGATCGCCTGCCCACTTTCGTCGCGAAGTAGAGATCTGACACCCCTCATTGCACAAGCTCCTTGACCGAGGCGTGCAAGGTGCAATTCGACACCAGGTTCTGACCGAACACCGCCAGCTTACAGGGGTAGGTCGTCGAAAGGATGTAATAGCCTCCCTGCGTAAGATTTCCCGCAGCTCCCGTTGTCGTGCTCGAACTGCTGCACGTGGTGCCGGAGTAGGCCGTCCCATTGATGACCGAGCTATAGGTGATCTGGCTCGTATTCAGGCCAGGTGCCGCTCCCACAACGGCGGTCGACGCTGTCGAGCACGGATCGAGCGTATTGCCCCGGCTGATCGAGACCGTTCTTCCGCCAAGAGACGTGGCGTCGGTCAGGACCATCCAGTTCGTGAACGCGACGCCGAAGGCAAACATGCCCGTGACCACCAGCGGAAATATGGGGAGGATAAAGGCAAATTCGATCAGAGACTGTGCTTTCTGATCGCTGCTCAGAGAGAGTAGAGCTTGTTTCCGGCTCCAGGAGGGCGTTCTCTCTGTCACTTCGGTCCCCTTAGTCTGCACACTCTTAAAGTGCTCTCGTGGGCCCCGGAATAGGACCTAATCTCCTCGCATTTCACGAAAACCCGTTACGAACACACGTGCGGCATTAGCCTGGCTGCGTATCGCTGCCACGGCAGATTCGCCCGCTTCTGGTCTTTATCGGCGCTGTAACCGCTTCCCTGAGTGAAGGCTGAGGCCGGACCGAACTTACGAGGGATATGAATCCGGATCCGGGCGGACGAATCTAACGCTAAGGTTGGTGTCTTGCGCCTTGTCTCACCTGCCACTTGCCGCGCAATCGAGTCGCGCATACACTTAAGTTGAGAGTTTTGTACCCATAGGAGATTTCATGGCGACTGCTACCGTTACCCCGACTGCCGAAGTTGTAAACGCACCCGCGTCAACCACTCCCGTCACCCTGACCCCGAATGCTATCGTCAAGGTCCGCGAGATCATGTCCACCCAGGATCCCATCCCGGCTGGCCTGCGCATCGGTGTCGTCGGCGGCGGATGTTCCGGCTTCCAGTACTCCATGAGCTTCGAGAACCAGAGCGGCATGATGGACAAGGTCTACCGCTTCGAAGACCTAAAGGTCTTCGTTGACGCCACCTCCGCCATGTATCTTTCGAACTGCGTCGTCGACTACGTCGAGACCCTCGAAGCCGCCGGCTTCAAGTTCGAAAACGCCGCCGTTAAGAGCACCTGCGGATGCGGCTCCTCCTTCAGCGTCTAACTGAAGTTGCGTGCCGAGTGTCGGAGCCGTGATCGCGAGCGAAGGATAACGACGAAGCTCGCGTCCCACAGAATTGCAAAGAGAATAGCCTCACCACGGCTCACGTCTTGGTGAGGCTATTCTCTTTAGAATCAAAACTCTACGAGAGGCTCGTCAATAAAATGAGGAACTTAGCCTGCCAAACCTCGTCAGGTATAACTGGAAGCAAAGCTAAGTCCTTATTCCTGAATATTTTGCGAAGTAAAGAGGGGGAGGGGGTACCCCCCATTATCCCTTCCCAAACGGCTCTTCCAGACTCAAACTGGTCGGCGTAAACATCTTCCCGCCATCCGGCGTCACATACCAGTCATCCTCCAACCGCACCCCGAACTCCCCTTCGATATAAATCCCCGGCTCATCCGAGAAACACATCCCCGCCTCAAGCTTGGTCGCGTTCCCACGCACAAGGTAGGGCCACTCATGCCCATCCATTCCGATCCCATGCCCCACGCGATGGGTAAAGTGTTTGTAGTCCGGCCCAAATCCCGCCGCATCGACAACATCCCGAGCCGCCTTATCGATCGCCTGACACTCAATCCCAGGCCGAGCCGCTGCCAATGCCGCCGCCTGCGCCTTGTGTACAATTTCGAAGACTTTCTTCTGCTTGTCGGTGGGCTTGCCCAGCACAAACGTCCGCGAGATGTCCGACTGATACCCCTCCACCGAGCAGCCATCATCGATCAAAATAATCTCGCCTTCGCGAATCACCTGCGGCTGCACCGACCCATGCGGTAACGCCGAGTACTTCCCAACTTGGCAGCTAGCCTCTCCGCGAACGCCACTCCGCTCATAACCCGCGGCAATCAACCCCGTAAACTCCCGGTTCGTCATCCCCACCTTCGCCGACTTATACGCCGCCTCGTAGACCGAAAGCGTAATGTCGTTCGCCAACTGCATCAGCGCCAGTTCTGCCGGAGACTTCGCCATCCGGCATCCTGCCGTGATCGGCGTCCCATTCACGACCTTCAAAGCCGGAGTCGCATGGGCCATCCCATCGGCGAACGCAAACTGCGTCCGCTCCTCGATCCCCACCGTCCCCGCAGCGAGCCCACGTTCCTTCAAAGATCGCGCCACCAGGTCATACGGACTCGCATCCTCGTTCCAGGTATGGATCTTCGTCGCCGCGCCGTCGGGAGCCATCGTCAGCCCTTCGCGAATTCGCCCTTCCTCAAACGCCGGACACACCACAAAAGGCGCTCCACTCGCAGGCAGAATCCACGCAAACAGCCGCTCCGACTGATACCCCACCTTCAACCCGGAGAAGTAGTTCAGGCTCGTCCCCACGGTAATAATCACCGCATCCATCTGCTTCGCCTTCATCAAGGCCCGCGCATGTTCCAGCCGCCCCTCACGCTCCGCCAGGGTAATCGGAACAGCCTCATGCACTCTCGCCTTCAATCCGGCGATCGCAGGTGGCAGCTTGCCAACCTTCGCGCTCTCCTCATCCTCTTGTGCATGCAGCGTAAAGGCAGGTGCGGCAGCGGCAGCCGCAAGCAGAAAGTGTCGCCGGTTCGGCGAGGTCAATTTGGATGAAGGCATAACGGGATTGTAGCCCGTCCGTAACCCCACGCCTCCTCCGAACTCGTCAGCCAACCAGCTATCATGGTCAGGACAAAGCGAGGACAAAGCATCCCCATGATCACGACCTTTCAGCAACACATCCAGGCCCAGCAGCAGAGCATCAGTGAAGCCAGCGGCACCTTCAGCTATCTCCTAGCCGGCATCACGCTCGCGACCAAGATGATCCAGGCGAAGATCCGCCTCGCCGCGCTCGACGGCGCAATCGGCGCCTACGGCCAGACCAACGTTCAGGGCGAACAGCAGCAGAAGCTCGACGTCTACGCCAACGAGGCCCTCCTCCACTGCCTCGGACTCAAGGACTCCGTTGCCGCTCTCGTCAGCGAAGAGGACGAAGAGCCCGTCACCTTCGACCGCGCGCAAGGTGGCCCAAACACGGGCAAGTACATCATCGTCTTCGATCCCCTCGACGGCTCCTCGAACATCGATGTGAACGTGAACGTCGGCACCATCTTCAGCATCCTTCGCCGCCGCACCGAGGGCGACCTGAACGCCTCCATCCTCCGCCCCGGCCACACCCAGGTCGCCGCTGGATACGTCGTCTACGGACCGTCAACCATTCTGGTCTACACGGCAGGGAACGGCGTCCACAGCTTCATCCTCGACCCCGCCATCGGAGCCTTCGTCCTCAGCGAAGAGCGCATGATGATGCCCGAACAAGGCACCTACTACAGCACCAACGAGGCCAACGCCGCCACCTGGCCCCAGGCCTATCGCGACTACCTCGACCTCCTCCGCTCCGGCGGCCTCGGCAAGGAGTACAGCTCTCGCTACATCGGCTCTCTCGTCGCCGACTTCCACCGCACCCTGCTCAAGGGCGGCGTCTTCCTCTACCCACCCACGCTCAAGCAGTCCAAAGGTAAGCTCCGCCTTCTCTACGAAGCCAATCCCCTCGCCTTCATCGCCGAACAGGCCGGCGGCATGGCCATCGGCCACGGCAACCGCATCCTCGACATCGAACCCGAGGGCATCCACCAGCGCACCCCCTTCATGGTCGGCAGCCGACGCGAGATGGAGGCCCTGGCCGAGGTGCTGGCCGGATGACCGATACCCGCCTCACCTTCACCTCACAGGTCACCGACATCCGCCTGGAATCCCGCTCCGGCCTCGCAGCCCGCTGGCAGATAGCCCTCGAGCACACTCTCTTCACCTCGGCCTCGTCAACTGGCACCCTCCTCGCCATCGCCCCCAGCGGAGCGAGGTTAGAGGTGCCAGTGCTCGGTGTTGTTGAAGAAGACGGGACAGTCTGGCACATCGTCGATAAGCCATTGACCGACGGGACCGAAGTCACAGGAACGCTTGCAGAGTTCCTTGCCTGAAACCGGCTTGAGCACCGCTTTCCGACCTGTTATCTTTAACCTGAATCAAAGTTGCACTCGCGCCGCACCACGCGCGTCCCTCCGCACTTTGGGGCTGTAGCTCAGTTGGGAGAGCGCCTCGTTCGCAACGAGGAGGTCAGCGGTTCGATCCCGCTCAGCTCCACCAATAAAATCAATTACAAGTTCGTGCTTTGGAAGTGGAGCAGCCTCAGGGCGTCGCCATCTTCCATGTACACGGCGACCAATCTGAACCTGGATTCCAAAGTGGTCCCCGCGCGTTTCGCTGTGGTCCGGCTTACACCCGTGAGAATGGCCACAGAGCCGACGATGCGAACCTTCTCGTCAGAGAGTTCTATCGATTCAAAGACAAGCTTCCCAGCCTGGAGATCACGCAGCACTTCATCCTTTGTGAGTAAAGATCCGTCCGAACGGATCAGCGTGTAGTCCTCCGCGTACAGGTCTGCGAGAACATCCCAGTCCTTTTCCAGGAGCGATCGATAGAAGACCTCGCGCTGCGTCTTCAGCACTTGCTCTGCTGTCATTGCTTCGCCAGTGTGGACGATTCGTCAAAAGCCCGGTAGTCCGTATAGCCACGTTCGTCGCCCCCGTAGAACGTCGACCGATCGTAAGCGTTTAGTGCGACCCCATCTGCGATGCGTTCTACCAAATCAGGGTTCGAGATGAACAGGCGCCCATAAGCGATCGCATCGGCGTAACCCGACACCAGCGCCTCGTGTCCGGTCGCAGGCGTGTAGGCCGCGGCCGAGATGAGATTGCCCTTGTAGTGCGGACGAAAGATCCGAGCGTTATTGAGTGCGTCCAGGTGGAGGTCGTCTCCGAGACCGATCTCAGAACCTCGGCCTTCAATCAAGTGGAGGTAGGCAAGGTCGTACTTATTCATTTCCTCAATGACCGAGGTGAACAATTGCATCGGATCACTGTCTTGAATGCCGCCGTACTGGCCGAAGGGTGACAAACGCACGCCGAGCTTCTGCGAACTTGTAACCGCGGATACGTTCTCCACAATCTCAAACAGGAACCGCATCCTGTTGGAGATCGACCCTCCATAGCTGTCGGTTCGCTGGTTTGAGCCATCCTCTAAAAACTGGTCGATGAGATGGCTGTTGGCACCTTGCAACTCGACTCCATCGAAGCCAGCCTCCATGGCGTTACGGGCTGCACTCGCGAAGCTTTCGATGATCTCGCGAATCTCCGGAACAGTCAGCTCACGAGGACTTTCGATTGGAACCTTCTGAAAATCTCGGGTGAACCCCGGCAGATTTGATGGGATGGAAGATGGGGCTACGGGAACGCCTCCATCAGGCATGAAGGAAGAGTGCGAGTTACGGCCGTTGTGCGCGAGTTGGAGAATGATTCTTCCGCCACGCTCGTGTACGGCTCGGGTCACCTTCTTCCACCCATCCACCTGCTCCCGGGTATAAATGCCCGGGGCATTCGGGTAGCCCTGGCCCTGCTGACTGACAGCGGTTCCTTCGGTAATGATCAGTCCGGCAGAGGCTCGCTGTGCGTAATACAGTGCATTCAACTCGGTGGGAGCGTTGCCCGCCCCCGCACGCATGCGTGTGAGCGGAGCCATGACGATGCGGTTCGGCAGCGTGATGCTTCCCAGGTGCAGAGGCTTGAAAAATGATGAAGGGTTCATCGTGTTCTCCCGTGGATCCGCTGCTGGAATGGTCCGTCTGACAAGGTTGCTACCGGATTGAAATCTCGCCCATGTCGATCTTCACGAGCAGAGGTTCGGGCACAAGCTGGTAGTCGCCTTCGTAGGCATAGATTCTGCGCCTGGTCGGGATGATGATGCCGTCGACATCACGGTACTCGGACGCGTAGTTCAACCCCGTGGCGCCGCCGAGGATATCGACGGTGTAGTCGTGGCGGCGCAGAAGCCCATCCGGGCCGAAGCACGAGATCTGTTCACGGGTGTGGCTCTTGATGTTGTCCGGGAAGATGACCTTAAGACGTCGCCACTGCTCACCATCTACATGAATCGGAGCGATCTCCTCGGTCACAAAGCCCGGCTTGGTATAGAGGAAGGGCGTATTCAGATAGGTCCAGAGAGCTTCGCCCAGGAAGTAAGCGACGTGCAGATCATCCCATGGCGTCTCACGCACCTGTCCGGCGAACGACGCCTCTGGATTCTCGCGTTCCCGAAGGAGCGTGCCATCGCAGCGTTCCATGATCAGGCGTTGCGGCTCGAAGACGAACCGCTTGTCCTGCCCGGGAAAATCAGTGACCATTCGTTCCTTCGTGGTGTCGATGGTCATCACCACATCCTTCAGAGAATCGCCCTGTCCCTTCACGAACCAGATCGCGCCCGTAATTGACGCAGCTACCTTAATCTTCCGCACCTTGTTCCAGCGAGACAATCCTCCATGCGCTTCCACGGCCATCTGCAATAGATCGTTCATCATTTCACCTCGGTCGGTCGCGGCAAGATGTTGTTGGCCGGCCGACATGTAGACAGTACCTCTAATCAAACCTCTTCGATCATCCCGATGGAGTCGAAAATCCGTGGCTCTTTCGAACTATCGCAGGCGCAATTGATGGGAAGAGTACTTCCGCGTCCGAAGCAGATCGGGCCAGTCGCTGAAGAGCTTCGATAGAGTCGGGCCACGTTCAACGCGATATGCAAGTTGCCCCGGAATCGTGACCAGGATCTCGGTGCCAAGTCTGGGCGTACTGGCGATGGCCAACTGCGCCCCGATCTTCACGGCGCGCTCCCTCATCCCGATAAGACCCCAGTGATTTGGCACTGATCCACGTTGGAGTATCTCTCGCGGGATTCCTCGACCATTGTCCCTGACCGTGATCCGCAAGTCCCTCCTGCCGTAGACGATCGTCACTACGATCTCGCTTGCGGCTGCGTGAACGAAGGCGTTGTGGAGCGCCTCCTTGCATAGTCTGTAGATGTCCTCGGAGACGATGGAGTTCAGGCGCATCGAAGGACCTTCGGTGACTACCTGGTAACTGGCGGCAGCAATCCGTGAAAATTCGACGGCTGCGGCAGTGAGGTCTCTCCCCAGTTCGTTGCACTCGGTCGACCTGGTGCGCAGATCAAGCACCAGCTCCCGCCCTTCCAGCATCACTCGGTCGGACTCAACAAGCGTCGCTTCGATCAATCCACGAGTCAGGTCATTGGCCGGCAATCGCTGCGAAGCTGACTGAAAGCTCAGCAGAAGCCCTTGCACGCCCTGGAAGAACGTATCGTGAAGATCTCTGGCGATTCGTTCCCTCTCCGCCAGCCTCTCGCAGAGCCGGGTGCGAACAGCTTCGCTCGCCTGCTTTAGACTGAATATGTAATATCCCCAACCGAAGAGGGCGACGAGCACTACCGCCGCGAGATCGAAAGTCCAGCTTCGCATAGAGGCGGGAAACATCCTGCCAGCCATCGCTGAGGTCGCGGCGACACATGCGGCTACGATGTAGCGTGAGGTAAACGTTGGCAATGGGATTCTCCTGTGACGGACCTCGCGATCGTGGTCCAGTGGGGAGAAGTTTTGCAGTGCCTTACCGTTTTATCCGCTAGATGCTTTATTTTCTTCAGCTTGACAGGATGTTGCGCCGACGTTCTAAACGTTGATTCGGCCAACGAAGGGTGAAATCGTGACGGATGAACGAATGAGATGGGTTCCCGTGACGGTGGCGGAGAAGACCGAGGTTCGGCACGAGCTGGAGGATGTGCTCACAGCTCCCTCATTCGTCAACAGCAAACGCTATCCGGCATTCCTGCGCTATGTAGTGGAGAAGGTGCTGCACGGGCAAGCTGAGGAGTTGAAGGAACGAACGCTGGGAGTCGAGATCTTTCATCGTGCGCCGGACTACGACTCGAACAACGACACCATCGTTCGGGTTACGGCGGGCGAGGTTCGTCGAAGGCTGGCCGCGTACTATGACGGACACGGAGCGCAGCACGCGGTCAAGATCGTATTGCCGCTGGGGTCTTACATCCCTGAGTTCTTCCGGATGGAAGGGCGTCTGGTCGAGAGGGGCTTTCCGGTGCCGATGCCTGCTGCGCGGCATTCGCGACGGTGGGTACTTCCAATGATTGCGGCCGTGGCTGTCGCGCTGCTATTCGCCGGATGGTGGACGTTCCGGGAGACTTCGGTTGAGCGGTTCTGGAAGGAGGCCGGCCCGGCGTCCGTGATCCTTTCTCCGGGAACGATCGTGACCTCAGGGTTCCCGCCGGTCGTGCAATATGGCGACAGCACGCACGATAGCGTCTGGGTCTCTGTAGAGAGCAGCACTGCCATTGCGCGCATCACACGGATGCTGGGCGCGCAGAAGAAGGACTTTTCAATCCGGCCGGCCGCCTCGCTGACTCTTACTGACCTACGGACGAATCCCGTGGTGTTGATCGGAGGATTCAACAACGATTGGACGATGCGTCTAACGGACGGCCTTCGGTTTCATCTCTGTCCCGTAAAAGCCGGGCGCTATTTCATGGATCGCGAAGATCCCAAAAACATCTGGCAGTCTCACAGCAATGCCCAGGAACGTGTTCTCGACTTCGCGCTCATTGCGAAGTTTCACGACTCGATGATCGACAACACGGTGTTTGTTATAGCAGGGCTTAACAAAGGCGGTACAGATGCCGCTTCAGAGTTTGTGACGACGAAGCGGTTTCTTGATCTGCTGGACCGGCAACTTCCTCGCGGGTGGGAGAAGCGCAACGTCGAGGTAGTTCTGGAGACGCATAGCGTCAGCAACAAGAACAGTGCGCCTAAGATCGTCGCGACGCATGTCTGGTGAGGTCGAGTGCCTGTCCGCAACGAACTACACGACTGACACTGACCTCCCGGACACAGACGATTCGTTGATTGCGTCGATCAGCCGATGCAGCTCCACTGCGTCAGCGAAGGTGCGGGCGGTTTTCTCTCCCGTGTGGCGGTCCGACTCGAACGCTGCATAGAGCTGCGCCAGGTCTTGCACGCTCACGTCAAGATTGGACGGAGGAATCAGACC
Organism: Granulicella aggregans; assembly: GCF_014203275.1. GTDB lineage: Bacteria > Acidobacteriota > Terriglobia > Terriglobales > Acidobacteriaceae > Edaphobacter. The sequence goes on from NZ_JACHIP010000006.1 coordinate 228,814, forward strand.
TGTCGACGGCGGCAGAAGCAGCGACGCCCACGCACCCTTATCGCCTTGAGCAGCTTCGATCACATCGTGACGTTTTGTTACGAAGGCCCGCTCGTTGAAGATCTTCAAGTCACCTTGAGTACCGGTGATCTCAATCTGCAATCCAGCGAGGTTCTGCTTGCCACCTTCGAGGTGAATCTGGAAGAGCGCGCTGTCGACTAGCTGTCCCATGATCATGACCGCATCAGGCGTTTCGTTCGGATACACCTTGCCTGTCGAAGCAAGAGTCAAAGCCGGGAACTGGGTCGCTACGATTGCGCTCAGCATCCTCGGCTTGCCCACAGCGTGGAACAGCATGTCCATGAAGTGACCGCCATAAATCGAGAGCACATGGGAGAAGTTGCTCGCCGAAAGTGTCCATTCGAGTGACGCCGATCGCGTTGGTCCAAAGGACTCCATGCTCACGTGCATCCGCACGGACCGTATCTCCCCGATGTATTGCTCACGAATAAGTTCGGTCAGGTGGAGAGAGCTCGCGCCCAGCGTGCGTTGCAACCCCACACAATGTCTCACTCCTGCTTATTCGGCGAGTCGGAGCAGTTCTTCGGAGTCTTTCGTGCTTGTGGTCAACGGCCACTCACAATAGACGTCTTTTCCCGCCGCAATGGCAGCTTTTACGATCCATGCGTGCTCCTGCGCTGGCGGCAGTACGGCGATAAGATCCACGTCCGCAAGGCTGACGAGATCCTCAACTCGATCGAAGGCGTGCTCGATCTCAAACTCCTTTGCTATCGCCGCTGCCTTCTCCATGCTTCTGCTGCACACCGCCGTGATCTTGTACTGCGGAAGAAGCCTGAGTGCGGGTATGTGGCCGTAGGTCGCCCAGTTGCCGACACCTACAAGTCCAACTCGAATGGGTCGCTGCTTTGACATAAGGCTTCCTGTTCTACCGCACAGCTAGTAGCGGAAATGGTCTGCATTTCGGCGAACGAACTCCGCGATCTTTAGTGGAGGCCTGCCGGTGATCTCTGGAAAGTTGTTGAATACTTCATCCGCCCTAAGATCAACTCCATTGGTAAGGTCGGCGTAGCTGTTGAAGACGCACTGCATGTATGCCGGTTCCGCGCCTGCAGCAAGGACGTTCTGCAGAAACTCCGATGGTGGTCGTGGCTCATAAGTAAACGGCTGCCCCATTACTTCGCTGAAGGTCTCGGCGAGCTCGTCGTAGGTCTTCGCCTCATACCCAAGTCGATACGTCTTGCCAGCGTGCTTGTCTGGATCGACAAGGCATGCAGCAGCGACTGCTGCAACATCGTCGCAATCGACCCAGCTCAGCCGCGCGCTGCCTACATAATGGCGGATCACACCTTCCTTCACGTAGCGCTCGCCACCATAGCCGAGTAGGTTCTGCATGAATATCTCCGGGCGAAGATGCGTGAACGTCATGCCGGACCACTCGATATAGCGTTCGATAAATTGGTGCCAGCCATAGTGCGCGACACGTGTGTCGTCATCACCACACGCCCCGAGATGCACAATCTGCTTAACGCCTGCGCGCTTCGCAGCGTTCACGAGGTCCTTGCTCTGGCGAAGCATGTCCACGGTGTACCCCGTGGCCATGAAGATGCGATCCACGCCTTCGAGCGCGGTCGCGAACGTTGAGAAATCGTCCAGGTCGAGATGCACAATGGGCACTCCGAGACTCGCAGCTTTCTCGCGATTGCGTGCGGCCGCGACCACCTCAACAGTATCGTTTGCGGCAAGTAGCGGGATCAGAGCTCCGCCAACCTGGCCGGTCGCTCCCATTACAAGCACTCGTGGTTTTCCGTTCATTTCTTCCTCCTGAATACCGATATGAAGTCGTGACACTGTGGTCAGCCTTAGTTGTTGAGAGACTCGGCTGCAAGGGCAATGATGTCAGCAACAGCCTCCGGATGAGACATGAACGGGCAGTGACTGGATGGCACCGATCGAACGGTTGCGTTCATTCGCTTCGCCAGGAACTCCTGAGCCGACGGAGGAATCATCTGATCCTCTGTGCAGACCAAATACCACGATGGAATCGTCTTCCATGCCGGTGCGCCTTCTTGTCCGATGAACGCCGCAACACTCAGAGGCTTTTGAACCGCAGCCATAACAGCAGCTTCATCCACTGTGGCACCACCCGCGAAGGAGTGGTGGAACTTCTCTCGATTGATCCAGAGGAAGCCGTAAGCGTCCGGCTCAATCGCCGTCGAGCCAGGCGAAGGCGGCCCTTGCTTCGATAGCGACTCGAGGCTTTCACGTTCATCGAGTCCAAATGCAGTGATGTACACGAGCGCCTTCACCTGAGGTGCTGCCGCCGCAGCGCCCGTGATGACCGCGCCACCATAGGAGTGGCCTACTAGCACTGTGGGCTCAGGTTGCTCCAAGAGAAGACGGCGGGTCACTTCCATGTCGTTTTCAAGGGACGTAAGCGGAATCTGGGCGGACGTGACGGTGAAGCCCTTTGCCTGCAAAAGCAGAATGACCTTGCTCCAGCAGGAGCCATCGGCCCAGGCTCCGTGTACCAGCATGACGTTTGCGCTTTTACTCATTTCACTCTCCTGTTTGATATCGGTTTTCGCGCCAGGTGCAACGCCGTATGCGGGGTAGTCCGTGGAGCGATGGGTTACACCCCGAATGTAGGGCTAGCGCAACGATTGTCAGAGACTACTTCGGGTGAGCGGGCATGGGCTCTTTAGAGCTACGCTTACGGAACTGCAGGTGAGCGAACGCTGGTGTTCCCTGGAGCGATCGGCGGCGAGTTCATCCAATCCGCTTCTCGGTAGCTCTTTCGGGCTAATCGGGTTCCTTCCCCCAGCGATACACTAAGGCTGCTACTACGAGTCCAGCACCCCATGATGAGTTGTCGCGCCTCTAGAAGATCGCAGGAGCTCTCGCTCGACGTACTCGCGAGTCCGCGCACCTTCTCAGGGCCATATGCCCAGCCTTTTAAGCTATCGTCTAGCGAATCGCCCCAAGAGAGATGTAGAGGTCATCAAAGATGACCGACGTCCAAGAGATTCGCGTAATGATCGTCGACGATCATCCTCTTATGCGTTCCGGCATAGCGGGCGAAATCAACTCGCAGCGAGACATGCAGGTAGTGGCTGAAGCCAGCAACGGCGTGGAAGCCATCGCCGCCTATCGGGTCCATCGCCCAGACGTGACGCTCATGGACATCCGGATGCCTGATATGGGTGGCATCGAAGCAATCACGCAGATCCGCGCGACATATCCCGCCGCGAAGTTCGTCGTCCTTACATCCTCTGCTGGCGACGTACAGGCGATGCGGGCCCTACAGGCAGGCGCTACCGGGTATCTTTTGAAGAACCTTCTAAGGACGGAACTCATCGATACGATTCGCGTCGTTCATTCTGGACGGCGGAAGATCCCGGCGGAGATAGCGCAGCAGATCGCGGAACATGCCATGGAAGACGTGGTTTCGGCGCGCGAGTTGGAAGTGCTTCGAGGAGTGTCTCAAGGCAAGGCCAACAAGATCATCGCCGATGATCTCTGCATCTCGGAACACACAGTCAAGAACCATATCAAGAGCATTCTCTCGAAGCTCGATGCGAGCGACCGCACCGACGCTGTAGTCATCGCCATCCGGCGCGGTTACATCGAGATGTAAACGGCGTACATGCTTGATGACTCCATTGGGCTATCCAGAAAGGAACCAAACGAGACTGTCGCTCCGGCGCAGGCGGCTCTACTTTGGTCCTGGGGACAAGCGCTTCGCAAGCATTGGCGTCGCGCGAGTCCTTCCATTCGAAAGGACACCCTATGACACTTGCTCGTTCTATCGCCACTACTGCGGCAAAGGCCACATTCATCTTTGGTTCTGTTTTCTCAGCGACGGCATTCTCGCAACAGCCAGCAACAGGGGCGATTCGAAACGTCGTGCTTGTACATGGCGCCTGGGCTGACGGCTCAAGCTGGTCAAAGATCATCCCGCTGCTGGAAGCGAAGGGTCTGCACGTTGTATGCGTGCAGAATCCTCTCACCTCGTTCGCTGACGACGTCGCGGCCACGAATCGCGCGATCGATGCCCAGGATGGTCCTGTGCTTCTTGTCGGACATTCCTATGGGGGCGCGGTCATCACGGAAGCGGGCAATAAGGAAAAGGTCGCAGGCCTTGTCTATGTGGCCGCCTTCGCTCCCGACAAGGGCGAATCAGCGGGAAGCCAGAGCAAGCCCTATGGGCCGACTCCTGGCATCGCGGAACTGCGTCCCCTTGAAGACGGTTTCCTGGTCTTGACTCCGAAAGGCATTGCGGAAGACTTCGCGCCAGACCTCTCCCCGACCGAACACTCAATCCTGACTGCGACGCAGACTCCCACGCAGGGCTCGGCTCTCGGCAGCCCCATCACCGAGCCAGCGTGGCGAACGAAGCCGACGTGGTTCATCGTCGCGGCAAATGACCGTATGATTTCGCCCAAGCAGGAGACAGATTCCGCCAAGAAGATGGGTGCCAGGACGTTGACCTTGCAAAGCAGTCACGTGCCCATGCTGTCGAAGCCATCCGAGGTAGCAGCATTCATTATCGAAGCGGCCCATGCGCAAAAGGTCGGCCACTAGCAAGCGACCGCTCCATCCCGCCTATGCCCTTCGTTCACTCTGATCGTTGCTACGAATGCCTCGGGAACGCCATGGATGCGCAAATCCCGAGACACACGCCGTAGATACGACCCACGTGACCGGACATTCGGAGGAGGCGGCACAATCGTGCCGCCTCCTATCGTTCTTTCCCCGAGAACGGACGCAGCCTCACAAACACCGACACGCCCACCGGATGCGAGCCGTAGATCGGCTGCAACGCTTCAGGTACGCCATAGGTCGTTACCTGTGCACCGAGCGCCGTCCGCACATGTGGCAGCACATCGACGTCGCGGTCGTACCCAAACGTATACGCCGCAACGTGGCCAATCGGCCCTTCCTGAAATCCCGCGGGCAAAGGATTTGCACCGTTCACAAGCTCATTCGATCGCCCCGCGTTCTCTATCCGCGTCCACGCATAGTTGCGTGTCTTGAAGCGCAGCAGCGACTCCAGCAGATAGCTGTTCTCTTTCGAATCGTCGGCGAGTGACCTCGTTCGTCCCCACACCAAAGTGTTCGACCAGTTGCCTTCGTGAAATGGCCGGTTGTACATGATCGAAGCCGTTGTCCGCGCCTGGTCTTCGCTGGGGAAGAGCTGCTCCGGGCTCTTCAGCCGCGCATAGGACAACTGCCCGCTCCAGTTCTGCGCAGGCTGTAGCGTCAGCCGCGTCGACCATGAGTCTATCTTTCCCTGGTCGATGTTCCAGCGAAACTCGTCCGGCTCACGTCCATGAAAGCCGCCAACCTCAACGCGCGCGATGCCATGCGTCACTCCGACTGTGACCACGTCGCTGGCAATATGCGTCGAATCTTCCTGATGATGCCCAAGACTGCCCACAGGATCTTCAGACGCCGATGCGCGGTGCGGATACGCCGTCGGTCCAATCGGCGGATCGCCGATAGGCGCGGCATAGAAGGACAGCAAGGTCTTCTCGCCCAGCTTCACATCGTAGAGCGCCGCAAGCTCCATGAAGAAGTCGTGCGGATGCTGTCCGTCCGCGATGGGCTTGCCGAACGCCGTCTCGCCTTGTTGGAAGAGCAGTGGATACTGTCGCTCCGATATGGTCGCGGGCTCCAGGCTGAACATAGCTCGCAACGTAAGCTGTCCAGGCCCAAGGCGGCGTTCCGCCATAGGCATAAACCAATTTGTCGAATAGAACTTGTCCGTGCCGCGCGGCCCGCTCTGCTGGGTATCCGTGATGAATGCGTTGGCGTGAAACATGAGCATCCACGGTCCTTTCATCGTCATCAGCATCGGCGCTGCGGTGGAGTTCGGCTCCGCGCTCGTTCCCGAGGAGGCGTGGTGCATGATCTCTTCGATAAAACTGTGCGGGTGCATGTTCTGCATCATCTCGTCCATGCCAGCATCCATTTTCATGCCCTGCATGGTGTCGGGAGATTTCACTTCCTGCGCCTGGAGCGAGAGGCATAGCGATAAGACAGCGATGGTTATTGCGTAAATCTGTTTCATGAAAAAGGTCCCTGCTTCGCACCTGGAGGTACGAGTCTGCTTTGCCGCTGAACGCAAGCATCGTGCAGAGCCGTACCCGTTACAGGGATCAGGTTTCTACCGATACGACGGAGCGATATGCGGGACTAGACGCGGAGAGTTACGAGCAGAGGATCTCCTACAGGGCGAAGCGGAGACGCCTTTGAATGAGCGACGAAACGATAAGCAGCGACCAAGGGCTGAATCGGTACTGGCTCTACAAAGATCCAGTGGACCGCGGCAACGCTTTCGCTCGTTGGGATGGAGCTCATCGTCGCGAGCGGCAAAGGATGCCGGCACAAGCCCGCATCCGAACTCTCAAATCGAAGGTTCGCTGCGGTGGATGCTGACGAGTGCGGACTGCTCATGCCAGAGCAGTGCATCCCAGCCATAGTCCCATCCGTCGATGCGGTGGCAGCGCCATGACACTGAACTCCGCCGCCGAGACCGCATGCAAGTTCGCACACAGCACTCTGCGTACTCGCGCCCAGCATGAGGCAGGCGAACAGCAATGTGAGCACGGACTGGAGGCGCTGTCTCATCTACTTGAGTTTAGCCGAAGAGGCCGATTGAAGTGTTGGAGCACTTCAATCGGCGCGTTGCGACTCCGCGAGCAGAGGTTGGTCGGTAGGATCTTTCAGCGATGTCCCAGTCGATTGCAGCCGCCGCGCTTCGATTGCGAAGTACGCAATTCGCCGCGCTGCATCCTTCGGCGAGAGGCCTTCGCTACGGATGTTCGAGATGCAGTTTCGTTCGGCGTTTGTGCGGCCCAGGCGCGGCTCCCACGTGATGTAAGCCCCCAGCGAATCTGCAGCGGAGAGACCGGGCCGTTCGCCGATTAGCATCACGGCAAGCTGTGCTCCCAAGGCTGCGCCTATCTCATCGCCGAGGGCGACACGCGCCTGCTCCGCTATCACGACCCGCGTGATGTTCCATTCCGCTTGAACCAGCGGCAACAGAAAATCGATGACTGCAATCGCGTTGCGATCCGCTGCCAGAGCAGAGAGCCCATCCGCGATGATGATCGTAAGCCGCGGCCTTGTTCCTTCACTCACGTCTGCATGGAGCGCGTTCTTCGCCGCCTCGCCCAGCGTGCGGCCAAGGTCTGGCCGTCGCAAGTACGTCGCACGATCTGGAGCCGCGCTTTTCACCGCGACTGCCTCAAGTCCGCGATCATGAAGCTCGCTCAGCAGCGTCGGCAGGCTCAGATGCGCGTGTACCGCATCGCGGGCCTGCGCATGGTCACGGGCAAAGGCGAGATTGTCGCGCGTGGTAATGCTGTTGCCAGTCCTTGCTAACGAGACGCGCGCCGGTGTCAATGCACGAAGGTCTGTCTCCGCGAGAGCGATGTCTCTTGGTTCATCGAGCGAAAGGGCTTCAGACGCCGCCTCTTCAGACAAGGATCGCCGATCCATCCCTCGCCTCGCTTCCGAATACCTTTCGATACCGCGCGATCTCTTCCGCCGGTCCCGTAGCCTTGCGCAGATTATCTGAAAGCTTTACTGCCGGCCTTCCCTCGACCGACTTCAGCTTGCAGACGAGGCTGATCGGTTCCAGCGCTGCATCGCCGCGAGGATGGCAGCCGCGGAAGTCGTTCGTCAGCAGCGTTCCCCATCCGGCGCTGAACCGTATGCGCTCGTTGAAGTACGCATGCAGCTCCAGGATCTGCTCCACATCCAAGCCATCGGAAGCGATGAAGCGCTTCTTCCGCGCATCCCTGCCATGCTTCGTCAGCCACGCAATGTACTCATCGCCCGCGATCAGTGGGTCTTTGCTGTCACAGCGTTGGCCGGTCCAGTCCGCGACCCACTCCGGCGCGCCTTCGAGGAACTGCGTTGTCCCAAAAGTGTCCGGAAGCATTACGAGCAGCTCACCGCCATAACTCTTCTGCCATAGCTCCAATACACGATACTGCGATGCATAGAGTTCTTCGTCGCTGTTCGCCAGCGCGGCAAGCGCCATAGGCAACTCGTGCGCGTTCGTGCCGATCGCTTCCAGGTCGTGCTTGTACGCGAGGTGGGTGTTCGAAGATCCGGTGAAGCTGCTGCCAAGCGACGTATGCAGTGCACCGACGACGTACTCCTGCCATAGAAACGAGTGCCGCCGCCGCGTGCCGAACTCGGAGAGCCGTACTCCCGGTACAGTCCGCAGTCGCTCGATCTTGTCCCAAAGCTTTGTCTTGGCGCGTGCATACAGCACATCCAGCTCCAGCTCTGAGAGCACAGCCAGAGCGGAACGAGTCCGCATCTCGCTCACCAGCGCCAGCGCATAGATCTCCCACATCGTCACCTCGGTCCAAAGACCAGAGAAGCGCAGCATCAGCTGGCCCTCCTGTTCTCCAGTTAGAGCAATGATTTCGTAGTCGGAGAGCTTGAAGCCGTGCTCGAGCCAGTCGAGAAACCCCGGCTCGAAGATGCTCCGTGTGCCGTAGAACGTATTACCCGCCAGCCATATCAGCTCCGACTTGCGAAAGCGCAGCCCACGCACAAACTCCATCTGCTGTCGCAGCAAGTCGATCGGAATGTGCTCGGCCAACTTCACCGACAGTGTTCTGTTGAAGACCTCCGAGGTTACGTGCACCTGCGGAAAGTTCTTCCAGATGAACTGCAGCATCAGCAGTTTGTAGAAGTCCGTATCCAGCAGCGACCGCACAATGGGGTCGAGCTTCCAGTTATGGTTATGGGCGCGCTCCGCGAAGTTAACCTGCATCTGTGGTTTATCTCGTCTCTTTCCGCAAGTTTAGATCATAAAGGCTGGATTTTGATCCGGCGGCGCGTTCGGAGAAGGAGACCGACGCGGTGCCTCTCCACTAACCCTTCGATACCCACAGTGTCGGGTCTAGATGATTGGTTTATAGAAGGGCGACGGTCTAGCTGCGAGGTGTGGGGACGGCTAAGTGGCGGCGGGTTTGACCCTTACGGTTCGCCGTGCTCTAATTGGCGCGCTTGTCTGGCTGGCACCTTCATCGGCCCCAATTAGTCCTATAGGAGCTCCTGTCTATGCAGGTGGTACCTCTTCTCGCACTCGCGCTGCAAGGATCGAACAACTTGTCCACACCACAGACCGGCGATGATGGCCGGTTTTACCTTTGGGTCGCTCTTGGGGTTGCGGTGGTGGCGCTTGGGCTGGCGTTGATGCTGGCACGGGCGGTGATTGCGTCCGACTCGGGGACGGCGGAGATGCAGGCTATCTCGAATGCCATTCGCGAAGGGGCGGAGGCGTTCTTGAAGCGGCAGTACCAGACGATCGGGGCGATTGCACTGGTGCTGGCAGTGGTGGTGTTTGTGGGATATCACCTATCCCCACGGACGGCACCTTATGCGGGCAAGACGGTGGTGAGCTTCCTGGTAGGAGCGGTGTGTTCCGGGTTGGCAGGGTTTACAGGGATGTACTGCTCGATACGAGCGAATATACGAGCGGCTTCGGCGGCGCGGTCAAGTCTCGATCGCGCATTGAAACTGGCGCTGCGGGGAGGAGCTGTGACGGGGTTGGTTGTCGTCGCACTGTCGCTGCTGGGAGTGGCTTCGCTGTTCCTGCTGTTTGGCGGGTTGGATCATCCGGAGCAGGTGCCGTTTCAGCTTGTAGGGTTCGGGTTCGGGGCTTCGCTGGTGGCTCTGTTTGCGCAGCTTGGTGGAGGGATTTATACGAAGGCAGCGGATGTTGGGGCTGACCTGGTGGGCAAGGTCGAGGCGGGAATTCCGGAGGACGATCCGCGGAATCCAGCGGTGATCGCGGACCTGGTGGGCGATAACGTGGGCGACTGCGCGGGGCGTGGCGCGGACATCTTTGAGTCCACAGCAGCGGAGAATGTGGGCGCGATGATTCTTGGCGCAGCCCTGTTTCCGGTCTTCGGGCTCAAGGGAATTCTGTTTCCGCTGATCGTGTTGGCGATCAATCTGATCGCTAGCATCGTCGGCGTGTTTGTGGTGAGCACAAACGAGACGGAAAACCCGATGAATGCGCTGAATCGTGGCTTTTATGTGACGTCGGCGCTGGCTCTAATTGGACTGGCTGGGGCAGTGTACTCGATGCTGAATGGGCCTGGGGTGCATCCGGAGTGGCTGCTGGCCTGCGGTGTTGTGGGGCTGGTGACGGCGTTCCTGTTTGTGTGGATTACGCAGTACTACACGGAGGCGCGGTATCGGCCGGTGCTGTCGATTGTGGAGGCTTCGCTGACCGGGCCGGCGACGAACATCATCAGCGGGCTCGCGGTGGGCATGGAGACTCCGGCGATGCCGGTGGTGGTGATCTCGGCGGCGCTGCTGCTGAGTTACTTCTTCGGCGTAAAGGGGCTTGAGGATGTGACGATCGTGAGCAATTATGCCAAGGGAATCTACGGCACAGCGATTGCGACGATGGGGATGTTGAGCTGTGCGGCGTACATCCTGGCGATGGATACGTTTGGCCCGATCACAGACAATGCGGGCGGGATCATTGAGATGTCGAACCAGCCGGAGAGCGTGCGCGAGCGGACGGACAAACTGGACTCGGCGGGTAATACGACCAAGGCTCTGACGAAGGGATATGCGATCGGTTCGGCTTCGCTGGCGGCGTTTTTGTTGTTCTCGGCTTACCTGGAGGAGATCAAGACACTGGTGGAACAGAAGCTGGCCGTGGCGCACGCGGCTGGACTTGCGACCTCGATGCCGGCGGGGTGGAGTTTTACGAACATTAACCTGGCGCAGATCCCGGTGTTTGTGGGAGCTCTGCTGGGGGCGATGCTGACGTATCTGTTCAGTTCGCTGGCGATCAAGGCGGTGGGGCGGACGGCGCAGATGGTGGTGAAGGACGTTCGTGATCAGTTCCGCGAGAACCCGGGGATCATGGCGGGAACGTCGAAGCCGGATTATGCGCGATGCGTGAATATCGTGACCAGCGCGGCGCTGAAGGAGATGGTGATTCCAGGGCTGCTGGCGGTGGGGTTGCCGGTGGCAGTTGGACTGATCTTCAAGCACTTCAGCTCGGTGTACCAGGCGAATGCGTCGTTCGATTCGGCGGGCGTGGCACTGGTGCCGACGATTGCGGGGCAGGTGGTGAACCTCGCCGGGGCGGAGTCGGTGGCCGGATTGCTGATGGTGGGCACGATTGCCGGCGTGCTGCTAGCGATGCTGATGAACAACGGTGGCGGCGCGTGGGACAACGCGAAGAAGTTTATCGAGACGGGCAAGTATGGCGGGAAGAAGTCCGATGCCCACAAGGCAGCGGTGGTGGGCGATACGGTGGGCGATCCGTTTAAGGACACGGCGGGACCGAGCCTGCATGTGCTGATCAAGTTGCTGGCTACGATTACGCTGGTGCTGGCTCCGCTGTTCGTATAAGAGACGGTTCTGTCCTGCCGGACGGGCCCGCTGCGCGCGGTGCGGTCACTTCGTGACTTGTATACCGCTTCGCGTGTGCTCGCGTTGGTCGCGACCCCAAGATATGTGACGAAGATATAAGCTGTAGCCAGATTGCCTGGTGTCTCGCAAGGGGGCCAATTTGGTCAGTGGCAGGTCGGATTCGGTTGGGCGTGGCGGTGCGGGACTATGAGTCAGGGGCCGAGGTTGCGGCTGCGGGTGCATGGCGTCTCGAATGGTCTGTGGAATGAGGATCTCGCGGCGATTCCGAAGGAAGATCGGACGTGGGGAGTCTATAACTACATCTCGCTGTGGACCGCGATGTCGGTCTGCATTCCGACCTATATGCTGGCGAGCGGATTGATCGCGGCAGGCATGACGTGGAAGGAGGCCCTGGGGACGATCCTGCTGGGGAATGTGATCGTCCTGGTGCCTATGATTTTGAACGCCCATGCCGGCGCGAAGTATGGCATTCCCTTCCCGGTTTATGTGAGGGCGAGCTTTGGCGTGCTCGGCGCGAATGTTCCGGCGATGCTGCGGGCTTTGGTGGCGTGCGGATGGTTTGGGATTCAGTGCTGGATCGGTGGTGAGGCGCTGTTTCGTGGGGCGAAGATTTTTTTGCCGGGGCTGGGCGAGGGTGCGATCTGGTGGTGCTTTGCGGTGTTCTGGCTGCTGAACATGGGCGTGGTATGGCGCGGGATTGAGACGATCAAGTCGCTGCAGGTGGTGGGCGCTCCGTTCATGCTCGTCGTAGGACTGTCTCTGCTGTTCTGGATGGTGGGACGGGCGGGCGGGTTTGGCGTGGTGCTCGCGGATGCGGGGGCGTTTCGCGGAATGGATGAACAAGCGGCCGGGTCGGATTTCTGGAAGATCTTCGTGCCGTCGCTGACCGGAATTGTGGGGTTCTGGGCTACGGTGGCTTTGAATATTCCGGACTTCACGCGGTATGCGCGGTCGCAGAAGGCGCAGATGGTGGGACAGGCGATTGGGCTGCCAATGGCGATGACGCTCTACTCGTTTATCGGGATTGCGGTGACGGCGGCGACGGTGATTGTAACCCCGGACCACAAGGCGATCTGGAACCCGATTGAGGTGATTGCCAGCTTTCATCAGCCGATGGTTGCGCTGGTCGGGCTTGCGGCGTTGTTGCTGGCTACTTTGAATACGAATCTTGCGGCGAACGTGGTGAGTCCTTCGAACGATTTTTCGAACCTGCGGCCGAATCTGATCTCGTTCCGGATGGGTGGGCTGATTACGGGCGTGCTGGGCGTGGCATGTATGCCTTGGCGGCTGGTGGCTGATCCAGAGCGGTATCTCAACGGATGGTTGGTGGGCTATTCAGGGCTGCTTGGGCCGATTGCTGGGATCATGATCGTGGACTACTTCGTGATTCGCGGGCAGGCGTTGAATCTGGATGAGCTTTATGTGCGGGGCGGGGCTTATGAGTACTGGGCTGGGTATAACCGGAGAGCTCTCGTAGCGTTGGCTTTGGGAGTGGCGGTGGCGCTGGTGGGGCTGTTTGTGCCTCGGCTGCACTGGCTTTATCAGTACGCATGGTTTGTGGGGTTTGCGGTAGCCGCGCTGGTTTACCTGATGCTGATGAGTGGGCCGGATGTAAGGGCGATGATTCCGCCGAACCCGTTGCTGCTTCCTGTGGATGGGTTTGAAGCGGAGTCGCCGATGGCTTGAGGGCAGGGTGTAGGGGATAGGGTTGAGGGTGTAGGGTCTTAGCGGAGGAGGGCGCCTAGTTCGTTTGCGGCGTTGCGGAGATGGGGGAGGAAGCGGGTCTGCATATCGTAGACGGGCATCCGGGGAGCGCTGCCGCTGAGATTGAGCGTCGCCACCATGCGGCCAGAGGGTGTGAAGACCGGGACGGCGAGGGACCGCAGGCCGACTTCGAGTTCCTGGTCGACGAGAGCGTAGCCGTTGCGCCGAGCGTTGCGCAGGAGGACCATCAGCTTGTCCGCTGTGGTGACGGTGCGGGTGGTGTGGGGCGTCAGAAGAACCCGAGCGAGATACTGCTCTATCCACTCGGCGGACTGATGGGCGAGGAGGACTCGGCCCATGCTGGTGCAATAAGCGGGAAGACGGCTGCCGATGTGGAGGTCGACGGCCATGACGCGCGATACGGTGGTGCGGGCGATGTAGACGATGTCGTCGCCGTCCAACGTGGCAACTGAGAAAGACTCATGGAAGGCCGCAGACATGCGCTCGAGGATGGGTTGGGCACTGGTGGAGAGCGCGTTGGAAGCGGTGTAGGTGTTCGAGAGCGAGAGCAGCTTGGGGCGAAGAGCGTAGCGGGTGCCGTCTTCGGCGCCGGCGAAGCCGAGCTTGGTGAGGGTGTAGAGGCAGCGGCGGACGGCGGCGCGGGAGAGGCCCGTCTTGAGCGAAAGCTGCGAGATGGTCATCTGCGGTGCCTGCTGGGTGAAGGCCTGGATGACGATGAGACCGCGGGCGAGCGAGGTCATGAAGTTGGGGTCGCCGGAGTAGATGTCGAGGGACGAGGCAGGGGTCTGGCGAACGGGCGCGGCCGGCTGAGCTTCTGCGGGCTTCTGAGCTTCGATCGGAGTGTCAGCTTGCGATTCTGAGGAAAAACCACGGCGTAACGGAAGACTCATCTGTGTCCTTGGCCGGCCAACCGTGTGCGCGAAATTCGCCCTAGTGCGATAGCCGGACTAGTATCACGATAAACGCACAGGCGTTGGGAAGGCAAGAGATCGAGGGTTGGGTTCAAATTCGCTAGCTGAAAGAGTGAGAGGTCTGTGGCAAGTCGAGGTTGAGGCAGGTGCTTCGACTACGTCGCTCGCGATGAAGCTACGAGTGACTTCGCTCAGGATGACGGGGTTTGTTGTCAGGAAAGAAGGCGGTTCGTGCTGCGCACGAATGACCCACCTTAGCGACGATAGAACTGTCGCGAAGATGGGGCACCCGATCTGATAGAGGAGCAGGGTCAGGTGCGGGCGAGGAGTTCGGTGGTGCGACGCTGGCGGTAGACGAAGATCTCGTAGATCTGGCGGCCGACGAAGAGCTTATTCGCGAGTTCCCCGAGGGCTCCGAGGCGAAGCTCGTACTCCACCTGATCGCGAACCAGGGTGCCGGGGATGCCGGAGCGGTTCAAGACTTCGAGGCGATGGCAGTGACGCCAGTAGGCGAAGGGGCCGCGGGCTAACTGGACGTCGCAGAAGTGGTCGTTCCAGACGAACTCGGTGATCTCGGCGTCCCAAGGGAGGCGGATGGGAAGGAAGGGTATGGCCTGGAAGGTTATGGTGAGGCGAGTTCCTTGCCCTGCGGCTGTGACTGGGGGTGAAGCGGGACCTCCCGGCCTAGGGGGAGGAGGCGCGAGGTCGGAACTAGTGATGCGGGCATGCTGCCACTCCGGCATCAGACGCGGCAGGTTTTCAGGGTTCGAGAAGAAGTCGAAGACGCTCTCGATGGGATACGGCAGCCACTGCTCGGCGTGATGTTTGTGTCGCATACGGAACCCATGCACAGGGTACATCCCGGAGTGCCGGGGTGGTTGTCCCAAATGAATCCATTTGGATGGGTTTGGCCAAAATGAAAAAGAGGCACCCGGAGAGGGTGCCTCTGGTTGTTGCATGAAAGTTCTTAGGAGGGCATCAGGACAGTGTCGATTACGTGGATGACACCGTTGGACTGCATGACGTCGGCTGTGGTGATGGTAGAGGTGCCGCCCTTGGCATCGGTCAGGATGATGTTCGATCCGGACATGCTGGCGGTGAGGTCTTCACCTTGCACGGTCTTGAGGGTGGCCTTGCCGCCGCCCTTCTTGATCATCTTGGCGAGTTGCTTGGAGGTGATCTTGCCGGCCACTACGTGGTAGGTGAGGATCTTGACGAGGGTGTCTTTGTTCTCCGGCTTGACGAGAGTGTCGACGGTGCCTGCGGGGAGCTTGGCGAAGGCATCATCGGTAGGAGCGAAGACGGTGAAGGGTCCGGGTCCGTTGAGGGTGTCGACCAGACCGCCCGCCTTGACAGCGGCGACGAGCGTCTTGTGGATGGGCGAGTTGACCGCGTTCGCGACGATGGTCTTGTTCGCGTACATAGCTGCGCCGCCGACGGTGGGATTCTCGGCCTTAGCGGTGAACGAGGTGACAGCGAGGACAGCGGCTGCCAATGCTACGAGGAATGTCTTCTTCATCTGAGTCGTCCCTTTCAAAGGAGTGTTCGTTGTTGAATCGTGCCCTTGTGGCACACATAGCATCTACGTCGAGCTTGTTGGAGTGGATTGGCTACAGAACTTAGGATGTGAGGAAAGCCTGACTTTGCGTGTGATATTTCGGCAATTGCGTTCTCGTAACGATCTAGACCCAAGTTGTTGATGCCGCGAAGCGGACGCGAATGGAACGAACGTCCGCTGCGTACCCCGAGCGTGCGTTGACAATTGGAACGTATCCCCGTCAACTAGAAGGAAGTTGATGGAAGCCACGCCTCACACATCGCCAGTAGCAACTCACGAAGAAGCGGCCACCGCGGAGAGCGGCGGGATCCATGACCGAGGATTGCTGGCCATTGCGATCTTCAAGATGGCAAAATCGGCGTTCTTCTTCTGCGTGGGGATGGGCGCGATTCACCTCCTGCATAAGGATCTTGGGGACGAAGTTCTGAAGCTCGCGAAGATATTGCATCGTGATCCTGAGAGCAAGATCGTTACGCTGGTGCTGGAGAAGGTCGACCTGGTCGATGCCCATCGGTTGAAGCAGTTGGGGATCGGGACGTTTGCGTACTCGGCGCTGGCTCTGACTGAAGGGATCGGTCTGCTGCTGGAGAGGACGTGGGCGGAGTTTCTGACGCTGGGACTTACCGTGTCGTTTCTGCCTTGGGAGATCTATGAACTGATCCGGCACGCGACGTGGGTTAAGGCTGGCCTGTTCGCGATCAATCTGGCAGTATTGGGATATCTGATATGGCTGCTGGAGCGAAAAGGAACGTTCGCGAAGGCAAGGCAGAAGTGGTTTCACGCACGATAGGCGAAACGTTTTCGCCTTTACTTCGCCTACCAGAGATGTCCGGTGCTTCGCAAGAGGCAAGTAACACCAAAGTGGACTGGAACCACAGCCGATAACACTATTGGCAGTAGGTTATAAGTACGACAACCCCATCCCTTGATTTTCCACAGAGGATTCGGGAATTTTTCCTCACACTTTCTAAATTTAGTTCTTTACATCGCCGAGCCGGTCGGTCACGATGTGGGTGGATGTGGGAGAAAGTGGTAAGAAATTAGGCTCTGAGAACGAAATTGAGCTCAACTTCACCCCTGAAGCCACCTCCAGGTAGAGGCTCTCATGTTCCGGGGAAGTTATGTCACTCAAATCGATGAGAAGTTCAGGCTGAAGGTGCCGGCAGACTTCAAGCGTCACATCGACGAAGAGTACGGAACGCAGTTTTTCATTACGAGCAAAGACGGCAAGCGGGCCGAGATCTTCCCGATGAAGGCGTGGCTGGAGAAGGAAGAGAAGATGAAAACCGTCTCCGACCTGAACCCCGCGAAGAAGCGGTACATGGAGATGACCAGCTACTACGGCCAGGTTGTAGAGATGGACGCAGCGGGAAGGTTGCTGATGCCGCAGAAGCTGCGGGAGGCCGCATCGCTGACCGAAGAGGTGGTTGTGATCGGGATGCAGACGACGCTGGCGGTCGAGAACCACGAGAAGCTGAAGCCGACGATCGTACCGATGACGGCTGAAGAGTTGAAGGCGTTGGAAGAGTTGGGACTGTAAGAAGTGCAGGACGAGGCCCCCAGGGGCAGCACAGAAGGCGGGAGAACGATGAATAAACCGCAGCATGTGCCGGTTCTTTTAGAAGCGAGTTTGGAGTACCTCAATGTGCGGCCGGGCGGCGTGATTGTCGATGCGACGCTGGGGCTGGGCGGGCACTCTTCCGAGATTGCGAAGAGGCTGGGACCGACGGGTAAGCTGATCTGTTTCGATCGCGACCCGGAGGCGATGGCCAAGGCGAAGGCAAGGCTGGAAGAAGTCGCGGCAGAGCTTGGCAGCGAGATGCCTGAAGTGGTCTACGAGCCACGGGCTTTCTCAGAGGCAGCCGAGGCGATCAAGCCGGGGAGTATCGACGGCCTGCTGGCGGACTTTGGAGTGAGCAGCCTGCAGTTGGACGAGGCGCACAGAGGATTCAGTTTCCGGTCAGATGGGCCTTTGGACATGCGGATGGATACGCGGTCCGGGGAGACGGCCGAACAAGTGGTAAATCAGGAGGACGAAAACGAACTCGCCGACCTGATTTACGAATTCGGAGAGGAAAGGAGATCGCGGAGAATCGCCAGAGCCATTGTGCGGGCACGGCCGATATCGACGACAGCAGAACTTGCTCAAGTGATATCGGCCGCTGCCCCATCAATGAAAGGCGACAAGATTCATCCGGCGACGAGAACTTTCCAGGCACTTCGGATTCGAGTGAATAACGAGTTGGGAGAGATTGAGACGCTGCTCAAGAGCGCGCCTTCTCTGTTGAAGCCGGGCGGAAGGCTGGTGTTGATCAGCTTCCACTCTCTGGAGGACCGGCGAGTGAAGGATTCGTTCCGTGAGTTGCACCGGGACAAGACGTTTGAAGTGCTCACGAAGAAGCCGGTTGTGGCTGAGGAGCAGGAGCAGCTGAGAAATCCGCGGAGTCGGAGCGCGAAGTTGAGGGCGGCGGAGAAGGTTTAGTAGTACAGGATTTTCAAGGATCGGGCCGGGGTTGTCCTGCCGTGCTTTCAGGCGAAAGACACCCTTGTAACAAACAGTCCCCTCCTCCATACAGCGATCCCGGCCCGGATCGTCTTTGGAAGGGCAGAGTTTTAGAGAAGCAGATTCCCTTCGGGAATGACAAAGAAGCGGTAAGGAGACGACGATGGCGACGATGACAACAGTAGCGGGGATGGACGTGATGGGCACGAGGTCACGGAGCCGTGTCGCGTCGGTATCAGAGCGGAATCGCTCTTTGTTCGAGGTACAGCGGCGCAACCGCCGTGGGCCCACGCCTGAGGTCTTCTTCACCAAGCACATCGATAACAGTCGCATTGTGAAGGCCGATGATCCCGAGCGCCGGCGCGAGATGCGGACGTTCGCGATGGTGATGGGCGTCCTGTTCATGCTGGTGATGGTGTATGTGTGGCAGCACTTCGCGGCGATCGAGGTTGGGTATCACGTCGAGGCGCAGAAGTCGCAGGTTGAGCAGTTTCGGGAGCAGAACCGGCAGCTTCGGCTGTCCGAGGCTCAGTTGTCTGATCCGGGCCGGATCGACAAGATTGCGAAGCAGCTCGGGCTGGATTCGCCGCAGCCGGGACAGGTTGTGCGGCCGGATGGAAGTGATGCGAATGCTCCGGTGCTGGCGCAGGCAGGTTCGGCTTCCCTGCCCTCTTATTGATTTCGCTCGACAGATTCTCCTAAAGAAGTTGGTGTACCGATGAGACAGATGCCCCGGCAGATGCCACGCCAGAGCCTGACCGCTCCTATACGGAGGGTCAGGTTCACTTACGTTGCGATGTTTTTTATTGTGTGGACGGCGGCGATTGGACTGCGGCTGTTCTGGCTGCAGGTGGTACGGCACCAGGACTTTGTGAAGCGTGCTGCCCTGCAGCAGCAGCGGACGTTTGAGGTTGCGCCACGGCGAGGAGTGCTGTACGACCGCAATCTGCGCGAGCTAGCAATGACGGTGCTGGTGGACTCGGTGTACGCGGTGCCGTCGGAGCTGGGAGAGAACCGCGAGAATGCGGCAGAGATCTTGGCGAAGATCGTTCATGCGGACGCGCAGGACAACTTCACCTCGCAGCCGCAGATCCTGGCGCGGTTCACGGCTTCGAAAAACTTTGCGTGGGTGGCTCGGCGGCTCGATCCGGAGACGGCGAACCGGGTGCGTGAGTTGAACCTGCATGGCATCTATCTGCAGAAGGAGTTCAAGCGGTTTTATCCGAACAATGATCTGGCGGCGCAGGTGCTGGGATATGTCGGCACGGACGACACGGGTCTGGGCGGGCTGGAACGGCAGTTCGATCAGGACATGCACGGCGAGCCGGGACATATGCTGACGGCGCTCGATGCGAAGCGGCATGTGTTGGGCAGCGAAGAGAGTCAGCCGCAGCCAGGCGAGAATCTTGTCCTGACGATTGATTCGAACATTCAGCACATGGCTGAGGCTGCGCTGGATGCGCAGATGGACAAGGTGAAGGCGCTGCACGGGACTGTGGTGGTGCAGGACCCGCACACCGGGCAGATCCTTGCGCTGGCGATCTCGCCGCGATTCGATCCGAACGATTCACGGCACATGCAGCCGGGGTCGTTGACGAACCTTGCTGTGAGCGATGTGTATGAGCCGGGGTCGACGTTCAAGCTGGTGGCGTATTCGGCAGCTATCGACGCGGCGGGGGTGCAGCCGACGGACATGGTGGACTGCCAGGGCGGCGCGATGACGATGTATGGCCGCACGCTGCATGATGACAAGACGGACCACTTTGGCGTGGTGACGGTGCAGTACGCGCTGGAGCACTCGAGCGACGTGGGTGCGGCGAAGATGGCGCTGAAGCTGGGCAACCAGAAGTTCTACGACTACATGCATAGCTACGGCTTTGGCGATCGCAGCGGCATTGAGCTGCCGAGCGAGACGCGTGGGCTGCTGAGGACACCGAAGCGATGGGGCGCGACTAGCATCCTCTCGATGGCGATTGGGCAGGAGGTCGGCGTGACTCCAGTCCAACTTGTAACCATGGTGAGCACAATTGCCAATGGCGGAGTGTATATGCCGCCGCACGTCCTGCTGCAATCGACTGACGAGATGAAGGGTGATCCGAGGCTGCAGCCGGCGGCGTTTCGTCCCTCGAACCAGTTGCCGGACAAGCTGCCAGACGGCGCGCATCGCGTGATCAAGGAGCTGACCTCCGCGAAGATGCGGATGATGATGGAAGGCATTGTCACGGAAGGCACGGGCAAAGAGGCTAGACTGAACGGCTATAGTTCTGCGGGCAAGACGGGGACGGCGCAGAAGATCGATGTGGCGACGCATACCTACTCGCACACGAAGCTGGTGGCGAGCTTTGCGGGGTTTGCTCCGGTGAGCGCTCCGGCGATTGCGGTGACGGTGGTGATCGATAACCCGACCGTGGGCGCGAGCAAGTATGGCGGCGCCGTGAGTGCTCCGGTGTTTGCGCAGGTGGCGCAGCAGGTGCTCGAGTATTTGGGAGTGCCGCATGACCGGCCGTTGACCCCGCAAAAGGGTGCGAAGGTTGCGAGCGATAAGGAAGTTGCCGATGATTCGCCGAATGAGAACACGGGCGATCTGGAGGCGATGTTCGCAGATGTGAACAATCTGCCGGCGGATGATCCGCTGCGGGCTTCGGCTACGCAGGAAGCAGCGCAGTCCCCTGCCCTGGCTCCGACGAGCGTTGCGGCGAACTCGAGTGTGAAGAGTAGCGTCATGCAGCTGTTGCCGAAGAAGGTAGCGGATGCGTTCCGCGCGAATGGTGGATCGGATACTCCGGCTCCTGACACCGCGAACGCTTCACTGGTCGCGCCGAAGATTGTGCCGGAGTCGCAGACTCGTGGCAACGGGACTGTTGTTGTCGATTCGGTGAAGCGGGTGGCGGTGCCTTCGTTTGAGGGCGCGGCTTTGCGGACGGTTGTTGAAGAGGCTGGACGTGCGGGGCTGCGGGTGCAACCGCTGGGCAGTGGGCTGGCTCGGCAGCAGGTTCCGGTGGCGGGAACGATGGTACCGGAGGGGACGCAGGTGGCGGTGCGGTTTAGCCGGTAAGAGCAGAGAAAAGCAGCAAAGAAGAGCACGAAGTAGCGAAAAGGCAGGGTAAAGTGGCGCTGCCTCTCTCCTGTTCTTTGCTGTCTTCCGCTGTAGTTCGCTGGCCTCAGCTGCTTCTCGCTGCCTCTCGCTTTCGTTCGCTATACGATTGTGGTCTATGAACTCTGAGCAATTATTTCCGGCCTTGAGCTCGGCCGAACGACGTGGCACGGGCGTTGAGGTGACGGGCGTTGAGTATGACTCGCGGCGGGTGAAGGCTGGCGATGTCTTTGTTGCTATGCGGGGTGAGACGACCGATGGCAACCGGTATATCGATGCGGCGTTGAGCAAAGGCGCGGCGGCCATTGTTACCGATTCGCTTTCGGCTTATGAAGCGTTAGGGCGGGAACGGTCGGATGTTGCTGCCGCTCTGGTGGAGCATGGGCGGCGAGCGCTGGCTGAGGTGAGCGCAGCGGTGATGGGGCATCCCGAGAAGAGGCTGGCGCTGACCGGCGTGACCGGGACAAATGGGAAGACGACGACGGCGTTTCTGGTGGAGTCGCTGCTGAAGAGTGTGGGGCGGACGTGCGTGCTGATTGGGACGATTGAGTACCATGTGGGCGATGAGGTGCGGGTGTCGGAGCATACGACGCCGGAGTCGCGGGATGTGCTGGCGGTGTTTGCTGATGGCGTGGCGGTCGGAGCGACCGAGGCAGTGATGGAGATGTCGTCGCACGCTCTGGAGCAGGAGCGGGTGTGGGGGTTACCGGTGGAGGTGGCGATCTTCACCAACCTGACGCAGGATCATCTGGACTATCACGGGACGATGGAGCGGTACTTCGCGGCAAAGCTTCGGCTGTTTGAGGGCGTGGGGACGGTGCCTCCTCGGGTCGCGGTGGTGAATCTCGACGATGAATATGGTCGGAGGATTGCGGAGATGGCGCGGCACTCTCAGGTTGTGACGTATGGGTTTGAGGAGGGTGCGGAGTTTCGGGCGATGGATGTCCGGATGAAGGCTGGAGAGACGCGATTCACGATGATGACGCCGAAGGGAGCGGTCGAGATGGTGTCGCCGCTGACGGGGCGGGTGAATGTCTACAACCTGCTGGCGGCTAGTGGGGCGGCGTATGAGCGCGGGTTGACGGTAGATGAGATTGTGGCTGGTGCGGCCCAGGTAGGGCAGGTGCCGGGGCGGTTTCAGGTGGTGCCTTCGGACAATGGTGTGACGGTGGTGGTGGACTATGCGCATACGGATGACGCTCTGCGAAGCCTGATTGCGCTGGCCCGGGAGTTGGTAGCTCCCCACGACGGACGCGTGATTACTCTGTTTGGGTGTGGTGGGGATCGCGATAAGACGAAGAGGCCGAAGATGGGACGGGCCGCAGGAGAAGGCAGCGATCTGGTGGTGCTGACCAGCGATAATCCGCGGACGGAGGAGCCTGGGGCGATCACTGCGGAAGCGCTGGCGGGAGTAGAGGCTACCGGGACTACTTGCATCGTTGAGGAAGACCGGCGCGGGGCGATCGAGATTGCCATTCGGGCGGCGAAGGCTGGGGATATTGTGCTGATCGCGGGGAAGGGGCACGAGAAAGTGCAGATACTCGCGGATGGAGTGGTCGCGTTTGATGATGCGGCGGTGGCCGGGTCAGTACTTCGGGAGTTGTAGCTTTTAGTGCGGAATCAAGCGGGGTGAAGGTTTACATCCCAACCATGGCCAAAGGCTAGCCATGGATGGGGCACCCCGAACCGAGGTGATGGGAAGATTGGATGGAACAGAGTTTACGTCCCACTCATCGCGATAACGCTGCGATGAATGGGGCACATGGATTTTCCGGTGGTTCGAAAGCAGGTCCTTCGACTCGCGTTGACAGTTCCATCAACCGCTTCACTGGACAGCAGTTCCATAAGCAGGACTGTTCGACCAGCAGGACTATTCTCCGCCTCCGAAGAAGGGCGACTCATTGGATTCGTCGAATGGGCCGGTGGCGTCTGAGCCCATGCGGAGGCGGTTGCCGTCGGGATCTTCGATGTTCATCTCGCGGGTGCCCCAGGGCATGTTGCGGGGTGGCTCGCGGATAATGGCTCCAGATTGCTGGTACTCGGCATAGAGGGCGTCTACGTCATCGAGGAAGAGGGACATCCAGTTGCCGCGCTGGCCCTGGCCGCCTTCACAGAAGAAGAGGGCGGCCTTGCCACGCTCGACGCAGCCGAAGGTGGGAGGAGTGCCCCAGTCCCACTTCTTGGTGAAGCCAAGTTTGGTGGTGTAGTAGTCCATGGAGGCGGCGAAGTCGCGGACGTTGAGGATGGGTATGACGCATTCGAAGTGGTTCATGGGTGGCTCCGAGCGGGGAGTTTCGATGGGAGGATTATCGCTGAAAACGACAAATGCGGGGGGCTCTCCACTCCGCTTCGCCCCGGTCGAGATGACGGTTCTTTTGGTGACAATGACGGCTCCTTATGGGCCGTGACGGTAAAATGGTGGGATGGACCTGACACTTTACTCCGCTTCGTGGTGCCGCGACTGTCGCGAGGCCAAGCGCTTTCTGGCCAAGCACAATATTCCTTTCAACGAGATTGATATCGAAGAAGTGCCGGGGGCGGCGGATGCTGTGGTCGCGAACGTAGGCAAGCGGGCGATTCCGCAATTTGTCATCGATGGCAAGTGGGTGCAGCCGTATAAGCCGGGGCAGGGATTTCTGCATGACGAGATGGCGGAGTTGTTTGGGGTGAGTGAGTGATTGCACGGTATACGCGGCCCGAGATGGGTCGCATCTGGTCGGATGAAAACAAGTACCGCTGCTGGTTGCGGGTGGAGATTGCGGCTTCGCAGGCGTTGGCCAAGGCAGGGATGGTGCCGCAGGAGGCTGCGGACGCGATTCGCGACAAGGGAGATTTTACCGTCGCGCGGATCAATGAGATCGAGGCGGAGGTTCGTCACGACGTGATCGCCTTTACGACAACCGTGGCCGAGTATATCGGGCCGGAGTCGCGGTGGCTTCACTATGGGCTGACCTCGACCGATGTCGTCGACACGGCGCAGGCGCTGCAGCTGAAGGAAGCTTCGGCGATCATTCGCGCGGGGATCGTGCGACTGGGCGAGGTGCTGAGGGCAAGGGCGCTGGAGTTCAAGCACACGCCTACGATTGGGCGAACGCATGGGGTCCATGCGGAACCGACCACGTTTGGGTTGAAGCTGCTGCTTTGGTACTCGGAGACGCAGCGGAATCTTGTGCGCTTCGATGCGGCTGCGGAAGAGCTTCGCGTCGGCAAGTTGTCGGGGGCTGTCGGGACGTTTGGACACCTGAAGCCGGAGCATGAAGAGGCGATCTGTGCGGAGTTGGGCCTTACGCCTGTCGCGATTGCTACACAGGTGGTTCAGAGGGACCGTCATGCGGCGTATGTGGCTACGCTGGCGGTGTTGGTTTCGACGCTGGATAAGATTGCTACCGAAGTGCGGCACTTGCAGCGGACCGAGGTTCGTGAAGCGGAGGAGTTCTTCTCGGAGAAGCAGAAGGGTTCAAGCGCGATGCCACACAAGCGCAACCCGATTGTGAGCGAGCAGATCAGTGGGCTGGCTCGTGTAGTACGGGGCAATGCGCAGACGGCGTTTGAGAATGTGGCGCTGTGGCATGAGCGGGACATCTCGCACTCGTCGGCGGAACGGGTGATTCTGCCGGACTCGACGATACTGGCGGATTATCTGCTGGCGAAGACGGCAACGCTGATCGAGAAGCTGATGGTGTATCCGGCTCGGATGATGAAGAACCTGGAGTCGACGGGTGGGCTGATCTTTTCGGGGCAGTTGCTGCTCGATCTGGCGGAGTCGGGGATGTTGCGCGAGGATGCGTACCGGCTGGTGCAGGGACACGCAATGCGGTCGTGGAAGGAAGAGCTGGTGTTCAAGGATGAGGTGGCGAAGGAGCCTGAGATTACGGGACGGTTGAGCCCGGAGAAGCTGGCTCGCGCGTTCGATTATTCGCGGCAACTGGCGAATGTGGATGCGATCTTTGCGCGCGTGTTGGGAGCTTCCTAAGAACAGCCGTTATTGCGGAGGATGAGCGCAGGCCAAGCGCGACCGTGTTAGGCTCACTTCTAAAAAAGAGGTGATGCACGTGTCAGGCGGCCTGAGCTTATCTTCTGCGGTTATGGTTTTTCCCTGCCCGAATTGCAATGAGACGATCAATACCTCCTTGTCGCAATGCACTTACTGCGGCACTCCTGTCGATCGCTCCGCTGCGCTGCTCTCTGCCGCGGAGACCAGCAGGATCAGCCAGGCGTGTAGCGATGCGAGCTATCTGAAGATCATCGCGTGGGCCCTTCTTGCGTGCCTTGGGCTGCTCTTTATTCCCTTCTTGAGCCTCGCGGGAGCTGTAGGTTTCTGGTTTC
Source organism: Granulicella aggregans (assembly GCF_014203275.1). Lineage (GTDB taxonomy): Bacteria > Acidobacteriota > Terriglobia > Terriglobales > Acidobacteriaceae > Edaphobacter. Next base: position 254,358 of record NZ_JACHIP010000006.1, read on the forward strand.
TCCGAATCGCAGTGCCCGTAATGGTAGTGAGATGGTGGATTAAATTTGGCGGTATCAAGACGGGTGATCCAGACTTCCCCGGTGCGAAGCGTGCTGCCGTAATTGTGAGCGTTGTGGCGGTGTTCGCTTTATTCGACACGTTGGTCGCAGTGATAGCCGCACTTCGACCGCACCCGTGAGTTTCGAAGGTGCGACGTATTCTAGTAGTGAATGCAAATACCTTATCAACCAGGCGATCTGATTCAAATCGTCACGACCGCGATGGCAGATTCTACCGCGCGTAGTGGCGCGTGGCTGAAGTGCGGGCCGGGGTGTTCGCAGTGTTGTGTGGGAGTGTTTCCGATTCGGTGGCAGGATGCTGATCGACTGCGGGATGGGTTGGTTGCGCTGAGTGAAGTTGATCCGGAGCGGGCAGAGCGGATCCGCGCTCGGGTGGCTTCGGCGTTGGGGAGGCTTGATCCGTGGTTTCCGGGCGATGTGGAAACGGGGGTGCTAGGCGAGTCGTATGAGGAGGTGATCTTGTTCGAGGAGTTCGCGAATAATGAGCCTTGTCCGGCGCTCAACATCGCAAACGGGCTGGAGCATGGGACTTGCGATTTGTATGAGGCGCGTCCGATTCTTTGCCGGACGTTTGGGCCTCCGATGAGGACCGAGGAAGACAACCTGGCGACGTGCGAGCTTTGCTACATCGAGGCGAGCACGGAGGAGATCGAGCGGTGTGAGCTTGATCCGGCGATTCCTGGATTGGAAGAAGAGAGCAATGCGGCTTATGAGGCGGCCACCGGCAAGCGGGGCGAGACGCTGATCGCGTATGCTCTGCGCGGATGTTGATGGTGCCAACGGACGCCAAACTGCTTCGGCGATAATCGATAGCGATGGGTGATGCAATGAAGCTGCGGAATTTGACGCTGGGGATTACGGGGGCCAGTGGGGCGATCTTCGCTGTCGAGATGCTGAAGATGCTCGAAGCGGATGAGCGCGTGGGTAAGGTGAATCTTGTGGTGTCGGATAGTGCTTTGCGGGTGATGGCGGAGGAGATGGAGATCGCAGGGCGGAACGATCTGGTCGAGCGAATTCTAGGTGCGGCTTCAAAGAAGATTCAGCATCATGTGGATGCGAATATCGGGGCGAATATTGCTAGTGGGAGCTATCCGTCGGATGGGATGGTTGTGCTTCCCTGCTCCATGGGGACTCTGGCGGGGATTGCAAATGGGCTGGCGGACAGCTTGATCGAGCGGGCTGCGGATGTTTGCTTGAAGGAGCAGAGGCCGCTGGTGCTGTGTGTGCGGGAGACTCCGTTCAATCGGATTCATCTGCGGAATATGCAGCTTGCGTCGGATGCGGGGGCAACGATCTTTCCAGTGATGCCAACGCTTTATAACAGGCCGCAGAGCACGGCTGAGATGGCGGTGCAGTTTGTGCAGCGAGTGCTGGCGCACATGGGGCTGCCGCAAGTCGGAGCTTATCAGTGGCAGGCGGACGAGACCGTTTGAGGGCTTACCTCCCACTCATCACGATGGCGCCATGATAAATGGGGCACGCGGGCCTAATTGCCGGGAAGCTTCTGTTCGACATCGCGCCAGGGTGGGTTGGACTTGAGGAAGTCCAGGGTTGCTGGCATCACGACGGGTGCGCACTGAACCGGGGCCAGATGACCGCAGGCTTCGGCGACGACAAAAGATGATCCTGCAATGAGGTGGTGCATGGACTGACCGACGGTGAGCGGGATCAAGGCGTCTTTGCCGCCCCAAACGACCAAGGTCGGTTTGCGGAGAGCATGCAGGCGGAAGTCGAGGAGATCGCGACCGCTGGTCATAGAGTTGATGGTGCGGCGGATGACCCAGTAGTTGGACTCGAGGCCGCGAAGCGCATCCTTCGCGGCGAACTCGGGAATCTTTGGCGGATAGGGTTGAAGCATCGCCGTCAGTCTCGCAAGTCCGGCGGTGTCGCTTGGAGTGAAGAGGCTGGTGTCGAAGGAGCCGAAGTAGATGCCTGCGCTGTCGTAGAGCACGAGACGGCTGACAAGATCTGGATGCTCGAGGGCGAGTTTAGCGGCGACCCATCCGCCCATCGACCATCCGGCGACATCGGCCTGGGGTAGGCCGACAGCGTTCATGAAGCTGGCGACCATCTTTTCCTGGGAAGAGATGGCGTAGTCGATGTCGGGATGGTCGGTGCGGCCGTAGCCGAGGAGGTCCGGAGCATAGACGTGGAAGCCATTGGCTGCGAACTGAGGGATCAAGGAAGCCCAGTCTTCGCCGCGTGAACCGAGGCCGTGAATCAGGACGAGAGGGATGCCGGGGCCGGTTGCCGGTTTCGCTTCGAAGTAGTGGACGCGGTATCCACCGGCTTCGATGTAGGTGCTCTTCACGCCGTGGTGCCAGAGGGCGAAGCGGGTGTGTTCGTCGTTGAACCAGACGGGATGGAGATAGAAAGCGAGAAGAAGAACGAGTAAGAGCAAAAGGCAGAGGCCGGAGAGTCGAAGCAAGTTTTTCACGATGTGCAACTCTCCAGATTCGCCGTCTCAGACCTTCAGCGGCTTGCCAAACTCTTCTCCGAAGACAGTGTGGGCGATGTTAAAGCGGCCTCCGTCGAACTTCTCGGGTCCCTTAACATGGCCGAGTGCGAGGAGCGCGACGACACGGTAGCTGAGGGGCAGCCGCAGGGTCTCGCGAACCTTTTCCTCCTCGAAGCCTTCCATGGGAGCGGTGTCATAGCCGAGGCTTTCGGCGGTAAGCATCATGAAGGCGTAGGCGAGCATGACATGCTTGTTGAGCCAGGCGTGCATCTTCTCGCTGGAGAAGCTGGAGAAGTAATTTGGGACGCTGATCTTTGCCTGTTCCGCGTAGCTTTCAGGCATGCCACCATCTCGGCCCTGCTGAAGCATCAAGTCAAGGTCGCGGCGCCATCCATCGGAGTCACCACACGCCACGATGACTGCAGAGGCTTCTTCGACCTTGGCCTGGTTGTAGCTCGCTGCGCGGAGGCGTTTTTTCTGCTCCGGCGACTGGACGACGATAAATCGCCATGGCTGCAGGTTGTATCCGCTGGGAGCGGCGAGGCCCGCCTCCAGGATCTTTTTCAGGTCGCCGGCGGGGATGGGGCGGCCATCGAAGCTTGGAGTGGCACGACGTCCGGCGATCGCCTGCGAGAGAGGCTTTTCCATGTTCTTCCTTGTGCTGCTTTGAGGTATCTCAGAGCAGGGGAGCCTGCTTTACCCTGGCGAGTCCCAAGATAGCATTTTTCACGACGGTTGCAGGGTGGCTGCGGCCTACCGAATCTCGGCCATCGGTTGTTCGGTCACAAAGGGGTTCTTGCCCGGGTTGTCGGCAAAGACCCAGACCCCGCCGAAGGTGGATTTGAGCTCAGGATACGCCGCCAGCAATGCGACCATGGCGCTGGCATTGCGATCCTTCGGAGATAGCGGTGCGGTTGCGGGAGCAGGCTTGGGAGTGGCTTTGGCGGGGGGCGTCCCCGGGGTTGTCGCGGGTTCCGGTTCCGGGTCCGGCGCAAGGTGGACGACGACGTAGAGCTTGTCGCCTCCGATGGAATCGTCCGTGGTGAGATTGGTGAAGCGGAACTCCGCGCCGGTCTGCCCTTTTACGACAAGGGGAGCCTCCGGGCTGATGCCTTCGGAGAGCGCTGGGGGTGCGGACGCGGATGCCTCCTTGTGCAGCTGTTCGAGGTGAGTGCTGCCGACGAAGCCTACGGGCTGGAGGAGAGACTGGGCCTCCTGATAGAGGAGGTATCCCGTCCAGAGGTGCTTGTTCTTGATTTGGTCGCGTGCCTGGGTCCAGTACCAGAGGCCATCGTGACTGGCAGCGGTGAGTGACCTAGGATAGAAGCCGGCCATAGCCCAGTTGCCGGATGCATCCTGTCGGAGGAGATAGGCGAGCCGCCAGGGAGATGTCGCGCTCGGGGCGAGGACCTGGGCGTAGGCGTAACGTCCGGGTGGCAGGGCGGGAATGAAGAAGGTCGCTTCCGCGATGGAGTTGTTGAGGGAGCAGAAGAACTGGGAGTCCTGGTTGGTTCCGTCGGCGAGCGTCTTAAGGTTGGTTGCGTCGAGGAGATAGATCTGATCGACGGCCAAGGGAGCGGCGGCGATCTTTGTAGAGGTTGCGGCGACGAGAGAGGTCATGGACGCGTAATCTTTTGCAATCTCGGGAACGCTCTGCGTGCGGAGACCGGCGATATCGTTGGTCTGGACTTTCGACGAGAGGATTTTAGCGGCACTGGCAATGACGTCCCGGTCGGCGGGCTTCATCTGCGATTGCGTGGTGCAGACCTCGCCATAGGAGTTGACTGCGGCAAAAAGAGCGATCACCAGGAGAAGCGCTCTGAACCGCGTTGCGGAGCTGCCATGCCCGTCATTGTTTTCGAGGATTTCCATAGCTCCTTCGATGCGACTCTTTCACTGTCTCAAAATGCGGCAGCGCGATGTTAGCCCTGACCTCCGCCGAAACGGCTGCGGGAGAGGGGCAAGAGAAGTTTAGTACAAGGACAAGGCCTGGCGGTGGCGCAACTCTTCCCGAGGCAGCAGGGAGGGTCTAGAATAAGGAGGGATTGTTGCTGCAGTCATAACGTTTGCATCGGTTCTGCGTCCCATCCATGGTATGAGCCGTTCACTGCCAATCCGGGAAGCTTCGTTCGTGCTGGCATCGATGCTGCTAGGTGCAGGGACAACTTCGGCTGTCGGACAGGTCGCAGCGAATGGGCAATCATCCGTTGCGGGATCCAGCCTTCCCGCGGCTCAGCCTACCGCGGCGCCCCCGACCGGAGCGGCATCGCAGACCTCCGGTTTTTCGAATGCCGCGGCGAGGCCTCAAACAAAGCTCGAAGTGACTTACGCTAACGGAATGCTGACAGTGAGTGCGGCTAATGCCAGCCTCGGCCAGATACTACAGCAGATATCGCAGAAGACTGGGATGAAGATCAGCGGATCGGCTGGAGAGGACAGCGTCTTCGGACAGTACGGACCGTCGCCGGTCTCCGAAGTGCTCGCTTCCCTGCTGGACGGCAGCGGCAGCAACATGTTGCTGGTGGATAACAAGAGTGGCCCAGCGGAGTTGATCCTCACTCCCCGGCGCGGGGGAGCGACGCCGCCCAGCGCAAATGCTGGAAATTACTCACGGAATGACGTTGAACCGCAGCAGCAGTATGTTCCGCCGGTGCGACCCTTCCAGCCTCCCACCAATACGGGCAGGGGCCCTGCAAGTGCGAACCCAGACGGCTCTCCGGCATTTGCGCCGCCGCCTGGCTTCGGGCCTGGTGGCACTTCAGGTGCCGGCGACCAGCAGAAGACTCCGCAACAGATCTATGAGCAGCTACAACTGCAAGGATCGCAGCAGCAGGCCGCTCCGCAGGAGTAGCTGCTGAGATAAATTTCGCTATGAAATGTCGGTGCGGATATTCACTTATGACTTCTACAGGCGGGCGTCGGCGCGTCCGAAAGAGCTTTCGAGGGGCTTAGCCCTGGACCACTCGGGGCGGAGCGACGGGGAGCGGTGCCTGCTCCGCTCTCTGTCTGGCCTGACTGTGGAACAGGGCGAAGAGTGCCTGACACAGGCCGTAGGAAAGAAGCACTCCGGCGGCCATTGAGGCTAATACTGCACAAACGAGAACAATGGAAGCACTCAAAACACACCCCTGGACCAACGATGGCCTAAACACCGACAAGATTGAACGGAACACTGGAGAACAAGCTACGGAGCCCGAATTACAAGTAATGCGATGTACTTCATTGTCTCAGAGTTTTGTGACCGTTCTGTATATGTACACCGAACGTGTTGCAACTTCTGATACCTGTGACGCGGCAAACGTTGCCCTGGGTGGTTGTGGGTATCGCTGATGCGATGTTGCTGCGCTTTGCCGCCGTTGCAATTGATTGAGACAAATGCCGTATCCTAGAGACTTGGCCCTGTAGCGGCCACTCTCGCTATGAGCATTACCCACATTACGGTTCGCGGTGCGCGCCAGCACAATCTTCGCAACGTCGACGTCAGCATTCCGCGCAACACGCTGACGGTCGTGACCGGCCTGTCCGGCTCCGGCAAGTCTTCCCTCGCCTTCGACACGATCTACGCCGAGGGGCAACGGCGGTATGTCGAGACGCTGTCGGCGTATGCGCGGCAGTTTCTTGACCAGATGGAGCGGCCGGACGTCGATGCGATCGATGGATTGTCACCGGCGATCTCGATCGAACAGAAGACGACCAGCCGCAGTCCGCGATCGACCGTGGGGACGATCACGGAGATTTACGACTATCTTCGACTGCTGTACGCGAGTGTGGGTCAGCCACATTGCCCGAATTGCGCGTTGCCGATATCGCGGCAGAGTGCGGATCAGATTGTGGAGCGGATTGTCGCGCTGGCACCGGGTGAGCGGATTACCGTCTACGCGCCGATTGTGCGCGGGCGTAAGGGTGAGTTCCGCGAAGAGCTGGAGGCGCTTGACCAGCAGGGATTCCGGGCACGCATCGATGGCGAGATGACGGAGCTGACCGAGGGGATGCGGCTGGAAAAGCGCAAGAACCATACGGTTGAGGCGGTGGTCGACCGGATCATTCTGAAGCTGAATCCCGATGCGGAGACGACGGGAAAGAAGTACGATACGCGGCGGCTGGAGACATCGGTGGCGAAGGCGCTGCAGATGGCGAACGGGCTGGTGCTGATCGGGATTCATGGCATGGAGGAGACGCTGTACTCGTCCTCGATGGCTTGCCCGGACTGCGGCATCAATGTGCCGAAGCTGGAGCCGAGGAGCTTCTCGTTCAACTCGAACTACGGGGCATGCCCGGAGTGCCATGGGCTGGGGAGCATCTACGACTTCGACCCTGGCAAGACGATCACGGACTGGTCGAAGCCGCTGCTGGATGGAGCGATGGGGCCGGGGTCGGGGTCGGCGTATCTGCTGCGTTTGATTAAGCTGGCGGGCGAGCGGTACAAGATCAACCTGAAGCTGCCGTTCGCGGAGTTGACGAAGGTTGAGCAGGATCTGCTGATGTATGGGCCGCCGAAGGGCGAGTCGACGCGGACGGGGTTCCATGGGATCTTTGCGTATCTGCGTGCGAACCTCGAGGACACGAAGAGCGAGGGCTATCGCGAGTACATGATGCAGTACATGTCGGCGACGACATGCCCTCAATGCCAGGGGCGGAGGCTAAGGCCTGAGTCACTGGCGGTGACGGTGCCGATCGGTGTTGCGGACGAGACGAAAGCAGCGTCGATTGCGGACTTTACGGCGCTGTCTCTGGAGCGGGCGCTGACGGGAGCGCGAAGTATGGCGTTCACCGGGCGCGACCGCATCATTGCGGACAGGCTGCAGCGGGAGATCATCGAGCGGTTGGAGTTCTTAAATGCAGTAGGGCTGGGGTATCTGTCGCTGGATCGTTCGGCGGCTACCTTGTCGGGTGGAGAGGGCCAGCGGATTCGACTGGCGACGCAGATTGGATCGAAGCTGCGCGGGGTGCTGTATGTGCTCGACGAGCCTTCGATTGGGCTGCATCAGCGGGACAATCAGCGCTTGATTACGGCGCTTGAGGCGCTGCGCGATCTGGGCAATACGGTGCTGGTGGTCGAGCACGATGAAGACACAATTCGCAAGGCGGATTATGTGCTGGATCTGGGGCCGGGCGCTGGGAAAAACGGCGGCTACCTGATCGCTAGCGGAACGCCGCAGGAGATCATGGACAACCCGGCTTCGATCACCGGGCAGTATCTTGCGGGCAAGATCGACATTGTGACGCGGCCTACTCCGGATAAAGCTCCGCGGCCGCTGACCGGCAAGTGGCTGACGGTGGAAGGCGCGCACTCGCATAATTTGAACGAGGTAACGGCTCACTTCCCTCTCGGCGTGATGACGGTAGTCACGGGTGTGAGTGGGTCGGGCAAGAGCACGCTGGTCAACGATATCCTCTATCGCGCGCTGGCGAAGGAGCTTTACGGATCGCGCGAGGAGCCAGGCAAGCATGGAGCGGTGCGTGGGATCGACCAGCTCGACAAAGTGATTCAGATCGACCAGTCGCCGATTGGGCGGACTCCGCGGTCGAATCCGGCCACGTACACAGGCGTGTTTACGGCGATGCGTGACTTATTCGCTATGCTGCCGGATTCGCGTGAGCGTGGCTACAAGCCGGGACGGTTCTCGTTCAACGTTCAGGGCGGACGCTGTGAGGCTTGCCAAGGCGAAGGGCAGCGGCGGATCGAGATGAACTTCCTGCCGGATGTCTACGTGCTCTGCGAAGTATGTAACGGTCGTCGTTACAATCAGGAGACGCTGGCGGTAAAGTTCAATGGCTACTCGATTGCGGATTTGCTCGATCTGCCGATTGAAGACGCCGTGCCGATCCTGAAGGACATTCCCACCGTCAATATCAAGTTGCAGACGCTGGTGGATGTGGGGCTGGGATACATTCACCTCGGGCAGTCGGCGACGACGCTTTCGGGCGGTGAGGCACAGCGCATGAAGCTCGCGCGGGAGCTCTCGAAGCGGCAGACGGGACGGACGCTTTATTTGCTGGACGAGCCGACGACGGGGCTGCACTTCGATGACGTGCGCAAACTGCTGGAGGTGCTGCATCGGCTGACGGACCTCGGCAACACAGTGGTCATCATCGAGCACAATCTCGACATCATTCGCAATGCGGACTACATCCTCGATATGGGCCCGGAGGGTGGCGAGGGCGGCGGCCGTGTGATCGCGCATGGGACACCGGAGCAGGTGTCGACTGTTGCGGGATCGCATACGGGCAGCTTTCTGGCCAGGTACTATGCTTCTCTGCCGGGCGGCGTGACGCTGAATGGTGCGCAGAGTCATGCGGGGCCACAGCCGCTGGATATTGTTGCGGCGGAGGACAGGAAGAAGGAGCCGCGTGGGAAGTTTGTGGCTCCGGAGAAGAAGACCGGGGTGCCGACGGCTCGCGCCATGCCTGAACCTACAGCGAAGAAGAAGGCCACAAGGAAAGCGGCGAAGAAGGCTGTGGGAAGGCCGAAGAAGGCATGAGCGGGGAGTTCAACGAGGACGCGCCGGTATCCGAAGATCTGAAGCGCGAAGCTTCGCAGGAGGGCCCCGATCTTTGGACGTCTTTCACAGACGACGGTCCTTCATCGAGGGTCCCGCACATTGGCCACGTTCTTCTGCTGCTGGCGATCACGGTGTTGCTGTTCTTTCTCGCGCAAGTGGTGCTGGCTGCATTTGCACACTCCGCGACGGGGGCCTCGGCAGCAACGCGGCTCATCCAGCCCAAGCGGCAACTTGTGGCGCAGGCAGGTGTCTACCTGGCTGCGCTGGGCGTGAGCTTTGCGGTCTTCCCGGTGTTCTTCGAGCGTGGGTTTCTTGCAGGGATCAATTGGGACGGGCGCACGGCGATGCGCCATGGCTTCCGCCTGGTTCCTCTCGGGCTCGCAGTGGGGCTGGCGGTGCAGGCGGTCTCCAGCCTGATCCCCATGCCGAAGTCGCTGCCCATGGACGACTTCTTTCGTACGCCTTCTGATGTGTGGATCGTGGCGTTCTTTGGCACGCTGCTGGCCCCGCTCTTCGAGGAGATTGTGTTTCGCGGATTTCTGCTTCCAGCCTTCGCCATCGGCTTCGACTGGATACATGCGACGTTACGATATTCGGCGACGATCTTCGCGGCGAAGCTTGCAGGAGCAGAGCCTCCACGGCATCTTGCCACGTTTCCGGAGGACGCGCACGCTGGGCTCGATGGAGAGACTGGCAACCTGTTCTTTCGCAGCCAGACGGCAGTGGTGACGGCCAGCGTCGCGAGCAGTGTGCTGTTCGCTTTGCTGCACGCGGAGCAGATCGCGCATGCGTGGGGCGGGGTCGCTGTCCTGTTCTTCGTGTCGCTGATATTGACGACGATCCGGGTACGGTCGAAGTCGGTAGCTTGTTCGACGATTGTGCACGCGAGTTACAACCTGTCGGTATTCATCACCATTTTCGTTGCGACAGGCGGATTTCGACATCTCGATCGGATGGCGAAATGAACTCCGCTCGCAACGGTTGCAGTGGACTTAGTTCCCTGTTCCCGGTATCTTTGGAGTAGATCGCGCGTTCTTAGCCAAGAGCCGAATGCATGGGGTTTCGCCACCGGAACGGCGACACCGACTATCGATCGACAGAGTGGAGAGGTGGCAGAGCCCGGTTGAATGCACCTGACTCGAAATCAGACATAGGCGTAAGTCTATCGGGGGTTCGAATCCCCCCCTCTCCGCCATAAACCTCTAAGTGTTCAATTTGAGCTAGTTACAAGGTTGCGAGCCGCTCTGCTAACAACCCTGCTACCAAATTTTCACGCATAATCGGGAAAGTCGGTTTGATTTGGGTATCAGCCTCCATGAGGGCGCGATACATGAAATCACCTGTCCGGCTTTACCTTCGGATCCGTCTCCCAGACGGCTCTTATCCATACGTTGCTGCCGCCTACGCCAATAACGGCCGTATTCGGCCCCGCACAGCAATGCATCAGGGAAGTCGCCACTGCCCTGCGTCAACCTATTACCTTCGCTACCAGCAGGACGGCCGCCGCGTCTGGGAGCCCGTCGGTGCCGATCCGACACTTGCGACTGTCAGTCTTCAGAAGAAGGCACATCAGCTGCAAGCAGCAGCCCTGGGGTTAGTTCAGCCTGCCCCGCCCGCAACAGTTCCGCGATGCGGTTGATGGGGTGATCTCCGATTCGGGTGAGGACATGGCGAAGATAGATCTCTGGGTTGAGCCCGTTGAGCTTGGCCGATCCGATGAGCGAGTAGAAGGCGGGGGCGCGTTCGCCTCCCCGGTTGGATCCCGCGAAGAGATAATTTTTCCGACCTACCGCGACGACGCGCAACTCGCGTTCGGCGGCATTGTTGTCGATCTCGACTTCTCCATCGTCGAGGTAGCGAGTGAGCGCGGTCCATCGCGAGATCGCATAGCGGATTGCTCCGGCCATGTCGCTCTTGGCCGAGAGGGTCTGAAGTGTCGCGTCGAACCAAGCTCGTAGAGCTTCCATCACCGGCCTGGCTCTGGCTTGGCGGATGGCGAGCCGTATCTCCGGCGGACTGCCGCGCAGTGGAGTGCCCGTCTTCTTTTGTACCAGTGGAGTTGATACAAACTGAGAACAAAGGAGCTGTGTATGGCACGAGGGAAGAAGCATAGTCCAGAGCAGGTCGTGAACCTGTTGCGCCAGATTGATGGGCTACCTTGGCCTGGTTCCGTCCGAGCACTCCAGCGGTGGAACCATCCGTCGCGGTGGCATCACCAAGACGGGCAACAGAGAGGCCAGACGTATGCTCATCGAGGCCCCCTTGGAGCTATCAGTATCCAGCGCGCATCGCGGAAGGAGAAGGCGGAGATCCAGTCTTTGAGTGCAAGACCTCTCGCGATGTCCGGGTATCCAATGCAGCAAGTGAGGCCGTAAGGCAATCTTCCGGGATTTGAATACAGCGCGACAAGAGGACTGGCTACGCCTTTTGCCCAAACTGCATCACCGAACAGCCCTATGTCCATGTCCGCTGGGAATGGGCCTTCCCTGCCCTGCTTCGTTGCCGCATCCACGAGTGTCCTCTCGGACACGGCTGTCCAATCTGCGGTGAAGACGATCCCCTTCCGTTCGGAACCGCGCCAGTCCGGGCGATCCTCTGCCAGAGCTGCGGCGAAAACCTGACCGGTGCCGAGATTGGCCGTCATGTCCGGCATCTTGAGGGGGCGCAGGTCTTTATCGAGAGGATCTATCTTGCCGCTTTACGTGGAGCCGCCCCGCGAGCTGCTTTATTGAGTCAAACCACCGGTATCGAGTTTCGTCGTTTCGTCGACGACCTTCTCCAGCTGCTCGCCTGGTATCCAGACCCGCAACTCTCTACGCGGTCCACGGACCCGCAGAACCAATATCTTCAGTTCCGAACGGAGATGCTTGCCCTTGTCGGAGCACTCGTTCGGAATGCAGCTCCAGAGTCGAAGCCAACCAGAATGCAGATCAGATATCGAGAAGGCCTAAGACTGTGGCTCAGCGTCTTATCCCTTCTCTCTCAGCGCGAGGAGGAATGGATCGAGGCAGCCAGCGAACACTGGCCGAGCGCTCTTCGCCGACGTCTCCGCGCAGCACTCGATCATCATGAACGCGCCAGCGCACAACGCTCACCATTCCGCAGCACGTTTTTTCGTCCGGGATTAAAGTACATCAACCGCTTCCAATTCCGGGATTTGAGTGCAGTCCGACAACAGCTCAGAGAGAAACGGAAATACAGCCAGACGCAGTGCTCTACTACTTCGATCGGAAAACGATGACGGCGATACCGCTCAGAGCTGCTCACCTCCTCAGCTTCTCACACACGTTAAGTTGACGATGCCGATCGATGCGCTTCGAGGCATGGCTTTGGTGCAAATAACCAGAGACATTGAAACTATATGAGCTGGAGCATAGCTGGCGTTCGACCATACAGGTTCCGACGCTAGTTTGTACGTGCAAGGAGCCTGACATGATTGCTTCCTTGCGGCTTTCCCGCGCTCTACTGATACGAGATATTGCCTCCGACCTGCGTTTCGGTGCTCCCCGCGAAGCTTCCGGACTGGCGCTGCCACATATCGCAATACAGTCCATCACTGGCCAGGAGAGCCTCATGCGTCCCCGACTCGACGATGCGGCCTTTTGCCAAAACGTAGATGCGATCAGCGCGGATTACGGTGGCGAGCCGATGCGAGATCACAATGGTGATGATCTGGTTGGCAGTGGCGAGATTGCGGATGGTTCCTCCAATCGCCTGCTCGGTGATGGAGTCAAGGGCCGAAGTTGCCTCATCGAATAGAATCAGTTGAGGCCTCCGCAGGAGAGCACGCGCGATTGCGAGGCGCTGGCGCTCTCCACCAGAGAGTTGCAATCCTCCTTCGCCGACCCTGCTGTTGAGACCGTCGCGGCCTCGCTCGAGTAGAGAGGTGACCGCTGCCTGCTGCAGCGCCGTCAGACATTCATCTTCAGTCGCGTCCGGGGCTGCAAATATCAGATTGTCGCGGATGGTACCGGAGAATAAATGCGTCTCCTGCGTGACCAGTCCGGTGTAGTTGCGGAGGCAATTCCAATCAACCTCAGAACTGGAAACTCCATTGAAGAGAATTCTGCCTTCGGATGGAGAGTACAGGCCGGAGAGAAGCTTGATGATCGTGGATTTGCCTGCACCGGATTGTCCAACAAAGGCGATCGTCTCGCCACGAGAGGCCCGGAAACTGATTGCTTGAGCTGCAGGGCCATGGCCGCATCCCGTGGGTCCATAACTGAAACTCACGCCATCGAACTCCAAAGTATCGAGGACGGAGATCGATACAGGCTCGACGGGCCTGGACTCCTTAGGGTGATCCATCAGTTCGCCGAATGCAATCAGGGACGCTTCTAACTCCCGATATTGGCTGATTACGTTGCCAAGATCCTGCATGGGGCCGAGGATGAAATACGAATAGAGAAAAAGCGAAAAGAATTGTCCTACCGTACCCTTGCCCACCGAAAAGAGATACAGGAGCAAGAGGAAAAGAGAGACTCGCACGATATGCACGCCCGCACCATGAAAGAAGCTATAGATGCGAGCCTGGCGAATGCGGCGCAATTCAAGCTCGAGTATCCGAGCGCTGCCGGTGCGAAAGCGCGACACTTCGTTTCCGGTCAGGCCGAGGCTCTTGACCAACTCCATATTTTTCAACGACTCTCCGGCGGACCCGGCAAGGACGCTGGACTGCTTCACGATCTCTTCCTGTGTTGACCGGACTTTGCGACTAAGCAGGATGCTGAAGAACATCACCATTGGCGCCGTTACAAGGAGAAAGAGGGGCACCGACCAATGAAGGCGCGACGCGTAGATGATGATGAATGCGAGACCGACGAGCGAGGTAAACAGAACGTTCACAGCTGAGGTCAGAAAGAGTTCTACTTCGCGGCGCGTTCTCTGCAACTGGCTCATGGTGTCGCCACTGCGTCTCTGCTCAAGCTCAGCGTAAGAAATCTCGAGAGAATGACTCATGCCATCGCTGTAAATCTGAGTGCTGACTCTCTGGGCCAGACTGCAGACGGACTGGGTCTGAAAACCGCGAGCTATCCATGCGATCAACGCTGCCGCTAGAATCAGCGTTAGCCAGAAAATGACACGGAGAAGAAACCCCTGCGGCGAAAAGTCGCTTCGACGCAATACGTAGTGATCCAGAACGTGGCGCAGGATCAGGGGATCGATCATCAGGAAGATCTGACTGACGAGGGCGAACAGAAGGGCACCAAACAATGCGCGCTCATGGCCTCTCAGATAGAAGCCGAGAAGCGCCAGAGGCTTACGGGACTGTTCGGTCTCATGCATGACTGACTCGTGATGGCGTCATCGTCCGGTCATCCTGGTGGACTGCGGAGGGGGCTGACTGATTCGACTGCTTTACCGAATCTTACAGGCCGAGATCTTCCGACTCTGAAATTGTGGTGCCTCCCGCATTAGTGATGAGTACTGGAAGTAGCGTTGCGTTCCGGGGTTGAGAGCCGCCTCGTGAGATTCAAGCTCGACAGCCCGCCTATCTTCACTTTTCAATAATGTCATGGAGAACGTGACAGAGCCGATCCAGATGATTCTTCGGAAGAAAGTGAGCAATGGCTCGCGGCGACGGTGAAAGCTGGCGCACTTTCAGAGCGTCATCGGAGTTGAGAAACTCGATCCACTCGGCGGGCGTATCCCGCAGAACGATCGCCGGATCTGAATCGATTGGGAGTCCACGCATGGCATACCGCGTCGCAATCACCGGAACTCCCCGGCAAACGGCTTCCACCAACTTGATTGAAACACCGCCGCCAGCAAAGACCGGGCAGATCATCAAGTGACAGGTGGACCACACGGTATCAAGCTCGGAAATGTAGCCATGTTTCACGACCCTTGGATGCTCTGTTGCGCTATCCTCGCTGCCCTTTCCGAACAGATGAAGGCGGATGTTGGCATGGAGCTGTGGAAAGACCTCGTCAAGAAACCACCGCACCCCCTGCTGAACTGGCCACCACCCGAAATTCGCCAGCATCCCGATTTCGAGTCTGGATGCAGTCTCTAAATCTGCCGGACGCGCGGCAGGCGTGCCGTCAAAAAGTGGCGGGATTGTGACGCAATTCACCTCAGGACATTCCCTGTGCACATAAGCCTCATCCTGAGTAGAAAGACACATCACATTGCCGACCGCACGCAATCCTTCAAGCTCATGATGACAAAGGCGTGCATGGTCACGCAGTAGCAATGTCTTCCGTAGACCCTGCCGGGGGTACATAACCTGAATCTGGTCAGCATAGAGAAGATGCTCGATGTTATGAGCAATAAGCAGCGTCGCTGTACCCTGCGGCAAGTGCGGAAGCATCCACAGCAGATCCGAACCATTCAGCAGAAGAAGATTGAAGTGCTGATCTGCAAGATGCCGCCGCACCGTGTCGAGCATCTGTCGCGAGTACTGAAATTGAAATTTTGCCGGCAACCCAGATACCAGTGACTGCGCCAGAGCCACATAACGCCTGGCGCGATGAGTCGTCCATGACATTTCAGATGGCATCACTGAAATGATTTCTGCATTCAACGGCGGTGCGCTGAGCAGCTTCATGATCCCGCGGGTCACGGTCCAGGCTCCGCCCAACTGTGATCTGGGATCGACAATGCTCGGCATAAGAATACGTATTGTCAGAAAGACGCACCCTAAAAACGGAACCCGGGGACAACCGTCCTGGCAAGTTTCCAGCAAGCCGGACTCTGTCGCCTGATGTTATCGGCGGGATTTTTCCATGCTACACTCTGCAAGATTCGGGCGAAGCGTTGCCGGAGACCTGATATAGAGACTGCAGACCAATACCGAGCACTGGGCTTTGTAGCGCAGGCCTGCCCTTTAGCAGACACATCCATTTTGCCCGCGCTCCTAGCGGACGAACCCGTCTTCACAAGCGCGTTGGCATCGTTACGCGCTGAGGGCCGGAATGCAGTGCCTTATCTTGAAACCGACGCGATCCGGCGCGTTGCCCAGGATTCTGCCATCGTGTCTGTCGTCGAGACCATTCTGGGAACGCAAGACCTGGTTATGTGGGGTGCCAACATTCGTCGATCCACTCCAAACCAGGCGAGCGCATGGCACGTCGATCTGGAGAGTCTGCTGTGGCCCACGGTCACGGTGGGCATCGGGTTGGAGGGATGCACGCAGGAGTCAGCGACCTGGTGCCTCCCCGGCACCCATAGGCTGCGACAAGCGCCGCCGTTGACAGATGCAGAGGTTCTCTCCCATGGAGAGCCAGAGCAGATCGCTGGCTTTGGCGATGGATACTTCTACACCTTCGACGCGCGTGTCTGGCATCGGGGCGATCCCACGACCTCGCAGGAACGGGTGATGCTATTCATTCACTATCAGCGAGCCAGTGCCCCTCGCATTCCGATGATGGAAGACTACATACTCCAGACGTTCTCAACAGATGCGGCCCCTTTCTTCACCCTCGCAACCCAGGAGGGTCTTAGCACCGGGGTCGCGAAGATCCCTTGGTGGTACCGATGGCAGCGTTGGACGAGCCGTATAAGAGCGTGAAAATCAGTTGCGTGATGGCAGCACACAATGCCGCCACGACCATCGCAGCCTCTGTCGAATCGGTACTGCGACAGAGTTTCCGCGACTTTGAACTGATTGTTGTAGACGACGGCTCGACAGACGAGACAGTCAAAGTACTTGCTGAAATCGATGATGGGCGGATAGTCGTTCTGCGCCAGCCGCTGCGCGGCCCGTCGGCGGCGCGCAACTTGGCTATAGCTCGCAGCCTCGGCGAGTTTGTGGCGTCCATCGACGCAGACGATATCTGGCTTCCGCGCAAGCTTGAGCTACAGATCGCAGCAATCGAAGGCTGCACCGATATCGCAGTCGTATACGGCTGGACCGATTTTATGGATGAGAAAATGCGGCCCTCCCATCCCGATGTCCGCGCTACCTTCGAAGGCAATGTGCAGGAAGCTCTTCTGCGGCAGAACTTTATCGCCTGCGGGTCGAATACACTTCTGCGCCGTTCGGCGGTAGAAGAGGTAGGGCGTTTCGATGAGACTCTCAATGCCGCCGAAGATTGGGAGTTACATACACGTCTTGCAGCCCGTTATCCGTTCGCGGTGGTGCCGGAGGTGGTGGTATTGTACCGCCAGTCACCTTTCTCGATCTCCAGCCACTTTCTCTTGATGGAACGTGATTTTCTTGCAGCATGTCGCAAGATTTTCGCCGCAGCTCCTGCTCAGTTTCGCTCTTTAGAGGTGCGCCAAAAATCCTCTTTCTACCGTTATCTAACGATGCGCACCGCGATGAGCAAGAGTACGAAAGGAAGATGGCGAGCCGTTCCGCGCTATTCCGTACTGGCAGCATGGCACGATCCCAGGATGTTCCTGAAAGAAGCGTGGCGCCGTACCTCTAAGCTAATGCGCGTGTGGTCGTAGGTGGCGAGGTTGTCGTCGAGTTCATCCATGACCACAGTACGATTGTCATTGATTAATAAACTTGCGCCGCGGCTGGGATGGTGGCAGGCTGGCTTATCACCAATTCATCACATCGAAGAAATCTGAAGGAACGATCCCTCCGGACTCATGGCTCAGTCGATCTCAGTGGTCATTCCGGCCCTCAATGCAGAACGCTATCTTGATCGATGCCTCGGTGCATTGCACGGGGGCACCGTCCGCCCCCACGAAACGATTGTCGTCGACGATGGCTCCGTCGACGGCACAAGACAACTAGCCCTTAATTATGGCGCAATCGTTCTCAGTACCGGCAAATCCATGGGCCCTTCATTTGCCCGCAACCTCGGTTCTAAGATGGCGACCGGCAAAGTCCTCCTCTTCATTGACTCCGACGTCCTGGTCGCGGCCGACACCTTGGAGAAGTTCGGAAACCGATTCGAAAAAGACGCTTCGCTCGACGCTTTGATCGGGGCCTACGACACCGAACCTTACTGCTGGGGTTTTCTCTCGCAATACAAAAATCTGATGCACTCGTTTGTACACCAGACCGGATCGAAGCACGCCTCGACGTTCTGGAGCGGCTGCGGAGCGATTCGCACCGAGATCTTCCAGGAGCACGGCGGCTTTGATGAAACCTTCGAGCGCCCGGCAATAGAGGACATAGAACTCGGATACCGCATGGTGCATGCAAATCGGAAAATCGCGCTCGATGGCTCCATCCAGGTGAAGCACCTGAAATGCTGGACGTTGAAATCGATCATCGAGACCGACATCTTTCACCGCGGCATTCCCTGGACAAGACTGATCCTGCGCGACCACTTCATGCCCAACGACCTAAATCTGCGAATGGGCCAGCGGGTGAGCGTCTTCCTGGTCTTCGTCCTGCTCGCGCTGGGGTTCCGGATGGCTGCCGTGCATGGTCTGCCGCTCATGTTTCCGCTGTTCGCCATCGTCTTCTGGATGCTCGCTCGATGGTGGGGCGAACTGGTCTTCTACTCAAAACCGCGGAGAGCCCATCTGTTGATGGCTGCGTTGCTGACGGGCCTTGCCGCGACCGCATACTTCTTCAAGATGTATGGCCTGATCGTCCCTTTGCTTCTGACTCCAGCACTGCTGCTCGTTCGACATCGATACAGAAAGAACGACTCCATCCAGGATTGGCACCGGCTGGTTGCTCTCGCTTATATCGCAGTTTCATTGGGTATCTCGATATTTTATATCCGGTCCAGTCCTCTTCTCTACGCCTGTGTTGGCGTCTCAGCAGCACTCATTATCTTGAATCTCAGGTTCTATGCCTTCTTGTTTGATAACCGTGGTATCGCCTTTATGCTTTCGGCTATCCTCTTCAACTTTCTTTATCATTTCTACAGTGGTATTTCATTCATCATCGGGATCACCAATCACTTCTGGGACCTTCAATCAAGAAAACAATCCAACCAATCGTCCGCATAGCTTCGTCTGAAAGTGATCTCCCACAATGATCTGGGCGCAACAACTGAAGGCACCGGGCATCACGCACCTCCCCCTCTCCACCTATCCGCCTAGAGTGGATCGCGGGCCGCGCAATGGATTGCCTTTGTCGATGCAGATGATCTGTGGGCGCGATCAAAGATTGAACGCCAGTTACAACTTATTGCGAATGCCGGCGAAAGAGTCGGTCTCGTCTACACGTGGTACTCCCATATTGACGATCAGAGCAGGATCCTACCGCGCGTTGCCCAGCGAAACGTTCGTGGCAATGTACTCGTGTCAGGATGCAATTGTGTTCAATCAGGGTCGGGTCGTCAGCGCAGGCCCCATCTCCTCTGTCTCTGAACTGGGCGACATAACTGCTTAAGTCAGGCTGGCAGACTAGATCTCGCATCAAATGGCAGCTTCCTGATGAATCTACTCCACTCACTTCCAGCGATACTCCAGGATGCGCCGTCCGCCAATAGATCCGAGCCTCGTTTGCACCACGTCTGGATGGCGGTCCCGCCCCGCCGGATTCTCATAAATCCGTAGCTCGTGCAGGATCGTGCCGGAAGGCCTTACCACGATTGGGACTTGAGCCACTAGATGGAAGTCCTGGGGATCGCCCGCGACTGCTGCGTCGATCAGTGCCTGAAACGAATATTGATAGGGCGGACTGCTCAGCACAACAAATCGCACCGGCATTTGCAGCAGATAGTTCCGGACGGCGTCGGCGCTGTCGAAGAGCGGTTCCTCTCCCATCTCCTCCAGGCTAAGGTCGGCAAGCACATGAGAGCCGCGCAGAATGACATCCTTGTGCGCCCTATCGTGCGACAGCCGCTCAGAAATCAGTTCTTCCTCACCGCCCCATTTGTTGGTAGCAACCAGGATTAGAGCTCCATCCGAGGGATATGGCATAGCATCCGCTGCCCGGCGAAACCCATCCACGCGATAGGTTCCGGCTGAGAGCGAGCCAGCCAGGATAATTCCGCCGAGAATCGCGGGAACAACCGCCGCAAACACTGGTTCCTGCCGTACCACACGCTGCAGCGAACGCATCGTCCCAGCCGCGAGCACAGCCAGAGGAGCCAGCGCAGGGAGCATCACTCGTGGCTCGCGAGTCATGGGGAGAATCGCAAGAAAAACGATCTGCGAAGCCACCCAGGCTGCTGCCACAAGTGACAGGCTTGTCCGGTGCGTCTGGTCGTTCAGCCACCATCGCGCATGGATCGCAATCAGCGCTCCGATGACCCCGATCACAAGCATCGAGGCCGGGGCAAAGGCAAGCACCTGTTCGACGGTCAACCATCGCGTTTTTATCCCGAGGCTTAGGAAATAGGAAAGGAACATCGGGTAGCCAATCCCAAGTCTCGCCGCAAACAGATAAAATGCGGAGCCAAAGAGAACCACAATCACGATTGTGCCCATGAACCAGCGGCTTCGGAAGAAGCCAGCGCGCCGGGAGAGAATCGGAGCAAACAGGAAGAATGGCGCGAGCGCCCACGCCGAACCTTTGCTAAGAATGGCCGCTACCGCATAAGCAGCGAAAGCAAGTGCCGACATCTTGTTGCCCGGCGCATCGAGCACCTTCGCAAACGCGGCGATGGCCAGATAAACAAACAG
This sequence comes from Granulicella aggregans, assembly GCF_014203275.1. Taxonomy (GTDB): domain Bacteria; phylum Acidobacteriota; class Terriglobia; order Terriglobales; family Acidobacteriaceae; genus Edaphobacter. Next base: position 274,869 of record NZ_JACHIP010000006.1, read on the forward strand.
TCCGGTCAGAAGGTCCGACATCACCTGCCAAGCAGCTCCCTGCATAAGTGGAGCAGCGAGAAACACGCCCGCAGCGATCAACGCAACTCTGACACCAACATCCGCCTTTAGTCCTAGAAATATCAGCGACGCGAAAGTTACAGCCATTAGAGCACTTAGCACCTGGGCGCTCCGAATAAAGGGTCCTGCCACAAAGTAGAAGACCGCTTGGATCGCGTAATACATCGGTGGCCACTGCCCGATGGCGACAAGCGGATAGCGCACCTCAAATTGTTCCGCGAAAGGAATAGGCTTCAAGGTAAAACCCGAACGAAGGTAATCGTAGACCATTACTCCACTGGTAAAGTGTTTCGCCTCATCGCCCTGGAGGCTGCTGCCGAGAAGCAGCGAAGCGGCGTGCCATTGCAGTGCAACAACTCCGATCAACACAAGCAAAGTCGTTGTCCACGCAAGTCGTAGCGCCGTCGCTCCATTGCTGGGCATGAGTTTGTTCGTATCCTGAGGTGCCATCTTTTTGGGCCAGTTTTAAGGATACATAACCGCCTGTCTGATCGCGCCTAAAAACGCCGTCCCGAGGAGGGTATCTCTAAAGACAGCATTCATGACTGATCCTATTCGTTCCATGGCGAATCGCTCGATTCGTCGGCCACGCACTCAGAGATGACATGACTGCCAAACTTGGGCCACGAAGCTCTCGACTGCAAGCCGCAACTCTGATAAACACGACATCAGCACGCAAGCGGTCATAGTCCTTCGCTCTGTGATGAAGGCACAGTCATGAGATTCCTTCATGGACGCTCTTAGTGTCGTTGAGGAGCACCCATTGACGTTTGCCTGCTTTCGAGCATCGCGAAACCGATCAATGAGCCTGCCAGGGCGCACCCCATAGCGGTCAGCAGAACAGCCCTGAAGCCGGACGAGAACGCATCGTCAAGCGCTCGGCGAACTTGTGGGGTCGATGCTTCCGCAGCGGCCAATCGTGGGCGCTGCTCGTTCACTTGATAGCGTTGATCCGGCGACAGTGAAAAGCCTTGCAGCTCACGGTCCAGTACAGTGTTGAATCTCACATACAAGATCAGCCCAAAGATCGCGATCGCCATCAGGCCGGCCACTCGCGACACAGCGTTGTTTACGCCCGAGGCAACACCCGCCTCACTGACAGGTACGGAATTCATTACGGTCGTGGTAAGCGGAGCAACGCTTATAGCCATGCCAAGACCGAGAACAACAACCGCAGGAAAAAGCGTGATCCAATAGGAGCCTCCCGACCCAACCCTCAGAAACAGTCCAAAGCCTAGTCCCGCCACGCAAGAGCCTATGACGAGCGGCATTCTTGAACCATACCGAGCAATAAGGCCACCCGACCATCGCGATAGAAGAAAGATGATGAGAATCAGCGGCAACAGAGCCGATCCTGCAGCCGTGGCCGAGTAATGTTGCACTTGAATCAGATCGAGGGGAAGGAAGAAGAGCATACCGCCAAACGCTGCGTAGAGAAAGAACGTGATGAGATTTGCCGCTGTGAAGTCTCGTGAGCGAAAGAGCTTCGGCGAGACCATCGGGGATGAGGAATGTGCCTCTACAAATGGAAAGCAGATCAGGGCGAGCACGCCCGCTACCGTTGCTAGCTTTACGGGTAGTCCGCCATGCGGCGCTTCGATTAGCGCAAATGTGACTGCGCACAGACCAATGGTGGCGAGAGCGGCTCCGGGCCAGTCCAGCGTCCTTCCTACGGCCTCATTTCGAGACTCTGGAACTCGCCAGAGACTGAGGACAACTACAACGACCGCGATTGGCACATTAACAAAGAACACCCACCGCCAGGACCTGTGATCCACAAGCCACCCACCGAAGACAGGACCAATGGCCGTTGTAATCGCAGTGAACCCGGACCACGTCCCGATTGCCTTCCCCCGCTCGGCGCTTGAGAAGGAGGCGCTGATGAGGGCGAGGCTTCCTGGGATCAGCATGGCTCCTCCAAGACCCTGCACGCCACGAGCAAGGATCAAGGACGTGATGGAATGCGAAAGTCCGCACCAAGTGGACCCCGCCGCGAACACAACGACGCCCCAGACGAAGATCCTGCGACGCCCGTAGATGTCCCCCATCGCTCCACCGACCAGAAGTAGGGCCGCGAGAATTAAGGCATAGGACTCAACGATCCACTGGGCATCGCTGACCGTCGCGTGCAGTGAGACTTGCATGGCTGGTATCGCGACGTTCACTACGGTGCCGTCGATGAACGCCATGCTTGTGCCAAGGATCGTGCAGACCAATACCCATGTTCCACCTCGCTGACCATGTGTCGCAGTTGTGCTGCTCAGAATGGCTGCTTCGTCGCAAGGCGGCTTGAGCGTAAACATAGGCAGTCAGTTCCAGGGATTGGTTGCGGTTTGAACGGAATCAGGTTCAAGGGGATCAGGCACCCGCTGCTCCCTCTGGAGATGAGCCCCGCGACCAAAGCTGTCGCAGAGAGAGGATGTGGGCGGTATAGGCGATCGGGACAAGCACTGCCGGCAGATAGATAAACGGAAAGTGCGTTAGAAGCGTGTTCGCGGGGCCGTCGGTGAAGTAACGGAGTTTGCCCGGCATCGACAGGATCGCGACTACAACTATATTCCCAAGTAGACCCAGGCCTGCGACATTCCAAAGAGTGGCGAGCAGTCGACTCTTGCTGCGTTGATAGAGCCATCCGGCGATCGGAGCCGTCAGGCCCGCGATGATGTCGAAATTCCTGCCCTCGAAGGTCATCTGAACTGGAATGTTGCCCATCTTGTACGCCCGAAATAGAAGGACCTCAACAACAACCCGAAATACCTGGAGATAGATCAGTACAGCGATGGGTGTCGCAGCGAGGGACTCTCTCAGAGAGTTGCTCCGGATGACTATGGCAAGTGCGACGGCCGGGGTCACCAGGGCGAGGAGGAGGCGGGGAGGCGTTACGGCAAAGTTGCTGAAGAAGCCCGCCTCCGCCAACATTCCAGTGACAGCGAACCAAGCTACGGCCATGACCGTAAGAAGGATGGCTTGCCTGATCGAACGGTGGAGGATGACGATCAGAATTGCCGCACAAACGACAGCCAGGGCGCTTATGAGAAAGGCAGGCATCACGTTAACCTCGTCTTGCGGAAAGGGCTTCTATTCAGCTTCGCACGCGTAGAAAATGGTCCGTAGTCCCAACCGAGGTTATGAAGTCTTCTCCAGGACGCTCACGCCCCATGCGTTATCGATCGCGATGAGCCACGATCCATCCGCCTGCTTCCGCAAGACATCTGTGGTGATGCCTCCGAGTTCCTGCGCTTGCCCTGCCTCATCCACGCTGCTGCTCGTCCAGGCGGAATAATGAAGCGCGATGGTGTCGCTCTCTATGACATCTCGCGTTGTGAACACCACTGGAAGGCTCATTGCGAATTGTATGAAGTCGCGGAGGGCTTGTTGTCCGACCCCGATCTTGCCTGGTCCAAAGACTATGCTGGCCTCATCTTCGTAGCAACCCAGGGCGGTCTCTATATCGCCGTGCTTCCGTGCCTCAACCAAGGTCAACATTGTGTGTAGCGGTGTGTCTTTCATGTCTGCGACCTCTGTTCATCTTGCAATCGTTCACCGTATCTGTTTAAGACGCTGATACTTCGAACGACGCCTGGTGTTTCTGTACGAACTCCTGGATCGTCATCCCCGGTCGGCCGGTCAGATCTTCCATTGCGCTACTTGTTCCGCCCGTGATGCCGTTCTGTGCATCCAGGGCTACCGCTCCAATGTGTTGCAGGAAGAATGGTGAAGAGAACTGCGGCATCTTAGCCAGACTCGCCACAAACTCATCGACGCTGACCGGAGTATAGGTGATCGTGCGCTCGAGAACTTCGCTCATTGCGGCGGCGATGCCATACCAGTCGAGTTCAGCCGGACCGAGTAGCTTGTAAAGTTTGCCTGCATGCTTTGCTGGCTCTGAAAGGACGGACGCGATTGCGTGCCCCTGATCTTCGGCGGCAATGAGGCCAACCTTTCCATTTCCAAATGGGAGCGCAAGCGTGTCTCTCCTGGCATAGTCTTTCCATGCAAACGGGTAGAGGAGCCACTCCGCGAAAAGAGTCGGGCGCAGAATCGTCACCGGGACGCCACACCATTGAAGTACCTGCTCTGCGAGCCAATGATCCTTCGCCGCGTGGCTGAGAGAGTCGCGGCGAGCCGTCATCTGTGACAGGTTGACGATCGCACTCACCGCCGCTTCCTTTGCAGCCTGAGCAAAATTTACAGTCCCAGCTAAAAGTCCTGGTCCGAGTGGGTAGACGAAGTACGCCGCACTCACGCCTTCCATGGCAGACCGGACACTGTCGATGTCGAGAAGATCGCCTGTGACGACTTCAACCCCGGATGCCCTCAGTGCTTCCGAACGCTTGTCTTCTTCGTGAACAAGCGCACGTACCTGATGCCCACGTGCAACAAGGGAAGAAACCGCGCTGCCACCAGTCGCCCCTGAAGCGCCTGTCACCAGAATGATGGAATTTGTCATAGGAAACTCCGACCCGCTCTGCGGATAGATCTGACGTTACGAGCAACGGAATGATCAGGTATTGGCCGAAAACACTCTCGTTTCACATTTTCCGCCTGATGCAGCGTGACGCTGATTTCAGTCAAAGTGCGCACGTTTGGGTCCAGACTCGAGCGCGTGCTCCCCAATAGCCTGAGAGTCTGATTCATTGGCGAAGCGCAGACGACCGCTGCCAGCTACTCAGGAGGCAATCTTGTCAGAGACTTCGCACAACCAGGCAATATCGTTTCGTGAGCTTTCGATTCCGCGAGAGGGAAACCACCTCTACGCTAGAGAGTACCCCGGTGCAGGTCCAACGTTTGTGTTGCTCCATGGCTTTCCCGACAACCTGCAAATCTATGACCTCCTCATACCCTTCCTGGTCAAAGCTGGGCGCCACGTCGTGGCGTTCGACTTCCTCGGTTTTGGGGCTTCGGATAAACCTGCAGGCTTCGACTACAACTTTCAACAGCAGCTTGGAGATCTTGAAGCCGTTGCCTCATTTCTTCACCTCGAAAAGATCGCCTGCGTTGGCCACGATGCAGGCGGTGTTACTGCAATCGACTGTGCGCTCGCGCACCCGGAGCTCGTCAGCAATCTCTTTCTGCTCAATATGTTCTACGGCAACAGTCCAACGCTGCGATTTCCCGAACTCGTAGAGCTATTTGCCGTCCCCGAACTGACAGAATTGGCTATGGCGATGGCAATGTCTGCCGAGCAGTTTGGATTTCTATTGTCCTTTCAACAAGGCCAGCTGAAGAAGGGCGTGTCGGCTGCACAGCGCGACATCATCGACAGTGTCGTCCGCCCGATCCTTGTGGCGAACTTCACGCAAGTGCCGAGTGCCGGACCAGCCTTTGCAGGTCTTGCCTCGAAGCTGAGAGATCAGATGGAACGCAACAATGCTCACCTACTTTTATTGAAAGGGCTGTCTGCGACCTCTACGCTTGTTTGGGGCGAGAGTGACGCGTACCTCAACGTAGGCGTCGCAAAGGATATTGCGGCTCACCTCGGGGACGCATCCTTGCATGTGTTGGACGCTGGGCATTGGCCCCAGCTTGACTTGCCAGAGGAAGTCGCTGCCATCTTGCTGGCGGCGATGTGATCTTCCGTTACGCCACTACGCTACGAGGAAAGCTGGCGCGACTTTGGAGCGGTAGCGTCCGAGAGAAGAACTTGAGACGGTTTCAAGGAGACAGTCTTGTCCACACGCAGAGGATTCATTGCATCATCGCTCGCTGCAGCGGCCACACTCAACAGTTCAATGGCCTTTGGATCGAGCATCGTTCTCGAGGAGGAAGTAGATTACATGGACAGTCAAAGCAGGGGAGATAAAGCAGAAGACCCTAGGATCACTCGGGCCCGCCTTTCCGGTCCTGAACAAGTGACCAAAGATGCGACCGTCGCCATCCTGGGGCACGACGGCACGATGACCGTTCTGTCTAAAGGAACCAACGATTGGGTTTGTGTTCCTGGCGATGAAAACAAAATTGGGCAGCCTCCCATGTGCATGAACCCAATGGGAATGAAATGGATGATGGATGCCATGCAGGGGAAGGCTAGGCCCACCAACACCGAGCCCGGAACGATCTATATGCTGTGCGGCGCTACTCAGCGCAGCAATACCGACCCCTCCGACATGACAAGTCGGGCGATCCCAATCGGTCCTCACTGGATGGTGACGTGGCCTTTTGACGCGGCCGCGACCGGCCTGCCCACAACGGTGCGGGACAAAGGAGCCTGGGTCATGTTCGCTGGAACGCCATACTCCTATCTGCACGTTTGCGGATCTCCATGGGAAGGGAATGAGTATCACGAAGGCGACAAGGCGGTATGGACAATGAATTACGTTTCCCCTGCGCACTCATAAGTTAGGCGTTATCACCCATCTGTCCCTCACCAGGAGGACTTCGAACATGCACATCGTCAAGGCTGCGGCAGTACAGTTTCGCCCTGTGCTCTACAACCGCGAAGCTACCGTTGAGAAGGTCTGTCAGCAGATCCTCAGCCTCGGCGAACAGGGTGTTCAATATGCCGTGTTCCCGGAGACGGTCATCCCAAACTACCCCTACTATTCCTTCGTACAGTCCCCCTACTTAATGGGCAAAGAGCACTACAAGCAGCTTGATCAGTCCGTTACCATCCCATCTTCCGCAACTCAAGCCATCGGAGAAGCCTGCAAGCAGGCACGCATGGTTGTTTCGATCGGCGTCAACGAACGGGATGGCGGAACGATCTACAACGCTCAGTTGCTCTTCGATTCGGATGGCACCTTGATTCAGCATCGCCGGAAGATATCTCCTACCTACCACGAACGAATGGTGTGGGGACAAGGCGACGGCTCTGGCTTGAGAGCGGTCGACAGTGCTGTGGGCCGCATCGGTTCGCTCGCTTGCTGGGAACACTACAATCCGCTCGCTCGTTATGCCCTGATTGCGGATGGAGAACAAATCCATGCCGCAATGTATCCCGGCTCTTTCGCCGGCGACACGTTCTCGGAACAGATCTCGGTGAACATCCGGCAGCACGCGCTCGAATCTGGCGCATTCGTGGTGAACGCAACTGCTTGGCTGGACCCTGACCAGCAGGCCCAAATTATGAAGGACACCGGGTGCGACCTCGTGCCGATCTCTAGCGGCTGCTACACCGCGATTATCTCTCCTGAAGGTGAGCTGATGGGCGAAGCCCTACGGTCTGGAGAAGGAGTCGTCATCGCGGACCTGGATTTTGGAATGATCGACAAGCGAAAGAGGATGATGGACGCCGTGGGCCACTACAGTCGGCCGGAGTTGCTTAGCCTGCTGATCGACCGGAGGGCAACCTCACACTTTCATGAACGAAAGACACATCCGATGTCTGTGGTAACGGAGCAGTTCGACATCGTTAGTTAGCTCTAAACCTGTAATCGCATCCCGAGGCCAACTCTCAAATTAGCTCGCCAGGTAACCAAAGAGTCTGGCGAGCTACTTGTCTAGAAATCCTCTACTGATTGCCAATGTGACGGCGTGAGTTCGGTCATTAGCACCAAGCTTAGCCATGATGCTGCTCATGTGGTTCTTGACCGTATCCTCTGCGATTGAAAGCTGCTGGCCGGCAATCTTGTTCGAAAATCCGTTCGAGATCAATCGAAGCACCTCAAGTTCCCGGCCTGTCAGTTCATCCGCGTCATAATGCTCCATGATCCGAGCCGTGATCTCCGGCGGCACGTAACGCTTTCCAGCATGGACCATTCTGATGGTCTCGAGAAGTTCCTGTCGCGGCGTGCTCTTGAGCAGATAACCGGAGGCGCCTGCTCGCAAAGCTCTCACCGCCTGCACGTCGCCCCCGTAAGTTGTGAGCACGATGAAAAGCGCCGACGGGAATTCTTTGCGGATCGCAACGATTGCATCGGTTCCACTCATACCTTTCATTTGAAGGTCCATGATCGTTACGTCAGGGCGCAGGGACTTCCAGGCGAGGATCGCTTCTTCTCCGCTCGCGGCCTCTCCCACAAGGGTCATATCCGTTTCTTCGCGGATTGCGCCTGCGATGCCCTCGCGAACGATCGGATGGTCGTCGACGCAAAGAACCTTGATCATGGCTGGCTTATCGTTCATCGTCTCCGAATCAATCTGACAGGGAAGAGTGCCTGAGTAGGGCCTCTGACTTCTCGGTTGAAAGAGATGCGTCCTGGGCAATACGCCGGTCGATAAGTCGGGGTGTCGACATCGCTCACCTCCGTAAAACTGGCCCCTCTTAGAGTATCTGTTTAGAGCCTTGGACAGAAGCAAACCGGAGAGACTCAAGCTTGGTAGAGACGCCGCCACGCGCCGGGGCTGGTGCCAACTTCGCGCTTGAATGTACGACTGAAGGTCGCTTGCTCAGAAAATCCGCACTCAAGAGCGATATCGGCAAGAGCCAGCTCTCTTTTGCTCAAAAGGACCTTCGATCTCCCCACTCGTTGCTCGATCAACCAACGATGGGGAGATTTTCCTGTACTCCCTTTGAACGCCCGCGCAAAATGACTAGCGGAAAGTTGACACTCGGCTGCGAGTTCAGCGAGTGAGATGTCTCCGTCGATGTTCGCCATGAGCAACTCAGTCGCTCGCCGAACCTGCCATGGCGCAAGCCGTCCTCGGACAGAATCATGAGACAAGGCCACACCCCCGTAAGCTCTAGACAGGTGCCATGCAAGGGCCACCAGCAGTGATTCGCGGAGGATCTTGCACCCGCTGGCTCCTGTGCCGAGTGCGTTGAGTAACATATTCCCCATGCAGTTCACGGTTTCGTCAACTGTCCCCCGAGGACACTTCATCGTTTGAACCCGCGACGCGTTTTGCTGATGAGCGAACGCATCAATTGCCTTTCGAGATAGATAGAAATGGACGCAATCGAAGGGCGTGTCTAGGTCAGCCACCGGGTCACATTCTAGATTGACTACGTTTAACGTTCCCTGACGGGCATAAGAAGTCGGCCGTGTTGATCCACGTGATCGCAGCTCGTGCCCTGAATGAGGCCCAAGCTGCCACTCAAACACGAAGGCCCTTTCCTGAGGAATGATCGTCGTTTGGTGGCCGGGCGCAGTTCTCGAAACCAGCCGCGTGATCGCAATCGGTGACTCCGGGACCGCCTCTGTGACAAATGAAGGCACGTCGGCCAAATGAAAGTGGCCGGCCATTTTCGTACCGAATGCTCCGCCTGGTATCACGCTATCCTCCGATCTCAGGTCGAAGCGCGACAACTGGGTTGAAGGCGCTTCCTACCTATCGCGAGGTTAGGGTTGGAAACGAGCGAGCGCTAGCCCCGAACCGGCCAGCTTCGAGTAGGAATTTTAGGGGGTGGGTTAGAGCAGTCACCTGCTGAGGCATCGCGTCATAGATTGCTGGAGTATTCAATGGTTGAACTACCGCAAGCCGCCTGACGCCTGGATGTGCTGGCCAGTGACCCAACGAGCACTGTCTGTAGCAAGGAAGACAACCACGTCGGCGATGTCCTCCGGATTTCCTATCCTGCCGAGCGGTGTCCTCCCGGTCAGGTTCACGACAAAGTCCGTCTCCGTAGTCATGCCCATCGACGTGACACCTTCAGTGAAGGCGATGCCTGCGTTGACCGAATTCACGCGAATCTTTTTCGGCCCCAGCTCGTTTGCCAATACTCGTGTGATCGAATCGAGCGCTCCCTTCGTCGCGGTGTAAAGGACAGTTCCCGACAGGTTCAGAGTAGTGCCCGCCGTCCCAATATTGATCACGGTCCCGCCACCTTCTCCAAGGAGTGGAAGACACGCCCGCGTTACAAGAAGGCAGCCCAAGACATTCGTACTGAACTGGCGATGGAACTCCGATTCCTCAAACTCCTCGAGCGGGCCGAAGGTATAGACGCCGGCATTGTTCACTAAGATGTCGAGTTTTTCAAACGATGACGCGACAACCTCTATAAGACGCTTCACGTCGTTTGTATTGCTCACAGAAGCTTGGACTGCGACTGCTCTGCCACCGACCCCTGTGATCTCAGCGACGGTCCTATCAGCTCCCGCCTTGTCCGAGGAATAGTTCACAACAACCGCTGCGCCCTCGGCTGCGAGCCCCTTCGCAATCGCCGCCCCAAATCCCTTGGAGGCACCTGTAACCAACGCCACTCTTCCAGCCAGCTTGCTCATTGAGTTGTCTCCTCACAGACGAAGCCTACAGAACAGAGCCTCAGCCCATCTTTGCTTTTCACGCGATCAATTGGCGAAAACGGCTTCAGTTCTCGCAACCATCGGGTCGTACAGCTTCGAGCTGATAAGCCGATCGGTTTGATCAAAAAATCACTTCTTCAGCCAAGCAATCCGACACAACCACCGCTACTCTCGCAGTGGATCATGATCTCTTCAGCGCATCGCAGCTCCCGCTGCATGTGCATGTTGGCTGGCCTCACTGCAATCCGCCTGAGGCTCGCGGAATGAGACTCACTGAACGGTTTTCGATCCTTGCTCCCATTCGTCGTTTCAGCTCGTGGCCACAATCCACGCTGAAGTTGATGCCTTCGCGACAACGCCAGCGCCACTTGTAGCCTCCCGTGTCTCTCTAAATCAATTCCGAAAGGATCATTATGAAGCAGGTAAGCAGCAGGTCACACGAAGAGCAATCACCGCAACCGGGCGTAGTAAACCCCCAAGCGACTTACACACGCCGGAATGCTCTATACGGGAGCGCAGCTCTGATCGCGGCGGTTGCGTTGCCCTCTGAATCATTCGCAACACCGCCGGGAGCTGGCGACAAACACTCCGGAGTAGAACCGGCAAAAGGGAAAGCCATGAACACGATTACGGTCAAGGACGGAACTTCTATCTACTTTAAGGACTGGGGAACCGGACAGCCGATCGTATTCTGCCACGGATGGCCACTCAGCGCCGACGCATGGGACGCTCAGATGCTGTTCTTCGGTCAACACGGCTATCGCGTCATTGCCCATGACCGTCGCGGCCATGGACGTTCAGGGCAGCCGTGGACTGGCAACGACATGGATACCTACGCGGATGATCTCGCAGAAATCTTTGAAAAACTCGATCTAAAGAACGTCGTCCTTGTCGGACATTCGACGGGTGGAGGAGAGGTCGCCCGCTATATAGGCCGTCACGGGACCAAGCGTGTTAGCAAAGCTGTACTGATCTCAGCTGTTACCCCATTCATGCTCCAGACCGAAACGAATCCTCACGGCGCACCCATGTCTGTTTTTGATGGCCTTCGCGCTGGTGTCTCCAGCAACCGGGCCCAGTTCTACAAAGATCTCTCCATGCCGTTCTACGGTTACAACAAGCCTGATGCCAAGGTTTCGGAAGGCATCCGAGATGCCTTCTTTCTCGAAGGAATGGAGGGATCACTCCAAGGCCAGTACGAGTGCATCAAAGCGTTCTCTGAAACTGACTTTCGCGGCGACCTGAAGAAATTCGACGTGCCCACACTCATCCTTCAGGGCGAAGCAGATCAGATAGTCCCTTTAGGGATCTCGTCTCCAATCACGGCCACACTGGTAAAGAACTCAACGCTGAAGACCTACCCCGGTCAACCACACGGTCTTTGCACGACGTTCGCCGACACTATCAACTCCGACCTCTTAGCGTTCATTAAGAGGTAGATGCCATGAGGAGTGGGGCCACGAAGTTCTGGAGCCCACTCCTTCACTTCGAAAAGCATAAGCCGAGCTAATCAGGCACCGGCGAAGATGGCAGATAGAGGCTTCAACTCCCTACAAGTGATTTGCGAGCATCGTCGCCATCTCCCGAAGCGCCTCGTCTACGTCTGCTTCGTGGTCTTTCAAAGCTACGTGCGGATCGCGGAGCAGGCCGCCCGGGGTGTGCATCATGGCCGATATCATGATCTTGGGCTGCAGCGTCAACGGCTTCATCCCTAAACGCTTCAACACGGGAGCCAGCTGGGCGGCTGACTTCTGACCGCCGTGATAACCATAGCTGATGGTCAATGCAGGCTTCCCGCTCCATTCGCGAAAGAGATGGTCTAGCGCATTTTTGAGAGGGGCTGGGTAACCCCAGTTGTACTGCGGAGTAACGAAGACGAAACCGCAACAATCGGCGATCTTCTCGCTCCACGCTTTTGTATGCGGCTGGATGTAGATTCCATCAACCGGTAGCCCAGGCTCGTCATCCATAGGCAACAGCCAAGATGCCAGGTCGACCACTTCCGTTTTGAGGAGATGTTGGTCGTCTGCTCGCTCTTTGACCCACGCAGCCACCTGTGGCCCAATCCGGATCGCCCTGACACTCCCAATGATGATTGCAACAGGCCGCATCCTTAGATCTCCACATGTTGGTAACGCTTTTGGGTTCGCTTAGATTGAGACGAACGAGGGTTGCGTCATCTTCCAAATCTGAAACATTGGGAGGAGACTCGCGCCGAAGGTCGTTCATGTGTCGGCCGGACCCGCGAAGGTCGGGGCTACAAGCGCAGATATCCGGCGTCTCCGATCACACGGCCGGACGGCCAGAGCGACTTCGCGCCCTTCGTGACTTCGTGGTGTCATCGGACTGACGATAGCTGTTGGAGCCAAGAACCTCTTTGCCGATCATGCTGCGTTTTGGCATTTTGAACTCAGACCCTACCTTGCTACGATGACCCTCTCAGGGACAGTCAAGGTCACTTTTGTGCCTGTAGGCGAAGAAGCTTCTATAGAGAGTTCCGCCTCAATTCGCGCAGCTCTTTCCTTCATGCCTTGCACCCCGTAGTGGCCACTCCGTCCGTCTCTTGCAAGGGCTTCAGTTATGCCTAGACCGTTATCGCGGATGCTGAGCACCACATCGTTCGAAAAGACAAGCCTCACCTCAATACGTGTTCCATGGGAGTGAGTGCAGGCATTTCGAATTGCCTCATGAGCGATCCGATAAACCTCGTCAGTTACGGCGGCATGCAGAGGCTTAGCCTCTCCAGCTTGAGTGAATACGCCCTCTATACCGCTGCCATCTGTAGCGTCTTGCAAAAGCTTATCGATGGTCGTGCTGAGTGACCCAGCCTGATCTGGCGAGGTTCGTAAGGACTCAACTGCTACTCGGCCTTCTCTGGTGGCCTGCCCCAGCCACGCGGAGATACGCTCTACTGCCCTACGCATTTGGAGAGGATCCGAGGTATGCAGTGCGTTGTCTGCGGCCATCTTACTGCCCTGTATTGTCTGTAGCAGAGTGTCGTGCAAGTCTCGCGCGATACGCGTTCTTTCGCCTAGGCGTTCCTCCAGCTTCATCTTGAACTCGGCTTCTTGCGCTTCGAGACGATGCCGATAGGCCCAATACAGCGCTACTGCGAACAAGATGGCGATCATGGTCCTGAAAGGCCAGCTATTCCACCAAGCTGGAGCGATGATGATCTTGAGCGCGGCACCAGGCTCAATCCAGAGACCACGGCTCGCCGCAGTTTCGACTCGGAACGTATAGGTGCCCGCCGGAAGAGTTGTGTAGCTGGCTGTGCGCTTCGTGCCGCTGACTTCGTTCCAATCTCGATCTAGACCGTCTAGTTTGTATCGATACCTCAGTTTGTCGCTGTTTCGATAGTTTAGCCCTGCGAACGTGAAGGAGAAGATCGATTGAGAGTGATTCAACCTCAGTAGGGACGTGTAGTCAATAGCTTGCTCCAGGAATGTGTTTGCAGCCGGTGCGATCGACTTCCCGCTGAGTTGAAAGTCAGTAAGTCTGACGCTCGGACGGGATAAGGTCTCAGATACCGTGCGTGGTTGGAACGCGACTGCGCCGCTGAAGCCTCCAAAGAACATCTCTCCGTCGTCATGTCTTGAACAGGCACCCCAACCTGTAAGATCTTCGCCCGGCAATCCGTCGATCTGTGCATAAACTTTGAGTGTCCTCGCCGTCGGATCGAACCGGGACAGTCCTCTGTTCGTGCTCATCCATAAAGATCCCGCATCGTCGCTTTGAATGCAGCTGATTACATTTCCGGATAGGTCATCGTTCTGGGAAAAATGCTCAAAGCTTTTGCGGTCTTCTTTGAGGCGGTCCAGGCCGTTCTGGGTGCCGACCCAAACGTGCTTGGAAGCGTCGATATAAATCGTGTTTACTCGGTTGTCGCTTAATGAGGCGGCGTCTTCTGAGTGATGAGTTAAGGTCGTGAATTCTTTCGTCAAAGGATCGAAGAAGTCCAACCCTCTATTGCTACCGAGCCACAGCGCTCCGGAGCTGTCTTCAGCGATCGCATAGTAGTTTGTGCTTCCGCGCTCAGGCTTGGATGTATATGATTCAAAAGAGTGATTGTTCGCGTTAAAATGGCTGATGCCATCCCAGGTAGCCGCCCAAAGTGATCCGGAATGGTCGACTAAGATGCGTTCGACGGTGTCGCCAATGATAGCGGACGGATCAGATGGCCTATGACGGTACTGATGCCACCCTGCGGTTTGCGGATCCATACTGAACAGGCCAAAATCCGCTGTTCCAAACCAAAGAGTTCCGCTGCTGTCTTCGATAATGGATAGCACGTCCGTTCCGTCAAACCGGTGAACGCGTCGGTATGAACCAGTTTTGTGATCAATCACCTGAAGAGCGCCGGTCGTGCCGATCCAGATATCTCCGTTGCGATCTTTATAAATTGAGCTGACGAGCGAAGAGACGAGATTGTTGCTCGAGCCCGCCTGCCGGGAGAAGCTTCGGAAGGAAGAACTGTCCAGCACAAAGAAATCGGGCGAATCCTGATGGAGTCCTACCCAGAATCGGTGTCCGGTGTCCTCGAAGACTGTGTTGACTCGATTCGAAGCGAGGCTGTTTGAATCACCGATTTCGTTTTGATAGCGAGTAAAGTAAGTGGCCTTTTTATCGAGGCGAAGTAGGCCGAGTCCCGCAGTGGCGAACCACATCGCTTCCTCGTGGTCCTCCATCATGGAGAAGATCGTGCCCGCTGTTTGGCTTTTGGAGGTTCCGAGATTGGGTTGGATCGGTGTGAGTTTGCCGGAATTTCGATCCAGGAGACCGAGGCTATTTACGGGACCGTAGGTAACCCAGAAGCGTCCCTGAGAATCTTCGTGAAAAGCGGCACTCGCGTATATGACGGGAAGCGGAATGTACTTTTCTACGCGACCGCTCGCCAAGTTGAGCTTGTTCAGGCCATTCCGAGTCGCAACCCAGAAGTCGTTATGCCGGTCCAAGCCTGAGGACTGCACATCATTGCTGCTTATGCTTGAGGGATCTGAGTCCTGATGAACATAGCGATGTACCCGGTGATCAGACTTCGTGATCCCGTACAGGCCAGCCGAAGTGGAAAGCCAGATAGTTCCGCTCAAATCCTGGCTGATTTGAGCGACAGTCGGTTCTGCTACTCCGGACGGCACGGTGTTGCCAAGCCGATAATGAGTGAACCGTTCAGTGACTGGATCGTAGTTGTCGAGCGTCTGATCGCACGCAATCCAGAGGGTGCCATTTGCATCTTTGAAAAGCGCTCTTATGTAAACGCCGCCGAGGCTGTTCGGATTGCTGTTGTCGTGGACGAATACCCGATAGCTATAACCATCAAAGCGGTTGAGGCCATACTGTGTTCCGAACCAGATGAAGCCGTGATCATCCTCAACGATCTGTTCAACTCGCGTTTGCGATAGACCGGCATCGAGCGACAAATGATTGAAGCGAATGTCGGTGCCGCTGCGAAGCGGAAGCTCAATAGCAGGAATGCTAAGTGCTGGTGACGCGAGACAGCGGAATCGTGATCCAAGCACCAGCAAGATCGCCATGACGACCAGTTTCCGGTGAATTAGAACGTACAATTCATTCCCCTCACAGCTTTCGGCAGTCAAACTGAGTCAAGAACAGCGATGCGAGCACGCACGCGCCAAGAGCGGTCGGCTCTCGTTGCAGTTCCCAATGGGCAGAAGCCAAGTCTGGTATGGTCTCGCGTCAAAGTTTGGTGATGAGCCTATTGTCCCACGATGAGAGAGGGAGAGGTGGATCTGAAGAGGGCAACCCTTTCGGCCAAAATGTCGTGTGTTCGGCAAAGAAGGCTTACGTCGAGCCCCTGTAGCGTCGAAGTGTTGCGAGCTTCGGATTCCGGGGCGAACGCGATGTCGAAATTTATATTGAGGTGTTCCGCATGTCTTCAAAGACCCAAGAAACAATCAAGAACGTTGATGGGCAGGCGATTTTCTTTCGCTCGTGGCGTCCGGAACTTGGTGCCCGTGCGACGTTGATCATCATTCCCGGCTTCAACGCTCACAGCGCATACTACGAGTGGGTGGCCGAACGTTTTGTAGCCGATGGCCTGGCAGTCTATGCGATCGACTTGCAGGGTCGCGGTCAGTCTGAGGGGGAACGCTTCTTCGTTGAAACCTTCGAAGACTATGTGGGAGATGTCGAAGCGGTCAAGACGGTTGTCGACGCAAGAGATCCGGGTAATCCAGTGATTTTGCTCGGGCATAGCGCCGGCGGCGTCGTAGCCTGCCTGT
The DNA here is from genome assembly GCF_014203275.1 of Granulicella aggregans. Lineage (GTDB taxonomy): Bacteria > Acidobacteriota > Terriglobia > Terriglobales > Acidobacteriaceae > Edaphobacter. The sequence continues at coordinate 291,295 of NZ_JACHIP010000006.1, forward strand.
ATGCGCTCGACCATCCTTCACAACTGACCGGGCTGATCTCTGAAAGTTTCGCTCATGAATTGCCAGCTCCAGATTTTGTTCTGTCTGTGTTCAAAGGATTGAGTCATATCGCGCCCCACACACATCTCCTCCATCTGCCGAATGAGAAATTTTCTCGTGATCCAGCGGCCGTAGAGACGATGAATGAGGATCCCCTGATCGAGAAGGAGACCCAGCCCGTACAGACCATGGCTGCATTGGTTCGAGCGGACGAGCGCCTGAAGAAAGAATTTCCGGAGATCACGCTACCTGTTCTCATCCTTCACGGCACGGCGGACGAAAACACAAGGCCGAGCGGTAGCCAGCATTTTCACGACGCAGTGGGATCGGTTGACAAGACGCTCAAGCTCTACGAAGGCGGCTATCACGATCTCCTTAACGATCTCGACAAAGAAACCGTCCTTAGCGACATCATGTCCTGGATCGATGCTCACTTGCCGACTGTTGTAACGCCATAGGCCCGAGCATGGCTGAAACGTCTGTCGACCGATCGCTCAAGTTTGGATGGCAGGAGAAGAATGACATTCATCGAAACGTTACAGCAACGCAATGATGCTTTCGCCGCGAATGGATTCTCGGCGAATCTGAAGATCATCCCGTCCACGAAGACTCTGATCATCGGGTGTCTGGATCCACGTGTCGATCCGATGGATGTTCTGGGGCTGAAGCCCGGAGAGGCCGCCATCATTCGCAACATCGGGGGAAGGATCAACCCAGCGCTCGTTGAAACGATGATTTTGCTGCCGGTGGTGACGAAGGCGGCTGGTCAAGACATGGGCCCCGGTTGGAACCTGATCATCCTTCACCACACTGACTGTGGGATCAAGGGCTGCTACAAGTTCGCTCCCGATCTTCTTGCGAGCCACTTGGGAGTGAGCCGGGAGGAGCTCGATTTGATGGCGATCACTGATCCCCATAAGGCCGTCGCAATGGACATTGCCGCCTACCGGGCGAACACAGCGATTCCGGGCGGTTACATGGTGTCCGGTCTGGTCTACGACGTTCTAACTGGAAAGATTGAAGTTGTTGTGCAGCCGTGCCTGCTGCGGGAAGCGGTGGAATCCTAAGACATTGGGTACCCCTCTCAAATTTCGGCTTGAGCCCCCGGGGTCCGTACTCAATCAGGTTCCGCTGAGATGACGGCCGCAAAGAGTCAAATGGGCGATATCACTGACGGCAGCTATACCGACTGGCGCGATGCTCATCGTGGGTAGTCGTCTGCTACCAAATCTGCTAAATTTTAGCGGTATCGGATGACATCGAACGATATGCTCCGACACATCAGATAACGCTGATGCTCTCGTCGACATTGACGAATCCTGTTTATGCGACTCATTTAGCGGCACTTACGATAGGGAAGCATTTCGAATTCCGCCTCTCCGCCATAAAGCTTCCAGCCCCATCCCAAGAAATCCCAAAGACGTGTTCACGCCCCAGCCAATGCTGGGGTTTCGTGTCAGTAGCGTCCTACGTCGTCCTTTGGAAGCGCAGCACAGGCGGAGTATCTGTGGGTATATGCAAGTTCTAAGTTTTGAGGCCCGCGGCGCGAAGGGCATTGCGAAGCTCGCCCTCGAAACAACTGGCTAGTCCGGCCGGTGCGCCCTTAGTGCTTTGGCACGTAGGCGTCTGCTACGGGAAAAAGCCCACGAGAAGCAGGTCCACCTCAAGAGAGAAAAGATCTCGCAGGAGAAGCAGACCTATAAGATCATCGTCGGCGAGCTACCCACCCGCGGGCCTTGATCCTTACAACAAGCTCATCGACTGCGTTTCCAGTGATAACAAAATCAATGTAACGAAGCCCTGGCGGTCGCATTTAAATAGCCGGACATGGCCGAATGCGAAGAATGTCGAACAGCAAAAGTCGCTCCAGAGACTAGTCGAAGTCGAGCGCGATCGCGGGATTTTTCTGTGATAAGTCCGCGAGCATGGCTATTCTGGCAACGGCTTTGAACTGCGTCTTTCGATTAGCGCGTCAAGAGAGAAGAGACCGGCTCCGAAGATCAGCACGATCACAGAGGCGAACAAAAACGTGAATGGGTCGGCCACATAAAACTTGCCAGGGTCGGAGAAGATCGCGGTCAGGGCTTCATGGTCGGCGGTCCAATAGGCGACAAACATGTTGATCGCCATCAGAAGACCGACCAGGCGGGTGCCCAGACCAACGATGAGAAGGATGCCCCCGAAAAACTCCAGTCCAGCGACGAAGTGCGCATTGAAGCCTGGGAAAGGGATATTGAGGGAGGCGAAGAACTCGGTGATTTTAGGGATGCCGTGCAGCTTGCCCCAGCCGGTCTGGACGAGCTGCCAGCCCCAGTAGAGCCGAATGACCAGGAGAAAGGGTGACTGCAGCACCGATGCTGCCGCAGCGAAGCGTGAGTACAGATTGACCAGGGCTTTCATTCATCCTCTTTCAATTCTTTTTTTGAGCGCAGTTCGTAGACCGAAACTGACGCACTGACTTCGATTAGAGGTTGGCTTGAATAAAACGTTACACCCGAAGAATTGAAGGCGGCGAATTGCGGGAAGCAGAGGCTATTCGTCTTCTCGTACGTCAATAGCTCAGGAACGTCAGGCATCATCTAATCTTGCAAGGCTGGTCGCATCGCCAAAGGAGAAGCAGACGTGACATCCGTTTCGCGACTCCTGACCTGCGGTCTACTAGTCGCCGCAAGCGTCACAGCCTTCCCCCAACAGGAGAGAAGAACCTCCAGGGTTACGTCGTCCCAGTCGATCCACTGCGGAAAAGCACTTCTTCAGGTCGACTTCGGCGAAGGAAGTTTCGATCTGCCAACCAGCCGGATCGTTCAGCGCGTCCAGGATGTCGCCAATGCCTTGGCAAGGTTTTATGGTGTCTTCCCCGTTGCACGCACTCGGATTCTCATTCTCCCCGTTGCTGGCCGGCATGGTGTTCTGCAGGGAACAACCTGGGGCGACCGCGACGGCTTCTCCGCCTTTCTCCGCATCCGTATTGGCAGTGCGACCACAGCCGAAGAGCTGGTGGATGACTGGATCCTCACGCACGAACTGGTTCATACCGCGCTCGCTTCCCTTCCCGACGACCAAAGCTGGCTCGAAGAGGGGCTGGCGAGCTACATCGAACCATTCATCCGGATGGAGGCTGGGGAGATCACCCCGGAAACGATGTGGGCAGGCATGGTGCGAGGCATGCCGAACGGCGAGCCCGAAGGCGGCGACAAGGGAATGAACAATACTCATACCTGGGGACGGACCTATTGGGGTGGGGCGCTCTTCTGCCTGGAAGCTGACGTGCGAATCCGCCGCGCTACTGGAAATCGAATGGGGCTACCCGATGCGCTCCGAGGTATCGTCGCAGCCGGGGCCACGATCGACCGAGAGATGCCACCGGCGAAGGTTCTCGCGATCGGAGACGCGGCCACGAAGACCAGTGTTCTTGAAGAGATGTACGGTGAGTGGTCGAAGTCGCCGGTGATGGTCGACCTCCCCACCTTGTGGAACGACCTGGGAGTGCAGTTGAGCGGACGCACCGTCGTACTCAGCCCAAAGGCTCCGCTCGCGTCCGTTCGCGTGGCCATGTCCGCTTCTGGACACTTACCGGGGTGAGTTGCTCCATGTCGCTCAAGGGATGAGCCTTAGGAATTTCTTGGAGGACGTTGTAACCAATCTCCGGGTTGCTGCTCCAATGTGAAGTAACGAGCCTCGTGAAAATGTTCCGTTACTTTTTAATCCGCACAGCGAACATTTTCGTTATCTTGGTACCTGCAATTTAGCGAGTCGTTTCCGATCAACGTCCTGCGTACGATGTGCGCGGCCCAACCATAGAAAGGTTCACGTACATGAAGAACTCCACAAAGTCTCTCGCTCTGGCCGCCGCATTCGCTGGCCTCGTTGGTGGTACCGCTGTCCGTGCCCAGGTTCAGCCGACACAGCAGGCGACCTCCTCAGTACATGCCGGCGTTATGGTCGCATCGGCTGCAACCGAGCCAGCAAAGCACGCCTGTAAGGGCAAGAACGATTGCAAGGGCCAGGGCGGCGGCGATGCCAAGCACGCTGGCAAGAACAGCTGCAAGGGCAAGGGTGCTTGCGCCACCGATGGTTCCAAGCCGTCGTTCGTCTAGTCTTACCGTAACCCTGGGGCCTGAAGCCGCTTTCAGGCCCCATCACTACTTAACACCGCTTTAGACAGAGGAACGATGCCGGCCAATCGCTTTAATGGATTCACGGACTACGGCGTGGGTATCGGGCTGCGCGTCCCGCACTACGAACACATCTTTGCCGAAAAGCCAGTGGTGGACTGGTTCGAGATCATCTCGGAAAACTACATGGTCGACGGCGGCCGGGCGCTGAAGGTGCTCGACCAGATTCTTGACCAGTACCGAGTGGTGCAGCACGGCGTCTCGATGTACTTTGGTTCCGCTCAGCCGCTGAATCGCGAGCACCTGAAGCGACTGAAGACTCTGACGAAGCGCACCAAAACTCCGTGGCTCTCCGACCATCTCTGCTGGGGTAGCGTGGACGGCCGCTACACGCACGATCTACTTCCCCTTCCTTACACGTGGGAGGCTGTCGAGACGACCGCACTACGGATCCGCGAGGTGCAGGACTTCCTCGAAATTCCGGTCGCGGTAGAAAACGTCAGCAGCTACGCCGAGTTTCACGAGTCGGAGATGACGGAGTGGGAGTTTCTGAATGAGGTTGTTCATCGCGCTGACTGCGGCATCCTGCTCGACGTGAATAATATCTACGTCTCCTCGCAAAACCACAGCTTCGATCCGATGGTTTATGTCAACGCCGTCCCCGCCGAGCGCGTGGCCCAGATACACGTTGCGGGTCACTCCAAGTTTGAGAAGTACACGCTCGATACGCACGATCATCCCGTGCTCGACCCGGTGTGGAAGATGTATGCGCGCGCGATTGAGCGGGTTGGACCGACGGCGACGCTGCTGGAGTGGGACGACAGTATTCCTTCGTTCGACGAGGTCCACAATGAGGCGCTCAAAGCGAACCGGTATCTCGTTGGTGCCGAAGCGTCCGTTGCGATTGCATCGCAGGAGCTCGAAGAGGTTCACGCATGACGCTGCTGGAGCTGCAACGACGCATGTCCGACGATGTCCGTCGACCGCTCACGCCGGAGATGGCGATGCAGACAGAAGCAGCCGATGGCGCGTCGGTACATACGCTCGCAGAGACCTACATCAAGCCCAATGACCGGCTGACCTCGTTCGATCGGCTCGAGATCTACAACCGGCAGTACTGGTTCCGGGTGATCACGGCGGTGTCGGAAGATTACCCGGCGTTGAATGCGCTGCTCCGCGAGAAGAAGTTCGATGCGTTGGTGCTGGCCTATCTCAAGGAGCACGCTTCGACGTCGTGGACGCTGCGTGATCTCGGTGCGAAGCTGCCGCAATGGCTGGAGGCTCATCCGGAGTTCGGTCCGAAGAAGCACAAGTTGATGGTCGATGTGGCCCGCCTCGAGTGGGCGTATATCGAGTCTTATGATGGCACGGCGCTTCCTCCGCTTGCAGAGGAGGACTTTCGTTATCTCGCGGAGGACTCGACGCTGACGCTTCAGCCTCATCTGCAATTGCTTGCCCTGCGCTATCCCGTGGATGAACTCGTGCTGGCGGTCCACAAGGCGACGCCGGAGACCGACATCGTAAGCAACGCCGTATCCGAGCGTAAGAAGACGAGTGGCATGGCGCTGCCGGAGATGTTGCGCGCGAAGGTCTTCCTCGCTGTGCATCGGTACGACAGCTCCGTGTACTATCGCCGGATCGAGCCCGAGGCGTTCGCTCTGCTGGCGGCATTGAAGGCTCAGCAGACTTTGGGTGAAGCTATTGAGAACACGTTCTCGGGCAGCCGCCTCTCCCCCGAAGAGCAGGCGCAGAAGATTCAGGCGTGCTTCGCACACGCAGCAGAGCTTGGCTGGTTCTGTCGCGAGCAGACTGGTCCAGCCAGCATTCAATAGCCGATGAAAACTTCTCTCTCCATGGCGCGTACCGCGATCTGGGCTGTCGCTCTCTTCGCTGCGCCGCTGGCGCAGGGACAGGCGCCTAAGCCGATCGAATGGCATCCGTGGTCGGACGAAGTGTTTGCGCAAGCCGCTCGCGAGCACAAGTATGTGCTGCTCGATCTTGAAGCCGTGTGGTGTCACTGGTGCCATGTGATGGACCAGACAACCTATCGAGACGCAGCCGTTCGTAAGCTGATGGGCAAGAGCTATATCGCGGTGAAGGTCGATCAGGACTCGCGGCCGGACATCTCCAACCGGTACGAAGACTTCGGATGGCCAGCCACGGTCATCTTCAATCCGAACGGAGGCGAGATCGTGAAGCGGCAGGGCTACTTGCCTCCCATACAGATGGCGTCCATCCTGCAAGCGGTCATCGACGACCCAACGCCAGGACCCTCTGTTGAAGCCGAGAAGACGATCACCTACGCGACGAATCCGTACTTCCCGGCGGCTCTTGTCTCGAAGGTCAACCAGGAGTTTGCGAAGCAGTATGACGTTGAGGGCAAGGGCTGGGCCTTCGGGCATAAGTATCTCGACGCGGATTCGGTGGAGTACGCTAACATCCTTGCGCGCAACGGAGACAAGCTCGAGGCGCAGCGGGTTCGCGACACGCTGGTCGCGGCGAAGAAGCTGCTCGACCCGGTGTGGGGCGGAGCTTATCAGTACTCGACTGGTGGAAATTGGGATGAGCCGCACTACGAGAAGCTGCTCTACATCCAGGCACAGACCATGCGCGCCTACGCGCAATCGTATGCGCAGTGGCACTCGCAGGAGTATCTTGACGCGGCGCAGAACGTACATCGCTATGTACATACATTCTTGACCAGCCCCGAAGGTGCTTTCTATGTCAGCCAGGATGCTGACCTGGTCGAAGGCAAGCATGGCGGAACGTACTTCGCTCTTAGTGATGCGAAGCGCCGAGCGCTCGGCATACCGCGCGTGGACAAGAATTTATATGCGCGAGAGAACGGCTGGATGATCCGCTCACTCTGCGCTCTGTACGCTGCGACCGGAGATTCGAGTGTGTTGCAGGAGGCGGAGAAATCCGCTCATTGGGCGATCGATCACCGCTCGCTTCCAGGGGGTGGTTTTCGGCATGGAGAGCACGATGCGGCGGGGCCGTTTCTGGGCGACTCGCTTGCGATGGGGCAGGCCCTTCTCGCGCTCTACGAGGCGACCGCCGATCGCGATTGGTTGAAGCGTGCCGAGGGTGCGCGACGTTTCATCTCCGCGAACTTCGCGCTTGCATCAAGCCCAGGCTTTGGGACATCGAAGACATCGACAGACCATGCCTACCAGCCGCATCCGGAGCGCGACGAGAATGTGGCCGTCGCGAGGTTCGCGAACCTTCTCTATCAGTACACCGGCGACGCGGGGGACCCGGACACGTCGAAGCGAGCGATGCGCTATCTTGCAACGCCGGAGGTAGCGGTGGGGTGGCTCTCGGCGCCTGTGCTTCTTGCGGAGAGCCAGTTCACCCAGCCTGCGGTCCATATCACGGTCGTTGGGCCGAAGCAGGATGCATCGGCGAAGCTGCTCTTCGCTACTGCGTTGAAGTCGGGGCCACTTTATAAGCGGCTGGAGTGGTGGGACCGATCCGAAGGCGCGCTGCCAAGAAACGATATCGAATATCCCGCGCTGCCGAAGCCGGCTGCGTTTCTCTGCACCGCCTCCGCATGCTCTTCGCCGATCACCGATCCCCAGGTTCTTCAGAAGAAGCTAGGCCTTTGATCCCGTCCTAAGATCAGGACACCTTCCACTTTGTGGACAGCATGGCGAGCTTTTCGCTGAGGCTCACCTCAGGTGGAGGGATGGTCCGAGCAGCCTGTCTCGGAGGCGGGAAGTTCCGATTCTTCTGCGGCGAGACCGCGCCAGCCTTGGCCACCGCAGCGGTTGGCATAGTGACACGCGTGCCTCCCATCAGTGCCTTCATCGATAAAGCGATGCGCTTGGTCTTTACGTCGGCGCTGAGGACTTTGACCTTTACAATTTGTCCCGCTTTGACGGCTTCGGATGGATCTTTGATGTATCGGTTGGAGAGCTCGCTGATGTGAACCAGGCCGTCCTGGTGAACTCCGATATCGACAAATGCGCCGAACTTCGTGACGTTGGTCACAACGCCTTCGAGGATCATCTCTGGCTGAACATCAGCAAATTCGCGAACCTGCTCATTGAAGCTCGGCGCGATGAACTGTTCGCGTGGATCGCGGCCGGGCTTGCGCAACTCTTCGAGAATGTCTTTGACGGTGAAAGTGCCGGCATCGATCTGGCGAGCGTCGACTTTGGTGAGGAGCGCCGGGTTGGCGACCAGCTCGCCGATAGGAGTGCCGAGCGAGCGGGCGATCTGCTCCACCACACGGTAAGACTCAGGGTGAACGGCGGTGCCATCGAGAGGGTCTTCCCCGTTGCGGATACGCAGGAATCCAGCGGCCTGCTCGAAGGTCTTGGCCCCGATACCGGGAACTTTGTTGAGTTGCTTACGGGAGCGGAAACGTCCGTGCTCGTCGCGATAGGCAACGATGTTCAGGGCGACCCGTTCGGTCACTCCGGCAACGTAACGCAGCAGTGTCCAGGAAGAGGTATTGAGGTCGACGCCTACCCGGTTGACGCAGCTCTCGATGGCAGTCTCAAGCGATTGCTGAAGCTGACGCTGATCGACATCGTGCTGGTACTGGCCAACGCCGATCGACTTGGGATCGACCTTGACGAGCTCGGAGAGCGGGTCCTGTAGGCGGCGGGCGATGGAGATCGCCCCGCGCACGGTTAGATCGAGATCCGGAAACTCCTGTCGCGCGATGTCAGATGCGGAGTAGATGCTGGCGCCGGACTCGCTGACTGTGACCGAGAAGATGTTGTCGAGGTGATTGTCGCGGAGCGTGTCGCGAACAAAGGAGTCTGTCTCGCGCGAGGCAGTGCCGTTGCCGATGGCGATGGCGCGGACGTTGTACTTCGCGAGCATGGCGACCAAGCGCTCAGCGGCTCCGGTGGCTGCGCTCTTTGAGCTGCTGAGGTAGAGAACATCGTGCGCGAGAAACTTACCCGTCTCATCGACTACAGCGACCTTGCATCCGGTGCGGAGGCCGGGATCGATGCCCAGGACGGAGATGGGGCCAGCAGGCGCGGCGAGCAGAAGATTCTGCAGGTTGTCGCGGAAGACCTGGATCGCGTCGGCGTCGGATCGCTTCTTTAGTTCGAGGCGGATCTCGCCCTGGACGGATGGGTTGAGGAGACGCTTCCAGCAATCGTCGATCGCAAGTTCAAGCTGTGGGGTCCAATCGCCTTCAGTGCGCAGGATGCGAGAGCGAAGCTGCGCGGTGACACGAAGCGGATCGAGCTCGATGAGGAAGTAGAGGACCGACTCTTCCTCGCCGCGACGAATGGCGAGCATTCGGTGCGAAGGGATGGTTTTCACCGGCTCGCTGTACTCGTAGTACATCTTGAACTTTTCCTGCTCGTCGACGCTGTCGAGGGCTCGGCGGCTCTGGATGATGCCTTCTTCAAACATCAGGTGCCGAGTCAGCTTACGCAAATCCGCGTCTTCGCTGATGCGCTCGGCGATGATATGGCGCGCTCCCTCGAGGGCGTCGGCGACGGTGGCCACTTCCTTCTCCGGGCTGACGAATGTCGCGGCTAAGTCATGCAGGGAGAGCTCTACAGGCTGCTGGTTCCAAAGGTAATCGGCCAACGGTTCAAGCCCTTTGTCGCGAGCGATCGTTGCCTTGGTGCGGCGCTTGGGGCGATAGGGGAGGTAGAGATCTTCCAACTCGGACCGATCAAAGGTGGCTTCGATTCTGGCCTTCAGTTCGTCGGTCAGTTTGCCTTGCTCCAAGATGGAAGCGAGGACGGTCGTGCGCCGGCTGAGAAGATCGCGGAGGTAGGCAAGCTTCTCTTCGATAGCGCGAATCTGTACCTCGTCGAGATTGCCCGTCACCTCTTTGCGGTAGCGCGCAATGAAAGGAACGGTGCCGCCTTCGTCAAGAAGAGCTATGACGGCGACGAGCGAGTGCATGGAGATATTGAGTGAGGTAGTAATTTGCAGCAGAGCTTCGGTGGGGAGTGTCTTCGCGTCAATCATTCTCTTCCATCGTATCGGGATCGCGTCTGGAAAACGCGGCAGTTCGAGACTGCGATCACCGTCGCATCGGGAAGGCCACGATTCGACGATGCGATGATGGAGGTTCCTGATGATCTTTCGAAGGAAAACTCGACAGTCCGAGGTCGGCACTCAACATGAGCGGGCCTGCTTGTCTCGGTTTGGAGCTGCCTTAGCCGCTGCACTCACACTCTTTGCAATCGTTCAACCTGCCTCTTCTGGTGCCGAACTCCGAGACCTGCGGCACAAAGTCTTGACGACATGGACCACGGAGCAAGGCCTTCCGCAGGATTTTGTGACTGCGATCGCACAGACTCCGGATGGATTTCTCTGGGTGGGGACGAATGGCGGACTAGCTCGGTTCGATGGGTTGAAGTTTCGGACGTTTTTGCAGGCTCCCGCGGCACTGCGGCATCGGATTACCAATCTTGGGGTTGATGCCAGAGGGACGCTTTGGATTGGTACCTCTACGGGACTGTTTAAGTATGAGAGTCATACTTTCAGCGCCGTTCCGCTTGAGAAAAAGGCCTCGGCTATAGAGCAGATCTTATGTCGAAGCGACGAACCATTTGCGTGGGTACGGACCAAGTCAGAGCTGTATCGAGCTGGAGTTACGGGTGATGAGTTCGTCAAGGTCCCGGTGCTCCTCGAAAAAGTCAGAAGCTTTACTGTGGATGACAAAGAGGAGCAGTGGCTCGCGGATGGCGAAGCTGTTACGCAGGTGCGAGAGGGACGTGTGGTGCAGGTATATCCGATGCCTGGCGTAAACCTCGTCTACTTTGGGCCGGATAAGCGGCTCTACGCAGCGGATGGACATCACCTTTTTGTCTACGCGAATGGCGGGTTCAGGAAGACGGAGAAAGAAGGGCCGGAGGAGCTGGTGACTGTGATGGTCGATCGCTCGGGGGCCATTTGGATGGCGAGCGGTGGCCTTGAAGGGATCAGCAGATTCGCGGCTGGGAAGCTCGAGATCCTCGGTGCGCGAGATGGCCTGGCGAGCAATGACGCCCGGGAGATCTTTGAAGACAAGAGCGGAGATATCTGGGTGGGAACGATCTCCGGATTGCAGCAACTTCATGATGGGACGTTTGTGAGCTACACCGAACGCGACGGACTGCCATCAGGTCATGTGCAGTACGACGCCATCTTTGAAGACAATGCGAAAGCGATTTGGGTAGGCACGCTCGAGTCAGGCGTGGCGCAACTGACCGGGGATCGTTGGCAGAGTTACGGCATAGCGCAGGGAGTCAGGCGAGGACAGGTTCGCGGCCTGGCCGAGGACGGGGCACACCCAGTGATCGCAATCTCCGACTACGGGCTCTATTGGTATCGAAGCGGGAGGTACCGGAAGATCGGCGGCGTGCCTGAAGGCTATATCTCTTCTCCGATAACGACAGCGGATGGAAGCCTCTGGTTCAGCGTGCTGCGCAAGGGCGTGTACCGACTGCGAGAGGGTGTGCTGACCTCGTTCGGCGCAGCCCAGGGACTCGGTGACACACAGGTGTGGGCGCTGGCTGAAGATGGCCGAGGCGCGCTGTGGGCAGGCGCAAGCAACGGAGCATACCGGTGGGACGGGAACCGATGGAAGCAGGAATATGTGACCGCGAGTGCCGTAGATGGCATTGCCTTCTCGCATGACGGCGGGATCTATCTTGGGACATCGAATGGGTTGGTGTATCACAACGATGCGAAGAGCTGGGTCCTGACGCAGGAAGATGGCTTGCCGGGGGACGCTGTGTTCTCGTTAGTGGAGGACGCGCGGGGAGACCTGTGGCTGGCGACTGCACGAGGCGTGTGCCGGATATCTCGGGCGCAAGTGGATGCGATGCTGGCTGGAACGAAGCAGGTCGCGCCTGAGGTGTTTACGGAAGCAGATGGCCTGCGAAGCCGCGCGACGCTGCCCCTGGGACAAGTGACATCGCTTCGGGCGAAAGATGGCCGACTGTGGTTTGCCACCGCCGCTGGACCTGCGGTTGCAGAACCCGGTACGACGGTGAGTGAGTTGCCTCGGGCGATGCTGGACGACGTTGCAGTCGATGAGGAACACTTCGGGGCCGGGCCTTTGGTCGTGAAGCCGGGGAGACATCGGCTGACGTTTTCCTTTACCGCGCCGGTCTTCGTCGCACCGGAGCAGGTGCATTTTCGTTATCGATTGCTGGGATGGGAGAGCGACTGGGTCAATGGCGGCGATGTGCGCGAGGCCTCCTACGTGGGCATTCCGCCGGGGCAGTATCACTTCGAGGTGCAGGCGCTGAGTCGCGATGGGCAAGCGGGCCCGGTCACCTACACCGTCGGCGTGCGGCTGCAGCCATTCTTCTGGCAGACACGATGGTTTGTGCTTCTCATGATCGCGCTGCTCGTAGCTGTGGTGATTGAAGTGACGAGGAGGAGAACGCTGCGAAGGGCGGAGAGTCTGAACCTGAGATTTCAGGAACGATCGGCGGAGCGTGAACGTTTGGCGTCGCACATCCACGACACGTTTATCCAAGACCTGACGGGAACTGCGCTACAGCTTGAGTTATTGGGTCTGCAGTTGGAAGAAGACCCCGATGTGGCGCGGCGCTCGTTGAGTCATCTTGCGGCACGGATGCGGGAGATGATCGGGCGGAGTCGCGACATCGTTTCGAATCTGCACTCCATGGCAGGAACGCAGTACAGCCTGTTGGAGTTACTAAGCCATGTTGAGACAGAGTTTCGGTTGGGAGAGAGCCCGGCGTTCGTCCTGCAAAGCAAGGAAGAGCCGCGCGAGCTTCATCCATTTTTGCGTGATGAGGTTTACAGCATCTGTCGGGAAGCGGTGGCGAACGCCTTTCGTCACGCGGGGGCGAGTGTGATTGAAGTCAAAATCGTCTATCAAGCAAATAAGCTGCTGGTGCAGATCCAGGACGACGGAGTCGGCATGAGCGACGAGATGCGAGTGAAGGGACGCCCGGGGCACTTCGGGTTGCCCGGGATGCAAGCCCATGCGCAGCGCATCGACGCGGTACTCGCGGTCGAAAGCAAGGTCGGCGTGGGAACGAAGATCACTCTCGAAACTGCGCTGCGCCCTCTTGAGGCACGGTGGTGGAGCTTACCTTGGCGGCGCAACTCGCAACGCGAGCGATCGTTCGACCAGCACACGCAGTAGGGGAAATGTGATGGAGCGTGATACTTTCTGAAGCTGTGCATACGGCAACGCTCAAGGTACTTATCGTCGATGATCACCCCATGGTCCGGGAAGGGCTTGCCGGCATCTTCGCGCGGTACAACATCAGCGTCACTGGCCTCGCGTCCAATGGACAGTCGGCCATCGAGATGTTTCGGGCCGAGAGGCCGGATGTAGTGCTGCTGGACCTGCGACTCCCAGACCAGAGTGGGATCGAAGTATTGCGGGCGTTATTGGCAATAGATCCGCAGACGCGCGTGGTCATGTTGACGTCTGCCCAAGGCGATGCGTCGGTGTATGAAGCGATCAGCGCGGGAGCTTGTGGATACCTACTGAAGGGTATCGAGGGCGGAGCGCTAGCAGAGCAGCTAAGACGCGTCGCGGCAGGCGGAAAGGCGCTTCCAGCCGAGACGACCGAGAAGCTGGCGACCTACATCGGATCGCGAAAGCTGAGCGAGCGCGAGGTTGAGGTGCTCACATTGATTTCGCGTGGGAAGAGCAACAAAGAGGCCGCACAGTTGTTGTTCATCACGGAAGACACGGTAAAGATGCACGTGAAGAACATTCTGCAGAAGCTGCAGGCGAGCGATCGTACGCAGGCGGTCGTTATAGCTTTGCAACGCGGCTTCCTGAACCTGTAAAGAGCGACACCTACTCTTTCGGGTAGGTCGAAATCTACTCTTAGCAGAAATTTTTCTTTGAGCTTTGTTTGCTAGGCTCAACGCAAGCACCAATCGACAAGAGATTTTCATTTCCAGTTCATTCAAGGTTCACCTTCGAAGGCTGCGGATCCTCTGCGCCTTTTCGAGAGCTGACCCGTTGAGTGGGCGTTTCGACGCGCTCCTGGAGCGACTACTTCTTGCAACGACGACCGAGCTTTCTGGAGACCAGCATGATGAACAAGACACTTCGCGGCATGTTCCGTTTCGCAGTTGCACTTACTGGTTTGAGCGCGATGGGCGCGATAGCACAAAGCAATACGACGATTGCGCCGCAGATCACGCAGGCGATCGACCCAGCGGTCCGGCATACGTTGACGCATAGCGTTCCGGCGCGCGTGCGAGCGGCTGCCGACCAGGGAAGAGCTTCCGCGTCGCTGCCGATGAAGGACATCCTTCTGCGTTTGAAGCCGAGCGGGGCTCAGACGAAAGCGCTGACACAGTTTATGGCGGATGTGCAGAATCCGCAGTCGGCGAGCTATCACAAGTGGGTGACGCCGGCGGAGTTCGGCGCGAAGTTCGGTGTCTCCGATGCTGATGTGAAGACGGTGAGCAATTGGCTCACTACGAACGACTTCACGATCAGCGAGGTCGCGCATAGCAAGGGCTGGATCCGCTTCTCGGGAAGCTCCGCGCAGGTCGAGCGCGCATTCGGCACGGAGATTCACAGCTATACCCTGGCGGGCGCAAAGCAATATTCGAATGCGACGGAGCTCTCGATTCCAAGTGCGCTGGCCCCTGCTGTCGAAGGCCTGGTGAGTTTGAACAGCTTCACCAAAGCTCCTCAGCATACGAAATTGACGCAGTTGAATCGCGATGCAAATGGCAAGATGCTGCGGACGGATGCGAAGGTGACCGCCGCGCAGATTGCGGCAGGAGCTTCTGCCGGAACGAATGGCAAACTGCTGGTGCATCCCAACTTCACATCGCAAGGACTTCCGGAAGAGACGTTTCTTGCACCCGGTGATTTCGCAAAGATCTACAACACAACGCCGTTGATTGCTGCGGGGACAGATGGAACGGGAGTTGCGATCGCGATCGTCGGACGCTCGGACATCAGCCTGTCGGATGTCGAAGCGTTCCGCACGGTGTTCAACCTGCCTTATAACGATCCAACCTTCATCCACGCGAATGACGACCCGGGAGTGGTGGTTGGCGATGACGAAGAGGCGGTGCTCGATGTGGAATGGTCAGGCGCGGTAGCTCCAAAGGCAAAGATCAACTACGTGATTGGCGGCAGCACGTACTCGACCGATGGCGTGGACATCTCGGCTTCGTACATCGTCGATAACGTCGTTGCGCCGATCATGTCGGTAAGCTTCGGCGAATGCGAGCAGGCGATTCCGCAACCGGAACTGGACTTCTATCGTGACCTCTGGCAGCAGGCTTCAGCCGAAGGAATCTCCGTATTGATCTCCTCAGGGGATGCGGGGTCAAGCACCTGCGATGTGCCGAACGAGTATCTCGCGACGCCGTATGGGCTGGGAGTGAACGGCCTTGCGTCGACGCCCTACGACACGGCTGTCGGCGGAACCGAGTTTGCGGATGCGGACCCGAATGCCTACTGGAACCAGACCATCAATGCTGATCAGTCATCGGTGAAGGGCTACGTTCCGGAAGCGGTATGGAACGAAGCCTGCAATCCAAACATTCCGGTCACGTCGAGCAACTGCTTTTACAGCACGATCAATGAAGGGACCTATGCGACTGGAGGAGGAGCGAGCAACTGCTCGGTTCATCCGGCCGACGATACAACACGCAACCTCTTGACGGGCCTGTTTGATTGCGAGAGCGGGTACTTGAAGCCTTCGTGGCAGACCGGACCTGGCGTTCCGCAGGATGGCGCGCGTGACGTGCCGGACGTGGCGCTGGCAGCGGCAGCAGCGCATGACGGCTATATGTTCTGCTATGACGGATCGTGCCAATGGACAGCGAACAGCGACGGAAGCATCTCGCTACAATCCGCGTCGATCATCGGAGGAACATCGGCGGCGTCACCTTCGATGGCTGGCGTGATGGCACTCGTCGAACAGAAGAACGGGACGTTCCAGGGGCTTGCAAACTATCAGCTGTACAAGCTTGCGGCACAGCAGACAACAGGCTCGTGCGATTCTTCGACACAGACTGACCCAACGCAATCGAATAGCTGCGTGTTCCATGACGTGACGGCGGGCAGTAATGCGTTGAGTTGCGGATTAGGTAACACGGATTGCACGGTCGCGATCGATGGCAACTCGGACTTTGGGTATCTGACAGGCTATTCCGCTGGTGCGGGCTATGATCCTGCGAGCGGACTTGGGTCGGTGAATGCGGCGAACCTGGTCGCGGCCTGGGGATCGACGGCAACGCTTCCGACCGGAACCACGTTGACGGTTTCGAAGACCACGTTTGCACACGGAACTCCGATCGACGTGACCTCGGTGGTTAGCCCCCCGACTGGCACGGGCGTACCTTCGGGCGACATCGTACTGAAGGCTACTGGAACGAATGTGACGACGGCACCGATCGTTGCCGGGACGCTCAGTGCCGGGCAGTATGCAGCTTCGCTGACCAGCCTGCCGGGCGGGACCTATAACCTCACCTCGACATACGGTGGTGATGGAACGTACGGCAGCAGCACCTCCGCACCCGTTGCCCTGACCGTCACGCCGGAAGACAGCGTACTGACACCGGGCACCTTTGTGAAGAGCCGCTTCTTCATTCTTGGGCGGCAGCCGATCGTATCCGGAGCCACCACCGCGCTCGGAAACAACTTCTTTGTGCAGGTCGCGGTCGCAGGTAACTCGCAGGGCGGCATTCCGACTGGAACGGTGGCGCTGAGCACAGGAGCGACTGCCTTCGGCACCTATAAGCTCGATCAGACTGGCTCGATCTATATTCCGTGCGGGCCGGGAACGGACTGTGACCTGGGACTTGGCGACTATATGTTTACGGCGACGTACTCGGGCGACAGCAGCTTCAACAAGTCGACGGTGACGTTCCCCTTCAGTGTCACGAAGGGCAAGATAAAATACGCCATCGGACTTAGCTCGTCCACGCCTCCGGCAGGTTCCACGGTGATTGCAACCGTCTACTTTGACTATGATCCGGCGGCAATACCGACCGGAACCGTGACCATCACACGCGACGATACCGGGGCCGCGCTCGCAACCGGAACGATCGGCGGCGATGGCACTGCATCAATTCCTTTCATCGCGTCAGCGGGCGACTACAACGTAATCCCAACCTGGGCGGGCGATAGCAATTACTCGCCGGGAATTCTTGAGTCGTATCAGGAACTAATTACGACCGGAAATGGACTTATCTCGACGACGACGACGATGGTTACGAGTTCGACCGCCAGCGTCGGAACCAGGACCCAGTTCAACGTCACGGTAACTCCATCGAAGACCACATCGACTGCACAGATCGCTTCAGGAACGGTAACGTTGCATACATCCGACGGCGGCCAGACCGCTCCGGTGACTCTGGTTGCGGGACATGGGGTCGCCTATATCCCCTGGAACGGCGCGGGCGTCGAAAAGATCTATGCGACGTACGACGGCGATGCGAACTTCAACGGCAGCAACAGCGCGCTGGCAACGATCACGATCAGCCAGGCCACGCCTACGCTTCAGTTGTCGACGACGTCCGCCTATGTAGCGGCCGGAGGACAGATCAGCGTGACGGCTGCGGTGGTAAGCGCGTTCTCGGCCTCGCAGGCCTTGACGCCAACCGGGACCGTGCAGTTCTATGACTCAGTGGGAGGCGCGGCGGCAGTGGCAATCGGTGCGGCGCAGCCGCTGAATACGGGCAATGGGGGCAGCACGATCGCGGTGCTTGCACCCGTGTTAACGGCAGGAATGCACAGCATCACGGCGAAGTACTCCGGCGATGCGAACTGGACGGTGGCGACATCGGGAGCGGTAGCGATCGATGCAACGACACCGGACTTCAACGTAACAGCGACACCGAATTCACTGATTCTGAGTGCGGGCCAGACGACCTCAGTCTCGATCACGAGCCAGAGCATTCTGGGTTATGACGCTTCGATCACGGTAAGCTGCGGAACGCTGCCAGTTGGTGTCAGCTGCAACTCTGCGCAGATAGCATCTGGAGCCACGGGGTCGATCACGCTGAGTTCTACAGCTCCCGGAACTACAACCGCGACCGCCGCGCTTGACTCGCCGAAGGCGTTCACAACGTATGCGTCGATCTCGGTGGCGGGGCTTCTTCTGCTGATGCTGCCGAAGCGACGCAGGCCTATCCAGTTGCTCTCAACATTCCTGATTGCGGGAATCGTAGGTAGCCTGATGGGATGCGGTGGCTCTTCGGCACCCACGTCGACGAACCTGAGCCTGACCTCTTCAGCGACGAAGGTGGCATCGGGGTCGAGCGTGACGTTGCAGGCGACCGCAAGCTCAGAAAAGAAGCTGACCGGAAGCGTGACGTTCTACGCAGACGGCTCGGCGCTGGGAGAATCGGCACTCATCAACGGGGTAGCGACACTGAGCTCTACGTCCATGGCTGTAGGCACTCATGCGATTACAGCGAAGTACTCGGGCGATGACAGCAACTCTCCTAGCACGAGCGCTGACACCATCGAACAGACCATCACCGGTGCCTTTACGCTCACATTGAATGCAACCTCTGGCTCGCTGAATCACTCGACTTCGGTGCCTGCAACGCTGCAGTAAGGTACTCCCAACTCGCTCTACCTGATGGCCGCATCTGTATCTCAGATGCGGCCATCAGTGCGTTACTTCCCTGCCCCGGGCCATCGATAGGTCACAGGATGATCCACACGTATCTGTTTCTCCTCTAGATCGCAGTCGCAATCTTCCCGGGTTGGCGTTCCACCTTGTAACCAGGCGTCGACGCACACCGCCGTTCCGCCGCATCGGCGCGAACTCCCACCTCGTACGAGTCCAGGCATTGCCTATTGTCAATTGCAGAACTATCATGCACGCCGGAACAGAGGTAGACGCGGCGTGCGGTGGTGCTATCGCCGCCGAAGTCCCATCATGCTGAGAAAGAAGCTGGCGAAGCAGGTCTCCATACCGAAGACCATGCCTGTTGCCGAGGGCAGGGTGATGCGAAGCATCTGTTCCACACGGAGTGGCCCGTAGCCAGAATGCTCCCAATAGGCGACGGACCATACGGCAGCGAGCAAGCTGACTATGAAAGTCAGACCGCCGACGATGAGGCCTGTCTCGAGTTTGATAAGACGGAACCAGCGCGAGAATGATGGGTTGTTCGGAAGCAGGCCCGTGGTCACGGCAAAGACCTTCGCGCTTACCGCGAAGAAGACGGTGTGATATCCGAGTAGGAGGCAAGCGGTTGCGTAGACGAGGGTGTTGACGTCGAAACGTACCTCTCCCACCATTCGCGCATGGGGCAGCAACCAGATGGTTCCTGCGAGTCCGAGAAACGTAAGCACCAAGCCGGGATAGAGAAAGAGCCAGCGCGGGCTATACATCATCAGGAAGCGGAGATGCCTCCAGCCGTCGGGCCACGTACGCAGATGAGGCGCGCGGCTTCGGCCATCGGGCTTCAGCGTCGTCGGAACTTCAGCGATCGGTATGCCGAGCAGTGATGCCTTGACGACCATCTCGCTGGCAAACTCCATGCCTGTCGTGTGGAGGTCCATCTGCTCAAAGGCGTCCTTTGAGAAGGCACGAATGCCGCAGTGGAAGTCACGTGCAGGCGAAGGAAAGAAGACCCTTCCAATGAGACTTAGGACTGGATTCCCAAGATACTTATGGAGGAAAGGCATGGCACCGGGCTCGATACCACCACGGAAGCGGTTCCCCATTACCAGGCCCGCTCCATTTTGCAACTCAGCGAGAAAGCGCGGAGCGTGACTGAAGTTGTAACTGTCGTCCGCATCGATCATCAAAATGTAGGGAGTAGTGGCGGCTTTAATTCCCGCCATCAAGGCGGCACCATAGCCCCTTACGGGAACAGGAACGACGCGCGCGCCATTCTCGACGGCGATAGTCTGCGAGCCGTCCGTACTGCCGTTGTCGGCCACGATCACCTCGCCGGGAATGCCGTTTTCACGAAGCGCAAGCAACGACTTCTGCACACAGATAGCGAGCGTCTCTGCTTCGTTCAGACATGGCATGACGATGGTGAGCACACCGCCGGTTGTGTTGTGGGATGAAGCTTCGGAGTTTGGGGTCATTGCCTCTTCGCCTGGCAGAGTACCGAGAATGTTAGTACAGCCTGTGGCTAAAACGGCTGCGCCTTTTGCGTTACAGGAAGGTTTAAAGCAACTGCGCTCATGGCGGTGGAAACGGGGTCGCTGAAGACCAGAATATCGCCGAAGGTCTCCATGGTTTTAAATTGCTTCCGATATTGTTCTTCCTCCGGCTTGAGGGCACAGCTTAGGCAGACCACCGTGCAAGGGGCAACCCGGCCGTGGCGCTCGTAGGCGATCGTCGAATTGTGAACGCCCACGTAGCTTATGGTTCGCAGGTGTCCATCGCGGTTGAGTAGCGCCATCAAGGGGTACTCGAAGTGATTCTCGTTGGCATCGATGCCAATCGATTCGCAGGTCTTTCCGCTGGCGGCTTTGGCTGCCTGAATGAACGAGTCTGCCGAGTCCCAGTGATGGTCAAAAAAATAGGTTCGCTCCCGGGGAGAAGTAATCACGCTGTACTGGCGATCGATCAGTGGGCGGGAAGAGTTTTTGATAGACAGAGCGAGTCCGAGGAGCAATACACATGCCGCCACCGCAGATGTCCACCGAGGGGTGATGCGCACCAGAACGATGGCGGAGAATGCGGCTCCGAGGACGAAGACGGGAAGCTGGTATCTCGCGTTCCATGGCGACCATCGCAGCAGGGTTGCGTAGAGCACGAAGCTGCCGGCAATGCCGAAGGCAAAGAGAAGTGTCTCCCTGCTGAACTCCTTGCGCTTCCAGAGACAAAGAACTCCCGTTGCGATCAGCAGGATGAAGTGCAGTTGATTGCCAGCCTGGGTCTCGCTGAACGGCCTGAAGTCGATATTGAACGGGGGAAGGTAGCCCGCCTGTGAAAGAACCAGCTGCGAGGGGTCACTGGGGTCCACGCCAAGTGCATGGATAGCTGCGGAGAACGCTTTTGTCGTGAGGCCGTTGACTTTGCCGACCGGAACCGCGAGGTTCAAGGCGACATTTCGGAGAACGTTTGCAGCCGAACGGGTAAGCGTGATGTGTCGATTGCCGTACATCCTGCCTTCGTCCGGGCCGGCTCCGTCGAAGTACGGTAGACCGAGGATTGATCCGCTGAACTCGTGGTTTCGAGCCCATAGAGGTCCGCTGACCATAACGCAGACCAACGCGAGAATCGGAAGACGAAGCAGGAAGGTCTTCTGAGCCTTCGCGTTCCACATGAAGAAACAGAAGACTACGAGTGGAGGCAGGAAGGCATAGCCAGTGCCCTTGCAGAAGACCGAAAGCGAAAGTGCCGAGGCGATGGCGAGAGTCAGCGCCCAACCTTGCTGCTTTTTCCATTGCAGAAGTAGAAACACAGAGGTCGCAACCCAATAGGTGAGGGTGTAGTCGTTCTTCGTTCCTGAAGCACCGAGAATGCCCGTCTCGATCGTGCCGCTGATGACCGCAGCCAGGATTTGAGCTCTCCTGTCTCCTCCGAGTTCGCGCGCGATCAGCGAAACCGCCAGCATGCAGCCGACATAAGCAAACCATTGCACCATGTTGGCAAGCCGGTCCGATCCAAAGAGGAGTTGCAGGTGCAGGATCGCGTATTCGGAGAAGGGAGGCATCGACAACTGCTGATGGTCTATGGTGGGATACAACTGGACACCGCGATTGCTGATCCACTCCACCACACGGGGCATGTGGTACTCCATCGCGTCCCAGGTGTTCGGCGCACTGAGCAAAGCGGTCAGGCCAACTAGTCCGGCGATCAGGGTGAGCGAGGCCAGCATCCAGCGCTCGGATTTATCGAGATCATGCCAGAGATTCAAGGATACAAGAGGCGCAGACGGGTTTGCGCGCGGACCTCGGGAGAACAGGAATCCGGTTACCGCGAAGACGACCCAGATCAGGGCAATCCACATCCTTGTCAGGGCATGGAAGACGCTAAGCGCCTCGGTTGAAAAGGCGATGAAGATGGAGATGGGAATGCTTGAGTAGACTAATGCCTGTCGAAGTCCTGAACCACGGCGCATAAAACCTAACGCGAGAAACACGCATGCAAGAACAACAAGGATAGCGGACACACTTCCTCCGGCGCTGCAAGCTTCAAAATGACAGTGATTAATGTACGGATGAGCATAGCATGGGCCTATTGGCGGAGGCTCTTCAGCTAGAGCTACCGGTATGATCTAGAATCACTGGCATGCAACCTCTGCATCTGGTCGTCGGCTCTGGGCCGACAGGCGTTTCCTGCGCGATGGCGCTCCTTGCCCGTGGGTGCCGGGTTGAGATGATCGATGCCGGAGTTGATCTGGAGCAGGCAGCTGCGGAGAAGGTGAGCGGGCTTCAGGCCATAGCTCCAGTGTCCTGGACCGATGAAAAGACTTCCTTCCTGAGAGCGAAGATGGATGCTGGTGTCGATGGCATCCCGCTGAAGCTGGCCTATGGCTCGGACTACCCCTACCGGCTTTCGCATGGGGCGACTGCAGTCGAATGTCACGGCGCAGATAGTAAGCCATCCTGCGCGAAGGGCGGCCTGAGCAATGTCTGGGGATCGGCGGTGATGCCCTATCGCCAGGCTGATATGGACGACTGGCCAGCGGTCACTCGTGACTTATCGGAACACTATCGAGCGGTGACAAAGTTCATGCCGGTTGCAGCGTCTTATGACAATTTGGCGCAAGAGTTTCCAACATATACAGACTATGAGCGGCCGATGCCTGCAAGTCCGCAGGCGGCGGCGCTGGCGACTGACTGGGGTAGACGGTCGGACAAGCTCAAGGCGGCCGGGGTCACCTTCGGGAGATCGCGGCTCGCGGTCAATACGACAGGCATCGAAAAGCCCGGACCTTGCGTGAAGTGCGGTCTGTGCATGTATGGGTGTCCCTATCGTCTTATCTGGTCCAGCGCTGACGCGGTCGATCAGCTTCGGAACCACCCGGGATTTGCCTATCGTCCGGGTCTGACCGTGACTGCAGTAAGCGAGACTGCCAGCGAGGTTCAGGTAAAGGCGCAGACGGAGGCCGGCGAGTGCGTATCGATCTCTGGGGCGCGGGTGTATCTTGCCGCCGGGGTGATGGCGACGACGGCGATCCTGCTGCGCTCGCTCGACCGATACGACCAGCCGGTGCAGATGAAGGACTCTCAGTATTTCCTTTTACCCATGCTGAGAAAGCGCGGGATCAGCCGATTCAATCGGAAGGATCTGCACACGTTGGCCCAGCTGTTTGTCGAGATCATGGACATCGGGGTCAGTCCCTATACGATCCATCTACAGGGCTACACCTACAACGAACTCTTCGAGCAGCCCGTCGCCAAGATGCTAGGCCCGCTTAGGGCGGTATTTCCCAGTGACGCGTTTTTCTCGCGTCTCTTCCTCTTCCAGGGATATCTGCATTCCCGACACTCCCAGACCGTCAGCCTGGCACTGCAAAAGTCAGCCGATGGCGAAACGCTGCGCGTGACCGGGGAGGACTCTCCGGAGGTGAAGGCGATCCTGCGGAAGGTTGTCCGCAAACTTGTGGGCCTGCATGGTCCGCTTGGCGCGGTACCCCTGGCGCCGCTGATGCGACCGGGATTTCCGGGACGCGGATTCCACAGTGGTGGCGTATTTCCGATGAGCGACAATCCCTCGCAGAACGAGAGCGATATCTACGGGCGTCCGGCGGGTCTCCGCCGCATCCATGCAGTGGACTCGACGGTGATGTCGAGTATTGCCGCGACCACGGTCACTTTTACTGCCATGGCAAACGCACATCGCATTGGAACCCTGGCACCGGGACTGGAGAACTAAGCATGGCCTGTGCGGTTACGGGAGCGTCGGGATATGTAGGCTCGCGGCTCGCTTCGGCGATCCAACGTGACATGGAAGTCATTCCTCTCTCGCGCCGGGATGCCGCCGGCTCAATTCACTGGGAGATGGAGCATCCCATAGACATCTCCGGGGAACTGCGCAGTCGCGGCGTCAAATTCTTGGTGCATGTCGCGTGGGATTTTTCCCATCCGAACCCCAAAGAGAATGACCACGTCAACGTGGAGGGATCCCGCCAGCTCTTCGACTGTGCGGACCGGGCGGGGATCGAACGGATCATCTTCGTCTCATCGATCAGCGCGTTTGCCGGTGCCCGGTCGGCTTACGGTCGAAGTAAGCTGCGCGTGGAGCAGATGGTGCTGGAGAGGCCGGGTGGGGTCGTCATTCGGCCAGGTCTGGTATGGGGAGCGGGTCCCGGCGGCATGTTTGGCGCTCTCACGAAACAAGTTGATTCGGGGTCGGTCATCCCAATGATCGGGTCCGGCAGATATCCGCAGTATCTGGTGCATGAGGAAGACCTGGGCGACGCGATCAGAAGATCGGTCGCGGGGCAGCTACATGCAGGCGCGCCTATAACGGTGGCGCACGAGGTGCCGTGGCAGCTCCGGGATTTGATCAAAGACATTGCAAGAAAACAGGGAAAGCAAGTCACGCTGTTGCCCGTTCCGTGGCCAGCGGTGTATGCCGGCTTGAAGACTGCGGAGTTGCTTGGCGCAAAGCTAAACTTTCGCAGTGATAGCGTGCTCAGTCTCGTCTTCCAGGACTCCTCGCCGGATTTCACACTGGCGAACCAGTTCGGACTGGCAAGACGGAGCTATCCTGGCACCCCCGCCTAGCTCCGCGGTGAAACGAAGCTTTCATTGACGTACGATGCGCTGCGCATATAGGCTGTCGCCGTTCGGTATCATGAAGGCAGTTGCAGCTAGGGCG
This sequence comes from Granulicella aggregans, assembly GCF_014203275.1. Taxonomy (GTDB): domain Bacteria; phylum Acidobacteriota; class Terriglobia; order Terriglobales; family Acidobacteriaceae; genus Edaphobacter. The sequence continues at coordinate 316,145 of NZ_JACHIP010000006.1, forward strand.
TGGCCCTGAATTGAGAAGAATTTGACGAGTAAGAAAGCCTCACCCGAGGCCGTAGAAGAGACGGTGCAGTCGCGACGCGGTCGCGGGAAGACCGTCCGTCGCAGTCTAGTCGAAGCCAGTGAAGCGCAGGACGCGGCGCTCCTTGCCCGCGAGCTGCGAACCTCGCAGACTCAGCAGGAGCTTGCTGTGCTGGTCGTGGTCGAATTCACGGGCGAACTCCGCAAGCGCAAGCAGATCACAACGGCCGCTCGACTTGCGCGGACCGCTGCAGCGGTAGTTGCCGGAGATGAAGAGCTATCAGAACCCGAAGGGTCGACGGTCGATCTCGACGCCAGCCGCTCGGAGTTTGAGGAGCTGGCGCGCTCCGCCGGGGCGACGATCGCCGCTACAATCGTGCAGCGCCGCCAGAAGCCCGATCCCTCCAGCCTGGTTGGCCAGGGCAAGCTCGACGAGATTGTTGAGGTCGTGACCTCGACCAACGCCTCGCTGGTTCTCTTCGACCACGACTTGTCGCCATCACAGCTTCGCAACATCGAAGCGCGACTGCCGTGCCACGTCATCGACCGCTCGCAGCTTATCCTCGACATCTTCGCCCGGCACGCCAAGACCAGCGAGGGTCAGCTGCAGGTTGAGCTTGCCCAGCTCGAGTACCAGCTACCTCGCTTGGCCGGACGCGGCCGCGCCATGTCGCAGCTTGGCGGCGGCATCGGTACCCGCGGCCCGGGTGAGACGCAGCTCGAGACAGACCGCCGAAAGATCAACCTGCGCCTCGACCACATCAAGAGCCAGCTCGAAGCAGTACGCCGAATTCGCCACCAGCAACGGCAGCGCCGCGAATCGGTTCCCGTTCCGGTAGTCGCCCTGGTTGGCTATACCAACGCCGGCAAGAGCACGTTGTTCAACGCGCTTACCGAGGCTGGCGTGCTGGAATCGTCGCGCATGTTCGCCACGCTCGACCCCAAGCTGCGACAGCTTCAGCTCCCTTCGCGCCGCAAGATTCTGCTCTCGGACACGGTCGGGTTCATCCGCAACCTGCCGCACACGCTGGTCACAAGCTTCCGGGCGACACTTGAAGAGGTAGAGCGCGCCGAGATTCTTCTTCACGTCCAGGACGCCTCGAGCCCCATGCGCGACGAGCAGAAGTTACAGGTGGAGAAAGTCCTCGTCGATCTGGGAGTTTCAACCAAACCAGTAATTCAGGTGTTGAACAAGGTCGATCTGGTTGCACCGCAGGAGCTCTCCCATCTGTCGAACGATCGCGACTCAGTTCTTGTCTCTTCGTTGCGTAAGACCGGCCTGGACGAACTGCTAACTGCGATTGATGCTGCGCTCGTCGTCGACCCACTGGTCGAATCAACCTTCCGCCTGCCCCAGTCCGAAGGAGCAATCATCGCCTCGCTCGAGGGCGGAGCCATCATCGAGGAAAAGCGCTTCGAGGGGAATCTGGTCTACCTGCGAGCCCGCGGACCGGCATCGCTGCTTGGCCGGTATCGGCGCTTTCGTGACCGCTCCGCCTGAACTGAGGCTCACTGCCTGTCAAGACGCCGCGCTTATCTCCGATCCCAGGTAGCTGTCTTCGGGTGAGGATGGCGATGAACGCATTGTCACAATCTTCCTTTGGGACTGGAGCAGCGTTGTGGCCGCTTCCGGCGAGAGTGGCCTAGATAGGAGATAGCCCTGGGCGAGTTCGCAACCGAATTGGCGGAGGCACTCCATCTCCTCTGGCCGCTCAATTCCCTCTGCCACCGTATGCTTCTTTAGACCGCGAGCGAGCGAGACGAGGGTGCGAACAACATCCGCACGGCTCGGGTCTTCATCGAGATGACGCACGAAGCTCTGGTCGATCTTCACCACGTCGAAGGGATAGTTGAGCAGGTAGCTCAGCGACGAGTATCCCGTTCCAAAGTCATCCAGGCAGATCTGCATGCCAAGCTTCCGTGCCTCCGCAAGCACCTCTTCCACATGCGAGTAGCCACTGATCAGGACGGACTCGGTGATCTCCAGCTTCAGGAATTTTGCCTCCAGCCCGGTCTCGAAGAGGGTGTGTACGATCTGTTCAAGAATCTTTGGGCTGGCGAACTGGTGCGCCGAAACGTTTACATTCATCGTCCAGTTTGCTCCGAACCGCTGATTCCACTCGCGGCACTGCCTGCAGGCCTTGAACATGATCTGATTTCCGAGATCGATGATCATCCCGGTGTCTTCGGCGACCGGGATAAAGTCCGCCGGGGAGACAAATCCTCGCTCCGGATGATGCCACCGAGCGAGAGCTTCGAAGCCTTCAATCTCTCCCGTCTCCACCGAAAAGATTGGCTGATAGTGAACGCCGATCTGGTCCTCCGCGAGGGCCCTGCGAAGGTCCGTCTCGATCCCAAGCCGAAACTGCGGCCCCCGCAGCATCTCCGGTTCGAAGACCTGGGCCCGATCCTTGCCGGACTTTTTGGCGTGGTGCATGGCGAAGTGCGCTTCCTGCAGCATGGCCGAGGCATTGGTGTCGGGCGTGCTCATCGCGAACCCGATACTGGCTGAGAGGTATAGGAGTCGCCCCTCAAGATGGAGCGGGCTTCGCATCAATGCGAGAATTCTCTCCGCGAAGGCCTCCGCCTCCTTCGCGCTTGTCGCGCTCAGCAGAATAACAAACTCATCTCCGCCGTAACGAGCAACGAGATCCTGCTTGCGGATACTGGCCGAGAGGAGATCAGCAACCCGTTGCAGCAGAAGATCGCCGAAGATATGACCCAGGCAGTCGTTCAGGGTCTTGAATCGGTCCAGTCCGACGAAGAGGACCGCTGTCATTCCAGACGCCGTCGAAGGCCGTGACAGCCGCTGAGTGATCTCTGTGTCCAGCAACGTACGGTTCGCCACGGAGGTAAGCGGATCGCGCAGTACGGAGCGCTTCAACTGCGAATGAACAGACTGAAGTTGCCACTCCCTGGCGCTGGTTCGAGCCGCGAACAGGAGAAACGCCACTGCCAGTGCGATGGCGCCGGGTATCGGGCGATGGTAGGCAAGGATAGCCGCACCTGCCATGGACATAACGGCGAGCCCAAGCGCAGTCGCTCCCTGGATGTAGCCCGCCTGCGCTAGCCGCGCCGCCCAGAACGTCTCATCTTCCACCCTCCCCGAAAGGTCCGTGCAAAGAGAGATCACAGAGAAGAACGTGAATGGAAGGCTCCAGCAAAGTTCGGCTACCGAACCGATCGCAAAGCCATGGGTCGTCAGAAAATAGTAGAGAACGCACAAGACGAGATAAACCATCATGTAGATGGTGAGATTGCGGAAGAACGCACGGTCGCGCCCAGGCTCCGCGATGCAATATCGAAGGATCAGGACGAGTAACAGCGCAATGCCTTGAACGTCGTCCGAGTTCGCCTGCGAGATGATTCCCGGTGCCGGAAAGAAAAGGGCGAAGAGAATGCAGAAGAAGACGAAGGCCTGCGCTGCGTCGAGCCATCCTGCCGGATCTCTTCGCGAGGACCGGGGCGTATAGGAGGTTACAAGCAAGATAGGGAACGCATAGATCAGCCATAGCAGGTCGCTGAAGGTCGACTCGGTAACTCCAGGCTGCCGCGCCGCAAATGCGAAATAGATCTCGGCGCCTGCCCAGATGAAGAAGGCGATACCTAGTTCAAGCCACAGATGGCGGCTCTGCCGGTCTTGGCGCACCTTGTAGAAACAGACCGCGGTACTCATCGAGGCTGCGAGGAACTCCGTCAAGTCCGACGGGAAGGCCGGATGCGGCGCGAAGATATGGATTCCGAGTTGGACTGCCTGAACCGCGAGCGCCGCGAAGAGCAGAACTCGCGCGGAGCGGCCGGTCGGCAGGCGCAGAACGGGGGTCGCTATCGCTGAAAGCTCGGCTGCCTCTGGTTCCATGATGTGACGCACCTGGTTTCGCCTTGTTCGGATGCGGTATCGAACTCCCGTCTGAAATTGTGGTGATGCACTGCATTCGGTCCAGTTCGCCTGGATCAAAACAACCAATTTACTGCGTGGGGCGGAGTGGCTTCAGCATTCCCTGGAATTGCTTACTGCGAGAGGAACGCGAAAAGGACCCCTTTCAACTGTTTCACTGCGGAATATATCGTCGAGATGGATGGCATTAGTGAGAGTAGGGTGACCGAGACGCTCTGAAAATCCCCGTAAAGTGCAATGATGGGGAGACGAATGTAACAAATACGCGCTTAAATCGAGACTTCGCGATCCGAAGGGCGCAACCCGGAAGGAATTCGTCTCGTTCCATCCTCCGCAATGTCTTCGAGTCGATCGCTATGGATTTGGAGAGGTTCATGAAAGAGAAGGAACGGGGCAAGCCGGCCAAGGGCTCGCGCATTCTGGTTACGACGATTCACATGCGCGGAGAGAGACCGCGACGCACCCTTTACCGGGAAGGCGCTCCTGCCGAAGGGGACCGCGACCGCGCGTTTCGCAGGGTCATCCTCTCCATTCCGCCCGGCAAAGTCAGCACCTACGGCAAAGTAGCGGCCGCCGCCGGCTACCCTCTTTACCACCGGGCAGTTGCACGACTATTGCGCATCGACCCTCCCGATCTTCTTCCCTGGCATCGTGTTCTGGGCGCGGGCGGCGAGATCAAGTTGCCGGGAACAGCGGCGAAAGAGCAGAAAGCCAGGCTACGACTCGAAGGTGTCCAATTCCGAGGCAATCGGGTCGACATGGACGTCCACGAACATGCCCTGCGGGTATGGGAGATTCCTGACTGAGGCCGGCCGAAGTGCCCACCCGAGGTACGGCTACTCTTCGTTAGCGCCTCTCCTTCGATATGATGGAGAGATGGCCTTTTGGGATCGGTACCCGTTGGAAACGACGGGTCGCCCTGAGGAGGAGGAAGAATGAACAGAGTCCAGCAGCATCCTCTTCAGAAGGTGCTTGAAGAACGAATCGCCATTATCGATGGCGCGATGGGCACGACGATTCGCACCTACGGCATGGCCGAAGCCGACATTCGCGGAGAGCGCTTCCGCGACTCGACCAAGGACATGCTGAACAACGGCGACCTCTTTTCGCTCACCCAGCCGGGGATGATCTGCGATATCCACCGCCGTTTTCTCGAGGCGGGCGCGGACATCATTGAGACCAACACCTTTGGCGCGACGAGCATTACCCAGAGCGAGTTCTTCGTCGATGACCCCCGTGAGCACGGTGGACGCAAGAATCCCGAGTTTTACCAGAAGATCATTGACGATCCCATGCTGAGCGCCTTGGCTTATGAGATCAATGAGACCTCCGCCCGGCAGTGCCGGGAGTGGGCGGACCGTGTCGGCAACGCGACGGGACGCCAGCGGTTCGTTGCAGGCGCGATTGGACCGCTCACCGTCTCGCTCTCGAACTCTCCCGATGCCGATGATGCCGGTTTCCGTGTCGTGACCTTCGATCAGGTAAAAATCGCCTACATGGAGCAGGTGCGGGCCCTGATCGCGGGAGGCTCGGATCTTCTGCTGGTCGAGACGATCTTCGATTCCCTGAACGCCAAGGCGGCACTTGTAGCGATTCGCGATGTCTTCGACGCGGACGGCAAAGAGTTGCCGGTGATGATCTCGGCGGCAGTGGGCCGGGGCGGCGAGACGCTCATATCGGCGCAGACGACAGAGGCGTTCTGGAATGCGGTGAAGCATGTTAAGCCGCTCTCCGTCGGCCTGAACTGCTCGCTTGGACCTGACCTGATGTATCCCTTCCTGAGCGAACTCTCCGCGAAGGCGGGTGTGGCGATCTCCTGCTATCCGAATGCAGGTCTGCCAAATCCGCTCTCGGAGACGGGCTTCGATCTCGGGCCGCCCGACATGGCGAGGTACCTGGGCGAGTTCGCGCAGGCTGGCTTGATCAATATCGCCGGTGGATGCTGTGGCAACACGCCAGACCATATTGCGGCCATCGCAAATGCGCTGGTTGATAAAGAACCGCGCCGCTTGAAAGCTGCCGCGTTCGATCGCGAGCGTGCGGCGTGAGCGTGGGTGATAGTGCAGTCGACACCATAGAGTTCAAGCCGCTTCGCCTCTCAGGCTCGCAGCCGTTCACGCAACAGCAGGGCGTGTACATCATGCTGGGTGAGCGCACTAACGTCGCGGGATCGCCGAAGTTCGCCAAGCTCATCAAAGAGGGCAATTACGAAGAGGCCGTCAACGTCGCGCGCCAGCAGGTGGAGAACGGCGCCAACGTCATCGACATCTGCATGGACGAGGGCATGATCGACGGCGTCGCCGCGATGACGCGTTACCTGCAGCTGCTGGCCAGCGAGCCCGAAGTCGCAAAGGTACCCTTCATGGTGGACTCCTCAAAGTGGGAGGTCATCGAAGCGGGTCTGAAGTGCCTGCAGGGCAAGGGAATCGTGAACTCCATATCGCTGAAGGAAGGCGAGGAGAAGTTCCGCAAGAACGCCGCCATGGTGTCGAAGTATGGTGCCGCGGTCGTCGTGATGGCGTTCGACGAGCAAGGCCAAGCCGCCACCTACGACGAGAAGATCCGCATCTGCGAGCGCGCCTATAACATCCTCGTCGACGAGGTCGGATTTCCGCCCGAAGACATCATCTTCGATCCGAACATCCTGACCGTCGCGACCGGCATGGAGGAGCACAACAACTATGCGGTCGACTTTATCAACGCCACGCGTTGGATCAAAGAGAACCTGCCCCATGCCAAGGTGAGTGGCGGCGTCTCGAACATCTCGTTCAGCTTTCGCGGCAACAATAAGGTCCGCGAGGCGATGCACTCGGCCTTCCTCTACCACGCGATCGCGGCCGGCATGGATATGGGCATCGTCAACGCCGGCATGCTCGAAGTCTATGAAGAGATCGAGCCGAAGCTGAAGGTACTGGTCGAAGATGTGTTGCTGAACCGCAGGCCCGACGCAACCGAACGGCTGGTGGAGTACGGCGAGACGCTGCGCGGCGCAAGCAGCGGTGCGTCAACGGAGAAGAAGACGGAAGAGTGGCGGAGCGGCTCGGTCGAGGAGCGTCTGTCACATGCCCTGGTGCGCGGCATCGATTCCTACATCGAGATCGACGCAGAGGAAGCACGCGTGAAGCTGGGGCGTCCTCTGCTGGTGATCGAAGGTCCACTGATGGCGGGCATGAGCGTGGTCGGCGATCTCTTCGGATCGGGCAAGATGTTCCTGCCCCAAGTCGTCAAGTCGGCACGCGTTATGAAAAAGGCTGTGGCGCATCTCACGCCTTTTATGGAGGCTGAGAAGGAAGCGATGATCGCCTCCGGCCAGGAGGTAAAGGCGCAGGGCAAGATTCTTCTCGCGACTGTGAAGGGCGACGTCCACGACATTGGCAAAAACATTGTCGGCGTCGTGCTGGCGTGCAATAACTACGAGGTCATCGACATGGGCGTGATGGTCTCGTCGGAGAAGATTCTGGCGCGCGCGAAGGAAGAGAAGGTCGACCTGATCGGGCTAAGCGGCCTGATCACGCCGTCGCTCGACGAGATGGTGCATGTCGCCAGCGAGATGGAGCGCCAGGGGTTCAAGCTGCCGCTGTTAATTGGCGGCGCCACAACAAGTCGCGCACACACAGCCGTGAAGATCGCGCCGCACTACAGTGAGCCGGTCGTCCATGTGCTCGACGCAAGCCGTGCCGTGCCAGTCACGACAAGCCTGTTGAGCGAGGGCGGAAAGGCAGCGTTTGTCGAGCAGCACCGCGCGGACTACGAGGCGTTGCGAAGGAACCATGCCGCGCCGAAGCTGAAGGCCATCTCGCTTGCTACTGCACGCGCAAGACGGTCGCCGATCGAGTGGTGCGCCGACGACCTTCCCGTGCCCGCCTTCACCGGCGTCCGCGTTCTCGAATCGGTTCCGCTGAAGACGCTGCGCGAGTATATCGACTGGTCCCCGTTCTTTCACACCTGGGGTATGAAGGGGATCTATCCGCGCATCCTCGACGATGAGCGCACGGGAGTAGAGGCGCGCAAGATCTTCACCGATGCCAACGTACTGTTGGACAAGATCATCGACAAGAAGCTGCTGACGGCGCGCGGAGTCTTCGGCCTATTCCCTGCGAACGCTGTGGGCGACGATGTAGAGCTATACGCGAATGAGACTGGTGACGAGGTGATCTCGAAGTTTCACTTCCTGCGCCAGCAGGTGAATCGTGAGGGCAGCGAGCCCTGCCGTTCGCTCGCTGACTTCATCGCGCCGAAGGAGACTGGGCTTACCGATTCCATCGGAGCCTTTGCCGTAACGACGGGCATCGGCCTGAAGGCATTGGTAGATGGCTTCCGCGCCGGGAACGACGACTACAACGCAATCATGGCAGAGGCCATCGCCGACCGGCTCGCCGAAGCTTTTGCGGAGTGGCTGCACAAGCAGGTGCGCGACGCATGGGGCTATGGACTGACGGAAGATCTCAAGCCGTCGCAGATGGTCGAAGAGACTTATCGCGGCATTCGACCCGCGCCCGGATATCCCGGCTGCCCAGATCATACGGAAAAAGGCACGATCTGGGAGTTGCTGGACGTAGAAGCGAACACAGGAATCCGCATCACCGAATCGTTCGCCATGTGGCCCGGGTCCAGCGTCAGCGGCCTTTACTTTGGCCATCCGAAGTCACGCTACTTCAGCCTGGGCAAGATCGACAAGGACCAGGTGCTCGACTACGCCGAGCGCAAGAGATTTACTGTCGCTGAGGTTGAGAGATGGCTGGGGCAGAATCTCAACTATGACCCTGTAACCAGATCATCCGCTGCCTAGCAATCGATCTTCAAAGTCTGATCGATGGTGCAGGTCTTCACACCGGTCTTGCCCGGCGTAATCGGAGTCGATTGTGCCAAAAAAGCTTCTTGCGTCGCGGACCGGATGGTGAACACATGGCCATCCGCTTCACCGCCTGAGAGCTGTTCGGGCAGTGTGGTCAGTGCGGTTAGAGAACTTGTGTAAGAGCCCGTTGTGCTGTGATAGGCGATCTCGGCCTTGCCGATGAGCATCAGGTCGTTGGACGCGGCGTTGTCCGCAGCAGCGGCCCTGACCTTCTGGACCGCCGGAAGAAGCAATGCGATCAGCACAGCGATGATCGCAATCACTACCAGCAGCTCGATCAACGTAAAGCCCTTGCTTGCCTTCGACCTCATCTTGTCTGCGATACGCATGCGCTCCTCCTTCAACTCATGGAATAGTGACCTATCAGGAAATTCGTTTCGACCATGTGCCCGTCGCAGACGTGTTCGCTGCCTGCTAGGTCAGGGGCTTCAGCTCCTGGAGCATGGTGGGAATCAACTCCGAGACGGTCGGATGTATGTGCACAGAGCGTGCAATCAGATCGATCGGCTGTTTCGAGTACATGCAGGTCAGCAGGCAATGAATTGCCTCATCTCCGCCAACACCGAGGATCGTTGCGCCGAGAATCTGACGTGTCTCTGCGTCAACCAGTACCTTCATGAACCCCTGCGACTCGCCCTTTTCGACAGCGCGACCCACGCGCGTCATAGGTCGCTTGCCGATCAAAGCCGCGCGACCAGCCTTTCGGACTTCGGCCTCAGTCATACCGATGTGCGCCATCGGCGGATCGATGTAGAGAGCATAAACCGGGAAACGATCCTTCGTTGATCGTGTGCCGTAGTCGAGAAGGTTGTCGGCGACGATCTCGTAGTCGTTCCATGAGGTGTGAGTAAAGGCCCCTCGACCGTTGACGTCACCCATCGCGAAGATCCCGTCGACGTTAGTGCGAAGATGTTCGTCGGTGACGATGTAGCCGTGCTCATCCACCACGATCCCTGCGGCAGCAAGGTTCAGATCATCGGTGTTCGGCTTCCGTCCGATGGCTAGCAGGATGTGGCTGCCTTCGATCTCCAGAGCGCCATGACTGCAGTCCAGTCCGACACCCACATTTCCGGCAGATCCTGTTAGCTTGAGACACTTTGCTTCCAGACGAATCTGGATGCCCTCCGCCTCGAGGATCTCTCGTATTCCAGCAGAAACGTCTTCGTCTTCATGCGGCAGCAGCCGGGCGCTTCTTTCGACGACGGTCACCTCGCTTCCGAACCGGCGAAACATCTGAGCGAACTCCAAACCGATATAGCTGCCGCCAATGACGACCAGGTGATCGGGAAGTTCGTCGAGGTCCAGTATGGTGCTGCTTGTGAGATACGGGACGGAATCCGCACCGTCGATCGAGGTGACAGGGCGTGCGCCGACATTCAGAAAGATCTGCTTAGCTTCCAGTACCTGATCGCCGACACTAACACTCGCCGCGGACTCAAAGCCCGCATGTCCGTGGTAGACGGTGCAGTTGTCGAGGCCCGCCATCCATTTCTCCAGACCCGCGCGCGAGTTGGCGACGATCTGATTCTTGCGCTCGATCACCTTCTGCAAGTTCACACTGACCTCGGCCGCCGCAATGACTCCAAACTCACCGGCACGCCGTGCGACGTGCGCTGTGTGTGCGGATGCAACCATAGCCTTCGTAGGTGTGCATCCCACGTTCACGCAGGTGCCACCAAGCAGCTTCCTCTCGACAAGAGCTACCTTCTTTCCGGCAGCGGAGAGACGGGCAGTCAAAGCCGGCCCAGCCTGGCCTGCGCCGATGACGATTGCGTCATAGGTGATGGGCATTTAGAACCTCACAGCAATGATCGCAAGAATGATCGCGATTGAATCTTCAATCAGCGCTGCTATAAGGGGATTTCCAGTGACCTCTGAAAGATGGCTGCGGAGAAATGAGCCCCCATAGATCCCGGCGACTGCGCCCACCAAGCCGGCAACGATGCCGAGAATGAGCTGTCCGCTGCCGATCCCAATCGTGGCACCGGCAAGTCCTCCCGTCACCAATCTTGTGACGAACTGCGGTGGGACTTTGCGGCTTGGAGTCTTCGGGAGCTTATCGTTCACCAGTTCGCCGATCGCGAAGAGGGTGAAGATGTAAGGCGTGATGTGCGCACCCATGAAAGCCAGGGGTGTGCCCGCGACTTTCACCATCCCCAGGTAGGCAGCCCAACTCACTGCGGCGGGAGCGGTCATCGCGCGCATGCCCGCGACGACTCCTATTAGAAGCGCAAATAGCAAAACCACAGCTTGCTCCCTCGATCTTCTGGAAAGATCAACTCACCTTGAGTTTGTTCTGTTAGTGAGATAACCGTAAACCTCCAGTTGAATCGGGGCAACTTGCTGGCCCGAAGCAGCAATCGGGCAACACGATTAAATGGCTTGATAATCGGCGAATTCACGGTACGATAACGTCGAACCCCTAATCTCAGAACATCCGAAAACTTGCCGAACGGGCCCTGCTGTCGCTACAAAGCGGGTTTGCAATCAAGCTGGTCGATGAGCCGCATACCAGTTGCGAATTTTACGGAAGATCTATTCCAACGATTGAAATCAGCGCTTTTGGAGAGTAGCTCCTCCTTCGATCGGCCTGCATGAAGGCGCTTCCGTCTCGTGCATCAACCCAAATCAACCTTTTTTGGAGGTACGTGTCTTGTCCATCTCACATCTAAAATTCTCCGGGAGTTGGCTCAAAAGATCGTTCGCGTCCATCGCGTTCGTTCTTCTTGCGCTGCCCACTTGCCACAGTGTGCTCGCTCAATCGATTCAAGGCAGCATCATCGGCACAGTGAAGGACACCGCTGGAGCGGTCGTGCCCGGCGCGAGCGTCGTGCTCACCAGCCTTGACCAGGGCACCGTCCGTACCACTACATCGAACGACTCCGGCGACTTCCAGTTCGGAGACTCGAAAGCCGGGAAGTACAGCATCGAAGTGACTCTCGCTGGATTCGAGAAGTGGTCGACCTCAGGGCTCGTTCTGTCCGCCCGCCAGCAGCTCCGCGTAGACCCGTCGCTGGCTGTCGGCAACGTGCAGCAGGAAGTCACGGTCTCCGCCGAAGCGATCGGAGCGATCAACACAGACAATGCGACCGTCAGCGCGGTCTACTCTGCGATCGAAGCTTCGAATCTTCCCGTCAACACGCGCGCCAGCGCGACCGGGACCAGCGCCTACAACATCATCGGAACCCTGCCCGGCGTTCAGGCTGATCACAAGCAATTTTCACTGCAGGGCGGTCTTCCTTTTCAGGCTGATGTAACTGTCGATGGCATCACCGTGAAGAGCGCTGGCGGCGGCGATACTCCGATCGCGGACGCATTTCCATCGACCGAGGCGATCTCTGAAATCCGCACCGATGGCGCGCAGAACAACGCCGAGTTCGGTTCCCCCGGTGAAGTGACCATCACCACCAAGGGCGGCAGCAACACCATCCATGGTTCAGCATTCTGGTACCACCAGAACGCGGCCTTCAATGCGATCAACTACACCTACAACACCACGACGACCAAGCCCAAGCTCGTCGCCAACACCTATGGTGGCAGCTTCAGCGGCCCGGTCGTCATTCCACACCTTTACAACGGGCACAACAAGACGTTCATCTTCGGCGACTACGAAGGCTGGCGTCATCCCGCACAAGAGACTGACTTCTACAAAGTGCCCAGCACGCTGATGAAACAGGGCGACTTCTCCAAGTACACGTCAGCCGGATTCACCGGCCTGAAGAACCCGTTCACCGGCGGAAGCTACGGGACCAAGCTGCCTTCAGTCAACGCCGCCGCGGCCAAGCTGCTCTCGTTCTACCCCGACCCCAATATTGGCGACCCTAGCGCCTATAGCGACGACGACACATCGAACTACCAGGTCAACAAGGATATCAGCGCTCACTCTGACCAGTTCGACATCCGTGGCGATCAGTACATTGGAGCGAATCAGAAGTTCCTTCTGTGGGGACGCTACAGCTATAAGAACTACCCCCAAAACTCGGCCGTGACTCTCGGAGTTCCTTCCGCACAAAACACCAACATCAACCACGTGCTGAAAATCAGCGCTAACTACACCATCACCCCTAAGATCATCAACGAGTTCAGCTTCGGCTTTGTCCGGTCAAACAGCGGCAAGAGCAATAGCTTCGACGGCAAGGCATTTACAGAGGGACTTGGCCTGAACGGTCTGCAGAACCTCTTCTATAACGGTATTCCGGAACTCGACTTCCACAACATAACTAACCTCGACGCAGACCGTCTCAGCTCGGTCGGCAGCTCCAAGACGTACGTCTACACGGACTCACTCAGCTGGAACAAGGGTCACCACGACCTCCGCTTCGGCTTTGAGATCCGCACGCTGGAGTCGGTCTCCGCGCTCGGCTTCAATGGCTCCGATAACTACGGCACCTTCCAGTACAACACCCAGGCCAGCGCCGGCCTCTTCACCGGCGTCGACTTCGCGGACTTCCTCTCAGGACTTCCCTACCAGACGTTCTACGACGTCGTAAGCCAGGACAACGACGGTAAATCCAATCACTACGACTTCTTCGCGCAGGACCAGTGGAAGCTTACCAACCGACTCACTCTGAGCTACGGCCTGCGGTACGAACTGCATCCCGGCTACTACGATGTTCATGGTGACATTGGAAACTTCGACCCGACAGTGGCTGGATCCGGCGCCTCTATCTATCCCGATGGGCATGCTGATCTGTTGAACAACGATTTCCTCCTGAGCGCGAATGCCTGCAGCCCCTATGGCAGCAAGAGCGGCGGAGCAACGATCAACGGCGCGCCCTGCATGCCTGTACTCGCTGCAAGCCAGTCAGGCTATCCTTCGGGCCTGAAGAAATACCCGCACCTCCGCTTCATGCCGCGCTTTGGCTTTGCCTACAAGCCGTTCGACAACGACAGAACCTCTATCCGCGGCGGTTACGGTATCTACAACAACAACCTGCTAGGATCCAGCTTCTACTCGCTTACCGGAACGCTGCAGGCAGGCACCACGCAGTACACCAACACGCTGACCAACGGAACTCCTGGCTACCAGTGGCCGAACATCTTTGCTGGCGCGGGTAATGGCGGCGGTGCGACCAACTACGGTCAGGACTACTTCGGTACCGCAAACAGCATCGACTGGAAGGACCCTTACACCCACCAGTGGTCGCTCAGTGTGGACCACTCCATCGGCTCGGGCTACGCGGCGCGCGTCTCGTACATCGGTTCAGAGACGATTCACCTCGTCTTTGCACCGGATGAGAACACGCTTCCATTTTCAACCACTCTCTCCGCCAACAACGCGCCGTTGAGTGCTCGCCGCTTCCCAAACTGGGGCCGCATCAACACTCGCGACACCAGCGCAACCGCCAGCTATCACTCGCTCCAGGCCGAACTGTCGCACCGCTTCCAGCGTGGCTTCCAGTTCGACTCCTCCTACACCTATGCCAAGGCCCTTGCAGATAACGAAGGTCCTGGAAACAACATCGGATTTGCGGGTGAGAACGGTGGAAGCCGCGCCACCTCGATCCTCGACAAGCGCGCTGATTATGGCGATGTCTTCGGCACCCGCCGCAATCGCTGGAATACGACAATGGTCTATGAGCTTCCCTTCGGCCGCGGCAAGCAGTTCGGCTCCAACATCTCCCGTGTCGCGGACCTCGCGTTCGGCGGATGGCGGATCTCGAACATCTTCCTCTGGCAGTCGGGGGCGTTCGAGACGCCTTACTACGGAAGCGGACAGGGCGACCCGTCCGGCACCGGAGCAGGCCTCAACGGCACGCAGACCGGTTTCGATGGCGGCCATCGCAGCCAATATCCTGACCGCGTAGCGGGCGTTTCCATCAATCCCAGCAACCGTAGCCGCAACGGCTGGGTCAACACCGCTGCATTCACCTGCCCGGGCATGGCCGGGTATGTCGTCAATACTGGCGAGGCCTGCACCACGGGTCTCGGCGATGTGACGAACTCCGATGGAACGGTAACCCACTACGGAGCTCCAATTGGCCGCTTTGGCAACGCACGCCAGGGATCGATCATTGGCCCCGGAACCGTGAACCTCTCTTCCGGCATCAGCAAGGTCTTCGCGATCACCGAGCGCGTGAACCTGCGGGCTGAGGGAACCTTCACCAACGTCCTCAACCACACAAACTTGGGCGATCCGAACCTAGACATCAGTTCGAAGACCTTCGGACGCATCAATGGAGTCATCGGATCGAGCAGCAGCGGAACCCCGGGATCAGATCCTGCGGGAGCACGAAGTGGCCAGGTCTCGATGCGGTTGGACTTCTAACCCGGCTGCCACAACAGCAATGAAAAGTGAGGGGAGGCCATAGGCCCCCCCTCACTTTTTGCATCCACCGACGGCTACTTCACGACTATCTGCGAGGCCACGCCGTAAAATGGTTGCTGTGGCGATCAAGTCCAGCCATAGACCAAGTCACGTGCCTGTCGCGCGTGA
Source organism: Granulicella aggregans (assembly GCF_014203275.1). Lineage (GTDB taxonomy): Bacteria > Acidobacteriota > Terriglobia > Terriglobales > Acidobacteriaceae > Edaphobacter. The sequence continues at coordinate 331,351 of NZ_JACHIP010000006.1, forward strand.
GGCACACTCTCGCAAGACATCGGCAGCGCAACCATCTGCCCATCACCGGAAGGAAGACCATTGTCCGAACTGCCAAACAAGCCTGCAAATAAGCCAGCCAACCCCCACTTCTCCTCCGGCCCATGCGCCAAGCGGCCCGGCTGGAGCTCGGCCTCGCTGGCCGATGCGCTGGTCGGAAGATCGCACCGTTCGAAGCCCGGAAAGCAGAAGCTCCAGGAAGTCATCGAGCTGAGCCGCGAGATCCTCGGCATTCCGGCCGACTACCGCGTCGGAATCGTTCCAGGGTCGGATACGGGTGCCGTCGAGCTGGCACTTTGGACGATGCTGGGAGCGCGCGGCGTCGACGTTCTTGCCTGGGAGAGCTTCGGGAAGGAGTGGGTCACAGACATCACGAAGCAGCTCAAGCTGACCGACCTGAACCTTTACGAGGCCGACTACGGAGATCTTCCGGACCTGACGAAGATCGACTCGGCGCGTGACGTCGTCTTCACCTGGAACGGAACTACCTCAGGCGTCCGCGTGCCGCACAGCGACTGGATCTCCGACACGCGTGAAGGCCTTACGATCTGCGACGCGACGTCGGCGGCGTTTGCCATGGATCTTCCGTGGAAGAAGCTCGATGTGACAACGTGGTCGTGGCAGAAGGTGTTGGGTGGCGAAGGCGCACACGGCATGATCGTACTGAGTCCGCGTGCGGTGGAACGGCTTGAGACATTCAACTCCGGCCGCCCGTTGCCGAAGATCTTCCGCCTGGTCAAGAGCGGAAAGATCATCGAAGGCATCTTCCAGGGCGAGACGATTAACACGCCTTCGATGCTGGCGGTAGAAGATGCGCTTGACGGCTTGCGATGGGCGAAGTCTATCGGTGGCCTACCGGAGCTCATTCGACGCTCTGAGAGCAATCTCAAGGCAATCGTCGACTGGAAGGGTCAAAGCACCTGGGTCGACTTTCTGGCAACGCAGCCGGAGACTCGGTCCTGCACTTCGATCTGCTTGAGGATCGTTCATTCGGAGTTTGTAGCCTGGGAGCCAGCGAAGCAAGCATCATTCCTGAAGTCCGCGATCGGGTTGCTGGAACAGGAAGGCGTTGCCTTCGATATCGCCTCGTATCGCGATGCGCCGCAGGGCCTGCGTATCTGGGGTGGAGCGACGGTGGAGACAAGCGATATCGAGGCCCTGCTTGCATGGCTTGACTTCGCCTTCGAAGAGATAAAAGCCAAACTAGCCTAGTCCTTTGACCAGCAAAGGAAAGCCCGCAGACACAGGTTGGAGGTGTCGGCGGGCTTTCCTGTTGCAGGCTCTGATGAACGCCGACGATCGCCTACATGCAAAAGAGATTTCTTCCATGCAGCCGTTTAGTTGGGCATGAGCGAGCCCTGGAAGATCCTGATGTACATCGCGGCGGATAACAGCTTGTTCGACCACGCGTTGGTCAGCCTTCGTCAGACAATCGAGGCGAGTCGGCTTGGCACCTCGGAGATCCTGGTTCAATTCGACGGTCCCGATCAGGACTCCGCAGCTCGCTTCCGTGTCGCTGGAGGCCGCAAGGCGGTCGAGTGGGAGGCACCTGCAGGTTACACAGCTGATCGCGCGAAGCGACTCGAACACTTCCTCGACTGGGCGGCCGAAGACGATAAAAAGAGTGCCGGCAAGAGTCCCATCTTTCTCGTTCTGTGGGGGCATGGAGCCGGCCTCGACCACGTCTATGTGTACGCGACGGCCTCAGCGCCGACCGACGCTCTGCCTCCCAAGGCGGGGGTGAAGGACTTCTTTGACGCGGGTGACGCCAACATCTACGTCAAGGACATCGCTCTGGCTCGAGTCTTCAGGGACTTCACGAAGAAGATCGGTCGAAAGATCGATGTTCTTGGACTTGACGCATGCCTGATGGGACTCGCAGAAATTGCTCACGAGGTCCGCGAATCGGTGGAGATCATGGTCTCGTCGGATGAAGATATTCCCGACGCAAGCTTCCCCTATCGCGAGATTGTCGGCGCAATGGAGACCAATTCCAGCCTGGACGGTAAGACGCTTGCGCAGCTCATCGTAGACAAGTACGTCGCCACCTACAACCCGGCCAAAGACACAACCGCGGTCTCGCTGAGTGCACTGGAATTGTCGACCTGCGACGCATTCGCGGCCGAGTTCAAGAGCCTGGTGAAGGCCTTACTCGCGGGGCTAACAGAAGAGACTTCAGAGAATCGTATCGTTCGTGCCCGTGAGTTTTCGAGAACTCAATCCGAGCCCACGTACATTGATCTCTTCGTCTTCCTCACCGAGCTGACGGAGTCATTCGACAGATCCTCAGATATCTATCGGCACGCGGGGAACTCGCTGCACCATCTGTATATTCTGCATCACCGTGCTGCTCCCAAAGACGAGATGATCAACAGCCACGGGCTCGCGATCTACTTCCCCAAAAACCTTGATCCTGAGCAGGTTGCCGCGGCGTCGCCAACTATATTTCCGGTCCAGCCGGCCGCAAGCGAAACATTGCCAGCGCCCCAGGGCGGCGGCGTGAAGACGCCTCCGCACATTCCGGACAAGAGCGTGCTTCTGCCCGGAGGGGCCACGCTGCCCATCAAGAGCTACCAGATCCTGTGGAGCGAATACATCAAGCTGGAGTTCAACCGGACGACGGGCTGGTCGACGCTGGTTCGCTTCTTCCTTCCTGAGATCCCCAAGGGTCTGTAGTCGCCGGAGCAGGAGGCTATACAGCTGAGGCGCCTAGCTTCCGAACGATGTAAATGCGGCCCAATAGTAAGGGTGCGCGGTACTGGGGTTGGAGCGAATTGCGCGTTCGGAGGCTGCCAGGGCAGCAGGTGCATGTTCACCCTGCAGCAGCCGAGTATAGAAGTTCCCCATTGTTTCGGCGCTTGCACGGGAGTCCACTCGCCATTTGCTGGCAATGACCCGAGGCACTCCGGAACGAAGGAAGATCCGGACGAGGCTGCCGGGATCTACCATCCCCTGATCCGCCATCGCTGTCTCGCACCCTGAGAGCACAGCGAGTTGAAGATTGTGAAGGTCCTGCGAAGAGAGATCACGCTGCCCGGATAAGATTGAGGGCTGCATCTCGCCAGGTCCGGATGCCAGCAGCAGCCCCGGCTCAGGGCCACGCATCACGGCATGGCCGGCGAAGTGAAACACCTGTACGCGAGGCAGCAACTTCACGACGCCTGCAAGGGTAGCGCGACTGCCCTGCAGCAGAAAGTGTTGATCGAATCGTGCGGCGACATCATCGGCCTCGCGGTCCGCATCGGGCAGACGCTGTAGTCGATTGACCCGAACCAGTTCGCCGGGCGACGGATCGCCGATGGAAAGGGCGACCGACTTTTGCGTAATCCGCCCATCAGGACGCGCTATCTGGGAATAGAGGAGGCCGATAGACTCGGAGATCGCGAAGCGGTCTCCCAGATAACTCCCACCCGGGCCTTCGAGCGCGGCAAACGGGATGCCACGGAGCGGAACGTCAGGTTCAATAGTCAGAGCGCCCGACTGCGGCAGACGATCAGCAACCGGAGCGATCAGCCATGCGTAGAGTTGGTTGGCATCGCGATGAAGTGCTTTCAGGTCGGAGTTAGGATCGGCGCACAGGCGGGCGAATCGGGTCGAGGTGGCCTGCAGTTGCGGTGCTCCCACGTTGACCTGAACGCGATGGACGCCGCTGCGGTCCAGTTCCCAGATGACGAGTTCGGAAGGGAAAGATGCCCACACAAGTATCGGCGAAGTGGGTGCGGCGTCGGCGAGACGCTTCGCCAGGACCACCTCCCCCGCTGCTGGAATCGCCTCCTGCTCCAGTGGGTCATACGCGAGGGTCCGGGTTGCATGCGGAGTCACCCGAAGTGGTTCCGCCTGATACCACTCCAAGAACGCAAGCGAGCGGGCTTCGGCCTCGGGGCGGGTGCTGTAGATCTCGAGCAACAGCCGGTAGGTCTGCGCCTTATCGAGCTGCCAGGTAAGAAACTCAGTCTCTGAAGACAGCGAGTTCTTGCCCTTCTCGATCAAGCGGATTGCCTGCAAAAGCTGTTCTTCCGCCAGGTCGGGTTTGCCAGAACGGAGATAGAGTTCGCCGAGCGTCTCGTGGTAGAGCGTCTCCGTCGACTGGTCGCCGACCGCTGGAAGTGTGTTTCGCACATCTTCCAGGCGCTTTCGCGCTTTTTCAAGCCAGCCTTGCCGAAGTTCAAACGAGGCTCGTTCAATCTCAAGCGTCGCGTGTGCCACCTGCGAGTCTTTGCCTAGAGCGGCAAACATCTCCGCCGCCCTTCCGAACTCTACGTCGGCCAGCCTTGCATCTCCAGCGGCCAGCGCTGCCTGAGCTACGCTAGCGTGCCCGGATGCCTTCACGACACGGTCCCGGCCCTCGGAGTTCTTCAGGAGAGCTTCCTGATCAACGACCTCGGCAAAGTTCCAGAGATGCTCGGTCTTGGCCGCGAAGCCCATATCCGCGAAGAACTCTCCTGCGCAAAATGCAGGATATTCAGAGTTCCAGTAGTCGTGCAGGCCCGCGCGCATACGATTCCAGGAGTCCGACTCCGCCACCGCGCGAGAGGAGACACCGTCGAGAAATAATCTCCCGACCAGCTCAAGTACGGGGTAGCCTGCAGCCTGGGCCGAGGCCTCGCCGTGCCGGGCAAACCGCTCTGCGGCTGCGGGATTCCCTCGTAACGACGAGCATGTTGAAAGCTCGTAGAAGATGCGTGTTTCGACCCACGGATAGCGATGCGTTCGAATGGATCGAAGGCCCTCCATAGCAGCTGGAAGGCACTGATCTCCCATCTGCGAGTGGTCTAAGGCGCGGGCAAGCTGAAACGCGGCGGCCGCGCTTCCTGCATCACTTTTTTCCTTAAGAAAGTCATCGAGAGATCGCCGGGCATGGAGGACGCCTTGCGCGAGATCGCCCTCCTCATTCAGTCGAACCGTAACGGAGAGTTCGCGAACTCCCTCCGCCCAGCGAGGAGTATGAGGCGACGCCAGAAGATCAGAGAGCCAGACATCTCCATGCTTCTGGCTCAGTTCGTCAGAAAGAGCAAGCAGGGCACCATCGTTCTCCTGCTCTTCGTGACCATGCTGGTAATTGGACGAGGAGACGGCAGGGAGCCAATGCTCCAACGCGAGATTCATGTAGGCTTCGTCCCGCGTACCGGGCCAGTCTGTCTCTCCTCTGCGGCCGGTATGTGCTCTCAGAGCTTGGGACAGTTGCGGAAGGTCTTCCGCCGGGACGGCATCGGATCGGCCCGATCTCTTCATCAGGAGCAGCAGGGCGTCGTTCTGCCGCCTCCCTTCCGCGAGCCATGCCGGGTCGCGCTCCACCTGCAGAAAGTGCTTCCAATCGTCCGCGGAGCGATCGTAGAGGTACGCACGTTGTTCGCTAACGGCACGGTTATAGAGAACCACCGGGTTGTCAGGAGACTTCGTCAGCACCCGGCTTTGATATTCGATGGCGAGGGCATAGTCGTGCTCGTCGCCGTTGTTCTGCTCCGCCCGAAGGAAGTACGCTGTGCTCAGGTCGAGCAAAGCAGCGGCAGATTCCGGTTCGGTTTCGAGCGCCCGCTGCGCGATCTCGATAGCGTGTTCGAAGTTGCCATCGAGCAGATCTGCCTGTGCCTCAGCGTCGAGCAAGGCAACGTCACTGGGCCGCTCGCGCAGTCCATCCGCGATGGCCGACTCTGCGCGGAGCAGCGATCCGGGACGTTCAAGATTCGAAGTGTCGCCTCCGCGCCTGGCTCGGGTCGGAGCATAGTCTGCGCCAGGGATGCGAAGTTCGATCGTCCGGTTCTCGGAGTATGCCTGTGCGATCAGCGAGCCGGGGGAAGGCTTCTGCCAATAGTGCCGGGTTGCCACAAGGCCCACCCCGAAGAGGACAACTGCGGCTGCCGGCAGAGCGAACTTGAGTTCCGGTCTCGCGCCGAACCAGGATTGGCTCGTCCATCCGGCGTGTCCGGCTGGCGGCAGCGAAGACACCCGGAGACTATCCGCGATCATGCTCTGGCCTGCCAGTGTACTGCTCGGCAATGACCGGAGCATCTCCTCCTCCTCCGGTGTGAGTTCGTCGGCGAAGTCTTCAACTGCGGCTTTCAGGAGAGGTCCGCAGTGCGAACAACGAGCCGCGTGCTCGAGGACAGTGGCTGCATCCGCAGGATTCAGCGATCCCGCCGCTACCGCCGTCCAATCGGTACCGGCAGGACAAGAGGGGGTGGGCACCGACTGCCCTCCTTCCCCCAACCCCTGGAGCAGCTCCCGAGCTTCTTCAAACATATGCACCCTTTGCAGACACTCCTTGCAGGTCTCGAGATGATCTTCCGTCCCGCTTCGCGGAGACTCCAAAGATCGCGAAGGATCTGGCAGGCAGGATTCCGATGCCGACACCAGGGCTACAATTTCCGCGTCATCGAGATGTTGATCCGATGGCCTCTTCACGAGCACTTCTCCTGTCTAGTACGACTCCGCGCGTCCGAATCCTTTTGCAGTGGAACCTGACGGGCTCCCCGGCTGGCCCTTTCTGGCGGTCATTCGGACTCGAACCTCGCGCGTAAGCCGGAAGATGGCACTCTCCACACCCTTTGTTGTAAGTCCCACAACAGGTAGCGCGGCGATCGCGGTGGCGGTCATGCCCTGCTGGTAGTGGAGCCAGAAGATGAGCCGGTCGCGCGCCTGGGCTGTGCCTTCGGTACACTCGGCCAGGCAGTCGTCGATTTCGCGCATCAACACGGCAGCACGGATCGACTCTGTCCCGCCCGAACTCTCACTTCTGGCTTCCGGTTCAACGTGATCGGAGAACTGACCTACCTCGCCATTGCCGCGCTTCTGGGTCCTCTGGGACTTGATGTAGTCATGAGTCACATTTGTGGCCACGGTCTTGACATACCCGTTGACGGCGTCCGGATGATCGATAGCGAAGCGCAACAGCTTCCTGCATCGGTCGTGGCAGAGTTTTAGATACGTCTCTTGGACGAGGTCCTCAACGATATCGGGCGCGGAGATCCCCCACCGGCGCAGGGTGCGAAGAACGGAAAGACTGATTGGGCGTTGAAATTGAAGGACCAAAGCCTGCCAGGGCATGGCATGGTCGGATTCGGCACACGCCTTGATAAGCTCCGTCGTCTTCATCTCCTTGTATGGAATCAACGGGGCCCTCGGGATGGTCAGTTTACATGATAACGATGAATTTTCAGAAGGTCGCCCCGGGGGGGAAAGGGAAACCTTCCGTTCTCGCGTCTCTTCGAAGATAGACATAAAGTTCGACTGAGGATCGCGGCGAAACGTCTTCACCCTGCCTATTCCGTGCCAGGGTAGAGGCTAGAAGCCAAAAATCGCCTACAGCCGACAGAACGGGAAGACCATGCGCGAACGAACAAGTCGAATCTTCACGCGCCTCTCTCAAGGCAGCACACCGTTTTTTCTTCCACAGAAGAGGAGAACCAGGAAAGGTCGGCAAGCCTCGGGCATCGTGGACAACTGTGTCCTTTCTGCGCCTCTCCTGGAGTGGCCGGCAGACGATCCCAACCGCCCATTCGGCGTGACGGCAATCTGCTTCGATCACCACGAACTGAGGGAACGCGGAAGGCCTGCCGCGGAGCGACTTGCGAACCTGCGGCATCTGATCGAAATGGTTTTGACAAGCAAACGGCGCCGCATCAAGGCGCGAAGCAAGATGAGATCCTGAAGGAATCTTCTACCGGTTGCAATCGCCGGGGATGCAGTGAGTCCCAGATCCATTGGATCTCGGAAACCGTGGCCTGATCGACTTGTCGAATATGGCTTTCGGTTTGCTATGATGCCGCCATGAATAACCTCGCGCCATTCCTATGGTTCAATGACAACGCAGAAGAAGCCGCCGAGTTTTACCTGAGCGTCTTCCCGCACGCGCGCAAGCTCAGTGAGGTGCGCTCCAAGGGTGTCGGACCGTGGCCCGCAGGCAAGATTGCCACGATCAGCATCGAGCTTGAAGGACAGGAGATGGTCTTCCTCAATGGAGGTCCAGCGCAACAACTCACCGCCGCATTTTCGTTCTTCATCCGTTGTGATTCCCAGGCAGAGATTGACAGCTATTGGGACAAGTTGATCGAAGGCGGAAAACCAATGGCCTGCGGCTGGCTCACGGATCGCTTTGGTCTCTGCTGGCAGGTGGTGCCACGCAACATCGGCGAGTTGATCAGTCACCCCAAAGCCATGCAGGCCATGATGAGCATGATCAAGATGGACCTGCTCAGGCTTGAAGCTGCCGCGCGAGAGAGCTGAAAGCTCGATCTGGCATAGCAGCGTAAGTCTTTAGCTCCATAGAATATTTCCGGCCGCGCGACTTCGCGCTTGCGCTGAATTTGAACGCTTCGTCTTGCGTCCAAGGACCTCCTTCTGGACTTACAAAGCAAAGACGAAAGCGTGACACACTGCTGACACATCCAGTTGGCGACGTCGTTAGCGTAAGGGCTGTAGTCACGCGCCGCCTATGCCCATACCCTTCAGACAGTCACAGTGCAGAAACAAAGACAGACGACGCCTTCAACTTATCGCCGCGATACTGTCTCTATTCGCTTTTGCGACCGGACCCCATTCTTCGCAGGCTAAAGCTCAAAACGTTCCCATCATCAGTGGGTCGGTCGGGATGCTCAGCGAGACCAATGCTGGCGTCAACTTCTTTCAGCCAGTCGTCGCTCCGGTCTTCGCCGCCCCGCTAGGCCCTCACCTACTGGCCGAAGGACGCTTCAACTTCGACGGCTTCTTTATCCAGAACAACCGCACCGGCCCATACCATGGGCAACTCTTCAAATCGACGCAGATCCTGCAGTTCGACTACATCGTCAACTCCCGGTTGACCATCGTGGCTGGACAATCACTCACCCCCTTCAACACCTACAACGAACGTCTCTCACAGCTATGGCAGCAAAACTTTCAGGATGCCCCGCTTATCTCCGCGGTCGGCACCAGGGATACCGGCACATCCTTCGGCATGCAAGCCCGCGGAAATGCAGCCGGAAATGAGCACGTTCAGCTGAACTATGTCGGGTGGTTCTCCAAGCGACAAGATCGATTCTCATTGAACGGAACGCGAGCCATCGGAGACCGCCTTGAAGTCTTCTTTCCTAACAAGAGAATCGAGATAGGAACTTCGTTCACGCGACGGCTGCAGGACACCCGTTATAACTCCGTTGGCGTTCACTTCTACTGGCTTCCTTTGAGTTCGCCGTTCCAGGTAAGAGCGGAATACGCGCACGATCCGCATTCGCAAGGCTACTGGATAGAGAACTCTTACCGCCTCTCACAATGGCGCGGCCCTGACAGCTTGATCGGTCGCGTGGAACCTCTCTTTCGTCTCCAGCAGACCTTTCGAAATAGCCCATCATCGACCGATGGCCTTCCAGGCGTCGACACCACTCTCGCGGACTTTGGCCTCGATTATCACTTTCCTCACGATATTCGGTTCAACTCCAGCTATTCGAGAAAATTCGCAGCAAATGGCAACGGGAATATCTGGGGACTTTCACTCAATTATCGCTTTCTATTTCCCGCATGGCCTGGGAGGAAGTAATGAAGAAGTTAATCTATCCGATCCTTCTTGGCTTATTCGGCATCTCCTGTGCTCTCGCTTCGTCTGCAAGCCAGACAGCGAAGTCGTCCGCCCCTAACTCCGCGCCTCCTTCTACCCAGAAAAGCGCATCCCCTGATGATCAGGGCGAACGCGCATTCAGGGCCAACTGCTCGCGCTGCCACTATGCTCCCGACACATTGAACCCGCGCATCACCGGAACCGTGATCCGCCACATGAGGGTGCGCGCCAATCTCAGCGCGGCCGACGAGCGCGCCATCCTTCACTACCTCAATCCATAAACCTTCGCAGTTCTCAGGAGAGATCAATGCTGTTAAAACGCATATCAGGCTATGTACTCCTTGCCCTCATACTTTGCGGGATCGTCCCGCGTCGTGCAGCCGCGCAGGCAGGCAAGAAGATCGAGATTGTCGCCAAACGTTATGACTTCACCCCTGGCGACATCACGGTCAAGAAGGGTGAACCCGTCACCATCGTTCTCACCAGCAAGGACGTCGATCACGGCTTGAAGTTCAAGGACTTCAATGTGTCGGTAAGTGCTAAGAAGGGCGAGACGAAGGAAGTTACCTTCACTCCGGACAAGACGGGAACCTTCGTTGGTCAGTGTTCCGTCTTCTGCGGTTCCGGTCACGGGTCGATGAAGCTAAGTCTCCACGTCACCGACTAATCTATGCGCCGACCAAATCCAACTCGCCCGGCGATGAGGCTGCACCTGCTGCTCGCAGTCACCGCGCTCCTAGGTGGATGCAAGGTGAGCCCAGCCGGGAAGGTAGAGAGCGGAACCGTGAACTTCATCAAGCACCACATCACGGTGGGGAATAAGAAGCTCAAGAACCCTTTCGAATCGAATTCCGATAATCTGGCGACCGGTAAAGAGGCCTTCGGTCATTACTGCGTCGCCTGCCATGGAATCGATGGTCAAAACACCGGCGTGCCCTTCGCGGAGAAGATGTCGCCTCCCCTGCCACTACTCACTTCATCGGGCGTTCAGAGCTATACCGATGGACAACTCAAATGGATCATCGACAACGGAATCGCGCCTTCGGGAATGCCCGCTTCCAAAGGGACTCTAAGCGAAGACGAGATCTGGACGATCGTTGTCTACCTCCGGCATCTCCCGCCAGCGGGAAGTGTTGGAGAGCCCGAGATGTATAGCCATTGAATTTCGCGCCGCGGAGAAAGGAGGAGAACGATGAAGTGGAGCCAGCAAGCAGATCAAGACGTTGTGCAAGTCGTAGTCATGGCGTTCAGGAATGATGTCGAATACTTGCGCGATGCGCTCATGCATATCTCTACAAAGAAGTGGGAACGAAGCTTCTACTGGCTCGACGCAAGCGGGATGGCTCTCTATCTTCTGCGCCGTCTTGAAGAACTCGGGGTTGCCGATCTCCTTCCGCCACGGGTCCGTGCACGTCTCGTTCAGAATCTCGCCGACAACGCCGAACGCTCCGTATCCATGCTCCATGAATTCAAGCTACTGAATCGCGCCTTTCAGGACGCGGGGGTCGAATACTGCAATCTCAAGGGGTTTACGCTCTCTCCAAATTCCTGCCCACATCCCTCGCTGCGAACTCAACTCGACTTCGACTTCCTTTTAAACGGCGCCGACTTGAAGCGTTGCTGCGAAGTCCTCTCGACCTTTGGCTATGCTCTTCACGCTTCGACGGACACGGTGTTCGAGTTCAAGACCTATAGCGACCAGTTAGCCGACATCTCCAATCTCTATAAACCTCGTGAGCAGCGATCCGTCGAACTACACTTTCCCTGCGCCGACGGGTCAGACCACCAACCGCGTCGCGACCCGCGGCTTCAAAATCTGCACTCGATGAACTTCGAAGGATTTGAAATTCCCACGCTCTCATCCGCAGATCAACTTATCGGTCAAGCGACCCATATCCTCTCGCATCTATGCGGACCTTCCACTCGCCTGGCATGGCTCCTGGAATTTCGAAATCACCTGACCTTCCACTCAAGTGATCGAGCCTTCCTTGATGAGGTACTACGGCGACTAGATCGTGACGGAAGGGCGGAGATCGCGATGGGAGCTGTCTGCCTGCTCACAAGAATCCTCTTCGACTGCCCGATTCCGGCGGCCTTCGAATGCGGCCCAGTCCAAAACCTGCCGCCCCCCATCAAGCTTTGGATCAATCGCTATGGAAGCAGCTCGGTACTCGCTGACTTCCCCGGAACCAAGCTTCATTTGCTGCTGCGCGAGCAGCTTGAATCGGACACCCGCACATGGGAGAGAGAGAGAAGCAGGGCTCTTCTGCCCCTCAGCCGTCCCCCGCGCATCTTTCCCGTGAAGTCCGATGCGAGCCTCGGGAAGCGCATAAAGAGCGAGTTCTACCAGCTTCGCTACGAGGCCTTCCGTCTTCGCTTCCATATCTTCCAAGGCCTTGCCTATCTCGCCGAGTCTCGCCGCTGGCGCCGGCTTCTAAAGGAACACGCCGCGCTGCCCGCGACTTCCGCGAGTCTCCGCTCTGAGACGGTGCCAACACGATGAATTTTGCTAGCTCCATGAGTTCTTTGCACCGGGCGATTCTCATCGCGGTGTCTCTCACTTCGATCAATCTGGTCTTCGCGCAGCAACAACAACAGCAGCAGCAAAGCCCGGGCGATCTACAGCAAGGGGAGATCCCCGCCACGAATTCCGGTATATCGAGCTCACAGACCGGAAGACCCCCAGCGACGCGACGCGACTCTTTGAGCGCCGTACAGATCGACTCGATCCTGCAGCAGCATCCCGACTTGATCGTAGAACTGAAGTCATTGCTTGCAGACCAACTGCAGCAGACCGGCATCAACGCGCTCGCAGACTCGATTACCGACGAACAGCTATACGATCAGATCGCCCTCAGCGCGAGTCTTCGCAGCACCATCACCGATTGGCTGCGTGCTCGCGGCTACGTCGTCCAATCTGATCTTCAGCGCTCCGCATCGGATCAGGATGTGCACGATCCACGCAGTTTGGACGAGCTGCGGGGAGGGGATGATCTGCCTCGGATGGCAACCGATCCCGACCTCGATCAGCTCTCTCCGCAGCTAAGCAACATAGCACCTCCACAACACAGCCCGGAGGACTCCTCTTCTCTTCTTCCAATCGGCAGAAGAGAGTCCGACCGTCAGGCCCAGTTAGAGAGTCAAAATCCGCAGACCACTAGGAAGAGCTCTGTATCATCAGATTCGCAGCGCCCGGATCAGAAGGACACGCCAGCTCCCGAGCTCATCCACCGACCTACGCCGTACAACCTGCTCTCGCTGCGCGATCTATATACGCAGATCCCGCAGGACACGACCAAGCTGAAGCGTTTCGGCTCGGAGGTCTTCCTTCGCCGGGACGGCGGCCAACTCTCGCAATCGGAGAGCGCCACCACTCATCAAGCTCCTCTCGATGTCCCGATCGGCCCGGACTACATACTCGGCTCCGGAGACAGCATCGTCATCAATCTCTCGGGCGGAGTATCGCAGACTCTGAACCGCACCATCGATCGCGAAGGCAAGATCGCTTTGCCCGAAGCCGGATCGCTGGTAGTTGCAGGACTTTCGCTCGACCGCGCCCAGGTGGTCATCGAAGCAGCTTTGAAGCAGCAGTTCCGCACCGCGCACGCTGATGTGACGATCGCGCGGTTACGCACCGTTCGAGTCTATGTCGTCGGAGATGTGCAGCGGCCCGGCGCCTACGACATCACCTCCCTCTCCACGCCGTTGAATGCGCTCTTTGCCGCAGGCGGCCCGACAAGCGTTGGCTCGCTACGAATCGTTCGCCACCTTCGTGGAGGACAGCTAGTGCGGGAGGTCGACCTCTACGACTTCCTGCTCCACGGCCTGCGTGTGAACGACGAACGCCTGCAGTCCGGCGACACACTTCTCGTTCCCGCAGCGGGCCCACAGGCTTCTATCTCAGGAGCAGTCAAGCGGCCCGCCATCTACGAACTCAAGGCAGGAGAGACGCTGGCAACACTGTTAGAAGATGCTGGAGGTGCGACCGCCGCTGCGTCGATGAACCACGTCACGATTGACCGCATCGAAGCGGATCATAAGCGTGAGACTCTAACCCTCGATATCAAGCACGACGGCTCGCAGGAAGACGTCCTCAGCGCCACAAGCTCCTTCAGCATCCATGACGGGGACTCGATCCGGGTCGCACCGATCCTCCCGTATAGCGAGAGCGCCGTCTATCTCGAAGGACACGTGGTCCGGCCCGGCAAATACTCCTATCGCGAAGGCATGAAGTTGAGCGATCTTTTGCGCAGCTACCAGGACCTTCTGCCTGAGCCATCTGTGAATGGCGATATCGTCCGCCTCGTCCCACCAGATCTACACGCCGAAACCATCCAATTCCAGGTAGCAGATGTTCTCATCGGTAATGCCTCTATCGCGTTGCGTCCCTTTGACACCGTCAAGCTCTACGGTCGCTACGAAGTAGACTCTCCCCGGGTAACCATTCGTGGAGAGGTGCTGCATCCCGGCTCATACGCCCTGTCGGACGGCATGACGGCGGCTGGTCTAGTCCGCATGGCTGGCGGCTTCAAGCGCGACGCCCTACTGGAGAGCGCCGACCTTACAAGCTACAGCGTCGTCAATGGGGACAAGGTGGTAAGCGATCGATCGTCGATACAGATCGGTAAAGCGATAGGAGGCCTCGATCGCTCCTCCGACGTGCCGCTCAAATCTGGCGACATCCTCACGATTCATCAGATCTCCGGGTGGAGCGACATCGGCGCTTCAGTCAGGATCAACGGAGAGGCCGTCTATCCCGGCAGCTACGGCCTTCAGGAAGGTGAGCGTCTTAGCTCGGTTCTCCGTCGCGCGGGCGGCTTCAGGAGTACCGCATATCCCGACGGCGCAATCCTTATACGCACCCAGGTAAAACAGCTCGAAGAGAAGAGCCGCGAAGAGTTGATCCGCCAGATCGAAACGACTTCAGTCTCGGCGCGGATCACGCCAAGTCTCTCCGGGCAAGATCAGAGCTCGCTCCTGCAAGCAGCAACACAACAACAGAATGAAGTATTGGCTCGCTTACGCAGCCAGCCCGCGAGCGGCAGGCTAGTGATCCACATCGGCTCTGATATCGCTTCCTGGGCCAACACCGACGCAGACATTGAGCTCCGTAGCGGCGATATTCTCACCATTCCTAAGCGTCCTGGCTTCGTTCTGGTCAGTGGGCAGGTCTACAACTCCTCTGCGATCACCTTCGTTCCCGGTAAGTCTGCGGGCTGGTATCTGCAGCAGGCCGGCGGCACAAATGAAGTCGCGAATAACAAGGAGATCTTTGTCGTCCGGGCCAATGGCTCCGTAATCGGGAGGCGCTCCGGCGGAACCTTTTCCGGCGGAGTGTTGTCGACTCGTTTGCAGCCGGGAGATCTGATCGTGGTGCCGCAGAAGATCATCGGCGGCTCTCTCGTCTGGCGGAACCTCCTCACCGTCGCGCAGATCGCATCTTCACTGGCCATTACGGCGGCAGTCTCGGGTGTCCTTTGATGACGCCTCTACATGCCACTCACGAGCCTTTGTCTGGCGATGCAGAAGTGCAGCCTGATCCCAACTGGGCAACGAACGTCGGCAAGCTGCTCGATCACCGCGTACTTCTCGCACGTGTCGCCATCATCTCCCTGGTTGTCAGCGCGATCATTGCCCTTGCCCTGCCCAAACAATACGAGTCGACTGCGCGCATCATGCCACCGGATAACTCCAATCCCGGTACCGCTTTGCTTGCGGCGCTTGCTGGCAAGTCCACTGGTGGCCTCGCTGGGCTCGGCAGCATCGCCGGAAGTCTGCTTGGCGGTCGCAGCTCCAGTGTGCTCTTTGCCGAACTTCTGCAAAGCCGGTCCGTCTCAGACCACATCATCGATCGCTTCCAACTTCAGCACGTCTACCGAAAACGGTATCGCGTCGACACCGTGAAGTATCTCGCGAAACGCACGGTAATCGCTGAAGACAAGAAGAGTGGCGTCCTCACGCTCACGGTCACGGACACTGATCCGGAGAGATCTCGCGCGATCGCTCAGGCTTACCTCGATGAGCTGAATACCATCGTTGTTCGATCAAACACCTCATCCGCCCGCCGCGAGCGCGAGTTCATTGAACAGCGTCTCGTCAGCGCTCGTTCGGAGTTACAAGACGCCCAGGTCGCGCTCAGCGCCTTTTCAAGCTCGAATGCAACCCTCGACATTAAAGAGCAGACGCATGCCATGGTCGAGGCAGCCTCGAGACTGCAGGCGCAGAAGATCTTTGCCGAGTCGGAGCTTGCATCGCTCTCTCAGATCTATGGCGACGATAACGTCCGTGTCCGCGCCGCCCGCGCGCGCATCGCTGACCTGCAGCGCGAGCTGACAAAGATGAGTGGCACCGCGTCCGACGCCGCTTTGGACAGCCCGACGAACGGAGATGGCTATCCCTCCTTACGCCAGTTGCCTCGTCTAGCAGTTCCCTACGCGAACCTCTATCGCCGCGTGCGGATTCAAGAGACAGTCTACGAACTCCTCTCTCAGCAATACGAGATGGCTCGGATAGCCGAAGCCAAGGACACACCCATCGTTAGCGTCATCGACGCGCCCCTGCTTCCCGAGAAGAAGTCCTTTCCGCCGCGCCTTATTCTCATCATCGCCTTGACTGGCGTGTCGCTCCTTACGGCAAGTGCTTACATCCTCATCCGCGAGTACTGGCTGCTGCTTGATCCGAGTGACCCTAAGCGCAGGATTGCAAGCCGCATCCTTTCGATAGTCGAACGGCGTTTGCATCGAAGGGAGGCCGCCCTGTGACACGGCATCTTTCAAATGCGGCCTCTGGCGCGCTGGACTACGCCGCTTACCCCGCCATCATGCTCGCCGCAACTCCCCTGTTGCTCCGCCACCTCGGGGTGGCGCCCTATGGCATCTGGCTGGTTGCCAATGCCGCAATCAGCGTAGGCAGCATCGTCTCATCAGGCTTTGGAGATGCCGTGATTCAGCGAATCGCAGTGCTCCGTTCAACCAGCGACAAGATTGCAATTCGCTCGGTGATTGCGAACATGCTAACGATCAACATCTCGCTGGGCGCTCTTCTCGCGTTGGTCCTGTGGTGCATCGTTCCGTTCGTCAGCGGCCGCATCACGCACCATGATCCAGCTCTCGAGACATCCTGTATCTGGTCCCTGCGAGTCGGCTCCGTACTCATTCTTCTCAAGTCAATTGAGAGCGTCTTCATCAGCGCCTTGCGTGCGTTTGAGATGTACGCTCCGGCGGTTCGCGTCAGCATCGCGACTCGCTTGCTTACGATCGCGGTCTCCGTACTTCTTGCTGCGCGGGGCCATGACATTACGTCGCTGATGTTCGCAACGGCGGTCGTGCTGGTCGGGGGCATCGCAGCTCAGTGGAAGATTCTTCAAGGCCTCGGGCTTGCGCCGCTACTACCAGCATTCGACCGCAATGTAGTTCTTAGTCTCGCATCGTTCGGAGCCTTCAGTTGGCTACAAGCCATCGCTGGCGTCTTCTTCAGCCAGGCAGACAGACTACTTCTTGGGCTTACGCTGGGCGTCTCCGCGGTTGCCTACTATGGCGTCTGCGTTCAGATAACCCAGCCCATCCATGGTCTGACTGCGGCAGCCCTTCATTTCCTCTTTCCTCATCTATCTCGGCACAACGCCAGAGGTGACCACGCCACGATGCGGCGGGCCATAGGACGTGCGATCAAATTCAACATCGCGCTATCTGCACTGCTGACTGCCGTCGTCCTTCTCTTTGGCCAGCGATTCATCTACCTCTGGCTAGGACATGCCTTCGCGGCCCAGTCGTCCGGCTTATTACCTCTCCTCGGAGCCGGCTTCGGCGTGTTGTCATTGAATGTCGCAGGCCATTACGCGCTGCTTGCGCTCGGCCGCGTACGACTCGTGGCCGCGCTCAATCTGGCTGGTGGTGTCGCGATGCTCGTCGCGATCATCCTGCTCGTCCCGCGCATCGGCTCGGCCGGCGCGGCATGGTCGCGTCTTCTGTATGGTTCTGTGACCTGCCTCGCTTACCTGCCTATTGTTCTCCAGTTCTCTCTTCTATCCAGAACGCAATTTGCCACAGTCACAACTGTCGCGGAGGAAGCATGAGCGCTGCAATCGTTCCTGTGCTGTCCAATCCGCGTCTCCGAGCCGCATCGGCAATCTCCATGCCCGGGCTGATCGGTTGCTATCTCGGGGTGCGATTTTGCCTTACCTTCCTCTTCTTCCAATCGGATCCCAGGCTCGGTGCTACCGTGGGCGTTGCGATCAATCTCCTTTTGGTTATTCCCATCGCCATCTATACGTTTGGCGCAACTGAGATAGCCCTTCGGACGATGCTCAGAAACCCTGTGGTTCGCCTCGTCTTCGGCTATCTAGCGCTTGCTCTCGCTAGCCTGCTCTGGAGCGAGACCGCTTCAAAGGCAGTCGCCGTTACGTACTGGATCGCATTGGCGGCCGACGTTATTCTCGTTCTGCTTCTCATTAGAAGCGACGGGATAGAACTCGCATCGAAAGGTCTGCTTAAGGGATACATCTGTGGGGTCGCTCTTCTCTGCATGGTCGCTTGGTGCGCGCCAACTATGCAGGATCTTCGTCTTGGCGATGATGAGTTCCTCACCCCGAACGGTATTGGTTTCGAGTGCGCGTTCGCCGTTCTGCTCTGTCAATACTTCGCACCTCAAGGTGCCCGCTGGAAGTGGCTGGGAACTCTGTTCGCTCTTACGTTGCTACGCAGCCTCAGCAAGACAACCATCGTCGCGTTCCTCATCGCCGAGGCCTTCTACCTCTTCCGGACAACTCTCTTCAGCCGCTCCACCAAGATCAAGGTTATCGCCTTTGCAGTGCTGGTTACGCTTGCGTTCTCGGGTCTCTTGGCGAACTACTACACCGTCTATATCAATGCGGGCAATCAGGCTGAGACTCTCACCGGCCGCACCAGCATCTGGATCGTCACGCTCGGATATGCGCTCGAAGCCCCGTGGTTTGGGCACGGATTTCACTCCTTCAGAAACATCATTCCGGCCTTCGGGGCCTTTCAGCCGTGGCACGCACACAACGAGTTCCTGCAGCAATTCTTCACCTTTGGCATCGTCGGTGTTGCTCTCGTACTAAGCCTCTACATCGCCTTCTACCGCATCTGCAGGCGCTACAAGAGCCATCCTTTTGCGCTGACCGGAGTTGCAATGCTTGTCCTGATTGCAATTCGCGGCCTCGCCGATACCGAACGTTTCGACATCTCTTTTCCGCTCTGGGCGATCGTCTCGACCTCTCTTCTACTGACAACCGGGGAAGCTCATCCATGAAGCCTTTGATCTCCATCGTCACCCCATCACTCAATCAGTCGCAGTTCCTGCGCGAGGCTCTCGAGAGCGTTCGCAATCAGCAATACGCTGCCGTTGAGCACATCGTTCTTGATGGCTGCTCAACGGACGGATCACAACGCATTCTTCAGGACATCGAGAAGGCCTCAGGAGCTACGGCATTCTGGTGGCGCTCCGGTCATGACGGAGGCCAAAGCGCCGCATTGAATCAGGGCTTTGCGCGTGCGAAGGGAGAGATCATTGGCTGGCTCAATGCCGACGATCGTTATCGCGCTGGCTGCTTCGATAAGGTTGCCGCTGCCTTCACCGAGCATCCGGAGTTGGACGTTCTTTACGGCGACTACAACCTGATGGATGCCGCCGGGAACCACCTCGCTGTTCGTCGCGAGATTGAATTCAGTCGATTCATTCTGCGGTATCACAGGGTCCTCTACATTCCCACCACGGCGACCTTCTTCCGACGGCGCGTCTTCGAACGCGGACACAGTCTTTCGAGCTCTCTGCACTATGCGATGGATCTCGAGTTTTTTCTCCGGCTTGCCGATGCGGGTTGTCGCTTTCAGCATCTGTCCCAAGTGCTCGCGGACTTTCGCGTCCATCCAGCAAGTAAGAGCGTCGCCTTCAGGTCTCGCCAGCGAGCGGAACATCGCAGTGTTGTTCTGCGGGCAACTCCGCTGGCCCGTCACCTCCCTTCGCTCGGTTTACGGAACCTCGCTGCAGCCTCGCTGCAACTTCCGGCAGCCTTACTGCGCTATGGCGAAAAGCTCCTTCGCGGCTTCTACTTCCCTTCCTCGCGGGCACCGGAGCAACACCTGCCCGTCACATCAAGACCGGAGCAACTATGAAAGTACTTCTAGCCGCCGTATCGTCTTCGTCCCGGCCCGACGGTATCATTCGTCACGCTGCGAATGTCGCACACGCGATTGCTCTCCATGCGAACGTCGAACGAGTCGACCTCGTCTTCGGCACGTGGCAACGCGATGCCTTCACCTCCTTGCTTGAGAGCAAAGAGGATCGGATCACGCTCACAACCGCGCAAGCCCGCAACACTTCGTTCTCGCGGAACTATTGGCACTGGACAGGACTTCCTCAGCTCGCTGCTGCGTTCGAGAGTGACATCGTCCACATGGCCTACCCAGCGCCGATCCACAAACGCGCTTTCCGCCGCCCCACGGTGGTCACTCTTCATGACCTTTATCCCTATGACATTCCCGCGAATTTTGGCTACCCTCGGGTCTTCGTGAACCGCATCATCCTGCAGCAGTGTCTGCGCGCCGTCGACAGCATCGCCTGCGTCTCCGACAGCACGATGCAGCGTCTTGAAGTCGACCTCCCAACATCGATCGTCGAGAAGGCCACAACGATCTATAACTCGGTGAACTCCGGAAAGCCGGTGGCCTCTAAGAACCCTTGCGGGGGCTGGTACCCAGACCCCTTCTTGTTGTGTGTTGCACAGCACCGGCGCAATAAAAATCTCCCTCTAGCCATTCATCTTCTGCGGCGCCTCATCGACTCGGCGGACGTGCCTCACAACACTCGCCTTCTGATCGTAGGAACTGACGGCCCTGAGACTGCAGCCATTAAACGTCTAATCCGAAAGTCTGCTCTTGAAGCAAATGTTCTCCTGCTTCAGGGCGTGAGCGACGAGACATTGAACTGGTACTACAGTCACTGCGAACTACTCATCGCCACCTCAACCATCGAAGGCTTCGGCCTGCCGATCGTGGAAGCCATGCACCATCGTTGCCGAGTGGTGTGCTCGGATATCCCCGCCTTCCGAGAAGTGGGTGGTTCTTACTGCGACTATGTACCCCTGGGTGACGACGCCGTAGCTGCCTTTGCGAAAGCTATACGCACAGCTCTCAAGGACAAGCGATTTCGTGCGGCAGAGACCGATCAATTCTCTCCTCCGCGTGTCGGCTGCACTTACCTCAATCTCTACAGCGGGTTGCTTCAGGCAGCCGAACAACATTCGCCCGGCGGTCGCCAGGCTCCAGTTCCGGCGTTAGAAAGAGGCCGTCCATGATTCGTCTCAAGCAGACTCTTGCCACACAGATTCACCACCCGCGATCGCCGCGAGCAACTGTTTTGGACGTTGAGATCGACGCCGTTAACATGCGACAGGCGCTCGCACACATCGACGCTGAACTGCGTTCAGGCCGAAAAGGCTACGTTTGTCTCGCCGGCGTGCACGGGATCATGGAAGCGTATCGCGACCGCGCCCTTGCACAGATATTTGCCGAAGCAGCACTCGTTATGCCGGATGGAATGCCCACTGTCTGGGTTGGACGTCATCAAGGCCACCATTCCATGGAGCGCGTTGCGGGTCCAGACCTCATGCTGGAGGTCATGGCCGGCACAGAATTTCGCAATAGCACCCACTTCCTTTGCGGAGGCAAGGCCGGTGTCGCGGAAGAGCTTCGCGACACTCTACGTTCGCGGTTCCCCCAAGTCAAAATTGTCGGCACCCATACACCTCCCTTTGGTCCGATGTCGACAGTCCAGGAGAGGCAACTCACCACGAAGATCAACCGGCTCAAACCAGACATCATCTGGGTTGGCATCAGTACACCGAAGCAGGAACGCTTCATGGCGCGTTACCTTGCGCAGTTCGACACCAAACTAATGTTTGGCGTAGGCGCCGCGTTCGACTTCCACACGGGCCGCATCAAGGATTGTCCCGAGTGGGTCAAGCTCTGGGGACTTCAGTGGCTTGATCGTCTCCTTCAAGATCCAAGACATCTGTGGAAGCGACATCTTCGGAACAACCCCGCATTCCTGGCCGCCATCGCCCTGCAGCTGATGGGCCTCAGGTCCTATCCGCGGAAGCCTGAGCCCGCAGCGGCGAATCCCAAGGCCAACCCATGCGTCGAATTCGTCGAGTCGCAGACGCAATGACGGCCTTCACGGAAACGCGACCTCAATGGATACAGCGCGTTCTCTTCGGTTTGCTCGCTGCATACTTTGTGGTCGCGACATTTCCGCCCGCGTGGAAGAAACTGAATTCGGACTTCCCTAACTACTATCTGACAGCAAGATTAGCTCGCGAACATGTCGACACAGCGCGAGCCTACGAATGGATCTGGATTGAGCGCGAGAAGGATCATCGCGTTATCGATCAGCGCATCGTCGGGCTGGTCCCGATCACGCCGTTCTCGACTCTGCTTGTCTGGCCGATTGCTTCCTTTCCCTCGCTCGAGGCCAAGCATATCTGGATCGTCTTCAATGGCGCGCTGCTCATTGCGCTTCTGTTGATGCTCCCGCGAGTCACTGGACTTCCTCTGCCTCAGGCCGGAATTCTCATCGCTCTCAGCTACCCGCTTCGATTCAATTTTCTGCTGGGACAGTACTACCTCTTCTTACTTGTAATCCTTACTGCAGCTTGCTGGGCCGACCAGCAAAAGCGCGGTATGCTCGCTGGGTGCCTCGTCGGAATCGCGGCGGCGCTAAAGGTCTTTCCCATCATCGTAATCGTTTATTTCCTGCGTAAGAGGCATTGGAAAGCTGCGCTCGCCTGTGGAATCACTGTTCTCGCTGCACTTTGTCTTTCCATCGCCGTCCTCGGCCTCCCCATGCACCGCACCTACGCTCTTCAGGTGCTGCCCTGGACACTTCGTGGCGAAGGACTTCCCTCTTTTGCTCTCGGAAGCAGCTCACTCTCAACCGTCCTACATCGACTCTTCATCTACGAGCCTCAGTGGAATCAGCATCCCGCGGTTCATGCTCCGTGGCTCTTCGCTGTTCTGCATCCTGCACTTCAGCTGCTACTCCTGTTGCCCGTCGTCCTGTTGATCAGCCGCGAGTATCTCTCGCCCGATCGAGCAGCGCTCGAGTGGGCCGCGCTGATTGCGGTGTCCCTCGCCCTCTCAACATCACCAGGTTCATACCTTTTCACGCTTGCGATCCTCCCGGTGGCGGCGATATGCGGACATCTTTGGCGAGCTCGATCCTTCGCCCTGCTACTACTCACGCTAGCTCTGTATCTCGCAATCAATCATGCGAACTGGCATATTCAACCTCGGGAAGGTTGGGGAACTCTGATATGTGTGCCTCGCCTTTACGCGTTGATCCTCCTCACGCTCCTTATCTCATTTCTACTTTCCCGCCACAGGCCACGAATGCAGCGGGTCGATCAGATCGTGTGGCTCACAGCACTCAGCGGCGCAACAGTGCTGAGTATATTTTTTGGTATCCGTCACCAACGCCATCTGTTCGACGACTACGCGTACCGTCTGCCGATGCCTGGCGACGTCCTCATGGCGTCCCATCCCGCAGCGTACGGCGGCGATACTGCCTTTGTGGGACTCTCGACCGACGGCTATCGCGCTATGACGCTCGCTTCAAATCGTAGCGTGACACTCGCACAACCTACGGATCAAAGTACCGATCAACTATCCCTCACGACATCTGCGGGGCAGATTTTGGCTGAGGACGTATCGCTTTCGTCGACGCTTCACTCCTCCAGCCCCGGATGGCCCTCCATCCCAGACGCCGAGTCCCCCATCATCTCAGCTGACGGAACAACCGTTGCCTATCTCAGGCAGATTGACGGCCGCAAGCAATTATTCGTTCGCAGTCTTGGCACGACGGACGCCTCCGAGCAACAACTCACCTACCCGCCATTCAACGTCTACGAAGCAACCTTCCTCACGGCGAACGATCTCGTCATATCAGGCACCCATCCTGGCTTGAGCCCTATGCTCTACAGGCTAGGCCGCGCTGGCACGCTGACGCGGCTTGTTGATGAGGAAGCTCGCTATCCGTCCACCTCGCCCGATGGACGCTGGCTGGCCTTCAGTGAGTTTGTAAACGGCAACTGGAATCTGCATCTGCTCGACCTTCAAAGCGGAGCCCAAAAACGGATCGCCGATGTCCCTTGCAATCAGGTCCAGCCAGCGTGGGAGGCGGACGCGAAGACACTCCTGTACGCAACCGACTGTGGTCGGGCTCTCTGGTTCACGGCTATTGCGCGTCGCCAGATCATCCCTTGAATCTCAGCGGACAAATAGTGATGAAACCGCGACATCTGCGTGACAACAGCCAGGCGAAGACTGCTTAGAGTTTGTTTATCGCAGAGTCATCAGACCTCGGAAAGGCCTTACCCATGAGTTCTGTTTCACCACGAGCGGCTATCGTCGCCTTTGCAATCTTGGTAGCTCTCACCACGCCACACCTGCTGCTTGCGCAGACACCAGGTACAGGCGCTATCTCTGGAGTTGTCCTCGACCCAGCCAGCCGCGCTATCGCAGATGCTAGTGTCATCGTCGTCGATCAAGCCAGCGGAGCTTCCCGCAACACCCAGACTTCTGCCGAAGGTTTCTTCCGCATCACTCTTCTTCCCCCTGCGGACTATCAAGTCCGCATCGAACGACCCGGCTTTGCTATGGCCAGCGTCACCGATCTCCAGGTCACCGTCAGTCAGACGGCATCGATCAACGTCACCCTTTCGGTTGCCGGAAGCACGCAGACCATTCAGGTCGATAGCGCATCGGCCGGAGCGAACCTCGAGGGCTCAACCCTTGGTGGCCTTGTCGACAACCAGGCCAACTTATCGCTGCCTCTCTCGAGCCGGAACTACACTCAGATTCTCGGCCTGTCGCCCGGCATCGTGGTTGATCTTCCGACACCCACGGGACTCGGTAACGGCACGCAGAACGTCGCTTCGAATGGAGCCACGCCGACTGCCAACAACATTCAGTTCAATGGCATTGACGCAAACAACCTGGTTGAAAACTCTGCCGCGCATGCCCAATCGTACGAGGTCGGCACAGCCATCCCCGCGCCCGATTCCATTCAGGAGTTTCGAATTCAGACTGCGAACTTCGATGCTGCCTACGGTCGAGGCTCAGGTGCCAACGTGGATCTTGTAACTCGCAGCGGTACCAATCAATTTCATGGCAGCGCCTGGGAGTTCGTTCGCAATAACCTCTTCAATGCCAACACCTTCTTCTCCAAGCTCTCCGGCCAACCTCGACCGACGCTGAAGCAGAACGAGTTCGGCGCGGCTATTGGTGGACCAATCTTCAAGGACCACACGTTCTTCTTTGGCGCGTATCAAGGCGTGCGCCAGGTGAACGGTCTCGGTGATTCGACGACGACGCTGCTTCCTCAACTCACCAGCGATCGGTCCGCCTCCACCCTTGGCGCACAGTTCTGTGCTGCGGGCCACCTCAACACCGCCGGTCAGCCTGCGACGGGATACCTAACCCAAGCCGGCGGAACGCAGGTCGCCTGCGACGGCTCCAACATACACCCCGTCGCTCTCGCCATTCTGAACGCCAAGCTGCCTTCCGGACAGTTCGCCATCCCAAGTCCCCAGATTGCCCTCCCCAGCACTGGCAGTGATCCGTCCGATCAATTTCCCCTTGGTCAGTCCACCTTCTCTACACCCGCACACTATCGTGAAGACCAGTTCACGGTTGACGTCGATCACGCCCTGACGGCACGCAATACCCTCGCCGGGAAATTCTTTTACTCCCGTGCCCCCACCGACGAGCCCTTCTCGCCAAACGCCGCCAACCTGCCCGGATGGGGCACATCGCAGCTCGATCGCAACACGATGTTCGTGCTTGCCGACACCCACGTCTTCACGTCCAGGTTGGCGAACATCGCACGCTTCGGATACATACGGTTCGATGGACTCTCTTCGGTTCAAAATCCTCTCACCGCGAACGCTATCGGTATCGGTACGCCCACTGGCCAGGCGGGCCCCACAGCCAGTGCTCCCGGTGTCACCGTCGGCACCTTCACCATCGGAGATGCAGGTACGCCCAACGAGTGGCAGGTCACCAATAGCTTCGTATGGCAGGACACCGTCGCTTACACGCGGGGACGCCATAACGCCCGCTTCGGCTTCGAGGTGAAGCGTCATCAGGTTGATGAAAATCAACCTCAGCAGACCGACGGCCTGCTGCAGATCAGCAGCTTCAGCGACTTCCTCGTAGGCCAGAGCGCCACTCAAAATGGCAGCCCTACAGGCACCAGCAATGTCACCAACAGCATTGCCGGAGGCGGGAACTTCCGTCGCGATGAGCGCTATACCGACATAGCAGGATTTGCCCAGGATGACTTCCGCCTCACTCAGCACCTCACTCTGAACGTAGGGGTGCGCTACGAGATATTCGGAGCCCCAACCGAGACCAACGGGCGGCTGCCTAACTTCAACGCGCTCACGGCCACCAAAGGCCCTTTGACGGATTCCGGCACCTTCAGCGGATTCACGCTGCCCGCGAATTTCCACGGCCAACTTCCCGATGGTGTGCTCAGGACCTCGTACGCCGGGTTCTATAAGACGCCGCACAACGACATCTCTCCCCGGCTTGGCTTTGCGTGGCAGGTTCCCAACATCTCCTCCCTCCTGCTTCGCGGAGGCTTCGGTATCTACTACGACCAGCACTCCGGCAACCTTGCCGAACAGACTCTCTCGCAGCTTCCCTTTGCCACCTCACAGTTTGCCTTCGGCTCGCAGAATGGAGGAGCTACTCTCAGCAGTCCCTTCGTTCCACTTGTGCTCCCCTCTTCTAGCTATCCAGTCTTCCAGCCCCGGACTCCAAGCACGTTTCCCTTCATCGAAGGCACAAACCCTGATCTGCGCGATGGCAGGACCTACGAGTACAACCTGGCGCTCCAGTACCAGTTCGGGCGACAGATCCTCAACGTCGGATACGTCGGAACTCGTTCCGTCAATCGTCCCGGCCAGGTAGAGTTCGACCAGGCGTTGCTCGCCAGCCCGGAAAATCCGGTCAATGGTGAGACGACAAACTCCATCAACAACACGGGGACGCGGCTCCCCATCCAGGGCATCAGCCAGGGCTCGCTCTTCACCGACTCCGTCTTTGAAGCGAACTTCGATTCGCTTCAGGTAGGCCTGACGCGCCAGTTGAACCACGGCCTGCAGTTTCAAGCGGCCTACACATGGTCGAAGAATCTTGATGAGGTCAACGGCGAAGGCGGCACGGATGTCTTCGAGCTCCAGCTGCCCACCAACAATCAGTTGGACCTTCGCCACTCATCGTATGGTCTGGCAAATGACGATCGTGACCAGCGCCTTGTCGTCAGCTTCGTATGGTCGACTCCGCGCTTCACGACAGCGGCAAAACCTCTTCGCTATGCGCTCAACTCATGGCAGTTCTCAGGTATCGGAGTGCTGCAGTCCGGCGCACCGCTCAGTGTCTTCGATGGCAATGCCGGTTCCGTCTATGCGCTTCTCGGCGGAGAAGTCAGAGCCCAACGCGGCACCGGAAGTCCTTCCACCAAAGGCTCTCTCTTCTCACGAGTCGTCAACGGAAGCTACCTTGATGCGAACGCCTTCACCCGGGCTCCCGAAGCTCCAAACGGCACAAGCCTCGCGGACCAGGACTTCGGTAACAGCGGGGTCGGCATCGTCCGAGGTCCAGGCCAGCACAGCCTTGACCTCGCAGTCGAGAGAAGTTTCTCGATCAAGGCGGAGAACAACTTTCACTTCCGCGCCGAAGCCTTCAACGTCACCAACACGCCTCAGTTCGGGAACCCGAACACGTCTCTGGGGTACGGCGATCCTTCACTTCCGAATCCCACCGCAAGTGCGTCGTTCGGGCGAATCACCGGCGAACAGGGCGGCCCACATCCACGCATCATCCAGCTTGCCGCACGGTACAGCTTCTAACTCCTATGCGCCACAAGCCAATCTTTTTCGCGTCCCTCGCGCTCCTGTTCGCAGCATCGCCGCTCTACGCCGGGATATTTCAACGCGGCAAGGTTCAGCTCATCTGCCATCGGACTGCGAATGAAGACATGCCCGAGAACACGCTTGAGTCCCTGGCGCTTGCCGCCAGAATGGGATGCAACGTGATTGAGGTCGACGTCCGCCGAACTCTCGATGGCGTGCTTGTACTTAATCATGATGGCTACCTTGAACGCCTGACCGATGGCATGGGAGATGTTGAGACAACGACGTTCCAGGAGCTCCACTTGCTTGACTATGGCGGCTGGATGTCCAGCCGCTTCTCACCTATGCGGTTCCCCACCTTTGACGACGCTCTCCGAGTAGCTCGCGAGCAGAGAGTCGATCTCGCTCTCGATCTCAAAGAGAAAGGTCTAACGACTCAGATCTTCGCGGCCCTGCAGAAAGAAGGCATGCTGGAGCACGTCAACTTCGGCGGAGATGATGGCAACGCCGATGAACTCAACGCGCTCTATCCGGCTGCCAGCGCTGATGCCGTCGCGTGGCTCGGCCCTCAGGCCAACAAAGATGAAGTCGAAAAACTCCACGCATTAGGGAAGTTCGTTGTCGCAAACTTTTCGGCGAGTCTAAATGAGATGGACCTTCCTGCGATGCGCGCCGCGGTTGCCGCCGGAGTCGACACCATTAACGTAGACTATCCCCGCCTCGGTGCGGACGCGGTGGGGCGTCCGGTTGAAGCGAAGATAGCCGCTCTTGCAAAGGCTACTCAGCAAGGCAGCATTGAGCAGAGAGCAGCCGCGATCTATGAGCTTTCACTCTACTCCGGCTTTCCGACCCAGGCTGTGTTTCAGACCAGCTTGATGGACTCCAACCCTCGCATCTCTCATGCCGCAGCTCTTGCTCTCCGAACCTCTCGCCCCGCCGCACCCGCGTCTGTCTTCACAGAAGCTCTGTCCGCAGCGACTGTAGCGCCACGCCAGAGCGCAGTCTGGGCTCTGGGAATGATGCATGCTCCTATTACCTCCACGCTCATTGAACAACTGCACTCGACAGATGCCGGATTGTTGAAGGAGACGCTGCTCGCCATCAGCCGATCACCGGGCGATGTTCCCGCCGAACTCCTGCTGCCTTTCCTCGAACGCCCGGAACCAGCAATTCGCGGGGCAGCTTCGCTGGCGCTTGCGGTACACCAGCCCACACTCGCGGCTACAGCCCTTCCTGCTCTCCTCTACAGAGAAGAGCAGCATAGCGCCGAAGCCCAGGCCCGTCGCGGAAAACATAAGCTCACCCAGGCTGAGATCGACCCCATCGTCGAAGAGTATCGCGAGCACATGAAGCTCATCCACGCGCTCGAGTTGTTGTCCCCTTCGTCCGGTCTGCCGCTGCTAACGCGCGAAGCATTTCGCTCCGCGGACGATCCCTCCCATGTCACTGCCCCGCTCGCCGGCTTCGGCCTTTGGGATCGCATCGCAGGCGACCCGTCTGCTGTCATAGCAGCGCTCTCTTCTCCGTCAAGAGAGGCCGCAGACCGCGCGGAATGGATCCTCGTCAAAGCCGATCCATCCGTCCTGCCCGCACTGCGGACAGCGCTCACATCAGCATCGCCAGCCCTCCGCATCCGCCTCATCCAGATCCTGGCATGGCAAGGAGATCAAGCGGCCACCCCGGTCCTACACGCATTGAAGACATCAGACACTTCCGACGTCCAACTCATCGACTGGGCTCTCCGCACCATCGCGCTGCTCCACTTCCCAAAGGAGAATAACTTCGCCAGTGCTGAATGAACTTACCAACGAGACTCACACACCGACACCGTCCCCGCCTGCGTTCGATCCCGCGCTTGACGGCGATGATCTCGAGTTCAGGGCCATCTTTCACCCGCTCGGCTTTGCGATCGAGATCGCAACCAACCGTCCCGAAGTACTCGAAGCAGCCGCCGAGCTTTGGGGCTTCACGTCCCCGCTACGAGAATGTCCCGTCGCGCAGATTCGCATCCTCGTCAGCGGATCCTCTTCGACAGAGTGTCCACCTGGGCCCACATACAACTGTCAGCGCCATCTGGTTACGCTGATTGCTGACTCGGACAACTATGCCACCTGCGATCTCCGGGCAAGCTTCGGCTTCGCCCGCATCACCCATGCGACCCTACGGCATCGCCTCTATCTTCAGTATCACTTCCTTGAGGCGATGGCACTCGGCATTCTATCCGCCATAAATGCTCCCGCGCTTCACGCGGCATGTGTGAGCCTGCATGATCAGGGATTCCTGCTGTGCGGGCCATCCGGAGCCGGCAAATCAACACTCTCCTACGCCTGCGCTCGGGCAGGATTCGTCTACACAACAGACGACGCCAGCTACCTCCTTCGCCAGGCGGACCACCCCCGGGTCGTGGGCCAATCGCACAAGATTCGCTTTCGCCCACATGGTCGCCAGCTATTCCCCGAGCTTCAAGGTCGCACGCTTACGCCGCGCATGGAAGGCAAACCTTCGATCGAAGTTCCGACTGCGGAGCTCCGCATACACACTGCCGAGGAGGTTCCCATCCACCATCTCGTGCTGCTCGATCGGCAGTTCTCGGGAAAAGCATCGATTGAATACTGCGCCACAAGCATAGCGATCGAACGCCTGCAGGAGGGACTCTACCCGACACTCGACATCCGGCAAGAGCAGATCTCCGCAATGCGGATCCTCGAGAATCTGCCAACGTGGAAGCTCCGCTACTCAAGGCTCGACGAGGCGATCGACTGCCTGAGGTCTCTCACCGGAGCTAAGGGTTACAACGCATGACCGTTCACCTGCAGAGACGCCTGCAAGTATGGCGGAAGCGTTCCCTTCCTGGCGGCCAGTTCTGGATTTACTTCACCGTAGCGCTCTTCTTCAACTTCGGCTTCTCCGTCTTCTTCTTCCTCTTCAATCTGTACCTGCTCGGCTATGGCTACGACGAGCGCTCACTCGGCATCATCGGCAGCGCCATGGCAGTCGGGAATCTCTGCGGAACCATTCCTGCCGGCATCGCGGCAACACGCTTCGGGATAAGACCCACCCTGCTTTGCGGAATTGCTCTCGCCTGCCTCGCGTCCATCCTTCGCGTTCTCTTCGTCTCGTTCAGCGCTCAGATCCCCTTTGCAGTCCTCGGCGGAGCCGGACTCTGCGTCTGGGGCGTCTGCCTCTCGCCCGCAGTCGCTAGCCTTACCTCGGCGAGACAGCGGGCGACGGCCTTCAGCATTACTTTTGCATCGGGAATCGGAGTTGCAGGGTTGGGAGCATTTGCCGCAGGTCGCCTGCCCGGTTTCATTCGCAGTCTCGATCCCGTGCACCTCCCGCTGCCTCGCTCCGAGCGATTCACACTCATCTTCGCCATAACCGTCGCCGTACTCTCCCTGCTTCCGCTCTCCCGCCTTTCGCTTGCAAAATCCCGTACGAGCACGCGGCTCGTTCGGCCCTCCACACCGTTCCTTCGGCAGTTTCTCCCCGCAATGGCCGTGTGGTCACTCGTCACGGGAGCGTTTCCTCCCTTCGCCAGCATCTTCTTCGTTCATCACCTCGGCCTTTCACTCGAGGCTGCGGGAACTGTCTTTTCTCTATCGCAGCTTGTGTCGTTCGGCGCGATCCTCTTTGCGCCAGTGCTCTTTCGCCTCGCGGGTCTGCAAAATGGCATCATGATCTCGCAGCTCGCCACGTCGGGCATGCTCTTCGCGCTCGCGACAGTCCATTCTGCCTCATCCGCCGGTCTGCTCTATTGGGGATACATGGCGGCTCAGTGCATGAATGAGCCTGGGGTCTACGGCCTGCTCATGGACAAGGTTCCCGCAGCTGACCGCAGCGGCGCATCCTCCTACACCTTCTTCATCAGTGCCGGATCGCAGATCATTGCATCGAGCCTGGTCGGCGCAATGATCGTTCGGCTAGGGTACTCCCCTGTCCTGGTGTCTATTGCGTCGCTCGCCTTTCTCGCAGCTCTGCTCTTCAAACGCCTTGCAAGCTCAACACCCCCGGCACTAGCCAACGCCCTTCCGATCCTGACTACCTCTGAGTGACGCAAGTTGTCACTTCTTTGTCACGAGCCTATCTTTTTGCCGGGCGCTCGCCTGAAAATAGGTGAAGACAAAGAGAACGACTTGTCACCACACCCTTCAAAGGGCACAGAGGGGAATATGAACCTGATTCTTGTCATCGAAGACGATCCCCGCATTCAGCGCGCGCTGGAGCGTCAGTTTGCGGCGGAAGGATACAAGGTCCACATCGAAGGCGACGGGCCAGCCGGCCTCGCCGCGGCAAAGTCCATGAAACCTGATGCCGTGGTCCTCGACCTGATGCTCCCCGGCCTTTCTGGGAGGATCATCTGCAAGGACATCAAGCAATGGTCCTGCGATACTCCGGTCATCGTCCTTAGTGCAATCAGCGAAGTTGCGGACAAGGTCTTGCTCCTCGAAACGGGCGCCGATGACTACGTCACCAAGCCCTTCAGTCCCCGCGAACTGCTCGCTCGCGTCCAGGCGGCGATACGTCGCAATGCTCGTAAAGCTCCTGCTGAAGCCGTCTCCGCATCCCCGTCGCGTAACGCATTCAAGATTTCGAAGGTTGGCGAGGTCGAGGTCGACTTCATCACCATGGAGGCTCATCGCGGCGGAATTCCAGTACCGCTCACAGCACATGAGTTCAAATTGCTTCGCTTCTTTCTGGAGAATCCCGGGCGCGCTATCGCCCGCGAAGAACTCCTCTCCGGCGTCTGGGGGCTAAACTTCAACCTGACCACACGCACCGTCGATAACCAGATGCTCAAGCTCCGCCAGAAGCTGGAGACCGACCCCGCAAACCCCATTCACTTCCGTACCGTTCACGGCGTCGGATACAAATTCGTTCCTGCCTCAACCGTACAATGAAACTCTCCGCTGAGACCTTGGCCAGATGAAGCGTTGGCGCATGCGAACGACGTTGATGGTGTCGCTCCTGGCCGTATCCCTGGGGCTTACCGCGACCTGCCTGCTGATCATTCGTCTCAGCGTCGGTCGCGAGATCCAGCTTGGGCTTAACGCAGACATAAGCCACTCTCTCAATACCTTCAGCAATGAAGCCGATCAGCGCAATCAGATGCTGGCCCGCGAGGCATCCCTGCTCGCCGACCTTCCCAGCCTGAAGGCCCTTTTGGCCACGCAGGATAGGCAGACGATTCAAGACGGCAGCGGTGACTTCTGGACCACGAGTGGCAGCGATTTCTTCGCTCTCTCCGCCACCGATGGAAAGCTCTTCACCTACGCGAATCGTGGCCCCGCCTTGAAAGAGGCTCAGGTTACGCAGGGACTCGGACAATGTATGTCCGCTCCGAAGGAGACCTGCCTGGTGGCGCTCGGAGATCGCCTCTACCAGCTCTCCATCCAGCCGCTCTACTTTGGTCCTGCGATCAACGGATCGCAGCTTGGATGGGTCGCAATCGGATATGCGGTCGATCAAGAGGTCGCCCGCCAGATCAGCGACGTCGCCACGGCAGAGGTGGTCTTCCTCATCAACGGCAAGATCTCCGCGACCACGCTTCCTCCTGATCGCCGACCCGATCTTGAAAGCCAGACCGGCCTGCTTCATCAGGCCCAGGGAACACCGCAGTCCGTCAGACTCCGGGGAGAGTCGTACACCGGTACCGCAGTGTCGCTCCCCTCTCCTGGCAACGATTCGATCGAACTCGTAGTCCTCAAGTCCTATGACCGGGCGAGCAACTATCTGCGCCGTGTCAACCGATGGATCGTCACCCTGGGAGTCTGTGCTCTCCTCATCGGCCTCCTTCTTGCTGCTGCGATATCCCGTACCGTCACCCGACCCGTCGAAGCTCTCGTCGCGGGTACACGCGCTCTCGGCCGCGGAGACTTTCACTATCGCTTCTCCACGGATGGCGCCGTTGAGGTCCGCGAGCTTAGCCTCGCCTTCGAACGCATGCGCGGCGAGCTCCAGAGAACCCAGAATGAGCTGCTCGAATCTGATCGCCTTGCGACGATTGGGCGCATGGCCAGCTCCATCTCCCACGACCTGCGCCATCACCTGTCGGCTATCTACGCCAACGCAGAGTTCATGAGCCTTGCCCGCTCTGGCGAAGAAGAGCGCATCGAACTTCTGCTCGAGGTGAAGGAGGCCGTGCGCGATATGACTGATCTCATCGAGTCGCTGCTCCTCTTCAGCCAGACCGGGCAGCCCCTTCAACTCCATACCGAATCGCTCTCCCAGATCATTGAACGGACCGTCCACTCAGTCCGTCAGCATCCCGAGTGCCGCGACGTTCGCATCGTGATTGCCCCTTCTCAACGCGTTGAGGTTCCGGTCGACGGCCCAAAGTTAGGACGCGCCATCTACAACCTTGTACTCAACGCCTGCCAGGCCAGCAGAAAAGGCGCGGTCCAACCGACGGTGACGGTAGCGCTCTCCGAGAACGAAGAGATCATCCAAATCTCCGTGACCGACACCGGAACGGGCGTACCCGCCGCCATTCGCGATACCCTCTTCCAACCCTTCGTTAGTTCGGGCAAGGTCAACGGCACCGGCCTGGGCCTCACCGTGGCGCAACACATCGCTCAGGAACACGGCGGCGAAGTGAAAGTGGAAGACATCTCTACAGAGGAGACTACCTTCAGCATCATCCTCTACAAGAAGTCCCTGCCAACTCCCGAAGCCGCTAGCATGAACAGGAGAAACACCGCGGCACTGCTGCGCGAACGGTCCACTCATGATGAGCAGGTCGAGTCGACACAGGAGAAGCCATGATCCTTTCAACTCGGAGTGCTTCACCCACTCTTCCGTCACACTGGCTCTTGCGAACGAATTCAAGCCGCCTGAACTGCGCGTCATGCGTCATCACGTTATCAATCGTCTCCTTCTTTGGCGGCGTGGCGAAGT
The DNA here is from genome assembly GCF_014203275.1 of Granulicella aggregans. Taxonomy (GTDB): domain Bacteria; phylum Acidobacteriota; class Terriglobia; order Terriglobales; family Acidobacteriaceae; genus Edaphobacter. The sequence goes on from NZ_JACHIP010000006.1 coordinate 365,727, forward strand.
TGGCAGGACAGGCTGTTGATACGAGCGCCGCTGCAATTCAAAAGAACGACACGCAGCATATCGACGATATCGAACGGCGCCTAACCGATATGGCGGGCGCACTGGCTCAGACACAGGCTGCTCTCCAGCAATCCCAAGCCGAACTTCTCAAGCTCCGCGCCGAAATCATCGCACTCCGGGCGAAGGGGGGCACCGAGCCCGCTGCCCCGCCGATGGATGCTGTCACCGAAGACCCAGGCGAATCGGCCACTTTGAATAGAGCCATGCGAGCCCAGATTGATTCACTGAAGGAACAGCAGGACCTCCTCCAGGCCGAGGTCAAGGTACACGACCAAATCAAGATTGAGTCCGCGTCCAAATACAATCTCACCGTCACCGGCATGGCGCTCTTCAACGCCTTTTCAAATGCCGGCGTAGTGGATAACGCCGAGCTTCCAGCGCTCGCTCTTCCGCGAACCCCGGGAGCCTCGCACGGAAGCACAGGCGCATCCCTGCGCCAGACCGTCTTCGGCCTCGCAGCATCAGGCCCCGTCATCGGGGGCGCGCAAAGTTTCGCCACCATCAACCTTGACTTCTTCGGCGGCACCAACACCAACGCCTACGGATACACAGGACTCGACGGCTATGTGCGCATGCGCGATTCAGAGATCGGCCTAGCATGGAAGAAGACCAGGGTCCGCGCGGGCTACACCGCGCCCCTCATATCGCCACTCTCGCCGACATCCTTCGCGACTGTTGCCCAGCCCGCACTCTCTGGCTCCGGCAACCTCTGGACTTGGTCTCCTCAAGTTCAAATTCAACAGGACCTGGCTCTTCGCGAGAAGAACGGCCTGTCGCTGCAGGCGGGACTTCTCTATCCGGAATCCCCAGGCTACAGCTCGATTCAGATAGTCAGCCCGGTCGACGCCTCTCGTCATCCCGCTGTTGAAGGCCGCATTGCCTACCGCGCTGACGTCACACCATCAGCATCGACTCGCTCATTCGCGATAGGCGTAAGCGGCTACTCTTCGAATCAGTTCTACAGCAGCAATACCCATATTCATTCCTGGGCAGTCGCAGGAGACTGGCAGATCCCACTCCCCGCTCGCTTCGATCTGAGTGGAGAGATCTATCGCGGCCGCGCTCTTGGCGGCCTCGGAGGCGGCGTCTACAAGGACGTTCTTTCCGGAGTGAACCCCATCACCGGACAGTACCTAACCGTAGGAGTTGAAACAGCTGGCGGATGGACGCAACTCAAATTCAATGGCGACCGGCGCATCGAAGCGAACGCGATGTTCGGCCTCGACGATGCCTTTACCAGCAGCTACAAAGAGGTCGTCCTGCCAGCCTCATCCAGCTTCCTGACCCTGACGACTCGCAACAGCACGGTAACCGGGAACCTCATCTTCCGGCCCCTTTCATCCCTCATCTTGTCTCCTGAATACCGCAGGATTACTACCTGGCGCTACAACGGCGATGCCTACGTCGCGAATATCTTCACACTCTCAGCGGGGTACAAGTTCTAATGGCCCGCTCCCTAACGATTCAGGCAACCTCTCTGGCTGTGCTCGCTCTCCTCTTTCTCTCCAGTGGATTCGCCTCAAGCCAGACCTTCGGAGTTACCGGGCGTATCGAGATCCATCGCACAGGCTCCACCTCTCGTCCGGGACCAACTGAGGCCGTAGTCTGGCTCTCACCTTTGAACCCCGTGCCGGCATTCACTCCGACCCCCAGTAAAACCCAGTTCGTCCTTGCTCAAAAGGACAAGCGGTTCTCCCCCCATCTACTCGTCGTTCCCGTTGGCAGCAGTGTCGACTTCCCAAATCTCGACCCCTTCTTTCACAACGTCTTCTCGCTCTTCAACGGCAAACGCTTCGACCTCGGTCTCTACGAAGGGCATACCCATCGCAGCGTTCAGTTCGATCGAGAGGGAGTCTCCTACATCTTCTGCAACATCCATCCAGACATGGGTGCCGTGGTGGTCTCGCTGGGTACGCCGTACTACGCGGTGTCTCTGCCGGACGGCTCCTTCCAACTCCGAGGCGTTCCCAATGGACGCTACCGGCTGAGTGTCTGGGCAGAGAACGCCACCGCGGAGAGACTCGCCGCACTAAGCCGCATTGTGGAGGTCGCCCCGCAGCAACTGCAACTTGGCACACTCAATCTTGAAATAGACGGGAACACGATGGCCCATCATCTCAATAAGTATGGCGAGGCATACAAACCGCTGCCGCGGGAATCGTATTGAAGCAGACGAATCGCCCTCTGAGTTTACGGGTGGCAACTCTACGCCGTACGCACCGGAGCGGGGCACGACCATAGCTTTGACGGAAATATCTTGGCATACTCGCAGAGCGGCATCCACATTTTTAGGCCGACGCCGAACTACTGACGTGAGAGACCTGGACAATGAAACTCATCGCAATTGAAGAGCATTTCCTCACCGCAGAGATCCGCGCCGCGTGGGCGGCCTCAGCGATCGGGCAGGAGGGCACCGCCGGGTTTGACCTTGGAGAGATCGAGCAACGGCTTGATGATCTCGGGCCGGGCCGCATCGCGCTGATGGACGAAAGCGGAGTGGAGGTACAGGTCCTTTCCGTTACCACTCCAGCCCTGCATAACCTTGAACCCGAGCAGAGCGTGACTCTGGCGCAACAAACGAATGATCTGGTCGCCGCCACTATAGCGAACTATCCCACTCGGTTCCAGGGTTTCGCCACCCTGCCCACAGCCTCGCCGAAAAACGTCGCAGTGGAGCTTGAGCGAAGCGTGCTGGAACTTGGATTAGCGGGAGCGATGCTCTGTGGTCGCACGCGTGAAAAGAACCTCGACCACCCGGACTTCCTTCCCCTGTTCAGTACCGCCGCGAAGCTCGGCGTTCCCATCTTTATCCACCCTCAAATACCCCAACGCGCTGTTCGGGAGGTCTACTACTCCGGGTTCGGAGACTCCATCGACACGGCGTTCGCAACATTCGCTCTGGGCTGGCACTACGAGGCCGGCATCCAGTTCATACGCCTAATGCTCGCCGGCGTTTTTGATAAGTATCCTGACCTACAGATCATCCTCGGCCATTGGGGCGAGGTCGTCCTCTTCTACCTGGAGCGGCTTAGCTCGCTCGCGCGGGTTGCGAAGCTGCAAAGACCCGTCGCCGATTACATGCGAAACAATCTCTACATCACACCGAGCGGGATGTGGAATCAGTCGTACCTCCAACGCACGCTCGAAATTGTGGGACCAGAGCGTATCTTGTTCTCCACCGACTATCCGTATCAATACAGGCCAGGCGGCGCGGGAGTCGCATTTCTGAACCAGACGGCTCTTTCACCGGCAGAGAAAGAGTTGTTTGCTCACCGCAACTGGGAACGCCTGACCGACGTGGTCAAGCACCGTCGCAGCGCATCTCCGTCGACTATCTGAAGAATTCTTTCGAATGGCCTTCGAGGCCCAGGGAGTTTCTTGGCCTTCAGACCGCCGGCGAATCCAGTGAGCTTCACCGTCGCTCCCACGAGCCGGTGGCACGGCGCACAATGAAACATTCGCAGATGGCCCTTTTGGGCTAGTTTCCAGCAGAGCACTCGAGCTACGATCATGAGACCGAGAAATTGAGAAGTCACTGAGAGATTCGTGCGAGAGGCCAGGAGGACACTGTGATCAGTGAACGAGTGATTCGGGTCATGACAGTAGATGACCATCCGCTCATGATGGCTGGAATATCGTCAGAGATCAATTCACAATCCGATATGACCGTTGTCGCGCAGGCTACAAATGGCGTCGAAGCGATCGAACTTTTCCGTGCTCAACGGCCTGATGTAACTCTGATGGATCTTCGGATGCCAAAGCTTTGCGGCCTGGACGCTATAGCCACCATCAGGTCCGAGTTCCCACGAGCTCGAATTGTCGTGCTAACCACTTGGTCGGGCGACGTCAAGGTGCTCAATGCGTTCAAGGCCGGAGCGGTTGGATACCTTCTAAAAGATACGTTGCGGACCGAACTGATTGACACGATCCGCCGGGTCCACTCTGGAGAACGACGAATTCCACCCGAGATTGCGTTGCAGCTTGCAAGGCACGCTGCAGACGACCCCCTCACTCCGAGGGAACTGGACGTGCTGCGCGGCTTAGCGAAAGGAAGCCCCAACAAGCTCATCGCCTGCGATCTCAGCATCGCGGAACATACCGTCAAGAATCACATCAAGAACATCCTTTCAAAGCTCGATGCAAACGATCGGACGGGAGCGGTGATCATCGGTGCGCGTCGAGGCTATATCGATCTTTAGCAGGTCCAAAGACGCGGTCATCTTTAGTTCCTCACTCGGCAATGGAGCCCGAAAGAGCCAGTTGAAATAGATTCCAATGGGTCTTCCTCCCTTAAATGCGGCTCTGTAGATTGAGGTCTCGGCTAACTTCCATCCATCCGGGAAACTCCCACTCCTGTCAGGAATGTTGCCTTGAGAGGTCTACACATGCTCGTAGCGAATGTGCTATTCAAATCTCCAGAGTCACGACACAGTCTTACTGCCTCAGAAGCACACCTTTCCTGGTTTGAAGAGCGGGTCGTCGATAACCTGGAGCGAATCGATTCGCACCTCAGTTCTCGGCAATTTGAAGATCTGCGGTCGGATCGTAGATCCTTGACACGGCCAGGCACACCCGCTCGTCCGCTCATTGCAGTTGTGGATGATGAGCCGGTGATTGCCATCACTCTTGCGGAGATTCTCGGCCGACATGGGTTGCGTGCGGTATGGTTCACTATTCCGCTCGATGCGTTAGCGTTTTTTCAGAGCTGCAAAGTCGATCTCCTTTTGACCGACGTTGCGATGCCAACCATGGACGGGATCTGTCTTGCCGCCGAAATGCTCAAGACGCACCCTGAATGCTCCGTCTTTTTCTTTTCCAGTCAGAGTCATGAGGCCGGGATACGGCGGCGCGTTCATTTGCTCAGCCCCAATGTCCACCTTGAAGCGAAGCCATTACAGGTAAATTCGCTCATTCATGGCATTGAGCAACTGTTGACAAAAGCCTGACAAGAGATTGCGGTCTAGACCGGCGCGGAAGAACCAAGCGCTATGAGCTCGCCCAAACGAGAAAGCAATACCTTGAGGATGGGAGACTCGTTCTCCTTCTTGTATCCGAGACAGAGGTCTATTGTCGGAACTCTCCCTTTGACGGGGCGGCTCGTGATCTCCCCAGATAGCAATTGTTTAGCGTAGACCGGTAAAAGCGCGACCCCTCGTGTCGAGCTGATCAGAGACATCACCCCTGCGAGATTGTCCACTTCGTGGCTCGGCTTGAGGTCAACCTTGGAGCGCTTGAGATAATCATTGATCACGACACGCAGCGCGGGAGCAACTCCTCGGCCGCTGAGAGCCTTGCCCGATACACTGATAAACACTTCGCCAACTAGCTCGCGAGGTTCAATCTCCTTCAGTCCCGCAAGACGATGGTCCCTCCGCATAAACACTTCCAACGGTTCCCTTATGAGGAGCCGGAAGTCCAAATCAGAAGAGCCTTCCTCTCTTCGCAGGAAAGCCGCATCCATCCTGCCGCCCGAAATTGCGGCGGCAAGATGTGGAGAGACCTGGCTCGAGATCACCACATGAGCGCCAGGCATTTGATCCTGCAATAGATGCAAGGCCGCAGGAAGCCAAGTTGTCTCGTGACCGGTTAGATAGCCAAGTACAAAGTACGGCTTGGCTGGATTCGCAAGTCGACGCGCCGCCTCGATCCCTACCTCTACCTGCGAGAGCACCACACGGGCGTGATCAAGAAACACCTGCCCGGCGGAAGTCAGTTCGATCCCTCGAGATCGGCGAATGAAGAGTTGAGCGCCAATCTCTTCCTCTAAGTCGCGAATCTGCCTGCTGAGTGAAGGCTGTGCAGTGTGTAGTTTGTTTTGCGCGGCGACCTTTAGGCTGCCGGCCTCTGCAACTGCAACGAAATAGCGAAGATGTCTTAGTTCCACCTGTGCACCTATGCTCAAAAGGCATACCACAAGGCTAACAAAGTACCACAGAATCGCGATGCAAGAGATGCATTCTAGACATCAAAAGCACGACTGAATTGAGGGCCGACCTCGAAAGCCATTTGAACGATTCTTCAATCGGCGACACAGTCTAGGAGAAGGACCATGAGTTCTCAATCGCAAACAAAACTGTTCTCGCAGTACCATCTGGGACAGATCCATCTTGAGCATCGTCTCGTTATGCCGCCGCTCACACGCCTTCGCTCCAATCCCGATGACAGCCCAAGTGACATGATGGTCACTCACTACGGGCAACGCGCCTCGAAAGGCGGACTCATCATCATCGAGGCTGCCACGGTATCGAAAAAAGGGATCGGATATCAGGGCATGCCCGGCATCTACGAAGATCGTCACATCGCCGGATTCGAGAGGATCGCCGACGCCATTCACGCCAAGGGAGGATTTGCCTTTGCGCAGATCATTCACACCGGCCGCACCTCTCATGTTGATCTGCAACCGAATGGTGAATCTCCGCTGGCGCCATCAGCGACTTCCTATCACGGGCATGCCTTTCTGAATGGAGAATTCGTTCCAGTGTCGCCGGCAAGAGAGATCACCGTCGCCGAGATTCTCGAAGTCGTCGAAGACTTCCGCCAGGCAGCGCTGCGCGCCCGCCTCGCAGGCTTGGACGGCGTTGAGATCCACAGCGCCAACGGATACCTCCTGGACCAGTTCTTGCAGGATGGTTCGAATCATCGTACTGATGCCTATGGTGGCTCCATTGAAAACCGTGCCAGGTTCCTTCTGGAAGTCGCGAAGGCCGTCGTGTCGGTATGGGGTCCCGGTCGCGTTGGGGTTCGCATCGGCCCCAGCGGCACCTTCAACGAGATGAGCGATAGCAATCCCGAGGCGCTGTTCGGATATGTCGCCGAGCAGTTGAACGGTCTCGACCTAGCGTACCTGCATGTAATCGAGCCCCGCGTTGCCGGCGACGTCACCAGGGAAAACGCTGAAGCCGACGAAGTCGTTGCGTCGAAGTTCCTGCGCGGGATTTACAAAGGAACCCTTCTCGCAGCCGGGGGATTCAACCGAGAGTCGGCAGAGGAGATCCTTCGATCAGGCGATGCGGATCTGGTTGCGATCGGTCGTTTGTTCACCTCGAATCCGGACCTGCCGGAGCGTTTGAAGAACGGGTATCCGCTGAATGACTATGACCGTTCGGCATTCTGGGGAGGAACGGAGCGCTCCTACACCGACTTTCTCCCCTACCAGGCGGAGGCGGCCGTCACGGAGGCGGAACTCGTTACGGTTTAACCAGGAAGCGGACGAAATATTCAGATGACTTAGGCATGCTGAGCTGTCTGCCCGAGGCACTCCCTATAAACTCCTAGAAACATCCAGAGCCAAGCTGAAGAGGAGACCACCTGGAATTGCTCGGGGAGAGACGATGACAGCTTCAATAGATAGGACGCGCAGACGACACCTCACACGGTGGGCGCTGCGCGCCCTTGTCTATCTAGGAGCCATTTTTTTAAGCGTGTGTGGACGGACTTCCGAATCACAGAGCGCCGCAATCCAAAGTCTTCATCACGCCGCATGGACATCCGACAATGGTATCGGAGCGGTGTTCAATATCCAGCAGGCCAGCGATGGTTTCCTCTGGCTCACAACCTCGCGCGGCGTTCTACGTTTTGACGGCGTTCGTTTCGAGAGCCTGGAGCAAGCCACCTTCGGGGCGGTGCAGGATGTCGACACCCTCTCTGTGTTTGTGTCTCCCTCGGGGAGTCTCTGGCTTACGACGCGCAGCGCGGGCATCCTGCGCTGGAAGGATGGAAAGATCACCGTCTTCTCTGATCGGCGTTGCACACCCGCTGGCCTGATCGGAGGAATGGTCGCTGAAGAAGGAGATGAGTCGCTCTGGTTTGCTTCGACGAGCGGACTCGCTCATCTTAACGGATCCGCCTGCGAACTGATTGGAACGGATCATGGCTATCCCGGAGGCTTTCCTAAGTCGTTGTTTGTCGATCGCAGTCGCACGGTCTGGGTGGTGTCCGCATCGGGGATTCTGCTCTCCAAGCCGCAAGGGCAACGCGACTTCCGGTCGGTCAGCGGATCGATACACTCCTCAGGAACAGCCGTCGTGATTCGTCAGGACCCGACCGGAACCATCTGGATCTCCGACGACGCCGGACTTCGACACCTGATCACTGGAGATAAGCCAGCGGTCGATTTCCACGTTCCCGTGACTGTAGCTCCGCCCTCGTCGCGAGACTTTGCCTTCGCAGCGAATGGATCTCTGTGGACTGTAAGCAGCGATGGCGTAGATCACTTCTCCCAGGAGTCCGTCGCCAAGGCATCCCCCTATCTCGATGGGAAGTCCTCGGAGAGCTTCACGCCACAGCAGGGACTCAGCTCCGATGGAGTCTCCAAAGTGATGATCGATCGTGAAGGGACGGTGTGGATCGGAACGAACTCTGGCCTGGATAGCCTTCACCGGCCCGTTCTGCAGAGCCTGTCACTTCCCCATACACAGGAACATGAACTTGGCCTTGTGGCTGCAGAGAATGGTTCCCTGTGGGTTGGAAGTCGCAGTATGCCGCTCACGCATGTGATGCCGGACGGGACGGTCAAAACTCTTCCAGAGATGACGCAGCTCACCTGCATACGCCGTGATCGCAGCGGTGCGATCTGGCTCGGTCGAGGAGTCGACTCTTCCGTATGGAGATCCGAAGGCGACAGGTTTGTTCGAGTGCCCGGACCTGTAGGCGACAATCAGCCCGTCGTGGCGCTAGAGTTCGATCGAAACAATGTCCCTTGGATCTATACAACCAACGGATTGACCTATCGAATGCTGCACTACTCCTGGGTGAACGAGAACGAGGAACTAGGAAAAAAGATCGCCGTTCTTGGAGCGATGACCTCAGACGAGGCCGGAAACATCTGGTTCGCGTTCTCTGACAGACTCGTCAAGTGGGACGGTGACAAATTTGAAAAGTTCTCCTATCCAAAGGGAATGCAGAACGTCTCGCCGGCAACGATGTCCGCCCACAATGGGCATGTCTGGCTGGCTGGGCGCGGAGGAGTGGATCTATTCTCAAACGGCCGCTTCTACCAGATGCGCTGGAAGGACAAGAATCCGGTTGGACGGGTCTCGGGCATTGCAGAGACGCCGGATGGCGAACTCTGGATCAACGGATTTTCGGGGATCACACATATATCGGCTCCCGCACTGACAAACTGGCTTCGCAGCCCAACGTCAGAAGCTGCCACGGAACACTTTGACACCGCGGATGGCCTACCGGGATTTTCTGGGGATAGGCTGCCCGAGCCCTCGCTGGTTCAAGCCCCGGACGGCAAACTCTGGTTCGCCACGACCAAAGGCGTAGCCTCGCTCAATCCGAGTGCGCTGGCTTCACAACGAAATCAGATGCCGCCCCCGGTGGTGATCACATCGATCACAGGAAACGGCAAAGCCTTTCCAGGTTGGAACGACATTGTCTTCCCACAACACACCCGGAACCTCGAGGTCGATTACACCGCCCTGAGCCTTTTCATCCCACAGCGCGTGCTCTTCCGTTACAAGCTGGAAGGATATGACAAGGACTGGCAGGACGCGGGAACGCGTCGTCAGGTCTTCTACACTGGCCTGCCGCCCAGGCACTATCGGATGCGAGTGATCGCGTGCAACAACGACGGCATTTGGAATGACATTGGAGCCGGTCTGAACGTGACGTTGCAACCGGCCTTCTACCAGACCATCTGGTTTCTCGCATTGTGCGGAGTTCTGTTACTCATCGCCACCTGGCGAGCCTACCTGTTCAGGGTCGAGCGTCTTGCCGATGCCCTGCGAGCGCGCTTCAATGAGCGCTTGAATGAAAGAACCCGCCTCGCACACGACCTCCACGACACCTTACTCCAGACCATTCAAGCTGGGAAACTCTCTACCGATCAGGCTCTGGCGCGCTCAGCGGACATCGTAGGGTTGAGGAATGCCCTCGAACGGCTCTCTGAGCTGCTGGGACAAGCGGTAGCGGAGGGCAGGGCAGCATTGAGCGCTCTCCACGTCTCCAGCACCGAGAGCAACGATCTTGCCCGGGCGCTTCGTGGGGTGTTGGACGAATGCCTGAATTGCGAGACGATGCAAGTCGACCTTTCCATCGAGGGCAAGTCCAGAGATATGCACCCGATTGCTCGCGACGAGGTCTACAGGATTGCCTACGAGGCCATTCGCAATGCCTGCGCTCACTCCGAAGCAACTCTGCTCAAGGTTCAACTCGTTTATACGCATGAGCTCACTCTTCGCGTGCTTGATAACGGCAAAGGTATCGATCCATACATTTTGAGACATGGCAGAGACGGCCACTATGGCCTGTCGGGGTTACGGGAGCGAGCTACTCGCATCGGGGCGATCTTAGACGTGAGCAGTTCGCAGCCGGGAGGGACGAGGATCGTGTTGACGGTCGCTGGCAAGGCAATCTTCCTCAACAAAAGATCGTGACACGTTGCCAATTTCGTTCGACTGGCAACGTGTCACGACAAGGTTTGACGCCTTCTACGATGGGCCCCTGGAGGTTTATCCCGTCTCTTCCACACAAGTGAATCGTCCGATCGAGGAGGAAGACCTTTGGCAATCATTCGGAAGAGGTCAGCGTTATCTCATCGACCCGTGAAGGATAGAACGCAAGATGATCTTTGATCACGGCGACTGCTTCATAGGGCTGTTCGTAAGTCCAAACAGCGTATTCCGAGCGTTCGCCCCCAAGAGGAATGCTGTAGTAGCTGCAATCACCTTTGTATGGGCAATACGTGTAGTGCTTGGTTCGGGCTAGGAGCAACATATCTGCATCTTCCCGAGGGATGTAGTAGACGCTGGGGTAACCAGCTTCATCGAGTTGGAGTGCCCGACTGGTCTCCGCCACGGTAGTTCCCGACACCGCGACGCGAACGCTACCCTGAAATGGCACGACGGTGATTGCGTGATCGGGGCCGGGAATCTTGATCTCTTTCGCCTTGGGCGTTTGATTCTGCATTGCCGAACTCCTGAGTTACCGTTAGAGCTTCGATCCACCATCTACCGGGATGCTGGCACCAGTGATCCAGCGAGCACCCTCGGATGCAATAAAGGCGACGACGTCCGCGACATCTTCCGGCTTCCCGAGCCGCTTGAGAGCCTGCATACCTAGTGCCACCTCACGCCCGGCTTCGGTTTTGGTGAAGTTCGACATGTCGGTTTCAATCACACCAGGGGCGACAGCATTGACGCGGATGCCCTGTGGGCCGAGGATCGCTGCCCAGTTCTTGACCAGAGTCTCTAGGGCACCTTTGGTAGAGGCATACGCAAGAATCGACGGATTTTCCAGTCCAGGAACTCCGACAACCGAGCGCGCTACGATCGAGGAGATCACCACGATATTGGAACCTGCTCCCATCACAGGAAGCAAGTGCTGTACGAGAAAGAAAGTGCCTCTCACGTTGGTCGTGTAGAGACTGTCGAAGTCGTCGACGGTATATCCCGCGATACGAGCCGCCTTGCTTATGCCAGCGTTTGCGACCAGGATGTCCAGCCGGTCGCCGATAACCATCTTGGCGCGACTGGCAAGGAGGGATGCCCCGTCAGGGGTAGACAAATCAGCCTGGATCGCCTCAGCTTGGCCGCCTTTGCTCCGAATCTCGCTGATCACGGCCTCGGCCTCTTTTGCAGAACGGCCGTAGTGAACGAGGACGTGTGCGCCCTCCCGAGCGAGCGCCAGTGCCGTTGCACGACCGATCCCTTTAGATGCTCCTGTAACTAGAGCGTACTTGCCCTCAAGCGTCATTGATTGCCCCCTTCTCTCTGTCCCCAATAAGACTTTAGCCTGTCCTTACGATGACGAGGAGAGCGTAGCCGTTCGATTCACGCCCTCCTCGCAGTATCCCGCCTTTAGGCGTTCGTACCGCCATCTACGGTAAGGTTTGCGCCCGTAATGTACGAGGAATCGGGTCCGGCGATAAAAGCAACAAGCGCCGCTACCTCGTCGACTTGACCATAGCGGCCGAGTGACGTCGCGGCCTTCTGGGAGACAGCCCAATCACCGCCGGCCGGATTCAAATCGGTATCGATAGGACCCGGTTGGACATTGTTTACTGTAATTCCTGTGCTGCCGATCTCTCTGGCAAGACCCTGAGCAAACATCTTCACAGCGCCCTTCGTGGAGGAGTAGGAAACCAACCCCGGAGCGATGACTCGCTCGCCGACGCAGGAACCGATCATGATGATCCGTGCGCCGCTCTTCATGTGCTTCAGAGCGGCTTGCGTCGCAACCATCACACCGCGAACATTGAGGTTGAGCACATAATCCATGTCCTCAAGCGTCGTTTCGGCGAACGGCTTCGGAATTGCGGTGCCGGCATTGTTCACGAGAATGTCCAATTGACCAAAGGTCTTGACCGTCTCTTCGACTGCAGCGGCGACCGCTGCGGGATCGCCACCATCGGCCTTAATAGCCACGGCTTTGCCGCCCGTGGCTTCGATTGCCTTGACGACAGCGGAGGCCGAAGTGGCATCTTTCGCGTACGTGATTGCGACACTTGCTCCGTCATCCGCGAGGCGTTTCGCGATTGCTGCGCCAATACCCCGGGAACCGCCGGTAACGAGTGCGACTTTGTTCGTCAGTTGCGACATATAGATCTCCTTTGTATTTTGGTACGTCTACCCATCAACCTTTCGGCCGTCTGAGTTCTCTATTCGAGGTCGTAACGAGCAAGAAGACTTTGCTCGATAAGGACCACGAGACACTCCCCATGGGAATACACTTTTGCAAACAAGGCGAGCCTCCGGAGAGCCCGGCAAAAGCCCCTCAATAGGGCTAACTAAAGTAGAGTTCCAACGTAAGTCTTAACTTCGAACACGCAGGAAAGATCAGGAGTGCCAAACGATCCCACTCAGTCATCCTTACCTCTCGCCGCGAAAAGCTCCATCAGCTTTCAAAACTTTGCCCGGCCACTGGTGAATACGCGAGCTGGGAGCGTATGTCGACTTGAACCATCGTTCCGGATCCCTCGCTGCTCAGAACACGAAGATCGGCGCCGATTTTAACCGCACGTTCCCGCATTACCTGGAGACCCTGGTGATTCTCGATGCCGCCCTCGGCGAGAGTCCGATCGCTAATCCCCAAACCATCGTCGCCAACTGTCAACCTTAAGAGATCGGCGCGATACTCAATATTCACTTCGATATTCTGTGCACGAGCGTGTCGATAGGCGTTACGGAGCGCTTCACGGCCAAGCTCGCAAAGTTCTTCGCAGATATGGGCTTGGACCTCTTTTGGCTCACCCACTACGGTAAGGAAGAATTCCGAAGCGTGATGCTGGCTAAACTCCAAGGCAGCCGACTCTAAAGCGCTTGGAAGATCGGCGGCATTGCGACAGGGCGTCCGAAGGTTGAACACCAGCTCTCTTCCTTGCGACATCACGACATCGGATTGAATCAAGGTCTCCTCTAACAGGGACTTTGTAGGATCTCCATCTGGAAGCCCACGACTAGCCGCTTGGACACTGAGCAACAGTCCCTGAATTCCCTGAAAAAACGTGTCGTGAAGGTCACGCGCAATTCGCTCCCGCTCAACAAATTGCCTATAGAGTCGAGCTCGGACTCTCGCTGTTTCCTGCTTAATGAGAAACAGATAAAGTAGCCACAAGACAGCGACAAGTAGTACTCCGAAGAAGGCGTTGAAGTACCAGCGCCAGAGGAATACAGGAGGACGATAGGTCACTAGAAAGGCGCCCGTATTGCACCATCTGCCATCTTTGTTCCATGTGACTAAGTGCAACGCGTGATGTTCTAGCTGCAGTAGGTTGAGACTTTGGGCGTCCGCCACTACGGGAAACGTAGCAATCAAAAGCAGGAAGGTCATGGAGACCGCGAGAACACGCGCAATCATCTCTACCACCCGCTTCTATAAGGTGCCCATCTGGAGAGGCAGGTTACGCCATTGATCTGTGTTGAGCGTCTCTTCGCGCTTGCACGCGAAGTAATTTCAGGCTAACGATGAGCAGCATCCTGGACAACGCTCTATTGAGACAGACTTATGTGGCTCTTTTGGGCTGTGTCCGATCTTCGAATGCCCGATACGCGCCACGTTTCGTGGTCGCAATTGCTCGAAGAGTAAAGTGGGCTTTCCGGCAGGCAGCATCCCCACCACCAATGGAGTCCGAGGCCGAAGATCTCTTTTTCCTTGGGCATTTCAATCGTAAGCGTCCGTCGTGTCCCTCTTGACGCGAGCGGAGTGACGCAACAGGTGTCCGCTTATTTTTAGCGGACACTTATTGAGTGTGTCTTAGGCTG
>NZ_JACHIP010000007.1 GCF_014203275.1 Granulicella aggregans
TCGGCGTACTGCTTGGTATTTACCCCTTGGAAGTCGAAGCACTGAAGGCGGGACATCTCCAGGCTGTCTTCCACATTGTCGAAGACGGAGTGATAAACGCCGTGCCCGGTCCACTTCGCCATGTAGCGGTCGAGATGCTTGGGAAGAGTGAGGTTTGAGAGTCTCCGCATCGCTTGCGGAAGGTTGTAGATGCCTTTGACCGACTTGAATACCTCGTCGTCATCTTCAGGACCAATCGCCGCCCCTGAATTGGTAAGCAGGAGCTTGATGAAGGAGTGGAGAAAACCGATGTTGGTTTCAGTTGGTTCGAGTGCGAAAGGGTTGATGCGGGGACCGTTCCTTCCGACCCGCTCGATGCGCCCTCCATACAGCTCAACGACGCTCTCGTAGCTGCCGCCGATGTCGAAGATGAAGGTGAAACCACCGTATTTCTGCTCCAGGCTGAGCATTTGGCAGGCGTTTACGCTTTTTCCACTACCCGTTGGACCGATGATGAGCTGGACCCTCACGCCATTAACGTAGGCATCCTGGAAGTAAGGGGTCCTTGTTCGCGTCTCAAAGATGTTCAAATACTCGGCGTCAAGATCGTCCGAACGAACGTGGCCTAGGTTCGGAGCGAAGATGCTCGACAGGCGCGCGTGATGGTCTTCCCGCAGCCAAAGCGGATAGACATTGAACTGCCGGTTGCCCGGGAACATCGCGTAGAAAGCGGAAAGATTGCCGTAGGTCTCTTCGATGATTGGAGCGCGCGCATCCACAAAGAGACGATGGACAGCGGGCGTTGCATCACGTAGCTCAGCTGCTGTACCTGCGGAGAGCAGCAACCGGAGCGCATAGTCGCCCTGGCCCAGTTTGTCGAGCGATGAGACAACCTCCGCGAGGCTGTCCACATTTCCCGTGACAGCTTTGGCGGTCGCGCTTGTTTCGAGCGGTGCCGTATTCTTACCGCTCATCAGACGCTGGATGGGCGAGTGTTTGAAGAACTCCAGAAACTTCTCCTGGCTCGTTACCTCCTTAAGCGTGGCGCTGTCAGTTTGTGGCCGCCAAACCGAGCACAGGATGCTGTCGCAATCGAGCTCCATCAGGTTCGTGAACAGACACGGGCGAGAGATCTCAGGTGTGTTCGTCAACGGGAACATCTGGACGTAACGACGTCCGATGCGAAGATGGTCGCGATGCCATTCCACTGGGGATTGAACTATCTGTCGGTCAATACCCGCGTCAGAGCGCAGACGAACGCCCGATGACCACTCTTCAAGGTTGAACATGTAACTGAAGAACTGAAACGCTTGTTCCTTGCCCAGAAGTTTCAGACCGATCGCATCGCTCAGATGTGACTCTAGGATCGTTGCTGCCTTTTCGAGTTCAAGCAGCCGTCGGTCTATTACCGTCCTCTGTTCCTTTGGCTTACGAGCTAGCGGATTACCGGTATCGGGCTCAATTGTGAGGCACCAATGCAGGTCGACGCGGCGGAAGCGGGCCGTCTTATCCAGGAATGCGATTCTGTCGCTCACAAAGGATTCCGTCGCTGTGTCGGGGTATCTCCCCTGCCGGGGCAGATCGAAACCAGCCCTTACGCGGGCGTATTGGTACAGGCATGAGTCCTGTGGCAGACCACGCAACGAAGCTTCAACACCCCGCACGCGGACATCAAGATCCTCGTCGGTGCGGCTCTCGGCATCTATTCCATCGAGCGAGAACAGGCAACCGTAACCGCCGCCCTTGAGCGCGAAGATGCTGTCCCCAACAAAGTGTGAGATCGGTACAATGCTGCTCGCTGCTCCTGCCTTCGTAAACCACGGTGCGTTATCTGCGCGGGTCATAGTAGCTCCTCTGCTTCAGACTCAGAGACCAGAGTTGGAACATCTTTGGGTGCTTCCGGACCACCAGCCATGCTCCAAGCAAGAGTGCGGGAAAGCTGAAGATGGCAAGCCATTTGAAACCGGCGAGGAATACCGTCACCGTAACGAACACAATGGACATCCACGCTGACAGTTCGAGACCTAATTTGGTCCTGGGTCGATTCAGTGCGCCATTGATTGGGGACGGAATTCCTCGCCTTATCATGTCGATGTACCTCCTACATCGACTGCCCGGTCAGTGAGCCGATCCAGCCGGCACCCCAACCGAGCACTCCGGCGCCAAACAGCGCACCGAAGAGCCCTGGGATAGCATCTTGAAATCTCCCACTCATCATGCGGATTCCGGCGAAGATCAAACCGCCGAAGCAGATGACCGCCCCCGCGTAAGTTGCGAAAGTTTTGAATGAGCCCATGAGCGTTGTGGCCCCAGAGAAGTCCATCGTTCCCTGGGCATGAGCAATGCTTGTGACTGTGAGCGCGGCGAGCGCCGGCCACATCACACGCGTGGCGCGGAACAGTTTACGTTTCGAAAAAAGTCGGGCCAATCGCTTGGCAAGGCGGGCGGTACTGCGGGAGATCACTACTTGGCTGCTGCGTATCATCGGCACCTCCATCGACTGGTCTCAGTCGGGAATATGTCGTGATGATTGAGCCTGTCCTCCGCCCTCGTCCAATACTTGTTATCAATCGGGTGATTGATCTGATTGATCGGCGTCCTCCGTGAAGGCCGTTTCAGCTGAGAAGTGTGAGTTGAGTGGGCTTGTCTTGCGGCGCTTCAGAGGCCCGTCCGAGGCTCGTGGAGGCCGCCTGCTTTCCGTTTTTTCTGAGCTGTCGTTTGAATCTACGAACCAGGACGGGAAGCGTTTTTGGATGACGTTCTTGGTGGTAGATCAATACGGTATCTACTGTCCAATTCACACCGGCGATCGGACGAGTCGTCAACTCGCTCTCAAGCGTTGATCCTTGTCGAATCAGAGCTAGCCCGTAGCCTTCTTTCACGAGAGTTTGCATCTCGTTCGGATGCGATGCTCGGGAATGCTCCTCGAGTTCGACACCGGCATTTCGGAGCAATTCAAGGAGCCTAGCGTGAGCCATGGGATGTCGTTGCGGGTGATAAAGGATAGTGAGATGTTTCTGCAAATCCAGCGTGGTTAAGGCATTTTTCGAAGCCAGAGGATCATCTTTGCGCAGGCAAACGACGAGGCGATCACATTGGATGTCCTCGACCCGCAATGCCGCGTGTTCAATCGGGCGGGTCACGATTGCGGCATCGAGCACGCCTGCCAATACATCTTCTACGAGCGGCATCGTGTCGTCTCGCTCCGGACGAACGGCACAGCTTGGCAGAAGCTCTCGATGCATTTTGCAGAAGCTTTGAAATAGAGTTTGATCCGCGAGAGGAGAGCACCCAAACCTCACTGAGGTGATCGCCCTACGCTCGATTGCAGCCAGAGCCTCGAACGCCTCCTCTCTTGCCTCCAAGACTGACTTCGCAATGAATTGGAAGGCAACGCCGGTATCGGTCGGCTTGATGCGTCCATCTTTTGCCTTCTCATACAGGCGAACGGAGGCATTTTCCTGAAACTGTTTCGCCTGGATGCTCAGGTTGGGTTGCCCCGTGTTGAGTTGTTCCGCTGCCGCGCGAAATCCCCGCAGTTCCAGAATCGTTAGCAGGTATCTGAAGTGTCGAAATTCGGCCCAATCATACATAGTCCAACCGCCTCAATCATTGGAAATCCAACTCTAATTCGGCGAACAAAAGTTCGTGCATGAAGTCCGATTCTTCCGGTGATTTTGGCAAACGAGGGCACCGATAACAACAGAAATAGTGCAATTTGGCCAAACTTACTGCACATCAAGCGAAAAAACACGAAGTTTCATCTCGCCCGATCAATGAAATGAATCACCCGATTGATAGCAAGTATTGGACAGCATGCCGCAGTCGAGCGACGCTAGATATATTTCCCGATATGAATTCGAAAGCGCGCTTCTGAGTTGGCTGAGCTGGAGGTCACTGTGAGGAACCGATTAGCCGTGGAGTCAAAACTTGTAGAGCATCTTGGAATCAGCTCAGGCAGCCGCAAGGCTATATTAAGCGGTTCGGATGAAATTATTTTTTGGCGGCTGCCAGAGGTGAAAGCGGTGACAGGGCTGTCGAAGTCGAGCCTTTATGAGTTGATCCGAGCGAATAATTTTCCTTCGCCTGTCCACCTGGGAGCACGCACGGTTGCATGGGTTGCGTCCGAGGTCAAACAGTGGGCAGCTGAACGCATCCTCAGCTCAAGAACCCCTGCGCCTAGTGTCGGCAGCAGGCGGATGCCCCAGGGTGCTCTTCCGGCACAATGGGCGTCGAAGAAGTGGGCTTAGGCTGTCAACGCCCGTCTTCCTTTGGCGAGCTGCGCGTCCAAATAATCTGCCCACCACTGCATCATTTCCGCGCGCTGCTTTAGGTATTTCGCGTGGTTGTAGGCTGCAGCCACTTTGTCCCGTTTCATGTGGGCAAGCTGCAATTCGATGTGTGCTTCCTCGTAATCGTTCTCGTGAAGAATGGTCGAGGCCAAGCCGCGGAATCCGTGGCCAGTCATCCGGCCCTGATATCCAAGCCTGTAGAGCGCGTAAAGGAGGGTGTTGTTGCTCATGGGCTTCTTCTTATCCATGGCTCCTGGGAATACCAAAGCGCCATTGCCAGTGAGCAATTTGAGAGCTCGCAGCACGGCCACCGCCTGATGTGACAGAGGAATGATGTGAGGTGTGTCCATCTTCATCCGTTCAGGCGGGATTATCCATCGCGCCTGGTCTAAGTCGAACTCTGTCCACGGGGCCTCGATCAGTTCGCTTGTGCGAGGAAAGCAATAGGCAAGAAGCTTGAGTCCGAAGCGAGTGAGCGCGTCCCCGTTGTAGTCATCCATCTTGGCCAGCAATTCCGGCAGGTCCTTCTCGTCGACTCGCGCGAAGTTCTCAGTCTTTGCTGCGGCCAAGATGTCTCTCGGCCTAAAGTCGGCAGAGGGATTCCGGCTTGCAAGATCGCGGGCGATCGCAAAGCGAAAAATCTGTCCGATCGATTGATGTGCTCTCTTGGCGACATCGCGAGCGCCTCGCGTCTCGATCGCAAGCATGATGTCGCGAACATGGCCTGTTTGAACGCCGTCAATGGGCAAGTGCCCGATGACGGGGAACACATCCGCTTCAAGACGGTTCATCAAGATTTCTGCGTGTCTAGGCGACTTGCCAATCGACCACCAAGTCCACCACTTGCGGGCGACCTTCTCAAAACTGCTGTCAGCTTCACGTTCGAGGGCCTTGACCTCCTGTTGCTTTGCTTCCGCCTCAGCTTTGCGTTCGGCCATCGGGTTGACGCCCGTGGCCAGCAGTTTCTTCGCAGCATAGTGAAGCCCGCGCGCGTCCTTCGGGCCGACGAGTGGGTATTCCCCGAATGTCATGTTCTTTTCTGCGCCATCAAACCGATAACGCCACAGCCAAGACTTTCCACCCCATGGCTGCACGAGGAGACAAAGCCCACCACCATCAGCCAATTTGTATTTCTTGTCCTTCGGCTTTGCGTTCTCGATTTCCTTGATTGTCAGTGCCACGGCGGACCCTCCATAGCTGGGGTTTTTCTTTCCCCACACTTTGGCTCATCCTACCCCACATTTTTCCCCACAGGAAAGTCTGGGTGTCCTCGGACGTTCCCGCACGCTCACACACGCATTTAAGACGTAAGTAGCTGTAAAACAACAACACCCTCGCGTGCGAGGATGTTTGGGGAGGTGCGAGGAAGTTCAGGTTTTAGGTGTTTTGGTTGCCCCCCAGGGATTCGAACCCCGATCGAGCGAGTCAGAGTCGCTAGTCCTACCATTGAACGAGGGGGCAATGCAGAGTTGTGCGGGCCGCGAGGTGCTCATCACAGCCACTAGCTAGAGTGTACGAGGCATTGGGCTTAAGGTCAACGCGCCGCGATCCACAGACGTCACTCCACCGGCAACTTTGCTTTGTACCCATCGCGCGCGATGATGGAGTACTTCACCGACTTGCCTTTCTCATCCACCATCTTCAAGGGATGTCCTTCATTGTCAACCAATAGCACCTTGATCTTGCGATAGGTCCCGTCCGGCTTCGTATTCGTTGGCCGGTACGTCAAGACGTATTGGTTGCGAATCGAGTCGTTGATCTGCGCAAACACATCCGGCAGTTCGCCCTGGAAGATGGGACTGAAACTAAGGCCGCCGGTCATCGAGGCGAAGGTCTTCAGTTGGTTCTGTGCCTGGAGGTAGTTCATGTCGCGAATGGAACCGCCAATGCCGCCCCGGCCGCCGTATAGTTCGTTCTGGAACGCTCCCGTTCCAATGGTGAAGATGGTCACATTCGGAGTCGCCTTCACCTTGGCGAGAATCTTGTCCAAGGTCAACTTCGAAAAAGTATCTCGGCCTGAACCGATCAGGATGATGTACTTCCTTCCCTCAATGCGGCTCACACGGTCGAGCGTCTCGTAGAGCGCGTCGAAGGTATTCGTATCGCTAAAGCCCGGAATGGTCAGGCTCTGCAACGCTTGTCCGAGAATGTCCTTGTTGTTCGTGAAGTCGTTCAGGATATGGGTCTTCAGATCAAATGTGACGACTGCGATGTAATCATCGGGCCGTAGAGACCGAAAGAAGCTATAGGAGGCGTTTCGCATGTCCTGGATGTATCCCCAGTTGTTGGCCGCGAACTCAAGCAGCATCACGGCGGTGATGGGAGTCTGGGTCATGCGGACGGTGTCTACCTTCTGCTCCACTCCGTCTTCCAGAACGAGAAACTGTGCGGGCCTAAGCCCGGGGACAAACTGCTTGGTCTTATCCAACTGGACGCTAACGTCGAGTGACACCAGAGGATTGTCGACGCGCAGGTTGTAGTTCGCGCCATTCGGATTCTTGATCTTCTCCTCAGCCGGGGCTGCTGGCGGGGGCGGCTCTTGCGCATCCTTCTTCTTCTTGATGACCACGGGGCCATTATCTGTTTGTGGTCCACCCTCGTCGGGCGCAGGCTGCTGCTGTTGTGCCGGGACGGTAGCGGGAGTCGACGTCTGGGCCTGCCCGGCCTGGGGCAGAGGAGACAGGGCTGCGAGAAGAAGCAGATAGCGGAACTTCATGATGAAAACTGTACCTCACGCGTCGTTACGAGTGCTGCTTTGCCTATTGTGCATCGTTGCAGCAGCTTTGAAGTAGGGATGATCTAGTCTGTAGATGTGAGACGAATCCGAATGAGCCAAACCCCAGAACATGGAAGGCCGTGGCTCCGCCTGCTGATCTGTTTGACGTTCCTTGCGCCTGGTTTGGTAACGGGCAGCTCCGCTCAGTCCGCAAATCCTTGCAGCAGCTCGATAGTTCCACCCTCTCCCCCGGCAACCACCATCGTCTTCCCTCTCTCGGAGGTTCGTCGCGGTCTGTGCGGCACCGCCTATACGGTCTTCGAGGGAGTCAACCCCGAACCCATGCAGGTGGAGATCCTTGGCTTGCTGAAGAACTCCCGCGGTCCGGGCCAGGACATGATCCTTGCGCGACTCCACGGACTGAAGCCGGAGTACACGGGCGTAGTCGCCGGCATGAGCGGCAGCCCTGTCTACGTTGAAGGCAAATTGCTGGGAGCACTGAGCTTCCGTATCGGCCAATTCAGCAAAGAGCCAATCGCCGGAATCACCCCGATCGCCGAAATGCTCGCAGTTCGCGACGGAGCAACAACGGTGGCTGCGGGGACTGAAAAAGCAGCCACTACGCCAACCCTCGGTGGCGCATCGGCGACGCCCATCGAAACACCGCTGGTCTTCAGCGGTTTCTCTCAGGAAGCCATCGACCGCTTCGGCGACCGATTCCGCGCTCTCGGACTTAGCCCGGTGATGGGGCTCGGCTCCTCTGCAAGCGATCTCCCTCAGCCCGAACCTATCGTGCCGGGATCGGCGGTCAGCGCAGTCCTGATTCGTGGCGATCTCTCCATGGCCGGGACCTGCACTGTCTCTTACGTCGACAAGTCGAGCCTTCTCGCCTGCGGCCACCCCATCACGCAGTTCGGCCACATCTCGTTCCCGATGACGAAGGCCACCGTACTGGCGACATTGCCATCTCCCCTGAACGCCTTCAAGATCATCACCACCACGGAGACAGTGGGCCAGTTCACGGAGGATAGAAATGCCGCGATCGAGGGGCGTTTCGGTGAGACAGCGCACATGATTCCGGTAGAAATCGAAATTACCGGCGACCCCGCCGCGGAAGGCGGCGCTGCACCAAAGAAGACTGTTCAATTTGAGGTCGCGGATAATAAGGAGCTGACTCCTTCGCTCATGTTGGTCTCGATCTTCCAGAGTCTGCAGCAGAATAATCTCGCCTCAGCCGAGGCCAGCTATCGTCTGTCTGGAGAGCTAACCTTGGAAGGGGAACGCCCGGTACAACTTGACGCGCTGGTGTCCCCAAACGAGTTGAATCCGGCGGCGATCAATGCTGCTTTATATGTCAATGAGCGATTTTCCCGGCTCTATGGAAACGCAACGACAAAGCCGGTGATATCCGGTCTGCATCTGACGTTGTCGTCCGTCGGACCGACCCGCTCCGCGACTTTGGAAGGTGTTCGCCTGAGCCGAAACGACGTTCGTCCCGGAGATTCCATCGACTTGGAAGCTACCCTGCGTCCGGTGCGTTCTTCACCAGTAATTCTCCGCCTGTCAGTCAGGATTCCGCCCGGGACCGCGCCCGGCGACTTGCGCCTTGTTGTAGGAGATAGCGCAACGGCGGACAGAATGAGTCTGCCCAATAGCGTTCAGGGACAAAATATCTCGCTCGCCGATGCTGTCACCCAGCTAAATCGAACGCACGCGAACCACCGCGTCTATGTCACTCTACTGACACATGACGTCCAGACCTCGCTTGAAGGCGGGACGATAGGAATGGTGCCGCTCTCCCTGGCAAACGTCTACGAGTCGCAGCGATCGGAACAAAAGATTCAGCTGAATGGCGAAAGCGTGGAAGAACTGGGTTCGGTCGAGGGTGGATTCGCTATCAGCGGGTCACAGGTTCTTACGTTGAAGGTAAAGTGATTGATGGCGCTGCTGATTGCCGAGGTCCGACCTGTAGGCTGAAGTCCGCAGGGAATTCCACCGGGCCGGTGTTGTAGCATCAGAACATCTGGGCCTGAGAAAATACAGCGCACAAGAAAGTCGGGAACAGAAACATGAAACAGATCCATGGTCTGGCCGTGCACGCGGCCGGGGCCCAGTTGTTGGCCTATAAATACGGCGTTGAAGAGATCGCGCCAAACGATGTCGAAGTCAAGATCTCTCACTGCGGCGTCTGCCACAGCGACGTCCATCTGATCGACAACGATTGGGGCATCAGCAAATATCCCTTTATCCCCGGCCACGAGATCGTTGGCGTCATCACTGAGATCGGAAGCTCCGTCCGTGATCGCAAGGTCGGTGAGCGTGTCGGCATCGGCTGGCAGGCAGATAGCTGCGGCATCTGCGAATGGTGCCGGCAGGGCGACGAACATCTCTGTGCCCTGTCACAGCCCACCTGTGTCGGTCGCAATGGCGGATATGCGGATGGCATCCGCGTCAACTCACGGTTTGCCATTCCCGTTCCTGAAGTTCTCGAGAGTGAGAATGTCGCTCCCCTCCTGTGTGGCGGAATTACCGTCTATGCTCCGATCCGCAATCATGGCATCCGGCCATCGTCGCGCGTCGGTGTCGTTGGCATCGGAGGTCTCGGGCATATCGGACTCCAGTTCGCCAAGGCTTTCGGCGCAGAGGTCACAGCCTTCTCCACATCGAAGGACAAGGAAGCCGAAGCAAAGTCGCTCGGAGCTCATCACTTCGTGAGCACACGCGATACCGGAGCCCTCAAGAAGGTCGCCGGATCATTCGACTTCATCCTGTCGACTGTCAGCGCCGACCAGGACTGGCCCGCATACATTGCTGCGCTTCGTCCCAAGGGCACTCTTTGCGTCGTCGGAGTTCCTCCGAGTCCGATTCAACTTCCAGCCTTCGGCTTGATTGCCGGACAGAAGGCCGTAGCCGGCAGTCCGATAGGAAGTCCGCGCGACCTGCACGAGATGCTGGACGTTGCAGCAAGGCACGGCGTGAAGGCGATCACCGAGCGCTTCCCCATGGCCAAGGCAAACGAGGCCATCGCAAAGGTAAAGAAGAACCAGGTCCGCTATCGCGCGGTGCTCGGAAACTAAGCCGCTTCAACCTCTCAAGACACAAAGGGAACGTCAGCGATTGCTGACGTTCCCTTTTTCTTTGCTCGCCCTATCCTCGCCCCCGCTTCCGCTTTCGCTTAGACTCGAAAGACGATGATGCGACGGATGGCAGCAGTTTTAGCGGTATGTGCAACCTCACTTGGAACACTGTCCGTGCAAGCCCAGGGGACGAAGCTCTGGACGCAATCGCGTTATGAAGAGTTCGAGCGAGGAACGGCGGATGGCGTCGCGATCCGCAACGACGGACGCCTTGAAGTGGCTCCTGCGAAAAAGCTTCTGTACACCACAAGCGGAAATTACATCTGGTCCATCGCATCCGATGCCGCTGGCAACGCCTTCCTTGGCCGCGGCGGTACGTCTTCCGGCTCTGCGACGATCACTCTGGTTAAGCCAGATGGCAGCGCCGCCGACATCTTTACCGGCAAGGAGATGGCTGTCCAGGCTATCAAGTCCACGTCTGAAGGAACGATCTTTGCCGCGACCTCACCGGACGGCAAGGTGTATCGCATTGACGCGCCCAAGGCTGCAGCGACCGCGAAGGTCATCTTCGATCCGGCTGAGACCCAGGAGAAGCCGAAGTACATCTGGGATATCGCGACGGGCAAAGGCGGCGAAGTTTACGTCGCGACCGGTGCCCCGGCAGTGGTCTACAAGATCTCTCCCGGCAGCAGGCCCGCAGTTCTCTTCAAGACTTCAGATCAGCACATCCGCTGCCTCCTGCTCGCCCCCGACGGCACACTCTTTGCTGGCAGCGACGGCGCGGGCGTGATCTACAAGATCGACACGACCAAGTCCGACGCCAAGCCCTTCGCGCTCTACTCCGCCGCTCGCCGAGAGATCACTTCCCTCGCGCTCGATTCCGCAGGCGCTCTCTACGCCGCCGGAGTCGGAGCGCGCGGAGCCGTCCCCCTGCCCAATCTTCCGGTGAGTGGAGCATCGGGAATATCGATCACCTTTGTTCAACCCGGATCATCGACCGCAGCAACCTCCAGCACGGTCATTCCTGACGGCTCCGAGATCTACAAGATCACCTCTGATGGTTCACCGTCAAAGCTGCTGACCCTGAAAGACGACGTCGTCTACGCGCTCACTTTCCGGAACGGAAGTCTTCTCGCGGCGACCGGCAATCGCGGCCGCATCTATCGCATCGACACGACCGTAGCCGGACGCTGGACCGACATCGCCCATCTCGACGCCACGCAGGCCATGGCCTTTTCTTCGTCTCCGAACGGCCTTCTCGTCGCGACGAGCAACAGCGGCAGGCTCTTCCAGATCGCGGACGCGGGAGCTTCAGATGCAACCTTCATCAGCGCCGTCTTCGATGCGCAGATCTTCTCCCGCTGGGGTAGATCAGAACTGCTGCCAACGACGGCGAGCAGCGATCTTGACTTGTATGTGCGGAGCGGGAACGTCGAGAACCCCATCCTCGGCTGGAGCGATTGGATCAAGGCCACGCCAAACTCTGGGGGCACGGGCGCTCCACCAGCGCGCTACATCCAGTGGAAGGCAGTCCTGCGTGGCCCCGCCGCTATCGACTCCGTCAGCCTGAGCTACCTCACTCGCAATGTAGCTCCGGTAGTGGAAGAAGTGGTCTCCCAGCCCGGTGCCCGCGTCGCCGTCGTCCCACCTACACCAAACCTCACCGTCCAGGTGAATCTTGCGCCAGGCACGCCCACGACCTCGCAAATCGAGAACGCCGCTACCCCGCTCACCGCGCAGAAGGACAAGACCGCCGTCACCGTCCGCTGGTCTGCTCGTGACGACAATGGCGACGATCTGGTCTTCAGCGTCTTCTACAAGGGTGAAGGCGAGCAGAACTGGCGATTACTCAAAGAGAAGATCACAGATCGCTTCTACAGCTTCGACTCTTCCCTTCTCCCCGACGGCACCTATTCCGTGAAGGTCGTGGCAAGCGACCTGCCAGCCCACTCTCAGGCAGATGCGCTGTCAGGCGAGCGGACCAGCGAATACTTCGTCATCGACACCACACCGCCAATCCCCGGCACATTGACCGCAACGATCGAAGGCAAGAACATCCACGCTCGATTTGAAGCGAAGGACACAATCTCGCCTATCAGCCACGCTGAATACTCTATCGACGCCGGCCCTTGGCAGTATCTCGAACCCTCGGGCGGCATCTCGGACTCGCTCGCGGAACATTATGACTTCCTCGCCCCTATCCCGCCGCCAACCACCGCAGTCGTCGATGCCAAAGAGCACGTAATCGCAATTCGCGTCTACGACCGCTACGAAAATGCCGTCACCGCGAAGGCGATCGTTCGATGATCATGGACACTGAATAGCCGATGCGATTCGAACTCTTCATAGCCTCACGTTATCTCCGCGCCAAGCGCCGCCAGGCTGTCGTCGGCGTCATCACGGCGATCTCCGTCATCGGAGTCGCCGCCGGGGTCGCCTCGCTCATCATCGCCCTCGCGATCACCAACGGCATGCGTCGCGACCTACAGGACCGGCTCGTCGGCTCGACCGCCCACGTCATGCTGATGCGCGTTGCTGGAGATGGCATCCGAGATTGGCAGCCTCTGCTATCCCGCCTTCGCACGACACCGCACGTCACTGCTGCTGCTCCCGGCCTCTGGGAGCAAGTCTTGATTTCGCGTGGCGCACGCAGCAGCGGAGCGCTCATCAAGGGCATCGTCCCCGCCGACGAGCGCACCGTCAGCGATCTCCTCAAAGGCATGGTCGCCGGATCAGCTAACGCTCTTGAGCCTCTTGTTGACAGCGACCCTAACGCCCCCGCGATCCCACCCATCGTCATCGGCAAAGACATGGCCGACAGCCTCGGCGTACAAGTTGGCGAGACCGTCCAGGTCATCAGCCCGCAGGGAGAGATGACTCCCTTCGGCCTCGTCCCTCGCTACCAGCGCTACACCCTCGTCGGCATCTTCAAGTCTGGCTTCTACCAGTACGACTCCGCCTACGCCTTCACCCGCCTCGCCGACGCCCAGCGCCTCTTCTCCGAGCCCGACCTCATCTCCGTCATCAGCTTCAAGGTCGACAACCTCTACGCCGCCGACAAGATCGGCCGCGCCATTGAGACCTCCGCAGGCCCCGGCTTCCAGACCACCAACTGGATGGAGCAGAACATCGAACTCTTCCGCGCCCTCCGACTCGAGCAGTACGTCTCCTTCATCGTGCTCACGTTGATCGTCTTCGTCGCCGCGCTCAACATCCTCATCGCGCTCACCATGATGGTGATGGAAAAGACCCGCGACATCGCCGTCTTGATGAGCTTCGGCGTGCGCCCGGAGCAGGTTCGCCGCATCTTCCTCTTCCAGGGCCTGCTGATCTCGGTCATCGGCACCGTCCTGGGCCTGATCGTCGGCTACGGGATGAGCTGGCTTGGCGGCCACTACCGCTTCATCCACCTCGACGCCTCGGTCTACTCCATCGAGTACCTTCCGTTCGCGCCAACCCTGATCGACGGCCTGATCGTCACCGCTGTCTCGTTAGGAGTTAGCCTCATCGCCACACTCTACCCCAGCGGTAGCGCCGCCAGTGTGCTTCCTGCAGAGGCGTTGCGCTACGAATAGTCCGGCCCTCGACTGATAGGATCTCTCATGCGGCCAAATAGAGCGATTCACACGTTGCTGTCTTCCACAGGATGGGTCTTCGCGGGCATTGCGGCTAGTGCATTATTGGGAATTGCGCTTCTTGTTCTCGTGATGATGTTGTCGAATAGCGAGGCTGTCGGACAAGGGATGATTCTTATCGGAGCTTGGATGATTCTTGTACCCGTAGGGGTCTGCATCGGGTTTACTCACGCTCTCTTCGCGTGGGAAAGGAGGAACGCGCTCCGTCAAGAGCTGCCGAGCACTTCCTACCAGAAGTAGATTTTCGGAAATTCTGCTCGTCAACCTTATCGCGACTCTCTACCCCAACGGGAGCGCCGCCAGCGTGCTACCTGCCGAAGCATTAGGGAAAACCCTCATGGATCAACGCCTTCGCTACGCCCGCCTCATCCCCGACGGTCTCGCCAAGATGACCGCTCTCGAGCACTATCTCAACACCGAAACTGGACTGGAACCGATCCTTCTCGAACTAGTCCGTCTGCGCGCCTCCCAGATGAACGGCTGCGAGTACTGCATCACCCTTCACACAGCCGAACTCAAGAAACACAACGAATCCCCCGCACGCATCGACTCTGTCGCCGACTGGCGAAACTCCGACGCCTACACCCACCGAGAGCGTGCCGCCCTTGCCTGGGCCGAGGCCATCACCAACATCCAGGACGGGCACGCCCCCGGTCCCGTCTTTGAAGAACTCCGCGCCCACTTCTCCGAGGTCGAGGCCGCCAACCTCACCCTCGTCCTCACCACCATCAATGCCTGGAACCGTCTTGCCATCGCCATCGGCCCGCACTCCGGCAACCGCTAGGTCGTTTGCGTTACTGTGGAAAGAGATGCCGGAGACCGAAGACATATCGCGCCTCGAGCCCTATCGCCTCGAACCCCTGATCGTCGAACCGCGCGACATCGTCCTCCGCGCCGCCAAGCTTTCGAAGACCTACACAACCGGCCGAGGTCAACTAGACCTCTTCCGCGACCTCGATCTCGAGGTCCACGCCGGAGAGATGGTCGCCATCGTCGGCGAGAGCGGCGTCGGTAAGAGTTCCCTGCTTCACCTTCTCGCCGCCCTCGACCGTCCCACTTCGGGAGAGGTCTGGTGCGGCGAAAGCAAGCTGAGCGAGTTCACTCCATCGCAGGCTGCCGAGTTCCGCAACCGGGACGTCGGTTACGTCTGGCAGTTTCACTACCTGCTGCCGGAGTTCACCGCCGCCGAAAATGTAGCCATGCCGTTGCTGGCCCGAGGCGACTCCCGCCGAACCGCCATACACCAGGCGATAAAGTGGCTATCGGAGGTCGGCCTTGCGGATCGCGCCGAACACCGTTCCGGCGAGTTAAGCGGAGGCGAACAGCAGCGTGTCAGCCTTGCCCGCGCCCTGGTCACCGAGCCGAAGCTCCTTCTGGCGGATGAACCAACCGGGGATCTTGATGGAAAGACAGCAGATATCGTCTTCGACCTCATCCAGAACCTCCACAAAGCACATGGTCTGGCCAGCGTTCTGGTCACTCACAATCTTGAGTTCGCGGCACGCTGCGACCGCATGCTGCGCCTCCGCGACGGACGCCTGGCTCCCAGCATCTAAAGGCATCACCCGGGAGCGGGTCTCGTACCACCTTTTTCACATGGCCAGCCGAACTTGAGGTGATGTAACGTAACGGTAACTTTGGCGAGACGCAAAGGGTCTGTTGGTGGTATGCCACCGGACAGATACACTATTCGCAGCGGATGGATGTCCTGGCTAATTTGGCAGGCACCCTGTTTTCAGTGCAAGTGGACCAAAGGCACCCAATCGTGCCCCAGGGCCGGTGGTTGCCCAGTCTGTGAGGGGGAACATGTTCGAACGCTATACGGAGAAGGCGCGGCGCGTTATTTTCTTCGCGCGGTATGAGGCCAGTCAGTTCGGGTCGCCTTACATCGAGACCGAGCATCTGCTGCTCGGGTTGTTGCGGGAGGACAAGGCTCTAACCAATCGTTTCCTGCGGTCGCACGCCTCGGTCGAATCGATCCGCAAGCAGATCGAGGGGCACACTACGATCCGTGAGAAGGTCTCGACCTCAGTCGATCTTCCACTTTCCAATGAGTGCAAGCGAGTCCTCGCCTACGCTGCGGAAGAGGCCGAACGTCTCTCCCATAAGCACATCGGCACCGAACATCTGCTCCTCGGCCTTTTGCGCGAAGAAAAGTGCTTTGCCGCCGAGATTTTGCAGGAGCGCGGCCTCCGTCTGCCTGCAATCCGAGAGGAGCTTCAGCGCACCACGCAGGAGAAGGCACCTGCTGCACAGGCCGCCGGAAAGCAGAGCGGTCAGCGTGGCGAACAGTCCATGCTCGCCGAGTTCTCCCGCGACCTCACTCAGTCCGCGATGGACCAGCAACTCGATCCCCTCGTTGGCCGCGACACCGAGGTCGATCGCGTCATCCAGATCCTCTGCCGCCGAACGAAAAACAATCCCGTCCTTATCGGTGAGCCGGGCGTCGGCAAAACCGCAATCGTCGAAGGCCTCGCGCAAAAGATCGCCGATGGCGAAGTTCCGAGCTTCCTCGCGGACAAGCGCGTCCTCGCGCTCGACCTCTCGCTCATCGTCGCCGGAACCAAGTACCGCGGCCAGTTCGAAGAGCGCCTCAAGACCATCATGAAGGAGTTGATGGAGAACCAGAACTCCATCGTCTTCATCGACGAACTCCACACCCTCGTCGGCGCGGGATCAGCGGAAGGCTCGCTTGACGCTGCCAACATCCTCAAGCCCGCCCTCAGTCGTGGCGAGATCCAGTGCATCGGAGCCACCACCCCGGCCGAATACCGCAAGTCCATCGAAAAAGATCGTTCTCTTGAGCGTCGTTTCCAGGCGGTCAAGGTACCGCCGCCGAACGAAGAAGACGCGATCAAGATCATCATGGGCATCAAGGAGAAGTACGAGAAGTTCCACGCCGTCAGCTACACCGACGAGGCGATCAACTTCTCTGTCTCGCACTCCAGCCGCTACATCCCGGATCGCTTCCTTCCCGACAAGGCCATCGACCTAATCGATGAGGCCGGTGCTCGCGTCAAGCTTCGCCAGACTTCCCTGCCCGAAGAGTTAACCGAAGTACAGAAGCGCATCAAGTTCATCGTGCACCGCATGGAGAACGCCATTGCGAACCACGAATTTGAAAAGGCGCGCTTCTACTCTGACGAAGAGCGTAAGGAACGCGAGAACCTCCGCGCCTTACGCGACAAGTATCATCTCGACGATTCTTCAGCCGGTATTGTCACCCGCGAGGACATCGAAGATGTGGTCAGCCGCTGGACCGGCGTTCCCATCACCTCGATCAAGGAAGAAGAGACCCAGAAACTTCTCCGCGTCGAAGAAGAGCTGCACAAGCGCGTCATCTCGCAGGACAAGGCGATCTCCGCCCTGGCCCGAGCGATCCGCCGCTCTCGCGCTGGCTTGAAAAATCCTGCCCGCCCCATCGGCAGCTTCCTCTTCCTCGGACCCACCGGCGTCGGCAAGACCGAGATGGCCCGCACCCTTGCCCAGTTCCTCTTCGGCAATGAGAAGGCGCTCATCCGCTTCGACATGTCGGAATTCATGGAGAAGCACTCCGTCTCAAAACTCATCGGCTCTCCTCCGGGCTACGTCGGCTACGAGGAAGGCGGCCAGCTCACCGAGCGCGTCAAACGTTCGCCCTATTCGGTCGTCTTGCTCGACGAGATCGAAAAGGCGCACCCCGACGTCTTCAACCTGCTCCTGCAGGTCTTTGAAGACGGTCAGCTCACCGACGGTCTCGGCAACCAGGTCGACTTCAAGAACACCATCATCATCATGACTTCGAACATCGGAGCCAAGCACCTGCAGAAGCGGCAGGGTCTCGGATTCCAGAGCGAGAAGGAAGACATGATCCTCGACAAGATGGAAGAGCTCGTCAAGGGAGAGGTCAAGCGGACCTTCAACCCCGAGTTCCTCAACCGTCTCGACGAGATCATCATCTTCATGGCGCTCACCGACCATGACCTGATGCAGATCCTCGAACTCCTCGTCCAGCAGCTCAACACCAACCTAGTACATAAGGCGATCACGCTCTCGGTCACAGACGAGGCCAAGCAATATATTCTCGCCAAGACCGTCGCGGACCGCACCTACGGCGCTCGTCCTCTGCGCCGCGCCTTGCAGCGCTTCATCGAAGACCCGCTCTCAGAGGCCCTCATCGGTGGCGGCATCATTGAGCGGCCAGCCTTCCTTGAGGTCTACCTCGACAACAACGTGCTCCATTACCGCCCCATCGCAGCCGACGGTGAAGAGAAGGCCGCGGGCCTCGCTCTCTCCACCGTCTAACCCAGCTTTCAAGGAGCAACAGAAACGCCCCGGAGCGATCCGGGGCGTTTCTGTTTGTCTTCTCATTCCCAAAGAAAACTTGTTTCTAAAGCTGTGCCCACACCTTAGATCATCGACTTCACTTTGTTCACCGACTTCGCCGCACTCGAAACAAAATCTCCGGCAGCATCGACCGCATTGTCCGCATACTCCTTCGACAGCTTGATCGCCTTATGCGCTTCCTTGCTCAGCTTCTCAGCCTGTTCCTTCAGGTAGTCGCCCGCGTCCTCAAGATAATCCCCGGCATCATCAATATTGCGCTTCAGCTTCTTGCGCGTCACGGTGCCCGTCTGCGGCGCGTAGAGAAGTGCGATCGCCGCGCCAATCGCTGCACCCGCGCCGAAAGTGATCCAGAATCCTTTTTGACTCATACGTACCTCGTCCTTTGTATTTTCCAACCAACACTTGTTCAGATTCTCACTTCCCGGCATAGGTTGGATTTAATTCTTTCTGCGCGGGCGTCAATCGAGCCCGGCCAGTTCCCGCGCCCGCACAAAAATCCGTGCAAACATTACCTTATCCAGCCGTCCCGTATTTGTATTTCTCAGCGACGGGTGATAGGCCGCCAGCAGAACCAGCCCATTCGGCAGCCGATACTCGGCACCATGCCCAAATTTGTACAGCGACCGCCGCTCAATCACGCCCGCTGCGAGCAGATGCGCGAGGTAGCCATCGAACGCAATCTTTCCGAGCGCCACCACGACCTTCACTCGCTTCAACTCGCCCAACTCCGCCGTCAGGTGCCTCGAACAGTTTCGTATCTCCTGCGGAGTTGGCTTATCGCCCGGCGGAGCGCATCGCACCACCGAGCAGATCCACGCATGGCGCAGCTTCAGGCCATCGTCACGCGAAACCGCGTTGCCGTGGTTCGCCAGGCCCATCTCGTGCAGCACGGGATACATGAAGTTCCCAGCCCCATCGCCAGTGAACGGCCTGCCCGTGCGATTTGCCCCATGCGCCCCGGGGGCGAGCCCGATGATCAAAATCCGTGCCTTCGGGTCGCCGAACCCCGGCACCGGCTTCGCCCAGTACGTCTGGTCGATGTAAGCTCGGCGCTTCACCACGCCCAGATTCTCGCCGTAGGCACGCAGCCGCGGGCACTGCGTACACGCCACAATCCCCGCCTGAATCTCCTGCAGAACCGTCAACTTCCCGTCTACGACCAAACTCTTCTTCACAATCGCTTTCACTACTTACAATCCTATTCGGTTCCAGGGCGGGAAATCCCCGTTTTCAGCAGCACGCCGTTTGACCCCTCCCATTCAAGACTCGTACAGTAAAGGTTGAGGCGTCGGTCGCATCCTGCGTGTATATCCGCGCACACCGGCCTAAAAGATTTCAGTCACACGCACTCCGAAAGGCAACAAGACATTGACCCCTACCGAGCTTGAAACGACTGCTGAAGCAGCACACGATCACACGCACGACCACAATCACGATCATGACCACGCGCACGATCACGACCACAGCGACCTCGCGCCCGGTCTGCATCAGCATCAGCATGGCCCAACGCTTAACCCCGAGCTCGCCCGCGAGATTGAAGTGGAAGTTCCGGCCGAAGAAGTTTCGAAGGCCTTCAAGACCATCACCAAGCGCTACCAGAAGCTCGCCCGCATCCCCGGCTTCCGCGCCGGCAAAGTACCGGAGTCGCTCATCAAGACCCGCTTCGCCAAGGAAGTCCGCCAGGAAGTCCTTGAAAGCCTCGTCTCCGATCGCTTCAAGCAGGCCATCGACGAGCAGAAGATCACTCCTGCCTCGCAGCCGCAGATGGTCGACATGCAGCTCCTCGACGGCCAGCCGCTGAAGTTCAAGGCCGCCTTCGAGGTCTTCCCTGAGATCGACCTGACCGGCTACGATTCTGTTCGTGTCGAGAAGCAGGACGCCACCCTCACCGACGATGAGTTCCAGGCCGAGCTAGACCGTGTCCTCGAGAGCCACGCCGTAGTAGAGCCGATCGAAGAAGACCGCGAACTCGTCGATGGCGACTGGGCCGAGATCGAATTCAAGGGCCAGATCAAAGACCTCGCCCAGACCGTCACCGAGGAGGGCGTCGAGAACGCCGCTCCGACAGAGCCGATCACCGGCGAAAACGTACTCGTCGAAATCGGCGGCAAGAACACCCTGCCCGCCTTCAACGACGCTCTCCGTGGCACCAAGCCCGGCCAGGAGATGAGCTTCGAAGTCTCCTACCCTGCGGACTTTGGCGAACCCAAACTCGCCGGTCAGACTGTCGCCTACGACGTCACCACGAAGGCCATCAAGAAGAAGACCTTCCCCGCCCGCGATGCAGAGTTCGCCTCGCAGCTCGGAGCCTTCGAGACATGGGAAGAGTTCGAGTCCAAGCTCCGCGAGATGGCCTCCAGCCGCAAGGCCGAGTCCCTCCAGAACGTCGCCAAGGACAAGCTCCTCGGTGACCTCATCGAGAAGTATCCCTTCCCTGTCCCCGAGTCCTTCGTGCAGCAGCAGATCGATGCTCGTCTCGATCGCGGCCTTCGCGCTCTCGCCCAGCAGGGCATGAGCACAGACGACATGCGCAAGCTCGACTTCGCCCGTCTCCGCGCCGCCCAGCGCGACCAGGCTGTCAACGAAGTAAAGGCCTCGATGATCCTTGACAAGCTCGCCACGGCAGAGAACGTTGAGATCAGCGAAGACGAACTCAACAACGAAGTCATGATGCTCTCCATGCAGTCGCGCGAGCCCTACGAGACCCTCGCGGCTCGTCTCGCCTCCGACGGTGGCATCGACAGGCTTCGCGATCAGATGAAGCGCGAAAAGGTTGGCAACCTGCTCTACGAGAAGCTGGCTTCGTAAGCAAAACCCGCAACCCGTCAACCGACAAAGTGCAGCAGAACCGCGGTGGAGACACCAGCAAAAGGAAAGAGCGTGTTATGGGACTAGTACCTATGGTGATCGAGCAGACGAGTCGTGGCGAACGTGCCTACGACATCTACAGCCGTCTGCTCCGCGACAACATCATCTTTCTCGGCACCCCGATCGACGACAACATCGCCAACGTCATCATCGCGCAACTGCTGTTTCTCAGCGGTGAAGATCCGGAGAAGGACATCCAGCTCTACATCAACTCTCCGGGTGGCTCCATCACTGCTGGTCTCGCGATTTACGACACCATGCAGTACATCAAGAATGATGTTGTGACCTTCTGCATCGGACAGGCCGCCAGCATGGGAGCCTTCCTTTTGATGGCCGGTAAGAAGGGCAAGCGCTTCGCTCTGCCGAACGCGCGCATCCTCATCCACCAGCCGTCCATGGGCGGGCTTAGCGGCCAGGCTACCGACATCGACATCCACGCTCGAGAGATACTTCGCATTCGCGAGATCACCAACAAGCTGATGAGCCATTCGACCGGCCAGCCGCTTGACCGCATCGAACGCGACGTAGAGCGCGACTTCATCATGACCGCTGCTCAGTCCAAGGAATACGGCATCATCGATGACATCATCGACCGGCCACGCACGTAGCCGCTACTCACATACCCGTTGGTCGCTTGAATCTTCCTCTTGCGACCAACGGGAGCACCACGCGAAGCGGTATACACGTCACGAAGTGACCGCGCCACGCGAAGTGGGCCCGTCCGGCAGGACAAGCTGTTGCCCTTCTGACGCATTACTTTCATGCACCCTATCCGGTACCCGCCGGGAATTAACTTCGACTTGCCCACAGCGACGGTCGATCTCATCAGGTGTAAACTTCGATATAACGTGACGCAAGTAACGGGTCACCGTGGTCTCGACAGGAGCTGTTCCCCCAATGAAAACGTCGCGCGGCACTGACGAATCTCTTCGTTGCTCGTTTTGCCACAAATCGCAGGATGCGGTTGCAAAGCTTATCTCCTCCCCCTCGGACTATCCTCGCGCTTACATCTGCGATGAGTGCGTAGCCGTCTGCAACTCGATCCTCGAAGACGATCGTACCGAGGCCGCTCCCGGTGCTGCCCCCGCGCATCTTCCTAAGCCACAAGAGGTTAAGGCCTTCCTTGACGAGTACGTGATCGGCCAGGACCAGACCAAGAAGAAGCTCGCCGTCGCTGTCTACAATCACTACAAGCGCATCCAGATGAACAAGACGCGCGGCAACGATGTTGAGCTTGCCAAGTCGAACATCCTCCTTGTAGGCCCCACCGGCTCCGGCAAGACGCTCCTAGCGCAGACGCTCGCGAAGATGCTCGATGTTCCCTTCGCCATCGTCGACGCAACCACCCTCACCGAGGCCGGCTACGTCGGCGAAGATGTCGAAAACATCATCCTGAAGCTCCTCCAAGCCGCAGAAGGCGACGTCACCCGCGCGCAGAGCGGCATCATCTACATCGACGAGATCGACAAGATCGGCCGCAAGGATGAGAATCCATCCATCACCCGCGATGTCTCCGGCGAAGGTGTCCAGCAGGCGCTGCTCAAGATTCTCGAAGGCACCGTCGCCAACGTCCCGCCGCAGGGCGGACGCAAGCACCCGCACCAAGAGTTCACCGCAATTGACACGACGAACATCCTCTTCATCTGCGGCGGCGCATTCGTCGGCCTCGAAAAGGTGATCGGTCGCCGCATCGGCAAGAAGGCCCTTGGCTTCCGCGCGATTGCAGAGGCTGACGCGAAGGAGATTGCAACCCCGATCCGCGCCCAGCGCGACTCCGAAATGCTTCGCCAGGCTGAGCCCCAGGATCTTCTGAAGTACGGTCTGATTCCCGAGTTCGTAGGCCGTCTTCCTGTCCTCGGAATCCTCGATGAACTTGACGAAGCCGCGCTCATCGACATCCTCACCAAGCCGCGCAATGCCATCCTCAAGCAATACGCCAAGCTCTTCGACTACGAAGGCGTGAAGGTCACCTTCACCGACGATGCCGCCCGCGCCATCGCCCGTGAAGCTCTGAACCGCAAAGTCGGCGCACGCGGTCTGCGCATGATTCTCGAAGAGCTCATGCTCGATCTCATGTATCACGTCCCCGGCAACAAGAAGATCAAGGATCTTGTCATCACCGAGGCGATGGTTCAAAAGCGCGAACTCACCATCCCGGTCATACTCGAAAAGGCTGGCTGATCCTCGCTCTACCCCCCGCAAAAGCCTGAAGAGCGCGCAGCTCTTCAGGCTTTTGCTTTTTCCCGCTAAGAAATAGCCGTGACGGCTGTACGTTTTGGCGCAAATTGCCGATAGAGCGACAGCGTCGCGTGTGAGCCAAGGTCTCTCCGCGCCTGTGTCAAAGTGGAGGAGTAAATTGGCGCAATTTATCCGGAACGCGGCGCTCTTGGCGCTTTTACTTTGCTTCGTGAAGTCGCTCGAGGCACAAACTGCAAAACTCTCCCCGGACGACACCGTCTCCTACATCAACACCACGATTCACAAATATCCCACGCTGGAGTTTGTCGATTCTGGCTGCCCCGGCTTCGAGCAAGCCATCTCGATCTCCGAAGATCGCCGAAGTCTTCTTATCAAGCAGGATTTTGCCCACTCTGTGGCAGGAACGTGCAACTCTCAAACGCTGACAGTCCCTATCTTTGGCTTGAGCCAGCAAGGACTTGGCGGTTGGTCCAGGGTGGGCCAGCACTCCGCGTTTCTCCTGGATTGTAAGAATCACGTCGACTGTTTCAGCCGCGGTTCTACCGCACAACACTTCCCCTTCTCTGCAAACAAGTGGTATCTGCGATTGACGGGGCCAAACCAGGTCTCGGACGAACTCACGAGGGCGATTCAGCACCTCGTGGACTCACTCTTGACCGAAGCGAATGGCCGTCTGGATGGCAACGATCCCTTCGCAAAGCGCTCTCACTGATTCTTCGCCGTAGTGGGAAAACCGCGAATTCGATGGGACGCTAAAGCGGCCCTTGCTCGATTCGCATGTTCCTCGATCCCCAATTACAATCACGTAAACGCACGGCGGCCTCGTTTGCATCCTGCAGCGCTGTCGAACGTCTAATGGGGATATATGACAAACCGAGCAAAAGAGACTCTGACCGGCGAACTCCGCAAGCTTCCGATGATGCCGATTCGCGACATGGTGATCTTCCCCCATATGATGACGCCCTTCGTCGTCGGCCGGGAGTCGAGCGTCCGCGCCCTCGAAGAAGCTCTCAACGGCGACCGCAAGATCTTTCTCGCCACCCAGCACGACGCCTCAGTCGACGAGCCCAATGCAGACGACATCTTCGCCACCGGTACCATCGGCAATATCGTCCAGAGCGTGAAGATGCCCGACGGCAACATCAAAGTTCTCGTCGAAGGAGTAGAACGCGCCCGCGCCACCGAAGTGAATGACGAAGACGGCTTCTTCGTCGCCACCGTCCGCACCGGCAAGACCCGCCTCGAACTCACCCCGCAGATCGAAGCCCTCGCGCAGCGCGTCCATACCCTCTTCGAGCAGTACATCAAACTCCAGCAGTCTTTGAACTACGAGACCATGGCCGCCACCGTCCGCATGGACGAGCCCACCAAGCTGGCCGACACCATCGCCGCTAATCTTCAGCTCTCCATCGAAGAGAAGCAGCAACTCCTCGAGGTCTTCGATCCCGAACTGCGCCTCTCCCGTATCGCCGACGTCCTCGACGTGGCCATCGAAAAGCTCAACATGGACCGTACCATCCAGAGCCGTGTGAAGCGCCAGATGGAGAAGGCCCAGAAAGAGTACTACCTCAACGAGAAGATCAAGGCCATCCAGAAGGAACTTGGCCGCGGCGAAAAGTCCGAGTTCGACGATCTGAAGAAGAAGATCGACGAATCCGGCATGCCCAAGGATGTCCTCGAAAAGGCGACGCAGGAGCTGAAGAAGCTCGAAGCCATGCCGCCCATGTCCGCTGAGTCAACCGTCTCGCGCAACTACCTCGACTGGCTGCTGGCGGTGCCCTGGAAGAAACGGTCTAAAGAAATCAGATCCATCGAGCACGCCGAAAAGATCCTCAACGAAGATCACTACGGCCTCGAGAAGATCAAGGAACGCATCCTCGAATTCCTCGCCGTCCGGCAGCTCGTCAAGAACCCCAAGGGCTCGATCCTCTGCTTCGTCGGACCTCCGGGCGTTGGCAAAACCTCGCTCGGCATGTCCATTGCCAAGGCCACAGGCCGCAAGTTTGTCCGCATGTCCCTCGGCGGCGTTCGCGATGAAGCGGAGATCCGCGGTCATCGCCGCACCTACATCGGAGCACTCCCCGGCCAGATCATCCAGTCGATGAAGAAGGCCGGCACCAAGAATCCCGTCTTCATGCTCGACGAGATCGACAAGATGGCGTCGGACTTCCGCGGCGATCCCGCCAGCGCCCTGCTTGAAGTCCTCGACCCTGAGCAGAATACGAGCTTCCAGGATCACTATCTCGACGTCGAATACGACCTCTCGCAGGTTCTTTTCGTCGCCACGGCAAACGTACTCCACACGATCCCCGGCCCGTTGCAGGACCGCATGGAGATCCTTCGCCTGCACGGTTACACGGAGGTCGAAAAGCTCGAGATCGCCAAGCAGTACCTGGTCAAGAAGCAGCTTGAAGGCACCGGTGTCACCGCTCAACAGATCAGCTTCACCGACGACGCTCTCAAGGGCATCATCCGTGGCTACACCCGCGAAGCTGGCGTCCGCAATCTCGAACGCGAGATCGGTAACGTCTGCCGCAAGGTAGCTCGCCGTGTCGTCCAGAACGGCCCGGAACACAAAGAAGAGATCACCGGCGAGAACCTCGAATCCATCCTCGGTGTCGCAAAGTTCCGCGACTCTCAGGTCCATGAGAAGAGCGAGGTCGGCCTCGTCACCGGCCTTGCTTGGACGGAAGTTGGCGGAAGCATCCTCCAAACCGAAGTCCAGATCCTCGACGGCAAGGGCAAGCTGACCACCACCGGCCAGCTAGGCGATGTCATGCAGGAGTCCGCACAAGCCGCTCTTAGCTATATTCGGTCTCGCGCGCGGCAGCTTGGCCTCGAGCGCGACTTCTATCGCCACCTCGACATCCACGTCCACGTTCCCGAAGGGGCTATCCCCAAGGACGGCCCGTCGGCTGGCATCACGCTCGCTACCGCGCTGGCAAGCGCTCTAACGAAGATCAAGGTTCGTCGCGACATCGCCATGACCGGCGAGATTACGCTGCGCGGCAAGGTTCTTCCCATCGGCGGCCTCAAAGAGAAGCTTCTCGCCGCTCATCGCGCCGGCATCTTCGAAGCGATTCTCCCGGCAGAAAACCGCCGCGACTTCGCGGATCTTCCAGAGCTTTTGAAGTCGTCGATGAAGCTGCACTTTGTAGAGCAGATGGATGAAGTTCTCCAAATCGCCCTTGAAGAGGAACTTCCCACGCTCTCGGAAGAGCTTCCCGAGGCTCTCGCTGGAAGCGTAATTCCGCCTGTGACTTCCGTTCCTCAACCCATGTCGCACCAATAATCCTCACGCAATAAAGAAAAAGACCGAGCCAATGTGGCTCGGTCTTTTCAGTTTCTGAGGAGCTATTTCTAAGCTCTTCGACCCGATATAAAGTGCATCACAATCGAGATCACAGCGAAGATCAGAAGAATATGAATCAGAAATCCGCTGACATGGAAGAGTGTGAAGCCACCAATCCAGCAAAGTACGAGAACAAGGGCAAGGATCAGGAACATGGCATCTGCTTTCTTGAAACCAGAGAGTGGCGCGGTTGCGCTTGGCTGCACCTTATGAGAGACACTGCGCGACCGAATCGTTGCTTGTAGTCAAACGAATCAGTCGCGCAGTGTCCCCAGGCAGCAATCCAGCCCTCGGGTCAGCCCTTGCCTCCGGCTATCGACGGAATCAGCATGACTTCATCGCCATCCTTGAAGCTATAAGCGTCGCCGCCCAGGAAGCGGATGTCCTCGTCGTTGATGTAGATGTTGATGAACCTCCGCAGCTTCCCATCGTCGCCCTTGATCTGCGTGGCAAGCGCGGGAAAAGTCTGGTCGATATCGGCAAGTAGTCCGGGCAGGTCTGAAGCAGAGGAAGCAAACTGCTTCTGTCCATCGGTGTGGCGGATGAAGGCAGT
This sequence comes from Granulicella aggregans, assembly GCF_014203275.1. Taxonomy (GTDB): domain Bacteria; phylum Acidobacteriota; class Terriglobia; order Terriglobales; family Acidobacteriaceae; genus Edaphobacter. Next base: position 26,998 of record NZ_JACHIP010000007.1, read on the forward strand.
CGGAAGCACAACTTTTACTGACATTGATTCATTTCTCCTGTAGCTAAGCAAAAACACAAACATGAAACGACCGGCCTAAACTTCGACCAATTCGGGTTCCGGTTCGCGAACTCCGTCGAGTTCTTCGAGGTACTCCGCGAAGTCGGCAAGCCGCGGGCGAACCGCCCGATCAAACTCGTACCGGTTCGCAATCGCGTCCGTGGTCTTCAGGCCATTGCCGGTGATGCAGATCACCGTCGTCTCATCCTCGGAGATGCGGCCATCGGCGTACAACCGAGCCGCAACCGCCGTCGTCACGCCGCCCGCCGTCTCAGTGAAGATGCCCTCTGTCTCAGCCAACTCTTGAATGCCAGATGCCAACTCCACATCCGAGACATCCTCCGCCCAGCCGTTCGTCGCTGCGATCATTTTCGCCGCAGCAGGCCCATCCGCCGGATTCCCGATTGCCAGCGACCGCGCGATCGTGTTCGGACGCTGCGGTTCGATGTAGTCAGTTCCCTGCTTTACCGCAGTTGAAATCGGCGAGCATCCCGTAGCCTGCGCTCCAAAGAACCGCACCGGCTTGTCTTCCACCAGCCCCAACGCGATCAACTCGTTGAACGCCTTGCGGATCTTGCGAATCAGCGACCCACCCGCCATCGGGCAGACCACATTGTCGGGCAGCTTCCACCCAAGCTGCTCGACGATCTCGTAGCCAACAGTCTTCGATCCCTCAGCGTAGTAAGGCCGCAGGTTCACGTTCACGAAGCCCCACTTGTAGTCGTCCGCAATCAGCGTGCAGAGCCGATTTACGTGGTCGTAGTTGCCATCGATCCGCACCAACCGCGCACCGTACACCAGCGTGTTCAGAATCTTCGCCGGCTCCAGATCTGCCGGAACAAGAATGCATGCCCTCAGTCCCAACCGCGCAGCCTGTGCCGCCACAGAGTTCGCCAGATTCCCAGTCGACGAGCACCCCACCGTCTCAAATCCAAATGCCTGAGCATTCGCCAGCGCGACAGACACAACGCGGTCCTTGAAGCTCAAAGTCGGGAAGCAGACAGCATCGTTCTTGATGTACAGATTGTTCGCGCCAATGCGCTTGCCCAGCCGCTTCGCCTTGACCAGCGGCGTAAAGCCCACTGGAAGATCCGGTTCGAAACCTGCCGGGATTGGCAGCAGCGCCTTATAACGCCAGATATTCGCAGGTCCCGCGGCGATCTTCTCGCGGGTAAACTCTGCGCGGACAGCCTCTAAATCGTAATGAACTTCAAGCGGGGCCAGGCAGTCGTCACATGCGGAAAGGGGCTGGTTGCCAAAGCTCTTGCCGCACTCATTGCACTTCAACTCATACGCCGAACAGGAATACTCCATTGCACACTCTCTCGTGAAGGAGGGGTGCGGCTGTCTGCGACGTACTCTTTTCTGGAAGAATTACAGGAAGGAAATGCGGGGGTGCCCACCCTGGAATAGCGGCAGCGTGCTCCGAATCTCATGTTCCCTGTTTCCAGGAGAGAGTTGACACCGGTACGCATGTTCTGTCCGGTTGTCGTGGCGTCTCAGGGCTCGTCCCTCAACCACTCTGCATGAAATTCAAATTTGCCCGAAGGCAAACTGGAATGAATCTGTTGTATCACGCGTAATTTTTGAATGCAACAAACGCTGTCTTACCAAGGTGGTGTCGCGAGATGCAACAGCCCCAAAACCCGCTTCGTTATTGCTTCGCGACGATATCCTGCACACCACCGACGAACCTTGCAGGATCGAACTCAGTCCGCAGAATCTCGTCCGGGCAGTCGGTCAGGATCGCGACGCGCCAGTTGCAGACGAACGCCACAAGCTGCTCTGGCTGTGCCGTCTTGATCTCCGAGCACATCGTCTCCGCATCATGGATCGCCTGCTCGCCTTCCACGTCAATCAGAACCAGGTCGTAATGCTTCGCCCAGAACATGTCCAGCCCCTCCACCGCAGACAACGTCGAGTCCACATCAAATCCCGAGAGCCGCAAGATCTGGTCACGCAGAGGTCGAAGCATCTCCCGCTTGCAGATATGCAGAATGGCGCGCTTATCGTTCGGTAAAACTACGGGAGTGCTTGTCGAATCTTCGTTGATTGCCATTGCGTCGGCCGGACCCATTTCCATCGCACCGTCAGTCGACAGTGGCGATCGATCAGTAGTTTTCTTCGATCATCCCATTCTACGGCGGTAGTCTTGTATCAAGCCAGACCATTCGATGACAGATCGTTCATCATGCCCAAAAACTCTGCCCCTGTCTGTCGCGTGAAAGACACACATCCAACCGTCTAAACTGGAACTATCGCCACCGTACCCAATCCGCGCATCTTTCTCTCCGCCGGTGAAGCCAGCGGCGACCACTACGGCGCGCAACTCATTGATGATCTAAAGCTGACAAACCCGGATTCCAGCTTCTTCGGCCTTGGCGGACGTGAGATGGAAGCCGCTGGTCAACACCGGATCGTTCGAGCCGAAGACGTTGCCCATATGGGCATCACGGAGGTCATCCGTCACGCTCCGTTCATCTACTCGCAGTACCGAAAATTGGTCAGCGCCATCCGACGCGAGAAACCCTCGGTGGCCATCCTGATCGACTTCCCCGACGTAAACTTCCGTCTTGCAAAGCATCTTCACCGCCTCGGCATCCCGGTCGTCTATCTCGTCAGTCCGCAGCTCTGGGCATGGAAACGCAGTCGGCTTCAATGGGTGCAGGAACGCGTCACCAAGATGCTCGTCATCTTTCCCTTTGAAGAGCCGTTCTACCGGAACCGAGGCGTAGACGCCGAGTTCATCGGCCACCCGCTCGCCGCGCTTCCCAAGCCCAGCGTTGCCCGCGAAGCCTATGCGGCCCACTACAAGCTCGACCCGTCCAAACCCTGGATCGCCTTGCTGCCCGGAAGCCGCTGGAAGGAGGTGACGGCGAATCTCCCGACGATGGTTCAGATGGCCAGCCATATTCCCTATCCCTGCGAGTACATTCTCCCCGTCGCCTCTACCATCGACCGCGCCCGTCTGCAGGAGTTCGTCAAGGGTTGGATCACCACCTCCACCTCGGCCCCGTTGCCCTATATTCACCTCGTGCCCGACGCACGTGAGGCGCTCTTCCATGCTCGCGCGTCGGTCGTCGCCAGCGGTACGGCGACGGTTCAGGCCGCAGTCATCGGCAACCCCTTCGTTGTCGTCTATCGTGTCTCTCCGCTCACCTTCGCGCTTGCTCGCAACCTCGTGAAGTACCCACCCGAGATTCCCGCCGACACCGACCGCTACGGCAACCTCCCTATCGCCATGGTCAACCTCATCGCCGGTCGCCGCATCGTCCCGGAGCTTCTCCAGCAGCAGTTCACGCCGGAGAACCTGGCCGCCGCCATCGCTCCCTTGCTGGCCGAGACCCCCGACCGCCGCCGGATGGTCGAAGACCTCGCCCAACTCCGCACCCAACTCCTGCCTGACCCCACCATTCAACCGATCAAGCGTGCGGCGGAGATCGTGGCTGATCTGCTCACACCGCCTAAATTGGAGGCTTCTCAAGGCGTTCCCGATCTCAATCGCTGAACCCACAAAGTTTTCTGCAATCTCCATCCCTCATTCGCAGCGTCTAAGGTATGAAGATATCGTTGGTTGTGAGGAACTTGACCCGCATGATCCGCATTTGCCGCTCTACCCTGGCGCACCTTTCGCTCTGCACCCTGCTGCTCTGCGCCGGCGTAACCTTCGCCGCACCTGTGCGCCCCCAGGTGCAGGCAACCGGATACGTCATCAATGCCACAGTCGATCCTGCTACGAACAAACTGACTGCCACGGTTGCGGTGACCCTGACAGCGCTCGAAGATGTCTCGCAGATCACGCTTGAACTGAATAACGGCCTGCAGATCACGAAACTCGTCGACGCTGCGCAGCACCAGCTCACGCCAGAGCGCTTGACCACGAACTCAACCGTCCGCATCCCGCTTACAACGCCCTTCGCCAAGGGCACAAGCACGACGCTCACCTTCGACTACTCTGGAACCCTCACGGGCTCCGACACCAGCCCCGTCGAAGGCATCAAGCTCGCCGCCATCGCCGATCCTGTCTCGATCCTGCTCTACGCCGGCCGCTGGTTCCCTCTTGCCACTCCCGGCCTGTTCACCAACCGCTTCACCGCGGAGATGCACATCCATGTGCCGTCAGACTACCGCGTCGTCGGCAGCACCACCACGGAGTCCAGCCCCAAGAGCATCCCCGGCAATCTCACCGAATACAACTTCAATTGGACCAAGCTAGGCTTCCCCGGCACGCTGATCATCGGAAAGTTCCTCGCTCCGATCTCGGCACCCGGCATCCCTAACGTCCGCATCTGGGTAACCGAGAAGCATAAGGCACCTGCAAGCGGATACGCCGAGACTGCAGCGGAGCAGTTCGAATATTTCAGCTCAGTCTTTGGTCAGCCCGAGTCCGGCCGCCTGAATATCGTCGAGCTTCCAGATGACGCCGTCTCCGCCGCCTGGGCACCCCAGATTGCTGCCATCGCCGGCAATCGCATCGGTGATAAGAACAGCCGCCGCCTCCTCGCCAACACCATCGCGCACCAGTGGTGGGGGTCTGAGGTCTCTCCGGCGACTCTGAACGACGCCTGGATCACCAATGGCATGTCGCGCTACTCCGAGTTGATGTATCTGGAGGAGACTGCAGGCAAAACATCCTTCCAAAGCGCGATCACGGACGAGTCCGCCGCCGCGCTGGCTTATGACACCGAACCACTCACCACGCTCGGCCGTCTCGACTACTTCTCCCCGCAGTTCCAGAACATGACGATCGAAAAAGGCGCCATGGTCTTTCACATGCTCCGCTGGGAGATGGGCGACGAGGTCTTCAAGAAGTTCCTTCGCGGCCTGCTCTCGCAGTACACCGACAAAGGCATCCGCAGCTCCAACATCGAGACGGTGGCCGAGGCCCAACTGACTCCCGCTAACGGAAGCGCTCCGAATCTACAGGCCTTCTTTGCCCAATGGCTGGATGGAACCGGCGCACCCCAGTTCCACAACAAGTTCACCGTGTATCGTCTGGGCAACAATAAGGGCTTCCGCACCGTCGGCTCCATCGACCAGGATCTCGACCTCTTCCGCATGCCCGTTGCCTTACGCATCGAGACCGACGGAAAGACCGAACTGCGCCGCGTCGATGTCTCCGGCAGCGAATCGCAATACACCATCGAGACCTTCGGCCGTCCACGCCGCATCAACATCGATCCCGACAACTGGCTGCTCAAGAGCACACCGGATCTCGCTGTCCGCGTCGCTGTTCTTCGCGGTCAGAACCAGGCTGCCCAGGGAGACCTGATGGCTGCGCTCGGCGAATATCAGAAGGCGCTCGACATCAACAAAACCAGCTCCCTCGCCAACTACCGTATCGGCGAGATATTCTTCACGCAGCGCAACTACCAGTCTTCGGCCAACTCATTCCGCGATGCCTTGCGAGGCGACGGCGATCCGAAGTGGGTCGAAGTCTGGAGCCACATTCAACTCGGCCGCATCTTTGACGTGACCGGCCAACGCGATCGCGCCGTCAACGAGTATCGCCTGGCCGTCCAAACCAACGACAATACGCAAGGTGCGGTCAACGAAGCTCGCGCCCTCATGCAGAAACCCTATCAACGTCCCCGCGAAGAGAACTGATATCCAATCTCGTCTCGCTAAGTAAGTGTCTGCGTAGGCTTCGAGCAACTAGTCCCGCTGACTCCCGGTAAACCTTCTCTCAAAGGAACAAAGAATGGCATCGCAAGTAGAAAGAGACTCCATCAAGGCCGCAGTGCTTGGATTTGGTCTGGCAGGTCGGGTCTTCCACGCTCCCTTCATTAGCGCAGTCCCCGGACTTCAACTCTCCTCCATCATGCAGCGCAAGGGCGACGAGGCCTCAAGGGCGTATCCCGATGTCACGATCCTTCGCAGCGTCGACGAAGTCCTCGCCTCCGATGCTCAGCTCGTCGTCGTGGGTACTCCCAATGAGACCCACTTCGATCTAGCCATGCGCTCCCTTGAGGCGGGCAAGCATGTGGTCGTCGACAAGCCTCTCGCCGCCACCAGCGCCGAAGCTGCAACGATGGCCAAGCTCGCAGCCGAAAAGGACCTCATCCTCGCTCCCTTCCACAATCGCCGCTGGGACGGTGACTTCCTCACCGTACGCGCTCTTCTAATGCAAGGTGCTCTCGGACGCCTGACCACGTTCGAATCGCACTTTGATCGCTTCCGCCCCATCCCGCGCGCGGGCACATGGAAAGAAGCGGCGCACCCTTCAAACGGCATGCTCTTCGATCTCGGCCCGCACCTCGTCGACCAGGTCCTCTGCCTCTTCGGGGTGCCCCAGGCGATCACCGCCAGTGTTCGCAGCGACCGCGACAACTCCGAAATCGAAGACGCCTTCGACATCACGCTGCATTACCCGCGCATGCTCGCCATCTGCCGAGCCACAATGATCGCCGCCGACCCTGGCCCGCGCTTCCAACTGCACGGAACCAAAGGCAGCTTCCGCAAGTACGGCCTTGATCCACAGGAGCCTGCCCTTGTCGCTGGCGCTAAAGTTCCCCGCCTCGGGAGCAACGGCAAACCGGAACCCGGCGACGACTGGCTCGGCGAAACCTCAACCCGATGGGGCAAGCTCTTCATCGCTCCGGACCCCGAAAAGCCCTCCGAGATCACAAACTACGAGGTCGAAACTGAATTGGGCGACTATCGCGGCTTCTATCTCAACGTGCGTGACGCAATCCGCGGTACAGGCAAACTCGCCGTAACACCCACCGATGGCTACCAGGTCATCCGCCTGCTCGAACTAGCCCGCGAAAGCAGCGAAACCGGCCGCACGCTGCCGGTGAAGTTTGAGCCTATTACGTAGTTTGTATCGCTTGCCGTAAGCCTCTTTGTTTGAAGGTTTTGAGAAAATGGCTTGCAGAAGAAAACGCCCAGTGGTCTGACCACTGGGCGTTTCTGTGTCCTTCCTGGTGAACAATTACTGCCCGTAAGTAGCCTTCGCGCCATGCTTGCGGAAGTAATGCCGATCAAGCAGAGCCTGCGAAACCCCATCAGCCTCGGGGTTGAGGAGGAGCGTCTTATAGGCCATCTTGGCCACTGCCTCCAGGACGACAGCGTTGTGCGCCGCATCATGCGCATCTTTACCCCACGCAAACGGAGCGTGTCCCGCCACCAGCACCGCCGGAATTGCCATTGGGTCAATTCCCTCGAATCGCTTCACGATCGCCACTCCGGTCTCGTGTACGTAGGCTCCGCCGATCGCTTGGTCGGACAGAACCGCCGTTACGGGCACCGGCCCATAAAAATAATCCGCATGAGTCGTGCCAAGCGCCGGAATCTCCATGCCCGCCTGCGCGAAGCTCGTCGCAAACTCCGAATGCGTATGCACCACTGCACCAATCTCCGCAAACTCACGGTAGAGCAAAGTATGCGTATCAAGATCCGACGACGGCTTCAGGTCGCCATCCACGATCTTTCCGTTGAGGTCTGTCACCACCATGTGTTCCGGCCGGAGATCGTCGTAATCCACGCCGGACGGCTTGATGACCACCAGTCCCTGCTCCCGATCCACACCCGAAGCATTGCCAAACGTGTACAGCACCAGTCCACGCTTCACCAGTTCCAGGTTCGCCTCAAGCACTTCGGTACGCAAATCTTTCAGCAGCATCGGTCCGTCTCCTGTACTCACTCGGCCCTGGGTTGGGCGGGTTGAGAAATCGTTTTCTCATACAGAATATCTCTTCCGTTTCTCATCCGTCGACATCCGCTTGATAAAGTAATTTCTATGAGTTCCGACGCATCGCTCCCTTCCGCAGATCTTCCTCTCGGCTTCCAGTGGGGAGCAGTTAAAGCTGGCATCAAAGTCAGTGGCAAGCTTGATCTCGCCGTCGCCCTTGCCCCCGGCGGAGCCAACGCCGCAGCGATGTTCACCCGTAACCGCGTTGTGGCTGCCCCGATCATCGTTGGCAGAAAGCACCTCGCCGCCACGGGTGGCCGAGTCTCCGCGATCCTCGTCAACTCCGGCAACGCCAACTGCATGACCGGAGAAGCTGGCATCGAGGCCTGTATTCAGACCTGCGTCGCCGCTGCTGAAGAGTTCCACTGCATCTTCGATGAGGTCTTCCCCTCCTCAACGGGGATCATCGGCGTCCCCTTCCCCGCCGAAAAGATCGTCGCTGCCCTGCCCTCTACATCCGACAAGATTGGGCCATCCGCTGCCCACGCCGAACTCTTCGCCAGCGCTATCCTCACCACCGACACGCGCATGAAGGTGGCACGCGCCATCGTCGGCATCGATGCAACCCACCCCGACTACGCTGGAATGGAATTCCGCATCTTCGGCGTCGCCAAGGGCGCGGGCATGATTCATCCCCAACTGGCCGCCGCCATGCCCCCCCACGCGACCATGCTGGTCTACCTCTTTACTGACCTTGACGCCACGCCCGCCGAGCTTGAACCTCTGCTCGCGCTCGCTGCGGAAGGCAGCTTCAACAGCATCTCCATCGACGGCGACACTTCCACCAACGACACCGTCCTTCTGCTCGCCAGCGGAGCCAGCGGCGTGAAGCTGGACGCCACCGGCAGTGGCCGCATCGGCGAGGCCTTTGCCAATGCCCTCGGCCTGGTCTGCAACTCGCTTGCTCACCAGATCGTCGACGACGGCGAAGGCGTCACCCACCTCGTCAACCTCCACATCACCGGAGCCGCGACAGAGACCGATGCCCGTCGTGTCGCCAAGGCCATCGCCCACTCGCCGCTGAACAAGACCGCATGGTCGAGCGGCGATCCCAACTGGGGCCGCCTGCTCGCTGCCGCCGGCTACTCCGGAGTTGACTTCGACCCGAACACCGTGACCGTCTGGATCGGCCCGCACCTCGTGCTTGCCAATGGCCTCCGTGTGCCTGAATTCGATGAAGCCGCCACCCACCAGACCATGCTCGAACGCGAGTACACCATCCGACTCGACCTGGGTGTCGGCACGGCGGAAACCAAGTTCCTCACCTGCGACCTCACCGCCGAATACGTCGCCATAAACGCCGACTACTCAAGCTAGGCGCTTGAGTAGTCGGTGTGAACTGCGATATCGCAGTACTCGCATCAGGACTAAATACCCGCTCCGCCCGATACAAAGATCGTCTCGCCGGTGATCCAGCGCGCATCCTCAGAAGCGAGGAAAACCGTGGGCAGAGCAATATCCGCCGGCAGACCAGTACGGCCAAGCGGGGTGGTTGCAATGGTCTGCTTCTCCATATCGCTGCCAATGATACCGAGACTCTCCGCGCCTTCGGTCACAACCATGCCGGGATTGATGGCATTGACGCGAATCTTGCGTGGCCCAAGCTCCTTGGCAAGCGACTTGGTGATGGTGTCGAGCGCTCCCTTGGTTCCCGAGTAAACCGAACCAAACGGCGGAGCAAGCGTGCTGACCACGGAACTGATATTGACGATACTGCCGCCGGTCTCAGGAAAGAGGGGCAGCGCATGTTTAGTGGCAAGAAAGACGCCAAGCACGTTCGTGTCGTACTGGCGGTGGTAGTCCTCCACTGTGATCTGTTCGACCGGCGAAAATGCGAAGACGCCCGCGTTGTTGATCAGGATATCGACCTTGCCGTAGGCTTCCTTGGTCTTCGCAAAGAGATTGATTACTTCGTCCTCTCTAGCAACGCTGCCGCCAATCGCGATGGCCTTGCCGCCGGCCTTGACGATCTCGTCGACGACCTTGTCAGCGCCCTCTTTGCTCGAAGCATAGTTCACAACCACTGAGGCTCCCTCAGCCGCCAGGTGTTTGGCAATCGACGCGCCGATGCCCTTCGATGCTCCAGTAACCACTGCAACTTTATCCGCAAGCTTCGCCATATGGTGCTTCCTCTTTCGTTTACTCGGACTCGCCATTTCGCGAGTCACCTAGTTGATGTGAGGCTATTCCCAACGATGCAGAATTCCGCTCCGACTCGCCGTTCACAGCGTGGAAATGATTCTCAAGGTGACGTTTCCCGCTGCACCTATTATCTTTATCAATAGCGCTATTAGAGGAACCCAACACCCATGTCGACCAAGCTCGAAGCACCTGACCAGACCGCTACCCAAATCGATCACTCTGCAGAAGTCTCCGAGTGGATTGAAGCCTTCGACGATGTCGTCGCAGCCGACTGGCAACACGGTGCCGAGCTCCTCGAAGCCCTCCGCCAACGAGCCCGCGAGGCTGGCGTGCCCACTCCCACCGAACTAACCACGCCGTATCGCAACACCATCCCCAAGCACGACGAAGTCCCGTACCCAGGCGACCGCGCCCTCGAGCGCCGCGTAGAAAGCCTCATCCGCTGGAACGCCATGGCCATGGTCCACGGCCAGAACAAGAAGGACGCCGGCATCGGCGGCCACATCTCGACCTACTCCTCGCTCGCGACGCTGCTCGAAGTCGGCTTCAACCACTTCTTCCACGCCAAGTACCCCTCGCCCACCGGCGGCCCGCAGCAGCCCGGAGACTTCATCTACTTCCAGGGCCACGCCTCGCCCGGCGTCTACGCCCGCGCCTTCCTCGAAGGCCGCTTCGACGAGTCCCGCCTCGGCAACTTCCGCCACGAACTCCGTGGCGAGCCTGGCCTCAGCTCCTACCCGCACCCGTGGCTGATGAAGGACTTCTGGAACTTCCCAACTGTATCGATGGGCATCGGCCCGCTCAATGCCATCTACCAGGCGCGCTTCATGAAGTACCTGGAGAATCGCGGCCTCATCGAAGCCACGCCGCGCAAGGTCTGGGCCTTCGTCGGAGACGGCGAGACCGACGAGGTCGACACCCTCGGTGCCATCTCGCTCGGCGCGCGCGAGAAGCTCGACAACCTCGTCTTCGTCGTCAACTGCAACCTGCAGCGTCTCGATGGCCCGGTCCGTGGCAACAAGCGCATCATTGACGAGCTCGAAGGCGTCTTCCACGGCGCGGGATGGAACGTCATCAAGGTCATCTGGGGCAGCGACTGGGACGCCCTCTTCGAGCGCGACCACACCGGCCTTCTCCTCCGCCGCATGGAAGAGTGCGTCGATGGCGACTTCCAGAACTTCAAAGCCAAGGACGGCGCGTATCTCCGCGAGCACTTCTTCGGCAAATATCCCGAGCTTCTCGAACTCGTCAAGGACATCTCCGACGATGACCTCGCCCGCCTGCACCGCGGCGGTCACGACCCGATCAAGATCTACAACGCCTACAAGCGTGCGCTAGAGCACAAGGGCAGCCCTACCGTCATCCTCGCCAAAACCGTGAAGGGCTACGGCCTCGGTTCCGCACAAGCTCGCAATGCCACGCACTCTGAGAAGAAGCTGGCTGACGACGCGCTCGCTGCCTTCGTGAAGCGCTTCGACATCCCGGTCCCCGAGGAAGCAGCCAAGGATGGGGCCTTCTATCGCCCGGCTCCGGACTCGCCAGAGATTGCGTACATGCAGAAGCGCCGTTCGGCACTCGGCGGCTACCTGCCCACCCGCGAGACCCCAAAGCTCGGATTTACCGCTCCCGGCCTCGACTACTTCAAGGAGTGGACGGCAGGCTCCGGCAAACGCGCCGTCTCCACCACCATGGGCTTCGTGAACATCCTTAAGCACCTGCTGAAAGATCCGACCCTTGGCAAGTTCGTCGTTCCGATCGTGCCCGACGAAGGCCGCACCTTCGGTCTTGAGTCCGTTATCCGTCAGGTCGGCATCTACGCGTCTGAAGGCCAGAAGTACACGCCGCACGATGCGGACATGCTTCTGTACTACCGCGAAGCCAAGGACGGCCAGATCCTCGAAGAGGGTATCACCGAGGCTGGTTCCATGGCCTCCTTCACCGCCGCTGGAACTGCGTACTCCAACTACGGTGTTCCGTCGATTCCCTTCTACATGTACTACTCCATGTTCGGCTTCCAGCGCATCGGAGACATGGTCTGGGCCTTCGCGGACTCGCGCGGCAAGGGCTTCCTCATGGGCGGAACCGCCGGTCGCACCACCATGCTCGGCGAAGGCCTTCAGCATCAGGACGGCCATTCGCTCGTGCTATCAAGCACCGTTCCCACCTGCGTCACCTTCGACCCCGCCTACGTCTTCGAACTGGCTATCGTGCTTCAGGACGGCATCCGCCGCATGTACCAGGAGGGCGAAGACGTCTTCTATTACGTCACCATGTACAACGAAGATTACGAACAGCCCGCGATGCCGGAAGGCGCGGCCGAGGGTGTTCTAAAGGGCCTTTACAAGTTCCGCGCCGCGACGAACGGTCCGGCACAGGCGCAGCTCTTCGGCAGCGGCCCTATTCTCAACGAAGTGCTCCGCGCGCAGACCATCCTCGCCGAGAAGTACAACATTCCCACGGACGTCTGGAGCGTTCCCAGCTACACGGAGGTCCGCCGCGAGGCACTCTCCGTCGAGCGCTGGAACCGCCTCCACCCCGCCTCTCCCGAGCGCAAGCCGTACCTTGTCGCGGCGCTCGAAGGCGCAGGCGGCCCCATCATCGCCGCCAGCGACTACATGAAGTCCATCCCGGACGCCCTTGCCCCGTGGCTGAACGTCACTAGCCAGCGACTCGTCACCCTTGGCACGGACGGCTTCGGCCGCTCCGACAACCGCGAACATCTCCGCCGCCACTTTGAGGTCTCTGCCGAAGCCATCGCCGGGGCCACCCTCTCAAAGCTTGCCCGTGACGGCAAGATCAAGCCCAAGAAGGCCCAGCAAGCGCTCGTCGAACTTAACCTCGACACCGAAGCTGCCGACCCAGCTCACGCATAAGGGTCGGCGCTTGCACAACCGATCGAGGAGAAACAATTGAAGTCCCCAAAGAAGAGTGGCGCTCCCGCAGTTGAAGTTCCATGGGAGAATCCCCTCATCCCGAATAAGCGCCTCCGCGAGCTCTACACGGCCATGGCAGAACTTCGCCTGCTCGAAGAGCACATCGCGACCATCCAGCGCCGTGCCAAGCCCTCGTCACGCCTGCAAGTCAATCCCGGCGAAGAAGCATGCCGGGTCAGCGCCGCTCTTTCGCTGCTGACAGACGACGTCACGAGTGACCCAGCTCCCGGCATCGCAACCCGTTTTCTTCGCGGCGGGAAGCTGGCGGGGATTCTACAAAGCGCGGAACTCGACGTCGATGCTACCCAGCCGGTCTCCACAGAGCTTCCCTTTGCGATAGACCCTGAGAGACGCCTGCTCCTCGCCATCGGCGCGGCCCTGGCACTCGCCTCAAAGAAGAAGGGGCAGCTCGTCCTGGCAAATATCTACCCAGGCGAACTCACGCTTCCCGAGTGGAAGCCCATCTTTCGCCTCGCCTCCGCGCACTCCGCGCCCATCCTCTTCGTCGCCCTGCCTGCATTCGGCAACTCGCCCAAACCTGGCAAGCTCGCTGAGCTCTCCACCTCCGCGAGCGTTCCTGGCATCCCCGTCGACGCTGTCGATGCTGTCGCCCTCTACCGCGTCGTGCAGGAGTCCATGGTCCGCGTGCGCGCCGGTGGCGGCCCCGTCCTCATGGAATGTGTTCCCTTCCAGCTTGCTGGACAAGATCCACAGTCCAGCGATCCCGTCCTTGCGATGCGTGCCTCGCTCGTCCACCGCCAGATCGCCGACGATGCCTGGTTCCATTCCATCGATACCCGCTTCACCGCCCGCCTCAAGGCCGTCAAGCTTTAGTCACGTTACCTGATTTAGACTTAGGGCTATCGAGGTGCAGGTGCGTACAGCATTTCTACTTGCCGTGGCGGGTATCGCTTCGGCTCTCTGTTCTCCGCTTTTAGCCCAATCGACAACCCCGTCACTCAATTTCAGTGCCAGAGTTCCCTTCGAATTGACGGAGGCAGCGATCATCCCTGCGCCCGGCCAGCAGGTTCAGTCCGTTCCCGCTCCTACACCCAATCAGGGACCAATACCTTCGCTCCCCGCCTATCTGCCGGTGCCGTTGCCTCCTGCGGAGCTTCCGCCGCCCACACCTCCGTCTCATCCTTTTCCCGAAATCAACGCCTACGATCCCGGCGTCCTCCTGGCGCTGCCGGACCGGTCCGGCTCGGTCTATATCCCCGTCGACAACTGGATCTACCCCGAACTTGTCCGCCTGTACGAACTCGGCTATGCGGACACACTCTCGCTCGGTTTGCGCCCATGGACCCGCCGCTCCGTTCTCCACGTCCTAGAAAAGTCGCAGGCCGAGATCCTCAACGGCGACAGCGAGGAGGCTAAAGGCATCTTCGCGACGCTGGTCGACGAGTTAGACACGGAGCGCGAGACCGGACACGCCGCGCGCCCCATCGTCTACGGCACGGAGTCCGTCTACACGCGCCTGATGGGCATCTCCGGCACGCCGCTGCGCGACAGCTTCCACCTCGGTCAGACCATCAGCAACGACTACGGCCGCCCCTACGAACACGGCTTCAACGCCATTGCCGGATTCTCCACGCTAGCTGAAGCGGGCCGATTCTCGCTCTACGTTCGGGCCGAGTACGAACATGCTCCCTCAGCAACTGGGTACTCGCTTGCCTTGGCTAACCAACTCTCCCTCGGCGACATCATCGGACCCTACCAGGCCCCGAACGCTCCGCAGGCCACCATTCCCGCCGGCCCCATCTCCGCCCAGAATCCCTTTCGCATCGTCGAAGCGAACCTGTCGTATCACGTGCTCAGCCACGAGATCTCCTTCGGCAAGTCCGACGCCTGGCTCGGTCCCGCCGCCGGTGCTTCCATGGCCTGGTCGAACAACGCCGAAGACATCTACTCCTTCCGCATCAATCGCATCGAGCCCCTTCGGATTCCTCTGCTCTCACGAATCACCGGGCCTTTCCGTTACGACTTCTTTTACGGCAGCCTCAAGGGTCACACCGCCCCCAACAGCCCCTACGTCCACTCAGAATCACTCAGCTTCCAGCCCACCGGCAACCTTCAAATCGGTTTCCAACGCACCATCATCTTCGGCGGCAAAGACCATGCCCCGGTCACGCTTCACACCTTCCTGAAGGGCTTCTTCAGCACGGCAAATACCACCGCTGCTGAGAAATTCTCACGGGCCGACCCTGGCGCGCGCTTCAGCTCCTTCAATCTCAGCTATCGCCTGCCATACCTGCGCCACTACGCAACCTTCTACGTTGACTCCAACGTCCACGACGACGTCTCGCCCATCGATGCTCCCCGCCGCGCTGCCTTCCGGACTGGCATCGACCTCTCCCAGTTCCCCCGCATCCCGAAGCTTGAACTCCGCGTCGAAGCCGTCTCCACCGACCCCCGCATCACTCAAAGCCAGCAAGGTGGATTCTTCTACTACGAGACCGTTCAGAAGCAGGGCTACACCAACAAGGGTCTCTTGCTCGGCGACTCCATCGGTCGCGAGGCCAAGGGCGGCCAGGCGTGGCTCACCTATCACCTCGCCCCCAAAGAGTGGATCCAGCTTGAATATTTGAACAAGAAGATACCCAATGACTTCGTGGGAGGCACCACCCAGAACCAGTTCAAAGCCTCGGTCGTGAAGCGCTTCCACCAGGACATCGAACTCAATGCTTACGTCCAGTACGAAGCTTGGAAAGCACCTATCTACAAGACT
Source organism: Granulicella aggregans (assembly GCF_014203275.1). GTDB lineage: Bacteria > Acidobacteriota > Terriglobia > Terriglobales > Acidobacteriaceae > Edaphobacter. The sequence goes on from NZ_JACHIP010000007.1 coordinate 42,533, forward strand.
GGAAGACAATCAGATACCACCGCCGCGGCCCAGGTCACCTGGTTCCCCAAATTGCACTCCACCACGCTCAATAAATAACCGATAGACCTGCGTAGGTGTCCGATCTTCGCACCGCACCAAAGTGTCACGGCGGCTTTGACGTTCTCGCGCCATACTGTCTGGAACGAAGATGCGACCCGTGAAGACTAGCCTCTGTATAGCTGCCTGTGCGCTTTGCTTCTATCTCAGCGTGCCAGGACTGTGCGCGCAGATCGCGCCTCCCAACTCCAAGACCGGCAAGCCTGCTGTGACTGATCCCACGCGGATGCCCGATCTGATAGAAAGCCACGGTCGCATCAGCCTACCTGCACCTGCAAAGCCGTTTCCGCTTGGAGAGGACACCGCACTCTCCCTGACCCTCAAAGGTCCATCCCCACTTCACATCTTCACCTCTCAGAGCACCGTCGATGCAAAGGGCGTATTGTCGTCGAGGATCGAGGGCGGAGATGCGGAGGTTACGCTTCAGCGGACGGCCGAAGGGCAAACTTTCTTCAACATTGTTCCGCAGCGACCTGGCAAGTTAAGAGTCTCGGTGGACGTCTCCTTTTCGGATGGCGGCTTGGAACAGGCATCCGCCATCGTAGACGTGGTCGCGACTAAACCGCCGACCCGCCTGAACGCGGGATTTGCTCTTGGCGGTATCGGACGGATGAGACTCGATCTATCCGAGTACGGGCGGCGGGAGTTTCTAAGGATCAGCGCGACGTACGTTGGGATCAAGAATCCACTGCCCATAGACATAGCCCAGGCGCAGTTCAAGGTCACGATGCCCGGCGGACCGCCGCCAATAGCCTTCGATCCGAAGACGTTGGAGGTCAAGGCACTCCGGACTGGCCATGCGCTCATTGAGGCGCTTTACGCTGGGCTCTCGCTCAAAACCTGCATTCAGGTTCGCGAAAGCCGTGAGGGATACGACCGGTCTGATTGCAGCGAGCTATCAGCGGATCATGACAGACCGGCTCCAACCGCTGGCGGGAGCCCGTCAGCCTACGAGTCCCGACTTCCCTACGAAGCGAATGACAATCGTATCGGGCGATTTCTCGCGGACGACCGGGTCGAAGTCGTCCCGCCGAGCAAGCCGTTGCACATCGCAATGGACAATCCAGTTACCCTCCGCTTGAACGGACCGGCGGCGGTGCGGATTGATTGCCATCCTTCGTCGAACAGCAACCCATGTGAAGCGTGGAAGGGGGAATGGTCACGCACAGGCATGCCATTCAAGCAGAACGATGACGGCACGGTCGCGCTGAATCTCTTCCCCATGAACTTCGGCACAAACGAGTTCACCTTCTCCGTTCTCTTCGTCGATGGGGGCGTAGCTCTCAAGAAAATGACTGCGGAGGTGGATTCCGGCAACGTAAAGCCGATCTCCATCGGTCAACCTTGTGCTGCCGAAAGCACCGATGCCGATCTTCCGCTGGCGCTGGTGCCACCGAAGGACGGTCACGAAGTCTTCCCAGGTAAGAGCACGCTCTCCACATACGCCTGCTACAGCGGTGTCCGCACCTCGGTCAGCGTCCCAACCACAGCTGTGAAGTATCAAATTAGGAGCGAGGGCAAAGAAGCCCCGATCGAGTTCGATGCCTCAACCGGCACGGTTAAGGCGATCCGATCCGGCCAGGCGCTCGTTCAGCGGAGCTTCGCGGGACTGACCAGCACGACGTGTGTTGTCGTAGCCCCGATGGAGGACCCGGAAGCGTCGAACTGCCGCCATCTGCGTGCAAAGTACGGAGTTCCACTGCCACAGCTAAAGGCGAAGGTCCTTCCGCCGGAGACAGAGGATGAGCCGGAACGCCCCGCAGCGGGCAGACCTGGAAGTATTGGCGTCATCCAGTTGGGATCCGGGAAGACGCCGCCGATTCCGGTTATCAGTGCCCTGGCTGGTGCCAGGCTCTCGCCGAATGTCCGCGACCGTTTCAACGCGGATGCGCGCTTGACTTTTGCCATGGCGGGTTTAGCAGTGGAACTCGGTCAACCCACCAACCTCCCTGTCCGCTTCACCGGCCCTGCAGTCCTCTCAGTCAAGATCCAGCAGGAACTGATCCGCTACTCCGCAAAGTTTGGCGCTCTTCCGTATGAAGAGTCCGCGTACATGGAAGAGCGCAACGCAAACCGGATCGGACGCAACCCTGATGGGAGCACCTATCTCCACATCGTGCCGCTGCGGACAGGAACGGCCGAGTTCCACATATCGGTGTTATTTGTGGACGGTGGCGTTGCTACCCGCATCGTCCGTTTGCCGGTGAAACTGGCCGCCAGCCCGCAGCCGCGCCTCGTCAACGGGCTCGAAGACACGATGCGCGGCACACAGTTCGAGGCTACGACGCTGCACCTGGCCGCTGCTCCGCCCGGCACCCGCAATCTATTCCCCTTCCTCTACTTCGAGGGCACAAGAAGCTCGATTTCACTCAGCCCTGGCGAAGTCGAATTTTCCCTAAAAGACACCAACGCCAAACCTATAGTCCACCTTGAACCAAACACAGGGAAGGTGACTGCTCTGCGAGCGGGGCACACCCTGGTCAAGACCCGCTACGCCGGCATCGAGACTGAGACTTGCGTCGTCGTCGTGGATGACATAACGGCGGGAGACGCATCGACCTGCCGGGAGCTTCGCGATCCAGCACTGTCGACCAGACCGTAAAAGCTGTACTCGTTTCAGTGTTTAAAAGGCAACTTCGGATGTCTAACGAAATCAGGCTCTCAGTCAGCAAGACATCGCAAAGATAAGAGCCGAAAAATCCGGCAGCTCCCGTAACCAGAACTCGTTGCGACAAAGGGTTGCTTCCGTCTTGCATGGGCAGCCATAGCCGCCTTTGTAGCGGCCCGCCAATGACAGTCGACTGGCCATCAATCGCCGGTCTGTGGTTGGGTGTCTCTTAACAAGCAAGGCCGTTCCATCGGGAACGGCCCTGCTTGTTTATGGAGGCTCTTAGACGAGTGCAGGTTCCACAACTGACTCGCGTACCGGATAGGATGTGGGCCGGCCAACGCTCACGTAAGTGAAGTTGTGGCTCGCCATCACTGCCGGATCAAACATATTGCGACCGTCGATCAGGATGGAGTAACGCATCGAGCTGTTGAGGCGTGCCAGATCCAGATGCTTGAACTCAGCCCAGTCCGTCAGGATGAGCAGCGCGTCGGTATCCGCCGCAGCCTCGTAAGCGTCCTTCGCGTAAGTCATCTGCGGTCCGGACGGAATCACTTGCGCAGCCCGTTCCATCGCCGCTGGATCGAACGCCACGATCGAGCAGCCTTCAGCCATCAGCATCTCCACAAGCTCAATTGCAGGTGAGTCACGAATATCGTCCGTCTCGCCCTTGAACGCCAGCCCGAGAACGCCGAGTCGCTTTCCGCGAAGTGTCCACAGTGCCGCGCGAACCTTGCGCACGAACCGTACCTTCTGGTTCGCATTGATCTTCTCTACCTCGGTCAGCAGGCTGAAGTCCACGCCGAGCTGGTCGGCGACGGAACGAAACGCCGCCACATCCTTCGGGAAACATGAGCCGCCGTATCCGATACCCGGTCGCAGGAACTTCGGCCCGATGCGCGAATCCAGCCCCATACCATGAGCTACCTGTTGCACGTTCGCGTCCGTCGCCTCGCAGAGGTTCGACACCGCGTTGATGAACGAGATCTTCAGCGCCAGGAACGCATTCGAAGCGTGCTTGATGATCTCTGCGCTCTTGGTGGAAGTGAACAGAAGCTGCGGAACCGCGGTCTCATTACACATTCCCGGGATCGCATCGGAGGTCTTGTAGTAGCTGCCTTCGGTCAGAGGTGCGTAGATCTTCCCCAGAATCGCTGCTGCGCGCTCGCTGTCCGCACCGACCACGATGCGGTCCGGGTGCAGGAAGTCTGCAACCGCTGTACCTTCACGAAGAAACTCGGGGTTCGAGACGACATCGAAGAGGTTCCGCGGAACTCCGTTCCGCTCCATCGCTCGGCGAATCCACTCGTTGGTGTACACCGGCACAGTGCTCTTCTCGACGATCACCGTGTACTTGTTCAAAGACCGTGCAATCTCACACGCCACGGCTTCCACATACGAAAGATCCGCGTCGCCGGTCTCGCTCTGCGGTGTTCCCACCGCGATAAAGATCGCATCGCTCTCTCGCGTCGCTTCGGCAAGATCAGTCATGAACCGGATACGCTCGTTCCTGTAGCGTCCCAGAAGCTCGGGGAGAAATTCCTCGTGAATCAAGGTTTCGCCGGCGCGTAGTGCGGTGACCTTGCGCTCATCGTTGTCTACGCAGATAACCTGGTGTCCCATCTCGGCGAAGCACACAGCGGCTACCAGTCCAACGTATCCTGAACCGACGACCGCAATCTGGATCGAAGATGACATGAGGGGTTCTCCTGTTTTCATTTTTGGCTACCGCTTCATTCTAAGCGAAGACCTTGAACAGTTCATAACCACCGTGATTCGCGAATCGAACTCTTAGGTCTTTCGGCTACAATCCCCTTATGGCGTTACAGATAGAGCAGCCTGCCTCACCCAGGGAGTCGGCGAGTTTCACTCCTGCGGGTTCAGGTGCTACGACAGAGTCATCGCTCTCTGAATCACTCATCGTCCTTAAAAAACGTAAGCTCGTTGTCATTCTTGCCATTACCCTTGGGCTTGTATACGGGGTCTACCGGGCGGTAACCCAAATCCGCATGTTCGACTCCTCAGCCAAAATTGAGGTTCGAAACGGAGCGTCGCAAGAGTACAAAATCGATCCCGCCCAAGCGCTCCAGGGCGACTCCACAAGCAACAAGATGGCTGCTGAGGTCGTCATTCTGCAAAGCGACTCGCTGATGATGACGGTTGCTCGCGAGATGAATCTTTGCAATAACGCTGCCTTCCTCGGCGAAAAAGGCCCTGTCCCGTTCAGTTCGCTCGATGACCTGGCCACCCGCGAAAAGACGCTCCATCGTCTTCACTCCGAGCTTAAGATTCAGCTCGTCCCGAAGACGGACATCATCAGGCTCAACTACTCCAGTCTCGATCGCAAGCTCTCTGCCGACATCGTGAATCGCGTGATCGCGGACTACATCCAGAGAAGCTACGAGACGCGATATCTCTCTACGCAGCGTGTCTCGCAGTGGCTCTCCGGGCAGCTTGACGACTTGAAGCATCAGGTCGAGACATCTCAAGAGCAGATGCTCGACCTCCAGCGCAGGCTCGGCATGCTTGGCCTGGACCCCACCAAGAACCAGAACACGACGACGCTCGAGGACCTCTCCGTTGCCGTGGCACAGGCAAAGATTCAGCGCATCCTGGCTGAGTCGCGCTACCGGGCCATGACACAAATGGACCCGAATTCCATTGAGGACTCGATCGATCCAAGCAAGGGTGCCGCGCCTCCGGCTCTCACCTCTCTTCGCACGGCCATCTCGACTGCGAAGGCCACTCTCGCGGATCTCGAGGCGAATCTCGGCCCCAACCATCCCCAGGTCAAAGCTCAGAAGGCGCAAATAATTTCTCTGGAGAAGGAGCAGGACAAGGAGCAAGCCCGACTGCTCGCGCAAGCCAAGGAAAACTTTGTCATCGCCAAGGCAAGCGAAGACCGCATCGACGCATCCCTTGACGCGCAGAAGCAGGATGCGTACAAGATGCGCAACGATCTCGTCGAGTACACACTCCGTGCCCGTGAGTTCGAGAGTAATCGCACCTTGTACGAGGGCCTGCTGCAGCGGCTCCGTACCGCGGGAGTCGAAGCTGGCCTGGAGTCATTAGAGATCGACATCGTCGATCCTGCAGTTCCCGCTGCTGCCCCGACCCTCAAGCCGAAGTCGACCATCATGATCACCGCGTTCATCGTCAGCGCGCTTGCTGGGATCATGATTGCCTTCATTCTCGAGAGTCTCGACACCGGCTTGAAGAGCATCGCAGATGTCGAGGCCGCCACTCAGTTGCCATCGCTGGCGATCGTGCCCCGGTTCAAGCGGGGAGCGGGCGAGGTGACCGACAGGATGTCGATCGCCCAGAAAAATCTCTCGGTCCTCACCTCTCCGAAGTCGCAATTTGCCGAGGCTCTGCGCTCCCTTCGAACATCCCTCCTGCTCTCGCATACAGGCAAGCCACCGAAGTTTATCCTCTTCACCAGCGCGACTCCGGCTGAAGGCAAGACCACGGTGTCGACCAACACCTCCTGCATCCTCGCGGGTGGTGGAACACGGGTTCTCCTCATCGATGCGGATATGCGCCGCCCGGCTGTTCACCCCCGCTTTGGGCTTAGCGGAAAAATCGGCCTCAGCACGTTGCTAACCGGTGGAACGACCTTCGAACAAACTATCCAGAGCGTACCCGAGGCTCCCACGCTCGACATCATCGCAAGCGGTCCGGTCCCTCCGTTCCCCGCAGAGCTTCTCGGCTCACAAGCGATGAAAGATCTGCTGGCCTACGCAGGCACCGTCTATGACTACGTCGTCATCGACTCGCCGCCCATCCTGTCCGTCACCGATGGCGTTATCCTGGCACGCGATGCCGACGCCGTCGCTCTGGTCGTGCGTCACGGAAAGTCCAGCAAGCACATCGTCCGCCGCGCGCGCGATCTCCTCATCCGTGCAGGAGCTCCCATCACAGGCATCGTGCTCAATGCGGTTGATTTGAATGCACCCGAGTATCAGGGATACTATGGCCAGTCCGGCTACCACTACTCCGGAAGCGACTCCGAGACCTGGGAGCCCCAATCCACGAAGTCCAACTCCCCCAAGTCTGGCGACTTCGACAGGAAGGGATAACGATGAACCTCCTCGCCTCTCTCATCAAAGGAAGCACATCGATGCCCCGCCTCCGGACACTCACCCGCTCCCTTCTTGCGACCCTGCTCCTCTCTTTCGCAACGGCATCGGTTCACGCGCAGTTCAGCGGGCCAGGCGTCAAAAGTCCCGTCCCGTCGGACTCCGGCACTCTCACCACCGATGCTGCTCTTCTGCGGCCGACAAATCGTTCGATCTACCTGGTCCCTGGCGACCTCGTCACCGTACACATCTTCGGCTCACTGGACTATAGCCCCGTCGTTCGCGTCTCGTTGGATCAGACCATCCAGCTTCCGCTCATCGGCATCATCTCCGTAAAGGGACTTACCGTCGAGCAGGCCGAAACTCTCATCGCCACAAAGCTCAAGACCTCGGGAATGTACATCGACCCCCAGGTAAATATTCAGATCACCGAGTCCGCCAACGGTGTCATCACGGTCGCGGGCGAAAGCCACGCTGTGATTCCGGCAAGCTCGGAGCGCAGGCTCTTGGAGGTTCTCTCGGCTGCCGGCGGGCTGCCGGTCAACGCGAGCCACACCATTACCATCGATCGCCCCGGCGTCGAAAAGCCCATCGTTGTTGATCTGGGCAACGATCCCTTGCATAGCCGGGAAGTCAATCTCCCGCTGTACCCCGGCGATACCGTCATCATCTCGAGGGTTGGGGTTGTCTATATGCTGGGCGAGTTCAAGACCCCTGGCGTCATTCCCATCCAGCAAAACTCTCCTTTGACTTTGCTGCAAGCGACTTCGGTCGCCGGTGGCACTCTTTACGCAGGCAAATATCAAGATCTCCGCATCATCCGAACAGTGGATAGCAAGCGTTCCTTCGTCCAGGTTGATGTTCGACGCGTCATGCTCGGCAAGGATCCCGACCCGATCCTTCAAGCGGACGATGTCGTCTATCTCCCCACCAGCGCTCTTAAATCTGCCGTCGTGTCCGGAGGCCTCAATCTTCTGATCAGCGTAGCCAACCTCGCGATCATCTCCGCCCGCTACTAGACGCTTAGTACCACCTTTAGTTGATCGACCGCACGCCGGTGTCCCGTAGACTATGCCCACGAATGCCTAGCGAAACCCAAGCACCACACGGCCAGAGACGCCGAATCAGGCTGGCCTACCTTGTAAGCCATCCCATCCAGTACCAAGCCCCGCTCCTCCGTCGCATCGCGCAGGAGCCGGACATCGACCTGACTGTCTTCTTTGGGTCGGATTTCTCCCTGCGCAACTATGCGGACAAGGGATTCGGAGTAACGGTGAAGTGGGATGTGCCGCTCGTCGAGGGATACAAGCATGAGTTCCTTCCGGCACTCCGCGACAACGGCACTGTATCTCCGTTTACCCCCATCAGCCGAGGCATCCTGAACCGTCTTAGCGGCCGTGGCACCGGCCCGGCATTCGACATGCTTTGGGTCCACGGATACGCCAGTGTCAATGCCCTTCAGGGAATCTTTGCAGCGAAGGCGCTTGGCATACCGGTTCTGCTCCGTGCAGAACCCACGCTGATCGACCGTCCGCGCAGCACCGGCAGGCTTGCCGGAAAGGAACTCTTCTTCCGCACCCTGCGACACCTCATCTCCGGGGTCGCTCCCATCGGAACGCTCAACTCCGAGTATTGGAAGCACTACCTCAGCCCGGACATACCCTCTTTCCCTATGCCCTACTGTGTCGACAACGCCTACTTCCATGCACGCAGCACAGAGGCACAACAGGGGCGAGCGGATCTGCAAGACGAGCTTGGCATTGATCCCTCCCGGCCAGTCATCCTTTTCGCCTCAAAGCTTCAGGAGCGCAAACGTTGCATCGACCTGATGGAAGCGTATCTCCAGGTGATCACGCGACCGGGGCTGAAGCCTTATCTGGTGATCGTCGGAGATGGCGAAGAGCGGGCTACTCTTGAAGCACGTGCCGCTCAGAGCGGTGTCGACAGCATTCGGTTCTGCGGCTTCCGCAACCAGTCAGAGCTCCCGCGATTCTTCGATCTCGCCACAGTCTTCGTACTTCCATCGCGTCACGAGCCATGGGGACTTATCGTTAACGAAGCGATGAATGCCGGTCGGCCCGTCATATTGTCCAACGACGTGGGCTGCCAGCCCGACCTGGTAACCGATGGCGTCGAAGGCTTCGTGTTCCCGGTGGGCAACGTGAACTCTCTTGCTTCGGCCCTGGTCCGTCTGCTCGAAGATCCTGGATGCGCCTCACGCATGGGCCTCCGTGCTCTGAAGAAGATTCAGGAGTACGACTTCGAGGCTGACGTGCGCGGTCTTCGCGCAGCCGCCGCCTCGCTCACTCGGATCATTGCTGAAAAATCAAAGTCGGTATCTTAGTTTGCTCAACCTCGTGCGCCTGATCTTTTGCCGAAGCTGATAGGCTTCCAGTTGATGCGAACGCTTCACATTATCGGCACGCTCAATCCAGCCTCTGGCGGTCCGGCAGCTGCTGTATCGATGCTTATCGAGTTTTCCGGGCCGGGTCATGCGAGCGAGGCGGTCACGCTCGATAACCCCTCATCGCCGTTTCTAGAGAACCTTTCTTACCCGGTCACCGCCCTTGGGCCAACGCGAATGAAGTTTGGCTACAACCGACGCCTCGTTCCGTGGCTGCGACAAAATGCCTCCCGGTTCGACGCTGTAATCGTCCACGGGCTCTGGCAATACTGCGGTATCGCGACGTGGAGAGCGCTATCGGGCAAAGTGCCCTACTTCGTCTTCGTGCATGGCATGCTGGATCCCTACTTCAAGCGGGCGTTTCCCTTCAAGCATCTCAAGAAGTGGGCCTATTGGATCGCTGCGGAACACTGGGTGCTTCGCAGCGCATCAAATGTTCTTTTTACCTGCACCGAAGAAGAGCGGCTGGCTCGCGAAAGCTTCTGGCTTCACCGCTGGACGCCGGTTGTCGTCCCTTATGGCTCCAGAACTCCGGACATCGATCTCACACAGGCCGCAGCGGACTTTCACCAGCACTTTCCGCATCTCCAGGGACGTCGCTATCTCCTCTTCCTGGGCCGCATCGACCGGAAAAAGGGCTGCGACCTGCTTATCGACGCCTTCATCTCGACCGCCGCAAGTGATCCCGCACTCGATCTAGTCATGGCGGGTCCGGACGAGACTCGATGGCGGCCTCAACTTGAAGAGAGACTTCGGAGAGCCGGAATCAGTCACCGCGTTCACTGGACGGGAATGATCGCCGGCACCCAAAAATGGGGCGCGTTCGCTACCTGCGAAGCTTTTGTCCTGCCTTCTCACCAGGAGAACTTCGGCATCGCCGTTGCTGAGGCCCTCTCCTGCGGTCGACCGGTTCTGCTCTCGGACAAGGTCAACATCGCGCCTGAGATCATAGCGGACCACGCGGGTCTCATGGAAACAGACACACTTCAGGGGACAACAAATCTCCTCCTGTGCTGGATGAAGATGTCGCAAGCGGAGAGAGAGACGATGGGCGCCAATGCGCTCGCCTGCTTTCAGTCGCGCTTCGATATGAAGGCGAACGTCACTATCTTCAACGATCTGTTGGAGGCTGCGGCCCATTTACAATCGAACGAGCAGCTGACCCCTGCATCCAGGTAACAGGCTCCCACTCGAGACACTCGTTCGAATCATGTCCAGACAACCCCTCTACAACGCCGCCGAACATGCCTCGCTGCATACCTCGAGCGACCCTTATCTTCGGCCAGCGTTTTCCCGTGCGAGCAGGATCGGCAGAGCAAGCTGGAACGTCGTCTGGCTTCTGCTCTACAGGCCGTCACCCAGGCCCTTCCACGCATGGCGCTCGATGCTGCTCAAGCTCTACGGTGCGAAGATGGGTCCGAACTGCCACTTTTACCCCGGCTCAAAAGTCTGGGCACCCTGGAATCTCTTCTGTGGCGAGCAGGTCACCGCAGCCGACGGAGCGGAGATCTACAATCCAGCGCCCGTCACCTTCGGCGGACACGCCATTCTTTCTCAGGATGCCTTCGTCTGTGGAGCTACGCATGACTACGACGATCCAGCGTTTCCTCTGATCGCCTTTGCCATGTCGATCGGCTCCTACGCCTGGGTCTGCGCCCGGGCTTCGGTAGCCCCAGGCGTGAATCTTGGCGATGGAGCCGTACTGGGCCTTGGTTCTGTGGCCACCCGAGACCTGAAACCATGGACTGTCTACGCTGGTGTTCCCGCGATAGAGATCAAATCTCGCCGTCAGCCTGCAACACGGTAAAGCCGGATCATCCGGACCTCGCAACTCGATCTGCAAACATGAAGGAAGACTTTATTGTCCCCGCCAGTTCGCACGACCAGTGCCGGTCCGGACTTCCTTAGCTGCGCAATTTGGCCAGGAGATCCGTGGGATGTACGGGCTTCGCCAGTATCTCGAACTCGTGGCCTTCAGCTCGCGCCTTTTCCAACAAATCGGCTGTAGCTGCCTGACCTGAAAACAATAGAATCTTGCACTTGGGAAGTTTCTCCCGCGTAATGATGGCAGTTTCAATCCCGGTCAAGCCTGTCATGATGACATCGCTGATCAGCATGTCGGGTTCAAAGGTGTCGAGTGCTTCGATCGCCTTTTCTCCGCTGTAAACTGCCTTCGCTTCGAATCCAGCCTGGTTGAGAATAATGGCAAGTGTATTCGCAATCACCTGTTCATCGTCGGCAACAAGTACCTTGGACTTCGGTGCGCTGGTGGGTGTTGTCTCTGGCATGTCTTTAGTTTTCCTTGGGGTTATTACTTCCTTTGGTACAGTACTTCATTATCTGGGACTACAGCGCGTACGAGTCCTCAGTCCACTTCATCATGCTCTGCTCCGTCTAATGATACGCTGACCGCTGAGCAGCTTGTCTATTCAACCCCGATTTCAGCCGGACGACTCGCTCTATCCCAAATCCAATGAGTCCCATGCCAGAAGCGATCATCCGCGCCGAACGTGTCGAGAAATATTACGCGCAACCCAGCGAGAACCGCATCCAGGTTATCTCGCCGACCGACCTCTCCGTCGTCCCGGGCGAGATCGTCGCTCTCCTCGGCCCCTCCGGCTCAGGCAAATCGACCCTCATGCGCATGCTGACCGGCCTCTCCATCCCCTCCGCGGGCCAGGTGTACTGGCACGACCGCCCCATTGGCACCGCCGACGTCAACGTCTCCATCGTCTTCCAGAGCTTTGCGCTCTTCCCCTGGCTTACCGTCTTCGAAAACGTCGAAGCCCCCCTGAAGGCCCGTGGCATGGAGCCCGCCGAGCGCCGCCGCCGGGCCATGAACATCCTTGACACCGTCGGCCTCGACGGCTTCCAGGCCGCGTACCCCAAGGAGCTCTCCGGCGGCATGCGCCAGCGTGTCGGCTTCGCGCGGGCGCTTGTAGTCGAGCCCGAGGTCCTCTTCATGGACGAGCCCTTCTCCGCCCTCGACGTCCTCACTGCGGAGAACCTCCGTTCTGAACTGTTGGAGCTCTGGCAGAAGAAGACCATCCCCACCCAGGCAATCTTCATCGTCACCCACAACATCGAGGAAGCCGTCCTCCTGGCCGATCGCATCATCGTCCTCGGCCGAAATCCCGGCCATATTCGCACTGACTTCAAGGTCTCTCTCGTCCACCCGCGCGACCGCAAGGCCAGCGCCTTCACCCAACTGGTCGACTACATCTACAAGGTCCTCACCCAACCCGACGCCAAACCACCCGCTCTGCCCCAGACCGGCGACGGCAAACCAGTCCGCGACCAGCGTCAGATGCACTACCAGATGCTTCCCCATGCGCGTCCCGGGGGCATCGCTGGCTTGCTCGAGATCCTCATCGATCACGCAGGCAAGGACGACATCTACAAGCTTGCCGACGACCTCGCATTCGAGATCGACGACCTCCTCCCCATCGTCGACGCCGCCCAACTCCTCGGCTTCCTCAAGGTCAACGAGGGCGACGCCGCCATCACCCCGACCGGCACAGAATACGCGAACTCCGAGATCCTTCGTCAGAAGGAACTCTTCCGCATCGCGGCGGTGGAGAACGTGTTGCTGCTTCGGCAGATTGTCAGAGCCATCGAAGCGAAGTCCGACCGTACTGTACCCGAAGAGTTCTTCCACGACATGCTCGACGAGCAGTTCAGCGAAGACGAGACCCTCCGGCAGCTAGAGACCGCGATCAACTGGGGCCGCTACGCCGAGCTCTTCGACTACGACGCCTCCCGCCGCCGCTTCATCCAGCCCGAGAAGCTCCACGAAGACGCGAACGACGAGGAAGCCGCCGAGATCGACGCTTAGCCCACGCCGAACTCTTTTCCTGCCCGAAGCTTCTTGCCTCGCCTAAGGGCGCGGCTTCAGCCGTGCTGCTTCTGTTGACCCTCCCAGGGCTCCAGCCGCGGAGTTAGGCTTTCCATACGTAACTTCCACTCCACGAGGACTTCCCTGAATCCGCCTAAAGCCAGACTCCGTATGTCTATCGAGGACGCGACGAAAGAAACTTCACGCCCACATTGTTTTCGTGAAACGATTTTGACGTTCGCTGCACACTCCTGAGTCAGCCCCACGAGGTTCCCAATGGCAGATGTAGCCGTAGCTCTTTCAATCGACGTTCTCCACGATCTTGAATCCGCGAGCTCGCTGAAGTCTCTCCTCAGTTCGAGCAAGGATGTCCTCTTCAACCTCGGAAGCGAAGTGGCGAAGTTCGCCACGCAGCCCGTTAAAGATGCCGCCGCCGCCAAACCCTCGGCTCAGCTGACCCTTACCGCTCCCGCCAGTTGGACCCTTCCTAACGGGATTGTCTTCTCCCTCTCCGGCAGCGCGAGTTGCGCGATCAGTATCGACACCGCCAGCGAGACCTTTTCAGTTGCGACGACGCTCGACTCCGATGCTACAACTGACATTGTTGCTGGACCGACCGCAGGCATCGCATACATCAACATCGATCTCGACTTCAGCATCCAGGCCTCTGCTTCCGGCAGCGGCACGGTCAGCGGCATTGGCATTGCAGGCACCGCCTCAGGTGGACGCTCGGCCACACTCTCCTTCTGCCAGCCCGTCAGCGACTCGCTGAACACCCTTGAAGCCGTCAAGCAGGCCTTCTCGCAGATCGTCTTCCCGCTCGATCCCACGCGCATCGCCGACATGCAGACCGGTGCTCTCACCCGCGTCCTTTTCGACGGCACGTTCAACGCCGAACTCGATGTCACCTACGGACTCGGCGATCACCTCTTCGCTGCCCCCGGCGTCGCCAGCGCCCTCGCCAGCGCCGAGAAAGTCGTCTCTCTCACACCGCCTTCGGTCGAGATCAACGCTGGTGTCACCGGGTCGGTCACCTACACCCACACCGACCACTTCGCACTCGTCATCGACAAGTCCACGGCGACGGTCGCGACCGCCTACCTCATCCGCGTCCTCGCGTCCGACGCCGGGCTCAACGCCGCTCTGAACGTCGGTGTCACCACAACAAACGTCTCTGTCGCCGTCGACCAGGGTGCCCTGCAGGCCGTCGTGAAGGATGTCACCAAGAGCGACCTCCTCGCCACCGCGGTCGTCAAGGCCGCGTCGACCCCGCTCAACAACCTCGTCACCAGCCTCAACGCCAGGCTCGCGAAGTGGGCCGCCGAAGTCACGGGCGAGATCGGTCTCTCCGCCGGCCTTGCGAGCCACAAGAACCGCACAGCGCTCTTCGTCTTCGACTGCGACCTCACCTCCCCAGCCCTCACCACGGCAAGCTGGTCGGCCCTCATCAGCGGCGACATCATCAAGGCAGTCAACGCGGGCGGCCTCAAGCTTCAGTCTGGCTCCGGTGTCTCCGAGAGTCTCAAGCGCTCCGCCACCATCAACTTCCAGTTCTTCAATCTCTTCTCGTTCAACAACGTCACTGATTTCTTCTCAAACGCCACCGCCGAACTCGGTCCGGACGGCACCATCCGCTTCCACGCCTCGATCGGCGACGAGTCGAAGTCGACAACCAAAACTTCCTTCTCCGCCTTCCGCATCTACTTCGTCGTCGCGGCTAGCAGCGACGCTGCCGGACATGTCTCTACCAGCGAAGTCGACCTCCGCCTGGAACTCTCCGAGGCCAACCGTACGAAGAAGGGCTCATCCTTCGCCGATACTCTCTCTCTTTCCGCTCCTGCTTCCGCCATCACGGACGCGCAGAAGGCGCTCGCGACCTACCTGGGAGGCCATCCTACCGGCGGCGTCACCCTCATCTACAACATCAAGCCGTCCATCTACAGCAAGCTCGCATTCAGCGCTTTCGCGGCCAACAAGCCAGCTCCGCTTCCCCAGGCAGACGACCAGGCCAACTGGTCAGCCTTCCACGGCGCGACCTCCAGCCTCGTGCCCGATCTCGCCTTCGTCTCCGCGCTCACCTACCCCGTGTGGATGGACTACAACCGCGCTTCCATCGATCAGCCCGGCTCCACCATCGTCCCGGATCGCCGCCACGTCGGCAACCCTGCCGCAGGCCTGGCTATCCTCGCAAGTTCTGCCACGCGCGATCTTCAAGGATTCTTCCTCCAGGCCAGCCAGGGATTCATGAACCTCTGCGAAGACCTGAGCATCCTCGCGAACAAATCCACTGCGGTCACCGATCTGGCAAGCTACAACACGATGCTCGGCTTCATCACCAACATCACCACGAACGATGTCTTCCTCGACTACGCGATTCCCACGGCGGGCGCGCTTCTGCACCAGTGCAGCAATGCCGGGGCGCAACTGGCCTCTGTTGTCGATCTACCCTCAGACGCAAGCTCCGTAACCTGCACCCTCACCCTCTCGTAGGAGCTCCCCCATGTTGAACTGCGTCTTGCCCCGCGTCAGACGTAGGCGCAAGGAAAAAGCGAGAAGACCCTCAACATCTGAGGGTCTTCGCGCTTTGGTCTAGATTCCTTACCCTCACCGGCGATGAGAGAGTCTTAGTAAACGTCTCGCTGATACCGCTTCTGCTTCTTCATCGTCTCGAGATACTCAGCGGCGTGATCCAGCGTCCCGTGCGATCCCTTCGCGATCACGTCCAGCAGCGCTGTCTCCACGTCCTTTGCCATGCGAGTCGCATCGCCACAAACGTAGAAGTAAGCACCTTCCTCAAGCCACTTGTATAGATCAGCCGCCTTCTCCTGCATGCGGTCCTGTACGTAGACCTTCTTCTGCTGGTCGCGCGAGAACGCCAGATCCAGATGCGCTA
The DNA here is from genome assembly GCF_014203275.1 of Granulicella aggregans. Classification (GTDB taxonomy): domain Bacteria; phylum Acidobacteriota; class Terriglobia; order Terriglobales; family Acidobacteriaceae; genus Edaphobacter. The sequence continues at coordinate 58,430 of NZ_JACHIP010000007.1, forward strand.
GAGTGCCGTCCTTGTGCATCCCCTCCAACTGCTCTTCATACAGGTAGTCCAGCTTCTTCCGCTGGTCGCCAAAGAACAGCCAGTTCTTCCCTGTCTCGCCCTTGGCCTGCCGCTCTTCCAGGAACGCACGAAAAGGCGCGAGCCCTGTACCTGGCCCGATCATGATGATCGGCGCGCTTGTATCTTCCGGAAGGCGGAACATCTGGTTCGCATGCAGAAAGATCGGCAGCGTCGATCCCACTGGCGACCGCTCGCCCATATGTCCGCTCGCCAGCCCCTGCCGCTCCCGCCCATGCGCGTCATACCGGATCACGCGCACCGTCGTCTCCACGCGATTCGGGTGCGCCAGTTGGCTCGACGCAATCGAGTACATCCGCGGCGTCAACCGCTGCAGCACCGTGAACAGCTTCTGCGGGTCCTTCACCACTCCGGGAAACTCGTGCAGCAGGTCAATGAACTCACGACCCCAGCAGTGCTCCTCGGCCATTGCCTTGCCATCAGCACCGCACATCGCCGCAAGCCTTGGGATCGGCGTCGAAGGATCGACCAGCTTCGCATACTGGTTGATCGTGCTCCGCGTTAGCTTACCGATCGCCAGCCGCGTCCGCACTGCTTCCTCAAGCGAGATCTCCACCTTGTAGTGATCGAGCACGCGCTCTTCGCCTGTGAACCCAAGCGCCGTCAGCACCATATCCACTTCGCTCTTGCGATTCTCAGCCAGGATGCCGACCGCATCGCCCGGGGTGTACTGCATACCCTCTTCGAGCTCCAGCGCGACGTGGCGTGTCTCCTTTTCGGAGCCCTCGGCCGTCAGCCGGTAGTTCTCGGTCACTGCCGATGTGTAAGGGTTATTGCGGGTGTACTTCGACGCGTGTCCCGCCTTGGTGGGCTCTACTGCTTCAATCACTTCACTCATTCAACAATGATAAAACACCTCCTACATCGCTGAGGGCTTAAGGGCCGCCCCAATCCCCGGCGTTCCAACCTCAGGTGTTATCCTGACCCAACTGAAACTCGAAGAGGCCCTTCCCGTACATGTCCGAGATCAATCCGCTGAATCCTGAAGTCGCCAACGAAGAAGCTGTCGCCACCCACCTCCCCCAGGAATCCGAAGCCAGCGTCACCGTAGGCGAGGAAGCCCCTTCCGAGTCATCCATCTCCTTCGAAGACGAGCTCGCCGCCTACGAACGCGAGAACGTTCGCCGCCCCGTCTCTGACGACGGCGCTCGCTCCAACCAGATCAACGGAATCGTCGTCAGCATCACCGCCGACGCCGTCCTCGTCGACATCGGATACAAGACCGAAGGCACTCTCCCACTCTCCGTCTTCGGCGAGAAGCCGCCCGCCATCGGCGACAAGCTCCTCGTCACCAGCAAGGGCCGCAACGAAGAGGGCTACTACGACCTCTCGCTGCAGCGCGTAGCCCAGCCCAAGGACATCTCCTCGCTCGAAGCCGCCTTCGCCGCCGGTTCGACGATCCCCGGCACTGTAACCGCTGCCGTCAAGGGCGGCCTCTCGGTCGACATCGGCGTTCGCGCCTTCATGCCCGGCTCGCGCAGCGGCGCACGTGACGCAGCCGATCTCGAAAAGCTCGTCGGGACCGAGATCCTCTGTCGCATCATCAAGTTAGAGAAGGAAGAGGATGAAAAGGTTGATATCGTAGTTGACCGCCGCGTCGTCCTCGAAGAAGAAGCGGCTGGCCTCAAAACCCGTCGCTACTCTGAGCTCGCCGAAGGCAACATCGTCTCCGGCACCGTCCGCAGCCTCATGGACTTCGGCGCATTCGTCGAGATCGGCGGCGTCGACGGTCTCCTCCACATCTCCGACATCTCCTGGACCCGCATCGCCAACCCCTCCGACGTCCTCACCGCCGGCCAGCAGATCGAAGTCAAGATTCTCAAGATCGATCCTGCCACCAAGCGCATCGGCCTAGGCCTCAAGCAGCTTCAGCCCCATCCCTGGGATGCCGTCCCCGGAACTTACACCGTCGGCGAGCGCATTACGGGCACCGTAACCCGCCTCACCGACTTCGGTGCCTTCGTGGAACTCTCCCCCGGCGTCGAGGGGATGATCCACGTCTCCGAGATGTCCTGGGCCAAGAAGGTCCGCAAGCCAGAGGACATGCTAAAGCTCGGCGACACCGTCGAGGCGGTCATCCTCGCCATCGACACCGCCGCTCAACGCATTGGCCTCGGCCTCAAGCAGACCCTCGGCGACCCGTGGGCCGACGCCCCGGCAAAGTTCCCTGTCGGCTCGACCGTCACCGGCCCCGTCTCCTCGCTCACCAAGTTCGGTGCGTTCATCACGCTCGCCGACGGCATCGAGGGCATGGTCCACGTCTCCGAGATCCTAGCCGAGAAGCGCGTCGAACGCCCGCAGGACGTCCTCCGCACCGGCCAGGTTGTTCAAGCTAAGGTACTCGAAGTCGACGCGACCAAGCGCCAGCTCAAGCTGAGCATGAAGCAGCTCATCCCCACCGGCCTTGACGAGTATCTCGCAGAACACAAACCCGGTGACACGGTCACGGCCCGCATCGTCAAGCTCGACAGCACCAGCGCCCGCATCGAGCTCGGCGAGGGCATCTTCGCCACATGCACACTCAAGGCCGCCGAGCCGGTCGTCGAGGAACCGAAGGCGACCGGAGCAGTCGACCTCTCCGCCTTCAGCTCCATGCTCAAAGACAAGTGGAAGGGCGGCTCCTCCACCACGAAGCCAAAGTCCGAGACCCCACAACAAGGCCAGATCCGCAACTTCCGCATCACGGCGATCGATCCGGAGAGCAAGACGATTGCCGTAGAACTTGTGAGTTAGCCGATCTATGTATCTTTATCTGCGAGGACCAGTCGCTCAAGTTTGTCCTCTTTCAGATTGGGAATGGCCGGATTCTTTGGGTTGTAGTGGACCTGAATCTTCTTGTCTTTTAAGGCGCTCACGAAGTGAGTTGCTGAATCCTCGCGAAGAAAGCTACGCGTGTACTCGCCCGATTGGTACTCGTTAACGAAGTAGGAATAAGCGATAACTCCATACTTGCCGAGATCTCGCCCCTTACCTTCGATAACTTTAGCCTGCTGCACCCGACCTTCGACCACGCACCAGTCATCGCCGGGCGTCCTCTTCCACTTACGAAACGCAAACGCGAAAAAGATGATGCCTAGAGTGCAGATAGGCACCACGGCGGAATAGAGCTTCTCGAGCAGCCACATCGAATCGTTGGAGTTCGTACTCATTAGAAAATCCTCGGGATTCGAACTTAATTCTGGCGACCAGTATTATCGGTCGCCAGAATAGCATCGAGAACCCCTGCCGCCGGATACTCTGCAGAAAATCACGCCAGCTTCCCGCCGCAGTCCTCGCAGAACTTCGCCGTCGGCCCTGAGACATGTCCGCAAGCGGCGCACGCCCTCGGGACTGGCGGAGCCGTGGGAGCTCCACACCCCGGGCAGAACTTGCCTCCACTCAGCGCCTCGCCACACGATGTGCAATGCGCAACCGCCGCAGATGCAGGGACGGTACTCCAGGGAGTCTGCGTCGGCACAGGAGTTGCCTCCTGCGATGTCCACTGATCTGAAGCAGGAGCTGAAGGCATTGCCTGAGCCGCGCTCTGTACTGGCAACTGAGGGCTGGGTGCCGGAGGATTGAAGCGGATCTGGGCGTCGGCGCTCATATCGACACCCGAGACGTAGTCCGTTCCCCGCGCCTTCTCGTACATCTGTTCGCGTGTGGCGGTTATCTGAGCCTGCGTCCGCAGCGAGATGGCTTCCTGCTCGTACTTGGGGGTGCATCCGGTGCACTGCGACGCCTGCGTGTTCCAGCAGACCTCCGCGCACACCCACTCCCCGCAACGCTGGCAGCGGTGGAACTTCTCTTTGACCTCGGTGACTGCCTGTTGCAGAGCGCGGTCATGTGCCGGACCGCCGATAGCGCGCTGGATCTCGTAGCTGCTGTTTCCGGCGCTTCCCAGAAAGCCGCCGAAGATGCTTCCCGCAGCCTGCAACAGTCCACCCGCTGTGCCGATCAGCGACGCCTCGTACGACGACATATATCCGTTGCCGCAGTGGTCGCAGCGAAATTCGAACTGATATCCACGATCGGTCGAGTGGTCGCTGTAGTTCCGTACAAACTCAATCATTGCCATAGCCGCAGTTGGCCCCTTTTGCAGAATTCAACTCGTATAAGTCCCAGAGTTTACTACGCAAGTGATTCTGCCTGAAGAATCGAAGCCAGTTACGGATAGAGCCTCATCTTGTTCCACCTACTTCCGTCTCGCTCAAATAAGATCCGGTCGTGAAGCCGGTCCGGCCCATCCTGCCAGAACTCAATCCTCTCGGGAATCACCAGAAATCCTCGCCAATGCTCCGGCCGCGGAATCGTTCCCGGGTACTGTACCGCAAGCCCCGCAGCCTTCTCTTCTAACTCAGAGCGGCTCGCCAGCGGACGGCTCTGTTGCGAGGCCACCGCCCCAATCTGACTCCGCCGTGACCGGCTATGGAAGTATTCGTCTGAGTCTGCCACTGAAACCGGTTCGACCGGTCCCTCCACCCGCACCTGTCTCCGCATGCTCTTCCAATGAAAGCAGAGCGCCGCGTGGGGATTCGCTTTCAACTCCTGCCCCTTCTGGCTCTGCTCGTTCGTATAGAAAGTGAATCCCTTCTCATCGACCTTCTTCATGAGAACCATCCTCACGGAGGGCCGCCCCTCCGCCGTCGCCGTAGCCAGCGACATCGCGTTCGGATCGTTCACCTCGCTCGCCTTCGCCAACTCGAACCATGTCTCGAACAGGACGATCGGATCGACTGCATCTACTGCATCAAACTCTGCCATAACCACCTGCCACCCTTCAGCCTACAGAACTGCTCTGTCGCATGGGTGTCCAACTTTGCCCAGCATCGCAGCATGAAAAACGGCCACGGAATCTTCCGTGGCCGCCACATCCCTTAAGAGATATCAGCCTTCGTCGGCTGAAGGCCCGTAGATCGACGGCACCGGGCAATCGTTCAGCCGAAGATACATCCCAAGCTGCGCCCGGTGGTGAATCATGTGGTTGAAGAAGAGGTTTCGGATAACGAGATAGCGCGGATCGGAGAAGATGATGTGCTCGCCAGCCCGCAGGGTAAAGCGCTCATCCAGCGCCTCATCGGATGCCGCAGCCAGATTCGCCCGGGCCGTCGACGCCAGCGCGTCGAAGTGCTTCAAGCGCTCCGCGCCATTCGCCGGTGGAGCGGAGGGCTCGCGCGGCTGCGCCATATCGACCTCGGTGTACGCCAGAATCCGCGTCACATGAGCCGGTATGTCCGCCGTGTGATTCGCCAGCTTCACGAACGACATCGACTTCTCATGCGGCTTGTACTCGCACTTTTCGTCCGGCAGACGCTCCAGCATCTTTCGCGTCCGGGCTATCTCGCTGTCGAACTCAACCAGCAGCACCTTCTTCAGTTCCATGATGCGAACCTCTTCTAGAAGCCCATGATGTTGTAGCCGCAGTCGACGTACATCACCTCGCCCGTGATGCCCGATGCCAGCGGCGAAGCGAGGAAGAGCGCCGCGCCACCGACTTCACTCTGCTCGACGTTGCGATGCAGCGGTGCCCGCTCAGCGTGCGAATCGAGCATCTTCTGCAGATCGCCGATGCCACGGGCGGCCAGCGTCTTGATCGGCCCTGCCGAGATCGCGTTCACGCGAATCCCCTTCGTGCCAAGCGAGCTTGCCAGGTAACGCACCGTAGCTTCGAGCGCGGCCTTGGCTACGCCCATGACGTTGTACTTCGGCACAACCTTCTCCGCGCCGTAGTAGGTCAGCGTCAGGATCGATCCCCCCTCAGTCATCAGAGGCACAGCCGCGCGGCTCACCGCAACCAGCGTGTAGACGCTGACGTCGTGGGCAATACGGAACGCCTCGCGCGAGGTCTCGATGAAGTCGTTGTGGATCGCCTCTGCCGGCGCAAACGCGACAGCGTGGACAAGATGGTGGATCGTCCCATAGGTCTCTTTTATTGCGATGAAGGTCGCATCGATCTGCTCGTCCGACGAGAGGTCGCACATAAACGTCTTCGCCGGACCACCTGCGCCCTCAAGGCCCGCAGCCAACTCCTCAGCATCGCGCCGCAGCCGCTCATTCTGGTAACAGATCGCCAGCGTCGCGCCGGCCTCCGACAACTTCTGCGCGATCGCGTATGCGATGCTGCGCTTGTTGGCCAGGCCAAACACCACGGCCACCTTGCCTGTCATATCAATCATCGAACTTCCCTTCCTTCATCGTGTGAAACGCAACCGTAAGCATAGCAGTTAGGCACCACTCAAAGCCCCGAGCCACAACTGCGTGCCCCATTCATCGCAGTCTTATCGCGATGAGTGGGACAGCCACAAACGCTCAGCCCTTCGCCGGACTCACCAGCCAGTCATACTGATCCTCGGTAATCGGCACCACCGACAGCCGGAACTGCCGGAACATGATCGAATCCGTGAACACCGAAGCCGCCCGAATCTCCGCCAGTTCCTTCGCCACCTTGAACTTCTTCACCGGCTTGATGACGACCTTGGGATTCTTCGGATCGCTGGCATCGACGCTCGCCACCTTCGCCGTTCCCACCGCCGCTTTGCCGATGTTCGAGTGATAAATCACCAGCTTCTCGCCCTTCTTCATCCCGCGCAGATATAGCAGCGCCTGATTGTTAGCAATTCCGTCCCACACCGTCTCGCCATCGCGTTCGAGGTCATCGTAGGAATATTTATTCGGCTCTGTCTTCAACAGAAATGGCATCGTTCGTCGTGCTCCTTCAATTTATTGTCTAGCCACCAAGGTCAATCAGCCGCACTTCATCAATCGGCTGCCCAAGAAATCCAGCGCCCAGCCTCTGAAACTTCTCCACGGAATCCGTCGCATAAAACTCGAGCTTCGCCACGCCTGACAAATGACCGGCAACGTTGCCAAACCTCGCAGCGATCATCTCGGCCGTAGCCATCGCCGTTGCCCGCGCCGAATCGACAATCTCCATCGGGTGTCCCAGTCGCTCCGCCGCCTCGCGTATTGCCGCTTGAATCAAAGGATAGTGCGTACACCCCAGCAGCAACGCCGCCGAATCCGGCGCCTGCGCAAGCGCCTCCGACAGATAGATCTTCAGCACCTCGTCCATCACGTGATGCGACGTCCATCCCTCTTCCACCAGCGGCACCAGCAGCGGACAAGCCTTCTCGTAAGCCTTCAACCCCAAAGCGTTGAGTTCCGCCGTATAGGCTCCAGACTGCACCGTCGCCGCTGTTGCCAGCACCAGGACATCGCCCGCTCCCGTCGCCAGCGCCGCCTTCGCTCCCGGCTCAATCACGCCGACTACCGGGATCGTCATTGCCTCCTGAATATCCGGAAGCGCCATCGCCGTCGCCGTATTGCACGCAATCACCAGCAGGTCCGAGCCCTGATCGGCAAGAAACCGCGAACTCTCCACCGCATACCGGCTGATCGTCTTCTGCGACTTCGATCCATACGGCAGCCGAGCTGTATCGCCAAGGTAGATCGAGTCCGCCTCCGGCAGCAGCTTCAGTAGTTCGCGGAGGACCGTCAATCCCCCAAAACCCGAGTCGAAGACCCCGACCTTCAGTCTTCGTGCAGAAGAAAATTGTGACATTTCAAGAGAAGAATCCAGAGAATCGCAGCCTCGTTCCGCGGTTCCTCTATCTTACTTCGGCTCATTGCTAAGGAGCCGGCTGAAGATCGCCAGGCCCGGCCGTCGTGTCCACAGCCGGATACAGCCGGCCGAGATCGACATGCCCGGCCACTGTCTCCCGCCTCTTCCCGTCCACCACAAACCTCACCGTGGCAATCTCCGGGAAGTTCGCGTGCAACGTTCCCAGCATCGACAGCAGGCTCAGCATCTCCGTCTCGACTCCCGATGGATGCTGGTCGATAAAGCTTCCCCGCAGATTGATCACCGCCATCTCGCCCTCATCTGCTCCCGTTGAACCCTCCGCCAGCGGCAACCGAACCAGGAACACATCGTCGACCGCCGCTCCGCCAGCCAGCGGATGGTCAGACCTGGGCAGAGCATACTCGGCCATCAATCGCCCCAGAAGCGCCTTCGCCCTCCCGATGTCTCATCAGGCAAAGCCAACTGGCGCTGAACAGCCGTAATCGTTCCATCGCGATCGCTCGCCAGGTCGAGCGTGGCAGAGATCTCATGGGCATGAGGCGGCGCAACAAGGGGAGTCGCATCCACAGTGGCAAGCCATCGTTTGCGCACCCTTTCCCGCTCATAAAATAGGAAGAGCGCCATCATTACGATGCTCGCAAGAAGGCCATAGAACAAAGCACGCTGGTATCGTGGAATCAAAGACCAGCCCCCATAGAGTCCGCCGGCTGCGCCTGGTTCCGCCAAAGCTGCAGGCTTGCGGCGATCGCCTCCGCCAACCTCTGCTGATATCCCCCGTCGGTAACCGGAGTCGCCTTGGCCCCCTCTCCGCTAAGAGCTCCAACTTCGATCGAGATCGCTGGGCAAGTGAGATTGTCGAGCGGTCGCATCATCACACGCATCATCGTCGCCGGAATCCCGGCCCGCGTCAGTGCCGTCCCAATCTGATTTGCGAGCAGTCCGCTCTGTGCAACATAAGCTTCCTGGGCGCGGCCCCACGGCACGCCTGTCCGAGCTTCCTCTCTGGGACGGTTCGCAGCTCGCATCACCGACGACCTCAGCGCTGAGGTCCCAACGAGCACACCCTTCGTACTACTCGACGCATGGACTACCACGCATGCAACTGCATTCGACCGGTTTGCCACCTCCGCCCTGTGGTCCAGACTTCCCCCATCTGCTTCTCCGTCCCGCGTCATAACGACATGAAAACCATCGGCCGTTAGCAACACCCGAAGCCTCTCCGCCACGGTCAGGGTCACATCCTTCTCGGCAACCTGTTCCCCGATCTGCGCCCCGCCATCAATACCTCCATGAGCCGCATCGAGCACGATAGTGCTTCGGTCAAGGTTCGCAGCTTGCGAGCCCGCAGGCTGGGCCACAAAGGCCGCCATTAAGCAGATCATCGCGGCACCCACACCTCTTCCGTTGCCCACGCATACCTCGCTGGCGAGCTCTGCTTAGAAGTCAGCCCGCCCAGCGGAGACTCGCAATCGCATCTCCATCACAGAAACCGGGCGATCCAACGGAAACGGCCCCTGGCATCGCTGCCAGAGGCCGTTCTTAGAGACATCGCAACATGTTAGTCGAGCGCGTAGATCGCCAATCCGCTCAACAGCTTGGGATAAAAGTCGGTCGACTTCTGCGGCATCACATCGCCAGACAATGAGATGTCCCGCAACTGGTCCAGCGTAATCGGCTTGATGAGAAACGCCACATCCGCCTCTCCGCTCTTCACCTGCCCCAAAGCCTCATCCGCCTCGCGAATGTAACGGACATTTCCTAGCTTCGTGATCGTCTCCTGGTTCAATCCCAGCAGGCGGTCGAGCACCACCAGGTGAAGCTGCACCACATCCAGCTTCGCCTGGCGCGGCGATATGCCTCCCAGTGCCGCGGCGACCGCATCTGGCTTGGCCTTGAACAAATAGGAGCCCGCCGCCGTTGCCGCGATAAAGGCAACGCCCTCCAAGGGCTTCAAAATATTAAGGTCAACCTCCGCGAGCCGCGTCACGTCGAAGAACTCCGCCGCCTTGGCCGCGAACGCCTCGCCGGAGAAGTCCTGCAGACCATGCACCACCCGGTGAGTCGGCAGAATCGTGATTCCCGGCGCATCCATGTTCACGAACGTCATCATCATCGCCGCTTCCGGAAACGGCGGTGCCGGCAACTGGCTTGGCGCGAGTCGCTCGTCCTCATCCGCAGGCTGGTTCAGCGGCAGCTTCAACTGCGCCGACCGCTCCTTCGCGTAGGCAACGCTGGTCTCGTAGCGGTGATGTCCATCCGCGATGATCAGCTTCTTGTCCGCCATCGCCGTAAGGATAAGGTTGATCAGGTTCGGGTCGGTGAGCTTCCAGACGCGATGTACAACGCCGTACTCATCCGTGATGGAGAGATCGGCGGGAGCCGTCTTCTCTCCGCCCTTGCCGGTACCACCAAATATCAGCTTCTCCGCCGTAAACGCCGGATCGGAGTAGAGCATGTAGATCTGCTCGCAATACGTCCGCGTCGCCTTGAAGAGGCTCATCCGATCAGACTTATGCTTGGGAAAGGTCTGCTCGTGCCGGTAGACGACCTTGTCCACATAGTCATAGAGATGACCCAGGGCGATGAACCCACGGCGTTCGCGAGTCTCCTCGGTATGCGGAACCTTGTAGGTCTGCGAGTATCCGTAGATCGCCGGCTCAGACTCTTCCGCCAGCACATGGTCGTTACGCCATTGCTTCAGATATCTAGCAGCCCGCGTGTAAACGTTGTCCCGCTCGCTATCGTCAGGCTCATGCTTGCCCAGGATCACGCGCACCAGGTTGTAGGGACTGGCGTCGTAGTAGTGCTGCTGCATCGCCGGCGTGATCTTGTCGTACGGCTGGGTCACCACGTCTTCCATATGGACGCGGGAGGGATCGTAGCGAAGTGCGCGAAAAGGATAGATACGGGCCATGCTTGGGTCGTTTACTCCATCAGTAGTTTTCTTGATTGTACGAGCTTTACGTTACAGTTCGCGTATCCGGCCGCTCGCATAGCACCTTGGTGGCATCCGATTCCTCGCGGCCAACGTAAGCCATAATGAACCCGTCCGATCCGAATATCGCCCGCATTCGCCGATGGTTACATCTTCGTGACATCTGCGGATGAAGAAAAGGTCTAGAGTATCAGCTACTGGAAAGCGTCTAGAACGCTTTCCTTACGTTTGAGATGGATCCCGTCAACGACAATCAGGGAGTATTGTCATGAAATACCTCACATCAGGCCCACGATTCTTGATTGCCGCAGCATCCACCGCTGCCTGGCACCTGCTGTTCCTGCTGTTTGTCGCGCTTCTCGGCACGGGCATCTCTGCCGCCCAGGAGAATCCCCTGGATGCCCCGAATACTCCGATCGGTACTCCGGCGAAGCCCGCGCAACCGACGGTTGCACCAACACCGCCCCCCGCCACTCCCGGTTCACCCCGCAGGAACTCCCCGATTCGGGTTGAAGCAAACCTCGTCCTCGTCCCGATGACTGTCACTGACCCCATGAATCGGCTCGTTACCGGTCTGGAGAAAGAGAACTTCAACGTCTTCGACAACAATCAGGGACAGGTCATCAAGACTTTCTCGACCGAGGACGCCCCAGTCACCATCGGCATCGTCTTCGATCTCTCCGGCAGTATGACCTCCAAGTTTGCCCGCGCCCGCAAAGCTCTCTCCGAGTTCATGCGTACCTGCAATCCGCAGGATGAATTCTTCGTCGTCGGCTTCAACGATCGCCCCGCCGTCATCGTCGACTACACCTCCGATGTCGACGACGTCGAGGCCCGCATGGTCATGCTGAAGCCCGAAAATCGGACTGCCTTGATTGATGCAGTCTATTTAGGGGTAAGTAAACTGCGCGACGCCAAGTACGATCGCAAAGCCCTGCTCATCATCTCCGACGGCGGCGACAACCGCAGCCGCTACTCCGAAGGCGAGCTTCGCCGCATCGTCCGCGAGTCCGACGTCCAGATCTACTCCATCGGCATCTTCGACGTGGACGCCTCCACCATCGAAGAGCAGACCGGCCCCATTCTCCTCACCGACATCTGCGAGCTAACCGGTGGCCGTCTCTTCCGCATCACAGACATGGGCGACATGGGCGACATTGCCACCCGCATCAGCGCCGAACTCCGCAACGAGTACGTCATCGGCTACCGCCCTTCCGAGGTAAAGAAAGATGGAAACTGGCGAAAATTGAAGGTGCGACTGCTGCCCCCGCCCGGACTTCCTATCCTCGACGTGCATTATCGTCAGGGATACTATGCACCTTCGCAGTAAACCGATAGCATAGGACGAAGTCGTGCCACTTGACCTCTTCCAACCGGCAACCAGGTCCATCCGGGCTCCCCTTGCGACTCAACTCCAGTCGATGACACCATCTGCTCGCTTCTCGACTCCCTTGGTCTGGTCGATTCTGCTGACCTCCGCCGCGCTTCTGCATGGCCAGACGCCTCAGCCAACCCAGCCCGTTCAGAGCCCTCCGCCCGCTCAAGGCCAACCGTCGCTTACGGTGGATCGCGACCCGGCCCCTTCGCCGGACCCTGACCCTGCACCCGGCTCAGTCAACCAGACGGCTCCTCAGTCCTCGCAAGGCGTCATCACCAGGGGCTCTGGCGGAAAGTATGTCCTGCGCCAGGACACCTACGAAGTCCGCCTCAACGCCACCGTCCTGGACGGCTCCGGCCGCTCTATCCTCGATCTCAACAAGGACGCCTTTCACGTCTACGAAGACGGCGTGCCACAGACCATAGCGTCCTTCCGCCACGAAGACCTTCCCGTATCCCTCGGGATCCTGATCGACAGCTCCGGATCGATGTACGACAAGCGCGCCGCCGTAAACCAGGCCGCCCTCGATCTGGTGAAGCTCTCGAATCCTGACGACGAAGCGTTCCTGGTCGACTTCTCCTGGGAAGCATTTATCGACCAGGATTTCACCTCAGACACCGCGAAGCTCCAACAGGGTCTCGGCCTCATTAAGTCCAGCGGAGGTACCGCCGTCTACGACGCACTCGTCGCCTCCGCCGACTATCTCTCGAAGAACGCCAAGCGGCCCAAGCAGGTCCTTCTCGTCGTGACCGACGGCGAAGACAACGCCTCCAGCGCCACCCTCGAAGACGCGATCCGCCGCATTCAGGACCTCGACGGCCCGGTCATCTATTGCGTCGGCCTGCTCTTCGGCCCCGACACCGATAAGAACGAAGTCCGTCATGCCCGCCGCGTCCTTGAGGCTCTCTCCGAGCAGACCGGAGGCGTCGCCTACTTCCCGAAGAACATCAAGGAAGTCGATGCCATCGCTGCCGAAGTGGCCCACGACATCCGCACCCAGTACACCCTCGCGTATCGTTCCACCAAGTCGCCCACGCTCGGCGGCTATCGTCAGATCCACGTCGACGCGAAGGAAAAGGGATACGGCAAGCTACAAGTTCGCACGCGTAGCGGCTACTTTCCCAAGACGGATAAGACCGACAAGCCAGACGCGGCAGCAGGCGCTGCCAACTAGCAAGACGCCAGGCAATGTAGAGTACCAGGTGACCAGGGATCAAGGATCGGCGCTCCCATCCACTCAGCATTACCGCATGGATGGGACTAATTCCCTTTGCTCAGTACAGACCAAGTGTGCACGAGCCAACACTTATGGTGCTTCTTTGCATCTATAAGTCAGAGGTCACAAAGTTATTTCGGCTGATTCCTCTATCCCTTCTCAAGCGAGCGCTTATTGACTTTGATCGCTGACCACGTCGACGAGCAGCCGAAAGAAAGCCCATGGCGCGAGCGCGTCCGCGCGCTGAGGAACATGCCTCCTGTCCTGAAGATTCTCTGGGACTCCGGACCCGGCGTCGTTTCGGCCGGCCTCATACTTCGTGTCATCGTTGCGACTCTCCCCTTTGCACTCGCCAAAGTAGCTCAGTACATCATCCAAGACATCGCAGACAAGGTAGCCCGCCACCAGGATCTTCCCGCCAACTTCTGGTACCTCGTGGGAACAGAAGTCGGATTGAATGTGCTTCTCGGATTGTTGACCCGCGCAGTCGACTACTCCGACTCGCTGCTCGCCAACCGCTACACCCAGTACGTTAGCGTTCGCGTCATGGAGCAGGCCGCCCGCCTCGACCTCACCACCTACGAGAACCCGATCTTTTACGACCGCCTCGAGCGCGCTCGCGTCCAGGCGACCGACCGCCTCGCGATGATCCAGCAACTGGGCCGCCTCTTCCAGCAGGTCATCACCACGCTGGCCTTCTCCGCCGCCCTCGCCGTCGCCTCCCCCTGGCTGGTCCTTCTCCTCGCGCTGGGCGTCCTGCCGTCTTTCCTTGGCGAGACCCACTACGCCTTCCTCGGCTACGCCAAGAACTTCCGCCAGACCACCGCGAAGCGCCAGATGGACTATCTCCGCACGGTAGCCGGAAGCCGCGAAGGCGCCAAGGAAGTAAAACTCTTCGGCCTCAATAAGTTCTTCACCGACCGCTTCCAGGCCCTCGCTCACGCGATCTACGTGGAAGACACGGCACTCGCCAGTTCCAAGCTGATCGTCGGCGGCCTGCTGGGAATCATCGGGACACTCGGCTACTACGGCGCTTACGTCTACGTCATCTATCGCACGCTCAACGGCCGCTACGACATCGGAGAGTTCACCTTCCTCACCACCTCCATCCAGCAGGCCAGCTCCAACCTGCAGCAAGTCTTCTCCACCGCCAGCGGCATCGCCGACCAAGCGCTTTTTCTCACCGACCTCCTCGCCTTCTTCGAGATGGAGCCGACCGTCAAGTCCAAGCCCAACGGCCTTCCCGCGCCGGAAGTCATCCATCAAGGCTTCGAGTTCCGCAACGTCTCATTCTCCTACGCCGGCAGCGACCGCAAGATCCTCAGCAACTTCAACCTGAAGCTGTCACCGGGCGAACGGATCGCCCTGATCGGCGAGAACGGCCAGGGAAAGACCACGGTCGTCAAACTCATCACCCGGCTCTACGATCCCACCGAAGGCCAGATCCTCCTCGACGGCATCGACCTCCGCGAGTATGACCTCGCAGACCTCCACCGCCAGATCGGCGTCATCTTCCAGGACTTCATGCGCTTCGAGATGACCGCCAAGGAAAACATCGCCGTGGGCCGCGTCGAGAAGAACTACGAAGACGGCGAGATCGAGATCGCCGCGCACAAGAGCCTCGCCGATACCGTCGTCGCCAAGCTCGGCGGCGGCTACGACCAGATGCTCGGACGCCGCTTCGAAGGCGGCGTAGAACTCTCGGGCGGCGAATGGCAGAAGATCGCCCTCGCCCGCGCTTATCTCCGCGACGCCCAGTTGCTCATCCTCGACGAACCCACCGCCGCACTCGACGCCAAAAGTGAGCTCGAGGTCTTCGAACGATTCGCCGAACTCACCCAGGGCAAGATGGCCCTGCTCATCTCTCATCGATTCTCCACCGTCCGCATGGCCGACCGCATCGTCGTCCTGTCAGGCGGTAAGCTGGTGGAACAAGGAAACCATAAGAGCTTGATGGAAGAGGGCGGCCTCTACGCCTCCATGTTCGAGATGCAGGCCGCCAGCTACCGTTGACCCGCTTTTGTTTGTCATTCCCGAAGGGAATCTGCGTTTGCAGTTGCTCTTCCCCGTCATTCTGACTCTGAGCCTGCCGAAGAGGAAGAATCCCCGCACTAGTCGTTTCATGTTCCACCTCGTCCGTCTCAACCAGGAAGGATTTAGTCATGGCCATCACAGACGACACCTTGATCTCGCAAGAACAAGCCCCCCACTCGACCGTACCCGACATCGAGATCCCAACCGAGGGCCTGCCAGAAGCTCCTTCGGTCTCGGACGAGGTCCTGCGCGCCAACGCCGCGACGCTGATCAGCCGCTGGCAGCCGCTTCCAAAGGCAGTCTCGTCCGAAGGTCTGAAGCTTCGCCTCAAGGCCCTCTCCGACCGCCTCAAGGCCCGCCTCACCGCCGCCAAGGCCATTGCGAACACCAAGGAACTCACACCCCAGCTTGAACTCCTCGAGAGCAGCCGCATGTTCGAGGCGGCCATTATCTCCGCCAACGCTGCCAGCGACAAATTCGCCTCCATTCAGAAAATCCAGCTCCCCGATGGCTCAGAGCTCCCTCGAATCGTAAATCTCGCGGAGAACTATCTCGCGACAGCCGATGGCATCTGGTCCCCAGCCTCGCTCTCCGTCTACACAGCTGAGGCGCAGCAACACGATCCCCTGTCTCTCGATGAAGTCCGGCTTCTTCCGGAAGCCCTCAAGCTCGCCCAGCTTGAATACATCCTCGATCGCGCCGATGAGACTTTCGCCGCTCCCACGATGC
Source organism: Granulicella aggregans (assembly GCF_014203275.1). Lineage (GTDB taxonomy): Bacteria > Acidobacteriota > Terriglobia > Terriglobales > Acidobacteriaceae > Edaphobacter. Next base: position 74,361 of record NZ_JACHIP010000007.1, read on the forward strand.
CGCCTATCGAGGAGTCGCCCTTCTCTGCCCCCATCCACAGCCTCCGCCGCCTAAACCAATACGAATGGCGCAAGCTCCTCGAATCGATCCTCAAGTTCGACGCCGTTTTGCGGCAAGACCCCACCGGCATCTTCGCCCGCATGGAAGATGAGACCCGCGCTTCGTACCATGAGCGTGTCGCATCGCTCGCCGCCCGCGCCGACAAGAGCGAACTCGAGACCGCGCAGACCGCGCTCAACATGGCCGCTCGGTCCGCGCAACGAAAAAGTCCGGATCCCCAAACGGCATTCCGCGTCTCCCACATCGGCTACTATCTCTTCGCCGAAGGTCTACCCGAACTCCGCAAACAGATCGGTTACCACCCGCCCTTTATGCAGGCCCTCCGCGACGGCCTCCGCCGCTACAACGAGGACTTCTACATCCTCGGCATCTTCACGCTCTCGGTCCTGCTCATAGCGGCGCTCATCCTTCCGCTCGTTCCACACCACGACTTCGCCGCCGTCATCTTCGCTCTCCTGCTGGCGCTACTTCCTGCAACCCAGGGCGGCGTCGACCTCATCAACTCCACCGTCTCCGCACTGCTTCACGCCGAAGCGCTTCCCAAGGTCGACTTCTCCAAGGGCATCCCCGACGAAGCTCGCACCATGGTCGTCGTGCCATCGCTGCTGCTCAACGAGGCCCAGGTACGCGATCTCTTCGAAGAGCTTGAGGCTCGTTATCTCTCGAATCAGGATCCAAACCTTCACTTCGGTCTTCTTACCGATCTCGCCGACTCGGCAGCCCGTCCGTTCGACGAAGACAAGAACATCCTCGTCAACCTCGCTGTCCGCCTCATCGATGAACTCAACGAGAAGTACGCCCGCGAAGTCGGCGGCAAGTTCGTCATGCTCCACCGCCATCGTGTCTTCAACGCGCGCCAGGGAGTCTGGATGGGATGGGAGCGCAAGCGCGGGAAGCTGCTTGACCTGAATAAGTATCTCCTCAACGTCGAAGATGCCTTCCCCATCAAAGCCGGGCCGACAGAACTCCTCAAGGGCATCCGCTACGTCATAACGCTGGACTCCGACACGCAACTTCCGCGCGGTACCGCTGCTCGCATGTCCGGCACACTGGCTCATCCACTCAACCAGGCCATCATCGATCCTCGCTCTCGCATCGTCACCGCCGGTTACGGAATTCTCCAGCCCCGCGTTGGCGTCTCCGTCTCCTCAGCATCACGCTCACGCCTCGCCGCTCTCTACTCCGGAGAAACCGGCTTTGACATCTACACCCGCGCCGTCTCCGACGTGTATCAAGACCTCTTCGGCGAAGGCATCTTCGCGGGCAAGGGCATCTACGACGTGGCCGTCCTCCACCAGGTCCTCGATCGCCGCTTCCCCCGCAACGCCCTCCTGTCTCACGATCTGATTGAGGGCGCTTACGTTCGCGCCGGTCTCGTCACCGACATTGAGATCATCGACGACTACCCCTCGCACTACTCCGCCCACACCCGCCGCAAACACCGCTGGCTGCGCGGCGACTGGCAGATCGCGCAGTGGCTCTTCGGCCGCGTCCCGAACGAAGACAACCGCATGGTCGCCAACCCGATCAGCACCATCTCGCGCTGGAAGATCTTCGACAACCTCCGCCGTTCCCTCGTCGAACCGGTTACGTTTCTCCTGCTGATCTGCGGCTGGTTCTTCCTGACCGGAGGCCCTCGTTACTGGACCACCGCAACCCTCATCCTGCTTCTGCTGCCTAACTTTGTTCAGCTTGGCTTCGGTCTCGGCCGCGCCGCTCTGAAGATGAGCATTCCCACGGCACGCGACGGAATCGCGGCCTTCTGGGCCTCCTGCGGAATTACGCTGCTGAACCTTATCTTCCTGCCGCACCACATGCTGCTCTCATTGGACGCGATCATTCGTTCGCTCAATCGCAAGTTCGTCTCCGGCAAACACATGCTGGAATGGGAGACGGCCGCCCAGTCGGAGTCTGGCAGCAAGAAGACCCACCTGGATTTTTACCTGCGGATGTCGCCGGTGCTTGCGCTTGCCTTTGGAGCCATCATCTTTCTTGCGCATCGTAACGCTCTGCTTCCCGCCGCTCCTATTCTCTTGCTCTGGGCGATCGCTCCTTTGGTGTCACGCTGGCTGAACTCATCACCCACACGGATCGAAAAGCCTCTCACCGCCGCCGACACCACTTTCCTTCGTCAGCAGGCGCTTCTGCTCTGGCGCTACTATGCAGAGTTCGGTGACGAGAAGAACCACTGGCTAATCCCCGACAACGTTGAAGAGAAGGACACGCTTCAAGTTCTCAAGCTCTCGCCCACCAACCTCGGCATGCTCTTCAACGCGCGTCAGGCCGCGTACGAGTTCGGCTTCATCACGTTGCCGGAGTACGCATCGGCGTCTCTCGGCACGCTCTCCACCTACGATCGTCTCGAAAAGAACCACGGTCATATCTACAACTGGTACGACATCGAAACCCTCTCCGCGATTCCTCCGTTCACGGTGTCCGCCGTTGATAGCGGCAACCTTGCTGCGGGCCTCTATACGCTCCACGCCGGCGCCGTCGATCTGCTCAAGCGGTCCATCCTCTCGCCTGCTTCATTCGCGGGCATCCACCTCATGCAGGACTGGGTGGCAGGCTCGAACACCCATAAGACGCACAAGCGTGAAGAGGCCAATCCGCTCCGCGCTCTCACGCAGGAACTTTTTGAAACATCGATTCCTTCTGGCTCCGGAGAGACCGTATGGATCGCCGCCGAGTGCAATCGCCGAATTCTCGCCCTCCGCAACTTCATCGAGAACTACGCTCCGTGGCGTCTGCCGGAGTTCGAGCCACTCTTCGAGTCCGCCTCTCTCGGCACCGAGATCGATTCGAAGTCGCCCGCACTAGAGAACGCCGCCGCCTACGCTCTGACCATCCAGGCTAAGCTCGAGGAGGCCTGCTGCAACTTCGCGCCCGAATCGCCCCTCGGCGGCCTTGCCACCAAGTTGAAGACGCTTATCTCCGCAGCCGACCGGAATCTCCGCACGCTGCACGGTGAGATGCTTGCCGTCGCGACACAGGCACAGGCGCATGCTGAGGCCATGGAGTACGGTTTCCTCCTCGTCGAAGATCGTCAACTCCTCTCCATCGGCTACGACGGCCCTACCGAGAAGCTCCACTCGGCCTGCTACGACCTCCTTGCCTCGGAGGCACGCATTGCCAGCTTCCTCGCCGTCGCCAAGGGTGACATCCCGCAGCAGTCATGGTTCCGGCTTGATCGCTCGCATGTGCTGGTGAAAGGCCGCGCCTGCCTGCTCTCCTGGACCGGCACCATGTTCGAGTACATGATGCCCGCGTTGTGGATGAAGACCTTCCCCAACACCCTCATCTATCGCTCACTCGAATCAGCCGTACAGATCCAGCGCGACCACGTCAAAAAGTTCCCTGGGCACATGCCGTGGGGCATCTCCGAATCGGGCTTCGCCGAGACAGACTCGATCGGACGATACGGCTATCAGGCATGGGGCATTCCCTCCCTCGCTCTGAAGTACGGCGCAGAAGACGGCCCTGTCATAGCGCCCTACGCAACCTTCCTTGCGCTGCCCATCCTGCGCGGCGAAGCTATCGCCAACCTCCGCCGCATGGCCACACAAGGCTGGGTCGGAGCCTATGGCTTCTACGAGGCGGCGGACTACACGGCAGGCCGCGAGCCTCAACTCGTGAAGTCATGGATGGCCCATCACCAGGGTATGTCGCTGCTCGCGCTCACCAATCTCCTTTGCGATAACATCTTCCAGCGCTGGTTCCACGCCAACCCACGCGTCAAAGCGTCAGAGCTTCTCCTCCATGAGAAATCTCTAAGCAAGGACACGCTGAAGTCGCTGAAGGAACGCCAGATCACCGCGGCTTAATCAAGTCAGCACGAACCTACGATCCCCCATCCATTCGCGGCCTCACCGCGAATGGATGGGATGCGATAATTCTCCTGCCGTAATCCTTGCCTCTTCCCAGCCGATAACGTCTCCATGGGGAGCCCGTCGGCAGCGATTGCACAATTCGATCAACGCCTAACGCCCCCTTCCATCGAGCCCGCTCTCGTGCCAGCAGAAGATCCACGCGCCGGAAAGCATCTCGTCTTCCGCCTCGCCACCGAAGACTTTGCCATCCGCGTCGCCAGCGTGCAGGAGATCCTCGGCATCATGGAGATCACCTCCGTCCCGCAGACGGTGCCCTCCGTAAAGGGCGTCATCAATCTACGCGGCCGTGTCATTCCCGTCATCGATCTCCGCCTTAGGCTTGGCTTCCCCGCGCAAGCCTACTCGAAACAAACCTGCATCGTCGTCATTCGGACCCGCTTTGGCGACTCCGACCGCTTTACTGGCGTCATCGTCGACGAGGTCTCCGAGGTCGTCAACATCGTCGCGGGCGACATCCAGGACACGCCGGACTTCGGTATTTCAACTCCTTCCCCCTATCTGCTCGGAATGGCACGCACTAACGATAAAGTCAGAATCCTTCTCGACATCGAACAAGTGCTCAGGAGTCACGGCCCTATAACAGGACAGCCATGATGCCCGCAGATCTGACACCGGACGATCTCGATCTTCAAACGCAGGAGCCCGGCGACATGAGCGCCTACACCGCCGACCCTGCCATGCTTGCCGACTTCATCGTCGAGGTCCGTGAGCACCTCAACTCCATCGAAGAAAAGATCCTCCACATCGAGAGCACCGGCGCGGACTCCGGCGACATCGACGCCGCCTTCCGAGCCTTCCATACGATCAAGGGACTAGCTGGCTTCCTCGAACTCTCCGACATTCAGCAGGTTGCGCATGAAGTAGAGACGCTCCTCGATCTCGGCCGCTCCGGAAAACTCTCTTCACTCTCCTCGATCGCCGATGCCGTCCTGCAATCGATGGACTTCATCCGCGGCGAGACCGACCGACTCGAGTTCGTAGCAACCTCTGACGGATCCGCCCCCGGAGCTGCTAGGACTCTCGTATCAACAGACACGATCATTCAGAAGATTCGCGCCACTGTTTCCTCATCGCAGGAGAACAAGGAAGAAGATCAGCCGTCTGAAGTGGAAGATACGCCCTCCGCGCATGACGTCCCATTGTCCGAGACCCAGACCACTTCTGCGAAGAAAGAGTCCACCCGCAACTCTTCCATCCGCGTCGAGACCGCGAAGCTTGATCACCTGATGAACCTGATCGGCGAACTCGTCATCGCCCAGACTCTCGTCAGCCACAGCCCAAAGCTGCTTGGCCTACAGGACTCTCGCCTCACCGGCGACCTCGCGCTGCTCACCCGCGTCACCACGGAAGTCCAGCGCATCACCACCAGCATGCGCATGGTTCCCATCGGGACACAGTTTCACCGCACCGCGCGCCTCATCCGCGACCTCTCTCGCCAGGTCGGCAAGCAGATCTCCCTGTCCACCCTAGGCGAAGAGACCGAGCTCGACAAGACCATAGCCGAAGAGCTCGCGGACCCCTTGCTACACATGGTCCGCAACTCCATCGATCACGGCATCGAGACACCCGAACAGCGCATCGCCGCCGGTAAGGATCCCTGTGCGTCTATCCGCCTCGCCGCCTATCACAACGCTGGCCAGATCGTGATCCAGGTCTCCGACGATGGGCGCGGCCTTGATCGCACTCGCATCCTCGCGAAAGCAACGGAGCGAGGCCTCGTGCGGCCTGGAGCTCAGCTAACCGACACCGAAGTCTATCTCCTCATCTTCGAACCCGGCTTCTCCACCGCCGAGGCCGTCACTGGCCTCTCCGGTCGTGGCGTCGGGATGGATGTCGTCAAGAAGCACGTCGAAAAACTCCGCGGCCGCATCGACATCCAGTCCGAGCAAGGCAAAGGGGCCACGTTCTTCCTCCGCCTTCCACTCACGCTCGCCATCATCGAGGGCCTCGTCGTCTGCGTCGGAGACAACCGCTACATCGTCCCCATGTTCTCCATCCTCGAGATCCTGCGACCCGATGAGCCGTCCCTCTCGACCGTGCAAGGCAGAGGCGAGATGGCCACCGTGCGTGGCATCCTTCTGCCCATCGTGCGTTTGCACGAACGATTCAATCTCGCACTCAGCACACGGCAACTCACCGAAGGCATGTTGATTGTCTCGCAGAGCGATGGCAAACGTTTCTGCCTCTTCGTCGACGATGTGCTCGGCAAACAAGAGGTCGTCATCAAGACCCTCGGTACAACCTTCAAAGACGTCGCTGGTCTCGCGGGATGCGCTGTCCTTTCCGATGGCCGCGTAGGCCTCATCCTCGATGTCCACGCCATCTACCGCACCCCGCCCATACAAGCCTTCGCGCACTTACCCGTTCAAGCATCCGCGGCGTCTGCCGATAACCACACCCAAGGGGTGGATTGAGATGAGGGATACCGTTCTGATCGTCGACGACTCGGCGATGATGCGAAAGATTGTGCTGCGCGCCCTCTCCGTCGCCGGCCTGGAGTTCAACTCCGTCCTCGAAGCCGCCGATGGCAATGAAGGCCTCGAAGTCCTCAAGGCGAACAAGGTTCAGCTCATCATGTGCGACATCAACATGCCCGGCATGAACGGCCTGGAGATGCTGCGCGAGATGCGCTCCAAAGGCATCGGCGCAGGCATCCCCGTGGTCATGGTCACTACGGAGAGCTCCGCCGAACGCGTACGCGAGGCCGTCGCCGCCGGTGCCAGCGGATACATTCGCAAACCCTTCTCGCCGGAACAGGTCAAGCTGAAGGTCATCCCTCTACTCGCCGCTTAGACTTATAAGAACGCCGTTGAGGAAGCTCTGATGACGCGACCCGAACCCGCCGTACCGGCCACGGAACTCTTCAGTCACGACAACCTTCTGCGGATGGACGAGACGGTGAAAGAGGTTTTCGGCACCATGCTGGGCATGGACGTTGCCACTCGCCCATGCCCACTCTGCGAGGAAGACTGCGTCCACGGCCCGCACACCGCGCACATCGGATTTGAAGGCGTCATCTCCGGCCACTGCGAGATCCATCTCAGCCGCAACGCCTCCGCAGCCATTGCCAGCGCGATGCTCGGCGGCGTTGAAGTCGACTCCCAAAGCGATGCCGTGTGCGATGCCGTAGGCGAGCTCTGCAACATGCTCGCCGGCGGCTGGAAAGACCGGCTCCCCAGCCTCTCTGCGGAATGCCACATCACCGTTCCGGTCAGGAGCTGCGACCTTCATAAGCATGACCCCGGCACCGAACCTTTGCCCGCCACAGCGGAACTTCAGGTTAGCCATCGCTCCTACACCTTCGGCGGCCATCATTTGCTCGAACTCACGCTGGCGCGAGCACGCTAGCCGAATCCCTCGACCTAGCGCAGATAGATCACGCCACCCTTCATCACAAACTTCACCGACTTCGTCACCGCGATATCCTTCATCGGATTACCCGGCACGGCGATAATGTCCGCGAAGTAGCCAGCCTTCAACTGACCAATCTCCGCATCCCACCCCAACAACTTCGCGCCATTCAAAACATCCGCCTGCAACACCGCCAGTGGAGCCATCCCATACTGCACCATCAGCTCAAGCTCTCGCGCCTGCGTTCCGTGCGGAAACGGCCCGACATCGCTGCCCACCGCCATCGGCACACCCGCGGCAAGCTGCTTCTTGAACTCCTCCGCATGAATCGCCTGCAGCTTGCGTTCTCTCACTGCTCCCTCAGGCGTGGAAGCATGATCCGCGAAGTACTCCGTGATGGTGAAGGTCGGCACCGCGTAGATGCCCCTGACCTTCATCGCCGCCATGGTCGCGTCGCTCAATTGGTACGCATGGTCGACCGAAACAACGCCCGCCGCCACCGCATATCCCGTCCCCGGCTCGCCCGTCGCATGAACCGCAACGTGCGTTCCCTGCCGCGCCGTCTCGCTGATCGCCGCCTCAAGCTGAGCCGTCGTGTACTGATACGGCGTATGAAACTTCCCGCCTGAGTCTGAGTCCTTGCCCGTCTCGTAGATCTTGATGAAGTCCGCGCCACCCTTCAGCTCTTCACGAATCACGCGCACCAGGTCATCCGCAGAATCGGCATACGTCGCGTTCGACATCACCTTCTGCTCCGGGTTGAACCCGATCGCATCTTCATGCCCACCTGTGATGCTGATCGCATTCCCGCTCACTCGCATCCGCGGCCCCGGAATCATCCCCGAGTTAATCGCGTCGCGCACAGCCGAGTCCGCTGAACCAGCGCCCTCTGTGCCCATATCGCGCTCCGCCGTGAAACCCGCCATCAGGTCAGCCTTCGCGGCGCTCGCGGCGATCAAAGTCCGCTTAGGAACGCTCTCCTCCACTGTTTGCAAATCTTCGTCGCCGGGATGCAGGAAGAGATGAACATGCGCATCGATCAACCCTGGCATCAGCGTCTCGTCGCCCAGGTCGATCACCTCGGCTCCATCCGGCCGCGCCACCTTCATGCCAACCTCAACGATCCTGTCGCCCCGCACCAGGATCTCGCCCGGAGTCGTGACCGTTCCAGTTGCAACATCCAGCAAACGCGCCGCATGGAGCACCACCACCTGCTTCGGCTCAGCAAGCTGCGCATAAGAGCTTGCCCCGATAAGACCGAAAGCCATCACCGTAAAAACTGTCTTCATATCTGTCCCAACCCCCAATAGATACGTCATCTCGACCGAGCGAAGCGAAGAAACCCCGCGTTTCGCTTTTGATCCCTTACTTCACCGGATGCCAATCCAGCCGCTTCCCTGTCAGGCTCTGATACACCATCGCCACAAACCCATCCCCATCCACCCGATTCGTCGCATCCTGCGCATCAAACTCTTTTGTCGGATGGCTCGCCATGATCTCTTCCAGCGTCTTGCCCGAAGCGACACCCGCAGCCACCCGATCGCGGACCGTCTGGATCATCTCGCGATACGCCCGTAGTTGCTGCTTCGTCGCCACCGGCCCATGCCCCGGAACTACCTGCGTCTTGTCGTCGATCGTCGCGAGCACCTCGTCGATTACCGGCAGATATCCGTCCACCTTCCCGCCTACTCCAACATCGATATACGGAAAGAGATTGTTCACGAAGATGTCTCCCATGTGCACCACGTTCGCTTTGTGGAAGTACACAATCGTATCGCCATCCGTGTGCGATGGCTGATTGTGAAACAGCGTGACCTCTTCGCCATTGAACTCCAGCGTCAACCGGCGATCGTACGTCAACGTCGGCAACTCGGCCGCTGGCGACGGAGGCGTCGTGCTTCCCCAGAATGCGCTATGCAGCGTCTCCGTCATCCGCTTGCGGCAGTTCTCCTGCGCGATCACCACGGCACCATCTTTCGCGAACGCGCCGTTCCCGCCGCTGTGGTCGGAGTGATAGTGCGTATCGATCACATACCGCACCGGCGCCATGCCCATCTCATGCAGCGCCGCTTTCAGCTTCGGCGCAACCTCCGCGAACGACGGGTCGACCAGCAGCGCGCCATCGATCCCGATGGAAGCGACCGTGTTCCCTCCCGACCCATGAAGCAGGTAGAGATTCGGCGCAAGCTCCCGCGAATCCATCTTGAGGTTCGCCCAGTCGGTCGAGAATCCATCAGCTACGCGCACCTGCGCGCACGCCGGAACCGCAAACAGCAGAGCCGCGAGAAGAAGATTTTTCATCGTGCAAGCAGAATACAGTGAAGCGCTACTCGAACACCGGCGTTAGCAGCCGCACCAGTTGCTCCGGCTCCGCCAGAAAGGCATCGTGCCCATGCACCGACGCCATCTCGCGATAGTCGCACCGTGCACCAGCTGCACGGATAATCGCCGCCATCGAACGTATATCCTCTGGCGGAAACAGCCAGTCCGTCGAGATGCCAACCAGCGTCAAGTGGGCCGTGATCCTGCTATAAGCGACAAACGGCGACTCATGCCCGCGCACCGGATCGAAGGTATCCATCGTCCGAGTAATCGCGATGTAAGAGTTCGCATCGAACCGGGGGTTGAATTTTTCACCCTGATGGTCGAGATACCCCGCCACATCGAACCGTCCGTTCTGCCCGGCTGATGTCGAGATCCAGGGATTCTCCTCGCCGTGTCTATTTGGCTTGCGGTTGAACCTCTGCTCAAACAGCGGCACCGACTTATAGCTGATGATCCCCAACGCCCGCGCCAGCGCCAGCCCGCCCTCTGGCTGAGGCCCGTCGCCGTAGTAGCCGCCCTTCCACGCCGGGTCGAGCATGATCGCCTGCCGCTGCAGATGATTCAGCCCCAGCCCCATAGCCCCCAGCGGAGCGACGCCAATGCTGATCGCCCTGGCCACACGCTCCGGAAACAGGATCGCCCACTCCAGCACCTGCATCCCGCCAATCGACGCGCCAATCGCAAGCTTCAGGCGGGCTATGCCTAACGACTCGATCAGCTTCGCTTCGACTCGCACCATGTCGCGGATGTTGATCAGCGGAAACGTCGGCCCGTACACCTCGCCCGTCGCCGGGTCGATCGACTGCGGCCCGGTCGACCCGTAGCAAGAGCCAAAGATATTGATCCCAATCACGCAGTCACGCTCAAGATCGAGCAGACCTCCAGGCAGAAAAAGCTGCGGCCACCACTCGGCCACCTGTGCCGAGCCCGACAGCGCATGGCACACCAGCACCGCGTTATCCCGAGCAGCATTCAGCCGCCCGTACACCGCATAGTGCAGCGTCGGGTTCACAAGCTCTTCGCCACTCTCCAGTGGGAGGACTTCGTGCAACACGAAGTCCCCCTCGAAGCTCGGCTTAGGTATTTCAAAGTTAGAACCGCTCGTCATTTTGCCGCGAGTTCCAGTTCCTTCTCCGACGCCGCACTGTTCGCCGCCGCAATCGCCTGGTCGAGGTCCGCAATAATGTCGCGAACATCCTCAATCCCGATCGAGAGCCGCACCAGCTCCGGCACCACGCCGGTCGCCGCCTGCTCTTCGACCGTAAGCTGCGAGTGCGTCGTCGAAGCCGGGTGAATCACCAGCGACTTGGCGTCGCCAATGTTCGCCACATGCGAGAAGAGCTTCAACGCGTTGATCACCTTCTTGCCCGCCTCGTAGCCGCCCTTGATTCCGAAGGTCACAAGAGCGCTCTGTCCATCGGGCAGATACTTCTTCGAGCGCTCGTAAAACTTGCTCGACTCAAGCCCCGGATAGTTCACCCAGGCAACACCCTCGTGCCCTTCAAGATGCTTCGCCACCGCCAACGCGTTCTGCGAGTGCCGCTCCATCCGCAGATGCAGCGTCTCCGCGCCCTGCAGCAGCAGGAACGAGCTGAACGGCGACATCGCCGCTCCGGTGTCGCGCAGCCCCTGCACCCGCGCCTTCAGGATGAACGCCAGCGGCCCGAACGCATCCGCGTACACCAGCCCGTGATACGAAGGATCACCTTCAGTAAACTCGGTGAACCGCCCCGAAGCCTTCCAATCGAACTTGCCCGCATCGACGATCACGCCGCCAATAGTCGTCCCATGCCCACCAATAAACTTCGTCGCGGAGTTGATCACAATGTCCGCGCCCCATTCGATCGGGCGCACCAGCGCGGGCGACGCCGACGTATTGTCGATCACCAGAGGCAGCCCATGCTCATGCGCAATCGCGGCCAGCTTCTCGATGTCCACGACGTCCAGCTTCGGATTGCCGAGCGTCTCGGTATAGATCGCCTTCGTCTTCGAGTTGATCGCCGCGCGCAGCCCCTCAAAATCATCGGCATCCACAAAGCGCACCGTGATGCCCTGCCGCGGTAGCGTGTAGTGGAAGAGGTTGTACGTCCCGCCATACAGCGATGTAGTCGAAACAATCTCATCGCCCGCGCTCGCCAGCGTCTGGATCACCAGCGTCTCCGCAGCCTGCCCCGAAGCCGTCGCCAGGCCCGCGACACCACCCTCAAGCGCGGCAATCCGCTTCTCAAAGACGTCGGTCGTCGGGTTCATCAGCCGCGTGTAGATGTTGCCAAACTCCTGTAACCCGAAGAGTCGCGCCGCATGGTCGGAGTCATCGAAGAGATAGGATGTCGTTTGATAGATCGGTACAGCCCGAGCGTGGGTCGCGCTATCCGCCACCTGACCACCATGAACCGCTAACGTCGCAAACTGCTGCTTGGGTGTTTCCTCTGCCATAAGCCGCTCCTCATCTCCATTCAGTTATGAATCATGATCTTGTGCCGCGTGGATAGTGCGTCGACTCTATCTTGCGTGTCTCAACTAAGACAGAAATCTACCGGGAAAATGAATGGCCCACCATCCTCTGGGATCGTGGGCCGCCTGGAAACTTCGTCGTCTGCCTCTAGCGCATTCGACCATTCCGGCGTTCGCCCACAGGGCCACAACACATGCACATGCGCATGTTCTTCGGCCCAAAGAAAGCGATGCTGGAAGTCATCGGAGAAGTATGCTCCGGAATGTCGCCCGAATGCAACTCACGCTAAATGGTTATCCGCTATTTATGTCGGCTTCACACTTCCGTCGGTCACCCGGCTCACAAATGGCATCAAACCCTATGTCTCGTCGCTCCATGTTGCTGTAAGTCACGAAGACAATGGAGGTTCCATGCTCAAACTCGAAACTTTACGTTACGCCGCTCCCCTAATGCTGGCGGCAACGACTCTTACAGCCACCGCCCAGCATCACCATAACGACGACTTCTATCGCGGCGTTCACAATGGAGGTCGCGGCGGCTACTACGATCGTGGCCACGATCATCACTACGACGATCGGTACGATCGCAATCGCGGCGGTATCGGCCCCGGCAAAGGTGCCCTCATCGGAGCAGGCGGCGGTGCAGTCCTCGGCGCTCTGCTTGGCGGCGGCGTGAAGGGCACCATCATCGGCGGAGCAGCCGGGGCAGGCATCGGCGCAATCGCAGGACAGGCCGCTCAGAACCACCGCGACCGTGGCTACTACCGCTAAATCCTCGCCTCACGTCCTAAACCGACATTCACTTCAGAAAGGCTCGAAATGAAATTCAGCGCAGCGCTCCGGACATCTGCTCTCATCCTTGGACTGGCAGCATCCACCCTCGCCACACCCTCGTTCGCTCAGACTCCAGCCGCATCGACCGACACCGCCGCCAGCCCATGGACCACGGAGCAACTCCTCACCAGCACCGTTCACGATGCCTGGGTCCTTAGCGGCAAAGATGAGAACAAGTTCTTCGACATGGTCAAGGTACTCATCGAGATGTCTGAGCAGAAACGCGGCATCGATCTGCCCGACTCTGTCGAAACCGGCACACGTCTTGGCAACAACATCAAGCGCCTCGCCAAGCTCGACACCGACCAGCTTCTCTATGCCGTAGTCGACAAGGCCGTCATGCAGGCCGCCCACTCAAAGCCCGTACCCGCGGGCACTCGCTCGAAGGCCGCAGCCGCGCCGGCTCAGCAATAAACTCTTCGCTTGAACGCTACGGACGAGGGTCCAAACCTACCCTCGTTCGTAGTGAAAGTGGAGTTCCTGCTCGCTGGGTACTGGGGTGCCATTTCTGGTCGCCGGGTTATAGGTCCATTGACGAACTGCAGCAATCACTTGGCTATCGACCGAATTGCCCAAACCTTTGAGCAGCTTCAGTTCCGATATCTTGCCATGCTCGTCGATCACCGCGTTCAGCACCACATCTCCCTGCGTGCCATGCGGAAGAGTTGAGAGATCGGGCGTCGGTCGCGGAAAATATTTCAGCATCGCGATGTTGATGTCACCATCGCCGAGCCCTGCTGTGGCCGAGCTTCCTACTCCCTGTTCCGTACTCGGAGCCGCCGACTTCTCCGGAGCCGGTTTCGCCGCAGGAGCATGTTTTATCACCGCGAGCTTCGGCATCTCGAGCGACTTGGAAGCCAGATCAGTTACGGCGTGCTCTGGGCTGCCGGCTGCGTAGTAAGTCAGAAGCTGGCTCCCGTGAGCCGTGCCAGGCAGTTTGTAAGGCGTTATCTTCGGTGCGCGATGAAAGAACCCCACCGCGACGAGCAGGACAACAGCATGGACGCCTATTGATACAGCGTTCTGCCGCAGACGAAACCGGTCACTGCCTCCAACCACCTCTGCCAGATCATCCATCGCTCGCCCTCTTGGCTCGTTAGTGAGACTCGTCTTGCGTCCGTTTGATGCTCTCAAATTTTCGCCAACTACCCAGTCTTCTCGCTCAACTCCGCCCACCGCGCATAAAGCCCGTCGGCAGCTTCCTGAGCCTTATCCATCTCTGCAAGCGCAGCCGTCAGCCTTATCGGATCAACCGCTACGGCGTTATCTTCAAGCATCTCCCGAGCGGCCTGAAGCCGATCTTCGGCAGCTTCTACAGCCGCTTCGATCCCCGCATACTCCCGTGCCTCAAGATAGCTCAGGTTCTTCTTCCCACCACTCGCAGGCGCGGCAACCGGAGCAGCCGAAACCGCAGTCCCCGTCGCACCTGGAGCGATCGAAGCGGCGATAATCTCTTCGCCCTTGATTCCCTTACCCTGCTCCCACTGCGAGTAGTCGGCGAATCGTTCGGCCCCGCCTCGCCCATCCAGTCCCAACACAATCGTCGACACCCGATCGAGCATGTACCGATCATGCGTCACCAGCACTAGAGCGCCCGTGTACTCGAGCAGGCTCTCTTCAAGAATCTCCAGCGTTGCAATGTCGAGATCGTTCGTAGGCTCGTCCAGCAGCAAAAGGTCGGCCGGCTCAAGCATCAGCTTCGCGATCAAAACCCGGGCGCGCTCGCCACCCGAGAGCCGCGATACCGGCTGGTTCAACTGCTCGCTCGTGAAAAGGAACTTCGTCGCATAGCTCGCCACGTGAACGACGCGGCCTTGATACACAACCGAGTCCGAGTCCGGTGCCAGCGCCCGGCGCAAGGTGATGTCCTCTTCCAACTCCCGAGTCTGCGAGAAGTACACAATCTTCAAGGATGACGCGAGCTTGATCTCGCCCGATGCCGGCTTCAATTCGCCAGTGAGTAGCCGCAGCAGCGTAGTCTTCCCGCTTCCATTCGGCCCGACCAGGCCAACGCGCATCCCGGACGTAATCAGGAAGTTCAGCCCCTCGACGATCTTCCGGGCGTTGGCACCTTCTCCGAGAACAACCGAAACGTCCTCGAACTCCACAAGCCGCTTCGTCTGCCGCTCGGTCGCCGCAAATTCGATCCCCGCGCTCGAGGTCTGCGTCCGTTGATTCACGTCCTTCAACTGACCGATCAGATCGTTCGCGCTGTCGATGCGCGCCTTGCTCTTCGTCGTCCGCGCCTTCGGCCCGCGCCGCAGCCAGTCGGTCTCGATCTTCACCCGATTCTTCAGCGCGTCCTGCAGCTTGGACTGCGCCTCCAAATACTGCTCCTTGCCCTCAAGAAACTTCGAATAGCTTCCCTTCACGCGCAGCAGCCCATCCGCATACACGCGGTTCAACTCGACCATCTCCTCTGCCGTGTTCTCAAGAAAATACCGGTCGTGCGAGACCATCACCACCGCCGACTCTGTCTCCTTGATCACCTGTTCGAGCCACGCAATCCCCGCCAGATCAAGATGGTTCGTAGGCTCGTCGAGCAGCAAAACGTCTGGCTTCGTCACGATCGCCTCGGCTATAGCAAGCCTCTTCCGCCACCCTCCCGAGAGCCTCGCAGCCTCGGCCTCAAGCGAAGGAAATCCCGTCCGCCCGGAGGTCTCCCGCAGCCGCCCCTCGCGCTCCGCCTCGGGAATCCCGGCCGCAACTAACGCTCGCTCGAGCACATCCCGCACCGTCAGCTTGTCGGCAAACACCGACTCCTGCTGCACATATCCCACGCGCGCCCGCTTGCGCACGGCTACATCACCCGAATCCGCGTCCTCATCCCCGGCTAGCACCTTCAGCAGCGTGCTCTTGCCCGCGCCATTCGGCCCGATCAGGCCGATGTGGTCACCGTCCGAAACGGTAAAAGAGATGTCGTGAAAGAGGGGCGTAGCGCCAAAGGCCTTGGTCAGCCCCTGCGCATTAAGGATTGGTGGCATTTCTCCAGTTTACCGGCTAGAAGCTACTCGTCCTAATTGAAGACACTAACGGCTTCCTACCCGCTCCGTTTGTCATTCCCGAAGGGAATCTGCTTTTCGCCGGTGACACCCCATGCTGCTTCGCACTTCACTGCACATTCATACTGGTTGTAAACTCCCTCTATGACCGATTCGAACGATTTCATCCCCAAACCCGGCGCAATCAAGATCGGCGGCCTCGGCCGCAAGGCGCAGAAGCTGCAGGCCCTCCGCGACAAGGCAGCCCAGGGCAAGACCGGAGCGAAGCCTCTGAACGCCGCCTCCACCAACATGAAGGCAAAGGACTCCTTCGCCAACACCAAGAAGACCACCTTCCAGCGCAAGGCTGTGTAGGTGTGAAGACGACGGACTTCCGCTGGCCATTTCTGATCATTCTTGCTGGTGTGATCTTGATCGGAAACCTCGCAGAGCCGGCGAGTCTGGGTCTAACATCGGAGTGGTCTGACGGCACTTACCGTTTTGCTGGAGGAACTGCTCCTTGGGCATTGGCGTCATCGGTAGTGATTGGTATTCTCTATTCTTTGCTCATGGTGGCATCCTCGGCAAAGACGCTTAATCCGTTGCCCGGAATCTTTCAGAGATGGCTGGCGTTCTGGATCGATTTCGTTTTTGCCATCATGATGGTTGCGCCAATCTTCGGCGTGATCCCGTGCATCCGTGAGTGGCGGCGAACGGGAATATTTGAATGGTCTTTTGAAAGAAACTTTTCCGCAGCGGGCGACGGTTGGGTGATGGCACTTACCTTCCTGCTGTCCTTCACCGGAATACTCGTCTACTGGGCATTTCCCCTAATGCACGGAAGGCCTTCACCTGGATCATCCATTCTCGGATATCAAATTACGGTTTCCGACGAAAACCCAATGACGTTCAGAAGGGCCTTTCTACGAACCGTAGTTGGAATCGTGGCCGCGTGCGCGCCCTACCTTGCGCCATTTATCAAGCGAGATCGAAAACGAAGACAGTTTTGGCTTGACGCAGTCTTTGGAACCTATGCAGTTCGTCTTAAGTAGCCCGCAACAAACAGTCCCTAATCCAAATCAAAATCCCGAAGCGGCCTCTCCGTAAGCGGCGACTCCTTCGCCTTCTTCACCGCCTCGGCAAACTTCTTCGCCAGCACATCATCCTTGTTCTTCTCCGCGTCCACCGACTGCCGGAACAAGCTCTCGCGCCTCTGGTCACTCTCGCGCAGCGCCTTCGCCGCCTCGCCAAAATCTTCGAACATCTTCTTCTTCGGCGCGGAGGTATGCGCAATGATCGCCCGGCTCACCGGGTCGATCTTCAAAATCCCACCGCAATCCGGACAACTTACCTCAAAAGCCTCGTCTTTCAATCCGTCGCTCAATCCCATCGCATTGCCCTCGGCAACATTCTAATCGTCAGCGTGGAGACACAGCTTTCGGCCGCACGAACGCGAAGATAACAGCCAGCAATGGCGGCGCAAGCAGCACTCCCCAGAACGGAATCACGATCCCCAGCACGATCGGCCCGAAGAATGCCGCCCACCACGGCACCCGCGTCGTCCGGTGCAGGATGTACGGCCCGATCACCAGGCCTTCGAGTACCGCTATCAGCCCATAGAGTCCCAGCACGAAACCCAGCCGATACTCGTCGTGCCCGCTGAATGCGACCGCCAACACCGGCCCAATCACCGCAATCATCCCGCCATAAGTCGGAATGAACTGTAGCAACGCTCCAAACAGAGCCCACAGCGGCGCAAACGCCACGCCGATCAGCTCCAGCCCAGCAAACCAGATCCCGCCCACAATCAGCGCATCGAGCGTCGTCGCCCGCCACCATCCCATCAACGCCGTGCCCGCAGTTTTTATATGCGAGTTATCCATACATTCTTGGATGCCAACTCCCTTCAACCGCTCCGCATCTGACCGTCAGTACAAGAAAAAAACTGGAGACATAATCATGGCAGTCATGATGCAGGCCTTCTTCTGGGATTGCCCGAAGATCGATGATCAGGAACACAACTGGTGGAACCACGTCGCCTCCAAGGTCGAAGACCTGAGCAAGGCCGGGATCAATTCACTTTGGCTGCCGCCTGTCTCGAAGGCCGCCAGCAACACGTCCATGGGCTATGACCCTTACGACTACTTCGACCTCGGCGACTTCGATCAGAAGGGCGGCACCAAGACCTGGTACGGCAGCGGCGATGAACTGAAGGCGCTGATCGCCAAGGCCCACGCCAACGGCCTCGGCCTCTACGCCGACATGGTCATCAACCACAACTCCGGTGCCGACGAAGAAGAGGTAAATCCGCTCGACGGCGAGACCCGCTGGACCAAGTTCAACCCGAAGAGCGGCCGCTTTCCCCGCGACTGGAACTGCTTCCACCCCAGCCGCTACGAGCACGTGATGATGGAGGGCGAAAACTTTGCCGGATTCCCTCACCTCTGCCACCGCAACCCGCATGTCTACGCGGCGATGTTTGAATACTCCCGCATGCTCATTGAAGAGCTCGGATTCGATGGATTCCGCTTCGACTTCGTCAAGGGTTTCGGGGCATGGATCATCGGCATCCTGTCGAAGTATCGGTACGTCAAGGACGGTAAGGAGTTCACTCCCTGGGTCGTCGGCGAATATTGGTCAGGTGATCAGGACATCGACGCATGGCTGGAGAAGGTCAACAGCTACACCGACACCCAGATCTCCGCCTTCGACTTCCCTCTTCGCTATCAGCTCAAGAAGGTCTGCGACCAGCCCAACTACGATCTCCGCAACCTCACCTACGGCGAAAACATCGTGATGAAGCGGCCTCTGCACGCCGCAACCTTCGTCGACAACCACGACATGGGCGGTGACGAGATCGTGAACGACAAGTTGCTCGCATACTCCTTCATCATGGTGCATGAGGGCTACCCGAGCGTCTTCTGGTACGACTACTACAACAACGGCCTCGCCCGTCCGCTCACCCCTAACGGCATTGACGCTCTCATCCAGGCACACCACAAGTACGCCGGCGGAGACTCCGAGATCCTGCACGCCGACCCCGACCTCTATATCATGCAGCGCCATGGGTGGAAGGATGACACCACCGACCAGGCAGGCCTCGTCTACGTCCTCAACAACCTCGGCGACAAGTGGTCCGGAACCTCGGTCAAGACGAAGTGGGCCAACCAGAAGTTCGCCCCTATCGCGTGGGACGGCCACGGCCTTTACGGCGCGGTAGCCCATCCCGACGAACGCACGACAGACGCCGACGGCAACGCCGAGTTCCCCGCCCCGCCGCGCGGATACTGCATCTACGCCCCGGTCTTCTAGTCCCGGCTTCAAAGTCGAATCCGTCGAAGACTCAGTGCATCGCTCCAATGTACCCTGGGTCTTCGGAGGATCGGCTCGTGACTTCTCTACTCGCATCCTTCAAAGCCCAGCGAGCCTGATCACTCAGGCGCTCCGCTCATCAGTGTTCTGTTTCGACGCATCAGCAACACGAGAGCTCGCCTGATGTAGAGAGCAAGTACCGGCATCGTAACGATTGCCATAATCCCCCATACAACCAGAGCGTGCCACTCCCATTGCCAAATCTCGTGAAAGAGTCGCAACGGATGACGGCTGAGATGCTCGAGCTGGCTTCTGCTGAGCGGCAGTCGATGCGTGTGAAAAAGATAGACTCCCAACTCGATGAATGGAAGAAACAGCAAAAGGTGTAGCGGGGCCACCGCGTGTACGCCAATTTGAGATGCGATCTGGTTGAGACCAAAGACCCAGGCAAGCATGATGACCAGCAGCGTAGTGAGTCCAACGGATGGGTTAATGCCGACGACGACGCCAAAGGCGAGACTCCACGCCAGCCGACGTGGCGTCACTCCGCCTCGCAGTTGACGTAGCAACGGACGCAACATCCTGCAGCGGCAAAATTCGCGTACGGTTTCTGGCACAAGCATCACTCATAATCTGATGCGGAATCGGTGTCTTTCGCCGATACCGTATTCGGGTCTATATCAGGGAACACCCTGATATTCTGACAGTATGAAATTCGGCGTTCTCGTCTTCCCTGGCTCCAACTGCGACCACGACACCTTCAACGTCATCGAAAGCCACGTCGGCCGACCCGTCAGCTTCCTATGGCACGCCTCTGAAGACCTCGAAGGCTGCGACGCGATCCTCGTCCCCGGCGGATTCGCCTATGGCGACTATCTCCGCACCGGGGCTATCGCCAGCTTCGCCCACATCATGCAACCGGTAAAGAAGTTCGCCGCGAACGGCGGCCTCGTCCTAGGCATCTGCAACGGCTTCCAGATCCTCTGCGAGTCTGGCCTGCTCCCCGGCGCGCTGATGCGCAACGCCAACCAGCACTACATCTGCAAGCAGGTCCATCTCCGAACGGAGACTGTGACCTCGCCGTTTACAAATAGCCTCGCCCCCGGCCAGATCCTCAAGATGCCCATCGGCCACATGGAAGGCAACTACTTCTGCGACGACTCTACCCTCGCCGAACTGAGATCGCAGAATCGCATCGCCTTTCGCTACGCCAGCACATCAGGCGAGATCACGCCTGAATCCAATCCTAACGGCTCGCTTGAGAACATCGCCGGCATCCTCAGCGAAGGCAAGAACGTCCTTGGCATGATGCCCCACCCGGACCGCTCCAGCGAGACACTCCTCGGCTCCGCCGACGGCCTCATCCTCTTCAAGGCCATGGCCGAAGCACTCGCAGCGACCGCATAGACCAAGCGCTTTTCCGATCAGGCGGACCGCGACTCGACCATCAAGACAGTAGCGGTCCGCTTGCGCTTGGAGGCGTACATCTGGTGATCTGCGTGGAGCTTCAGCTCCTCGGTTGTCTGGCCGTGATCCGGATATCTCGCGAAGCCCAGGCTTGCCGATCCCACCACAAGTCGTCCCTCGATCGAAAACGGATGGTCGAAACACTTCTCGAGGCGGGATAAAACCGTCTCGGAGTTTTCATAGGACGAGTCCGAAGGCATGATCAAAAGAAACTCATCTCCACCGATGCGGGCAAGTGTGTCACTCTGCCGCTTCGCCGCGAGCAGTCGAGCGCTGATCTGTTGCAGATAGATATCGCCTATGCGGTGGCCATATTGGTCGTTCACTTCTTTGAAACGGTCGACGTCGATATAAATCACTGCGACTCTGCTGCTGTTGAGGCGCGCCTCCTCGAGGGCGTCTTCGAACCGGCGATCACATAAGCGGCGGTTCGGAAGATCAGTCAAAGCATCATGGGTGGAATGATGTACCAGTGCACGATGAAGCAGGAGCTGGTTCACTGCCAGCTTTGCAATCTCGAACAGCATATCGAAGACTTCATGCCGGTCCGATGACGGCACGTAGCCGTCTCGTTCTGAGACAACGATCCAGCCGAGAACCTCTCCTTCGCTGCCGTGGAGATCCATCTTGTAAAGCTGCTTGGCAGGATTCGTCATGTTGATCGCCTGCGCCGGCCTGTCGGAGCCCTTTTCGTTGAAGAGGTAGGCGCATTCGACTCCGGGCAGAAGCGATACCACGGTATCGCAGATTACCGTGAGAAGCGCATCCGGAGTAGCACACGAATTGATCTTTTCGAGGATTCTGCTGCGCTCGCGCGCAATCGACATCGATCGTTGAATCCGGTTCGTCTGCACCACCAGGCGCTGCCTCAGAAGGAGAGCCCAACCGGCGATCAGAATCGCCACGCCCAGGAACACCGCCAGCAACTCCAGAAGATGGCGCACGGTCCACCATGAAGGCTGCGCAACTAGAAGAGCATCCGCTCCGGAACGCATCTCGATGCGAAAGAGGTTGGGATTGCGGAACGGACCTCCCGCAACAATCCTACAGATTCCCGTCACCTGCACGCGGCTGCCCTGGAGGAAGGTTGGAAGTCGGCCATTTTCAAGAATCGCGCTCACAAGATGTCCGTCTACATCGACGACCAGCGTCTCCGAGCTCGCTCCCTGCAACTGCGAAACGACCTTACCCGACATCGAGATGAGATTGTCGCTGAAAAAGCCGCCGAAGGCCTGCGAATAAGTCACCGTCTGAGGCGTCAGCTTTTCGGAGAATCCAGTCTTGATGATGGAAGCTTCCACCAGGCTCGGAGCGTACTCGCGGTCGCTGGCGAATCCAAAAGCGTCCACCACGTCGCCGACGGCCAGTGGAGAGGTTTGCCGCGTTTGGACATAGATGCTCTTGCCTTGATGTTCCAGGACGGCAGAGTCGCCCTTCTTATAGAAAGTGACGGTCCCACGAACTCGCAGCCGGTTCGACGTATCGTCCACCTTCCGCGACGGAAAGACTTCATCGATATCGGTCAGAGCAAGGTCTTCCAGCTTCTTTGCGGGCGGCTTGAGAACCTTGATCGAATCCGCCGACGGGATATACAGCATCAGGCCGGTCAACTGGTTTTTGGCATCGAACGCTCCGCCAGCGACACCTGTCATCTCCACCGTCGCGTCGAGAAGCGACTCCGGATTATTTCCAAATGACGGGTCCAGATAGACCTCTACCTCGCCTCCCGCCATCGCGACATCCAGGTGAACCGAAGGTCCGGGATGAAGCGATATCTCGTGCGTCTCGATGTCCTGCGCCCGGACAATGCCGCGAAAGGTTACCAGAAGGCAGTCGCCGTCACCTGCGGCCAGCTTCGAGTAACTCAGTTCCGGAGCCGGATACGATTTGCCGCGGCCCGTTACCGTAATGACCGGGTCAAGAGCCATCTCGGTTCGAAAACTGCCGTGCGTGAACCCATCAAGCGTGACGGAGTCTCCCGTGCGAACAGGGTAGGTCTTGCTGGTATTGATATAGACGCCCCCGGACTCGTCCTGAAAGAACATCACGCCGTCCGAAGGATCGTAGTAAGTAATCATCCCGGAGAGATGAACCTTCGCAACCGGAGCGTCCGCTGGTCGGCTATGCACCTGAGCAGCAGCCAGGAGAATGGTCGGATCAGATACTACTTCCTGCCCAAACGATGAAAGCGATGCCGGGCTAAACCAGATCATCAACGCCAGGGAGGACGCCAGTAAAAGCCGCAATCGCCGGGATTTGAAGAACCAAGAGGGACTGATCAGAAACCGAGTCTCTGGCACGTTGTCAAACGAGTTGGGCGCCTTGGCCATTTAATTTCTCAAAACAACCAGTTGGCGTGGAACAGCCAATGACCGTGACCGTCAGGCCCACCACTGCCGTGGTCATAGTGCAGCTTAAACTCTAACCGCTTAAAATCAGCGGTTGAGTACAACTATTGGGTCACATCGTGGCACGAATCCGGCCTGGTCGCCCGTCCACCCCGCGAAGGATCGGACCGGCCCAGGAGTGCTACCCTTAGTTCCAATGGTCGACATCCACCATCACCTCCTCTCCGGCCTAGACGATGGCGCTCGTGACTTCGAAACCTCGGTCGAGATGGCCCGCATGGCCGTAGCCGAAGGCATTACTCACGTTGTCTGCACCCCGCACGCCAACGGCGAGTACGAGTTCAATCCCGCAATCAATCGCCAGAAGACGGCTGAGCTTCAAAACACCCTTGCGGAGCAAGGCATCCCTCTGACCCTGGGCCTCGGCTGCGACTTCCACCTCTCCTTTGACAACATCGAGGCCGCGCTCAAGGACCACACCCCCTACAGCATCAACGGCAACGGCTACCTTCTCGTTGAGCTCCCCGAATTCGGTCTCCCCAAGGGACTCACCCAGACCTACTACGAGCTCCGCCTCGCCAACGCCACCCCTATCCTCACCCACCCCGAGCGCAACCAGACCCTGCAGGCTGATCCAAAGCGCATGGAAGGCTGGCTGCGCGGCGGCCTCCTCGTCCAGGTCACGGCAGACTCCGTTCTCGGAAGGATGGGCAAGCGCGCCGAACAGATGGCGCACAAGTTCCTCGCCAACCGTTGGGTCCACTTCCTCGCCACTGACGCCCACAGCATGCGCGGCCGCCCACCCCGCATTCGCGAAGCCTACGATCTCGTCGCAAAGAAATACGGCCAGGCCTACGCCGACCTCATCTGCACCACCAACCCCACCGCAGTCTTCAACGGCCACCCCCTGCCCGAGCAGGAAGAGCCGCTGAACCTCTACGGAGACAATGATCAAAGATCAAGCTGGTGGAGCAGGCTCTTGGGAAAGTAGATCTTTGCGCCGGTTCGCCCCACCCTTTTGCCTGTCATTCCTCTTTTGTTTGTCATTCCCGCAGGGAATCTGCTTCTGCTCCCGCCCAACTCTCACGCAGCCGCAATATGCCGCGTCAACCCATCCTGCTCCCGCCGCGACTCCGCCCCAATCGTGAACGCGTCCAGCACTCCCGTCCCCAGCGCGTAACGAATCGCCTCAGCCGGCTTATCCCGCAGATCGCCCTGCCCGAGAATCTTCATCCCAACAATGCCCTTGCCCTGTTCCCGCATCTGCTTGATCACCGGGATCACCGCCTCCGGCCGAGCATCCATGTGCGAGCCAATCGGATTCAGCCGCACCAGATCGACCTCAACCCAGGGCGATGCCGCCGCCGCCTTCAGCGCCGAAAAGCTGTGGCACGACACTCCATGCGCCCGGATGATTCCCTTCTGCTTTGCCTCCGAAAGCACGTCCATCACTCCGCGATAGCGCGTCGTCCAGTCCGCCTCCGTCACGCAGTGAACCAGCACCACATCGATATAGTCCACACCAAGCTCCCGCCGGAACCGGTCAAGATCTTCTCGCACTCCTGCAGGATCACGCGTGTCAGTTTTGGTCAGCACCGTCACCTTGTCGCGTGGAAGCTGTTTCAGAGCCGACGCAACATAAGGATGGCTCCCATACGAGTCCGCCGCATCGAAGAATCGCAAACCATTGTCGTGATAACCGTCGAGAAGCAACCGCGTCAGCGGAGCCATTCCCATCTGCGTCTGATTCGACCGGCCACCATATCCGACCGTTCCAGTGCCCATCGCAAGCCGGCTAGTCCGGATGCCGGTCTTACCCAGCACAACCTCGTCGCTCGCTTTGAACTTGTTCGGCAGCGGCTCGGGCTCGAACAGCGCCGCACGGGCAACGGCTGAACTACCCAGGATAGCTGCGCCCAAACCTTGGGCCGACCTGCTAAGAAAGTCTCTTCTCCGCATGACACGATCTCCTTGCGGTGTAGGATACGCCCGATCGTCGCGCAGTTGGAGAATCGAAGTTCAACTTTTGTTTGGACGCATCCCCGAAGATCGCATAAATTCTCCCTATGCGCCGCCTCACAATCCTCCTCTGCAGCGCCCTGCTGTGCGCCCAGGCCCAATCTCCCTCCAGTAAGAAGCCCTACACTCCAGACATCCCCAAAGTCTGGGACGACGCCGCCATGGCCTCCATCGAACTCCCCCGCGCCGCCAAGGTCGATGTCCGCCCGCTCTCGAGTGCCTACTACTACACCATCCCCGAGCGCACGCTCTGGAAGCCTATCCCGTCTACGCTCCCGGCAAGGAGCCCAAGGGCTACTACGAGTGGCTGCAACAGCAGGATCCGCAGCAGGCCGTCGACTTCGACAAACTGAAGACCGAGGAGGACTGGATCAAGGCCGGTTCCATCGTCTTCGACTCCGCCAATACCTACAGCAACCCGGTCAAGAGCTTCATGCCGGTGCGCGACCCCGGCTGGTGGCAGGCCGTAAATCCTCCCACCACGCCCGAAGGCATCATCCCGTTCGAAAGTTACGTCATCCGCGAAAAGGGCAAGGTCGAGGTCGCCACGGACGCTTGCGCCGAGTGCCACACCCGCGTGATGGCGGACGGCAAAGTCATTCGCGGAGCACAAGGAAACGTCCCCTTCGCGCAGATGTTCGCCTATGCCATACGCAATGTTCCAGAGAAGACGCCCGCCGCGCCCTTCAACGATGTCTTCTACGCCGCACCCTGGATCAAACCAGATCCATCGCTTCCACTCGGCGGAGGTGGCATCAAGCCTTTCCACGACCATCTCGCCTCTCTTCCGCAAGGTGTCAATCCCCGCCAGGGCACCAGTCTCCTCTATCCCATCCAGATCCCCGACCTCATCGGCGTCAAAGATCGTCTCTACCTCGACCGCACCGGCCTCGAACAGAACCGCAACATCGCAGACCTGATGCGCTACGACGCCATCAACAACTTCATCCAGGAGATCACCAGCTACGACGGCTTTATCCCCAATAACGATCCCGGCGATGCCAAGCTGCCCGACGCCAAGACCCAGTCGCGCGACAGCGATCGCGCCCTCTACGCTCTGGCCATGTATCTCTACTCACTGAAGCCGCCACCGAACCCCAACAAGTTCGATGCGCTCGCTGCCAAAGGGCAGAAGGTCTTCGCCCGTGAAGGCTGCCCGAAGTGCCACACCCCGCCGCTCTACACCAACAACATGCTCACGCCAGTCGAGGGCTTCAAAGTCACGGACGAGGCGAAGGCAAACTATCGCATCATGCCCATAGTCGTCGGCACCGATCCCTACAATGCCCTGAACACTCGCCGAGGCACCGGCTTCTACAAGGTGCCATCGCTAACAGGCGTCTGGTATCGCGGCCCATTCGGCCACAATGGAGAGGCCGCCACACTCGAAGATTGGTTCGACATCCACCGCCTCGACGATAAATACGTTCGCACCGGCTATCGCGGCTACAACCTGAAGAGCAGTGCAGTGCCTGGACACGAGTACGGGCTGGATACCTCAACCGAAGACAAACAAGCGCTGATCGCATTCTTGAAATCTCTGTAGCTCAAGACTGTAACTTGAACCAGGCTGCTAAAGCACCTAGACAGCCCACAACTATCCATACGGCTGCCCTGATCCATCCGCTGGAAAACTCATTGCCCGTGTTTCTCTTAGGATGCTTAGGGTCATAACTTACTTCGAAGGTGTGCCCAATCTTTCGTGGCGAATTCGCCTTATAGCTTCCGTAGAGCGTATGCCCGTTAGCCTTATAGGAAAACGAAACGATATATGTTGGGAAATCGCCTTGCCCAAGGTTCGTTCTGTTGCCTGGTAAGCTTGAAAGCAGCGTTTGCCTGCAGCCAGTAATCGTCGCTATTGCGACTACCCATTCAGGCTTCGACCGTGCCATAAACCTGCTCACCCGCTGCGAGCTTACAGCCCCAGCCCACCATCCACCGCGATCAGCTGCCCCGTAATAAAGTGCGGCGCGGTCGCGAAGAACAACACCGCCGCAGCCACATCCTCCGCCGAGCCATTCCGCTGCATCGGCGTCTTCCGCGCAAACTCCTCGTATCCCGCACCGACCTCGCCCTGCACAATCATCCCCGGAGCAACGCAGTTCACACTGATCTCCGGTGCCCACGCCTTCGCCATCGTCTGCGAGAGCATGTGCAGCGCCGCCTTCGACGTGCAGTAGTGCCCATGTGTCGCCCACGGATGCAGCCCGCCCAGTGAGCCGATATTCACGATCCGCCCACTCGCCTCACGCAGAGCTGGATGTGCTGCCTGCGCCACCAGAAACGGCGCACGCGTATTGACCTCGAACATCCTGTCCCACGCTTCGACCGAGATATCTTCCAGCGCCACCGACTCGAAGGTCCCGGCATTGTTCACCAGAATATCCAGCCGCCCAAACTCCTCGATCACCGCACCGACACTCTGCTTCACGTCCTCGGGGTCGCGCAACTCGCAGCGCACCGCCATCGCCTGAACATCCAGCGCCGAAAGATCACGCACTGTCTCTTCCGCAGCCGCCTGCGAGCCTCCAAAGGTGATCGCCACACTCGCTCCCGCACGCGCGAGCGTCAGAGCGATCTCCCGCCCGATCCTCTTCGCGCCGCCGGTCACGAGCACGGTCTTGCCTGCCAACGGTCTGCTCATCGTCTCTCTTACTTGCCGCTACAGGTTGGGCTTGGTCTCAGGCACCGGCGGAGTCTTCGACTCCGCATCAGGCGTAGCGGCCGGAGTTACGCTCGCAGGAGGAGGAGTTGTAGGCCGCACCGGCTCCTGCACCCCCGGCTTGCGCTCGGAAGCTTTGCCGGAGTTATCCACATACGCCGAGACCTGTGCGCGCGGGCGCAGCATCTTGATGCTGATTGCTTTGGTCGCGCTGTCGACCATGTAGTCTTCCGCAAACGTAGCAAACCCACCCGCAATCACCTGTACCCGCAGCTTGCTGCCGGTAGGGATGACATCGATGGCAGCCTTGCCGTCTGGCCCGGTCTTGATCTCCAAATTGCCTTCGTCCTTGCCGTCCTTCTCCGGGTTGAAGATGACGGCGGCGTTCGGAATGGGTTTGCCATTGTTTGCCCGGACCACCTCGACCTCAATATGAGAGGTCTCCGGCGGAGACTTATATTTGCGTCCACGCGAATGATCCTGGGCAAAAGCGTTCGAGGCGACGGAGGCGAAGGTGACGCAAAACAGGGCTGAAAGACGCAGATATCGACGTAACAACATGCAGCGATTCTACTCTGCGGATGCGCCGTACGAAACTGTGCCGCCGGCCTGAGTGCCTACAGGGAGGAGTAAGGGGCTGCCCTGGTAGACCTGCGCGTCTTTCACTCACATTTCACAGAGCCGTATTGACACGCCCCTTGGCCATAGCCTATCGTTAGCAGTCGAAGGGTAAGAGTGCTAACGCCTCCTCCCTACTCACGACTTCGATCTACGGGCATTCGCCTTGGTCGTCCCCAGGAACCAGCAGCTCGCGCGTCTCGAATCTATCGATTCGCGCCTAAAGAATGAAGGAGATACGAGTTATGGCAGCATCATCATTCACACCGCTTCACGATCGCATCCTGGTAAAGCGCGTTGAAGAGGGCGAGAGCATCCGCGGCGGCATCATCATCCCGGACTCCGCTAAAGAGAAGCCGCAAGAGGGTAAGGTTATCTCCGTCGGCAAGGGCAAGTCGAACGACGAGGGCAAGACCTTCCCGCTCGATGTCAAGGCTGGCGACAGCATCCTCTTCGGTAAGTACTCCGGCACCGAGATCAAGCTCGACGGCGAAGAGTTCCTCATCATGCGCGAAGAAGAAGTCCTCGGCATCTTGAAGAAGTAAGCATCGCGCGTTCGACTCACAACGTAAAAACGTACAACCGACATTAGGAGCAACGAATCATGGCAAAGCAAATTCTGCACGGAGAAGATTCCCGCCAGGCGATCCTGCGCGGCGTCAACATCCTGGCCGACGCGGTCAAGGTGACCCTCGGACCAAAGGGCCGCAACGTCGTCATCGAGAAGAAGTTCGGTTCGCCGACCATCACCAAGGACGGCGTCACCGTTGCCAAGGAAATCGAGCTCGGCAACGCGCTTGAGAACATGGGCGCACAGATGGTTCGCGAAGTCGCTTCGAAGACCTCGGACGTTGCCGGCGACGGCACCACGACCGCAACCGTTCTCGCCCAGGCAATCTACCGCGAAGGCGTGAAGACCGTTGCCGCCGGTGCAAACCCGATGGCGCTGAAGCGCGGCATCGACAAGGCCGTCGAGGCCATCATCGGCAAGCGCGATGAGAACGGCGTCGTCGTTGGCGGAGCTCTCTCCACCTTCTCGAAGCCCGTCTCCGGCGAGATGATCGCCCAGGTTGGCACCATCTCCGCCAACTCTGACTCGCAGATCGGCACCATCATCGCCGAAGCGATGAAGAAGGTTGGCAAGGACGGCGTCATCACGGTTGAAGAGTCCCGCACCATGGAGACCCAGCTCGATGTCGTCGAAGGTATGCAGTTCGACCGCGGCTACCTCTCGCCCTACTTCGTCACCGACGCAGAGCGCATGGAAGCTGCCCTCGAAAACCCCTACATCCTCATCTACGAGAAGAAGATCTCTTCGATGAAGGACCTGCTTCCCCTGCTCGAACAGATCGCCCGCACCGCCAAGCCCCTCGTCATCATTGCTGAGGATGTAGACGGCGAAGCGCTCGCAACTCTCGTAGTCAACAAGCTCCGCGGAACGCTGAACGTCGCTGCCGTCAAGGCTCCGGGATTCGGCGATCGCCGCAAGGCCATGCTGCAGGACATTGCCATCCTCACCGGCGGCAAGGCCATCACCGAAGACCTCGGCATCAAGCTTGAGGGCGTCAAGATCGAAGATCTCGGCACCGCCAAGCGCGTCACCATCGACAAGGACAACACCACCATCGTCGACGGCGGCGGAGCGGACGAAGATATCTCCGGTCGTGTGAAGGAGATTCGCGCCCAGGTCGAGAAGACCACCTCTGACTACGATCGCGAGAAGCTCCAGGAGCGTCTTGCCAAGCTGGTTGGCGGCGTTGCTGTCATCAAGGTCGGAGCTGCAACCGAGACCGAGATGAAGGAGAAGAAGGCCCGCGTCGAAGATGCCATGCACGCAACCCGTGCGGCAGTCGAGGAAGGCATCGTCCCCGGCGGCGGCGTAGCGTTGATCCGCTGCACCCACGTTGTTGACGCTCTCATCAAGACGCTCGAAGGCGACGAGAAGATCGGCGCAGCCATCATCCGTCGCGCGATCGAAGAGCCGCTTCGCATGATCGTCTCGAACGCTGGCGAAGAGGGTGCAGTCGTCATCGGCAAGATCCACGATTCGAAGGACACCAACTTCGGCTACAACGCCGGAACCGGCGTCTACGAAGACCTGGTTGCCGCTGGCGTCATCGACCCGACGAAGGTAACGCGCACTGCATTGCAGAACGCGTCCTCCATCGCCGGCCTGATGCTCACCACCGAAGCCATGATCTCCGAGATCCCCGAGAAGAAGGAAGCGGGCGGCGGCGGTCACAACCACGGCGGCGGCGGCATGGACGGCATGTACTAAGCCTTACACAACGCAATCGCAATACAGAAGGCCCCGGAGCGATCCGGGGCCTTTCTCTTTATCGCAAACACTTTTTTCTGAGACCGACGGTCGACCTACCCTTTGCTTCGATCCGTAAACCGGAAGAACAGCGACTGCTGAGCCACAGGCGCAGCGAGCTCGTTCAATGTCGCCATCTGCGTCTGCGAGAGCGGAGTGAAATCACGGGCAATTTTCACATTCTCCTCCAGCTGTGCGATGGTGTCGCACCCAATGATGACCGTGCTGACAGGATGCGACAGGGTAAAGCGCATCGCATCGCGCATGTTCATGACCCCGCTACGAGTCGCAATCGCCGAGCCTTCCCAGGAGTGCCGCTGCGCATCGAGAGACGGCGGGGTCCAGCTTGCAAGCAGGCGTCCGCGGGCGGGAACCTTCATCCCGATGATGCCCATCTGCTTTTCGACCACAAGCGGCAGCAGTTGATCCGTGAAGCTGTGAATGTGGCTATCCGCGGCGTTTAACGCCATCAATATGCAGTCGAACGGGTGGCGATTGATGGCGTCGATGAGAGCATCCGGACGGTAGTGCCCGGTAACGCCGAGATAGCGCACGACCTTCTGTTCCTGCATCTCGACCAAAGCTTCCATGGCTCCGCCCTTGGCAAAGATCGCATCGACATCTTCGGGAAGCCCAATATCGTGCAACTGCCACAGATCGACGTGGTCGGTGTTCAGCAATTGCAGTGACTTCTCAATCATGCGCAGCGACCCATCGCGGGTCCGTTCCTTCGTCTTTGTAGCCAGGAACGCCTCATTGCGCCGCGTCTTCATCACGCGGCCAACATACTGCTCGCTCCAGCGTTCCGGCCCGCCGTAGATCGAGGACGTATCGATGTAGTTCACGCCCAGATCGAGCGCGCGTTCGATGATGGGAACCGCTACATCAAAGTTATTCGCTCGCTCGATGGAGGCCTGCCCGCCAAGTGAAAAGATTCCGACCTTATATCCCGTCTTGCCCAGATTGCGAGTCGGCATCGCCGCGACGGTTCGCGGATTTGAAGGGAGCGCGGGAAGCGTACGCGAGGCTTCGGCAGGAAGAGTAGTCTGGGCAAGAAGTCCGGCAGCAATAGCGCCACCTGACTTCAGGAAGGTACGACGGTCTGCGGAGAGAAGCGGCTGCTTCATAGATGGCTCACCTCGTGGCAATGAAATTGTATAGGCGTGATCAGGGAGAGAACCAGCAATGTTCCGTTTCAGCCGTATCTCCGACCGTGTCCGGCTCTACCGTGCTCCCCGTAGATCACCAACAATCTTCGCTGCACCCACGCGCGAGACCGCCACATCATCCTCCGACTTGCCGCCGCTGAACGCGGCAATGATGTATCCGGTCTTCACTCGGACGATCACGCCGCCCTCCCAGCCAAACTCACCCGTCATCGGCGGACGAACCTTGCTGCCGCTGTCTTTCAGCGTGTCCGCCATCTCCGCGGCCTTGGCATACACGATCGCGAGTAAATTCGAGCCTTTGTCCGTCGCCGTCGGCTCATCCTTCATCCGTCCGACGACTAGCATCTTCGAACTCCACGACTCGATCTTGTCCCCGTCAAAGTAAGCGACGACGGCAGCTCCGCCAATCTTCAACTCCTCTGCACGCGCCTTCATCGATTGCAATGCTGCTCCGGCAGAAGCATCGAAGCTCGCGGAAGTCACACGCAAGTCCGCGGCGCTCGCCCTGGGAGCAGCAACCACGGCGCTTGACGGACTTTGGGCTGAAGAGAGGATCGGAGAGATACCAAACGCGCAGAGAATAAGAAGCAAATAGCTAAACTTGCTGGACATTTAAGAGCCTCAATGTTTGCCAGCAATACTAACCCGCCGCACATAAGTTTGGCCCATGACGTTCTTCCGCCATGGGCCAAACTTATGCGCTTTATACAGCAGATGCTTGTTAGATCGAAACGCTCAACACCCGATTCAGCCGCTGCACAAACGCCGCCGGATCCTGCAACTGAACACCTTCCATCAGCAACGCTTGATCCAGCAGCAGCCACGCAGCATCGGTAGCCAGAGCATCATCCGGACGAGCCAGCAGCTTCTTCACAATCTCATGATCGGGATTGATCTCGAGCGTAGGCTTCGGCGCTGGCATATCCTTCTGCCCCATCGCCCGCATCATCTGCAGCATCTGGAGCGAAGGTTCATCCTCATCGCTGACGATAACGGAAGGACTGTCCGCCAGCCGCACCGAAGCGCGAACGTCTTTTACTCTGTCGCCCAGCGTAGCCTTCATCTTTTCAAGCAGCGGCTGAAGGGTCTCCGATTTATCAGCATCAGCTTCGTCCTTTAGGTCTTCACTGGTCGCTGCCTTGTTGACCGCTTTCAACTCAATCTCGCCGTACTTGTCCACACCTGAAAAGACGATCTCGTCGAAGTCGTCATCGAGGATCAACACCTCGATGTCCTTCTTCTTATAGATCTCCAACAGCGGCGAAGACTTCAGCAGTGACTCTGACCCGCCGGTGATGTAATAAATCGCCTTCTGCTCCGCCTTCATCCGAGACTTCACATCGGCGAGGCTGGTCAACCCTTCAGCCTTCGTCGACTTGAAACGGACAAGCTCCAGCAGCGCCTCGCGATTGGCATAATCGCTATATAGACCTTCCTTCAACGGACGATTGAACTGCTCGATAAATTCAAGGTACTTCTCCGGCTGCGACTCCGAAGCATTCTTCAGTTCGGTAAGAATCTTCTTGACGCTCGCCGTGCGGATGCTCGTCAGCACCCGGTTCTGCTGCAGAATCTCGCGGCTCACATTCAACGGCAGGTCTTCGCTATCGATGACACCACGCACGAAGCGCAGATACTGCGGCAGCAACTCCTTGGCGTCGTCCATGATGTAGACGCGCTTCACATACAACTTCACGCCGACGCGATAGTCCGCGTTGTAAAGGTCCATCGGAGCCTTTGAAGGAATGAAGAAGAGTGTCGTGTACTCTAGGCTACCTTCGGCCTTGGTGTGGAACCAGAAGAGCGGGTCTTGCCAGTCGCCAGAGATGGACTTATAGAACTCCTTGTAGTCCTCATCTTTCAGCTCGCTCTTGCTGCGACGCCACATGGCGCTGGCAGCGTTTACCTGCTCGGTAACATGCTTTTTCTCGGACTTCTTCGTCTCTTCGTCCCACTCGCTCTTCTCATAAGTCAGGAAGATCGGAAACGCAATGTGGTTCGAGTACTTCTTGACGATCTCCTGCAACCGCCATCCATTGGCGTACTGCTTCCCTTCTTCGTTCAGGTGAAGCTTGATGGTCGTACCTTGCGAAGCGCGTTCGGCCGGCTCAATCTCAAAGCCGCTCTTGCCGTCGCTGGTCCACTTCCACGCCTGCTCTTCGCCAGCCTTGCGCGAGATAACTTCCACGCTGTCAGCCACCATGAAGGCGCTATAAAAGCCCACACCAAACTGCCCAATCAGGTTTGAGTCCTTCTTCGCATCGGTCGAAAGCTGCGCGATAAAGTTCTTCGTTCCCGACCGCGCAATCGTACCCAGATGTGAAACCAGGTCCTCCTCGTTCATACCGATGCCGGTATCGCTCAGCGTGATCGTGTGGTTCTCTTCGTCAAGCTCCAGGTCGATCCGTGGATCGAATGCCAGCGTCTTGAATGCTTCGTCCGTCAAAGTCAGGTGCCGCAGCTTATCCAGCGCATCGGAGGAGTTCGAGATCAGCTCGCGGAGGAAGATCTCCGGGTGCGAGTAGAGCGAGTGGATGATGAGCTGCAGCAGTTGGCTGACTTCAGTTTGAAACTCACGTTTTGTAGCGGTTGCGTTTGCCATAGACATTCATTATCGCTCTTCTTTGCGCGCGTATAAAGCCCCAACACAAGCCTTCTCTCTCCTCATGTTCTGCCAGCTACCCACAGGATCCGTCATCCTGAGCGGAGGTTGGCGCGCACTTGCGCCAAACGGAGTCGAAGGACCTGCATATCCGCCCGCCGCGCCCAAATCGTTCGGAGCTTTTCCCACGAATCTTCAACCAAACTACTTTCGATCCGGACTTGCATGATCCAACGCGAGATTCAACTCCAGCACATTCACCACCGGCTCGCCCAGCAGACCGAGCGTGCGTTGCATCGTATGTTCCGCCACGAGGCTCCGCACCGTGTCCAGGCTCAGCTTGCGCTGCTTCGCGATCCGTGCCACCTGGTACTCCGCTGCAGCAGGCGTGATGTGCGGATCGAGTCCCGACCCAGACGCCGTCACCAGATCAATCGGTACCGGCACGCCGGGATGATCCACCTGCGCTATCGCCGTATCCGCAGCGATACGATCCACCAGCTTCTTGCTCGTCGGCCCAAGATTCGAGCCACCCGAAGAAGTCGGATCATAGCCCGTACCCGCAGCCGAAGGCCGGCTATGAAAGTAGTTGTCGCCACTGAACGGCTGCCCGATCAACGACGATCCCACGACTGTTCCATTCTTCACGATTAGGCTTCCGTTGGCTTGCTTGGGAAAGGCCGAGCGAGCGATGACCGTGACCAGCATGGGATAGCCGATGCCAAGCAGGATTGTCGTGATAACCGTGTAGAGAATCGAAGTAAGAAGTATCTTGCGCATGTTAGCTCCCAGCTAAGCCAGATGAATCGCGGTGATGATGAGGTCGATCAGCTTGATGCCGACGAACGGCACTATGATGCCGCCGACGCCGTAGACGATGAGGTTGCGGCGCAGTAGCGCTTCGGCACTCATCGCTCGGTAGCCAACCCCCTTCAGCGCCAGTGGGATCAGCCCAATGATGACAATGGCGTTGAAGATGACGGCAGAGAGTACAGCCGACTGCGGCGTCTTCAGGTGCATGATGTTCAGCGCGTTCAACACGGGAAACGTTGCCGCAAACATCGCGGGAATGATGGCGAAGTATTTCGCCACATCGTTCGCAATAGAGAACGTAGTCAACGCACCGCGCGTCATCAAAAGCTGCTTGCCGATCTCTACGATCTCGATGAGCTTGGTCGGGTTCGAATCGAGGTCGACCATGTTGCCCGCCTCTTTCGCTGCCTGCGTGCCCGTATTCATGGCAACGCCTACGTCTGCCTGGGCCAGAGCCGGAGCGTCGTTCGTCCCGTCCCCCGTCATCGCGACGAGCTTGCCGTCAGCCTGCTCGCGCTTGATCAGATCCATCTTGTCTTTGGGTTTCGCCTCGGCAAGAAAGTCATCGACGCCCGCCTCACGGGCGATAGCCGCAGCAGTCAAAGGGTTGTCGCCCGTAATCATCACCGTGCGAATGCCCATCGCGCGAAGCTGTGCAAAGCGCTCCTTCATGCCGCCTTTCACGATGTCCTTCAGATGAATCACCCCCAGGGCACGTCGTCCCTCCGCAACTACCAACGGCGTGCCTCCGCTGCGCGCAATCACATCGACGGCATCGCGAACTTCCTGCGGCATCGTGCCGCCGTTCTGCTCAATGAACTTCGCGATTGCGTCCGTCGCTCCTTTGCGAATCTGGCGCCCATCCACATCGATGCCCGACATCCGCGTCAATGCGCTGAACGGCACGAACTCCGCATGAAGCTCGCTCATCTCGCGTCCACGCAGCCCAAACCGCTCTTTCGCCAACACCACAATCGAGCGCCCCTCGGGCGTCTCATCTGGCAACGACGACAACTGCGCCGCATCCGCAAGCTCCGCGTTACTCACCCCCGGCGCTGCAACAAAATCGCTCGCCTGACGATTGCCCAGCGTGATCGTTCCTGTCTTATCGAGCAGAAG
The DNA here is from genome assembly GCF_014203275.1 of Granulicella aggregans. Lineage (GTDB taxonomy): Bacteria > Acidobacteriota > Terriglobia > Terriglobales > Acidobacteriaceae > Edaphobacter. The sequence continues at coordinate 110,702 of NZ_JACHIP010000007.1, forward strand.
CGTGTTCACATCACCTGCCGCCTCTACCGCGCGGCCCGACATTGCCAGCACATTGTGCTGTACCAGCCGGTCCATCCCCGCAATGCCAATCGCTGAGAGAAGTCCGCCGATCGTCGTGGGAATCAAACAGACCAGCAGCGCGATCAGTACGAATACAGACTGCGGCGCTGCCGAGTAGATCGCGAACGGCTGCAGCGTGGCCACCGCCAGCAGGAAGATGATCGTCAACCCCGCCAACAAAATGTTCAGGGCAATCTCGTTCGGGGTCTTCTGCCGTTCGGCTCCTTCTACTAAGGCGATCATCCGATCAAGAAACGTCTCTCCAGGATTCGAAGAGATCCGCACCGCGATGCGATCCGACAGCACCCGGGTGCCTCCGGTCACTGCTGACCGGTCGCCGCCTGCCTCCCGGATGACCGGTGCCGATTCGCCCGTGATGGCCGACTCATCGACCGAGGCAACGCCTTCGATGACGTCGCCATCACCGGGAATCATCTCTCCCGCAGTGCACTGGACGACATCGCCCACGCGAAGCAAAGCACTCGATGTGGGCGTGATTGTCCCATCCGGTGAAAGCTTGTTGGCCATCGTCTCCGACTTCGCCTGCCGCAATGCGTCCGCCTGTGCCTTGCCACGGCCCTCGGCCATCGCCTCCGCAAAGTTCGCGAACAGCACGGTGAACCAGAGCCACAAGGTAACCTGTAGGTCGAAGCTAAACGGCCCACGATTTGTAATTAAATCGCGTACAAGATAGATCGACGTGATGACACTGCCAATCTCCACCACGAACATCACCGTGTTCTTCATCATGGTGCGAGGGTGCAGCTTTACCAGTGCATCCACTGCTGCGCGGCGGACGATCTTCACGTCCCACAACGAGCGCTTTTGTGCGGTCGACATGCGAAATCTCCTTAGTAGCTCTTGCCTGCGAGCATCTGCAGGTGTTCGAGAATCGGTCCAAGAGCAAGAGCCGGGAAGAAGGTAAGCGCGCCTACAATCAGAATCACTCCGACCAGAAGCACGGCGAACAGCGGCGTGTTCACCGGGAACGTTCCCGCCGAAGGTGGCACCAACTTCTTCTGTGCCAGGTTGCCCGCGACCGCAAGCATCGGCACGATCATCAGGAACCGCCCGATCAGCATGGCCGCAGCAAGTGACAGGTTGTACCAGTGCGTGTTTGCGCTCAGACCGGCAAAGGCCGAACCGTTGTTGCCCGTCGCCGAGGCATAGGCATAGAGAATCTCCGAGAGCCCATGTGGGCCTGCGTTGTTCAGGCTGGCGAGCCCAAGGTTCGGCATCAGCACCGTGACACCAGCGAACAGCAGCACCGAGAACGGAAAGATAAGCACATACAACATGGCCATCTGCACGTCGTACGATTCGATCTTCTTACCCAGATACTCCGGCGTTCGACCGACCATCAGCCCCGCTATAAAGACAGTCACGACGACGAAGATCAACATCCCATAGAGGCCAGCGCCAACGCCGCCAAAGACGATCTCTCCGAGCATGATGTTGACCATCGTGACCAGACCGCCTAAAGGCATGAAGGAGTCATGCATGCTGTTCACGGCACCGCAGCTGGCGTCCGTCGTGGCCGTCGCGAACAGGGCTGAGTTCGCGATGCCGAAGCGAACCTCTTTACCCTCCATGTTGCCGCCGCTCTGCATCGCCGTCGCTGCCTGGTTGACGTCATGCAGCAGCGGGTTCGCGTGACTCTCCGCCCAGTAAAGAACGAAGACGCCAGCCAAAAATAGAGCCGACATGGCGGCGAAGATAGCCCACCCGTGCCCCGGCGACTTCACCATCCGTCCCAGCGTGACCGTCAACGCACCGGGGATCACGAAGATCGCAAACATCTCGAGGAAGTTCGTTAGCGCATTCGGATTCTCGAACGGATGGGCACTGTTGGCCTGGAAGAAGCCACCACCGTTCGTGCCGAGCATCTTGATCGCCTCCTGCGAGGCGACCGGACCTTGCGCGATGCTCTGCGTTGTGATGGTCTGCGTTGTCACCTTGCCATCAGTACCTGTCGTCTGCGTTTGCAGCGGTTGCACCAGGGTCGCTGTATCGTAAGGCCTGAAGTTCTGCACCACACCCTGAGACACCAGCACCAGGGCCAGAATCAAGCTTCCCGGCAGTAGCACCCACAGCGTCGCCCGCGTCGTATCGACCCAAAAATTGCCCAGCGTATTCTTCTCGCGTCCTGCGATACCGCGCACAAACGCGATGGCGAGGGCCATACCCACAGCCGCCGAGGCGAAGTTGTGATATGCCAACGTCACCATCTGCGTGAGGTAGCTCATCGTGGCTTCGGGCACGTAGGCCTGCCAGTTGGTGTTCGTCGTGAACGACGCGGCAGTGTTCATCGCCAGGTCCGGAGCGACGTTCGCGAATCGCTGCGGATTTAGTGGCAGCCAATGTTGAAACCGCTCGATCGCATACGTAACCATCATGGTTACAAAACTGAAGAGCAGCACGGCAACCGCGTACTCGGTCCACTTCATCTCGTGCGCTTCGTCGACGCCGGTAAGCTTATAGATCAGCCGCTCAAGCGGTCTCGCAAAGACGTCAAAGAACGTCTTCTGGCGATCGAAGACCTTTGCCATGTACTCGCCAAGCGGCTTCGCGGCTAGTGCAATTAAGGCGAAGAAGAGCGCAATCTGCAGCCATCCATTCGAGGTCATTAGAACTTCTCCGGACGCAGCAGCGCAAAGATGAGATAAGCCATCAGCAGGACGATGGCAAGAATGAGAAGGACTGGCTCCATCATTTTGCTGGTCCCTTCTTCGAGAGCAGCCCGCAGCCCTTTACGTAGAGGACCGCGATGGTGAAGAAGGCAACACCAACCGCAGACATTCCCAGATCCCACATGTCCCAAGTTCCTTTCGGTGCCAGATGGATCGACACACGCACGCGCTGAGGCGCGACAGAACTCATTCCACGCGAGCCGCACTAAAGAGGCTGTAACGGAGATGTAAAGAAGTCGTAAAGGGGTTGACGGCTCTTGCTGACCGAACAGCTTGCTTCAGTCCAGCCCATTCGGCTCGTCGGCTTCAGCCACGAACCTATAACCCACCCAGGGCTCGGTCTGGATGTACTGCTCGCCGCGATCGCCCAGTTTCTTTCGAAGCTGCCCAATCGCTACGCGAAGATACTCCGGTTGAGAGACGGCATTTGCGCCCCACACTGCATTCAGCAGATCACGATGAGGCAGCACCTTTCCAGGAGACTGCGCCATGTACAACAGGAGCTCAAACTGCTTCGGCGTCAAGTGAATCTCGTTCTCCCGCACGGTCACGCGATGCTGCGGCACATTGATTACAAAATCGCCAAGGTCTACGGATTGACTCTTCGGCGTATCGGCACTTTGGCGGCGTAGATGCGCTCGAATCCGCGCCTTCAGCTCTTGAATGTTGAATGGCTTGGTCACGTAATCGTCCGCGCCCGCGTCGAGCGCTGCCACCTTCGCTCCCTCCTGCTCGCGCACACTCAACACGATGATCGGGGTCTGCGCAATCGAGCGTATCTCGCGGCACAACTCCACGCCGCTCATCTCCGGCATAGAAAGATCGGTGATGACAAGGTCAGGCCTCCACTCGCGAAAGACGATCAACCCATCGAGTCCGTTGTCCGCTGTCCTGATCTCATACCCCTGGCTGCCGAGCGTCACCTGCAGCGTCCGCAGAATCTGCTTTTCGTCATCAATCAGCAGAAGCTTCGCCCGATCCTGCTTGTCATTCGTCATCATCTTCATCCTTTTCGGGCTGGGTGACGATATGCACGTCGACCGTTGGCACATCACTCAAAAAGCGTTGAATCGAGTAGTAGTAAAAATACTTGCGCAGACCTTTGATCTGCGATCTTCCGAAGATTACCTGAGTGATTCGCTTCTCGCGCACCAGTTGCGCAGCCGCAAGTGGAACACTCTTCGCGGCCACCCGCACCACGCTGGCCTTTAGGTTCGTTGCGAACTGGAGGTTGTTTTCAAGTGCGCGCTCTTCTTCTTCCGAACTCTTACGCCCATCCTGAACATTCAAAACATATAGCTCGCCTTCAACGGCATCCGCCAACCGAGCTCCTCGCGCGATCAGGTATCTGGCCCGAGGATTGGCGCTGATGCACACCAGCACGCGCTCCCGCACCGCCCAGTTATCGCGGATATGATGAGAGTCCATATAGCTGGTCAGCGTCTTGTCGACCGCCTTGCTAACGTGCTGCAAGGCAAGCTCGCGCAGTGCGATCAGGTTGCCGCGGCGGAAGAAGTTTGAAAGAGAGCGCTCGACCCGAGCCACAGGATAAATGTCACCGCGCCGCATTCTCTCCTGAAGTGCCTCTGGAGTCAGGTCGGCCATCACGACTTCATCAGCCTGCTGAATTACCCAGTCCGGCACGGTCTCGCGAATCTCGACTCCGGTCACTCGCTGGACGGTAGGCGCCACGGTCTCGATGTGCTGCACGTTGATCGTCGAAAGCACATCGATCTTCGCCTGCAACAGCTCCTGCACATCCTGCCAGCGCTTTGTGTTTCGACTTCCCTCGATGTTGGTATGGGCGAGTTCATCGACCAGCACGATCTGCGGACGTCGCGCCAGGATCGCATCGAGATCCATCTCCTCGAACGCAACACCGCGATAATCGATCTGCCGACGCGGAATCACGTCCATCTTCTCAATCAGCTCCGCCGTCCGCGCCCTGCCATGGCTCTCGACGACGCCCACGACGATATCCTCGCCGCGCTCCTTGCGCCGGATAGCCTCGCTCAACATGCTGTAAGTCTTGCCCACTCCCGGCGCATAGCCCAGAAAGAGCTTGAGCGTTCCGCGCGTCTTCTCGGGATCGGCATGGGCCAGCCACTCTTCAGGGGTCTTCGGCATCGCAGGGCACTCGAACCTTCACGCTATCATGTCAACCATGCAGATGCGGTTGCTGGTCAAGGTCATCCCGTACATCGTCTCCACCGTCGTGCTTGCCCTGATCGTGTATGTCTACTTTCATCTCATCCGCGTGAACACTACGACGGTTGCGATGACGCTGATCATCGACATCCTCTTAGTCGCGGCGTACTGGGGATTTCGTCCGTCTCTTTACACTTCTCTGGCGGCGGCCCTCTGTTTCAACTACTACTTTCTGCCACCATTCCTCACCTTCACCGTCTCGGACTCGCAGAACTGGATCGCCCTCACGGCATTCCTCGGCACCGGCATCATCGCCAGCAATCTCTCCGACCGCGCCCAGACCGAGACTCGCATCTCCAACAAGCGCCGCCGCGAAGCCGAGCGCCTCTACGAGTTCAGCCAGCAGCTTCTGGTCGCCCCAAACGTCGTCGAGCTCGTCGGAACGGTGCCCGCAAAGCTGGTGGACATCTTTGCCCTCCGCGACGTCGCCCTCTACCTGCAATCGCGCAACCGTACCTACCGGTCCCATCAGGAGTTCTTCGCGAACGATCGCGAGCTTCGCGTCGCAGCCCAGGTGCAGGACCACTCCACCCGCGAGGGCAACATCACCTTCGTGCCCATCCGTCTCGGCATGCGCCCCATCGGAGCGTTCGCAATCGCGGGAACCGGCGTGTCGCGCGAGACTCTCGATGCCATCGGCGGCCTGATCGCGATCGCGGTGGAGCGCGCCCGTGCCGTAGAGACGCTCAGTCGAAGCGAAGCCGGTCGCGAAAGCGAACGCCTTCGCAACGCCATTCTCGACTCCGTGACCCACCAGCTGCGGACGCCACTCACCTCCATCACCATGGCCATCTCAGCGCTCCGCAACGATCCAGATCTGCCCGAAGAGGCGAAGTCCGAGATGATGATCGTCATCGACGAAGAGGCGGAGCGCCTCAATCAGCTCATCTCGCAGGCAGTCGAGATGGCAGAACTCGACACCGACGACGTCAAGCTCGAACTGTCTCCCAGCGATATAGAGCCGCTCTTGTCCGAGGCATTGCGCGAGGCCAAGATCAACCACGCGCATCATCCCGTGGAAATCCACGTTGCGCCCGAGCTGCCGAAGGTCTGGCTTGACCACGCCCGCATCGTGAAGGTGCTGCTTCACCTCATCGAGAACGCCGCCAACTATTCGCCTGCCGGAACTCCAATCATCCTGAGCGCGGAGCCGAGCGGCAAGTGTGTTGTGGTGAGTGTCGCGGACCGCGGACCAGGAATCGACGACCTTGAGCGAATGATGATCTTCGATAAGTTCTATCGCGGCGAGAGCCAACGCTTCCGCGTCCAGGGCACCGGCATGGGACTCGCTATCGCGAAGGCCATCGTCGAAGCCCATCACGGCACGATCGGCGTCACCAGCCAGCTCGGGCAGGGCTCCGTCTTTTCCTTCACACTCCCTGTAAACGCCCCCGCGTGAGCACCCTGCAGACCGTTCGGGTGCCCCATCCATGCGCGGTCTCATCGCGAACGGGTGGGACGTACAAGGTCCAGATCGCCGACCCTAAACCCGCGCCACAATGCCACCAATTTCAACCGACTCGATCACCCGCTTCGGATATCCCACCTTCGCCACTTGAATCATCGCCCGACCGACCTCTTCCGTCGTCGTAATGTATTTGGGGATCAACGCTCGCAGAATCGGGAGTAACGGCGCGGTGATCGTATACAGAATCCGATAAGCCTTCGTCTTTGAGACGATCCCATGCAACGGCTGAATCATCCCCGGCCGAAACATGTACGCCGCCATAAAGGGCATCGCCAGTAAATCGTTCTCTGTCTTTCCCTTTACCCGCGCCCACATCGTTCCGCCATGCTCGCTACTATCTGTGCCCGCACCAGAAACATACAGGAAGGTCATCGCAGGATTCATCTTTACCAATGTCCGTGCGGCAGCCGTGGTCACATCATAGGTGACCTTCCGATACGCCTCTTCGCTCATCCCCGCGGAAGAAACTCCAAGCGTGAAGAAGCACGCATCGAGCCCTGTCAGCTGCTCTTCGATCGACGCGTAATCGAGAAAATCCCGGTGCACAATCTCTTCAAGCTTCGCGTCTGACTGGCCCGAAGCGCTTCGAACCACACTCACTACGCGCGTCACATCCGGATCAATCAGGCACTCGCGCAGAACTCCCTGGCCCACCATTCCGGTCGCTCCAAAAAGGATCACTTGCATCGCCCGCTACTCCTTTTTGCCTGCGCCACTACCCTCGACCACCTTGAAGATTCCGTCCACGCCCGCAAGCTTGATCTTTTCGGTAACGCCACTCGGCCAGTGAACCTCTACTTCATCCACCGCCGTCGCATCCCCAAGCCCGAAGTGCAGCCGCTTGTCGCTGGTCGAAGCGAAGCTGCCGCCGCTCACCACATCCCCGCGCTGCTTGAAGTTCGCCGTCTTCACATACACTGTCGCGCCGACGGCATCGCGAGGACTCTTCGCCCCACCGACAAGCTCCAGCTCAACCCAGTGATTCTTGTTCTCCGAAACGTTCCGCAAGAACGACGGCGTCCCATCCATGTTGTTGATGATCGCGTCGATCTTGCCATCGTTGAAGAGGTCGCCGAACGCCAGCCCCCGTCCAACCCCAGTCTTCGCGAGGCTCGAGCCCTCAACCGCAGCCACTACCTCCAGCTTGCCCTTGTTGCTATGAAACAGCAGAGGCCGCTGCTTCCAACTTGTGCCCCAAGGCATGTTGTCGACCTCCGGATACACATGCCCGTTCGCCTCCAGCAGGTCCAGCCAGCCATCGTTGTCGTAGTCGAAGAATGCCGTGCCCCATCCCAGGAACGGCACCGTAGGCTCGGCGATCCCCATCTGGTAGCTCACATCGGTAAAGTTCGCATCGCCGTCATTCCGATAGAGCGGCTTGTAGTCATCGGAGAAGGTCGTGTTGTACAGATCGACCTTGCCGTTGTGCGTCAGGTCGCCCGAAGCGATGCCCATCGACGCCGTCTCTCGTCCACCCTCATTCAGCGCGTAGCCGGAGGCAAAACTGTCGTCCTCAAACGTGCCATCGCCCTTGTTGATGTAGAGGTAGTTCGGCGTGGAGTCGTCAGCGACCAACAAGTCCACCTTGCCATCGTTGTTCACGTCGATGAAGAGCGACGCGAGTCCATAGTAGGAAGACTTCGAGTCCGCCACGCCAGCTTTTTCGCTGACGTCTGTGAAGGTTCCATCGCCGTTGTTATGGAAGAGATGATCCGGCTCACCCTTCAGTCCGCGCGGGCCGCACATCACCCGCACTCCGCGAAACTGGCAGAAGCTCCCCGCAACGCTCTGTGATCCGGATGCCGGTGGCTCAACCATGTCGTAGTGCACATATCCCGGGACAAAGAGATCGAGCCTGCCATCGCCGTCATAGTCTCCCCACGTCGCGCTGGTCGACCAGTTCCCAAGAGTGATGCCTGCCTTCTCTCCGACATCGGTGAACGTGCCGTTATGGTTGTTGTGATACAGCCGATTCTTTCCGTAGTTCGAGACGAAGATATCCGGCCATCCATCGTTGTCGTAATCGGCAACGGCCACGCCGAAACCCCAGCGCTCATTCGTCACGCCAGCCTTCTCGGCCACGTTCGTAAAGGTGCCGTCATGGTTGTTATGGAACAACGCTGCGTGCGGCGCGGGAGCCTTGCCCGCCTCGGCCTCGAAGGTGGAACCGTTCAGCATGTAGATATCGAGCCAGCCGTCATTGTCATAGTCCAGCAGGCCGATGCCCGAACCGACCGTCTCAATGATGAAGTGCTTCTCCGGCGTCCCCATGGTGTGATGCCACTTCGCCAGGCCGCTCTTCTCGGCGATGTCCGTAAAGACCATCGGTCCCGTCTTCACAAATCCACCTGCAGTGATCGGACGGCGCTCTGCGTCGAGCACCGCTGCGTGCGCCCCCCCGGTGTTCACTCCCCCCATTCCCGAGTGCTGGCCACCCTCATTCTGCTTCTGCTTTTCGGAGTCAGGCGTAGCCTGCGCCCCCACGCTCACGCCCACCGCCAGAACTAGGCCTGCCACCCAAAAAATCCGCACCATTGTTTCCTTCAAAGTCACACGCTCTCCGGTGCATACAATACACCCTAAGACCCACTCCCACATCCACCAAGGGGTGGAGACTTTCTTCGACGATTTGCCTACGTATGCCCGGGTGCCCCATCCATGCAGCTTCACCGCATGGGTGGGACGTAAAACCTTCGCACCACCGCTTATTGCGCAGCCGCGATCTCCACCAACCCAGCCTCTTCCGCCACCGTCCGCTTCAACTGTCCGCAAGCAGCATAGATGTCCCGCCCACGCGGACGGCGAATGTAGGTCGGCAGCCCGCCATCGATCAGCATCTTCTGAAAGATGGCCACGTCTTCAGGCGTCGGCTGATGATAAGCAATCCCCGGCCCGGGATTCCAGACGATCAAATTGACCTTGGCCTTGGTCCCACCGAGCAGCGCCAGCACCTCCCGCGCATGCATCGGCTGGTCATTTACGCCTCCCAATAAGACGTACTCAAACGTCACATACTCGCGCTTGCCCAGCGGAATCGTATCGACTGCTTCGAGCAGCGCCGCGATGTTCCACTTCCTCGTGATCGGCATGATCTCCGCCCGAACCGTATCGTTCGAAGCATTCAGCGAGAGCGCCAGCTTCGGCCGCACCGTCTCCTGCGCGAATCGCCGAATCGCCGGCTCAATCCCGCTCGTCGACACAGTCATGCGCGACTCGGGAATACCCATCGCGCCCGACAGCAGCCGCACGCTATCCATAAAGGAGTCGTAGTTCAGAAACGGCTCGCCCATGCCCATGAACACAAGGTTGATCCTGTCCTGCCCTACCTTGATTCCCTGCCGCGCCAGCACCGACGCCACCTGCCCCGCGATCTCACCAGCCGTAAGGTTTCGCTTGATCCCCAGCTTCGCGGTCAGGCAAAACTGACAATTGACCGCGCACCCCACCTGACTCGAGATACAAATCGTCGCCCGACGGTATCCACTCTTCTCCAGCGTCCCAACGTCCTGAAACCTCTTCCGCCTTCCAGGTGAGGAGGTGTCATCCTGAGCGGAGTCTGGCGCGTCCTTTGCGCCAGACGAAGTCGAAGGACCCGCTTCCCCTCGTGCCCCATTCATCGCAGCTTCATCGCGATGCGTGGGACCGCCCACGCTTTCAATTTCATCAATCTCCCCAGCCTCTTCCGCAGCGGCTTCGCTCCCATCCCCGCGCTCGCCGCCATCGCCCTCGGGCATCCAGACGGTCTCGACCGTCTCCCCATCACCCATCCGCATTAGGTACCGCTCGGTGCCATCGACCGAGGTCGCCGTCTGCGCGATCACCGGCCTGCCCACGACGAACCCCTCCGCCGCCAGCCGCTCCCTCACCTCAACCGGCAGCGTAGTAATCTCCGCCAGGGACTCAACCCGTCCTTTGTACAGAGCCTCAAAGATCTGCGTCGCCCGATACTTCGTCAGCCCAAGCTCCACAACAAGCGCCTGCAACTCCGCCAGCGTCTTCCCAAAGAGAGCCTTGCCAATGGATGTCAAATTTATTGCCGACTGCTCCATACTCCTGCCTTCTACGATCACTCTCAAGTTTACGATGACTGTGCCGACGAAATAGCGCCTACCCGGCAGTTCTGTGTAAGCTCCTGCATATGTCCTACGCAGATGATCCGGAAGGCTGGCATCGCCTCCGCGATGCGTATGCCCGTATGTCAGACAAAGAACTCCTCCTGTTGAACAATCAATTCGACAGTCTCACCGACGACGCGCAAGGCCTACTTCGCAACGAACTCACCAGACGCAAGCTTTCCGCGTCGTCCGCTATCTTGCCCGACATGGCGGAAGCACCTTCTGAACTCAGTGCCGAGGATACGGAGGAAGGCGATGCCTACTTTCCGGCCGATCTCCTTCAGAGGGGCGGTGTAGCCCTCTGCGAATGCGACACGACCGACGAAGCCAACTTCGTCAGCTTCATCCTTGGAGAAGAACGCATCGCCTCAGACATTCGTCGCAACGAAGGAAGATCCGACCTTCGCCTTCCGCAGGTGCTTGTCGCTCCTGACGATCTGGAAAAGGCGAAGCAGGTCCTGAACAGCGCCAACCTGACCGAACTCCGCCCGCGATTCGAAGCCGAATCAGCCATTACAAGCCGCGACTTCGCACCACCAACTTGCCCGAACTGCTCGTCTGAAGAACTCTTCCTCGAAAGCGTCGAGCCAACCAACACCTGGGTCTGCGAAGACTGCGGCACCACCTGGCAAGATCCGCCGATAGGGCCGCTCCCTGCCCATTGACTCCGCCCTTTCCCAAGTAGCCCGAATCTGCACGAAATCCAACCCTTTCCCGCTGTGAAACAATAGTCAAAATATGTCCTCAACCCTGACCCCGCCCACACCCGCCGCATCCACTCCCCGCAACATCCGCCGGACCGTTCTTCCCAACGGCCTGCTCGTCCTTTCCGAGAGCATTCCCCACGTCCGCAGCGTCTCCATGGGCGTCTGGGTCAACTCCGGCGCGCGCGACGAGACCATCGCCCAGAACGGCATCTCCCACTTCGTCGAACACATGGTCTTCAAGGGCACCACCTCGCGCTCCGCCCAGCAGATCGCCCGCGAGGTCGACACCATCGGCGGCAATCTCGACGCCTTCACTGGCAAGGAGACCGTCGGCTTCACCATCAAGGCTCTCGACGAACACTTAAACCCGGCTCTCGATGTTCTCTCGGATCTTGTTCTCCATCCCACCTTTACGCCCGAGGACATCGCCCGCGAACAAGGTGTCATCCTCGAAGAGATCAAGATGGATGAGGACAACCCCGACTACCTCGTCCACGAGATCTTCACCCAGAACTTCTGGAAGAACGACGCTCTAGGTCGACCCATCCTCGGCACCGTAAAGACCGTCTCCAGCTTCGACCAGCAGACCGTCTTCGACTTCTACGCTAGCCGCTTCACCCCCAGCAACATGGTCTTCTCCGCCGCCGGCCATCTTGACCACGACTCCTTCGTCCAGCAAGTCGAAAACCAGTTCAGCTCCCTCGCCGCCAGCTCCGACACCCCTTTCGTGCGCCAGAGTGCGCCCCCGGCAACCCCACACATCACTCTGAAGCGGAAGAAGTCGCTCGAGCAGGTCCAGTTCTGCCTCGGCGTGCCAGCACCGAAAGTATCAGATGAAGGCCGCTACGCCATCTACCTCTTGAATAACATGTTAGGTGGTGGCATGAGCAGCCGTCTCTTCCAGTCCGTCCGCGAAGATCACGGCCTCGCCTACTCCATCTACTCCGAGATGAACCCCTTCCGCGATACCGGCTCCCTCTGTGTCTACGCCGGCACCTCCATCGATAAGACTGAGCGTCTCCTCCGGCTCACCCTCGACGAACTCCGCCGTCTCAAAGAAGACACCGTCAGCGAGGCCGAGTTGAAGCGCGCCAAGGATCAACTGAAGAGCAACATCGTTCTCGGCCTGGAGAGTTCCGGCAGCCGCATGGCCAACCTCGCCCGCCAGCAGATGTACTTCGGTCGCTTCTTCGGCGTCGACGAGATCACCGAGGAGATCAACGCAGTCACTCCCGCCGACGTCCAAACGACTGCCCAATCGCTCTTCCGTCCCGAATCGATGGCCCTGACACTTCTAGGTAACCTCGGAACGCTCAAGATCGAGCGCGAAGACCTCGCCTGCTGATAAAGTTTGAATCGAACTCTGCGCGATGACGCGCAGCACGATGCAGTATCGACTACCTGCAAAAGACGAGGAACCATGAACTTCCCTGACACGCAAAAGACATCGCGCTCCAACGAAGCGGGCTTCACTCTCATCGAGCTCCTAATCGTCATGTCCGTCATGCTAATCCTCATGACGCTGGGTATCCCGCAGCTGCTCAAGCTGCGCAAGAACGCGAATGAGCTCTCAGCCCAGCAATCCATTCGCACCGTCGTGAACGCTGAACTCCAGTACAACTCCGCCTATCCGGCCAACGGGTTCGCCTGCACGCTCCCTGCCCTTGGCGGCGATCCAAAGTCCGGCGCTCCCTCTGCCCTGGGCGCGCAGCTGATTCCAACTGACCTCGCGACCGGCAATAAGGCGGGCTACACCTTCACCATCGCCTGCGGCGGCAAGGTCACCGTCAACAACCAGGACCAGTTCAGCTCTTTTGAGATTACCGCCACTCCGACTTCGGTCGGCAAGACCGGCGACCGCGGCTTCTGCATCGACGAGAACAACGTTCTCCGATTCGATCCGGCTGGCGCTACCAATTGCACCCAGACAGTCCAGTAATGTCCTTGATTCGATCTCTGCTTTACGCTGTCCTCACCGGAGTTCCCCTCGGAACTCCGATGCTGCATGCGCAGGTATCCGATCCCATCCTGCGCAAAGTCGGCGACCACTACAACCATCTTTCAAGCCTTCGCGCCAGTTACTCCGAACACTACACCGGCATGGGCATGGACCGGACCGAAACCGGGACGCTGCTCCTGAAGAAACCCGGCCGCATGCGCTGGAACTACAACACGCCAGCCGGCAAGGTCTTCCTTCTGGATGGCAAGTTCGGCTGGTTCTACACGCCTGGCGATAACCAGGCCACCCGCATTCCCGCGAAAAAGCTCGACGACCTGCGCTCCCCGTTGCGTTTCCTCCTGGGCCACACCCAGCTTGCCAAGGAACTCGACCAGATAACCGTCGCACCGGATGGCTCCAACTTCCGCATCGCCGGGATTCCCAAAGGCATGACGCAGCGTGTCAAATCGCTCGCGCTCACCGTGACCGCTGCTGGCGCGATCCAGACGATGCGACTGGAAGAGATCGATGGCGCAGTAACGGAATTCGCATTCTCGGGCATGCAGGAGAACATTCCCGTTCGCGACTCCGACTTCACCTTCGCCCCTCCAGCCGGAGTCGCGATCGTCGACGGCATTGCCCCAATCTAGTCGCTAGACCAGCACCTTCCCCGACTCACCCACATCCACCTTTCCGCCAGTTGCCGCCGCAGCCAGATACTTCATACCGCGCACAATCCGGCTCGATGAAGCCTCCCAGTACTCAGCCTCGGTAACATCCACCCGCAGCACGCGAATGCTGGGATCGTCCTCGCCCTCTGGAAACCAAGCCTTGTACATCGGGTTCCACATCTCGTGAATCTTCGCCTTGTCCCGGCTGGTGGAAGCGAACCCTTTCACGGTTACATACTTCGAATCGCCGCTGTCGGCATAGATCAGGGAGACGTGACTGTCATCGGCAATCTCGTGCAGCTTCCCCGACCCCGCCTGCGTCAGAAACCACACCGTTCCGTCGAAGTGCTCGAACTTCTGCGTCGCCATTGGCCGGCTGTCGAAGCTCCCGTCCGGCGCCGCAGTCGTAAGCATGGCCATCCGGATGTCCTTGATCAGATCGCCGATCTTCTGCAGTCCCGCGTCCCCGTAAAGTTCCTGATACTCGCTCATAGCAAATCCTCCAGGCACTACGATGCGCTTCGCCGCGAGAATGTCTCTCCACCGTCCTTTCACAAGAGCAGCGTAAAATTTATCTATTCAGCAAAAAAAAGCAGCGTGTAGCGACACGCGGAAGAGATGACCAAATTTGAGCACCGCCATCAATAGGCCCCCGTTTTCAACCCTATCCACGGAAGAGTTCCACGCAGCCGTCCATGAACTGAACCCCGCCATCGCGGTCTTCGATTGCGACGGGACCTTGTGGTCGGGCGACGCTGGCTCGACCTTCATGCACTGGACGATCGAAACCGGCCTGCTTTCGCGCGATGCTACGGATTGGCTCGACGCTCGCTACCGCGGATACGCGCGCGGCGAGGTCTCTGAGGTCGCCATCTGTGGCGAGATGGTGCAGGTCTACCACGGGCTCGCCGAATCGGAGCTGCGCCAGTCCGCAGCCCGCTTCTTCACTGAAAAGATCGAGCGCAACATCTTCCCGGAGATGCTCGCCCTGGTAACCGAACTCCAGCAGCGAGGCACCGAGATCTGGGCGGTAAGTTCAACCAACGATTGGGTGATCGAGGAGGGAGTGAAGCGATTCAGCATCCCGGCAAACCGCGTGCTCTCTGCCCGGGTCGCTATCGAGAACGGCATCGTAACCGACCGGTTGCTGGATGTGCCGACCGACGAGGGGAAGGTCCGCGCGCTGCTCGCTGCCGGGGTCGTTACACCCGACGCGGTCTTCGGCAACTCCGTCCACGATGCGGCCATGCTGGCCATCGCTCGCCGCGCGTTCCCGGTCAATCCAACCGCTGCGTTGGTCGAACGCAGCACGATGGAAGGCTGGCCCGTCTATCTCCCGGTCTCGATACGCCGCCCCTGAATCGAACTTTTCAGCATAGTGCCTACTTTGGGCCCATACCCCATTCGGCAAGCCGATAAGTCCAATCTTTACTTCACAGCGTCTAAACTCTAGACAGTTGTGAAAGAGCCGATACGCAAACTCGACCGCAGCACCGATTCGGGAACCCCGAAGCCGATGCGTCTGGTCGTAGCGGGGCTGATCCTCCGCCATGCCGACTCCGCGGAGTCCGGCACCGGAACGACCGAAGTCCTTATCTGTCAACGCAAACCGGACCAACCCATGAGCCTGAAGTGGGAGTTTCCCGGCGGCAAGATCGAGCCCGGCGAAACCGCCGAAGAGGCTCTCGCGCGCGAGCTTGACGAGGAGTTGGGCATCAGCGCGACCATCGGCCGACGCATCGCCCAGATCCGCCACAAGTATCGCAACGGCGGCGCAATCGACCTGCAGTTCTTCGTAGTCGACCAATTTGGCGGCGCACTCGAAAACCGTATCTTCAACGACATGCGCTGGTCCCCGCTCACTGCCCTTCCCGAATACGACTTCCTCGCCGCCGACCTCGGCCTGATCCGCGACCTCTCCGAAGGCCGCCTGCTCTAACCCATCTGGCCTGTCATCCTTCGACGAAAGTCGGAGGATCTGCCGTCCTTCCACCAGCCCACGACGTGTCTGCGGTCAGGTAGAATCCGGGGGTGGGTCATGATTGGAACCGCGCTCGTAGAATCAATATCTTGGCAATCGTTGTATACCACCAACCTACTTAGAATCAATATTTTGCACAAATAAGGCGGAGGGGTAGGCCCCCCGCGAAAGAAAGCGATTCCAGACCGAAATGTCGATTGAAGTAGTCCGTCCCGCCCGCACCCTGCAAGGCTCCCTAACCGTTCCCGGCGACAAGTCGATCTCCCACCGCTATGCGATGCTCGCTGGCCTGGCCGAGGGAACGACGCGCCTCTCGAACTTCTCCACGGGTGCGGACCCGGCCAGTTCCCTCGCCTGCATGGAAGCGCTCGGAGCGACGGTAGAGACCACCGGCGAAGGCCCAACGCGCGTGATCGAAGTGACCGGAACAGCGGGCAAGTTTATCCAGCCGACGCAGCCGCTGGACTGCGGCAACTCCGGCTCGACCATGCGCATGCTCTCCGGTCTGATCGCCCCCCATCCGCACACTTTCACCCTCATCGGCGACCACTCGCTGACGCTCCGCCCCATGGAGCGCATCCGCAAGCCGCTCTCACAGATGGGTGTGAAGATGGACCTCATTGAAGGCCATGCGCCGATCACCATCCACGGCGGTCCACTCCAGGCGATCGACTTTGACACACCTATTCCCTCAGCGCAGGTAAAAACCGCCGTCCTCTTCGCCGGTCTTCAGGCCACCGGCACCACCAGCCTGTCCGAGTCCGTCCGCACCCGCGACCACTCCGAGCACGCACTCCGCGCCTTCGGTGCGACGCTCACCCGCTCTGGCGACAAGCTCTCCATCCCCGGCGGCCAGACTCTTAAGGCCATCGACGCCACCGTCCCCGGCGACCTCTCCTCCGCCGCCTTCTTCCTCTGCGCCGCGCTGCTCTTCCCGGACTCGAACCTCATTCTCGACTCGCTCGGCATGAACCCCACCCGCACCGCTCTGCTCGATGTCCTGGCTACGCTCGGAGCAAAGTTCAAGGTACTGACTGTCGAAGAGCACCACGGCGAGATGATCGGGACCATCCAGGTCAACGTCGCCCCCGGCGGCCTGAAGGGTGCCGACATAACCGGCCCTCTCTCCGCCATGATCATCGACGAGCTTCCCGTTCTGGCTGCCATTGCCCCGTACACCCGCGACGGCATCCGCATCCGCGACGCTAAGGAGTTGCGCGTGAAAGAGTCCGACCGCATCGCTCTGGTCGCGAAAAATCTCACAGCCATGGGAGCGAAGTTCACGGAGTTCGAGGACGGCCTGGACATCCCCGGCGGTCAGACATTGCACGGCGCCCAGATCGACTCCGGCACAGACCATCGCATCGCGATGGCGTTTTCGATCGCTGCTCTGCGGGCCGAAGGCGAGACCGAGATCCACGGAGCCGAGGCTGCGGCAATCTCCTTCCCGGAGTTCTTCACCAACCTGCGCGAGCTCTGCCCCGCCTAGTTATTCGGGAGATAGCGTTGGCAGATGATCGATGTGCGATAACGATCGATCGACACGCTCTGCGCGCTGCGCCCAGCTCGCAGGATAGTTTGCGATGAGATAACTGAGCGCGCGGATGACATCCTTGGCTTCTATCTCGTCCAGCTGATATCCCTTCGGAATCATCTCGCGGTCCTCGCCTCGAAGTATGCGGACATGCGGCAAGCCGAGCGGCATCCACTCAATCGCCTTCTGCCACGAGGTCGCCAGCACCACCATGGGCACGCCTGCCGCGCGGGCAACATGCATCGTGCCCGTGTCGAGCGAGACGACGTAGTCGCTCATGGCGAGCAGCGCGGCAAGCTGAGTCACGGAAGTCCGCCCCGCCAGCGAAACCCCAATCTCATCTGCGGCAAGCCGTATCTCTTCGATCGGCTTCGCGTCGGTCGCGGTTCCGACATAGACAACCGAGCAACCCAGCTCATGGCGTGCATGATGGATTACCTGGACCAATCGGTCCCGATGCCATCCCGTACGCTGGCCGCCGCTCGTCTGGGTGACCATGACCAGCAGAGGACGTCCCTGAGGATTAACCTCTCGCACGAGCTTCTCCGCGTAGGCAACGTCTGAGGAGGAGAAAGGGACGCGCGGCTCGCGGCTTGGACTCTCAAGTTTCAGCAGTCCAACCAGCCGAAGGTTGTTCGCGATCAGGCTCGCTTCTCGATCGAGGATCAGGGGCCGGTGATAGAGCGCCGGAGTCTGGGTAAAGCCTGCTCGCCAGCCTCCGGTTGCCAGCATCCCCATCAGGCCAATCCGCGTCCGCTGGTCGGAGGCACCAGTCAAGATGCAATCGGGCCGGATGCCCAACCTCGCCAGCTCCAACGAAAGCGCCTTGGCCGCCGGACGGAGTCCATGCAGCGGGTCTGGCGTCTCGATCAAGTGGTCGATGGCGGCGTTATGCCGAAGCAGTTGCAGTCCTAGTCCGCGCGTAGCGACCGTGATGACCGCATGCGGCTTCTCTGCCCGAATTGCGTCGTAGACCGGCGTGAGGTGCACGCAGCATCCCAGCGGAAGCATATATTCGAGGATCAGAATCGATCGCGCTTCTTCAATAGGAGTACGCAAGCTCGAAGACCTGACGAAGCGTTCTATCGCCATCGCCGGCGCGAGCGCCATGCCTGTGATCACTTGCTTGAGAGACATTGCCGCTACACCCCGTACGGTAGTTCCAGCTACATCTTGTAGCGGCCCATCTCGTCGTCGTTCAGATTTTCAAGCCACTTGCGGAGCTCGTCCGGATTGATGTTCTGCGTGCCATTCGCTGCCACTCGAGAGCTGGCGAGAACGTCGCGATTTACGTAGATGGGGCAGTCCCATCGCAGCGCCAGCGCGATCGCGTCCGATGGCCGCGCGTCGACGGCCACGATCTCGCCCTGCTGCTCCATCCAGATGAGAGCGTAGAAAGTGTCGTCGCGAAGCTCCGAGACGACCACCTTCGTAACCCTGGCGTTCAAGCCGCGAGTCAGGTCGCGCAATAGATCGTGAGTCATCGGGCGCGGCGTCGCCGTCTTCTCCAGTTCGATGGCAATCGCATTCGCTTCGAAGATGCCAACCCAAATGGGCAGCACCATCTCGCTCTCCACGTCCTTCAGAATGACGATGGGCATGTTGGTGATGGGGTCCATCATCAGGCCGCGAATCTGCACTTCGATCTCCGTCGGCACCTCAAGCGCCGACTTCGCCGCGACAGATTTGGCCTCATGCTTCATCAGGCAGCCTCGCCGACGAGGCTGTTCGGGAAGGTCTGCGTGATGCGCACGTTCACATAGCTGCCCGGCGCTGGAAGGATCGGCTGCGTCGTCGTAAAGTTCACAGTCTTGTTCTGCGAGCTGCGCCCAATGACCTGTCCGCGTTGACGATTGTGGCCTTCCACCATCACCTCCATCGTCTGGCCCAGGTGGCGCTCGTAGCTGATGCGCTGTAGATCGCGCTGAATGTCATTGAGCCGCTTCAGGCGGTCGATCTTGAGCTCTTCGTAGATAGAGTCCGCCATGGTGATGGCCGGCGTGTTCGGCCGGGGCGAGTACTTGAAGGCGTAGATCGCGTCGTAGCCAACCTCGCCGAGCAGCGTCGCCGTCTGCTCGAAGTCTTCCTCGGTCTCGCCGGGAAAGCCGACGATGATGTCCGAGGTCATGCTGATCTCGCGCTTCGCCGCCTTGATCCAGGCGATGCGTTCGAGGTACCAGTCGCGGGTGTACTCGCGGGCCATCGCTTTCAGGACATCGCTGGAGCCACTCTGCACGGGAAGGTGGACGTGGTCGCAGAGCGTCGGTACCGCATCGAGCACCTCGACGATGTCACGGGTGAAATGGCGCGGGTGCGAGGTGGTGAAGCGCACGCGGCGGATGCCGGGAACGGTTCCAACAGCTTCGAGCAACTCGGCAAAGGATTTCTTTCCCGACGGATCAGCGTAAGAGTTCACGTTCTGGCCGAGGAGTTGAATCTCGGTGTAGCCGGAGTCGGCGATGCGACGGGCTTCGGCGAGGACGGAGTCCGCTGTGCGCGACCGCTCCTTGCCGCGCGTGTAGGGGACGACGCAGTAGGCGCAGAACTTGTCGCAGCCTTCGATGATGGTGATGTAGCCGCGGTGCGGATTGGTGCGCGAGGTGAACTCGGTCTCGAAGGTCTCGTTGGTCTGGCGGTCGTCGAGGCCGGTGATGCGCGTCTCGCCGGCTTCGAGGCGTGCGAGCATCTCGGGGAGGTTGCGATAGGAGGCCGAACCCGAGACGATCGAGACGTAGGGTGCCTTCTCGAAGATCTTTTCGCCCTCCTGCTGGGCGACGCAGCCGATGACGGCGAACCTCTTGCCTTCGCCCTGCATCTTTTTGTACTCGTTCAGGCGGTGGAAGACCTTTTGTTCGGCTTTGTCGCGGATGGAACAGGTGTTGTAGAGGATCAGGCCGGCCTCGGCCTCGTCCTGAACCTGGGCGTAGCCTTCGTGCTCCAGGGTGCCGATGACTTTTTCGGAGTCATGGGCGTTCATCTGGCAGCCGAAGGTTTCGATGTAGAAGGTTTTGCTCACAGGGTAAGTATATCGCCCGATGGAGTTCGCCCGGGCTTGAGAACTTGTATCCCACTCTTGTCGAGTACCGCGAATCGTTCCTTAGTTACTCTTCACGAGTTCTAAGTCAAGAATATCGATCCGCTTTCCGTCTGGAGGGTCACCCCAAGACCTCCAATGCCAGTGTTTTGAAGCCGGTTCCCAAGTAAATTGCTCGGTGACAGTCTCTTGAGGTAGTTTGTAGACGAACGATAGTTGATCGCCATTCACCTGACTGTAGCCGAGGACCGAACTCTCTTCCGAGCCAAAGTTCTTCAATAAGTGCGAGATATATCGACCCTCTTTATAGTCATAGCGAAAGTAGTAGATGGCTTCGAAGGGCCTGCCTATGCCGAAGATGTTTTCGGCGCTTTTTTCTGTCAACCGCAGGAATTGATGGCTGAGCACCCATTCGCCGTGCATCTTCCATGTGTAGGGATGTTCGTGTGCAATCCCCTTCGCGTTCCAATCGCCGACGAGTTGGTCGAGTATCCGATCTTGAGGCCAGACAGGGGTGCTCTCCTGGCTGGTCGCGCCAGCGGAAGCAAGCAACAAACTCAAGATGGCTATCAGGTTTTTCATAGACCGCCTCAAAGCGAAGCGCTGGAAGCGAGATCGTACGCCATAACGCTGGAGTTTGCTCGATATATTGATTTTTTGGTAGCGCCACCGGGGCTCGAACCCGGACTCTCAGCCTTGAAAGGGCCGCGTGTTAACCAGTTACACCATGGCGCCAAATTGCTTCGGCATTGCTTTGAACTCGCATCTTCAAATCTAGAGGGGATCAGGATTTGGTAGCGTCACCGGGGCTCGAACCCGGACTCTCCGCCTTGAGAGGGCGGCGTGTTAACCAGTTACACCATGACGCCAAACAGAAGAAACATCTCTTCGCCGCGATTCTCTAAGTATATCAGGGAATTGGCTTGTGCAGAAGAGGTTGAGGTCGTTGCAAAAGACAAATGCGGGGATTCTTCGCTTCACTCAGAATGACGCCCTAGTACGCTTGAAGTCGACCCTAAAGGCCGAGTTTCTTGACCTCGTCGTTGTAGTACTTGCGATAGAGGATGTCCCATTCCTGCGAGCCTTCGACGATGATCTTGCGCTGCGAGGAGATCTTCATCCGAGCAGCCGCGTCGATCTTGGTCTCTTCCATCAGCAGCTTTTCGAGCGCCTTGCGGGCCTCCTGCCGGATGGTGTTGCGGTCTTCGAGAAAGTCGCACTCGGGGATCTCGGCAAGCGAGTCGGCGACCGTGTGAGCGAGCTTATTGAGCTTGTCGCGGGAGATTCTCATAGCACCGCCTTGTACTTGCGGGCCAGCTCGTTTTTGACCTTCTTAAACATCTCGGGGTAGCTTGCGCCGGTCTTGCGCATGTCGTCCTGGAAGGCTTCGAGGATAACGCGGACCTCATCGTTGATGCGGTCTTCGAGCGAAAGTTCCTCGACCATTGCCGTCGTCACGCGCTCGTTCAAGACGGCAGGTTTCGTGGTCGCAATCATCTTCGCTTCAACGAGATGCTTGACCGTCTGCCGTGCCAGGTACCCTACATAATCTTTAGAGAAAATCATCGCTTTTGTTCAGAATACACGATGCTGAGTTTCATCCATCCGACGCTCAGCGTCCGGATGTCGTTGAATCGTTGGTAGGGCAATTCCATAGGCGTAGCAGCCCTCTTTCTGCGACAATAGCTTCTTGATGCAGACCGATAACCTGATCTCAGTTAAAGACGACATGATTGCCTTCATCGCCGGACACGGCATGAGGCGGCTGAATGGCTATGTGACCGAAGAGGTGCCGACCGTCCTCTTTGAAGAAGACGACGCGGACGCCTGGAAGGTCTTCGTGGAGCACGCGAAGGCGGCGAACTCGCCGTTTGTAACCATGAGCGAGGTTGTTCTCGAGAAGACAGACATCGCCATCCTGCTCGAGCAGTTGCGCGACCAGAGCTATCCGGATGACGACGGCCAGGAGTTCGACGACGCACAGGCGCTGGTGAAGCACGTTGGCAAGACGGGATACCTGCAGCTTGGCTTCGCGCACCAGGGCGTGATGTTCCTCTTCGAGACTTCGACGCCGTGGTACGAACGCTTCCAGGAGCTGCTTGAGGCAGTAACCGATCTCGGCGGTATCGTCGTCGATGATGGCGAAGGCGACGACTAGGCAGCGATGAACGATGAAGCTGAGGCCCTGAACGTAACTGGGCTGGAACCTGCCGGTCGCCCATGGATCGGTCTCGCCATAGATGAGGCGACGGCGCAGGCTTTGTCGCAACAACTGGAGTGTCCGCTTCCGATTGCGAAGTTCCTCGTATCGCGCGGAATTTCAAGCTCGGTTTCAGCTCATAGATTCTTCCATCCCACAATCGATGAACTGTACGATCCCATGCTTCTACTCGGCATGGCACCCGCCGTCGAGCGCATTCAGCGTGCAGTGGCGGATGGCGAGATCATCCTGATCTACGGCGACTACGACGTGGACGGCACAACAGCCACGGTCCTGCTGAAGACTGCCATCGAACGAATCGCGCCCACGGACCGCCCGGCACAGGTGCGATACCACGTTCCCCATCGCATCCGCGAAGGCTACGGCATGCAGGCCAAAGTCCTGGGGGACGCCTCGATTGCGGGCGTGTCGCTGGTGATCAGCGTGGACACCGGAATTCGCGCGTTCGCCGCAGCTGATGAGGCCAAGGCACTCGGACTGGACCTGATCGTGACCGACCACCATCTCCCGGACGATGTGGCCGGGATTCCCGAAGCTCTCGCCGTCATCAACCCGGCTCAGGCCGATTGCCCATACCCTTTCAAGTCCCTTTGCGGCGCGGCAGTTGCTTTCAAGCTCGCCTATGCGCTGATGTCCGCAGCCGCCCGGACTGAGATCGAGCGGGAACGTTTGGAGAGCAAGATTCTTCCATCGTTCCTCAAGCTGGTCGCAATTGCGACGATTGCCGACTCGGTTCCGCTCGTCGGGGAGAATCGGGTGATCGCGGCGCTCGGGCTTCGCGAACTTCGCAATCCAGTCCAGCCGGGATTGCGGGCATTGATGCAGGTCGCACAGATCCCGCTCGACCGCCCTCCGACTGCGACCGAAGTGGGCTTTCGGCTGGCCCCTCGTATTAATGCAGCCGGACGGATGGATGTCGCAAGTGATGTGGTGGAGCTCTTCCTTACGCGCGACCCGGAGCTCGCCCAGCAGCTTGCAGAGAAGCTGGACCGCCTCAACAGCGAGCGGCGCGCGACGGAGGCAAAGGCGCTCGAAAGCATCGAGGCCCAGCTTGCCGTCATGAAAGCGGTGACCGGCCAGTTCCCTGCCGACTGCATCATCCTCGATGATGCCGAGTGGCATCGCGGCGTCCTGGGCATTCTGGCATCGCGGGTCGTCGATCGGACAGGCCGCCCCGCGTTGGTGATGACGCATGACGAAGGACAGGCGCATGGGTCAGGGCGATCGATTGAAGGCTTCCACCTGCTCGATGCATTGACGGTTGCACACGCATCCGACGCGGGTGCGGAACCCGTATTTACACGATTCGGCGGCCATGCCCACGCGGTCGGCTTCTCGCTACCCTCGGACCGTCTGGCCGACCTGAGAGAGCGGATGGCCGCCATCGCAGGAGTGCACTTCGCAGCAGAGGCTCCGGTCGAATCGCTTCACTTCGATGTTGAGCTGGAGTTTTCCCAAGTAACCGATGAGTTTGAGGGTTGGCTTTCGCGCTGCGCTCCCTTCGGCAATGGAAACCCCGAGCCGCTCTTCATGAGCTGCGGCGTCATTCTCGCGAGCGCACCCCGAATCATCAAAGACCGCCACGTTTGCCTGCAATTCGAACGAAGTGACGGGGACTCGATAAATGCCATGGGATGGAGCCGGAGTATCGACTGGCCCGAAAGGTGCCAACTCCTCGACATCCAGCGAGGCGCTTCGCTGGATGTCGCTTATTATGTTCGGCGAAATACGAACGGGCGATTTGCTGGCCTGGAACTGGAACTCGTAGACCTCAGGCTCGCTGCCCACGCGGCGGACTGAGTGCCCCAGTTCCGCAACATACTGTAACGAAAAAACTTGCTCCGTTGATGCAACATGAGCGTCTTATATACTGAAGACCCGACGATGCCAGCAAACGAAAAGACTCATCGCAACTCCTATGTAATTTGGATCGCCGCAGCTGTCGTCCTCGTAGCAGCGATTCTGTTCATTCGCTGGAAGACGAAGGACCGTGTCGTCGTCCGCTCGTCTACGGTGAGCCGCCAGAGCCTCGAGAGCTCGACCTCTACCAACGGCAAGGTGGAACCTATCCACGAGTACCAGGCCCACGCGGCCTTCCCGGGTGTGGTGAAGCGGCTCTACGTCCAAGTAGGAGATAAGGTTCCGTCCGGGGCGCTGCTGGTAACGATGGACGATACGGACATCCGGTCGCGGTTGGCCGGTGCGGCCGTCTCCATCAGTACCGCAAAGATCGGCCTCGACGCTACGCAACACAATGGGACGCAGGAAGAGCGTCTTGCCCTGACCAGCGACTTTGACCGGGCCAAGTCCCAGAAGCAACAAGCAACCAGCGACCTTGCAGCGATGCAGCAACTCCAGCAGAAGGGTGCCGCGTCCGCAGCCGAAGTCGCCGCTGCTCAGCAACGCCTGCAGACGGCAACCAGCACGCTGGATGGTCTTCAGGCGCGCAGCGAACGCCGCTACAGCCCTTCGGAGCTGGAGCGAGCGCGGCAGCAACTTGCGAATGCGCAGGCGGACCAGGCTGCGGCGGAACGTAGCTACGCGGCAGCGAATATCCGCGCGCCGTTCGCCGGGACCGTCTACTCGGTGCCAGTGGCTGAGTACGACTACGTTCCCGCAGGTGAAGATCTCCTCGACATTGCTGACCTCAATCAGATTCAGGTACGCGCCTACTTCGACGAGCCAGAGATCGGCAAGCTCGCCGTCGGCCAGAAGGTGAAGATCGTGTGGGACGCCAAGCCGCTGAAGACCTGGCACGGTCATATTGATCAGGTGCCTTCGACCGTGATCACCTACGGCACGCGCAACGTTGGCGAGTGTCTGATCACTGTGGACGATGCCCAGGGCGATCTGCTTCCGAACACAAACGTTACCGTGACCGTTACAACCTCCCAAAGCAGCAATGTGTTAAGCGTTCCTCGAGAGGCTCTGCACACAGACGGGCCACGCGACTATGTCTACCGGATCGTCAATGGCAAACTGGTACGCACCGCTGTCCAGATCGGAGTCGTCAACCTGACGCGCGTTGAGA
This sequence comes from Granulicella aggregans, assembly GCF_014203275.1. Lineage (GTDB taxonomy): Bacteria > Acidobacteriota > Terriglobia > Terriglobales > Acidobacteriaceae > Edaphobacter. The sequence goes on from NZ_JACHIP010000007.1 coordinate 136,361, forward strand.
TCACTTCGGGCCTGAACGACAAGGACGTCATCGCGCTCAGCTCGACCAGCAGCAACAGCGACCTCTCCAACGGCTTGCGCGTAAAAATCGTCGAATAACATGGCTTATCGGCTCCCCACGGTTTTGCTGTTCGCGATGTTCCTTCTCCTCCGTCTCACCGCGGCGGCGGACGTCGTCCACGCGACGGCAGCTCTGAATCAAGGGCGGGTAGAGGATGCGACCCTCGAGCTTCGGAGTGATCTCAAGGCTCATCCTCACGATGCCCTGCTTCATCAGGTGTTGTGCAGGGCGTTTTACTCGGAGGAGCTCGCCGATCGTGCTATCGCGGAGTGCGAGGCAGCAGTGGCTGAAACGCGTTCCGACAATGCCTTATTAAGCGAAAATCTGATGTGGCTCGGTCGAGCCTACGGCCTCAAGGCCTCGCGCGCGAACCCTATCTCCGCATTCCGGATCGCGAAGAAGGTGGTGGGTGCCTTCGAGCGTTCGGCTCAGGTCGACCCGAAAAATATCTCCGCGCTCAGCGACCTTGGGGAGTACTACGTTGGCGCGCCTTCGATCGTCGGGGGCGGACTGGATAAAGCCGACGCTCTGGCCGCCCGTGTAATGCCCGTCTCCGCGACCAAGGCACACCGGTTGCTGGCGATGATCGCCGAGAAGCGAGGCGACAACGAAACCGCTGAGGCGGAGTTCAAGCGCGCCTTCGAAGCTCAACGGACGCCGCAGACACTAGTCGACATTGCAGACTTTTATCAGCGCCGAAAGCAGTGCGACGAGTCGGTATCGACGGTCAAGACGCTCGTCCGAATGGACCACGCACGAGACGCAGCGATCGTCGACGCCGCGAGCGTCCTGGTCGCATGCAACCGCGAACCGCAACTTGCGCGGGAGCTATTCGAAAACTATCTCACTTCTCCCGCGAAATCCGACAGCGCACCAGCAGCGCGAGTACACGTCCAACTGGGCGATTTGATCGGCAAGTCGGGCGACGTGGAAGGCGCACGCCGCGAGTACCAGAAGGCACTCGCCCTTGCCTCAGAGTATGCCCCTGCTCGCAAAGCTCTGCAGGCACGATAAGTAATCGAGATACCATGAACTTCAGCCGTAATCGCAGCATGACACAGAGAGGCCGGCAACGATCGATGCTCCGCTTCCCATCACTTCTATTGGCCGCCACGGCTCTCCTTGCGCCGTGCGTCACCTCGCAGGCGCAGATCTCTTTTTCTTCGGCGGTGGACCTTGCATTGCGGAGCGATCCAAAGATCAAGGCTGCTGATGCCGGCATCGAAAAGGCGCGCGCCGCGCTCTCCTCCGTCCGCGACACATTCATTCCCAGCGCAAGCGCGAACGGCGGCTACGGAACCTCTACGGGAGTTCCCTTGGGCGTCCCGGTGGTGTTCAGTCTGTCGAGCCAGTCGCAGCTCTTCAGCTTCGCTCAGCGGGACAACACACGTGCCGCCACGGCAGCCTTGCAGGCGGCTCTCCTGGCGGCGGAAGAGTCGCGGGACCAGGTCACCGAAGATGTAGCCGTGACGTATTTAAACCTCGACAACTCGCAGCGGCGTCAGGCCGCAATGGCGCAGGAATATAGCTACGCTCAGAAGCTGACCAATATTGTTCAGGATCGTCTGGAAGCCGGTCACGACGCACGGATCGAACTTCTAAAGGCGAAGCGCACGGCAGCACAGATTCATCTGCAGCTTCTTCAGATAGAGGACCAGATCACCGGGCTCTCCGATCACCTGTCGCGACTTGTTGGCCTGCCCGGAAACCGTCTTAGCTCGGTTTCATCCTCGATTCCCTCCCTGCCAGCGATCACGACTCTGACTGGAGATGCGCCGGACAGCTTTGGCGTCCAGTCCTCAATGGCAGTCGCTCGAAGCAAGCAATATGTAGCGTTCGGCGAAGAGCACTATCGTTTCCGGCCACAGATCAGCTTCAGCGCAAACTACAGCCGCATCAGTACCAGCCATACGAACTACATCGACTACTACCCGGGCTTTAAGCAGATGAGCGAGAGCGCTGCATCCATCGGCATTGGGATCACTTTGCCCCTCTACGACAGGCTCCACGAGGACCGTGCCCGCGAAACGGCAGCGGAGGCCCACCGCGCGCAATTTGAAGCGGAGGATCAGCGCAATCAGTTCCTCGAAGGCCGCGCCCGGCTACAGCACAGCGCCCAGGAATTGGCGGCACGAAGCGATCTCGCCGGCATCGATCGCGAGCTTGCGCAAGAGCAGCTTGACATCGTGCTGGCACAGCTTTCAGCAGATAACGGAAGTTCCGGTGGCCCGCTGATGACTCCGAAAGACGAGCAAAACGCTCGCCTGCAGGAGCGTGCGAGGGCTATCGACCTGCTGGAAGCGGAGTTTCAACTGAACCAGGCACAGATCAACCTGATGCGTCAGACAGGTCAGCTCGACACGTGGCTGAAGAACGTCGACGTTAGGGCTGTTTCGCCTTCTTCATCCACCACGATCACACCGGCTGCAGGATCCGTCACCCCATAAACGACCCTGCGGCGATACCTTCCCGACAACCCTCTTCGAAGGCCCAAGTGCTAACGAAGTGGTAAACTAAGAGATAGCGATGAAGCCACTTAAAACACTTTTTCTGAACCCGCCTTCCTTCGAGAAATTTGATGGTGGTGCCAGCTCACGCTGGCCCGCGACACGTGAGATCGAATCGTACTGGTACCCGGTATGGCTCACCTATCCCGCCGGCATGCTCGAGGGCTCGCGCCTTGTCGATGCTCCGCCGCACCACCTGAAGTGGCAGGATGTTGTCGAGATCCTCAAGGACTACGAATTCCTCGTCCTCTTCACCAGCACCATGGGCTGGGAAGGCGACCAGAAGATGGCCGAGGTCATCAAGCAGACCTATCCCTCGATTAAGATTTCGTTCGTCGGACCTCCGGTCACCACATCGACCGATAAGGCTCTAAACGAGTGCGCCGCAATCGACTTTATCTGCCGCCGGGAGTTTGACTTCTCCATCGTGGAGTTCGCCAACCACAAGCCGCTGGCTGAGATCCTTGGCGTCAGCTACCGCGAGAATGGCCAGATCGTTCACAATCCCGACCGCGCCCAGGTTACCCCGGAAGAGCTGGACGAGATGCCTTGGGCGACCGAGATCTACCACCGCGATCTCGATGTCACCAAGTACTCGGTTCCCTTCCTGCTGCACCCGTATGTCTCGCTCTACTCGACGCGCGGCTGCCCAGCGCAGTGCACCTTCTGCCTCTGGCCGCAGACGCTCTCCGGCCACGCATGGCGTAAGCGTTCGACCGATGACGTTGCCGCCGAGATGAAGCAGGCGAAGGAACTCTTCCCCCACGTAAAAGAGTTCTTCTTCGACGACGACACCTTCAACATTCAGCGCGCTCGTACCGTAGAGCTCTGCGAGAAGCTGAAGCCACTAGGCCTGACGTGGTCCTGCACCTCGCGCGTCACTACAGACTTCGAGACCCTCAAGGCGATGAAGGAAGCAGGCTGCCGCCTCCTGATCGTCGGCTACGAGTCAGGCGACGAACAAATCCTCAAGAACATCAAGAAGGGTGCGACGGTTCAGCGCGCGCTCGACTTCACCCGCGACTGCCACAAGCTCGGCCTCGTAGTTCACGGCGACTTCATCCTCGGCCTGCCCGGCGAGACCCGCGAGTCGATCCGCAACACCATCGAATTCGCCAAGCAGCTCGACTGCGAGACCATCCAGGTTTCGATTGCGCACGCCTTCCCCGGGACCGAGTTCTACGACTACGCGAAGACCAACGGCTTCATCACCAATGAAGCTATGGCTGACGATGGCGGTCACCAGATGGCGCACATCGAGTACCCGGGCCTGCCCGTCGAGTACGTTATGGAGATGGTGCACAAGTTCTATGACGAATATTACTTCCGCCCCAAGGCAGCGTTCCGCGTAGTGTGGCAGGCGATCGTCAACCGCGATGTGCCCCGCCTCTACACCGAGGCTGTCAGCTTCATGAAGCTCCGCTCGCAGCGCAACAAGGCTGCCCGCGCCGCGAAGGAAGCGAACGCGGTCAAGGCGCAGGAATCTGTCAGCATGAACGCCTAGCGTTTACGAACTCTACAAAGGGGCGGTCAGCGAGTCTGCTGGCCGCCTTTCACTTTACCCATACGGCCCAGACCGCCGTCATTCTGAGCGCAGCGAAAAATCCCCGTATTCCCCACTTTGCCCATGAAGCACACCCTCTCTCCCCAGCGCTACCTGATCCTGCTCGCGGTGATGCTGACCGTGTCGGTCGGCGACACGATGCTGTCGCATGGCATGGCGCAGGTTGGCCCAGTATCCATGCACCACCTCGGTCTGTTGATGATCGCTATGAAGAATCCCTGGGTCATCGGCGGAATCCTTTTGCTCATCGGCTACTTCGCCAGCTACCTGACGGCATTGAGTTGGGCCGACCTCACCTTTGTACTGCCCTCGACTGCCTTCGGCTACGTGATCATCGCGCTGCTGGCGAAGTTTTGGCAGCATGAGACGATCTCCCCCTACCGCTGGCTAGGCATCACTCTGATCGTCTGCGGTGTGGGCTTCGTTGCTAACGGCCCATCGCTCACTGAGCATCCTCCCAAGCCTTCGGAGCAAGGGTTGGAGCACGTATGACCACCGTCGGCGTCGTGGAGAAATGGGTTCTAATCGACGCGGTCGCTGTCTCGGCGATCGCAGGCGATATCTTGACGGCCGGAGCCATGCGGCGCATCGGCGACCTGGATCTGATTCGGGCAAAATCAGGAATTTCGGGCGCAGCTAAAGCGGTCGTGAGTAGCCCAATGTTCCTGCTCGGCGTCTGCGCGATGGCGGTGAGCTTTTTCTCTCTACTGTTCACATTGAGCGTCGTCGATGTCTCACTGGCGACGCCAGCCAGCGCCGCAATTACGTTCATTGGCAACGCGTTCGCGGCGAAGTTCTTCCTGCATGAGAACGTCGATAAGCGACGATGGATCTCGGTTGCATTCGTCGCCGCAGGTATCATCCTCCTCGCGAGGTAGCCCTTCTTCTTCGCATGACAAGAGCCCGGGTGCCCCATCCATCGCGCTTTTGTCTCTCGCGATGGGTGGGACGTAAAACGCCCGCGCTAACGAACTAACAGAGGCATCACCCCCGTAGCCGGAAGTTCAGCCGAAAGATAGCGAGCCATATCGCCCATCAGCGCTCCAGCCGCAAGTCTTCCGCTGCGTACGGCACCTTCCATGGTCGAAGGCCACTCAGTCGCCGTCCAATCGCCAGCGAGATAGAGGCCCGGCCACGGTGTCTTCTGCGTGGGCCTATAAGCATCGAGACCCGGAGTAACCGAAAACGTCGCGCGGGCTTCTTTCAGCACGCTCGACTTGACGAGCCGAGCAGTCTTGACCGCCGGAAAGAACATCGCCAGTTCTTCAAGAGCAGAGGCGAGTATCTCTTCCCTACCCAGTTTCAACTCCGGCCATGACGCACTGATGACCAGCTCCAGATACGTCCCACGCGAGGCCGGCCAGCGGCGTATGCGCGACTTGGTAAAGATCCATTGAATACGCGTATCAAGCAGCACGGCGTGGTCTAAATCGATGACCTCACGATCGAACCAGAGATGGATCGTCGTGATGGGCGCAGCGATAAAGTGCTCGAATCCAGCAGCGATCGGAGCGCCTCCCGGCAACTCCCGCAGGATGCCCTGAGTTTGTTTGAAGTCCACTGCGAGGATCACATTGCTCGTCTCGAAGACGGCGCTTTCGGTCGTGACCCGCCAGCGATCGCCAGCTATCTGTTCGAGCCCGGTCATACCGGTCTTCATGCGAACATCGACTCCGCGAGATTGAGCCAGCTCCGTCAGCGGATTCAACCACTCACTCAGCGGCAGCGCGGGAATCCCAAGCCTTCCGGCCTGCGGTGATCGCAGAAACGATTCGTGGAAGACCTTACCCGCGTACTTCGTCGAGCAGTTATCAAAGCCATCGTTCAACGCGCCAACCACCACTGGCTCCCAGAAGTGGCGAATCGCTCGTTCGGTCTGGCGAGTCCGCTTTAACCAAGTCGCAAAGCTCTCCGCATCCGAAGCGGGATAGCCACGCAAAAACTCCACTAACCCTCTCGCGACGCCGATCTTGTCACTCAGGCCCAGCATGGGCGCGCGCAGAAAACTTATCGTCTGGTGCGATGGCGCGGGCAGCACTCCGGGCGCAAGTCGCGTTCTATTGCCATTAGGCTCGAGGAAGAAAAGTTGGTCGTACCAGCGGATCGTGTCCGCTGCGCCTGCCTGCTCGAAGAGGTCGATGAGGTTCGTGCAGCAGCCCAGGATCACATGCTGCGAGTCGACAACCTCATCAAGCGCTGGATGCGGATACGAGTAGGCACGTCCGCCCAGCGTCGGCCGCCGGTCGAGGACTGTAATGCTGTTGCCGCTGATCTCCGCTCCGCCCTGCGATAGGGCAAGCGCAGCGGCAGTCCCCGCAAGGCCACCCCCAACGACGACTACGTCACGCTGAATCGCTCCGCTCATCCCCCGTTCATCCAAGGATTCGGTTCCTGAAAGACAGCAGAACGCCCTGTACGAGAATCGTCAGCTTCTGCGCCGTCGGCACCGAGGCACGCTCGCTGAAGACGTCGTAGTCCGCCGCGATGATGCGTTCCAGCAGGCGGCGGTAGATCGTCACGAGCACCCACAATGCAGCGCGGCTGTCGCGGTCGATCAGCGGCAGCAGCAGCTGCGCCGATGCGTAGTAAGCTTCAGCCTTTTCGCCGAGTGCGCGGAGCATATCGCGATCGTTCTTGACCGGCAGTTCACCCGAGGAGAGTACCTGTAACCGGTCGAAGGTGAGCCCATATCCAGCCATCAGGTCGAGCGGCAGATAGCAGCGCCCACGTTCGGCGTCTTCCTTCACATCGCGAAGAATGTTCGTCAACTGGAAGGCAATGCCGGTCTCTTCGGCGAACTTCTCGGCCCTTGGGTCCGAATAACCGAAGATGCGAATGCAGACGAGGCCGACCACCGATGCGACCAGGTAACAGTAGCGATAAAGAGCGTCAAAGTCAGCATAGCCACGTATCTCGCCATCGTCCGTCTCGTCGGGGTAAAGGTCCATCGTCGTTCCCTGCACAAGCTGCTCTAGCAGATCGTCAGAGATGCCGAAGCGAGCCTGTGTATCGCGCACTGCGACGAAGACCGGGTCAGCATCTTCGAGCGTGGATCGCCGCCACGCAGCAATCCACTCGTCCATCATCACGCGGCGAACTTCGATCGAAAATGTCTCATCGTCGGAGAGATCGTCCGCGCGTCGCATGAAGGCGTAGATCGCGCACATCGCATCGCGCTTGGCTCGAGGTAGCACGCGGAAGGAGTAGTAGAAGTTCTTCGCCTCGCGTTTCGCGATGGCGTCGCAGGCAGCGTAGGCAGCGGCGATCTCCATCGTCGGCGGTTGCGTCGAGACGGGCACGCTCACGATCTCGCTCCAAGCAACTTACCCCAGACTGCCCCCGCGACCAGTTGCAGCTTGCGAGTCTTTGAGACCTCGGGACGACTCTTCAAGGTGTCGTAGTCCTGCGCGGCGATCGCATCCAAGATCGACTCGCCACCTTTGCGGAAGAGATCCAGCGTCGTCGCAAGCTCACGGTCAACATGCTGGCTGATCGCGCTTCCCTCGCGCAGCATCTCTCGTGTGTACGCGACGAGATGCTGCATCAGTGTACGGAACTGTGGCGTGAACCGCCGTGCGGTAATGTCGTCGTCCGTCACGCCGAACTGCGTCATCAAATCGGCCGGGAGATAGCGGCGACCACGCTCCCAGTCTTCGACCACATCCTGCCAGAAGTTGGCGAGTTGAAGCGCGGTACAGATCTTGTCGGAGAGCAGGGCGAGCGACTCTTCGCGGTAGCCGGAGATCAGCAGGACGAGCCGTCCTACGGGATTCGCCGAGTCATGCGAGTACGCACCCAACTCGGCAAGTGACTCGTAGCGCGTCTTTGTCTGGTCAAGCCGAAAGGCGGCGAGCAGATCATGGAAGAGATGCCGGGGCAGATTATGTTCAGCGATCGTCTCATGCAGCGCGACAAAGACCGGATGCCGCGACTGTGCAGGCGCGTCGTAGCACTCGTCGAGCAGAGCGCCCCACTCGTCGAGGAGACGCAGCGCGGTCTGCGGATCGGAGACCTCATCACCAAGATCATCCGAGACGCGGCAGTACGCGTAGACACTCTCGAAGTGTGGTCGCACTGCCTTGGGCAAGAACCACGTCGCGACATGGAAGTTTTCGTAATGCGAGGTTGCCAGGTTGCGGCACCACAGCTTCGCCTCAGCCAGCGTAGGCCGCGCGGCGGGCATGATGTACTCCGGTGGAGCGCCCTCAAGGTTGCCATGTAAGCGATCGACCGGAACCGCCAGCTCCGCCGACGAGCTCATCGTGCGGCCCCCACAAGCGCCGACTCTACCAGTGCAAAATCCTCCAACGGATGGCTCCCCGGGAAGATCGCCGTCTTAATCTCCAGCCGCGACGCACCCCGGGAGCGCGTCAGCATCTTGTGGAAGAGATGGGGGACATCAGCAAGCGACGCTCTGCCGGTGATGTACTCCGCCGCTTTAAAGCGACCGCTTGTCACTAATTCGAACGCCGTCCGGCAGGCAGCCGGCGTGTGATGGAAGCTGGCCTTCAGCGTGATGTCGCCGTAGTGCAGCCGGTTGGTGTCGAGCGTGACCCGCGTCCCTGAGGGTGGTCCGCCAAAAAAGTTTACAGTTCCGCCTTTGCGAACCATATCGACGGCCCATCCCCACGTCATAGGAGTGGCGACCGCCTCAATGACAGAGTCCGCTCCGCGTTGTTGCGGTGTCAGAGCGCGTGTTGCGGCGACAATGTCGATTCCGTCGTGGATCTGCACAACCTGAGAAGCACCAAAAAGCCGCGCGGAAGCGATCTGATCTTCCCGCTTCACCACGGCAATCACATGAATGCCCGCCAGTTCCGCCGCGTGCATAAACATCAGCCCGATAGGCCCTGCCCCTACAACCACCATCGTGTCGCCAGGCCTCGCCATCGTCTCTTCCAGACCGCGAACCACGCAGGCCAGAGGCTCGGTCAGCGCTGCGTGCTCGAAGGCAATCCCCTCTGGAATGTGCAGTGTGTTCTTCTCCACAATCCTCGCTGGAACCCGGATAAACTCCGCGTAAGCACCGTTGTTGAAGAGCAGGTCCTCGCAGAGATTCTGCTGGTCGTGTTCGCAAAAGAAACATGCGTCGCAAGGCGCGGAGTTCAACGCCACAACGCGATCACCCACGGAAAATCCGGTAACTCCCTCGCCTATATCGGACACCGTTCCGGCCAGTTCATGCCCGAACGGGATGGGCGGCTGCAGCATCATCGCGTGATAACCGCGGCGATAGACCTTCAGGTCGGTGCCGCAGGTAAGCGCCGCTCCAACACGAACTACGATCTCTCCCTTTTCAGGAATCGGAAGCGGGACCCGCTCGAGGCGCAAATCTTCCTTGCCATGGAGCACTGCCGCCAGCATTTGGTTCGACGATCTCATTCTCTCCATTTTCTCACCGATGAGCCTGCCGGTGGGCAGCGGGATTTGGTCGAAGAAAATGCTGACGGAATCGAAGTCGCCCGGAAGGAAACCGCATCTGATACATTGAGCCAGACTATGCCTTTCGTTTCCCCAGACGTGTTCCTCAAACAACGTGTCGCAGCCGTGCAGGAATATTCCCTGCTGACGGGACAGGCGGTCGCGAATATCTTCAGCGGCCCGCACTACTGGGATGATGTCTTCACCCAGATGGATTCCATCGGTGTCGGGTCGATGCCGATCGTCATTCTGACCGGATTTTTCACCGGTTGCGTGCTCGCTCTGCAGTCGGCCAGCTCGCTTGAGGCCTTCGGCGCGATCAGCATGACCGGCAGCCTGGTCGCCCTCTCGATGGTTAAAGAGCTTGGCCCAGTGCTTACTGGACTGATGATCTCTGGCCGCAACGCCTCTGGGATGGCCTCCGAACTCGGCTCCATGAAGGTTACCGAGCAGATCGACGCCATGCGCGCTCTCGGAACCGATCCCGTCCGGAAGCTGGTTACGCCCCGCCTCATGGCCACCGTCTTCATGCTCTTCTTCCTCACCATCGTCTCGGACGCGGTCGGAATCGCGGGTGGCGCCCTGGTCAGCGTGACCATGCTGGGCTTGAATTTCTCCTCTTACTTCCACACCTCTTATCGCTCGCTTACCTACGCCGGCGTGACGCAGGGGCTGGTCAAGCCACTCTTCTCCGGCTTCATCATCGCGACCGTCGGCTGCTTCTTCGGCATGACCACCAAGGGTGGAACCCAAGGCGTCGGCCGATCGACGACCCAGGCCGTGGTCGTCTCGTCCGTCTTCATCATCATCGTGGACTTCCTGGTGAGCCGCGCGATGATCGGCATCTTTGGCAATCAATAGACCCTGGCAACCGATAGACGGCGGACGATGGCAAATTCAGTGACCGCAAATTCAATGACATCCGACAAGACGGAACCGGCCTCCGCTGCAAACAGCGAAGAGCCCGTCGTTGTCTTTGAGGGCGTCTCCATCATCTTCGACGTGAAGCCGGTGATCGAGGACATCTCCTTCACGGTGATGCCTGGCGAGACCCGCATCATCCTCGGCCCCGCAGGCTGCGGCAAGTCGGTTCTGATGAAACTCGCCAACGGCTTGCTCAAGCCGGACACCGGCACCATCAAAGTCTTCGGCCAGGATGTCACGAAGATGAGCGAGAACGACCTCTACAAACTGCGGTCGCGGATCGGCATGGTCTTTCAGGAGTCGGCTCTCTTCGACTCACTCTCCGTGGAAGAAAACGTCGCTTACCGCTTGAACGAGGAGAAGGTTCCTGAAGACGAGGCACATAAGCGGGTCGTCGAATCCCTCCGCTTCGTGGAACTGGAGAAAGCGATCTCCAAGTTCCCCTCGGAGCTCTCAGGTGGCATGCGGCGACGCGTCTCGATTGCCCGAGCGCTGATTACTAAGCCCGACCTGATTCTCTACGACTCCCCCACCGGCGGCCTCGATCCCATCACCTCGACAACGATCGTCGAACTCGTGGTCAAGCAACGCGATGTCTCTCACACCACCTCGCTGCTGATCACCCACCGCCTTCAGGACGCCTTCACGCTCGCGACCTACCAGTTCAACACCGAGACCGGGCACATGGAGAAGCTGCCGAACAACGGCATCGTTCCCAGCACGCGATTCCTGGTTCTGAACGAGGGTCGCATCGTCTTCGACGGCTCTACCGAAGAGCTTGTCCACTCAGACGACCCGTGGCTGAAGGAATACCTCTCTTAGCGGATGCGGACAGAAGTTAGCATCGTGCTGACGATCCAGTGACCTGCTTCACGTCGATCGCTTAGCGCCGTTCCTCGCTTGAGGGAAATTCAATGACGGTGATACTGCGGCTGGGGAAGATGTGTGTGAGCCGCGAAGTGAACTTCTCCGAGGTCACAGAAGGAGTCACTTCGTTGGGTCTGACCTCATCATTCGCCGCGAGAATAGTATTGGCCGTGATGGTCGATATATGCGCCGTGCCCTGTCGAACTCCCAGGGCAGAAAAATCGATCTCTGCAGTAGCCGCTCGAGTGAGGTGTCGGTTGACACAGAACAACAGAGTAGTTCCCTTGGATGTGGATTTCGCCGCAACGACATCCAGATAAGGAACGTTGACAATCTCCGGCAGGCGAAACACTCCGTGTGTCACCGAGTAAGTCGGCCCGTCGCTCTTCACCGCCAGCAGGCTGTCCGGTTGAGCATTGCTGTAGGTGCGCAGCACCCAGTAAGCGGGAGTTCCGTAAGCCTGGCCGTGCGTCTTGACGATGCCCGCGAAGTCGAGAATTCCCGTCATATCCGAGACACCGACTGCGTCCGAGTTCCGCATCACCATGTTGAGGAAGCCGCCCGCAAAGAGGCCTCCGCCCAGGTTGGAGAAGTGAGGGCCGGTGTTCAGGCCCGAGATCATGAGCCACTCCGTAAACGCCACCTTCACATCCGGCCGGCCCGACTCGACGATTTGCTTCTTGATCGCCTGCATGCGCTCGCCAAGACCCCATGGCATCGCGAGAGCCGCCTCAATACGAAATTGATCGCTAGCGTAGGGGAGCTGCACGTTATCGCCCACAACGAAGTGCGTGGAGAGATAGTTGAAGGTGTCCAGTGGTGTCGAAAGCTGTTGGGCGTTCCAGTCGTGGAAGTGGTCCTCATCCCCTCCGGTCGCTATCAGACGAGCGTTCGGATCGACGGCCCGCACGGCTTTGCTGGTGGCAAGGGTCTTGGCTGCCACTCGCTCCTGCGATGGATAGCCCACCTGGAAGTCGCCCCATAGCTCGTTGCCGAGTTCCCACAGGTTCCCGCCCTTGTGATCGCCCCAATGCTCGTTGATGTAGCGGACCCAGTCTGCCGCGTCCTGCGGCGCTCCCGTGCCAAGGTTGAGCGCGACTTGCGGCTGGGAGTGGATCAGGCGGCAGAAGGCGAGGAACTCGTCCGTGCCAAAGGTGTTGTACTCCGGAATACCCCAGGAGAGATTCAGCTTTGAGATCCGTTTGTCAGCCGGGCCAATGCCATCGTGCCAATCGTAGTGCGAGGTGAAGTTGCCGCCAAAGCGCACCAACGACGAGTGCAGATCGCGGGCGAGTGCGATGACATCAGGATCCATGCCTTCAACCGCATCGGCGGGCACCAGCGAGATGTTATCGACCTGTGCCCGCGCATCATCGCTGAGCGAAATCACGAGGTCGAGCGGGTCGAGAGGCGCTACATCTCCCTCCTTCAGCGCAAGGGTGAATGAATACTTCGTCCACCCGGCGCTTGAGGCCTCAAGGTTTGCCGAAGCAAGTATGGCGTCGTGATGATCACGTCGGCGAAGAGAGACTTTTACGCCCGCGGGACCATCGACGTGCTTGATCCAGACACTACCCTTGTAGGTCAGCTCACGTTGAACAGGCAGGTAGACGCGCTCGAGAATGCCGACCTCAGTCTTAGGCAGCGACATGATCAGCATCGACTGATAGGAGTTCGCAGCATCGCCCCGAATCGGCGAGTAACGCGAGCCCTGGCCGCGCTCGAGCGGCTCCCAGGGCAGCGGCAAGCCAACCTCCGAACCGCGGCGAAGCTCCGGCCGATCGTGCAGCATCTCGGCCACATTGTTCGACGACCATAGCCCATCTTCAAACGATGGATTCTCAACCGCGTCCGCCCAAAGGCCACCGTAGGTCGACTGCCGGATCGGCTCAAGAAAGCTTCCGAAGAGCGTCTCCGGAATAGCCTGCGGACTCACGGGCCTGCTCACCTGGATGTGGATTATCCCAGCCGCTCCGGGATTGGATTCAGTCACCTGGGCAGTCGCAAAGGTAGCGGTGCCGCAGAGCACTCCGGCAGTCAGAGAAGCACCAATCAATATTCGGTGCCGAGAAAATTTCATGATCTGAAGTCCTTTCAAGCTGGGCCTTGCGTGAGTGGGTGCAGCTGTACTTGATCGCATGGAGATTCCTACGGAGGAGCATCCGCAGGGAGAGGTGCCGATCTGCCCTGCTGCACCTTCGCCAGATCGACCGCCGCCTTCAGTTCCCTCTCCGATCCCTCTTTGTCATGCAGCCGTGCCAGGGTCAGCCCCAGGTAGTAATGCGCGGGCTGGTACTCCGGTGACGCAGTCGTGGCGCGCTTCAGCCAGTCGTCGGCTGCCACGTAATCCTTCGCCTGGTACGCGAGAATGCCCATGCCTGCGAGCGCGCCGCCGTGAGCCGGTGCACGGCTGAGAGTCCGCTCGAAGAGCGGCTTCGCCTCCGCCGCGCTCCCCTGGTCGAGAGCGATCCGGCCAAGCTGGTAGTAAGACTCCGTCTGATGCGGCTGCAACGCAATCGACCGCCGAAACTCGGCCTTCGCCTCATCGATCCTCTGCTGCATCTGCAACACGTGACCGAGCCCGTAGTGAGCTGTCGCATCGTCGGGACGTTGCTTCAGATAGGCGTTGAAGTGCTTCTCCGCAGGAGGAAACTGTTGCAACTCCGCCTCTACCCGCGCGAGCGAGTAGACGGTGGCGGCATCGTTCTGATCAAGATTCATCGCCTGTGTAAGCGTCTCCGCGGCCAGTCTGAGATAGTGCATGTCAAAGAGCTGAATGCCCAGGTCGCGCAATAGAACGGGGTCGTCGGGCAAAGATTCCCGCGCATGTCGCAGGCAGGCGAGCGCCGCCTCCTGGTCCCCCGCGCGCTTGGCCTCCAGCGCTAGCGCTGTGGCTGCATTCAACTCGCCTTGCCGCCCCTGCGGGGAACGGCGATCGATTGCCAGCACAGTCTCGAAACGCTCCATGGCCTCGGGGTAGCGACGCTGCTGAACAAAGAGGTCTCCGAGCGTGAGATTCACCGGGGGCGAGTTCGGACTAATCGTCAGCGCCTTGCGCAGGAACTCGATAGCTCCGTTGGTGTCTCCCGCTACGATCAGCTGCCGGGCCTGTTCAACCAGGGGCTGAACTTCGCCTGCGGGATTCGCCTGTCCACGAGCGGTCAGGACGATTGCAACAAGACCCGTTATGAGGAGACAACGTGGCATAGAAATAAAACTGGCGGCGGATTTATCCCGCCACCAGTATCACAGAGCATTGGTTGAAGTTTCAGGCGAGTCTCGGCCCACGATCGAAACTGCCTAGAACTGAATACGAGCGGTCAACTGCATGAGTCGCGGGTTGTCGATCGTAAACGTGGGTACACCGAAGTACTGGTCGTATGGTTGAGCGTCCGGATTGCCAAAGACATGGCGATTGAAGGCATTCAGCATCTCGATCTTGAAGATAAAGCTGACGCCCTCCTTGATCGGAGTTTCTTTGAGCAGTGCAAGGTCCTCATTGATGTAGAGATAGTTGCGAACCTCGCCTGTGACTCGCGCCACGTTGCCAAGTTCGAACGCTCCATTTTGCAGCGGTGACGTCGAGCGCAGCCGGCGGTTATCCGGAGCGTTCTCGCTGGTGAAGGCAGGCGCGCTCTGTAATGCAGCGTAACCCGCGTTGTCCTGATCGCCCAATGCGTTCTTCGGTTGAAGCAGGCCGTTGTATTCGCTGTCTACGCTTGGGTCCGGACCGGCAAGATTGTTACCGGCGCGGAGTTCGCGGAACGGATCGATATGTCCCTTGCGAGCCGCACTCTTAAAGCTCGATCCCGGAACACGGTCAAAGGAGATGCAGTTCTGGAAGCCGGGAATGCCATCAGCGCAGCCCCACGTCGTCGGCTGACCCGACTGATAACGGAGAACCCCACTAAGTTTGAACCCGCTTACCGCCGCATTGATAAACGGATTGCCCGTATTGAGGAAGTGCCGATTCTTGCCGAACGGGAAGGCGTAGGTGAAAGCGGTTGTAAAGGTGTGCGGAATATCTTGGTTCGAGATGAACTTCTGGCTCTTGGAGTCGGATGGGTCCTGCTCTTGAGCAACGCCATTGGTCACGTTGATGATGGAGTCCGCGTTCGTGATGGACTTGGCCCAGGTGTAGGAAGCCTGTAGCGAGAGTCCCTGTGTCAGCCGCCGCTCCAGTGACACGATCATTGCTTCATACGAAGAATGACCTACGTTCTGGAGACAGCAGTCCGTGGCGATGAAGTCATACTGAGGAAAAGGACGCAGCGCCTGGACATAGGCGGCCGCCGGATTGAAGGTCGCGTATGGCAGTGCCTTGCCAGTTAGCGGGGCCACGTCGCTGAAGTGGTCTCCAAGTTGGTCGCCGAGACCGAAGTATTGCTTGGAAACATTGTTGACGTTCTCTTCCTGCGACTTGAGGTGAGAGCCAGCCGAACCGATGTAACCGATCGTCAGGATGAGGTCTTTTGCAAGCTCCTGCTGGACCTGAAGGTTCCACTGATTGATCTGAGCCGGCCGTCCGTAGGAGGCTTTGATGTAGTTGCTAAAGGCCACCGGTGCAGCAGAGTTTCCGTTGTCGTAGTAGCCGGGATCAAGGTTGGTTCCCACGGTGTAAGGTGCCAGGCCATTGTCGATGGAATAGGTGGCGTTGAATCCATCGCTGTTCTGGTTGATCGGATTGGTGTAGCCGGTGAGGGTCGCACCTCCAAAGTCGCTGTACTGCAGGGGGCCGTAAAGGGTTGAGAAACCTCCGCGCAACACCGTCTTGCCATTGGAGTTCGGCGGGGTATATGCAAAGCCGATACGCGGCGCGATGTCCTTGTACCAGGTATCCGCCCAGCGCTTGTTGCAGCTTGTGCAGGTGGTTCCGAAGACCAGAGCGCCCGGCAGGCCGCTCTTAGGATCAATTGCCGACTCACTGAAGTTCGACGTGCTGTTCGTCGCCTCCTTGCGGGGCTGATCGACGTCGTAGCGGATTCCAAGGTTGAGGACGAGGTTATTGTTGACCTTGAAGTCATCCTGGACGAAGACTGCCCAGTAGTTCGAGATCCAACGCGGCTGATGGAACGGGATTGTCGTTCCAGCCGAATCGAAGCTACCAAGCAGCAAGCTGGCAAAGCCCAGGCCTGTGCCACCTGCATAGGGTCCGGTTTGAGTAGCCTTTGTCTGGTTCCCGTTGAAGTTGAAATAGCCGTTGATCTGATCGTTGGCCAAGGCGGAGTACTGCTGATATCGGTAGTCGCCGCCGATCTTGAAGCTGTTCCGACCATGAGCGATGCTGACAGAGTCGTTGAACCGGAGACCGTTGTCGATATTGTCGCCGAGCTGGTTGCGGCTCAACGAATCGACCCCGGACACGTTGATGCGAGGGAACCCGGTCACGATATTGGCGATGCCAAGCTGCTGCGCATAATTGACTCCGGAAACCGCCTCAATGGAACCATTGATCGAATTGGAGCGGTTGATCCCGAAGTTGAAGTGATTCAGGATATTTGGGGAAAACGTGTGATCCCATCCCGCGCGGCCGAAGTGGGTGATGAAGTCCTGGGTTTGCGTGTCCGGATCAACCGGGGCTGGAAGGGTAAGGTGAGTCGGACTGTTACGCGTGTTTTCGCGGCTGCTGTAAGAAGCCCAGATCTTGTCTTTGCTTCCGATCGTCTGGTCAATGCGAATGGTATAGGTCGTGTTGTTGATGGGCGATGAGGAACTTAGTGAATAGTTGTTATTCAACGCCGGGCTCGTGGGTGCCGGATAGTACGCAATCAACTTCTGTGCGACTGCGCTGAAACGGGCCGTTGGAATCGTATTGTTCGGGAAGGCAGTGCGGCAAGGAGTACCGTTCACGACACGAGTCGTGGCGGGATCGAAGATCTGGCCATTGAGAATGGTCGTGCCATCGCAGGGATTGATCTGTCCGTTGCTGCCGTTGATCAACTGGTCCTGGAAGTTTCCGCCGCGCTCTGCAGCGGTGGGTACCGTACTGGTCGTGACACCACCCAGATTCTGACGGAACTGCTCCCACGCGAAGAAGAAGAAGCTCTTGTCATGCCCGTTGTAGATATGCGGAATGTAAACCGGGCCGCCGAGAGATCCGCCGTAGTCATTCTGCTTGTCGCTTCCGCGATTGTAGTTAGCCTCCGAAGGATTGCCCTGCGACTGGTAGAAGGCCTTGAAACCGTTGTTGAACCAATTGTTCGCATCCAGCGCATCGTTGCGGAAGATATCAAACGCCGTTCCGTGATACTTGTTCGATCCCTGCTTGGTAACAAAGTTCTCAATACCCCCCGTGGTACGTCCAAACTCAGCGGCCGGAGTGGAAGTGGTGACTTTGAACTCGGCGATAGCTTCAACTGAAGGCGCTTCTTCGTCGAAAGAGGAGCCATTTTCCGAACGTGTCTGTGACGCGCCGTCGAGCAGGACTTCGTTTCCGAAGTTCTGGCCGCCGCCGATCTTCGAGATGAAGATTCCATTATTGTTATTCGCCGTGCCGGGACCCGCCGTGCCAGGGATCAGGAAGACAAACGCCTCTGGTGAGCGCATCGCGCCGACGCCACCCAGGGCGAGGGGAAGGTCGATGATCTGCTGCGCATTGACTGTGCCGCCAACGTCCGAGGACTGAGTTTCAATCTGCGGTGCGTCCGAAGCTACGGTGATGGTGTCGCTGGCTCCGCCAATGGCTACGGTGATATCGAGCGATGTCACCGATCCGACTCGGACCTCGACTCCAGTCCTGACGTCGGTCTTGAAACCCGCTGCGGTCGAAGACACTGAGTAGCGGCCCAGTTCGATGGAGGGGAAACGATAGCTGCCGGCGCTGGTGGAACGGGTCGTATAGACCGATCCGGTTTCAGCGTTAGTGGCCGTAATAACAACACCCGGGACAGCCGCTCCGGTGGAGTCGAGCACGTTTCCGGCGATCACACCCTGGTTTGTCTGGCCCGAGAGGGCGGTGCTCATGCCCAACAGAAGGCAGAGACTGGTAGCCAAGAGAAGTATACCTTTACCAATTTTCATATATAAAAATTCCTCCCAAAATGATGCTGATGCCTCGATCTTTAGTAGAGATGTTCCCCGCAAGTGGTCCGACCGCCTTATGTCTTGAGCCTGATGTATCCGCTTGCAAGAAAACGTTCTCTGGACGTTTTCCGGTTATCATCTCGAACGAGGGCTGATAGTACTCAACCAAAAGGTGGAGTGTCAATCGCTAAAGCAGCAGCGCTTTAAAATTCGGGGGATTTTGCTCCCCAATTCGCTTCCCGACCGGTCTAAGCGCGTCACGCACGATCGAGCAACCTAAACCGGTTTACATGGGCGCATTCGGCCTTTAGATTTGGAAAACAGAACCCGCCTCCATGCAAATACTTACGAGTTTTATGCCCTCCATATCGATGATGAAATTTTTCCGGATCGCGACCGCGCTGAGCATAGTTTCTGTGGCTGGCCTCGGATCAGCTCCTCTGCTTCAGGGCCAGTCTCCCGATATCGAGAACGCGTTCCGGCAGGGCGCAGAAGCCTTGAAACAGGGCCGTCCCGCCGACGCGGAGTCGGCCTTTCGCACCGCCATCCGGCTCGACCCCAGTCTTGCGGAGGCGCATCTTGACCTCGGCCTGGTGTACGGCCGCGAAGGCAAGTTGCAGGATGCAATCGACAGCTTGCATCGGGCGCTGCGCCTGAATCCCAAGCTTCACTCCGCGAGTATGTTCGCAGGCATCTTCGAGTATCAATCTGGCCAGATTGACGCGTCGGTCGACTCGCTGAAGAAAGAGCTGGCCGGCGATCCGAGAAATGGCGAGTGCCTATCGTGGCTGGGAATTGTGGAACTGGCCGCCGGCCATCCGGAGCTTGCAACTGGACCTCTCGACGCTGCGGCGGAGATCAGCCCCTCCGACCTGAGCATTCTTGAGTATCGGGGCCGGGCCCACAGCCAGGTCGCCCAGGCAAGCTACGCCAGGATGGCGCAGCTGAATCCCGACGCGTGGCAAGTGCACAAGGTCAGGGCCGAACTGTTTCTTTCAGAGAACCGCGACCGCGACGCCATCGCAGAATATGAAGCAGCCCTGGAGAATCAGCAGCGAAATCCTGACATTTATGAGGGGCTTGGCGACGCCTATCGCCACTTGAACGAGCTCGAATCAGCGCGCAAGGCCTATGCGAAGGAACTCGAGATCGCGCCATCGAACCCCATCGCAATGTACAACCTTGGAAGCACGGACATTGACCTGGGCGATTCGGCCGCAGGCATTCCGCTCCTGCTGGAAATGCTGAAGGTCTACCACGACGTACCGGTCGCGGAGTTCTATCTTGGCCGTGGATTGGCCGAAAGTGGAAAGTACGCCGAGGCTGCGGAGCATCTGAAAAAGAGCGCCGCAGGCGACTCGAAAGGCGAAGTCGGACGCAGGTCTTATTACGAGCTCGTGCGCGTCTACCGCAAGCTGCATAAGCCGGAGGATGCCGATAAGGCTTTGGCCGCCTATAACAGCCTGCGTGCGGCGGACGACAAGAAGAATGCGGACAAGCTCGCCGACTGGCGAAAGCTCAACGGAACCGTCCCAGCTTCTTCTTCAGCCAATCCGTAGCGGATTACTGCCCGAGACTACTTCTCACCTTCAAGAGCAGCTTCAGGCCAATCGTCTTTCCACCCAAGCGTGGAGATGTGAAGGCTCGGTTTCCCGTCCGTCGCGTTGTACGCGTGGAAGACGATAAGGTCCTGCTTCGGGAGGTGGATCAGAGACTCGCCGCCCGGCCCTAGCCACTTGGAATTGGCCGTGAGAAACGCAGATCCGCCGCCCGTCGCCATAGGGTGACCCTCGCGGTCGAGGTAGGGGCCGGTGACATTGCGAGAGCGACCCACCATCGTCCGATAGGTGCTCTTCGTGCCGCGGCAACAGAGGTCCCAGCTTACGAAGAGATAGTAAATATCGCCATGGTGGAAGATAAACGGGGCTTCCACGGCCTCAGTGTCGGGTGGAAGATCTCCTCTACCGGAGCGGTTCTGGTCGACGCCTGCGCGGGACGCAAGCGAGTAGACGCTCGCGTCTGTCGATGACAGGAGCCCCGTCTTACGATCCAGCTTGCGCATCTTGATGCCCGACCAGAAGCTCCCAAAGGATAGCCAGGCGTCACCTTTGGCATCGAGAATCAGGTTCGGATCGATAGCGTTGAAATTGTCGGTTTCGAGAGAGCGCAACACCAGCCCCCGATCAACCCACTTGTACTTTGGGCTAGCGCTATCGAGGGTCTCGTTCGTGGCCAACGCAATTCCGGAGGTGTTCTTCCCGAAGACAGAGAACGCGTAGTACAGGTGGTAGAGCCCATCGAAATACGAGATGTCCGGTGCCCATAACTCGGAGGTCTTCGGGCTCATCTCCTGAATCCACTTCGGGATGGAAGGAAAGATCTCTCCGCAACGAGTCCACGCATGTCGGTCGGTCGAGCATCGAATGGGAAACTGCGGCAGATCCTGAGTGCGCCTCTTCTTCGCGAGCTCTCCGCCAGGCGCGGGCGGCGGCGGGACACCTGACCCTGTATCGGCTTGCGGAAACGCAGCCCCCGTAGCAAACACGTAATACTTTCCGTGGTCTTCCCCGATCGACGGATCGTGGGTTCCCTTGAAGGCTCCCGTAAGCTCCAGTGCCTGAGGAGCCGTCTGCGCGTTGCAAATCGCTGGCGCAAAGAACGTTATTGGAGCCAGAATCAGCGCGAACCATCGCCGATCTACCGCAACTATCGCTGAAGAATTCATCTACGCTCCAAAGGCCTGCTTCAGTGAAATTCTCGCATGGAAGAAATTTCGAGGCCGGATTAATGGAATTCAACCCCTATCGGAACCTCACCTTTGCGTCTCTGAGGAATGCTCGCCATAGAGTCGGCCACTCAGCTCCATCTCTTCCCTACCCTTTTCCGCTTGCCCGGCGCGGCGATAGATCATACCAAGCTGATAGTGGAGCCGCGGCTCCTTCGGGGCAAGCCTTACCGCGTTCTCCATTCGCGTGATCGCGCCCGGCAGATCACCTTGCAGGTCGAGCGCCCGCGCAAGCTGTTCATTGCATCGGACGTCATCCGGGCTGATCTCAACCGCTCTCTTCAGTAGAGGCAGCGCCTCCCCGCCGCGTTGCAGCGATAGCAAAAGCCTTCCGTAGTTCAGAAAGGGCTGTTCGCTTGGATGCGGAAAACCCACCTGCCAGGCAAGCGCCTGGCGATACGCCGCAGCCGCATCCACTGGACGGTTTTCGGACTCGTAAATCACCCCAAGATTGTCCTCCGCCTTGACGAGCCTGGGGTTGAGGGCGAGCGAGCGCTTCATCAGAGCTTCAGCGCTCTGGAACTCCTGCTGCGTCATCCGAACCCGCGCCAGGTCGTACCAGGCTTCGGCATCGTTTGGGGACAACTCAACCGCTCTCGTTAGCCAGTGCGCTGCGGATGGGTAGTCATTCAACAACACATAGTCTCTGCCCACAACCCGCAGATCGTCCCCGCTCGGCGGCGATATCGCAGCCGCCTTTGTAAACCATTTCAGCGACTCCGCCGCCTTGTGCTCGCCCTCAAGCACGCGGCCTAGCAAATAGAGGGCCTCGCTGGCCGGGTGGGGCTCATCGGCGATGTAGCTGCGAAGCGCGCTCTCCGCTTGAAGTAGCTGCCCTGAGCCAAACGCCGATCGGGCCTGATCGAGCAGACCTGCACTCCCGCCTCCTGAGACCACTTGGGCCGCAGTTCCAGCCGTCCCAAGGGCCCACAGAAGCAGAAGAAGACATGTCCTCTCCGCTCCACGTCGGCTGCGCTGGAGACAACGACGAATTCGATAGCCTTTGGACATCAGCCCTAGCCTAGCAAAAGCAGAAAGGAGCTGGCCGGCTCAAGCAAGCGGTCCGGGAATGCGCTCTCGGGCGCAGCATGCCAGACGCGCGCTGCTCATGCTTGATTGCTGAAATGAGTGGTGGACGCGGTAGGGATCGAACCTACGACCAGTCGATTAAGAGTCGAATGCTCTACCAACTGAGCTACGCGTCCACTATTGAGGGAGCCTGTCGCTTGGAAAGGCTGTCTTTGAGGAAGGCCAGCTCATGAAGCGATTCATAAGGGCACGTTCAACTCAGCAACTAGGAAAGAATATCACAGAAGTGGCGCAGAACCTAGGCCTCCTCCACTCCTGTGCCGTGCCTTATTAGCCCACGAATTCAACTTCCGTTTTGACCGGGATCACACCGCGCTCGTATCCCAATTCCAGAAGTTTACGGATAGCAAGACGCCCATCTTCGCCGTAGTCCAGGGTCCGCTCGTTCACGTACATTCCGACGAAGCGGTTCGCGAGATTCGTGTCCAGATCCCGCGCAAACTGCATCGCGTACTCGAGAGCTTCGTCGCGATGATCGAGCGCGTGCTGAATGCTGTCGCGCAGCGCGTTCGTCGTAGTCAGCATGACATCATCGCCGAGAGACCGGCGAATGGCATTGCCTCCAAGAGGAAGCGGGAGTCCGGTCTCTTCTCTCCACCACTGTCCGAGGTCCAGCACCTTCTGCAGCCCTTCGATCGCGTAGGTCAGTTGTCCTTCGTGAATGATCAGGCCAGCATCGAATTCGCCCGCCAGGACTGCGGGAATGATCTTGTCGAAGGGAACAGTGACCGTCTCGATGTTCGGGTCGAAGAGCTTCAATGCGAGATAGGCCGTCGTCAGCGTGCCGGGTACGGCGATCTTGACCTTGCGGATCTCGTCGAGCGAGAACTTCCGGCTCGCGACGATCATCGGTCCGTAGCCGTCGCCAACGCTCCCGCCGCAAGCCATCAGCGTGTACTTCTCCTGCATGAAGGGGTAGGCGTGGAAGGAGATTGCCGTGACGTCGTAAAAGGCCTCGTTGATGGCGAGGTGATTGAGCGTCTCGATGTCCTGCAGCTTATGGGTGAACTTGAAGCCGGGTACCCGGATCTTGTTGGTTGCCAGGCCGTAAAACATAAAGGCGTCATCGGAGTCGGGACTGTGCGCAATGCTGATCTCTTGAATCGCGGTGCTTGATGCTGTCATTTACAAACTTCCTTATCCACACTCGTGGTGGTTCGGCGAGTGGGCTGTGCTAGTTATGCGAGGGCGGGAGATACGGCAGGGCGCGGCGCTCTGAATTTGCGGCTCCTGCCAAAGGGGAACGTTACGAGCGCAACCAGCGCCGCGTTGAAGCGAAGATCATCGCTGCGCCTACGACTTTGGCCGCTGCTCCAAAGAGAAATGGGCCCACCGCAACGTGCCACGCGGCGGAAGCGCTCAGATAATGCGCGCGAGCAAGCCAGGTTGCGCCGCCGGCGAGAATGACCGCCGTCGCGCCGGTACCAGACACGACCGCTGCGGTGAAGGAAGACATTCCCGAGCGGCTAAGCCTTGAAGCCGCCCCGGCGATGACCGCAGCGAAGGGGTAAGCGAAGAGGTAGCCGCCTGTAGGGCCAAAGAGCTGAGCCAAACCGCCAAGACCCGCCGGACTGAAGACCGGCAATCCCGCCGCGCCTTCAAGGAGATAGAGCATAACAGCGGAAAACGCAGCCGTAGGTCCGAGCGCCATGCCAACGAGCAGAACTGCGAAGTCCGACATCGTGAGCGGCACGGGAGTGAACGGGAGAGGCAGGGAGATATGTGCACCAGCGGCGATCAACGCCGTCGCGCCGATCACTACAAAAATTTTTCCAGGCAAGGTCTGGCTAACGGACTCGAGGAGCGGCAGTGCGGGTCGACCGTTAGGTCCCAGAGATTCGGATGTTACAGAGTGCATGTTGTCCTCTTTCGTCGAAACTTGTAGCCGTGCGTTCACTCAATTCGATGCGGTACTGGTTGGCCAACGTTGATGGCCGGAGCTGATCCTCGGAAACTCTTCAGCGACGTTGCCGTAATCCAGGGTCGACCGGCATCGCGAAGATAAGATGCATCGTCGACTTCAAGCATAGCAAGCCCACGGGCTGGTATGCACCATAATCCTCCTCCCCGATGCGTACCCTGGGAGGAGTGGGCACCAACCTTCGTGCTAGGTCAAATCAGGGCGTTTCCTTACAGCTGGATACAGGGCAGTTAGCTTTGTGGTTCGCGCGGCCGTCGGGAGAAAGATCGAAACTGGAAGTTTCGCGAAGGATTCTATACTTGGCTTGCGGAGTCCATGTCGAACCAGATCCATCCCGGAACCCGATTCGCATCGGTGGTACGCACAGCGAAGAACGTTTACGCGGTGCGTCGCAGAATTGCGACCGTTGCTGCAGCAGCCTTGACCATAGGGCTTGGCTATCACGTGGTCTTCGGCCGGAACGGTCTCTTTGTCTACCAGCAGAAACGCATGGACTCGCGAACACTGGACGGGGAGTTGCACTCATTGCAGCAGGAAAATGACCGCCTTAAAGTTCATGTGGACCGCTTGCAGTCCGATCCGGATGCGATTGAACATCAGGCGCGCGAAGAACTTCACTACACACGCCCGGGCGAGGTCATCTACACGCTTCCCACACAAACGCTTCCGGAAAAGACGAACAAGTAGGGCAACGCAACTGCGTTGCCACACTCTCTAGGGTGTTTGCTTCTTTTTTCCATGGATGTGCCGCCGTATATCGGGATAGAACTCGATCAGCAGTGCTCCGAAAGACCCCTCTGCGGTAACCTCCATGCCCTGCTCGACCGTAAGCGCAAATCCCCGCTCGGCACGAGGGTAGTAAATATTCGAAATGCCTCCGGAGATCAGGTTTCCTAGAACATTGGAGTAGTTGGGCTGCTTCTTACCGTTATCGCCCCTGGCAATGACTGTGGTTGAAAGCGAGTAGAGGAAGCGCTTTTTAAATGAGCCTGTGCCCATGCGGTAGTACCGGGGATCTTGGTGCAGCAGCACGGGAAGCACGCCGTTGCCAATGATCGTCCCGTTGAACTGGTCCACGTAGTTCGCCCCGTATCGCTCGCCGAAACCAGCCCATCCCTGTCCATAGCCGTGGCGGGTTCCGTTGGCATCGATGGAGCTGTGTGAGTCCGTCGCCTGCCCGTAGCCGGAGGTGATGAAGGCAAGTGCGAACTGGTAGGGATCAATAGCGCTTCTGAAAGCGGCTTCCATCTTCTCGCCCGCTGTCTGGGGAAGCGCCGTGCCGCCAAGCACCGCGTTGAAATTCGGCACCACTCCGGCCATGCGTTGATGAAGCTGCCGCTGGAGCTGCTCTTCAGAGAGCTTCTTCTTCTCTTCTTCGGTAAGAGGATGGTCGGGCACTGGTGCGGGTGCCTGTTCGCTGGACGAAGCCGGTTGCTGCGAACTCTGATCTTCGTTGGCAAGAGCTGCAGTAGCGAGAAGAACACCAGACTGCGGCTGAGGCGCTTCGGGAAGAGCAGCCGAGGCTACGGCGACTTGCACGGGTGAGGTCTGGCAAAGGAGCGCCACCGGAGATGCCAGGACCGCAGCGATCGTTGGGACGAGGAAAAGACGGCGAGGGCTGATAAAAATCACTCTTTGACTGTACCTGAACGGCTTTTCTGTAAGACGGAAAAATCCGGCATGAAGACTCAGGGGAATCGGTTTGCAGCTACCTGATGGAGGTTTATTGAGTCGTCGATTCGTCGCGCAGGGCCTCATTCCGTAAGATGGGTTGAGAGCCGCCATTCGTGTCCAGCGTTTGCGACACGAAACCGCGCTTGTCGTAGTATCTAGCTGGGAGTCGGATCGACTGTGCCTGGCCATCGAGCTGTTCGGTTGGCGCCACCTCCCGGTCCGAACTTCGAGTCGCCCTTGAGAAAGAGCAACTACTCCAAAATCAGAAACATCTACATGTATGGAAGGGCACTTCCGGAGGCCGTTACGAGTATGAAAGTTTACCGTCTTCTTCCCAGGTTCGTTCTCTTGGCAGGCGTCACAGCAACGATGGTCGCGATCGGATGCAAGTCGACACCGCCAGCCACACCGGCACCCGTTGCAGGGCAGAGCGCGCCTGCTCCTCTGAACTCCGATGGAACCCCAGTCAACTCCGCGCCAGCACCCTCCACAGCGCCGGCTCCCACCGTTGCGGCTACCCCTGTGCAGCCTGCAACCGTACCGGCACCGGCTCCTTTGCCACCGCCTCCACCGCCCAAGCCGGTCGCTTTGGTAGCTCCGAGTGGGACCCGCGTCGTCGTTCGAACCAATGAGACTCTGAGCGCTGGGAAGAATGAAGTTGGCGATGCGTTCTCAGGCGAGCTCGAAGAGCCCATCGTAGCGCGCGGCGCAACCTTGTTCCGCCGTGGTACGCATGTCTCCGGGACGGTTGTAGCAGCCAAGGGAAGAGGCAGGTTCAAGGGCGAAGGAGCCATCGGGATCGAAATCTCGTCCATCGGCTCCTTACGCGTTCACACCTCCGAGTACGAGAAAGAATCCAAGGGCAAGGGCAAGCGCACGGGCGCTTTGATCGGCGGCGGCGCCGGTCTAGGTGCCTTGATCGGTGGTCTGGCTGGCGGCGGTAAGGGCGCGGTAATCGGCGGTCTGGCTGGTGCCGGAGCAGGTACTGCGGGCGCCGCGTACACCGGAAACAAGGATGTCGTGATCCCGTCTGAATCTGTCTTGACCTTCAGCTTGCTGGAGCCCCTGACAGTTCACCCCTGACGCCTTCTTCCTTCGCACGAAACTATATGCCCATCCGGGCAGCGAGACGATCGCTACCGGATGGGTCTTTTCTTGCAATCGAGAGAATAAGATAGAGAGATGCGCCTCTCGCCGGTCTTCCTGCTCTCTGCCACTGATGTGTCTCACTTCCCCACCAAGGCAAAGACCTTCGATGTGCCAGAGATTGCATTTCTTGGTCGCTCGAACGTGGGCAAGTCTTCCCTGATCAACTCACTTATCGGTTCGAAAGAGGCACACGTCTCTTCGACTCCCGGCCGCACCCGTGCAATCAATTTTTTTGCCCTGCACGAGGGCGCGGGCGAGAAGAAGAAGATCCGCCCCACGCTGATCTTTGCCGACCTGCCCGGATATGGCTACGCCAAGATCTCGAGATCGATCTCATCAGAATGGCCTACATTCATCGAGCCCTATCTCGCGAACCGCGAGACGCTGGCCCTCTGCATTTGTCTCGTGGACACCAACATCCCGCCACAGCCCAACGATACCCAGCTCATTACCTATTTGAAGCAAAGCCAGCGGCCCTATCTTGTCGTAGGCACCAAGTCTGACCGCATCTCAGGAAATGTTCTGTCGAAATCCATAGCTGCGCTCAAGCGCGAGCACGAGGTCGACGAGATTCTGCCAATCTCCGCGAAGACGGACGCTGGGATAAAAACTCTCTGGTCGCGCCTCATGGCCGTGGCCGAAGACTAACCCAGCCATGCAACGCTACCTTTCCATAGTCCTTTCACTCATCGCGGTCGTCGCCATGCGTGGTTCTGCTCAGTCCCGGGGTGAGTTCATCTTTTCGCCCGGCAGCACCTCTTTTCCATCGAGCCACGCATCGACTCTCGTCGGATTGAGAGATGGCTCCATTCTCACCGCGTGGTTTGGCGGCACCGCCGAAGGCAACACCGACGTGGCGATCTGGAGCTCACGTCAGACGGGCACAGCCTGGTCAAAACCAGTAGAACTCGCGCGAGAACCCGGCGTCGCTTGCTGGAATCCCGTCCTCTTCCATATGCAGAACGCGCGCCTGTGGCTCTATTACAAGTTCGGAACCGATCCTCAAAACTGGACGGCCGCCCGAAAATACAGCGACGACGAAGGGATGACCTGGTCTGCGACGGAACACCTTCCAGCTGGAATCATCGGCCCCGTCAGGGCCAAGCCGCTCGTCTTACCCGACGGCACCATCGTCAGCGGAAGCTCCACGGAGTCCTACCACTCTTGGGCCGTATGGATAGAGCGCAGTCGTGACCAAGGAAAGACATGGGCAAAAATTGGCCCAATTGTCCCGACCCCGACCGATCCCGCCTCGAACCAGCGCGAAGGCATCATCCAGCCCTCCGTCGTCTCGCTCGGAGCGAAGCACCTCCGCCTCTATGCACGCTCCACTGAAGTCATCGGAAGGGTAGTGGTCTCAGACTCTTTCGATGAAGGCAACACATGGACACAAGCCCGACCGATCGATGTTCTGAACCCAAACTCGGGTATTGATGCCGTCGCCCTCAAAGACCATCACGTCATCTTGATCTACAACAACACGACAAAAGGACGATCGCCTCTGAACCTCGCCATCAGCACAGACGGCGAGCACTTCAAGATGTTCTTAACGCTGGAAGACGAACCGGGAGAGTTCTCCTACCCGTCGCTGATCCAGGCCAGCAATGGTGATCTTTGCATGACCTACACCTGGAACAGGAAGTCGATCCGTTTCGTGCGCCTGCCGCAATTAGAGATCCCAAAGCTCCCCTGAACGCGAAGTCCAGTGGATCACCCAACCGTGTAGAACTGGGCGATATTGCGGAACTTCGTATAGCGCTTCTCGAGCCGCACAGCCTCCGGCATACCAGTCAACTCCGCCAGATGATGCTGCAGCCGATCGTCAACAAACGCCATTGCAGCCGCAGGATCGTTCTGCGTTCCGCCCTCGGGTTCAGACAGCACATCGTCCACGCAGCCCATCCGCAAGACATCCGTCGCCGTGTAGCGGAGCGCCGCGGCCGCCTGCTGTTTCTTGCTGGCGTCCTTCCACATGATCGATGCGCAACCTTCAGGCGAGATCACCGAATAGATCGCATTTTCGAGCATCAGCACGCGGTCGGCAACGGCCAGTGCAAGAGCTCCGCCAGAACCACCTTCGCCCGTAATCGTAGCAATGGTCGGAACCTTCAGACGCGACATCTCCAGCAGATTGCGAGCGATCGCCTCGCCCTGTCCACGTTCCTCAGCGCCAAGCCCCGGAAACGCCCCGGCAAGATCGAGAAACGTGAAAATAGGCCGGCCAAATTTTTCCGCAATCTTCATACAGCGAAGCGCCTTGCGGTAGCCCTCGGGCTCCGGACTGCCGAACTTCCGGTCGACCCGCTCCTTCAACGTGCGGCCCTTCAGGTTGCCGATCACCATCACCGGCTCGCCATGAAAAAACGCCATGCCGCAGGCCATCGCGTGGTCGTCGCCGAAGGCACGGTCGCCGTGAATCTCGCTGAAGTCAGTAAACAGTGCGGAGATAAAGTCCATCGGATAAGGGCGCTTCTCGTGCCGCGCAAGCTCCGTCTTGATCCACGCTTCCGGCACCGCCGGAGGGGACTTCTGTGCCGATCGTATCGCTTCTATTTCTGCCATAACTTAGCCTGTTTTATCTTACTTGATGGCGTTCTTCCACGCGCCCAGAATGCCCAGGCGCCCCATCCATCGCGCTTCTGCTTTATGCGATGGGTGGGACGTAGAAGTTCAACCATCCCGCCTTAGTTGATCACCCTGACTCCGCCCCTGCCCACCAACTCTTCAATCCTGTCGATGAACAGCTTGTCGGCTGCAACCATCACGTCCGTTGGCTCCAGCACCACGCAGAAGGCTCCCGGCTCTTCAAGATCGAGCAGCAGCTTACCCGTTCCGGGCGCACTCCGAAAGACAGCCTGCATCTTTACCAGCAGTTCCTTGTCCGGGCTGTGCAGCGGCACTTTGATACGCAGCGCCTCCGGCAACTTCAGCTTGATATCCTCCAGCGCCTGTATCTTCGAGACCGCGAGCTTCGGAGCCGAATCCTCTTCACCCCGTAGCGAGCCCGTGATCAGAACAGGGACATCGATCTTCAGCTTCTCCGCCAGCTTCTCGTAGCTCTGTGGAAAAGCAATCAGTTCGATCTTGCCGACGGTGTCTTCAAGCGATGCCTGCGCATAGAACTCACCCGAACGCTTCGACTTCGCCACCTTCAGTCCTGTGATGACGCCCGCAATCGAGATCTCGTTCGATGGCTCCTCGCTGCGTCCGCGCCGAAACACCTGTGGCTCCGGCTTCATCTCGATGGCCTGCGCCGTCGTGACGACCTTCATATTACGTAACTTTTCGCGATACTTATCCATCGGGTGCCCGGAGACGAAGAAGCCCAGCACATCCTTCTCGTTCTGCAATCGCGTATGTTCATCCCACTCCGGCACATTGGGCAGGGCATGATCCGTGCTCGCCCCACCCACCGGTCCATCGTCAAAGATTCCAAACAGCCCGCTCTGTCCTGCCGCGCTGTCGCGCTGCGCCTTCGCGGCGCCTTCCATCGCCTTATCGAGCGCCGCCATGATTGACGCACGCGCGCCAAAGGCGTCCATCGCACCGGCCTTGATCAGCGACTCCAGCACACGCTTATTCAGCAGCCGCAGATCGACCTTCTCGCAAAACTCCCACAAGCTAGCGAAGCCCTTCTTCCCCTCGGCCTCAAGTAACGCACGGGCCGCAATGATCGACTCGATCGCGTTGTGGCCAACGTTCTTGATCGCCGCCAGACCAAAGCCAATCGCGCTGCCCTGCTCTGTCTGAATCGGCGTAAAGCTCGCAAAGGACAACTGCACATCCGGAGGAACCACCGGGATGTTCATCTCCTTGCACTCGGAGATGTACTTGACCACATTCTCCGGCTTCGAAGTTTCGCTGGTCAGCAGTGCCGCCATGAACTCGACGGGATAGTGCGTCTTCAGCCACGCCGTGTGATACGCCAGCAGAGCATACGCAGCCGAGTGCGACTTGTTGAAGCCGTACCCAGCGAACTGCGCCATCAGGTCGAAGATCTTTCCAGCGGTATCCTTCGGGTGCTTGTTCTTCGCCGCGCCGGCCATAAAGCGCTCACGCTGCTTGGCCATCTCGCCGACGTCCTTCTTACCCATCGCACGGCGCAGCAGGTCGGCGTCGCCCAGCGAGTACCCCGCCAGCGCGTTCGAGATCTGCATGACCTGTTCCTGGTAGACGATGACGCCCAACGTCTCGCGCAGGATCACTTCGAGCTCCGGCAACTCGTAACTCACCGGCCGCCGTCCCCACTTGCGCTCGATGAAGTCGTCGATCATGCCGCCCTGGATCGGGCCTGGACGATACAGCGCATTCAACGCGGTCAGATCTTCAATGGAAGTAGGCTTGTACCGCCGCAGAACGTCGCGCATCCCGCCTGACTCAAACTGGAAGACGCCAGAGGTAAGCGCGCGATGATAGACCTGCTCGTACGTCTTCTCATCGTCCAGCGCGATCGTCGCCATGTCGACGGTCTCGCCGGTCGTCCGCTTGATGAGCTTGAGGCAATCATCGATGACGGTCAGAGTCGTCAGGCCGAGAAAGTCCATCTTCAACAGGCCCATCTTCTCGATGGCACCCATGTCGTACGACGTGACGATGTCTTCGTTCTTCGCTCGAGTGACAGGTACGAGCTCAGTCAGCGGCTTGGGTGCGATCACCACGCCCGCCGCGTGAACACCCGCGCCGCGAATCAGCCCTTCGAGACGCAGCGCCGCGTCGATGATCTCCTTCACCTTGGGGTCCGTCTCGTAGGCTGTCGTCAGCGGGCCGCCATCTTTCAGCGCCTGATCGATGGTGATGCCGATGGTCGGCGGAATCATCTTCGCAATGCGGTCGACCTCGCCATACGGCATATCGAGAGCCCGCCCAACGTCCTTGATCGCCGCCTTCGCCGCCATGGTGTTGAAGGTGATGATCTGCGCGACCTGATCGCGGCCATACTTCCGTGTGACGTAGTCGATGACCTCGCCGCGACGGTTCATGCAGAAGTCGATGTCGATATCGGGCATCGAGATGCGCTCTGGATTCAGGAAGCGCTCGAAGAGAAGTTCGTTCTGCAGAGGATCAACGTCCGTGATCTCCATGCAGTAAGCGACCAGCGATCCTGCCGCTGATCCACGTCCAGGCCCCACCGGAATATTCTGCTCACGCGCATAGCGGATGAAGTCCCACACGATCATGAAGTAGCCAGGGAACTTCATGTCCTTGATGATGCCAATCTCGCGATCGAGACGAGCGTAGTAATCATCAAGCGTCTTACGCAGCAGCCCGCGCGAACGCAGGTGCGCGACGGAAGTCTCCAACCGCTTTTGTAACCCTTCGCGGCACACTCTCTCGAAGTAGCTGAAGAGCGTCTCGCCATCAGGCACGGGAAACTCAGGGAAGGGATTGTCCACCTTCTGCATCTTCAGATTGCAGCGCTCGATGAACTGCATCGTGCGCGTGCAGACCTCGGGATGCTCCGCAAACGTGCGGTGCATCTCCTCCGCGGACTTGATGTAGAACTCCTGCGTGTCGAACTTGAATCGGTTCGGATCGTTCATCGATCCAGCCGTTTGCACGCAGAGCAGAATCTCGTGCGCTCGCGAATCATCCGCCGCCACATAATGCGAATCGTTCGTTGCAATCACCGGGATGTCGAGCTCGCGCTCCATCTTGAAGATCGCGTCGCAGACCTCTTTATCCGGCTTCAGACCGTGGTCCTGCACCTCAAGAAAGAAGTTACCCTTACCAAACATGTCCTGGAACATGCCCGCACTCTTCTTCGCCTCTTCGTACTTGCCGGCCATGATGTGCTGATTGACTTCGCCCGCAAGACACCCCGAAAAGCCGATCAGCCCTTCAGTATGCTTCGAGAGGAAATCCTTCGAGACACGCGGCTTGCGGTAGAACCCATGCAGTGACGCCTCACTCGTCAACCGAACCAGATTGCGATAGCCTTCCTGGTTCTCGGCGATCAGCAAAAAGTGGTTATAGCCATCGGCGAGCGTGCGGTGGTCGTCCGTCTTCGAGAGATACAGCTCGCACCCGAGGATGGGCTTCAGGTTTTTCTTCTGCATCGCGTTGAAGAAGTGAACCGCGCCATAGATGTTGCCGTGGTCGGTCATCGCGGCCGCCGTCTGGCCGATCTTGCTCAGGTGCGATGCGAGCTTGTCTACATCGCATGCGCCGTCGAGAAGGGAGTAGTCCGTATGAAGATGGAGGTGGGTAAACTCTGCTGCCATACCTCCATTTTAGGCTTCCGTTCCCGACTCTTCCGGCTGAGGAAAACGAGTCCCAAACCCACACCCTTACCGTTACCATCCTTCGCCCACACCCTTGTCATCCTGAGCGGAGCGCCGCGCAGTCGAAAGACCTGTTTCTCAGTCCGGTCGGCTACAGCTTCCCATCCCAAAGCCTAAACTCCGCCTCCTGCGGCCTCTCCTCCACCTTACTGACAACATCCAGAATCATCGTCGGACGCGTATCCGCGCGATACCTTGGCCACACCGGCAGCCCCTGCGCGGTGGGCGTCTCCCCTTTTATGAACGCAACCCACGCAGCATGAATCTGCTTCCCCAGCACCGCTTCCTGCTGTCCATTCGCCGCATCAAGATGCGGATGCTGCCACACCATCCCCACATCCAGCGAGTGATACGAGTACCCGCTCAACCGCCCGCTCGTCTCCGCAAAGGCAAGCTCGTACACGAACGCCGTACCGCCAGCGTTCACATGCGAGTCCGCCAGCCTCAGGCTTGGCACCCAATACTCTTCCGCAGTGAGAGCGCGTATTCGCCGCTGCTCATCATTCATCTGCGGATACACCGATTTATACCGCTCATAAGTCTCGTGAAACGACGACAGCCCCAGATTCCCTACATTCTGCGCGGTAGCATCGCCAGGATGCGGCCCAACGAACAAGGCGCTCTCATCGCGATTGGTCCCGATCAGCAGCCTCTTGCTTCGAGCCCCTCCGCCGCCAACTACCTGCACCGGCAACTTCGAGATAAGCTTCCCGTCGATCTCCGGTCGCAGCGGAAAGTGCTGCGGCCAGTGGTCCATAAAGTCTTTCTGAACAGGGATGAGTCTTTCGGCAGGAGTAGTCAGCATCGCAGCCGCAGGCTGGCCCGTCGCCTCCGTCCACGCTTCGGCAAAACCTTTGCCAACGGGCGTCGCGAGCACCTTCGGCCACACTCGCTCCGCCCCTCCGCTCTCCGAGATCACCTGATGAAACAGAGACTCCGCCGAAGGAACGCCCAGCAAAATATCCGACAGCTTCGCTCCCGCCGATTCGCCGCCAATCGTCACCTGAGCCGGGTCGCCCCCGAAGCTGGAGATATTCTTGCGAATCCACTCCAATGCCGCGATCAAGTCGCGTACCGAGTTGTTCGCGGAGCCTGCATACTTCGAGCCAAGCACAGATTCGAAGTCGAGGAAGCCGAAGACTCCGAGTCTGTAACCAACGGAGATGCAAATTACGCCTTCACGAGCGAAGCCCGATCCATCGTAGGTCTTCTCGAAAGAATGCCCGCCCGTGAACCCGCCACCATGAATCCACACGAAGACCGGAAACGGCCCCTTGCCCTCAGGCGCCCATACGTTCAGATAAAGACAGTCCTCACTATGCTGAGTTCCCTGCTCACCCGGCTGCATCGGCGAAGCGCTGAAGCTCGTCGCGTCCCGCTCGCCCTTCCACGGCTTCGGTGGCAGCGGCAGCATAAATCGCAGAGCGCCAACCGGAGGCTCGGCAAAAGGAACTCCGCGAAAGACGCGAACGCCATCCTGCGTCAGTCCACGCAGAACTCCAAAAGACGTTCGGACTTTAGCGCTTGAGGGGATCTTCTGACCAAGCATGCGGCAGCCGCCCAACGCTGTTGCCGTAGCAAAAGACCGCTCGATGAACTCTCTACGATTTAGAATCGCAAACTCCTTGAAATTTTCTTCGAACTCTCAGCACTCCAGATCAGTGCGAGATAAAACTGATCCGCAATATCTTTACAGGCGTGATTGGTTTGTTTGCCGCATCTCTCGGAACGCGAGCGATGGCCTCCACCAGCTTCACCGAAGCATCATCGCACTGCCCGATGATGGTGAAGCCGCCATCGAGCCGCCGCATGGGATGTTCGGCGATGAAGATCTCGCTGTTGTTCGTGTCAGGCCCATTGTTGCCGAAGGCCAGCCGGCCGGGCCGGTCATAGCTCAGACCCGGATAGCTCTCATTCTTGAAGCGGAATCCGATGTCCGTCGCTCCGCTGATGTCTCCCGTAGAGTCGCCCGTCTGAATCACGAAGTCCGGAATGACTCGATCGAACTCCATGCCATCGTAGAAGCGCGTTCCATGCTCCACATGCTTCGTCACAGGATTCGTCCACTCCTTCGATCCATCCGCCAACCCTATGAAGACAGCCGTGGCAATGGGAGATTCCTTCGTGAACAGGCGACAGGATAGATTCCCCACCGTCGTCTCGATCAACGCCAGAGGCCCCGTCGGCTCAGGGGCTTGCGCGGTCTGCGTCATCATCGGTTCAGCCTTCGGCACGATCAATGCTGCTGATACATCGGGCGCAACCGGCGGGATTGTCTGGCCCTCTCGAACGATCGCAACATGATTGATCGCAATCGGTCGCTCCGGATGATTGTCCGCTGCTGCAAGCCGATGTGCGATCGCAGTCACCACCGGCAAAGACTCGTCATCGCATTGGCCAAATACTACCGCATCGTCGCCGTCATCTTCCGAGTTGGCATGATCGAGGATCATGAACTCAGTCGTTCCTGCCTGTCCCTTCTTACGTCGCATACCCAGCCTACCGGGATGGTCATAGCGAAGAACGGGGTTGTTCTCCACCGGAAGAGCGACACCCGGCAAGCCAGCTGTGCCCGACGTCCGACTTCCTCCGCGAACTCCCGCCGGTATGCCGTAGAGTCGAGTGCCATCGTAGAAGGGCTTCCCATGGGCCACGACTCCGCTCACGGGATCGACCCAGTCCTTCGTCCCCTGCGCTAACGCAATGAACTGCGCAGTCGTCGTCGGGCGCTCCTGCTCGAAGAGCTTGCAGCGCATACGACCCAAGGTTGTATCGATAACGGCGACGGGCGAACTCTGCGCAGCCATCACAAACGCGTTCATCGTGAAGAGCAACGCACACCAGAATCGGCTAAAAGGCATGTTGGAGTTGTAACACTTTGCCGCGCCGCAGGTTTAGCAGACTGCCTGGTCACCACATCGGCGCAACGTGCCGCTTCAACTCCGCCAGCGGATAGAAGGTCCCCCGCCAGACCACGCCCCCCTGCCTCAGTGTCGTCACCATCGACCGCAGCAACGCGTAGATCAGCAGCCACGCCGCAAACGGTGCCAGCGCCGCGTTCCATGCAGAGATGCCCGAGTGCCGTCCCAATCCGACATATAACAAAGCCACAGATAACGCCGTAAGGATCGCTGGAAGCAGCAGCTCAGGCACAATCACCACCACTGGCAGCACACAGAACGCAAATAGCCATCCGCACGCGAAGAGGAGCAAAGGAATCTGAAATCGGAACGCAGAAAAGATGTTCTTCGTAAGAACTCCAACCACACCAAGCGCGCCGGGTGCCCAATGGACATTCACCAGTCCTTTGCCAAAGGCAACTCTCTGTCGCAGCCCCGCGCGCTTTACTCGACGCGCGATCCCAAGATCTTCGATAATCTCCATGCGAAGCGCCTCGAAACCGCCCACCTTCTCATACGCATCGCGACGAATCAGGTTGAACGCACCGACACCTACGGCATCACGCTTCGCCTTCGGGTCGGCGACCTTCCACGGTCGCGAGGCCCACATCGCACAAACCTGAAAGAAGCTAAGCAGTGCGGCTTCATCCCAGCGCTTCAGCACCAGCGTCGGCAGCGTCACCAGGTGGTCCGCTTGGCTCGCAACCGCATACGACATCGAACGGCGCAGAGCATCGGAACTGAAGAGGATGTCGGCATCGGTAAACAGGAGGTACTCACTCTCCGACTCACCCGCCGCGAGAGCCATGGCATGTGTCTTCCCTAGCCATCCCGCAGGCAGATCGGCAATATGCAGCACCTTAAGCCGGTCCGGATAGCGCGCCGCAAATGAGTCCATGATCGCGCCCGTCTCATCCGTCGAACGGTCGTTCACTGCCACAATACGCAGCGAAGTGTAATCCTGCGCTAATAGCGACGACAGGCACGCGGCGATGTTCTCGGCCTCATCCAAAGCAGGCACAATCACTGTCAGAGTCGGCCCCTGTGCGGACGACACATCCCAGTCAGCATCCAGAAGATCAGGAACCGTTGGCAGGCCCCGAGCCGCTTCGATCGCCTTCCACGCCCAAAGTACCGCCACTATCCAGGCCTGCACAAACCAAACTCGCAACACGAGATTCCAAAGGTGCAACATCATGCGCTAAGACCACGCTCAGGCGGAGCATTTTCATTCGCCGGCACTGTCTTCGCGCCAAGGAACAACAAGCCCGCAGCCACCACCATGGTGACGAGCGTCACTCCCAATCCAGTGGACAGAGTCGAGCGATCGCTCACGAATCCAATAAGTCGCGGGCTTGGAGCGTCACCGAGTGCATGGATCATGAAAAGTTCGAAGGCGATCGCCGTGGCCCGAATCGTTCCCGAGACCGAGTTCACGATTGCCGCGTTAAGCGGACCATTCCCCAGGAAGATGAAGAACAAAGCCGCCGCCAGCCCCGGCACTATCGCCCACCTTGGCCCAAAGAAGCAGGCCACAGCGGGGGGCACAGTCAACAGCGCCGACCACGCCGAGATCAGATAGAGCGCCCGCTTGTTCGTCCTCAGCCAGCGCTGCGCAAGCCAGCCTCCGACAGCAGTTCCCCCAAGTCCTCCAAGCACGGTGATCGCCCCCACGATCAGGCCCGCGGCGCTCGAAGAGTACCCTCCGACCCTCTGCAGAAAGCTAGGCACCCACGCTGAGATACCGCCCAGCGAAAAGACCACCATCGCCATCCCAAACGTCGCGAAAAGATACTGTGGATTTTTAACCAGCCCGAAGACCGTCTCCGTCGCCGCCTTCTTCACTCCCGCCCTGCGAGAGTCCGTCGCTCCGCGTTTGGGCTCCTTCATCACAAAAAGGATAAGCAGCGCCACCAGGATTCCCGGAGCAGCCGACACGGAGAAAGGAACCCTCCAGCCAAACCTTCCCCCTAACGCCCCACCAAGCGCATACCCCACCGCCGCACCCACCGGAATGGCCGTGTAGAAGATCGTCAGCACCTTGTTCCGCTGGTCGGGCTCAAAGTAGTCCGCCAGCATCGCAGGCGCGTAGATGCTGAAGCTGGCCTCTGCAATGCCCAGAGCCGCATGGCGCAAGTTCAGCGCAAAGTAAGAGTGCACCGTGGCGGTGAAAAGGTTCATGCCGCTCATCAGCAGAGCAGAGAGTACGATCAGCGGCTTGCGTGGAAAGCGATCCCCCAGCCATCCGGTAAGCGGTGCCGCGCACATGTAAGTCACAAAGAACCAGAAGGTCAGCGCCCCAACGCGTTCGTCCGAGAGCGCGAACTCCTTCTTCACCAGCTCCTGCACGCCGGGAAGAATGTAGCGATCGATAAAGTTGACGAAGTTCATCGCCGTCAGCAAGACCAGCGCGGTCGTCGCCCCGGCAACCTGCAAAACGGGCAGCTTGCTCGGTGAAGTTTCAGGGTTCTGTGGCATCCTGTGGGGAGCATATCAGGGCCACGATGCCCCGCACCAAAGGAGAGACCATGTCGACCGCTCGCCCGCCCTTGCCGCCCTTCACCCACGAGACAGCCATCCAGAAGGTCCGCATGGCCGAGGACGCCTGGAACTCCCGCGACCCGGCGCGCGTCTCGCTCGCCTACACCGAAGACAGCATCTGGCGAAATCGCTCCGAGTTCCTCACCGGACGCAAGGCCATCGTTGAGTTTCTAAAAAAAAAGTGGGCGAAAGAGAACGGCTATCGGCTGATCAAGGAGCTGTGGGCCTTCACTGGCAACCACATCGCCGTCCGCTTCCAGTACGAGTGGCACGACGAATCCGGACAGTGGTTTCGGGCTTATGGCAATGAGCAGTGGGAGTTCAGCGAAGACGGCCTGATGCGGCGACGCGAGGCATCGATCAACGACGTCGCAATCGCCAAATCAGACCGCAAGTTCCATTGGCCGCAGGGAGCTCGCCCCGCCGATCATCCCGGTCTCGGAGACTCCGTCCTGTAGCTTCACTTCTCAGTGGGCCGGGGATACCTTGCTTCAACGATCGTAGAGATCCCGCCGCGTGGCCGGAAATCGCCTTTGACCACGGCCCACACAGGATCACACGCCTTGACCACGTCATTCAGCACCTGGTTGACGATGTTCTCCTGGAAGATGCCAAGGTTCCTGTAGACGAACAGGTATTCCTTCAGCGATTTCAGCTCAAGACAGGTCTTCCGCGGAGAGTAGCGGATCGTCAGCACGCCAAAGTCGGGCAATCCCGTCTTCGGACACACCGAGGTGAACTCAGGGTCGTCGACGAGAATCTCGTATCCGGCAAACTGGTTCTGCCAGGTCTCGATATCAGGAAACGTTGCGTCCAGACCAGCCTTAGCGTGGTCGTCGGTGTAACCGGTAGTTCTCTTTTTCTTCTTAGCCATCTCTTCAGTTTACCGGATTCAGGCGATCGAA
The DNA here is from genome assembly GCF_014203275.1 of Granulicella aggregans. Lineage (GTDB taxonomy): Bacteria > Acidobacteriota > Terriglobia > Terriglobales > Acidobacteriaceae > Edaphobacter. Next base: position 175,972 of record NZ_JACHIP010000007.1, read on the forward strand.
TCACGGCAAGCAGACTAGGTGTGCTTACCCAGCGTCGGGCGGTCGTCGGTAGAGGAAGATGGATTGTTTGGATCGTTGTTCGTTCCACCGGCGCGGCGCAGCGTGGGCTTGTTGCCGCCTTTGCCATCGTTGATCTTGCGCTTGTTCTCCAGCCGGGCCAGACGAGCCTTCACGTCGTCAAACTCCGATGTCGTCACGATGTAGTCGGGCTTGGCCGGCATAATCGTCGCGATCTCATCCTCGGAGCGATTGATGCGGTCAGGTGTCTGCGGATGGTCGGAGAAGACCTTGGCCAGCGTTCCCGGCTTGTGCTTCTCCAACGCATCCAACTTTTCGAAGAACTGGATGAACGCCTGCGGATCGTAGCCCGCGCGGTACATGTACTGCAGCCCGAGGTAGTCCGCCTCAGACTCAAACTGCCGTGAAAACTGCAGGAACGTCACCGGGATCGCAAGCTGGGTTGCCTCGTAGATTCCGTACCCGGTCCACGACCCCGAGGTGAGAATGTACAGCGGAATCGAGCCAATCTGCATGTATCCCAGCCGTGTCTGCTCCCGTGCCGCGTGGTGGGCACAAACATGGGCGGTCTCATGCGCCATCACTCCGGCGAGTTCCGCCTCTTCCTCGGCAGCCAGAATCAGTCCGGAGTTGACATAAAAGAATCCGCCCGGCAACGCCATGGCGTTGATCTCGTCCGTGTCGATCACCTTGATCGTGAACGGCACCTTGCAGTCGGAGTTCTTCACGATATTCTGCCCGACGCGGTTCACATACGCGTTGATGACGGGATCGGTCACCAGGTGCGCCGACTTCTCGATCTCCATCGAATACTGCTTGCCGTTCGAGATCTCCCAGTTGGTTGAGAACCAGTTCCCCATGCCACGGCCGCCAATATTGCGCGTACCGACGGCGCTGACATCGTCCTCGCTGCCAGCTTTGATGTGCGGATCGAGCGCCTCTCCGGGAGAGGGCAGTGAGTCCGTCTTCTTCTCCGGGGCCGGCAACGCCTTCGCGTCCTTTGCCGTCGGCTTGTCGGAATCCTTATCCGATCCAACGATCGGTGGCGTGCTCGCCGGTTGCGCGCTGGTGTCCGCCGGCGACTGAGCCGCGGGCGAAGACGGGGCTGAGGAGGTCGGAGCCGGGGTTGATGCGGGAGTCGGAGTCTGCTGAGCGATCGCCGAAACAGGAAGGGCCAAAACCGCAGCCATTCCAACCTGGAGCACGGGATATTTGAGGGAGGCGAAACGCATGGGGAGAATCTCCGGTGATTCGGCTGGACTCGCCTGGCGAACCGCGAGATCTAGCTCTACACGTCCTTGGACGCTAGTATGCGCCTTTTCGTGAGCAACGGCCAGAAAGAGCTATGTCCGCCCGTCCCACTTCGTTCTTAAGAGAAACGACGAGACCAAGCGATTGGATTCAGAACGTCATCACCAGGTGGAGTAAGCCGTTCCCTCGCTGGAGGTCTCCTGCGCTCCGCTGTGAACGTCACTGATGCCGCTCTGCGTCTCGTCGACTGAGGTCAAGGTATCGCTCTGGTCAGCGATCCAGGTGTCGGTACGCGAAGTAAGCGGGTCCTTCGGAATCGCCTTCAAATATCCCGACTCCACCAGATCGTTGAGCGACTGCGGCGCCTTGGCCTTATCCACCGTATAGGAGTCAATCGCAGACCGCATGGTGTGCAGGTCTTCCTTGAGCACGGCTTCCTTGGCCTTCCGGACGGAGGCCAGGTACGACGGGACCGCGATCGCCGCCAGGACGCCGATGATGATCATGACGATCATCAGTTCGAGCAGCGTAAATCCCTGCTCTCCGCCCCGCGCCGCTGCGGCCCTTCGGCCCGATGCTGTCGTTTGAATCACCATGTGTTGTACTTCGTTCCGTCCAGTGCCGTGCCGTTGCTCTTTGTGTACACATCGAAGAGGTTCTGCCCGCCGAAGGAGTCCGAGTCCGGCTCGTCCTGATTTGAACGCATTCCCCAGTCCGTATTCCCCGTCATCGGATCGGTCGGAATTCTGCGCAGGAACTTTACCTTCTTCGACTGAATATCGACGCCATCAACCAGCGTCTGCAGGTCAGGTGGATAGTTCATGCTGTCCGCCTTGGTGACCATACCACCCTTCATCGCCGCAAACTTATAGGCGTCGATGGCGGCCCGCATCTCCCAAAGATCCCTGCGCAACTCCTTTTCCTTCTGGCGTTTCACCTGAAATCTTGCGATTGGCACCGCAGCACCGGCCAAAATCGCAAGGATCGTGACTACAATAATCAGCTCGACGAACGAAAGGCCGGACTCCGAACACCTCTCTCCGGCTCCCTTGCCGGACCGGTTGCGAATGCCGGGGCGGGTTAGGAGCGCCCGCTCCGAGTGCCGCTTCACTTCACGTGCACCACGGCCTGCGATCCGGTGGCCGGAATGTTGACGTTCTTGCTGTCGCTTGCCCCAACCTTCACCATGGTGATCGGCGAGTCGCCCGCTGCAAGCGCCTTGAAGGTCAGGATGCAGACCGTTCCCTGGCCGCTGATGCCCTTCGTATTGGGCGGACGGCGAGCGGAGAGCGCGACCAGCCCATTGCCTTCATCGCGGTGAGCCAGCGCTACTGCCTGGCCATCGGAGCCCAGGAATGGCCCGGAGTCCACGTTGACCAACTGGAGTACGGCGGGATTGAACTGCAGTTGCAGCGGCACGGCAAAGACGTCTTCCGCGTTGGTGAGCATAACCGACGTCTGGAAGGTGCTGCCTACCGGCTGCGTGTTATTCGCGGGATCAATGGTGAACTGGATTGGCGCGCGTGCCCCCGCTTGTATGGCAGCTTGTGCGAACGGTCCTCCGGGGGGAGCAGTCGCAATTCCGCCGGCTCCAATCGGAGCAGTCGTCTGCGGCAGGTCGCTGGGCAGATTGGAGTTCAACTTCTGTGGCGTCGGATGCACCATGGCAGCCGCCGCGCTAGCCGCGGTCACGGTCGATGCGGGCTGGATGGCCGACGGACCGGCGTCCGCGTCGGCAGAATCAGAGCTAACCGCCGACCCACCCTCGCGGTGTAGCTCGATCGACTGGCTCGTGCCGGTATCGATGGCGCGCGTATTCAGGCGGCTCAGTACCGACTCGCGAACGATGTGTGGGATCAGGAGAAAGACGATCTCGTCCTGCTGCTTCTCGGTCTTGCGCGATCCAAAGAAATACTTCAGCAATGGAAGCTCACCCAGGCCCGGCGTGCCGTTCACCGAGAGGCTATCCTGCTGCGTCATGATGCCAGCCAGAACGCTGGGTTCCCCATCCTTCAACTGGATGACCTGCTCGGCGACGCGCTGCGAGATGATCGGTTCGGTGACGCCGCTGATGGTCACATCGCTAGTATGCGAAGAGACTTCAACCTTCATCTTCAGCGTCACGTCGCGATCAAGATGCACGGTCGGAGTCATATCGATATTCACACCGACATCGAGATAGGTGAACTGGGTCTGTACCCCGATTCCAGAGGTCAAACCTGTCGCCGCGCCGGCGCTGTACGATCCGGTTGCTACGGGGATCTTCGAGCCAATTTTAAGGGTTGCGCGTTGACCGTCCGATGCGCGGATGCGGGGATTCTGCAACACGCGGGTGTCGGCGTCCGAGAGCATCGCGTCGACCTCGGCTGAACCGATCGTCACCGCAACATTGTTTCCGGTTAGGTGGGCCAGGGTATTCAGCGTCGTTCCGCTTGTAGTCGCCGTTCCCGACGAGGTGGAGCTGCTTGATGATGATGATGTAGTCGACGTGTTCGTCACCGACGCGCCGAAGGACTGCGGCAACTGGATGCCAAGCTGCCGGATCCGGTCGCGATTGACTTCAAGCACGGCTACGTCGACGACGACTTCAGGCTTGGCCCGGTCCAGATCGTTCAGAAGCTTCTGAGCCAGCAGAAGCTGATCTGGGGTGGCGCGCATGACAATAGCGTTCTGGGTTGCCACCAGGAAGATCTTCACGCTCGGATCGAGCAGGTTGCGGATCGCCGTTAGAACTTCGGTCGCATCGTTCGCGGTGCTGGTGTTGCTCAGATAAAAGGTCTGAACCGCCATCTCGTCGAGATCGGTGCGCTTCTGCCGTGTATTTGCCGCTACGAAGATCGTATTCGTCGTCACCGGCTTGTAAAAAGTATTCGAGATCGTTCCCACGATGCGCAAAGCGTCGGAGAGTGTGACGGTTGTAAGATCCACCGGAATGCGCTTCGAGGTGTAGTCCGGGTCGAACAGAACATTCAGCCCGGCGGCCTTGCCGATCGCCTGATAGATGACCTTGGTGTCTTCGACCATGTGCAACGTAATCGGGTCGTTCGATACCGGCTTCAGTTCAACAATTCCGCTTACCGAACCAATCTTCTGCTGCGTCTCATCTCGTCGGCTATTTGGGCCTGAAGAAGGCGGCGGAGCCGCCGCCTTCGGGTTGCGGATGATATCGATCTCCTGCTGCGCCGTCTGGTTTCCTGGATCAATCTCAAGCGCGCGCGTGAACTCCATCAAAGCTGCGCCGGAATCGCCACCCTGCAGGTAGACACGGCCTCGGTCGACGTGGGCCGCTCCGGCCTTGAAGCGCACGTTTTCGTAGCGCGTCTTGTAGCGAATATCCTTGGGGGCCTTGGTGTACGCCTTCTTGTAGTCCTCGAAAGCTGCGTCAAAGTCCTGTCGTGCCTCAGCTGCCTGGCCGCGTTTATTCCAGCTTGATGCGGATTGCCCCTGCGCCGTGCGGCCGGAGAGTCCCACGGTCAACGCGAGGCCGCCCACGATCAACAAAGAAGACGGAAGACTACCCAGAGCGACGGGAAGACGCCTCGAAAGATGTGTGCTGAACCAGCGTCCCATGTTGCTGATAACTTCCTTTGCTTTCCGTTAGGTTGAAGTGACCGGCGCGACGCGCTGGCAGTCGGTGGTTCAGGGAATGTTGTCTACGGCGGGGGCAATCTATGCCGTCGATTCGGCTGAGTATAGCATTTGAGGTGCTAAGTTCTTGTGTTTAGATGCGGTTGGCAATCCCGTTCCGGATTACTTCCCTCGCCGCCGTCAGCCGATTCAACTCCGACCTCAACATATTCTTTCTCTATAAGATAGCGATCTGCAACCTGTTTGACGCTTCGGCCCCGAAGTCGCCACTGCCTCTTTCGTGCTACTGACCAAAGTGGTACACCATCCTGCTAAACTTAGAAGTTCTGATGCCTCGTTCCCTATCCAATCCGACTGTTGCCCACCAGCCGAAGCCGGTCGTGAAGGAAAAAGACCGCGATCCTGTCGCCGCGGGCCTGCGCGACGCGGCCTATAACCGATCGGCGAGCCATAACTACTTTCTTACCGACAAGTTCGAGGCCGGAGTTGCGTTGCGCGGAACCGAGGTCAAGAGCATTCGCGAAGGAAAGGCCAACCTGAAGGACGCCTACGGCCTGCTCAAAGATGGCGAATGCTTCCTGTTGAACGCCCACATCGGTCCCTTCTCCCACGGCAACGCCATGAACCACGAGTCCCTCCGCACCCGCAAACTGCTGTTGCATAAACAAGAGGTGAGGAAGCTCGAAGGTATGACGAAACAGAAGGGCTTTACGCTCATCCCGACACGTCTTTATTTTCGGCACGGACGGGTCAAATGTGAGCTTGCCCTGGCCAAGGGTAAGCAGGAATGGGACAAGCGCGCGACCGAACGCAAGCGCGAGGGCGACAACGAAGCCAAGGCCGCCATTGCCCGCAGCCAGCGGCGATAAAAGTCCTAAACACTTCAGCTAGAAAAAGCTCAATTTTCAGCGTCGATCGGGGTGTCTTTTAGGGCTAAATCGCCGGATTATGCGAAAGTGCCGGTGTTTTTGAAGCTCGCCCCTCACGCAGACCAGAAACACCTCTTAATGTTCCACGTGGAACATTAAGAGGTGTGACATACGAGCCGTAATACTTGTGTAAAAAGACAGACCGAGCTACTTCACTTCTGCCTTCAAGGTCAGGTCGCGGGAGGAATCTCCCACCCAGACCATCCGAGAGCCCTCCGGCTTCATCCATTTCTTCTTGTCGACCGACCAGTACTCGAATGCGCGCGGGGCGATAGTCAATTTAACCTCGCGCTCCTCTCCCGGCTTGAGCGAGATCCGGTCGAACGCCGCCAACGTCTTGGGCGCAAACTGCACGCCTTCGGGCTTCGACTTCGGAGCTTCGAGATAGACCTCCGCGACCTCGTCTCCCGCGACCGCTCCCGTGTTCTTGACCTTCACGGAAACTTCAGCACCGCCGCCTGCACTCGGCTTCACCTTTACGTCCGACATGGCGAACTTCGTGTAGGACAACCCGTAGCCGAACGGGAAGAGCGGCTCGATCTTCTGGTCGTCGAACCAGCGATAGCCGACCAGAACGCCCTCGGAGAAGGTCGTCTTCCCGTCGACACCGGCGGATGAGCGCTCCGGATGAGCAGGCGATGTTGCTGGATAGTCCTCAAGCGCTTTGCCCCACGTCATCGGCAGCTTGCCGCCGGGATTGGCCAGCCCGAGCAGAATCTTGGCCTCGGCCGGTCCGCCCTCGTCACCGGTCCACCACATCTCCACCACACCCTTCACCTTGTCGATCCAGGGCATCGCCACTGGCTGGCTAGAATTCAGAACGACTACCGTGTTGGGATTTACTGCGGCGATGTCCTCAATCAACTTGTCCTGATCGCCCGGGAGATGGAAGTGCGGCTTGTCGCGCGTCCACACAAAGACAACAGCCGTCTTGGAAGACTTAGCTGCCGCAACCGCCACATCATGATTGCGCTCGCGGGCTTCGGGAGTCGACCAGTTCAGGCGAACCTGCACTGGAGCACTGGAGGTGTCGAGTGAGGTCTTAATCTCGATTGCGTGCGCTCCCTTGGTCAGTTGAATCGAGCGGCGGACGTTGTCGAGGCCATCCGTGGTCGGCAGTCCGCCGTCCTGGGTCGCGTACTGGATGTCTCCGTGTACTGCGCCCTTGGCAGCACCTGTACGGCCGATCTCCTTGCCATCGATGCTGAGAATCGCGCGGGTTCCGAGGATCTGCAGATAGAGCCAGTAGTCGCCATCGGCTGGAACGGTCAGCTCTCCCTTCCATGTCGCGATGGTATTGGGCGGCAACGATTTGCCGTTCGTTTGAGTAAAGTCGAATGACGCATCCACGGTCTTGCTGCCTGACGCATCGACCCGCTCGAGACCGGGTTGGCCATCGTGGCTCAACGCGCTGGCGGGGATGGTGGCTCCGGTAAGATCGTCGGCCACGGCAAAGTTAACTTCAGTGCCTGGCGCGAGTTTCTTCATCGCTGCAAGTGGCGATACCTGCCGAGCGGGAATACCGGGCGATCGCTCGCCAAATGTGCCGATGGAATCTACCTGGCCCGCGGTGGGGCCGATCAACGCGACGCTCTCCCCTGTCTTCAGCGGAAGAATACCGCCCTCATTCTTTAGCAGAACAGCAGCGTCTTCGGCGGTCTTTTCGATGATCGCGCCGTTGCCTTCAAGGTCCTGTGGGGTCACATCGTGCTTCTGCTTGCCATCCATATAGCCGAAGCGAACGATCTCTCGCAGAACATACCGTGCGGCCTCGGTGATCTTCGCTTCGGTGATCGAACCATCCTTGATCGCATCACGCATCGTTGCCGGATCGGAGTCCATCGGGAAGGCATTGACGTCCATCCCCGCCGCGCCCTTTTCTTCGGGAATCGAGCCGCCGAGCATTCCGGCCAGTGCTGTCGCGTCGAGCGGAGCCGGCGGAGGGCCGCTGGGCGGGATGGTAACGAAGTAATTATGGATAAGCGAAGCGAGCGGGCTATCAGGATCGGCCGCCCCGGGCATCTCCATCGTCAGGCCTTCGTTCAGAAAGTGGACGTTGTGTACGCCGCCCCAGTCCGACGTAATAAAGCCCTTGAAGCCGAGTTCGTCGCGCAGAATCGTCTTCAGCCCGTCGGAGTTGCCGCAGGCAAACGTCCCATTCAGCCGGTTGTAGGAGCACATGATCGACGCCACGCCCGCCTTGATCGCGGCATCGAACGGCGCGACATAGACCTCGTGTAGCGCCTGCTGGTCGACGAACACGTTGTAGGAATCAGAGTCGTATGCGACAAAGTGCTTCGCCTGCGACATCACACCCTGCGCCTGCTCGCCCTTGATCTCCGCCGCTCCCATCGCTCCATTCAGGAGAGGGTCTTCGCCCAGCGTGTTATACGCGCGGGCGAAGGTGATGTCGCGATCGATATTGATGAACGGCTGCAGCACCACGTCGATGCCCAGTGACCGCGCCTGCCGCGCAATGGCCACGCCGTTCTGCTCCGCGTCCTTCACGCTCCACGTTGCGGCGACACCCATGGTCGCGGTCTGTGCCTGTCCGGCGTTTTTCGTCAGCACGCCCGGAGGCCCATCGGCCATGCGCAGCGACGGCACCCCCAGACGGGGAACTCCCGGCAGATATCCCGCCTGCCCCTGATACATCGCCGCCGGCTCCAAGCCGCCACGGATCAGGTCCATCTTCTCTTCGAGCGTCATCTGCTTTAGCAGCTTGTCGATGCGCGCCTCGTCCACCTTCTCCGGCGGCACAATCTGTGCGCTCATCGAAACAGCGAGCGAAGTGGAAAGAAGGGCAAAAGCAGCAAGATGGCGGAAGTTCATTGGCAAAGCTCCTTGAATCGCTTACGGAAGAGGGCAGATGAAGCACTTGTCTATGTCGTGGACGAAACACAGCCGAAGGTGGGAGTATAGCTCTCCAAAATGATCTCTGGCCTCATACATTCCCCAATCTTCGAAAAATAAGTCGCAGGTCTGACGCGATACGATAGACGGATGGATACAAAGCTGATCAGCCAGGACCTCGCCACCTTTGCAACGCCTTTGCTCGCCGTCTTTGCCGTGGACGCGGCTGAACCCAAAGCCGAGAAGCCTTCGCTGAGCTTGCTGACCGCCGACAGCGCGGTTTCATCGGCCGCAGCAGCCGTCTTGGCATCGGGAGAATTCAAGGCTGCTGTGGGCGACACCGTCGTGATCCACGCGCCCGCTGGTCTCAAAGCCGAGCGTCTGCTGATCATCGGACTCGGCAAGAAAAAGTCCCTTTCGTTCGACGAGCTTCGCAAGGGTGGGGGCACCGCCGTCCGCGCCGCCAAGCCCCGGGGACTTCGCGAGGTCGCCATCGCCTTTCCCACGCTTGAGACGATTCCAGTTGCCTCTGCCGCACGCGTCATCGCGGAAGGCATTGAGCTTTCGGACATCGACTACGACACCTACAAGAGCGACCGCAAAGACCTCTCCGTCGCCATTGCAACCATTGTCATTCCTGCCGCCGACGCGGAGATCGAAGCAGGCCTCAACGAAGGCACCATCGTCGGTGTCTCGCAGAACTTCGCCCGCTCGCTCATCAACGAGCCCGGCAACGTCCTGACGCCAACCGTCCTCGGCCAGCGTGCCGCCGCCATGTGCGCGGAGGTCGGCTTGAAGTGCGAGGTCTACTCGACCGAAAAGCTTCACGAGTTGAAGATGGGAGCCTTCTGGGCCGTCTCGCAGGGCTCCGTCGAACCGCCCGCACTGATCGTCATGACCTACGAGCCTGAAGCAGCGCAGGCAGAAGGCGCGCCCGTCATCGGCCTGGTCGGTAAGGGCATCACCTTCGATACCGGCGGCATCTCCATCAAGCCCGCCGACGGCATGGAGAAGATGAAGTACGACATGGCCGGTGCGGGCGCGATGATCGGCGCGATGCGGGCCATCGCGCTGCTGAAGCCCGCCGTCAAGGTCATCAGCGTCATCTGTTCCGCAGAAAACATGCCCGATGGGAAGGCGTTCAAGCCGGGTGATGTCGTCACCGCCATGTCCGGCAAGACGATCGAGATCGTCAACACCGACGCCGAGGGCCGCCTCGTCCTGGCAGACGGCCTGCACTACGCGAAGACGCTCGGCTGCACCCACCTCATCAACGCAGCTACTCTCACGGGTGCTGTAGCCATTGCGTTGGGCAAGCTCAACGTTGGGCTGTTCTCAAACGACGACGCGACGGTAGAAAAGTTCACCGGCGGTCTCGCCGTCTCAGGCGAAAAGTACTGGCGGCTTCCCTGCACCGACGACTACGCCGATCAGATCAAGAGCCCCATCGCCGACATCCAGAACACCGGCATCACCCGCTACGGCGGATCGATTACGGCTGCCATGTTCCTCAAGGAGTTCGTCGGGGAGACGCCGTGGATTCATCTTGATATCGCCGCCATGGCCTGGAATGACGAGACGAAGCCGTGGCTCGCGAAAGGGCCATCGGGGATTGCGGTGCGGTCGATCACCGAGTGGGTGAGGAGTTACGCGGTGTAGTTATGCCCTTTCTAAAACTAGGCTATTGTCTTGGCTTGTGCTTTGAAGAGCTGACAAAGGCACGTTTATCGGGAGCTAAAGGATAGCTAACTCGCGGTCAAGAGGATCTCCGTGCCTGGGCTCGGAAGCTCGATCAAGTCACGGTCGAGCCTCGTCCCTTCTTGCGATTCTATCGAAGGCGCCCTTCGTGATTCCTTCGTCCCATTCTCTCTGCATTTCCGCGACAAACTTGTCACGCGCAGCTGCGATTCCCGATATGTGATCAACGGTCGGCTCCTCTGGAAGCTGATAGGCAAGTCGAGAGCGCAATGCATTGAGACCAGTAGACTTACGGTAGTACCAGCTCTCCCGAATATCCAGCCTCAATCTAACACCTACAAATGCCAATAATGGTGGAGCCGCTGCTAACCCTCCGGCTATTCTCGATGAGACAGCAGGGAAGGCGATGCCGATGATTGCCGCCGCGACGCTACAACCCAAGGCCAGAAAAATCAGTGTTTGAGAGAAGTAATATGCCCGCGCCGCACTTACTCCTTCTCCGTGAGCATCTTCCTGTAGCTCCCGGTCAAGAGCGTCTAGTCGCTTTTGTATCCAAAGATATAGGCATCGAGATTATTCTCCAACAATTCCAAGTTGCATCATTTTATCCGTACCCTGACGGCTGGATAAGCAGCACGCGCAGGCAAACTCACATTACCATCCAGTTTTTTTGCGTAGAATCGCCTACACTTCGAGGCGGTTTGAGGCCGCGACCTTTGCATACCAGTGACCGGAATCTTTGATGGTCCGCTTCTGGCTGCGGAAGTCCGTGTAGATCAGGCCGTAGCGTTCGGTGTAGCCTTCGCCCCATTGGAAGTTATCGAGCAGGGTCCAGGCGTGATAGGCGCGGACCTTGGCTCCGTCGGAGATCGCGCGGGCTAGTTCGGCGAGGACCTGGCGGTACCAGTCGATGCGGCGGGTGTCGGGGACGCGGCCCTGCTCGTTGGGAGAGTCGAGATAGCCGCAGCCGCTCTCGGTGATCTCGATGAAGGGGTGGTCGTACTCCTTCGTGATGCGGGTGACGAGGTCGTAGATGCCGCGCGGCCAGATCTCGATGCCGGACTCCGTGAGCGGGCCTTCGGTGGGCATGCCGGCGCGGAAGCGCGTGTAGGGATCGCGGCCGCCGGGGGAGTTGCTCTCGATCTCGGTGCCGGAGAAAGCTCCACCGGTGGCGAAGACCTCCTTGCTGGCGTCGGAGACGACGCGACGGCCGTAGAAGTGGAAGCCAATCCAGTCGAGTGGGGCGAGGAGGAGCTTCTCATCGCCGGGCTTGAAGCCCATCTGCTGGAGCGGCGGTTCGCCGACGAAGGCGTTGGGGTAGCGGCCTTTCATGGTGGCTTCGAGGAAGAAGACATTGTTCATGTTGTGATAACGGTCGGCGGCGGCGCGGTCTTCTGGCGAGTTGGTCTTTGGGTAGGAAGGGGCCATCTCGTAGGCGCTGCCCACCGTCGCTTTGGGCGATGCTGCTTTGACGGCACGGTTGGCTTCGGCCTGGGCGAGGGCGAGGGTGTGCGCGGCTTTGAGGTAGTCCGTAAAGCTGGTGCGCTGGGGTGGAAACGCACCGGCGGCGTAGGACATAAAGGCGATGGCCCAGGGCATGTTGAAGGGAGCCCAGGTGGTGATGCGATCGCCGAGGTGTTTGCCGAGGATGCCGGCGTAGTCGGCGAAGTAGCCGGCGAGGTCGCGGTTCGGCCAGCCACCTTTGTCTTCGAGGGCCTGGGGAAGGTCCCAGTGGTACATTGTGCACCAGGGGCGGATGCCCGCCGCCAGCAGCGTGTCGACGAAGCGGCTGTAGTGGTCGATGCCCTTCATGTTGGGCGCACCAATGCCGGTCGGCTGGATGCGCGGCCAGGAGATGGAGAAGCGGTGGCTCTTGATGTTGAGGCTCTTGGCGAGAGCGATGTCCTGCGGGTAGAGGTGGTACTGGTCGCAGGAGACATCGCCGGTCGCGGCTCCGCGAACCTTGCCGGGGGTGTGGGTGAAGCGGTCCCATAGGGATTCGCCCTTGCCGTCCTCGTTCCACGCGCCTTCGTTCTGGTAGGAGGCGGTCGCGGTGCCCCAGAGGAAGCTTTCCGGGAAGCGGGCCTGCTTGATGACTGATTCCGCGATCGCACCGGGAACCGGCGCTGCAATCTGCCCGGCTGCGAAGGAAGTGTTTCTAGAAAGAGCGGCACCAGCGGCTGCTGCTAACGAAGTAGTCACGAAGTCGCGACGATTCAAAGTTCACCTCTTCACAGGGAATCGGAGTGCGCTGTTCCAGGGAGCGATTGAACTCTAAATGTACATGTGCTTTCTTGTCATGCAGCTTCTACATCACTGGTGGAGCTTCGATCCCTAGATAGCCCAAAGCCCGCACCATCTCTCGCTTTGCGACCGCAGCCGTCGCCAGTAGAAGGGCCTTCTTCGCCGCGTCGGTCTCGTTCAATACATGATGCCGGTGGTAGAAGTTGTTGAACTGCTGTGCGAGTTGGAATGCGTACTTGGCCAGATATGCGGGTTCGGCAGTCGCGATGCACTGCTCGAGTAGCAGCGTCAGCTTGGAGCATGCGAGCCACGTCTCCCACATCACAGTTCCCTCTTCGGTCGAGAGCACTGAGAGATCGAGATCGGCGATCGCAGCAAGAGCGGCGTCCTCCGTGGTTTCGGACTTGCGCAGGATGTTTGCGGCGCGGACGATGGCGTACTGAATGTATGGGCCGGTCTCGCCTTCGAAGCTCAACGCATCCTTGAAGTCGAAGGCGATAACGGTGTTCCGAGTGAAGCGCAGCATGAAGTAGCGCAGCGCTCCGACGGCGATCTGCGTCGAGATCGACAGACGCTCGGCCTCGGTCAATTCGGGATTGCGTACGTCCACCTGAGCCTTCGCCGCAGCGATCAACTGATCGAGCAGGTCATCGGCCTTCACGCCGAAGCCCTTGCGACCGCTTACCTCGAGGTACGACTTTTTCTGATCTTCCTCGCTGACCGTGTAGCCGAGGTCCATTGCGCAACGCGGCGTCAGCGCCACCATCTCGTAGCTGAAGTGCGTGTAGCGGTCAGCGGCGTCCGTGTACCCCATGCCGCGCAGCGCGGCAATGACGTTGTTCTGTGGGTCGTTCTGACGCGAGTCGATGACGTTGTAGATCGCGTCCGCTTTGCCAAAGGTCGGCGCGCCTTCGTCACTCGCTCCTGCTGTCGAGATCCAGCAGCAGTGGCTTGGATACTCGTGGAAGCGAACGTAGCCGAAATCTTTGCCCGGCAGGAGGCCGAGCTTCCATAGGTGATAGGCGATGTCCTTGCCAACGTAAGTCACCGTGCCGTTCGAGCGAACAATCACCTTCGCATCTTCATCCGGTCCGGTCACTTCTTCATCTGAAGAACCCGCACGCTTCATCACCAGGCAGCCCTTGTTCTTGCCCTCGGTTTCGAGGTAGAGCACGCCCTTGGCGAGCATCAACTCTCGCGCCGCATCCCAGAAGTGCAGCGAGAGGATCTCGCTCTCACGCGGGAGAAAGTCGTACTCGATGCTGAGCCGTTTCATGGTTTCGAGGTGACGCCGCAGGACAGCGGTTGCGATAAGATCGGCGATCTCGGCGGTCTCGTTGTTGCCTTCCTCGAGCGCATGCAGCGTATCCAGGCGGATCTGCTTGCGTGCGGCCACCTGCTCGGCATCGGCGGTGTACCACTGCGAGACGCGCGCGTAGAGGTCCCAGCAATAGAAGTCGATGCGCGTGTTGGACTCCATCAGCTCCGTCAGAAGTTCGCGGACGCTCAGCAGCGTCTTGCCCTCGAGGTGCACGAGTCCTACAACGACATCGGCCACCTGTACGCCGGTGTTGTCGATGTAGTTCTGGACGCCGACTTCATACCCAGTCTTGTAAGCGTCCGGCCGCAGCAAACGTTGAAACGTATCGCCAAGAATTGCATTCCGTAGGTGCCCGATGTGCGCGGCCTTATTCGGGTTGATGCTGGTGTGCTCGACCAACCGGAAGCCCGGCCCACCAACATTCGCGTGAACGTCCGTGGCAATCTTGCGCACAGCAGTAGCGCGATCGAGCTTCACATTCAGATAGCCGGCGCCGGCGATCTCTACACTGGAAATGCCTTCAAGACCAGCCGCGCTCAACTCCGCTGCGAGCTCGGTCGCAATCACGCGGGGAGCCTTGCGCAGGCGCTTCGCCAGCTCGAATGCCACCGGTAGGGCAAGCTCGCCCATGGCGATCTGCGGCGGCTGCTCAACGGCGAGCTGCGCCAGGGTTACGTCGTATTTTTCAAGAAGAATGGCCTGAATCCGGGCCAGAAGCTGCTGCTGAACAATGCGATACATGCGGGCGTCTTCACCTTATAAGTCTTCTATAAGTCTACGTGAAGAGCGGCTACGGCAGCTCGGTCGGCAGCGTCTCGATCTCTTCGATCAGAGGCTTGTGCTCGGGCCTTCTCGCGCGGTGAATCAGGAAGATGATCCCGCCCGCCCCAGTCACCGAGATCAGCAGCCAGGCGTGCACCAGCAGAGCGAACGGCGCCGCCTGAGCGGCCACGGCTCCATGGAGTTCCAGATCGGTCGTTACGGCGAGATCGAGCGTTCCAATTGCTCCCGGAGAGCTCGGGATCAGGTAGGAAAGATTTGCCACCGAGACCGCCGCCCAGGGGCCGATCTTGTCCGACATGAGCCCGATCAATTTGGCCGCCGAGACGAAGATCATGCCCTCGCACGCCCAGATCACGGCGGATTGCGCCAGCAGGAACATCGACCCTGGAATGCCAATCTCTAACAGGCAGTCGATCGCCAGCATGATGAAGTGCTCGAGTTTGGCGATCTTTGCATTGCTCGCATGCTTCGCGAAGAAGCGCTCCAAGGGGCCCTTCAACGTGCGAGCGCCGACAATCAGGACCAGCAACCCGACTGTGGAGATGGCCAGCAGGGTCTTCGCCAGCGCCTTTGAGTGCGGCGAGGCATCGGCGCCCATCGTCACCGTGAATAACAGAACGAGGATGAAGATATCGAGGAGCTTCTCAAGGATGACCGTGCTCAGAATTACCGATGGTGACGCGCCGAGATCGCCCGCGTAGGTGAAGACACGCATGATGTCGCCGATGCGCAGCGGAAGGATGTTGTTTGCCGCCAGGGAGGTCATCAGAACCCGCGCGCAGACTCCGAACTTCGCGCCCGTGCTGCGCATCATCCGCGTCCAGCGGAGGCAGCGCAGCGTGTAGCTGGCAAGCGTGAATGCCAATACGCCCAGCACCCAGACGGGTGCGACCATGCGCACCGCGCGGAGGTCGAAGAAGCTGATCTTGCTGAAGGTGTACCAGAGGAAGCCCGCGCTGATCAGAAGTCCCGGAAGGGTCTTTAGCAGATTGCGGCCCTTGCTCGCGCCATCCTTCGGGACAACGAGATTCGCTTCGCTCATCGGGCGGCCACGCTGGAAGTAGTTTCGAAGATGGTCGCTGAAAGCGGCGTTTGGGAGTGGGAAGGGGCAATCATCGGTACTTCCATTGTACTTTGTCCCGAAATTGCCTTCCTTTAGGCCTTTAGGCAGTGGCGTAGGTTGCCGCCATGACCGCGGCAAAGCTCTCTGAGAGAATCGCAGCCGCTTCATCCACGTCTGATTTGCTAATGTTCATCGGCGGAGCCATGCGCAGGACGTTGTTATAGACGCCGCCCTTGCCGATCAGCAGGCCACGCTCCCGGGCCGCCTCCATTACTTCGACAGCGAGCGCTGTCGCCGGCTCTTTTGTAACCGGATCGGTTACAAGCTCGATCGCCTGCATCAGGCCCATGCCGCGGACTTCGCCGATGCACGGGTATTTTTCCTGAAGTTCCTTCAGCTTCTCCTGCAGATATCCGCCCACGACATCGCAGTTCGTGATGAGGTCGTCTTCTTCGATCAGGTCGATGACTGCCTTAGCTGTCACCATCGCGATTGGATTTCCGCCAAAGGTCGAGATCGTCGGGCCTTCGTAGGCGTTTGCAATCTCTGGCGTCGCGGCGGTCAGGCCGATGGGATACCCGTTGCCGAGACTCTTGGCTCCGGTGATGATGTCCGGCTCAACCTCCCAGTGCTCGATGCCGAACCACTTCTTCCCTGTCCGCCCCCAGCCGGTCTGCACCTCGTCCGAGATGAAGTCGCCGCCGTACTCCTTGACGATCTTGAAGGCGATCTTGAAGAACTCTTTCGGCGGAACAATGTAGCCACCGACGCCTTGGATAGGCTCGGCGAGCATTCCAGCGATCGCTCCGGAGGTCGACGACTGGATGACATTCTCGATGTCCTTTGCGCACGCGATCTCGCACGAAGGGTACTTGAGGCCGATCGGGCAGCGATAGCAATAGGGACTCATCGTGTGCACGATGCCGACTTCATAGTTGGCCTTGCGCCATGCGCTGATTCCGCCCATGGAGCGGGTCAGCGATGACCGGCCGCTGTAGGAGTGGCGCAGCACAACGATCTCCGTGTTCCCTGTGTGCATCCTCGCTGACTGGATCGCAGTCTCGTTCGCTTCGGTGCCGCTGGCTGTGAAGAAACTCTTACTGATCCGGCCGGGCGTGATCTGCGCGATCTTCTCCGCCAGTTCCACCATCGTCTGGTGTGGATAGAGCGTCGAGGTATGGCCGAGCTTGTCCATCTGCGCCTTCACCGGCGCGGTGATGCGCGGATTCGCATGGCCGACACCGACGGTGACGATGCCGCCGAAGAAGTCGAGGTACTTTCTGCCTTCGACGTCCCAGACGTGCTGCATCTCACCGCGCTCGATCGGCAACGGGTCGGCGTAGTAGTTCGACGTCGCAGGATAGACGAACTCCTGTTTCTTCCGGATGATCTCTTTGCGGTCCATGAGATGACTCCCTTTCACCTGAAAGATACATCACAATGCCGCACCGGCCAGAGCGAACTAAGGCTTCTGCGACTTCGTGGCGGGCAGGGTGATGTCCTCTACAGACGTCGCCGCCTGGGTAGCGCCGGCAACCTTAAGGATCACGGGTTCCTGATCCTTCGCCTCAAACTGACTATAAAAGGCCTTCACATCGGGATAGGTATTAGCCATGTACATGATCTCTCCGACCAGGAGATTCCGCCGAATGGTAACGCCGGACCCGTCTGCGGTGGCCTTGATGTCGTAAGCTGCGCTCTTCGCCAGTTTTACTTCTTTGTCGGCTGGCACTGACTCCACCTGGAATCCCGGGGGAAGGTTGATCCGGATCGCATCCCGAGCGTTGTAAGCATAGGGAAAGAACACGGCCATCTCGCGCTTTTCGTGGGTGAAGGTCGGCTTAGAGTTGCACTCGAACAGATCACCGGTGACCAGCAGCCGTTTCCCCGTAGAGGAACCAATGGGTCCCTTGATCGAAAGCGACACCGCCAGCGGTTCCTCGTACTGTTCCAGCTTGTCGATGGAGAGCACCTTCACATCCATCCCGCCTGGCAACATACGTTCCACTTGCTCCTTCATCTCACGTTCGACCGTCTCATTATCGTCGGTCAGCGCCTTCTCACGCCACTTCAACGCAGGCGCGCCGGTGAACTTCAGGTCTACTTTGCCGGTCGCTACGCCGGTCTCGTCCATCTTCAGATTTGCCACGCGGATAACCCCGGAAGCCTGATAGCTCTCGCTTGGCGTTCCCGCCAGCGCCGATCCCCCCTCAGTCTGCCGCATTCCAGCACTATCCGTGTGCTTCCAGGCCAGGTGGCCAAACGGGCAGTAGCGTGAACCCGGGTCGAAGGCCCTCTCCTTGCCATCGATTTCTACGATGGCAATGTCGTCGTCGAGTTGGTAGAGGCTCAGATAATTCTTCAGAAACAGGGTGCGATCCCGGTTTGTGACCAGCATCAAATAAGCTTTCAACCCAGCGGCGCGAGCCATGGCCACAAAAAGTTCCGCAAGCTGGTCGCTCGACCCTCGTCTGTGATCCCAGATGTCGTCCGTCGTATGCACGGAGGAGAGCCCTTCCGCCTTCTCTTCGGTCCGCGACCGCTCACGCGTGTAGTCCGTATTCTCCAGGCCTTCGACTGCGGCATAGATCTTCTTCAACTTCTGTTCCTGAGTATCCGAGGGACTAATCAGCCCCTGCACGGCAGCCTTCACTCCCTTGTCCGGCCCGATGAACTTGTCCCGAACATGCGACCAGTGCTTCCCCTCCCCCTTCCAGAACTCCTCCGGCGTCCGATACGGAGAGAAGTAGAACATCACCCTGTACCCGAGACTGGATATCGGTGGCATGTACTCATCCTCAAGCGAAGGAGTAATGTCGTGGACTACAAGGTCGATCTGGGTGGATCCATCATGCGTTAGATTCGAACCCGGCAGTTGGGTGTTTTTCACCTCCGCACCCGCCGGCAGAATCGGGGTCCAGGCAACCGTGCTCGCTAGCTGTCCGCGCTCGTCATTCGTCGTCAGCAGGCGATCGGTTGGGAACCAGGAGAAGTGTCCGCGCCGCAGGTAGAGATCATTTTGGATAATCCAGTAGGGGGCCTGGTACATGTTGTCTTCCCAGCGGATCTTGTACCGGTACTCGATGATGCTTCCTACCGTCACGTCAGGCAGCGTAAAAACCTTGGACTTCTGCTTGAACCCCTGCGCCTTGACCACCATTCGCTCGTAGGGCTTGCCGGTGAACGGGATCACCGAGCCATCGGGATGGATTGTCCGGCCAGCGATGTCGGTAACCGAGTAGCCCATGTCACCGCCGGCTACGTACTTGATCTCGACGTTGGCGTGCTCCTTACCGCCTTCGGTCAAGACCTTCAGCCGCACGTACTCGCTGTACATATGCAGGTGGTCCACCGTGCTCTCCTCGCGGAAGAGGTAGACGGCTGGCGCTCCGGGAGCGCCGGCCTGCGAGGTCATGGACAGCTCCTCCTGCGTCGGCGTCGTCCACTGGTCGGCGTGTGCCGGAAGGCTCGACAAGGCAAACAGGATTACGGATGCGAACAACGTTCGACGATGTGCGAGTGGGACGGAGGAGATCATGCCTGCTCACTTTCGGGTTTTACTGCCGCTAATGAAATCGTTCGTGGCCGGGAGACGCACGGCACCCCAGCCAGCTATTTCTTCTTCAATACTGCGCTGCTTTGTTCGTCGTTCGAGATCACACTCGCCAGCTTCTGAAGTTCGCCATAACGCTCCGCCGGCAGGGTTAACTCCCGCACGGTATAAGTCCGCGTGTAGCGGAGCGTATTGCCGTCCATCTTCGAGGAACTGGTGTAGGACGCAAATCCCATGTCGACCGACACCGGATCGGGAATCTCATCGACCACATATCCTGCCGGGAGGTCGATCGAGTAATCGTCCTGTACCTGCATCGTCTGCCTGAGGTCGATCGGAACGGTCCGCGGCTCGTGGTTCAAGTCGAAATCCTGTCGCCCAAAGACGCGAGGCCGAACCATCAGTAGAGGCCCCATGGTCTTGCCAAAGCGCGCCGCCTCGAGGGTGTAAGTGGTCGTCAGCTCCTTGTTGAGCGATTCGACGTTCTCGACCTTCACGTCGGCGACCTTGAAGCTGGTGAAGTCCTGCTGCAGTGAGTGGTCCAGAAACTCCTGCTGCTCCTTGGCGTTGCCCGACGTGTAGAGATCTCGCCGCATCTCGGATACGTCTCCAAAGCGCTTCTCGGTGATGTTTCCCTTCAGCGAACCGTCATCCTGCAGCTGAAAACTTGCCGATCGATGAATCGTGTTGAGCATGGGACTCAGGACAGGAAACTGGATCACCTGGCTGTCTGCGCCCTCGGTCAACACGCCGTAGCCGCCTTGCAGATTGTGCTCCAACTGCCCGAAGGCGGTCTTCTCCCAGGTTGGATCGAAGATGAGGTAGCGTCGCCCCGTCTTCGCTGTGACGACGCTCTTCAGCTTGGGCGATTCATATCCCTTCGGAATCTCGATCGCCGCAATCATGTGATTGCCAAACATCGAAGGTGCATCGGGGTCGATTGCGTTGCGGTTCGTATCGACCAGGACTAGCGTCGCGTGAATGCCGACGGTCGAGAGCATCGCCGAAAGCAGGGTCGCCTTGTCCTTGCAGTCGCCATAACGATTCTTGAAGATGTCCGCCGCCGGATGCGGCTGCCAACCGCCGATCCCCATCTCGATGACGAAGTAGCGGATCTGCTTCTGGACAAACTCCGACACGGCTTCAGATTTGTCATAAAAATCGGTCTTGCCTGCCGTCAACTCGGACGCCTTCGCTGCGATCTCCGGAGATGCGACCAGCCTGTCCTTCGATATCTGCTGATACCACTCGCCGATGCTCTGCCATGTGCTTCCGGTGACCAACGGCATTCCGGGGCCGGAATAATGAATCACCAGCCTGCCCTCCAGAGCTCGCCCGCTTGGATGCATCGGAACATGGGCCAGATCAATGCCGGCCACGTCCTTCATCTCCCAGCGGTAATGCTGATGCTCGAGATCGATCGGGGCAACAGGCTTGGCGTGTGCCCACACCGCTCCATAGGTGTAGTTGGGGGGCAGCTCAAGGTTGAAGCTCTCGGCGACGGTCGGAATATTCTCTTGAAAGTGCCAGTCGACTTCGCTGACATAGCCCGGCAGCCGCTGTTCGCTCTGATAGGCGACCACGCCGCCCGGGTCGCGGCCTGGCGCCAGCGCCATCTTGTAGCGGGCATCGTCGTACAAGCCCCCCGCACCGTCGTATCCGCGCTCAAGGACCTCGTTGTCCTTCATGGCGTACTCGTGGCCGTCGGGGCCGATGCTCCAGATATGCAGCGCGAGAATCTTACTCTCTTTGTCGAACTGAACGAAGACATCAGCCTCGTCCCGGCCGGCCTGTCGCAGGATCTTCACCGCCCGGCGATGGCGTCTGACCGCGTGACCGTCTGGCCCGACGGTCAGGGTAGTTTCATCGAGGAGGACGACCGCGTTCGTCGTTGCAGGATAGGTCGGAAGAGATTGCCGTGCAGCCGCACGCACCCAGTCCGGGACACTGTCCTTCCCGGCCAGTGCAGAACGCTGAGTAACAACTCCAAGCAGAAAAAGAATCGAAAATTGAAAGGCAAAGCGAAACAATATAGCTTGCGTCATGAGAGACCCTATTGGACGCGACGGTAGATACGAATCAAAACGACACGAGAGAGGCAAAGCCTTCTCTAAGAATGATGGCGACTGTAGGAGTTTTATACTTGGCCGAACTAACAAGTGCAAGAAGAAGATAGGACTTCAAAGATCGTCCGAGAGTTGATTTTGGGAACAACCCGGCCTGCGAGACGCAGGAGACAGATGGCGGCAGTCTATCGACGATCGACCGCGTTGAGCTACGCTGCCATCAGCAGCCGCTCCTTGGCTTTCTGACGGAGCATGGTTCGCACGACGACCGCCATCATCCCGGAGACCCCAGTGACCGCCAGGATCAGCAGCCATGGAAACTCGGAGAAGACCCATCCGGCGGCCATCCAGGGGGAGCGCGATCCGGCGTAGTAGACGTCGTCCCCGATTCTGTACGAGACGAACCTTGTTCCAGTCAAAATACTTACAGACCCAGCCAGATCCGATGCCTTCGCTTTGCCGGGATATGCGGCCAGAAATGCGGCCATAGACTCACTGTCGCGGACCGAGACGACCACTACCGACCGTCCGGAATGGGCAGGCCATTCCGCTTCTTCAATCACCGCCGGCGGTAAGCCATCGGAAGTATCGATCTTGCTCAAATCACCAGTTTCCCAGTCTCTTAGCTTCCACCACGCATGCCGAACCGGAGCGAAGAATCCCTGAGGATCGCGGGGATGCGGACCGTCGCTATCGAGGGCTACCGGCAAACTTGGATTCAACGTACGCAACGCGGGCTGGTCTGCCCCGATATCCAGCACGATGTAGTTCTTCGTTCCATCGCTCTTGAGTTCGTCAGGGCCGCTCACGGTTACATTAAGAAGCGGGTGGGCCTCCTGGGCACCAAGCTGCGCCACAATCGTTATGTAGAGCTTCATCACTTCGGGCGTGATCGCGGGGGGCAACACTACAGTCGTCTCCGACAGGTCCGCCCTTGGAATAAACGGGAATCCGGTGCTTGCAAATAGATGCAGATCAGGTAGCGCCATCCACTGAGGGCTTTCCTGGTTCTGGTAACAGCAATCGCGAGTATCGGAAGGATCGAGGTGGCCAAAATTGACGAGGTCGCCCGTAAGCGCCTTCCCGTGCAAGGCAAGCCCCCTGGCAGCGTCGACCGCCTCCGACCCAGTGCTCCCGGAGACTACCAGCAGCTTCGCCAAAGGACTCTCAGGATTCGTCCGCATGGACACCGTTGGTCCGCTGCCTCCGTCGAGATGGAGGGACTGGGGTATGTCGCTCTCGTTCTCCACGATCAGGACCGCGTTGTTGTGCGGAATCGCGCCAAACGTCACCGGATATCGCACCGGATGCTCGCCAGCCTGAACCGCAAACCACGACGCTACGATCCCAGCTGCCCTGAACGCGTCGGGCGATGGCTCACTGAGAAACGCGATGGAGATCTCCTGCCCTGACGTGGCTGCGTTGCTCAGAAAGGGTCCAGGCAATTGACCGAGATTGTCTGAAGCAGCGACCACTGGCACTTCATTCTGGAGCGGCAACACCCTGGTTCCCACGAATTCAGTAACCGCACCGGAAGGTTTCCGGCGTTCGGTCGCTGCGTGCTCCGTTGCCAGCTTTACCTGGCTGACGGGTTTCAATTCAGCGCGTCTCAGTTGCGACGATCTGAACTGCGCCGCCGCTGCGGTAAGTCCGACGAAGACCGCAAGCAGCAACCCCGCCTGCAAGGCGCCGGCCGCGAACTTCGTATTGTCCGGCGGCTGGACCACGGACCACGCGGCCTCGAACGTCTGGCCAACTCCCCGAAGCGCCAGCCCGAGAATTCGTGCCATGCTCTTGAAAGGCCGACTGGCCTCGCGTGAATCCCCCCATCCCAGCCACGTGTCGGCGCGGGAGTAGAGCACCATCGTGAGTGTCTCCTCCTCCTGGATCGTCAAGGAATCGAACTGCGCCCGCATTACACCCTGCGAGATTTCGATCACGGTCGCCGGCAAGGAGGCTTCGCCATCTAGCACCGGAAAGATCAACTGCACCGCCTCACCATGCCGAGGCTGCAGCACATCGTCGATCCTGAGCGAAACACCGCTGTTCGATATGTCGGCTGTGAGCCCTTCTTCGAGCGTGCCATCCGCAAACATCACGTCGACCGGAATCGCCATTCTCAGACGTACCGTGGAGCGCCGCTGATGACTCTCCCATGCAACAGACGCACACACCCCAAGGATCGCCAGGTTGAAGAACGCCCAAACCATATTTGTGACGACGGCACCCGGATTGTTCCCATGATGCAACCAGAGCAACGGCCGCCAGGGAATGCGGACCATGCGCGCAGCACCGAAGACCAGTCCCGTCAGTTGGAACGCCATCAGCAATAAGAATGGGATCGCAGTCCTTCCATCGAAGTAACCCCGCTCACGCTGGCTGCCCTTGCGCGTGACATCGAAGCTCCCAGATCTGGGCCGCAGCATCGCAAATAGCGTGGGAATCAGAATGTAAGGCGCGAGAATCGTCTCGTAGATCTCGTTCCAGAAGGGGTGACGGTGCTGGCCCTGGATGCGAGAGTTCACCACGCTCGACAGGAAGAGATGAGGAAGAGCAAACGCCAGGATCGCCGGCCAGGAGCCAGGCAGAATCACGTGACCGAAGATCAGAAACGCCAAAGGCGCGACCAGGAAGATCAACCGCGGCAGAGCATAAAGGAAGTGGAACATGGAGCTGAAGTAGCACAGCCTCTGGGCGAGCGTGAGCCCTCTTGCGAACAGAGGATTATCGATCCGCAGAATCTGGGCCATACCGCGGGCCCAACGAATCCTCTGCTTCACATGTCCATCCAGGCTCTCCGTCGCGAGCCCGGCTGCCTGCGGAATATTGATGTAGGCGGTGTTCCATCCATCCATCTGCATGCGCAGTGAAGTGTGAACGTCTTCGGTTAATGTCTCCGGCGCGAACCCGCCGACCTCGTCCAGCGCTGAGCGCCTGAGCACAGCGCAGGAGCCGCAGAACAGAGTCGCATTCCAGAAGTCGTTTCCGTCCTGCACTATTCCGTAGAACAGCTCTCCCTCGTTCGGAATCCTGCGGAACTGCTCGAGGTTGCGATCGAAGGGATCAGGCGAGTAAAGATGCTGTGGTGTCTGCAGCATTCCGAGCCGCTCGTCACGGAGAAACCATCCCAGCGTGATCTGCAGAAAGCTGCGGGTCGGCACATGATCGCAATCGAATACCGCGACGAACGGCGCTGAGAGCTGTCGCAGAGCAGAGTTGAGATTGCCTGCTTTGGCGTGCTCATTGCCCTCGCGCGTGAGATAGCCGATGCCGGCGTCCTCGGCGAACTTGCGGAACTCTTCGCGATTGCCATCGTCCAGGATGTATACATTCAGCTTGTCGGCTGGCCAGTCGATATTCACCGCAGCCAGCGCCGTATAGCGAACGATGCTGAGCGGCTCATTGAAGGTCGGGATCAGTAGATCGACTGTCGGCCAGTCGCGAGGATCATCTGGCAGCGGGACCGGCGCCCGGCGCAGAGGCCACAGCGTTTGCATGTATCCAAGCAGCAACGTCACCGCTGCGTAGCCCTCGGCAAGAATAAGAGTTGCAACAAACGCTGCCTGTAGCCATTCGTTCTTGGTCCCATGCGCGAGGAGGTACTTGGCCGTCGTTCCGACGCGCCAGTAACCGTAGCGGAAGGTCGAATAGATGGAGATGAAGATAAGGGTGAGGGTCACCAGGTAGGACGTGGAAGTCCGGTCCATCCATAACGCAAGCAAAACGGTAACGACACCCAGAACGGCTTGCTGCCGCCAGTCCAGAGCGAATCCTCCCGCGAAGAGCAGGAAGCAGACCCCTGAGAGAAGAACTATGAACCTGAGAGATCGAACGAACGGGCCCGACGTGGATTCATCTTCCGCGCGGACATCCCCCAGGGTCATTGTTCACTCCAGCGCTGGTTTCGGAAGCCCACAGCAACCGGTGCAGAGACGGTGCGGAGCCAGTTTGCGACTCGCATATAGTCTTCGGCGATGGGTGAACCAGGCTCGTAGTCCACGACAGTCATCCCCTCGGCCAATGCTTCGCCCACAGCCGAAGACCGTCGGATCACAAATGGCAGGAGACGGTCGCCAAGTTGCTGCTTCAACACCTCCCGGATGTCGAGATGCAGGGGCAGCGAAGTGTCGAACTGATTCAAGAGATAGACAGGCTGCAGAGGGCGGCCGTCGGAGTCAAGCATCGAACTGAAGAGCTTCTCCACCGCATCGATACTGATCACGGAGTTCATATCGGGCATGAGCGGGACTAGAATCGTGGGTTTGAACTGGCTCAGGCGGGCAGCCATGCGTGAGCAGTTGACGCTCAGATCCAATAGAACGCGATTGGCGCGCTGACTGTTCTCCAGCAGATCTTCGAGGATTCCCGCCTGTTCTTCCGGCTCCTCGTTCTCCCTCACCATGTCGTAGCTGACCAGGTGGATCGGAGCGTCGCTACTGCCGGCCGGAGGCGAGAATGTGCGCACCACTCCCGAGACCAGTTGGCTCGCTCCGAAGTAGAACGGGAGCAGCCCATGCGAGGTGGTGTCGCTCAAGAGAACCTTTTCCCCGACGAACGACAACGCACGCCCGATGGTCGCTACGAGGCTCGTCTTCCCCGTCCCGCCGGCGACCGAATATACAGCGACGATTGCGGCATGACGGCTTTCGGACTTCCCTGCCAGGCGCTCCGTGGACCGGTCCGCATCATGGCGCGCAAAGACTCCACGCAGGGCGAACCACCGTGCCGCGATGCGCTCCTTCGAGTGCTCGAGAGGCTCGGCGGAGTCGGAAATTGCGGCTGCGCGATGCTTTGCCGACGATTGATGTTTTGGGTAAAGCCATGCGGGCCCGGGAACATCAGCGTTCCAGCCAGGGGACCCGGCGGCGCGCTTTGCCCGCGAGTCCACATTGGCAGTCCTAACTGGCTCGACCGCCGTAACAGAATTGACCGGTGAGGCAGAGGTCTCCGTATCGTGGTCGACCGGAGCCGCCTCGAAGAGCTCGCTCATGGCATGAGCTGCCACCTCATACGGTGCAACGAGCGCCGCTGCCGTCTTCGGTTGGGGCGTCTCTACAGCCGCGACAGGCTCCGCCGACTGTTGAGATATCTGCGGAATGTGGCGCACCACCTCAGCGCGAGAGTCTCCCTCCACCGGGGACTTCGCCGCCTGGGTGCGCTCCGTTGGGTGGGTCGGGGTCGAATTGGCTGAAGCGGCCTCGTTGGAAGTCAGCTTCGTGACCGGTGCCTTCGGTGTAAGCGGAAATGCCGGCGGCTTCAGGTTCAGTGGGAGATCGGGTCCTGTTCCCCAGGAGGTGTCTCTGAGGTCGCCATCAAACTCGACGACGGGGTGACTCTCCTGTGTCCCACGGCCAGAGAATCCCTCATCCTCTTCAGACCATCGTGGCGAATAGGGATCTTCAATTCTTCCCGGTATCGTTAGGCCGGAATCAGCGTCGGCCAGACTGCGACTCCTTACCCCTGACTCTGCGTAACGGGCAGCCTGGCGGAGCGCCGAAGCCTGTGCGTCAGCGATCTCTTCCTGCTCGCGGCCGGCCATCGACTGCGCCAGAGCGGCAGCCTCGGCTCGTCTCGCTGCCTCTTCGCGTTCTGCCGCTGCCTTCCTTGCCTGGTGAGCCGCGGCGCGCAACGAGGCATGCTTAACCTGCTCATCCTGGTCCACCGGGTGTTCGCGGTTGCCGAGGGAATCTTTCCAGGCATGTCCACCAAGTTCATGTGACTGGGATGCTCGCTTCGCCATCAGCTTGGCCGCTGCCGCGTCCGCCTCAGCATGTGCCGCCGCGGCTTCGGTCTCAGACTGCTTCGCTGCCGTCTCTGCCTCGGACTGAGCGCGCAGTTCGGCCAGCCTCAGCTGTTCCGCTGCGCGTTGGCGCATCTGCGCCCGATGCTCTCGCCGGTTGGCGGAGAAGTCGCGGTACTTCGCCCCTTGCAGATTCGCCCACGAGTACAGGATGGCGACGTCTTCAGGGACCTCAGAGGCATAGTCTTCAGCTAGGTCTTCGAAGTCTTCGAGCGGATGCATCTCCATCTTGCCCGTTCCACCAGTCTTGTGAAAATCTTTTGCGTCCGCTTCGGCAGCCATCGACATGCTGCAAGGATGCGTTGCCGTTATGTCAGGCTAACGGTGGGATCAGGTCAAGTCAATGCACTGTCCCTGCGACTAACGTGTAATGAACACGCGGTAAATATCGCATTCAGGCATCTCTCGAGTCCGCTGGCGGTGTGTGTCTCGAAACGAGACAGATGTTCGGAGTGGCATCTGTGGCCGTTCACTCAGGCCGCTCGCAGAAGCTCTCCTCCGGGGCCGATGTGCTACCGTAAAAGAGTGGTTTGAGAGCGTAGCTCAGTTGGTAGAGCATCGCCCTTTTAAGGCGTTGGTCCTGGGTTCGAGCCCCAGCGCTCTCACCAAACAACTTCCTCCTAAGAAACCTGAAGGATGCCTCAGCTTTAGTCGCGCGGGTCACTTCATCCGGATTGATCTCCGATCCTTGTTTCCATAGCTGAGAGCGGAACTGAGCGGATGTTTATACCTCGCGTTCAGACCGGTAAACGCAAAGCGATTCCAAGCGCATGTTTGGCAGCGCGAGATTGAATACGCCCAAGAGGATTCGCTGCAGCGTTCGCTCTGCGATGTGCGGAATCCATCTTTCCCAGCAGCACATTACAAGCGGGCGAGACTTCCACAGTAGAAGACACACTTCGGGTGACGGTGTCTGCGAGTGGTGGCGTTGTTCGCACGCGGCCTATCAATGACCTGCGGCCACTATCTCATCCATGATCATTGGAGCTTCCCAATGCTGAAGGGCAGATAGTTGCGTGCAGGTCTTGACGCAGTGCCACGGTTCGCGCACGAGCCCGTCACGCAGGTTTTTTGCTGCCTGCGAAAGCCTGAAACGTATTGCGAAGTTTCCGCCGCGTTTCTAACGAAAAGAATGCAAATCCGAGGAAAGTAGTCATGCAGGTGAGAGATGGCTTTCCTTGCCAAATGCCTCGAAGCACCATGCGCAGACGTTTCCACTTGTCGGTCGATTTCACTGCAGACGGAGTGCAAAACACCGAAAGGTAGAAGCTGAAGGCCGAGGGGGTGAACAGCTCACGATTGCGATGAGCATAATCCCAGTGGAAGTCGAAGTTTCCTCCAGCACCCTCCCGGTTCGTTATCTGCTCGTTGTGATAAATGGAGAGTGGACCAGGCACGACTGTGAAGGGACGGTCGCAACGTTTTGACACTCGCATCAGCCAGTCATAATCTTCGTGTGGTGTCAGCCCTGCCTTCAACGGAAATTCTTGAAGAAGCCGAGTCGAGACGAAGTACGTTGACGTTTGAACAAGCCCTTGCACTCGAAGAGGCCCTTTGCGGCAGAACAGATATTCCGACATATCTTCTCCCGGGTCCGGGTCGCGAAGAGGAAGTATCCGTTCAAAGGCCGGACCGCTGTCGATGAACTGAGCGGCCAAAAGTATCCGGTCACCGCCAAGCTCCCGTGCAACCCTTACTTGCTCCTCCAGTTTGTTGGGAAGCCACTCGTCATCGTCATCTAAGAATGTAGACCAGGTGCCGCGCGCCTGGGAACCTCCGATATTACGTGCCTGCGCTGGACCCTGGCTTTGCGGATTCATGGTTACCTTAAGCCGCGGATCCGTGATGGTACCCAGGCTCTTTTCAGAAGCGTCGTCTTTCCCATCGATGATCACAAGGATCTCAAAATCCTGCATCGTTTGTTGCAGCACACTGTTTACCGCCCTGAGCACGAGTTCAGGGCGTCGCAACGTTGGGATGATCACGCTAACCAGTGGATCTGGATTCACTTTGCCCTTCCTTCAGCAGGCCGTCGCAAATTCATGAAGTTCTGTAAGCGCGTGCGCAATCCAAAGCGTCCGTACGGGAATACGAACCAGCCAGCAAAGAGCAGCCATATGCCCTTCAACGATGGCCTGCCGAACTTGAACGCAGCTCGGGCGACCTCAAAAAAAACGCCAAGCGGCTCATTCTGAGCCTTCGCTGTAGGGCCGCAAACAAACGCGATAAAGAAGAACAGCGCGCGAGGCGTGAACAATCCCTTGCCCAGGGACCAATTCAGCGTGTCGCGCCAGTCGGTGACACTCGTGATTCGCCCCTTCGTCATTTCATTGTGGAAGATTGCGAGCGGCTCCCATACCGTGAAGATGGGCAGCTTCAATCGCGGCACTGCTCGTAACAGCCAGTCAGTCTCCTGGTTGCGCGGCAGCCCCTTTGTAAATGGCACTTCAAGAAAGGCGGAACGTGGAGCGAGCCAGGTCGAGGTTTGAACAAAACCTCTTCGAAATCCCAGCCAGGAGGTGTTCATGAAGAGGTACTCACTGATCTGGGTTTGTTCTGGGTCGGTTGGAGGAGGTGAGCCCGGTTGGATGAGTGTCGCATTGGGGCGTTGGTCAAAGTATCGAGTGACAACCAGTGATGGCTTTGGGTTCGCAAGAGCTAATTCCATCTGCTTCTCAAGCTTCGTCGGCATCCATTCATCATCGTCATCGAGAAGTGCCACCCACTCGCCTGTTGCACGGTTGATCCCCTGGTTTCGCGCTTCCGCACCTCCCACCGAGGAAGGCATCTGGGCGAAA
Organism: Granulicella aggregans; assembly: GCF_014203275.1. GTDB lineage: Bacteria > Acidobacteriota > Terriglobia > Terriglobales > Acidobacteriaceae > Edaphobacter. The sequence goes on from NZ_JACHIP010000007.1 coordinate 205,937, forward strand.
CGAACACGCGAGTTCGGAGCAGCTTCAAGCGCCGCAATGGTTGCAGGATCGGGACCGTCAATGATCACCACCACTTCAAGGTCCTGATAGGTTTGCGCGAGTACGGAGTCGATCGCGCGCAACGCCATCGCTGGCCGATTTCTCGTCGGGATTACAACAGAAACTGTGGGCATGGTCTTGTCCATTATCTGAGACTGAGTTTTCTTACCATTAACGCACAAGTTGATGAACCGCGAACAACTCTCTGGTGTTGGTTCAGTGAGACTTGCGATTTCAGCGGTGAGTTCCTACAAACAATCCGAGGGGCGGTCGGTCTTCGAGCTTCGTTCGGAGGCAGCGGTATCCGAGACCTTGTCACCGACCCGCTATGACATCGCGATAGATCTGCTCGAGCTGTGTGGTGCGATGCTTCAGATCAAAGCAGTCAATGACAAACTTGCGTCCCGCCACACCCGCCTGATCGCGAGAGCGTGGATTCTGGAGATACTCGAGAATGCATCTGGCCAAATCCTGTGCATCTTTCGGTTCCGCAAGAAGTCCCGAGACACCGTTCCGAATGGCCTCTGGAATTCCTCCATGATTGGTGGACACAACGGGCAGTTCGGTCGCCTGAGCTTCAAGAAAAACCATGCCTAATCCTTCACTATCGCCATCCTCCGCCTCTATGCTGGGAGCACAGAATATGGCCGCTTCGGACATGGCCACGCGAATCTCGGCCGGATTTCGGCGCCCCGCAAAAGTTGCCTCCACCCCTAACGCGGTAGATTCGCGCTCTAACGCTTCTCTTTGCGGACCATCACCGATAATCAATAGCGTTGCATCCGGTACGGCGCGTCGCACCTCGGCCATCGCTCGAATGAGATAGATACACCCTTTCTTTTCAGCCAATCGGCCCACAAACAACACAGTTGGAGGCGATTCCGAGGAAGGCTGTTCACGACTCGGGAAGGCGTCAAGATCAATGCCGATATACTGCACCATCAGTTTTTCAGCCGGAAACCCGGCTTTTAGCGCTGCCCTCTTGATGTACTCGGAAACACACAGAAATCTTGAGGCTTGCTGCCATAGGCCGGAGAAGGTTGGACCGTAGTCCAGATGTTTTGTAACGTCATAGCCATGCAGCGTGACTAGAAGCGGTATCTTTAGATTCTTAGCGATCGTACTGGCGCGAAGCCCGTCGAAAGCAAAGTGAGCGTGGATGAGTGAGGGGCGATGACGACGCAGGCGCTCGTGAAATCCAGGAGCAAAACCTAACTTGTCATACGCCGCAATTCTTGCCTGACAGAAGCCGGTCGTGAACTCACAGAGTGTTTCCACAGCTCCATGCAGAGGAAGTCCACCTTCCACGCGGCGCATGCCGGTGTAGACAGTACGAAAGCCATGAACTGCCTCTGCCTGGGCTCGAATAAAAGTCTCTGAGAACGACAGGAGATCGCTCCGAAAAATGAGCGCTCCAGGCATGTCATTCCGAGGGCTGCTGTCCTTCAAAAGCCTCTTGACCTCCGCACCTAGCCTAGAAACGACAATAGCAGCAAAACCGTACACATGCGCCACGGTTCTTCCATGGGAGCAGGAGATCCATTTTGTGATAAAATTTCGTCTTCAGAAACTAAAATGATTGCCAGAATCTAAAAGCGGGTCAGCTCACTCTCGCAATTGGCGGCATCAGCGATAGCTCGCGTTACCTTCGTGGGTATCGAGGTCGACTTATTTACGACCTCTCGCCCAGAGACTATCGCTGCTGGTCCCGCTCGCCCGCGGTGGGAGTCTTACTGGCGATATACAAGACCTCCTGATACAACACCGAATCGATGAACGTAGCATTCGTCGCCGTCCAATCCGGATTGAAGTGCGCCATATCCCGGTACAAAGGTTGACCTGCTTTAGTCGTGACTTCGCAGGTGTCATCGGAGCAGACAGCAGCAAAAGGGTCGACCACACGCGCACCCTGGCGCTTCGCCCAATCAACAAGTTCGTTTCTCAGTTGGAGCTGCTCGGAAGCAACTTTTGCAGTGATACCTGTTGAAGATGAATCGGGGGAAAGGTGGAGACGGATTGCGTGGCCGCCGGGAACGAAATCTACTGAACGAGGGTTATCAAGTAAAAGAATGACCTTTTTGCCAGACTGCTGGAGTGTCGTTATATCCTGTCCCAGCTGCTCCAAAGCGGCTATTCTTCCTCGTTTTGAGCTTAATGGTTCTTTGGCTTCTGCCTCAGTCACGTAGAAGTCGTCAGAAAAAAAGTCTACATTCCAAGCTCCGCCAATGACTACAGTCTCATAGGGTCCCGTCTCCGCCACCTTGTAGGCTTGCTCTATGAAATCCTCGCATTTGTTCCATCGAAGATCTTCTGTCCGGACACCGCGGATAGGGATGCAGCCGCCACCGACTTCCATCACGGCTCCCGGTGCAGTTGGGTGGGACGCAATTACTTGAGCGATTCGACTGGCGTATTGTGCGACGTGAGAGTCGCCCACGAAGAGCACTTTATTGCTTCTGTCTCTACCTAGCGTGTACTCGCCTATCGTGCCCTTATCTTTTGCGTCATCACCTTTCAGGAAACTCCACTCGGTTTTTGTTGGCGTATCAACCCAGGTGATACGGGGAGATATACGTGTTTTGCTGATGGCAAATCCTGATAGAAATATTATGCCCATGACGGCGAAAAGAGCTGGCACTGTCGTCAGTCGGCGATCGGATCTAAAAGGTATTTCGACGAAGCGAACCGTCATAGAAGCGAGGCACACAGCCAAGATAATGCATGCGGCTCCCAGCCTATATGAGATGCGGCCGAAGATGATGTGAGCGAAGCTTATCAAAGGCCAGTGAAGCAAATAAAGAGAGTAACTGATCGTCCCGATCCACACGAGGGGCCGGACCGAAAGCAGCCTTGAGTTCACCCATGATTCTGATCCACTCGCTATCACAGCGCAGGCTCCCAGAGTGGGCAAAAGCGCCCACGTCCCTGGAAAAGGACTCTTTGGGCCGATACTGAATAAGGCGACGAGAATCATCGCGAGCCCAATCAGCGAGAGAAGGTGTCTCGATTCCGCTTCCGTGTTACGGCGAGATTTCTCGTAAGCCGCCAGGGAAGCGCCTAACATCAGCTCCCATGACCTGCATAATGGAGAGTAATACGCTGTGGTCGGATTGCTGTATGAGCTATACAGGCTGACCATGAACGATATCCCGCCGATGATACCTATCAGCCATGCGGGCCTGATGCGCATTCGATGCCCGAAGTAAAGCAAGAGCGGCCACAGGAGATAGAATTGCTCTTCAATCGCAAGGCTCCATAAATGAAGAGTCGGCTTGAATTCCGATGAAACATCAAAGTACGAAGCCTCATTCCACAAGAGAAGGTTTTCGGCGAAGGAAGTCGAGGCCGTAACATGTGTTCCGAGTGCTTGAAACTCGGGCTTGAAAAGGATTAGCCAACCAATTCCAAGTGTGAGGCAAAGTATGACAATCAAAGCCGGGAAGATTCGCCTGGCCCGTTTTTGATAAAAATCCAGAAATGAGAATTGTTCACGAACCAAACCCTGAATAATGATTCCTGAGATGAGATAACCAGAAATCACAAAGAAAATGTCGACCCCTATGAATCCACCACGAAGCAGTCTGGAGAAGGCATGGGTGATTACTACAAGCAATACAGCAATCCCTCTGAGCCCGTCGATATCAGCTCTATAGAAACCTTTGTGAAGTGATCTACTGATGTTTGAATAACCGGGCACTCAGAAGCTCCTTCATCGTATCTCGACGTTTCGTGTGAAGGCCAGTCTCAACTTTTCGACTAGCCCTCCTCGAGAACAAACTCGAAGGGATCCTAAGCCGGCCCGGGACGATCAATCGTCAATCTTTTATTCCTCGACGATATATGCGATTAAAGTTGCTTCAAAGCCCACTGACCGCTATAGCCTAATCATGAGTGCACACTATGGAGACACCCGAAGCCACCTGTCCGGTTACCTCAGAGAGCGAAGTCATCTGATTTTTCGTTACAGGCCGGTTTTGCAAAGTAGCGTTGATCCCTGTGATGGCGATTGATCTGCGCCTGCACTCAGCCCGTGTGGGTCGAATTGATCCCGTTTAAAGGAACTAAGCTGCTTATCCGGCGCTCCGATCTACAAAGTCGTTCACCGCAGTCGGCACGCGTCCGCGCAGGAGATGCTCATTACCTGAGAGTTACTTCCGAGACCAGCAAGCATGTGGCCCTGGCCTACGAGGTGAAGCCGTCTTTCAAGAGCACGACGCCTTCAGCACCTCTCTCAATCAAGCGTGGACTTCCCGCCACGCTTGAGTCGTTGGTTCCCATCTTCCACGGTTCGAAGCCCTTGCGCCTCGCCGGAGTTCATGTAACCGGACCTGGCCCTCCTAGCCTGAATTGTGAGCCCTGATACGCCTTGTTTCGAGGCCGCGTCTTCCGAGCCCAGGCCCCCGAACCTGATTCAGCGCAGCGAGGATCTGTTGATCTGCGCCACTGTGCTTACTTTGCCTCATCCTCTTTCTCCCTCAAATCCTACTTCCGTAATGTGCCCGTTACGTGCTGACCCGTTCGTGGAGTATGCCGCGACAGTCGGGGGATTACCGGCGTCGTAAGAGCGAGGTCTAATGTCCATGAAAGTCCCAGTGGTTAATAGGCAACGGACCACATCATCCAGAGGGCTCAATGCATTTCTTTACTCGTTTCACTCGAACTTTTATTTCTTCATTTGGAATCGTTATAGTGGGCCTCGGCTGCGGCAGCGGAACCATTTCAAATGCGGCAGTTCCTAACAGTAGCGGCACCGGCACCGCCCCTGCGGCGAGTGTAAAGGTGGCTGGGACGACTTCCGTAAGGCTGGGCGCGACGGTACAGCTGTCAGCTTCCGTCACCAATAGCGCCGGCACCGCCGTCACCTGGCAAGTGAACGGGACCACCGGCGGGACGGCTGCGACCGGAACCATCTCTGCAACGGGACTGTACAGAGCGCCGCAGACGATGCTGCCTACAGGGAGTGTCACCATCTCCGCCGCCCTGAACGGAGCGAGTGGGGTGAGCAGCTCGCTCACTGAGTCCTTAATAAATCCTGTGCCCGTGCTGAACAGCGCGACCGCTACCCAGATCAGCAACACCACAAACTATATTGTCAATGTAACCGGCGGTAACTTCTTGCCGAACTCAGTGATTACAGCGAATGCGGTTCCGCAAGCGACGACCTTTTTCTCTACCAGCTCTCTTCGGGCAACAATCGCCGCTCCACTGGGCGGGGGAACGGTGACCATCGCGGTCGTCAACCCCGATCCTGGGACCAGCACCTCCGGCACAGCTCAGATCACCACAGCAGGGGCTAGCATAAAGGTGGCTGGGGCGACCTCCGTAAGGCTCGGCGCGACGGTACAGCTATCAGCTTCCGTCACTAATAGCGCCAGCACCGCCGTGACCTGGCAAGTGAACGGGACCACCGGTGGAAGCGCTGCGACCGGAACCATCTCCTCAACGGGACTGTACAGAGCGCCGATGACGATGCTGCCTACAGGGAGTGTCACCATCTCCGCCGCTCTGACGGGAGCGACTGGGGTAAGCAGCTCGCTCACCGAGTCCTTAATGAATCCTGTGCCCGTGCTGAACAGCGCGACCGCCACCCAGATCAGCAACACCACAAGCTACGTTGTGAATGTAACTGGCAGTAACTTCGTTCCAACCGCTGTGATCACAGCGAATTCGGTTCCTCAGGCGACGACCTTCTTTTCCGTGGGTGCACTCCGAGCAACGGTGGCCGCCCCACAGGGCGGGGGAACGATGACCATAGCGGTCGTCAACCCCGATCCTGGGACCAGCACCTCCGGAACCGCTCAAATCACCACGGCAAGTGCAAGTGTAAGTGTATCTGGGACGACTTCCGTAAGGCTGGGCGCGACGGTACAGCTGTCAGCTTCCGTCACCAATAGCGCCGGCACCGCCGTCACCTGGCAAGTGAACGGGACCACCGGCGGGACGGCTGCGACCGGAACCATCTCTGCAACGGGACTGTACAGAGCGCCGCAGACGATGCTGCCTACAGGGAGTGTCACCATCTCCGCCGCCCTGAACGGAGCGAGTGGGGTGAGCAGCTCGCTCACTGAGTCCTTAATAAATCCTGTGCCCGTGCTGAACAGCGCGACCGCTACCCAGATCAGCAACACCACAAACTATATTGTCAATGTAACCGGCGGTAACTTCTTGCCGAACTCAGTGATTACAGCGAATGCGGTTCCGCAAGCGACGACCTTTTTCTCTACCAGCTCTCTTCGGGCAACAATCGCCGCTCCACTGGGCGGGGGAACGGTGACCATCGCGGTCGTCAACCCCGATCCTGGGACCAGCACCTCCGGCACAGCTCAGATCACCACACCAGGGGCTAGCATAAAGGTGGCTGGGGCGACCTCCGTAAGGCTCGGCGCGACGGTACAGCTATCAGCTTCCGTCACTAATAGCGCCAGCACCGCCGTGACCTGGCAAGTGAACGGGACCACCGGTGGACGCGCTGCGACCGGAACCATCTCCTCAACGGGACTGTACAGAGCGCCGATGACGATGCTGCCTACAGGGAGTGTCACCATCTCCGCCGCTCTGACGGGAGCGACTGGGGTAAGCAGCTCGCTCACCGAGTCCTTAATGAATCCTGTGCCCGTGCTGAACAGCGCGACCGCCACCCAGATCAGCAACACCACAAGCTACGTTGTGAATGTAACTGGCAGTAACTTCGTTCCAACCGCTGTGATCACAGCGAATTCGGTTCCTCAGGCGACGACCTTCTTTTCCGTGGGTGCACTCCGAGCAACGGTGGCCGCCCCACAGGGCGGGGGAACGATGACCATAGCGGTCGTCAACCCCGATCCTGGGACCAGCACCTCCGGAACCGCTCAAATCACCACGGCAAGTGCAAGTGTAAGTGTATCTGGGACGACTTCCGTAAGGCTGGGCGCGACGGTACAGTTGTCAGCTTCCGTCACCAATAGCGCCGGCACCGCCGTCACCTGGCAAGTGAACGGGATCACCGGTGGGACCGCTGCGACCGGAACGATCTCCGCCACGGGCCTGTACACATCGCCACAGACGATGCCGCCAACCGGAAGCGTCACTATCTCCGCCACACTGAACGGAGCGGGCGGGGTTAGCGGTTCCCACACCGAGTCCTTGCTGAATCCTGTGCCTGTCCTCAAGAGCGCGACCGCTACCCAGATCGGCTCTACCGCGAACTATGTTGTCGATGTGATCGGAAGCAGCTTCGTTTCAAACTCCGTCATTACGACAAACTGGCTCTCACAGACGACAGCGTTCGTCTCCGCAAATGAACTCCGAGCAACGGTCCCCGTCACGCCGGGCACGAGCACGCTAGCCGTATCGGTGATCACCCCAGATCCGGGAACCAGCGCCTCCACCTCGGTTCAGATCGCCGTTTCAAGTCCTCCTGCCACTTCAAATCCTTCTACCAGCTCAACTCGCATTTTGGATCAGACGAGCTTCGGGCCGACAGACAACTCGATAGCGCATCTTCAGAAAATCGGCACCAGCGGGTATCTTGCAGAGCAATTTGCCGCTCCTACTACGTTACTTGCCGAATGCCCAGCCGCCGGACCTTACCAATGTGAGGATAGCGAATGGTGGCAGACCGCGATCACGGGGCAAGATCAGCTTCGCCAACGAGTTGCTTTCGCCCTCTCTGAGATGTTTGTTGTCTCCACGCTCTCGCTGCCGCGAGCTTCAATTCCGCTCTACCACAACACGCTCGCAAACGACGCTTTTGGGAACTTCCGCACTCTCATGCGAGATGTAACCCTTACACCCGCCATGGGCATATATCTTGACATGATATATAGCGTCAAACCGGCGCCGGGCCAGATCGCGAATGAGAACTACGCAAGGGAGATGTTGCAACTTTTCACCCTGGGCGTGAACGAGCTTAATCCGGATGGAACGGAACAACTTGACGAATCAGGCGCTCCGATTCCGGCGTACACCGAAGCCAATGTTCAAGCGTTCGCGAGGGCCTATACAGGGTGGGGCTATGCAGGAGATCTAGACTATAGCGACCCGATGGTTCCGCTGGATTCCGGGAGTCACCCCCTTTATAACAAGCATGACACCACAGCAAAGACGCTCATCAATTCAACGCTCCCTGCTGGTCAAACGGCGATACAAGACCTTGATGGAGCGATGGACGATATCTTCAATCATCCCAACGTTGGTCCGTTTGTCTGCAGACAGCTCATCCAACACCTGGTGACGAGCACACCCAGCCCTGCCTATGTGGGTAGAGTCGCTGCGGTCTTTGCTGACAATGGTCAAGGCGTTCGCGGAGATATGAGGGCGGTTATCTCCGCCATCCTCCTGGACACGGAAGCTCGCGCCGGCGACCTAAACGCAGATGCAGATGATGGTCACCTGCGTGAGCCGATTCTCTTCATTACCGCGATGATGCGCGCGCTGAACTTCACGGTAACCGATCCAACTGCCTTGTTTCCGTACGACGAGCTCTCCGCGCTATCCTCGACGCTGGGTGAAGACCCCTACCGTGCCAGTTCCGTCTTCAACTTTTTCCCGGCAGAATATGAGCTTCCCGGCACGAACATGAACGCACCTGAGTTCGGAATTGAAAATACAGCCACAGCAACCCTTCGACTCTCACTGGCTGACACGATCGTCAGCAATAAAATTCCTGGTTTCAGCGCTGATCTCTCAAGCACAAGCGAGTTTGGCCAGCTCGCCTCAAACCCGAGCGATCTAGTCGACGAACTTTCCGTTTTGCTGATGAATGGCCAGATGCCGGCGAATATGCGGGCCGCCATTGTGGACGCTGTATCGGCAATCGCGGTACCGGCTACGCCTCAAACTGCTGCGTCTTCCGCGCTGGCGCAGAGAGTTCGCCTTGCGATTTATCTGGTAATTACCTCATCGCATTACAAAGTGATTCACTAGAAGGAGCCTTATGCATTTGCATCGACGCAGCTTCGTAAAATACGCTTCCCTCGCTGCCGCAGGCAACATCGCGGGCCTTAAGCCGTTCGGCGCTCTCAATGCACTCGCGCAATCGACCCCGGACTACAAGGCGCTTGTCTGCATATTTCTCTACGGCGGCAATGACGGAAATAACATGGTGATTCCATTCGACACGGCCGGTTACGGAAACTACAAAGCGTTGCGTTCAGCGGGAGGGAGCTCCATAGCACTTGACCAAAAGATTCTCCTGCCACTCGGGTTTCGGAATAGTGGCTACGCACTGCATCCAAGCATGCCTGAGGTTTGCAACCTGATCAACAGCGGTGTGGCTGGGGTAGTCGCAAACGTTGGTACGCTCCTGCAGCCGACCACCCGCGATCAATATCTGAATAATCAAGCTGTTTCGCCGTCAAATCTGTTCTCGCATCCACACCAGCAGATTGAATGGCAAAATGCTGCGAGAGACGGGTCGACGCCAACTGGCTGGGCCGGTCGCATCGCTGATTCGATGCAGAACGTCTACAACGTCGGAGCCCAGATCCCGATGATCACTTCGATGTCGGGAGATACGGTGTTCTGCAACGGCCTTACGTCCACGCCTGTCTCGGTCGTACCGGGCCATCTCAGCGGAGCTGGCTGTTCCGAAGGATCGGAATGCGCAACGAGGCTTGCTGCGGCTCAGTCGCTGGTCACACTGACCTCAGGCGTGTCTCTCGTGACAGCGGACAATTCGATCACCTCAGATTCCTATAAATACTTAGCGACTCTCAATTCGGCAACAACCGGTTTGTCAAACCTTCAGACAGTCTTCCCCGCATCCAACGGGCTGGCGTCGCAACTGAAACAGATCGCACAGATCATTCAGGCAAGGTCTACCCTCGGCGTAAACCGCCAAATCTTCTTTTGTGGGCTAGGAAACTTTGACACGCATTCATCGCAACTGGATCTCCAAGCAGGCTTGCTCTCGCAACTTAGCGCAGCGCTCAATTCGTTCTATCAATCCACAGTTGAGCTTGGAGTGCAAAATAGTGTGACGACATTTACGATGTCGGACTTTGCGCGTACCTTCCAGCCGAATTCGAACACAGGAACCGATCACGCGTGGGGATCACATCACTTTGTTGTAGGTGGAGCAGTCAAAGGCAACGCGATGTACGGCACATTTCCCACAATTGCCCTCGCAGGACCCAGCGACTCTGGATCAAACGGCCGCTGGATACCGACCACCAGCAGCTCCCAGTATGCTTCAACCCTTGCACAGTGGTTTGGCGTGCCTACCTCTTCACTCGGTGCAATCTTTCCGAATATAGGCAATTTCAGCGCTACTGACTTGGGTTTCATGGGAGGTCAGTCGGTCTAATCTTGGCATACAGCTATTCAGCCGTTGTCAGCAGCTGACTTGCTGTATGGATAGCTGAGGCTCTTCACACATTCAAAACCGACCCGGGGGTGGACCAATGTACTGGCCAATCCCCGGGTCGCTCTGCGAATCAAGAACTTTTGCTACAGACCGCTCTTCCCTACCGCGTATACAAGACTCCCGACGTTGCAGCAGAGCTAACAGCCGCGGTAATTGCCGGCGCATTCACCAAGAAATTCTTGCTGTAACTGAATGGTATCCAGATCGCGTCCTCTGCCTTGAGCGGGACGTCAGCGGCCTTGCCCTTCATGATCTTGCCGACATTGATCGGCGGCATAGCCAGGTAGGCACCATTCTGCTTCCGGAAAAGCTGAACCTTGCGCAAGCCCGAAGTTGGCAAGGTCCCTCCTGCTTGAGTTAGAGCTTGTATCAGTGTGAGACGACCATCCTCGTTATTCATTGTGACGGGAGAGGGGCGGCCCACATTGCCAAGGACGTAGACTGTGTCCGCGCGCGGCACCACGATGATATCCCCGGGATCGACCATCGGATCATTATCAAGCTGTCTCGCGGCATCCTGGGGAAGATATACCGACTCGCGCGGTCGTGCCGGATTTCGATGCTGAATCGTGACCGTGCGAGACGCGCGCTCGCTGAGGCCGCCCGCCATCGCCAAAACTGTGAGGAGTGGCCGGGGCGATGTGAGGGGAACTGCCGCTCCCGTTGTCAGACTCAACCCGTTGATATACCCAATTACAGTCGCGTTCGTGGAAGCATTTGTTTCAACAGTTACCTGCACATGGGCATCGCGCAACATGTGTTTCTGCATGTATGCATCGGCGATCGCTATACTCGCTTCACCGGGGGTCATCCCGCTGATTTTCACAGAACCGACCAGAAGCAAAGGCACCGTCCCAGAATCCGTCACACGAACATGAAAGGCGTCAAGGTCGGGCTCGTCGTAGACATGGAAAGAGATCACGTCGCCGGCAACGATTGGATTCGTATCGGCATTATTCGTGAATTCAGCCGCAACCACGGCGGTTTGAGCCTGCGTGGGACTAGAGGTCTGGCCGAGTGCCGAAGAAGCCAAGGAACCCGCTAAGGCAAAGATTATGGATGAATAGAGCCGCACGATTAGATTTCCTCCATGCGTTTATAGTCGGAGGGTACGTTGCGGGATCCGTAGAATTCGTAGTACCCCTCACTACTTGGACTCACAGCATTAATAATCGCGCCCACTGGTGCTTGATTCTGGCGAGAAAGTATATTGTATGCCGCGCGCATCGCACGTAATGTCGTCCGTCTATACCCGGTCACAATGAGAATCAGGTCCGCATGCTTCGACAATTGGATGGAGTCGGCAACAGGAAGCATCAGGGGCGCGTCAAGCAGCACCACATCATACGTCTTCCGCCAGCCCAAGAGCAGTTGCTCCATCTTTTCCGAGGCGAGTAGATCGTGAAAGGCTGCCGTGCGTGGGCCCGCCGGGATGCAATCAAGCCCAGGCACCTGCTCTACGGATAGAGCCCAATCAGAATTTAGCTCTCCGGCGAGTATGCTCGACAAACCTTGCGACGCCTTGGAGATTCCAGCTCGCATAGCCAGTTTAGGATTAGTAACGTCGGCTTCAACTAGAAGTGTACGCGCGCCGGCCCTCGAAAGAGTTGCAGCGAGATTCAAACTTGTCATGCTGCCATCAGCGCCGGGAGCGATGCCAGTAAGGAGAATCACCTGTCGCGAGGCGACTGCGTCACTCATGATCACAGTTCTCAGCAACCGCAGCGCTCCCGCATACTCCGAGCTGGAATCTTCCAGGAAACTCGTCAAACTACCTGACCAGTCCTTCCCCTTGCGGAGCGATCTAAGGTACGCGGGTCCCGAAGGATCGACAGCAGGAAGAAGAGAATACACAGGAATCCCGACTTGAGACTCGATCATTTCCGGAGAGACCCATTTATCTTCGAGAAGATCTCGGATTCCGGCTAAGACAATCCCGCAAATAAGCCCGCCGAAGATTGAACCAACAAGGATGATGGACACACGGGGAGAAGATGGTCTCGATGGAGCAAAACCCTTTGAGACCACCGCTGTCTCATCTGCCTGAAGTCCAGCCAGCACGCTCGCCTGGCTGACCCTGTTACTTAGGTCCGTATATAACTGGCGAGCGTCCTGCGCCTGAACGTGCACAATTTCGTATCTTAGTTCCTGATCGTTTAGCTCGTTCGCATGCTTCACGAGCTTGTCACGCTGGGAACGAGCCAAATCAGCCTGCTCATTAGCGATCGCGAAGTCATTGTTCGCGCGAGCAAGCATCCTTTCCGTCTCCGCCTTCAGCGAATCCTGCAATGAACGGAGATTTGCGCGCTCCTGGATCAGTTTTGGATTGGAGTCGCCATAACGCAACTCATCGCGAGAGAGCGAGGCCTTCAGAATGTCAATCTGTTGCTGCTGGTTCTTGATGACATCGAGAGACGTTGTCGATTGTGGATTGCCTGAACCAGCAAGTCCACTCCCGGCGAGCCCGGAGAGAAGTTGCGGATCGTGGGTTTGCGCAATCTGCTGGATTGCTCCGCGCAAAATACGATTCGACTCAGCCGCCGAGAGGCTTGACGTTATCTGCTGGAGTTGGTCGAGCACAGGGCTGTACACAAGATTCTGTCCGGCGGTATTGGTGCCGCTGAGCGTGTAGGTCTGCGTCACGCGGCGAATCTCGGCTTCCTGAGACTCCAGTTTGTCAGCGTTGGCCTTCACTGTATCAAGCTGCTTCTTTAGCCAATCTGACATTTGCTCGACAGAGGCTTGCCTTGTCATGAAGCTGTTCTGCGTCAGGTCGACTGCAAGCGTATTCACCACCTGCTCCGCGACTCTTGGATCGGAAGCGGCATACGAGATCGAGATTAAGCGAGTACCCGGAGAATTTTGCACCTTCAGGTGCTTCTGGAAAATTCCCACAACACGGTCACGGCGAGCAGGCGAATCAACCAGTCTTGTGTTGGGAGCATCGCCCTTCGCTGGCGATGAAAACAGCGAAAAAAAAGATCCTAGAAGAGAGGGGGTCGACTGGAAGTCCTCTTGCTGCTCCAGGCCGAGTTCATCGACGACACGAAGCGCGAGCTGATAAGACTGAAGCTCGGCCACCTTAGTCGCCAGAGTGACGGTCTCCATGGCCGGATTCGGAGCGTCCCCTTGAGCAGATCCTTGGACCAGATGATTGATACCAAGGGTATCTTCAGGCTGCTTGATCTCAATTAGCGCCTCTGCGCTGTAGCGCCGCTTAGCAACGATGCAGGCAATCACACCGAGTGCGAAGAAGACCACCACTACGACGGCGATGAGTATCCGCTGGCGGCGCAGGAATCGGAGGATATCGTTGAACGAAAGGAGTTGCTCAGCACCAGGGTGTGTTCCCGACGGACGATCTCTATAATCCACAGTCAACCTTTCGGCTTCCACACTATCGGAGACAGCATGAAGCCGGTTGGAATGCAATCCCAATTAAACCACAGCAAGCTTTACCGGTTGGCTACAACGAGCTTACACGGTTTCCAGGGCAGTCGCAAGAACTGGAGTGTCAAACCAAAGTAGCGTTCATTGACACCTCGTAAGATTAAGACTAAAGGCGGCGTCTTAGCGAATAGAACTGCGGCCTGAGGAGCCGTCGTAGTTAACTTTATTCTCTGTGTCACATTCACTCTTGATCTGCCGGGTCGGGGTCCCCCCCTGAGGGCTTCCCTCGCCTGCTGAATAAGAAGGAGCGTCGGTTGCTGCGCTGAGAGGATTTAGATTTTGCTGAGATAGGAAGACTGTATCACGGGAACGCCAGCGGCAGCGATAAGACTTGTCAAAAACTCTCCATCGGCGCGTATGCGGTTTCTGACCACACGCAAGAGAAAGCGCCCTCTGCGATGAGGAGCATGGGATGAGAACCAGTGCCCTTCCAACACCTTGGACGGCGGCGGCACTCGAAGAGGCTGCGCTATACTGGGCTTCCGACACACAGAGATTTGGGCAACCAACAAGGCAGCGCTTCACATCGAGGGCTTGGAAACGGCGATGAAATGCTTGCGAGGCTTTTCCAACTTGCTGTTAGTGCTGCTGGTCATCTCCGTCTCCGCCGCGGGAGTGGAGGGCAAAGACTCGCGCGAACAGAACCTCGCCGGCTCCCCAATTGATGGCATGTCCGGCCAGAGCCGCGCTACAAATACGGCGGAGCCGCAGTCTCCGAAGGCAGGCGGCCTGGTCTCTGACAAATCGCGACCGACGACAAATCTGATGGGCAACCAACCCGCAATTTGGCTAGCTTCTCACGATCAGGCCGCTGGTTCCTTCACAGGAAAAGAGACTCTAGAGATCCCCAGCGGCACACGAAGCATCTCCCTCTGCTTTACTGGCGCACGGGGCGGCAGCGGAGTCGAGACGGCGATGGGGAATGATCTTATCCTGCAGGCAGCTATCGCGTTCCGTAGAGGTTCAGAAAAAGCTATGCAGTTCGCAGTTGACCGTCAAACCGAGTGGGTTCTCGACAAGGACGCGCCTGCCGTATGCACGGATCCCCTGGCGTTTGAAGCCCCGGGCGCTCCGACGAACGCCGTATTGAGTGTGTATGAACGAGTCCCAGCGCCGCCCACTGCAACCGTGTCTGCCGCGTGGAACAAAGAAAGTAACCTGGCTTCGTCCACCACGTACTCTTACAAGGTAACCTGCTTCGATCACTACGAGAGTGGCCCGGGGGCGACCTACACCGCGACGACTACCGCCCAGGGACAAGCATTTGCTTTGAATATCAGACCACCGGGTGGGAATGCCCTCGCCAATGGGAACACCCCATGCACGCAATATGAGATTTACCGCTCGAGTTCCAGTGATGGATCGTTTAACAGCATCGGAACGGTTCCGGCGAATCTTACTGGTAGCACCCCGTTCTACGACACAGGACTAACTCCCGCGTCGCACGGTCCGCCGGCCCCTGCCAGGCTTTACTACAACGCACACATTCTGAACGGTTCAAATTATGCCACTGGCGTGTTGCCCTATAACCAGGTTCTCGAACCGGTGTCCTCCTCTTATTCTGGCTGGACGAGGTCTACTGTTTTTTTGCCCGCCATCATCTTGAGTGACGACACAAGCAACCGCGGCTGGTGTGGTATCGGTACGTCTCGACTCAGTGAAGGAGATATAGGAGGGTATGGCCAATATATCGCCCAGTTTCCGAATACTGACCTATTCTACGGCTTTAGTTGGTTTACTCGGGGCATGATTTCAGCCGGACGGAACTCCCTCAATTTAGGAGTGCCTGGCGGCAGGTTGGATTGGATGAACACGAACCATGGCCGAAATGCGTTCAGGCGTTTTGCACTGCAATTTTGTCATGGCATCGTCTCTGAATTCGGCATTAACGACGTTGATAACAGCGTGACATGGCAGAATCTAGCCATCAATAAAATGCAGGAAGCATTTGGCTATCGTCGAAAAGGCGTTCCTTATGTCGCCACCACGCTGGAGCCGGTCACCACAGACTCAGTAGACAATTTCATGACTACCGCAAACCAGAAGCCCATCGGCGCTGCGGCTGCACGAATAAGTTATAACGATTGGGTTCGATCCCCTTGCGTCGCTGATCAGAATCTAAATAGCTCTACGGGCAAGGTCACTCTGGGAACTCCGATTGCACCTGTATCGAATACTTGCCCGGCCGGATCATCTATGACCCCTCTCATTTCGAAGTACTTTGATGCGGCAGCAACCGCAGAGTGCGACTATGACGGCCGCCAGACTCTCGATGGCGGCTACTGGTGCCCACCGTCCGGTTCCGGGCTCACCGGAACGGTTATTGGAACCCCATCCACAACCAAAGTTCAAATAAAAGGGACGGCGCTAACCGTCAATCAATTTTCCGGCTATAACTTGGTGATGACCTCAGGGCCCGCTACCGGACAGATGGCAATAATTTTCACCAACGACAAGGATGGCACCCTGAGCCTCTTTGCTAACGGCGTGAGCTGGCCTGGAGGCGGCAAACCGCTCCGAGGATTCTCCACTGCCCCCGCGCCTGGTGACAAGTTTCATCTCTATCGCATCCTCACAACGGATGGACTCCACGGCACAACAGGATGGAACCGGGAGATTGCGGGACCAGCTTTTGCTGCTTGGCTCAGCGCAAAATTCCCTGTCGGCTATTAGCGACCGCCTCTTGGATCGGCCCCCTAATGGGGGCTTCCGCCTCTTTGGGCTCACGGCTCACCCTGGACGCTTAGAGGTACTGCGAATAGTGTTGCTTCAATGATATCTGGGTCATAAACTGAACTAAGCCCCAGTGCACAATCAGAGGAAATGCGCCCATGCGAAATACAAGAGTGTTGCTCGTTCTTGCACTTCTTTTCTTCCTGGGCGTACCGGGCCTTGGACTTTTGAACGTGCTTCATCGTCCTCTGGATTTCAGGGACTATCACACGGTCTATGCGGACGCACAGAGCCTCGTACAAGGCTACGACCCTTATCTTGATCGACAGACCCAGATTGACCAGGCCGCAGAACGCGCTAAAGGTATGGTTGGCCCACTCCCGCGGCCCGGTAACTGGCTGATGGCGCAATATCCTCCACCGTCGCTTGCATATTTCGTACCTCTTTCTTACTTGCCATGGAAAGCTTCGCTCGCGACGTGGTTAATTATTTCTACGATTTTATTCGGCCTCGCGGCATTCTCCGTGCTGAATCTGTATGAAGCTAATGCATCCTTGTGGCCGCAGCTACTGTTGGTTGTCTTTGTTGCAGGCAGCATAGGTCTTCCACGTCAAGGTCAACCGTCGACCGCTGCGATCAGCCTAGCCGTCATAGCAATGTGTTCGTTTATAAAAAACCGACGCATTGGCCTTGGTGCTTGCTGTCTGGCGCTGGCTATAACACTGAAGCCCCAAGTCGCTATCCTTTTCTTGCCCTATATGTTCTTCATGGGAAGTCGGTTGCGTAAGTACGCTTTGGCCGTGATCGCCATGGTCGCCGTCTTCTCTATCCCTGGGTTTCTTCTGATTCATTGGAATCCGGCTAGCGGAAACTGGTTGGGGGAGATGCTTACCAACATTCGCCTCGCCGGAACGAATGGTTTGATCAATGATCCCGCTCCTGCGAATGTAGATTCGCAGTCTCTTATGGAGACGGACACAATTTTTTACACATTTATTCGTAGCGCGCATGTCGCAACCATTTTGACCGAGGCGTTTTGCGGATGCTTGCTTCTGGTCTTTGCTCTACTGCTCCTGCGAACACGGACAGGATTTACTCGAGACCGGCTCGGCGTGGCCACATTGTCCGTGTTGAGTCTCCTTCCCCTTCATCACCGCGCCTATGACATCGGGATCCTGATACTGATCTTTCCCGCCCTTGACTGGCTTACAAGACAGAGTAGCGTTCTCAAATACATCTCAACTGCCATGACGCTCGGTGTCATAATTCTTTCTCATTATCCTCTTCCACACATCCTGCATGTGAGTTATGGGAGCGTCGCGTCCGTTGGATTGATCCGCTTTCTACTTGTATTTCGGACGATGGCACTCTTTCTGGTGGCCCTCTCATTGTTTTTCCTGATGATACTTGGATTATGGTCAAGGAGAAGACTGCCCGGGGAGAATCTCCAGATAACGCCATGAACCGCTGCTCGGCCTGTGCCTTGAACGGTTGCTAAAATGCGACGACGGTCCCCCGATTGTCCGGAGGGCGATATTGAAGTTCCGAAGGTATGGGCCGGCCGTCCCCCGCTGGTCACATCAGTTTGAGGTTAAAATCATGGTCCGGAAATTGCTGACTGGTTTCCTTGTCGTATCAATTTCTATCTCTTTGGCTATCGCGCAGACGATTCCGGAGACTTTCTTCGGCATGACAAGGCTGAGTCCAGGGGTCAAGTGCCCGCTTGATTTTGGTATGACTCGGTCTTGGGATTTCAAGAACATATCCTGGGCTTACATAAATTCCGCACCGAATGTCTTCGACTTCACTTACTTCGATATCTTCCTCGCTCAAAACAAGTCCCGAGGTCCTAACCTCATCTACACCTTTGGGCGAACACCCCAGTGGGCGTCGACAAAGGCGCTGGCACAAACTCCGTACGGCCCCGGACAATGCGCTCCTCCATCTGATCTAAAGGATTGGGATAAATTTGTCCGCACCATCGTTACTCGTGCGGCGGGCAGGATAAAGTACTGGGAGTTATGGAATGAGCCGGACCTTGAGCGGTACTTTTGCGGTACGCCGGAAGATTTTATGCCGATGGCGCAGCATGCTTCAGCCATCATCAGGCAAATCGATCCAGACGCTGTGATCCTTTCTCCGGGTACTACCGCCGGTGCCGCACGATGGCTTTCTTCTTTCTTAACCTTAGGCGGCGCCCGCTATTTTGATGCTGTGGCATTCCATGGATACAACAGGACGGCTGAAGGCATTCTCAGCACAATCCAGCAATACAAAGCCGTGATGCGCGCTCAGGGGATCGAGTCTGAAGCAATGTTAGATACGGAAGCCAGTTGGGGATCGATAAAGACCAATCCCCTGACGATGGAGCAACAAGCTGCCTTTATCTCTAAGTTTTATCTTCTGCAGTGGTCAGCCGGGATATCGAGCTTCGTCTGGTATTCCTATGAGAACCCTGATTTCGGAAGGCTTGTCGATGCTAACTTCAATCCGGATCCCGCTGCCGTCGCATATTCACAAACCCGCCTATGGATGCTTGGAGCAACCATGACAACGCCCTGTGCTAAGGATACGAAGAATGTCTGGAGATGCGGCCTTTCGCGTGCCGGTGGATACGAGGCGCAAGTCATTTGGAACGCAAACTCGCCAATGACCACAACGTTCCCTTCCCGGTTCACCCGCTACCATGACCTGACAGGGTCTACAATCCCGATTACGAATAACACCGTCACTATAGGTGATAGCCCTGTTCTTGTTGAAACAAGGGCTCTCTAGTTGCTGCAGTGTTAGACATCTTCCTTTGGTTACTCCTTGAAACGCTTCGTCGATCGATGTCTGGCGGCAGCCCCGAAGTATTTGGCCTTTGCGAGCCAAGGTTCTCCTATAGCTCGCACAACGACAGCGCTGTCAGGTCCACTCCACGCGTACACCTCAGGCTATTCGCGTTACGGCTTGTGCTGTGTACGCGATCCCGTCAGCCGCGCAATAGAGGCCATTAGGGAGTTTGAACCTGTGGATGGGACCCATCGGGGGATATGGCGGGACGACCATCGAGCGTGAAGGTGACGCCTGGTGGCAACGCGTGCGTCAGGTTGATAAAACTGTCGCGGACCTGAGCGTTATCAACTGCGGTGGCGTAATAGGAAACGCAGGGATTGAACCCTCCCCGACAAAGTTCGCCTATCTTTTCCCAGGATGATGGCACAGCGGGAAACCAATCTGGATAGATTGCCACAAGGCCAACCTGGTGACGGAGAACGATGTCTTTCATCCACGCGGTTGTATGCGGTTTTAGCGCCGCGTCGGCCGAGGCCAGACCCGCGAGATCGAGTACGTATTGCGAACGCGGGTGGTGGTAGGCGACGAGACCAAGGTCGTTTACCGCGACGTTGAGGGCGGGAAGCGCGTGGGTCAGGCGGCTGGTCTGGAATTGCTGCGTGTAAATGCTGTGCGCCGCTGGCGCAATAATGAGCGTTCCCCGGACGTATAGGATGCTGCAGATCACAAGACCAGCGGTGTACCAGACTGGCGCGAGGCGGGGGCGCCTCCAATCAAGCTGAAGAACTACGAGGGTGGCGAACACGACGAGATACACCTCGTAGCGATTGAGCCAGCCAAAGCGCCCGATAAGGATGTGTAGAGCGACCGCGGCAGCGGCACCGAAGATGGCGAGGCGACGTTCAGTTTTTACCTCAGCGAAACAGCCGGCAACGATGATCAGGAAGAGCAGGATGATGATCCATACGATTGGGTGCTTGAGGTTGTCTGCCAACTCCGCGAGATGCAATGCGACGGCGGAATGAAGTTGGTGCTGGCCGGCGGTCGCGTGCCCCTTGACCAGCACGGAAAGAGGCAGCGCCGGGAGGCCGTGGCGACGAAGAAAGACGGAGAAGCCGATAAGCGGCATGACAGAAATCCCGCACAGCAACACCGCAGCACCGCGGCGTCTCTGTGACCAAAGCGCCAGCGCCAGAGCGAGCGTGATGCCAAGATTCTCATACCGGATCGAAGGACCGAGGAGGGCGGCAGCGATGCACCACCAGGGGATTCGTCGACCACGGAGGCAGATGACGATGCCCCAGGCACATGCAGCGGCTACCAGTACCTGGAGAGTGTGCTCCATGGCGATGAAGGTGAGACCGGGAAGATTGCCGATGAAGATGAGGGCAATGATGGAAAGACCGCTCCACAGGTTGCTCGCGGGAGAGTTCTGGCGTCTTCGCAAATCGACAATGAAAGCCCCAAAGAGCCACGCTGCCGCGCTTCCGAAAAGGAAGTTAAGCATTAACGGAACGTACGTAAACCACGAGAGACCCGCGAACGGTGCTAGCAGGAACGGCCACAATAGACTCGATGATGGAGAGGTGATCTCTCCCAGGTTGATGCCGTACGTGCCGTGTGCGATAGTGTCGGAAAGCGCGAGGTGGATATAGGCATCGTCGAGCGCGTACGTGAAGATCCCGCCGTTCGCATGGCGGATGAGCCCAAATAAGAAGCCACAGATCAGGCAATAAAAAGCCACGCCAAAAATGGGCAGAAACCTGTCTGAAAAGCTATATTCGAAAGCTTCTTCGGGCATTGGCGGAGTTTAGCATAAAAGACCTCCTGTCACACTCAACTTCTTCACTGATCAACCTTCTGTCCCGCTCCCGTCGGGTGGACCATTGTTTCCTCGAACGTCATCGAGCGTGGTCAATCGGCCCGTTTGCGACAACTTCAGTGTGTTCTGTCTGGTCGAGTGCCTCGATCGCCATGGCCTGCGGTCTCGGTCTCCCATAACACCCATCGAATTCCTTTTTACGCCGTCTGTTGTTCGCAATTCAGGTTCTCCCCCTCGCCTCCAGGGGATAACGTCACCACGAAAATCACCTCAGGTAGTTTAGTGGCAGATCTTGGGCCACCTTCCGATTCAGCAACGAGATAAACAGCTTAGTACTGGATTTTGACTACTCCTGTCCCTGGCAAAATTCGATCTTGTACAATAGAGTCTCGCCCGACAATCAAGCAAGATCGTGGTTCGGCCAAAACCGTATGACAGAGATCTCGGCTAAAAAATTGCAAAAGTCACGACCTGTACATCTGATGATTTTCACTCTTGCCACAGAGTATGGCGGAACTGAGACGTACGTTTTGTCTCTTGCCAAACTTTTGCGCGAAAGCGCAACCATCAAGGTTGTCATTGCGAACGACATCTTAGAGGGGAAGCTGAGAGACGCGGGTGTCCCTCTAATAAAGCTCCCGCCAGCCGACGGCCTTCGAAAGCTCAAACAACTTTATCGAGCTGTGCGAGCTTTGGTCGCCGCCAGCCGCAAGGGTGAGCTGAATACGCTGCTGGTGAACGGCTACTCCGAAATTATCCTCATCCCGATTGCGAGAGCCCTGGGTCATCGCGCTTTTGCAACTCGGCACCTCTCTTTTCGGATTGAGGCGGCTAAGTGGCCGGTAATGCTTCGTCGCCACCTTGCTCTTCTTCTGTATCAAATCGTCGCGCCGTCTGCTTCCGGGATCATTGCTGTATCAGAAGCCGTTGCATCCGATCTCCTCGAACAGAGTTATGTACCCCTGAAGGACGTCACAGTGATCGCTAACTGGGTTGACGCAGACTGCATCCGAAAGCAGATGCCCAGGGCGAATGATAGCGGTCCGGTGCGGCTCTTGTATGTGGGCCGCCTGGTGCAATTCAAAGGCTTAGGTACGCTCATCACAGCCCTGCAAATGATCCTCAAGAAAGGTCGATCGAAGACGGCTGTCCATCTTGATGTGATCGGCGCTGGTCCGGATGACGCCCTGTTCAAAACGATGGCAGCTGACTTACCCGTCACGTTCCATGGTCTGCGCAAAGATGTTGGGTTTTTCTATCGCCAGGCCGATGTTTTTATCAACCCCTCCATGGGTCCGGAGGGCATGCCCCTGGTCACGCTTGAGGCTATGGCTAGCGGTCTTCCCTGCCTTCTAAGCGATCTCCCGGTACATAGCGAGGTCGCAGGCGGTGGCGCTGCACTCATGTTTATTCATGGTTCTGTAGAGAGCCTTGCCACGCAGCTTGCGGCGTTAGTCGATAGTGCCAGCTTGAGGCAGGATCTAGCAGAGCGCTCCATGGAGAGAATTATGGAGCGCTTTACAGAAGATCGAGCGCGCAGCGCCTACAGAAAAGCTCTCGCTCTCGAGGCGTGAGTCCTTAGTGACAGTTTTTTAAATATCCTGAGATAAGAGTGCAATGGAGAGACGGGGGTTTTTGCCCGGATATTCTCCTATTTTGTGTACGATTACTCCGCGCTTCCGCGTGAGCGGCTAACCAGGCTTTTCTGGACACGAATGTGGATGCAACGAAGCTCTCATGAGACAATGTTTAGCATAACAGCCGAAAAGCTTGGTGTAGGTGACGGGGTGCCTCCCGTGGGGTCGCGCGGATCTGCGGCGATCTTACGCACGATATCAAGCTGATTTCGCAAAAGGAGTACGGAATCTGATGCTGGTTAATGAGCAGCACCCCGGTCTTGCCGAGACAAGCTGGCATGAGTAATCTGCATGAGAGCGATGGGATCGGGGCTATCCCGGCGAGCCATACGCCTCCGTCAGCGACAGAGTCCGATTGGCGTCCGCTGGTCAGCATCCTCATTAATAACCACAATTATGGTCGTTTTCTTGCTGCCGCAGTTGATTCGGCCCTCGCGCAATCTTATCCAAACGTGGAGATTATCGTGGTCGACGATGGCTCGACGGATGACTCCCGCGCGATTCTGGCCGACTATGGTGACCGGATTCAAACCATCTTGAAGCCTCAGGGTGGACAGGCATCCGCCTTCAATGCTGGATTTCTTGCGAGCAAAGGAGAGATCATCACGTTCTTAGATAGCGATGATCTAATCACTCCTGATAAAGCCGATCGCTTGTCGGAAATTTTTGCCGACCCGGAGATGGGGTGGTGCTTCGATCAAATCACGTATTTCCAGGATAATGGCAATCAGGAAGAAGTACCCCTATCGCCTCCTTCAGAAGTAAGGTACGGGCGGTGGGATGAGCGAAATACCGTTTCCAAACTTGGTTACGCACCGTACATTCCAGCCCCCACAACAGCCCTTGCCTTTCGTCGCAATCTATTGGCGCGCATATTGCCAATGCCAGTAGAGTCCAATGTAACACTGAGCGACAATTACATTAAATTTCTGGCGGTTGGTCTAAGCCCTGGTTTTTTCTCACCCCTCCACCTGTCATTACAAAGGCTCCACGGCAGCAACGCCTACACCAGTTCAGGCATTAAGCGGGACAGGCTTCGTGCGCGGATATGCCTCAAGACTGGCTATTACCTCTTGCAAAAGGACGCGGTCATGCGCCGTTTGGCCCTGGACCTCTCCGCGCAGGGACTGGCGTCCTGCTGGTTCTACCGAGGTATTGATCGTGGATACTGGCAGATGGCCGGGCAGCTGGCCAGGCAGCTGAATGTCTCTGAGCTTCTAAGCATCGCAAAGTTAACTTCGAAATATCTGCTTAAGCATCTCCTTACTAAGCAGCCCAAACGGTAACGTTCCGAACAACTCGAAACTTTCCTAAGACAAGGTGAAGGTTGAAAATCCTAGAGAAATTCGGCAATAAGCATTTATTGCGTGACACGCTCCACTTGTCATTGGGCCAGGGCGGCAAAGTGACCCTGCAGGCGGTATCGTTTCTGATCAGCGCGCGAATACTTGGACCGAGCTTTTATGGCGCGATCGTCTCGATTACAGCCCTGACCGCGATCCTCGCTCCGTATTCCGGACTGGGAACGCCTAACCTCTTTATCAAGAACTTTCGGTCTGGTGAGAGGAGCATGGAGGTGTGCTGGGGAAATGGTCTTCTTATCACCACGGTCACCGGGCTTATCCTCTCAATCGGAATCACCCTCTTAAATTTGGTGATCCACCTAAACGCTACTCTTCTCATTATCTTTATATTCGCGATTTGCGAGATGGTGTTTGGCCGCATCGTCGAACTGGCCTCGTTCGGTTTTGCGGCTGTCGGTTCCATGAAGGACACGGCGTTGCAAGGATTCATCATGCAACTGTTGCGAGTTATCGCAATTCTGCTTTTAGCCGCTTTCTGCCACCCCGTGACGTTTAACGAATGGCTGGTCGCCTATGTGATCACCAGTCTTTTGGGTTTGGCATACGCTTTGTTCAAGGGTATGCAGTTTTTCGGCAGACCGAAGTGGGACGCCGCTGCAGCAGTCGCCGATGTGAAGGAAGGAATTTTCTTCTGCGTCAGCAATTCCGCTCAGAACATCTACAACGACATCGATAAGACAATGCTGGGACGCCTTGCGTCACTCGCAGATACGGGTATTTATGGTGCTGCCTATCGCTTCATCGACACGGCAATGACGCCGGTCCGCTCGCTGATATCAGCCGCATATCCCCAATTCTTTCGCATCGGTGCGGAGGGCGGAATCAGAGCGACGCGGGCCTACGCCATCAAGCTGATAAAAAAAGCGGTCCTTTACGGAATTGCAATATGGGCCGGCCTGACTGCTATTGCACCATTGCTGCCATACGTTCTTGGGCATAGGTATGACACCATCGTGGTCGCACTTCGACTGCTCGCAGTCATCCCGCTTCTTCGATGTGTCCATTCGTTCTTGGCGGATGCCCTAACGGGAGCTGGTTTTCAGGCTTCACGGACCGTCGTACAGCTCGTGATAGCCCTCATTAACATTCTGCTCAACCTGTGGATTTTGCCACGCTACACATGGAGAGGAGCGGCCTGGACGAGCGTCGGATGTGACGCACTGCTGGTCTTGTCTTACTTTCTGCTCGTTCAATGGAAGATCTCTCGAGCTGCTTCGTCTCCCACTCCAGCCGCAGTAGCATAGATGGTTTAGTGAATCGGTGCGGACGCCCGAGAGCGAAGGTCGCTCTCAGTTGGTTTGCGTTCACCATCGAACAACCCTGGGGGCAGGTCTTTGAGCGCGACCTGAGATCCTAGTGCACTCAAATGCTGAGGATCGAAATAGAAAGAGTATCCATCTCGCCCATAGGAGCAAGATAGCTCGTTGCAGAAGGCTTCCGGCGTCTCGAGGACGTCGGTCCGATTCTCTTTGGCGACCGAGCGCACGATTTCAGCAAACGAGATCTCTGTCTGCGAAACAGCGTCGATGCGAGCGACCGCATCCTGCTGCATCAAGGAATGCGGGGTCACTAAGTTGGCGAGCTTACGCCGTAGCGGGATGGCTCTTGTAAGTTCCATCAGGGCCGGATCGAAGCTGAGGTGCGGCACGTCCTGGACCAGAAGCACCTCCTTACCAGACTGCATCAGTATTCCGATCTCGCGGTTCAATCCTCCCCGGAAATTGGCTAGGCTCTCTGTTTCGCCTGGACGGCTTACGTTCTGGATGTTCGACACATAGGCGTCGACGGTTGGGGAGTCCTCAAAAGGACCTAACCAATATCCCGCCAAGACGACCGCCTTCACCTGCGTATGAGCCAACACCCAGGCAAGCGCCGAACGGTTGAACTCCATGCACTCGCGTGCGTGATCGGGATGCAAGTGCATGTATCGTGTGGTGCCTTCAAGTGGTGGACAGCTTGATTTCGTGAGTTCAGCAAAATGCCAGCCATGCGCTACAGTTGCATCGCGTAGGTGTGGCGCCAGCGCGGAACCATGGCTGTCTCCCAGCAAAACGAGTGTTGGCTGCCCGTCAGTCGGCGGAAGGCATTCTGCCTGGCTACTGAAATTGGTTTCACCATAGCTCACAATGCATGGATCGGGTAATCGCTCGTGCATGGCGACTTCGACTTCAGCTGCATGAGGGTATCGCGATGGAAGCCCGTGAGTGAATAGCGGTGCAGCGCAGAGAGCAGCAACAGCGGCTGATGCTATACCGTAACGTACTAAGACCCAGCCTCCCGCGGTATGGCTCTTGCGAAACGGCGTTTCGATGGCGTAGTAACTGAGGACACCGATCAGCAGACTGACCGTAGCTGCAGCAAATCCGAGCGAAGTTGTCCAACCTTGAGGCGCAGTGACTCGAAGGAAACTCATCAGTGGCCAATGCCACAGGTACCATGAGTACGAAACACGTCCAAGCCAAACAAGCGGGGCCGCCGAAAGCAGCCTCTGATTGAGAAGGCTCTTGCGATATGCGATTAAAAGGGCAGTACCCAACACGGGGGGAACCGCGGTCCAGCCCGGAAAGGATATCTGCTTCCAATAAAAGAACATTGGAGCAATGACCAGGATCAGGCCCAGGGCGGCCATGCTATTGCTCAGACGAGTAATGAGCCGCTCCCATCGGTCTTCGCCGATGCTGATCTCGGAGATGCCGAGCAGACATCCAACACCAAGCTCCCACGCCCGATAGGGAAGAAGGTAGAAGGCCGCGCCAATGTCCCTGTGCATGCCGACAAGTGCCAGGATGAAGAATGCCAGCGTCAGCGCCGCAAGTGCAGGCACATGAAGTTCTCGCCGAAAGCGTTGAAAACCGACGATAATCCACGGAAAGAACAGGTAAAACTGCTCCTCGA
The DNA here is from genome assembly GCF_014203275.1 of Granulicella aggregans. GTDB lineage: Bacteria > Acidobacteriota > Terriglobia > Terriglobales > Acidobacteriaceae > Edaphobacter. The sequence goes on from NZ_JACHIP010000007.1 coordinate 232,940, forward strand.
CGCCAAGCGACCACGTCATCAAGAGCGGCTGCGTATCGGAGGCGGGCTGAAAATAGTTTGTGTTTTTCCAGAAATAAATATTCGAGCTGGATGCTACGGCCGCTATGCCCTGTTGCCCGAGTCGGCGAAATTCACTCGGCGCCAGCAATAATGCGCCACAAATCAGAGTTAAAGCTGTCACCGCGAGGAACGCGGGCAGTATGCGTTTCGCTCTGCGGTTGTAGAAAGACAAAAAGGAAAAGCGATTTGCCTGAACGTCCCGGTAGACGTGAGAACCGATTAGGTAGCCGGATATGACAAAGAAAACATCTACACCGACATAGCCTCCCTTCAACCAAGCGAAACCGGCGTGGTAAAGAACCACCGAGGCAATCGCGATTGAGCGGAGGCCGTCTATATCAGCCCGATATTTAGGTTTCACTTGCCCTCGACGCTACTTTCTCCACTACATTAGCACGGCACCACGGCTCCACATTCTCCCGCGCGCGTTCTCATCAACTGTAAAGGAATCGTTACTGCGCGGCGCTCGAAATCATGCGAGCCTGGGTGATGTAGTCAGTCCGGTAGAACTCGGCGGAGGACAGAAGCCGCGAATCCAAGAAGACGGCGACAACACCGGATCGCACTCCCGTACAGTTACAGTGACCCCATCGGCACCTCTGCTCTCTTTTCTGTGACGGGTCTGGGGTCGGCGATCAGGTGCCCTCGACAGGTGATTCGGACCATGCCCTGCTAGAGCTTCGCGGAGAAATGGGTTCTGATTCTCCTGAACCTGGGGAGCCACTCCCATCTCCCTCGAACGAGACTGGAGATTATTTTTATGGTCCGGCGACCGATTTGCTTGTATCATGATGAGACATGCAGACAACCCAGTTCAACTCTGAACCTCTTACAGGCAGGGAGCGAGTTGTTCCAAGAGGTATCAGCAATTTGCGTTGGAGCTTGACGACTGAGCAAGCGGCGAACATTCTACCCGTTTGTTTTCTCGCAATCTGTGGTCATATCCCTTCCAAGGGTGGTGGCGGATCATCGCAGAGCGTTTTTCTAATGTATTGCTTCCTTTTCTGCTTATTGACTGGAGGAGCATTTTTCCTCAATCGGTGCCGTGTTCGTGTGGACTTTAAAACGAGCGCCTTGGGAGCACTCTTCTTCGGATGGGTTTTCCTCAGTTCAGCCTGGAGTCTTCAGCCGCTCAAGGTCAATTTGCCCATACTGGGCGTTATGCTGTGCTCTTTTCTCTATTTCAACTACATCCTCGATCGTTTTGATACGGCGACACTAACACTTATCCTTCTCTACTCCTACACACTCATGATGGTGCTGAGCGTGTTGCTGGTTCTCGGAGCGCCCAGCGTTGGGGTAGACAGCGGCGCTGAGACGAATTACGCCACAAGTGGTGCCTGGCAGGGCATGTTCCAACAGAAAAATCTGCTTGGAATCGCTTGCCTGATCTCGTTCGCCGTAGTTCTCGCAGTGAAGCCCAAAAGTTCCATGGATCGCATATGTCGGTGGACACTCTTGTTCCTCTCAGGCGTATGTACGATAAAGTCGCAAAGCCGCGAAACATGGATTTCTTGCATCGTTCTGATAGGTCTCTTTTTTTTGCTGCGGATCCTCAGCAAGTTAAAGCCCTCTATTCGCATCGCACTTCTCCTTGCATTGCTTTTTTTGACGATTATCGTCGCGGCCTTCGTCTGGATCAATCTCGATGCGGTTCTTGCGCTGATGGGACGGGACAGAACAGCGAGTGGCCGGACCGCGGTGTGGGATGCTGTCATCCTCGCCGCAAAAATGAGACCGTGGCTGGGATATGGCCTCTATGGGTTTTGGCCGACCCCCTTCTCTTCTATCGTCATAACCCGAGTGGGTTGGCCAGTAGCGACGTCTCACAATGAGATTCTTGAAGCGCTGGTGAACTATGGGATCATCGGCCTGAGCATTTTCTTTCTAATGGTTCTTGCGGCTTGGGCGTTTTTGGTGCGCGCAGTGCTCAGGGCCAATCTTCTTGATGTTGACTTGCACATCTACCTGATGGCGGGATTCCTGGTGGAAGGTACCTCCGGCGCCGTCCTCATGTGGACGCCGTCCATCGCGATGGTCCTCTTTCTGTTTGGTGTAGCAATGATTGAGAAGGAAGGCAGGCTTAAGATACGTGAAAGGCACGCCTTCTCCCAACCAATCGGTCAAAATATAGCAAATGCCCTTGGACAATCAGCTTAGAGCGTGGTTCGAGCGGTCGCTTGAGCCCAAGGGTTTCCCATCACAATCGTTGCGTCCCAGACGAGAGGGGGCGGATGATCCAGCTTCTCAGGCGTAGCCTTGAGTCGGTTACCTAAGACGTTTCCGCAGTCTGCAGATGCGACTTGCTTATCGTGAACGGGAGAATGTGTGGCAGAGCCTATCCGGAAGACAGAACTGTTCAGTCTCCAGTTCTTGCGCGTTGTCGCATCGAGCCTGGTCATGCTTTACCACGCAACGATCTATACCAACCTCAGACTTATACCTTCAGTAAAGCCGTTTGTGGCCGGTGCAGCTGGTGTCGACATCTTCTTCGTAATAAGCGGCCTGGTCATGGTATATTCCTCGGCAAAACTTATCGGTGACTCGAATGGTTGGCGGGTTTTCGCCGAGCGCCGACTCATCCGTATTGTTCCGATGTACTGGTTAGCTCTGCTGACAAAAATCGCGTTGACCCTTGTTGCCGGCGGCGCGGTGCTCAACCACGATCTCAAAGTCAGCCACATCCTTAAGTCCTTCTTCTTTGTTCCTTACATGGGAATAGAGGGACGGATGGAACCAATCCTGGGAGTTGGCTGGACGCTTAACTTCGAGATTATGTTCTACGCGGTATTCGCTTTAGCTCTGCTTTTTCGCGCCAACATTTATGTCTTTGTCGGCTCCGTGATGATGGTGTTGACTGCATTATCGTTCACGGTGCCACGTGGATCGACTTCTGCATTTCTCTTCTACTGCAATCCTCGCGTGCTCGAGTTTTTCCTCGGCATGGTGCTTGGCGGTCTATTTCTTCATCGCCGAGCAAAACTCCCCCTGTGGTTGGCGCTTATGATGACAGCGGTAGGATTTGGTCTTCTTGTTTCGCAACCGCTGATTACCGCGCATTTCGCCCAACTGGGACGGTCGATCCTTCCGGCAGTGTTCATCACCTGGGGCTGCTTGTCCCTTGAAGACTTCTTTAAGAAGCTCCCTCGCTGGTGGCTGGTTCTCGCAGACGCGTCTTATGTCACGTACTTGTTTCACGGCATGATTGCTCCGGCGGGAGCGGTTATCATGTCGAAACTGCGTATTCCAGTAGCGTCGCTCTCAATTCTGCTTTGTATCGCGATAGGTACGCTTGCAGGCGTCGCTCTCTACCTCTTGGTGGACAAGCCTATCAATCAATTCTTGCGTAAACGCAGTTTTAATACTCAGCCCAGCGCAGCAAAGGAATCTACCGTCGGAACCCACTCGTAGTGGTCTGCCCGGCTTGAACTGTGCCAGTGGATAAGAGAGACACGGGACAAGGAGTGATTCTGGCACTCTGATCTGGCTCAGTATGGCGGTTTAAGGTGGCCCACTTTCGGGCATCACGGACTCTACCCTGTTTCTCAGTGATATGAGAGGCGGAGGGCGAGTTGGATTGGAGAGCCAAGGTGGAGTTATACGAGCAGATTCGTCGGGAGTATGAGTTTGGCGTTGGGTCGGTGATTGGTGTGGCGCGGAAGTTGGGCGTGCATCGGCGCATGGTGCGTGAGGCGGTGCGCAACGCAGTTCCCACTCAGCGGAAGAAGACGGAACGTCCAGCAGTGAAGATGGCGCCGGCGGTGTCTTTGATCGACTCGATATTGGAGTTGGACCGTAAGGCTCCGCGCAAGCAGCGCCACACATCGCGGCGGATCTATGACCGGATTCGTGCCGAGATACCAGGATGCACGCCAGCGCAGCGAACGGTTCGGCAGTATGTAGAGCGGCGCAAGCAGGCTCTGGGTCTGGCTGAACACGAGGTGTTCGTTCCGCAGAGCTACGACTGGGGCGTCGAGGCGCAGGTCGATTGGTATGAAGCGTATGCCGATCTGGACGGGGAACGGATCAAGCTACAGGTCTTTGAGATGCGCTCGATGGCGAGCGGTGCTGCCTTTCATCGGGCGTATCCATGTGCGACGCAGCAGGCTTTTCTGGAAGCGCATGAACTTGCCTTCGAGTACTTCGAAGGCGTCTTCCGACGGCTTCGCTACGATAACCTGTCGAGTGCGGTGAAGAAGATACTGCGCGGCCAGCAGCGAGAGTTGACGGCACGGTTCATCGCGTTCCGTTCGCACTGGCAGTACCAGGCCGAGTTCTGCACCCCAGGTGAAGGCCATGAGAAGGGCGGCGTGGAGGGCGAAGTCGGTTACTTCCGCCGCAACCACTGGGTTCCTGTGCCGGTGGCTGCCGACCTTCAGGCGTTGAACCGGAAGCTGTTGGAGGATTGCCGCGCCGATGAGGGCCGGATCATGTCAGGCCATACCGAGTGTGTTGGCACCCGGATGCTGACAGAGAAGGAGCATCTTCTGCCGCTAGCCACCGAGTCCTTCGATCTGGCCGAGGTCAGCTTCCCGCGCGTCGATCAGACAGGATGCGCGAAGGTGCGGACCAACTCCTACTCCGTGCCGTTGAAGCCGGGCTCGATCGTCGAAGCCCGCATCTACTCCTGCACGGTCGAGTTCCGGCACCATGGCAGCCGTATCGCCAGCCATGAACGCTGCTACAGCCGATTGCAGAAGATCTTCGATCTGGAACACTACCTCGACGTGCTGGACCGGAAGCCCGGCGCGTTGCGCGGATCGACGCCGCTGGCGCAGTGGCGGGCTCAGGGTCGATGGCCCGAGAGTTACGACCGGATCTGGCAACAGATGATTGAACGGCAGGGACGCCAGCCCGGCACCCGCGCCATGGTGACACTCATCCGCATGGGCCGCGAGTTCGGCTACGAGAGCCTGACGGCTGCCGTCGAGCAGGCGCTCGATCTGGGCTGCGGGGACGTCGTCGCGATTCGCCATCTGCTCATGTCCGATCAGTTGCAGCACACCGTCGGTGAGCCGATCGAGATCGGTGCCCTGTCCGCGTATGAACGCCCTCTGCCGACCATGATCGAGTACGACCGGCTGTTACAGGCGGTGCAGGCATGAGCCTCCAGATCGCAAGTATCTCTCAGAACTGTAAGGCGCTGCGACTGCCATCTGTCGGTGCGCAGTTCGCATCGCTTGCCGAAGAAGCCGCCCAGCACAAGCACTCCCATCTGCACTATCTCGAAGCTCTGCTCCAGTCGGAGATGGAAGACCGAGAGCGACGCAGTATCGAGTTGAGGATGAAGGAAGCGCATCTGCCCAGGATCAAGACGCTGGAAGAGTTCGACTTCGCTCAGTCGCCGCACATCCCCGCCGCCCGCATCCGCGCCCTGGCCGAAGGCGGTTATCTCGAACGTGCCGAGCCAGTCCTGCTGGTTGGTGATCCCGGCACAGGCAAGAGTCATCTTGCCACCGGCCTGGCGATCGCTGCCTGCCGTCAACGCAAGCGAGTGCGCTTTACCACTGCCGCCGCCCTGGTCAACCAGCTCGTCGAAGCGCAACGGGAACAGAGTCTGAGCCGGATGCTGGCACGCTGGTCACGCGTAGAACTCATCGTCATCGATGAGGTCGGCTATGTCCCGCTCGCCGAAGTCGCCGCTGAACTGCTCTTCCAGGTGATCGCCGAGAGAGCTGAGAAAGCGGCCATCATCGTGACCACCAACCTGCCCTTCTCCGAGTGGCCCCAGGTCTTCACCAACGCCCGGCTCTGTAAGGCAGTGCTTGATCGGCTCCCCGATCAGGCACACATCATCGAGACCGGCTCGGAGTCGTACCGCTTCCGTCGAACCCTGCGGAAGAAGGCCAAAGAGTAAGCCCTGGGAGTTAGGTTCTGCTTCCGCTACGCCCTCCGGGCTACGCTCCAGCAGAACCCAACTCCCTCAACATCAACGTCCTAAGGGTGGGCCAAAACAAACCGCCGAAGTGGGCCAAGCCAAGTTGCCAAAGTCAAAGGAGAGCATATGGGACGAGGCAAGAAGTACCAGTGGAGTGCCCGAGTTTCCTCAACTACGCTCACCGGTAGCAACTTCATAGCGCTCGAAGCCGCCCCCAACTTGCCGTCGCGATACAAGCGTCGCCACTGAAAGACCTGGTTCGCGTTGACCCCATACTTTAAGGCCACCTTCGCTACCGGAGCTCCAGCCTCCAGCGTCTCCTCTACCACGCGACGACGCTCCGCTGCGCTACGACGCCGACGAGGTCCAGCCGCTACCCCAACACTCAGATCAACCTCAGCCATCCAAACATCATCAAGGCGAAACCACGCCATGTACACCCGGCCAACACAGGACGCTTACCGGTTATGAGAGGTAGCAAGCGGAACTCTGAGTGCAAGGCTCGAAAAGGGGCCGCTTGCGCCAAGCTCCCCGCTGGGCAAAATAAACAGCCTCTTCCTAGGAAGAGGCTGCATCCGAAAACACTGCGCCGTAGCTCGAGAAATCCTTCGGATCAGTTACCTCTCCTAGTTAGCTGCCTGGGATTTTTCACTCGCGACATAATCCTGAAAAAAGCTCAGTGACTTTTCCAGCCCCTCACGCAGCGAGACCTTGGGCTCCCAATCGAGCAGTCTCTTGGCTTTGGAGATATCCGGTCGGCGCCGGGTGGGGTCATCTGTAGGAAGTTCACGAAAATCAATCTTCGCCTTGGAGCCTGTGACCGAGAGAACCTCGTGAGCGCATTCGAGGATCGTCCATTCGACAGGGTTGCCAATGTTGACGGGCAGCGCTTCATTCGACCGCGAGAGCCTTACAATTCCCTCGATAAGGTCAGAGACGAAACAAAAGCTGCGAGTCTGCGAGCCCTTCCCATAAACAGTCAAAGGCTCACCGCGAAGAGCCTGCATCATGAAGTTGGATATGACGCGCCCATCGTTGGATTGAAGTCGCGGCCCGTAGGTATTGAAGATCCGGACCAGATGAGTATTGACTTTATGGTACTTGTGATAGGCCATCACGGCAGCTTCCGAGAAGCGCTTCGCCTCGTCGTACACGGAACGCGGCCCGACTGGATTGACGTTTCCCCAATAGGTCTCCACCTGGGGATGGACCTCGGGGTCTCCATAACACTCGGAGGTGGAGGCATGCAGGTAGCCGGCACCGTACTTGCGCGCTATCTCCAGTGTGTTCAGAGTTCCGGCAGATCCTACCTGGAGCGTTTCGACTCCGAGGCGGCTATAGTCAACCGGGCTCGCCGGCGAGGCAAAGTTGAAGACGTAGTCGACTGCGCCGAGATCAAACGGAGTGCAGATGTCCTGCTCGACAAAATTGAAGCGAGGCTCATTCTTGAGGTGATCGAGATTTCTGCGATTACCGGTGCACAGGTTGTCGACTCCGATGACCGTGGCCCCTTCCCCAAGCAGATAGTCACAGAGGTGGGATCCGAGGAATCCTGCGGCTCCGGTTACGATAATGCTCTTTGGCATTCAAGTCCTTTCAAGATCGTGTGCTTCGACGATTACAGCGGTCAAGAGTGGCGGGGCGTGCGGCGTATAACCGGCATGCCATCAATACGTTTGAAGGCCTAAGCACCCAACTCCCGAGTAGGGTGAGCCGCAGGCCGACCAATACTAATGTACGTAAATCCGGCAGCCGCCATCTTTCCAGGATCAAACAGGTTGCGTCCGTCGACTACGATCGGATACCGCATCGTGCTGTTGAGACGTTGAAGATCGAGTTTCGCAAATTCCATCCAGTCCGTAAGGATCAACAGAGCGTCCACGTCCTTGGCCGTTGAGTAAGCGTCGTCCGCATATTCCAGCTTGGGTCCAGCGGGAAGAATCTCCTGCGTGCGAGACGTAGCTGCGGGGTCATACGCAATGATCGAGCAACCTTCTGCGATGAACATTTCAATCAGTTCGACCGCTGGCGATTCGCGGATGTCGTCTGTTTCGCCTTTGAACGCAAGCCCCAGGACGCCGAGCTTCTTGCCGCGCAAGGTCCAAAGCGCGGTACGAACCTTGCGAACAAAACGCGTCTTCTGTTGCGCGTTGATCTTCTCAACTTCCGTGAGCAAACTGAAGTCGACACCCATCTGGTCGGCGACTGACCTGAACGCGGCGACGTCCTTAGGAAAGCACGATCCACCGTATCCAATACCCGGGCGCAAAAACTTCGGGCCGATTCTGCTGTCCAGACCCATTCCATTGGCAACCTGCTCGACATTGGCGTCTGTCGCCTCGCACAAGTTCGAAACAGCATTGATAAAAGAGATTTTCAGGGCCAAAAAGGCGTTTGATGCGTGCTTGATGATCTCAGCACTCTTTGTCGACGTGAACAACAGCGGAGGCGGCAGGGCTGCGCTACACATTCCGCCGATCGCGTCTGGCCGCTGGTAGTAAGAACCTCCCGTAAGGGGAGAATAGATTCCAGCGAGCACTTCCGACGCACGCGGACTGTCCGAGCCGACGACGATGCGGTCGGGATGCAGAAAGTCAGCTACAGCGGTTCCTTCACGCAGGAATTCCGGATTGGAAACGACATCGAACAGATCACGCGGAACCCCATTCCTCACCAGGGCACGGCTGATCCACTCATTTGTGTATACGGGAACGGTGCTCTTCTCCACGATCACGGTGTACTTCGTGAGCGATCTTGCGATCTCGCACGCAACCGCCTCCACATAAGATAAGTCCGCATCGCCAGTTTCACTCTGGGGCGTGCCCACTGCGATGAAGATCGCCTGCGACTCCCGCGTGGCCTCAGCAAGATCCGTCGTGAAACGAATCTCCTTGTTGCAATAACGGCTTAGCAACTCCGGGAGATAAGTCTCGTGAATGAGCGTATCGCCAGACTGAAGTGCCTTTACCTTACGCTCGTCGTTATCGACACAGATCACCCCATGTCCCATCTCTGCAAAGCAGACAGCCGCCACCAGTCCTACGTAACCTGAACCTATAACTGCGATTTGAATTGATGAGGATGATTGAGGCATGGTCTTCTTTTCTCCCGAAGCTTGGTTGAACGCGATCGCTTGATCGTGAGGGTTTTACGACTCCTTGACCCGACTTTGCAGCGTATTGACGGAACTCAATGCATTCGAGCCAAAGTGAACCGAAGGCGCGCCTGTCGCGAACCGACGTTACCGGCGAATCACCCGAAAAGGGTATTTTGCAAGTTGTGGATACGACCGATTATACGTGGTAGATCGTAATTTGAAGATCAAGGAGTTTGGTTATGGCAGCTTATGGAATCTTTATCCTGGGTGGATGGACTGGCTTTCTGCTTGCGTTACTTTTTGCTGGTGTTTCAAGAAACATTTCGGACAAGGCGATTGAATTTGTGCGACCGCTCACAAGTAGCTTCGACGGCCAGTCGAATTTGACGTCCCCCGCCCAAGTTACGAACGACCGAAGCTAAGTTCTGATTTTCAGGCTCCCGCGAGGGGCTGCAGACGATCGGCGCGTGTCATACTGGCCAGACTAAATGCCCTTCATTGCAAAGGCGGCGGTGTGTAACAAAATCGCCAAGTCGAGAAACATTCCGCGGTTCTCGATGTAGTAGAGATCGTATTCTATGCTCTCGTGGATGGCATACTTTCTGTCTGCGCTAAGCTGCCACATACCCGTCAGGCCTTGGGGAACCGCCAGCCGCTGTTTTTGATGCAGAGTGTAGTCAGAGACAATGTATGGCATCTCTGGCCGCGGCCCCACTAGAGACATCTGTCCTAAGAGGACATTGATCAATTGGGGAAGCTCGTCGAGACTGGTCTTTCTAAGGAAGCGCCCTGCCGACGTGATGCGGGGATCGCGCGAGTCTTCGGGTGAACGGCCATACTTCGGAGCATCAATATACATGCTACGGAACTTCAGCATCTTGAAGGGCTTGCCCTTATAACCAATCCGTTCCTGTTCAAAAAAGATTGGACCAGGCGAACTGAGTTTCACCCACAGAGCTGCCACAATCCAGAACGGAAAACTTACCAGGAACATGCACAGACAGACGCCGATATCAAGTATGCGCTTTGCCACGACATAGCCAAAGCTGGATTCATGAGGGCCTGAATACGAGGTGACGAACAAACCATCCATCACTCGAAAGCTGACCGGGGTTCCGATACCGGGCACCTGGACAGGAGCAACAAACGAAAGTGGTGCTGAGTGCTGAGCAGCCAGATGCGATATTTCAGCGAGCTTTTGTGGGGACAGCGAAGAGTCGGCCATGAAGATCTCTGAAATCTTCAGATTCCGAAGAAACTCGAGGCTCAATTGCCCGGTGTAGACCGTCGCATGGTCTTTGAACCGATAGTCATGGCTATAGACAACTCGACTACCTTCTGACTCTTGATCCTCAAAGAAGCCTACAGGCTGCAACCGCAGATCCGGAGAGTTCAGGAGGAATGAAAACAGCCGCCGCGCTTCAGACCCGGATCCAAGAATCAAGACCTGACGCTCGCCGAGTTCCTTGGCCTTCCAGCGAGCTAAAAGGCGTCGAACGGCATGCTTTTCAAAGAGTACGAAGAGAGTGATGAGAGCACAACTCAGGATGAGCAGAAGGCGTGGGATAGCTATCTGGCTGAACAGTGACTCAACCGACAAAAGCAGGAAGCAAAAGGCCGAAACCCGAAGAATCCCAGCGGTATCCCTCACCTTGAGCAAGTTGTGTTTGTAGCTGTACAGGGCGTGAATCTTGCCAAACAGGATGAACGCGAGTCCGTATTGGACCGAAAATGCTAGAAAGTTGAGCGTTTCATTGCCGGTATGAGCGCCACCTAGGGCCTTGTAGAGGAGAAGAGCAGCAATCGAACCCAGGCAAATCGATAAAAAATCAAACACGAAAGCGATGGGAGTCGCGTAGTTCGAGATTCTTAAACCTCGTCTACCTTCTGGTTTTGGGATTGCGCTGGATAACGGGAGGGGGAAATTGTCTTCGGCCACATGCGGGTTTAATGGAGGGTTCATGTTGTCCTCACGAGTTCAACTTTGGGGAATCCACGCTACGGTAAAGAGACAAGGGACCTGAGGTCGATTCCATATAGAGTCCGCGCTAGCGCACCTGTTGGTGACAGCTTTCAGCGGACAGTTTTTTATGGACTGTACCACCATATTACACCGGACCTATCAATTGTAATATCGGAAAATCAACGCCGCGTAAAACACGTATGCGATCGAATCGAACAGCTATCTATGATGCGGGTAATCGACCGATGAGCGATCGGTGACCTGCCGGTTTGTCTGCGCATTACTAACTGCACGGACGTAACCGCCTATGCCGGAGTGCAGAGTGATACACCTGACAGAGGTGGCTCGGGGAAACTGAACACAAGGATGGGTGGAGGATCTCGTCTGATCTGGCCTAAGATGGCCCGAAACAGGAGCTGGAATGAGCAGACGTCCCCGTCGGAACCACACAGCCGCGTTCAAGGCGAAAGTGGCCCTAGCCGAGTTGAAGGGTGAGAAGACACTCTTGGAGCTGGCACAGCAATTCGATGTGCATGCCAACCAGGTCACACAGTGGAAGAGCCAGTTGCTGGAGGGCGCGGCCGGCGTCTTCGGCGGCGATGCGAAGGCGGAGCCTGCGGAGGCCGCCGTCGATGTAAAGACGCTCCACGCGAAGATCGGGCAGCTGACTGTGGAGAATGATTTTTTAGAAGGGGCGCTCACGAAGGCCGGACTTCTGAGCGCAAGAAGATGATCGACCGCGAGCACAAGCTGCCCATCAAGGGTCAGGCCGAGGTGCTTTCGATCAGCCGAGGCACGGCGTACTGCAAGCCGCGTCAGTCTCTGAAAGAGACCCGCTGTTGATGCGGAAGCTGGACGGACTGCACCTGAACTACCCGTTCGCGGGCAGCCGGATGCTGCGCGGTCTGCTGCATCAGCAGCGCGTCGACGCGGGCCGTTTGCACATCGGCACGCTGATGAAGAAGATGGGCATCGAGGCCATCTATCGCAAGAGGAACACGTCGAAACCCGCGCCAGGCCATAGGAGTTATCCCTACCTGCTGCGGAATGTGGCGGTCACGCGGCCCAACCAGGCGTGGGCGATGGACATCAGCTACATCCCGGTGGCGCGTGGCTTCGTCTATCTAGCCGCCGTGGTCAACTGGTTCAGTCGCAAGATCCTGAGCTGGAAGTTGTCGATCACGATGGATGTTTCGTTCTGTCTTGAAGCGGTCGAAGAGGCGCTGTTGAAGTATCGCAGGCCGGAGATCTTTAACACCGACCAGGGAAGTCAGTTCACCAGCGAGACCTTCACAGAGCGGCTAAGAAAGAACGAGATCCAGATCAGCATGGACGGTAAAAGCTGGTGGCGCGACAATGTCTTCGTGGAGCGGATCTGGAGAACGATCAAGTATGAAGAGGTCTATCTCCGGGCCTACGAGTCGGTCCAGGAAGCGAGAACCTCCCTGGGCAAATACATCGAGTTCTACAACCAGATCAGACCCCACTCCAGCCTGAAAGGAAAGACACCCGATCAGGTCCACTTCAACCGCCTGCCAGAACATATGGCAGCCTAACCAAGACAGAACCCCTACCTTAGAACCAAAGGAATCTGTTCAAACAAACCGAGCCACCTCTGGAATAATGTGGCTGTGCTCAACCGACGCAGTATAGGCTTTAGCCGAATCAGAACCTGTTCGCACGTTCATATCTCTACCCTATACTTTCGGTATGAATGCCGCCTGCTCATCACCCAGACCGGCGAAGGCTATGGAGTCTGCGTGCTTGCCCCAGAATCACCGTCTCGCCGTTGGATCAAGGTCTATGAATCGAAGGCCCACTGCCTCACCGAACTTGCTATGTCGAGATCGCATCATCCGGTGAGGTTGCTAACGCACTTCATACGGGTTTGCACGAAAACATCGCCATTCTGGTTCTACATTCGGATGTCGAACCCGGAGTGGGGGGGGCGGCTTGGTTGGTGGAGCAAATGTTGTAATCCTCAATCTAAAGAGGATTCCAACTCCGCAATGGGAAAGATTTGTGGGAGCAGCTCACGCGTATCAAGTCATATTTTACGACTCATTGTGTCGTCGTTCGACAACAGCGTCTTGGAATGCCCTCGACTTGGAGGGTTCTCCGCGCTCGCTTGACGGGCAACTGCTGGAAGATACACGGTTTATAGTGATGTAAAATCACCAGAACCCTCAACGATCCAACCGGAGACAACATCGATGTTGTTCAACTCCTACCCCTTTCTTCTGGTGTACCTTCCTCTCGTCCTGCTGGGATATCAACTGGCAAGCAAACTTCACCGTAATGGAGTTGTCATCTGGCTCGGAGTTGCGTCCCTTGCCTTTTACGCGTACTGGCACCCGGCGTTCCTTATCGTCCTGGGGACTTCTATTCTTTTGAACTTCCTCTTTTCCAATCTGATAAGTCGTACCATTCCGAATAAAATCAGGACTTCGATTTGGCTATGGACGGCGATTACCCTCAATCTCGCCGCTCTGTGCTGGTACAAGTACCTCTTCTCCCTGTTGAATTTCATTCACTTTCAATTTCACACTGGCCACGCGTGGAATGCTGTTCTCCTGCCTCTGGGCATCTCATTCTTCACCTTCACCCAGATTGCCTATCTCGTGGATCTGCAGCAGGGCGCCGCGGTTCAGCAGGATTTTTTCAGTTATCTCCTCTTTGTCAGTTTTTTTCCTCATCTCATCGCCGGCCCCATTCTGCACCACAAAGACATCATGCCGCAGTTCCAGCGCAACCGTAAGTACGGATTGCAGATCAATGATCTTGCGATCGGATTCAGTTGGTTCATCATGGGAATGTTCAAGAAGGTGATTCTCGCCGATCATCTCTCTCCTACGGCCGATGCAGTCTTTGCCGCCCACGGTATGGTCACTCACTCTACCGCATGGATCGGAGTACTCAGCTACGCGCTGCAGTTGTATTTCGATTTCTCCGGCTATTGTGATATGGCGCTCGGTCTCGCGCGCATGTTCTCGATCGATTTCCCTTTGAACTTTGCATCTCCCTATAAAGCCGCAAGCATCGTCGAGTTTTGGCAGCGTTGGCACATGACGCTCACCCAATACATTGGCAGTTATCTTTACAGCCCGATTCAATTCTGGGTCAGCGCGCATCGGCAGCAACGGGGCAAGAAGGTCACACGCAAAGCTCAAGCCACCGTAGAAGGTTTCACTCAGATGATTCTCTTGCCAACCGTCGTGACCATGTTCATCGCCGGCATCTGGCACGGCGCAGGATTGCAATTTCTGGTCTTTGGGCTGCTGCACGGCGTCTATCTCAGCGTGAATCATGCCTGGAAGAACATCCGTCACCAGAGAAAGATAGAGACTCTGCCAGGACTGCCCGGCCACATGATCCGCGGTTTCTGCGTTCTGCTTACCTTCTCGTGCGTCGTCCTGGGGCAGGTCTTCTTTAGGGCAAACAGCGTGCCAGACGCGATGAACTTACTCCGAAGTATGATTTCGGTCCGGAGTGTTGGGGCCGCTTCGGTAATGTTCGATAGCGCCTCCTTCAGCAAAGCCATGATCGTAATCGGCTTCATCATCGTCTGGACCTTCCCAAATACGCAGCAGATTCTCGCCCGGTATAAGCCGGCGCTACAACTTGCGCCCTCGGATGGAAAGCCCGGAAGGCTGGCCATCTTCTGGCAACCTAACCTAATCTGGGGCATGCTACTTGGCGTTGTCTTGTTGGGTTGCCTGATACAAATACAGGTACCCAGTACATTTCTCTATTTCCAGTTCTGATCGGAGATTACGATGCCTGTAAATGTCGAACGGCCTATCGCTACTGAAGAGCTGACCGCTCCACATGGGACATTTCGCTTAGCAGAGAACATTGCACGCAGGTATCTGAGAACTCTTCTGCTCATCCCAATTTTAGGTATTGCCCTTCCCTACGCGTTTGAGGCGATTCCCGGTTTGCAAAATTTTGCTGCGTCGCGCACCGCAATCATGCTCGACTATAGCTACACTGCTTCCCATGAGGATGCGGACGTGGTTATCTTTGGCGACTCTTCTGCCCTTTATGGAGTGGATACAAAGTTACTGTCCTCAACACTCGGGATGAAGGTGATTAATCTTCCTGGAACAAAGGGCAGCTTGGCGGTTACAGGAGACCTTCCGTTGCGGAGCTATCTGGCGCACAATAAGCCTCCAAAGCTAATCGTGTTTTACTTAGCGCCTTGGAACCTTGACATATTGAACTCACACACAAACTTTTGGTACGACGGCGCGGAAGAAATAATCCGTCATGGATCCTTTCGCGACGTCCTGAAGTTGTGGCGGAAAGAACCGGAATCCATCTTCACTTTTCCGATGACCTTCTACATGCAAAATAACAAACTTTTTAGCTCTATAGCGAGGAGGCCTTTTCAGCTACGGCCGATGGTTCAAGGCCACACACCTTTTCCGTTGGGCGTCTCTCTTACCAGCGACTGCGTACTGCCGAACAGCTTTAAGATTCGACCTGATGCTACTTCTGTGCGGAACTTGCTGGACAAATACCGTTCTTCTACAACAAAAACAATGCTTTACTTTGCCCCCATACCAAGATGCGCAGGCGTCGGGGATATCTTGTCAGAGTCATACGGCCGCTTACCGGTGGCCGCCTCGAAAGTCCTCCCTGCGGAAGATTTTGCGAAAGATCCTTTCTTTGTCCATCCGATGCCGAAAGGAACTCCCACTTCGACGGGGATATTTGAAGACGCCATCAGAGATTTTTTCGCCGCTAGTCCTAGTTACTAGACATTTTGTTTGACATATGCTGGGTCACGATGCGCCGAGTTTCCGACGAATCAGCTCGACCATGTCTCCGACGTTTTTCAGCTCCTGCAGCTCACCCAGGGCAAATTTTACTTTGAAATGCTTCTGAACTGCGGTGACGATGTTGACGTGCGCCAGGGAATCCCAGTCTTCGACATTTTGGCCGTTCGACTCGGGAGTGAGAACGAGGTCGGGCTGGTCAAGAATATCCTGAAAGATTGGCTGGAGTTCCTGCAGTATCTGTTCGTTAGTCATGGCCTCTTCCAATCACTGCTATGTGAGTGTTGCGCGGAGTGTACTGGCCTAGTTCAAGCACCCAGGTGGTGGCACCTTCAGGGGTAGCCTCGCTGAGAGGCTTAAACCCAAGCGACTCGTAGTGATCGGCTACCATGCCGTTCTTCTTCGTGGGTATGTAATAGCCCACCAATCGAGAGGTTCCGATGGCCCTGGCCCTTCGAACGAGGGTATCCAGCATCGCCAGCTCCATGTCGCGCTTTAGGACCCGGCAACTCATCAGCCAGAGATCAAGATGAAGCTCGTCATCCTTCTTGCGGCCGAGGATGACCGTGACTAGTCCATTGTCGCCGAACTTATCTTTCAGGCGTCCGTAGAGGGTGACGTAGGCGGGGTCAGACTGGAAGGACTCCATCTCCGCAAGTGTGCATCGCCGTGTTGTCAGATTGTATTGGTTGGTCTTGTTCGTGAGCTGTGAGATCCGTTCAAGGTAGACATTGTGAAAGGAGTCAATCTCCGCCTCCATCTCCATGGAGTCGAGGTATGCGCCGTAGTCTTCGAACTTGCTCTCGAGAGCTGTCAGTTCGGCCCGGTTTGCATACATGGCGGCCCGCTCGAAATCTTCCTTCGAGAGTGAGATGGGTTCGAAGTAGCGCCCGGCGTCGATGATGGGGATGAAACGGGAGACGTCGCTTCCGACATCGGGGACGGCGACTCCTGGAATCTGCGCAGCCACGATGTGGCGCTCTGCCGGGTTGTCGTCTACGAAGACGAAGCTGTCCACACCGAGGTTTAGGTCTCTGGCAATGTGCAGCAGATTTTCATGTTTGGGTTCCCAGTTCGCCTTGAACGCAGAGAAATGCTCCAGTTTCAGGACCGAATCCGGATGGGAGAAACCGCCTCGCGCTGTTTCGTCATTGTTCTTGGAACAGACGGCCAGCAGAACGCCGCGCTTTCTTTGGTCGAGACAATATTGCTGGAAGGCAGTGTAGGCCTCCGCCAAGGGAGTTTCGCGGCCAATCTGGATCTTGTCGACTCCATCGTCCCCGATGACGCCACCCCAAAGCGTGTTATCGAGGTCAAGGACCAGGACTTTTTTTGCCATCCCATACATGGACTTGATCATGGCGTTGAGAGATCGCGCGATGGCGAGGTTACCCTCAGGGGTATAGAGGATCTTGTAACTGAACCAGCGATCCCAATCGAACCAGCGCGGGAGGCCAACTCGGCTGGCGATCGTCTGAATATCCTGGATCAGGAGGCGCGGATTCTGACGTGCTTCCGCAGCAAAGGCGGCGTTGAGGTCTAGCAAGAAACGAGTGCGCCCCCCGCTTACTACAGCATCCATATTGCCCATGAGAGAGATCGGAGGCAGTTCAAAGTTGTTTTGAATGATCTGACAGCCGATCTGATCGTTAAGAGCTTGCCAAATCTGGCGAAAGCGTTCCAGTTCTTTATCCACTTCTCGCCGGTGATCCTCTTCGGTTGAGGGAAGTGGCGGAAAGGACGTGATATTGCGATAGCAGGTGTGGACGTAGACCAGTTCTGGACGGAACGCTGCCAGGCGAGCCGTATCATAGACTGCGTCTTCGTAAAAGCGCCCAAACTCCGATTGATAGAAGATCGGATTGAATCCGTTTACGAGAAGATGTATTTCAAGAAAATCGACGACTTCGTTCGTGGTGGTTCCGCCCAGGACGGCGATACGAAGCTCCCTGACGGGCGCGTTGGCGCGGAGTTCCCTGACGAACCGACGGCGCTTAAGTATAAGACGGTCGACCGAAGCAGTTTCAATAGAGGCTACTTCTGGGGGCATGTGCCCATGATCGTCCAACCCGTGACATGAAGTCTAGTAAAAACTCCGGCAGGCTTACAACATGGAATCGAGCTATTGGGTTTGACCACCCTTGTTGAAGGCAAATGTGGCATTCGGCCGGTGTCCACTACGGGTATACCTCAGAATGACATCAGTGCCTGACGGAAATAGTGTCAGAATAGACCCTCTTCAGGATATGGTTGATATCTCCGCGTGAAGGTCTTAGAGTCTAACCTGAAACTAGGAGGTGTTCGGTGGTTGCAGCGGCTAGACGAGGGGGAGGCGTATCGGATACGTCCGAGTCAGTTCAGTCGACCAGAACATCGGTCGGCAGCTAGACGGAGATCAACTCGACAAAATGTTCACAGATCGAGCAAGTGGCAAAGATGCTCATCGTCCGCAGCTCCAGGCAGCTTTAGAGTGTCTGAGGGATGGTGATGTACTTGTTGTTCACTCAATGGATCGCTTAGCCCGAAATCTCGATGATCTTCGGAGGATCGTTACTGAATTAACTGGGCGCGGTGTCCAAGTGCAGTTTGTAAAAGAAGGGATGCTGTTCACGGGAGAAGACTCGGCAATGAGCCGGTTGCTGCTATCCGTTATGGGAGCGTTTGCAGAGTTTGAGCGGTCACTCCTCAAGGAACGTCAGCGTGAGGGCATTGCAATCGCGAAGAAGGCCGGTGTCTACAGAGGAAGACGACCCTCTTTGAAGCCCGATCAGGCGAATGAGATACGTCTGCGGGTCGCAAATGGAGAGACGCGGGCTGGGCTGGCACGAGAGTTCAAGATCTCACGGGAAACCCTCTATCAATACGCTCCGGTCAAGGCAGAGAACTTGGTAGGGAATTAGCAGCGCCAGGGCGGTTCCCGTTCTGCCTCTGCCAGACCGACTGCGTAGATTTAGAACGAATGTCGAGCGGTGGGTCATCAGAGTCAACCGCTCGTTTCCTTTTGGAATCTGACGGATAGACACATCAAGCATTCATAGAGAGTATCGCTAACTGTGCTGCTGACCTCTACGAGGTGAGGTTACATAGCCGTTTTTTTTAACGTCCTTAGCGGGGCTCTTCCTTTGGCTAGCCGTCACAACCAGATCAGACCCCACTCCAGCCTGAAAGGAAAGACACCCGATCAGGTCCACTTCAACCGTCTGCCAGAACATAGTAAGCGTCCGTCGTGTCCCTCTTGACGCGAGCGGAGTGACGCAACAGGTGTCCGCTTATTTTTAGCGGACACTTATTGAGTGTGTCTTAGGCTG
>NZ_JACHIP010000008.1 GCF_014203275.1 Granulicella aggregans
CTGCGCCTCAATCAACGCCCACGCAAGACGTTGGATTTTGAAACTCCAGCTAGTAAACTCCATGCCAGTGTTGCATCGACCGGTTGAGACCGCCGTGCTTACGGGGAACAGTGCTGATCACGTTAAAAACGTTTCAATCGTGAGCGCGCCGATCACGGGCATCCACGTAGCACGCTGATACGCGCTTCGGCTTTGAGAGGCCCATCTTGTACGGAATGGCCTCACTCGTCTAAGGCAGCCTCCGCTCAGTTCTGTCGAGTCCTCAGCAGCTGCGACTCTCGGTTGGAGAGGACACCTGATGCAGTGCGGCGGAGACTCCCATACATCGGCAGGTAACTAATGCGACACAGGGCGGGTCTGCATCTGTTGATGACAGGATTGTCATTTTCGGTCTTAGAGTGGTCCGAACGCACAAAATATCATTGATTAAGGCATCGCCGGGAACAGCGTCTGCGCCCCGGGCAGGCGAGAAGAGTGACGCTGCCCAAATGCGGCGAGTGCCAGCGTCCGCAAGGAGGAGCGGGTGTGGGTTGTTCTCTTGCCAATCTGGTGCGCCGTGAATAAAATCCCGGGAGTCGGCCGAAAGCCGGGTGTTGCGCAGAGTAGTTCATTGCCCAGAGGTTCAGCCATGCCGCATCGGATACTGCTTGTAGAAGACGACCCAGTTCAAAGAACCCTCTTAAAAGAGATTCTTGCTTTAGAGCGGATATCTGTAACCTGTGTAGGCGATGGCGGAGGGGCCGCACACGAACTGCGGTCGAATATACCCGATCTCGTACTTCTCGATGTCAATATTCCAGATGGCAATGGATTTGAGATCTGCCGCTCCCTGAAGGCCAATCCTGAAACCCAACTTATACCGGTTGTGCTACTCACCGGTTTCGCAGAATCGGATGACCGGGTCCGTGGAATTGAGGCCGGCGCAGACGACTTCCTGACTAAGCCAATCGACCCGATCGAGCTCAAGGCGCGCGTCAGAAGCCTGCTGAAGAGAAAGGAATATACCGATGAGCTAGACAGTGCGGAACATGTACTGATGGCTCTTGGCGCCACTATCGAAGAAAAGGATCCGTATACAAAGGGTCATTGTGAGCGGATCTCGTTGCTGTCCGTTCAGCTGGGAAAGAAATTAGGCTTAGGGAGAGAGGAACTCCGAGCCTTGAAAATTGCCGGAACGTTACATGACATTGGCAAAGTAATCGTTCCGGATTCGATTCTTCTTAAACCGGGTCCCCTCGACTTTCATGAGTGGTCAATTATGCGCCGACATGCCGAGGCTGGGGAGCGTATCTGTAAACCGTTGCGATCAATTCAGTTGGTGCTCCCCATCGTCCGTCATCACCATGAGAAGCAGGATGGAAGTGGCTACCCGGATGGGCTCGCCGGGGCCGAGATACCCTTGCTTGCTTCCGTCATGCAGTTAGTTGACGTCTACGACGCTTTGACTACTGACCGCCCCTATCGAGCGGCATTGAGCGTCTCGAGAGCATTGACGCAGATGAATATCGAGGTGGAAAACGGCTGGTGGAATGCAGAGTTGTTCCGCGTCTTCGCTGCACTCATGCTGGAGGAGGCATATCCGACCAGCAGGCCCGCCGTTCCCAATAGGGATGACCGGATGAGCGCATGACCACACAATCTCGTAGACCTCCACCAAACGGGGCGCTAACGATCGATGGACTTTCTGTCTCGCCAAAGATAATGAACGCGGAGACTTCGGAGGGAGGCGTCATGATTACGTTTGATGAGGGGAGTTCGGTCATCTTTTCCTCATCGCTTTTATACGAGATTTATCTCGAGGCTCAAAGACTACAAGAGTTTCAGGATATCCATTGACCACTAAAGATGATTCATAGTTCGTCCTTGCTGCTGGGAAGACTTATCGATCATTAATTCGTTTCATTGTTCGTGCCGCGGTGCGTCAGCCGGCGAAGCTCTTTGGCTAACTCCAATACTTGTTCCACGAGGTCGCCTCATGAAAGGCATTATTTTCAACTTGCTGGAAGAAGTTATAGTCAGTCACTACGATGAAGACACATGGGAGCGGCTGCTTTTAGCTACTGGCCTTGACGGAGCCTACACCTCATTAGGTAGTTATCCTGATCGAGATCTAGACGGGCTGGTCTCTTCCGCTGCGCTGACCCTCGGACTGACACCCTTCGAAGTCCTGCGCTGGTTCGGACAGCAGGCCATTCCACGGTTGTATAGCCGCTACCCTGGATTCTTCGCATCGCAGCCTTCAACACGGTCTTTCCTCTTGAGCGTCAATAGCATCATTCATCCTGAGGTTCGCAAAGTGTATCCCGGCGCGCAGGTTCCCACCTTCGAGTTTAGCGATGACCCGGGCGGCGGCCTGCTGATGGGATATCGATCGCCGCGACGACTATGCGCTCTGGCGCAGGGATTCACCGAAGGAGCGGCAACGCACTACGGCGAGACAGTTCAGTTCGAACACAGAGAGTGCATGCACAAAGGAGATGAGCGCTGCCTATGTCACATCCTGTTCTCATCTGACCGGAGTCATTGAATGTTCCCACCGGATGAAGAAAAGCTCATCGAAGAGGTGAGGAAGCTCAAAAAACGCCTGGCACGGGAGCGGGCAGCCCGTCTGGAAGCAGAGTCCATCGCGGAACATGGCCTGCGCCAGCTCTACGAAAAGAAAGAGCAGCTTCAACTCTTGGGTGCTGTCGCTGTTGCGGCCAACGAATCAGCCACCGTCGACGAACTACTTCAACTCACACTGAACAAGATCTGCGCTACGTCGCGCTGGCAATTAGGTCATGCGTACCTTGTCAGGCAAAAGGGCAATGAATTCCATTTAATCTCTTCAGGAATCTGGTCGGAGATTAATTGTGGATGGATGGAAGAATTTCAGCTTGCAACCCGAGTGATTGAGAAGCCAGTAATGGGCGGATTGCCAGATCGCACACTAACCATGGGCGAACCTATCTGGGTCGCGGACACGACTGAAGATACCGGATACCCTGAATCGGAGATGAGGCGACTGGAGGGAACCAAGTCGGCGTTCGCCATTCCCGTGCGTGCTGGTGACCAGGTTGCAGCTGTGCTGGAATTTGTCTCAGAGCAATTTATCGCCCTCGACGAATTCTTCCTTCAATTGATGGCCCAGATCGCTACTCAAATAGGGCGTCTTCTCGACAGAAAGCGCGCAGAAAGTCAGTTGATACACGATGCCTCTCATGATTCCCTGACCAAGTTGCCGAATCGGGCGCTGTTCATGGATCGATTGACACGAGCGCTGGCACGTAACAAGAGGATTCCTCACGTATCTTTCGCTGTTCTGTTCATTGACCTCGATCGATTCAAGATGGTGAATGATACGTTAGGACACAACGCTGGTGACGAACTGCTGATCCAGGTCGTCGCGCGTATATCGGCAGCGCTGCGGCATGAGGAGATGATCGCTCGGTGCGGTGCGGACGAGGAAGGGAACCGTGAAACTCTTGCGCGGCTAGGAGGCGACGAATTCACGGTTCTCTTGGACGAGATTCGTGATCCTAGTCAAGCACTCAGGGTTGCAGATCGAATTCAGAAGACGCTGGCCGATTCGTTCCGGCTTGGAGGAAATGATGTATCTGTGTGCGCCAGCATCGGCATAGCCATAAGTGGAACTGCCTATGACACGCCATCTGAAATCATACGGGACGCAGATCTGGCGATGTATCGGGCTAAGTCCCTCGGAGGTTCCCGCTACGTCATATATGACGAAAGTATGCAGGCGCTCGGAGCTAGTCGGTTGCAGATGGAAACAGACTTGCGTAGCGCTTTGAAGAATGACGAGTTCGTGCTTCACTATCAACCGATTGTAGAGCTCAAGACTTCGGAGATAGTGGGGTTCGAAGCCCTTGTTCGTTGGCGCTCCCGACCCGATTCCGAATTAATCTATCCGGATCAATTCATCAAAATAGCTGAGGATTCTGGACTTATTGTGCCGATCGGAGCGTGGGTGCTGCGACAGGCCTGCTCGGTGATGTGCACCTTACAGCAAGAGTTTCCACGAGAGCGCCCTCTCACAATCAACGTCAACCTTTCGAGCCGACAGTTCTCTCAACTGGACTTAGTGCATCAGATTGGGCGCGTGGTCTCGGAGACATGTATTCTTCCTGGCACTCTCGGTCTGGAAATTACCGAGAGCGTAACAATGGATGATACGGATCGAACGGCCGCAGTTGTTGCCGAGTTAGCCTCTGCGGGTGTTCACGTCAGCATTGATGATTTTGGGACGGGCTTTTCTTCACTAAGCTATCTTCATCGGTTTCCCATCCATGTACTGAAGATAGACCGCTCCTTCACAGGCCGAATCGATTTCGACGCTGAGAGTCTGGCGATTGTGCGGACCATCGCGAACCTGGCTCGCGACCTCGGAATGGATGTGGTCGCCGAGGGTGTAGAAACAAAGGCTCAAGCGGCGCGCCTGAAATCCCTTGATTGTAAGTTCGGACAAGGATATTTCTATTCGCCACCTCTAGACGAAACGTCAGTCCGGCGGCTACTCCACTCTCAGGAGATGCCGATGCCGCATCCCAGGGCGAGATGAAGATCTGCGGCTAACACCCTAGTCCAGATCAGCGTGGATTGAGGCAGCCGAGCGGTTCCGCAAATGTAAATCGCCACCAACTTCCATCGCATCGAGCTTGTCAACGTAGACAAGTGAATCGAAGACAGACCTCCGAATCAACTTCAAGATATCCGTCCAGCCAGCAAGACTTCATGGGCAAGCGTCGCCGGCGAGCAGGCTGATGCGATGCAACCTGTTCTTGCCCATCCGTTTGCCTTGGTACATCGCGAGGTCGGCACGATGAGGACATGCAAGATTCCCAGACAGGCGACTAGTGGAATGTGGAGCTTTTTAAATCCAATCCATTGCGCATCCACCGTCCTTTGCCTCACATCCACTGGGATTGCCGAACCATTACAGCATGCCGATCGTTTTGAGCTTCGAGCAGTACACTTTCGCGTTGACGAAAAGCCACCGGCGAATCCCAAGGATTCGCCGGTGGGGGTTCAAGCGATGATAGGTTAGCGATCGGCGACGCCAGCTGTCTTGCCGTCGACAACGCCCGCACCCTCGATATCGGACCTACCCCACAGAGCGGTAGCGGCATCGGGCGTCCCACGGCCCCATAGCGCCGTAGAACCAGCGGGACCGCTGCGACCCCAGAGTGCGGTGAATCCGGACGGATCACTTCTGCCCCAGAGAGCTGTGCGTCCCCAGAGTGCCGTCTGTCCTCCTACGAAGGCGTTGGCTCCATAGAGAGACGACGCACCCCAGTCGCCCGACCTGCCCCAAAGAGCAGTGCGTCCCCAGAGCGCAGTCTGATCGACTACAAGATTCACCGTGCCCGTTGTGGGATCGAAGACTGCGACTGGAGACATCGCAGTTCCTGCAGAGACCGGAGGAGCATTTCCTGCCTGCAGATCTTTCAGAGCGGCTGCCAGATCCAGATAGCCAGCACCCACTGTAAACGCGTCGTAATTCGCGTTATAGACGATGCCGGTGTTTGGATCCGTGACGCTGCTGGTCTGTGGAAACTGGTTGTGAGCCGCATTGCGCATCAGCAGCGCCTTGACCTGATCAGGCGTCAGCGAAGGTGATGCCGAAAGAAGATCCGCAACAGCCCCGCTCACCACGGCCGTCGCCATGCTGGTTCCACTCAACGGGAAGTAGTCGCCAGAAGCCTTGGTTCCGTTTCCGTTCGTTTGGTAGAAGCTGTTGTAGGTTACGAGGGTGGGGTTTTGCGATTCGAGCGTTCCGCTATTTCCCATATTCAGGCTGATCACGAGATTGCCCGGAGCAACGATGTCAGGCTTTGCGATCTGGTCGATGAACGACGGCCCCTTTGAGCTGTAGCTCGCAATGATGTCGTCGCTGATTTGCGTGGTGCCATTGCTGTTCATCGCGCCGACCGTAATGACGTAGGGATCATTGCCGGGTGCGTTGACCGTGCCATAACCTTCGGGATTGAGGTTTAGGTCGCGTCCATCGTTGCCAGCAGCCACGACGACCACGATACCGGCCTTCCATGCCTGTTCCACTGCCTGGCAGAGAGGATCGAGGGTATAGCTCTCCCAGATGGGGCGACCCAGAGAGAGGTTCATCACTCGAATGCCGAGGATGTCCTTCAGCGCGATCGCCTGCTCAATCGCGGCGATCACGTCAGAGTCGTTGCCCTGGCCGTTCTGGTCCAACACGCGCAAGTCTACGAGGTTAGCGTTTGGGGCTGTCCCGTAAAACGTGCGATAGAAGTGATTGCCAGTTGATTGCTGACCGTTTCCTGCAATGAGACCGGCCACATGCGTTCCGTGACCATAGGCATCATCCGGCGTGTCGTACTGAACGGCTGGTTGTCCGAGCATTGTCACTGCTGCTGGCGCGGCCGGTGCCTTAGGCAGTTGAAGGTATGTCCCGGCGGCAGGCCACGCGATCAGACCGGCGGCCGCTGCTCCGGGGGGCGGTGGCAAGGTCGAAACCGATGAAGGGATAGGCGGTGCAGCGGGGCAGGCCTGCAGCGCTTTGTTCTGATCGGGGGCTGGGGCAGCCTTTGCCATTGCGCCCGTCACCTTCGTCACAAAGCTCTGCTGATATAGAAGGCGTTGTCCGGAAGCGCCAGGGGCCGCACCCAGGTCTGGCACGCTATGAATTCCGCTATCGACAACGGCTACCGCTATGCCCGTACCAATGAATCCCTGCTTCCAGGCGACTGGAGCATTGATTGGTTCCGTAGTGTACTGCGTGGTTGTGATGCAGATCGGAGCTGCACTCGAAGACGCCGCCGCCTGGCGCGGTGACATACGACGGTCAATTGAAATATAAGCAATGTTTGGATCGGCTGCGAGCTTCTCGAGTTCAGATTGGGTCACAGATGCAGCGTGCGCGTGAATGGAATGCAGGGTCGACTTTAGACTTGCACCGTGCGCACCAAGTTTTTTCTCTTCGTCCGAGCCTGGGTCTTTTTTGTATTGAATGATGACTTGGACGAGACTGCTCGCAGAGGCCTCGTCGGCGTCCTTTGAGATTTTGGGATTTCGAACATGGACCTGCGGAGTTTGGTTATTAGTGGCCGCAGCTTTAGAAGCTTGGCCTACCGTAGGCGGGATTGCCGATAAAAACAGACTCGCAGCTAGAAAATAATTCAAATGCTTCATGAAAATACCCAGTTATAGAGTGTGCCGACGACGATTTCAAATCGTTCTACCGGGGTCGGGCCGAACGAACGTCTCCACCTGATTAACAATGAACAGGCGAAAGGCTTCAGTCAGAACCTTAGAAGTCTCAATGTGGCAGTCACTATCCCACTAAAGTGGGAGAACGCTACGGCAACCATCCGCTCCCGGCCAGATTTGGGCAAATTATCCCCAACTGAGCTACTGGAGTGTCACCTAGGAGACGTAAGTATTTGAGTAGTGTCGCCCTAACGACAGGAGTGCCATGTCGTTTTGCTCTAGGGTCAAGGCTTTCTCTGTACTCTTCAGGAGAGGTAGGCGCAACGAATGGATTTACGCGAGCCCTCGAGCAGCCATGATCTTGTCGGGAGTTATCGGATACTCCCGTACCCTCTTACCCGTCGCGTTATAGATGGCATTCGCAACCGCAGCCGCGGCTCCGGTGATCCCGATCTCGCCAATACCGCGCGACCCGATGGGATTGAATTTTATGTCTGGGATGTTGAGCACCGTTACATCGATCGCCCCTATATCTGCGTTCACGGGAACGTGGTATTCGGCGAGGGATTCATTTACAACTCTGCCGTAGACCGGATCGATGTGCGCCTCCTCGTGCAATGCGAAAGAGATGCTCCAGACGATGCCGCCCACTAGCTGATTGAGTCCGGTCTTCTTGTTGAGCAAGGTTCCGATGTCATAGGTTCCGACAACTCTTCGCACCTTCACCATATGGGTATCTTTGTCGACTGCAACTTCAGCAAAGACCGCGCCCCACGAAGTCGAAGTCATGGAGTCTTTAGACTCCGACGGCTCCGCAGATCCCATAGCCTCGACAGGCTTGTTGCCGTTGCGTGCAATAAGATCCGCAAGGCTGTCCGCTTGAGAAGGATTGTTCTTGTTGAACAGCTTGCCTTCTTTGATCTCAATATCCAAGGTCTTCAGGCCGTGCAACGGTGAGGCTATATCGGCGATAGCCAGGTCGGCCAGTTTAAGCTTGAGTTGTGTGGTTGCGTCCTGGATGGCCGGCAGAACCGAAGCAGAAGACTGTGATCCGCCGGACACCGGGGCCTTTGGAAGCGTGGAATCACCTAGCTTCACCTCGACCAGGGAAGGATCGATGCCCAGGCCTGAGGCGGCCTGCTGCGCCATGATGGTGTAAGTCCCTGTGCCTAGATCCTGAGTGCCTGATCCCACAAACATCCTGCCGCCCGGTAGCATTCGCACGACAGCCTGCGCCGCACTTCTATTCGCGGGATACGTAGCAGTTGCCATGCCATAGCCGATCAAAGCATTGCCCTCAGTCACGCTTCCGGGCGTCGCACTCCGCTTCGACCATCCGAATCGCTCGGCCGCCTGCGAGTAGCACTCGCGGAGGTGCTTGTCTGTCCATGGGCGATCGTGGCTTGGATCGTTCTCGGCATAGTTCACCAGACGAAACTGCACAGGATCCATCTTCAGCTTCTCAGCGAGCTCATCCATAGCGATCTCGAGAGCCGCCGTTCCAGGAGCTTCTCCCGGTGCCCGCATGAACGTCGAAACGCCTAGATTCACCTCCACAACCTTCTCGGTCACGGAGTTCGATTCACTCATGTAGAGGTTCTTGGTCGGTCCAGCCGAATGTTCGGTGAAGTCTTCCATCGCCGAAGCATTCATGATGACGTCGTGTTGCATCGCAAGCAGCTTTCCATCGGCACTGGCACCAAGCTTGATCTTGTTGACCGTGGATGGACGCCCTCCCACAGGCCCGAACATCTGCTCGCGTTCGAGGACCAGTTTTACGGGGCGGCCGGTCGCCTTGGCGGCCATTGCGCAGAGCGGCACATGCGACCACATCGATCCCTTCGATCCGAAGCCGCCTCCCACCACAGGATTGATAACGCGGACATAGTCGACTGGAATGTCTAGTGTCTTCGCCAGCGACATCTTCACACCGGAGATGTACTGAGTCGCGTCGTAGACGTTCAGCTTCTCGCCCTCCCACCAGGCAATCGTGGCGTGCGGTTCCATCGGGTTGTGATGCTGAATCGGAGTTACGTAGGTCTGCTCGATGACCACCGCCGATTTGGCGAAGCCCGCTTGAACATCACCACGGTGATTGCCTGCCGGCTCTTTACCCGGGTTCTTCGGCCAGCGCGCATCACCCGGTCGCTCCCTGAAACTTACCTGTGCGGGCTTGGTGACGTACTTGATCGTCAGCAGTCGAGCCGCAGCCTTCGCCTCATTCAGTGATTTTGCTACGACGACCGCGATCGGCTGTCCGTTGTAGTGAACATCCTTATCCTGAAGCAGGCTGAGATTTCGCCGCGCGGGTGGCTGTGGCGGCCCCTGCGCGAGCTTCGGAGCATTGAAGGGCGTGAGAATCGCAATGACTCCGGGCGCAAGGTCAGCCGCGTAGCGATCGACCGATGCGATCGTTCCATTTGGAATAGTTGACTGCACAATGTAGGCGTACGCGAGGTTCGCTTTGGGGAAGGGTTGCGAAAACTCCGCAGCATACTTCGCCTTCCCGGTTACCTTGGCGATGCCTTCATAACGATGATCGAGTTGCTTTGCCGGTGTAGGCGCTGTGTCAGCCATCATGCCTGCGTCCCTTCTGACGTACCCTGCGTCTCGCTAGTACCCAAGGAGGCGAGCGTCAACGCGCGCACCACCCCTTGTTTGGCCATCTCAATCTTGAACGTGTTGTGCTCATAACCCTTTGCATCACGAAGCATGATCTCCGCCGCCCGTCGAAATACTTCGGGCGAAGTTGCTTTACCCGCAAGAGCCTTCTCAGCTTCCAAATTGCGCCACGGCTTATGCGCTACGCCGCCCAGCGCTAGGCCAGCGGACTTGATCGTATCGCCGTCCATCTCAAGACCAGCCGCCACGGAGATCAGCGCGAACGCATAACTGTTACGGTCGCGCGCCTTCAGGTAGTAGGCGTTTTTCGCGAATTTCGCAGGCGGCAGAGTGACGGCGATGATCAGCTCATCCGGCCTGAGTGCCGTCTCAATCCATGGAGTCGCACCCGGCAGCTTGTGAAAGTCGGCGAAAGAGATGGTTCGCTTACCCTTGGGCCCCTCGACTTCAATCTTTGCGCCGAGAGCCGCCATGGCGACATTCATATCCGAGGGATTCGTCGCGATGCAGCTTTCGCCGCTCGTCGATCCTTTGTCGGTTTGCCCCAGGACCGCGTGAATCCGGTTATACCCCTTGATTGCAGCGCATCCCGATCCCGGCGCACGCTTGTTGCAGGCCGGAAAGTTCACGTCAGTGAAGTAGTAGCATCGCGTCCGCTGCATCAGATTCCCGCCAGTTGTGGCCATGTTGCGCAACTGCGGCGAAGCGCCGCTAAGAAGCGCCTGCGAGAGCAGGGGATACTGCGTCTTGATCAGCGGATGATCGGCAAGATCGGAGTTCCGAACCAGAGCATCAATGATTACGCCGCCATCAGGATTCGCGACTACCTGCTTCAACTCGAGGTGGTTGATGTCAACCAGTGTGGATGGCGATTCAATCCCATACTTCATCAGGTCGACGAGGTTCGTTCCGCCTGCCAGAAACTTCGCACCTTTCGCCGCTCCAGCATGGATTGCGCCTTCGGGAGCAGACGCACGTTCGTAGTTGAATGACTTCATGCGGACGCTCCTACTACTGCGCGAACCGCAGCCACGATGTTGGGATAAGCTCCGCAGCGACAGATGTTGCCGCTCATGCGCTCCTTGATCTCGTCGTCCGTCATCTCTGGATGGTCGGACTTGCCGGTGTGCAGGCTCACAATGGAGAGCGCTCCCCGCTTGTGCTCTTCGATCGCTCCGACCGCCGAGCAAATCTGGCCCGGCGTGCAATATCCGCACTGGTAGCCGTCGTGTTCAAGAAACGCAGCCTGCATGGGATGGAGATCGCTGATCTCTTTAGGGTCGGCGTTCTTCGCCAACCCCTCGATTGTGGTGATCTCGGAACCTTCTGCGGCAAACGCCAGCGTCAGACAGGAATTCACCCGCCGTCCGTCGAGCAAGACGGTGCATGCCCCGCACTGCCCGTGGTCGCAGCCCTTCTTGCTGCCCGTTAGATCCATAGACTCGCGCAGAGCGTCGAGCAGGGAAGTACGTGGGTCAAGCGACAAACTCGCTGACTTTCCATTGACCTTCAAGGTGATCGCCTGAGTCTTCGACCCCGGCGTCTCTGCAGTCGAGACGCCCGGTAGTCCCGTAGCTATTCCGGCAGAGATCACACTCGCCGTCTGCATGAATCGGCGGCGACTCAGTTCAAAGTGCAATCCGCTCTTTTCAAGCTCTTTTTCTTCCTGTCCAAACTCTTCGCCATCAGGCTCACTACAGAAAGGAACACTCATCTCTGAACCCCACTCGACCATTAACAGCGTCTGTATCTGCTTAGCTCAAGTAGACGATCCCAAAACGACAAAGGATGCTTTCTGCTCACTAATCCAGTCGGCAATTCGCAACCGGATTCGAGCAACAATCCCTTCTCGATTCTCGGGCCAATCCCTGCCATAATTCGATGACCATTGGGGCTCCGTAACCGCGCGTCGAAGCTGTCTCCACTCGTACCCGATGTCTCCTCTCATCACGAATGCCAAATAGGCGACGATCAGCCAAGCCGCGACACCATAGAGTAACGGTTCATTGACGAGTCGACGGAAACTTTCGCCGTCATAAAAATCTTCACGCAGGAGCTTTTCGACCTCGGTGGAATCCACGCTTTCCACTGCGGTTCTTTCTATGCCCTTCCATCCTTGTTCAAGAGCAAAAGACGAGAGTTCCAAAGGGAGTTCACTCTCGCTTCCCTCGGTGACATCGGGGGCGAACAACCACTGTCTCTTACGCCCGGGAGCCGTTTCCAAGAGCCAGCGGATTTGAGTCTTGGCATCAGGCTGATTTGCGTGTTCGGAACTGTGCCAATATGCGATCAGATAATACCGTTTTAGTGGCGGAACTTCCCACCGTAACCAAGCCCAGAAGCCCAGTAATGGGAGGCATAGAAGGAGTACCAGGATCAGCGTGATCCGCCAGGGAAAGGCAAACCGAATGCGGGAGAGTTTCATTACGGCTTGTCCGTGGTTTTGGGACTGTTCCGGTGACGCCTTTGCGCCATGTAATCCTGTGCCCTCTGCTCCTTAATGGAGTCCGAATAGGCTGACATCTTGCGTAGATCGTCGGTCGTTAGTGGACCTTCCGACGCCTTGGCGAACAGATTCAGCATGAGCGAGCGCATCCCCATGATCTCAGCCAGTAGGATCGGATCCGTTTGCTCCGCTGCACCAGAACTCGCACGGGCGTGCGCAAGCGCCGCCTCGCGTAGCCATTCCGCCACCTTCTTACCGGCGTCGGCGGCCGCTGCCTCAACCGCACCGAACTCCGCGTCGGTGAGGCGGGTGGCAATGGATCGGGCACTGGACGTCTCGTTTATCGAGACCGTAGATGCCGACGGCGTAGCAGTTTCTCGCGGCTTGTCGTTAGCGGAGGCCATTCGATTTGCCACCTGGAACAGGTAGTCCCTTGATGCGCTTGGATGCTTCCACGGCGTTACCGGTTTCTGCAAACCGTCGCCGCTTGTACGAATGTTGTCCCCCAGCACCTACGTTTACAGCCGGAAACGAAAAAACTCAAGTAATTGAAAGCACACACGTTATCAATCGTGAACTTTGGGTAGCTTTGCAGTTCCCTATTGGGGATGACGTGTCAGCTTATACCCGCTCCAAAGCAGCGAACTTCTTTGATAACGGATGTCACACATCGCTACGTAACTTTGCTTCAGCGCCGATCCTTGAGGCACTAGCAAATCGGTTTCCCGTTTTTCCAGTTTCAGTGCGGCTCAAAGAAACGAATCACGAGGTATCTCGATAACCTGTGCGGGTGATACAGGCTGAATAGGTGACTCTGTTCATCGGGCGACTCGAATCCCTGCAATCCGTAACTTAGGAGTGGTCAATAACCGAGGTCTCGATTGAGCTTATGTTTTTTTGAGTTAATAAACAGTGTGCTGTACTGCTCAGATTAAAGAGGCTCGTAATGCGAGTGTCGAGGTAATGACCTTGGCAGAGTCTGTCAGCAGGCCTACAGATTAGCTGTCAAGCGCACATTCCGAAGCCGACAGTGACGCTAGGGTGAGACATTGAAGGGGACAAGCCTCACTCCTCCATCTTCCATGGCGAGCTCTCATCGGCGTAATGGCAGCGGTACGAACGGATGCACTTCTTTTGGATCGTAATTGGCAAAGCTCCAAGCGCCGCACATGTGCAAGTCAGAAGGATCTTCCAAATGAGAACGAATACCTCGATTACCGTTTCAATAATCATCGTCAGCTAGGCGGGCTCGCGGGTCTCACCTCTCTAACGATGGGAATTGGTCAAGACAAGGCGCTTGCAGCGACGAATAACCAGTCACAGATGAACCTAGCCCCGGAGACACCAGCAGCGAATGGCATGATGCCAAACGGCCAGATCTGAGCCGAATCGAAGTCCAACCGATGTTGAACGCAAGCCAGGAGTGCACCCGTGTCGAATACTCACAAAGCGGCATTTTCAGCCACCAAGATTCTGTTGCCAATCGATTTCACCGCATCTTCCGAGGCTGCCTTGGAAGCCGCTACAGGCCTCGCTGAGCAATTCCATGCAGGCATTCACCTTGTCCACATCATTCCCGAAATCCCTGACTTTAATGGCTCGGATTTCTTCCCTGAGACTTCGGTGCTACAGGAACGCAGGGAGGTGATCGAGGAGAAGCTTAATGCGCGTAGAGAACAATTGATGCTCAAGAATATTCCTATATCCTTCAGTGTCGAGACAGGCAATGATATTGTAGGGAGCTTGATGCGCGTTATCAAAAGTGAGAAAGCAGACCTGCTCGTGATCTCGACCCATGGCTTATCTGGCTGGCGCCCATTGATCCTAGGATCAATCGCGGAGCAACTGATCAAGCAAGTCAACTGCACTCTGCTTCTATTGCAATCTGGCCGTGGCGAATCCATTGTCGAAGAACCCGCAATACAAGTCTGGGAAGACTCTTTTGTTCCTCATGTTGTAGCGAAGGGACGTTTGGGGGCGGCCACTCCTGAAGTCGAGACGGCATCGCAGAGGCGACTCGATCGAGTCGCAGACGATATGGCTGAGCAAGGTGGAAAAGCCGAACAAGCCTACGACGAAGCGCACTCAATCTTCACAAAGTAGATCGCGCTGTGACAGAAGATGAGGTCTAAAGATGACGGGCGATCATGTCCTGATGGTCACTTGCCTCTCGACCATTTTCGTAGCACTCGTCTTTGTTAAGGCTCACAAGTCAAAGCTGCGCTAACGACCTCGACAGCCGAACCGCTCAGGACGGAGGATCAGTGCAACTTCAGAGAACTAGCACGAAGAATTACGCATTGCTTCCTCCGGGCATTCTGATCGTGGATCCGAATCCGATTTCGCTAGCTGCGCGGGCGAGCCTGCTTCAAGCTGCCGACGGCTATTCTGCCGCGACGGGTGAGGCTGACACGGGTGGCTTCCTCGAAGACACGAGCGTAAAAGTCGCCATACTCAGCGAGAGCCTTGGGCAGGCGGCGGCGGAAGGTTGGGCCCTCAAGATTCGTATGAGTTGGCCCAATGCACGGATTCTGATCCTTGGCGCGGCGGAGATGATTCTAAAAGACTCGCTTTTTGACGAGTTAATCGATCACCGTTGCCGCCCTGAGCAATTGCTGGATGCTCTATTTCGGCTTAGGCGAAATAGGCGGGGCCCGCAAGATGTTCAGCAAGGAAGGCTTGGATCCGACTCCGCGAGCCTTGCGAGATTGCGATTCGTGTCGCCGAAGGGACTCTTGACAGAGAGCGACCCATCGAAGCGCGCGAAAGTGAGCTCAGAGGACGAAAGAGACGTGCCGGGAGACGAGCATCTCTACACATAGATATGGGACAGAGGTTACATCAATTGGCGTTCCGGGATCTACCGGAACGGCGCATGAGACGAGGCTTCAGATGGATGTGACAAGGTCGAGACGCAATTTCATCGGCACAAATTTGGCCTGTCTGATGATTGCGGTTATTGGCAGCCGATCCATGCGGGCGCAGGAGTTGAGTCCTCTCGGTTCAGATTTAGCAAGCGATATACAAGCTTTGAAGCCTGGCCAATTCATCTGGACGCCAGAGATCGCTCCAAGTGGGCCGGTATTGGCCGTAATCAGTCTAGCTGTGCAGCGTTGCTACGTTTACCGCAATGGCGTTCTGATTGGCGTAACCACGGTCTCTACCGGCAGGCCAGGTCGTGAGACGCCGACCGGGGTATTTACTGTTTTGCAAAAGCAGGTCCGCCACAAGTCCAACCTCTATGACTCGGCCCCGATGCCCTACATGGAGCGACTGACGTGGTCGGGGGTAGCGATGCACGCGGGAAATCTTCCGGGCTATCCAACGTCCCACGGATGCATTCATATGCCAATGACATTTGCAAAGCTCCTGTATGGCATGACGACGCGCGGCATGACGGTTGTAATAACGGACCTCGACGAGGTTCCGCGATTGGCTCCGACTCCGGACCTGTTGCAGGGCGAGGCGGCGACGAAGGCTGAGGACGCGGGTGGAGCGATCTGGGAACCACAGAAGGCCGTGTCAGGGCCGGTATCTCTGATCCTGAGTGGCGCGGACAAGAGACTGGTTGTCCTGCGAAATGGAGTGCTTATCGGGTCGACGCCAGTGAGCGTATCTGGACCCGTGGTCGAGACGACGGCGTACAGCCTTTCTAAGGTGGATGAGCAGGGATTCCACTGGATGCAGCTGCCCCTACCAGGGCAAAGCTGGGCGGGGAGCCGGGAGCTGCCGCTCACGGAGCGTGCGAGGGTGAAGATGCCCGATGCGTTTCGAAGTGCTTTGGATGAGATTCTGACGCCGGGTGCGACCCTGGTGGTTACTGCCGATTCGCTGCTCGCGAGCGGCACGGGAAAGAGCGTTACGGTGATTGAAGCTGGCCCCTGACGGGGTCTCGAATGATCGCCTAAGAGGTATCAGCGCGTGCCGATCATGTGCCCCAACGCCATTCCAATAGAGAACGTAGTAGCACCTTCCAGGGCTCCAAAGGCGGTCAATTCGAGTCCGGATCGCCACCATGGTCGGATGGTCATGAGTGATCTCGCTGATCCGATCGCAAAGTGAGCAGAGAGAGAGACGATGGCCGCGATAACGATCGCCCAGATGCCAGACACAAAGAAGAATGGAATCATTGGGACGAAGGCGCCGATCGCGGTTGCGGCAAAACCTGTGAGAGCCGCAATCCATGGATTCTTGAGGTTTTCCTCTGAGAGGTTTGCCCCGGTACGTGCGAGAGCTTTCACGAAGCTTTCTTTGTTTTCGGCCAGCAGGTGCGACAACCTGCCCGCGACGTCTTCCGGCAGGCCCCGTACCTGGAGGCTGAGCGCAAGGACTTCGCGCGACTCCGATTCGTCGAAGTCCACAGCCCTGCGCTCTCGCGCGATCACGGCGTCGTAGATTTCCCGCTCACTCTTCGCCGTAAGATACGCTCCGGTCCCGGTGGATAGAGCACTGCCCATCATCCCTGCGAGACCCGCTATGAGGACATATCGGCTTTGTCCGAATGTGGCTCCAGCTACGCCGGAGACGATACCGAAGATAGAACCGAGACCATCGTGAGCTGCGTATATGGCTTCATTCGTCCAACCCGCGACTTGTGGATGCTGCTTTCTGCGCGCAGCCAGGAGAGCGGCGAGCGCGGCCCTCGCGTGTGAATCATCCATTGCGGGCAGAGGTGGCCGTGCGCGGATAAGCGCGCTGAGTATCTTGTAGTGTTCGTTTTCGTCGGCGATCACTTCTCGCAAGATCTTTTGACTGGACGAGGTGGTTAGAAGTAGGCGCTGCGCATCGTACCGCTCAATCTCGCTTCGTTCCTTGATTCGAAGCTGATGGAGCTCGGCATCAACCCCGCCCGCTGGGCCGGAGAAAACAATTGCGCGCCCGCTTTCCATGCCTACATAGAGCGGCTTGGGTCCACCGAGAACGGCGATCTCAGCGGCCCAGAGATGGGCATGATGTTTCTCCGCCGACGCCAAACCCCGCATCACATTGCGCCGTCTCGCATCGAGCTCGGCCAGGGCGAGCGCCTTGTAGGTGGTGTGATCTTCCATCTCCGACTGCCAATTGGATTGCAAGATGGCAAGCAGAGCCGGGGGCGCGTCATGCTCGGTCATGCGACCTCGAAGGGTTAGCGGTCACGTGATCGCTTGAGAGTAATTCTTCACGGTCGCGATGCTTCCTTCATTCGAGTCAAACCGATGCTTGGGCTTGGCTGGCCGGTTTAGGAGCGAAGCGGGCAACCTGCCAGCTGACAGTCCTCGAATCACACCGTCAACATAGGTGACGGTTCCGGCCAGCATGAGATCTGTGAAGGCCGCGATATGAGGCGTGATCAGAGCTTGCGGGAAGCTCATGAGCGGATTCGCGAGGGTCAGCGGTTCGTCTTTGAGAACATCAAGGCCTACGGCGGATAGATGTCCTGATTTCAGAGCTGTGGCTAACTCTTTCTCGTCAACCAATGTGCCGCGGGCGATATTGATCAACATCGCGCCACGTTTCATCTCCTTGATGGTCTTCGCATCGATAAGGTTGACGTTTTCCTTGGAAGCGCGGGC
Source organism: Granulicella aggregans (assembly GCF_014203275.1). GTDB lineage: Bacteria > Acidobacteriota > Terriglobia > Terriglobales > Acidobacteriaceae > Edaphobacter. The sequence continues at coordinate 17,806 of NZ_JACHIP010000008.1, forward strand.
GCAGACGACCACGTAATCGGCATCGGCGACGGCAGTGTGAAGCTGCTCGGCCCTGAAGGCTACGACATCGGCCGGAGCTTTTTCGGGATGCTCGTCCGTTGCTAGGAACAGAACGCCGAAGGGACGGAGGCGATCAATGATCTGGATGCCAATGCTGCCCAGGCCGACGATGCAAACGGTCTTACCGTTCAAGGCACGGGGAGTGCGCGGTTTTATCTGGGAATCGCCTTCGGATCTGAGGATCTCTCCAAGACTTCTCGACGCACCAAGAATGAGAAGAACCGCGAATTCGGCTACGGAGGTCGCATTGCCGGTCAGGTCAGATGGAGCATAGGAAACCCATATGCCCAACTCAGTTGCGGTGTCGATGTCTACAGTCTCGTATCCCGTGCTTGTGGTTTGAATAAGAGCAAGTTTGGGCTGGTGCAGGAGATGCTCCCTGCCCACCTCTCCACTTGATAACAGGATCTCGATATCGTCTGCCGGCGCGGGGCTTCCGGCTTCCCAGGAGACGAGCTCATGATCGTTGAGCGCGGTCTTCAACTCTCGAAACAGCTCAGTGGTGAATTCATTTCTGGTGTGGAGAAATGCTATTTTCATGGAGTTCTTCTTTCCTGACAAGTTCTTAGGCTGGAGTTGCCGCGCTTCGAAGTAAGAGGACCGGGCACCCTGCCAGCTTGATCAACTTCTCCGCGATCGACCCGAATACCATGGGACGCCAGCCTGACATGCCGTGTGTAGAGAGCACCAACATGTTGATCCCTTGCTGTTCGATCGTTGAGATCACCTTATCCACAACGTCATTGGAGACCGTGACTTTTAAGCTTGCCTCAATACCTCTGCCTGATAAATCAGAAACCCATTGTGTCAATGTCTCCTGCGCCTCTTCTTCGGCGACCCGAAGGAACTCCTGGCGCTCCGGAAACGGCGTTGGGAGATCATCTCCACTCACGATCGGCAGGACCGGCATGACATGCAGCAACAGAACTTCGGCGTGGAAGAGGAGCGCCAGATCCGTAGCCGCTGCCAAAGCTGCAAGGGACGAAATGCTGAAGTCGGTTGGGACCAGGATCTTCGTTGGGTTGAAGCGCGCTCCGGCTATTGGCATGATGCTCCTTGCTGGCAAAGAGGCTCAGCCCCTCAATCATCCGCTACCTGCTCGTTGAGAGGCTGTGCCCGATTGCTCAGGAAGGTAGCGGATGTTGAAGCAGCGGCACTCATCTCCAACATCCGCCACTGCAGGGCCTGCTAACTGAATTGAAGGACGACCCGTGCAGGTACGTCTCCGTGCTCCAGGCGTTTGAAGACGTTGTTGATCTCTGAGAGAGGCTGCAGCTCGATATCCGCCTTCACCTTGCCTTTGACGGCAAAGTCGAGGGCTTCGGCCATGTCGGCGCGCGTCCCTACGAAAGAACCGCGGATGGAAATGCAGTTTGCGACGACATCGAAGAGTGGGACGGGAAAGTCGCCCGGAGGCAGGCCAACGAGCGCACAGGTGCCGCGTTTGCGCGTCATGGCGATGCCCTGCTTGAACGCGACCAGCGAGGGAGCAGTGATGAGAACACCGTGAGCTCCGCCGCCGGTTTCTCGTTTGAGTTCCACGGCTGGATCACTGGTCTTCGCATTGAAGGTGAGATCAGCGCCGAGCTTCTTTGCCAAGGCCAACTTGCGATCGTCGATGTCTACCGCACACACGAGGAGACCCATTGCCTTCGCGTATTGGATGGCGAGATGACCAAGGCCTCCGCAACCCGAGACAGCGAGCCATTGTCCCGGCTTCGCTTGAGTCTCCTTGATGCCTTTGTAGGTGGTGACGCCGGCACAGATCAATGGCGCTGCCTCTGTGGGTGAGATGCCCTTCGGGATGTGAGCGACGTAGTTGGGATCGGCAAGGATGTATTCGGCGAAGCCGCCATTGACGGAGTACCCGCCGAAGAGCGCATCTGGGCAGACGGTCTCCCATGCGCTGAGGCAGTACTCGCAATGACCGCAGGCGGAGTAGAGCCAGGGCACACCGACACGATCGCCTTCCTTGACGAGAGTGACGCCGCTGCCGATAGCGGAGACGATTCCGATGGCCTCATGACCCGGGATGAACGGCGGCTTCGGCTTCAGGGGCCAGTCGCCGTTGGCGGCGTGGAGGTCGGTGTGACAGACTCCGCAGGCCTCCGTCTTGACAACGATCTGACCAACTCCGGGTGTGGGAATGTCCCATTCGCGTAAGACAAGAGGCTTGCCGAACATTTCAACGACAGCGGCCTGCATCTGCTTCGGCTTGGGGATGCGGGTGGTGGAAGAGATGTCGTTCGGGCGAGACGCTGAGGGATGTTCGAGAACAGTTCCATTGATGGGCATTGGCATGTTAGTTCCTCACTGCACATTGTGGGCCCGGCAGCAGACGGAAGTAGAGCCCCATTGCTCGTGGGGGGTGCTACCCGCAAAGTCACATTCACCCTCGTTGAGCGCATACTCACTGTGTGAGCAAAACGACACAGTCTGGATCCCGACCGATAGATTACCGTGGGGGTATGCTCTGACTTCTCTCGCAGCGATTGAGGTGGTCGAAGATCACCATGAATGGGGGATGGAATGCCAGGAACCAAGCACGTGAAGTTCAATCCGGCACGATATATGTCAGCCGCTGCCCTGACACATAAGACGGTGCGCGTCCTGGCAGGCCACGTTTTCTACTCCCAGGGAGATGACGCGAACGCCATTTTTTACCTGGAGTCGGGAAGAGCGAAGCTCATTGTGGTCTCAAAGCGGGGTAAGGAGGCAACTGTCTCCCTGATGGTGGCCCACGACTTTATAGGCGAAGAATCACTCGCAGGAGCAGCTGGCTTCCATGCGGCGACCGCTATGGCAATCACGCCTTGCGTCGCTCTAAAGCTTGACCGGGATGAGATGGTTCAGCTGCTGCACCATGAGCACGAATTCTCTGACATGTTTCTCAAGTTCGTCCTTACCAGGGCCATCCGAACACAAGAAGATCTGGTCGACCAGCTCTTCAATAACAGCGAAAAGCGTTTAGCTCGGACGCTTTTGTTGATGGCGCAGTTTGGTGACTCTGGAGTTCCGCAGACCCTGATTCCCCCGGTAACGCAAGAGGCTCTTGCGGAGATGATTGGGACGACGCGATCCCGAGTAAGCAAGTTCATGAATCGGTTTCGAAAAATGGGATACATCACGTACAACGGACGGATTCACGTCCATAAGTCTCTTTTGAACGTTGTGCTGCACGATAAGCTGCCGGATCAAAACTCAAAACGACCGGTCCTTCTCGATCCTGCACCCACGGCCGCAGAGAAGAAGAAACGAGCGAAGGTCGCTTGAGATGTAGCCGTTGCTCGCGGATAACGATTCCCTCCACTGATGTTCCGTTTCTCATTCCAGGCTCTTGTTCAACTCGAGGCTCCAAGAAACGTTCTGTTGGCGGAACGCGTTGTCATGCACAAAGTCGTCCAAGTCTCGTCTGACGCGCAAATCTTCGACGGTTGGATAGGCGGGGTAGCCCAAGCCACAGGCAAACGCAATCTTCATTTGTGGCTCTATCTTGAGGACTCGTCGCACCTCCGCTTCCACCGGGCTGTCAGCAAAGACAGTGAGTATATGCATGCCGAGACCGAGCGATTCCGCAGTCAACCACATATTTTCCATGACGCACCCGAGCCCCATGAAGCCTAGGGTATCGCCCTCTGAACCGGGAGCCCGCGAACTTGAGTCGTAAAGCACGACAAACAAGACCTTGGGTTGCAGCAACGTCTTCCCCAGATATGTAAGCTGCGACCTATAGTCCGAAGTGGGATTCCAGGCTTCGGGATCGACCCATGCGCGGGGATAGATTCCTGCCAGCGTGCCAATTTTTCTGACGCGCAACTCAGCTTCGCTTGCCGATAACAAGGCGTAGTTTTCCTTGAGATAAGCCTCGGACATCTCGGCTGAAAGCGCCCCGATGAGCGTCAGGGTCTTTGGGTCATCCACAACTACAATCTGGAAGTTCTGCATGTTGTTTGGCGTGGGTGCCCATCGTGCAGCTTCCAGTATCCGAGCCAGGATCGGTTTCGAGATGCTGCGATCAGGATTGAACTCGCCTCTACTCGAATGCCGCTTTCGGATGAGAGCCAAGAGCGGGTCATACGCATCCACAATTGCAGCTTGATCGTTCACGGTGGGATTCGATTCTGTTTTCACAATGAGCCTTTCATGGGCCGCTGGAGCTGAGTTGATCGCCCATCCCTAAGCTAGAGCATGCCATGTCCCGCTCGGAAGAGTAGGTCTCTATGGCTCATCTCAGATTGAGCACGATTGCTCAGCGCAGACCTAGCCGGACGAAGAGACTAGTGGCAGAAGGTTTGGAGAGCCGCCAACTAGCCCCTCCTGATTTGCCTTTCCCAGCTTCGAGGTAAACGTATGACAGGCAGCATGACTGAATTGGTTTCAGAGAATCGCGCTCACGGTTTGAGCGGATTGTCGCTTACCCAACTGGAAGGGACGCTGGTCGCAGCGAATCTTTTGCTGGATACATGGCGGACGACTCGTGTCGCTGATTTTGATCGTCCCATCGAAAGTTTACGTTCAAGAGGGAGTTCGTATGACGGTGGCAACTGACTTTGTAAGACCGGTAACAGGCGAGACGTTCGATGCGCTGGTAGGAACGCGGTCTGGCCCTGTGGCCGTCGAGTTCATGTCCTACGGTTGCGAGCACTGCCGCTTGCTCGAGCCCGTGCTGCAGGAGGTGGCTGAAACGCTAGGCTCGCAGGAGGCCGTGTTTAGGGTGAACATTGCGGTCGACCAGGAGCTTGCGAAACGCTACCAGATTGAAGGTACTCCGACGCTTGTGATGCTTCTCAACGGAGAAGAGGTCGGGCGAGCGGTTGGACCCGATCCATCGGTGAAGGTCCTGTGGGATGCAGTGACTCGCCCGTTCGAGGAATTAGCGTGACAATCCGGGAAGACCTGAGCAAGCCCATTCTCTTATTCAACGATGAATGTGCGGTATGCCGGGTGATTGCACGCTGGGTCACTCAATCCGCGAAGCGGCAGGCGGGAGGGTCTCCTCTCATCATTCGGCCGATCGGCAACGACCCACTCGCTCTGCGTGCGCTGAATCCTCAGCTCGACATATGGGATGCCTATGCAAATATTCATCTCCTGATGCCCGACGGATCGATGAGAACGAACGGAGAGGCCGTGGCCGAGACGCTGCGCAGACTGCCGAGCACGAGGTGGCTGGCGCGTAGCTTCGATGTACGTGTCTTCGAGAAGAGGCCCTTTCAGGCTATCCTGAATGTCGCCTACATGGTGCTGGCGGATCTGCGACCGCTACTTGGTTGCGAGAGCTGTGGAATTCCTCCGCCGTGGCTCCATCCTTTTCATTGGATCGCTCAGCGTATCAAAGGCCGTGTTATGCCCAAGAATCACACCGCTGTCGCTATGGGACATAGTATGTAGGTAGAAGCAGGCGATGTTCGATCAGTGTAGATCGACAACGAAGTCGATGATCTTTGGCTTATATTCGTCGAACTTACTCAGTTGCCTGACCCTGGACTTGTGCCCACGGAAGCTGACCCACACGCGATAGTCGATATCGCCGTCCAGACGCTTGAAGCTGTATCTTCCGTCGCGACCCGTGATGTAGGAGACCACTCCGAGCGACACGCAATTTTCCACCTCGACAACTGCCCCTTTGAGCGGTTCGTGCTGGTGATCGGTCACCGTTCCGGAGATGTCCCGTGTTCTGAACTGGCCTACGGCAACGACAGACCAGAGAGACAGGAATGCGAGAAGGCCGAAGGCGGTCAGGTTGCGATTGCGACGGTGTCGATTGATCATGATGCCCCGTTACACCTGACCTTAGATGGTGCATTGTCGCGTGCTTGTGGCTTCCGCATTCGGAGGATTCAGATTCCCATGTATTCAGGGGTGTAGTCCTGAAAGAGTCCGTGCCCAGGGTACATGATACGAACCGGTGTCTCTTCATCGTGCTTGAGCATCTTTACCCAATGCCATGCGTGGGAGAGTTCGGAGGACTGGTAGTAACGTGTCTGAGCTTGAAGTGCGGCGGTTGCAACGAGGACCATGCTGGCGATCTCTTCCCAATTGTAGGCACCGACGATGGCGAGCCGCGCAATTTGACTTGTGTGCCGCTCCAGGAAGCGCATCTCGTTCCAGCGGGCAGTCCAGTCCGCGCCTTCCATCCGGGTGAGGTCGGCGAGGACGCCGATTGGTTTTTTGTAGTCGCCGATCATGGTGTCCAGCTTAGCGAGGAGACCGGTCGTATCCTCTGCCGTCAATTTCCCGCGGACTGCGAATCCGAAGGCCGGACCTCTCGATTCTTGCAGGTGTTCAATCATGGTTTCTCCGAGCGGTGCGGATGATGCGCTGGAAACTTGTGGGACGAGCAGATGCCCTCTTGGGCTGGAGTTCGAGTAACGAGAAGCTCCAGCCCGTTCGGTCGAGTGTTAAGCGAGGACGGTTTCGCCATGCACCGTATAGGAGGTGTGCTGGGTGCCTTCGATGATCGCCTTGGCGTGGCTTACCTGGTCGGGTGAGCCGTGGACGATTAGGAGAAACTTGTCGGTCTTGAGGGCGACCTCGTATTCGACGACACTGTCCTTAGGAATGCCGATGCTGACGAGGCCAGCGCCGATGGCACTGGCTCCTCCCACGACGACTGCACCTTCGAGGCCAGCTACGATCCAGGCGACGAGTGGGCCAGCGACGAGGATGGGACCGATGCCGGGGATAGCGAACATGGCCGATCCGAAGAGCAGTCCCCAAAAGCCGCCCCAGAATGCGCCCATCTTGCCCCAGTACTTCATCCGGTCGCCCGCGTTGTAGTAGCCAACGACGTGTTCGTCGGTGTGGGTGTCCTTCGCCGCGATCGAAAGGCTCTTCATATCGACACCAGCTTCCTGGAGTTCCTTGATTGCAGCCTCAGCTTGCGCGTGCGTGCTGTACACGGCGACTATTGAATTTACCGTCGACATTTGTTTCTCCTATGTCCATAAAACGGAGCGTCGCAATTGACGGGATTGTCTCCGCGAGGCCTAACTGGAGTATGGTCTTGCGTCTGCGGAGATGTAGAGCTTTAGGGCTCATGCGGAAGCAATTCGGAAACTTGCTGTGTGCTTAAGTGCACAGACGGTCGCGCGGCTGCTGGGGCATGCTTCTAATCGAGGTGATTGCGTGCTGCAGATGCTGAAGTGTCTAATCGCTGCTCTTGGGGGAGTGTACTTGTCGCAGCTTACGCGTCCCAGTGATGCCTCAGCATTGATCGCGAAGCTTCGGCCCTCGGCGATCGTTTGGACTTCGGAATCTAATGAAGCTCGGAAGGGCGGCGTGGGTGCCTGAACGAGCATTTCGACACCGCGTCCTGATCGTTGACGACGAAGTGAGCCTGCGCCTTCTCGGTAAAAGCATCCTGGAGTCGCAAGGCTACGAGGTGCATTGCGCGGAGGATGGGTTTGAAGGGCTAGCGGCTCTCAGGAACGCGCTGCCGGACATGATCATCTCCGACCTGCAAATGCCGAACATGAATGGTTTTGAGTTCCTGTCGGTGGTTCGGCAGAGATTCCCCACCGTGCCGGTCATCGTCATCTCCGGAGAGTTCTCTGGCGTCTCGGTGCCGGAGAGTGTTTTGGCAGATGCGTTCTTCGCGAAGGGCAGTTATAACCCTGCGGCTCTCTTCGAGAAGATAAGTGATCTGTTGACCGAACTTCCTACGCGCCCTGCCGCAAATTGGCCGAAGAAGGCCGCAGTCTGGGCGAAGAACGGTAGAGAGTTGCTCGCTGTGACGTGCTCTGAGTGCCTGCGTACCTTCCCGGTGGCGCAAGCGGGCAAAGGTTTGAACGAAGCGGATTGCGATTTCTGTGCGAGCAAGGTTCAGTTTGAGATCGTCTCCGAGCAGGCCGTCGCTTAGAGCTTCGGCCATGCTCAGTTAAACGACTGCGATCATGTGCTGCTTCGCGATGGCTTCGATCTCGGGCAGGGTCAGGGCCGACAGGTCGGCCGTTTCTATGGCGATGATATGACGCGAGATATCGTGGTGGTTTGCCTTGAGATATTCCGCCAGGTGATCTACTGCGCTGCTCTTGCCGGTGCCGTGTCCGATGAGAACGATCTCGTTGGCGGGCAGAAGGTCTTGAGCGATCTCTTCGTAGAAGGTCTTGTCTTCCGGGACACGCTCGCCTTTGTAGTTGGCTTCCTTCTTGTGGATCAGGTGATGGTGGAAGCCGAACGGATCGTAGGGGCGGCCGGTGTGCTCTGATTCTGGGACCTTACCATCAACGTCCTTGTAGATGTGGGCTCCATGGTGATCAATGACCACGACCATCCTGCAGGGCTGAGATGGAGCGCTGGCTGGAAGCTCCGGACCGGCGTCGCGGAGGAACTTTCGCAGACGAGCGACTTCTTCAACGCCGAGATCGTGGGTGTGAGGGTGCTTGAAGAACGCACGTTGTGAGCGGACGATAAAGACAGATTCATCATGACCGTGAGGCTGAACTTCGCCGATGTGACCGATCAGTGCCAGAGTGTCGGCCCAGCTGAGACTTCGGGGAAGCTTGCCTGTCAGAAGAGTTGTGAGAAGGAGATTGAGATCGTGGCGGAGGTGGGTGCTCATAGTTCCAGCTTGGCAGCCGCCAGGTTTTTAGGCTGTATCGCCTTGCTCATCCGGCCTTCAGGATCGGCTGTTCGCACGAAGGCTCCAAGGCCTTTCTATGGTGTGCAGAAAGGACCAGATCATCACCCTTAGTCCTGCGAAGCTTTAGAAGGAATTGAAGGCAGGGAGCATCCGATGAAGCTGAAGCGAAGAGTTCAAGCAGACACAAAGGTTTATCTGGTCGGCGCAGGGATTGCGTCCATGGCAGCCGCGGCTTTTTTGATTCGCGATGCGGGAGTGAAGGGACATGCCATCACGATCCTTGAGGAGTCCGTCAACATCGGTGGGAGTCTCGACGCCAATGGAAGTGCGGAGACCGGTTACGTGATGCGCGGCGGACGCATGCTTGAGAGTAAGTACCTGTGCACCTTTGATCTCTTTTCATCAATTCCGACGCTCGACAACAGCCAATCGGTCACCGAAGAGATATTTGCCTGGAACGAGATACTGAAGACCGCGTCGAGATCGCGCCTGTTTCGCGACGGGAAGGCCGTCGAAGCCCCCCTATTTGGCTTGAGCGAGAAGCAGATTCTCACAATCGAATGGCTGGAACTAGAGCCAGAGTCGCGGCTTGGGCGGACTGCTATCTCCGACCACTTCGATGCGGAGTTCTTCGAGACAGACTTCTGGTTTATGTGGTGTACGACGTTTGCATTTCAGCGCTGGCATAGTGCGGTCGAGTTCAAGCGCTACCTGGTGCGATTCACGCACATGGTCTCGGGATTTAACACGCTCGGCGGCATCATGCGGACCGTCTTCAATCAATACGATTCGCTGGTTCGACCGCTACACAGGTGGCTGGTGGAGCGGGGAGTCCAATTTGTTCTCAATACGCAGGTAACAAATCTGGACCTTGAACACAGTGCTGAGGGCTTCTGGGCGGAAGGAATCCGTTGCCGCACCGGGGCACACGCGCATACGATCCAAGTCTCCGACGCAGACTTTGTGATGGTGACCCTTGGTTCTATGACGGAAGGTTCCACTCTGGGCTCAATGACGCTTGCTCCGGTCTTGAAGGCGAAGCCGGATGGCGGAGCCTGGAGCTTATGGGAGGCTATCGCCGGCCAGGGGACCGTCTTTGGACATCCTGCGAACTTCTGTGAAGACATCTCCGGATCGAAGTGGATTTCTTTCACGACGACTTTGCTTGAGCCGACGTTCTTTGAAGCGGTTCGAGATCTTACGGGAAATGCGCCCGGCGAGGGTGGCCTGATCACGTTTCCCGAGTCAAATTGGCTCGCGTCCATTGTCTTGCCGCATCAGCCTCACTTCATCGGGCAGCCAGAGAACGTCACCGTGTTCTGGGGATATGGTCTGCAGGTCGACACGCCGGGGAATTTCGTAGGCAAGCCGATGTCGCAGTGCAGCGGGGAGGAGATCATGTCCGAGATTCTCGGCCATCTGCGCTTGCAGACCAAAGCCGAAGCGATCCTTAAGTCCTGCATTTGTATTCCGTGCATGATGCCTTTCATCACCAGCCAGTTCTTGCCGAGGTCTGCCGGAGACCGTCCACAGATCATTCCCGAGCGGTCTCACAATTTGGCATTTCTGGGACAATTTTGTGAGATGCCCGAAGACGTAGTGTTCACCGTGGAGTATTCGGTTCGCTCGGCGCAAACCGCAGTGTACGAGTTGCTGGGTGTGAATAGGACTCCCCCAGCCGTTTATAAGGGAAGTCATCATCCTCGGATTCTGCTTGACGCATTCAGGGCGCTGCACAAGGAAGCCTCGATGCACCCCGCCGCAGCTTCGTAATTATGCAGTTACGCCGCTAACCTTGTGGGGAGGCCAACCGTTACTGTAATCCCAGGTCGCTTAGCAGCTTGGGGTGCAGTTCTCCCGATACGAGTAGATTGTGGCAGGCGGAACAATCGTTGGTGATGGTTTTCGCGTTCCCGGCGTTGTGGCTCCCATCGTGACAGCGAAAGCAGCCGGGAGAGTTGGTGTGGCCTATGTTATTGGGATGGGTTCCCCAGCCAACCTTCATATCGGGGAAGATATTCGAGTTATAGATCTTCACCAAGGTCTTTGCCGCGGCATTGACCTGTGACTGCTGCGAGTTCCATACAGCGGGATACTGCGATCGATAGAAGGTGATGAGTTTGGCAGTGATCTTCGCCTGGGCCAGCTCGGGCGAGCCGTAGTTCTCTTTCAGGAGCGCTAGCCCCTCCTTATGGACGAACGGCAGAGTGACCGCCGGACTGCCCAGAGCCATGTCTTTGTTCAGCGCATCTTCCGGCGTAGTGAATGCGTGGCCGACAGTGTTGTGGCAATCGATACAGTCCATCGTGCGTCTCTGGCCGGTAGCTGCTGCTTTCGGATCGCCGGAGGTAAATTCAGTAAGTGAACCGTCGCTCTCTGTTTTGCCTACCCAGGAGATGGTCTGGTTGCTGGAGTCCGTGGAGATGTATTCGATCTTGCCCATGTGTGCGCCATGAATTCCGCTGAGACGGCCGAAAGAGTCTTTGCCGCCGACATGGAGCATGGTGAGTGATGAAGTAGGCGAGTTCGCTTCATCGTCCGCATAGGCAGAGGAGATCCGCAACTTGTCTCCGATGGAGCTTGCGGGGTCGTGACATCCGAGGCATGTGGTGGATGCTGCCGGTAGCTTGTTAGCCGCCATGATGGGCGCGGGGTAGTTATGGAAGACGACCTCAAGCAGCTGCTTTGTGCCGTTTACCTTGGCATGGATATAACCAGCGGTACCGGGCGCGACGTGGCACTGCGTACAGGCGACGCCAGCGTGCGAGGAGATGTGATACGCGGTGTTCTCCGGCAGCATGACGTGGCAGGTTGTCCCGCAAAAGGAGACCGTATCCATGTAGGCGACACCGCGATAACAAGCTGTGCCTACGATGACGAAGTTGATCAGTGTGGCGATTACGACGAAGTCGAGACCATGCCGGAAGATGGGATCATGGATGCTGATCTCAGGAAAGAACGACGGGACTTGATCTGTGGCGACGAGATAGCTGCGGCGGGTCAGGATTCCAATGAGGATGGTAACAAGGCCAGCAACAAAGACGCCTGGAAGGATGAGCTCAAAGATGATGCCGAGGTAAGGATTGGACGACCCGCCATGCCCAAAGATGCTGACAATCCAGAAGCCCACGAGCACCATGGCCGACGCCGTGGTGATGGCGCCCCCGAGGAGGCTTATCCAGTTATTTCCGTAGAAGAAGAATGGGCGAAGCCACTCTTTACGGAAGGAGCCTTCGTCCGCCATCCTGACCTCGTTATTTCTGTAGTGTCCGGATGTAGGTGACGGTTTCCTGGATTTGGGCTGCCGTCAGCTTTGTCTTATAAGCAGGCATCTTCCCTTTGCCGTTTGTGGTAGCGGCGATCAGGTCGGCATCTGAAGCTTTGATAAGGTCTGGGGAGTTGAGAGGGAGTGCCTTCATCGCTTTGCCCGCGGGAGTAGAACCTGAGCCATCGGCGGCGTGGCACATCTGGCACTTGGCCTTGTACGTGTCGGCTCCGCTTTGAGCGTGCGTGGGGAAGGCGATGCAGGAGACTCCGACTGCCAGGACGATACGTACGAACGAGTTGCTCATGGACAATCCCTCTTCTATTTTTGCGGTTGTGGAGCAGCCGCTTGCGATCGCACTCATACTTCCAACGCTTCGAATGAGTATGGCCTTGCGACGGTACGCAGGACTGTGCCGTTGTGCTCACGCGATGTGTTGCGGGGATAATCGTGTCCATTGCGCGGAAGATGGGGTGAGCAATCGGGAACAGTCGCGGGGCTGTAGGTTGCAATAAGCTGGGCACATTCCCGCGATCTGCGGAGTCACGATCAACCGCGAACAGGAAAGTCCGGTGGCCTTATCGTTCTCGCGAAAGCTCTTGGAACAATCGACGAACGGATGTTGCAGTGCGGCATCAGCCGCCGATCCTTCCTTGTGTTCTGCACGAGCCTGATGGTGGCGGCACCGTATGGCCTGGCGATCACGGACAAGAAGACGCCTGAAGAGGTTGCCGCCGGATTGGACAAGGTACTGCGACCGCCGATTATCTGGCTGCACTTTCAGGACTGCACGGGATGCACGGAGTCGATGCTGCAGACGTCCGCGCCGGGGTTTGCCGATCTCATCCTGAATGTGATCTCGCTTGAATATCACGAGACGCTGATGGCAGGCTCGGGATTGCAGGCGCGGCAGGCGCTGGATGAAGCGGTGAAGCGGTATGCGGGCAAGTTTATCCTTGTGGTCGAGGGATCGATTCCGACGAAGGACCACGGGATCTATATGAAGATCGCGGGACGGCCCGCGATGGACGTGCTTGCCGATGTAGGAGGCAAGGCTGCGGCAATTATCGCGATCGGCTCCTGCGCTTCGTGGGGTGGAATTCCCTCGGCCGATCCTGACCCGACGGGAGCCGTGGGTGTCGCGGATCTTATGCCTGATAAGTCCATTATCAATATCCCCGGATGCCCGCCGAACCCCTACACGATGCTCGGAGTTGTGCTTCAGTATGCAGCGGATGGAACTTTCCCGGAGACGGATGAGCAGCGCCGGCCGAAGTTTGCGTTTGACCGTGACATTCACGAACATTGCCCTAAAAGAGCGCATTTCGATGCAGGCAACTTTGTAAAGCAGTATGGCGACGAGGGCCATCGCGAAGGCTGGTGTCTCTACGAGATGGGATGCAAGGGGCCGGACACGCATGCCGGGTGTTCGACCAGGCACTTCAACGAAATCCCCGATGTATGGCCGATTGGGATTGGGGCACCTTGTATCGGATGCACGGAGAAGGCGGTTGCGTTCAAAGTGCCAATGTTCCAGGTGGTGCAACTGCATACGATTGCCGCACCGCCGACCGCCTTTGCGCCGATCAGTACGACGTACAGTACGATCAGTCCGCTTGCGACGGGGCTTGTGGGAATTGCTGTGGGGGCCGCGGCTGGCGCGGGATATATTGCGTCACGGAAGTTTTCGAGGGCTGAAGACGACGAGAGTGTTCCGGGCTCGGTGGTGCCGGACAACAAGAGCAAACCGGAATCATCCGATTCCGACCGGCCACAACTATGAGCGTCGCACTCAGCCGGCGGCAGGCGTTTAAGGTGATGGTAGGGCTCGGCGGAACCGTGGCAACGGGATTGCTGCCGAAGACAGCAGCGGCCGAGGAAGAGCATCCGGCGCATCCAGTTGCACCGGCGGACGCAATTGCGATGCTCTATGACAGCACGGTGTGCACGGGATGCAAGGCGTGTATGCCGGCGTGTAACGAGGCGAATGGTCTACCCGCAGATACCCTGCTTTCGGGCGGGATATGGGACATGCCGACCGGGCTGAACGCTCAGACGAAGAACATCATTGAGCTCTATCAAGACCCGAAGTCCGATGAGTTCGCGTTTGTGAAGAAGCAGTGCATGCACTGTCTCGACCCGGCGTGTGTGACCGGTTGTCCGTTCGGATCGCTGAAGAAGAGCGACTGGGGCGCTGTGACGTGGAATAGCTCGCTTTGTATCGGGTGCAGATATTGCGAGGTGGCTTGTCCCTTTGAGGTGCCGCAGTTCGAATGGAAGAGTTGGAATCCGCAGATCGTCAAGTGCGAGTTCTGCTACGACCAGCGGCTGAAGAAGGACCTGGAACCTGCATGCACGGCTGCGTGTCCGACTGGCGCGGTGATCTTTGGCAAGCGGGTCGACCTGCTTGCCAAGGCCAAGGATCGCATCGCAACCGCGCCGGGCAAATACTTTGAAGAACGCGTCTATGGTGAGCATGAGGCCGGTGGAACACAGGTGTTGTATCTGTCGAGCGTATCTTTCCAGAAGATTGGGCTGCCAAAGCTTGGGACAACTTCGATAGGGCACTATGCAACGAAGGTGACTTCTCACATCTATAAGTGGCTTTCAGGGCCTATCGCGGTGTCAGGCGTACTTGGCTTCTTCATCCGGCGCAACTGGAACCGCCATGAGCTGGAGCGCCTCGAACATGAGAAGCAATCAGGATTCCCAGACCAGCTATGACGAGCACGCAACCCACATCCGACAAGCGCGGCACGACGCTCATCAATCACTGGCAGTCCGGTGTGCCAGTGACCCATGGCCCCATTCTTACGCCGTTTGTGTTCTTCCTTTTGGGGGTATCCGCGCTGGGCCTTGGATTGGCCGCCCTTCGCTTCTTCTCACCGCTCGGGCCATTCTCCGGCATGAACGACGCTTATGCGTGGGGCATCTGGAAGACCTTCAACGTGATGACGTTGACCGCGCTGGGATCCGGGCCACTGGCATTGGGAATCGCAGCGTGGGTCTTCAATCGGCAGAATCTTCATGTCGTGATGCGCACGGCGCTGGTGTCCGGCTTTCTGTTCTACGCCACCGGGCTGGTCGCACTTGGCTTCGACATCGGTCGCCCATGGAACTTCTATAGCGCCATCCTGCCTTGGCGATGGAACAGCGAGTCGGCGATGCTCGAGATCTCCATCTGCATGCCGCTGTATTGCTTTGTCTTTTTGTCGTTCGAGATTCTGCCATTGTTCCTGGAGCGGCTCTATTACACGGGGAACGATAAGGCACGAGCGTTTCTTCGTCACTTCTCGCCGATGATCCGCAAGGCTTACCCATTCCTGATCATCGGGGCCTACGTTATTCCGTTGATGCATCAGTCCTCGTTGGGAGGTCTGCTCTTGCTGGCGGGAACGAAGATCAATCCAATATGGCAGTCGCCAGCGATGCCGCTGCTTTACCTCATCGCAGCCGGTCTGTGCGGGTTCGCGTTTACGATCTTTCTTCTGCTCATCGTGTGCCTTCGTTATGGAAGAGCGCTCGACGCGGATGTCCTGAACGAGCTTGCGAATCTTTTGTCGGGCGTGTGCGTGGCGTTCCTTGCGGTGCGGTTGGTCGATCTCACGATGAGAGGCGAGCTCCACACTGCGTTTGCACTCAACGGCATGAGCCTAATCTTCCTCTTCGAGAGCGCATTGATTCTCACACCTGCGGTAGCGCTTCGTTTTCGGCGTGTACGCGAGACCCCGCGTTCGCTACTGAACATGGCAGCGCTCGCCTGTGTGGGGGGTACGGCGTATCGGTTTATTCCAACTTCTATCGCCTACATGCCGCCGCATAGCACGCGTTATTTCCCATCCGCCCCTGAGCTCTTCATCGCGGCAGGATGGATTGCGGTGGGAATGGTGGGGTTCATCCTCGCCATCAATTACTTTGCTGTTCTGCCGGGCGAAGCGAGCACATGGGACCACACATTCCGGCCATTCGGATGGCCGCATAAGGCAGCCGGCGCAGCGTATGCACCGTCGGTCATTTTAGAAAGAGGCGCCTGATGGCCCGTATCACGATTGATCCCGTAACCCGCATCGAAGGCCATCTGCGCATCGATGTGGAAGTGGAAGGCGGCGTTGTCAACAAGGCATGGGCAAGCTGCACGATGTGGCGTGGGCTTGAGGCGATCCTACGCGGCCGCGATGCGCGCGAGGGCTGGGTCTTCGCGCAGCGATTCTGCGGCGTATGTACAACGGTCCATGCGATCGCTTCAGTTCGCGCGGTTGAAGATGCACTGGCACTCGATATACCGCCAAACGCACAGTACATCCGCAACCTGATCCTGATCTGCCATGCACTCCACGACCACATCGTGCACTTCTATCATCTGTCGGCGCTCGACTGGGTAGACATTATGTCGATCCCGAAGGCGGATGCGGCCAAGGCGGCCTCGATTGCGGAGGGATCGAGCAGTTGGTCCGGCAACTCGCGCAAAGAACTTGAAGCGGTGCAGAACAAGGTGAAAGGCCTCGTCGCAAGCGGCCAACTGGGAATCTTTTCGCATGGCTACTGGGGACATCCGGCGATGCGACTTAGCCCAGAGTTGAACCTGATTATGTTCTCTCACTATCTTCAGGCGCTGGAGTTTCAGAGGAAGTCTTGCCAGGTGGTCGCGATCCTTGGCGGGAAGACGCCGCACATTCAAAACCTCGCCGTGGGCGGGGTGATGAACGCGGTCAATCTGAATAGCCTGGCGACGTTGAACATGGATCGGCTCGGAATGCTGCAGGCGATTCTCGAAGACCTGATTCCTTTTGTGCAACAGGTCTTCCTTGTCGATAACTGCCTGCTGGCCGCCTCCTATCCGGAGTGGTTCAAGTATGGCCGGGGCGTCGTCAACTATCTGGCGGTGCCTGATCTGCCGCTGGATGCGAAGGCCACCAAGTTCGACCTCCCGGGCGGCGTGATCATGAATGGCGATCTGGCGTCCGTGCGGCCCATCAAGGATTGGAAGGATGATGCGTTTCGCAAGGCTGTGACTGAGGACTCAACCCATGCGTGGTATCAGGGCGGCGGGCGATTGCAGCCTTATAAGGGCGAGACCATTCCTGATTACACGGACTTCAAGGAAGATGCGAAGTACACGTGGGTGAAGGCTCCGCGCTACGATGGCAGCCCGATGCAGGTCGGGCCGCTGGCGAACATACTGGTTGGGTATGCGCAGGGACACCCGTCGACGCGCAAATGGACCGACAGCGCATTCACGCAGATTGAATCGGTGCATGGCTTGAAGGTCACACCCAACGATATGCAATCGACGATGGGACGATATCTTGCGCGGTCCATTCGCTCATCGATGCTGGCCGATCTTGCGCTTGACCACCTAAACCTGTTGAAGACCAACATCCTGGATGGCGACGACACGACTTATAACGTGCCTACTTTTCCTAAGGGCGAGGTTATGGGTATGGGCATGCACGAGGCTCCGCGTGGGGCGCTGTCGCATTGGGTAGTAATTGAGAACGGGGCCTTCACGAATTATCAGGCAGTTGTACCGACGACATGGAACGCAAGCCCCCGCGACGATAAAGGTGTACCGGGTCCATACGAAACGTCGCTCATCGGTAATCCTGTGGTGGATGCGGAGAAGCCGCTTGAAGTGTTGCGGACGGTGCACTCGTTCGACCCTTGCATGGCTTGTTCCTGCCACACGCTCGATGCAAGCGGCGAAGAGATTGCACAGGTGAAGGTCCAATGACGAGCTTTGGAGTGGATGCGCAGTGCTCGATCTCGGTGATCGGACTGGGGAATGTCTTCCTTGGTGACGACGGCTTTGGGCCGCTCGTGATCGAGACATTCCGATGCTCGTATGCCTGCAGTGAAAGTGTCGAAGTGATCGACCTTGGAACCCCGGGACTGGATCTTGCGCCGTATCTCTATGGCAAAGAACTGGTGGTGATTGTCGATGCTGTTCACTCGGCAATGGCTCCGGGCACGATCTCTTTCTTTCGTGAAGAGGACTTCGTTTCAAGCCGTGCGAAGCTTCGCATCACCGGGCATGACCCGGGGCTGTGGGAGTCACTTGCACACCTTCGGCTAGCAGGTCGAGCACCCGCTGAGCTGATCGTGCTTGGAGTGACGCCTGAATCCTGCACATTCGCTGAAGGAATCAGCGAACGAATCGTAGAGATTGCCTATGAGGCCTCGGCGAGCATCGCACAATTGCTGCGAGATCGAGGAATAGCGTGCTTCAAACGGGTGCAGGCCCGGAAACCGAACCTGTGGTGGTTCCCTCTCACTGAGCCTCCATCGATCACAGCAGTATGAGAGCGGCGAAGAATGCACGAGATCTCAATTGCCGAAAGCATCCTCGAAATCGCCGAAGAACAGGCGCGCGCGCAGAATGCCCGGTCGATTCAGCTCATCAAGCTGCGGCTTGGCGAGTTCACAACGATCGTTCGGGAGGCGCTGGAGTTTGCGTTCGAGATTGCGCGGCAAGGGACACTTGCCGAAGATGCGGTGCTTGAAATTGAGACGGTGTCTATCCTTGTTCGCTGCGCGGTCTGTGATAGGGCCACGCAGCCTGTCGTCGGGATATGCCTGATCTGCACCGTGTGCGGCTTTCCCATGGAGATCCTCACTGGTGAGGAGCTGCAAATCGAGTACATCGAGGTTGAAACAGAAGAGGAGTGGATCAAATGGAAGCTATCACAGAAGGAATTGCCGCAAGGACAACAGAGCGAATCTCGGTCCAGACCAACGTCCTGAATGCGAATCAACAGACTGCGGCGGAGAATCGCCAGATGTTCGAGGACCATGGGTTGTTGGTGATCAATCTCATGTCTGCTCCTGGCGCCGGGAAGACGACGCTGCTTGAAGCTACGATCAAGTCGCTCAGGGGACGCTGCCGCTTGGCTGTAATTGAAGGCGACCTGCAGACCGATCTCGATGCGCAGCGCATTCAGGCGCTCGGAGTGCGCTCGCATCAGATCACGACCGGCACCGTTTGCCATCTTGATGCGCGCATGGTGGCGCGGGCGCTCACAGTTTTCCCCGTTGATGAGCTTGACCTTCTAGTGATTGAAAACGTTGGCAACCTGATATGTCCCGCCTCCTTCGACCTTGGAGAGGGCCTGCGCGTGGTTGTGTGCAGCGTGGCTGAGGGGGCGGAGAAACCCAGGAAGTATCCTGTGATGTTTCATAAAGCGGCCGTGGTGTTGATCAACAAGATTGATCTGGCGGCGGCGTCCGATGTCGATCTGGTAGAGCTCGAAGCCAATATCAGGAGCGTCAATCCGACCGCGACCATCTTCAAGCTCTCATGCAAGAGTGGCGTTGGCCTTGATGAATGGACCGAGTGGCTGCAGCATGCTGTTGCCGCGCGACAGGCGAGTGTATTGGTGGGGGCGTAAGTGCCGGTCACCGTCGCTGTCCGAACGGAACGCCTTCGTATGACGCTTCACGGAGCGGTGCAAGGAGTGGGATTTCGCCCGACGGTCTACCGTCTGGCGACGAGACTGCGACTCGGCGGCTGGGTAAGAAACACGTCGGCGGGCCTGGAGATTGAAGTCGAAGGCGCGTCAGATTTTATTCAGCAATTTGTGACTGAACTCAGAACGGAACGGCCGCGGGCCGCAGTCGTAGGAGTTGAAGAGATGGTTCGTGTGGCACCCTCGGGGGCGAGCGGCTTCGAGATTCTTCCGAGCGACGATTCCCAGGAAAAGACGGGTGCAAAGAGCGCGGCCGTGCTGCCGGACCTTGCGACTTGCGAAGAGTGTTTGGCCGAGATCTTCGATCCGACGAATCGCCGCCATCTTTATGCCTTCACGAACTGCACACTCTGCGGCCCTCGCTACTCAATTCTGATTGGCATCCCATACGACCGACCGAACACGACGATGCGGAACTTCGAGCTTTGCAGGTCGTGTCGGCGCGAATACGAGTCACACGGCGACCGGCGGTTTCACGCGCAGCCGAATGCTTGCGCTGACTGCGGGCCGAGGCTTCGAGTGGTTCCAGAGACCAAGGAAGATCCTTTCGCGCACGTTGCCCGTGCATTAGCAGAGGGCAAGATCGTCGCGGTGAAGGGAATTGGCGGATTCCATCTGATGTTGGATGCGCGAGACTCCGTGGCAGTGAGGCGGCTTCGCGAACGCAAGCATCGCGACTACAAGCCTTTCGCGATGATGATGCCTTCGATCGAATACGTCCGGCGTCATTGCGATCTCAACGCGGCTGAAGAAGAGCTGTTGCTATCAGGGGCGTCCCCGATTGTTCTGCTGCGACCAAGCTCTGACAATGACTTTGCTCCTGAGGTGGCGCAGTCATCGTCTTGTCTTGGCGTCATGCTTCCAAGCTCGCCGTTGCAACATCTGCTGATGCGGGAGTATCCGTTTCCGGTTGTAGCGACCAGCGGCAATCGCTCCGGGGAGCCCATCGCTATCCACAATGAAGAAGCCCTCGCTCGGCTGAGCGGTATCGCCGATCTTTTCCTTGTGCACGACCGTCCGATCGAAAGAACGTGCGATGACTCTGTCGTTCGTGTGCTTCCCAGCAGGCAAGGTAATCGCTCTCAGATGCTTCGCCGCGCGCGCGGCTACGCTCCTCTGCCACTCTCCGTTACGGATGAACTTAGGCCTGTGCTTGCCGTGGGTGGGCATCTCAAGAACACAGTCGCCATTGCGATCGGGAGGCAGGTATTTCTCAGTCAACATATCGGCGATCTCGATTCGCTCGAGACGCGAGATGCGTTTCAGAGTGTTATTGATGACCTTTGCAGGCTCTATCGCTTTGAGCCGCAGGCAATCGTTTGCGATCTTCATCCAGACTATGCTTCGACGATCTGGGCGCAGAGGCGTGCGGGACAGCTTGGAATTGCTCTTGTGCAGGTACAGCATCATCATGCGCACCTGGCCGCCTGTGCCGCAGAGAATCGAGTGAGCGGTGACTACCTTGGTGTTGCGTGGGATGGCTCAGGTCTCGGTGAGGATGGGACGATCTGGGGCGGCGAGTTCTTCCATGTCCATCAAGATGGCTTCGATCGCATCGCTCATCTCCGGCCCTTCTCACTGCCGGGCGGAGAGGCCGCGATGCGCGACTGTTCGCGCTCGGCGGCAAGCCTGCTGTGGGAGATCTATGGGACCGGGCACGCGCACTTTTCAGAGGAGAATGGTGCGGGATCGCTGGCGCTACTGGAGAGTGGAGTGAATTCGCCGCAAACCTCCAGTGTTGGACGACTCTTCGATGGGATCGCTTACCTCTCAGGAGCGGCCGAAGAGAATCTCTTTGAAGGGCAGGCGGCGATGTGCCTCGAAGGTGCGATGGGTCGGATGCGAACGGATGCGAGCTACGAGATCAATCACAGAGATGGAGTGGGCGACTGGAGTTCGCTTGTCGAAGAGCTGCTGGCGGACAAGCGCTGCGGCATGGAGCTGGCGCTCATATCAGCCAAGTTCCATAACGCGCTCGCCAACTGGACTGTCTCAGTCGTTCGCGAGTCTGGCCATCGCAGAGTGGTGATGAGCGGAGGCGTCTTCCAGAACGCGTACCTGAGCAACCGCGCATCGATGCTGCTCGAAGCCGAGGGTTTCGAGGTGTTCACACATCATCTCGTGCCCGCGAATGACGGGGGGCTCGCGCTGGGACAAGCTTTCCGTGGAAGTCGAATCCTCGAAGGAGTTGCCTCATGTGTCTAGCGGTGCCGGGAAAGATCGTCAGCATCGTCGCCGAACCGTTCTTCGGTCTGCGTACGGGCAAGGTGAACTTCGGAGGCATACGGAAAGAGGTATGCCTGGACTACACGCCGGAGGCGCGAGTAGGCGACTACGTGATGGTGCATGTGGGGTTTGCGCTGTCGGTCGTGGATGAGGCAGAGGCCGGCCGCGTCTTCGATGCCTTGCGGGAGCTTGACCTGCTCGAAGAGTTGCAGGAGGTTCGAACGTGAAGTATCTCGACGAATACAGAGACTACGCGTCAGTTCAAAGAATGGCGGGGGAGATTCGCCGAGTTGCGACTCGCCCGTGGACTCTCATGGAGGTCTGCGGGGGACAGACTTATACGATCGTGAAGACGGGGTTGCAGGAGTTGCTGCCTGAACAGATCACGCTTGTTCATGGTCCCGGATGTCCGGTCTGCGTAACCCCCATCGCAATGATCGATCGTGCAATCGCGACGGCGATGCTGTCGAAGGTCATTCTGTGCTCGTTTGGCGATATGCTGCGAGTTCCTGGATCGACGCAGAGCCTGCTCGATGTGAAGGCGCTGGGTGCGGACGTGCGCATCGTTTACTCGCCACTTGATGCGTTGCAGTTGGCGAGATCAAATCCTCATCGTGAGGTGGTGTTCTTTGCCGTGGGATTCGAGACAACGGCACCGGCGAATGCGATGGCCGTCTGGCAGGCATCAAGGGAGGGGCTATCCAACTTCTCAATGCTGGTTTCGCATGTCCTCGTCCCACCTGCAATGGAGGCGGTGCTTGCCTCGCCTGACAGCCGGGTGCAGGCGTTTCTTGCGGCGGGCCATGCCTGCATGGTGACTGGTTATGAAGAGTATTTGGCGATCAGTGCGCGATATCGTGTACCTATCGTTGTCACAGGCTTCGAGCCGCTCGATCTGCTTCAAGGGGTGTTGCTACTCGTAAAGCAGCTTGAAGAAGGCCGATTCGAAGTGGAGAACCAGTACACACGCGCCGTTCGCCGCGCTGGAAACAGCGCGGCGCAGGAGCGTGTAAACGAAGTCTTCGAGGTGACGAATCGTGCCTGGCGTGGGATCGGAGAGATTCCATCAAGCGGGCTGCGGTTACGGGAAAACTTCGCGAGCTTCGATGCCGAACTAAGGTTCAACATAGCACTTGAAGACGCGGAAGAGTCGGGCGAGTGCATTGCCGGACTGGTGTTGCAGGGTCTGCAAAGACCCTATGATTGCCCCGCTTTCGGGAAGCGCTGTACGCCTGACTCGCCGCTCGGAGCGCCGATGGTGTCTTCTGAAGGCGCCTGCGCCGCATACTTCCACTTTGGAAGGAGGAAGGAAGATGATCAATCTCTCGTGTCCCTTGCCGCGGCCAGCTAAAGACCGGATACTGCTCGCACATGGCGGCGGAGGCAGGTTGACGAACCAGTTGATTGAAGATGTCTTTCTTCCTGCGTTCTCCAATGCGGCTTTGAACTCGCGCCATGATGGAGCTTTGCTCTCTGCTGGCGGTGCGAGGCTTGCGATGACGACCGACACGTATGTAGTTCAGCCGCTCATTTTTCCTGGAGGGACGATCGGAGACCTTGCCGTGAATGGCACGGTGAACGATCTCGCAATGTGCGGAGCAACGGCGGTCGCTCTGAGTGCGGGGTTTGTGCTCGAAGAGGGGCTTGCGATGGAAACACTTCAGACCGTCGTCGCTTCAATGCGCGATGCGGCACTTGTCGCGAATGTCCCCATCGTTACGGGCGACACGAAGGTGGTGGACAAGGGAAAGGGTGACGGAGTCTTCATCAACACGACGGGCATCGGTCTTGTTGTCGCGCCCACGTCGATTGGACCAGAGCGCATTCGTGCAGGCGATTCGCTGATCGTAAGCGGAGACCTGGGATCACACGGCATCGCGATTCTTTCGGTGCGCGACGGGCTGGAGTTTGAGGGCCCGGTGTTGAGCGATACAGCGTGCTTATGGCCGTCGGTGAATGCTTTGTTTGAGGCCGGGATAGACGTACATTGCCTGCGCGATCTGACTCGCGGTGGCCTGTCGTCGGCGCTCAATGAGATCGCGACCGTGGCAGGCGTTCGCATCACGATTGACGAGGCTCTCGTACCGATCTCGGATGTTGTTCGCGGAGCGTGCGAGATGTTGGGGCTCGACCCCCTATATGTCGCGAATGAGGGAAGGTTCGCCGTGTTCGTTGCGGAAGAAGATGTTGATCGTGCGCTTGATGTGATGCGGGGGCAAACTGTTTCCGCAGGCGCTTTGCGTGTCGGAACAGTGTACGAGCGGGCTTCAGGGATCGTTACGGTAAGAAGCAGAATCGGAGGTAATCGGGTGCTCGATATGCTCTCCGGGGAACAGCTGCCGCGCATCTGCTGAGTCAAGAGCGCCGCTTAGAAGGCGTAGTGGACGGCGAGGGTTGTGACATTGCCATGGAAGGCGCGTGGAGCCGTCAGGCCTATCGCTCCTCCTTCGCCATAGCCATAGTAGTTGTAGTCGCCCTTCCAGCTCCAGTTCTTAGCGAGGTCAATCGCGAAGCTGGCGTAGGGCGTTTGAAACTGCGATTGCAGCGAGCCTGGCACCTGCCGGATATTCGGCGCGTCGGCAGTCCCGTTCACCGACGTGGTGCGATATCCACCGGTGAAGTGAGCGCGCTTTACCGGCGATACCGTGAATCCGAGAGAGCCGTATTGCGTTGGAGCGTTGTAGTAGCCAGTGCTCAGCAGCGGTGTGGCGGCCGCAACGCAGACAGATGGTGCGACGCCTGCTGTAGGCGGGGCAGGCGTTGAGACATAGCACTCGAGCGTGCTGGAGAAGACATCGTCGTAGGAGTAGTTGAGATCGAGAGACCAGCGTTCACTCCGTGCGATGGTAGTGCCGAAGGAGAAGTCGCGATTGTGTTCGAGGTGGTTCACAGTCTGGACATTGTTGCGACTCTCGCGAAAGTTGAGCGTGCCTGAGAAGGTGAGCCAGGTCTGCGGTCGGTAGGTCGAACGAACTATATAGTGTTGCAACTGCCGCGGGCTGATGCGCGTGAATGACATGTCCGCGTACATGGCCTCGACGTTGAAGTTGATGCGCAACTTCGGGGTTGGCTTGAACGCGGCTCCGAACAGACCCCAGTTCTCGTGGATCGGAATGAAGTCGCCGCCTGCGTCCGTGATGATGCGACTGCGATACCTGTAGCCGGCGGAGAGCCTTAGCTGCGAGGTGGTCTCCCACTCCAGGATGAAGGTGTTGGTTTTGGTCTTCTGATTGAGGAACTGTGCATCGGCCGTTGTGGTCGTGGTCGTTGCCCCGGGAGCTATAAGCAACGACTTGCCGGTGTAGTCGACCTCTGTGAACGAGTTGACGCCGGGGATGCGGAAGTCCCAGAAGTGGAAAAGGTTGGATGCCGTGAGTTTGGGAGTGATCTGGTAGGTTGCGCCAAGGTCTGCATTTACATTGATGCGGCGGACGCGGGCCGATCCATTGATGATCGATTCACGAATTGCAGTGCGCGTCTCCAGGCCGTTGAACGTCTCGTTGAAGTGATCCAGGTTGCTGGTGGTGGCGCTGTACAAGGCTCGTCCGTTGAAGCTGAGGCGCGGAACGGATGCGCTTTGGAAACGAAGCTGTTCGGTCGGTGCGAGCGTGCGCGTGGGGGCGGATCGGTTGTAGCCGAGGAACGCATTGCAGGTAGGGTTTACCGTGCCATTCGCAAGGAAGGGCGTGGCACAGGGGGCCGCCCACACCGAAGAGAGATCAACTCCCAGAGCTACGGGTGTGCCATTCGATAGCTGGTAGTTGAGACCGGCCAGTTGCCAGTTGGTGTCGTTCTTGAAGCGCATCACGAATTGGTCGTAGCTGATGATTGTCTGCCGATTCAGCTTGTAGTCGAGGCCGGCGTTCCATGTGTCCGTCCCGTTGCGCCAGAACTGCATGAGCAGCCCATCCGCGCCTTCATGGATTGTGCTGTACGAAGGGCCTTCGCTGATGTTGCGGTTGTATCCGAGCCGGACGCTGAACCGGGCCAGCGGCGCAAGGGTCAAGGACAGGTCGGAGTTTCTCCGAACCGTGTTGAAGAGGTGGGGCGAGTCCAGCAGCGGTACATAGGGCGTCGATGAAGGAGGAATCAGCGGGTTGTCGAGAAGGTTGTAGTCGAAGTATTGGCGGTCGCGGCGGAAGTTGCCTCGGAACTGGTAGAGCTTCCCCTTCGCGACGTCCAGCAGCGTGACGCTGTTCGGATCTCCACCATAACCGAAGCTGTTGGTAGAGAGATGGTCGAAGAGCGGCGTGTTCTTTGGGTCGACGGTGCGCATCTCCAGCGAGAAGTTGAGAATTCGTGGGCCGGTCTGGGTATTCACCAGGGTGTCGTACATTGCGCCACTGCCGGACTGGCTTACGATGTGCCCACCCGTATCGACGGACTGGTGAATGGTGTAGCCGTAGCGAATGTTGTCCGTGGGAGTGGGCGCGGAGGCGTCCTTTGAAGTGGGCTGCACAGCGATGGGAGCCTGAGGGGGAGCGGCAATCTGAGAGATCGCGGGCCTGGGGAGGGCGATCGCGGCACAGAGAAGCGCAATCAAGAGCGTTGCGTGAGGAAGTGATGGTATTGAAGACGGCATGTTCATGATGCGGCACCTCCTCACTTCAGGAAATTGCTGTCGGCGTTTGAACCGTGGATCTGGGTGTGGCAGGTGTTGCACGCCTGGTATTGGTTGGCCATGTTGTGGAACGAAGGTGTGCCTGGAGCTGTGAAGTTCATCGATGCTGTATGGCATTGCAGACAGAGCGAGTTCACATTGTTGCGCGTAAGCAGGCGGGGGTTCGATGAGCCGTGGGGAAAATGGCAGGAGAGACAGCCTTCGGTCTTGATGTGCGGGTGCTCATACACAAAGGGGCCCATGGCGTCGGCGTGGCACTTCACGCAGACTGCGTTCTGGTCCGCGCTGGACTTCAGCATCTTGTCCTGGAGCGTGCCGTGCGGATCGTGGCAGTCGCTGCACTTCATCAAGCCTTCGTTTACCTTGTGGTGGAAAGGTTGCGAGAAGGATGCCTTGACGTCGGTGTGGCACTGATAACAAAGTTTCGGCTCTGAGACCTTCAGCAGATTGACTTCATTCTGGGGAGAATGAGTGCTGTGGCACGACGTACATCCCACACCAGCTGCGCCATGGGCCGTGCGGTCGAAGTTGGCATGCGTGCCCAGGTGACAGGCGAGGCACTTGGCGTCGACTACTTTCGAGGGTGCTTTGTCGAAGTGAAATATCTTTGTCGGGTCGCCACCGGATTCGACGTGCGCTCTGCCGCCACCGTGGCAGTTCTCGCAGGTGACGCCCTTGCCACCATGCTCCAGAGCCAGCGCGGCGTGCGGGTTGGATGCGAACTTTTTCGAGAGGTCGGCGTGGCATAACTCGCAGGTCTCTGACCCCACAAAGTCAGAGACCTTCATGATGTCGGTCTTGCTGTTCGTAATCGCTTGCGTAGCCGTCTGGGCGAGAGACGGCAGCGCGGCGAGCCCGAGGCTTGATGCGAGCGACGCGAAGACCAGCAGAAGACGCTTCATGGGACTCGCCAATGGAAGTTGCAAAAGCTCAATGCGCGTTGCGTTGAATGTACTCTGCGTGATGCGAGCTAAATGCGAGGGAGTGGTCAGGTGAGTCAAGTGCAACTATCTGCGCGTTAGAGCTGGATAGCTGAGCAATTGCGCTCACGTCAACCTATGCTGGGCAAAGAGGAGGCCTTAAGAGAATCAACTCCTTAGAGATCGCCATACAGAATGCTTCGGTTTTAGCGATTTGATTCTGCCGTCACCGCTGCCTCATTGCGTCGCTACTGCCCGTTGCCGTCGCTCTTTCATGTGACACATGAGAAGAAGAGATTCTTCTCATATCCGCGCTTAACCCGAAGTGGAAGCGTCGGTCAAAGCCGCACGTTTTCTGTGCGCCGCGTAGCGGGCGAAGCGCCTTGACGGACGCCGTAACGAAGGGTAGTTGGCCACGGGCACCGAGCATCATGAAGGCTGATTTCGGCTTCTCTTGAGGAATTGCGCCAAGACGAAATGGTGAGGCTAGACGATCAGCTCCGAACTGTGCGGAGTAATCATTGCGCAGCACGATCCTGATCAACGACCCGAAATTTCGTAGCGGAGGCATCATGCAAACAGCAGAATGTGGGTGCAATGAGCTGCAATCCGCGCGGGGTGTACCAAAGGGTGTACCAACTCAAGCACTTCACGAGATGACTAAACACACAGTTCAGCAAGTCTATTTTTTTGTGCAACTTATGGTGGCCCGGGCAGGAGTCCAACCTGCGACCTTCGCGTTAGGAGTGCGCTGCTCTATGCAACTGAGCTACCGGGCCACTTGTGGCTAGTTCCCGGGTGCCGCAATGAAAGGCCGCCGCTCCGGGTCTCTTTCAGTGTATCGCGACCGCCGCTCAAAGACCGAAGCGCAAGGCCGACCTCTGCGGCCCTGCGCTCCATCTCCTATTTCACCGCCGAAGCGACTGCATTGGCCAGAGTGGTCGTCGGCCTTCCCAGCAGCGTGCTCAAGTCCCGCGATTTGCTCTCCAACTCACCCTCTGAAGCGCAAACATCCGAGTGTGCCAGCATCTCCGCAATCGGAGCAGGTAGCCCGAACCCCTTCAACGCTCCGGCATACGCCTCCTCCGGCAGGTCTTGATAAACGACCGTCTTCCCGGAAGCCTTCGACACCTCAGCCGCCAGTTCGCTCAGGCTGAACGACGAATCTCCGGCCAACTCGTACACCTTGTTCTCATGCCCATCAGCCGTCAGCACCACTGCCGCAGCGTCCGCATAGTCCGCCCGGGCCGCGGCCGAGAAGCGGCCATCCTTCGCCGAGCCCAGAATCGCCCCATGCTCCAGCGCAGGCCCCAGGTTTTCCGTGTAGTTTTCCAGATACCATCCGTTCCGCAGAAATACATACTTCAACCCTGAAGCAGCGATCGCCTTTTCAGTCGCAAGGTGGTCCTTCGCCACAATCAGCTTCGACGTGTCCGCCCCCAGCACGCTCGTATAAGCGATCAACTTCACACCCGCTTTCACTGCTGCGTCGATAGCGGTCTTGTGCTGCTTCACCCGCTCCTCGCCCAGCACGTTGCTGCTGATCAGCAACAGCTTCTCCGCTCCGGCAAAGGCGGCAACTAGCGTCTCCGGCCGCGCATAGTCCGCTTCGCGCACCTGAACGCCCAACGACTTCAAGCTCGCTGCCTTCTCCACACTCCGAACCGCAGCCACAATCTCTCCCGCCGGAACTCGCTCCAGCAGCGCCTTCACCACAAGACTTCCCAACTTCCCGGTTGCTCCTGTCACTACGATCATCGTGAATCTCCCTTGTTCTTGATCAGCGTTTCTGTCTCAACATCCAGCCGCATCCGCGGCCACAGGAAGAACTCTACGCCCCAAGCTAACTTTCCGTAAGTACGTACCTTAATGTAAGCTACTTACATGGAGACTACATCGCGAGTCCTGGCCTCGCGCCAGAGCCGCCGTCGCGGCAATGTATACGATGCCAACTGCCCCTCACGCATCGTGCTCGACCACGTCACCTCCCGCTGGGGAACTCTCATCCTTCTCGTCTTGCTAGACGGCACCCACCGCTTCTCTGAGCTCGCCCGAGCCATTGGCGGTGTGAGTGAAAAGATGCTCGCCCAGACCCTCCAGACCCTTGAAGCCGATGGCCTTCTTATCCGCACTGTCTACCCCACCATCCCCCCGAAGGTCGAGTACTCGCTCACCAAACTTGGCACCGAAGCCGCCCTTCAGGTCCGCACGTTGACCAACTGGGTAGAAGAAAACGTCTCCACCATCCTCAAACTTCAATCGAAACGTGCCAGCTAACTCACTCTCCCCAAACCTGCCGGCACCCTGAGCGCAGCGAGGGCCCCCCACACCGCCCACACACCTACAACCGCCCGAACCTTCAGCCGCCATCGCCAAGCGTGTCTCAAGGCCCCGGTGGTAAACTTACCAGCGGAGCAATAGCCAAATTATGCCGCCCATCCACCGCAGACAAACCCCCACAGTCAACATCGGCGGCATCCTCACCGGCTCCTCCGCCCCGGTCGTCGTACAGTCGATGACCAACACCGACACCGCCGACATCGAGTCCTCGGTCCAGCAGATCGCCGCCCTCGCGCGCGCCGGCTCCGAGCTCGTCCGCGTCACGGTAAACAACGACGAAGCCGCAAAGGCCGTCCCGTACATCGTCGAACAGCTCGCCGCCAAAGGTTGGAACACGCCCATCATCGGCGACTTCCACTACAACGGCCACCAGCTCCTAGCCAAGTATCCCGACTGCGCCCAGGCCCTCGCCAAGTACCGAATCAACCCCGGCAACTGCTCCATCGGCCGCAAGGATGACGACAACTTCCGGACGATGGTAGAGGTCGCGGTCAAGCACCAGAAGCCAGTGCGCATCGGCGTCAACTGGGGCTCGCTCGATCAGGCCCTCCTCACCAAGATGATGGACGACAACTCCAAGCTCTCTGATCCGCTGCCCGCACGCGACGTCATGATGGAAGCCATGGTCGTCTCCGCTCTCGACAACGCCGCCGCCGCCGAGCGCTACGGCCTCCGCCGCGACCAGATCATTCTCTCCGCCAAGGTCTCCGGCGTCCGCGACCTCGTCGACGTCTACACCGAGCTGGCCCGTCGCACCGACCACGCCTTGCACCTCGGCCTGACCGAAGCCGGCATGGGCATGAAGGGTATCGTCGCCAGCACCGCCGGCCTCTCCCCACTCCTGCTCGCCGGCATCGGCGACACCATCCGCGTCTCGCTCACCCCCACACCCGGCGGCGACCGCTCCGAAGAAGTCCGCTGCGGCCAGCAGATCCTCCAGTCCCTCGGCATTCGCAGCTTCATGCCACAAGTCACAAGCTGCCCCGGCTGCGGCCGAACGACATCGACGTATTTCCAGGAGTTGGCAGAGCGCATCCAGTCCTACCTCGTAGCCTCCATGCCCGAGTGGAAGCAGCAGTACCCCGGCGTCGAAGAACTCAAGCTAGCCGTCATGGGCTGCATCGTCAACGGCCCCGGCGAGTCCAAGCACGCCAACATCGGCATTTCGCTCCCCGGCACCTTCGAAGAACCCAAAGCCCCTGTCTATGTCGATGGAAAGTTGTTCACGACGCTCAAGGGCGACCGCATCGTAGAAGAGTTCCAGGTCATTCTCGACGAGTACGTACAAAAGCGCTACGGCCACGCCCTGATCGAAACCCTCGTCGAAGTCTAACCCCCAACATTTCAACGAAACCTTGTCATCCTTCGCCGAAGGCGGAGGATCTTGCTTTTATTCTGGCCTTTTCCTTTTGGTGTCATTCCCGAAAGAATCTCTGTCTGCAACCGCAGGGGTACCTCCGCAGCGCTTTCAGTGAACAGTAACTTGATGTGTCGGCTCAAAGAGTGTCCGGTCAAAGCCATACGCCAGACGTATCTGCTTCTCAGGGCAATACAGCGCATACACAACCTGGTTCTCTCCCTTATCGAGAAGGGCATCAAAAGTCAGCCTTATCTCCCCGATGGATCCTT
This sequence comes from Granulicella aggregans, assembly GCF_014203275.1. Lineage (GTDB taxonomy): Bacteria > Acidobacteriota > Terriglobia > Terriglobales > Acidobacteriaceae > Edaphobacter. The sequence goes on from NZ_JACHIP010000008.1 coordinate 48,914, forward strand.
CTGCTCCAAGCGCATCTTCAGGATGCTCTATTGATCTCTGCAGGAGACCCGCCTCCGCATCGTCCTGCCAGCGAGCGCGAGTCTTTGCCGGATCCGGCCAGGACCACTCCATGCTCGATCCCCACCTTACGACCCCCGTCCTCATATCGCGCAGCGGGACCTTCGGATATCCAAGATTCACCACTCCCCGAAACTCCAGCTCAATGAAGAACTCGAAGCTGTAAAAGTTACCTGGCGGCCTTTCCGGCAAGGATTTCGCGGGTGTCTTCGCCTCTGTCGCCGATGGAACAGATCGCTCGCTCGATGCAGTCTGCAAGCTGGCGCTGACTGGCGGTACAAAAGTGAGTGGCTTGGCTGCCTCCTGCCGGCTCTTCAGAAACTGCAACACGCTCTCAATGATTTTCATCTGTGCCGCCCCTCGAAGACTCTTTACCCATCCCCACTCATCGTTTACTTCGCCCCCGGCGGTCCTCCAAAATTAAAGTTCACCAGCACAACCGTCTCCGCCTTCCGCACCACCCCATCCACAACATACGGCTTATAGCGCCACTGCTTCACCGCATCCACCGCCGCCGCCCGTAGCAGCGGAGGTCCGCTCACCACTGTCAGGTTGGTCACCTCACCCTGCTCCGTAATCAACACGTGCAGGGCGACGGTTCCGGCTATATGCGCGGCCTTGGCCACCGCCGGATAGACCGGATCAACCTTGCTCAAAAGATTGCTCGCGGCGACACCCCCGGATATCCGCGACACATCCAGAGCCGTACCCGCGGGAGACGTCCCCAGTTGCCCAAACACACCCTGCGTCGACGCCGTCATCATCGCCAGCGCATAGCCTTCCTCCACGGTGCATCCCGCCGCCGGATCGATCGGCTTCCCCATGAAATCCATCCGCTGCGTGCCCACCTTAGGCAGCGCGATAGTCGGAGTTGCAGGAGCCGCAATCGTTCCAGCCGCCATCTTCTCCCGGTACGCCTTCTGCTGCGCCCTCAGCCTCTCTCCTGCAGCCGACCAGTCCGGAATCAGCATCGACGCCTTGTCTTTGGGTGTCCGGCACACCGTGGCATTCAGCGACCTGAATCCGGTCTCCGTAAGCGCACACGTCGCCTCGCAGCTTGGCGGTACACCGCACTCCGCGTGCAGGTCGTCTTTCTTGCACGCCTCATACTTCGAATACTGCCGCACACACGCTCGTGCCGTCTCTCCGCACATCGGGGCCACGCGCTCATTCATTGCCGCATACAGCCCCATCGCCTCCGCCACATCCTCCATTCCCGGCTCTGTCTTCGGAGCGATGGCAACCTCAAGGAACGCCGCCCGTTCCTTCACACGCTTCGCCAGCGCCGCGTAATCGGTCAGACTCTCCTTCAACTCCGCGTACTCTCCGTCAACCTGCGCCTGCCTCGCCGGATCCGCCGACGGCGCTCCCGGCGTGCACCCCTCGCACACCGGGCGAAGCTTTAACACCAGCGTCCCTAACGCGGACTCCATCACCGCTACCGACTTCTCCCGGAGGTAACTGAACCGGACCTCACCTGGATGTTGGTCTGGAATCAAACCCGAATTCCCCGGATCGATCGGCCCGAAATGCACTACCCCCGCAGACACCAGCAGGACTCCCGCAACCGGTGCCTTCGGCATCTCACTGCCCGCTGACTTCAGAATCATCGTTCCCACCACCGGCCAGCAGATTCCCTCAAACTTCACCGCCGCGTCCGATGCCGCTGACTCTCGCTGCTTGCACGGAAACACATAGTGATAAACCCCAGCCGCTTCCGTATACCGGATCGCGCCGTTGTTATAGAAAAACACCGGCTCCTGTGCCCGTGAGTTAGCCGACCCACCCACTCCGGCCAGCAGGGCTATCACCGCTCCGGCAACCCATCTGCGAATACCACCCGCCATGCATCCTCCGTCGAAGACCAGGGCCCGCAAACTACTGCCAATATCGTCCACCGAGCATCGCACCCGGCCCCGGCCAGGTCAACCGTTTTCACTCCTGCCGTCCTCGATCTGCGGAACGGAAACACCATCAACCGGAGCGCAACGCCGGGTGCCCCATCCATGCAGCTTTATCGCATGGGTGGGGCATTCGTGCGGAGTACGAACCGCCTTCCTTCCTTAGCCACCAACTCCGAAAATTTCCGCACCAATCCGCAAAAAATATAGACACGAGGCGTACTCCGTGAAATACTAAAATATAAAGCTAAAAAGATGCGCGGCGAATCACAGCCTGGCACCCTCAGCTACTCGGCCCCGTCACAGAAGCCTTGGTATACCACCAACTCGCATGTTCTCAATATCTTGCCCCATATCATGGGGGAGGGGGATACAACGTGATGACCATCTCTGGCTCCGACAACGACTTCCTGGAAGAGTTTCCCGAAGGCGCACCTACTGCCGCCGAAAACGACGCCTTCTTCCAAACCCGCTTCCAATGCCGCCACATCTTCACTCAGGGCAGGCGCTGCGGCAGCGCCTGTCTCCGAGGAGAAGACTTCTGCTACCACCACCACACCACCCGCGTCCCCATCTACAACGCTCGTCAGCGCCGAGCGCGCCAATCGACAGAACTCGGCACCTCCGGCCTGCTCAATCTCCCCATGCTCGAGGACCGCGCCGCCATTGGTCTCGCCGCCGGACAGATCCTCCACGCCGTCGCCGCCAACAACATCGACCTCCGTCGCGCCGGTATGATGCTCTACGCGCTGCAGATAGCCAACTGCGCCCTCCCCCGCCACACAGCGAACTTGCCCGCAGAAAACACCACCGAAGCTGAGCCGGTCGATCTCATCACCCACGACCCGGACCTTGGCATCCTCGCCCCGCGTTCAGAGTTCCAGGATCCCGAAGAACCCGAAGAGCGCCCCAGCTTTGCCCGCAGTCTCCTCGAAAACATGCAGCAGCATCAGGAGATTATGATCTCCCGCAACCGAATCAAGGAGCTCGAAGCTCGCCTCAGCACCTACGAACCCGTCACCTCCACCGTGAACCTCGATGCCAGCGCGCCCTCTGCTTCTATCGAGGAACCGGGTGCCCCATATCTGGCAGCTTCATCGCCAGATGTGAGTCTTCCACCACAGAAACCGGGCGCTCCACATCTCGACTCTGAGATGTGGGTCTCAGGTCCACCACAACCCTCGGGTCCCCAGATACCCTCTAACCACCATGCCCACCACTCCGGAACAAGACCCCCGCGTCTACTTTGCCGCCGAACGCACCTTCCTCGCCTGGATCAGAACCGGCCTCGGCCTTATGGGCGTAGGCTTCGCCGTAGCCCGCTTCGGCCTATTCCTTCGTCAGATGCAGGCCTCGCAGGCACACGCCCCAATCCATCAGTCAGGAATCTCGGTCCTGTCGGGCACAGCCATCGTTTCTCTCGGAGTCATCGTCCTGATCGCGTCCGTGGTCCAGCATCTCGTGCTCATCCGTGAACTCAGCACCGGCACATGGACCCCCGGTCGGAGCTCCCGCAACGCGATCATCCTCGCCACGCTGCTCGCTCTCGTTGGCGTCGCTATGGCGGTCTATCTTTTGATCATTCGGTAGATATCTTGCGGCTTTAGGCCCGGCCCACCCGGCCCTGAACGTGGCTCGTCCCTAAACGTTGCTGGTTAGCGACGTTCCAATCGTCGTGAACGCGGTTCCAATCTTCGTGCTCAGTGTCTTCATCGACGCCACCGCTCCGAGGCCCACGAGCGCAGCCACCAGGGCATACTCAATCAAATCCTGCCCCGCCTCATCGCGCAGAAAACGCCGCAGAGGTTTCTGGAAAGCCTTGAAAGTGTTTCTCAAATCGATTGCGTATCGGAAGGACATTGTCGACACCGTCACTTGAACCTGAATGGAATGAATGCTTTCCCATCATCAAGCCGGTACCGGAGTAACGAATATCCCACAAAAGTACGTTAGAGTCTCATGCTCATAGGTCATGGAGGAACCCTAAACGGAGCTTGTAAGGGTTGTCCCAAGACTTCCGAAGAAGGTTCCCAGGCTGCTCGCCAGGCCCTTCATCGTCGCTACAGACCCGAGCGCGATGAACGCGACGATCAATCCGTACTCGATCAAGTCCTGCCCGCTCTCATCCGCCAGCAAGCGGATCCAGACTCTTGCCGCCTCGGATTCTGTAATGCCATTCTTCAAGCTAACGATCAATGTCATCATAGAGCAGTCCGTTCTCGTCCGGGGTGTCTAACCCTTCAATCATCGGCCGCCGTACAGCCTCTGACGATCCCCCAAATGTCTCATTTTTCAGTAGTCTGGGTCTCATTAGCATCGCCCCATCCCTTTCCTCCTTGAAGTAGATAGAAGGGGAATCGAGTGGAAGATTTTCCAGCTATGCCGATATGAGAGATTGAGAAGATTCTCGCTGGCTGCGCTAAGGTGTGGGGTATAACTGTCTCCCATTATTTGCTTGCCGTCCATACCGGAAAGACTGCCGAACGCGAGTTCTGATCGGCAGGTGGCTTGCATTGTTCTGGATACAGATGGGATTTCGCTCTCTGCTTGCGTGAGCGATTCGGGAGAGGTCTCTTTGAAGGGCGGCTATCGGGTGCAATCAAGGGGAGAGCGGAGATCGGAAGGGGCCCGACGGGATCTCCTGGACACCCTTCTGGGCGCTGCTCGTCTGGTCTTCAAGATCCCCTCGGGTGCACGGCTATGCGCGGTATTGTCGATGTTGTGCATGCTGCACACGTCACAAGCGGTAGCTCAGCGGTTTACATTCCAGAACTTCGCGCAACGAGACGGTCTCCGCAACTTGAACTTCAATTGCCTGCTGCAGGAGGACAACGGCAGCCTGCTGGTGTGTACGGAGTTTGGACTCTACCAGTACGACGGATCGAGGTTTGAGCTCGTCCCGACTGTGGAGGGATCTTCCTCTCCACTGATTCAGGGACTTGCGGAGGACCTGGCGGGTCGAATCTGGATAAGTACGCCGGAGCGGCTGCTGTATCGCGATCGATTCGGGGTCCACAACGTCGGCCCCGCAGGCATGAACCTGAAGATCGATCTGCGGACGCCAATTGTCGTGACGCCCGGAGATCCGAGCCAGGTGTATTTCATCAGCCAGCATCGATTGATGCAGGCGCGCACACACGACGGCGGCGGGTCGTGGCAGATCGTGGAGGCTTATGACGAGGCGACGCTCGCTCGGTACCCGATGCTGGCAAAGGTCAAGGGTGCCTATGCAGACCGGGAGGGACACCTATGGGTCGGATGCGACGATGAGCTTTGCGAGACGGGCCATGGCGGTGTGACGCGTTGGGGACGGGCGCAGGGTGTTCCGGCCGATGAGTGGTCGGCGGTCCTGGAGGACCATCGCGGAAACGTCTGGGCGCGTGGGGATCATCACATCGTGCGACTTGGAATGCAGGCCGCGCAGTTCGTATCCGAGGACAAAAACGTACCGCCGGCGGTATTGGAGCTTCGCACGCCCGTCCTGATTGAAGACCCGCAGGGACGGATTCTGACGAATACGGCAGATGGGCTGGCGCGATGGAGCCAGGGAAGCTGGACGGTATTCAACAAGAAGAACGGCCTCCCCGGTGGGCTGGTGCAGACGATGCTGTTCGACCGGCAGGGTTCGCTTTGGTTTGACGGTGGGAAAGCGGGGCTGCAGCGCTGGGTCGGCTACGACCAGTGGGAGAACTGGACAACGGAAGACGGGCTGGCAAGCAACCTGATATGGGCGATCATGCGCTGCTCGGGGGGCAGGCTGTGGCTGGGCACGGAGTTGGACCTGGAACGGATGGAGGCGACCCTACAAGGGCGGGAGCTGCAGCGGGTGGGCGACCACCTTCACGTGCGTCGGGTGCAGAGCATCGCGGAGACTGCGGACGATCACCTATGGATTGGCAGCGACGACGGAAGCATTGTGGAGTTCGATGCAGAGCGTTCGAGTTCCAGGTTGCTTCCGGGCAAGAGAAATGTGTACCAGGTGCTTGTGGACCGCGAGGGCCGGGTGTGGGTGCTTACGGCGAGCGGACTTTTCTGGGTGGATCGAAGCGGCGGAAGGAGGGAGTTGCGAACGCCACCGGTAGACGAAGTGCCGGCGACACGATTCTTCCGCGCTGTGCAGGACGCATCGGGCGCGCTGATCTTCACGTCGGAGGAAGGGATCTTCAGGCTGGCAAAGCAGCACTGGAGCCACATCCAGATGCCCGCGTCATACAAGTCTGGGTACAACACCCAGGTTGCTGTGGGCAAGGGCGGTACGGTGTGGATCTCGGGTACGTCGCCGTCACTGATACAGGTGCGGATCGATGGAGACAAGGCAACAGAGGTGAGCGAGGCGTCGGTGCCGACGCTCGCATCGGCGAACGTGTACCTGATGGCTTCGGATAAGCGGGGCTGGCTCTGGGCGGGGACCGACTCCGGGATCGACGTTTTTAACGGAACGGAGTGGCGACACGCAGGAGAAGAGGATGGGATGGTCTGGAATGACACCGATACCGGCGCGTTCCTGGCGGATGCGGATGGATCGGTGTGGATCGGGACGAGCGGGGGACTGTCCCATCTGCTGCATCCTGAACGGCTGTTTTCGACGGAGCCCCTGGATGCGCAGCTGAGCCAGGCGAAGCTGGGTGCGCTGGAGTTGAAGCGGGGCGTTCGAAGCACGGTGAACTGGGGCCACTATCCGCTGACATTTCATATTTCATCTGCGGATTTTGCCCGGGGACAGGCGATCCGATATAGCTATCAGCTATCCGGGGTTGACGACGTCCCGCAGGAGACGGAGGGGCATGATATTCGCTACTCCTTCGTCCCGGATGGGCGTCATCGGTTGGTAGTGACTGCGGTAGACGCAGCGAACCACCGCGTCTCGGAGCAGCAGGTGCTGGAGTTCGTGATTCGCCCTCCTTGGTGGCGCACGCCGTGGTTCTTCGCACTAGCGGCCCTTGGATTCGCCGGGCTGATCATCGGTGCGTGGCGCTGGAGTAACCGGGTCACGCTGGCGCGGAGATATGCCCTGGAGCGACAGGTGAAGGAGCGGACGCGGGAGCTCGAGGAGAAGAATGCATCGCTGCTGGACGCCCGCGCGGCGTTGATGGAGCAGGCGACGCGGGACTCGTTGACGGGGATATTGAATCGCGGGGCGATCCACGAGCTCCTGCAGCAGGAGATTGAACGGGCAGGGCGCGAGAAGCAGTCGCTGGTGGCTGTGATGGCGGATGTGGACCACTTCAAGCGGATCAACGATATCTACGGGCATCAATGTGGCGACTCCGTGCTGCGCGAGGTGACCCAGCGTCTGCGTTCGGCGATTCGGGCTTACGATTCGCTGGGGCGGTACGGTGGGGAAGAGTTCCTGATCATCATTCCGGGTCTCGGAGATGCCGAGTCTGTGAGTCTGATCGAGCGCATCCGAAAGATCATCGAGGACGAGCCTTTCCTTTGCGGCGATGCGAGTCTGCGGGTGACGTCCAGCTTCGGGGTGGCCTGGCTGGGAGCGGGCGATGACCTTGAAGCATTGATTCACGCGGCGGACCAGGCGCTCTACCAGGCCAAGGCAAACGGGCGGAACCGGGTGGAGTTCGCCGTGACCGACGCGGGGATCAGGGTTCAAGCCGGCGCTTAAAACTTGTGGAACATAAAGAATGCTCCCGCGATGAGACAGCCGAAGGCGGCGAGGTGGTTCCAGTGAAGTCGGTCGCCGAAGTAAAAGACGCTGAATACGCCAAAGACACTGAGGGTGATGACCTCCTGGATGACCTTGAGCTGGTCGGGCGAGAAGGTTCGCGCGCCGATGCGGTTGGCAGGAACCTGCAGGCAGTATTCGAAGAAGGCAATCGACCAGCTTACGAGGATGACCTTCCACAACGAGACCTCCTTGTACTTCAGGTGGCCGTACCAAGCGAAGGTCATGAAGATGTTTGAGCCGATGAGAAGAATTACAGTCCACATGTTCGCTTAGATGCGTTTCGCAATCAGATCTGAAGTGCGGCGTGGCGGATGCGGCTCCGGGTATAGTGTTTGTGTTCGTAGATCGCGAAAAGGCCAGTCGTGAATCGATTTTTCAAGAATATTGCGTGGACAGTTATGGCGGCGGGTTGCTGGGCCGGTGTCGTTGTAGTCGGACAACCACCGTCGAGGACACCGCATGTGAATGCGCCGGAAGGCGTGATTCCGCGCATGCCGGGCGATGGGGCGGGAGCGTTCGCTACCGGCCGTTACAGGAATCTCTTTGCGGAAGAGGGGAAGTCGCCGGAGGAGATCAGAGCGAAGGTTGACCGGGCTTTTCAACAGCTCTTTCATGGGGATGGGCAGTGGGAGCGGGTGTACTTCGAGACGGGAGCAAATGCGAATGGGCCGCTGGGTTATGTGACGGATTGGGCCAATAACGACGCTCGTACCGAGGGCATGAGTTACGGCATGATGATCGCCGTACAGATGGATAAGAAGCGCGAGTTCGACGCTCTCTGGAACTGGTCGAACACATACATGCTAATCACCGACCCCAGGAATCCGAACGTCGGGTACTTTGCGTGGTCGATGTATACCGATGGAACGCCGAAGGCGACGGGCCCCGCTCCCGATGGCGAGGAGTACTACGCAATGGCTTTGCTGTTCGCGGCGCGGCGGTGGGGCAATGGCAAGGGGCTCTACGACTACCAGGCACAGGCGGAGAAGATTCTGCGGCTGATGCGGCATCATCCGGTGTTGACTGCTACAGGGCCGTTCCGAATTCATCCGGAAGACCCGCCGTTTGTGTATGACGAGTCGAAGTTCCATAGCCCGAACAAGACGGAGAAGCTCCGGGCCGAGGCGAAGCTGGCCGAAGAGTTGAAGGCGCAGGGGAAGACGCCGCCGGTGGCTCTAGGGAATGCATCGAATCCGGTGCGGACGACGACGGTCGGGCCGATGGTGGATGAGGCGCATTCGATGGTGCGGTTCGTGGCGGACGTGAATGGGGGATTCACCGATGCTTCGTATCATCTGCCCGCGTTCTACGAGTTATTTGCGCGATGGGGACCAGCAGAGGACAAGGACTTCTGGGCGAAGGCGGCGGACGTGAGCCGGGAGTTGTTCAAACGCGTGACGGGGCCAACTACTGGTCTCTCGCCGGAGCGGAGCAACTTCGATATGACTTCGATGTTGGACTGGACGGGTGGAGAGATGCCGTTCAGCTATGACTCTTGGCGGACGGCGAGTAACTGGTCGGTAGACTATAGCTGGTGGAAGAAGGATCCGGATGAGGTAGTGCTGAGCGACCGGATACAGGGCTTCCTGGTGGGACAGGGGATTGGCATATTTGCAGACCAGTACACCCTGGCAGGGAAGCCGCTGTCGACGCGGCACTCGACAGGGATGGTGGCCGCGACGACGGTGGGAGGATTGGCGGCTACGCGAGGAGCGAATGAGAAGGCGTTTGTCGAGGAGCTTTGGCAGACGCCGATTCCGGCGGGGGACCAGAGGTACTTCGACGGGATGCTTTATCTGATGAGTCTGCTGCACTGTAGTGGGGAGTTCCGGATTGTTGATGGGCCGCAAGGGCGGTAAGTTTTTTGTTGCGAAGGGGTGGAGCTGCTGGCATCTCTGCGGCGGTGTACACACTTGCTTTCCAGTGGGTGCGTGATACTGGTTGGATGGCAAAGAGTGTTAAGGCAGTGAAGCGCGCGAGTAGCGTCAGGCAGAGTGCTGGGCTGCTGATGTATCGAGAGCGATCGGGTGGGGTGGAAGTCTTTCTGGCGCATCCCGGCGGACCTATCTGGGCGAAGCGGGACAAGGGAGCGTGGACGATCCCCAAGGGGCGCCATGAAGGGGCGGAGGCGCCGCTGGATGCTGCGAAGCGGGAGTTCAACGAGGAGACCGGATTCGTGGCCAAAGGGCCATTTATTGAGCTCGGGTCGGTGACGCAGAAGAGCGGCAAGGTGGTGACGGGATGGGCGTTCAAAGGGGATTGCGATCCGGCGAAGCTGATCAGCAACACCTGTGAACTGGAGTGGCCTCCTCGGTCGGGAAAGATGATCGAGATCCCGGAGGTGGATCGAGGAGCGTGGTTCGGGCTTCCGGCAGCGCGTGAATACATCCGTGAAGAGCAGGTAGCGCTGGTGGATGCGCTGGAGGCTTTGCTGCTGCGAGGAATCTGAGGGGCCTCGATAGGAGAAGGCGCGGACAGCTGCCGCGCGGGCAACGGTGTTTGGTTGCTATCTTGTTACCTATTGCTTTCGGGCGGAGGTCGCAGCTTTGTATCAACCAGAGACTTACGGTGTGGCGCTGACCTTTATGGTCGCCACGATGCTTTGCTGGGGATCGTGGGCGAACACGCTGAAGCTGTGCCCCGGATACAGGTTCCAGTTGTTCTACTGGGATTATGTGGGCGGGCTGCTGCTCGGAAGCGTGGCCTGGGGGCTGACGCTGGGGAGTTTCGGAGCGACGGGCAGCTCTTTTCTCAACGGCATTACGAGAAGCGGGACTGAGCCAGTGCTGTGGGCGATGGCTGGCGGCGCGGTCTTCAACGTAGCCAATCTGTTGCTGGTAGCCGCGATCGATATCGCCGGGCTGGCGGTGGCGTTTCCTGTCGGAATCGGGCTGGCGCTGGTAATTGGCGCGGTGAGCAGCTACATCCTGTCGCCGAACGGGAATCCGTGGATGCTGTTCGGCGGGATCGCTCTGGTTGTCGGCGCGATTGTCTGCGATGCGATTGCGTATCGGCTGCGCGAGGCGACGCGGGCATCTCTAAGTACGCGCGGCGTGGTGATCAGTCTGATCAGCGGCGTGTTGATGGGGAGTTTCTTTCCGCTGGTGTCGAAGGCCATGTCTGGAGTGCATGGCCCTGGGCCTTACGCTACGTGCTTCTTCTTCGCGATAGGCGTGGCGATCTGCGCGGTGCCAGTGAACCTGCTGCTGATGCGGAGGCCTCTCGATGGCAAGGTGCCGGTGGCGATGCGGGAGTTCTGGTCGGCGCGACCGGGATGGCATATGGCGGGCGTGCTGGGCGGTGGCATATGGTGCACGGGCGCGGTGCTGAACTTTGTGGCTTCGCGAGCGGAGGTCGTGGGACCAGCTGTGTCGTACTCGATTGGGCAGGGCGCGACGATGGTCTCGGCTTGCTGGGGTGTGTTTGTGTGGCGGGAGTTCGCGGGGGCTCCGGCGAAGGCGAAGAGCTACCTCGGGTGGATGTTTGTTCTGTTTGTGTGCGGGCTGGCGCTGGTGGCTTTGGCTCCGCTGTTTCACGGTGTGTAAGGAGGATTGGATGGAGCGGAAGTCGATCGTAGTGGTGGGAAGCATCAACATGGATATGGTGGCGAATGCGGCAAGGATTCCGCTGGCTGGGGAGACGATCTCTGGCGACGGGTTTGCGACGCATCCCGGTGGCAAGGGGGCGAACCAGGCGGTTGCTGCGGGACGGCTCGGAGCTGCGGTGAAGATGATTGGACGCGTGGGTGAGGATGCGTTTGCGGCAGAGCTGCGGGCGAGTCTCGAAGGCGCGGGTGTAGACACATCTGGGGTGAAGAGCGTGGCGGGGAGCTCCGGGGTCGCAGCGATCGTGGTGGCGGCGAGTGGCGAGAACTGCATCGTGGTGGTTCCAGGGGCGAATGGGACTCTGCGGCCCGAAGACTTAGATGAGCACGTTGAGACGATCCGGTCGGCAGGGGCGGTGCTGGCGCAGCTGGAGATTCCGCCTGAGACGGTGAAGCGGCTGGCTGAAATGTGCCATGAGGCAAAGGTTCCGTTCGTCCTCGATCCGGCCCCGGCGCGGGAGCTGCCAAGGTCTCTGCTGAAGTTGGTGACATGGTTTACTCCGAACGAGACGGAGGCGGCGTTTTATGCGCAAGGCACGCAGGCTGGGGATGACGCGGAGAACATCGCCCAGGCGCTGCTTATGCTGGGTGTGAAGAACGTGGTGTTGAAGCGCGGGAGCGAGGGATTTCTGTTAGCGACGGCGGGAGGATCGTTGGAGGTGCATCCAGCGTATACGGTGACGGCAGTGGATACGACGGCGGCCGGGGACGCATTCAATGGGGCGTTTGCGATGGCCCTGGTCTCCGGCAAAACGCCGGTGGAGAGCAGCCGGTTTGCGGCCGCTGCAGCGGCGGTTTCGGTGACACGACGGGGTGCGCAGCCCTCCATGGCGACACTCGAAGAGGTGGATGAGTTTCTGGCTGAGCTTCCTTCGTAAAGCGGTATGTGCGCGGATGGTGCAACTGTTGAACAAATGCAGGATATCCACATTCTGTAGTGTTGCTATTTCATTAAAACGCTATATAGTCGATTTATTCCACGGTCTCTCAACAGCGATGTTGAGGGTGAAAAGGGAATCCGGTGGGAATCCGGAACTGCCCCGCAGCGGTAAGCAGGTACGAACGTCGATGATGACACTGGGTTGAAAGACCTGGGAAGTCCGGCAAGTAGGGTTGAACCTGCAGAGTCCGAAGACCTGCCTTGGAATCATTTGCTAACGCCTCCGAGGGGAGACGAGGTGGCAGAGTTTTGGATATGAGAGTGTTCGCGACGCAGCGAGCCTCTTGGGTGCGGACTCTGTTTCTTCGCGACACTTCGCGGGCCAAGGAGATCTCCCCATGGCTGCATCCGTTCTTCCGGGCATCGAGTCCACGACAAATCACATTCCTTCTTCAACGCTTCATACGGGCGTGGACTTCAAGGTGATCCGCCGCAGCGGCGGGCTTTCGGCGTTCGATGCGAGCAAGATCTCGGTCGCGATCACCAAGGCTTTCATCGCTGTGGAAGGGACGGGGGCGACCTCGTCGCGCCGGATTCACGACCTGGTGGAAGAGATGACGGGGCAGATCGTCGAAGCTCTGAGCGGACGGACGGACCAGTCGCGGGCGCTGCACATTGAGGACATCCAGGACCAGGTAGAGCTGGCGCTGATGCGCTCCGGCGAACACAAGGTGGCACGGGCGTACGTGCTCTATCGCGCGGAACGAGCGCAGCTGCGCAAGACGGCTGCGATTGCCGCGCCGTCGGCCCCCGGCATCACGGTGCGTCACGCCGATGGGACGACATCGCCGCTCGATGAGACCCGGCTGCGGCGTGAGGTACAGATGGCCTGCGCGGGACTCGATGGCGTCTCCGCCGAAGCGGTGATGGCTGAAGTTCGACGCAATCTTTACGACGGTGTACTCGAGCACGAGGTAGGGCTGGCGCAGACGCTGGCGGCGCGGACGCTGATCGAGCAGGAGCCGAACTATGCGTTTGTAAGCGCGCGGCTGCTGATCAATATCCTGCGAGAAGAGGCGCTGGCGTTCATGCTTCCGGGCGAAGTACGGAGGATGCGTGAGTCCGTCGCGATCGACTACAAGACGTACTTCCCGGCGTACTTAAATAAGGCGATTGAGCTGGAGTTGGTCGATAAGGAGCTGCGCACGTTCGATCTCGAGAAGATTACGGCGGCGCTACTGCCGGAGCGCGATGGCAACTTCCAGTTGCTTGGGCTGCAGACGCTGTATGACCGCTACTTCCTGCATCACGATGGCATTCGGTTCGAGCTGCCGCAAGCGTTCTTCATGCGCGTGGCGATGGGACTTGCCGTTCGCGAGATCGATCGCGAGGCGCGGGCGATTGAGTTCTACGACCTGATCTCGAAGTTCGACTTTATGTGCTCGACCCCGACGCTGTTCAACGCGGGAACGTTGCGGCCGCAGCTTTCGTCGTGCTTCCTGACGACGATCGATGATGATCTCGCGGGAATCTTCAAGGCGATCAAAGACAATGCTCTACTGTCGAAGTATGCCGGTGGTCTGGGCAATGACTGGAGCGGCGTCCGTGGGCTTGGATCGCACATCAAGGGGACCAATGGGCAATCGCAGGGAGTCGTTCCGTTCCTGAAGGTGGCGAACGATACGGCGATTGCGGTGAACCAGGGCGGTAAGCGCAAGGGTGCGGTCTGCGGGTACCTCGAGACGTGGCACATCGATGTCGAGGAGTTTCTCGACCTGCGTAAAAACACCGGCGACGATCGCCGCAGGACGCACGACATGAATACGGCGAACTGGGTGCCGGACCTGTTCATGAAGCGCGTGGAACTGGACGGAAGCTGGACGCTGTTTTCGCCGGACGAGGTTCCTGATCTGCATGACCTGTACGGGCGCGCGTTCGCGGACAAGTACGTGGAGTATGAGGCGAAGGCGGCGCGAGGCGAGATGCGGGTGAGCCGCACGGTGCGCGCGGTAGAGCTGTGGCGTCGGATGCTGACCATGATCTTCGAGACGGGACATCCGTGGATCACGTTCAAGGACCCGTGCAATCTGCGCTCGCCGCAGCAGCACGCGGGCGTCGTGCACTCGTCGAACCTTTGCACGGAGATCACGCTGAACACGTCATCGCGCGAGATTGCGGTCTGCAATCTCGGCTCCGTGAATCTGGCGAACCACATGACCGACACCGGGCTCGACCACGCGCACGTTGCGCGGACAGTCAAGACAGCGATGCGGATGCTCGACAACGTGATCGACATCAACTTCTACACCGTGCCTGAGGCTAGGGCTTCGAACCTGCGGCATCGGCCGGTCGGTCTCGGCGTGATGGGCCATCAGGACGCTTTATACAAGCTGCGGATTCCGTTTGCTTCGGATGCGGCGGTGCGGTTCGCGGATGAGTCGATGGAGCGCGTGAGCTATGAGGCGATCTCGGCTTCGGTCGACCTTGCGGAAGAGCGCGGGAAGTACCCTAGCTTTGAGGGATCGCTGTGGAGCAAGGGGATTCTGCCCATTGATTCGATTTCGATTCTCGAGGACAACCGCGAGTTGCCGGTGCGCGTAGATCGTAGCTCGACGCTCGATTGGGATGGTTTGCGCGAGCGCGTGAAGACGAGCGGGATGCGGAACTCGAACACGTTAGCGATTGCGCCGACGGCGACGATCTCGAACATCTGCGGCGTGACACAGTCGATTGAGCCGACGTACCAGAACCTCTTTGTGAAGTCGAATATGAGCGGTGACTTCACGGTCGTGAATGCGTCGCTGGTGAACGACTTGAAGCGGCTCGACCTTTGGGACGAGGTGATGATCTCCGACCTGAAGTATTTCGACGGCAGCGTCGGAACGATCGATCGTGTGCCCGAGGAGATGAAGCGGCTGTATGCGACCTCGTTTGAGGTGGACGCGACCTGGCTGATTCAGGCGGCGGCTTGCAGGCAGAAGTGGATCGACCAGGCGCAGTCCTTGAACCTGTATATCGACCAACCGAGCGGGAAGAAGCTCGACGGGCTTTATCGCGAGGCGTGGCACGCGGGGTTGAAGACGACCTATTATCTGCGGTCTCGCTCGGCTACGCATGTGGAGAAATCGACGATGAATCGGACGGATGGGAAGTTGAACGCGGTGGCGGTTGCGACTCCGCTACCGGCGAAGGGTGCGGTTTGCGATATGAGCGATCCGGGCTGCGAGGCTTGCCAGTAGGTTTTGTGGCTGAGCTTTGCCGCTTGTGGTCGAAAGATCCGAGCGGTTTGGGTGATGTGAGCGCAGTCGGGGTCCTTCGACTGCGGCCCTTGCGGTGAAGCCGCAAGGGCCTTCGCTCAGGATGACGGATTTTGACGATTGGGAAAAAGGGGGAGTGCTATGGGATTGGATTGGGCGGAAGTTGAAGTAGAAGAAAAGGTTCAGCCGGTAGCGGTGCCGGTTGCGACTGCTGCTCCTGTGGTTGAGAGCGTTCTGGCGGTTGAGCCCGTGGTATCGGGCTCTCGGGTGCGGGTCGATCAGAAGGCGATGATCAATTGCCGCGCAGACGTGAACCAGTTGCTGCCGCTGAAGTACCGGTGGGCGTGGGAGAAGTATCTTTCCGGCTGCAACAATCACTGGATGCCTACTGAGGTCTCCATGCAGGCGGACATTGCGGTATGGAAGAGCCCGAATGGGCTGACCGAAGACGAGCGCCGCGCGATCAAGCGCAACCTCGGCTTCTTCGCGGCGTCGGAGTCGTTGGTGGCGAACAACATCGTGCTGGCGATCTATCGGCATCTGACGAACCCGGAGTGCCGCCAGTACCTGCTGCGGCAGGCGTTCGAAGAGGCGGTGCATACGCATACGTTCCAATACATCGTGGAGAGCCTTGGCCTGAATGAGGGCGAGCTCTTCAATATGTATCGCGAGGTGCCTTCGATCACCCGCAAGGCGGAGTGGGCGATCAAGTACACCCAGGCGCTTTCGGATCCGTTGTTTGAGACAGGTACGATCGAGAATGATCGTGCGTTTCTGCGGGATCTGATCGCGTTCTACGTCGTCTTTGAAGGCATGTGGTTTTATACCGGATTCGCGCAAATTCTGTCGCTTGGGCGGCGGAACAAGATGGTTGGTATCGCGGAGCAGTACCAGTACATCCTGCGCGATGAGAGCATCCACCTGAACTTCGGGATCGACGTGATCAACCAGATCAAGGCAGAGAACCCGGCGCTTTGGAGTGAGGAGTTCCAGGAAGAGGTTCGCGGGATGCTGCGCTCTGGCGCGGAGCTTGAGGCGGCTTATGGACGCGATACGATGCCGAACGGGTTCCTAGGGCTGAGTGCGGGGCTTTGCGAGCAGTACATGCACTTCATCGCGAACCGTCGCTGCGCACAGATCGGGCTGGGACCGGTGTTCGCGGAGGTGGAGAATCCCTTTCCGTGGATGAGTGAGGCGATCGATCTGAAGAAGGAGAAGAACTTCTTCGAGACGCGGGTGATTGAGTATCAGACGGGTGGGTCGTTGGGGTGGGAGTAACCGCCCCCCCTTCTACTTAGGCTGGATGGCCGGTGTAGTTGATGTCGAGGCGGTAGCCTGCGCCGTCTGCTGGGATGTTGAAGCCTTCCACGGTCACCGTATGCCATCCCGTTTGCGTGGCTTTGCCGAGGGCCTTCGGTGGGGCGATGGTTGAGGCCGTGCCGATGCGTAGTTGGGCGATGAGGACGTCGTCTTTGTCGGTGACGGTGGCATTGATAGCCCAGCCTTTTGGCAGAGCGTCGTGAGCACCATGCAGCGATAAAGCGATCGAGATGTGGCTGCCCTTGGCGCAACAGACTCGCTGCGGAAGGATGTGGGTACCGTTCATCGCTGGGCGGACATCGAGGTCGAAGATGCCGAAGTAGCTCTGGGTGGTGGATCGGGAGCGGTTGCTGAAGGCTTCGTTGACGCCGCCGGGCGCGAAACAGAGGTAGGACTGGCCGCTGGCGAAGGCGTTTGAGGGAATCGTGAAGGTGGCGTTGCCGTTGTTGTCGGTGGTGATGTCGCCGTGATGGCCGGTGTAGTCGTGAAGCTGGCGGTTGGGGCCGAAGGGCGTGGCGCAGGTGATGGTGCGCGGGGAGAGGGTGTTGAAGTTGAGGGCGGTCAGAAGGCCTCCGCTGTTGCCGGCGGCACCGCCGTTGCCGTCGCGCGAGGCGACGTGGACGTCGCGGTCGAGCCAGAGGACTTGATAGGCACCGAAGGCGAAGGTGCGGGAGATCCAGGTGAGGTTGTCGATGAGGGTATGGAGGCCGTAGGCGCCGGGCCAGACGGAGGCGGGGAAGTAGTCCTTGCCGTAGACGAGGGCGAGGCGGAGGGGGAGCGAGAGTAGATAGGCGTAAGCCAGGCCCTTGTTGAAGACGACCTGTTGGCCGGGGCTGGTATCGGTGTCGGGGTTGTCGACAAAGCCGACAGAGAGGCCTGAGTTCCATTCGAAGTAGCCTGCGCCACCCTGCTCAAGCTGGGTGGCGTCGAAGTTGTCACAGGCGGCCTGGATGCGGAAGTGGAGAGGGAAGTCCTGGACAGCGGAGCGGCCATTCATGGGCTGCTGAGTGGCCCAGGTGTTGAGGTTGGCGGGGTTGCCATCGAAGTATTCGCTGTAGAACGGGGTGGCGGGAAGGGCGTCCATGATGCGACGGACGGACTGGGCGTGGGTGCCCTTGGTGTCGTCGAAGCGAAAGCCGACGGCCCCGGTGCGGGCGTGGACCCAAGTGAGGTAATTCTTTGCGTCGTCTTCGGTGACTCCGGCGGGGATGGCGTTCTGATAGGAGAGTTCGCGGCCAAAGGGCTCGTCGTCGGGGCGATCGGGGACATCGTCTTCGGGGCGGAAGGGAGGGATGGGGTCGTTGCCGCCGAGGCCGCCGCGGAACCATCCGGGCGCAGTCTGGCCGCGAGCGACCTTATTGCCATCTTTGCCGGAGTACTTGAAGATGCCGGGGCCGCCGTTTTCGCCGCTCATCTGGTGGAGGACGAGGTCGCCGTAGGTCTGGCAGCCGTGGGCGTTGAGTGCGGCGATGGCAGCCATCAGGCTCTCGAGTGAGCCGTAGCGCGTTCCGTTAAGGTTGCGGCGTTCGAAGAGACCGTAGCCGTCAGACCCGGGCGACGCGCCGCCTTCCGCGAGGGACCAGGGCGGCAGTTGAACGATGTCAAAGCTGGAGGCAATGGCGGTTGCTTCGGAGTGGAGGAAGTCCCAGAGGAAGGGCTTGCCGGGATCGGTGTTGGGGGCGGGGACGGTAATACGCTGTCCAGCGGCGGGGCCTGGGAAGCGGGCCCAGGCTATGAGGCCTATTGCCATGGGAAGGCTCCGGCTTTTTCTGGCTGAGTTGGGCCGGGTTGAGGGCTGGACTCCTGGGCCAAAAGGTCCAAGCGGTATGCGCGGTCTCGGGGTCCTTCGACTTCGGTTGGCACGGTAAAGCCGAGCCAACCTTCGCTCAGGATGACGGATATTCGTAGAGCATCGATGATCATCACAGCAGACCTTTACACATTTCAGAGGCAGACTCATTACGGGATGGCGTAGACATCGACGCCTCCGTTGTAGTTGGGGAGATAGACCTGGCCGTCCCAGACGATGGGCGGCATGAACTTGTTGAAGACGTAGGGGACGCCGAAGCGCTGCGAGTCCCAGAGGACTTTGAGTGTCTTATTGCCGTTGGCGGTGTTGGTGATAAAGTTTTCGGCGTCGTAGGCGAGGAGGCGCCCGTTGGTGATGCGGGCGTTGCCGTCGCCGTAGGGGATGCTGCACCAGACGATGGCGGTGCCGAGGGTGTTGTTGTTGCTGGAGAGAGAGCAGAAGCCGCCGGGCATGCCCCCGGGAGAGTTGAAGCTTTCGATGGAGGCGATCTCATTGCCCTGGGCGAGGTATTTCAGGGAACCCGTGGCGGACATCTGCCAGGCGTGGAGCTGGGAGTTTTCGCCCCAGACGAAGAGCGTCATGCCACGGGTGGGACTCTGGTATTGGACGGGCGTCATGTGGAGGTGGCGGGTCTTGCCCCAGGGCATGAAGTTGAGGGTGGTGGTGTCCTGGGGACAGGGATCGACCGGGCCAGGTGAGGAGGTGAGCCAGACGGGTGGTGCGGCGAGTTTCGCGCAGTTGGTTTTGGCATTGGCGAAGTCAGCGGGCATGGTGTTGCCGAGGTTCGAGGTGTTGAGGACGTAGCCGATGCCATCTTTGCCGGAGCAGAGTAAGAGGCCGGTCTTCTGAAGTGGGCGCTTGGCGGATTTGGCGATGAGGGTGCAGCCGGCAGAGCCGAGGTCTTCATCGTTCCAGGCACCGTTGTTGCGGTCGGCGGGGAAGACGAGAGGGACAGCCGCGCCGGTGTTCTGGTCGAAGGTGGTGACGACCTTCGCGCCGGCGAGCGAGACGGACATGCCTCCGCCGACCGGCATGGCGGCCATCTCTTCCGACGGAGCGCTCTCGCCGGCGAGCTTGGCGGTGACGGGTGGGGCGGGGCCGGACTGGGTGGGATCCCTGCCGACACGGCCGGCGTCGGAGTAGGGGCTCCAGTGGCTAACGATGGCGAGGGAACCTTTGGTGCTGCCGGTGGTGGGAGGCGTGTACTGGGCCTTGAAGATGGTCTCGCCGAAGTCGTTGACGCCGTTGAACGAGCCGTTTCCGGTAACGCCGTAGAGGAAGCCATCAGAGTCTGCGGCAACGCCCTGGCCGCCCATCCAGATGCCTGCGCCGATGCCTTCGGACATGGGTAGGAAGGCGGTGATGGTGTTCGACGCGACATCGAAGGCGATGATGGCACCGGCGGCGTTGCGGCCTGTTTCCTGGACCGTTCCGTAGGCGAAGAAGACGGTCTTGCGGCTGTTGATGTTGGTCAGCACCAGCGAGCTGCGCTGTTTGCGCATTGTGGCGGAGTAGGTCTGAGTGCCGTTGGTGAGGCCGGCGAGCGAGACCGGAGGCTTGGTCTGGTTGCCGGTAGCGACATCGAGGGTGTAGATGAAGTGGACGCCATTCGCCGGCGTACCGTCCGGCGAGATCCAGGCGACGAGGTAGACGAGCTTGGTGTCGGGGTCGATGACGCCGGTGGAGAGGACGCCCCACTTGTCGTTGATGAGGTGGAAGTCGATGGCTGCGCCGCCGTCGACGGGGCGGCCTAGCGCGGGTGTCTGCCAGATGGCCGCGCCGGTGTGGGCGTCGACGCCACGGACGACGTTGGCCATGGAGGGCAGGACCATGATGTCGTGAGTAGTGCCGTCGGGAAGTTTCACGCCGGGCAGGATGAGGGGCTGACATTCGGTGCCGCGCGCATCGCCGACGACGGGGATGGTGGTCGTGCGGACGAGGCCTTTGGTGAGCAGGACGTTTGGCGTGAGGATGGTCTCGTGGGTGTTGGCACCGGCGCGGTCGTTGGTGAAGGCTCGGGTGGTGACGGCGGGGAGTGTCTGCGCGAGTGCCGGAAGCGTGAACAGAAGTGCGGCGGCAGCGAGACGGGGGAGAACGATCACGGAGCACCTCTTGGAAGTGGTGTGGTATCGGGCCCTGGTCGTGCTGATCTTGCTAAGGTGCAGTCACGGTCGACTGAGTTACGACCTGGGAGAGCCAGACCAACTGGAGGGTCTGGAAAGCGCTTCCCATGGTGTACGGCTGAGAGGGAACGTTTCAATTCGGGAGCTTGGGGACGGCGAAACGCGCTGTTCGGTGTCGGGGACAGGATAGCTGGATTGAGTGTGGGGTCAAGAGAAATCTGGTGGCAGGTTGCGCTCGGCTCGGGGAGTGGTGGCGCGGAGGAAAAGCAGGTCCTTCGACTCCGTTTGGCACAAGAGCGTGCCAAACTCCGCTCAGGATGACAGGGTTTGGGTGGAGCAGGAGGAAAGCGGCTCGTGCTCTGCACGAATGTCCCACCCATGACCAAAAGCGAGTCATGGATGGGGCACCCGGCGTTTGTGGTTAGTCCCACTCATCGCGATGAAACTGCGATGAATGGGGCGCACAGTTTGCGGTGAATGGAGCACAGGTCCTGGGATGAATGAGGCACGCGAGTTGGACGCTGTGTATTCTGCGGGGATGGGTGAGAAGCGGCAGGCAGATTCAACGAGCGGTATAGTTCGGGGTTTGGCGGTGATTGGTGCTGGGGCGGTGGCGCTGTATGGGGCGAAGGTGCTGCTCAATCTCTTTGGGCCGCAGCCGAGATTTGCGATCAACGAAGATCTTGGAGCGCCGCTGGACTCGGAGGAGTTCATTCAATTTCTCAGCCTGGTGACGGATGGGACGCGGCGGCGGTCGAGGCTGAAGCGGTTGAAGAATGGCGCGGAGTTCTATCCCGAGTACATCGCGGCCATCAGCAAAGCGAAGCACTCGATCAACCTGGAGTTTTACGAGTTCCTTGAAGGTTGGGTGAGTGCGGAGGTGGTGGCTGCGCTGACGGAACGGGCGCAGGCGGGCGTCGAGGTGCGGGTGATCGTCGATGCTGTGGGGAGCCTCGATACGAGCGACCGGTACTTCGACGAACTGCGGCGGGCGGGAGGGCAGATGTACTGGTATCACCCTCTGCGTTGGGATACGTGGCAGGAGCTGAACCAGAGGACTCATCGCAAGCTGCTGATCATCGATGGAGAGACAGGGTTTATGGGCGGCGCGGGAGTGGCCGACCAGTGGATTGAGGCGACAAAGCGGGAGCCGGCGTGGCGGGATACGGTCTTTTGTGTGGAGGGCGAGGCGGTTGCGGGGATGATCTCGGCGTTCAGCGAAAACTGGCTGGAGGCTTCGGGAGAGATACTTTCGGGACCGAAGCAGTTCGGGTTCAAGGCGATGCCTGAGGGCTCGGAGAGCTTTGTGGTTTCTAGTACGCCGAGGGGTGGCGGAACGCAGGCGAGGATTTTATTTCAGGCGTTGATCAAGAGTGCGCGGAAGACGATTCGGATCACGACGCCGTATTTTTTGCCGGACAAGTCGGCGCGTGAGGCACTGATCGAAGCGGTGGAGAAGCGTGGGGTGAGCGTACAGATTCTGACGGCTGGGCCGCATATTGACCACAAGTTCATCCGGACGCTGAGCCGGCGGAGCAGCCGGCATCTGCTGACGGCGGGAGCGGAGATCTTCGAGTATCAGCCGGCGATGATCCACGCGAAGTTGCTGACGGTGGATGGGATGTGGTGCGTGATTGGGTCGACGAACTTCGATCACCGGTCGTTTGCGCTGAATGACGAAGTGAACATGGCCGTGCTGGATCGTGAGTTGGCTGCGACGATCGAGGGCGATTTTGCGGAGGACTTGAAGGTGAGCGAACCGCTGACGCTGGCGATGATGCGGGATCGGACTCCGCTGGGCAAATTGGAGGATTTGTTGGGGGAGGCGCTGGAGAGCCAGAGCTGAACGGTGCAGCGCGTTTGTGGCTTTCCCATTCATCGCGATGAAGCTGCGATGAATGGGGCACAGATTTGTTGCTGCGTGATAACCCACGTCTCAGGAGCGAGACGTGGGGCACCGAGTTTAGTGGGGGTAGTCGACGCGGAGGGTTTTGATTTCGAAGGGGCCTACGGGTAAGGTTGCGGTGTTGTTGGTGACCGAGATGGATTCGCCGATGGGTTGCTCCATGAGGTTGACCTCGGTGGCGGAGGTTGCGCCGGGGGGCAGTGTGAACTTCGCGCTGGAGGACTTGCCGGACCAGTCGTAGACGCGGAGGATGAGGGAGTTGGTGTCCTCGGACTTCTTGATGGCGGTGAGGATGACGTTGTCGTCGTCGACCGAAACGAAGGAGTGCGAGGACGCGAGGGAGCCCATGTGGGCTTCGACGACCGAGGCCTGCAGGGGGTAGTTGAGCTCGTAGCCCTTGCGCTCGGTCATGGCCTGCTGCCAGGTTCCGGCGTGCGGGTAGAGAGCGTAGCGGAAGTGCTGGATGCCGCGGTCGGCTTCGGGGTCAGGCCATGTGGGCGAGCGTAGGAGTGAGAGGCGGAGGGTGTTGCCGATGGCGTCGTACCCGTACTTCTCTTCGTTGAGAAGAGAGAAGCCGTTGTGGGCATCGCTGAGGTCGGCCCAGCGGAGGGCAGGAACTTCGAACTTCGCGGACTCCCATGAATTATTCCGCGTTGTAGGCCGCTGGATGGTGCCGTAGGGAATCTCGAAGGTAGCCATGGGGCCGGATGCGGCTAGCGGGAAGGCGGCCTTGAGGAGGATGTGGGTCTCGTGCCAGTCGACGGTGTTGTCGATGACGACGGTGTCGGCGTTAGCGGCCAGCGAGATGTCCTGGGTGAAGTGCGAGCTCTGCCAGGTGCGTTCGATTCGGATGGTTGAACGAACCGGGCCACTCTCGATGAGCTTGATGGAGTCGACCTTGTCGATGGGCATGGGGTGATCGAAGGTGCCGTAGTCGATGTTCCAGGCGTCGTAGTCCTTGGGGGTGTCCTTGAAGGCCTGGAGCTGGTTGCCGCAGGACTTCGGGGCGATGGCTTCGAAGTTGGACTTCTTATTGACGAGGCTGGTGATGCAGCCGGTGGTGGGATCGACGGCGACGCGGAGGTTGCCGTTTTCGAGCTTGGAAGAGGTTGCAGCGTAGCCTACGCCGGCCAGGTGCTCGGCTGTTGTGACATGAAGGACCTGGTAGCCCATGCTGGGAGTTTTATTGGTCAGGACTTCAAGGGTGAAGCGGTTCGTCTTAGGGTCGGCGGCGATGATCTGCGAGGTAAGGACGTTGCCGTTTGCATCGCGGACCGAGGGTTCGCCGTCGGGCTTCGGGAGCTGGACTTCGAGGCGGACCAGGCCGTCGCGGGGCCATGCCAGCGGGTTGGTCACGAGGACAGGAGTGCCGGGCTCTTCGCCGGTGTCGATGCGGGCAGCGATGGAGTTGAGCGCATGCTGTGCGGCCTCGGCGTCTTCGAGGCGGACCATGTCGAACTCTTTCTGGGCGTCCTTGTAGATGATGCCGATGCCGGAGCCGGCGGCAAGGTCGTGGAAGCCGTTGAAGGCGATTTTCTTCCAGGCGTCGGTGAACTGGGCGTTGGGGTAAGCGTCGCCGTAGAGCCAGGCGATCGACGAGAGCTTTTCGGCGTTGAGGGTGTTCTCTTCGGCCTCGCGCATGTTGCGCTTGTGCTGAGCCTGGGTGGTCTGGACGCCGCGATGGTACTCGAAATACATCTCGTCCTTCCAGGTGGGGATGACCATCTTGCCGGCTTCAGGCGTGGGGAAGTTGTAGCCCTTGGCGATGGACTGGTAGTTCCAGGTTTTTGATTCGGCGGCGATGGTCTGTTCGGCGGCGGTGAAGAAGGTCTGGGCGAGGCCGAAGTGCATCTGGGGCGTGACAGCGTTGTCGGCGTGGGCCCAGTGTTCGCCCTGGTCGAGGATGGTGCGTGTCGGTCCGCCGCCGTGGTCGCCGATGCCGTAGAGGTCCATCATCGTCGTCATGCCGGGGGCGCGTTCACGAGCGACGGCGAGATCGCCGGAGAGCCGGACGGGGTCGAGGTTGTCATTCGAGTAGTCGTGAGGGAAGTAGCTGAGGACCTTGCTGCCGTCCGGCGACTGCCACCAGAAGAGTTTGAAGGGGAGCTGGTTGGTGTCGTTCCAGGTCATCTTCTGGGTGACGAAGTAGTCGACGCCGGAGCGCTTGTAGATCTGGGGGAGCTGCCAGTTATAGCCGAAGGAGTCGGGGTTCCAGCCGATGCGGACGTCGACGCCGTAGTGCTGCTTGAACCAGCGCTTGCCTAGGAGAAGTGACCGGACCTGGGATTCGCCGTCCGGGAGGTTGAGGTCGGGCTCGACCCACATGCCGCCGACGACCTCCCAGCGGCCTTCCTTGATGCGCTGCTTGATCTCGGCGTCCATGGCCGGGTACTTGTCGGCCATCCACTCGTTGTACTGGGCGGCGGACTGGGTGTAGGTGTAGTCCGGGTACTCGTTCATCAACTGCAATGCGGTGGAGAAGGTGCGGCGGACGACGTCGATGGTCTCGGACTCGGGCCAGAGCCACGCGGCGTCGATGTGCGAGTTGCCGGTCATGTGGAGGGTGTCTTTTTGCAGGATGGGGCGGAGGGGTTCGAGGAGCGAGAGGGACTTGGTGAGGGAGGCATCGAAGGCGGTCTGGTCGGATTTGTCGAGGGCGGAGAGATCGACGGCCTTGATTGCGGAGTTGAGGGTGGAGAGGTTGCCGGGGTCGGCGGTGCCGTGGTGGTCTCCCACCCAGGGCAGGAGCTTCTGCGCGACTTCGAACTGGGTGCGGAGGTCAAGAGGATTCGGACGGCCGGGGGCCATGTCAATGTGCATCTTGACGCCGTTGAAGGTCTTGTCGTCGTTGGTGTGCAGGAGCTTGACGGCCACGAGGACGGAGTCGCCTGGCTTGGCGTTTTCGAAGAGGACGGTCTGTTCGAGGTCTTCGCCGAGAGCCACGCGGCGGCCATCGAAGTAGAGGATCTCGGGCATGGGGCCGTTCGCGCCGACATCGAAGCGAATCCAGATGCGGGTGCCGGCGAGGTCGTAGCCGTTTAGGGTCTTGGGGACGGTGAGGCGGGCGCGATACCAGATGGCCTCGTGATCCGTCGTGTTGCGCGGGGTCTTGGCGACGGACCAAGATGAGTCGTCGAGCTTGGGGTCTTCGCCGTGGGCGATGTCGGCGGGGTGGAAGCGCCATTCGACGGCGGGGAAGCTGCCGAGGGAGCCGAGACGGTCGATGGTGGCTGTGGCTGCGGGGTCAAGGGTGGCCTGGGGCGCGGGAGGCTGCTGGCCGAACTGAGCGGTCGCGAGCGCAGGAAGGAGGCAGGAGACCGAGAGAAGTGAGGCGAGGAACGGAGCGCGCATAGACCACCTTGAGCAAAATTGGCGACCGGGACAAGCGTTTGCCCGACCGGTACCGAAGATAACATTTTGCGGCTGGCGGATGTATCTGTCACAGGGGCCCCGATGACATTGACGGTTTCTTTATGTGTTGAATCTTATGATTAATGAGCGCTTGTGACCTGGATGAAGTTGAACCCGGAGAGCAAGCAGGAGAGCAGGTCGAAGGTGCGGCGAAGGTCGGGGTGGGTGATCGGGAGTGGTTTGTGGGCAATGCTTTCACTTGCTGCATTTGCCCAGACAGCAGCGAGTGTTGAAGGCCCTGCAAGCACGTCGACGGATGGATTTCTACGTCGGTTGGAGAGATTCTACTCAGAGGATTTCAAGGGGACGGCGGCTTCGGGGCCTCCTGCGCCACGACGAGGATTGCCTTCGCCGTTGAGTTCGCCCCCATTTCCAAATGTGGACTGGTCCTATGGCGGATCACCGCAGATTGGCGAGGCGGACACGAATGTGTATCCGCTGATGACTGCGATCAACGGGGCGAAGAGCCGGATAAAAATGTATGGATGGGTTGAGCCAACGTTCAATTTGAGTACGTCGAGGGATAGGAACTATCCGGAGACGAATGATGTGTACTCGAACCGGCTCGAGATGAATCAGTTCGTGGTGTACGTGGAGCGGCTGCCGGACACGGTGCAGCGGGAGCATATCGACTGGGGCTTTCACTTGACTTCATTCTTCGGGACGGACTATCGGTCTACGACCGACAAGGGTTATCTGAGCAGTCAACTGATCGATCACGACCGGCAATATGGTTTCGATCCGGTGCTGGAGTATGTGGATGTCTACTTTCCGCATTTGGCGAAGGGGATGAATGTGCGGGTGGGGCGGTGGATCTCTATACCCGGGATTGAGGCGCAGTTGACGCCGAATAACTATGACTTCAGCCACTCGCTGCTGTACTCAATTGATCCGTTCACCGATACGGGAGTGCTGGCGACGATCCAATTGAACGACCAGTGGCTGGTGCAGGCGGGGCTAACGGGGAGCCACGATGTGGCGTTGTGGACTCCGGATGCGAAGCCGTCGTTTACGGGGTGCGTGAACTATACGACGAAGAGCGTGAACGATAACTTCTATCTCTGCGCGAACGGCATCAACGACGGGGAGTATGCGTTCAACAATCTACAGATGTACGACGGGACCTGGTATCACAAGGTCGGGAAGAACTGGCACTTTGCGACGGAGGCTTACGCGATGTATGAGCGCGATGTGCCGAGTGTGACGGGTCCGATCGCAGTCGAGAAAGGGACGACTGGAGCGGCTTGCAGGGCGGGTGAGGTGAAGTGTCTTGCCCCGGAGTGGGCGATGGTGAACTATGCGAACCGGCAGTTATCGGCGCATGATTTTATTTCGTTTCGCAGCGATTTTTTGAATGACAAGAAGGGGCAGCGGACGGGGACGGCAACGAAGTACAGCGAAGGCACGGTGATGCTGAGTCACTGGGTGGGATCGACGGTGCAGATACGGCCGGAGGTACGGTTCGATCATGCGTGGGATCGGCCGGGGTATGACAAAGGGACGAGGTCGAACCAGTTCACGTTTGCGACCGATTTGATTGTTCACTTCTAAACGACATCAGGCTTTGTAGGAGTCGCCGAGCTGTTTGACCAGAGCCCTCCTGAGTGCGCCCTTCGCGAGGCAGGAGACGATCATTGGCCCCGGTGAGAGGAAGGCGCGGAGGGCCCAGGGTGCGGGAGCGATGAGCTTGGCGATGACAGCGCGGAAACGCTTGAAGATGAGGTCTACGATGATGTCGAGCTTGGCCTCGCGCATCTGGAAGCGGGGGACCTCGGGGATAGGCTCACGGAGATGCGGAGAGCAGATGGGAACGATAGGCAGCCAGGGTTTGCCGGGCGCGGCGGAGGTCTTCGAGGCGTCCGGCGGAGTGGGGTCGGGGCGGCCGTAGCGGGCGATGAGGGCGGCCAGGGCGGCGGGGTCCGACGGTAGCGATGGGGCGATGATGACGTTGTCCTGGGGCAGAAGGAAGTGATCCAGGAGGAACTTCTGACAGTTACGGCGGCCGAGGGCGAAGTCGTGGGCACGGAAGCCGCGCTCGAAGAAGCCTCCGAAGGCACTGAGGGCGGCGCATTGGAGGGCGGGTGGCGTCCTGGTTGGGTCGGCGAGGTGCTGCTTGCGGAGGTCGTCGTCGGATGGGGCGATGATGAAGTTGCTGAAGCTGGCTCCGCCGAGGAGTTTGCTGAGGGATTGACCGAAGAAGCGGGACTGGGAGATGAGGGCTCCGAAGAGCGCGGGCAGGGCGCGGATGACGGCCGATTGTCTTGCCGGGTCGTAGACGGAGTCGTAGGCCTGCGTGGTGGGGAAGGGAGCGATGCTGAGGACGGCGCGGTCGGTCTCGACGGCGTCGCTAATGAGATGTTTCGCACCGGGCACGGGGCAGGACGATGCGAGCAGGAAGTCGTGAGCGTAGTTGAAGGGATCGTTGTTGGTGACGCCTCCGTCGACGTTTACGGTCTTGAAGGGATCGGGCATGGCGGGCGGGAAGTGCGGCGGACCGGTCGGGGTCGAAGTGCTGTCGGCGGTGGCGACTGCTTCCCAGCCGGGCGGGCAGTACTCTGCCTGGAAGCGCGGAAGGACGCGTGGCTTGAGGAAGACGGGGAAGGCGCCGGTGGCCATGGCGGCGGTCTGAAGGGTCTTCCAGGCGAGGGTGGGCGGATAGGACATGGCAGCGGGGTTGACGTCGAGGATGCGGTCGGGGAGCGGCGGCGGCGGATAGGCGGGGAAGGATTTGGCGGATTCGAGTTGGAAGCGGATGCGGTCGCCGTAGAAGAAGGTGGACTCTTCGACCGAGCCGGGAGCGACGCTGACGATGGAGTAGGGGACGCCGCGGAGATTGGTGAGCGAGAGAAAGATGTTGAGGTTGGGTGATACGTAGGGGCGAGGCTCGGGGAGCGGATTTTTGCGGGTCAGGGCGTACTCCGCGATCTGCTCGATGATGGTGGAGTCGAGGAGTGAGTCGACGGTGGATTTTGGGTCGGCGAGGTCGTCGCTGCCGAGAAGCGGCTGGATGTCGATGCGATTGACCCAGCTCTCGTAAAAGCGGTTGGTGGTGCCGGTCTTGGAGGTGTCGGAGATGTGCTCAAAGTCGTCCTGCAGGAGGATGGCGGAGATGGCGGCGCACATGCCGCCGGCGGAGGCGCCGGTGAAGACTTCGATGGAGATGTCGTGGGTGGGGACAGTGGGGTCGACTTTTTTCTGGGCGTACCAGTCGTCGAGCACCTCGGTGAGGAAGTCGAGGACGCCCGCGGTGTAGGCTCCGGCGGAGACGGCTCCGGCCATGTTGATGCCAAGTTTGAACGGGGGCATGGGGGGAAGCTCCTGCCTGATTGGGATAAAGCGACGCGGCCTTTATACACGAGTGCCAAGCCGCGTCGATGAGCTATCGTGTGCGCGGTTGCGGGATCGTTACGTGGCGTCTGTCAGGAGCGCGGGCTAGCCGATATAGAAGCTGACCCCCTGGGCAAGAGGAAGGTCGGTGCCGAAGTTGATGGTGTTGGTGGCTCGGCGCATGTACTGCTTCCAGGCGTCGGAGCCGGACTCACGCCCGCCGCCGGTTTCTTTTTCGCCGCCGAAAGCCCCGCCGATCTCCGCGCCGGAGGTGCCAATATTGACGTTGGCGATGCCGCAGTCGGAGCCGCGAGCGGAAAGGAAGAGCTCGGCCTCGCGGACGTTCAACGTGAAGATGGAGGACGAGAGGCCCTGGGGAACGTCGTTCTGGAGAGCGATAGCTTCATCGAGATCGCGGTACTTGAGGACGTAGAGGATGGGGGCGAAGGTCTCGTGCTTGACGGTATTGGTTTGGGTCGCGATTTCTACGAGGGCGGGGCGGACGTAGAAGGCTTCGGGCTGGTTCGTGATCTCGACTCGTTCGCCGCCGGTGATGATTGCTCCGTCTTCCTTTGCGGCGACCAGGGCTTGCTGCATCGCTGTGAAGGCGGCTTCGTCGATGAGCGGGCCGACGAGGGTGCCGGGGGTGCGGGGGTCGCCGATGACGACTGAGGAGTAGACGCGCTTGAGTTGCGGGATGAGGGTGTCGTAGACGCTTTCGTGAACGATGAGGCGGCGGAGTGTGGTGCAGCGCTGGCCTGCGGTACCCATGGCGGAGAATGCGACGGCGCGGAGGGTGAGGTCGAGGTCAGCGGAGGGGGCTACGATGGCGGCGTTGTTACCGCCTAACTCGAGGATGGACTTGGCGAAGCGGGCGGCCAGCTTCGGGCCGACGGCGCGCCCCATGCGGGTTGAGCCGGTCGCGGAGATGAGCGGGATGAGGGGGGAGTCGACGAGGAGTTCCCCGATCGGAGCACCGCCGATGAGCAGGGTCGAGAGGCCTTCGGGGATGGTGTGGCCGGTCGCGACGGTGAACTTCGCGGCGGCGCGCTCGAAGATGGCCTGAGTCGCCAAGGCGGTGAGCGGCGTCTTCTCGGAGGGCTTCCAGACGACGGAGTTGCCGCAGACGAGCGCGAGGGCGGCGTTCCAGCTCCAGACGGCGACGGGGAAGTTGAAGGCGGAGATGATGCCGACGACGCCGAGTGGATGCCAAGTCTCCATCATGCGGTGGTTGGCGCGCTCGGAGGGCAGCGTGAGGCCGGCGAGCTGGCGGGATAGGCCGGCGGCGAAGGTGCAGATGTCGACCATCTCCTGGACCTCACCGAAGCCTTCGGAGAGGAGCTTGCCGGACTCGATGGTTACTAGCCGACCTAGTGCCGGGAGCGCGAATCGGAGCTCTTCGCCGAGGATGCGGATGAGTTCGCCACGGCGCGGGGCAGGGACGTTGCGCCACTCCTTGGCGGCAGCGTGGGCGAGCCCGATTGCGACCGTCGCCTCGACGCTCGAAATTTGCGGGAGGTGGGCAAGGGTCTCGCCGGTGATAGGCGAGCGGGCGAGGAGGTCGCCGTGGGTGTAGGCGGATGCGGGCACGCCTAGCTCCGAGAGAAGAGCGTGGACTTCAGAAGAGAGTGGCGTCGATTCGGTTGCGGCTTGCGGCGTTTCAGCGAGTGCGGACATAGTGAACTTAGTTTATGCCTCATCCGTCTGTCATGAGGTAACCCGGCTGGCAGATTCGGGATCCGTGTCTGCGCACAACTCGGTTATGTAGCCGACATCTAACTTAAATGAATTTAGGAGAACGATCATGTCTAGCTGGAAGCCTCTTGCTGTTCTAACCGCGGCGTTGCTAAGTGCTGGGTCTGTGGCTCCAGCGCAGATATCCATCGGTATTGGTGTTGAACCTGCTTGCCCGTATGGGTACTTTGACTACGCGCCGTACGATTGCGCCCCCTATGGCTACTACGGCCCGGACTGGTTTGTCGGCGGCAGATTCTACGGAGCAGGGCCATGGTTTCACGGGCCGCGCGGCTTCTACGGCCACGTCGATAACCGCTATGATCCGCACAATGGCTACCACGGACCTATGCCGGAACGTGGATCAGGAGCTTTCAATCACTTCCGCGGAAATGAGGCTAGGGATGGACAGGGACACGTCGGTCAGGCAGGACATGGGCCGGAAGGAGAGCATTCCGGCGGATTTGCTGGCGGCGGACGGCCCGGTGGCGGTCACCCTGGTGGGCATCGCTAAGTAAGAACCGTGGAACAAATTGAAAACTGAAAAAGCCCGCTGACTTTCGGCGGGCTTTTTGCATTTGTGTTGTTGCCGATTTCTTCTGCTGTTTGCGAGTAAGTTCTGGCCTGAGAGCGGGAGAATGTTTCGGGGAGATGAACTCCCTGGTGATCCTTTGCTGCGCTCAGAATGACGGCTTTCTTATTTTCCTCGCCAACTAAAGGCGATCAGGAGACTTGGGCGGTCGTGAGGGCAGGGAGTTCTGTCGTTTGGGCGAGGTCCGCTTGAGGTTCGAACGATGGCGTTTCGCGATGGATCGGCAACGTGAACGAGAAGGTGCTGCCGTTGCCTAATTCGCCGGTGATCCAGATCTGGCCGCCCTGGCGTACGACCAGGTCGTGGGCGATGTGTAGGCCAAGGCCTAGGCCATTGCGGCCGGCACGGCTGGTATCGGACTGGGCGTTCTCGGAGTGCTCCGGGCCGGGAACCTGGTAGAGGTGCTCGAAGACGCGGGCGCGCTTTTCGGGAGGGATGCCGCGACCGGTGTCGGAGACCTGCACGAGGAGAAACCCGCCATCCGTTTGTGATGCTTTGACGCCGATAAGGCCGCCCTCGGGCGTGAACTTGACGGCGTTATCGAGCAGGATGATGAGGATCTGAAGGATGCGGGTGGGATCGGCGAGTGCCAGCGGCAGCGATTTTTCGCAGTTTGATCGGAGCGCGATCTGCTTGCTGGAAGCCGGGCCCTGGATGGTGTGGAGGGCGTCGGTGACGCACTCGGATAGCTGGATCGGCTTGAGGTCGATGCTGAGCTTGCCCTCGTTGGCCTGGGTGACGGTGAGCAGGTCCTCGATCATGGACTGGAGCTGGTCGACGTTCTTGAGGACGATCTGGAGGTACTCCTGCTGCTGCGAGGTGGTGTTGCCGGCGAGGTCATCGGCAATGATCGAGGTAAAGGAGTAGATGGAGGTCAGAGGCGAGCGGAGCTCGTGGGAGACACGGGAGAGGAAGTCGTCCTTGAGCTTGAGTTCGACCTTGGCCATGCGGGTGGTCTCGTAGAAGAGGCGGCGCTGCTCGGTCACGTCGTGAAAGACGAGGACCGCGCCGAGGAGTTCGCCTTGTTCGCCGCGGATCGGCGCGGCGGAATCGTCGATGCCGAAGCGTGCGCCGTCGCGCGAGAGAAGGATGGTGTCGGGTGCGAGTTTGCCTGCCACGCCGGTGGCGATGCAGGTCATGATGGGGTTTTCGACAGGGCGGCGGGTGACGTAGTTGACGATGTTGAAGATGGAGGCGATGGGGCGGGCGAGTGCCTCTTCGCTGGTCCAGCCGGTCATGCGTTCCGCGACGGAGTTGAGCCAGACGACGTTGCCCTGGGCGTCGGTGGTGATGACGCCGTCGCCGATGGAGTGGAGGGTGACGCGGAGGAGTTCGTTCTGCTGGGCGAGTTCAGCAGTGAGGCGACGGGCCTCAGTGACGTCCCAGTTTGCGCCGATCATGCGAAGAGGTTTTCCATGTGCGTCGCGGGTCACCTGCCCAGCGGCACGGATATTGCGGATGCTGCCGTCGGGCCACAAGATGCGGAACTCGGTGTCGTAGTCGGTGTTGCCGGCGATGGCGTCCTGCATGGCGCTGATGACGCGCTCGTGATCTTCGGAGTGGAGGTGCTGACGCCAGTCGAGGGGATCGTACTGAATGTTTGCCGAGGCATCTGCACGATTGTCGGTTCGCTCGATGCCGTGAAGACGGTGCATCCAGCGGTCGCAGCGCAAAACGTTGTTCACAAGGTCCCATTCAAAGATGCCGATTCTTCCGCTGTCGGTGGCAAGAGTAAGACGTTCGTTGGCTTCGCTGAGAGCGACGCGCTCGGCGACGCGGGCGGTGACGTCTTGAAAGGTTCCGACGAGGCCAACGGCCTTGCCCTCCTTCATCTCCACGCCACCTACAGTGCGAACCCAGACGCGGCGTTTGTCAAAGCGGATGATGGACAGTTCGAGGTCCCAGCCCCGGCCGGTGCGGCATGCGGTCTCGACGGCGGCAGCGATGATGGGGCGCGAAGGTTCGTCGTAGAAGCTGAGGCCGGTCTCGAGTGTCGGGACGAAGTCCAGGGGAGCACCGTGGAGTTCGAACGTGTGAAGCGACCAGATCACTTCTCCGGTGATGAGGTCTACCTCCCATCCGCCGACGCCGGCGATGCGGCCGGTCTTATCGAGGAGTGCTTCTGCCTTGCCCGAAGGATGGGGTTGTGTGAGTTCAACCCAGGCGTGGCTCACACTGCGTGGCGTGCGCGTGAGCTTGAAGAGAAGGACTGCTGCGGCTGGGACGGAGATGACGGCGCAGAGAAGATTGAGTCCGTTGGTGTGAGGAGCGCCAATGAATCCAAAGAGAAGGCAGGTGGCGGCCGCGCCGGTTGCGGCGGAGGCTAGAGCGTGCCAGGGTTTGAAGGAGGCAGACGGGCTGGTCGGCATGAGCTAGACGGTCGTCGTTTCGCGCTGGCCGAGGTCATAGATGGTAGCGGCGCGCTCGGAGTTGGGTACCGTGTTCGGGCCGAGAACCTTCTCAATGGCTGCGAGGAGCTGCGAGTTCTTTACTGGCTTCTGGAGAAAGGCCTTTGCCTGGGCCAGGAGGACTCGTTCCTGGTTGGCGAGGCGATTTCGCCCGGATACAACAATGACGGGGATATGTGCGACAGCCTCCATGGAGTGTAGGCGTTCAAGCACAGTAAACCCATCGCCGGCCGGGAGGCCGAGGTCGAGGAGTATGAGGTTCGGCATGTGTTTGCGCGCTTCTGCAATGGCGGAGACGCCGTCGACGGCAACGCATACATCGTAGTTGTTGGCACGAAGCCTTACGGAAAGCGCGAGGCGCATCTCCGGGTCGTCATCGACGACGAGGATCTTCTTTTGTGGCAGCATTGCAAACCTCCGCGCTGGGGTGGGCTGGCGGCTCGATTGCGTGCGCGGCTGCCTGTCCAATCCCAAAGCTAGAGAGATGTACGAGGTTGGTACATCCCACTATTGAGGGCAGGATTATGCGGAGGTGTTATGGAACGCGCCGAGAACCAATGCGCAGTCGCGAATCTTCACTGCGCATCGCGTCGAGCTAGAGGCAAATGCGAAGTCGAGATAAAGGAGTCACTATGGGGCTTTCGTTGTCTTCGAGGTGAGGCGGCTCAGGAGGAACTCCTGGGCCATGGCATTGACGATGCGTCCAGCAGTCGTGGTGACGATGCCTGTCAGGACGGTGCTGGCATTGCGATCTGACTGAGGAAGATAGGTGACAGAGAGCGCCCCCGATGCAAGATCACCGCCGACGCTGGAGTAGTTGGGCTGCCATTCGCCGTTGTCCCCCTTCGCGATGAAGGGCGCCTCGAGGGCGTGGTAGAAGCGGGACTTCTTCGTACCGGTGCCCTGGTAGAAGTACCGTGGGTCCTGATGCAGGATGGAGGGAAGAGCCGCTCCGCCGATGAGGATGCCGGAGACTCCGCCGGCATAGATGGCGCCGAAGCGTTGGCCGTAACCCTTCCATCCCTGCTGGTATGAGGGCGTGTCCGCGGCTTGGTTGATGCCCGCGAGGAATGCAGTGCCCGCGATCGTCACAACGTCTGTCGAAGCACGGAAAGCGAGCTGAAACTTGAGCTTCGGCGTGAGTGGAACGAACTGCTTGTCGTAGACGACATAGAAGTTCGGGATGACACCAAGGATGCGCTGCTTCTCTTCGGAGTGGACCTGCTCGGTGGCGATCTCTTCCTGCGACTCGGCAGTGATGCTGGTCTCGACTGCAGCGACGATGAGTTTGAAGCCAGGTAGTTCGAGTTGCTGGCCTGGTGTTAGCGTGATCTCGGCCGAAGTAGCTGGCGCGAATCCCTTTGCGCTGACGGTAATGCGATAAGGCACGGCAGGGCGAAGATTTTTGAGAAGAAATGCGCCGGAAGAGTCGGACGTGGCGGTCTGCTTCTGCTGCGAGCGTGGGCCGGACGCGACGATGGTGGCGCCAGGGATCAAGCCGCCGTCCACATCCGACACCTGGCCGGAGACGGTGGATGGTTGCGGCTCTGGCGCGGAGACGAGCAACGCCTGAGAACCCACAACAGCCTGAGCTGGACTATTGCCTACAGCAAAAAGAGAAAGAAGAAAAACAAGTACGAAAGGCCTGCAACGCATAGGTGAATGGATTCCTATGAAAGAGACGCTCGCGAGGGGGTGAAAGGTTCAGAAAGTGGCGAGTTTTAACATTCAGATCTTGTGTTATGGCATCGCTTTTTTTGTAAGGAGCTCCGCTAAATGAAGCGGACGCGCGCTGGTGTTCTGCGTGATCTGTTCGCTACAACTGAATCCGTCGCTGACGATGAGCGTGTTGGTACTGGCATTTCGAACGGCAGGCAAGAGCACGCGATTGCCGAGTGTTTGCGAAACTTCATACTTATCTTTTTCGAAGCCGAAAGGCCCCGCCATGCCGCAGCAGCCGGAGTCGAGAAGTGTGACGTTTGCGCCAGTTGCTCGTAGGAGAGTCATCTCGTCGTCCATCGACATGGTGGCGCGATGGTGGCAGTGGCCGTGGACAATGATGTTGCCATTGAGTTGCGGTGGTGTGTAGTGCGGCGCGTGTTTGATCAGGAACTCACTGAGTAACAACGTTTGCTCGCGGAGTTTTTTGGCGCGGGGATCGTTGGGGAGGAGGTTGCAAAGTTCGTCGCGGAAGACAGAAGCACAGCTGGGCTCGAGGACGACGATGGGAGTTCCGGCTGCAAGCTGCGGGGCGAGGGCGTCGAGAACCCTGAGTAGATATTCCTTCGCGGTCTCGAGGAGGCCGAAGTCGTAAAGTGGGCGACCGCAGCAAAGATGCTTCGTGGGGAGTTGAACTTCGAAACCTGCTTCTTGCAGAACGCCATGAGCGGCTTGCATCGTGCTTGGGTGGAAGTAGTTGTTGAAGGTGTCGGCCCAGAGGAAGACGGATTTTGCGGTGGGACGGAGATGCAGATCGTCCACCTTCGGCGAAGGATGACCAGGATTCAGGGCTTCTTTGCTACGGGTGAAGGCTCTAGCGAACTTAGGCAGTGTCCGGTTGGGGTGGATGTGCAGTAGAGATTTTGCTAGGTGAGAGATGCCAGGGGTGGCGTTGATCGTATTGACGAGGGTAGGGAAGTAACTGGCGATGCGGGCCCACACGTCGATGCGGCCGAAGGCGTAATGCGCGAGCGGGCGTGGGCGGCCTTCGTAGTGGTGTGCAAGGAACTCGGCCTTGTAAGTGGCCATGTCGACGGAGACGGGGCACTCGGACTTGCAGGCTTTGCAGGCGAGGCAGAGATCGAGGGACTCTTTGACTTGTTCGTTGCGCCACTGGTTGGGGAGAACTTCGCCTTGCATCAACTCCCATAGAAGATGGGCGCGGCCTCGGGTGGAGTGGAGTTCCTCGCCGGTGGCCATGAAGCTGGGACACATGGTGCCGGCGTCGGTCTTGCGGCAGGCTCCTACGCCTACGCAGCGCAAGGCGGCGGAGGCGAGGCTGCCGTTGTCTTCGGCGAAGGCGAAGTGGGTTGCGGGCTTCCACGGGGCATAGTCGGCACCGAGGCGGAGGTCTTCGTGGGGCTGGTGGGCGTCGATGAGCTTGTTGGGGTTGAGCTTGTTGTCGGGATCCCAGGCGCGCTTGAAGTCGCGGAAGGCATGCATGAGTTCAGGGCCGAACATCTTGGGGAGCAGAGCGCCGCGGGCCTGACCGTCTCCGTGTTCACCCGATATCGAACCGCCGTGAGCCAGGGCGATGTCCGTGGCGCGGTCCATGAAGTCGCGGAACTTGAGGATTCCGGGGGCGGTTTCGAGATCGAAGTTGTGGCGCATATGGACGCAGCCCTGGCCGAAGTGGCCGTACATAGGGCTTTGATAGCCGAACTCGTTCATCAAGGCGTAGATGGCGCGGAGATAAGAGCCTAGCTGGACTGGATCGACGGCGGCATCTTCCCAGCCCTCCCAGCCCGTGCCTTTGCCGGGGACGAAGGCGGTTGCGCCAAGGGCGGACTCGCGGATGTGCCATACGCGTTTGGCCTCGGAGCTGGTGTAGATGCGCGGATTTACATTTGTAGCGAGCGTGGTTACAAATTGCGAGAAGGCATCCGCGAGAGCGTCAGAAGCGGTTTGCGTGTCGGCACCGAACTCGCAGAGGAGGAAACCTTCGCCGGATGGGAGTAGTTCGAGCGATGAGAGAGATTTTTGTTTGCGGCGAAGGGCTTCGAGGAGCAGGCTGTCGACGCCTTCGAGGCCGATCAATGGATGTGTGAGGAGTTGAGGGACGAAGTCGGCGGCGATGAAGATGTCTTGAAATCCAACCCCTACCAAGGTCCTAAATTGCGGGCTTCGGACTAGCTGCAAGGTTGCCGAGAGGATGATGGCGCAGGTGCCTTCGCTGCCAACGAGGGCGCGGGCTACGTTGAAATCGCCGCCGGGTAGGAGCTCGTCAAGGTTGAAGCCGGAGACGCGGCGCGGGATGCGCGGGAACTTCGTGAGGACGTGGTCGGCGTAGGTGTCGCGGATGCGTTTGAGTTCTGCGTAGATCTCGGCTTTACGTCCGCCTGCCGCGAGGATGGTGGCGAGTTCGGCTTCGGTGGTTGCGCCTACGGTGACGCGAGTGCCGTCGTAGAGAAGGAGATCGAGGGCGACGATGTTGTCGACGGTCTTGCCGCCCATCAGCGCGTGGACGCCGCAGGAGTTGTTGCCGATCATGCCGCCGAGGGTGCAGCGGCTATGGGTGGCGGGATCGGGGGCGAAGGTGAGGTTGTGCAGCTCGGCTTTTTCGCGGACGCGGTCGAGGATGGCTCCGGGTTGCACTCGCAGTGTGTTGCTCGCGAGATCCACTTCGCCGATGGCGTTCATGTACTTCGAGAAGTCTAGGATGACGGCCGCGTTGCAGGCTTGGCCGGCGAGCGAGGTGCCAGCTCCCCGGGTGAGGATGGGGGCGTTGTGTTTGCGGCAGAGGTCGACGGTGGCCATCACGTCCTGTTCGTCGCGGGGGATGACGAGGCCGATGGGGATGTGGCGGTAGTTGGACGCGTCGGTGGCGTAGAGGGCGCGGGAGGCGGCGTCGAAGCGGACTTCGCCACGGATGACAGAGGCTAGCTCTGAGGCAAGGGTGTCGACGCCGGGGAAGGTGTCGTGGGCGCGGGCGTGAGAGCTGGGGAGGATGGTGAAGGCGGATGCGGACATCATGTGCTCTCAGTGTAGCGACGAGCGCCCGTCATTGCGGCGATCCAGCAATGACGGGTACTCGGCCTGTCTAGTCATCAAGACAACCGCTACTTTGCGCCGGCGGTCATCTTGAAGATGGCTTGAGCGTTGGAGCTGTCGAAGCTTAGGTCCAGGTGCTGCTTTCCGTCCTGCTCTTCGGGCAGCGGGAGACGGGTGATGAACTCGTAGAACGAACCGGGTACTTCTTTTTCGATCGGGTCGCCACTTGCGGTGCGGAACCAGCGTTTGACGCGGGCGGCGAGGAAGGCGGTCTGGCGGACGCGACCGGATTGGGAGGTCTCGACGGTGGGCTTCATGGGCTGGCCGAGGGCCTTCTGTTCGGCGGCGAGGGCGTCGACGTCGGGGACGCGGTCGGTGGCGTGGTTGAACGCATTGCCTTCAGTCGAGATCCAGGCCATCTCGGCGGATTCGGCGAGGAGGGTGTCGTAGTCGGCGAGCGTGGGGGTGGCGTGCTGGCGGGTGAAGCAGCGGGTGAGCAGCGGTAGCAGGCGGGCGGCGGCTTCGCGGGGCAGCGCGTGTTCTTTGTCGAGTTCGGCGAGGAGCTTGACCGCTTCAGGGGCGAGCGGGTCGACGGAAGTCCCGGTGACGTGGGCGACGGCTTGCTGGAAGGTAGGGGAGAAGCGGTCGGGGTGGAGCTCCGAGACGAAGAACTGGGCGATGGCTTCTGGGAACTCGACCTGGGCGTGGGATCGGCCGGTCATCTTGAGGCGCTCGAGGGGATAGACGCCGTTGAGGGCGTAGCCGAGCGGGCGGAGGATGCGGGTGATGGCCTCTTCGCCGGCGGGGAGGGTGCCCATGTTGGCGAGAAGAACGGTGCGGACGGCGCCGTGGTCGTGCATGATTTTGCGGCCTGCGAGACGGCAGTCTGAGGCGTAGGTCTTGGCGGCGGGGACGCGCTCGAGGAGGTCTTCGAAGAGAAGCATGTTGAGGGCCTGGGCGATGACGCCTCTTGAGGCTTTGGGCTCGTTTTCTTCGAGGAGGGCTTGGGGGATTTGGAGGATGCGGAGAAGACGGTCGGTGCGGGTGAGGCCGATTACCGGTTCGAGGATGATCTTCAGGGTGGACATTTGTGCTCCTTACTTTGTCTCTTGTGAGACGCGCGTTCGGGGTGGAAAGGTTCGAGCGGTTTCGGTGGCGTGGGCGGAGATGCAGGTCGTTCGACTACGGCACTCGCGATGAAACTGTGAGTGTCTCCGCTCAGGATGACGAGTTCTTGGCACTATCAGCACAACGACAAGCGCAGCTCCCCTTCGGGGATGACAAACAAATGGGCCAGCCGACGATAAACGGCGGGGCCAAGAGGTTAGTTGTGCGCGGCGATGATGACGCACTCTTCTAGTATGTCGAGGGCTACTTCCATCTCTTCGGGTGTGACGACCAGTGGAGGGCAGAGGCGGATGCTGGTCTCGCCGCAGCCGAGGAGCAGGAGGCCGCGCTCGAAGGCGAGGTCGACGATGCGGTTGCGGAGGTCCGGAGCGGGGGTGCGGGTGATGGTGTCTTTGACGATCTCGACGCCGATCATGAGGCCTCGGCCGCGGACGTCGCCGACGATAGGGTGCTTGCCGATGCCTTTTTCGGAGACCCAGGTTTGCAGGCGTTCGATGGCGGCGGTGCCTACGGCGGCGGCGTTGGCCATGGCTTCGCGTTCAATGATGTCGATGGTGGCGAGGCAGGCGGCGAGGGCGACCGGGTTGCCGCCGAAGGTGCTGGCGTGCGAGCCAGGGACCCAGTCCATGATGTGCGCCTTGGCCATGCAGACGCTGAGCGGCATGCCGCTGGCGATGCCCTTGGCCATGGTGACGATGTCGGGCTGGACGCCGGTGTGCTCGATCGCCGTCCACTTGCCGGTGCGGCCAGC
Source organism: Granulicella aggregans (assembly GCF_014203275.1). Lineage (GTDB taxonomy): Bacteria > Acidobacteriota > Terriglobia > Terriglobales > Acidobacteriaceae > Edaphobacter. The sequence goes on from NZ_JACHIP010000008.1 coordinate 89,517, forward strand.
GCCGGACTGGACCTCGTCGGCGATCATGAGGATGCCGTGGCGGTCGCAGATGCGACGGATCTCTTCGAGAAAAATGTTCGGCGGGACTACATAACCTCCCTCACCTTGAATCGGTTCGACGATGATGGCGGCGACCTCTTCGGGCGGGAGGTGGGTCTTGAAGAGCTTGTCTTCGATGTAGCGGGCGCAGCCGAGACCGAAGGCTTCCGCTGCCTGCGGACCGCCGCTGCAGCCGCGATAGACGTAGGGGTAGCGAACGTGTGTGACGCCGGGAACGAAGGGACCGAAGCGGCGTTTCTGCTGCGGCTTTGAGGCGGTGAGCGAGAGCGCGCCCATGGTGCGTCCGTGGAAGCTGCCGAGAAAGCTGATGATGTGCTGGCGGCCAGTGTGGTAGCGGGCGAGCTTGAGGGCGCACTCGACGGCTTCGGCGCCGGAGTTGCCGTAGTAGAACTTGTGCGGGCCAGCCATGGGGGCAAGCGCGGAGAGACGCTCGGCGACCCGGGGCATCAGGTCGTAGTAGAAGTCGGTGCCCGACATGTGCAGGAACTTCGCGGCTTGCGCTTGAATCGCTGCCACAACCTCCGGGTGACAATGCCCGGTGGAGTTGACGGCGATGCCGGCGGTGAAGTCGAGGAACTCGTTCGTGTCTACGTCGGTGAGGCGACAGCCGCGGCCAGATTGGACGACGAGTGGGTAGTCGCGGGTATAGCTGGGCGACATGAGAGCTTCGTCGCGGGCGATGATGGCGGCGGCGTTGGGGCCCGGGAGAGGAGTGTTAAGGCGCGGGCCGAAGTCTTCGTGGAGCTGTGCGTTCGGGGTGGTGGCTTCGGGGATGTGGAGGGTGGCGCTCATGGGATGCTCCTGCCGGAACGGAGTTCGGGCGTGGTTGGGAGATCGCTGCTGTTCTGCTGCCTGTTCGAGTGCAGGGCAGGGAAGCTGAGGCTGGATTGTTTGGGGAGTTAGTCGCCGAAGAGGTTGGGGCGGGAGTGGGAGGGGATGGTGGCTGCGAGAATCTTTGCGATGCGCATTGTCCGTGCCCCCTTGCGGGCAAGTATAGCGCGGGAAGGTGAAGGTTGGGTATGCGTGTGGTGCATCTTCGGTGGGATTGTGTCGGTTCGGGAGGAAAGCGGTAGCGTGTGGCGCGAATGTCCCATCTTAGCGACGATACGACCGTCGCGAAGGTAGGGCACCCGGCCCTGGCTGGTTTACTGTTTACTGGTGGTTTGAGGAGGGAACGAGATGACACAGGACGAAGCGAAGCGGCTGGTGGCGAAGCGGGCGGTGGAGTTTGTCGAGGACGGCATGGCCGTCGGACTCGGGACCGGGTCGACTTCGCGGATGTTTATTGAAGAGCTCGGCGCGAAGGTGAAGGCTTCGGGGATCAAGATTCGATGCGTGGCATCGTCGGATGCGAGTAAGGCGCTGGGAGAGTCGCTCGGGCTAGAGGTGGTGTCGCTTGCGGAATTGCCGGAGCTGGATGTTTATATCGATGGCGCGGATGAAGTGGCTCGCGATGCGGACGGGAGCCTCGCGTTGATCAAGGGCGGCGGCGGAGCGCTGCTGCGGGAGAAGATCGTTGCCAGCTCGGCAAAGAAGTTCATCGTCGTCGTAGATTCGTCGAAGGTGGTGGCGAAGCTGGGGAAGTTTCCGCTGCCAATCGAGGTGATCAAGATGGCGCTGCCGCTGGTGGAAGGCAAGCTGACGGAGTTGGGGCTGAATCCGAAGCAGAGGAAGGCGAAGGATGGGTCGGTTTATCTGACGGATGAGAACAATTACATTCTGGATTGTTCGGTGGGGGTGATCGAGAACCCGGAGGAGACGGCGGCGGAGGTTCGTGGGATTGTGGGCGTAGTGGAGCATGGGTTGTTTCTGGGGATGGCAGCTATGGCGCTTGTGGCTGGAGATGATGGCGTGACGGAGATGCAGGGGTAAAGCGTGGGTGGGCTTGCGTGGCGGTCCCACTCATCGCGTGAAACAACGGCGCGATGAATGGGGCACGAGTTTGGGGCTTTGGTGGCGGAAAGCTTCGGACGAATTGGGTGATGTGAGCGGTGTGGCGGGTCCTTCGCTTCGCTCAGGATGACGGCAAGAACGAACAACGGCAAGAACGAAAAGGGCTACTCGGGTTTGGCGAGGGCGTTTTCTTTGTAGGCCTTTTGCAGGATGGTGAAGGCTTGTTTCTTCTGGCCAGTGTCGGAGATGAGGCCTTTGCGGTTGAAGCCGTCCTGCACTCCTGGCAACAGGCGGACGGGGGAGCGGAAGTCCATCAGGAGCCAGGGGGTGGTTCCGCGGAGCTGGGGGATTTTGCTGAGCATGGTGATCTGGTTGCGATAGATGGCGGCCTGAAACTCTTCGGTCCAGCGCTGGGTTTCGGGGCCGTGGAGACCGGCTTTGGCGCCGCCGCCGAACTCGCTCATGATGACGGGCTTGTCGTAGCGGATGTCCCACTTTACGTTCAGGATCTTTTCCGGGGACATCTCGTACCAGCCGGCGTACTCGTTGGTGCCGAGGACGTCGAGGGATTTGCCGAGCGGGTCGTCGACGATCTTGGTGTCGCCTTCGCCGCGGACTAGGAGAGCGGCGGTGACGAGGCGGGTGGGGTCGATCTCATGGGCGTGGTCGGCCAGCTTGGTGAGGAAAGCGGTGCGGGCGGGGGTGTTGGGGGTCTCGTTGGCGATGGACCAGAGGATGACGGAGGCCTTGTTGCGGTCGCGGCGGACGTTTTCGCCGAGTTGCTGCTTGGCTTTGACGAGCAGGGCGGGGTCGTCGAAGTGGACGGCCCAGTAGACGGGGACTTCGCTCCAGACCATGATGCCTCGGCGGTCGGCTTCGCGGGTCATGCGCTCGTCGTGGGGGTAGTGGGCGAGGCGGACGAAGTTGCAGTTGAGCTGCTGGAGCCAGTCGAAGAGGGTCTTGACGTCGGCGTCAGTGTTGACGCGGCCGCCGCGCATGGGAGCTTCGGCGTGGACGTTGATGCCGTTGAGGGCGATGGGCTTGCCGTTGAGCAGGATGTGCGTGCCGGAGACTTCGATGGTGCGGAAGCCGATGTCATCGGTGAGCTTGTCTGAGCCGGAGGAGAGTTCGACTTTGTAGAGTTTGGGGTTGCCGGGTGCCCAGAGATTGAGGCTGGCTGGGGCGATGGAGATGGCGGCGCGACCGGATGCGTCGGTGGTGGCGTTGATGTCTACGTGGGCTTCGGGGATGGTGAGGTGGACGGCGGTGTTGGCGGGCGCGTCGGCAACGTGGACGTAGCCTTCGATGGTCTTGTGGTCGGTACGGCTTAGGTGAAGGTCGTAGTCGTCGATGAAGGCGGTCGGGACGGAGACGAGGGAGACGTCGCGGGTGAGGCCGCCGTAGTTGTACCAGTCGGTCTTGAGGGTGGGAATGCCATCGGCGAGGCGGGTGTCGTCGACGGCGATGACGGCGAAGTTCTTGCCCGGCTTGAGGGCGGCGGTGGCGTCGCAGTCGAAGGGGGTGAAGCCGCCTTCGTGGTCGCAGATGTGCTGGCCGTTGATGAAGACGCGAGCGCGGTAGTTGGCGGCTCCGATGTGGATGAAAGTGCGGCTGCCTGGCTTCGGGGTGAAGTCGAAGTCGCGCTGATACCAGAAGAGGCCTTCGTAATTCAGGAGGGCGATGTTCTGGGTGTTCCAATCACCCGGTACCTTAACGGTGGGCGAGCGGGAGAAGCTGTACTCGATCAAGCCGTTGTTGGCGGCGTTGTTGGAGTTGGCTTCAGGCTCGCGGTTCTCGAAGAAGCCGTGTTTGTTGATGGCACCCTGGAAGTCGGAGAGGCCGGCGGAGTAGGGGTCGAGGATGTAGTGCCAGGGACCGTTGAGGGATTGGGAGGGGCGGTGGTCGGCGTCTACGAGGACGGTCGGGGTGGACTGGGCGGCGGCAGAGGCGGAGATGAGGGCGGCGAGGGCTAGGCTTAGGATTTTCATGGATAAAGTCGTCGTGGAAATAGTACGCCAAATTGGTCTGACCACGCTTTTTGTGGTGCTCGTTCTTGGGTTAGTGACATAAAGGTTCAAACGGTTTGGGTTAGTGGGGGTTCGTCGTGGTCCTTCGCTTCGCTCAGAATGACGGCAATAACGGACAACGGCAGGAACAAATGCAGATCCTCCGCATCGCGAAGGATGACAACCCAAAAGTGCAAAGGCCAATGCGGGGTTCTCTCCACTGCGCTTCGCTCCGGTCGAGATGACGGTTCCGCGGGGGCGAGTGGAAATGCGAGTCGAGATGACGCTTCTGTCCGGTGAGCGGGATTGAGATGGACTGTTAAGAAGCTGGCGGGATAGGATCGGCCATGACTTTGAAACCAGAGAAGCCCAAAGAAAAAACAGAGAAGCCTACAGAGAACCGGCCAGTCAACCTGAAGGTGATGGCGGAGTATCTGGATCTGTCGCCGGCGACGGTGTCGATTGTGTTGAACGATGCTCCGGGGGCGAAGTCGATTGCGCCGGCTACGCGGGAGCGGGTGCTTGCTGCGGCAAAGAAGCTGGACTACAGGCCGAATACGATTGCACGATCGTTGAGAATGCGGCAGACGTTGACGATCGGCGTGATCGTGCCGGAGCTGAGTGAAGGCTACTTCACCATGGTCATGAACGGCGTGGAGCGGACGCTGATGGAGGCGGGTTACATCTACATGGTGCTGTGCCATCAGGGGCGGGCGGACCTGATCGATGAGTATCCGCGGCTGCTGATCAAGCGGGCGGTGGATGGGTTCATCCTGGTGAATACGACTCTGAACGAGACGGTGAACCAGCCGGTGGTGTCGATCTCCGGGCACAAGAAGATGAAGGGCGTGAGCAACATCGTGCTGGACCATGACCGGTCGGCGGCGCTGGCGTTGAAGCATCTGCGCGACCAGGGGCACAAGCGAATCGTGTTCATGAAGGGGCAGAAGCATATCCCCGACTCCGAGACGCGATGGGAGAGCATTTTGAAGGTCGCGAAGACGATGGGCGTGGCGGTGCATCCGGAGCTTTGCGTGTATCTGGAGGCGAACTCTTCATCGCCGGAACTGGGGTATCCGGTGATTCGCGACCTGCTGAAGAAGACGCGGGATTTTACGGCGATCTTCAGCTTCAACGATATTGCGGCGATTGGCGCGGTGCGGGCGCTGGCGGATGTGGGGCTGTCGGTGCCGGGGGATGTGTCGGTGGTGGGCTTCGACGATATTGCTAGCGCGATGTATCAGACCCCGAGTTTGACGACGATTCGTCAGCCACTGCATAAGATGGGCGAGGCTGCGGCGCAACTGCTGGTGAAACGGATTGCGAAGCCGCACGAGGCGTATCCGGAGGAGATGACGTTCGAGCCGGAGCTGATGGTGAGGGAGTCTTCGGGAGCGGCCAGGGTGGTTGTTGCGAAAGCGCGAGGTGATGCGCATGAGACCAAGCCGGCGCTGAAGGTGGCTCGGGCGAAGCGGTAATGCGTGCGCTTCTGTACAGGTGCGTGGCGGGCGCGTTAGATTAGCTTGGGACGTATATATCTCGATAAAAATCGTTTTAGGTTGGCTTCGGTTGGTTGTGTCGACGAAGCCTCCGATGGGAGCAGGGAATGAATCGGTCGGCTAGACGGCTTGGTGTGGTCGCAGTTGCGGCGGGAATGGTCATCGGGATTCAGGCGTCGGCGCAGACTTTGACGCTGGAGCGCGGCAAGTCGACGGTGATGGTGGAGCCGTATGCGCCGAATGTTGTACGCGTCACGCTGAGTTTGATGAAGGATGAGGCTCTGGCTGAGCCGGGATACGGGATCGTAGCGAAGGCGATACAGGAGGGTTGGTCGGCGAGCAAGGATGGAGACCGCGATGTGCTGAGGTCGTCGCGGATGGTGGTCACGGTGACTCCGCCGCCGCACCCGGGTGGGCCGATGCCGGAGACTTCAAAGTTCTTCTCAGGATCCGCGCCTTATGTCGGCATCACGTTCAAGACGCCTGAGGGCAAGACGCTTGTCGATATGGGCGGATGGCAGATGGCCACGCCGAACCATAAGGACGGAACGTATGGGGTGGAGTACGACCGACGTCCGACGGACAAGCCGTTCTTCACGGTAGGTGCGAACTTCTCTGCGCAGAAAGACGAGCACTACTACGGGCTGGGGCAGAATCAAGAGGGGTATCTCGATCGGCGTGGGCATGTAGTGCATTGCGAGCATGACTACAACGCTCCCGGAGGGCAGAGCGTATGTGTTCCTTTTGTAGTTACAAATAAGGGATATGGGATTCTGTGGGACAACCCATCGAAGACGACGGTCGCGTTTGCGTTGAACAACTCGACGAACTTCGTCTCAGATGTGGGACAGCGGGTGTCGTTCTTCGTGATCGCTGGCAAGACGTACGACGAGATCTACGAGGGCTACCGGCTGCTGACGGGCGATACGCCGATGCTGCCGAAGTCGGCGTATGGCTATATCCAGTGCAAGCAGAGGTACCGGAGCCAGGCGGAGATTCTCGCCGTTGCAAAGGGATATCGTGAACGGCATCTGCCGATCGATGACCTGGTGATCGACTGGTTCACCTACACGAAGATGGGGCAGATGGACATGGACCCAGCGATGTGGCCGGACCCCACCGAGATGAACAAGGAACTGCACGCGATGAACTTCCACGTGATGATCAGCGTGTGGCCGCGGTTCGTTCCGGAGAGCCGGTTCTACGACACGATCAAGAAGAACGACTGGTTTGAAAAGCTTGCGGATGGCACGCCGACGAATGGGCTGCCATATGACCTTGCGGGATCAGACATCGATACGACGAACCCGGATGCGGCGAAGTGGTACTGGAATGTAGTCAATGAGAACTATGTGAAGAAGGGCTTCGATTCGTTCTGGGCGGATGAGACCGAGCCGGACCTGAGCCCTGGGAACAGCTACTTCCATGTTGGGCCGGGGACGCAGTTTTTCAATGTGTATCCGCTATTTCATACAGGGGCGTTCTATAACGGAATGCGCAAGGACATGAAGGAGCGGGCGCTGATCCTGGCTCGCGACTCGTATCTCGGAGCGCAGCATAACGGGGCGATCTTCTGGTCTTCGGACATTAGCCCGACCTGGGACGTGTTGAAGCGGCAGGTGCCTACGGGGATCAACTTTGTCGCCTCGGGTTCGCCTTACTGGAGCACGGACATTGGCGGATGGCAGGACATTCCGATGCAGCATACGCCGGAGCGGACGCCGCTGATCGATCCTTCGGATGCGCGGGACAATGTCGGGCATAACGATGACTATCCGGAGCTGTATACGCGGTGGTTTGAGTATGGGGCGTTTCAGCCGAACTTCCGCACGCATGGTGGCCGGAAGTTCAACGAGGTGTGGTCGTATGGCAAGCAGGCGCAGCCGATTCTGGAGAAGTACCTGAAGCTGCGGTATGAGTTGATGCCTTATATCTACTCGCTGGGCTACGGGACGCATGTGACGGGGGCGCCCTTTATGCGTGGTCTGTTCATGGACTTTGGCGATGATCCGAAGGTCGCGAACATCGGCGATGAGTATATGTTTGGCCCGGCGCTGCTGGTGGCTCCGGTGACCGAGCAGGGTGTGACGACGCGCGAGGTCTATCTGCCGGCGGGGACGGACTGGTACAACTTCTGGACGAATGAGAAGGTGCATGGTGGACAGACGATCAGTGTGAACGCGCCGATTGATACGCTGCCTCTGTTTGTAAAGGCGGGTTCGATTTTGCCGATGGGCTCCTATGTAGAGAGCACCAACGAGGTGCAGAAGATCGCAAAGGTCAAGGTGTATCCGGGAGCGGATGGGAGCTTCGAGCTCTACAACGATGATGGCAAGACGTATGCGTATGAGAGCGGCAAGTTCGAAGTGACCAAGCTTAAGTGGGATGATGCGGCGGGGAAGCTGAGTGGGAGCGGGGCAACGGTGGAGGTGGTGGGGAAGTAGATGGTGGCTCGGACAGGAAGGCATACTTCAGGGGCTAAAGCCCGCGTTTTTGGCGGGTCTTATCGCCAAGGCTGAAGCCTTGGCTACCTAGAAGCAAACGCAAAAAGGCCAGCACCCTCACGCATTGAGGATGCTGGCCTTTTAGGTGGCTAGCGGAATCTGGCGAGTCGGCCAGACGATCTTCGCGGCGAGCAGGATGAGGGCGATCCAGTAAAGGTCTGCGCCGAGCAGGTGAAGGACTTGCATCCATATGGGGGCGAGGAGAAGCACGTCCGCTATGCCTAGGACGAACTGTGCGCCTAACAGGGCGACGACGATGCGAGCTAATGGTGTGCGAAGACCTGTGGTGCGGAGCATGAGGAGGACGCAGGCTGTGCCGATGAGCGCTGCGGCAGGGTGCATCCAGCGCATGCGGACAAGGATGGGTGAGGCGGAGGACATGTCAGCGGCGAGGGCAGCGGTCAGGCTGGGTGAGGGGAAGAGTGTGTCTGCGAGTGCGGCTAGCGAACCGGTGGCGGCTATGAAGAGCGTTGCGACGATGGAGATAATCGCGGCGGGCCGGCCCGAACGTGGTCCCGCGATGGGGTGGGTGTCTGGAGTGAGGTAGAACGCCGTCAGCGCGAGTGCGGCCATGAAGAGCATCGTGTTGGTGAGGTGGATGCACTGGGCGATGTCGCGGCCGGTGGAGATGTTGCCTTCGACCCAATGGCGCAGGACCAGCATCGCGCCCAGCAACGCTTCGGTGACGAGAAGGAAGGCAGCCCAGAGGACAGCCTTGCGGGCGCGGTGGCCGGGCGGCGTGACCCGGAAGGTGAAGACGCCGAGGATTACCAGTAGAGCCGTGCAGATGCCTGATGTAGACCGGTGCGTGAACTCGATGATGGTGGCGAGGCGGGGGTGGTGCGGGACGAAGTCTCCGTTGCAGAGAGGCCAGTTGCTGCCGCAGCCTCCGCCAGAGCCAGTGGCGCGCACGACCGCTCCCCAGAGGACAACGAAGAGGAAGAAGCCGAGAGTGACCCAGGCGAAGCGGGCGGTGGCTCGGGTATTCTTTGCGGGGGCGAGGACGGTGGCTGTTGCCATACCGACATTCTACGACTGAGGGCTGGGTGGGCGTCGTACGTCCCACTCATCGCGGTAATGCTGCGATGAATGGGGCACCCGATCATCGTTGCTCGGGTAAAGAGAATGCGGGGATTCTTCGTTGCGCTCAGAATGACGAGCCGAGGGATGTTAGCCGGCGGCTAGTTCTTTGGCGCGCTGGGTGGCTCGTTTGACGGCCTTGATGAGGGTGACGCGGAGGCCACCTTCTTCTAGTTCGAGGATCCCGTCTACGGTGCAGCCTGCGGGGGTGGTGACGGCGTCCTTCAGGAGCGCGGGGTGGTACCCGGTTTCTAGGACCATGCGGGCGGAGCCGTAGGTGGTCTGGGCGGCGAGGAGGGTGGCTACGTCGCGGGGAAGGCCGACGTTGACACCGGCTTCGGCGAGGGCCTCGATGATGATGTAGAGGAACGCTGGGCCGGAGCCGGAGAGGCCTGTGACTGCGTCCATGTGCTTTTCGTCGACAACGACGGTGCGGCCTACCGTCTGGAAGATGCGCTGGGCGATCGCCATCTGCTGATCGGAAACAAAGCGACCAGAACAAAGCGCTGTGATGCCCGCGGCGAGCATGGCCGGCGTGTTGGGCATCGCTCGGATTGCGGCAATGTCGATGCCTGCCGCCGCCTCGATGGACTTCGTGGTGACGGAGGCGGCGAAGGAGAGAAGGAGTTTTTCCTTCGTCAGAGCGGGCTTGATGCTCTCGATAAGCGCGGGGACCTGGATGGGCTTGACGCCGATGAGGATGACGTCGGCGCGTTGCGCAGCTTCGAGGTTGTCGGTCATCACTTCTACGCCGAACTGCGCGGATAAGGCGAGGGCGCGCTCCGGGTGCTGGACCGTGGCGACGATCTGCTCGGGCGCGAGGAGGTTGTTCTTGAGGAAGGCCTGGAGCAGGATGCCGCCCATCTTGCCTGCTCCGAGGACGGCTACGCGGATGCCGGGAAGGGACGGGGGGATGGCGGCTGGGGTGATGAAGGATTCTTCGTGCGTGCTCATCTGGAAAGGCTATCAGAGTGAGCGGGGACTTGAAGATTTGAGGCGAAACCCACTCATCGCGATGAGACCGCGATGAGTGGGGCACAGAGTTGTGGGACTTAGTGGTTTAGATCTGGGCTACGCCGCCGTCGACGTAGAGCTCGACACCGTTGACGAAGCTGGAGTCGCTGGAGGCGAGGAACAGGGCAACGGTGGCGATCTCTTCAGGACGTCCCATCTCGCCGCGCGGGATCATGCTCTTGAAGCCTTCCTTGGCTTCGGGGCCGAGTGGGTCGAGGATGGGAGTGTCGATGGGGCCGGGGCTGAGGATGTTGACGCGGATTTTGCGCTCCTTGAGGTCTACCAACCAGGTGCGGGCGAAGGAGCGAACGGCGGCCTTGCTGGCGGCGTAGACACCGAAGGCGGGGAAGCCCTTGATGCTGGCGATGGAACCGTTGAGGAAGATCGAGCCGCCGTCGGTGAAAAGAGGGAGGGCCTTCTGCACGGTGAACAGGGTGCCGCGAACGTTGAGGTTGAAGGTGTCGTCGAAGTGCTTCTCGGTGACCTGGCCAATTGCAGCGAACTCGCCTTGGCCGGCGCTGGCGAAGAGGACGTCGATCCTTCCCTTTTCTTTCTTCACAACTTCGTAGAGGCGGTCGAGGTCGTCGAGATTGGAGGCGTCGCCCTGGACGGCGGTGACGTTGCGACCGATCAGCTTTACGGCTTCGTCAAGCTTTTCCTGGCGGCGGCCAGTGATGAACACGTAGGCACCTTCTTCAACGAAGAGCTTTGCGGTGGCGAGGGCCATGCCCGATGTGGCTGCGGTGATGACCGCTACTTTTCCGTCAAGTTTTCCCATTGCGATTCTCCTGATTTGATGGCTGCGTTCGAACTGCGTTGTGCGGCATGCGGTTCAGTTGAATGGATGGTGGCAGCGATTCTGTGGATTCATTAGTTCTGAATTTATGAACTATGCAGCGCCTTGCTTGCGTGGTGAGAAAAGTCGTGTCTGATATATTGCCACGATGCCGAGCCGAGCAAGAGGGCGATCACTTAGAGGTGAGATCTGTGCTGAGTTTGAATGGGCAAGGATCGCGGCGGCGATTTCTACGCGGTGGCGTTTCGGTGCTGGGTGTTCCGCTGCTGGGAGCGGTCGGGGCATCAGCCGCCGAGGGCGGCGTGGTCACGGTGGATACGGCGACGGCGGTCGATGCGGAGAGGATGCGGTCGCTGATCGCGTTTACCATGCTGACGATGGATACGCCGCATCCCATACCTTATGGGGCGGAGATCTTCGACAGCACGACGGGTGTATCGCTGATGCGTGCGGTGAATCGAGTGAGCGAAGACCATGACCCGAGCGGACACGGCGAGATCGTGACGATCCGGAAGGCGTGCGCAAAGTTGCAGGCGCGGTTACTGAAGGGTTACACGCTGTATACGACGTGCGAGCCCTGCCCAATGTGCATGTCGTGTTGCCTGTGGGCGGGGCTTGACCGCGTGGTGTATGGGGCGACGATTGAGGATGCGGCGCGGTTTGGGCACCAGATCATGATTCCGTCGGTAGAGGTGGCGCGGCGGACGGATTTGAAGTGCTCGGTGACGGGGCCGGTGGAGAGGGACCGGGCCTTGGAGTTGTTTACGAACGCGAAGATGCGGGCCGTGATGAAGGCGTGGAAATGATGGGACTCTTAGCTGGTTGCAAAGCTCGAACGGGACGAGTGATGTAAGCGGTATCGGATTTCTCCGCTGCGCGAAGGATGACAAGACTCTTCGTTTATTTCTGCTTGGCGATCCAGGTGTTGATGCGTTTATCGAGGACGTCCATCGGCAGCGCGCCGGAGTCGAGGACTTCGTCGTGGAACGATTTGAGGTTGAACTTCGGGCCAAGGGCGTCCTGCGCGCGCTTGCGGAGCTCGAGGATCTTTAGCTGGCCCATCTTGTAGCCAAGAGCCTGGCCTGGCCAGGCGATGTAACGGTCGGTCTCGGCCTGGATGTTGGTTTCGTCAATCGCGGAGTGGTCGTGGAAGAAGTCGACCATCTGCTGGCGGCTCCAGTGTTGGGAGTGGACGCCGGTGTCCACCACCAATCGAATTGCCCGCCAGATATCGGCTTCGAGGCGACCGTAGTCCGAGTAGGGGTCCTGGTAGAAGCCGATCTCTTTGCCGAGGCGCTCGCTGTAGAGCGCCCAGCCTTCGGTGTAAGCGGTGTAGTAGGACTGCTTGCGGAAGTCAGGTAGGTCGCCGAGTTCCTGTCCGATGGTGATCTGGAGGTGGTGGCCGGGGATGCCCTCGTGGTAGCTGACTGCTTCGACGGGGGCGAGGGAGCGGTCGGCGAAGTTGTAGAGGTTCACGTCGACGCGGCCGGGACGTTTGCCGTCGGGGGTGCCCTGGTCATAGAAGGCGGCGGCCTGGTCCTTGGAGATGAAGTCGGGCATGGCAATGACTTCAAGCTGCGCCTTAGGCAGGCGGCCGAAGAGCTCAGGGAGCTTGGGCTTCATCTGGTTGATGTAGCCGCGGTAGGTTTCCAGCAGTGCTTCTTTCGACTGCGGATGTTCCTTGGCGTTGGTCTTGAGGGCTGCGCTGAAGCTCTTGATATCGGAGAAGCCGAGCTTCTTGACGATGACCAGCATCTCAGCTTCGTCGCGCTTTACTTCGTCGAGGCCGATCTGGTGGATCTCGGCCGCGGACTTGTCGAGGGTGGTGCTTTGACGGATGCGGAAGGCGTAGTAAGCATCGCCGTCGGGGAGTGCCCATGCCCCGGGGTCGGTGCGGCCGGCGGGGATGTACGTGGCCGTGAGGAACTTCGCGAAGCGCTGGTACGAGGGAAGAACGCTGGCGTTGATGACCGCGATGAGGTCGGCGGAGATGCGGGTCTGCTGCGCGGAGGTGATGGATGCGGGGAACTTCTTGAGTGGCAAAGCGAAGGCGCTATCTTTGGCTGGCTTGCCGGCAAGATCCTGCGTTTGGGCCAGAACTTTTTCGAGGATGTAGCGCGGCGGGACGCGCTTCTCGTCGATGCCGAGCTGGATGTTGGTCATGATCTGGGAGAAGGCGGTGGGAACCTTCTTGAGGCGTTCGATGTAGTCGTCGTAGTCCTTGACAGTTTCGAACTGGAGGTCTTCGGGCATCTGGGCGAGGCCGGTGTGAAATCCGTTGAACTGGTTGACCGGCATCTCCCACTCCTTGAAGCGGGCCGCCTCCTGGTCTTCGGTGAGGGAGCGAAGCATCAGGTCAGCGGAGAGTTGTTCCTGCTCGGAGAGTCCGGTAGTGTCGATCATAGAGAGGCGGGTGACGAAGCCCAAGCCGCGCTCAAGCCCTGCGTTGACCTCTTTGGCGGAGTAGTCGGAGAGCTGGTCGTTGTAGCGCTTGTCGCCGAGGAAGGAGGCGTACTCGGGGGAGTGCTTGAGGTTGTCTTCCCAGATGTCGTGGAAGAGAGCGGCGAGGTCCTTGCTGCGCTGGGCTGCGGATGGGGTCGCCTGTGCGGCGGCAAAGAACGGGGTGACGACAAGCACTACAGCTACGACGGTGGAACGGAGCAAACTCTTCACGCAAACCTCGGAGTTGATGAGTCTTCAGTCTATCTTGGCGAGGTGTTGGTACCGACGCTCGTGGCGAGACCCACTCATCGTGAAAGACAGAGGCGCGATGAATGGGGGACAGAGCTGTGCTCGGTCAAATGTGGTGCGACGAAACGACGCTCCGATTTGGTCGCAGGCTACGCTTTTTTCCTTGCGGGTGCGGCGCCAGCCTCCAACATACGATAGAGGGTTGAACGGCTGATGCCGAGGCGGTCTGCGGCGCGGACTTTGTTACCGTTGCAGCGGAGAAGGACGTCAAGGACGTGGTTGTGGATGACATCGTCGAGGCGTTCCACGCGGACTTCGATCTGGGTGGAGTGCTCTTCGCGGTCGAACTCGCCCAGGGGCGGGAGGTGGGCGGCGTCGATGACTCCGTCCGGACAGTCTGGATCACCATCGGCGCTGTGGGGGCGGGCGAGTTCGACGACGCGCTCCAGTTCGCGGACGTTACCGGGCCAGTCGTGGGCCTGGAGCTGGGCGAGGGCGCGGCCATCGAATGCGGCGGTGGGGTGACAGCCCTCGGTGGTGCATCGGCCCAGGATCGCGGAGGTAATGAGGGGGAGATCCTCGAGGCGGGAGCGGAGCGGCGGGATGAGGATCTCGACGGCGGAGATGAGGCGGTAGAGCTTGCGGTCGAAGTGACCTGCGCCGGCGAGGGAGCGAAGATCGCGACCGGCGGAGAAGATCATGCGAGGGCGTTCGGGCCCGATGCGGGCGCTGGAGAGGCGCTGCAGGGTCTGGCGTAGCTGGACCTGCTGTGGGGCGGAGAGCTCATCCACGCCGCGAATGAAGAGCGTCCGGCCGGGGCCGGTGAAGGTGGGGAGAAGTTCGGGTTCCGTGCGGGGAGGAAGTTGAGTGGTAGTGGGTGGTGGAAGGAAAGGGATCGGCTGGAGCGTGGGGGGCGCTCCATTCGATGCGACGATGCGAAAGCGCGGCGGCCCGCCGAAGGCGCGGAGGGTGGCGCGGACCTGGGCGGAGACGCCGGGGAGGAGTTCGAGAAGGGATGAGGCGGTATGGGTGGAGAAGGTGCCGTCGGAGTCGGCGGAGACCCGGTGCAGGGCTAGCGCAACGGTCTCCTTACAGGTGCCAGTCTCTCCGGTGACCAGGGCGACGCGGAAGTGTGGGGAGACTCGGCGGAGCTGGGCGCGGAGAGAGCGCATGGCGAAGCTGTCGCCGGTGAGGCAGATGTAGTCCTCGAGCGCGCAGAGGCCGAGGTCTTCAAGATAGGGGCGGAGGGCGGCGGCCGGTGCACGGGCGAATGCGCGGGAGGCCCTGACGGAGTGTTCTTGTTCGCTCATCTGCAGAGATGTAATCGGCAGATAACTCCGCCGAGATGAGCGGGTTGGCTACAAATGGTAACGGCCAGCACCGCAATGGGCGCTGGCCGTTCGAGTTGCGTTGAATCAGCTTCGGCTATGCGGTCGTCTTGACGCAGTAGGTGTCGAAGGCGCGGGCCAGTTCCTGCGCGATGGCCGGAGCGGTGGAGCTTTCGATGGCCGAGCGCTGCATGAGGTAGACGAGCTGGCCGTCGCGGAGAATCGCAATGGCGGGCGAGGTGGGTGGGTGTCCGCCGAAGTAGCCGCGGGCCTTCTCGGTGGCTTCGCGGTCCTGGCCGGCGAAGACCGTGACCTTGTGGTCGGGCTGGGTGCCGTTCTGCAGCGCGAGGCGGACGCCGGGACGCATCTTGCCGGCAGCGCAACCACAGATGGAGTTGACGACGAGCATCGTGGTTCCGGATTCGGCGAGGGCGGCATCCACTTCGGCGGCGGTGCGGGCTTCCTTGAGACCGGCGCGGGTGAGTTCCTCGCGCATCGGGATCAGCATCATCTCTGGGTACATGTTTTCTCCTTGGCTCTTCGTTGACCTGCTAAAGCCGGCATTACTGGCGACAACTTTGATTGTAAGGGCTGGGGCAGCGGCGCGCCAACTGGCAAACGCTGGCGCCAGCAGAGATCTGATGCGCGCAGGGCTGTTGTAGTCTCAAGCGGTGACGACTGAAGAGAATGTTTTGCTGGGGCCGCTGACGACGCTGGGGGTAGGTGGGCCAGCGAAATCTATGGTTCGCGTTCACAGCGAAGGCGATTTGGTGGAGGCTTTGGCATTTGCGCGGTCGCAAGGGCTTCCCGTGTTTGTGTTGGGCGGCGGGAGCAACCTGCTGGTAGGAGATGGCGGATTCGACGGCCTGGTGTTGCGGATGGAGATTGATGGCGCTCTTGAGTTTGAGGAGAAGGACGGCGCGGTCGAGGTGCGGACGGCGGCGGGAGTGGACTGGGATGCGTTTGTGCTGGCGGTCTGCGAGCGCGGGCTGAGCGGGGTGGAGTGCCTGGCGGGGATTCCCGGGCTGGTGGGCGGGACGCCGGTTCAGAACGTGGGAGCTTATGGGCAGGAGGTCGCGGAGACGATCGTGTCGGTGAGGGTGCTGGATCTGGCGACGATGGAGTTTGTTTCGCTGAGCGCGGTGGAGTGTGGGTTTGGATATCGGCGGAGCGTATTCAATTCGACGGAGCGGGGGCGGTATGTGGTGACGGCGGTGACGTTCCGGTTTCCGCTCGGACGTCGCGTGGAGTTGAAGTATGCGGAGTTGAAGCGGCGGTTTGAGGGGCAGTCTCCGACGCCGATCGAGGTTTACGGAGTGGTGCGGGAGATTCGGCATGGGAAGGGGATGCTGCTGGTTCCCGGGGAAGACGATTGCCGGAGTGCCGGGTCGTTTTTTAAGAATCCGGTGGTGGATTTGGCGGTGTATGAAGCGATTGCTGGGGCGGTTGGGAACCCACCCAGGGCCAGAAGCGAGCCATGGGTGGGGCACTCGGTTTTGACGGTTCCGCATTGGGATGCTGGTGGAGGGAAGGTAAAGCTGGCGGCGGCCTGGCTGGTGGAGCAGGCTGGGTTTCACAAGGGATTTGTGATGGGTCGGGCGGGGATTTCGTCGAGGCATTCGCTGGCGGTGGTGAATCGCGGCGATGCGACTGCGGGGGAGATTGTGGCGCTCAGGGATGAGATTGTGCGGAGGGTGAAGGAGAGGTTTGGGGTGCGGCTGGAGCAGGAGCCGGTGATGGTGTGACCCTTTACCCATAAACCGGCATGGCTCGGTTTCCCATGTGGCGATCAAGGGCACCTGCCTATGGAAGGCTGTGGAAAAATCCGAGAAAAAAGCAATCGGACTTTCGAGGTAAAGTACTGATTCTGAATGGTTTGCCCGGTTTAGATGGAACTAAGTTCCTCAAAATAAAGGGTTTGAGTGTCAAAGTCCTGCAAACAAAGGGCTTAGCCGCGATTCTTAGAGTGAATGGAAAAGCAGGGGTGAATGGTTGGCCTTTCCTCCACTCTGATTTAAGGATAGCAGGTTGCACACATCCTTTGGGCACTTGATATCCCTTTTAGAATGAAGCGGTTGCGGACTTTAGGGGCTTGACAAGGATGGACGGTCGCTGAGTTGGCTAAGCAGTCGGGCGCGTTCTTCGGCTAAAACTTCTACCGCGACGCCTTGCTGGACGATGCGGCCTTCGTGGAGCTTGATGACTTCGGCGTTGAGGTGGAAGGCCTCGGCGATGTCGTGGGTGACGGAGAGGACGGCGGTCTTCGAGACGGCCAGCCACGCTTTCAGGTCGGTGAGGAGAGCGTCGCGGAGCGGGGCGTCTAGGCCGGTGAAGGGTTCGTCAAGGAGCAGGGGTCGACCATTCGCGGCGATGGCGGCGCGGGCTACGGAGACTCTTTGTTGCTCGCCACCGGAGAGATTTGCGGGTTTGCTGTCCGCGAATTTTGTGAGATGAAAGCGTTCGAGGGCGAGGTCCAGGGCTTGCCCGGAGTCAGCGTTTCTTATCTCGGTCGCATACTGCAGGTTTTCGCGGACGGTCATGTGGGGGAAGAGTGCGGGGCGTTGGGCGGCCCAGCGGACGTTGCGCCTGTGCGGTGGGAGGTTGATTCGGGCGGCGGTGTCGGCGACGGTTTGGGTGCTGTTGGCGGTGCGAAGGACGATCTTGGCATGTTGCGGTTTAGCGAGGCCGGCGATGGCGCGGAGGATGGTGCTCTTGCCACTGCCTGAGGGGCCGAAGAGAACGGTCCAAGAGTGGGTGAGTTCGAAGGCGACGTCGATGTCGAGGTTGCCGAGGCGGTGGCGGATCTCGCAGGAGAGGTGGGGGATTGGTTCAGGCAAGGCCGTCTCGCAAAGCGTTGCTGCGACGAGTCGCCGGAAGAAGATAGATGACCAGAAGTGCCGCGAGGGCAAAGCCGAGAAGGAGCATTGCAGTGTGATTGGCGGCGGTGTAGTCGAAGTCCTGGACTTGATCGTAGAGAGCGATGGAGAGGGTGCGGGTTGCGCCGGGGATGTTGCCGCCGAGCATGAGGACGACGCCGAACTCGCCGACGGTGTGGGTGAAGGTAAGGACGGCGGCGGTGAGCAGCGACGGCTTCGTTAGGGGAAGGACGATGGAGCGGAAGGTGCGCGAGGGAGATGCGCCGAGGAGGGTAGAAGCTTCGATGAGAGCGGGGTCGACGGCTGCGAATCCGGCGACGAGAGGCTGGACTGCGAAGGGAAGGCTGTAGAGGACCGATCCGATGAGGAGTCCGGAGAAGCTGAAGGCCAGTGGATGGCCGAGGAGATGGGTGATGAGACGACCGGGAGCAGTGAGCGGGCCGAGGGCGACGAGGAGATAGAAGCCGAGGACGGTCGGGGGAAGGACTAGCGGGAGGGCGACGATCGCTTGCGTCAAGGCGCGAAGGAGGCCATTGCCTGAGGCGATCCACCAGGCGAAGGGGATCGCGATGAGGAGCAGGATTGCGGTCGTGGAGAGCGCTAGCCGCAGCGTCAAGAGGAGGGCAGGGATGTCCATGCTGAGGGTAAGTCTAAATGCGAGGGAGTAGGAAGTAGGAAGTAGGAAGTAGGTCGTTGTCGATCGGACATGTCACGTCCCACCCATCGCGATAGTGCTGCGATGGATGGGCACCCGATCATTCCCGACTGTGCGACCGCTCTTAGCGGACGGGGTCTAGACCTAATTTGGGGAGTTCGGCTTGGATTTCGGTGGTCAAGAGCCAGTCCAGGAAGGCGTGGGCTTCGGTTCGGCGGTCGGACTTGGCGATGATGACGGCGCACTGGCGGATGGCGGGGTAGACATCAGGGACGAGGACGTAGGTGCCTTGTTCTTTGAAGGTCGTCGACATGGCGGTGGTGAGAGAGATCAGGCCGAGTTGGGCGTTGCCGGACTGCACGAACTGGCTGGCCTGGGCGACGTTCTCCGCGACGACTAGTTTGGGCTTGAGCTGGTCGTAGAGCTTCAGCTTGGTCAGGGCGGCGACGGCGGCTCGGCCGTAGGGGGCGCGGAGTTCGTCGGCGATGGCGATCTTCTGGACGCGCGGGTCGGAGAGAGCTTCGAGGTGCAACGGCTGGAGGGGGCTGTCCTTGCGTGCCCAGAGGACGAGCGCACCCTTGGCGTAGGGGATGGCGTCTTTCGAGTCGGCGAGGTTCGCGGCGACTATTTTTTCTGGGAAGACGTAGTCCGCGCCGAGGAAGAGGTCAAATGGAGCGCCATTGAGGATCTGAGTGGCAAGAGTGCCTGATGAGCCGTAGCTGACCATAAGCTTCACGCCGGTCTTGGCTTCGTAGCGTTGGGCGATCGGAGGTAGCGCGGACTGGAGGTCGGCTGCGGCGGCTACGCGGATCTCCTTCGCAGCCTGGGCGTGTGCTTGAAAGCTGGCGGCGCCAAGCAGCAGGGCAACAAAGTTAATAACGAATTGAGCGACTGATTTGCGTCGGAATTGGCCCAATTGTTGCAGGGAGTGGGTTGGTCGCTTCCGTTGATTGCAATAGACTAGAGGGGACAATGACATTCGATACACACAGTCTACGATGCACGGGGTGCGGGTACGAGATACCTGGCCGTGAGGTTGCGAGCGATTTCCGTTGCACCAACTGCAGAAGTTTGTACGAGGTGGTTTATCCCTGGAGCGCTGTGCCTTCGGCTAGCTCTGGCGGGACGGCGATGCCTCCTAACCCGAATGCGCTGCGCTGGCTTTGGCAGGAGCGGCGGACGTCGACGCTTTCGATTGACCAGAGCGGAGTATGGCGGTTTCGCGATCTTTTCCCGATCGTGAAGGACTTCGAGCGCGTGGTGACATTGCGCGAGGGAAATACGCCGCTTTATGAGATGCCGAAGTGCGGCGCGATTGCTGGTGTCGACTGGCTGCTGGCGAAGCACCAGGGGATGAATCCTACGGGGTCGTTCAAGGACACGGGGATGACGGCGGCGATCTCGGTGGCGGCGGAGCGTGGGTTTGAGTGGGTCGCTTGCGCTTCGACCGGCAATACCTCGGCGGCGATGGCGGCTTATGCCGCAAGGGCTGGGCTGCGGAGCATCGTTTTTATTCCCGAGGGCAAGATTGCGTGGGGCAAGCTTTCGCAGTCGATGGACTATGGCGCGCTTACGATCCAGTTGAAGACGGACTTCGACGGCTGCGTGAAGATCCTGACTGAGCTGGTGAAGAAGTTTCCGATCTATTTGCTGAACTCGGTGAATCCGTACCGGCTGGAGGGGCAGAAGACTCCGGCGTTCGAGATGGTGGAGCAGCTTGAGTGGCAGGTTCCGGAGCATGTGATTGTGCCGGGCGGGAATCTGGCGAACGGCGCTGCTTTGGGTAAGGGATTTGCGGAGATGAAGCAGTTGGGGCTGATCTCTCGTGTGCCGAAGATCAGCGTGGTACAGGCGCAGGGTGCGAACCCACTGTATCGCGCGATGCAGGCGAACGGCGGCGACACTCTGGAGCCGGTGGTGGCGGAGACGCGGGCGTCGGCGATCCGGATCGGTAACCCGGCTTCGTGGAAGAAGACGGTTGAGGTGCTGCGGGCTACCGGCGGATGGGTAGAGCAGGCGACCGAGCAGGAGATCGCTCTGGCGAAGGCGCAGATCGGCGCTGAGGGGATTGGCTGCGAGCCGGCTTCGGCGGTGACGCTAGCGGGATTGAAGAAGCTGGTGGCGCAGGGCAAGATTACGCGCGAGGAGCGGGTCGTGATCGTGCTGACTGGGCACACGCTGAAGGACTCGGAGTACACCATCAAGTATCACCGTGGCGAGTTGCTGACGGCCGAGGAGACGGCCGGGGCGACGGCGGCGGAGCGCGAAGAACATGCTGGGCTGAGGAAGCCGCCGGTGGTGCTCGAAGCGGATATGGACGTGGTGCTGCGGGAGCTTGAAGCGCAGATGGCGTCGTCGCGCGTGGCAGAGACGGTATGACCGAGGCGGTTTTGACGGCTTCGGGAAGGCCGGGATCAATCTATTTAAAGCTGCCAGCGACTTCGGCGAACCTTGGGCCGGGGTTCGATGCCCTAGGGCTGGCGATGTCGTTTTACCTGTCGATCGACGCCGTGGTGTCGCCGGATGGGCTGTTTGCCATTGAGGCGACAGGGCGGGATGCTGAGCTCTGCGGGCGGTTGGATGGCAACCTGATTCTCGACACGTACAGGGATGTGGTTCGGAACGCGGGTGGAGAGCCGCTTGCGCTTCATCTGCTATTGCACAACGAGATTCCGCTAGGGATGGGTTGCGGGTCAAGTGCAGCTGCATTACTAACTGGTGTGCTTTTGGCTAACCATTTTGGCGGGCTTGGTATGACGGGTTACCAGGCAATGGAAGAGGCGTGTCGGCGTGAGGGTCATCCAGACAACGTAGCTGCCTGCTGGCTGGGCGGAATGACGACATCGGCACCGAAAATTCCTGGAAATGGCAGCGAGTTTGTCGCTGCGAGCTTTGCCGCGTCGAAGGAGTGGGGGCTGATGCTGGCAATTCCGAGTGCCGGGCTGGCGACAACCAAGGCGCGGGCGCTGCTGCCGGAGAGTTACAGCAAGGCGGATGCTGTTTTGAATGTGCAACATGCGGCGCTGATCGTGGCGGCGTTCGCGCTTGGGAGAGGCGATTTGCTGCGGACGGCTATGGCGGACCGGATGCATCAGCCGTACCGGATGGAGGCCTGTCCTCTGCTTCCGTTGCTGCTTCCGCTGGCTGGTGAGCCGGGGGTGCTCGGAGTTTCGCTAAGTGGTGCCGGGCCGTCGGTTCTGGTGATTCACGAGCGCGCCGTGGGGTCGGAGGTTCGGTCGGCGATCGCCCGCGCGGCGGGGCAAGTCGAGTTGATTGAGGCGAATACCACGCAAGGTACCATCATTTCGGTTACGTAAGTGACGTGTACATGAAGGGCCGATTATCGTAATGTCATCAACGTAGGAAGTTCTGGGGAGGGCTCCTGCGCCGCCCGTTGACCTCTGGTGATTTATCTCAGAGGTCCGGGCGTTCTCCTTTTAACGAAGAAGTTTTGGACAGGTGAGGTTGTGAGGTGGGAGGGCAGCCAGGTTCCGGTACCAATGGCGGTTCGCGTGTTCCTCCTTTGTGGGACGGCGATTTTTACGCGGTCCGCAACGTTTTGTGGTTTTGTACATCTAGTATTAGAGATGCTTACGTTGCGCCGATGAAAGATACAGGCCAGCGCAGCGGGAGGAGTTGGAATGGCAGGTCAGTTCGTCACCGAAGTAAACGATTCATCGTTTGAAAAAGAGGTTCTTCAGTCTTCTCAGCCTGTAATGGTCGATTTCTGGGCAGCGTGGTGCGGTCCTTGTCGCGCGCTTGCGCCGGTTGTGGATGAGGTTGCAACTCAGTACAACGGCCAAATCAAGGTGATGAAGATGGACGTCGATAGCAATACATCGACTCCGATGCGGTATGGAATCCGCGGCATTCCCGCTTTGCTCATCTTCAAAGATGGCAAGGTTGCGGATCAGATCGTTGGATTTGTACCGAAGGATACGATCGACAAGTCGATCATCAAGGTTCTCGCGTAAGTTTTTGCGAGGTTGTTTGCGGATAGGAAAGGCCCGGCGAGGGGATCGTCGGGCCTTTTCGTTTGTGGCGTCACTTCCCACATCTCAAAAGCCAGATGTGGGGCACCCGGATTTGTGGCTACAAGTACACTTCAAAGATGCTTGAGTGGACTCTCTTTCGCGCGATGCTGGTGGCCTTCTTCATTCTGGCTAACAGTTTTTTTGTGGCTGCGGAGTTTGCGCTGGTGAGCGTCCGGGAGACGCGTATCCAGGCATTGCTGGCACAGGGGCGCCCGGGAGCACGGACGGCGCTTCATCTGAAGAAGTCCATCGACGAGTTCCTGCCGGCGGTGCAGTTTGGAGTAACGCTGGCGAGTCTCGCCCTGGGGTGGATGGGAGAGCCGGCGATCGCCGAGGTGATCCTGCGACTGTGGACGGGTATGGGGTGGATGGTCGACGGACACTCTCTGATTTATGTCCACATTGCTGCAACGGTCATTGCGTTCTCGATCATTACGTACTTCGAGGTGCTGCTGGGTGAGTTGGTGCCGAAGTCGCTGGCGCTGCAACGGGCGGAGCGGATTGCGCTGGCGGTGGCGGGGCCGATGGATGTCTTTATCCGGATGACGCGGCCCGCGGTGAAGGTGATGAATGGGTCGGCAGCGGTGGTGCTTAAGCTGTTCCGGGCGCCGCTGCATGGTGAGGGGGCGGTACATTCGCCCGAGGAGTTGAAGCTGATTGCCACGGCGACGCGGCGGATGGGGCTGCTGCCGGAGTTTCAGGAAGAGATTATTCATCGCGCGATCGAGCTGAACCACGTGACGGTGCGCGAGATCATGACTCCCAGAGGAAAGATCTTCTCTCTGCCTGCCGACATGCCGGTAGAGCAGGCGAGCGCGCGGATTGTGGACGAGCAGCACTCGCGGGTTCCGGTCTTCGATCCGAAGGGCGGACCGGAGCAGATTATCGGGGTGCTGTACTCGAAGGACATCTCGCGTCTGATGCACTTCCGCAGCGTCTCACTGGGCCTTGGGGGAGCCGGGAATTCAGGCTTGACCGTTCGGCAGGTGATGCGCGAGGTGGTGGTGGTTCCGGAGACCAAGCTGGCGGTTGAGCTGTTGCAGGAGTTTCAAGTCCGGCGGCGGCAGATTGCGATCGTGGTGGATGAGTTTGGGTCGACGGTAGGGCTGGTGACAGCAGAGGATGCGCTGGAGCAGATTGTGGGCGAGCTTGAGGATGAGTTCGACATTGCCAGCCGGACGGCGTTGTTCAGCAGCACCGGCGTGATGTCGCTCGATGGATCGACGAGTCTTAGAGACCTAAGAACCCAGCTTCGCTGGGAGTTTCCGCGTGAGGCCGGCGTGGAGACGCTAGCGGGATTCATGCTGGCGCACCTGGGACATATTCCGAAGAATGGTGAGAGTCTGGACTTCGAGTGCCGGCGGTACATCGTTGCCGAGATGACGGGACATCGGATCAGCCGGGTGCGGGTGGAAGACCTGACGGTGAGCGGTGTGACTCCGACCGTGGAGCTGACAGCGCGGTGAGAGGAAGAGCAGTCTGGACGGCGCTGCGGCGGGTGGTGGTGACTCTGCCGGTGATCTGGGTGGTGGTGTCGGTGGTGTTTCTGCTGATCCACATTGTGCCGGGAGATCCGATCGTACAGATGCTGGGCGAAGGAGCGACGGCTACGGATGTGTCCGCGCTGCGGCATGCGTATGGGTTCGATGAGCCGCTGCGGGTGCAGTATGTGCATTACTGGGGCGGTCTGCTGCAGGGTGATCTGGGACAGTCGCTGCGGATGCATGACTCGGTGCTGCACCTGGTGCTGCAGAGGTATCCGTACACGCTGGCGCTAACTTTGGCGGCGCTGCTGATGGGCGTGCTGGTGGCGGTGCCGGCGGGAGTGTGGTCAGCGGTGCACCGTGGGCGATGGCAGGACAAGTTGCTGGGCGTGGTGAGCCTTGGGGGGCTATCTTTTCCGAACTTCGCGCTGGGGCCGATTCTGGTTTTGATTTTTTCGATATGGCTGGGGCGGCTGCCGGTTTCGGGCGCGGGGACGGGCGAGGTTGGCGAGTTTCTGCTGCATCTGTTGTTGCCGTCGCTGACGCTGGCGCTGGGGCTGGCGGCGATTCTGACGCGGATGGTGCGGGCGGCGATGTTCGAGGAGCTGGGGCAAGACTACATCCGGACGGCGCGGGCGAAGGGGCTGACGGAGCGGCAGGTGGTCTACGGGCACGCGCTGAGGAATGCGCTGATCCCGGTGCTGACGGTGATTGGGCTGCAGTTTGGGAGTCTGCTGGCAGGGGCGATTGTGACGGAGACGATCTTCAGTTGGCCGGGGATTGGGAGGCTGACGCTGTCGGCGATCTCTAACCGGGACTATGCGTTGGTGCAGGGGTGCATCCTGGCGGTGGGGCTGACTTATGTGGGAGTGAATCTGCTGACGGATGTGACGTATGCGGTGGTGAATCCGAGAATGCGGGGATGACCTGCGGGGCTGGAATGTGATTGGGGGCCAGCGGGTGGAGACTTGTCAGGTGCGGTGTTCGCGGAGCGCGAGCGCTAGACAGAGGTTCACCACAAAGAGGACATGGATGCCCATGTGAAAGAGGTTCGGCCGCGGGTTGTCGCCGCGCTTGGGCAGAACGTGGCGGGTTCCCGCATACATGTTGAGATACTCGATCTTTTGTTTCTCAGGAGCTCCGCGCAGGTAAGGGATGTACCACATGCCGATCGCCGACAGGGTAGCTACCGAGCAGTAGATCAGCCAGTAGTTCGGGACATAGCCAGGTTTCGGGCGGTTCCAGAAGTTGATTGCGAATCCGGCCGCTATGCCGGGGAAGACAGAGTTGGCCAGGGTGGCCAGCCAGACCTTGCGACGACCCAGCATCGCCTGGATCTGAGAACCGTGGACCCAGCCGGGGATATCGACCAGGTCGTGCGTGAGGATGATCGCAAACTGCAGGACGATGAGACAGGAGAATAGAACGACCATTGCGGCCTCCCTACTGTGAAGGCAATTCTGCGCTAAGTAAGCGGGGAGCGCAAGCCTGCATCATGGCTTAAATGATCGGAAGTATCTTTGCGTCGAGGGTGGTGGGGGTGATGGCGACGAGGGCTACCGTGACGGGGAGTTGGAAGCGGCGGGGGCCGGCGCTGCCGGGGTTTAGATAGAGGATGTTGTTGCGGGTCTCGATGGATGGACTGTGGGAGTGGCCGGAGATGACGGCGGCGACGCCTGCGGCGGAGGGGCTGATGTCGAGGTCGTGGATGGAGTGAACGAGGTAGAAGAGCTTGCCGGCGACTTCGACGAGTTCGGTCTCGGGGAGTTCGGCGCAAGGACCGTAGAGGTCAACATTGCCGCGGATGGCGGTGACCGGGGCAATGGCGCTTAGGGCCTCGAGGATCTCGATGTTGCCGACGTCGCCGGCGTGGAGGATGTGTTGCGCGGGGGCGAGCGCGACCAGGGCCTCCGGACGTAGGAGGCCGTGGGTGTCGCTGATGACGCCTAGCAGGAATGGTTGTGGCTGACCGGACGGAGCATCAGGCAAGGCGCAGGCTCTGGAGGCTGGCGCAGTGCTGGCTCTGGGTGGGATCGTGGGCGCGGTCGGGGTCGATGCGGAGTTCGAGCGCGGTGATTCCGGCGAGGCTGACGGTGTAGTCTTCGACCTCTTCCGAGGCTCCTTCGGGGCTGAAGCTGAACTGCTGCCGGATGATCTCGCGGTGATCGTTTTCACCGGAAGACGCGAAGATGGCGAATTCCTGCGAGCGCGGGGAAGCGGCTTCGACGATGCGGAGATGGATGCGGCGGAGGGAGACGGGATGGTCGAACTTGATGAGGACGATCTGAGGGCCGGTGCGGGCGGCGCGCCATCCGCTCCAGGGCTTGGCGTCGGGCTTATCGATGAGGGCATCTTCGATGGGGAAGAGCGAGTCTTCCGAGGTGATGTGCACGGTGGCGAGGGCGTCGAGGTCCAGCCAGCTATCCTGCGGTACGGGTGGACACTTGGCTACGGCTTCCTGGTCGATCAGGGACTTTCTCATGCCGGTAAGCATACGCCAAAGCTTGCCCTGCCGGACGGGCCCGCTGCGCGGTCACTTCGTGACTCGTATACTGCTTCGCGTCGTGCTCCCGATGGCCGCAGATGGAAAATCAGTTGGTTGATCGTGGGTCGGCCATGGTTCCCAGGGCGTCGCCTATGAAGTTGAAGGAGAGGACGCAGAGCATGACGGCCATGGCGGGGAAGAAGAGGATGTAGGGGGCGTCAAAGATGTGGGAGCGGGCGTCGTTGAGCATGGCTCCCCAGCTTGCGGAGGGAGGTGGGAGGCCCAGCCCGAGAAAACTGAGTGTGGCTTCGGCGAGGACGGCGGAGGCCATGCCGACGGCTGCCTGGACGATAAGGGGTTGCAGGATGTTCGGGAGGATATGGCGGCCCAGGATTCGGAGGTCAGAGGCTCCGAGCGCGCGGGCCGATTCGACGAACTCGAGACGGCTGACGGACATGACCTGGGCGCGGACGAGGCGAGCATAGGCGACCCATCCGGAGAGCGCTAGGGCGAAGATGAGGTTTAGAAGGCCCGGTCCGAGGAAGGCGACAAATGCGATGGCGAGCAGTATTCCAGGGAGTGCGAGGAAGGCGTTGGTGACATAGATGTTCAGGATGGTGTCGAGCCAGCCTCCATAGAAGCCGGAGATGCATCCAAGAACCAGGCCAACAATTGCTGAGACGGCCACGACAGAGATTGCTACGGCCATGGAGATGCGGGCACCATAGACAGTGCGAGCAAAGATGTCGCGGCCAAGTTCATCGGTGCCAAACCAGTGCTGTGAGCAGGGAGAGAGTAGGCGATGGGTCAGGTCAATATCAGCTGGGTTGGTGCGGGCGATGACGGGCGAAAACAAAGCGCAGGCGGCGAACGTGGCGACGAGAATGGCGGCGAAGAGTACCTGGGGTGTACGCAACGCATGGGGCAGGCGCGCGGATGGCCGTGGTCGGAAGGGGATTTCGGGAAGTCCTGCGTTTCCCATGGAGGGCCCACTCAATGACATACAAAAGAATGTATCTCAGTGAGTTAGCGATTGTGACGTGAGTAAAATAGAATCGAAACAACAAGAGAAAATAAGCTCGTTCCACTGGATGAGCAATCGCAACAAGCGTTTCACTGCAGGGTTCTAGACACTAGTCCAGCAACTCCTTTTCGTTCTTACCAGTGTGTACTGGAGCTGTCTTTGAGAATCCTGATCTATGGCTTGAACTACGCACCCGAGTTGACTGGCGTGGGGAAGTACACCGGCGAGATGGCTTCATGGCTAGCGTCCCAAGGGCATGAAGTGCGCGTCGTCACGGCGCCGCCGTACTACCCTGCTTGGCGGATCTCGGCCGAGTACCGCTGGCTTTTCTACCGGGTGGAACGTGCCGAGCGTCCCGGCGAGCCTAAGGTCTACCGTTGCCCCTTGTGGGTGCCGGCAAGTCCGAGCGGAGTGACCCGGTTGATTCATCTCTGCTCCTTCGCCTTCAGCAGCATCCCGGTGATGGCCCTGCAAACGCTTTGGAAGCCAGAGCTTGTGTTTGCCGTGGAGCCGACATTTTTCGTGGCTCCGGTAGCGTTGATGTCCGCGGCGGTGACCGGAGCCGAGTCATGGCTTCATGTGCAGGACTTCGAAGTGGACGCGGCGTTCAGCCTGGGTATGCTGCCTCGTGGGGGGGCGCTCCACAAGATCGCGAAGAGGCTCGAGAGCTTCTTCACCAGTGGCTTCTCGCGGACTTCAACGATCTCGGACAAGATGGTCGAGGGAATGGCGACGCGGGGAGTTGGTCAGGATAAGGCGATCCTATTTCCCAACTGGGGTGATGTGGAGACGGTGCGACCCGCGCAGCCCGGTGCGGCAAATCATTTCAGAAAGGCCCTATCGCTGGAGGGGAAGATCGTTCTGCTGTACTCCGGCAACATGGGCGCGAAACAGGGGCTCGAGGTGTTGGCCCCGCTCGCGGAGTCGTTTGCGCATGACTCGCGCGTACACTTTGTCTTCTGCGGAGATGGGGCATTTCGACCTCATCTGGAAAAGCTGGTGTCGAGGCGCAAGAATGTGACGATGCTGCCGCTCCAAAGCACCGACCGCTTGAATGACCTGCTGAACGCCGCCGATATTCACCTGCTGCCGCAAAGCAAAGGCGCCGCTGATCTCGTTATGCCGTCGAAGCTGAACGGCATCCTGTCGAGCGGCAGACCAGTCATCGCTACCGCGGACGAGGGAACGCAACTCGCGCGCGTGGTCGAGGGCCGCGGTCTGTTGGTCCCACCTTCGGACGCTACGGCGCTCTATGCGGCTGCGCGACGGTTGATTGACAGTCCAGAGTTGCGAATGATGCTGGGACTGGCAGCGCGGGAGTATGCAGTCAAAAACCTGAGCAAAGAACACGTACTACGCCGGGTCGAGAAGGACATGATCACGTTGGTGTATCCGTCTGAGAAGTCCGAGGACATCCAATTGGCCCAGAGCTATCGCGGGTGAGTTCGGCACGCCGATGCTGCGCAGCGCGATGAAAGTCCGGAGAGCGAGATGGGGTTGACGACGAAGAATCTACGGCGAGTCCTTCTAAGACAGATATACGCCCTGAGTCTTTTGACAGCCCTGATTTGTCCGTCACGACGGCTAGCTTATCCGCAGCAAGCTGCGTTTACGGCAAATGTTTCTGAAGAGTATTTGAAGTCGGCGGCGGACCAGGAGCGGGCCTCGCTGGGTCTGCCGCCTTTACGATTCGACGCCGCACTTTCAAATGCAGCACGAAGACATGCGGCGCTGATGGTGCAGCACAACAGCATCTCGCATCAGTATGCCGGGGAGCCTGATCTTTCACATCGAGCGTCGGACGCGGGAGCGCGCTTCAGCCTGATCACGGAGAATGTCGCCCAAGCGCCTAGCACGCCGATGGTCCACACGGCCTGGATGCACTCCGAGGGACACAGGCATAACCTGCTGGATCCGAATGTCGATTCGGTGGGTATCTCGGTGATCTCGCGCAACGGGCAGATGTTCGCTGTGGAGGACTTCGCACGCAGCGTGGCATCCCTTTCAGTACTACAGCAGGAGGGAATCGTGGCGGCGGCGGTTCGCGCGACCGGGGTAGCGGTCGACGGTACCGGCGAGGATGCGCGGCAGGTATGCGGAGGCGACCGCAGTGCAGAGATGACACCTCTTCCGGAGTTTGTGATGCGTTACACGACTGACGACCTGGGGCGTCTCCCGGACGGGCTTGCGACGCGGTTGCAATCGGGACACTACGGACGGGCAATTGTTGCGGCCTGCGCCGCGGAGGACAAGCAGGAGTTCACGATGTATCGAGTTGCGGTCCTGCTGTATCGAGGTGGCCAGTCCGCGAAGTGACGTAAAGGGAAGGCCCTCTTTGACCCCATCTTCGGTGTTTGTTATAACTAATGAGGCGGCGAAGTTTGAAGACGTGTGCCATCAAAATATTCCTGAGTAGCTCAATGGCAGAGCATTCGGCTGTTAACCGAAGGGTTGTAGGTTCGAGTCCTACCTCAGGAGCCATATTTATCAAGCACTTAGAAGACCTCCTCTCCATCGACTCCGTCAAACTTCGTCAAATTGCTATTTGACCCTGATCCGATAGCTCCAGCTGCAGGGCCTTGCGGATGTTCCGGCCTTTCAGCCCTAGCCTCTGAGCAGGGCTCCAGCCGTCGAGCACTGCAGTTGCCCTTGAGTTAACTGCACGAGCCACATTCGCATCCAGCGTTTGCACGTACACGTTGCCGGTGGTTGTAATGCTGGCGTGGCGTAATGCGCCTTGAGTGTCTTTCAAGGTTCCGTGATTCTGCATGTCGGTTCCCATCGTCCGACGCATCACTTGGAAAGTGACGAGCCGATCGGGAATCCCCAGCTTGCGGGAGACTGGCCGTATCCGCCAGCGCAGGAAGTTTTTCCCGTCGCGGGGTACTGCCTGTCCGGTACGCTCGCCCCGTCCGAAGGTAGGGAACATCAACGCCTCGGGCGAACAGTCAGTGCAGAGTGCCTTCCAGGCTTCTATGAAAGGCCTGACTTGTTCCGGCACCGGAATAGGTGCTTTGCTGGCCTTTGTCTTGAGCCGTTCTTTGTAGAACCGCCCCTCGTAGGCCGTGCCGTGCGGCATGAGTGCATCACCCGTCCAGCACTTCCATTGAAGTCCCAAGGCTTCGCTTGCGCGCGGTCCGCAGAAAAGTCCAATAGACATGAGACAGAGGTCATGCGCGTCTTCGATGGCTCCGAGCAACGAGAGAATTTGCTCTCGCGACATGACGGGCTTTTCGACTGGGTCGGTCAACGGCATGGTCACATCCTCCGCAGGGTCTTCAGCCAGATACTTTTGCTTCCTGGCCATACGGGCGATTGCGCGAATGTTAGAGAAGCATTGGCGAACCACTGCTCCAGAGTATCCCTTCTCCGCTATGCCATTGAGCCAGACCTGAATCTCGAAAGTGCTGAGATTCCGCAACGGCAAATCCCCAAAGTGCGAGACCAGATAATGGCCGAGTTGGTAGGTGTTCGTCTTTTTGTAAGCCGGACTCCAACCGCCTTGGCGCATCGGGATATAACGCTGTTCGACGAACCAACGGAACGTCACCGAGTCATCTGGAGGAAGCGTCGGAGTCGGACCGACCCCTTTGGTCTCCTTCACAATGATCTCCTGCAACATCTGTTCAGCTTTCCACTTGGGAGTGTTGGCCTTGGGACAGATGCGAACGTTGCGCTGCTTTCTTATCTCCTTTCCGTCCTGGTCCTTTCTATAGACAAGGTACTGGCCGTACCACATCTTGATCCGCTTACCTGTGATGTAAACGGTGCCCCTCTGATACTTCATTGCCATTTCATTCTCCGATTTCTGCTTCTGGTCCTGGTCGTGGAGAACACTTTAATCATCCACCAAACTGGCGCTGGAAGGAAGAGCGAGATGTGGTCAACCTTTCCATGAACTCGTCCACGTCGGCGCATCGGTATCGCATCAACGTCCCGAGTTTTACGCCAACTATTTTGGGAGACCGGCGCGTCGTGTGATCGCGCACCCACCGCTCTGACACGCCGAGCCTCGCAGCTACCTCACGAGCATTCAGAAGGCGTTGTGGTTCGGCGCGGCCCGGTGGAAAATCGATAGCATTTTGACTAGCCTTTGTGATGTCGGCCATTGCCCTTACGGGCGGCTTACGTACCGAGGTCAGGGCATGTGACCCTGAGGAAGATTGGCTCAGCGCGGCAACAGGCATATTCACCTCACTCCATGGATTGCTTCTGGCAGTCACCTAGCTACCGTATGCGGAAAGCCAGCGTGGCTGCATCTAGGCTGTGGGTGCCCACGGGGCGCTGTCCAATACTTCCTAACTATCGGGTGATAGTTGCGAATTATCACCTCATCTCTTAGGTCGGCTCCCGAACTCTCTCAAAGAGTTTCCTTTGCTCGATTTGCGATGACCGTCGTCAAGCAAGAACGGAAGGCATCTCGTGCTTTAGAGGATTGAAATTGATCGCCGCAATACCGTCTCTCCGTAGGAGATCTCAGGGTCAACGCTGCTCATGCTGGAGTAAGTTTGGCCAAAATCGATAATTGTGTTGTTTCTCGATTTCGAAGGCGTCAAGATTTGCCAAGGGAGGGCGCGGACCGACCGTAAAATTCCGGCTCCCACTATCGCACGAGATCCTCTATCTCCAACGAGTGGTGAGCAATGTACGATTGGGCCGATCTTCGCTACTTTCGCTATCTGTTGACCATCCTCGAGAGGCAGGGGTTTCGCGCTGCCGCGGAAGAGCTTCACATTTCGCAACCCAGCCTCACTGTGCAAGCCAGAAAATTCCAAGAGAATGCCTCCGTTCGCCTCTTTCAAAAGACGAAAAGCGGCCGTATCCGACCTACCGAGGCTGGCGTCGCCTTCATCTCGTTGGCCCGGCTGTTGCTGGAAACAAGGGAAGAGGTAATGAATGCACTTGTCCAGATCGAGCGAGGTGAGATCGGATCCGTTCGATTCGGCTGCGCCCCGCTCGTTGACCAACGCGTATTTCGCGATCTTTGCAGCTTGCACAAGGAGATCTTGCCGCAGTGTTCTCTCCGGCCCACCCATGGGGATACGGATCAGTTGGCCGAAGAGGTAGCACGCGGTCAGGTGGATGCCGCAGTCGTCACGCTGCCGCTGCGCCATCCGGAGTTGCGCATCGAGGAGATACGGCGCGATCGTCTCGTCGCTTGCTTGCGCCACGATGATCCATTGGCTAGAAAACCTGTCCTTAACGTGACGGATCTGCAAGGAAACCTAACCGTCTTCTACCATCCGCAGCGCCATCCTGACGCCCACGAAGTCCTTGTCCATATGCTGGCAAGCGCCGGCATCACAATTGATGAATGCTCTCTTGCCTCCCACCCTTCCGAGATGCAGATGCTGGTCAAGGAAGGACACGGATTGACGCTAATTCGGGAAGGAAGTCGGATCGACGACGAGCTGACGATTAGACCGATTGCAGATGTAACTTGGACGGTCGACACGGCGGTCATCTATCACAAGCAACGCCATCCGAAGACAGTTCCTATCCTCGTCAAAAAGCTGAGACGACAGTTCCAAGATGAGGCAAGTGGGAACGGAAGAAAGGAAGATACAGCTTCCCTGCGGATACATGGGAGCGCACGCAAGCCTCCCCAAGCGGCCAGGAACGTACCTGTGCAGCTGACATTCCTAGACCGAAAGCACGGAGCCAGCAAGAGATAGAGCAACCCGATAATTGAGAGCTATCGGGTGATAGTTAAGAAGTATTGGACGCGGGCGAAGGACAGGCTCAATCATCACGACATATTCCCGACTGAGACCAGTCGATGGAGGTGCCGATGATACGCAGCAGCCAAGTAGTGATCTCCCGCAGTACCGCCCGCCTTGCCAAGCGATTGGCCCGACCTTTTACGAAACGTAAACTGTTCCGCGCCACGCGTGTGATGTGGCCGGCGCTCGCCGCGTTCACAGTCACAAGCATTGCCCATGCCCAAGGAACGATGGATTTCTCCGGGGCTACAACGCTCATGACGACATTCAAGACTTTTGCGATTTATGCGGGAGCTGTCATCTGTTTTGGCGGTCTGATCTTCGCCGGAATCCGCATGATGAGTGGGAGATTTCAAGATGCTATCCCACGGCTCTTCGGTGCGCTGTTTGGCGCCGGAGTGCTCGGTTGGGGTGCCGGCTGGATCGGCTCGCTGACCGGGCAGTCGATGTAGGAGGTACATCGACATGACTAGGCGGGGAGAACCGTTACCAATCAATGGCGCACTGAATCGACCCAGGACCAAATTAGGTCTCGAACTGTCAGCGTGGATGTCCATTGTGTTCGTTACGGTAACGGTTTTCCTCGCCGGTTTCAAATGGTTTGCCATCTTCAGCTTTCCTGCATTGCTGCTTGGTGCTTGGCTCGTAGTCCGAAGACACCCCAAGATGTTCCAACTCTGGTCTCTGAGTCTGAAGCAGAGGAGCTACTATGACCCGCGCAAATAACGCACCGTGGTTTACGAAGGCAGGAGCGGCGAGCAGTATTGTCCCGATCTCACACTTTGTTGGGGAGAGCATCTTCGCCCTTAAGGGCGGCGGTTACGGTTGCCTGTTCTCGCTCGATGGAATAGATGCCGAGAGCCGCACCGACCAGGATCTTGATGTCCGTGTGCGGGGTGTTGAAGCTTCGTTGCGTGGTCTGCCACAGGACTCATGCCTGTACCAATACGCTCGCGTGAGGGCCGGCTTTGAACTTCCACGGCAAGGGAATTATGTAGACTCTGTCA
Organism: Granulicella aggregans; assembly: GCF_014203275.1. Classification (GTDB taxonomy): domain Bacteria; phylum Acidobacteriota; class Terriglobia; order Terriglobales; family Acidobacteriaceae; genus Edaphobacter. The sequence goes on from NZ_JACHIP010000008.1 coordinate 123,676, forward strand.
CCGAATCTTTTGCTTGCGACCGAATTGAATTCCTAAACATGAACGCCCGCTTTCGACGCATCGACCTGTATTGGTGCCTCACCATCGAGCCGGAGGCTGGCAACCAGCTGAGCCGCAAGCCTAAGGAACAGAGGGCAACAACAGACCGGCAACTGCTCGAGCTTGAAAAATCGGCGACGATCCTCGGATCGCATATGAGCGATGCGATCGGGCTGAGACTTCTGGGCAAGGACCAAGCGTTTCAGTTCTTCTGTTACATGTTCAACCTTGAAGAGTGGTCGTCGAGCGTTCATCTGCGATCTGACGCAGGCGTCGACCGACAGATTGTGAACTCTCCAGTGGAATGGCACAGCGGCTATCTTCGAATCGGCCGTCGCTACGTTCAGATGTTTCCGTTGACGAATACGCCTGAGATCTCCCGTCCTTGCCTGTTCACCAATCTGATGGAGCTCGATTGCGACAGCATCCTCTGCTCGGTCTGGCGGCCGCAGACCGACAGCGCTGCGCGGAAGGAAGTGACGAACCAGGAGAAGTTCCTGGAGTTCTTCAAGCACTCACCCATCCAGCGTCTGATGAGCGGCAAAAATACCGCTCCTCTCGACACAAGCGCGACCGCTAAAGCTGTTACTGGAAATGTCGACAACCTCGCCGAGGTCGTCTCATCGCTCGACAAGCTGGGACAGGGCGATTACGCATTGCGGTTACTGCTTTCGGCTAGTACAGCAACCGAACTCCGAGCTGCAACGCCCGCTGTCCATCGCCTCTTTGTGGATGCGCGTGCCCCGATCATCGAGGAGACCTACGGTAATCTCTCTGCCTTCTACGCCATGTTTCCGGGCAATCGTCAGTTCAATGTCTATCCGCTTTGGCTGCGGGAAGACCATCACGCGCGCCTGTCGAGCATCTTCGCTCCGACCCTAGGCCACGTTCGTTCGGATGATCTTGACGCCGAGTATTTGAACATCTTTGAGACGCGAACAAGGACCCCTTACTTCCAGGATGCCTACGTTAATCGCGTGAGGGTCCAGCTCATCATCGGTCCAACGGGTAGTGGAAAAAGCGTAAACGCCTGCCAAATGCTCAGCCTGGAGCAGAAATACGGTGGTTTC
>NZ_JACHIP010000009.1 GCF_014203275.1 Granulicella aggregans
CCTGCGACCTTAAAGAAGTCTCGTCCCACCATCATCAGGTTGGGGTAGCGGCTTGGGTCTTTTTGGTCGATGGGCACGGGAGCAACTCCTTCGATGTCGAAGTCGCCGTCCCACATACTGTTGGAAAGGAACGATGGTGTCTGCACCGACACGCCGGTCACCCCCGGAGTTGCAGCCAACTGTCTTTCAAGCTGATCAAACAGCGCTGGCGCGGCCGCACCGGGATACCTTGCCTCGGGCGCGCTGAGATCGAAGAGCAGCAGATTATCTGCCTGGATGCCTGTTTGCACCCGGTTCAGGTTAACCAGCGTCCGGAGAAAAAGTGCCGAACTGGCGACGAGCAGAGTAGAGAGAGCGATTTGAAAGGCAACCGTCAACTTGCCGGACCACGCCGAACGGCGTCGAGTGATGGACTGCGAAGTCTCTTTCAGGCCACGGTTCGGATCTTCGCGGGTGGCACGCCACGCCGGCAGGATGCCGAAGAGTATCCCTGTCAGTAGGGTGACGCCCGCTGCAAACCCAAAGATCACCCAGTTGAAACGAACATTGGAGGTGTATCCGTCGAACGATGTCTCCATCAGTCGCGGCAGGGTATTACGTCCCAGATAGCCAATTACGAGACCCGCAACGCCACCAAGCGACGAGAGCAGAAGGCTCTCTGTCAGCACCTGGCGAAGCACCCGTCTCCGGCTCGCGCCGAGCGCTAGTCGAACGGCCATCTCGCGCTGCCTTCCAGAGGCTCGCGCCAGCATCAGGTTCGCGATGTTTGCGCAGGCAAGCAACAGCACCAACCCACTCAAACCCAGCAACGTGTGCAGAGGTTTGCCCAGCTCTCGGCTGGTCCATACATACGAAAGGCCGCGGCTCCCATCCTCCAGAACGATCTCTGGAATGGATTCGCCATCTTTAGGCGTCAGCGCGGAGCGTACCGAAGCTTGGAATGTATTCGTCAGAGCAGCTCCAATACGCTGACCGGCGAAGTGGCCGAAGACTTCATGTTCTGGCCGACCGGACGGCATCACTTTGGCTGGTATCTGGAACCGGCGTACGATTACAGCTTCGCTGCGGGGCACCAGAAGTCGGTCGGGATAAGTGCCGGGCTCCTGATCGGTTTGAAAAGGAAGCATTCATGATGACGACAGCCATTGCTCCCCGTTCCTCTATCGAGGGCCGCATTCTCTTGCTTCAGTGGGTGACACTCTGCTGGATGCTTGTTGAGTGTCCGGTCGCCCTCACGGCCGCTTGGAAAGCCAGAAGCGTTTCGCTTCTGGCCTTCGGTGCCGACAGCTTGTGGAAGTCATCTCGACAGTTGTCGTGCTTCTGCAGTTCACTCGTGCGTTTCGGGTGTCGCAAACCCGTGCGGCGAAGATCTGTGGGTTCCTGCTGTATGGCCTGGCAGGCGTGGTCTTCTTGATTGCCTTGGCCGGTCTCGCTTGAACCACTCTGGTTCGGCAACCGCCATCAGCCACTCCGGGGCTATGACAGCAAGGCCGTTCAGCGCCGCCCGCAGCGTCTCACCGACACGCTCCAGCCGGTTCATCGTACGGACCGCAGCCAGGACATGCGTCGAATCGGTCCGCTGCTTGCCCGCGGCTTAAGCAATCCCAGCTCCTGCACCCGTTTCAGAAGTGCATCCAGCAAGATCAACTCCAGCTTTCCTTCAACAAGACGAGTGCGGAACTCGCTCAACACGGTACGGTCGAAGCCCGAGTCCACCAACTCCAGGCCGAGTGCATACTTCCTTTCGATTCGGCCCCGAACCGCAGCCGCCGCCTGTCGGTCGGAGATCGCTTCCGTGAACTGGAGCACCGTCGCAAGCGCCAGACGCCAGGGAGACTCGGCCGGCTGGCCGCGCCGAGGAAACAGGGCCGCAAACTGCTTGTCCCGATACACGCCGCCCAACGCGTCGGCGATGCGAAGGCAGGCACACCCTTTAGGAAACGCCGCCAAAGCCACGCGGCGCGTTTCGTCCGGGACACGGAAGTCTTCTTGAGGTTTGAGGGACATGGTTGAATCTTCAGCGGACAGACGCTCATCGCACGCATATAATCAGCTCCCGCACCACGGTTGATTCCTCATCCGCTCAATTCGCCACCAGTGTCAATGTTGGGTCTACCCCATCCTGAAGAGGCCCCGGCACATCGGACGATAGGCCAGGGCTTTCGGATTGATCCATGCCCTGTCACCAATCAGCAGTTTAGTGATCTGTAGAAGCTACAGGTCACATCACCCTAGCAGAATGTCCTCCTCGGGGAGAGGATTATTCTCTGGCCTTGCCTGAGAATATCGGACGGGGGCCTGGACCGAGAAGGGCGCGGCTGACTTCACTAGCAAGGGGCTCGAAGAGGTTCGCGGTCTCGGGGGAGATGTGGATACGGGAGAACATGAGGATACAGAAGAGCTCCCCCGAGGGAAGGAGGCCTCCGAAGCCCAGCACGGAATGAATGCCGAAAGGAACGACGAAGCTCGACTGTGCGGGAATGAAATCGCTGTCGAGAGCCTGCTCTACGTGGAACACGCGGAGGGTATGAGGGGTGGAGGTGTGGCTAGGATTGGGCTCGGGGTTAAGAAAGCTGTGAGGGTCTAAGCCGAACTGAACAATGAGGCGGGCGATCATGGGAGCGCGGGCTAGGACAACCGGGGAGGCTAGAGGGATGGCCTTATGACTCCGGGAGCCAAAGCGCGTATTCCATTCGGGTTGGTCGCCGCGGGTTGCGAGTAGAGTGAGGCACAGCACGTCCTCGTCCGATGGGGATCCTCCCAGAGGCCGGATGGCCACCTCACGGAGGTCGGCCGGAAGATCGCCGAGACGGTGGGTCTTAAAGCAACGGATGAGTGCGCAGGCGGGTTTCCCGACGGCCGTCAGGAAGCTGCGGTAGAGGTATTCGACGACCTCATTGGCGGCTTCTTCCATGGAGGTGCCTGCCTGCCCGAGGAGGCGGAGCGCGGTGGTGGCGCGAGTTCGCTCGCAAACATCGAATGTGTCGAACTGGAATGTATCTGATAGGTTATGCACGACGAAAGGCTCCATGGTGATAACTGAAAGTCTTTGAGGAGCGAGATTTTATGGTCCCACATCGGGCGGCGTTTGGCGAGATTGCGGCACTGACTGTCAAACACGTAGCCATGCGCGGGAGACCTGATGGCTATTTAAGTCTCGATAATGTATGGTCCGCCGCAGCGACACCATCAACTTTGAGAGGAACTGCTAACTGCAATCTGGGTTGCAGACGGGCGGACGTGAGGCGACGTGAAGAGAAACACTCACCATCTCGTTCCCGTTCATCGTGGCCACGACAATGCAGATTGCTCAAGCTCGTCGGCGGCTTCGATCTGCCATGGCATCAAGTTGATGCCGTGTCTTTCGGTGTGAGTATGCCCCTGCATGATCACCTCGCTGGCAATTTTCGGTTCCTTATCTATACAGTGGCGCGGAATCGTGGAGTATTCAATCCAACGGACCGGTTAGCGGCCGTACCTTGGCTGGTTCAGATCTCCAAGGCAATCCTGTAGGCATCGAAAACAATAGCTATGGACCAGATGGTAGGTACACCGGTACATCTTCGACAAATACTGCGGAACATCGTGCGCGAGCCGGTAAAGACTTTGGTTCCCCCGTGGAACTGGAAGGCCGCGGCCTTTGCTGCAGCGGTGCGTGGAGCAGTCTTTTTCTCAACGAATCTTCAGGCGGGGCGAGGAGAAGCGACAAAGGCTCTCGTTGTCGAAGCAGTATTCGCTTTCGTCACAGGAGGATTGATCGGAGCGATCTCACAGCAGTTGCGGAATGCCGAGCCTCTTTGGGCGACCGCTGCCGTGGTCTGGATAGGTTTGCCGGGGGTGATGCTCCTGGCGCAATCGGGAGTTCATCGACTCGCGCACACGCCTCACCTCAGCGGCGGGCTTGTTCTTTCATTCTTTGTTTCTGCCGTCTCAGCAGCCTTCAGTTGGTACGCCATGCGTCATGGTGCGATGTTGGGGGGATTCTGAAGAGACGACTATTCTTCACGACATGGAAGTGTTGCCGAAGATCCTTCTCGACTTCCTAATCGCTGGCCCTAACATGGTGGCTTCGGCCTTGCGGCCAAAGCGTCACGGCTAGGTTCCGGAGCGCCACGAGCCGGGCTGTTCTCGGGACCGCCATCCTTCTCCGCGCAACCGAACAGTAAGTCTTGGGTTTAGGTTTCAGGCAGCCTTTTTAGCTCCTATTGCGGTCCAGCTTCGCGGATCTGCTCACTATATAAACCAAGGAGCACCACCATGCGTTTCTGCGCCAATGCGCTCGGTCTCTCGACCTTCATAACCCTTCTCCTTGCTGCTTCGTTGAAAGCGGAACCGATTCCAGTTCGATACGGACAAGGGTCGAGTCATGGCTTTCTCGCGCTCAAAACTCTCGACGGCGTGACCATCGCGACAGGCGAGTCAACGCAGGTCGTCAGCAGAGGTAAGGTAACTTCTCGGTTGATATTCCGTTTTAAGGATGGCTCTGTTGATGAAGACGTGACCGTTTTCACGCAAGATAAGGTTTTCCGCTTGTTGACCGACCATCACATTCAGCACGGTCCTTCGTTTCCTAAGCCGATCGACTTCCTGATCGATATGACCAGTGGCGACCTCACATTCAAAGCGGAGGACGGCAGCATTTCGAAGGAGCACATGGATCTCCCTTCTGATGTCGCCAATGGACTTCCGCCGAATCTGCTGTTGAACATCCTACCTTCGACACCGGAGACCAAAGTCTCCTATATTGCGCCGGGCAAGAAGGCCCGACTCATTCATATTTCAATCAGACCAATGGGAACCATCCCCTTCCGAGTCGGAGCGTTTCGGCGAAAAGCTACAGATTTCACGCTCCATGTTGAATTGGGTGGTGTAACAGGAGTCATCGCGCCCATTATCGGCAAGCAACCGTCGGACTACCATATCTGGCTCCAAGCCGGTAATCCTCCCGCATTCGTGCGCGAGGAAGGAGCGTTGTACGAAGGGGGACCTATCTGGAGAATGGAGCAAATCAGCCCGTCCTTTTAGGACTGTCGCTCGCGCTAAGATGTCTGCATGTATGTACGCTACGGACGCCGATCCGACAAGCAGCATATCGCTGAGCACTATCGGCTACACGACCTTGGGGAAGTGACGCTAGAGCCAGCGCCGGACTGGAACATCACCCCAGATTCCATGCAGCCTGTTACCCCGCTCAGCAAAGATACCTGCAAGCGTGAACTGGCGTTCCTGAAATGGCGACTTGTTCCTTTCTGGTCTGAAACCCCTAAGCCGACCTTTGAGAGTATCAATGCTAGGGCGGCCACGCTCTTGACCAGCGGCTCATGGCGAGAGCCCTTCCAACGGCGCAGATGCCTGATCCCTGGCGAGTTCTTTTATGAGTGGGAACCGATCGACAAGAAAACCAAGCAGCCCTACGCGGTAGCTCTAACCGATGACCGGCTATTCTCATTCGGCGGAATTTGGGATCGGTGGAAGGATCACGATACAGGCCAGGTCATCGAAAGCTTTGCCATGATAACGTGCGATCCAAACAAGACCATGGAAACATTTCACGACCGTACTCCGCTCATCGTTGATCCGAAGGACTTCGATCGGTGGCTTGCGGACGCTGAGCCGTCCCAGGTGCCGATCGATCTCGTGCGAACTTATCCGGCTGACGAAATGAAGGCTTGGAAGATCGCGAAGCTGAATGGAAACGGACCTCACCTATTAGATCCGCTTCCTGAGCCACCTCAGGCGCCTTTGACGCTCTTCTGGCACCACTGCACGCCTACTCGAGCCGGTGCAAACGTCAGGCGGCGACGGCCCTTGGGTAGTTACCTCTCTCGATCAGATGTACACCTCGTAGATCGTCAGCGGGAGGCCTTTATTGCTTTTGCGTGCAAACGTAGCTTGATGCTGCGTCTGTATCACCACCGGCGTAACGGGGCCATTCCGGCCAGCAGCACATCGGACGCTCCCGGCGATGAGCATGCTTATTCTGATCGACAGCAATGAGGGTTTTAGGCGCTAAGCCCTCATCGACCCAGCGGTCTAAGGCTCCGACAGTGTCGAAGCCCGCATCAAAGACCCCTCGTCCATGTCCGAAACCCGGAATGAGGTACAACCTGACGAAAGCTGTCGTGCGTTGCTGACCCATTGCCTCAACGATCCGGGTATAGAGCAGGACCGAAGAGTCGGTCGGGATGGTGGAGTCTGCGACTCCATGGACTAACAAGAGCTTTCCGCCATGCCTTTCGTAAGGTGAGAGGTCTGCGAGGCTGGCATCATCTTCAACCGACTGCTCATGAACTCGAGGAAGGTATTCGGAGGGCGCATGGCCGATGGTTCCACCATCTTGCGTATTGATCTGAAACAGATTGACCTGTGGTCCAGCCGCGAGAAACGCACGCACTACTCCGTCCCCGATGAGGTAGTAGAAAGAATTTAGGAAGGGAATTGCTGGATGAAACGGATGGTTGAGCCAACCCATGTTTCCAACCAGATCTGAGCCACGCAAGACGTTATATCCGGGCTGATGGTCCATGTCATTTTCGACCGCAAACACTGTCTTCTGTGGCGCGGAGAAGGCCAGGACGGTGCGCTCTTGACCGTCAGACAAGCAGCCTTTGCGATCTTTTCCATCGGAGCATCGCAGTACCGCCGGATCGAAGTGGCATCCTGCGGGGTCGCTAATGATGCGATCTGTGAGGCCATCCTGAGCATCGCAGGCGTTAAGAACAGCGTCGCGCAGCAGTTTTGTCTTGGACGAAGGTAGCCAGCCCGCCTGCCCGTCTTTTCCTTTGGCGTACATCGCCTGGGAGATGTGAATGAACTGAAGATCAGTCTCAATCTGATTCCATGCAGCATAGGCCGCCATGACGCCATCGTAATCATCCGGCCAGCGGTCGACGACCTTCAGCGCTTCACGCCCCCCAGTAGAACCGCCGATAAAGTACATGCGCTTCGGCACGCGGCCATATCGCGCCTTAATGAGAGCCATTGCTACGTCGTGAGTCTTTTTCAGGCCGTCCGACGCAAAGTTGTTACGCTCTTCATCATTCAATCCAAAGTCTGCATTGACGAGGTTGAAGGCATCTGGGAGAAGCAGGTAATGCTTATGATGGCCTGAGTCGCTGCCAAAGGTTGCGTAGCCTCTTGCGAGGGGGGTGGGTTGACCCTTGTCAGCAACGACGGTGTGGCCCCGTCCATCGGTTTCCCGCAGATATCCATTGAATGCACCTCCCCCGAACTGAAGCGCCTTGCCATTCCATGTCTCCGGAAGATTTACTTCAAAACGGATAGGATCCGCAGCAGGGTCAATCGACCGAATTTGCCCTAACACTCGGCAATATCCGCCACCGTCTTTTCTGACCTCATGGGCAGACAAAACGATCCCGCCTCGGGTACGAAGGCCTATGTCTTCCCCAGGAATGTTGTGTCTACGTAGATCAGCACAGGCGTGAACTGCCGCGTGAGTTTCCTTTACGGAGATCAGGAGCAAGGCAGCTATGAGAACCTGTCGAACATCCATGCGCGTCTCCTCTCCTATGTATGACGCGCAAACACCTGCCGAGTTCTAGCTGTGTCAACGAATACGACGGAAATGGCAATTTGCTAGCTAAACCTTGGCGAGGTAGAAGCAGATTCGTTCAGATTTCAGATGGTCGCTCGGAAGCTGGGATCTTTCCGCTCAGCGTCTCTACCTTATCTGCCTGCGGGCCCTTTATCCCCTGAATAATGTCGAAGTTGCTCCGTCACCTTCCTTCAGGGTCTTGTAGCCTTTGGTTTGAATTGAGCTGTAGTGGACAAAAACGTCGGCTCCCCATCGTGTCCGAGAAACCCGCAACCCTTCACGTTTTTGAACCATTTCACCGTGCCCTTTAGGTTACGGCGAGTTAGGGCTGGGATGAGCAGACTCGTGCGGCCAATTCACCGCCCAAAGTTAGCACCTATACCTGTCTTCACACCCATTTGATTCAGCTGCTGTTGGGCTTGCGAGGCGTAGAGAAGATGAAAATGAGGATTAATCTGGAGCGCCTCGGTGAAGGAAATTTTTGCGCGATCAAGTTGATTATCCCGCATCAAAATCATACCGGAGTGGAACAGGAGAATAGAGTCCTTAGTGCCGTATTGCAGCGCTTTCTCACTCATCTTTGCTGCTTCCGGAATGTTCCCGTTCTTGTAAAGCGCCCATGCTAACGCGTCCCAGGTGTAGACGTCCTGGCGCACTTCAAGTTCCTTCTGCGCAAGTGCTAGTGATTCCGGTAGCTTTATGTCATGGTCGGCGTAGAAGAGTGCCAGGTCGCGGTTGTGCAGGACTTGGTTGATTTGGCCCAGCAATCCGATGTACTGAACGAGCTGATATTGCTTTGTGGCTTCTGCCGGATGGCTTGTTTTCGCGTATAAATCACCAAGTTCTGCAACAAAAATCGGCATGGGAACGACGTCGATGGCCTTTTGATACAGAAGAATCGCTTCATCATAACGGCTGCTTGCGGCTCGCAACTTTGCCAGACTTGCCAGCGCGCGGTAGTCGCCGGGGTGGATGTTAAGCGCTGTCAAGTAAGCGATGTCTGCAGGACCGTAGCTGCCGGTCTGAAAATCAAACTCACCAAGCTCATAATAAAGCCACGCCAGGTTTTCACTCGGCAGCTGCGCCATATTTCCTTCCTCGACTGCCGCTTTCATCAACGCAATAGCGGCGGGGGTGTCGCCGGCGACAAACTTCAAATACGCGAGTCGACTGTCGCGAGCATAAGCCGCACGAGGAGTCAGGGTCATATCGCGGGGCGTGAGTCGCGCATAGGCTTGCGCAGCTTTGTCGTAGGAGCCCATATCGGCATAGGCATCGCCCACAATGGCGAACGAGGACACATCTCCAGAACCCAAGGAGAGCGCCTTCTGTGAATAAGTTAGAGCGTCGTTAAAGCGATGCTCTCCCATGCAGACCTCAGCCAGTGTGCTTAGTGGTTCGTCTGCCGAAAAGTCAGTCGAGACCAGCTCGAGAGATTTTGTGAGCGCCTCTTCCGCCAACTGATAGTCGCTGGCGTCGCCGGTTTCCCGGGCGCGCTGAAAATATGAGGCTCCCAACGAGGAATACGCCTTTGCTTGCTTCGGGTTATTTGATGCCAGCGACTGCGCCTTGTGGATCAACCTGTCGGTGTCGGTGGGAAGAGGGGTGAGCAGCTTTGCTGGAACCGGCGCGAACACTACGACTGCGGGCATGGGCTGGTGAAAGGGAGACATGATAGCTGCAACCTGGGGCTCTTCCGCTGTAGGCAGCAACGAACTTGAAGGAACGGCTGTCGGCGCGACGGGTGGCAGGCTGGCACCTGGCGCTCGTCTGAGCGCCTTTCGTGCATTTTCGGAGAATTGTGAGGCGGCGTTGACTTTGAGGGAACGCTCGAAGTACGTCAGCGCCTGTTCATTCTGATTCAACTTCTGAGCGATCTGACCCGCATGATCGAAGATTTGAGCACTCTGGATGCCAATCGCAATTGCCTTCTGCTCCTGCTTGGCTGCCTCAACGAAATCGGCGTTTGCAAAGAGTGCCCAAGCCGATGCGTCTAATGTCCACACGTCGTGGCGCAATGCAAGTTGCTGCCTGGCAAGAATCAATGCGTTCGGGGCCTGGACAGGATCTTTTGCATAGAGAGAGATCAGGTCGAGCTGCGAGGAGTCGAATGGGTTGCCGGCTTGTGTTGCGAGTGCTGTGAACTCCGCATAGCTTGCGCTTGCCGCCGAAGACTGACCGGCGGCTTCTTGCGCCAAAGCAAGCAGATAGATGTAATGTGACTTGCCACTTATCTGTTTCGCGCGGAGCAGAAGCTGAATCGCATCTGCCGCCCGATGCTGTGCGAGTCGCGCACGACTGAGACTGGCAAGCGTGAACGGATAATCGGGAAAAAGCTCGTATGTCTTCTCCAGCAGAGAAATCGCCGCATCCATGGATCCCGATTCCATCTGGATCGCTGCGATCTGATTGGCAATCCAAGCCTGATCTTCTATCTGGGATGGCGAGGTCTCAGAGTACGCAAGGTCAAGTAGCTCCAATGCGCCATCTGCGTCGCCATAGACGGAACGCAGCCGCGCAGCGATTAGCAGGCCCGGAAGATTGTTGGGGCGCATGTTCAGCATCCATTGTGCGGATTTTTCGGCCGCATCATAGTTCCCCAAGGCTAAGTCCGATTCAGCAAGGTAGCCATAGATCATTACGTCATCTGGCACTTGTCGATTGAGGAGGGATGCTCTTTCTTTGGCCTCAATGTATCTTTGATCGGCAAGCAGTATCGCCACTTGCGTTTTTTGTAGTTGAAAATTGCCTGCATCCAGTTTCAGGCCCTCAGCATTCGCTCGTTCAGCATCAAGCAGGTCCTGCGGGCTGTCTGTCTCGCGTACCCGCTTAACATAGGCCGAAGCGAGGTCGGCATACGCGTCCGCCTTCTTCTGATCGGCCAGAACCTTACGCTTCGCATTTGAAACGAGTAGCTGTGCAGGAGTCGTTATAGAAGTTGTTGCAGCTAGTGAGGGCCCGGGTTGGGCTTGCATCGAACGGGCAATCGGGACAGCAACAAGGCAGCAGGAGAAGATAAGCCAAGCACACGTAGGTTTCACTTGAGGGCCCGTTTATGAAATCGTAAATGGGTTTGCTCCTCGCGACATCTTCGCGCGAGGAGCAAACCTTATCTGTAATGAAGCGTTAGTTTACGGGGCAGGTCGTGTTGCCGCCTTGGTTTGCTGGTTCTCCAGACGTACTGCTTGCACCCGTAGGCTGCTCGCCGCAACCGACTTCGCTTGCGTCGATGTGGCGGCTGTCACGCCCGCTATAAGCAAAATGCACATAGGGGAAAGTTTCCTGAGTCGGAACATCGGTCGCGTTCACACCATCACCGATCAGATTATTCGGCGAAACGTTGTATCCGGGGCTGAGGACGCCGGCACCGACGACTCGCGCAGCGATATCGACCACATCGTCGGTGACGCGACGACCGTTTGGAAAGCCAGCAGGATCGCCAGCGATAAGGCCCAGACGACTCCGATTTGCGTAAGGAGTTGGCGGTACACCAGTGTTAAGTCGGAGAAGATCCGCGATCGGGCCAGCAGGTGTACCCTTGGGAGCGATCGGTGCCGCGTACGTAACGAGCGGTAGAAGGTCAAGCCGTGGAGCAGGGGGAACATTGATTCCGTAGACAGCGTTGAACACGCGCGCGATGAGTGGGTCCAGATCAAAACTGGCGAACTGAGCGTCGTTGATCGGCTCTTCCATGCTCCAACGATCTTTTGAACCCGTTCCGATGACGAGCTCGTTTACCAACGGATTGCCGAAACGCTGTACCTGGTAAAAGGAACCTTCACTTTGAGTTGGTCGAGGCGAACGACGAATAGTAATCTGCGGACGAGAGGTAGTTGCCCACGCCCCGATGGTCCCTTTCGGATCCTTAGCTGAATGGACCTGGAAGTCACTGGTCAGATACTTGATCGGAACTTCAATCGCAATCGTATTGACATTAAAACCGGATACCGCGTTGGGAGCCGTGTTCAGGTGGTCATTCTTGTCCTGTGCCGATGTCATGACGCCTCCGCCTGCGGAGGGCCTGAAATTGAAGCTATCAAAGGCAGCCCCAAGATCGATGAAAAACGGATCAGCGACCGTCCCAGCAAAAACACTCACATCCGACATGACGGTGGTGTTGCCGCTCTTTGCCTCAAGATCATGGTAGATCCCTTGCCTGGCCAATGCGTCATAGTTGGGCATTGTTCTAGGCCCAACATTGCTCGGTACGGCAAACAGGAGTGAACCGTCACGATTCGTAAGGTTGTACTTGTAGCCGCCAACCTCCGCGGTCACGGTGTATGTCTGTCGTAGGCTCAAACCTGCCGACCCTGGGCCGTCCAGAGAGGTAATAGCTGGCGGAACTATTGGCGTTCCGGGTGGTACAGGGGCCGGAGAGTTGGCGGGCGAACTGATTCCATTGCCGGCACCTACGAAACCGGTGAAGACGCCGGGGGCCCGTACTTCCGTCGTAAAGCGGAACTGAACCTTCACTTCCGCCTTGGCACTCTGGTTGTTGTCGAGCTTGATTTCGTACAGCACATTCGGATCAAACGGGAAGTAATTCGGGCCGTTGCTGGGCTGTAGGAACGGATCAACATTCAAAATGAAAGTAACGCGGTCCGGGTGGTCGTAACTGACGAAGGCGTAAAAGTCCGTGATGTCGGCAGTGTGGTCTAAAGCGGTGATTGGTGCTTCCCGGTGGCTGGACGCGACCCCGGACTGGGGCATCGCGATGACGATTCCCAGGGCGACGCCCAGGACGGACTTGAGTTTTGACATGGAAGGGCCTCACACAGGCGAATGCTGTTTGGGAACCGGGTGCCTGACACGTGAGAGTGACCAAGTACCAAGTGAGGGTTCAGAGGCCCAGTTCATCTGTTGGCGTACGTGCAGAGAGTACGCAGCAGCAAAACATTCGGATGTCCGCTTCAGACAAATCTTTCGGTAACCACACGACTGCGGTCTTATTCTTGCCGATGTGGCCCGACATTTCTGCCGTTCATCAGGGAACCGAATGGTCGAGCTGATCCTTGACCTCGACCTGAAATCCTTCGATCTTGCTCGACGGAAACTCTTCGGCCGTCCACGGGGGGAGGGAGCGAAGCGCGGAGACCGATCGGTTCCGTCTCCGCTTCGCGCTAAGACACTGCCTATGCCGTCACCTGCCACGGAGTTTGGTTTATGGGTAATCCTGGCCTCAATGAGCGCATTGGCGATTGCACTAAGCCGCGCTTCTGCGATGCGTCGATCAGTATATTGGAACACTAAGCCAGAAAGCCACGTGCTTGATCGCGCTAAATCGCATCTCTGATGAGTCAGCCTCCAAACCTGCGATTTGGTATAGGGTGACCAGAGTTCGTGACTATTCTCTTCAGCTTTGGGTACCCGGGCGATCTTTTTGGCCGAAAATCTCGAACTCCCCTCAACTTATTCCTGCAAACTGAGAACAAACCAACGCGCGGCTCCGGAACACAGATCCCGCGCGAGCTCGCCTCCGAGATCGATCGCGAAATCCGGACTGAGCAATTTCGCCAGGAGCCCAATACTATGAGCTGTGCCAATCCGAACCTTGCTTCCTTCCCTCGCGTTTCTCAGCAGGAGCAATCATTTCCAACTCGCACAGCCACTTGCCTCACCTTGGAAGCTCGGATTTCGAATCGTGGGGCTTTAGCCCTCCAGCCTAGGCCGCTCGCCTACCTTCCCTCTGGGATTCCCTCCAGCTGGTCCCTACCGGTGACACCAGGTCCAGTGACACTACTGCATGTTTCCATGAACGATTTGAGGAAGAGAAATTCTCACGCGAAGCCGCACCAGGACGTCAGCACCCGTTTCGGTCAGCGCATCAAGGAGCTTCGTACACAGCGAAATCTAACCCAGGTCGGCATGGCTCGCGAGTTTGGCATTAATCGCAGCTATATCAGCCAGCTCGAGCGCGGCCGAAAATCCGTGTCACTCAACACCATCGAAATACTCGCCCTCGGCCTGAAGCTGTCGATCGCGGAACTCCTCTCCGGCATTTAACTGCAGCTGCCATTAAGCTGCCCCACACCTTAACACCGTTTAGTGCCGCTTAAGCCTTGCGGCAGCAGTATTAGGTGCGATGAAAACGCGAGAGCCGATCTTCGTTTCAAACGCCCCGTCGCCCTTTTTGCAGAGACGGTAGAGGAGAGTCGGGCTAATGTCAGGCAAGTTCGAAGAACGCCATTGCAGTGCGTTCCTTGACGGCTGCGGCCTGAGCTTCACGACGTGCGTTGCGGTCGACAACTGACGCAAATTTGCCAAGTGCGCCAGCGAGGCTCCAGAGAGCGTCGGCCGCTTCATTAGTTGCCAGTAGTCTTGCGGCGCGCTCACGCCGCCTGCTTTGGCTGTTCGCGAGTGTTGTTTAACTATTTATCTGGGTTCTTACGTATTTTTTTTGATCCTTTCCAGCAGGGCTGGGTACGGGTAAGTGAGCTTGCCCCCGGAAACGTCTCTCATAGCGAGCTAGTGTAATCGCGAAGAGGAGACTGAGATGGAGAAGTTGACGCGTCGTCGGTATACGTTGGCGTACAAGCAGGAGGCGGTTTGGCTGGTGGTCTCTGGGCAGAGGGTGAGGGCGGCTGCGAAGGCCCTTGGCATCGTCGAGCAGACGCTAGCCAACTGGGTCAAGGCGGACAAGGCCGGCCAGTTGCGTGGGCTGGGCAGCGAGCAACTGAGCGCGGAACGGATGGAGAACATCCGCCTGCGTGCGGAGCTGGCGCGGGTGACGATGGAGCGCGACATTCTGGGAAAAGCCACGGCGTACTTCGCAAAGGTGCAGCGATGAAGTACGCCTGGATCGAGCGGAATAAGCTGCTGTGGCCCTTATGCGTGCAGTGCCGGATTCTGGGCGTGAGCGCTTCGGGATATCGTCAGCACCTGGCGCGGAAGAAGAAGATGCTCACGCGCCGGCATCTGAGCGAGACCGCCTTACTGGTGGAAATTCGAGCGGTCTACGCCGAGGCGCGCGGGGCCTATGGATGGCCTCGCGTATGGCGGCAGTTGAAGCGACAGGGCGCTCGGATCGGCAAGCTTCGGGTGCAGATCGCGATGCGTCAGCACGGCATCCGGGCGCGGGGCAAGCGGCGTTTTCGCGTTGCGACCACCGACAGCAGCATGCCCTGCCCATCGCGCCCAACCTACTCTCGCGCAACTTCACCGTGGCCTGGGCGAACACCGTCTGGGCTGGCGACACGACCTATATCCCCACTCGCGAAGGCTGGTTGTACCTGGCCGTGGCGCTCGATCTGTTCAGCCGCCGTATCGTCGGCTGGGCAATGGGCGAGGCGATCACGGCGGAGCTGGCCTGCCGTGCGCTGGACATGGCGTGGCACTGCCGGCCGCCCGCACCGGGCCTGATCTTCCAAAGCGATCGCGGCAGCCAATACGCGAGTGCCGCCTTCACAGCCAGGCTCAAGGAGTACGGTATGAGGGCTTCGATGAGCCGCAAGGAAACTGCTGGGACATCGCCTGCTCGGAGACGCTGTTCGGATCCTTGAAGGTCCAACGGCTGCATGGCATGGAGTTCAAAAACCACAGAGAGAGGCGAAGGATGTCACGCTCAACTGGCTGCTCTGGTACAACGGATCGAGGATGCACTCGACCTTGCGCTATCTCAGCCCTGCTCAGTTCGAGCAACAAGCAATCGCTCAGCAACCCGCCCTCGCAGCTTGACCGCGAAGGTTCAACCGCAACCCGACGAAAGTCCAAAACCAGTACGCCTATGAGCGACGCGTTCTGAGGGCAAGCTCGGAGAGACACAATCTTTAACCTCTTAGGTTGCGAAGGTTCTCCGTTGTGGGGACATCTACGGGTTTTGGCCGAACATAAGTGCCACCTTCAACGAAGCCAAGAAAGTAAGCCATCGGAAGGGCTGCCGAACGCTGACTTGTAGCTTGCATCTGCAGTCCCTTCTGCATCAGCGACCGTCCGTCACGAGCTTGCTGGCAAATCAATCTTGTTGACTGCGATCAGTCGCCAGTCTGCAAGAGCCGCCCGGCGATGCGGCGTAGCCTCCGTCTCGTACTGCGGACTCTCGGTCACCTTGCGGAAGGCCTGGAAGTCCGGATATTCCACCATGACCATCTCGTCCCACTGATCGTTCGAAGGCCCAACGAGGAGACCCATGACTTGACCGAGAAAAAGAACCTTGATTCCCGTTACCCCTTCAGCTACTGCGACCTGATTGAAAGCCGGCGCATACCGCTGCAGGTAAGCCTCTCGGCCGGAACATTCGACCTCCGAACTTCCGTCTTGGTATAGAGCCGTAGCGTTATAACGCACCAGGTTTAGCATCGTCACTGGAGTCTTTGGTTGAATCGCTTGCTCCACACTCTTCACTTCATTGGCGCTGATTTCCGTTGTCTTCACTTTATCTCCTTCGATATCGTTACTTCTTTAGACCTTGGCCTCTTGCCAGTGCTGCTCAAGTGCGGAAGCGACCTCGATGGCCCGCGATACCTGGGTCCAGTGTCCACAGTCCAGCTTCAGCAATCCATCTGCTCCAGCATCCCGCGCCAGCTCGTCGCCAAATCGCTCAGGGCAGGCCTCATCCTGAGCTCCCCAGAACACAAGCCCAGGCGCCTTGATCTTTTCCAGATCCGGCTGCCACTCCTCGCCGACATGGGCCGCGGAGCGATAAAGCCGAAGAATGCAGCCCTTCATTCGATCTTCTACACGACTTGCGACCTCGGTCGCGATTCTGTAAGGCAATCCAGCAGCCTCCAGCTGTTGGCTGAAAGTGTCCTGATCGAGATTCGCCATCCATTGTTCTCCAACGCCCGGCGTCTGCCAGATCTTAGCGAGCGGGTGCCATTCATAGTTCTTGCTAACCGGCCCGCTGCCCGCGGCCCATGTCCGCACCAAGTCTAGGCGCAGTGAAGCAACACGCATCACCAGGATGCATACCCAGTCATGCCCCACTAAGTCGACCGGCTCGCCGAGCTTCTCAAGCTGCTCAATGATCCATTCCAAATACTCTTCTTTCGTTGCACCAAAGCCTAACGGAACCTCGCTGTTGAAGCCGGGCAATGAAAGCGCGATGACGTCCGTACGCGTCAGTCGCTGGCGCACCTCATGCCAGACCCGTTCCGTATCAGGAACTCCATGTACCAAGACTGCCGGCATATCAATCCTCACTTTCGCGATCACAATTCTGGGACAGAAACAGATATGCTCAGGCTTTCCAACGAGCCTGAACCCATTTCGCAATCTCTTGCCCGATCAGGTGAGGATTGTCCTCCTGCACAAAGTGCTTGCCCGCACCAAGCGCCACCGACTCCGTATTCCGGAGCGTTCGGACATACCAAGCCGCCTTCTCCTCCGGAATCAATCCACCGGGGGAGGCCCAGAAGTAAAGCTTTGGCAATTCGTTAGCCATCAACCAGTCGTGATATCGTTCCGCTCGCGCATACACATCCGCCGGCTCATGGGCGATCGGGAGCTCATTCGGAAACCGGTAGAGCGGCTCTCGATCCTCGACCTTCAGGAAAGGGGCACGATAATGATCCATCTCTACACTGCTCAGAGTGCGAGATACGCCGGCCTGAAGTATCTGCTCGATGAAAACGTTGTGCTCAATGAGCAACTCACGCCCTTTGAGCGGATGCCGGAAGGCCTGGAAGATCTCCCTGCCCTCCTGTGGGAAATCGTTCCAGGTCGGCACTGGCGCAATGAACTCCATCAATGCCAGCCCCGCGACCCGTTCCTCGTGCCGGCAAGCCCAGTCCAGTCCCAGCGCCGAACCCCAGTCATGCAGTACCAGCAAAATCTTGCCCGTCGTAACTACAGCGTCGAGGAATGCCTCCAGGTACCGCGCATGGTCGAAGAACCGATAGTCCGAACCCTTTAGTTTGCTCGAGTCACCCATCCCAATGAGGTCTGGAGCGAGGCAGCGCGCCTGCGGAGCCACATGCGGAATCACATTACGCCAAAGGTATGACGAGGTCGGATTGCCATGGAGAAACACCGCTGTCGTCGACCCGGATCCTCCCGTATCGATGTATGCCATCTCGCCATCAAGAACCTTGATTCGCTGCTTCTCAAAGCTGAACTCAGCGGAAAGCGCTTCTTTCTCATTCCCGTCCTGCATTTGCATACTTCACCTTCCTTTGGTTTTCACGCGCAATGATTCTAAGTAACCCGAAACTGCGTTCAAGCGTGCGCGAATCACGTTCATCTTGCGCGAGCTCTTTGCCAGTCCGAAACATCCTTCGAGCGCTGAAACGATAAACATCGCCGTGGTCTCTGGATCGATATCTCGTTTTACCCGACCTTTGCTTTGCCCCAGCGCAAGTGCTGCCGCGAACCCGCGTTCCCACTCTTCGAAGAGTGCGTCGATGCGTTCCCGAAATCCTTCGTCGAGCGGAGACATCTCTTGGGCTAGGTTGTTGAGCGGGCATCCTAACTCGACCGAGTCCAAATCGCTCGTGTCATGAAAGACCTGTAGGACCCCCTGCATCGCCCCGATAGGGTCGCCTTCCATCATCACTGGCGAAAGCCATCTGTCCCGGATTAGCTTGGCGATTCTCTCATCGAAGACCGCATACCCAAGCGCCTGCTTGGAGCCGAAGTAGTGATACAGCGCACCCTTCGTCACCGACGCGGAATTCAGGATGCGGTCTAGGTTCGCACCTTGATATCCATGACGATGGATCTCCCCAGCAGCTACATCGATTAGCAGGTCTCGGGTTTTTGATGAGGCAGTGCGGACTGGCATACCAACCAGTATGTATGGACCGCGTGTATTTGTCAATGGTCCGCAGTGGGGGTTAGCTAGATGTCAACTATCAGGGCGATAGCGCCTACACGGCTCACTACATCAGACCATTAAAGATGACACTACCGATCTCAGGCATGAGTTGCTAGAAAAGGCGCTTCGCGGAACTGACGCTTTGATACAGCGTGAAGCCGTCCGTTCTAAGAGAAAATTTGAGCTCTGCGGGGCGCCAGTGTCGAAACGGTGTTCCGGGGAGTTCGTATGTTTCTGAGTAACCGATCGCTGGGGCGAGCGTACCCTTCGATGCTCCGAGGTGATGCGATGGTCGCAGGCACGGCACAATAGTACGCGCGATGGATTGAGGCTCTATTTCTCATTTCGATCCTCGCAGGCGGGTGGGACGAGTCCTACGTGCCCGATAAGTTGATCCTCGCGAACGACCTGGCAGGAACGGCCCACCAGATGGCTAATTCGGCGGGGCTCTTTCGGTCCAGCTTCGCCGCTTACCTGATTGAAGTCGCCTGTGACATTACGCTCAACGTGCTGCACAATGCGCTGCTTCGCCCTGTGAGTCGCATCTTCATTGCTTGCAATGTGTTTCGAGCTAATGCGAACCCCGATCTTTGCCACCGGAGAGTTGCTTTACTTTGCCGCCGCGCTACCGGCCATCGATGCCGATGTGGCCCGCGTGATCTCGTTGGAGGCTAAGGCAACGATCACGTATCTCTGCATCACTATCTATGGATACGGTTTCGGCATCTTCGCGATGTTCTATGGCATTGCAGCTGCAGTGCGAGGGTACCTGATCTGGCGTTCCGGGTATTGCCGCATGCGTTTGGCGCCATTGGCATGCTTGATAGAAATCGCAGGCGAATCGATTGCATCACTTGGGCCGGTGCTGGGCTACCAGTTTGAAAGTGCGTTCAAGGCGGCTTTCAAGTGGCAACGGGGTAGTTCTCCGCGCGATTACGTACGCGCCCGCCGGCTAGAGTCGCAGGCTCGCCCGGTCTATTGAGGGCTCACTACACCAAACGTAGAAACGGACGCTAACGATTTGAGGCAGAGCGCGCCAACTGGTGATGACGGCGTGTCTGAGGAACAACGTATAGGGTCGCTTCATCAAGGCCATTCGGTATCTCCGGCCCACAGTTTGGTTTGTTAATAAATTATGTGCAAGGCGTTACCTTTCTAACTAGCTCACTTTACTGACTCGCAATCTTAATCCAGCTGTCCAAGCTGGTATTGGGCGTTGCCGCGACGGTCGTGCCAGAGGGGACGGCAATATCAAGCTTGACGAAGTACGGTCGCCGGTGCGACCCGTCATAGTCTGTCGACGAACCTGAGGCGAGCGGATGGTCGTTCGGATCATAGCCGGCAAAGAACATGTAATAGTTGCCACTCGAATCCAGGAGGACAGAGGGCACGCCGGGGGCGAGAACCTGTGTCTCATAGTTGGGGTAGCTGTTGATTTGATTTTGCAGAAGGTAGTAGCCTTCCGAATGATTGCCCTGGCTAAAGAGTCCGCTCGTATCCTGAAACTCGGCTTTTTGGTACTGTCCGCCGTTGGCCGGCAGGAAGGTGTCCGACCAAGCCAGGCCAGCCTTGTAGTTCGGCTCTTGAAAGTTGCCGGTTGAGTATGCCAGCACGTACTTACCGTTTATAAGGGTGATGTTACCCGTCTCCACCAGCTTGAATGTGGAGGTATGGAAGTCGAAGAAGTCTTCGGAGTTGAAGCCTCCGTTCGCGGTCTCCGGCGCAATCAGTGTCTGCGGCGGTGTGGAGCTGACCTGCGTGGCCGAGATCATCCCCTGCGCGACCACGCCGTCGTTCAACGGGCTCGTAGTTAGCGCCTCACTGTAAAGCAGGTAAAGGCTACCGCCATCTTCAAAGTATTTGCCGTCATAGTTCGCTTTCTGGGTCGTAGAGAGAGAGCCAATCAGCAGCGTATCCACCGTCCATGCAGTCGGCACAGGCGACCCTGTGTTCGTTGGCGTGGTGTGTGCAATCACGCTCCAGGTCGGATCCGCAGTCTGGCTGGGGTTGGTCAGCATAACCGTGGTCGCCATCTGCCAGTTCCCGTTGTTGTCTTGATAACTATTGTTGTTGCCGATAGAGACGAAGGTGGACCCGACGGCTGCGGCCTGCTTAGCGAAGGCGGAGGTGCTAATGGTGTAGGAGGAGACGAAGAAGCAGCCTGCCGAGACGGGCTCCGTGCAGCTCATCAGCTTCTTATCACTGCTGGAGAAGACCAGCGCCCCTGTGGTGCCAGGGCCGTAGTGGATCGGCAGGGGATCGGGGAAGTAACCCGAGGTGTTGACCACGACCTGCGTCGCCGGCTGGATACCGACTGGCCAGGTACTCGTAACCGGGTTAGGCGGAGCTACGGCATTTGACGCGCTGCCGCACCCGAGTGCAATCCCAGAAACTAGGAATGACACAGTAGCTGCCGCCAGACGGCGGGAACAGGCGGTCATACGAAAAGCAATACAGGAAGATAAATCAAACTTCAACGTGTTCTCCTTGTTCGATAAGAACCCACACTGTGTGGATTCGTTGTCGCGTGTCATCCTCCGTTGTCGAGTGAGTTACTCTGACACGACGAGAGCGATCGTTTGCGTTGGACTCGTTTAAGCTACTGAAGCTTCGACGGAACCGCCCCCGTCTTGTACCAAGACTGAATCAGCATTCCAGGACCGAAGCTGGTTGCACCGCAGGCGATGCCGTTTGCAAGGGTAGTCGGCGTCCCGTTGTAGTCACTTACAATCCCTCCATAGGTTGGCAGGCCAAAGTCGTAAGTGACTGCGACCAACCCTATGTGCAAAGACTGTATGTACTGCAGCAGCTGAAGGCCGGCGGTTGGCGTGTTGGCATCGCAATAGTAGGTCGTCGCTGTCGTCCACTCCCCAATGATGACGGGAGCGGTTGCGGCCAGGTTGCCGAACTTTTTTGCCCATGTGCTCTGCATCTGGTTCGCGGCACTATGGAAGTAGGGGTGAGACGAATAGAAAACCTGGTTCAGCGGGTCGGTCAACGGCACGACGCCGTTCAAGCTTTCCGCAAACCTTAAGCCATCGGCAAGCAGGGTGTTAGTAGCGCCTGTACTGCGGATCGTTTTCACGACGACGTTCATAGCGAATGTCCATTGTTGCCAATTGGCGGCATTCGGCGCAGGCTGTGGTTCATTGAACATCTCGTAGATGATGCCGTTGTCTCCGTTGAGCATCGGCGCGAGATTTCGCCAGACACGATTTGTGGCGGCGTTCGGCAAAGGCGTCGGGGAAGTCTCTCCGCTCTGCGACTCGTCCTGGATGGAGACGATGACGTTGAGCCCAAGCGAGCGCGCGGCCTTCACCGCGCCGACCGCCGTTTGCACGAAGGCAGAATCGTAACGAGGATTCTGAGGGTCGGCTCCCGGTTGCGAGATCTGGAAGCGAATGCTGTCGGCGCCCCAGCCCTTAATTGCCGCCAGCTCAGCAGTGCTGTAGTGGGCGTATGCCGCGGTAAACGGAGGCCTCTGTGCGCTTGGAGGAGCGACGAAGGCGACGAGCTGCACGGCATGGGGAACCCAAAGAGCCCCATCCCGCAGCAATCGATTGCCCGAGATGCTGACGATGCCTGCGGGTTGCGTCGCCGGCGCAGAGGGCGCTCCCGACGGCGCACCACTGGTGCTGCAGCTGGCCAGAGAAACGCCTAACCCGCAAACCCCGAGTGCTAGAAGGAAAATGGATGCCGCTAGGATTGGCCTAAGGCTTGTCACATTCCGGAATTTCAACATGATCTATTCATCTCCTTGCGGTTTCAGCAGCATTCGATGATCAGGTGTCGCGTTCCTGGATTCATCCACGATGAACGCTGACATAGAACGATGAAAGATTTGACCCGTTTATCGATCCGTCCAGGAATCATTAGCTGGAAGCACAGCGGAATCCGATATTGGAGGCGCTGCTCTGGGGCGTATTCGACGATCGTGCTGCGACGCGATAACGATTGCAGTACGACGCGTGACAAAGGAAGGATCCACCCTTCAGAACACGGCTAGCTCCTGTGCGCGGACCCTTGGGGTTGACCTTGTCCAGCAGAAAAGTACGGTCGGTCCCGAACCAATCGGCGCACCACTCCCAGGTGTTGCCTGTCATGGAGTACAGCCCAAAGCTGTTTGCCGGAAAAGCCTGGACAGGGCAGGTGCCCGCATAGCCATCCGCGGCTTCGTCGTGCGTGGGAAACTGCCCCTGCCAGATGTTGCAGAGATGCCGACCGTCGGGCTCCAGATCGTCGCCCCAGGGATAAAGTTTCTGTTTCAAACCGCCGCGTGCCGCGTACTCCCACTCGGCCTCTGTCGGCAGCCGCTGGCCGGACCAGTGACAAAAGGCGAGCGCGTCGTTCCAGCTGACATGAACCACGGGGTGGCCGCCGCGCCCGATCAGCGATGAGCCTATTCCTTCCGGTGCATGCCAGCAGGCATGCGCAACGCTGCACCACCACGGCGCCCCCAGAACCGTTGGCTGCGCACCTTGCAGTTCCGGAGTGAGGTGTGCGCGGACAACAAACGAGGATCCCAACGTTTCCGCATCGGTCAGGTAGCCTGTTGCGCGGACGAAGATAGCGAAGAGCTCATTCGTGACAGGTATACGGCCCATGTGAAAAGGCGACAGCGTCACCGGACGTACTGGCCCCTCGCCATCATTAGGAAAGGTGCTGTCATCAGTTCCCATAAGAAATGTGCCTCCTGCGAGGGGAACCGAGAGTCCCATCATGGCGGCGCATGGCTCTCGAGCGGTTATAGGTTGCCCTCGCATGGATCTTCCACCGGCCATCTGGGGTGTGCAACAGCTGTCGCGTTCCGTCTTCATCGTTGTTACCTCGATCTCATACAATGCCATCCACCGAACTGCGCGAGTTAAGCCGGAAATGTCGAGGTCCTGCTTAGAGCGAGAACGTAAGGAAACGGATCGTTCATCTCGCGTAGCCATTCCAATATCTTTGCGTCCAGTTCCTTCATCAGCTCCTGCTGTTCGTTGTCGTTCACCAGGTTCTGCATCTGGTACGGGTCCTTCACGTTATCGTATAAGCACCATCGCCCTGTCTCCATTACGGCATAGGTATGCGTCATTGTCCTTACGCCGCGATAGCTGGGTTGGTTGACGAGCATCAGAGTTCCCTTGCCATCCTCGGTGCTTTCGTCCTCGGGCTCCTCTATGCCGCTGACGTGTTGCGCCGGGACCTGATTCATCAGGAACACAAGCGTAGGTGTTGCCCGCGGGGCCTGTCCAAGCATCACGCCAGACAAGTCGCGTCCTCCACGTCCGGCCGGGACCGGGATGGCCGTCAATCCACAGAGAGTCGGATAGATGTCGATGGCCGCGAACAGCACACTGGATTTGCCGCTCTTCTGCCCTGGTATCCGCACATAGAAAGGAACCCGGCAGGATTCTTCAAAAGGGACCTGCTTTGCCATGCGTCCTTGCGATCCCATCATCTCGCCATGGTCGGAGGTGTAGATGACGATTGTGTTCTCGGACTGCCCGCTTTCTTCTAGCGCCTCCAGCAGGCGCGCGAACTCAAGGTCGACGCCTGTAATGCCACCGTAGTACCCTTGCTCGGCCTCGCGTAATCCATCCTGCGAAGCTAGGAATCGCGCCGGACCCTTCACGGGTTGCCCAGCCGCCGCGAGCCGCACGTTAGGCCGGAACTTCAATCCATCTTTCGGATAGCGACCTGCGTCCTCTGCGGGTGGATTAAAGGGTGGATGCGGCGGATTCCACGAGACCATCAGAAACCAAGGCCGATTTGCCGGTTGTTTCTGCAGGAACGCTACCGCTTGATCGGTCATCAACGTGCAATTCCAGCCCTCTGGCTGAATCTTGTCGCCAGTCACTTGGTCATAGGTCCAGGACTTATAGTGGGCGTTCGTGTTGTTCCACACATGCCAGTCTTCGAATCCCAGACGCTGTGGGCCGGGTGGAATGAAGGTCTGCGACTTACCGGAGAGATGCCATTTGCCGACGTAGCCGGTGTAGTAGCCAGCCTGGCGGAAGGTATCGCCGAGCGAGATCTCCCTTGCGCTTAACGGAACCTCGTTCTGAATGAGCCCTGTCTGCTGCGGCCAACGCCCGCTCATCAGGATGCCGCGATAGGGCGTGCACAGCGGATAATTCGAGATGCAGTTGTCCATCGAAAAATTCTGCCGGCGAAAGGCATCCAGGTTGGGCGCGATGGTCTGGCTATAGGGCTCGCCAGGCATCGATACGGCACGGTGCTGGTCGCTGAAGACATAGAGCAGATTGGGCCGCTGTTTTTTAGAGGGGGTCTGCGCCTCCGCAGTGATAGAAGTTGCAACCGTGGCTGCAAGTCCCTGGAGTAAGAAGTCCCTACGATCCATCGCAAATCTCCTGTTTCAGCATGAAGCCTTGATCTGTGAGTCTCTCAGACTCAGATAATCTGGGAGGGGCAAACGTCATAGCACCGAATTGCAAGACAGGCGTGATCATTGTCGTGCCTGACCAAGCGGAACGTACAAGAGGCTATGATCTCTCTCAGTTTGGAGCACACGAGTGGACTGGCCGGAGGGCAGATCGCGCAGCAGTTCACGCAAGACCATCCAGGTCAGCGACATCTTTCCCATTAAGTCGGAGCCTGTTAGCGTTCTCACATCGTGGATCTTAGTTGTTTGCGGGAGCGGCACCCTGCTGTTGCTTCGCTGTCTTGTGGCTCTGCTTCATCTGCTCATACTGCTGCCTCTGTGTGTCAGTCAGAATCGCTTCGACCTTTGCATCACTGTCCTGCCGGATGCTGCGAACCTTGGCACGTTTGTCCTTCGGAGCCAACGTTGTGTCAGATTGTGCGCCCTGCACCTGTTGTTGCCGGTCTGCAAGAATTGGCTCGATCTTTGATTCCTGGTCAGGCGTCAGACCGAGCCTCTTGGCTATCTTCCTGGCCTCGCGCTGAGGATTTGCGGCGTGCTGTGCCGGGACCAGCGAAGACTGATTAGTCGTCGCAGCGGGCTGCTGCTGTGCGAATAGCGACGAAGCGGAAAGACCGGTGAAGAGAACGGCGCTGAAAGCGAATGCGGGCGAGTGAATACGCATGAGAATAGCTCCTGAAGTTTGCTGCTGCTTGTTTCTGTCAGATTGTTAGAACTGCGGTCACACTCACTGGTTCCTGTGAGATCGTCATCCGATCGCAACTCTGGCGGGAGATGGTCTACTTGGGGGCAACACCAGGATCTGTCGTGCTGTTGTGGTTGCGATCGTAGATGCCCCTGGAGGTTCTATCTTGCTGGCGAGCTAGTTTGTGGCGGTCTGCAGAGGTAAGGTGACCGTTGTCGCGCGACCGCATGCGGGCATCCCGGCTGTTGATTCGTGCTTGATTGGCATCCGCCTTTGCGGCGCCACCCGGAGTGATCTGGCCGTCGGCTACACCTTTGTTAATACGGGCTTGCTGGTTCGCTGACCGCTGATTGATCGTGTGGCGCTGCTGAGGGGATGTTTGTTGCGCGAAAGCACCTGTTAACGGAACGAGGAGGAGCGAGGTTGCGAGTGCGAGTGTTCTTACGTTCATTGAAGTTCTCCTTGCAAGGTAATTGCGGTTGCGGCCTAACCGTCCCGGCCTGGGTGTCGTGGCCGCTTCAATTTAAGCGGCTTCTTCCTTTGGAAACCTGGTACCCCTCTCGATTACTGGGAAAAGGGGAGAGGATTGCAGAGCGAATCCTTTGTTCGCTCGTTCGACAACGACGGCCGGCGATGGCCCGTATGGAAAGCCATCGCGCGCAGTTTGCGTGAACCCATTCCGTATCTCCTTCGAGTCGTTCACACGATCTGTATGTATGAATGCAATTTGCTTTCTTTCCCCCCTCCCGTCGAGAGGGTATTCTTTCCTGCCTTCGGAGGGTATGCCCGCCTGAATAGGCTATTGGCTCCGCAGACCTCCAGAGTCCGCTCGTTATTTCGTCTGAATGAGGCCTAAACTAGGCTTCTTGCATCCGAGCAGGAGCCCGCTCGCTTGGAGGCTTTTGCGCACAAGGCAAGGGGGGCGGTGCTGGAGGAAGAGGCATCCAATGCGAGTAATGGAAGATAGAACTAAGATCATCGCCAAGCCGCTCTTCTCTGGAAGAAAGATTCTCTGGGTCGGTTGCGTCTTTATCCTGGCGGTCATGTGTGTCAGCACGGCGGATGTCATCTACTCCCTTCGCAAGACTGCCGCCAAGAGCGATGCTGTCGTCTCAGGATTTCGTCAACGAAGCCGGCTACTCGAAACGCTTCGAACGCTCATGCTCCGCTCTGCGCTATCACCAGATAGCGATGGAGAGCGCGCGATCGAGTCGAGTGACCTGCCTGCCGCCCATCTGCAAGCCAACCAGATTCTCGAACAGTTCGGGGCGTCGCTCGGAGCAAGCGGTGATGAAGCAACACAGCAAAGGCTTGACGATCTCAAGAGTTCAATCAATCAATATTGGGATTCTCTGCCCATCATTCGTGAGCAGAATGCTAGCCATCCTGTGACTCCACCGCCATTTTTCCGGGGCGCCGAACGAAGGCAAATAAGACACATTGCTCGTCAGATCATGGAGCTAAACAGAGAGCAGCAGGATCGGGCAGGGGCACAACTCCATGCTGAGCACGATCGGTTGCAGGGGGAACTCCTCATCTCCTCCTTGCTCTCCCTGGCTGTAGTTTTTGCACTGATTGCCGGCATCTCCTATCGGATCAAGACAACGGAGCGTTTTGCGGAACAGCAATACAAGGATGTCGTGCAAGCACGTGCAGAGCTACAGACCTTTGCAGGGCGTTTAGAACAAGCTCAAGAAGAAGAGCGCCGCAATCTGTCGCGCGAGCTCCATGACGAACTCGGACAAACAATGGCTGCTGCTCTGGTCGAGCTTAGCCGGATCGAAAGTGAAATGCCTCAGGACACCGCAGCCAAAGCACAGCTCGCGAGCGTGAAATCGGAACTCGAAGGCAGTATGCGTTCAATCCGGGACATAGCGCTGGTGCTTAGGCCGTCTATGCTCGACGACCTCGGGTTGGTACCGGCACTGAAGTGGCAAGGCCGAGAGGTCGCCCGACGTTCTGGTCTTGCGGTACGTGTCGAGGCTGATGACGATTGTGAGTCCTTGCCTGACACATATCGCACGTGCATCTATCGCATCGTTCAGGAGGCTCTTCACAACGTCGTCAAACACGCCTCGGCTACGTCTGTCGCGGTGTCGTTCCGATCGACTAACGAAACACTGCTATTGACTGTCGAAGACAACGGCAAGGGTTTTCGTCCGGCGTCTGAAAAGGGCATGGGGCTGCTCGGTATCGAAGAGCGTGTAGGAAGGCTTGCAGGACTTGTAAGGGTCACTTCCTCCCCAGATAAAGGAACAACCATTCAGGTCACCCTTCCGGTGCCGGCGGTTGAAAGAGAAGAGGTCAGATGATACGCATCGCACTCGCAGATGATCATACCGTCCTACGTGCTGGACTCAAATCGCTTCTGGAGCGCCAGCGTGACTTCGAAGTCGTCGGTGAAGCCGGTGATGGACGAGAGCTGCTCAGAGTGGTGGACGATACGACGCCCGATGTCGTCGTCACCGACATCGGCATGCCGAAGCTGAACGGAACGGAGGCGACTTCTCAGATTGTGACGAAGCATCCCAAGACGCGCGTCATCATGCTTAGCATGCACAGCGACGAAGCTTACGTGCTTCGTGCTCTAAAGGCAGGCGCTCGAGGCTATTTGGTCAAGGAATCAGCTGAGGCAGATCTGATGACGGCAATCCGGACTGTTCATTCGGGTAAAGCATTTTTCAGTCCTTCTGTGAGCGCACTGCTTGTTGAGGACTATGTTCGCCAGATGCGCGACCGTGGAGTGGAAGACAGCTACGAGTTGCTTTCGCCAAGGGAGCGCGAGGTGTTACAGCTGATCGCCGAAGGCCAGAGCAACAAAGACATCGCAAACGTGCTTGGTCTCAGCATTTATACCGTGGAGACACACCGTGGGAACATTCTTCAGAAATTAGGCCTTCATAACGTCCCGGAACTGATCCTCTATGCCGTGCGCAAGGGTGTTATTTGCTAGGCAACAAGAGAATGGCACCTTGTCCTGCTCCGAAGAAACCTCAGAATTGCGCGATGCCTAAAGCTCCTGCAGCAATCAATTCCCGAGGATCAAGAAACTCGCACAAAAGGCGGTCAAGTTGATGAAATTAGGTTGTTCCTGGCCTTGGCCCTGTTCGAAAAGCAGCACCTTCGAACGATCACCTATGGAACGGCACCTGGGTCCTTGATGCGGTACGTAGTACGCCTGGAATCAAGGATTGGGCGGCAGGCGCGTACCGGTTCACACTGCAATCGGGTGGCGTTATTAATGGGAGATTCCATCCCTGGGTGAGGTTGTGACAGGAAAGACGGATGGCGAGCCAATGGAGATTCCCCGTCTAAAACCCACGCCCGGATTGGCCCTCAGCGTAAAGGCAGAACGACCGACGGTGCTGCTCTATCGGGTGGCCTCGGGATGGAAAGCCTGAGGGGGATGGGCGCATGACGCTGGTGGAAAAATGAAAGGTATGGGGGATCTTTGCTAGCGGGCCGGGAAACCGCAATATGCGGGCGAACTCGTCTACGTCAAACAGCCTTAGTAAAAGCCTCTTAGTACAAACGTGAACAGCACCTTTGAAACTCTTCGGGCACCTCTCGCTGAATCGAAGCCTGCGGCGTTCAACGTTCGCGAGCGCAAGGTGATTAAGCGCTGACAGGCGCATCCAGTCTAATCCAATTCTGCTATTGCGCTACTGTACTGATCGGTATACTGTCTTGCTATGGACTCACGAACTGGCATTCTCCGATCGGCCCTTACTCTCTTTGCTGCCAGGGGATACGACGACGTGGGCGTGCAGGAGATTGCGGCCAGTATCGGTGTCGCAAAACCGACCTTATATCACTTTTTTGGGAGTAAGAACGGCCTTCTCAAAGAACTCTTCCGTGAATACGCAAGCCAATTGGACGAGGAAGTCTCGCGCGGTTCGCTGTATCAAGGCGACCTACCAAAGACCCTTGACCGTATTGCTGCTGCGTATATCGACTTCGCCACGCGCGAACCCTTGGCGTATCGCCTGGAACTGGCGCTCTATTTCGCCGGGCACGAGAATCTAGCGCGCTTAGTGGCTCTCGAACACTACAACCGCCGCCAGTCGCTTCTCGAAGCAGTTTTCCTGGCAGCCGCGAAAGATCATGGCAATCTTCGGGGCAGACATCGTCGCTATGCCTTCTCTTTTATCGGAGCCGTCAACAGCTACATAGTTCTGCAACTCGATGGCGAGGTTGTAATCACAGAGCGCCTTCGACACGACATCGTTCACCAGTTCAGCCACGGGATTTACTCGTAACCGTTTTCACAGGGATACCAAGTTCTTTGGCTCGTTTGTATACCTACCCGTACGTAAAGGAGCAAACCAACTAATGTCGATTTGGGCTCAACATAGCTCGCAATATCACCTCTATCCCCTCGGCTGCCTGAACGCGCCGCAGCGGAATACGTTTCTCGACAGACCAGCTGACCGCGTCAGCCAACTCTATCCATGGCTTGATTACCTTCAGGACCTGGGAACCGATACTCTGCTAATCGGTCCCGTTCAGCAATCGTCCGCCCACGGATATGACATTGCCGACTATTTTCTTATTGATGGTCGCCTTGGGAGCAATCAAGACTTCGCGGATTTCAGTCGCGAGCTCCATGGTCGAGGCATGAAGCTTGTCTTCGACGCTGTCTTCCACCACACCGGACGGGACTTCTGGGCCTTTCGGGACATTCTGGGACACGGTCAGTCTTCGGTCTACCGCGACTGGTACCATCTGGACTTTTCTGGCCGCAGTCCCTATGGCGACCTTTTTTCGTATGAAGGCTGGGCGGGACACTATGACCTTGTTAAGCTCAATCTCCGCAACACGGGTGTCAAGGATCATCTGTTCGCCGCAGTCACATCCTGGGTTGATCAGTTCGATGTCGATGGTCTTCGGCTTGATGCAGCCGATCGTCTTGACCCTGACTTCCGACGCCATTTGGTCTCACACTGCGCCACCCTCAAACCCGGCTTTTGGCTGATGGGTGAGGTGGTTCATGGCGACTACGGCAACTGGGCGCATGATGGCGGCCTCAGCTCCACGACTAACTACGAGGTTTACAAAAGCCTTTGGTCGGCACACAACGACCGCAATTACTTCGAACTCGGGTACTCGCTCAACCGTCAATTCGGCGAAGGCGGTCTCTATCGAGATCTAAATCTCTACTCATTCGCCGACAACCATGATGTCGATCGCGTAGCCAGTACCCTGAGCAATCCTGCTCATCTTTATCCCCTCTACTTATTGCTCTTCACCATGCCCGGCATCCCGTCGCTCTACTACGGCAGCGAGTGGGGTATCGAAGGACGTCGCTCCTCCAACTCCGACGCTGCGCTTCGTCCTGCGGTTTCTCCCGCTTCCCTGAAAGAGAATGCTCGTCATGCAGATCTCTACCCGGTGATCAAACATCTTTTATCCATCCGCCGTCAGCAATCGGCGTTGCGGGAAGGCAAGTACACCTCATTGCATATTGACCATGAACAACTTGCCTTCATCCGCGGCTCGGGCACAGGATCGCTCGTTGTCGCCGTCAACTCTTCAAACACGGCGCGCGACATCACCCTCACTTTGCCCGGCGTTAAAGATGGCTACCTCACAGATTTGCTCAACGGAGGAGAGATCGTCCAAGTCACGAATGGACTTTGCACCTTGTCGCTGGCTTCCTGTTGGGGCCGCATCCTCACTCTCAGCTGCTAACCACAACACAACGGAGATCAACGTGAACAGCAAACCCTCCTCTTCTGAAGTCTTTTCGCTCAAGGATCGTGTCGTCGTCCTCACAGGCGCGGCTAGCGGTATCGGCGCGGCTCTGGTTGATCAATTAGCCATGGAGGGTGCGCACCTGGCCCTCATCGACAAAGATCATGTCTCGCTTGAGACTGTTGCGGAAGCTGCAAGGCAAAGTGGAGCTTCTATTAGGACCTACAACATTGACCTCGCCGATGAATCTGCAATAACCACGCTTCCGGATGCGATCGCATCCGATCTCGGCACCGCATCGGTCCTCTTTAACATCGCTGGGATGGCTCTCGCCGGCACCTTCGAGCAGGTTTCATCGCAACGGTTTCATCATCTCTTCGCGGTTAACTTTTTCTCCATGGCGGCAATGACGAGAAGCTTCTTACCGCATCTGCGTCAGCACCGATCTGCTCAGATCGTCAATATGTCGAGTGTTTTCGGCATCATCGGCTCCGCGGGCCAAGTAGCCTACAGTGCAAGCAAATTTGCGGTGCGGGGCTTCTCAGAATCCTTGCGTGCAGAGCTTGAAAGCGCGGACATCGGTGTAACCGTCATCCATCCAGGCGGAGTGAAAACGAATATAGTTTTATCCGCCCTTGTTGAGGCAGGCTTAAGCGAACAAGAAATCAGACCGGTGCGGGGACCTGCCGAAAAGCCTCTTACTATGGAAGCCCGCTATGCGGCAGCGATTATCATCAGGGGCGTAAAACGCCGAAAGCAGCGTATCCTCGTCGGCGAAGATGCACGACTCGTTGCGCGTGTGCAGCGTAGGTATCCCCTCTCCTATAGCCGGATACTTGCAGAGCAAGCGTAATGAGGCTTGGAGCTCCGCTAACGCTAAGGAGCCTCTGCGTAGGCGGCTGATTTGGAGATGTCTGCGAGTGGCTTGAGTCGGCTGCCGGTTTTGCTGCGATGATGGCGGTGCTTTGCTTGTTCTGGCAGGGTTTGTCCTGAGCTGAGGACTCATAGCCCGTTTTCCTGCTATGTGGCGAGCCATGTCAGGCGTTTGCGGTGCAGGTAGAGGTTCATGAGGGCGAAGTTGGCGCACAGCCGGTGATAGTTCTTGGCGATGCCTCGGTAGCGTACCTTGTTGAAGCCGAAGACACTCTTCAGGATACGGAAGACGTGTTCTACTTTAGTTCTTACCTTTGACTTCGTCGCATCTTTCTTCTTTGCAGCTTCATCGACATAGTTCTTGAACCTGGTTCGCTTGCAGGTCATGTCCTGAACATTGGTCGGGGCCTGCCGGATGGCCTTGGTCTGGCCTTGATAACCGCCGTCGACCCACACCTTGCGCTCCTCGCCATGCAGCAGATCCGGCAGCATGTGTAAGTCGGAAACGTTGGTCGCAGACATCGCCACCGAATGCACGTGACCTTCTTTTGCATCGACGCCGATGTCTGCGCCTTCAGTCCGAAGTACCACTGCTTTCCTTTGCGGGTCTGACGCATCGCCGGATCGCGCTCTTTCTTCTCGTTCTTGGTCGAAGAAGGCGCATGAATAATGGTCGCATCGACGATTGTGCCGGTCTCGATGCGGATGCCCTTAGCCGCCAGATGCAGGTTCACTGCGTCGAGCAGGGCACCCCCAAGGTCATGCTTTTCAAGCAGGTGCCGGAAGCGCAGCACGGTCGTTTCATCAGGCGCCGGAGCCACGCCAAGGTCGACGCCAGCGAACCTCCGCAGTGTGGCGGACTCGTAAAACGCCTCTTCGACGCCGGGGTCGGACAAGTTGAACCACTGTTGCATGAAGTAGGTCCGCAGCATGATCGCAAGCCCGACAGGACGACGACCGTTGCCGACCTTCGGGTAATGTGGCTCGACCAGAGCCTGTAACTGGGACCACGGAACAACCACTTCCATCTCATCCAGGAACAACTCCCGCCGAGACTTCCGCCTATACTTCTCAAACCTCGACTGCGACGCAAACGTCTGCTGCTTCATCGCCATCCACCCCTGACCATCGAATTAATCCATCAGGCCGCCGACGCAGAACTCTGTGCAGAGCTTCCCTAAACCTGTATTTCATCGAAACAGTGCTCTAAATCTAGCCTTCATAGGTTCAGGATGATGGCCCGCTGCGATCGCATTACTTCGTCTGCGCCATGAAAACTTAGACAACATGCCAAGTTCATTTTCTCAGCATCATTGACTCGTGACGGGGTTGGCAGTGGGATGAATGGCGCTGAAGTGGTCGAGCACAACCTTCCACCCAACAGCTGTCTTTTCAAAAATGAGAGAGTAAATGTAATCTAAGTTGGCACCTCCATCAAACGTGTGTTCCAGTTGCCAGTGACAGTCGCGACCTGGCATCGAGGAGATGAACTCTCACATTCGTGTAGGTGAGGACGCCACAGGCTCGGGTGTAGCATGGTTCCTGCGATAGCGCTCAAGCATGCCTGCATAGCCATGGCTTCCACGATTGGCGATGAATGACGTGTCAAGTGAATCCTTACACATTGCAGCGAATATTTCGAGATCGCCTCCGTTCCAGTCACTATAGATTTTTCGATGACGGCATAAATGGAGCTTTCAGCTGCGAGTTTTGTGACTTGCTGCTCAAGTACTGGCTCCAGACCGGAAAGGACCGCACGAGGAAGAGAGAGATTACAGAGAGGAGTCTGAGGGGCTTTAGGAATGCTGCTGATTGCTGACGAGATGCTAAGTCGACTACACCTAAGATAGACGCAGTAAGCGAATAGGCACACGCACTCCTGCCGGTGAACGGCCGCACGCCTCTT
Source organism: Granulicella aggregans (assembly GCF_014203275.1). Taxonomy (GTDB): domain Bacteria; phylum Acidobacteriota; class Terriglobia; order Terriglobales; family Acidobacteriaceae; genus Edaphobacter. The sequence continues at coordinate 33,852 of NZ_JACHIP010000009.1, forward strand.
TACCGCCGGTCGCTTGCGCAGGCTAAGGCCTTCCTCGCGGTAAAGCCGATACACAAGATCCCTGCCCACCTTTCGGCCCTCGCCTTTGATGCCATATGTAAGCGGGCACCTCACCAAGACCCAGAACAATTGAGTGGATGCCAAAAGCTTCTGTAACCATTCCGCTATTTTCGGTTCTAAAGAATGCGCGTCAAGGAGCAGGTCAGCGCAATCCAGAATCAATCGGGAGAAATAAACATGGGAAACAAATTGTGTGGTGCCCTCGTGGTCCTTGCATGCTTCGGCGTAATGCAGCCTGCTGCGCACGCCGCTGAGAGTGGGGCGGTTTTCGTGATGACCAACGCTGCAACCGGCAATCAGGTCATCGCATATGCTCGTGGTCCTGAGGGAAGACTGCAGCAGCGAGCGATCTATGACACTGAAGGTCGTGGTGGCGGCGGAAAGATCGATCCGCTGCAGAGCCAGGGAGCACTCACCCTCAGTCCGGATGGTTCCCGACTCTATGCCGTCAATGCCGGAAGCGGAACCATTACAAGTTTCCAAGTGCAGGGCGCAAACCTTAGCCTCATGGGACATGTTCCGTCGGGAGGCAGTGAGCCAGTCGCGGTCACGCAGTTTGGCAACATCGTATATGTGCTTAACGGAGCAGGTCCTGGCGACGTGGTGGCATTCAGAGAGAACAACGCCGGTCGTTTGGTGCAGATTCCCGACTCAACTGCCTATCTTTCTGGTGTAAACACGGGCGGGGCCTCCATCTCGGTCCGCCCCGATGGGAAGTTCTTAGCGGTTGTCGAACGGGGCGCGAGTGTGATCAGCACCTTCCCAATCAACGCGAATGGAACCCTTGGCCCCATCGTCACGACAACAAGCGCGGATCCAGGAGCCTTCTCTGGCCGCTTTGCTCCCAATGGTGTGTTGCTTGTTACAGACAACACTCCTGGAACCAGCGACGCTTCGCTACTCTCCTCTTACACGATTTCCGGAAATGGTACTCTCTCGCCGATCTCTGAGAGTGCGCCTACCTACGGTAACGGCAATTGTTGGAGTGTTGTTACCCCCAACGGCGCTTACGTCTACTCGGACAATTCTGCATCGTCCACAATTGCCGGCTATACATTGAGCAAAGCAGGCGTCCTAAAACCAATAAGAAATACGATCGTTGCTACTCTGCCTTCAGGTAGTACGAACCTTGAAGTGGCGGTTACAGCCGATGGCAAGTTCCTGTACACCTTGAATGCTGGATCGGGTACCATCGGCATCTTCGCCATCAATAGCGATGGTGTCCTTACCGAAGTTGCTGACCGCAGTGATGGTCTTCTCCCTTCGGCTGGTTATGAGGGACTGGCGGCCTTGTAAAGGCAGTGCGAGCAGGGTCCAGCCTGCTCGCTTCCCCCCTCATCTCATGCGCTGAGGGGGGAAGTTGGGATCACCTTGGTACGACAGACATTCTGCTCGCGTCTAGAGTAATTACCGCATCGGGGGGCGCCGAGTGTTGGGTCGCCGAAGGGTTGACCATCATTGGCGCGTCCACGTGCCCGAGTGGGGTGAGCTATCCTGCCTAAGATCAATGCTGAAGTGAAAACAATATGAGCGCATCCGGAAACGTTCGCGAACTCATCTTGGGAATTGTTCGTAGCATCGTCGACACGCCCGATGCGGTTATGGTCGATGCGAGTAACGAGGGCGAGGGGGTTCGGTTCGATGTTAGGTTGGCGGAAGGTGAAATCGGCTCTGTAATAGGGCCGCAAGGCCGCACAGCCCGGTCAATTCGAATCGTCCTATCCGCAGCATCGATGAAGCACGGGCGGCGGATGGCCGTGAACTTCGTAGAGCCGCACAGCGAGACGCGCTCAGCTGCTGGAATTAAGTGCGGCATTGAATGCCAGTGCCTTCCCAAAGTGATCTATCCTGACGCTTTGGAGCGCGAAGATTTGTAACCTGACCTTGTGCCAAGGACTCTAAAGGATAAGGTGATGATCATGGGAAAGCTGGATGGCAAAGTAGCAGTGATTACGGCTGGAACGTCGGGAATGGCGCTGGCAACAGCAAAGCTGTTCGTTGCTGAAGGCGCCTATGTATTTGTGACGGGTCGCGATCAAACCCGGCTGGATGAGGCCGTGACGCAGATCGGTCATAACGTGATTGGCGTTCAAGGTGACTCCGCGAAGCTCGACGATCTGGATCGGCTTTATGAAAGAGTCATGCGAGAGAAGGGCCACATCGATGTGCTGTTTGCGAGCGCTGGGCAAAGTGGACGGTCGCCGATTGGAAGCGTGACGGAAGAGGAGTTCGACAGGATTTTTGATCTCAACGTCCGGGGTACATTGTTCACGGTGCAGAAGGCGCTGCCGCTGTTTCGCGACGGCGGTTCCATCATACTGAATGGATCGATTGCGGCCCAGAAGGGTATGCCGGGACTAAGCGTTTACGGAGGAAGCAAAGCGGCGTTGCGTGCGTTTGCGCGGAGTTGGTTGATGGACTTAAAGGAAAGGCGGATTCGTGTGAATGTGCTGAGCCCCGGACCGATCGACACGCCGGCGATGCAGAAGGCACCTGAAGCGGCGAGGGAACAGTTCAAATCGATCATTCCCTGGGGCGAGTTCGGAACGTCCGAGGAGATTGCAACTGCGGCATTGTTTCTCGCTTGTGATGATTCAAAGTTCGTCAATGGAACGGAACTTTGTGTAGACGGTGGAACCGCGCAGATCTAGCAGTTCGGCGAAGCGACTGTTCGAGTTTGAAGTGGTGGTCTTCAGGGCGAAGCCTTGGTGTCGTACCTGCAGCCGAGCACCGTTATCGGGCGCTCGATCACGCGCCGCGGCTGCTGTTCGCGCTTCTTGGCACGGTGCGGTTGTCGTCATGGCCGCCGTCTCGCCAAGTAGCGTATATCATCGGGATCGGCTCTGCTCGTTCGCGGGTTGGCGTGCGCGGCGATAGCGTCCTTTCGACCACACACTCCTTCAGATCAGATCAGATCTGATCTGATTAGGCTGGCTGGCAGTCGTAATGTGGCGCTTTAGCCCCACAATTCAATCAACTCTTGATGAGTCAAGGACGGCATACCGTTTCTCCTAAGAGATGAAAGATTGAAAGAGCTGAGTCTCGCTGCGTTCAGCCTCGTAAATCGCGTTCGCCGCATTTATCAAGCCAACATGGCTGAAGGCTTGCGGGAAGTTTCCCAACAAGTCGCCGCTCTTGGAATCGACCTCTTCTGCAAGCAGGCCGACGTCGTTTACAAAGGCAATTGCCCGCTCAAAGGTCTGCTTGGCCTCGGTTGTTCTCCGGGCCAGAGCCTGTGCCTGAGCGAGCCAAAAGCTGCACAGCAGAAAGCTTCCTTCCTGTCCCGGGAGCCCGTCGTCACCTTGATAGCGGTAAACGAGTCCGCGTTCGTCTGTCAGCCGGCTCACGATTGCATCGATAGTGCTTAGGATGCGTGGGTCGTCTCCGGGTAGAAACCCGACGATCGGCAGCATCAGGCAAGATGCGTCTACTTGATCAGAACCGAAGGCTCGCGTGAACGATCCGACTTTTCCGTTCCAACCATGTGCCAAAATCGCTGACCGAATTTGGTCCCGAACCGAACTCCACTGCTCGACCTTTTCTGGTGATTGCAGAAGATCGGCAATGCGAACGGCACTATCTAAAGCAACCCAGCACATGAGCTTCGAATGCACGAAGTGTTGAGGTTCTCCCCTGATCTCCCATATACCCTGATCTTTCTCGTTCCACACTGCCGCTGCAGCGTCCGCGACTTGAACTAGGAACATCCGGGTTAGATCGTCGAGAGCCTCCAGCTTATTGGAAAGCACACTCGCAGACCTTAGGAGCTCGCCATAGACGTCAAGTTGCCGCTGTGTCCAGGCTTGGTTGCCGATCCGAACAGGACGGCTGTTGGACCACCCTGCAAGGTGCGGCAGCTCGCGTTCGGTAAGGTCATGCTCCCCTCCGATGCCGAACATGATCTGAAGGTACTTGTCCTGCGAAAGTTGAGCGGAGGCAGCGTTAGCAAGGAAACTGAAAAAGCGTCCAGCTTCAACAGGGCAGGCCGCGATCCAAAAAGCCTCCATGGTGATGGAAGCGTCTCTGACCCAAGTGAATCGGTAATCCCAGTTGCGATTGCCGCCAGGTACTTCTGGCAAAGAAGTGGTTGGGGCGGCGACGATGGCGCCGGTTGGCTGGTATACCAGACCCTGCAGTACACGTCCGCTGTGTGCCACCAGGTCTCGCCAAGGACCGTCGTAGCGCTGATGGATAGCGGCCCAGCTCTGCCACCCCTTTTCTGTGTCCGTGATCATTTCTTGCATGTGGTGCTGAGTCCAACTCCTCGGCTGCGCTTCCTCCGTGGAAGCATACTCAAGACCGAAGCAGAGGCTTTCGCCTTGCTGAAGACAGAAGGTGCTCACCAGTTTTCCCTGTTCAAGCGTGTAGGGTGTGGTCAAGGATAGAAAGAAGACCGAAGCACCCCCTCTACCGAGGGCGCCGCCTTCGGCCGGCACGAAAACCGGTTGAATGAGGCCATACTCTGGCCGAGGTGCACATTCGACAAGTACCTCAACCGAGCCCGATACGCAGCGCAGGCCGCGAAGTAGCAAAGGCGGGGAGTTCTCACCCAGATCATGCCCGCGCTTTCCTTTGCCAAGGGCGAGCGCATCGGTTAGCTGACAGGTCCCGCTTTTTGCTTGAAAAGTGGTTTGCAGAACGAGAGAGTCGCGGATATAACGCCGTTGTGTTGTCTCGCAACCCGTCACACTTACGCTAAAGTGTCCACCATTGTCACCGAGGAGTTGCGCAAAAAAGGAGGGTGAGTCGAAACGTGGGAAGCACAGCCAGTGGACCGATCCAGCACGGCTCACAAGAGCCGCGGAATGACAATTGGAGAGTAGCGCGTAATCGGCGATAGGAACGGTCATTGGCTGGGTTTGCAGCTATTGCGCGACGGGATGGGCGATCGCTTCCAGTGCGGCCAAGACGTCTGCCGGTTCAGCGCGTCCGGTCATATAGTCCACTTCGACATGTGCAGAGCGAACGATGCCATCCGGATCGAGGATAAACGTGGCGGGAGCGGGAAGCTGATAGGAATCTTCTCCATTCCGGAGAGCAAGATCGTTCTTGAACACGTTCTTCGAAAGATCCTGTAGCTTGTCGCCAACCTGGAACACGATGCCAAACTGCCGCGCCACCTTGTTGTCGAAGTCGCTTAGTACGGTGAAGGTCAGCTTGTTTTTCTTTGTTGCGGCAACCGTTCCTTCCGGTTTCTCAGGAGAGATGGCGACGAGGGTAGCGCCAAGCTCCTGCATCTTCGGCAGGGCCTCTTGTAAGGCACGCAGCTCGAGATTGCAGAACGGACACCACTCGCCGCGGTAGAAGCTGATCACGACCGGTCCTTTTGCCAGCAAAGTCTTTAGCGAGACCTCATCGCCGAAAGCATCGGGCAGGGTAAAGTCCGGCGCTGAATCGTTGATCTTTAGCGCATGGTCAAGAACGCCCGACGACCGGACGTGATCCATGTCATTGGTAAGGATCCCGAACTTCTCCCCAAGAGCGGCCTGGGCCTTTGCCTTATACTCCTCCGCTTCCTGTTTGTAGGCCATTTGATTCTCCTCGGTGCGGTGGGTTGACTAGTTGTAGCACCTGCTACAGAATGGAGATGGAGTCGTCCAATGTCAAGCACCGTTTGTGGCGGACGCAAAAAATCGCGAGGCGGGCCGCATGCCAAGGGCTTTGGAATTTGATTACGAAACTTCGTTGGATAGGGCGACACGGCTCTTCTGGAAGAGCGGCTACGCAGGCACGTCCCTACGCGATTTGCTCAAAGGAATGGGAATTGGGGAAAGCTCATTCTACAACACGCACAAGAGCAAGAAGCACGCATATCTCGAGTGCCTGAAGCATTACAACGAAACAGTCAACAGGAAGCGTGCAGAAGCTTTTTTCATTGCGCCCACGGCTGCGCTAGGAATTCGGGCGCTGTTCAAGACCGTGCTCGACTGTCTTGACGATCCGAACACGCCTTCGCTCGTCTGTCTGATGGCGGGGAGCCTCACGCACGAAGTTCTTGATGAGCCTGAATTACGCCAGTATGTTGAGGAACGGATGACTTTGCTGGCCGATGCGATGATCGCTCGTATGAGCGCTGACAAGCAGGCTGGCGTTCTCGAAGAGAAGTTAGATCCGCACCTTGTGGTGCCGGTCATCATCACCTACCTCCAGGGCATCTGGCGCATGGCCCTCGTGTTTTATGAGAGATCCCGCTTCGAGGGCCAGATCGATGTGTTTCTCACCGGACTCGGACTGTAACTCTTTATTCCAACATGACTGGCGGTCTGGTCCGCTCTTGTTGGGCCTGAAGAAACATATTTGAGGCTTACCTATGCAGATACGCACCATCAACGCCGACCTCGCTCCGCAGCCCGCCAGCGCCTATAGCCAGGCAGTTGAAGTCTCCAGCGCAACGCGCACTCTGTACATCAGCGGCCAGCTCGGAACGGAAGTCGATGGCACAACGCCGTCCAGCGTCGAAGAGCAGGCGCGGCTGGCATGGCGCAACCTTCGCTTCCAACTCGAAGCAGCCGGGATGACGTTCGACAATCTGGTGAAAGTAACAATGTATATTCCCGATCCGGCCGACATCCCGGCAAGTCGCCCTGCTCGTGCTGAGGCGCTTGGCAACCTGCGTCCCGCCAGCACGGTTCTCGTTGCCGCGTTGGCGAATCCAGCGTGGAAGATTGAGATCGAGGCTATCGCCTGCGGCTAATCGCCGCCGTGCTGACCCCCGACTTTCGCAACCGGAACTCATGCTAGAAAAGGATCTTGATTGATGAACTCAGAGCAGGTAAACACAGTGGAAATGGGCCAAATTCTCGCGTTCATTTTGGAAGTGGACCGCTTGAAGGCTGTGACGCGGAAGGTGCGGCCTGTGGGACTGGACCGGTATGAGAACTCTGCGGAACATAGCTGGCAGATTGCGCTGTTTGCAGCTTCTCTAGTGCCGTACGCGTATGGTCCAGTAGATCTCGACCGTACGATTCGTATGCTGTTGGTGCATGACCTGGGAGAGATTGAGACGGGAGACACCATTGTCTTTGCACGCGAGGGCTGGCAGGAGCGGAAGTCAGCGGAGCGGGTGGGCGGTGGAACGGATATTCGGCATACTTCCGAAACCGACGGGTGAGGCCCTTCTCGCTCTTTGGGAAGAATTTGAACTCGCCGAAACCGGCGAGGCGCGCTTTGCGCACGCCGTTGACCGTGCCATGCCTGTTTTGCTGAACCTCAACAATCGGGGCGGCAGCTGGAAGGAGCACGGCATCAGCCACGCGCGAGTGATGGAGCGGGTGGGCCCAGAGATAGAAGCCGGATGCCCTGCGCTATGGCATTTTCTTGAAGAGAAACTGGAAGAGGCGCGCGGGAACGGATTCTTTGGGGAGGAACCTCCTCAGGCGCCGATCCTTTAGAAACGAGCTCTGTATCTTTTTTCGCCCTGGCGACTCCTACCAGTGGCTTGTGTCGGTGTGTACGCAGGCGTTCCCGGACTTTCAGAGCCGGAGGTGCAAGTTTTTATGGAACAAACCGTCAAGGATCTGTCGACTTCCGCAAATGATCGGCTGGCGAGTATCCGCGTCGAGCGAAAACATCCACTCGCGATACGGTGGATGCACTGGATCAACTTTCCGGTACTGTTCACGATGATCTGGAGCGGGTTACTGATCTATTGGAATGACTCCGACAACGCGTATCAGCATGCGCATCGCGTATACCGCCTCGGTCTGGGCAGGTTCACGCTGTTCCGTTTTTTTCCTGACTGGTTTTACGCCAAACTGCATGTGCCCTACCATGTGACGCAAGGGCTGGGATACCACTTCTTCTTCATGTGGATCTTCGCGCTCAACGGTGTGGCGTGGGTGCTTTATACGTGGCTTTCAGGCGAGTGGCGCTTCCTGCTCCCGCAGCGAAGCAGCCTGCGCGAGGCGATTCAAGTGACACTGGTCGACCTGCACCTGCGTAAAGGACTGCCCGCTCAGACCAAGTACAACGGCGCGCAGCGTATCGCGTATACATCGGTGATCTTCATGGGGGCCGGGATGCTGCTCACCGGCTTAGCGATCTATAAACCAACCTCGGCGCACTGGCTGACCAGCCTGCTTGGCGGCTACGAGATGGCGCGATGGCTGCACTTCTGGCTCACGTGGGCGTTCCTTGGCTTCTTCGGCGTTCATGTAGCGCAGGTTATGTTGGCCGGCTGGAATAACTTCCGCTCAATGGTGAGCGGGCTCGAGGTGCAGCGCGTCGAAGCGCCGTCCATCGAAGCGGAAAGGAAGTCCTGGCGATGAGTAATCCCGAGATAGAACAACCGCAGGATGGGTCGCCGAAAGAGCCGGCCGCTTTGCAACCTGAAGCGAAGCAGCAGAGTGAGAGCGCGGACGACGAGCCTTCCGCAGAAGAGTTCGAAGCACGAGCTGAAGCCGACCAGGATCAGCGTGAACCAGCCGCGACCGAAGTAGATGCTCGTGCAGAGAGAGCAGCGGCTGATGCGGCGGTGTTGGCAACTTCCGGAGCGCAGACGCGGCGATCATTTCTCGCCGCCGCGGTCAGCAGCGCGGCTGCTTATGGTTTCTATCACTATCTGGGCGCGAACGATGACGCCGAGATGCAACCTCCTCCGATCCGCGATTCTTTCCGCTTCAATGCTTCCGTTTCTCGCGATCTATTCCGAAATAAGGAGCTGGCGCCAACGTATCCGCTCAGCCGCGCAGAGACGCTGCGCATCAACGGCACCTTTGGGCTGATGATGGACTTGCAACTCGACAGCTGGCGTCTCCAGTTGGTGGGCATGCGCGGCGCGGCCCAACATGCGCGTTACGTTAGGGATGTTACGGCTTGGGACTACCGGTATAAGGCTCCGCCGGCGAATGAGGACAAGGGACACGACAGTAAGGTCGATCCTAATCTTCAGACGGCGAACAAGATGGCGCCGGAGTCGATGCAGGATAAGGCGCAAGAAGATGAAAACCATACAGGACGCAAGCCTCGTGGCATGGCAGAGGCGGGGGAGAGCGACTCTACGCTACCGCCCAATACGCCCGGCTTACTGCTGCAGATGGCAGATATCACGCGGCTTCCACGATACGAGTTGGTTACGCAGTTCAAATGCATCGAGGGTTGGAGCCAGATCGTGCACTGGGCCGGCGTACGCATGGCAGACTTCCTGGAGCTTTATCCGCCCGATAAGATCGACGGCAAGGATCCGAGCTACGTGTATATGGAAACGCCGGACGGGGATTATTACACGGGCTACGATCTGGACGTGATGCGGCATCCACAGACGCTGCTCGTGACCGAGATGATGGGAGCCCCGCTTACCCAGCCACATGGGGCTCCCCTGCGTCTTCACATGCCCACGAAGTATGGATACAAGCAGATCAAGCGCATCGGGCTCATCGCCTATACAAACGATAAGCCCGATGATTACTGGACCAAGCTGGGGTACGACTGGTACGCAGGCTTGTAGGTGACGGCCGAACTACATGGTTGTGAGTCAACAACACGCGAACTCACTTGCAGGAAGGAGCAGGCCTTACCGGTATGGATGGGGACTTTCAACTCGGGACGAGGCGGGGATGATTACTTCCATACTCGCCGGTGACACGGAGCAGTACCATGAGTTGATCCGCCCGTATGAGCGGAGCGTCTACAAGATGGCGCTTTCGTTTATGAAAGATGACTCTGACGCTGAGGATGTTGCGCAGGAGGCGTTTCTAAAGGCTTTTAGGAAGCTCGCCGACTTTCGCGGTCAGGCAAAGTTCAGCACCTGGCTCATCAGCATCACACTCAACGAAGCGCGAGGGCGCCTGCGAAGACAGGGGCTTGTGCGCATGGAGTCGCTCGACGAAACACCTGAAGAAGGAAGCCACATCTCGCCGGCTCTCCTCCGAGATTGGCGCGAAATACCCTCAGAGGCACTCGAGCGCAAGGAAGTTCGTCAGATGCTTGAAGAAGCCATCGGCAACCTGTCTCCGCTCTATCGGGAAGTTGTGCTCCTTCGGGATGTAGAGGAGTTTTCGATTGAAGAGACGGCAGTGGCACTCGCGATCACAACTGGTAACGTGAAGGTTCGGTTGCATCGGGCCCGGATGATGATGCAGAAGGAATTGGCACCAAGACTGAAGAATGTCAGTCAGCGAAGGAGGTGGTTTCAGTGGTAATAGAATGCAAACACGTTTGGAACTACATCTCCGACTATCTCGACGATTCACTACCTGCTGAGACCAGAGAATTGGTACAGCGGCATCTGGAACACTGTGAGATATGTTCCGCCATCCTCGACTCCACGCGCAATATCGTGGTGCTCACCGGAGATGACCGGGTCTTTGAGTTGCCCATCGGCTTCAGCGAGCGTCTTCTTCGAAGGCTGGCGAAGGAAATCGGAACGGGTTCGTCAATGCCTCGTGAGAATCCAGCGGACTAGATGGAGGCATGCAGCCGAAGGTGAAACGCCCATTCAACACAGACAAGCAGCAAGGTGAGCACGGCGAGCCCGATCTGTATCAGTTCTGAGCGCTTTTTTTCGGGAGTGACTGGTCCAACTCGCCACTGAGAGGAAGGGCGAGCGCGCAGCGATCGTACACGCCAAATCGCGTATAGGTTGATGAGCGACCCGGCAACCGCAAGCAACTCCATAGGAATTCGTATTGCTTCACCATGAATGGACGCGATCAAACGTAGACCGGTCGTCGCCGCTGCTAGCGAGCCGATTCCAATGAGGAGCCGAAGGCCACTGACGGCCATTAAGGCGGTGCATGCACTCTGAAGCAAAATGAAGAGCAGGCTGGTGAGTCCGAGAATCCAGGAACGGCGCTGCACGGCGTTACGTGGGTGAGTCGCGACGGGCATTTCCTGTTTGAGCAAGGTAGTTCTCCAATCAGCATGCTAATTGTTTTCGCCAGCCTTGGGCTCGTCCGCTGAAAGATTTGGCTTCGACGCAGAGGTTCCCGTCTCATGCCGCGCGTCTGATCTATGCTTAAGATCGAAGCGCTCTGCAAGCCTGCTACCCTCAACTTTCAAGGTACGTTCAAACACAGGCTGGCAAGAAGAATGCAAAGTAATGAAGAAAGCCAGAGCACACGAGTAGCGATTGTGCAGGCGTCGCCCCACCCATCCGATCTCGCCAGTGGTTTACGTAAGGCGTTAGCCTTGGTCGAAGAAGCGGCAGAGCACGGTGCCCAGATCATTTGTTTCGCGGAAACATTTCTGCCCGGCTATCCGGCTTGGCTTGACTTCTGCCCAGGTGCGGCTCTCTGGAACCACGCACCAGTGAAAGAGGTCTTTGCAGCATTACGAGCGAATAGCGTGGTGGTGCCCGGCAAGGAAACTCAGGCGCTTGGCGAAGCCGCAGCCCGGTTGCGAGTCGGCATCGTGATGGGGATCAGCGAACGCGTTCGCGATGCGCCCGGTCACGGTACGCTGTTCAACAGCATGCTGTACTTCGCGGAGGAAGGGCGCCTGGTCAATCATCACCGGAAGCTGATTCCCACCTATTCAGAACGGATGGTGTGGGGACAGGGAGATGCGGCAGGCCTGCGCATCGCGAAGGTGCACAACTTGAATTTGGGTGGCGCGATCTGTTGGGAACACTGGATGCCCCTGACAAGGCAGCATCTACACAATGCTGGAGAACAGATTCATATTGCCGTGTGGCCGACGGTGCACGAGATGCATCAGATCGCGAGCAGGCACTACGCTTTCGAAGGACGGTGCTTTGTGCTCGCGGCGGGGCAAATCATGAAAGCCAGTGACTTGCCCATCGCTCTTGCGCCGCTGGAAACGCTGGATCCGCAAAGTCTGATTGAGAGAGGCGGCTCAGCCATCATCGCGCCAGACGGACGATATCTCGCAGGTCCGGTGTTCGATGAGGAGGTCATCCTTTATGCGACGCTTGATCTGCAGGAGATTGAAAGAGAATTGATGACCATGGATGTCAGCGGACACTATTCGCGGCCCGACATCTTTCGATTGCAGGTTACGGCATCTGATCGCGGTAACGATGTCAATGGCAAGTAGCTTGATGTGCCCATCAGATTGGCTTTGTGTCGATACCGGCAACCGCGCCGGCACTTCCTTGCTGCGCAAACAGAACGAGGTGATGGCCGGTGGCTTTATCAGAAAGAAAGGGGGCAAAGGCAGCGTCATGGACCGCTGCTCCACCTCGTGTAGCGAACCCAAGGGGACGAGAGCACGCGCCACTGCAACGTGAGTGAGGTTGCGGCCTGAATTATCGCCGCGAAGCACGCTGGACTGATCCAAATCATCCGCCAGCACAGCTACCAACCGCAGTTAACCCTTCGCGGGAATGTCCGACGCCGTGTAAATGAAGATGACGCTCTTGTCCCTGAGCTCGGCAGAGTCGATGCGCAGCAATATCTGCTTGCGTTCCAATTCCGTCTTTAGCGCAGCCTGCAGGGCGCGACCGTCGCTGCCGAAGAACTGCTCCCGGCGGACTACCACCATCTGTGTCGTGTAGACGCTGTCGAGAGCAAAATGACTGCCGTAGTCGTTCTGACGACCCGTGTAAAGGTCAGAGGAAAAGGGATCCTTCCATGCAAGATGATTCCAGTAGCTGACGTGCTCACTGATGCCCACAATCAACTGTCCGTCAACCGATTTGCGGCCATTAACCTGGCTCAGCAATTGATCGGCCGGTGGGCAATCCGAGCACCCTTCCGAGGTGAAGAGTACAAGCAGTACAGCTGTAGGATGTTCCGCAGCAGGCCGTGCCGGCTTTGCTTGCTCTTGAGCTTGACACGGGGTACAGGCTGCGACCACCGCAAGAATGAGTGAACCGACCAATGTGAAACGGCATTGTTTTAGGAATCGCAATTGCTACTCTGAAGCAGGCTTGGAGAAGCATTGACAGCAACTTCCCTTAGAAAGTCGATCTAGGCTCCGGGTTGAGACAGGGCCGTGAGTACTGCGGATTTGGTCAGCAACTCAGGCAAAACCTGCACCCGGCCGCCAGGAGCCGCAGGGTAAATGACGTACGTCTTGAGGTAAGTGGAAGGTCGATTCCCGGGAACTTCACGCGCGCAGACTTCGCGGCAAACCAGCCAACGACCATGGCCCTAAATACGGTCTGGGAACTTCCACTTGCACGTGCAGCAAACACGAAGCAACTGTGCCGCACGAATCTCATAGTCTCTCTCCACTCTGACGAATCTTCAGAGGCCCATTTATAAGGCATGTATCTGACGTGATTGGCGACAATTAGAACTCCCGGTCGTGTTGCCTCAAATAGAAATGTTACCGGAAAGAGTACCAGCATTTAGATTGAATTTGGCGGTGGCTTGAGCCGTAAGGAAGCGCGGGTGAGCGTAGCGAGGCAAGCGGGCTGGAGGCTCAAGCCACCGCGTAGCCCGCGTCACAATGCTGCGGCGGTACCGTAAACCAGCTACTGAACCACACGTGTTCTCCTTACCCGTACCCTGCGCTGTAGGGTACGCAATTGACCGTCTGAAAACACGCCGTATCGAGAGGCCTGTAGCCGCTTGAGCATCTCTTTGGCATCCAGATCCGGCTTCTCCTCCAGCCATCCCAGCAGAACCGGCCAGACCTCCGCAAATGGATCGAGCCGTGTACGCCAAGCCCGTCCCTGCCTCGATTCCTGACGATGAGTCGGCCGCACTTCACCCGAGCGCCACGCACTCGAGAGACCGCCCACGAATGAGACAATGTCGGGCGGCACCAGCTTCAGACCGATCGCACAGCCGATGATTCCCATAATCAACAAAGCGCGAAGGACGGTTGCAGGCTTATGGAAACCAGATCATCCCAATCCCCTGAAAATCTCTTTCTGTGAGCCTACTAGGGCAGATCGATTGCTGAGAAAGGTGGTCCGTATAGCTCAGGTCAGCTCATGAATGCGGAGTAGCCTGATCAGTAGCAATGTTGGTCGCGTAGAGCATTCAGCAAGACCGGCAGCGCAGTGGGCGTGCGTAAAACTTTCACGTCAACCGCAAGCAGCAAAGTAACGCACCACCCGATTCACAAGGAGAATCACGATGTCACTTGAAATCGATGTTCGCTATCTGCTCGACCGGATCGAAATTCAAGACAAGGTCGCCCTGTACGGCCTGGGACAGGACTTTCATCAGGCCGATGCCGAGAACAAGAACATCCTCGAACAATGGTCGGAGCTGTTCACGCCCGACGCACGCATCGATATCACGGATCTCGGCATGGGAGAGTATGGGCTCACACAATATGCCGAGGTGATGCGCGGCAAGGGTTTGAAGGGCGGCGGTCTTGAAGTGTCCTTCAAGGCGTGGCAGCATATCGAAGGCCATGCAACGGTGAAGATTGATGGCGATACCGCGACGTCCGTCGCATTGCATTTCCACTCGCATGAAGCACGCGACGGTGTTCGCAACCTGATCGACGCCGGTTACTGGTATGACACCTGGGTTCGCACCCCGGGCGGTTGGCGCATCAAGACCCGCAGGCACAAGCCGTGCTACACGAATACCTATCCGGTGGTGGCTGGCCCTCCCTTTCTTGACGTGTAGATCACGGCGCCGGTCGCATTGTGCGACCGGGCGCTACGCTGCATCACGAATTCCGCCTTCAAACCTGCAGTCGTACGCCAGCGATCTCATCGGCAGTTCGGGCCAACTTTATGAGGCACGTTTATCGTTGCCTGTAGCTGGATGAGTGGCTTGCCTTAACAGACCGGCCATGGCTGCGTAGGTAACTTTCGACGGCTTTGTGCGTGGTGCACCGTCGCGAGCAAGGGTGGACATTGCTTGAATCAGGACCACTACGTAACTTACCATCACTCCTGCGTCTACGTTCTGGCTTGCTCTATGTTTTCAGACGGCTCCGACGATCACTCACAGCCGTCCATGCCTCGCCAAACGACCAGACCGCGGCCCCCAGCAGCACGATGTCCTTGATAAGGAACTCACCGACAGCAGCCGAGGGAGCAGGAAACCCGCCCAGGCTCGCGTCCCAGGCCACACGTTGGAAGAGAAAAGTAAGCGTCGTCAGGAACATGCCGATGCCACCGGCACTCCCAATCAGACACGCCCTTGCGGAGACAGGTCGCAGAGCGATCAGACATGCGATTGCGAGTTCGACCAGCCCCAGACACCGCGAGAAGGAACCCACACTGAGGAAATGATAGGCCCATCCCAGCAAAGGGCTACCGGTGACCAGCGGCTTGATTCCTTCAGCTTCGACGATGGTGAACTTCATGATCGCAAACCAGGCGATGACAAGGACGAGCCCATAGCGGACGATCGTCTCTCCGGCTCTCTCGGCGGTAATTGGTGTGACTCCAAGGACGGGGGCGGGGGCAGCAGCGGCGACGGACGTCATTCGTTTTCTCCTGGGATACATGCAGTGGATCGTTCGTGGTTCTAACAGGTTGGCGGGGATAGCGGTCATCAAGGCACGGTAGAACCAATTGCCTCGATCTCGATCATGGCCGCGGGAGTGTAGAGCGCCTTGACTTCAACGATGGAGCCCGCCGGATAAGGAAGACGGAAGAACTTCCGTCGAAGCACGACAACCTGCTCAAAATGAGCCATGTCCGTTAGAAAAATAGTGACCTTCACCACGCGGCTTAGTTCCGAGCCGCCCGCCTTCAAAGCGCGTTGCAGATTGAGGAAAGCCTGTTCGCCCTGCGCCCAAAAGCCATCCTCGACGATCTTTCCACCTTCGTCATATCCTGCCCAGAGATGAAAACCAGTTCACCAACGCGGATTCCCTGCGAGAGCAGAAACGGTTCATACGGGTCGGGTTTGGTGATGACGCGTTCAAGCATGTGCACTCCAGTCAACATCGTGCGGCATCAGCGAAGGGTGAGACCGAACCAGCCCCGGAATCGCACATCCTACTTACCAGCGGTGAACTTGAGGCCGATCGCACAGCCCACCACTCCCACAATCAGCAGCACCCGGGGAACGTTTGCAGGCTCTCCAAACCAGATCATCCCAATCACGACTGTTCCCACGGCACCTGTCCCCGTCCAGATGGCATACGCCGTGCCAAGTGGAATGCTGTTATTTGCGAGTTCGAGAAAGAGCAGGCTGAGCGAGACACAAACCAGAAAACCCACTGTCGCCCACAAGTTCTTGAAGTGGTCGACAAACCGTAACGTCGTGGTAAAGCAAACTTCAAAGACACCAGCCAGCGCGAGATAAAGCCATGCCATTCGGTTCAACTCCGAAGCTACCCAGATATCGGTATCTCGTCTGAAGCGTACGTGAAGCCTCGGCTCCACGATGTTCCATCTAGCTCACCTTTTATAGGGCCGGTGCGCTTCTAACAGCGGAACTGGAGTTCAGAGCACAGACAGTGGGTCCCGGAATGTCGCAATCGCGGAAGTTTGCCGGCCCAAGTGGGCATTCGGGGCGGTCGCGGTCACTGACTGGCTTCAGCGGCGATTCTAGGGAACTGATCTGATACGTTGTTCACTCACTTTCGCGTTGCTTCGTACTAGCGGGGTTGATACACATGAAGGCATGGCTGCTCGACGACTTTGAACTGGATAACCTGCGACTAGGCGAAGGCCCACACCGACACCGAAGGACGATGAAGTTCTAATCAAGGTCTCGGGCTGTTTCGCTGAACTTCCGAGATAAAGCAATCATGGACGGCATTTACAAGCCGTAAATGATCCCCAAGCCCCTAATTCCGGTCTCGGATGCAGTGGGCGTTGTCGTTGCGGTTGGCAAGAGTGTCACTCGCCTGAAAGAGGGTGATCGGGGCAACTCTCACCTGTACTCCCATTGGGTGGATGGCCTTCCAGAGCCGAATGAGCCAGACTTTTGCTACGGCGCTCCGCTACCCGGCGGGCTGGCGGAATACATGACCTTCTATGCGGAAAGTGTGGTCAAGGCACCAGACGCCATGACCGACGAAGAAGCGTCCACGCTGCCCATGGCCGCCCTGACCGCGCGGTACGCCATGATGGATTATGGTCAGCTTCAACCGGGCCAGATCGTGCTTGTGCATGGCACAGGCGGCGTTTCCGTCCTTGCCGCGCAGATCGCCTCGGCCTTCGGTGCGAAGGTCATTGCCACTTCGAGCAAGGAAGAAAACCTCACCAAGATGAAGGCGCTCGGAGTCTGGGGGGGATCAACTACATCAATCATCCTAACTGGGAAAAGGTGGCTCTGGAATTAACAGAAGGCAACGGTGTCAACCAATTGCTCGATGTTGTCGGCGGCGACGGCTTGAACCAGTCGGTCAAGGCGACCCGCGTCGGAGGTCACATCTCGCAGATTGGGTTTCTTCAAGGGGATGAAGGTCTGGAGGATCGCGAAGCTGATCGGAAACGGCCCTCACCCTCTCAACCCTCTTTCTGATCCGGATCCCGTCCGAGTAACCCTGTTTTAGGGCGAGTAATTTCGTACGGAATTCGAAATCGCGGTCCGTCCAAGTTCTTACTCCTGAAACTTTGCGGACGTGTCCAAAACAGGACGGCTTTTCTGATGCTTCGCTGACACACTTGAAGATGTACCTTCGGTGTGGAAACCCATGACATGCCTGAAACTACTGACACGCGTCTTCTTCTCGTTGATGACGACAACGACTTGCGCGAAACACTTTGCACGATCCTCGAACACGGAGGGTTTGAAGTGCGCTCGGCCGCAAACGTCAATGAAGCGTTGAAATTGATCGGCTCAGAGCAATTTGACGTTTTGGTGAGTGATTTACATATGCCCCACGACGGAGATGGTCTGACGGTAGTGAGCGCGATGCGCCACGCGAACCCTAAAGCAGTCACCATCATCTTCAGCGCACATCCAGAGATGAAGGCGGCTGCGGCAGCGATCCTGGCACAGACTGACGACATACTCGTTAAGCCACAAGCCGTAGGCAACCTTGTGGCTCTGATCAGGTCGAAGATGAAGACTGGGACTGGTCCCGCGCGTGTAGTGAGCAGCATTGCGACGATTCTCGAAGAGGAGACTCAAGCGACGATAAAAGATTGGCTCGTTCGTATCGATGCCGATCGCCTCGTTATATCGATTCCCATGGACAATGTGAAGCGTGCGGCGCACCTTCCGCAGCTATTTTCAGATCTCGTATCCCGTCTCAGAAGCCCACTTGCCTTGGGCAGCCGCGCCTTGGTATCACCGGCGGCTGCGAAGCATGGTCTCTTGCGAAGGGAACAGGGCTATACAGCCGCGATGATGGTCGAAGAGTCGCGGATGCTGCAAGTAAGCATCTTTCAAACCTTGCAGAACAACTTGCACAGAGTGAATTTCAGCTTAGTTTTGGTCGGAGTCATGGCCATCGCGGACGAGGTGGATTCCCAGCTAGCGCAAGCGATGACCAGCTATGTCGCGGAGTCGAAAGTGGATTCCGAACCTATTCTGGCATAAAGAAAAACAAACCGAAAAGGACACGGTTCGAATCCTGGCGCACGTCACTCGGTCTTGCCAGACGCTCTCCGGCGTGTGACGTTTTTCTCTTCAAGTTCATTGCTGAAGAGCGCAGCGCTCTGTGCGTTATGCTCGAACTTTTGATCATGGAGAACCACGTTGAGCAAGGATTTGTTAACGTGAATCCGACCGTTGTATTCGATAAAGCCCAGCTTTCGAAACCGGTTCATGAAAAAACTCACGCGAGTGCGGGTACTGCCAATCATGTGGGCAAGCGTCTCTTGTGAAATTTTAGGTATCAACTTCTCTGGCTCGCCCGGCTGTCCAAATTCAGCCATAAGCAACAAAATTCTGGCCAGACGCCTTTCGCTTGAGTTGAAGAGCTGATCTACAAGATCAGCTTGAATTCTCATACTGCGATCGATCAGGAATGTAAGAAACATGTCGGAGAAAGCATTCTCTTCATGCATCACGCGAAGCATCTCTGCCCGTTGGATCTTGAGAGCGGTGCATGCGGTTAGCGCGCTGGCCGTCGCCATGTGACAACCCACAACGCCGGCTACCGACTCCTCGCCGATAAAGTCACCCGCTGCCAGCAGCGTGATCGTCGCCTCTTTGCCCGCTCCGGAGACGACGGTCAGCTTAGCGCGGCCTGTCTGCAGGTAGAAAACGTGGTCTGCGGGATTGCCTTGGGCAAAGAACACCCCCTTCGCCTTGACGCTGATGAGGCGGCGTCCTAATCCGGCGCTCGCAAGGAAGACGGCTGGATCAAAAGGCATTTGTCTTGCAACGCTCATCCATCCAGCTTTCTGACTCGTGTGGGCAGCCAATGTCGCGTAGTGAACATAGGTTATACCGTTTAATGTCACCAAAGGTGTCTAAAAGAGGACATAAGCCAAACGGAGGGATCTCTAGACTCGACGTGAGGGGATTCGGCAATGTCACCCCAGGCCATCGGAGCTCTTCGTAGCAGACCGAAACAAGACGGTTGAACTGATTTCATCTGCATATTCTGTCTTGCAACAATTGCATCGGTAGTGACTAAGGACGAGTGCGGGAGGGAAGCGCAGCAACATATTTGCCCCTCCCGCGAGGGTCTTCACGGTGGATTGCCAGTCGCGTGGCGGTCTACCCTAGGTTTTTGGGGGAAACCGGTGGAATGACTTGCCATGCGGACCGCAACTCCTGAACGGGAGAGCATTCACCAGAGATCGAAGTAATGCACTCGCGTTGCCAGCTCGAAGGGGAACCGCCTTGTTGCGTTCTTCATCGCCTCTCGAAACTTCTATGGTCTTCGAAGACCTCTCGTGGCATCAGGGGGTGGGGCTCTTCGTTAAAACAGCCATAGCCAAGCGGTGAGAAGATATAGCGAGCCACGCTGTGAACTGATGTGCTGGAAGGATAGGGATTTTCGCCGCGCGCCAGAGCGTGATGAAAACATCGAACAGAACGTCCTCTGCCGAGTCTGGATCATGCAACACTCCGAGCGCCACGGAGTACACCAGCGTCGAATGGCGATCGTAAAGCTTTTCCAACGCTAGCGGATTGCCCTCACTGATCGCCGTCAGAAGCTCCTCATCGGCTTGTCGGGTACAGGTACCGAGGCTGGGTAACGCTTGGGTGCCAGACATAAAGATCCTACAACGCGCGGCGGCGTGATGCTCACTCGACCCCATTGAAGATACGCTTGCAATAGGCCCAAGACTGGTCTATTTGAGACAGTGGCGATCAGTGGGAAAGCGCAAGGCGCGACTCTAAGGATTGGGGGCAAGCGGCGAAGGCTCTTCACAAATCTCTAACTCCAGTCGGCGACCTGTCTTTGCGCCAATTGCCGAGAGAATCGCTCGAAAGGAGCGGGCGGTCCGACCTTGCTTGCCGACAATTTGCCCCAAGTCCCCTGGAGCGACCATAACCCGTAAACAACTTCCGTTGCTCGTCGCAGAGACTTGGATCACGACTGCATTGGGATCATCGACCAGCGCCCTAATGAAGCCATCAAGGCTGGCGACGACCTTATTTATATCTCCGCCTCCATGCGCGTCGACTGTTTGGATCGTCATGTTGTTCTTATACTCCCAATTTGCCGGGTCCAAACGTGCGCCCCATGAGTTCAAATGCAGCTGTAATCATTTGGTCAAAGCCACCCTTGTACACCCAACCCCAAAGCTCTATGAGCGGGAATAGCCTCTTTGGAAACCACAGTACAACTTTCGGCGCTCTGCTGTGTCAGTGATGCTACAGACTATGAGGACGTCGTGAGTATCATTCTCGAATGGCTTGCTCAAGAGATCTAGAAAGCATCCAAAGCCATCCTGTCTTCGGGCCCCGAACACCTGATGACGAGTCGGCACGGCTCCAATCCCTCAACAACCTGCGCATTCTCGATACCGATCGTGATCCAGCCTTCGATCGATTGACCAAGCTGGCTTCCGAGATGTTCTCAGTTCCGATCGCCTTTATCTCGTTCATTGACGATTCCCGTCAGTGGTTTAAGTCGAGACAGGGATCAGATCTCTTTGAGACTAGCCGAGAGGCGGCATTCTGCGCTCATACAATCCTTGCGGATGAGGTCACAATTGTGTTGAATGCCAGCGAGGACGAGCGTTTCCGCCTCAATCCGCTGGTATGTGGAGAACCAAGAATCCGCTTTTACGCCGGTGCTCCCATCACCACGGCAGAAGGCCATCGGGTCGGATCACTGTGCATTATCGACACAGTGCCGCGAAAATCGTTTACGAAGAAGCAACAACGAATGTTGCTGGCTTTGGCCGATCTTGTAGTTCAAGCCCTTGCGACCCACAAAGCAAAACGCTGAGCTTCGGACGACAGCAGCCGAGGCCAGAAGCCGCTATGCATTGGTCGCACGCGCCACTCTCGACGGAGTGTGGGATTGGGACCTCTCAACCGACACCGTGTACTACTCTCCCCGCTGGCAATATATCGCCGGTCTCCATGAATCTGAACTCTCGTCAACCCTCAAGCACTGGCTGGACCGCGTGCATTCTGAAGATCGTCCGATTGTCGAGAGAGAACTGAAAACACATCTTGAAGGTGGGAGCTCTCGTTTTCGAAGCGAACACCGGCTTCGCCATGGGGACGGGTCTTGGCGCTGGGTCGTCGTCCGTGGCTTGGCACAACGTTCGAAAGCTAGCGGTCCCGGCCGGATGGCGGGCTCGATGATGGATGTCACGAACGACAAGACTTCTGACCCGCTTACTGGGTTGCCGAACCGGCTGCTCCTTCACGACAAACTTGAGCGGCTTATCCAGCGCGCTCAAAGGGAACATGCGTGGAACTTTGCGGTTCTCTTTATCGATGTCGACCACTACAAACAGATCAATGATCGCTTCGGTCACCTAGTCGGAGATGTGACTCTGAAAGCTATTGCCGAACGCCTGCAGATGGCGATTGCGGGCACCCGATCGAGCACCGAATCGATCGTCGCTCGTTTCGCAGGGGATGAATTCGTCGTCTTGGCAGATGGAGTCGAATCTGCCGCTCAAGCAGAGGCGATCGCGAAGCGCATTCACACTGCGCTTAGTCATCCGATTCTTTGCGGAGCAGAGGAGCTTTCGATCAGCGTCAGTATTGGAATCGCGATGGCCAAGCCGGAACTCACAAGTCCAGAGAGCTTTTTACAACACTCCGACCTTGCGATGTATTGCGCCAAGAGCAACGGACGCGGTTCCTATGTGACCTTCGATCCGTCGATGCAAGTTGAGACTCTAGCACGCCTGGAACTTGAGGCAGATCTTCGAAAAGCTTTAGCTCGCAACGAACTGAGAGTGTTTTATCAGCCACAGATGAACCTCCGGACGAAAGATCTTATCGGATGTGAAGCCCTCATAAGATGGCAACATCCGACGCGCGGACTCCTCGCACCTGGTGAGTTCGTTGGCGTGGCAGAAGAGATGGGAATCATTGCATCGCTTGATCTGTGGGTGATGGAAACTGCCTGCCAGCAAGTCAAAGAGTGGCGGGCTGTGCCTGACGCAAGGGCTCTGACGGTAAGCGTCAATGTGTCTGCCCAGCATCTCTTGCAGAAAGACCTGAAGGAGGCGGTAAAGGCGGTTCTCAATCGTCATGGCCTGCCACCATCTGCATTATGTCTCGAGCTAACGGAAACTGTGCTGATGGAAAACCTGGATGCCGGCAACCAACTGATGCAGGAGCTTCGCGCAATCGGCGTTGGTTTGCATATGGATGATTTCGGCTCCGGATACAGCTCGTTCAGGCAGCTGTCCGAACTGCCCTTCGACACGCTGAAGATCGATCGCTCCTTCATCGAAAGGATCGCGGTGAACGGTCAATCTCGGAAGGTTGTTGATGCTATTTCGAGTATGGCTCACACTATGGGTTTGAAGGTGGTAGGGGAGGGAATTGAGGATCGCTCTCAGGCAGAATTGCTCGCCTCGATGGACTGCGATATTGGACAGGGCTACTTTTTCGCAAAACCCCTCGATGCACGATCTTTCTATACAAAATACTTGCGCAAGAAGGGAATGCACAGAAGCTTTGCGGTTTCACATGGGGATCAGGCGGTCGCTTGAGGGGTAGGGCATGAAGCATCGAGCCGCCTATCGGTGCCCTCGTAGCATCTCTTACCCTGTGATTTCTTCGGTTGGTGCGGCGGTTCCGCGCAGGTAGAGGCTGAAGACCGTGCCGCGACCAAGCGTACTTTTTACGCGGATCTTGGACCCGGATTTCTTGATAATCTCTTGGCTGATCCAGAGCCCGATTCCCGTTCCTGTGTTCTTCTTCGTTGTATAGAAGGCTTCGAAGACTCTCGCCACAACCTCTGGAGGCATACCGGTACCCGTATCGGCTACCGTGAGACGTACGCAGCGATGGCCCTTTTCTTGCCGCAGTTCACGACTCCGAATTATGAGTCGCCCGCCTTTCGACATCGCGTCAATGGCGTTACCAACAAGGTTCACTATCACCTGGCGCAGTTCGCCTTCTGGAGCTTCGACGGCAATGCCTGGCTGCAATTCTGTCTGGACCCTTATCTTTTGAGGAGCTATGCGGCCTCGAAAGAGAACGAGGACAGATTCGATCAGATCTGCGACGTCGAAGCTGTTCGAATCTACAGGCTCGCGATAGAAACGGAGCGTGTTAGATGAGATTTCGTTTAGGCGAAGCAGCTCCGACTCCGCCAGCGAAAGGTACTCCCGCCTCTTTTCCGCCGATCGTTCGTCACGGACGATGTAAAGCAGGTTCGAAATGGAATCTAAAGGGTTCTTTATCTCATGGGCGATAGAGACTGCCAAACGGCCTGTCATCGCAAGTTTCTCAGACTCCAAAAGCGCTCGATGAGCAAGTTTCTGCTCCGTGCGATCGAGAAGTGTGCCAAGAAAACGAATTGCCGTTGGGACGCCACTGAGATTCTGAAAGAAAGCTCTGCCGTTTGAAGCAATCCATCGGACCTCCCCGTTGGGACGCAGGATGCGGTACTCCGAGTCGAATAGCCCGCTTCCCCCAGGGTCTAACGCTTTTTCCATTTCAAGCTGAACCCGCCCCCGATCCTCCGGGTGAATCAATTCGAGTACACCAGCAAGCCAACGCTTGGGCGCTAACGGTATGCCAAAGATCTTGGCACATCGAAAACACCATTGGAAGGAATCTGAACGAACGTCGAGATCCCAAATTCCAATGTCTGCCGCAAGCGTGGCTACGGCAAGTCGCTCTTCTGTGTCCCTTGCTGAAGGTTGATCCAACTGCCAACCGGCGGTCCGGAAGGGAAATGATACTTCAGAGGTCTGGTGAGTGGCAGGGTCTTGTGACTTTTCCGTCAGCGTCGATAACGGCTGACCGGATCCGTTCAATTTTATAGAGATAGTCTCTCCGGCTCTGAAGCTCTGGAGAGAACGCCATGTATGGCGTGTTGCTTGGGAATTTGGATATTCCACAAACCAGGGGATCAAGTAGTGAGATGCTTCCTAACTTGGGGCGTTGTATTGAGGAGGGTAGTCCACGATGCAAGCCACCGAAATTCGTTGGGTCAGATCTACTACTTAGGAATGTTTGCTTCGTGTGCAAGCCCGCACCTGAACTACAGCGCGGTTAGAAGACTAAGGGCGCAATCGCATCCGCCAATTGAACAGTGAGGTTCTATGGTGTGTCAGTGTGTCGTGCCGTCGCCTCAAGAGCTACACCGCGAATCACGCTGTACTCAAGCTCTGTATTCGTACCTTGCGAGTGGCGCGGCCCACAAACGTTATGTTAGATATCGAACAGACTTTGCGAAGGCGATACCGCTGACAGGTTCGGCCCATATTTCGCAGTGAATTACGCGTGTGCTTTTCAAAGAGAGAGGTTCCTGTGAACGCCGTCGCATACAAAAATTCGCTTTTGAAGAATCTTGATCGAGAAGTTATAGGTCGCCTCGGTCTTCAACCCGTCAAGTTCGAGTTGGGTCACGAAATCGAGTTTCCGGGAAAGCCGATAGGGCATCTGTTTTTCGTGGAAGAGGGCATGGCGTCCCAGACCACAACGTTCAAAGACGGATCACAGGTCGAGGTCGGCATGTTTGGATATGAATCCGTCATTGGTGTATCGGCTCTAATGGGGACGATCACAAGCCTAAACCGGGTCTACACCCAAATTCCAGGTCATGGGTATAGCTGCCGTATGGAGCTAGGCAAGAAAGAGTTCTCGCTTTGCGGGACCTTCCAAGCTCTTGTTCTCCGATACGTGCAGGCCCAACTGATACAGGCGATGCAGTCGGCGGGCTGTAATGCCAAACATCCGGTGAACGAGAGGCTCGCTCGATGGTTGTTGCTCTGCGCCGATCGGGCCCACAGCACCGATTTCCAGATGTCTCAAGACTACTTGGCTCAAATGCTTGGAAGTACGAGGCCCACCGTGTCCACCGCTGCCGGCGTTTTGAAAGCCGAAGGCCTGATCACGTACAAGCGGGGAGCCATCAAGATCGTTGACGTTGCCCGACTTCAAGCGCGGGCCTGCGAGTGCTATGAGGTGATCAAGTCGCACCTCGACAACTACGCGGCGTTCGACAGCAATATCGTTGCGTAAGCGAGATCTACAGGCTGTCCCGTCATCTCGGGGCTCCTATACCAACACGCTCTCTGCAGCTTGGAAACAAGCTAGTTTGGGGCGGTGTTCTGATCCAGGACGTTCCGTAGAGTTTCAAGGATGGCCCTATAGTTGTAGCTTGTTGACGTGCTGAAGCTGACAAAGACAGACTTCGTCGTTATATGAAAGGCAGCCAGCAGGCTGATGCACGGACTGAACAAACAGAGTCTAATGGAACGTGGCAAGATACGAAGCTTGCTCCACTATCAGACATCACACGAAATAGGCCATATTGCAGACAGATAGGTTTAGTTACCGCATCCTGCTTGTCGACGACGACCCCACCGTCCGGCTGGTAGGCAAAGATCTTTTGGTTTCGAAGGGTTATGAGGTGCTCACCGCCAGTGATGGGTTTGAAGGTTTGGCTGCCCTGAAGCAGTCTTTGCCCGACATCATAATCTCTGACCTTCGAATGCCGAACATGAGCGGCTTCGAATTCTTATCTGTCGTTCGGCGGCGATTTCCCATGATTCCAGTCGTTGTCATCTCGAGCGAATTCTCAGGACACAATGTGCCAGAGAGCGTGCTGGCAGATGCTTTCTTCCCGAAGTCACACATTCATGCGAATGAGCTATTCGAAAAGATCTGTGAACTTCTTCACGAACTTCCGACGCGGCCTAAACTTGGCAAGGCGAGCATGGCAGCGGTCTGGGTGAAAAACGATAACGGAAGCATCGTAGTCACCTGCTCGGAGTGTTTGCGCACCTTTCCGGTGTCGAACTCCGCCGCAGGAGACAACAAAGCCGAATGCGATTTCTGTTCGACCACAGTACACTTCCACATCATCGGGAACGACAACTTGGCGGTGGAAGAACTAAACCTTGCGGCGGTATGAACCGCTTTCTGCAGGTGGGCTGCAGATGCCCTAACCCTGAGATTGACGGTTCTCTGTGTTCAATTGCATTGAAGGACTTTTGACAGTCGTGTGCCCGTCGTCTTCATAAGGCAACGACCTGTATATTTCCTTTAGGGAAGCTCCGCGCACGGGGCTGATTTGATGATGTTGGCGATCAAGCAGGACTTGGCTCGACGGTTTGGTTCCGCGCTGCCATGTGGATCAGCCCGCTGCCGCCATCGCTCTCATACCGCGCCAGAAGGTGGGATGCTCGACGCTCGCTGACAGCCAGTACGAGTACCGTACCGTGGCTGCGGAGGTTTCGCCCATGAGAAGTGTCATGGTCTAGCGTCTACAAACGAACTATACATAAGGAACGTTATCGGGCCTGTCGGCATACTGCAGATGGACCGCTTTATCAATGACTCCGGCGCCAAACAAGCCTTGACTCGACGATGCTGCCGGATGCATCCTTCTGCTTTGTCACAAGGGTGAGGATGTCGCGCTCAAACGTAAAGCTTCTATGCTGGTTGCGGTTGATTAGATTGGGCAAGAGGGAGACTGTGGGCGTATGAATGACCTCCCCGCGCTCCTCGTCGACTGCATATGCCCCACAGTACGCGATGTACCCGTTTGCAAGATTCGCTCCTTCACCCGACTCAGCAGCAGCCCATGGATCGGTTCCGAGCGCCTTCCGGTCTCGCCTCATGAGCTGAGCGGAAACAAAGCCGTCGGCTGTGTAAATCAGAAAGCCTACAGGTGCTGCCCCAAAAGGGTTGAGTTCTTCTGACGGTCCAGACTGCTCAGTAAAGCTTTCCAGGGTCCAAACCCCCACGAATGGACTCCGAGCGTGAACTGCATCTCCTGTCACCATGACGTCTCCTTTGCCTAACCTAACCATGCATTGTGTGCCGCTGGTATGTCCGTGCTTTGAAAATGGAGAAGGCGTATCCTGCCTTCGTCTTCTACATAGACCGCAACCAAACGGAAGTGAGAGACAAATTCCACACCTCCACGTTCTGCAATCGTTTGGCTGTCCCCGGTGAGGAGTGCTACCGAGCCGATCAATCGAACGAGCACATTCGTTAGCTTGATGGACCTGAAAACAAGATCACCCGATTGCAGGTCGGTGAGAACTTCTTCCTTGGACAGGGCACTACCGTTTGAGCGCACGAGACTGTAATCATCGGCATACAGCTCGGCAAGCGAACTCCAGTCCTGATCAAGGAGAGCCTGATAGAAGACGAGGTGATGGGTTTGCAGTACGGTTTTTGCGGTCATATGGCCTCGCTGGGCGGATAGTCGGTGTAGCCCTTTTCCTGGCCTCCGTAGAATGTCGACCGATCGTATGGACTGAGTTTTAGATCGCTCTCTATTCGTTCCACCAAGTCCGGATTTGATATGAACATGCGACCGAACGCCACTGCATCCGCGGTCTTATCACCAACAGCTTCGCTGGCGGTGCGCGGCGTATAGGCGGCGGCAGAGATCAGGACACCCTGGAAATGAGGTCTGAAGAGCTTGGCGTTGTTCAACGCATCTTCATGCAATGCGTCACCCAGACCAATCTCCGAGCCGCGGCCCTCGATGAGGTGGAGGTATGCCAGGTTCCGGTCATTCAGTTCATCGATGATCGAGGTGAACAACCGCATCGGGTTGCTGTCGCCGATGCCACCGTATTGACCAAATGGTGACAGCCGCACCCCAAGTCGTTCCGCCCCGATGGTAGCTGAGACTTCCTCTGTAATTTCGAGAAGGAACCGCATCCGATTGATGACGGAACCCCCGTATGCGTCCGTTCTGATATTTGTTCCGTCTTCCAGAAATTGGTCGATCAGGTGGCTGTTAGAAGCCTGAAGTTCTACTCCGTCGAAGCCAGCCTCGATGGCGTTGCGACTGGCCTTCGTGAAGCTCTCAATGATCGGGCTTATCTCGTTAAGTTCGAGAGTTCGAGGTGTCTCAATCGGAACCTGCCGGCCATCGCGCGTGAATCCAGGCAGTTTCGGAGGAATGGCAGATGGAGCTACGGGTGGTCCGCCGTCCGGGGTGAACGAAGAATGAGAATTACGGCCATTATGAGCAATCTGGAGGAAGATCCGTCCGCCTCGGGAGTGAACGGCCTCGGTGACGACCTTCCAACCTTCTATCTGCTCTCGCGTGTAGATGCCTGGAGCGTTTGGATATCCCTGACCCTGTTGGCTTACTGCGGTCCCCTCGGCGATGATGAGCCCAGCGGCGGCTCGCTGCGCATAGTATTCCGCATTCAAAGCTGTGGGGACATTTCCGGCACCAGCACGCATTCTGGTAAGAGGAGCCATGATGATGCGGTTTGGAAGTGTGATGGCTCCCAACCGCAAGGGTTCAAAGAGCGAAGGATGATGGCGCATAGAGTCCTTTTTATGCTGAAAGATTGATGTGACGATTACTGCAGGGTGATTTCACCCATGTCGATCTTCACCAGAAGGGGCTCGGGCACGAGTTGGTAGTCCCCTTCGTAGGCGTAGATCCGACGCTTGGTCGGGAAGATAATGCCATTCACATCCCGGTACTCTGAGGCGTAATTCAGACCAGTCGCTCCACCAAGAATGTCGACTGTGTAGTCATGACGCCGTATCAGGCCATCCGGCCCGAAGCAGGAGATCTGCTCTCGCGTGTGGCTCTTTATCATGTCCGGAAAAGTGACCTTCAAGCGACGCCACGTCTCCCCACCCACATCTATGGACGCAATCTCCTCGGTCACAAACCCCGGTTGCGTGTAGAGAAACGGAGTATTCAGGTAAGTCCACAGTGCCTCACCCTGGAAGTATGCGACGTGGAGATCGTCCCACGGTGTCTCGCGGGCCTGGCCCTCGAACGACTTCTCGGGATCGTTCCGCTCCAAAAGCACGGTACCATCCCGCTTCTCCATTACAAGTCGCTCCGGTGTAAAGAGGAAGCGTTTGTCCTGGCCTGGAAAGTCTGTGGTCATCTGCTCTTTTCTGGTATCTACAGTCATCACCACGTTCTTCAGGTAATCACCCTGACTCTTTACAAACCAAATCGCTCCCGTCAGTGAGGCTGCAACTTTGATACCGCTAATCTCGTTCCAACGCTTTAGACCGCCGTGCGCATCCACTGCCTTCTGCAATAGATCATTCATTTTCAGCTCCTGGCTTGCCGTGGTGCTGTTTCGTACTTCGCGAGTGAGTGGAGCCGGTATTAGACGGCTGTGGGCTGGGGCGCTTCGAGCTGCTCATTGAAGGTTGAAACAAAGGCCGCCTCGTTGGGGCCGGCCTGGTCGCGCAGGAACTTTGCGTGCGGAACCATGATCTCGTCCGCATCCGTCGCGAGTGCCGCCATCGTGCCCTTCAGGAACTCGTCGAGAGGCATCGCGCGAGGCTCTTCGCTGCTGTTGAGCAGCTCCGTGCGGACCCAGGGAGGAATGACTTCCAGAACGCGAACCGGAGTGTGCCGTAACTTGAATCGGAGGGACTGCGCATAGGAGTGGAGCGCAGCCTTGGTAGACGAATAAACTGCCGTCATCGCCATGGGGGTGAAGCCAAGGACCGACGAGACGATCAGCACCGCAGCGGACTCTTGCTTCTTGAGGTGGTCGATCAAGGCACCCGTGATCCGTATTGGCCCCATCAGATTGGTTGCAATGGTGGACGTGACCAGCTCGTCGTCTACTTGGGCCGAAGCATCGTCGATCAGCATGATTCCTGCATTGTTGATAAGCACGTTCAGGGTGGGGTATTTTGCAATCAGTTGTTCGGCAGCCCGGCGTATGCTCTCTGGATCAGTCACATCTAGTTCGATCGAGTCCATTCCGGGATTGGCTTCCAGGGTTTTCTCCAGATGCCCCTTGCGACGACCGGAGATGATGACCTTGTTGCCAAGACGGTGAAGAGCTTCGGCAAGTCCGCGCCCGATGCCAGAGCCGCCTCCGGTGATAAAAATTACGTTTCCTTCAGTTTTCATGGTTCTCCTTTGTTCTCTGTGATTTCGGTTGGCTGGTGCTGCCTAAGCGAAAGAGGCACCGAACATCGGTAGCCCGCTCTTGGATTCAACTTCTGTCGCTTCGTCCTGGATGACATCCCAGTGTTCGACCAACACCCCTTCATCGAGGCGTACGATGTCGGCTACGATCCAATTCCTGGGCAGTCCGTGACCGGAAAACCGGCCATGCAAGATCACGAAGTCGCCCTCGGCCAAGGCGACATGATTCTCATATCGCAGCGTTTCCGGAAGGGCTCTGGTCAGACCGAGTAAGCCGTCACGTCCAGGGCCGATGTGCGCGCTGTGCTGGATGTAGTTAGGCGACCAGAAGCGCTCCGCAGCTTCGTAGTCCCGCTTGTTGAAAAGGGCGTCGAAGGCTTCGAGAACCGTTGCCTTATTCTTAGCGGGAGTAGCGAGGGTCATGATTGCTCCTCAATAACCACCGTTGTTTCTGAAGATGACGCTCGGTAGATCATGTCGATCATGGTGTGCATGGCCACAGCGTCCGAGAAGTCTCGGCCCATCTTGCCTCCATGCACCCGATCCCGAGCAAACGCGGCATAAAGATGAGCCAAGTCCTGGACGCTGGCATCAAGTTCCGTTGGCGGGAGGAGGCTGAGATGATTGGGTGTGGCCAACTCTCTCCAGGTCTGTCCCTCGCCCTGCGCTCCTCGAATCAGGTCGTTGTGTTTTGTAACGAACGCCTTCTCATTTGTGATCTGGAGGTCGCCGTCTGTGCCGGTGAGATCGATTTGAAGTCCTGTTGGATTGCGCTTCCCACCCTCAAGCTGGATCTGAAACATAGCGCCGTTCTGAAGCGTACCCATGACCATCACGCCGTCAGGCGTCTCATTGGGGAACGACTCTCCCGTACTGCTTGTCAGCTTAGTAAATTGTGTTCGGACAAGGGAGGTCATCGTGGCGGGCTGGCCTACCGCGTTAAACAGCATGTCCATAAAGTGACCGCCATAGATTGAGAGCACATGGGAGAAGTTCTTTGCTGGAATTGTCCAGTCGAGCGATGCCGATCGTACTGGCCCAAAACCCGCCATGCTGACGTGCATACGAACCGAACGGAGTTGACCTACGTAGCCTTCTGAAAGAAGTTCGTGGAGATGGAGGGAACTAGATCCAACGGTCCGCTGAAGCCCCACAAGATGCCGAACGCCGCGCAGCTCCGCAAGCTGCAAGAGCTCTTCCGAGTCTTTCGTGTTGGTCGTGAGCGGCCACTCGCAATAGACATCCTTCCCCGCCAGAATGGCAGCTTTAACCGCTAAAGCGTGTTCCGGGGCCGGGGAAAGCACCGCGACCAGGTCCACCTCAGCGTCATCGACGAGCTGCTGCATATCCCCGTAGGTCCGAGGAATATTGAACGTTCTTCCAATCTCCCTCGCCTTCTCCAGGGTTCTGCTTGAAACGGCGACGAGATCGTATTCCGGCAATAGTCTGAGCGCGGGAATATGCCCATACCGTGCCCAATTGCCAACTCCGACGAGACCTACCCGGATTCTGCTTTCTTCCGCCA
Organism: Granulicella aggregans; assembly: GCF_014203275.1. Lineage (GTDB taxonomy): Bacteria > Acidobacteriota > Terriglobia > Terriglobales > Acidobacteriaceae > Edaphobacter. Next base: position 65,665 of record NZ_JACHIP010000009.1, read on the forward strand.
TGTCGTACCTCGTGAACGTGTCTTAGTAGCGAAAGCGGTCCGCGTATGTCCTGGCAAAATCGGCGAGACTTCGCGGCGCGCGGCCTGTCAGCTCAGGAAAGTTGTCGAAGGTGGCATCTGCGCCGATGTCCTTGCCATTGGTCAAGTCGGTATAGCTGTCAAACACACACTTCATGTATGCCGGCTCGGCGCCTTCAGCAAGCACATTCTCCAGAAAGTCGGGCGGCGGCTGCGGTTCGTAAGAGAATGGCTGCCCAAGAACCTTCGTAAAGACCTCTGCAAGTTCGTAGTAGGTCTTTGCCTCGTATCCCATGCGGTAGGTCTTACCGGCATGCTGTTCTGGCTGCACCAGGCATACCGCTGCGACGGCCGCGACGTCGTCACAATCCACCCAACTTAGTCGTGCACCGCCAACGTAGTGTTTGATCACGCCCTTTTGCACGTAGCTTTCGCCTCCATAGCCCAGCAGATTCTGCATGAATATCTCGGGGCGCAGGTGCGTGAAGGTGATGCCGGACCACTCGATGTAGCGCTCGATGAACTGGTGCCAGCCATAATGAGCGACGCGCGTGTCGTCATCGCCGCACGCACCCAGATGAACAATCTGCTGAACACCGCCCCGCTTGGCTCTATTTACCAAATCCTTGCTCTGGCGCAGCATGTCTACCGTGTAACCCGTTGCCATGAAGATGCGATCGATGTTTGCTAACGCCGGGGCAAACGTCTCAATTCTGTCGAGATCGAACTCCACAACCTCGACTCCAAGGTGTTCTGCCTTCTTTGGAGTACGGGCTGCTGCAACAACCTCGACGCTTTGATCGGCCACGAGCAGCGGCACAAGAGCTCCGCCAACCTGCCCCGTAGCTCCCAACACCAGTACTCTTGCTTTTGAATTCATAGGACCCTTTCGGAGACAAAGAACAAGGCGTAAAGCCGCCGTCCCCTCATGGAGGTGGTTTGGACGGCGGTTGAAGAGAACTAGAAACGGCTACTTGTCGATCGCCTCGGCTGCGAGAGCGATGATGTCCGCCACAGCCTCTGGCTTGGACATGAAGGGACAATGGCTGGAGGGAACGATGCGGACAGTTGCGTTCATGCGTTTAGCAAGGAACTCCTGGGCCGGTGGCGGAATCATCTGATCCTCAGTACAGACCAGGTACCAGGAGGGAAGTGTCTTCCATGCTGGAACCGCTTCCTTTCCACTAAACGCCGCAAGCGCAAGAGGCTTCTGAACTGCGGCCATGACGGCGGCCTCATCCGCAGTGACATCTCCGGCGAAGGACTTATGGAAAGTCTCACGATTGATCCAGAGAAATCCGTGGGCGTCGGGCTGAATGGAGGTAGACCCTGGGGATGGAGGGCCCTGGTTTGCCAGCGTCTCCAGGCTCTCGCCTTCATCGAGACCGAACGCCGTAATATACACAAGCGCTTTGACCTGCGGGGTTGCTGTGGCTGCGCCGGTGATGACTGCGCCTCCATAGGAATGCCCGACCAACACGGTAGGTTCCGGTTGCTCGGAAAGCAGGCGCCGAGTCACATCGATGTCATTCTCAAGGGATGTGAGCGGGATTTGAGCTGCGGTCACGGTATATCCCTTTGCCTGAAGCAAGAGAATAACCTTGCTCCAGCATGAACCGTCCGCCCATGCTCCGTGTACCAGCATGATGTTCGCTTTCTTACTCATGACAGCCTCCAGGATTCGGTATTGCGAGATCGAAACGTCGTGTAAGGAACACCGCTTATACAGCTACGGCCGGCGCATAGACGGGGTAATCGGTGTAGCCGACTTCATCGAACGTGTAGAAGGTTGAGCGATCGTAGGGCGTCAGCTCAAGATACTCGGCAATACGTTGCGGCAGGTCAGGGTTGGAAACAAAGTGACGGCCGAAGGCCACTGCGTCGAGAGTTCCGGTTAAAATCGCCTGCTCTGCGGTGTCCGGCTCAAAGCCTCCAGCGGCAATCATCTTTCCTTTGAAGAATGGGCGAAGGCGTTCTGCAGCAAGACCGCCGCTTGATTGCACATCGTCGCTCCCTGATACCCTCGGCTCGATCAGATGGAGGTAGGCAAGTCCAAACTGATTCAACTCTGTCGCAACATGAGCGAAAAGGGCATCCGGGTTGCTGTCCGACATACCATTCCACGTTCCGTAAGGACCAATCCGGACGGCTACGCGATCTGCTCCCCAAACAGAAGCCAGGGCGTGGACGATCTCAGAGAGCAGGCGCACGCGGTTCTCCAGAGACCCGCCATACTCATCAGTCCGTTTGTTGCTCCCATCCTGCAAGAACTGGTCGACGAGATAGCCGTTAGCGGCATGGAGTTCGACTCCCTCGAATCCAGCGGCCATTGCGCGTCTCGCCGCTTCACGGTAATCCGCAACGATGCCCGCTATCTCTTCCAAGGCCAAGGCCCGATGGGGAGAGGGCTGAACCCAGCCACCGGGGACGGACACAAGGTGGTTTGGGTTTTGCCAGTACGTTGGATCGACAGAAGCGGACACAGGGGTAGCACCACCCGTCATCGAGGTGTGAGACGAGCGCCCACTATGCCAGAGCTGCGCGAACATATGGCCGCCCTTGGCATGAACGGCAGATACAATCTTCTTCCATCCCTCGACCTGCTGATCGGAGTAAAGGCCCGGGGCTCCGAGCCAACCACGGCTGGTCAGCGAAATGTTCGTCGCTTCCGTGATAATGAGTCCGCCGTCTGATGCCCGTTGTTCGTAATACTCACGCATCAGATCACCCGGGACGGAATCAGGCTGAACTGAACGGGAGCGGGTAAGAGGCGCCATGATGACGCGGTGCTTCAATCGCAGAGCCCCGAGTGCCGTAGGTGTGAAAAGAGCGTTGCTAGCCTTCATCAGTCTGTCTCCTCTTTGCCTTCTAAAGTTGTTGCTTGCAAAGGTGTGCTTTCAGTAGCAAGCCTAGGTGCAAAGATCTGTGTGGCAAAGACCAAATTGGGCCGCTGAACGTGGGCCCCTTCGGGCTAGTGGTGCGCTAGCTGCGTGTGAGTAAAGGGCTATTTCTGACGCTTTGCGGCCTGCCTAATCGCGCGAGACGGTCACTTTTCGACGCCCAAACCACAGTGCGTCAAGCGAATACGCACCGGGTCCCAGCAAAAGAACGACTACGAGAAGGAGCACTCCGAGAACACAGCAGGGAAGGACCCTGAACCCAGTCACCCACGCGACGGTGATCTGCAAAACTAATGCCGCTGCACAAGCAAACGGTGTCATCAGCCCAGCAACTAGGAAACCTGCCACCGGCCAAAGAACCAGAATGACCCAACTCGGGACCTTTCCTCCAACGCAGAGAGCGTAACCTACTACCATCGCTGTTGCGCAAAGACGCAAGAGAATCAATCCGGCACCCGGCGGTCCCGCCGGAAACATCGTGAACAGTCTCTGCACCTTTAGAGTTCATCAGGTTTTGCTTGGGGCTTGAAGACCCTAAATGAAGGGACGACTATAGCCATTTTGAGCCCCTATCGACAGCACGAGATAGAGAGTACTGTTCTTGCATCTCCGTCTCTAAGGATCGACTTGCGTTCATCCTCCGTAGCCCTACTATCGCGTTTTGTCGACATCAGCGCGGTCGCGCTTATTGCCTCGACCTTCGTTGTTTTGGGCCGACCTTTTCATGCAACAAGCCTCCGATCTGGATGCATCGCGTGAGCGGCAGAGTAATTTCTATGAGGGCACAGCCGAATGTCTAACCCACAGCCAATCCGGGTTCTCGTTGTTGACGATCATCCGATGATGAGAGCAGGGCTGCGCGGCGAGATTGATGCTCAAACAGATATGCAGGTTGTTGCCGAGGCATCAGACGGCAGGGAAGCGATTGAGCTGTTCCATACACACCATCCGGATGTCACGCTTATGGATGTGCGTATGCCGGGGCTGGGCGGGATCGAAGCTATTGAGATCTTGCGAAGGGACTTCCCGAATGCGCGGTTTGTAATTCTTACGACGGCAGCCGGAGATGTTGTTGCGCTTCGAGCGTTCAAGGCGGGTGCCGTGGGCTACTTGCTCAAGAACCTGTTGCGCACCGAACTGATTGATACGATCCGCGTAGTTCACTCAGGACGTCGAAGAATCCCGCCAGACATTGCTCGGGAGATGGCAGAACACGCTGCGGATGACTCCTTGTCCTCGAGAGAAATCGATGTGCTCCGTTCTATCTCTCAAGGCCAGGCTAACAAGATCATCGCGTCGGAGCTTGGCATCTCTGAGAACACAGTCAAAAACCACGTGAAGAGCATTCTTTCGAAGTTGGAAGCCAATGATCGTACCGATGCGGCAATCATTGCAATTCGCCGTGGTTACATTGAGATTTAAGACTTGGTGGCTCTATTGAGCCATCTGCTTCTGGTCGGATTGAGACTGTCGCAATAGAGGGACCAGCCTTACCTTCAGCACAGGATGGGATGCAGCACAGAGAACAGGCCGTGATGCAGGTCCTCCACAGTGAAAGGGACAACCTCATGAACCTACGACGTAACCTCTTGGCGACATTCCTATGCGTTCCACTCGTTTCTCTTAGTGTCTCCGTCGCCGGCCTGTCGCAGGTGCCATCCAAAGGGCCAATCAAGAACGTGGTTCTAGTGCATGGAGCATGGGCGGATGGCTCAAGCTGGCTGAAGCTCCTCCCTCTTCTTGAAGCGAAGGGTTTGCACGTCGTGTGTGTGCAGATTCCACTCACCTCCTTTGCAGAGGATGTCGCAGCCACAAAGCGGATCATTGATGCGCAGGAGGGTCCTGTGCTCCTTGTCGGTCACTCCTACGGGGGAGCGGTCATCACAGAAGCTGGCAATGAACCCAAAGTGGCTGGACTTGTCTACGTCGCCGCCTTCGCTCCAGATCAGGGAGAATCAGCCGGTAGCCTCGGGAAGCCGTACGGAGCAACGCCGGGCGTAGGCGAGCTTCGCCCGTTGTCGGATGGGTTTCTGGTGCTCACGGAAAAAGGCATCCTGGAAGACTTCGCGCCCGATGTTGCTCTTGCAGACCGAACGTTGATGATTGCGACCCAGGTCCCAACGCAAGGTGCTGCCTTGGGAGCACCCATCACAACTGCTGCTTGGCGCACGAAGCCCTCTTGGTTTGTCGTGGCTGCAAACGATCGAATGATCGCACCAGAACAGGAACGAGTAACGGCTAAGAGGATGAATGCTAAGACTCTGACCCTCTCAACAAGTCACGTTCCAATGATCTCGAAGCCAAAGGAAGTTGCCGACTTCATCATCGGCGCGGCTTCAGCGGAGTCCAGCCCGAATCCTCCAGGTAATCTGTAGGAAGTCCTGCTCCAAACAGAAGGGGAAGCGCCCTGTGTCTGAGACAGAGGCGCACCTTTCGAATCACCTCAAAGCTAATTCACTGGACCCAGGAGCATGGCAATGCTGATTGGTACAGATCCGATAGAGCCCGAGATCGTTTATCTACAGTCGAGGATTTGCACGTTGGAGCAATGCGTCTGTGAGTTGTTGGTGAAGAACGAACTCCTGCGATCAGCGCTGTCACGCGACGCTTTTCTGAGCTGGGTTAATAGGTCGGATGATGAAAGAGGAAGTCGCTGTTTTGCTCGATAGGGCATTCTTGACGCTCAGCTTTTCCACCCCCGTCTCCTCTAAGATTTACCTGAACGCATCGTGCGGTGTGCACCAGAACGATTCTGTATAGTCGGTGGAGAAAGGCCAAACGCCGGGCTGGACCAACCCTAAGGGGTATCCTCACTCACCGTCAGATCGCTTCGTCTCTCTCTTGTAATGGTTTAACCAGTCCTGAGTGTTCAGCAAAGGGTTCGAGGACGATGGATGACGATAAGAAACTGCTCGCCTGCTAAATAGTGTATGAAGCCCTTTTCGCATCTCCGGCAAGCAGCAGGCCGAAGCATAGGATCCTTTCTTTGCTTTACCGTCGCGCTGCTTTGCGGGCAGATGATGCAGGCGGAGAATCCAGATTCAAGTGAGCATCCCCTCCGTAGCAAGTACATTCGCTCTGAACTAACGGTTGAGCAAGGTTTACCCGACAACGTCGTGAATGCGATCGCGCAGACCGAAAACGGGTTGCTCTGGATCGGGACGGGTACCGGCCTTGCAAGCTTTGATGGTGTTGCGTTTCATCAGCTTCGGCTTAAGGTCGAGGGTTCTGCATCCACTGGTGCTGTTAATGCTCTTCTCCGGGCTTCTAACGGAGATCTATGGGTTGGCACTGACGCCGGTGCGACAGTGCTTCCTCAGGCCGCTCAAGACCACATCGATCCAGGCACGTTGAAGTTGCTTCGTACGGCAGCAGGGGTCTCAGAGGAAGCCCAAGTCATCTTTGAAACTCGAAACAGAGATATTTTGGTTGGGGGCAAGCACGGACTCTATCTCTACTCCGGGAAGGTGCTGGTTCCAGTTCTGGAGAATGTATACGTCAACAGGATCAGCCAAGCGGCTGACGGACACCTTTACATCGTCACAAGTGATGGATTAATTGAAGTCGCAGGAAAGAATAGGATTCCGGCCACCGTGACGGCCAAGCAACTTGGGGTACCACCAGACCAGGTCTTTGAGGTTCACCAAGGGGGCGACGGTACCGTTTGGTACGGTACCCATGCTGGCATTAGGCGCCAGTCTCATGGTCTTGTTTCGTCACTGACGCCGAGCCACGTGGGAAATACGGCGACGAACCACATCTATGAGGATACTCAAGGCCACATATGGGCCGGCACCGGTATCGGATTGTACCTGGTTAGCGGAGCTCGATTAGAAAATTTAGATACCCTAGACCTTCCCCGGTCGATCTATGTCACCGAATCTGGCGATGTCTGGTTGGGAACGAATGGAAACGGACTTTGGCACTACAAACCACGGGCGATCCGCGTTTATACCAAGAGGGATGGGTTGCCGAACGATCAGCCGATGGCCCTTCTTGCGCGTCCGAATGGACAGCTATTCGTCGGGAGCAACTGCGGCTTCTCCATCTTCGACGGAAAGCGTTTTCGCAAGTACTTCGAGAAGGATGGTCTGACGAATACCTGTATCTGGTCTCTTGCACAAGACTCTAAAGAGAATGTGTGGATTGGGACGTATGGAGGTGGGCTGTTCAAGTTCACGAACGGGCACTTCACACAGTTCTCCAAGGCCGACGGACTCCCAGATACGGTGGTCACCAAGATTGTCGTTGCGCACGATGATTCCTTATGGATCGCGACTCTTAACGGCGTTAGCCACATGCAAGGCAAGCAATTTCACAACTACGGACGTGCGGAAGGACTATCCAGCGATCACGTGCTGGACGTCCACGAGGATGGGGCACATACAATTTGGGTCGCTTCGCAACAAGGTATCGATCATTTGGTTGGCGAACGTTTTGAGCGTCTTGAAGCAGCCTTAGCTGCAAGCGATGGACTTCCCTCTCGATTTGTCGAGGACGGAAGTGGCAACCTTTATGTTGCAGGCGCTCCATATGGATTGAGCAAGCTGGAAAATGGCCACCTCCTAAAGATCTTCGACAATCTGAATGTCAACGGGATGATTGAACTGCCTGGCCACCAGCTCTGGTGTACTAGCCGGCACGGCATCTACAAGTTCCCTGTTGAATCGATAACGAAACGATTGACTATCCCGGACTCTCCACTCGATTACCGCTGGGTAAATACCAGTGATGGCCTTCTTTCAAGCCAAACCAGCGTGGGATCTCCGAACATCGTGCAGACTACGGACGGTAAGGTCTGGGTAGCCACCGTGAAAGGTCTGGCCGAGCTTGATGTGAACAAATGGCCTAAGGCAACACAGAATCCCATCGTCTTTATTCCAGGAATCACTATCGAAGGCATTGAAGTTCCTGTGGGTCAAAGCCTCACGCTGTCGCCTGGAGCACACCGCACTGAGATCACAATGGCGGCTGTGGACCTTGATGCACCGGATACTATTCGCATGCAGTACCGTCTTGAGGGCGTCGACTCAGGATGGCAAAATACAACCGCTTCTCGTGCCGCCGTCTACACGACGATTCCACCAGGCACCCATCGATTCTTAGTGCGTTCGACGAACAGTGATGGCATCTGGGGAAAATCCGACTTTGCTTATGACGTGAAGCAACAAGCATTCCTCTATGAACGTTTGTGGTTTCGTCTGCTCCTGGCAGGCCTGGCACTTCTTGCAATCAGTGTCCTGTATCTGGTTCGCGTAAACGTCCTTGTAAACCAGGCACGACTGGTTCTCGGGGAACGAATGCAGGAACGTGAGAGAATCGCGCGAGATCTTCACGACACGTTCTTCCAAGGGATACAAGGCCTTTTGCTTCGCTTCAACACTGGCACCACACAGCTCAGGCAAGACGAACCCGCGCGGGCCATTTTCGAGGAAGCTTTGCAGCAGTCGGATGGCGTGATGCTAGAGGGACGAGAACTCGTGCTGGATCTGCGAAGTCCTACGCGAGATACGACTGATCTCTCGGAGGCGCTCGCCGAAGTGGCGCTTTCGCTGCGCGGGCTCCGCCATGTCACCTTCCGTTCCATATGCAATGGTTCGATACAGGCTCTCCACCCGATTATCTTTGAAGAGGCGTACCGCATAGGTAAGGAAGCGCTCACCAATGGATTCCGGCATGCCGAAGCCAGCGAGATGGAGACCGAGATCAACTTCGATAGGAATGAGTTCCGACTTCGAATACGTGATGACGGGATCGGCTTGGATAGAACGATTCTAGGCGATGGTTTCCGCGAAGGGCACTGGGGTTTGCCTGGAATGAGGGAGCGGGCCGCAAAGATCGGCGGCAGGCTCGACATCTGGAGTAGAACAGGACTCGGAACCGAAATAGAGTTGCGGATCCCGGCTTCAGTCGCATACCGCTCAAGAAGGCAGCCGGTACGAAGTCGTGTAGCGGCTTTCCTTCGACTCGGCTAGCCCCAACTCCTGCTTACTCATCTGTAGCCAACCCATCTGCCGCCTCCAACCCTTACTCAGGATGGGGCAGCGACACTTTGGCTTGCAGAGCTACGACATTATTGCTTTGCGCTTACACGTTTACTGTACATAATGGCCGTTATCGAACCAAGGCGATGACGGTCCGACGTCCCACGAAGAGCATTAGGTACTCGATCATTCGATGTCCGTGATCTGACTTACGGCTTCCTTTGTGAATCGCGGTTGCCGATTGAAACGGGTTGAATACTCAGCTGCACTTACCCCAAGAACCCGCAAGAAAGTACGGCGGACGGGAAGCCAGACGTGTCGGCAACCTCCTTTAGCCCCATGGAAGAGCTGTCGATTAGCTGTTGCGCGGCTTCAACGCGCATGCGGTCCACGAACTGACCGGGATTCATTTTCGTCTCCCGAAGACACACGCGCGTGAACTGTCGTGCGCTCATACCCAATCGATCGGCAAGCTTTTCGACTGTCAGATCTTCACGCAAGTTTTCGAGCATCCAGACCTGCAGTTCGCGGAGCGGCTTGGAAGTAACGGCCTGCCGCAAAAGCATATGACTGTGCTGCGCCTGCGCGCCGGGACGGACGAGAAACATCACCAGAAATCTGGCGACATTCAGAGCGATTTGATGTCCATGGTCTTCCTCAACCAGGGCCAGACAAAGTTCGATTCCGGCCGTGATTCCTGCGGAGGTATAAACGGCGCCGTCCTTGAGATAGATCGGCTCCGGCCGGACGGTCACTCTTGGAAACTCCTTTGCGAGTCGGTCGCAAAATAACCAATGGGTCACGGCTGCCTTGTCATCGAGGAGGCCAGCGGCTCCAAGCAGGAATGCGCCGATACAAATAGAAGCCACACGACGGGACCGTGCAGCAGCTTCAGCAATCCACGATATGAAAACCTCATCGTACACATTGGTTTCGGCTCCCGGTCCACCAGTGATGATGAGCGTATCGATGGGACCCGTGATCTCTTCTATCGGTGTCGCCCCTGTAAGGGACACTCCGCGGTTTGTCTGCAAGCATCTGTCCGGTCCCGGATTGCCGAGCTGCACTTCGTATCCGGGTGCGCTAGAAGAGACCTCAAGAGGGCCGGTTACATCGAGAATTTGCACGGGGGGAGGACCGATGTCAAGGGCGGAGTAAAACCAGGCCATTGGGGCGGCGATCAGGCCATTGCGGTTCTCCACCAGCGCATGGCCAAGATAGGCCAGATGCGACTCTTTGCCATAGCTCTTTTTGTAGAGCCTGGCATTTGGATCGGTCGTCGACTCATGCGTCTCATTGGAGCGCTTCTGTCCGTGGAAGTTCGCGCCATCGTCATTCGAGCCGTCCTTCTTACAGAAGCTCTTCTGCGACGCCCGCGCCTGGATCAGCGTGCCGTCGACCTTGAAGTGCTCATCGCTCATGAACCGCTTGGCTTGTTTGTTGACCTCGGCGAAGAACTGCTGCGCCACCTCGCTGGTGAGCAACCGGTCACGGGTCTTCGAGAACACAGCGTGGTTCCACACCGCGTCGTCCATGCCGAGGCCGACGAACCAGCGGAACAACAGGTTATAGTCCAGTTGCTCGACGAGTTGGCGCTCCGAGCGCACTGAGTAAAACGCCTGCAGCAACAGCGCCCGCAGCACATACTCAGGAGCGATCGACGGACGCCCCGCCGCCGAGTACAGCTCATCGAACGCGGAACGCGCGTTGCGCGTCGTCGCGGTCGGAAGGAAAACTATTTGTTCGCAGGCTCGAACCCCGGAGGAGAACGCGCCGCCGCGATCTATTCGCTGCTTGGAACTGACAAGCTCAACGGGATCAATCCGGAGCAGTACCTCAGATACGTCCTCACCAACATCGCTGACTATCAGGTCAACCGCATCGCAGAACTCCTGCCCTGGAACATCCCCTCTCCCACAGCTCAGACATAACGACCGACACCTAATAAGTGTCCGCCTAAAATAAGCGGACACTTAGCCCACGCAACTCAGACAAGAGTCGATTCGACCAGATGGGAAGATCGAACGCTTACACAGTACCTCAAGTTGCTGCTTGTGATGAGGGGGAGGAAACGCCCTGTCGATGGCCGTGAGGTCGTCGTCGTTCAGCTTGAGTGTGCCGGCGCATGTGCGTTCCCCTCAACATGAGGATGGTAGCCGCCTATCTTCCAAGCCTTCCATCGCAGCTTCGGTCTGAGAGACCAGGCTTCCATCGATGGCGTGTGGACCTCACCCACGCGAAATTGGGGCATAACTTGGTCAACTGTTACGGGAACCAAATGGAGGATCGAAATGCCGCGTCACCCAAAGCTGAAGCCGAGACCGCCGCATTCGTTTGTTCTGGAGGCCCTCGCGACTTTAGAGCCAGAAGTGCGCCGGATGTTTTCCGATGGGCTGTATATGTCCATACCCGCCTCTTCATGCTGCTGGATCATGCCAAGTATCCCAAAGATAACGGTGTGTGGCTCGTCCTTTCCGAAGCCACTGATCCCATGGACGCAGAGCTTCGTCAGGCCTTACCGTCGCTTCGCCCGATTCAGGGCCTGGGAAGCAAGATTGGTCACTGGCTCGTCCTGCCGGCTGATTGTGCCGAATTTGAACAGTGGGCTCTTCATGCATGCGATCTCATTCTGAGCCACGACCCACGCCTGGGTCGCATTCCGCAATCGAGGCGGTAGTTCGCCACTCCGGTTCAAGATAATCGCGTCCGCATGAGGCGGGAACGAGCGACCCACCCTGAACCGGAGCTGTCGTTCTACATTTCTTTTGTCGTCGCGACATCCTTCACAGTAGGCGCACGCTTAGCGGCAACCTTCTTTGCAGGCATCACGGTCTTCTTGCTCTGTATTGTAAAGTTCTTCTTTGCTGCGGGCTTGGCGACGTTGTTGCTGTTCTTTAGCACGGCCCAACGAGCCTTTTGTGCTGCCGCAATCCGCGCCTTACCTTCGCCACTGATGATGGCTCTGACTTTCTTTGCCGGGGTTGAAGCTGTAGCTTCAGACTTCTTGTTGATTGATCCTTTGGGCCGGCCACGCCGCTTACCGCTTGGCTTTCTTGTTGCGGCAACGGCAGGAGTATCTGGAGTGGCGCTAGAGAGTAGGGTCCGGGCCTGTTGCAGGCGCGTGATCTGTTTGTCGATGGCTTCCAATATCTCGTGTGTACTCATGTCACCTCAACATAAGGATAAACGCAGAGAGTGTCCGCACGTGCATCGCAAATCAGCGGTCGAATCGCGCATAGGCGATTTGCACCAACCGAGCAACTTTCAGACGTCGACAGATTGGCAAACTGCCCATTCTTGAGGAACCCGCCGGATGTCGTTAAGAACAAAAGGATATGCAGGTTTCGTAATACCCTGAGCCTTACGAGGCTTATCCTAAAGTAGAAATGAAAGCTTTTCGCCATCTCGGAGTCGCACTGCTTTCGCTGCTCTCTTGTGCAGCTCCCTTGATGGCGTGCGTCACTCCCGAATCCGAAATGACGGCTGCGGAGCGTGCCTGTTGCCGCATGATGCACAATCAATGCGCTCAGATGGGAATGCCTGCCTCCCAGAATGGCTGCGCTAAAGCTCCGCCCGCAGTTTTCGAAAATGCCTTGAAGTCGAATCCGGTACGCTTCCACCCGGTGGCCGTGCTGGTGTTGCGGACAGCGTCCTTCAATGTCTCGGTTAACGATAACGTTGGCCAGGCATGGATACACAGTCCTGAACACTTGCCCCGAAGTCACCGCCTGTAGGAATCACAGATTCTCAGAATCTAGGTAGGTCCTACCTCATGAGGATCGAGCCGCGTGCTTGCGTCTGCATTGCCGTTGAGACAGGAGTCCTATCATGAAGTTCGCCGTATATTGGCCGTTCTGGGCACTTTGCTCGCGCGCCCTGGTGCTGGCAAACGGCCCCTTTGCCTACGGGCAGCAGATGATCGTGGCAGCAAGCCCTCTTCGGCTCTCTACATAGCCTTCAATCGCTCGATTGCCTGCGAAGCCCGAGGGCGCTTCCCGGCGCATGTGAAATGTGCAACAACGCACTCGATCGCGTTCCGCGGCGTTCGCAGGAGCTTGTGAACGCAATGGACCACGTTCAAACACGCCATCGGTGCTTACTATCGCAGACCTTTCGTTTTGGTCCTGAGATCGCGGCGGCGGCGACTATCGTACTTCTTCGCAAGCTAGGTTCGCGAGAACCGCTCCGTGCTTCTATATCCGTGATCTCGCACATGGGTCACGTCAGGCCGGACGTCATACTTGCTCGCAGCAATGCAGCTGTGATGTCCAACGTCCTCAGGTGCCTAGCTCGAAACCTGCGATGTGCCGTGGTTGGAGGAACAAAAGACTTGGAACGTGTCCTTACAGATGTGCAGCGAGTGAAGCAAAATGAACCTGGCAATCCCCGGAACTAGTCGGGTTCCAAGGATGGAAGGACGTGATGAGATTCAGCACCCTGTATATAAGCCATAGACGGCGATGTCCTCGCAATTGCTAGGACATCGTCTCATTCTTACCTGTTTAAAAGCTACGTTGAATGCAGAGGTCCTAGGGCCCGAAGATTCACTCTTCCGTCAAAGATGCATCGGACGGCTCTTTCAAGAAGGTTGGGAGTCGCCTTCTCGCGCAGACCTATACGTTTCCAGCATTCGAAGTTCCTGGCAGCAGCACGAGCTTGCCATGTGCCTTCTTGCTCATGCTGCTCTCTGCTGCCTCACGCCAATCTTCCAAAGCAAACGTTCGAGCGATCGGAATCGAGAAACGGCCTTCGGCGGCGAGTTGCGCATAGTGCCCAAGAACGTCGTATCGTGGGCCACCAGATCTCTGCTCCTTCCACGCGGTGCGGACGCCGATGCCCGCTTCGTCCCGATCCGCAAAGCTGAACACACGCTTCGGATCGCCGTCCACGATCTTGACCAGATCGGGGAGACTACCTTTGACCTGAGCGGCATGTAGCGCAAAGTCAGGCGCTCCGTCTGCAAGTTCGCGAACGCGCTCAACCATTCCTTCGCCATAGGGCGTGACCTCCGCTCCTAGGTCACGCAGGCGATCGGCAAAGGTCTCACCTGCCGAGGCGATGACATTCGCGCCACGAAGCAAGGCGATTTGAACGGCAGCAAATCCCGTCATGGTTCCACCGCCGTTCACCATAAGGGTCTGGCCGGCAGTCAGCGGCAGAAGATCGATACTGCGCGCTGCCGTCTCCACCGCCATAGGCAGGGCCGCTGCCTCGGTGATGTCTAGGCCCTCTGGAATAGGCAGGAAGACTTTGAGGATGGCGTACTCGGCAGCTCCTCCGGTGGGTTGGCCTATGTAGTCCGGAACGCCAAATACTAGATCGCCGACGTTGAAGCTCGTGACACCCTCGCCAAGTGCGTCCACGGTTCCGGCGACATCGAATCCAATCCCTTTTGGCGGAGGGACTGGCAGAAATCCCTCGCAGACCGCCCAATCCGCAGGGTTGAGAGCACAAGCGTGAACCCGCACACGGAGTTGTCCGGTGCCAGGGATGGGGATAGCGACGTCCTCCAGGCAGAGCACATCGAGTGGCTTGCCTATGGTTTTGAAGTAGAGCGCTTTCATCATAGTCGGCTTGGGATTGGTCATAAGGTTCTCCGTTGATGTGGCTCGCCGAGTCGAACTGAGGCTCAACGAGCGGATGAAGGTCATACAATCCCGGCCGTGAACTAGAATTGTCAGTGACTGACACAATACCCAGTCACTGACAGATGGTACACGTATCGTCAGTCACTGACAATAAGGCGGAGACCCATGCCAAGGAACAGGGAGGAAGTACGGAAGCGTCTTCAATGGGCGGCACTGGAGCTGTTCCGCGAGCGCGGGTATGAGGAGACCACGGCGGCTGAGATTGCCGCGAAGGCGGGCGTGACAGAGCGGACGTTCTTCCGTCACTTTCCAGACAAGCGAGAGGTATTATTCGACGGTGGCGCTGCGTTCATTGAAGCGGTGACGGAGGCGGTACGAGACGCTCCTAAAACACTTGGCCCATGGGATGCTCTGTTTTTCGCGTTCGACTCGGTGAAGCAGATGTTCATTGAGAACCGGCCCTTCACTGAGCCTCGTCAACGCGTGATTGCCAGCAGCCAGGCATTACAGGAACGCGCGACAGACAAGACCAGAGCGTTGACTGCCGCCCTGGCATCGGCACTATGCGAGCGTGGCCTGACGGTTCCGCAGGCAAATCTTGCGTCACAGATGGGCATGGCTACGCTCAGCCATGGCGTCTCGGCATGGTTCAACGACGGTTCGATTGATTTGGGCGAGCACATCGTCAGAGCCTTCCAAGAGGCGCGCGATCTCTCTTCGTCGAATTTAGCAATTGCTAAGGGGACACGGAGAACGCAACGCATACAGGAGAAGGCGAAGCTAACTTGAGCTGGATGTAGCTTTGATCTGTCTCCCGGCGCAACAAGATCAGGAACGATAAAGCGGTATCTCGTCAGCGACCTCTCCGGGTTGCTTGCTGAACAACTCGTTTCGTAACAGCCTCGTTCCTGCTTCTGCATTGTCCCCTTTGCTGCCTGCGGCGCTCTAGTGACGAAAGGGTGTTGCCCGACTGAGGGAGAAACGGATCCCCTTACAATCCTCAAAGAGAACACGAACGATGGACCATGCTAGACCTGCCCCAGACCGCCATCGACAAAGATTTCAGTTCCAGTGATGTAGCTGCTGTCATCAGAGGCAAGGAACAAGACCGCCTTCGCGATCTCATCTGGATGGCCGGTTCGGCCGACTGGAACTGCCTTCGCTAAGTTGGTCATACGCTGTTGGCCGACCGGCGAAGTCCCTACCAACTCGCGGAATCCCTCCGTGTCAATCGACCCTGGACTGACGACGTTGACACGGATCTTGCGATCCTTGAGGTCTGTCGTCCAAGTCCGCGCGAAAGATCGGATAGCAGCTTTGGAAGCCGCGTACACCGAATTAGATGAGAAGCCCTTGCTCCCGACTACGGAACTGGTCAGGACGACCGTCGAGCCCTCTCGCATCAGCGGTAAAGCCTTCTGCACACTGAAAAGCAAACCCTTCACGTTTGCGTTGAAGATTCGTTCAAAATGCGCTCCGTCGATCTGGCCCATGGGTGCGTATTCCGCCGTTCCTGCGTTCGCGAAGACAATATCAAGTCTTCCGAACTCCTTTGTAATTTGATTGAAGAGTCGATCGAGGTCGGCCATATCTGCGACGTTTCCTTGTACGCCGATACATCCTTTACCGATCTTCGTCACGGCTTCTTCAACCTTGTCTTTGCGGCGCCCGGTTACGTAGATCTGTGCCCCCTCGGCTACAAAGAGCCTTGCAGTAGCAAAGCCAATTCCGCTCGTGCCGCCGGTGATCAGAGCAACTTTTCCATCGAGCTTTCCCATGCCACTCCCCTTTATGTTGTCGATCTGTCCGGCGATAGCCTTGACCCTCGCGGTATGACTACTTCTAACCCTTTGGTTTAAATGTCGATACTTCTACCGTTTCGACCTTCTCTCGCATGCCTTTGCGAAAGGGGGTCTCGTCAACTTTCAATTGAGGCTTGAGCTCTTCAGGTCTTGGTTGATGAACATGCTCTTCAACCAATTTTGTCTGCAGTGCCTCTTCAAGATCAGGGCGGTTCGTGATGTTTTCCTTCATTGTTTTTCTCTCAAGGAGATCGAAAGAGCCTCCCAGGGTTGGCGTACCTTCGCAGCGAAAAGGAAGAAGTCGAACAATCAGCTTCCGAATAGAGGAGGGCAGGTGTGAGGCAGTTGGCGCATCAGCTCACTTGAACAACGCGCCAGCGCCTTCCAACCGGCACTCTTTACTTGTCGAAAGATTGACTGGCCCGAACAATAACGTCTGTGACCTCGTCTGGTTTAGCCAGGATGATCACGTGGCACGAATCAGCGGTGATGGTGACGGCATTCATGCGTTTTGACATGAACTCTTCCAACTGTGGCTGAATGATGCGATCTCGCCCTGCAATGATGAACCAGGATGGCTTGGTCCGCCATGCTGCGCCGTGACCGGTGTACCCAACACATCTTGGGCTGTTGGGCCTTGAGTCGCGATAAGCGTCGTCTTCTCTCTCAGAGGTAGATCTTCTGCGAAGTCGGTCAAGATTCCTTTTGGCAGCAGCTTCAGGTTTCCGAGAGAGTCTGACGTGATCAAATTGTCCGCAGCTATGGGGGCAGGTGGATACATGGAATTGAGCGTCACAGCCGACTCGCCCGCGTCTGGTGCGTACGCCGCCACGTATACCAAGCCAATAACTTTTGGATCATTTCCAGCTTGTGTGATGACGACTCCGGCATATGAATGACCTACGAGGAGTACCGGCGGAGGCGCAATCGCGATCGCACGCTCTACCGTGGCAACATCGTTGGCCAGAGACGTCAGCGGAAGCTGGACCGCCACCACGTTGAGACCCTTCTCCTCCAGACGCGGGATGACCTTTGTCCAGGATGAACCGTCCGCCCATGCCCCATGAACGAGCACCACTGTTCCTATCTTGCTGGGTTTGGACTCTTGAGCCGCTGCTTGTCCTGTTGTACAAAGAAGTGCTGCGACCGCAATGCCGGCGGCGATGCCGATGCTGAGTATCTTGAAGGTTTTCATGTTCTCTCCTGTTTCCGGGTTGACTTGTATTAGGGGAGCAATCACTCGGTGAGGGTCAGTGGTTGCCGAATCGGATGAAATGCTCAGTCAACCCTCCACTAGAAACGTAGACAGCATGACCCGTGATCAAGAGAGCGCATCCGGAGCGATGGCGAACTGCTTGGTTTTATTGCAGTCCGCCCGAGGCTTGTATGATTTGCCCGGTGACCCAGCGTGATTTGTCAGAGGCAAGAAAGGTAACGACATCCGCAACGTCCTGGGTCGTTCCAGCGCGCCCCAGTGGCGTTTGGGCAACAAGGTCAACCACAAAGGCCGTCTCAGAATTCATTCCCAAGGCACTGACACCCTCGGTCAGTACAATCCCGGGATTTACCGAGTTCACTCGGATACCGCGCCTGCCTAGTTCTTTGGCGAGAACATGGGTGATGGAATCGGAGGCTGCTTTGGTTGCCGTGTACATCACCGTGCCAGGCAGATTGAGAGTCGTACCGGCGGTGCCGATGTTGATGATGCTTCCGCCGGCGTCGCCAAAGCGGAGAGAACCTTCCTTGCACATCAGAAGTGTTCCTAAGACATTCGTATCGAATTGCCTCCGGTACTCTGCCTCTTCGATCTCCGCGAGAGGACCAAACGTGTAAACGCCTGCGTTATTGACGAGGATGTCTACCTTACCGAAAGCCGCAATCGCCTCCTCGAAGATCCGCCTCACCTCCGAGAGGTGACTGACTGATCCCTGAATTGCTATCGCAATGCCGCCCGCTGCAGTGATTGCGGCCACAGTCTTTTCCGCACCGGTTTTGTCTGAAACATAATTCACGACTGTTAACGCCCCTTCGGCTGCCAGCGCTTTTGCGATGGCCGAGCCGAACCCCTTGGAACTTCCGGTGACGATCGCGACTCTGCCGTCTAGATCCTTATGCATGAGGACTCCCTATATCTTTCGAGCGCCGAACTCGTCGGTCATTTCCTAGACTACGAATCTGGCTTCAAGGCGTCTTGGCAAATAGGCTTCAGGATTGTTCGAAACAATCGACAAAGTGACGCGAGTCTGCACAATCCTCAGAATGGCAATGTCAGGTTCACCGATCAAGCCCGCGAAGGAGTGATCTTCGCTCTTGCTTTCAAGATCATTCCCCAAGCGGCGAGATGATCCAAGATGGCCCAGATTGTCTCGCTCGTGTCATCGACAAAGTCGTATTCAACATGAAGCAAGGTATCGCTCAAAATCCCTTCTCACAACGATGCGTGCGGACTCCAAGGATCCAAGATTGGCTCTTAGTGCCTTCTTCGACGCCTTGGGAATGAGCCTCATGAGTCGGCTGAGGCGAACGGGTTCCGGTCGCATGGCGCATAGGATTTCCAGGCTCCGTTTGCCCTGTAGGACCGCTTTTACTCCGAAACCCGTTGAATGTAATCTGGCCTTCGTGATAGGCCTGCATCAGTCGCCTCAAGTTCAAGCAACACTCGGGCTCTTTAAATAACACGACCAGTCGTATTATTTTGCCGTCTCACTCAGCAATTGTGTATGACAACTTCTTCTTTGACGATGTCTTCAGACAAAACTCAGCGCGATAAGCCAAGCATTAGGCTGATCGGCACCATATCGTTATCTGGTTGCCATTGTGGCCTTGGCGCAAAAAATCGAGCAGCCTCTGCGAGGGTGTTCACCTTCTGTCAACGCTGAAGGATCGAGCGAGCATGACTGTAAGAAACAATGAGCAGGGGACGCGGTCGCACATACTTCAAGCTGCATTCGAGATCGTCTGTATCTATGGGTTTTCCGGAGTGACATTAGGGAATCTCGCAAAACACATAGGAATGTCGAAGAGTGGCCTCTTTGCTCATTTCAAATCGATAGAGCAACTTCACCGGGAGCTGATCAAGCACATTGGTACTGTCTTTCGCTCGGAGGTTGTGTCCCCAGCTCTCAATGTTGCCGAAGGGCTCCCTCGATTGGAAGCCACCATCTCGAACTGGCTGACGTGGGCGTCTCGTCCGACGGCGTTGGGCGGCGCTCCGCTCCTAGCCGGCTTTTTCGAATTCGATGACCGTGAAGGTTCGGTCCGAGATTCTCTCTTAGAGGAAGGAGTTCGTTGGTGTACTCACCTGCGGTAGCTCGTTACCCAGGCCATCGCAATGGACGACTTCCGCCAGGATCTTGACGCGGAGCAGTTTGTCTTCGAGCTTTGCGGTATCTACTTCAGCTTCCATGTCTCGGAGCGCTTCATGCGCGATTCAGGCTCGCGTGGTTTCGCAACACTGGCTGTCGAAGAACTCATCAACCGCGCACGCAGGCGTTAGCGAGTCATTCGATATGCAAACTCCACAACAAGGGGGATTAGACCTTGAAGTTCCTACGCCAACGGCCGGGGCTGGTGCCAGTGAGCTTGGCGAATGTCCGATTGAACGACGCTTGGTCACAAAATCCGGCGCGGAAGGCAATCTCTATAAGGGATTCATTGGAGTTGAGAAGAAGTTGTTTAGCGTGATCGACTCGCTGATCGATAACCCAGCGGTGAACTGGAAGTCCAAAGGTTTTCTTGAAGGACCGCGCGAAATGGCTCACAGACAAGCGGCACTCTTTGGCAATTACCGCCAGCTTGACATCGTCGTACGTTCCCTTTGACAAGAGCTCCATCGCCCGCCGCCTCTGCCAGGTGGAGAGACCGCCGCTATGTACCTCTTCGTCCTTCGGACGGGAGCTCCAAAGATGAACCACATGTGAGCAAAAGAGCATCACAAAATGATTCATGAAGGTGGACGAGAAGAGAGAGGGCGCTTCGATACAGGGAATGATAAGGCTCGTAAGCTGAGCAAAGACCGGAGACTCACTCAAATCCCCATGGCATTCAATGGAGAGTCGAGGCAGCCCGTTCGCGTCGGTGAAGTCGTTGAGCGTTGTCCGCGGAAGATGGAACTGCACGGAATCGCACGTATGAGCCACCTCAGGCGAAAGTGCCCATTCAGCGTCGATACTGAGGTTTTTGCCAGTGTCGATCTTGGTATCGGCAGAAACATCAAGCAGCCACCGTTGTTGCACGCGGGCAGAGTTGAGATGGACCGTGACGACCAGCCTTGGCAGATGAACGTAGTCAACCGAAGCATTTGTCGTTCGGATGTGAGGCAATAGAGGTATCACCGCTGTTCTGCCGCGCATCTCTAATGCGGACCGGATGTACATGGTGTTTCCGATTGACGGGAGCAAACCTCCATTAAGGTCCTGATACGGCTGTGGGTTACGTCTGTCGTTCATGTCCGTCACCGCCTTATGATCTGGTGTAATCGATAATACGACCAGTCGTACGCGCTAAACGTGAAAAGGAATTACCCATTCGTGGGGGGGCTTTTAGGGTGTTTCCTCCCTTTCTGGAACGAGACCAGTCCAGGGAGACCGCCCAATCTGTTGATAGGCAACAGGTTGCAGTGAACCGAACCAGCAGAATTCGACGAACCATCGATGGAAATCGGAACCCACAACCATGCGTGCGCCTTTCGAGCCTGTTCCGCTAAAAGCCGAATGATTTTGACAAGAGAATTTAGGCGTACGTCGGTTAACGTTGCGGTAGTCAATTGACACAAGGCGAACGACTCAATAGCCCCACCGTCTCGACAGTTCTCTTGGCCTCCCTCAATTCAGTAAGAAGCACGCGTATAGATCGGTTCGCACTTGGAGGTTTAGGTTGGCGAGAAGAGACGATACCTCATCAGCCGGACACCGGATCTTATGTGTGGATGACGATCTTGTATGCCTCCAGCTCTGTCAGACTCTTCTTGAAAGCAACGGGTACACCGTGATCATCTCCGATCGACCGTTCGAGGCTTTGAAACAAGACTTCGACGCTGTCGACCTAGCGTTTGTGGATTACGACATGCCTGAGATGAACGGCAGAGAGTTGCTGCTCAGAATGCGCGCGTCAAACGCGACATTTCCCATTGTTCTCCTGAGCGGGCAAGCCTATACCTTGCCGTTCGAGGTGCGCGTCCTCTTCTCAGCTTGCATCGATAAGGGCTCGCCGGTACGAGAGATGCTCGAGATCATCGAGCGGTTTCGGACCCAGGGAGACGTGGAGGATTGGGGTTAAGCAGGGTGCATCCGGCTCTCAGACCTGAATTGCAGGTCGGTTTTCATGCCAACCAGCACTAGATCAGCGACAGGTGGCCTCAGCTTCGCTATGATTGCACTGTAAACGGAGTGCCATGGCAAACACCGGAACTCGCGAGAAGATCATAGAGGCAGCATATGTCCGATTCTATGAGTTCGGATACAACGGCACGAGTGTACAAGACATACTCGATATGGTCGGCGTTCCCAAGGGAACCTTCTACAACTATTTTAAGAGTAAAGAACTTTTAGGCCTGGAGGCGCTCGATCTCTATGCTTGCGTCGCCGACAAGGTGTTCACGCCACCCGACGTCGCACAAGGATCGCCCAGGTCGAAGAAACCTCAGCCATCGGAGATTGCACGCCTACGCGACCAATTTGAGGAAGCTCTTAGGTTTCAGCAGAGGCAGAAGATCTCTCTCGGCTGCCTTATGGGAAACTTCACCGCGGAATCTTCTGCATTGCCAGAGAGCTTCGGGAAGTTGATCGAAAAGAGCTTTAATCGTTGGATTGCCGCGGTCTCTGCTTCCCTCCGAGCAGCTCAAGTGAGTGGGGAAGTTGCCCAGTCGCATGATCCGGATAGTCTTGCCAGATACCTGATGGCGGCATGGTTCGGCTCGTTGCTGTTGATGAAGAATTCGCAAAACAAGACACCGATCGATGATTTCTTCAGACTATCCTTTGATACGCTCCTGAAAAGTCAGCCACCGCTAACCAAAAGGAAAGTGCCGCAACGTCGCAAGGGGAAGTGAGATGCCTCGATCTCGGTGCGGAGATGAGATGATACGTTATCCGTCGAGGAAACCACGCCTCATCGCGATCGTAACGGCATGAGTGCGATCGTTCGCGGAGAGCTTGGTAAGAATGCTACTCATGTGATTCTTGACCGCGTCTTCCGAGACAGTGAGGCGCGCTGCGGTGAGTTTATTCGAGTGACGGCCCGCAACGAGTCGCAGGACCTGGATCTCTCGCGTCGTCAAAACAGTATCGCCAACATGCTCCGCGATGAGCTTCGCGATTTCCGGAGGAATGCAGCGCTTCCCCTATGCACTGCTCTAGGCGAACAGACCTTTATTCTGCAAAATAAACTCCCTCATTCCTAGTGGCTTCCTAAGCGTGATCTTCTCTACCCAGTCGTTTGTTCCTGAGAACAGTCCTTCGCGACACTCCTGTGCGACGGAAGCGATGTGCTGCTGGTTAAACGTCTTCGATCCTACTGTTTTCTCCCAAACCGGCATAAACTCCTTGATCTCAAGGGCCTGATAGGTGATCTTTCGTCCGAGGATCTCCGTCAGGAGGTCGGCCACTTCGTATTCCGAGAGCTCCGTCGGACCGTAGAGTGGATAGATCTTTCCCGCATGCCCGGTCGGATCGTTGAGAATGGCAGAGATGACGCGTCCCTGATCCTCAGCGGCGATCGGCGCATAACGGGCGTCGCCAAAAGGAAGGGGAAGAACACTGTCCTTCTGAATGCTTTCCGCGAAATAGATCAACCATTCGGCAAAGAAGGTGGGACGCAGATGCGTGACTGGAATGCCTGAGCGATCGAGCAGTCGTTCAGCTATCCAATGATTCCTAGCAGCCACGCTTTTGGAAATCCTGCGTGCTGATATCTGCGACATGTTCACGATGGTGCCGACGCCGGCGTCCAAAGCAGCCTGCGTGAAGAAGGCAGTCGATTCGATGATCCCCGGTATCTGAATTGGATAGCAGAAATATGCCCCCGTAATTCCAAGCAGAGCCTTGTCGAGGACTGCAAAGTCGAGCAGATCACCTTCGACGATTTCCGCGCCTTGGGCGCGCAGTTGCTCCGAGCGGGCATCGATTCGGTGGACCAATGCCCGGACCGGAATGCCTAGTCCCAGTAGATTGGCGGCGGCCGCGCTGCCGGTAACACCGGTCGCCGCCGTGATGAGTATCTTCTTGTTTCCCATGTGATTCCCCTTCCGTGTTTGAAGTTCGTTCTTCGTCGCGAGCCAAATTTGCCGTTTGCCGCGGCAAATCAATGGAGATGAGCGTGAATTGCGTGCCTACCCCTGGTGACGGTTTCTTGGCTCGATTAGCGCTCCGCCAAAAGGTAGCGTCCGACATCTTCTGGCAGATCAAGTTGCGGCCAATGGCCGGCATCGAGCAGATGTACTGAGGCTCCTTCGAAGTGGCCAGCAAGATTTTGCGCGACGCCGACATTGAGATACGCGTCGCTCTTTCCCCAAACAATGGTCGTCGGAATGCCCAACTCTGCTAGCTTGCTCACTTGCTGATTGTTCGCAGCGATCTGGGGACGAAGATCTGCAGCTAAAGCCGCGAAGGCAGGTCCGGCACTCGGATGTTGAGCAAAATTGTTGAAGATGAGCGGCTGTACCAGCTTGTCAATGACGTCGATCTGGGCTTGCGAGACGCCAATTTCAAACTGTAGCTGCTGAAACCTCAGAAGAAACGCGAGCTGCTTGGGGTCGGAAGCCATAGCCAGTCCAAAGGCGCGTGTCTGAGGTAACGAAAAAAGTTCGATCAGTTCTGGTATACGGAGCGTCGGCGCATCTGCATAGAAGGTGTTCAAAAGAACGAGCCCTGCAATCAACTTGGGTTTCGACAAGGTGAAGTTGATAGCGGCCACGCCACCGGCATCGTGGGCGACCGGCACAATGCTGTCGAGTTTGAGGAAGTCGGCAACCGCGTGCAGATCCCCGAGTTGCTGTTTGAAGCCATAGTCGACTCCGGCAGGTTTCTCGGAAGCCCCAAAGCCAAGAAAATCGAAGGCTACGACATGACGGCCAGCAGCTACGAGAACTGGAATAAGCAGGTCATAGATATGCAGATTGTCAGGATAGCCGTGCAAGAGAACAAACGTTGGCCCCTGCCCCCCGTATTCGCGGGCATACAGGAAATGGCCATCTCGTGGAACGCGGTGTTCTACGAACGGAGGTATAGACTCGGAACCCTTTGCTTGCGATACTCCTACCACACCCGAGAGGTTTTCAGGTTGGTGCTTGTCCACCATTGCTCTTGTGGATGACGGCGCTACGAGCCAGGCTGTTGCTGCACCAATTCCGGAGACTATCTCTCGTCTGTTCATCTTTCGCTACCCTTCAGAGCGCGCGCTCATTGTGAGATTGTGGCGCGGCATACCACCTGACCATAGAATTCCCCAGGACACGGGTCTTCCCAAATAAGCTCATGCTTTGACGGGAAGAGCCTAAGATTGCGCGCGCTTGACCATGAAACAGCTTTTGAGTTGGAAATGGAAAAATTCGGTACTTTCTACAAAGAGATGTCTCTCGCCAACCCTTAGTGTCGAGCGATGACACAGCCAGCTCATGCGTCGCCAATCGGGACTGTCGGTGCTGACAAAACAGGGGAAGTCAGTAGGGCCGCCACGCTTGCCGCGCTGACACTTGCCAGCGCGGCGGAGACTTGGACCACGTCTGGCGTGAGTCTGACTCTTACGGATCTTACGGGCACGCTGAGCGCCTCCAGCGACCAGGCTAGTTGGGCCCTAACGGTATACATGGCTGCGTTTGCCGTCTCTATCGCGCTGTCAGATCGCCTCTCCCTCAAATACGGAAACCGGCACTTCCTCACAGCTTTGTCTCTGTCTTATGCGGTCGCGTCGGTGGGGTGTGCACTCAGTACCGACCTGAGTACCTTTCTTCTCTTTCGCGCTATAGCCGGATTCGCGGGCGGAGCGTTTCTTGTCCGTGCATTCGTTTTCTTCACACAGCAATATGAAGCTACGGTTCGTCCTACACCGCTGGTCGGTTACGCCATCGCCTACTTTTTTGTTGGTAGGTTCTTGTCGCCGGTGGTGTGTGGGTGGCTCGCAGATGTTGCATCGTGGAGATTCCTATTTGGAATACCAACCATCCTGATGCTTACGGCCGCGTGGTTGTTTGATCGGTATGGAGCGAATCACTGGGCGAAGGAGGATTCGCGTAAGCCTCTCGACTCAATTGGCATAGGACTTCTCATTCTCGGTGCTATATGTCTGCAACCGCTCTGAGCCGCGGCGAGGTAGACGGTTGGTTTGAGTCTTCGACTCTCACCACCTTTTTCCTCGTTGGGGTCACCGCAAACTCGGTCTTTGTGCTGTGGGAACTGTCTTCCTGGAATAGATATCCTCTGCTTGATTTTGCTATCCTTCGCAATTCTCTAGCTCGCGGGGGCGCCATCCTGGGCTTTCTGGTCGGAGTGTTGCTGGCCGGCAGCCTCTACGTCATTCCCCAGTATTTGCGGAATCTTGAAGTTCATTCTGCTCTTCAGACAGGTGTACTTCTCAGCATTGGCGGTGCCTCCTCTGTCCTCGTGCTTTGCTGCTTCCGTTCAATCATTCCCCTCTTCGCGAAGATTGGCGGGACGGGCGTACTTCTTTTTGCTCTAGCCGTGGAAATAGCTTCGCAACTCCTCTTTGCGCATTTCGTAACGACTGATACCCCCGATCTAGATCTGTGGCTGCCCTTGGCACTAAATGGGATATTCATTGGACTGTCTGTCCCTACCCTTGGGATTGTGGCGTTCGCAACGGTCGACAACCAAAAGGCTTCGAATGGTCGCGCGATGTATTACGGATGCAGACAACTCGGCGCATCCGTGGGGGTCACCTTATCGGCAGTTCTCATCGACCGAAGGATGTCACTTCATTCGTCGAGGCTTCTCGACGCCTTTGTCAATCGGAATCTTTCCGTGCTTGGTCAAGCTTCATATCTCAGTGACAGAGCACTGTCTGCGATGGTCCGGAAGCAGAGTTCGGTATTGAGTTATGCCGATACGTTTTACACGATGGCGTTTGTGGCCGCGATCACTGTATTCTTCGTTCCACTTCTTTCCTCTCGTGCGGCGGCCCCGTCACCCGTGCGAAATTCTCTCGACGAACCAGTCCCTGCCAGCCTCCTGCAAGCCGCTGGAGGGCGCAGATGAAGAGGTCATTGTGGTCGTATGGTCATAAAGTTTGTTTCACTCTCGGTGTCGCAATTTGCTTGACAACAAATGGTCGAACGCAAAGTACCGGAAGCGGGAGCTCCCCGCAAAATACGGTCGACACCCCTCGTCCCTTCAACCCCGGTCAGAACACCACCAACCCAAGCGCATTCGCCGTGCAGTCGCAGAATCCCTTCCTTGGAAGCGTGCCGACAGGACGGGTGGTCCCCGGGGTTCTTCAGCTCTCTTTACGCGCCGCCGTAGATTTAGCGCTTCGGACAAACCTTGGTTACATCGACTCAGAACAGGATCACCAGCGGTCGCGTGCTGCAAGGCTCCGCGCTCTCTCGACGTTGCTTCCGCAGATTGGGGTCGAATCCACTGAGGACTACAGAAATCTCGTGATGGACGCCTTGGGCACGGAGAAGCTTGGCGTACCGCACGTTGTCCAAGGCTATAACTACCAGACGGCTCACGCCACACTCCAACAGCGAGTTGTAGATGTCCAGGCACTGCATGATGTGAAAGCTTCGAGCAAAGAGATGGAGGCTTCGGCTGCATCGATGGCTGACGCCAGGAATATCGTCGTTCTCGCCTCAGTCAGTTCTTACCTTCTAGTCGAAGCGAGTCAAACTAGGCTCGAAACCGCACGGGCGCAATTCGCAACCGCCAAAACCATTGATTCCATTCTGTCGAGCAGAGTTGTACATGACCTTTCTCCTCAGATTGACGAAATACGAGCGAACGTCGCTATGCGTTCTGCGGATCTTCGGGTGACTCTCGCGACGACCACGCTGGAGAAGGACAAGCTAGCTCTAACTCGGATCATTGGTCTTCCTATCGAACAAGAATTCACGTTGACTGATGGTTTGACCTTCCTCGAAGGCCCTCCCACCGACAAGGCGGAACTGCTATCGAAAGCCACAGAAAAGCGCCAAGATTTGCGAGCCGCTAGCGCCCGCCTCGATGCAGCTGAGCAGAGTGTTAAGGCGGAACGAGCACAGCGGTTGCCGTCCGTGGAGATACTCGCCAATGGCGGCGAAACAGGCATCACCTATGGACACCCCTATCGGGACTATGACGTGGAAGGGAGGATCTCAGTTCCTATCTTTACTGGGAGGCGAATCGAGGCGGATGTCCTGGACGCAAAGGCAACCGCCGACCGCGGAGAGCCGAGTTCGCGGACACGCGGGCAAGGGCAGTATTCGATGTCCGGACGGCCCTTCTGGATTTGACAGCTGCCAGCAAGAGCGTCGAAGTCTCCCTGGAAAATCAAGCCTTGGCCGTCGAGGGCCTACGCCAGGCAAAGGACCGATTCGACGTTGGTGTATCGAATGCGGCCGATCTCATCCAAGCTCAGCAGTCCGCGGCTGAGGCAGAGGATAACCGGATCGCCAGCATTTATGCTCACCAGGTCGCGAAGCTGATGCTGATCCGAGCGACCGGCACAGCAGAACAAGACTACGTATCGTACCTGGGGGTGCACTGATGTCATTGACCGAGACCAAGAGCAGGAAGGCTAGCAACACTCTGCTCGTTGCACTATTCGTCGCGGTACTGATAAGCGCGCTCGTGGGCTGGCACTTTGTGCTCCATACCAACGAGGTGAGCACAGATGACGCGCAGATAGACGGGCACGTTCACCCGATCAACACTCGAATCGGAGGAACCATCACCTGGGTGAACCCAAATGTTGAAGATACCTACTACGTGACGGCGGGCACCGTGATCGCACATTTGGATCCCAACGACTATCAACCAACCGTCAATCGATTAGAAGGCGATGTACAGGCGTCCGTAGCGCAGGAGCGGGCAGCAGCGCTAAACCTTCCTATCGCTTCAGAGACCGCTCTGAGCAGGCTGACCTCAGCTCAGGCCTCGCTTGTAGAAGCAGAGGCAGACTTGGAATCTGCCTTTTCTCAAAAGACCGCAGCCGAAGCAACGGTTGCTCAGACCGAGGCGAACTATCGCAGAGCAGAAGATGATAGGGTCCGATATCAAGCACTTGTGGCGACACACGAGATCTCACGATCCGAGTACGATCAGCGCGAGGCGGACTCTAAAGGTACGGGGGCACTCCTCGCCGCCGCTCAGGCCAACAGCGCCGGTGCCGATCAAAAGATCGAGGCTGCGCGCCAAAAAATCAAAGAGCGGCAGAGTGATCTTCGCATGGCCGAAACCGCTCCAGAGTCGATCGCG
The DNA here is from genome assembly GCF_014203275.1 of Granulicella aggregans. Taxonomy (GTDB): domain Bacteria; phylum Acidobacteriota; class Terriglobia; order Terriglobales; family Acidobacteriaceae; genus Edaphobacter. Next base: position 94,364 of record NZ_JACHIP010000009.1, read on the forward strand.
AGTGCGCGTGCAAACATGCTCCGCGCTTCAGGTGAAACGAAGAAATCTCAAGCCGCGCTTTGGAATGCGCAGCTTGACCTCGGCTACACAAACCTGGCCGCACCTGTCAGTGGAATCGTGGGTCGTAAATCTATGGAAGTTGGACAGCGAGTGGCCGCCAATCAATTGATGCTAACTCTCGCACCGCCTAAGGACGTGTGGGCCATTGCCAACTTTCGGGAAACGCAGATGAAGAAGATGCGCATCGGCCAGCCTGCAACTGTGCACGTCGATTCGATAGGTCGTGATTTCCAAGGAACTGTAGAAAGTATCGGAGGGGCTACCGGGTCCAAGTACTCAGTGATCGCCCCAGACAATGCAACCGGCAACTATGTGAAGGTAGTGCAGCGCATCCCTGTGCGGATTCGGCTGAATGGTCTCGAAGCGGCAGGTCCGCTCTTGTTACCCGGTATGTCGATCGAAGTTTCAGTTCGAGTGAGTCCATAGCTTATGGTCTGACGTGTCCTCACCTCTATCCGCGAAATCTCTAATACGCGAGCCTAGAGATGGCGTATGAGTACGAAGAACACAAGCACCGCGAGAACCACCATCCCCACCAGCATAGTCGACACAAAGATCAGCGCGCCGCGTTCTCTTGCAGGGGTCGGAGGTGTGATACCGACGGTGAGGATAAACGCTTGTGAGATGGCTCGCAGCGGATTTTTCATGGTGGGTAGGGTCGCTTGATCTATCGCAGATAGATGCCGTACAAGCAGCAACGATAGAAGAACAAGGGGTGGAGTTCTTTGCGAAAACGACTTTCATTTGTCGCAGACGATAGGGATCACCACCAAGCGCTAGCGCGGGAGAACTTCGCCTAAAAGAACGAAACTTTTTGGCAGCAGCACTGCCAAAATGCAGTGCGATTTGAAAATCCTTCTAGGAGCAAGGTCGGTAGTCTCGTTGTATTGGCAACCGGGACATTGTCTTTGGTAGCTGGTCTGGTATCTGTTCAACCAGAGCGGAACAAGGGAGATCAAATGACAAAGTCAAAGCTTTTGGTGACCGGCGCAACCGGGGGAACCGGCGGCTGGGCCACCCGCTTCCTTCGCAATGAAGGGCATTAAGTACGAGCATTTGTTCAGAAGGACGACGCGCGCGCCGACGAATTACGCTCCCTAGGGGCAGAGATCGCAGTAGGCAATCTACTGGATATCGATAGCGTTCGCGCGGCGATGGAAGGCGTTGGTGCTGCGTATTTCGTCTACCCTCTGGCCCCACAACTTCTTGAGGCAACGGTCGCTTTCGCACAGGCCGCAAAGGAAGCAGGGGTGGGTGCCATCGTCTACACCTCCCAGATGACCTCAAGGCGCGATTCTAAGAGCCATGCGGCTCAGAGTCATTGGCTCGCTGAACAGGTGTTTGATTGGTCCGGTGTGCCTGTGACCCACCTTCGGCCGACCCTATTTGCTGAGTGGTTGCTCTATCCCTTCTCGTGGAAGGATTATGCGAGAAAGGATACATTGGCCCTGCCGTTTGGTCGCGGGAAGTTTGCGCCCATCGCTTCAGAAGACCAAGGGCGCGTGATTGCCAAGATCTTGGCTGACCCCGCTCCCCATGCCGGCCATCTCTACAAGCTGCTTGGGCCGGTCGAGCTTGACGTTTACGGGATAGCCGCCGCCGCGAGTGAAGTGTTAGGACGCACCATCACATACACTCCGCTCGAAGTCGATGAGTTCCTTGCGATTCTTGCGAAGATCCCAGACTATTCCTCGCCCTTCTTTACCCAACACATCGGGGCCGTAGCCTTGGATTGCCAAAATGGCATAACCGGCGGAACGAATGACGATGTTGAGCGCATCACGGGCCGCCCCCCCATGACCATCCAGGAATTTGTCGCCAAGCATAAGGCTGCGTTTGAGGTCCCCCCGAACTCTAAAACGATCAGTTAGAGCTGGCCCAGCCGGCCTCTTCCGGACGGGCCAGTCGAAGGCCGGCTACCATTCCGCTTGAGCTCAGGGCCTAATATCTAAAGTCGCGTACGTGACGACCAGTCATTTCTTACCAGAGGGCCGCTAAATGAACAATAGACTTGGATCATCGAACGCGGCTCCAGGGTCCGGCTCGGGTGTAAAGACCGAATACGTACCTGACGATCGCCTTGTGGAACTGATCAGAATAGGAAGTCACGAAGCGTTCGAGATTCTTCGAGGTAGGCATGAGAAGCGTCTATTGAAAACCGCGATCCACATCTTGAGGAATAGAGAAGATGGCGAAGACGCGGTACAGGAATCCTTCCTGAAAGCCTATCGGCGAATCGAGACGTTCAGTGGAAGATCTACCGTGTCGACCTGGCTTACTCGGATCGTCATTAACACCTGCTTGATGCAGCTGCGAAAGCAGCGAACGAGACCCACTGTATCTCTTGATGAGCCCAACGAGCTCGGCCTTTCAAGGTGCGACGGAGTACCCGATCGTTCAATCAACATCGAGGCTTCTTACGTCGGATGGGAGAGGCGTAAGTTATTGTCAATTGCAGTGTCACGATTGAAGCCCTCACTCCGTTCGGTAGTCGATGCCTACCGCCAACACGACTACACGATGGCCGAACTCGCGGAACAAAGTGGCTTGTCGGTTCCTGCCGCTAAGTCTCGTCTACGGCGGGCACGTCAAACTCTGGAGAGATCCCCGGTGATGAACGCATGTCGATAATATTCTCCTCGATGTCATTGCACGCATTGCCACAGATTCGGATCCAAGGAGTTCGCCGATGAATTACCTTCCGCTTCCTATCATTGTCTTCTTTCTGGGAGTCACCGCTCTAGCCCTCTTCCTGTTCGGCAGAGCCGTCCGTGGGTCCAAGTCGGCGATCTTGTTTTCGCTGGTTTGGATGGTGTTGCAGTCGGCTATCGCACTCAGTGGCTTTTACCTGATCACCAACACGATTCCACCACATTTCATCCTTGCGATCGCACCGCCGGTGATCCTGATTGCCGGCTTGTTCCTCACTGAAGCCGGTCGACGTTTCGTTGATCGGATGGACCTGAAGTGGTGCATCCTCGTGCACGCCATCCGTATCTTTGTGGAAGCCACTCTCTACTGGTTACTCCTCTATAAGCAGGTACCTGCACTGATGACGTTTGAGGCTGGAAATGTCGATATCCTGGCCGGGCTGACGGTGCCATTCGTCTGGTGGGCGTTCAGCAACCGAAGGATCGGAAGGAGAGGTTTGTTCATTTGGAACGCCCTCTGTCTACTCAGTGTGCTTAATGCCCTTGCCCGAGCGATGCTCTCTGCACCGTTCCGCTTTCAGCGCTTCGCCTTTGAGCAGCCGACGATCGCTATTCTTCATTTCCCATTCGTTCTGTTGCCCGCATTCATCGTTCCAGTTGTTCTGCTGTGCCATTTTGCGGTATTCAGAAAGCTGACTTCTTCGATGAGCTTGCCAGAATAACGTAGCGAGTCTGGCTCTTGGCGAATCGCTGACCGCACTTTCCGAAGGCGTTCTGTGGGCTCGATCCTAACCCTCGTCGGATTCCAGGCCAAACTGCGACTTTCTCGCCGTCCACACGATGACAAGCGTGCCGAGGAAGGTGGTGAAGGCGCAGCCGAACATCACATCCCGATAGGCAGTTACAAACGAGTGTTGTAACATCGCTGTCGCGCGTAACGACTGCGAATACCCAAACTGTTGAGGGATCGGAAGGGCCAGCATGAGCCCTTCTGAATTCACGAGTATATGTTGCATCTCGGCGGGTAAGCCAGAAGACTGCAGCTGTCTTGCAAGCGCAAGATTGAACGTGTGGCTCACCGCGACGGCGACGATTGAGACTGCGATGAGGCCCCCAAGCCGAGACACAGAGTTGTTCACCGCGGATGCGACGCCCCGGCGGCTCGCGACTACGGAAGACATAAGAAAAGACGTAAGAGGTGCGACGGTCAGTGTGATGCCCACACCCAACAGCAAGACTCCGGGGAGAAATCCAAAAGCGTAACGGGTCTCTTTGGAGACTAATCCCAACAAGGCAAAACCACCTGCGGTCAGTGCCGAGCCTACCACCATGAACTTCACTTCACCTACCTTGGCGGCTATCGTTTCGACCCTTCCCGAAAAGGCGAACATGATCGCAATCATCGGCAGAAAGGCGGCGCCCGCGGAGCTGGGCAGGAGATGCCGTGCACCAATCAGGAAGTACGGAACGATATAGAACGCGCCGCCGAGCGCCCCGTAGGCAAGAAAGGTTAAGACATTCGCACCAGAAAACGCAGCGCTACGAAACAGTGAGAGCGGAACGAGAGGGTTGGGGCTCCTGCGTTGAGACAGAACGAAGACGAAAAGCAAAACAAAGCCAGTGAGGAGAGATAGACTGATTCGCGGATCTTTCCAGCCGAGTTGCGGCACGAAGGACAGGGCGAAGACGATCGCGGCGAATCCTAAAATGTTGAGCATTGCGCCCCGATAGTCCAGGGCAAAAGACGTGACTGGCGGTTGGTCATTCGCCGTTCGCCTAAGCTTAGGGGCAAGCCAGATTATCCATAATGTGAAGGGTATGTTGAGTAGAAAGATCGCGCGCCAGCCAGAAACTTGGATCAGCCATCCGCCGACAATAGGCCCGAGCGCAATAGAAACAGAAGTCCATGCCGACCAGGTTCCGATCGCGCCGGCACGCTCGCCTTCCGGGTAGGTGTCAGAAAGTATTGCGAGCGCCTGCGGAATAAGGAGTGCCGCGCCAAAGCCTTGGATTGCACGCGCCAGGATTAGCTCACTGAGGTTCAATGATGCCGCACAGCCGATTGAGGCTAAAGCAAATACGGCAACACCTAAGAGGTATATTCGCATCCGGCCGAAGCGATCTCCCAAGGCTCCGCAAAACAAAAGCAGCGCCGAGCCTAAGAGGGAATAAGCCTGAACAACCCAGAGGATGTGATAAGAGCTCGCTCTGAAACTTGCCTGAAGTGTAGGTAATGCCACGTTTACGACGGATCCGTCCATGAATGCCATGGAGGAACCCAGCACAGTCAGCAGAAGGGTCGATCGCCGATCAGACGCAAGGCACTGCAAGTCCACTCCTGTGTGGACCTCGGATGCAACACATGGCGGACTCATTGGCGACCGAGAAACGGCTGAGGTCATAAATTATTCTGGCGGAAGAAACATGGCATTGCCACTCGCTGTGTTCTCGGCCGGTACCTCTTCCTGCATGACATCCCAATGTTCGACGAGCTTTCCGTCGACGATTCGGAAGATATCGACAGCAATCAGAGGTTTGGCTGCCCAACCGGTGTACCGGCCGTGAATTGCGACGAACTCGCCTTCAGCAATGACCATGCCCATTTCGTATTTGAATTCGGCCGGCAGAGCGCGAATCAGGTCAGGAATGGCTTTGCTGCCATTCGGAATGGCAGGGTTGTGTTGCTTATAGGCGACATCGAAGAGCTCTTCAGGCACACTGGTGTCCCGTTTGATAAAGACACCTGTGATCGCCTCAATAGCAATGGCCTTATTCCTAGCGGTATTCTCGTTACTCATCAGGTCTCGATTCCTCCAGCATAAGGCAAGATTTTCCAGTCAATTCAGATTCATGGTCGAGCGTAGTTCATCGTCCAGATCGCTTTGTCGCCCGCGTGATACTCATTACCTTCCCACGGACTCCCGCAGACGTGGAGGTAAGAGTAGGGCGTTCCTGCAAACATCACCCAGGCTCCCTTATCCCGAACCGTAGTGGGAAGTCCATTCGCTTGAGCATCGAAAGGCCAGGTAATCATCCAGTGTGGGCCAATGGGTATAGCCGGGCCAGTCTTGTCCGTTGCATCTGTATTGCTCCGCTGGGTCGCGCCACACAGCATGTAGATCATGCCGGGAGCGGCATTGCCCGGCTTCGGCTTGCCCTGCATAGCATCCATCATCCACTGCATACCGAGCGGATTCATGCACATCGGCGGCGAACCGATTCGGTTCTCATCCCCGGCGACGCACACCCACTCGTTCGATCCTTGAACCAGAACCTTCATGACCCCTCCTGGTCCAAGTTCGGCCACGGTCGCATTCTTCGTCACTTGCTCCGGCCCTGAGAGCCGCGCTCTGGTGATCCTCGGATCCTCTGCTTGGTCCTGCATATCAGTGCCCCTTTCCGCTTTGTTGAGGGTGTGTTCCAACGCCGCAACGCGTCCGACTGAAGCGGCTGAACTTTCACTAGAATTGGAAGCCAACGAAGCCGCAGTGGCAATCGTCCCGGCGATGAATGTTCTACGAGTCGTCATATTAGAAGCCTGCCCAAACCGGCAATCTCACTGTTTGCTTTGGACGACGACGTGCCGCGAGAGAAGGCTTTGATGGCTCTTCCTCGCGCCGTTTGCAGACCGTCAAAGAAGTCAGCCCTTGATGAAGGCAAGTAGATCAACGTTGACCTGATCGGCGAACGTGGTGCAAAGCCCATGCGGCTGACCGGGGTAAATCTTCAGCGTGGAGTTCTTAACCAACTTCGCGGTGAGAGGCGAAGAAATCTGCAAAGGAACGATTTGATCGTCGTCGCCCTGCAGGATCAGTGTTGGGATTGTGATCTTCTTGAGATCCTCCCGAAAATCCGTCTCGGAGAATGCCTTGATTGAGTCCAGTTCACCTTTCACAGAACCCAACATTCCCTGAAGCCAGAAGGAATTTTTGATGCCTTCCGAAACCTTCGCGTCCGGTCGGTCATAACCATAGAACGGAACGGAAAGACCACGGAAGAACTCGGCCCGATTGTTCACAACGCCTTGTCGCAGTCCGTCAAATACCGACATCGGGGCTCCGGGATGATCGGGAGTTTCGAGCATAAACGGCGTCACAGCTGAGATGAGGACTGCTTTCGATACGCGCTTGCTTCCATGCCGGCCAAGGTACCGGGCAACTTCGCCCCCGCCGGTCGAATGGCCGACCAGAATAGCGTCCTTCAAATCCAATTTCTCGATCAGCTCCGAAAGATCGTCGGCATAAGTATCCATATCATTCCCGTTCCAAGATTGACCGGAACGGCCGTGGCCCCGACGATCGTGAGCGACGACCCGATACCCTCGCTCGCCGAAGAAGAGCATCTGCGCATCCCAGGCATCTGCCGTTAGCGGCCAACCATGTGAGAAGACAATGGGCTGACCGGTGCCCCAGTCTTTGTAGTAGATGGATGTTCCGTCTTTGACTTTGAGCGTGTCCAATGAATCCTCTCCGGAGTGTGGCCTTGAAGGAGAGTCCCCCGTGCCGTGTTGTGAAGCGAAAGACTTATGCGGAAGCGCGAATGATGTAGCCATCGCAGCGCCCCCGATCAGGATAGTTCTGCGTGAAAACTGGCTTTGAACATCAACGTGCTGAACGCGATCTTCACCCTCTTCTTGCAAAGTTTTCTCAAGGTTTGACAAGTCGTTCTCCTGCGATTCGGCGCGTTGGATATTGATGTCGACGATCAATAGTCGTGATAATTGAGCATGGCCCGTTGCGGAACGCTTTAAGGTGCTTCACCCCAGATGACGGCTTCTAACTGATCTCCAACCTACCGGAAGAGCAAGCGATCCTCTTTCTGATCGCAACTGTATTTTGACGAATACAGCTTCGATGTTTCGGCGAGATCCCCACTCTCGACCTCCCGCGCAAGTGCGGCTGGAGAAGTGTGGATTAGTCCTTTCTTTCGACAAAACCCAGTCACTTTGGCAAAGAGAGATCATGCGATTCGGCTCTATGGTCACTACAGACATGGCTGTGGCCGTCACCAGCCGGGATGAGCCTCACCAGAAACCAAGAAAGCAGTCAGGAGATTGTTATGAGTGTAAAAAGCCAAGAAACAGTCCAGGACGCAGATGACCTGAAAATATTCTTTCGGTCCTGGCGTCCTGAAACGAAAGCCCGCGCCACCGTAGTCATCGTGCCTGGATTCAACGCTCATAGCGGATACTACGAAGAGGTAGCCGAGCACCTCGTTGCCGACCGCTTATCCGTGTATGCGGTAGATCTTCGTGGCAGAGGTAACTCGGAAGGCGAACGCTTCTTTGTCGAATCGTTCGATGACTACGTGAGTGACGTTGAGGCCGTCATGGAGATCGTGAAAACCCGCGAAGCGGCTTTTCCGATGTTCATGCTCGGTCACAGCGCCGGCGGTGTCGTCGCGTGCCTTTACACACTCGATCACCCAGCGGATCTGACGGGGCTTATCTGCGAGAGCTTTGCCCATGAATTACCCGCTCCCGACTTCGTCCTGTCAGTCTTCAAGGGACTGAGTCACCTCGCCCCCCACGCACACATCCTTCATCTTCCGAATGAGCGATTCTCAAGGGATCCTGTTGCTGTAGAAGCGATGAACAGCGATCCGCTGATCGAGAAGGAGACTCAGCCTACACAGACCATGGCCGCGATGGTTCGGGCGGACGAACGCCTTAAGCAGGACTTTCCCCAGATCACATTGCCTGTTCTTATTCTTCACGGAACAGAAGATAAGAACACACGGCCAAGTGGTAGCAAGCACTTCTACGACAATGCTGGCTCTTCCGACAAGACGCTGAAGTTCTATGAGGGCGGATTCCACGACCTTCTCAACGATGTAGATAAGGATGTGGTTCTGGCCGACATCGTCGCCTGGATCAACGGTCATCTGGTTGCGACCTCACACATTCCCGAAGAGCTCCCCGCACTTGCGCGTTGATATCTTGTGAGCAACTTATGTGCCCCCTTTCCTCTGCCGCGCTGCGTTTTCGCCGCGCGGCAGCTTTATCTTTGTCCCTTGGGTCAGAGCGATGAAGCCCCAGGACCGACCTTCTGCCCGCACAGGCAGGAGATCCCTTGATCATCAGCACTTCTCTGCGATGAAGCGCGACGAGATCAAAGGAAAGGAAGATTTTTATGGCTGTGGAAAACTACGAGAACGTCGTAATCGGCAGCGGCGAGGGTGGCAAGTACCTCGCTTGGCATCTGTCACAGTCTGGACAGCAAGTCGCTGTAATCGAGCGGCGGTGGATCGGGGGCTCCTGCCCGAATGTAAACTGCCTCCCGAGTAAGAATGAAATTTGGAGTGCCAAGGTGGCGTACCTCTCGCAGCACGCAAGGACCTTTGGTGTGGCTCCCACCAGACCCCCATCTGATATGGAGGCAGTTCAAGAGCGCAAGCGAAGAATGGTGCAGGGCCTAATCGCTACGAATTTGGACCGCTACAAGGGTAGTGGAACTGAGCTTGTGATGGGTGAGGCGAAGTTTATTGGTCCGAAGACGCTTGAAATCCAACTGAACGACGGTGGAACTCGAACCCTGAGGGCGGAGCGGATCTTCCTCAACCTGGGAACCCACGCCTCTATACCACCGGTGCCCGGCCTCGCGGAGGCAGGGCCGTTAACGAATATCGAAATTCTTCAACTCGATCGTCTCCCAGAGCACCTTATCGTCTTGGGGGGAGGGTATGTCGGGCTCGAGTTTGCTCAGGCGTTTGGTCGTTTCGGTAGCCGAGTAACGATCCTGCATCGCGGGTCGCAACTCTTAGCGAACCAAGACGCTGATATCGCTGGCTCTCTACTTGAAACCTTCCTTAAGGAGGGAATCGACGTGATCGCCGTCTCCGAGACTGTGAGTGTGCGGGGGAGATCGGGTTCAAGCGTGAGCTTGCTCGTGAGAACCGATGCAGGCGAAATCACGGTTGCAGGAAGCGATATCCTCGTCGCAACCGGACGAGTGCCGAACACCTCTTCGATAGGGCTAGACGTCGCGGGTGTTCACCTAAATGAACAGGGATATATAAAGGTGAATGATCGCCTTCTGACAACTGCCACCGGGATATGGGCGATCGGTGAATGCGCAGGAAGTCCGCAGTTTACCCATATTTCCTATGACGATTTCCGTGTGATCCGTGACAATCTCGCTGGCATCGATCGGACGACGGCCGGCCGTCTGGTCCCCTCCTGTCTCTTCACCGATCCGCCGGTCTCGCAGGTCGGTTTGACCGAAGACGATGCTCGCCGTCGTGGAATACCCGTTCGCGTAACCAAGTTACCCATGGCTGCAGTGCTGAGAACCCGGACCCTCGATGAGAGTCATGGGTTCATGAAGGCCCTGCTTGAAGTAGGAGGGGACCGCATCCTGGGCTTCTCCATGATTGGACCGGAAGCGGGGGAGGTCATGGCCATCGTGCAAGTAGCGATGCTGGCCGGGCTTCCTTATCAGACTCTGCGCGACGCCACGTTTACACACCCGACCATGGCCGAGGGCCTCGTCTTTCTCTTTTCAAAAGTGGAGCTACAACGTTGACGATTAGGTAGAGCTCCACAACGTTCTGCGGACATGGGAGAGGCATGCTATGGCAACACACGGAATCGGCGCGAAGCTAAGTAATCGAGAGTTTTTCATCAAACGTTGGCAGCAAGAACATTCTGCCTTTGCGAATGTAATCGCGGCTTTGCCAATCGATCATCTGGAATTCCGGCCACACCCTCTTTCGCGTTCGGCGGCAGAGCTAGTTGCGCTGCTCATCGCAGCTCAGCGGAGCTGCATTCAACTCTGTGAGAACAAGAACAGCTCTTACACCGGGATGCACTGGCAAGAGCCCACCACGTTGGATGATCGAGTTAACATTGTGGCTACCTATGAGCGAGACCACAACGAATTGAGGATTCAGCTTGCTGCCTTGGACGATGAGAGTTGGAATCATCAAGCTTGGTTGATTCAGGGCAAGGAAGAAATACTACTCAGAGATACATTGGGAGGTCTTCTATGGATCGCGCTCTTCGACACGATTCATCATCGCGGCCAGTTGACCACCTACATCCGTCCTATGGGCGGTAAGGTCCCGAGCATCTATGGCCCGTCGGCCGACGACCAAAGGGAATGGCACTAATGCCACGGACGAGAGTTCCGGTCCTAACGTCCTCACCGTCGATGGACGTCGTTCCTAGCCGAGCGCGCGATACCAAGCGAAGATGGGGGCTCGCCCATGTCGACTGAAGGCAACGAAAGCCATTCACTACTGTTTCCCCGCTTGGACGCTCGAAGTCTGCAAATGCTTCAAAGCAGGGGTACGGTGAGAAAGACAGCGGCAGCTGAGATATTGTTCAACCGGGAGACTTTGCAGCATGGGCTTTTTGTGGTCCTGAGCGGCAGTATTGAACTCGTCGGCGTTTCAAACGGGTATGAATCGGTCATCAGCGTGCTTGGACAGGGTGAGTTCACGGGCGAGTTGACTCAGCTCTCTGGTCGTCGGAGTCTTGTCTCTTGTCGAGTCTCGACAGCCGGCGAAGTGCTTGAAGTGGATCGCGCATCGTTGCATCACATCATGCGGACGGATGCCGTCGTTGGCAATCTGCTGCTGAATGCGTTTGTGCAACGAAGAATCTATCTCATTGCGAATGCCGTGGGCGACGCAGTCTTAATCGGCTCAACTCATTCCAGTGACACCTTACGCTTGCGGTCGTTTTTGGTACGAAACGGACATCCCTATACCTATCTGGACATCGATGAAGATCCCGATATACAAAGCGTTCTCGATCAGTTTGGTATCGAATTGGCCGACATTCCGGTTCTGATCTGCAGAGGAGACGTGGTTCTGCGTGCTCCTAGCAACGCGGAGGCAGCCGTCTGTTTCGACTTGAATGCCGGATTGGACCAAACGGATGTGTTCGATGTGGTCATCGTTGGAGCTGGACCATCTGGATTGGCGGCCGCAGTCTATGGAGCATCCGAAGGACTCAACGCGCTAGTTGTTGAAAGCAATGCTCCTGGTGGACAGGCCGGGTCGAGTTCACGCATCGAAAACTATCTAGGTTTCCCTTTGGGATTTCGGGACAGGAGTTGGCGGACGCCGCCTACATTCAAGCGGAGAAGTTTGGCGCGAGATTGTCCATTGCTCGAAGCGCCTGTACGCTGCAATGCGAGCAGCATCCTTATCGGATCAAACTCGACGACGGAAGTGTGATCCAGACCCGAACTGTGGTTGTTGCTACCGGATCTCGGTACCGTCGCTTGGACATCCCTGATGCCGCTCGCTTTGATGGCAACGGAGTCTACTACGGGGCGACACAACTTGAGGCACCGCTGTGTCAGGACGAACCTGTCGTGATCGTAGGAGGCGGAAATTCTGCGGGACAAGCCGCGATCTTCCTTTCGAGTTTCGCAACCAAAGTCTACCTGCTTGTTCGTGGGCCAAATCTCAAGACCAACATGTCCAAATACCTGATCTCAAGAATTGAGGCTTCGCCAACGATCATCCTGAAGACGCGCACGACTGTAGTGGCTCTGGAAGGTGGAGACAGGTTGGAGGGTATTCGTTGCATGGATCATTTGACAGGCGAATCGGAAGACCATGAGGTCCGACGCCTGTTCATGATGGCTGGGGCCGACCCTAACACAAGCTGGGTGAGCGGTTGCCTTTCCTTGGACACCAAGGGATTCATAAAGACGGGTACGAGCGTGCTTGCAGACTCGAGTCTTCAGCGCGCTCCCTATCCCCTAGAGGCAAATGTGCCAGGAGTGTTCGCTGTAGGAGACGTGAGGGCTGAAAGCGTAAAGAGAGTAGCGTCGGCTGTTGGAGAAGGTTCCATGTGTATTCAGTTCGTTCATCGTGCATTAGCGAATCAATGATCGCAAACCCGCCAGCCAGAGAGCGATTTCTTTTGACAAACGCTGGCGACTTCCGCAAAGACCTACCCTCGAAGAGATCCTATCGTTGGAACCAGATTCCGGAGAAATCATGACCTTCGTTGACACAATCACTCTACGAAACGACGAGTTTGCCAAGGAACGGTATTCGACTGATCTGAAGATTATCCCCTCAGCGAAGACCATCATCATCGGGTGCCTCGATCCCAGGGTCGATCCGGTAGACGTCTTCGGGTTGAAGTCGGGCGAGGCGGCAATTTACAGAAATGTTGGGGGCAGGATCAATCCTGCCCTCGTCGAAGCCATGGTCTTGCTCCCGATCGTGACCAGAGCCGCAGGCCAAGAGATGGGCTTAGGGTGGGACCTCATCATTCTCCACCATACCGAGTGCGGCATCATCGGCTGTTATAAACACGCGCCTGATCTGCTCGCAATCCATCTGGGTGTTAGCAGGTCCCAACTCGATCTGATGGCGATCGCCGACCCACGCAAAGCTGTTGCCATGGATGTTGAATCCTATAGGAGCAACAAAGACATCCCTGGTGGATTCATGATCTCTGGGATTGTCTACGACGTTGCAACAGGGTTGATCGAAGTCGTCGTGCCTCCAAGCCGACTCCGCTTGGGTGCGTAGGGTCAAGCTCGCGCCGATCGGATTTGACCTTTGCCCTCCTTCCAAACCCTAAATCAGCAATGCAACAGTGATTCTGATTCCCCAGATCGAGTGAGACGAGCCATGAATTCTGATCTGGTAAGCAAGCGTAGTGCAGCATCTGACACGGACACAAAGCTGATCCTGGTTACCGGGGCAACAGGCGACACTGGACGGCCAACGGTGAAGCTCCTATTGGAGAGAGGTCACCGAGTAAGAGCATTGGCGCGCAAACAAGATGGGCGCTCCAGAGCACTTCAGGAGCTTGGCGCCGAAGTCGTCTTTGGCGACATGTTGAAGATTGGCGACATTAGGGCGGCGCTGAAGGGTGTCAGGAGTGCCTATTTCGTCTATCCTCTGGCGCACGGACAAGTCGAGGCCTCGGTAATCTTTGCCAAGGCCGCGGAAGAAGAAGGACTGGAACTCGTCGTAAACATGTCTCATAAGCAGTCTCGGCCTTTCGCGAGAAGCCAAGCAACGATGGCTCATTGGCTTTCGGAGCAAGTCTTTGACTGGTCAGGAATACCCGTAACGCACCTCCGGATTACGTTCTTCGCCGAATGGATACTTTACATCTCCGCCCTTATTCGCAAGGGGCGTTATGTAGTTCCGTTCGACGGCGACAGCCGCTTTGCGCCCATCGCCTCAAGCGATATTGCGCGGATCGTGGTCGGTCTACTTGAGAATCCAGCGAAACACGTCGGGCAGGCCCTATCCCTTCACGGGCCCGTTGAATATAGCCACGTCGAGCTTGCGGCGCTTATCGCGGGGGTTCTCGGAAAAGACGTTCGATTCGAACAGGTCTCTCCGCCCGAGTTCCTAGAGTTGCTTGGCATTCCGAACGACACCGCAAAGGGAGCGCACTTCGAGGCGGTGAAGATTGATCAGCAGGAGGGACTTCTCAGCGGAACCGACAGCCTAGGATCGGAGATTGCCGGCGGTCCACTCATGACGATGGAAGAGTTCGTTGCAAACCATCGTGCACAGCTGATGTGAACTGCGCGGATTCAGACGCATACCGCAGACCGCCAGCGCTCGAAAGGAGTGCCTTCTCGTTTTGCCCGATCCAGCAATCATGCGATAAGCAATCCACTTGTTCAAAGTCTTAATCGCATTTAGCGGAGACGTTCATATGGTGACTGAGATCTCGGATAGCTCCACAAACATCAAATTAGTTCATCAGGTCTCCCCCGGCATCAACCCCTGGGTGGTTGCACTCACAGTAACGCTTGCAACCTTCATGGAACTGCTTGATACGTCCATAGCGAACGTTTCTTTGCCTTATATCGCTGGCGGTCTCGGTCGTTCCTTCGATGAGGTGACATGGATATTGACCACGTATCTCGTTGCGAATGCAGTAGTCCTCCCGATGTCAGCTTGGCTTTCGCGCGTATTCGGTCGGAAGAACTACTACATGGCATGCGTATTTCTCTTCACCGTTACTTCCTTTCTGTGCGGGATCGCGCCGAGTCTACAGGTGATCCTTATCGCGCGCGTGCTTCAAGGCATAGGGGGAGGGGGTCTCGCCCCTGTCGAGCAGGCCATCCTAGTCGACGCATTCGAGCCTGCTAAGCGGGCTTCGGCTTTTGCGCTTTACACCGTAGCAATCGTGACAGCACCAGCGATAGGACCGGTGCTGGGGGGATACATCACAGACAACTTCAGTTGGCGTTGGGTGTTCTTTATCAACATTCCGGTCGGCATCTTGTCGCTCATTTTGACGAATCGATTCGTACACGACCCCCCCCGCCTTCATCAAAGAGCGCGCTTCAGTTCGGGTCAATGGAAAGCTGCGGGTGGACGGAATCGGAATTGCTCTGGTCGGCATTGGTTCTGCCGCTCTGGAAGTGTTGTTGGACCGCGGCCAGATCGATGACTGGTTCGGCTCAACGACCATACGTTGGTGCACGGTTATAGCGGTTGTATGTCTCAGTGCCGCTGTGTATTGGGAACTGCACACTCCGGACCCGATTATCAACCTTAGGCTCCTGAAGGTACGTAACTTCGCGATCGCGAACGTCTTCTACTTCGTTTTCGGGGTCGGGCTGTTCGCCTCCACCACAATGATTCCTCAGATACTGCAGTCACTTTTCGGATATCGAGCGATCGACGCTGGACTTGTTCTTGCCCCGGGGGCGCTGGTCATAACGTTGTTGGCTCCCCTTGGCGCTCAATTGGTTCAGCGTAAGATCATCCAGCCCCGAATCTTGTTGTTTGGCGCAGTGATGGTGGTCGGTATTTTCTTCCTGCATTACGGCCGGATGACCCTTGACACTGATTTTCAACATTGGGCGCTTGCCAGGTCTCTCCAGGGTTTTGGCTACGCCTTCTTCTTTGTTCCTCTTTCTGTTCTAGCCTATTCACAACTGGCGCCCGAGGATAACAATAAGGCGTCTTCCCTCACTAATTTCTTCCGGAATTGGGGAGGCAGCTTTGGAATTGCGCTGGTCACGATCATGAGCGACAGACGGGCTAGCTTTCATCAGTCGGTTGTCGGTGCAAACCAGACGGCATCGACGGTGCCCTTCCAAGCCTCGGTGAAGCAGATAGTTGCTTATCTCCAGATACACGGGTTCTCCCATGCGGACGCCATCCATGCCGCGACCGGTCGTATTTACGAACAGCTCCAAGTCCAGACCAGATTCCTGGCCTTCATGGATTGCTTTTACATTTTGGGTGTTGGAACGTTGATTGCTGCACCTCTGGTCTTGCTCACAAAGGGATTTCAGATCGGCTCAAGAGCGCCTGGCGGACACTAGAAGCGGTCTCATAAATGTCTGATTAGCATATGCATACAAGCGAGTTGGACGAATCCGAGGAAGTTTGTGGGACACCGGAACAATCCGGCGCTCTCGCAGCGCCCAAGAGCCCCGGCGGCGGCGGACTACTTCTAACCCAATGCCAAGCCAGTTGACAGAGGTCTATGTTCTCTTGTGCTTCGGGATTCAAAACACGTTTCGCCGTGAATGCGTGAATACCAACGGTGCCTGGATTTCACAGATGCTCAGCATTTCGGAAAGCTGCGTTACACTAACATGAATATCGGTTGCAAAGCTCGGGATGACCAACCGGCACCTCGACGGCCGATGTGTCCTCTCGGGCTTTAAGGGCTTTGAAGCGAAACAGTGACTCAGGTTGTGATCGAATTCTCAGTTGAGACCTCCTCACGCGCTTGTTACGCACCACATTCGACGTGGTTTTCGCCCTGAAGGGAACATCTATTGAGACCAGACCCACACTTCGTCGCGCCTGTGAGGAGAGCGGCGCGGATCTGGAGGCTGCTCGGAGCAGGTCAAGGTACTGCTTGGATCCTTTCTTTGTCTCCCGCCGGAAGTAAGCTCGACTCCTTAATCGCTGCTTGTGGTCCGGTAGTGGCATTGTTTATATTCTCTTGCGCCCTCTGCGCGGCGGAGCCAGGCAAGCCGGATCATTATCCAGCTCATACGCTCCCGGTTGCGCAGGCCGGTGTGAATGAGCAGACTATACAGTTGCCGATTATTGAAGGGAGGGAAATTCGATTTTCCCGGCTATCCGCCGCCCAGGGCCTATCTCAAGTCAGAGTCTCGAATATCATCCAGGACGATAGAGGTTTCATGTGGTTTGGGACGCAGGACGGTCTAAATCGCTACGATGGTTACAAGTTTAAGGTCTTCAGGCACGATAACGCGCATCCGGACAGTTTGAGCGGGGTCTACATCTATTCCTTATTCAAGGACCGCTCTGGCACCATTTGGGTTGGATCGGATCAATATCTTGATCGATTCGACGCTCTCACCGAAACATTCACTCACTACCGAATTGACGCGCAAGATTCGAGCGGTTCAGCGACTGCCATCAATCAGATCAGTCAAGACGACTCCGGCATGCTTTGGTTATCT
The DNA here is from genome assembly GCF_014203275.1 of Granulicella aggregans. Lineage (GTDB taxonomy): Bacteria > Acidobacteriota > Terriglobia > Terriglobales > Acidobacteriaceae > Edaphobacter. Next base: position 111,471 of record NZ_JACHIP010000009.1, read on the forward strand.
ACAGGTAGCGGTCTGTACAAGTTAGATCCTACGAGCGGGCTGATTAGCCATTATCGCCATGTTCCGAATGACCCATCTAGCCTCGGTGACAACGATATAAAAACGACTGGCGAAGACCGGGCGGGCACCTTCTGGGTCGGGACTGGTAGAAGTCTTGACGAATTCGATCGTATAAGCGGGAAGGTGAAAAGGCATATTCCTCTCGGCGATTCCGGGATGGGAACCTATTTCCACGAAGATAGATTCGGTGTGTTTTGGATCATCTACGGCGAAGATGGCGTTATAGCGACATTTGATCGGAAAACGAACACGCTGACTCGGTATGAGTTGACACCGGAGAGCGGTGCGGCCAAAGTAAGAAACCCGGCCTATACGATGCTCGAGGATCACCAAGGAACAATGTGGTTTGGAACAGGCGCCACAGGCTTGCTGAGATTTGACCGCGAACGCAGGCAATTCATAAGCAACAATAATCGCCCTGGCGATAGCGAGAGCCTAGCAGATACGCGGGTAATAACTCTATTCGAGGATAGCGAAGAGAATATCTGGGCCGGCTTGCATCAGGCAGAACCCAATTTTTTCGAAAGCAAGTCGCCGCCGTTCGAAAGCTTCACGCATGGCACCGGAACTCACAATGGCTTGGGAGGAGCTTTGATTGGTGCTCTCTACGAGGATCGGCAGGGCGTTTTGTGGGTAGCTACAGAAAGTCTAGTGAAGCGCATCGTACGCAAGACCGGCCGCTCCTCTACCTTCAGGCAGCTCCGTAACTACGAAGTCCTCTCGATCATCGAGGAAGGCTCGGACACTTTGTGGTTTGGAACTGGTGGTCAGGGGCTCATGCGTTACAACCGTAGGACTGGTCGGATACGCACCTACCGTAACGATCCAACTGATTCCACCTCATTGTGCAGCGATCTTATCGAGCGCCTACTTATCGATCATCGTGGCAATCTTTGGGCGGCAACCTGGGATGGTCTTTGCCGCTTCGATGCAACGAGCCAGCACTTTATTACATACAAACCGGATCTAAACACGCGTGGCTTGAATTATTACGCTATCGCTGAAGCGGAAAATGGCAGCCTGTGGCTTGGCAGCAATCTGGGATTGCTGAGTTTTGACCCAGGTAGTGGCCGTTTCAAGATTTATCACCATAATTCGGATGATCCCCAAAGTCTCAGTGACAACCGGGTCAACGCTGTATTCTTTGATCACCTAGGACAGATGTGGATTGGCACACAAAATGGTTTAGATAAATTCAATCCAGAAATTCACACGTTTGCTGCCTATGGTGAACGGCAGGGGATGGCTGGAAATGTTGTGAGTTGTATCCTGGAAGACACGCGCGGTCGTCTTTGGGAAAGCACCAATAAAGGTGTGTCGAGCTTTGACCCACCCACAGAACAATTCAACAACTACACCACCGCTGACGGTCTTCCTGGCCCTGATCTCACTGGATGGGGTGCATGTTACAAGAGCGCGGCGGGAGAGATGTTTTTTGGAGGCTTCAGCGGTGCGGCTGCCTTTTACCCAAGCCGGGTCCACGATACAGTTCAAGTCCCGAATATTGTTCTGACGGATTTTCGGCTAGCTGGCGCAGAAGTCCCAATAGGCAATAAGTCGCCGCTTAGAGAGTCAATCACGGATACGAATTACATAACCCTCACGAGCAGGCAGAACATCTTCTCATTCGAGTTTTCTGCTCTCAGCTACTTTAACTCAGAAACCACTCGTTATCGCTATAAGCTAGAAGGGCTTGATATTAAGTGGAATGAAGTCGATAGCACACAACGAATTGCGAGCTACACGACTTTGCCTAAGGGTGACTACACCTTGCGCGTACAGGGTGCGTCGAGCAGGGGGCCTTGGAATGAGCCCGGCGTTTCGCTCCACGTTCACATACTGCCGCCGTGGTGGGATACCTGGTGGTTCAAGACAACTTATGTGGCAAGCATCACGCTATGTTTATGGTTCGGATACCGCTTTCGATTGCAAGAAGTCACGCGGCAGCACAATCTCCGTCTTCAGGAGCGACTCAGGGAACGCAGTCGGATAGCGCGCGAACTGCACGATACTCTCTTGCAAGGGTTCCAAGGGCTAATGCTACAGTTCCAAAATGTGCTCAACACTCTGCAGCATGATGAGCCTATCTACAGGAGAATCGAACACGTTATGGGGCGCGCCGATGACGTTTTGTTGGAAGGGCGCCAGAGCACTAGCGGTCTCCGCGATGAGGGCAGGAACGACGGCGATCTTTCGGAACTTCTAATGCACTACGGCGAGCAGCTTGCGGAAGATCATACCGTCCCTTTCAGCTTCTTCTTAATTGGCGAGGCGCGGTATATAGACCCGGCGATGTTGAGGGAAATTTATTGTATAGGGCGCGAAGCCATACGGAATGCGTTCCAACATTCGCGTGCGGCAAAGATAGAGGCAGAATTGTCATACGAACGGACTGTTGTGACGCTAACTGTTCGTGACAATGGCATCGGTATCGAGCCTCACGTGTTGGCTGCAGGACTTAATGGGCATTGGGGTGTTTCTGGTATGCGTGAGCGCGCTGAAGCTATAGGCGGACAATTGAGTGTATGGAGTGGCCTAGGTTCCGGTACGGAAATTACTCTGACGGCACCGCTAAGCGCGATTGATTCCCCTTTTAAATGGGACTCACTGTGGCGTCGCATAGGCGTCTTGGGAAGAAAGGTCTGACCTGCCATTCACGGCCATTTCGAGGAACATATGCGGAAGCGGATAAAGTGACTTCATGTCGTCCGAGCCAGTTCCGGATTGTAGGGCGAATCGGGTGAAGTAACGAGATTAGATAGTGGGTTCGTCGCATCGACTCGTGATATCTATCTCTAGTCAGGTCACTGCCCGTCTCTGGATCGGCGGGGTTGATCATAAAAGATCCCGGCCTTTGTTCAAGAGGTGTGCAGATTGCGATGATATGAATGGTGATGGTGCGTGTCCCAGGCTGCTCGAAGGCCCTGCGCCATCAACCGGGACTGATGCCCATGAGTGTTAAGAAGGCTCGATTGAAGCAGGCTTGGTCCGAGAAGCCAGTACAACAGGCCACCTCGACGAGAGGCTCGTCTGAATTCACGAGCAGGTTTTTTGCTTCTTCGACTCGCTGGGCCAGAATCTACCGATGAGCGGGCATTCCGAAAGGGTCCTTAAAGGACCGAGCGAAGTGGCTGACCGAGGGTCGAGACTCTTTCGCCCAAGCTGTGAGACTTAGTGGCTCGTTGATATTGTTGCCGAGCAGTTCAACCGTCCGTCGCGTCTGCCAGGAGGATAACCCGCCGCGGCTTATCATGCAGCTAGGACTGCATCCATGAATAAGGACAAGCTGAGCGCAGAAGAGCTTCACGAAGTATTCCATGAAGAATGAAGGCACGAGTTCTGGAAAGTTGAGCGAAGGCAAGATCAGCTGTGTGAGTCGAACAAAGACAGGGCACTGATAGGTCTTTGACTCCCCTTTCACGAGAATCCGGTCATACCCGTGTCTATCGGTGTATTCGTTGAGCGTATGGAACGGAAGACGATATTCATTGGCAATTCCATCCCTAACTTCCTAATGATCATCGTGGAATGTGATTCGCCGTCTTCCAAAGAACCGGGCGTCGCATGAGTAGGCCCCCGGACCAATGATCGCCAGCGCAACAGAGCAGAGAAGGCAGGTTGTGAGGATGCTCGCTTCAACAAAGTGGAGACGACAGATGCTTAGACCTTGAACGGCAGTGGCGAGAGAAGCCACGTAGGGCGTCCAAACGCCTATGCACAAAGCGAGTGCGATCGCAGCAATTGCGAATGCTGACCAAGTCGGGAACGCTATCGAAGAGAGTGCAAATCTAAGCCAGATCAAGGATCCGGCCACAGAGATTCGGAGCAAAATCAGGGCGAATCCTGGGAGACCAGCGGGAAACATCGTGAACATTCGCTGCACAATATCGAGCTTACGCGCGTGGCGGAGGTGCGGCGACGCTGCAGGTCATGGCCTGGGATAGGAAATTTTGGGGGGTGCGCCACACAACACACGGTGTAACATTTCGAGATATGTCGGCTAGCGAATATGCGGGCCTCGATAGAAAACCTTCTTTTGGGGAGCCGCCTTACCTGTGCCCGCGACAGTCAAGCATGATCTGCGTAATCCTGATCTTTGGGGAAGGGAACTTTTGGGCACCAGGCCCTCGCCAGGCCCTGATGCGGGTCATAATCCACGTGGTGCATGGGATGGGATCGCTCGTCTATGAAAAATTACAGACTAGCGAAGGATACCTATGGCTTCCAACGGCTTATTGTCCTTCGGCGGGATTGGCATGACGCCCACTAGCAGCCGGATTCGCGTGCTGAGCGTCGACGATCACGCGATGATCCGGGAAGGTGTCGCTGGCGCAGTGAATGCTCAGCCCGACATGGAACTTGTTGGAGAGGCGAGGGACGGGCAAGAGGCTATCGAAGCCTATCGGCGTTACCATCCCGACATTACGCTCCTTGATCTTCGGATGCCAATCATGAACGGCGCTGAAGCATTGAAGGTGATTCGAGGGGAGTTTCCTGGAGCACGAATCATCGTCCTTACGACGTATGATGGGGACGTCCAAGCCGTGCGGGCACTGCGGGCGGGAGCGCAGGGATATCTGCTGAAGAGCATGCTTCGAAAGGATTTGCTTGACACGATTCGCCTGGTCCACGCCGGCCGAAGGTGCATACCACCCGAGATCTCAGAACTTATGGCAAAGTATTTCGACCAGAGTTCGCTTACAGATCGGGAGACCGACGTCCTAAGACTAGTTGCCAGCGGGCATTCAAATAAGATCACCGCACAACGGCTGTCGATCTCTGAAGATACCGTCAAGAACCATATGAGCAGCATCCTCTCTAAACTTGGGGCGAACGATCGCACTCACGCCGTGACCATCGCGCTCAAGCGAGGATTTCTTGAAGGCTAGCCGGCGGGGCTTTCCCTGGATCGCATCCATCATCCACCTCGTACCACTGGGGATGAAGCTTATTGGAGAAGGATTGAGCCTGTTCTCGTCATCGGGACACAGCAATACCTATTTCATCTCAACTCTTCGGGTTGACGAGCCTTGAGGCTGGCTAGTGAGAGTTATCTGAAGACCAACTACTGAAAGGTCTGCGGCAGTCGTGGGTACGGGAGCGCCTCAAGTCTCCTCGGCATGATTGCTTTTGCAGTTCCTCATCGGTTGTTCCGCACGCTTTCGACATCAGGAAGCCCCGGCCGCTAGGCGCTCGCCAAGAGTGTCAGCGAGCTGCATGATGAAGGCCTCATCCTGGGGCTTGATTGGGACATAGCCATATGGGAGCGTCTCAATGTCTGCTTCACAATCCGGAGCCTTGGATAGGCTCACATCCTGGTTGCACGGTGCTAGACTTCCGATCATGCCTCTCATACTCGTAGTCGTGATACTCATTCTGTTGTTTGGCGGTGGCGGATACTACGCAGGTCCCGGCGTCGGTTACTACGGCGGTGGTGGGCTCAGCCTGATCCTGCTGATCGTGCTTCTTTACCTGATTTTCGGTCGAGGCCGCGGGCGAATCTAAACCATGGCCGCAATGAGATTGCCGCGTCGAAGCGGTAATGAGAATCTGCGGCTTCAGGTCGGAAGCTACTTCTTCATTGGAACCGGGGGCAATCTCAGCAAGTCGAATAGACCTGACCACTCTCTAGAGCCCGTTATGAACTTTTGTTGAGTAATTTTGTGAGTTGGGCGAGCATGATCCAAGCGAAGGCGAAGTAGTGGTATCCAGCGAGGGCTTGATTGAGCCGTTCGTAGTCTCTGGCGAGTCTTCGGAAGCGAGCGGCCCATGCGAAGCTTCGTTCGACGACCCATCTTCTTGGCAGTAGCACGAAGCCGCGCTTTGCTTCGGTGTGTTTGACGACCTGCAGCTGGATGCCATGCTGGGCCGCCGCGTCGGCTGCAGTCTGTCCCGTGTAACCCTGATCGACATAGGCCAACTCAATGCTGCGTCCGGTGATCCGCTGGACCTCTTCGGCCAGCCGGTCGATCTGGGCGCGGTCCTGTTCGCTTGCTGCGGTCACATGCAAGGCAAGGAGATGACCCAACGTATCGACCGCCGCATGCACCTTTGAGCCCTTGCGTCGCTTGGCGCCGTCATATCCGGCACGCGCTCCCGACTCCGGCGTCGACTGTAGCGTGCGGCTGTCCACGATCATCGCCGTTGGCTGTGGCTTGCGTCCGGCGAACTCGCGCAACAGAGAACGCACATCCTCCACCAGGATCTCGAAGACACCGGCCCGCATCCAGCGCCGTGTCTGCTGATACACCGCCGTCCACGGCGGCAGGTCGCCCGGCATGAAGCGCCACTGGTTGCCGGTGCGCACGAGGTAGCGAAGACCGTTGAACACCGCCCGCAACGAGTGCTCGCGCTGCGGTGCATCCTCCCGGCACAACGTCAGGTACGGGGCCACAAACGCCCACTCCTCGTCGCTCACATCGCTCGGATAGTTCGACCGATACTGCTTCTCCATCTCTCTATGCTCATAGAGAAAACAAGAGACACCCCAACCGTTTGCTCAACAGGAATAAAAGTTAACAACAGCCTCTAGAACCAGTCTCATAAATACCCAAGGGCTGTGATCTGTTGCATTCTGGAAATGCTCTGAGCGGCTCCGTGTTCGGCCATGACTGGACGTTGGG
>NZ_JACHIP010000010.1 GCF_014203275.1 Granulicella aggregans
TTGAACCACTGTTGCATGAAGTAGGTCCGCAGCATGATCGCAAGACCGACAGGACGACGGCCGTTGCCGGCCTTCGGGTAGTGGGGCTCGACCAGAGACTGTAACTCGGACCACGGAACAACCACTTCCATCTCATCCAGAAACAGCTCCCGGCGAGACTTCCGGCCATACTTCTCAAAGCTCGACTGAGACGCAAACGTCTGCTGCTTCATCGCCATCCACCCCTGACCATCAGATTAATCCATGAGGCGACGCAGAACTTGTGCAGAGTTTCCTTAGCGTACGATTTTTGACGTTTGGTGTAGGGACCCCAAGTAGAACACGTCTTCCATATCCTGAAGCGCGTCTTCGGCTTCGACAAGGTGCGCTACCGAGGCATCGCCAAAAACCATCACCGGTTATGCGCCAACTTCGCCCTCATCAACCTCTACCTGCGCCGCAAGCGCCTGGCATGGCTCGCCACATAGCAGGAAAACGGGCTATGAATCTTCAACTCAGCACAAAGCCTGCCAGAACAAGCAAAGCACCGCCACCCTCGCAGCAAAACAGGCGCCCGACTCAAGCTACTCGCAGACATCTCCAAATCAGCCGCCTACGCAGAGGCTCCCTAAGTATGAAGCTCGCCGGTGTTCTTTCGGACTTGTATTTTCTCGACGCATCCGACCAGAAACGCTCCGGCACGCCGAATGTGGCCGGTCAAAATGCGATGCGCGTGTTCGACATCGCGCTTTGAACACGCACTTACGAGACAACTGTGATCTTCAAGCCATGCCTTCCTCTGTTCCGGGAGCCGACGGTAACCCGCTTCGTATTGCTGGACCGACCGACGTAGCGAGCGGAAAAGTTCTAATTGCCTAGCCCGTTTTGCCGGACGATACAGGGCTTCATGAAAGGCGAGGTCGGCTACTATCCACGACGAGGTGGTCGATTGACGTTTTGCTTCGTAGGCTGCCATTTGGATTTCGGACAAATCCGATCGAGTAAGTAACGGAACCGCGCGAAGGATTAGGTCTCCTTCGATGAGCACCCTAAGGTCTGTGATCTCGTTCAATTCTGCCGTCGTGAGTTGTATAACAAAGGCTCCCCGGTTGGGAAAGACTTCCACCAAGCCATCACGTTCGAGGGTCCGCAATGCCTCCCGGATGGGGATGCGGCTGACCGCAAATCGGTCCGCTAGCTCCTCTTGACGCAGTGCGTCACCAGGACGGATCTTTCCCACAGAAATGTCGAGACGCAGCGAAGCCGCGATTAGGTCCCCGGTATTTTCGCTCTTCAGCAAGATAATCACCCGAACGACAGATTGTCATAGCAGCGGCGCTATGGCAACATGTATCCAATCTTGTTTTTCATTTACAGTGCGAGGAACGATGCCGCCATCACGCAAAGAACATCGATATGAGGTCCGCGTGAAGTGGACGGGCAACGAGGGGTCTGGTACCTCCGGCTATACGAGCTACACAAGAGATCATGTGATCACCTCCGGACTTAAACGACCGATTGAAGGATCTTCAGATCCTGCTTTTCGAGGAGATGTTAAACGGTGGAATCCAGAAGAACTTCTGGTCGCCTCGATTTCAGCATGCCACAAACTCTGGTACTTACACCTGTGCTCAGCAAGCGGGGTGACCGTCTTGAACTACACCGATGTGGCTGAAGGTGTGATGGAGGAGAACGAAACGGGAGGAGGACACTTCGTACACGTAATCCTCCGCCCGCACGTGACCATCTGCACAGGCGAGGATCGAGACACCGCACTAAGGCTTCACAGGGATGCCCACTCGAAATGCTTTATTGCCAATTCAGTAAACTTTCCTGTCACCCATGACCCGGTAGTGCACTGGGAAAACGAAGTTAGGTGATCCGTGAAGAGCGAGGGACCAATGCTTGAGATGAGAACAGCGTGTGAGACATGCCAGACGACGCTCGATTGGGACGGTCAAGCCGTCTTCATCTGTTCTTTCGAATGTACTTTTTGTGCGAATTGCGCCACAGAACGACATAAACAGGTATGCCCTAATTGCGGTGGTGATCTTCGAACTAGGCCAACACGCAAGCTGCCAAGCGAGACGAAATAAGCGCTCGATCGGCTGGTCTGCGGCATTTCACTCCAGTCCCAAGCCTCCAAGAGAGTCCGTCATTTTGGAGGCGGTCCAACGTCGGAGCGTCTGCGACCCGGCGGTGGTCACGACCTCTTCCGCTCGGCCGACAGAAACTCTCGTACGCGCCCCGACAAAATTGAGGGCACCAGACCCAGCTAGTACTCGAGTCCGGGATGGCCTACACACTCGATCCACGAGTCCTCCTCTTAGGTGACACGGTGCGTCCAGGGAGCAGCTACGTGTGACAAGACCGAGTGGGGTCCCAAAACGTCTTGGAGCATGGCACCTCCGCGCCACTATTGAGACATGCGATATAACTTCCATCCTCTTGCAGCAACAGTTTCACTATCGAATCTAGTCGCACAATCGAGCTTCTGCTGACGCGGGCGAACACCGCGGGATCTAGTTGGCTGTGTAAGCGATCCATGGTAACGCGAAGCGCGAACTCTCCCTCGGTGCTGAAAAGGCGGGCGTAGTTGCGATCAGCATCGATCCATTCAATGCAGTTTACCGGGAGCATGTACGCCACACGGAGACGTTCTACGAGGAAACGCTTGGTGAAGGTGGGCACAATTGCGGCTGGTGAACTCCGCAAGCGCTCGCGTGCACGTTGAATCGCTTGTGAAAACCTTTCTTTTGCTACTGGCTTAACGAGGTAGTCGATCGCTGCGGCCTCAAATGCCTCAAGCGCCTGATCGACCAGTGCCGTCAGGAAGATCGTCTGGAATTTCTGCAGGTCGCTGATACCTTGCAGAACCTCGAAACCGGATCCGTCCGGCAGATGAATATCCAGAAGCAACAGGTCGGGCAAGGTGTTGCGAATTCCGATGATTGCTTCCTCACAGGAACCAGCCACGCCGCATAGCACGAGATCGCCCTCCGCCCCGAGGAGCCGCTTCGCCTTGCGGAGCGCCGGCGGCTCATCTTCCACCACAAAGACCCGAATCATACCGGTATCTCCAACTCAGAGATTGCACCACCCATGGGATGGGCGCTGAGCCTTAATACCGCTGCGACTCCGTAACGGCTCTCCAAGCGCCGCTTCGTATTCGTGAGACCCTGGCCCTCATATATCGCCTGAAACCCGGGCCCGTGATCTCGAATCCTGACCGCAACTGTGCGATTGGAGAGCAGAATGTCGATCTGGATGTCCAGGTTTCCGGACTCAGGGTCCTGTCCATACTTGACTGCGTTTTCGATCAGTGGCTGGAGTAGAAGCGTGGGAATCTGGATGGCTTCAGCGCTGGAATCACAATGAATGGTGTAGACGAGCTTATTTTCGAAACGTGCTTGCATGATTTCCAAATATTGCCTTGCTAGTAAAACTTCATTTGCAATTGAATCCAGTGGCGAGTCCGGTGAGCGCATGGTCGAACGCAGAAACGTGCAGATGCGTTCCAACATCAGGTCGGCGCGATCCACGTCTTCATACATAAGGCCGGAGACAGCATTGAGTGCATTAAAGAGAAAGTGGGGCTGCAACTGACGTGTCAGACCATCCAGTCGCGCCATAGCGAGCTCTGATTCCATATCGCGACTGCGCATCCAGTCCCAGTAGACGGCATAGGCGCCGGCCGCCAAGACATAGGTAATTACGTCTGCGGGGAACTCCATAAAGTAACGCAGCGGCATCTTCCCGTAGTCGTATCCGCCGACTGCAATGATGCGGAAAACCAGAATGCGCGTTCCCCAATTCCATGAGGTATGGAGAACGGAAAACGCTGCTAGCAACAAGGAGTGTTGTATCCACGGAGTTATAGAACGTCGAATCGGATAACGCCGAAATGCCCACAGCATGAACGGAAGCAGAACGGCTGTACCGTAAACTCCGCTTGCCTGTTCAAGGAGAATGATCCCCCAATCGCTCGCGGAACCTCTAGCGAGTCGGTCGAGGCATCGGTAGGCAAACTGAAGCAAGACTGTGCCAGTGAAATAAAGGAACAAGTAGAGCCGTATTCGTTTCATGGGCATGTGTAGGACGTGATCCAAGTTCCAGCATAGTCGCATGAGACCAATGTTCTCTATCGGAGCCGGCTGTCTGGTCCCTGAAATTGGGGTGTTCGTCCCAAGGCGGCAGGTTTACGGCAAATTAACAGGCAGAATCAGCTCATGACATCTGCTCCGGAGTTGCAAGAAGGCCTGAGGGCCGGGTCGATCCCTCCCGTTGAAGGCAGTCGAGACTACTCCATCGACTATCTGCGAACAACGCTCACCTTGATGGTCTTGGCTCATCACAGTTCGCTTGCCTATACAACTTGGGGTCATTTCGATAGAGAGCACATCTTCCATTCGACGGCTCCTATCGTCGATACGGCGCGGTGGGTTTTCTTTGACTACGCGGAAAATTTCAACGATGTGTTCTTCATGGCACTGATGTTTTTCGTTTCAGGACTCTTTGTTTACCCAGCCTTGCAAAAACACGGAGCGATTCGGTTCATCCGTGACCGGTTCCTGCGGTTGGGTGTTCCGTTTGCCTTCGCAGTGACCGTTCTGATTCCCATTGCGTACTACGCTTCATGGCAACTTTCGGCCCACTACGCGGGGTTCTGGGAATTCTATGAGCGTCTTGCGATGAGTCGTTTTACCGTCGGGCCTCCGTGGTTCATATGGGTATTACTTCTCTTTGACCTTGTCCTCGCGTTGATTGTAGGCCCGTTCAAGCTGGATCACCCGTTGGCCGAACGTGTAATGAGGAGCCTGAAAACAGATGCACTTTCTGCAACGAGCGCTGCACTTGTCCTGTCAGCGCTGGTGTACCTACCGCTACTCTTCAAATACGGTTTCGGAACCTGGGCCAATCTTTACACATCTCCCTTCTCTTTTCAGATCTCGCGCATTGGCCTCTATGCTCTCTGGTTTCTCTTTGGATTTCTTGTAGGAGGGGCTGGGATCAACAACGGACTTCTGTCGCGCGAAGGTCGTCTAGCGCGAAATTGGCCGCTTTGGTTCGGGGCCTGCGTGGTTGCCTACAACGCGTTGTGGTTCATCCCAAAGTGGTCTGTCCTACACAATCTCTCCCCATTGACCAAAGGGACAGTCGAAGCTTCGCTCTGGGTGGCAAGTTGTGTGATGAGTTCGCTTGGCTTTCTCGCACTGTTTCGCGGCGTGACGTTACGTCCAAGGTCTTGGATGATTTCATTGAATAGGAGTGCGTACGCGATGTACCTCGTACATTACGTCTACATCACATGGATGCAAAGACTGCTGCTCTACCGTCCCATCCCTGCTGCCATGAAGTTCTTGCTTGTATTCCTCGTCGCGACCCTTCTCAGTTGGTTAACGGCTCAATGCCTCCTACAAATCCCAACGTTGGACAGGGTTCTTTGACGTGCCCCCCTGGCGACCGCTGGCATAGCTTGAACCTTTTCGAAGGAACTGTAGATTTGATGTCACTCTCGTTGCAAGGACCAGCACGGACGCCGCCGGGCACTCGCATCCGATGCTAACCATCCTTTCGCTGCGAAGGACAGGATCAGGGTCCAATTCATAAACCGAATGCACGTTACGAAGCAGCGTTTTTGAAACATCCTGGGATTCGTCTTGCCCCGCAAATGCCTTTAGGATTTGCCAGCAGAGGACAGTAAGTTCTCGCAGCGGTGCCCATAGTTGCCGCGCCAGCACATATGCAGATGAAGTTCCACAAGAGAGGCGATACTCACGCGAAATGCAGGAGTCGTGACCGCTGAATCCGAAGTATTGACTCCGAGTAACTCATGGAGCGGCTGTTCCTCATGATTCCCATTACTGAATCCCAACTCGAATCGCTACTTTTCCGAAAGGCCCGCTCTCCAATTGCTTGTAGGCGCTGTGAACGTCATTGAATTCATAAACCGAATCGATGATTGGATGCACCTCCAACTGCGCAAAGGCACGCAGCAGATCTTCCAGAGCGCGACGGGGTCCGACGCTGATTCCCCGAAGCACAGCCTGCTTCTGAATAGCAGCGAAGAGCGGCAGTTCCGAGGAAAACCCGTCGAGAATACCAATAATGGAGATTTGCCCTCCCGCGCGGAGAGCCGTGAGCGACTTTTCTATATTCGGTCCACCCACGACTTCGATGATATGGTCGACACCTTGGTCTGCGGTCGCGGCCAAAACCTCCTTATGCCATTCAGGGGTCCTGGAGTAATTGATCAGATGAGATGCTCCCATCTTCTTCACTCGGTCAAGCTTTTCGTCGCTGCTTGAGGTGACAAATACCTCAGCCCCGAGAGCCTTTGCTATCTGCAAGGCAAAGAGCGAGACTCCACCTGTACCTTGAACCAGCACGGTGTCGCCAGCTTTGAGCCCACCCTTTTCTACCAGCGAATACCAAGCGGTGAGTGCCGCGCAAGGAATCGCTGCCGCCTCTTCATCCGTCAGGTAGGATGGGACCGACACGAGAGCCTTCTCCGGCAAGACCAGATATTCTGCAAGTGCCCCCGGAATTGTGTTGCCTAATGAATGTGTTGACTCCGAATAGTTGGGGCGTCCATCGATCCAGCGCGTGCAGTAGTTGGTGAGCACTCGCTCACCCGCACTGAATCTCGTAGTCTTGGGGCCGATCGCCATGACCTCACCAACTGCATCGGCAACCTGCGTCATTGGGAACGCAAGATCCGGATTGTAGAGGCCATCGAGCAAAAGCTTGTCGCGATAGTTGAGTGACACGGCAGAGATGCGAACGAGTACCTCGCCGTCTCCGGGCGTCGGCTGAGGAATTTCGTTACACACAAGCTGATTTAGCGTGAATCCTTCAAGTTGCCATGCCTTCATTGACCGAATCTCCTCTGGTAGTTCGAGTGTATTCGAACTATAGTATGATGAAAATAACTTGATCGGTAGGATAGTGTCAAGAGACCAACCCGGAAGGCGGCCGTTACTTTGTTCTTGCCCAAAGAGCCCAGTTCGAAAGACATCCTGCTCACCGCGCTTCTGTACGCGCTTAGCGATGAAGTGCGCCTCGGAATTGTGCGGCAGCTCGCTGAACGTGGGGAATCTCCCTGCGGTGTCTTCGAAACTGACAGACCAAAGTCCTCGCTGTCTCACCACTTTCGAGTGCTAAGAGAGTCCGGGCTAGTCTCAACTCGCAAGAGTGGCACTGTTCTTCTTAACACGCTGCGCCGAGAAGAGATCGAACGGCGATTCCCTGGTTTGATCGGCGCGGTATTGGGAGAAATGCCGAAGAGAGGGCCAAAGCAGCGCTAGCCTATTTGTCGATCTTTTCGTCGCCTAGTGATTCAGCAAGCGGGAGTCAACGGGAGGACGAATTAGCTCCATGACGGACAAATCCCAGACACGGTAAAACGAGTGACCAAAACGCTCGCGGTGCACCAAAGAGGGTCACTGTTCTTTTCTGTTTAAGAACCGATACATCCCCGGGATAATTGGGAGTCCGCTCCTTACCCCAAGGGTCGTTTAATTGCCTTCATATTTGCGCCGCATTCGGCAGATAAAGCCTTCAATGATCGCTGCCCGCTGTGATTCGATTGCAATATATCCGCTAGCTTTCTTGACCGCGAATCGCGGGGAAAACGACAACTGAATGGTTATCGACTCCACGACTTTGAACTGATCCAGGATCGGTTTGACAACGTGTCGCCCTGTAGGCGCCCGTCGATCCAATCTGGGAACTTGCAGGCGTGAAGTGGAGTGACCGCGCGAATCAGGTTATTTGTGCTTCATGATCTTCTGCATGTTTCACATTGCCGAGGCAGAACATTCGCTAACACGAACGCATCGACTCAGTAGCACGATCAAAAAGAAGGCGCTCACTTACCGGCTGTGTGTACACCTGAGCAATGCAGATGAAGTGGAAGATGAGGAGCAACGGCACAGCAAATGTAGGTATCAAGCTCATCGGCAATACGGTCATGGCGCTCGTGGGCACGCCTTCGGAATGCATGAGACTAACGGTGCTGCCCAGCCCCACCGCGGTGAAGAGGTCAATCGCCCCGAGAGCCTGCCACAACACAAAGCCGACCTTGTGCGCCCGACGCCCCCAGTTGCGCGCTACGAACGGTGCCGTTGCGCCTATCGAAATGTCGCCCCAGCCCGCTGGAAGTGCGAACATCCCAGGGAGAATCTGATGCGTGTAAAGCACAAGGAAGACGAAACCCGCCACACGCCAAGACTGGATCATCGTGAGGACGCTGCGATCAAGCCCCATGCAGAAATCTCGGAACGTTCTGGAAGACGCGTACCAAACGCCGAAAACGATTAGCGGTAGCCCTGCGGCAATGCCGAGAGGAAGAGGTGGAACGGTCGGGGGCGTCTTGATCCAGTGGAGGGCCGAAGCGGAAAAGGCGATTACGAACCAGAGCGCGATGAGCCGTGAGGTGAACGTCGAGTATGCCTGTGCTGTCATTTGCCTTCTCCTATGCTCTGTACTGCGGTTGTGAGTTCGTCGAAAGCCTGGAAGGCGTTCAGCCATGCGTCCTGACCAAGCTGCTTCCGGAGTTGCTGCTGGACCTCGCCCCAATCGGGGAGCACTCCACTAAAAACGCCTTCTCCCCGTTTCGTCAGAGAGAAACTCCAGGCTCTGCGGTCCGCACCCTCAGTACGGTGTATCCACCCCGACTTCATCAGCAAACGCAGGCTGCGTGTCAGCGTCGTGCTGTCGATCGCGAGAATGTCGCCCAGTTGGCCTTGAGTCACCGGCGAGGCGAGCTGCAGGGCCTGCAGAATCGTGAATTGAGTGATCGTCATGCTGTGCTTTCGCAGAACGTTGTCATACGCCGCCGTCACCGTGCGGGCGGCTCGACGGACGGTGGCACACAAGCAAGGGAGTCTGATTAACGGGCTCATACTCGGATAGATGTATATGCATATAATACGATTCAGAAGAGTTTTGCGACTCTCAAGAGAACCGGCTCCTGCAACCAGCAGAAAGCGATTGAAAGGGGGATGGGTTGCGAGACGCCGAAGGGCAATGTTTCTCGCCTGATAGGCGACCTGCGACAACTTTTCTGACGTGGTCGGCAACGACTTCGCATCCGCTGTCGGCAGAGGACTTGCTGCACTACTCAGCTACCGTAGGTGTCACTACTTCCGTTACAGAGAAAATTCTTCCGCTCTTGCTCGTAGACGCCTTGCTACGAATGAGGGCCCGTACTGGAACCGCCGTCTTCAAGAAGGCTAGAAAATCGAGGGTCCGAGCGCAGAAAATCCCATTTGGGATCGACCGTCAAAAAAACTAGATGAACATCGTGCTGTTTTTCTGCACGCCTTAGCCACTCAAACACTAGATCTGTTTCGCGAAGCCCAGCATAGACCAGCGCCATTGCGTATGGCGGCACAAAACGGGCTTCGGCAATTGCATGTAGAGTATCGAGAATCGGTCGCGCTTCCCAGGCTCGGTTCATTCGGGCAGCAATGTACCCGCGCAGGGAAAGTGTTTCGAGTTGCCGCTGCTCAGTCTTGCCGATTGATTCAGTGACTCCATCGCAGCGTCATTTGCGCCCGTATCCAGCCGTGCTTGAGCCAGCTAAAAATGCCCGATCCAGAACTCAGGATCGATCACAATCGCCTCCCGTGCAAATTGTATTGCCGCCTCCGGATCGCGACCAGCAAAGGCGATCTGTGCCGAAAGCGCACGGTTCATCGCGTTCAAAGGGTCCACTTCACGTGCGCGAAGAATTGCTGCCGCTGTCTCTTGGTGCCTGCATTGATGTGAGAGCAGAATCCCTAACATGCGATGAGCAAATGCGTAGCTGCCGTCCTGTGCCAAGGCCTTGCGGTAGGCTTTCTCGGACTCCACCCAGTCCCAGCCGAGCCAGAATGAGAAAAAACCGAACGACGTCTGCGACTCCGCAAGACTTGCATCGCAGCGTATGGCATGTGCCGCAGCCGTCTTGGCTCTCTCAAGTAGACTCTCCGCCGGAACGTCGCCGGTGACGGGGCTTGAGCAAAGAGCATCCGCAACGCCGGACCACGCCAATGCATAGTCTGGATCGAGTGCGGTCGCACTGGTGAAGTATTCAATAGCCTTGGGCGTGGTGAGCGGCGTGAACTGGTCCCAAAAAAAACGTCCGCGCAAGTAGAGATCGTACGCCTCGGCATTCTGTGTATGACGATTTCCCAACGCACCTAGCCGCACCGGCGAAAGACTCAAATGAACTTGTTCGGCCAAGGCATCCGCGAGCTCTCGCTGAAGCGCCAACATGCTTCTGGGTTTGCCGTCATAGGTGGCGGACCACATCAGAGCCTGATCGCGGGCGCGGATGAGCCGTGTCGTTATTCGCAGATGTTCTCCCTCGGTGCGCAACGAACCCTCGATCGGGTAAGCAGCTTTGAGCTCTCGGCCTATCTCGGTCAGTGTTCGTTTTGTCTCTCGGTAGGCCATCATCGTCGTGCGCCCGATCACACTGAAGTGCTCCGGATCGATCTGGCCCAAAGTCGCTATCGACTCTTCGGTCAGCCCGTCCGTCAAGTAATTCCGCTCCGCATCCCTACTCAGGTTGACGAAAGGTAGTACCCCAATGCCGATATGCTGCGAAGGCTGAGTCTTCCCGGGCATCTCGTCGCGGTCGCGCTCTCGAAGCTCTGCCGTAAAACAGTAGCCTTTTCCCGGAACTGTCGCTATATAGCGGTTCTCTCCGCGCGTCTCACCCAGCACCTGCCGCAGCTTCGAAATATGTTGGGTGAGGTTATTCTCCTCGACAACGGTACCCGGCCAGACAGCGCCTAGGATTGCCGCTTTCTCCAGAACTTGGCCTCGATGCATGACGAGCAGTAGCAGCGTGTCGAACGCCCTTGATGTCAGAGGAATAGGCTGTCCACTGCGGCTCAGGCAGCGTTTTCCGGCATCCACACAGAAGTCGCCAAACTCGAAGCGCTCCTTGGTGTCTCACCTGTCACCGGAGCCTCTAAACATAAGTTTTCATATTTCTTCAGTTTATTCCAAGGACTTGTAGGGGCGGCATGAGCCAAAGTGTTTCTAACGCCTCGCACACCTTAAACCCGAAGGCGTCAAAGGGGATATCTATGTCTCAGCTCAAATTCAAGTTCATTCTGGCGGCTATATCTGTTGGAAGTGTAGTGCAACTGGCTGGTTGCTCCTCCATGCAGACGGCCAAAGCAGCAGAAGCTCCCTCACTCGTCGGCACATGGCAAGTGCAAATCAGCCTCAAGGACTGCGTTGCCTCTGCGCCACTGGGCCAACCCTTTCAATCCTTGCTGAGCTTCGCTCAAGGAGGGACTATGACAGAAACCACTTCAAATCCGGGCTTCTTCCCCGCAGTGCGGAGCCCTGGTCATGGAAACTGGAGTGCGACCGGCGATCGGCTCTACACAGCATCCACAGTCGCCTACATCACACTAAACGGCGTCTTGGCAAAAACTCAGACCATTACGCAGACAACAATCCAGATGACCGGAGACGACACCTTTCAGACTCCGTCGGCTTCGGTCAAATTCTATGGTCCGGATAGCAGCCCCCCTGGTCTCCGCGTGCGCCGTCGCAAGCGGAAAGCGATACGGGACCGACGGAACCCTTCAGCTCTTACCTTGCGAATTACCTGCGGGAGTCGATCAAGCTGGAGCTATTCATCGAAAAGACACGGGTCTCCGATCTGACTGTGGAATTCCACCTCCTGAGTCAGCGGGTGCGCTATAAGCGGCATCCGCGATTCGGTTATATGCCAAGGATCGAGATACCGACCAGCAAACGGGCGGACCTTCGGTACTTGGTGAAGCAGATGACCTCGAGCGCTAACGCGCTCTGGTCTCTCTCTGAGCTTCTTCGTAAGCTCAAACCCTACCTCGACGAGGAAGCGAGAAAGCATCTTCTCGTCGGAGGGATAGCGGCTTCATTCCATGCACGGAAGCGGATCCTTCCCTGCTCCGAGTCTTCTCGTCCTATTAAGGTTCGAACGGCATTGCAGCTTGTTGCTTCGGCGTCATGCGAACTTGTCGACGTGTCTTGCGGCCCAGCCTTCGAAGGTCAGTGGTGGCCGGCCGGTGAGTTGGGCCACGGTATTGGTGGCCATCGCGGCTTTGCCTTCACGAATACTCTCGAACGACTTGGCTACGCCTGTCGCAATGGGTGCGGGGATGCCGTAGCGGACCATATTTTCGACTGCGGTCTCGGTGGTGATGTCGACCACACGCAGCGGCCGATGAATGAGCCGCGAGAGTATCTCAACCTGTTGCGGTGCGTCGATGAGCTGGCTTCCGGTGAGGTTGTAGGTCTCAGCGGAGAGGTGGGGCGAGCGCAGGGAACGGACGGCGACGGCTGCGATGTCCTCGGGAGCGATGGGGGCGTACTGCCCGGAGCCCATGGGGTTGTAGACGGTCGACTCGGACTTGATGGTCTGCAGCCAGCCGAAGGCGTTGGACATGAAGCCACCACAGCGGAGAAGGGCGTAAGGAAGGCCGGAAGCACGGATGGCTTCCTCTTTTTCGAGATGGAGTTTGCCCACGAGATTGACGGGATCGGCAGCGGAGAGAGACGAAAGGAAGACGATGCGCGGGGTTCCGTTGGCCTTGGCAGTTTCAAGGAACTGCCGGAAGGAGTCGATGGGGGTGACGATATTCATAACAAAGATGCCGTCGACTCCGCTGACGGCTTCCGCGTAGGTCTCGGGCTTGGTGAAGTCGCCGAGTGCGACTTGAACGCGGCCGCCCCAGTGTGCGACCTTGGCTTTGTCGCGGGTAAAAACACGGACCTGTTCGCCTTCTGCGAGTAGTTGATCGACGACATTGCTGCCTACATTGCCTGTTGCTCCGGTTACGAGATTCATGGTGTTGCTCCTTTTCCAGTTGCGGCTTTCTTGCGACGGCAATTTTGATTGCAGCTAATAGATGCATCGAACAATGCACCGGAAGGCAATACACTGTTGCTGTATGGGAACAATGATGAAGTTGGCAATGACGTCCAGACCGCCTATGACGGACCTCAATGAGCTTCAGGTCTTTGTGCAGCTCTCGAAGGCGCAGAGCTTCACGCGCGCGGCGCGAAAGATGGGAGTTCCGAAGTCGAGCGTGAGCCGTGCGATCGGGCGATTGGAGACGCGGCTGGGAGTCCGGCTGGTGGAGCGGACGACGCGAAGTATGGCGCTCACGGAGGCAGGAGCGCTGTATCTGAACCACTGTCAGAGGGTGATGGAGGAGGCCGAACAGGCAGACCTGGCGATGGGCGCTCTGCTGGCGAAGCCGCGGGGGCGGCTCTGGGTCGCCGCCCCGTTGCCATTTATACGCTTCGAGCTTGTTCCGCTGCTGGGAGAGTTTCTGGCCGAGTACCCGGATCTGTGCGTGAGCGTGGAGGCGCTTTCTGTCGAGAAGGTCTCACGCGAGGGAACGCCCGACGTGATGATATGGCCCGGGTCGCTACAAGATTCAGGACTGCTGATGAAACCGCTGGCGGAGATAAGGCTGGGAGCGTATGCGAGTCCGCTCTATTTAGAGAGAGTTGCGGCCGCTGGAGTCTTACCGATTACAGTACCTGCAGACCTGCTTGGGCATAGCTGCATCGCGTCGGGTTGCGGAACTCATGGCGAGCCCATGGACAATGCAGTGTGGAGGCTGAGGCGTGGAGCCGATGTGAAGGAGGTGCGGGTGGAGGTGCGCATCGCTGTGCCCGATCCTTCGATCACGCACCAGTTGGCGGTCGCAGGAGTGGGGATAGGGATGCTAGGCCACTCGATGGCTAGGGCAGATGTGAAGGCAGGCAGGCTGGTGAGGCTGCTGCCGGAGTGGGAGCCGGAGCCCATGCCGCTGCATGCGCTCTATCCCACAAGGCTAAGTTCATCGCCGAAGGTACGAGCGTTTCTGGATTTTCTGCGCATCCGGATGGGGAAGAAATTTGGGTGAGCGGCTGATGTCGCACTTCTGAGAGCAAGCGGGATCGATCGAAGAAATCCGTGACTCATTCGAATGAGGCGCACACAAGAGGATTCTTTGGCAATCCATCGTCAGCTGCACCCCAGAAGGCATTTTTCGTCGGCCCTTTTATCACCTCCAATCGCAGCTCGCCATAATATATGGCACATAGCGAAAGTCCTTGATACGAGCGATCTTCGATTTTTCCCATTCCACAACGACGAAATACCTTGGCACCGGCTCCAACTCCGGATGCCCCGCCTTCGCAGAAAAGATCATCACTGCAGGCCGCCCATCCACCACACCCGTTCTGGCGCTCCAGTCGTAGATGTTCGAGTAACGTCCGAAATATTGGCCCGTATCGACCGCCCCATTCGTCTTCGTCACTCCGACCACATCCAGAGTCACATCCCTTGCCAGCATATCCCTAAGACTGTCAAACTCGCGCGCGTTGAAGTGCCGCACATACTCTTCAAGCCGCGCCGCCTGTAATCCGTCCATCCGCGCTGTTTCCCGTGCGGGATCTTCGATAGCCAACCGAAGCGCAGCCCGTCCCCGGTGCAACACACCCTTTACCATTGCCACGCTCTTACCCAGGATCTCTGCAATCTCTTCGACCGTGTATCCAAGAACGTCTTTCAGAATTACTGCCGCCCTCTGCGCTGGAGGCAGTCCGACAAACAGCCGCAAACCCGCCTCAGCCGCGACACGCGCATCCAGTTCTGAGGTCGGCGACGAAAGTTCTGGATAGTCTTCTAGCGGATCGCTAAAGCGCCGAGCATAGTTCCTCGTATAGTCGATCGACGCATTGTGAGCGATGCGGAACAGCCACGCACGCAGATTCGGGATCGGCACGTTCTGCTTGAGCGCTGCAAACGCCTTTGTCAGCGTCTCTTGCACCACGTCCTCGCCGTCTATCACCGATCCCGTCATCCGAGCGCAGTAACGATGCAGCTGGGGACGAATCGCCAGGACCAGTGCCTCGAACTCCGTTGCTGTGCCGTCGCTCTCCATCGCGGCTTCCTGCTGCAGTTGGTTCATACGATACTCCCACTGACAAAACGATTGAGCACAGACAAACGATCCGCCGAAGTTGCCGAAACCGTCCGCGGATCGTTTCCTCCTCCAAGATCGTTCTCAGGATAGAACCATAAAGGAGAACCATTCATGCTCGACCGCCTCCACACCGTCAGCTCCAGCCTCAAGACCATCGACGATCTCCTCGTACTCTCGCTCTCCGACCTCACTCCGGATCTCGTTACCCGTCCCACTCGCAATGGCGAAGGTCCATCCATCCTCTGGCAGATTGAGCACATGATGACGATCCGCCACAAGGTACTGCAAGTACTTCGGCCATCCACGCCGGCACAGCAAGAAAACAGCAACACGCCAGTCGACCTTGCGCATCTCATCGGAGACTGGACCATCCTCGCAGCCAACATGCAGCAGGCCCTCGAAACCTGTACGCCCGCAGTTCTCGAGTCTCCGCAAAAAGGCGTCCCTCATGGCGAACCCAACATCTTTGGCTACATCAACTTCTTCCTCGGCTGGCACGAGGTCTATCACTTTGGCGCAATAGGAGTGACCCGCAAGCTCTTCGGCCTCGCGGAAGTCGCCGACCTCGTCCGCGCCCAACACAAACTCCAATCTCAGATGCCTACGGCGTTAATTGCATCCAACGCAAATTGAAATTCGCCGAGACCTTTGGGTTCCAGTGCGAACGCCTGTTGATCCGCAAACGCTCCGAGCCTTAATTTCTCTTCTTCGAAATTATTCGCTTTGATCGTTTGTCTGGGCGGTTAACAACCAGCCATTTTATTAGCTCGTGAAAGCCGGCTTCAAAGTCGTCTTCGGTCGAAAAAACCTGGGCGACCAAGGCCCACACCGTGCTCATCACAATGTGCGACCCGAGTCCGCGTCCGGTGTGGCCGGGCAACGCATTCTTAAATCCCTAATCCGGCTAGGAAAAAGATCATGGCGACTGCGAGAACGACAGCTCGCACCCGATGGATTCCGTCCCACTTGCGGATGTGCCGTTGTGTACTTTCCGTCCATCCATCGGCATCCATTTGGACCATGCGGTTGTTGATTGGGACCAAGGATAGTAGAGAAGCGCGATCGCTGCTCCCCATAAAGCGGTAGCGACACCGAGCAGCCCAACATGGGACTCATGTCGATGGGTGATTGTCTCCGAGACAAGCAACAGGAGGCTCGCAATATACCAGAAGGGCATTGCCCTGCCGAGTCGGCGTCCAAAGAGCCGAAAGGCTGTGGCCTGAGCCGCGAGATCGAGCTGGGACGCCCGAATCTCCCCTAGAACGAGAACCGTGCGCCAAATTCGCCTGTGAACGCCCGCGGCAGTAGAGTGCTTCCTGGGTTGACGAAGCCGAGCGGAGTCAGTTTTGTACTCCCGGCGGTGTAGTCCGAGATGTTGCCATCGTAATTACCCCCGTAGTTGGCTCGATTCGTCAGGTTGAATCCCTGAAAGAACACGTTGACGTTATACCGGTCCTTGATCGTTACAGTCTTGCTGATACGAGCGTCCAACTCAATGAAGGCATCTCCACTCAGCGTATCGTAGCTGGTCTCGTAGCATGCGCCCGCGGCTAGGCAGGTCTGGTAGAAGGTGCTTACGCTGCCACTTGCCTTTGCTGCCTGATAAAAGTTCGTAAAGTTGGCCACACTCTTCGTCTGGCCTGCGAACAGGGCGGCATGGGGGTTACTGCGACCGCTCCCTACGCCCCACAGGTCGCTCGAGGACTCGACGATGTCTACCGAGCGGGCAGTACCCGCCTGAAAAATTGGAGATATATCGATCTTGAACGGCAACGTCACCGTTCCCCCGGCCGTGATGTGGTGCGTCTCGTCGTTTGGAGCGCGGCCAAAGTCCGGCCGTCGGAGCTGCCCAAGAAATGGGTTGGTCGCTGTATTGCGGAACGCTGCGGGATTGCCTTCGAAAGCGAGTGCCTTGCTATAGGTGTAATTCGTGTTGATGCTGAACCGCTTGGCGACATTGGCGCGATAGCTGACGTTCAGCCCGTCGTAGTAGGAGCGGCCTATCGACGCTTCCAAACCGATACGCCCCAATACTGGAACGCCTGCCGCAGCGAATGCAGCGCTGAACGGCCGTGGCGCGCCTGCAAGGAAATACTCTTTCGGGTTCGAATTGACCGTCTTGTCTTCATGCAGCCCCCGCGCCTGCACATATTCCACCTCGAGCACCGAGCTCTTCGTCAAGGCGTATTGCAGACCTACATTGATCTGCTGGGTGTAGGGGTTCCTGAAGTGCGGATCCATCAAACGTCCCGTCGATCCCGGTGTGAGTTGCGCGGACGCGGGCGGAATCACCGGCAGCGGATCGATGCCGTAGCGATATTCGTTGAGAGGTATCCCGGTACCCGGAACCGGGTCGCATCCTGTAGCCGTCGGACCAGCGCACGAGATGCTGTAGGTATTTGCGAAGACCAGAGCGTTCGACTGCTGGATCATGAAGAGTGGAATATTTTCAAACGTCTGGCCGAAGTACAGTCCATAGCCGCCACGCAACACCAGGCGGCTGTTTCCGAAGACATCATATGAAAGTCCAATGCGGGGGCTGATGTCTTTGTTGTCGTTGTGGGGCAAGCCAGTGTACGTACCCCCGATATACCCGGTACTCGGAATGTAGCTAAAGCCTGCCTCGTTAGACCGGTCTGCCGGCACCGTCGCGATCCCGGTAGCCGCCGCCGCGATCAACTCCTGGTGGGTCCGGCTGTTTGCCTGCTTGCCGATGCCGTAGGTGTCGATGTCCTTGTCGTAGCGAATGCCAAGATTCAGCAGCAGACGCCGGCTTGCGTGCCAATCATCCTGGAAGTAGACGCCGATCATGCTCGGCGACAGGTTGAACGATGGATCGCCAGCCGTACCTGTGGAACCCTGGATGACACCCGGACTCGAAAAGCCGTTCGGGTACTTCGACGTGTCCAGCAGATTTGCCGCGGTATCGAAGAAGTCGAACTCAGGTGTTGGATTGTTCTCGAAGAACCCGCCGACTTGCGGTTCATAAAGATAATCCACACCGGTCTTCAGCGTGTGTTTGCCAACGGAGTAGGAGAAGTCGTCGCGGAACTGAAACTTGTGCTGGCTGGACTTCTGCGGCACATTCGGATTGGTTCCAAAGCTGGTGCCATCGGGAAACGTGAAATAAGGTGTGCGCGTCTTCGAGTCGATCAGGTTGTTCCAGTACTGAAAGCCAGCCGTAAAGTTATTCATCGATTTGTTGCTCAGTACTGTGCTGAGCGTAAGGTTCGCCAGAATCAGGTCGTTGATCGTGAAGTTGCCTTCGGTCGAGTCAACTTGGTTCGTCGACTGGTCGTTCAGGCTCTTGTTGTCCTGAGCGGTGTAGCTTCCGTAGACATGGTTCTTCTCGTTCACTTGATAGTCGATGCGGCCGTTGTAGCGCTTCTCGTCGAACGGCGTTGCAATACTCGCAACCGGCACAGCACCGAGCGGAACCGCCAACGCTAGTTCAGCCTGGGTTTCCGCGTCGACGCTCAAACTCGACCGCTCCCGCAGCCCTTCGTACGCGAAGAAGCCGAATGCTTTGTCCCGCAGGATCGGACCGCCGAAGGAGCCGCCGTACTGCTGCCGGCTGTACGAAGGCTTGGGATTGTTTGCCGCAATGTCGAGCGCGTTCTTCTTCTCGAAGATATCGTTGCGGAAGAATCCGTAGAGCGAACCGTGAAACTTGTTCGTACCGGACTTTGTAATGACGTTGATTGCTGCGCCCTCGCTTCGTCCGTTCTCGGCGGAAAAGCGAGCGGCGCTGATCTTGAACTCCTCCACGGCCTCAAGCGGCAACTGCATCACGGCGCCACCCACCGTGTTGTCCTTGTTGTCGACGCCATTGACGGTCGTGTTTGTGTTGCGGCCGCTTGATCCATTCACCGCGTAGACTGCATACCGATTCTTGGTGGGGTCGTAGCTGTCGACCAGCTTTACGCCCGGTGCCAGGATCGCGAGGTTTGCGAAGTCGCGCCCGTTCAGTGGCAAGTCCTGGATCTCTTGCGGCGTAACGTTCGTGCTGCTGTCCGTCTTTTCAGAGTCGACCAGCTGGTTCGTCATAGCGACCTCAACCACGGTACTGACTGAACCCGGCTTGATCACGATATTGGCCTGGACCGAGGCTCCAACCTGCAGATCCAGCACCTGTGTCGTCGAAGGGCTGAAACCCGTCGCCATGACGCCGACCGTGTACTGGGCTGCGGGAAGCAGATCGAAGCGGTACTCGCCGGCGGTGCCGGTCGAAGTGACGCGCTGCGCGTTGTTGGCCTTGTTTGTTGCGGTCACCGTGGCATTGGCGATCGCAGCCCCCGAAGTATCCGTTACAACACCGGCGATGTTACCGCTAGATGTAGCTTGCCCCATTGCCAGGCTGGTCACGGTCAGAAATGTGAAGATAAGTGCCAAGGTCGAGCTAAAGCGCATGACGCCTCCGGAAGGAAGTACAGTGTTTGCGCAGTCTGAACATGTGTTGCGATCAGCTACGCCTTGCGATTAGTTAATGGCTGTGTAACATCGACCATGTCATAACCGAATTTCCGTGTCAATCACTTTGAGATAGTCCGGTATATCGCGAAAACAGATTTTCCTATTGCGGCACGCCGTTTTTTGTAGGCGCGCCATCCGTCGATGGCATGACCCCGGCGGGAAAGGACAAGACGCGGCCGGCTCATACTTGCTGTACCCTTAAGGAACCTCTGATCGGGTCCCACTCGTCTTGCAAATGGCCAGCTTTACTCGTCACAGGCGGTCCTTTTAGGTAGGCCAAGGCTTAACCTCGGCAACAAAACCGGCCACAGACGCGGGCTTTAGCCCCTGGGGTATGCCGTTCGCCTTGCATTGCGTCCGTCGCCGCACCCAGGGCGCCGGACTTAGTCAAACCTACCTTAACGTTCGGGTGTCTCATCCCATCGCGTCTTCTGCGATGGGTGGAAACGATAATCTCCACGGACCGGGCCATAGCTTGCTCTTCGATTTCACTATAGCCGTAACAAGCGGATTACTTCTCCTTAAAGGCCTCTTTCGAGAGCCTGTTACGAACTTGTAGGAGACTACAAAATCCTCACCGCAACAATCGTCATACTGCTTCGCCCCCCGAGTAGCAGTCCACCGCATGACACAACTCCTCGGTCAACAAATGCAGTCTTGGACCGTTATGCGCCTGCACCACGCGATCGACCTCTCGACCTCTTCGCCTGTGTTGCCTCGATCCATTGAGACCGCCCTTTGTTTGCGGCAAGCTTAGTTTTTGACGGGCGCGATCCTGGATTCTTGGTCTGATTTGATCTCAACGACCCGGATTAGTCCCATCACCCCTGACAACCGGAGTTGTCGTGGGTGATCCTTGCTCGATGCTGGCTTGCAATTATCGGGCTGCCTGTCCCCTGACCACAACGACGTTGCTTCTGAATCCGGCCGCTTTCCAATAAACGTTGTAGTCGCGTGCCTCGGGGAAGTATTGGCGCAAAGAGAGACCTTTTCCGAATTGGTAGGTAGTGCCCGGACGGACGATGTCGTATCCGCCTGTAGGTTTTCCACCCATCCATAACTGTCCCCCGGGATCGGGCGCTTGCTTATCATCAATGACCAGCACCCATGAACTGGTCGCCGAGTCTAGGGTCTCATCAGAGTCATTCATCAACCGAAATGTAAGCGTCTCTAAACGATCATCCCCGTACCAGCCATGCTCCGCCTTCAGAGTTGCATGAAGACCAGCTTTACTTTCAGAGGACTGTCGTTGCGCGTTCTTTTGAGGTTGGCCGGACAGCTCAACACAGCAGCAACAAGCTAAAGCGAAGCAAGAAAACAACACAGCTACCCGGTGTTTACGTTCGCAGAGCCCGCTCCTTCCTAGGTGATTGTTTCGCTCGCTCAGTGTACGTCTCGCACCGATGGCCTGAAAATTTGCTTGCTTCTGACGGGCCATCCCAAACGTGCCGCAAACCTGTACTCACTGAAACCCGTTTCAGACGAGAACGCTGCTCCGGCTCTTTGAGATATGAATCCAGAAGTGCTCCTTTCGAGCTGCCCATATTGCCTCCCAACCGCCCAAAGCCATGTGATACACATTAAAACTCGAGGAAGGGGACGTAGGCCGAGAGAACATCCCACTGAAACATTGGAATGTTGAGAGCGTATTCCAGGGTGAGATGGAACAGTAGGCCACAGACCAGAACAGGTTTTCGAAACCTTCTAAACCAAACGAGACATGGAAAGAGAAGCTCAAAGGCCAGAGCGCCCCAACTACCGAACCGTAACAGCCACACGTTATAAAAAAGCTGCGGAATTGGAAACTGGCGGACTTCTCTAAGGTGCAGCACGTAGAAGAGGGCAGATCCATCCCACCACGTGCTGCCCTTTGCCTTCCACCAAAACGAAGCCAGATACAGTATGGCGAGTTGGCACTGAATGAGGCGGAGCGGCCAAGGAGAGATAAGGCGCGTCGACTGACGCCCCGATGGCGTTCGAATTGATCGCAGCCAATTGTCCACGGAAAAAACGGCACCGGACGAGGCAAAAACCATAAAGAAGCCCGCACTGCGCAGGAACGTATCCCCACCATGGAGGATCAGCGGTATTCGTTGATTAAGAGTGTTGAGCCCGAGGAACACAATGATGCTACTGATCCGCGTGCCGAGACCTAGCACAAGCGTCGCGGAGGCTGTGAGGAAGAGCCAATAGAGACCTGCAACCCAATTGTCCTGCGGGAAGATTGCGAACAGGTCGAGACGGAATCCGCTCTCCGCTTGATCGATGGTCGCCATGCTGATCCATCCGTGAACGCCGAACCAATTCAACCAATCGGCATGGAGCAGCAGAAGCGTCGCACAGACGCAAAGGCCAAACAGCACTCGAAATACAGCGGCCGGCCAAGGCGAGACGGGCTTAAAAAAGAACTCTCTCAATGAAGTCCCTAGGGTCGTGGCCGTCATTGCAGATCCTCGGGTTGAACGCGTACCCCGCCGAGTATGGTCGACTTGGCCGCGAGATCGTCTCCGACCGCACCTTTCTTCGGATCGATTGGTGACTCGTATTTAATTAAGATGACCCTTTCTGGCGGATCTACTGGATCTGCATATAGGCGTGCCACAGCTCTCTCTACGTCCGGCCAGAGGCCTGAACAATCGCTGCAGAGGAGACTCTCGCCGAACTTCCGATAGCGCTCTTTGCGGTAACGCTCCGTAAGTGGCAGCTGCTCCATGCGAGGAAAGGAATAGAGCTTGTACTGGCCACTTTTAGTGACGACGATAGCTTGGAAGAATTGTTCAGCTGACTTCGGGTCTGGGGCAAACATATCCCACGTCTCAGTCATACCGATACACCGCATGTAAGGTGCGACCAGAGAACGCGCCGCACGTAAAGGCGCGATGTCGATAGGTATGGCGAAGAGAAGAAGGACAGTGATGTGAAAAGTGATAAATGCAGCGATGATCTTCGTGCGGAGAGAGCTGTTTCCGGATCTCTCATCGCGGCCCTGTTTTCCGCATATCTGCTTGATGAACATTCTGTCTCGCGCAACCCTGTAATGCACCAGGAACAAGGCGATTAGGGTTGCCGCCGCGATTGCCCAACGGCGGATTTAGAACTTTATTAGTGACTCGGAAAGGCCTGTCAGAACCTGAAATAGGCGCCAATCACGGGCTCGGCTGTATGTACAAACTGCCCTGAAGAGGAAAATCCTTTCGCCAACTGGGCAGCTTTATACACATTCCCGCGATACTGGAATCTCAATCCAAGATGCGGTAGTACCCCATAATCCAAGCCGCCTCCGTACACCAACACGCCCTTGGCTTGCGTTTGAGTTGATGTCGTTTCATTGCCACCCGTTGATACAGAGGCGCTCGGCACGTTCAGAAGTACCCCGCCACCCGCCAGCACAAACGGGCGAAGATTCAGCAGTTTGAATGACGCCAGCCAGTCTGCCGTAATCTCATGCGCATTCCCGGGTACGTGAGTGGAGAACCTGTAACCAATGTTCCCACAAGGCGCTCCGCACGTTACAAGCGAGTCGGAGGTGTAACTTTGGTTCGCCCGGTTGAAGGCATACGTTGCTTCAAACCCCACCAATGGGTTTTTGATATGCCGCACCTCAAACAATGCGCCCGCAGCGTTCGAAGGGCTCTGAGTTACTCCATTGCCGTCGCTCTTTGCGGTGAATGCTCCATAGACACTGGCGGTCACATCTGTCTGCGCCCGCGCTACACCCGCCGTAGATACTACGGCACCAAGAACTAACAACATCAACCCTTTGCGCATGTCACCGCTCTCCAAAAGTCGCTGCGCTCGCAGCCCATATAGCGTTGTACTTGTCGGACGGCGATCAGCCACATCCGTTATCCACCGTGAACCTTTTTGAACACTCTAAATCGTGACGGTCGAATGGTTTGGGTCCTAGGGTGTAGTTTTCAAAGTTACCTGTCGTAGGCTTTCAGAGCTATTTGCCGTGAGCTCACTTCATGTTGGAACTAACCGAGCTTCGGAGGAACCGCGCGCCAGCAGGCCATGGCGAAGTTCCACCTGGTAGAGCCGCATCTCGTGCATGGTCAAAGACTCCGCCAGCCACGGCCGTTCCGCCATCAGAGCAAAACCTACCTCAGTGGCTAGCGCACCCCAAACATCCGCCAGACGGATCGGTTGGGCACGAATTTCGACCCCTTGCCAGGAGCGAAATGCAATATTTGCTCGAAGCAGGATGGACCCCATCGGGAGTCAATCTTCCGGAAAGCCTCTCAAAGCCGACGTCGTGCGGCGATCATTCGCCCGACCGGCGGAAACTTCCGGCCACCTAACAGGCTGCTCACTCAGATGTAAGTGTGCTGAGGCTCAATGACGCTCAGACCATCTCACCGGCATCGCGGACGCTGCTCACGAGAGTCTCGTCATCGGACAAGCGTAACCAGAAACCCCCTCGCTACGACAGATATCGCCTGAAATCTACGACAAATAGCTTTCACAACAACACGCAACTCCTCACAGGTTGTCCTCGTGACAGCGTTGTTGGTCTGCCTCTTTGACGGTTGAGTTGGCCCATATTCATTTTGCCGAAACAGGCCCGATAGCGTTTCCCACGACCGCGCCCTTATCGGACGAGAACACGATCATTGCGTTGAAACGAGCATCTGAAGAGCAGTCCGAGAAGTCGAGCGGAACGGACACAGAACGATGCTCGTGCCGAGGTATATCTCCGACGTTTAGCGGCAAGTTTTCAATGACTTTCGGCTGGCAAGCCTCCTGGCCGCTCGCCTGGGTGAGTGACAGAAGGTTGATTTGAGCCCCGTGCGCTATCTCTTCCCCGGTATTCACGATATCCAGCTTCCAAACTCGCTTACTACCCTCTCCATAGGTCGATACGAGCGAAGTTGTGAGCGAAGTTGGCCCCAGTGGCGACTCTAGAGCTATGCGGTCAAGTGCCGGAGCCTCTGCGTCACGGCTCCCAAATTGGATTTTGTTCTTGCCGCCCTTGAGGACAACCGGAATCACGGTGCTGGTAGGCAGACTCGAAGTAGACCCGGTGAGGTTCAACACTATCTCTTTTCCGTCATTGATCTGCATGAACAAAGAGTGTTGGCCGGTGGTGATGTAATCCACTTCCAGCTCGTACGATCCTGCGCCGGCTGCGGAGACATCCGTAAAAGTCACGGTATTGTCTGCGCTCTGATCGAGGCTAGCGACCTTCGAGCCACCTGAGCAGTATTGGCAAAGGGTTGTGTATTCTGTACCGCCCAGTTCAGCGGTCTCAGCTTCATACGCTTTAATACTTGGCGGGAGAGCGAAACCCTGCCCGATGACGGAAATTCGATCGAGATCCGGTGCAGCGTTGAAAGGATTGCCAAACTGAATCCGGTTGTAACCGGCCTGGAGTTTGACCGGTACCGTTGTGCTGGATGGTTGGTTGAAACTTGAGCCCCCAAATTTCAAAGGCGTTAGGGGCTCACCGTTCACTTGGAAGAAAAGGTCCCTTGGACCGCTTGTAGCGGGAGCGATCTCCATGCGATAGGTGCCGGGCTGATCGACGTAGACGTTGTTGAAAGTCAGCGTATTGTTAGCATCCAGTCCAAGCCTCATTGCCTTGTTAGCACCTGAGCACGATTGACAGGTCGAGAAGACTGTACGGCCATTAGAGACAGCTGCTTCCGCCTCGTAGCTTTGGGCCAACTCGCGCTCGACTTGGCCCTTCGTTGTGACCTTCAAAAGCCGAACCCCATGACCCAGGACGTCAGCGGTGAACTTCTCAACCAGCGGGCCTAGATCCTTATGGGCCCACACGTCCCGCACACTCGGTGCCTGCTCAAATCCTAGATTGCTCCACTTTATGGTGACGGGAGCAGGAGAGGCGTTCAGGTTGAAGAGGGCAACATAGAAACCTCCGTCCCCCGCATCGCTAACCCACACCGGGGTCATCCCACCGGCCACTTGATTTGCCGGGTGTCCTGCTTGATCGACGGCGATAACTTCGTCGTTCGTGACGAGATCCATTCCGATGCTATCAATGGTTGTGAGATCGCCACCCAGATACATCGGGGCGTTTGCCATTGCCCACAATGTGATTGCCGATTGTTGCTCGGTTGACGTCAATCCACTTACGACTGAGTTCCCTACGACCAGCGGCCCAAGGTCATTCCAACCAGCCAGATAATTTGCATGGTTTTGCCAAGGGAGGAGGTCGTAGAATCGCTGAGATGTCAACGCCCAATTGGTGATCGAAGAGCAGGTTCCCTTGCATTCGATATCGGCACCAATTCGGCGAGCGTTCGAATATTGCTCCCAGGTGCCCACGTAATCCTGATCCAGCGACGATGACAACGTCAGCCACATAGGGTGACCGTTCTTCGCCGCGGCTTTACCCCAGGCCGCAACCTCAAGCCGGTTATCGAGAGAGACATTTGAGACCGAGGGGCCCACTGCATCGAGCCGGATGAAGTCCACGCCCCAGGATGCAAACAAAGCGACGATCGAATCAACGTACTCTTGAGAACCCGCTTTCGTGAAGTCGATTTTGTAGTTGCTCAGGGAGCCGTCAGAGCTTGAAGAAGCCGCGCTGTCTCCTGAAGTGTACGGAACAGCCAGTATGTCTTTGATGTGATAAGCCGTATCAAGAATTTGATAGTTGGTCTTTGCAGCTTCCTTCGGTACTCCCGGTGTCCAATAGATACCGGCCTTTTGTCCGTTCTGATGTATGTGAGAGATCAGTGAAGCAATGTCGGGAAACAACCCTGTGTTCGCGGTCGGGCGACCGTACCCATCGAAACTTGCCTGCCATCCGGCATCGATGTTGACATAGTTGTATCCATGCGACTGCAAGCCGGAAGACTCAAGCAAATCGGATTGGGCCGCTATGTTCGCTTGAGTCAAGAAGCCGCTCGACACCGTCTGCTGGCTGAAACTGCTCCACCCTAAGTACGGTTTCTCCGCGACGCCAACCGATTGAGCGCGAGCAAATGAAATGGATACGGCGAGCTGCAAAACCGCCAACGCGGAAAGAGATCCGAGTGTGCCGATTCTTTTAGATGTCTCTGTGACTACTGGCCTAACGCGGTATGGTCTTAGGAAATGCAAAATATCTTGACGCATCGTTGCCTCTAAATGCTTCTCTGAGTGGTGTTTTGAGCAACTTGCTACTTGTAGGAATTTACCAATACGCCGACATAGCCATGCTGAAGTTTATGTATACAAAGGTTGGGATTCGCTTTAAGAGTAAGGGCGAAGTTTAGACGTGCTCCTCTGTTGAGCGTAAGCGATCATTTCGACAGGGCTCTGCGATTTCGCAATATTTACAACCAAAGTGGGACCGTCCGAAGTCCCACTTGCTCTTCTTTCCCAATCCGGATATGGCCCATTTTGGGGTGAACCTAACATTGACACTGGTGGCGAATTCAGCGGACGAGGAATCAACCGTGGTGCGGGAGATGATTCTCTGCGTGCGATGAGCGTCTGTCCGCTGAAGATTCAACCATGTCCCTCAAACCTCAAGAAGACTTCCGTGTTCCGGAGGAAACGAGCTTAATGTTCGCGTCTTCAAGCACCTTCTGAACCCGGTTCCGTTCCCTCGAGTTCTCCCCGATGAGCTGCCTGCGACGACGCGTGAGGTCTCGTAGTTCACGAATCGCCAACGGAGGGATGAAGCTTGGCCGGATCATGCCGTGGCGAAGGAGATGAGCCAGCCAGCGGCTATCGTTTGGGTCGGTCTTGTGTCCGCGCCTGTTCTGCACGTCCGCAGCGTTCGCCAGGATCACACGGACGTGCGCCTCAAGCAGGTTGAAGACCGGCTTCCAGTAGCTGCCGGTGCTCTCCATCACGGCGTGAGTGCAGCCTTCGGCGACCAGCCATTCGGAAAGCCGTTGAAGCTCGCTCACAATCGTGCCGAACTTCTTGATCTGCGTGTGGGGTTCGTCTCTTGCGCCACCAGTCATAACGCAGACCACGACGAACTTCTTGCCAACATCGATGCCGGCGCATCGTTCAAGGATAGCTTCGATCATCTACTTCTCCAGGGCGGACAAGCAGCCGGCGGCGGCTTGGGCATATTGTTCTACGGGCTCAGAAGAGGCACCAGTCAGGTGTACGTGAGCCGCCGGCGGGTCAGATTATCATTCGGGGTCGAACCTCCAATAAGTCCGCGACCCTTTACCTGTTCGCCCCTGAAGTCTCCACCACCCCACGCCTAAGGTCAACGGAAACCCTTCTCATCCTCAGGTGCGGCCGCTTCGCGGCCATCGCTGATTATCATGCGCGAAACTCCGACGAAGGCTGTCGCAGAAACGGGCTTCTCTTCTTTGCTTTAGATTGAACGAATGGGTCCACTCTGTCGATAAATAAAAAGGCTCTTTACCATTTGAGACGAGGATGTTCCTTTGGCCCACGGAGTTTGACATGTCTGCGACGATGAACCCGCTCCTGGATGCCTTTCCGGCAGATTTGCTTCCCGACAATGAAGAGAAGCGGCTCCAGGTTCTGGATTCATATGGGATTCTCGACACGGATGATGAGCAAGCCTATGACGATCTGACACATCTCGCAACGGTGCTGTGCAATGCCCCGACGGCCCTCGTGACCCTCATCGACCGTGATCGGCAATGGGTCAAGTCCCGAGTCAATTGGGAACGACGGCAGGATCCGCGTGACGCCTCCTTTTGTGCACACGCGATCCTTCGTCCCGGCCAGATAATGGAAGTTCCAGATGCGACCGATGACTCGCGTTTTATGAACAACGAGCTCGTGACGGGCAAAACGGGAGTTCGTTTCTATGCGGGAGTCCCCCTCGTCACAAAGGAGGGAGCTGCGCTTGGGACCATATGCGTCCTCGATCGACGACCTCGCATGCTGACGCGCGTCCAAAGCCGCGCTCTCGAGTCATTGGCAAGACAAGTTGTAACGCAGCTTGAGCTGCGTCTTGGCCTCGCCGAATTAGAGAAAGAGAGTATGAGCGATCCTTTGACCGGTGTTTGGAACAGGAGAGCGCTTTTTAGACTTTTGCGCAACGAATGGGCTCGACATTCGCGTTCTGGACAACGCATTGCCATTCTCATGGTCGACATAGATCATTTCAAAAGTATCAATGACTCTTACGGACACCCTCGCGGCGATGCCGTTCTTCAGGAAGTCGCAAAGACGCTTTCGTCAAACCTCAGGCCGAGCGACAGCCTCTTTCGATATGGCGGGGAAGAATTCTGCTGCGTTCTGACCGATTGTGACTTGGAAGCCGCAAAGGTTGTCGCAGAACGTGCGCGTTGTGCTCTGGAGTCGTCCCTTCACGCAGGTATCGAGGTTACTGTAAGTATTGGCGCATCCACGGCTCTGCCGGCTGCTCACACATCGAGTAATTTACTTATGGCCCGCGCTGACGCAGCTCTGTATCTTGCTAAGCAGGCAGGTCGAAATCAGGTCGTTCTATCGGACGAATGATCTTATCCGGGCCGTTGATTAGAGACTTCCACACATTCACCATCGCCTTTCCAATCGGGTCAGTGCTTCTACATCTGAATTTATGGCTGCGTTCCAGGCAAGGTTGAGGCACCTACTCCTCCATTGCGAACTGTTTGATATCGGCCAACCTTGTACTCACTGAAACGGTGGTTTCAGAGAGTACAAGATGATCCCCGGAGAACTGAATCGCTCATCCTAGCGATGATAAGTTTCCATTAGAACGACTTGCGAGGAAAGGCCTAGGAGCTTGTTGAAATAGGTTCCACTCTTCGTCCGATAGTCGTTTGCTCTCGTCTATGGAGTTATGCGTGGAGACGAGCGGTTACAGGGTGGGATGTTCAGCTATGTGACGTTAGAGCAGCGTGTGCCTCAAGATCACCCGCTGCGTGAGATACGCCGTCTTACGGACGTGGTTCTGGGCTCCCTGAGCGCGGCGTTCGATGAGCTGTACTCGGCGTCGGGCCGTCCGTCGATCGCTCCTGAGTATGTGCTGCGGGCGCTGTTGCTGCAGGCGTCTTACTCAGTGCGCTCGGAGCGCCAACTCGTCGAGCAACTGGACTATAGCCTGTTGTTTCGCTGGTCCGTCGGCCTCGGCATGGATGACGCAATGTGGAACCACGCTGTGTTCTCGAAGAACCGTGACCGGTTGCTCACCAGCGAGGTGGCGCAGCAGTTCTTCGCCGAGGTCAACAAGCAGGCCAGGCGGTTCATGAGCGATGAGCACTTCACGGTCGACGGGACGCTGATCCAGGCGTGGGCGTCGCAGAAGAGCTTCTGTAAGAAGGACGGCTCGGATGACGATGGCGCGAAGTTCCACGGACAGAAGCGCTCGAATGAGACGCATGAGTCGACGACCGATCCCGATGCCAGGCTCTACAAGAAGAGCTATGGCAAAGAGTCGCATCTGGCCTATCTTGGCCATGCGCTGGTGGAGAACCGCAATGGCCTGATCGCCGCCGCTGTCGTTTTTCCTTTACCTCTAGAAAACGGGCTTTGCGGCTGAGTTTTATTCGCTTACCTGTAGAAATTCCTTAACCTATAGAACGGGTCTCGATGAGTAAAGGATCTGATTCTATGCGGCAATCGCAAAATACGGACTGCTAGACCTGCCATTTACACATGGAAACATTCCCGCAATCGTTCTACAGGTAAGGGCATTTTTCTAGAGGCTACGGAATATTTCTACACCTTTAGGAATCGCGCAAGTCTCCTGTCGTCAACAAAACCGTTCTACAGGTAAAGGAAAAACGACAGCCGTTCAGAGAACGGCGTCATGCTAGTCCGCTTTTGACGAAGAACCAGCAGTTTCCTTTTCAGGGAGTGGCTCACAAACGTTTTCTACTAATCCCACTTTGACGAGTTCAATTCAGCCTGCGCAACGTCTTGGCTCTGGGAGCGAATCCACAGAAGATCATCGAGCGCTACTTCCACCGTCGAGCCATCCGAAAGGTAGACGGAGAGGCTTGCTTCAGCTAGTTTATCCACCTGCACGATCCGCAATGTCGTCACTTCCGCCCCGCTTAAACTCTATGAACCGCTTGGGAACGTCAAAGTCGTTTGTGGCCGAATATCGGGTCGTTAGGCAGTGATCGGTATGGCGTCCATCTTTGACTGAGCCACATAGCTTGTCATCGCTTGGGCTAGTTGCGAATCGACTTCGTCGGCTATCTCCATGACACCCACCAAAACTAAGCTGAAGTTCACCCGGTTAAGGTTGTTCTGTAGGGTTTGGAAGATGCTGACCTGTAACATCCGCGACTCCTCGACCATCATAGCTGCGGTGTATCCCTGTACCCTTCGCGCCAGTCCGTGTTCGGCAGCAGACGCCGAAACCAATGCACGACTGCCTAGAGGTTGAGGATGCCTGAGCCGGAACACAAGATCGCGAAGGAGTTGGGGCAAATGTGCAGTACGCACAGGGTCGTCCAACCACACTGTAAGCACCTGGTCATCTCGACGCACACGAGAAAGCCAATCATCTATCGTGCTCTTTGATCCCTCTTCGAGAATCGTCGCTACGCTGGCGAGAACTCTTGGTGGGCTTTTCTCTTTCTCTAATTTTTCACGGATTAACCCCACCAAGTCTCCTATTGCACCGGGCTTCACGATGATATCGTCGGTCTGGGCCAAGATCGCTGCCACCGCTTCCTTCATCTCCGGGTAAGCGCTAAAGATGATCGTGACGGCCTTGGGATTGGAATGGCGCATGGCACTTACGACCGTCAAGCCATCTCCAGCCGAAGGCATGTGAAGATCGCTAACGAGGACATCGAAAGACTGACAGCCGATCAATTGAAGAGCATCATTGACGTTCGACGCGGATCTGACATCAAATCCTCCGCTTTCAAGAATCAGGGTCATTACTTCGCGGAGGTTGTCGTCGTCATCAACGACTAAGACTTTCGGTACAACGGTTTCGGTCATTGGCTGCCCTCTTGCTCAACTGGCGGGATGATTATGTCATGAACACGACGGAGAAATATGATCCTTTTTGAACTCTTGAAGATTGATGCGATCAGAGCTAATCAACTAAGCACTTATTCCGTTCAAAACCTATCTTGCGTCCTTGAGCGTAACGACTATGAGCCGTGGATCTCCGGAACTCTCGGCGAAGCCGAGTTTGAGATAGAAGGCCCGTGCGTCGTTCGAGGTGGGATGGACAACGATTCCTCGGATATCGATGGGTGTCAGCGGCTGTCGGGCGGCACTCAAATACCGGAAGATGATGATTACAAAAGGGGGAAATCCCGGGCTTTGAGTGCAGCGTGACAGCAAGTGTTCGTTGAGAGGCAACGATGCAATAGTGCCCAGAAGCTGCTCGACAAATAGGGGGGATCTAAGAGATCTTCCGTTCTCTTTCAAAGGCAAAGGGGTGATGGTGGGATCCAAGTGGAGAGGCGAGGATAGACATGTGTTTGCAGTCGGCGTGACGGACAATGACTGCAGCTCTTTGGCTCGTATGCCTTTGGCTCGTAACCCTACTTTGTGAAGCTGGGATAAGCCCCCCACTTGGGCCTCCTCCTTAGGGAAGGGGCCACTTTCTTTTTGGAGATCCCACCCGCCGAAATGGGTTCACCTTTTGTTAAGAACCTTGTCCGCTTTATTGTCCACTTTCTCCTTGTCAGCCGCGCTCAGTTTTCCCGCGTGTTCGGCCTGCGATGCGCGGGCTTTGGCGTTCCGGCGTGCGCGGCATCTGGCATCGGATACTTGCGTTCCTCCCGAGGACCGAAGTCGCTTTTCGGCTCAGCCTTCTTTTTCGATTTGGTAAGTTCTGCCATCCGTGACCTCCTAATTGACATCTGTCCAACTCAGATGCAATTTCCGCGGCGAGAGAGATTAATTCCACTTTTCCTTGCTCAACGGGATTGTCAACTCCCAAGCACTCACCGCAAGGTCAGCACAATTGGTGTGTGGTCTGAGGGTTTAGACAGCGCGCGTGGTCCTTTATCGATCTCACATGCTGCAACCCCTAATTGAAGCGATGGCGACACGAGGAAGTGGTCAATCCGGATTCCGCGATTGTTCTGGAAGGCTTGTCTGAAGTAGTCCCAAAAGGTGAACTGCCCGCCTTCTGAATGCAACGATCGGAAAGCGTCGGTGTATCCGAGGGTGAGCATCGCCCGGTAGAGTGCTCGCGGCTCGGGTTGGAAGAGGGCATCGTGGAGCCACGACGCCGGCTTATGACAGTCGATGTCTTCAGGAATGACATTGAAATCGCCGCCAATGACAGTAGGAACGCCGTCAGCCTTCCATTGGCTCATCTTCGTAATGAGCCGTTCCATCCACGCCAGCTTGTAGTCGAACTTTTCCGTGCCAATCGGATTGCCGTTGGGCAGGTAGATATCAACGATGCGGGCGCCAGAAATGATCACCTCAAGGTAACGGGCATGCGTGTCTGATTCGTCTCCTGAGAGCACGTTGCTGACATGCTCAATTGGCAGTCTTGAAAGGATAGCAACGCCGTTATATGCCTTCTGAGTCACTGCGACGCTTTCATATCCCAGACTCTTGAACACTTCAGAAGGGAACTCGGTTCCTTTGAGTTCCTGTAAGAGCAGGACATCCGGGCTTCGAGACTTCAGCCATGTCGTTACATGCTCCAAACGCGCTCTGATCGAATTGACGTTCCAGCTGGCGATTACGATGGTGGCCCCCTTTTCCTGAGTGGCGGTCGATGTTCCGAGAAGTGATCTCAACTATCTTGATTCAAGAGTTCCGTCACGATGGCCTCCCATTCGGCGCGCAGATCTCCTGTTCCTGCAGGGCGGCCGGCACGCCTGTACCAATAGCTGGCATTGCTCGTGTCACCTTCGGCCCTGTGCAGATACGCGTGGACCCAGGCTCCCTCGCGACTCTCTTCGGACTGGGCTATCTCATGTGCGTGCTCCCACTCTCCTCGCCCAGCCAGCCACAGGGCATGAACCGCGGGCTGATCGAATCGACCGTCGCTTGCTTCGAATTCTGCAACCGTCATACGCGCTCCTCTCACTTAACTGTTCCGTCCGTTTTGCGTCACCGAGGATCCTGCATTCGAAACTTCCTTTAGGATGCACGACTTGCCTCTGAAAGGCCATGCACCAAAAACGATGCACGTTGACTTTACACAGGGGGAGGGCGCTATTCTTAGGCGAGGAGAAGCGAACAAAAGGCGAAATGGTAGATGGGCTACACCTCATAAAGCGCGGTTCTGAAACGTGAGATAGAGGCCAAATTGGCTTCT
Organism: Granulicella aggregans; assembly: GCF_014203275.1. GTDB lineage: Bacteria > Acidobacteriota > Terriglobia > Terriglobales > Acidobacteriaceae > Edaphobacter. Next base: position 33,583 of record NZ_JACHIP010000010.1, read on the forward strand.
CGCATTCCCGCCGCCTTGTCCCCCCAAGCGATCCAAGCCCCGCGACTAGTCACGTCTGGTGTGCCCGAAATCGACAACTTGCTGGGCGGAGGACTGCCGATCGGAGGGATCACTGAGCTTACCGGTCTCGCAAGCTCCGGCCGGACTTCACTGGCGCTCGCTTTACTACGAGGTGCCACTTCCGAGTCTGCCTGCGCCTACATCGACGTAGACGACACCATGGATCCAAAGAGCAGTGCTGCTGCTGGGGTCAATCATACGAATCTTCTGTGGGTCCGAGTAGCGAGTGTTCATCTACAAACAACATGTGAATCCTTCTCACGGGCTCCAGTCTCGCAAGTGCCACCCTTACAAGTGGGGCGGATGGTCGGCGGCCACTGCGGAAGCAATCATCCGCGAACCGAGACCAAAGGGCTCGATGCCGCCTTGGGCAGGATGCTGACGCAGAAATCAGAGGCCCGGCTTGAAAAGATGGAGGGTACTCCAGGCTACCCGAATCGAAAGCTCAGTCTCGCTGCGGCGCCAGAAGAGCACGTAGCGTATGAGCACTACAACGCACGCCATGCGGATGAATCGGATCCTCTTCGTCAAGCAGATCGACGCGCTGCGAGTGAGGCCCGTCAGCGGGCACAGGCTCCGGTCGTTATGGGTTTATCCGGCAAGAGGTCTGAGAAGCCCTGGAGCCGGGTGGATAAGGCGATTAGGGCTACCGATCAGGTCCTCCAATCTGGCGGCTTCCACGTTGTCGTCCTCGACCTTGCTTCGGTGCCGCCGGAGCAAGCGCTACGCATTCCCTCGGCTACTTGGTTTCGTTTCCGGCGGGCCGCTCAGGAGAGTGATGCGATCTTCCTCCTTCTGACGCAGGTGGCCTGCGCACGTTCGAGTGCTCTCTGCGTACTCGACTGTTCCGTAGGAGCAGCCAAGCTGTCGGGAAACTTGCTCAATGGCCTTTCACACACGGCTGAGGTAGCTCGCCAACGCCTGAGCAGTCCGTTTGCAAAGAAGGCCCCAGGTCGCGCAACAAGCTGGGAAGCGACGCCCGCGTGGATGCGGGCGGCAGGACGATAGCCATGGAATACGCGGCGATCTACATCCCGGAGTTTCCGACATTGGCATGGCTGCGTCTGGAGAAGAGTGCAAGAGGCCAGGCCGGAGCCGTCATTGAGGGAAAAGCTCCATTGGAGCGAGTCATCTCGTTCAACCAGGCAGCGAAGAGGCTGGGTCTGGCTCACGGCATGAGCAAGGTACAGGCGGACACGTCCGGGCAGGTCCTCTTTCATCTACGGTCCATCTCGGAGGAAAAGGCTGCTCTGGATGTCCTATTTGAAGCCGTCGAGCGTTTCTCTCCACGCGTGCAAATTATCGCTTCTCCCGTGAACGGCTATGCCAACGGAAATCAGCCTGCTGCTGTACTGTTGGTCGACCAGTCGGGAACCGAAACATTGTTCGGCGATGGAAGAAGCTACGCCGAAGGAATACGGAAAGCACTTCAGGAGCTTGAGTTCCCGGCGAATGTCGCCGTAGCTCCCAACGCTGAGGCAAGCCTCCTGTTGGCTCGGAGCTATAACGGTGTAACGCGAGTAGACGAGAAAGGAGTACAAGCGAAGCTCGCCTCATTGCCTTTGTCTATGCTCAGCGTAGAGCCTGCTACGCTCGCTCCCCTGAGAAGATGGGGTATTCGCAATCTTGGAGAGTTGGCCGCTCTTCCAGAAACCGCTTTGGTCAGTCGTATAGGTCAGCAGGGCAAGCGTCTTCAACGTCTCGCAGTCGGCCGTGAAGATCATCTGCTCGTGCCGCAAGATCCATCCTTCGTACTGTCGGAGCATGTAGAACTCGATGGTCCTCTTGAATCGCTCGAACCGCTGCTCTTCATCCTGTCGCCCATGCTTGAAACACTGCTGCGACAGGCGATCAATCACACTTACGCACTACGAAGCTTGACCATCACGCTGGACTTGGAGAAGGCAGCTCATCATCGGTTGGAGGTTCGCCCGGCCGTTCCGGTTCAAAGTAAGGATCTCCTGCTCAAGTTGCTCAACCTCAAACTACAGGCTGAGCCACCTCAGGCCGGAATTCTCGGGGTCACTCTCAATGCGGAGCCGGCGATCCCACAGGTTGCGCAGCGTGGCCTCTTCCAGGCCCAGTTTCCGGAGCCAGACAAGCTAGACCTCCTCGTTGCACGTCTGAAGGCAATCGTAGGCGAAGACAACGTCGGCTCGCCAGTCCTTTCGAACAGCTTCTGTGATGATGAGTTCGTTATGGCTCCGTTCCAGCCGACTGCGGGCCGCAGGAGACACACAGCAGCGATCGGATCCCGAGTTGCACTACGCCGTTTCCGCCCAGCACAACAGGCAAGGGTGGTCTATCGCGACGCCATTCCCTCGATCCTGTTCTGGAGAGGCGAACGGCTAGAGCTTGGGCCTGTGACTGGACCCTGGCAATCAAGCGGCTATTGGTGGGATGGACGACGGTGGGAAGCAGATGAATGGGACGCCGTGGTCTCGCAGCCTCCCCAGACACTCCGACTCCGGCACGAGCCCGAACGTGGCATTTGGTATGTGGCAGGTCAGTATGACTGATGGCTACGTCGAATTTCACGGCCGCTCCGCCTTCTCCTTCCTTGAGGGAGCCTCCATGCCGGAGGCGATGGTGGAGCAGGCAGCCAGCCTGGGCATGCCAGCTCTCGGAATCTTGGATAGGGATGGACTCTATGGAGCTCCGCGTCTTTACATGACCGCGAAGAAGCTTGGTCTTCGATCGCACATCGGAGCCGAGATCTCGACTGTGGAGTTCGGAAACCAAATGCTCCCCGAGAGCTGGCAGCCCCACACGATTCCTGAACGTCCGGTGAGGATCTCCGTTCTCTGTGAGTCGCAGACCGGCTACAAAAACCTTTCGCAGCTCATTACCGGCTACAAGCTCCAGCAAAAGAACAAGGGAGAAGGCATCGCGTCCTATCGAATGATCGAGGAGCGAGCGGAAGGCTTGGTCTGTCTCACCGGGGGTGATGAGGGTCCACTTGCCGCAGCCCTTACACGCGGCGGCATTGAGGAGGGACGTCGAACGTTGCAGTGCCTGGTCCGAACCTTTGGGCAGGCAAGCGTCTACGTGGAACTTCAGCGTCACCGTATCCGTGAAGAGGAGGCTCGCAATCAAGCCGCGATCGCGCTTGCCCGTGAGTTCCATCTTCCGCTGCTTGCGACGAACGGACCGAACATGGCGACGGCCTTCGAGCGCGAGGTGCTTGATCTCATGAGCTCAATTCGCCACGGCTGCACACTTGATGAAGCTGGCCTCTTACTCCAGCAGAACAGCAACCGTCAGATGCTTGGCGCAACTGGCATGACAGGCTTGTTCCGCGATCTGCCTTGTGCTGTCGCTGAAACAGTGGAACTATCGTCGCGGCTGCAGTTCGTCATGAAGGACATGGGGTACCAGTTTCCGCTCTATCCGATCCCTCAAGACGAGACCATGGACACCTTCCTTCACAAGCGCACGATGGAAGGTGTTGCCAACCGCTACGGCTGCAAGGGAAGTGCGAAGCTGCGGAAGAAGGCTGAAAGGCAGGTCGAACGAGAACTGTCACTCATAGCCAAGCTCGGACTCGCTGGTTATTTCCTGATCGTCTGGGACATCGTGGAGTTTTGCCGGAAGAACGGGATGCTGGTACAGGGAAGAGGCTCGGCCGCGAACTCGGCCGTCTGCTACTCGCTTGGCATCACTGCTGTCGACCCAGTGGGCATGGATCTATTATTCGAACGCTTCCTTTCAGAGGTGCGTGGCGAATGGCCGGACATCGATCTTGATCTACCGTCGGGCGAACATCGGGAGCGGACGATTCAGTACGTCTACCAACGCTACGGTCAGCTTGGTGCGGCCATGTGCGCGAACGTCATCACCTATCGCGGCAAGTCCGCAGCCGGCGAGACAGGCAAAGCACTTGGCTTCGACGTTGAGACGACGAAGCGCCTGACGCAGTTGGTCGGTTCGTGGGAGTGGAAGGGCCCGACCGACACGATGGAAGCGCAGTTCAAGAATGCCGGGTTCGATCTTCATCATCCTCGGATCGCCAAGTACCTCGAACTCTCGATTCGTATGCTCGACCTGCCGCGTCACCTCGGTCAGCACTCGGGCGGCATGATCATTGCACAGGGCCAGCTCGCATCGGTTGTCCCCATCGAGCCTGCCAGCATGGTGGGACGCAACGTCATCCAGTGGGACAAGGAAGATGTCAGCGACATGGGGCTGATCAAGGTCGACCTGCTCGGACTCGGCATGATGGCAGTCCTCAAGGACTGTGTGGAACTGATCCCTCGGTACTACGGCAAGAAGGTAGACATCGCGCAGATTCCGCACGACGACCCTCAGGTTTACGAGTCGCTGCGGAGGGCCGATACAGTCGGCCTCTTTCAAGTTGAGTCCAGGGCTCAGATGGCATCTCTGCCGCGCAACAACCCTGACAAGTTCTACGACCTCGTCGTTCAGGTAGCAATCATCCGTCCGGGACCGATCGTTGGCAAGATGATGAATCCCTATATGGAACGTCGTCAAGGGAGACAGGAGGTCCGCTACCCCCATCCGCTGCTTGAGCCTGTGCTTCACCGGACCCTTGGGGTTCCGCTCTTCCAAGAGCAGCTCCTGCGCACTGCCATGACCATCGCGAACTTCACGGGTGGGGAAGCTGAGGAGCTGCGCCGCGCGTTGGGGAGCAGACGTTCGGCAGACAAGATGAAAGCTCTCGAGCTGAAGCTCAGGGCCGGCATGGACGCGAATGGTGTCGGAGCCGCAGCTCAGGAAGAGATCGTCCAGTCGATCAGTTCCTTCGCTCTGTATGGCTTTCCTGAATCTCACGCAGCCAGCTTTGCCTTGATCGCCTATGCCAGCGCGTGGCTCAAGTTTCATTTCCTCGGTGCATTCACCGCGGCCATTCTGAACAACCAACCAATGGGCTTTTACTCAGCGGCGGTGCTGGTCAAGGATGCCCAGCGGCATGGGCTCCGGATCAAACCCGTCGATATCCTCCGGTCCAGCTGGTCCTGCACGCTTGAGAAAGAAGACAACGGCAAGCTATCGCTACGGCTTGGTTTCCGCTACGTGCGCGGAATGCGGGAGGGGAGCGCTGTCGAACTTGAAGCTGCGCGTGAGATGCGGCCGTTCGCGTCAATTGAGGAACTCGCTCGGCGCGTTCCGTCCCTGACCCGCACGGATTTGACGACGCTGGCTGAAGTGGGTGCCTTGAATTCGATCGGAGAGGGGATTCATCGTCGAGAGGCACTCTGGCAGGTCGAACGAGCCGGCCGCAAGCCTGGGCCACTCCTTGAAGCGTTGGACCGTGACGAAGATGCGGAGTCGCCCCTCCGAGCCATGGAGCCGCACGAGAGGATGGTTGCCGACTACACTTCGACGGGCGTTACCGTCGGACGTCATCCGATGGCCCATTGCAGGCCTAAGCTTCGGGAGATGGAGATCATTCCGGCAAAGGACCTCCGTTTACTCCGTCACGGTGTTAAGGCGCGGATTGCAGGGTGTGTCATTGCCCGCCAGCGGCCAGGCACCGCTCACGGCTTCATATTCCTTTCGATCGAAGACGAGACAGGTATCTCGAATGCGATCATCGACCCGGATTTATACGAGAAAAACCGTTCCCTCGTGACCTATGCCAAGTTCTTGTTGATTGAAGGTGCGCTCCAGAACGTCGACAAGGTAATCCATATCCGTGCAAAACACATCGAGCAACTGGATGTGACTGCGGCTCCCATGCAGTCGCACGACTGGCACTGATGAGCGAGCACATGACATCGCCGCCCGAACGCGAGCCCCCGAAGGATTGGTGGCTGGAGAACGCCTGCCGGATCGCTGCGCACCGGCTCCGGAACTCGCCCTATTTGAGCGCCAACACCATACCGATCCGAGCTCAGCTAAAAGACAGCGTTGAATTTGTGCGCTTAGTGTGGGAAGCGATCGAGCAATCGTTACGGGAGGAAGACCCATGATCAAGTCGAGCCGAAACAACCGTCTCAAGGCGAGTTGGATCTGCCCCCACTGCAACGAAGAGATCCTGGTCAATCGCTTCCGCTTATCGGCTGATTGTCCTGGATGCATCGTCTGTCCGCGGACTGAATGCTCGAAGCCGTTCCCATGGAATCGGCAAAATCGTGGACGACTCTGGCCGGAGAAGGCATCCTACACTGTGTTGCGATGAGCCCCGAAAGCTGATCATCCGTGTAAACGGTTATCAGCTTATCCGTTTAAACTTATAAAAAATCGCGGAGACAACGGCCGCCGATCTCGCCGCACTCGATCCAGACAATGCGCGGGCGCTGATGACCGTGACGGGTCGCCGTACCGTCTATGAGCTTCGCGCTATCTCTTGTCTGCCTCTGGCAGTTGATGGAGCCGACAAGGAAGGGAATTGCCGTCACCCGCAGCTTCGGGGCCTGGTCACAACCTGGCGGGAGATGCGCGAGGCCATCGCAAGCTACGCCACACGAGCAGCAGATAAGATGCGGCGCTACAGGGTCGCCGCCGAAATCATCTTCGTCTTCATGCACACGAACAACTTCAACAATGCCCCGTTCTACTCCAATGGAGCCTCAGCCCGGTTCGCAGGGACGAACATCGACACCGGGGAAGTGGTCGCCCTGGCCGTGCGCCTGGGCGAAGGCTGTGGCGAGACGGCTTCCGCTACTCAAAGACAGGGATCATGATTACCGAGTTGCTGCCCGAAACCATCCGGCAACCGGCCCTCTGCGGCGATCTCGACCGAGAGAGAAGGGAACGGGCCTGGAAGGCGATGGACAAGCTCAACGCGACCCTCGGGCGCGACACCGTCCGTACTCTCGGTGCCGGTCCTAAGAATGCCGCCTGGAAGCTCAGGGCGGAGGATCGGTCGCCACGATGGACAACGCGATGGGATGAACTGCCGAGGGTTCGTTCAAACTGATAAAACGATATCCTGATATCCGTTTATGCGGATGAGGTTGTCCGTCCCAACAGGCGGCGGTGTAGCGTTCGTTCATTGAGACTAGAATCTGAGCGACCTCGAACTCGATGAACTTCAGGCAAAATACGAAAAGATCAAGGCCGGGTGCATGAGTAGAGGCTCGAAAACTGGCCCCAAACAGCCTTAGAATCCACCAATATACTTACGATTGATCCGAGGAGAACGATGAACGACCAGAAAGAGGTGAGGGTTTTCGTGGTCGACGATGAGACGGTGATTGCAACGACACTCACCGCGATTCTTAAACAGAGCGGGTTTGACGCGGTTGGCTTTACGAACCCTCTCAAAGCGCTGGCCGCCGCCGATGAGAAGAGTCCAGATCTCCTCATTTCGGATGTCGTATGCCTCAACTTTCCGGCATCGATCTTGCAATTCAGCTCAAAAAGAAAGCTCCCGCCTGCAAGGTTCTTCTCTTTTCCGGGCAAGCATCAACTGCCGACCTGCTTGCCTCCGCCCGCAAAGGAGGACTTGATTTCGCACTCCTCTCCAAGCCCGTCCACCCCACTGACCTCCTAAATGCCATTCGACCGCTGAAAAGCTAGCTCGGTCCGATTGACCGCTTTCCCGGGCGGTTCTTGCGAGAGACAACCCGTCGTTTGTGGTCAGCATATGATGAGAAGGCTTTACAACATCATGGAGATAGACCAATGGCATTGAAGACAGTTTTGATCGACGAATTGCGCGATATGTACAGCGCTGAAAACCAACTGGTGAAGGCTCTCCCAAAGCTTGCGAAGGGCTCGAAGAACCCGAAGCTCAAGTCCATCTTCACCGCCCACCTCGCCGAGACCAAGGGCCAGGTCGAGCGTTTGAAAAAGGTGTTCGCTGAACTGGGTGAGAAGCCGACCGGCCAACACTGCAACGGCATGGAAGGCGTGATCGAAGAGGGCAAGGACGCCCTGGAGAGTGACGAAGAGGGCTCCTCTTTCGAAGCTGGGCTCATCGGAGCCGCGCTCCGCACCGAGCACTACGAGATCGCTGGTTATGAGGCCTGCATCTCGATGGCGACCGCTCTGGGATTGCCGAAGATCGTCAAACTCTTGAACTCGAACCTGAAAGAAGAACTGGCCGCAGCCAAGAAGATCACTGCCGCTGGCGCTCCGATCATGAAGCTGAGCGCGAAAGAGCCTGAGACTCCGAAGGAGCCGAAGTCTGGCAAAGAAAAGTATTCCGCCAAGAAGAGCAAAGGAGACGAGGCGAAAGCTGCACCCGATCTCGCCGCTGAACCTGAACCCGTTGCGGTATAGGCCCTCAGATCGTAGAGAGGCCCCGCTTCGGCGGGGCCTTTCGCTGTTTAGGTGTCCTCTTCAGCCGTTTTGCTACAGGGCATGGCGCTTCTCTGGTTCGAGAACAATGGACCACCGGACTGACCAAGGTCGATTCTTGGCCCCTAGATGATCCGGCCCTTCCTGCCATAATGTTTCTCCCACCGGTTCCGGGAAGCCTTCGGCGTGATCGCCAGAGAGGTTTGCCGCGAGTTGAAGTTGACCGCCTTTAAAGCTCCAAGTGACGAAGACCGCACCCCTACCTTTGACATCGTAATGCGCTGCATTTCCGCCAATAAGCGGCAGCACCGGAATAACAAATTTCTTTCTAACCGTGATGATCCGCTTGTACCAATTCAGCCAGTCGTTATGGATTCCATAATCTTTTTGTTCCCAATCGAGCTTTCCGAGAAGAAAGGTATCGAGGGCTTGCGGATCGGGAATACGATCACGTTGCGAAGGGTCCTGAAAGGCTGCGAAGTTCTTGAACTCATCCCGGCGGCCCTTACGAACAAGATCCCCAAGTTCTCCCTCAAAGTCACAAAAGAAGGGGAATGGCTTGGATGTGCACCACTCCTCACCCATGAACAGCATGGGGATTTGAGGCAGCAAAAGGTACGTTGCCGCAATCGCACGGACGGCACCCGATGACGCAATGTCACTGATCCGCTCTCCGAAAGCCCGGTTGCCGATCTGATCGTGGTTCTGCATAAAGGCGACGAAGGCTGTGGGTGGTAGATGAGCAGATGGCTCGCCTCTCGGTTCGCCGATTGATGGCATCGTCTCGCCCTGAAACGCAAAACCCTCCGCTAGCGCCTTTCCGAGTTTGTCATCGTCGTCTTTGTAGTCTCCGTAGTAGCCCTGCGCCTCGAGGGTCGCCGCCGTGTGCAGGACGTGGTGCATGTCGTCGTTCCATTGCGCAGTAAACGCGACGGGCTGGCTTGAGGAGTCTCGCGTAAGTCGGCGAGCCTGGTTCTTTTCATTCTCGAGGATCAGGTGAATTGGACGGCCCTCGATGGATGCCTTGACGCGTTCGGAGAGCTCCTCCAAGAGGTGCTTGGGGCCATCGTCCTTGATCTCGTGCACGGCATCGAGCCGTAAGCCATCAAGCCTAAAATCCTGTAGCCAATATAAGGCGTTCTGAATGACGAACTCGCGAACTGTCTCGCTGTCCTGGTCGTCATAATTGACGGCATCGCCCCATGGGGTCTTATGGTGCTTCGTGAAGATCTGTGGCGCATACAGCGGAAGGTAATTCCCATCTGGGCCAAAGTGGTTGTAGACCACATCCAGAATGACCATGAGTCCCCGTTTATGAGCCTCACAGACCAGAAGCTTGAAGTCCTCAGGGCGTCCGTAGCTGGACTCCGTTGCATAGAGCAGCACGCCGTCATATCCCCAATTGCGCTTGCCGGGAAAATCAGCGATCGGCATGATTTCGATACCGGTCACGCCGAGTTCCACCAGGTGATCCAGCTTGTTGATTGCGGCCAAGAAGGTGCCTTCGTCCGTGAAGGTTCCGAGATGAAGTTCGTACAAGATGGCCTCGTGCCACGGCCTCCCAGTCCACTCGGTATCGTCCCACTGGAATGAATGTGGATCGACGACTTCGCTCGGCCCCTTGACGTCAAAGGGCTGGTAGCGGGACACCGGGTCAGGAACCTGCGTTCCGTCGGGAAGTACAAACTGGTATCGACTGCCGACGGCTGCCTCAGGGACCGTCAAACAGTGCCAGCCGTCTTCTGTACGTTCCATAGGGCGTATAGAATCCTCACCCACCAGTTTCAAAGCGACTGTCTCTGCCGAGGGAGCCCAGAGGCTGAACGCTACACCGCCGCCTTCGGGCAGGTGAGGACCGAATTGCGCCGAGCCCTCAAGTGTCGAATGGCGTTCCATTGTCATTGATCTCACAGATCTCCTCAAGATTCTTTTGTCGCTCAAATGTGGCAGTCCCGTTACTGCTGCGGGAGAATATTTCTCTAGCGGGAGCGGAGGGCTTAACGAAAACGTTCATTTGGCCCCTGCAGATCCCTAGTCAATAGTCGCGTTTTTGCATCCAATGGTTGCCCGCAATAGAGATGTCCAAAGCTGCTGGTCAATGATCTCCGGTCATAGGGGGAAGTATGCAATTCGAGCTATTTGAAGGTAATTCTGCCCATCGTGGTGCGAATTGGGATGGGCAGGGCGTCAACTTCGCGTTGTTCTCAGCGAACGCAACGAAGGTGGAACTTTGCCTGTTCTCCGAAGACGGTGAGACAGAACTGGAACGGGTCGTCTTGCCGGAGCACACCAATGAGATTTGGCATGGCTACCTGAAGGGAATCGGTCCAGGCCAACGCTACGGATATCGCGTTCACGGACCCTACGAGCCGGAAAAGGGCCATCGTTTCAATCCGAACAAGCTGCTGCTCGATCCCTACGCCCACGCCCACATTGGCGAGGTAATATGGGACCCGGCCATCTTCGGTTACATCATGGAAAGCATGGACGATCTCACGTTCGATGAGCGTGATTCGGCTCCGTTTGTTCCCAAATGTATCGTCGTTGACCCGAACTTTGACTTCAGCGGGGAGCGGGGACGGCGCAATGTCCACTGGGACGAGACGATCTTTTACGAGACGCACGTCAAAGGCTTCACGAAGTTGAGACAGGACATTCCCGAGCATTTGCGCGGAACCTACGCCGGCCTCGCTGAAAGACCAGTCATTGACTACATCAAAACCTTGGGTGTGACTTCGGTTGAACTGCTGCCCATACACACCTTCGTCAACGACAGCAATCTTCTTGAGAAGGGGCTCGTCAACTACTGGGGCTACAACACGATCGGATTCTTTGCGCCCGATCCTCGATATGCTTCTAACCGGCCTGAAACTCTCAAAGAATTCAAGGAGATGGTCGCTCGCTATCACGAAGCCGGGCTCGAGATCATTCTGGATGTGGTCTACAACCATACGGCTGAAGGAAACGAGAAGGGGCCAACGATTTCGTTCAAGGGGATCGACAACGCCAGCTATTACCGTCTCCTGCCTGACCAACCTCGCTACTACGTCAACGAAACTGGCACGGGAAATACGGTGAACGTCAGCCATCCGCGGGTCCTCCAGATGGTCATGGATTCGCTAAGGTACTGGGTGGAGTCCACAAGTGTGGATGGGTTTCGTTTCGATCTGGGAACCATTCTCGCTCGCGAATCTGACGGGTTCAATACTGGAAGCGGATTCATGAAGGCATGTTCCCAGGACCCTCTCCTCTCTACGGTCAAACTCATCGCCGAACCTTGGGACTGCGGTCCCGGTGGCTATCAAGTGGGCGGATTTCCTCCCGGCTGGGCAGAGTGGAATGACACGTTTCGGGACACTGTAAGGGACTTTTGGCGAGACGAGGCACCGGTATCAGCACTCACGGAGCGACTCACCGCTTCAGGTTCCGTCTTCAATCGTTCAGGCAGAAAGCCTTGGGCGTCGGTCAATTTCATCGCGGCTCATGACGGGTTCACCACCAACGATCTAGTGACCTACAACGACAAACACAATGAGGCGAACGGCGAGGACAACAAGGATGGCGCTTCGGACAATCGTTCCTGGAACTGCGGGGCTGAGGGTCCGACGGACGATCCCGAGGTCAACGCTCTCCGCTCCCGGCAGATCAAGAATCTTCTCTCTACCCTATTGCTCTCTCAAGGCACCCCGATGCTCGTGGCCGGTGACGAATTCGGTCGCACTCAGCAGGGCAATAACAACGCCTACTGCCAGGACAACGAAATCTCTTGGTTGAACTGGGAGCTGCAGGAGAAGGGAAAGCATCTGCTTGAGTTCGTGCGTAAGCTCAACGAACTTCGCCACAAGTTTCCGATTCTTCGACGTGCGCGCTTCTACACAGGAGCTTACAACGAAGTGTTGGGCGTCAAGGATCTGACGTGGATCAATGCGAATGGACAAGAGATGTCCGCTGAGCACTGGGGCGACAACTCCATGAAGTGCTTCGGGATGTTGATGGATGGACGGGCCCAACGTACCGGAATCCAGAAGCCCGGAGATGACGCCACACTTCTGATCGTCATCAACGCCCATCATGATCTCGTAAAGTTCACCCTCCCTGAGTCTTTCGGAGGAGATGAATGGGCACTTCTTATAGACACGAACATCGAAGACAACAAAGCGGAGGGTAGCCACAAGACTGGCGACACCTATGGAGTGACTAGCCGCTCGCTGCTTCTCTTCGCTCTCAAGTCACAAAACGCTCAGACGGGGCGCTACTAGCCATGTGGGGGGAATGCTTGAAGGACGCTAAAGATCTGGAATTCATGGCTGCGGCTTTAGAGCAGGCGAGGGCAGGGCAGGAGACACCCGGCGGAGCTCAGGTCGGCTGTGTCTTGGTCGAGAACGGAGCAGTTGTCTGCTCCAGCTTCAACGAAGGCGATCTCCAATGCGATCCTACTGCTCATGCAGAAATGGTGGGCATACGGCGGCTTTGTAAGGAAAGGAAATCGACCAGCTTAAAAGGGATCACCGTCTACTGCACGCTGCAGCCCTGCGGCATGTGCACGATGGCGTGTCTTTGGGCGGGAGTAAGCCGAATCGTTTACGGAGCGGCGAGGAACGATGTCAATTCTGTCTACTTTGAGTCGAGGCATTTCGACACGGCTGATTTTATCCATCAAGCGTTCCGGGACGATCTGGATGTAAAAGGAGGGGTTTTGTCAAAGGAATGTACGAGCTTCTACTTGAAACCAGAGGACACGGCCCCTAATGATCCCGCCCATGATGTCACTTCTTCGCCGTCCCTCAGCTGACAGCCGAGGGATAGTTCTTAGGCAAATATCAGGGTGCATGACCCATTTGTCCTCCGCGCGAAACACAACTAAACTCCCAGTTCTGGGTCTGACTGGATAGAGGTAAAAGAGCCCAGGAGGGCAAAATGCTGACGAAGACAACGGGTTGGAAGGTATCAATAGCGGCGATTGCTTTCGCAATATCTGCTACACAGATTACTCCGCGCGCGTGGGCCGAAGGCACGCAGAGCGACAGCCGCATACAAGCTGAACTAACGAAATCTCTGAGCAACGCCAGGTTCAAAGACGTTCAAGCGAGCGTTCAAAACGGGGTGGTGTCCTTGGCCGGAACCGTCGACGTCTACGGTGTCAAGGAAGATGCAATAATGCGGGCTCATAAGATCAAAGCGGTCACCGCAGTAAAGGACGGCCTTCAGGTCGGCGGACCTGTGATTCCCGACGAAATTTTGCAGCAAAAGCTCCTTGGGAAGATTCAGTCGGACAGAATTGGCTACGGGACGACTGCCTTCAACGCCATTTCGCTGAATGTGGATCACGGAATTGTGACGCTGGGCGGAACTGCCTATGGTCCTGTGGACAAGAACTTCGCCCTTGGAGATGCCAGTTACACGGCGGGAGTGAAGGGAGTCGTAGACAACATTCAGGTTGATCCGGTCTCCATGTTTGATGACAGGATTCGAATAGCGACGGCCCGTTCAATCTATGGTTATCCCATGCTCAACAAGTACGCGATCGATCCGGCAAAGCCGATTCGCATCGTCGTTCAAAATGGGAACGTGACCCTGGTCGGCGTTGTCATTAATAAGGCTGACAAGGAGATTGCCGGTCTTCGTGCGAACAGCGTTCCCGGCGTGTTCAAGGTCACAAACGATCTGCAGGTCGCTAACGAACGAGTCCAGCAGGACTGAAGTTTTTCTTATACGTAGAATGCCTCCCGGCCCGAACAGGGTGGGGAGGCATTTTGTTTGAGTCAGACAAGCTGCCTCTTCTTTTCTGGCGGATGGCCCGCCTAAACGGTAGCCGCGACCGCGTTGGCCCGTTGGGAAATCTCTGAAAGGAGATGGTCCGCGTGCTTTTCCTCTGCCAGAGTCTTCTGCAGGGTCGCCGCGTGGTCGGAAAGACCAAGCTGGATAGCCCAGTCGCGGGCACTGCCGTAAGAGGCGATCTCATAGTGTTCGATTTTCTGAGCGGTGGCGATCAAACCAGCGTCGCGAACAGCACCCGGATCGCTTTCCTTCGTGATGTTCTCGCCGGAACCGACGATTGCGGTCAGGATGGGGTCTTTTTTGTCATCCACATCGCCCTCGTTCACATCCCCGATGAGGTCTTCGAGTCGTGAAACGTGAATTTCTGATTCCTGAAGATGAGACTTAAATGCTTGCTTGAGCTGCAGATCGTCAGCGTGCTCGATCATGTCGGGCAGGCCTTCAACGATCTGCTTTTCAGTCGACAGAAGGTAGCGGAGCTGGGCCGTGTATAGCTCGCGAAGGCTTTGAAAATCGTTCGGTGTAATGAGTCCCATTTGCTTTCTCCTCATTCAAGTTTTGGCAATCTTGTGCCTGCTCATGAGAAGTGACAAAACAGGGCTAGGTTGTATATGAAAAGTGCCAATGGCGTCGCGGACCGGTGAGCCGCCGGGGTCGAGGACACCTCAGGGAACGTCCGTTGCATCGAACTCCGAGGAATTCACAACATGGAGAATTGATATGGCCAATGTGTTCGTGGAAGCGCGTCCCAAAGGGCGTCCGGAGGGATCGGCTATCGAAGGGTACGTCGTTGAGGACCACGCCGACAATGTGCTCGGCTCTTTCAGTACGCAAGAGAAAGCTATTGCCTGGGCTAAAGGGAACAATCACTCCCCCGTCGTGGCTCGTGTCCGTCATCTAAACGACAAAAAGAAGCCTGATCACTGGCGATCGGCCTGAGGGCCCGCAGACCGTCCTTCCCAAATATCACTAAGGAGTAGAAAACATTATGTCGACTTCACCATTGACTGAAAAGCACTGCGCAGAAGACCTTCCACCATCCATAGGCGCGTCCGTGGTTGTGAATGGTCGTTACCTTCCTCCTCCTGAGGACGAAGATGGGAAACTTTGGGTGCGGACCTCAGCGCTCGTTCTGAAAGATGCGCAGACTCTCTACGAAATGTGGAGAAATGTAGAGGCTGCACCTCGATGGCAGGAGCACATCGTCAACGTTGTCGAGACCGGCGCGACAACTTCCCGTTGGTCGATGAAGACTTCGAATGAAGACGACGCGAAAGTGATCAGTTGGGAATCGGAAGTTCTTGCTGACGAACCCGGCGTCCGGATCGCCTGGCGCTCAATCGGTGGGGAATCCGACAATGCCGGTGAGGTCATCTTCGAAGAGGCACCCAACGGCGTCGGCACGGTCGTCACCGTCCTCCAGGAATTCCGGATGGGCAAACTCGCAAGCACCTGGGAAACCCTCGTCGGACGCCACCCGAAGCAGGCAGTAGTAGAGAACCTTCGCCACTTCAAGGCGCTGGCCGAAACTGGAGAAATTCCTCGGACCCAGCTCGATCCGCACGGCGATCGCGGTGTCATTGGCAATTTCAAGCGGTCAAGCTACGGTGAGACTGTCCCAACCCCAACGGGCGGCAACTAGCCGCAGGAGAGAACTATGAAAGCAGTTTGTTGGATGGGAAAGAGCAGCATGGAAACTCGCACAGTTCCCGACCCTGAACTGATCAATCCGCATGACGCGATCATCAAGGTGACCCGGACTGCGATTTGCGGTTCAGATCTCCACCTATATGACGGCTTTATCCCCACGATGGAGTCTGGCGACATTATGGGACTGAGTTCATGGGACTCGTGGAAGAGGTCGGCCCTGAGGTCACCAACCTCAAGCGCGGAGATCGTGTAGTCGTTCCGTTCACGATCGCTTGCGGGAACTGCATCTTCTGCAAAAAGAAATATTGGGCTGCGTGCGACAACACAAATCCCAATGCCCACTTGATGGAAAAGGCTTATGGCTACTCAGGCGCAGGGCTCTTCGGATATTCGCATATGATGGGTGGCTATTCCGGGGGCCAGGCGCAGTACGTGCGGGTCCCGTTCGCGAATGTTGGGCCTCTGAAGATCGAAAACGACCTTCCGGACGAGAAAGTCCTGTTCCTGTCCGACATTTTCCCAACCGGCTACATGGCGGCCGAAAATGCTCAGATCCAGCCTGGTGACACCGTAGCTGTCTGGGGATGCGGGCCTGTTGGGCAGTTCGCGATTGCGAGTGCGTTCATGCTCGGGGCGGCTCGCGTCATCGCGATTGATCGCTTTCAGGAGCGTCTCGATCTGGCGCGTTCCCTCGGAGCGATTACTGTCGACTACTCAGAGGAAGACGTGAGTGTTCTCACCGCGCTGAAGGATCTCACAGGCGGAGTTGGTCCCGATAGCTGCATCGACGCGGTTGGTCTTGAGGCGCATTCGAATGAGCTGCAGGGCATCTACGACGTGGTGAAGACGGCGCTCTTCATGGAGACCGATCGGCCCAGCGTGCTGCGGCAAGCGATCCAGGCGGTACGGAAAGGCGGAACACTGTCGATCCCTGGCGTTTATGGTGGTTTGTTAGACAAGGTACCGTTCGGAGCCGCGTTCGGGAAGGGCATCACGATGAAGATGGCCAGACCAACATGCACAACTACATGCAGCCGCTGTTGGAGCGCGTTGAGAAGGGTCAGATCGATCCCAGCTACATCATTTCTCACCACATCACCCTGGAACAAGCCCCGGAGATGTACAAAATCTGGCGTGACAAAAAAGAGAAAGTGACCAAAATCGTGATCGATCCTTGGGCCTAGCTGCTACAGTTCGGAGCTTCGAGATCGTCGTTGCTCATCCCGGCTTCGTCGAATAGCACTACATGTGCTGCTGAAAGGGGGCCCGCTGTGAAGCGGGCTCTTCTGTCTCTGAACAATGGAGGAAAGATGAGATCTGATTCTCGTTCTGGAATGATTTCAACTGCATCTACGATTCGGGCGTCTGTACTGCTGACCTTGCTCTCTTTCGGTGTGCTGTCGCTCACTGGGTGTGTCATAGCTGGGGTTTCAAGTGGCGGTGGATTCTTCATCTGGCCTGGCAGCATTGGGCTTTTGCTGCTCATTTTGATAGCCGCGTTCGTTCTGCGTCGCAGATAGAGTGCTGCTCCATATTCAAATGAGTCGAACGGAAGTTGAGAGGTTTACAAGTGGAAGCTTCTGTCCGCGCAATTTTGTTCTATGTATTCCTGGTATTTGTCGTCCGCATCGTCGGCCGCCGTCCCGGAAAGCAAATTACTCCGTTCGAATTTGTCTTGGTCTTCTTTATGGGGGGACTCGCGCTAACTGCGATGGTAGGTGATGACGCTTCCCTTACCAATGCTTTTATCCAAATTCTGACCGTTGCCCTGGCGCACTTCTGCATCGCAATGGCAAGGACCAAGTCGAGATGGCTTGCCCGCCTGCTCGATGGAACACCGCTGATCCTCCTTGAGAACGGACAGTGGCGGTCTGAGACCCTCAGCAAGATGCGAATCCAGGATGATGATGTCATGGCGCAGGCGCGGGACCAGGGGATCGCCACGTTAGACAAAATTGAGATCGCAATCCTTGAACGAAACGGCCAGATCAGCATTATCGAAGGAACCAAGTGAGCGATGTCGCTTTCAGCAAACCGGTAGAGGATTCGGTCCCGAAGATTAACGATGAAGTGGCGGTCGGGGAAGATCTCGGCTTCCAGCGTAAGTGGTGGAAGTTCGAAACGTTTATGTGGTGGGTGATCGCCCTGGTGCTTGTACTGAACTTCGCGGGCTTCTTAGGACGTGGGCCAGTTGCCCATGCGACTCTCAGCAACGACGCCATGCTTGTCAAGTATGAGCGGGTGGAGCGAACTGGTACACCTTCGATATTAGAGGTTCAGTTCCAACCAAATACTCTTGGCAAGCAACAGGTGAAGCTACATGTGAGCCAAAGCGTCGTCAAGGAGCTTGGGGCGCAAAGGGTCATCCCATCGCCGTTGGATACAGCGGTCGGACGCGGTGGACTGACCTATACTTTCTCCGCAGAAGAGGCCCCTGGCTCAGTGCAATTCGCACTGCAGCCTTCGAGACCTGGCATCTACCACTTCACTCTTGAGGTGCCGGGGTCTCCGCCGCTCTCAGCGCGAGTTGTAGTGATGCCGTAGTCGGCCTCCAGAATGAGGCAGTGTTAGGAGCAATATGTTCACAATCCTCTATGCAGTCGCGGGATACTTTTTCTTGATGCTGATGGTCAGACTGCTCACACGGCGGCCTGGTGCCCAAATGACCATGTTTGAATTTGTAATTGTTTTCCTCGTTGGCGGAGTCATCATTCTGGCTGTCACGGGTGGCGACCGGTCGATCACTAATTGTGGAATGGCCATTCTGACTGTGGGGCTCCTCCACAACATGGTGGCCTGGATAAAAGCACGCTCTCCTCGCTTTGGAGCAATCGTCGACGGAACTCCACTTGTTTTATTGAAGGATGGTGCGTGGGTCGATGAGGTGATGCGAGGCATGAAGATGGCACCCGAAGACATCATGGCGGCCGCCAGGATGAATGGCCTCAATTCGATCTTCGACATCAAATACGCCATCCTCGAGCGTAACGGGACGATCAGCATCATCAAAGCGAAGAAGGAAACGGCATGAGTGCGTCGAAACAAGAGCGAGAGATCGAAACTCATATCCCCGAGCGCATGGACCGGCTCCCCTGGTCGAGGTGGCATGTCCGCATCATCACAGCCCTTGGGACTTCATGGCTTCTGGACGGACTTGAAGTGACCTTCGTCGGTTCTTTGTCCGGAGTTTTGGAGAGCAAACACGGGTTATCGCTGACCGATCCACAAGTGACGGCGGCGGCAACAATCTATTTAGCTGGAGCAGTTTGCGGTGCGCTCTTCTTCGGCCATTTGACAGACCGACTGGGACGGAAAAAGCTCTTCCTCGTTACGTTGGCTACCTATTCCGTCGCGACAATATGCACGGCTCTATCGATGAACTTCTTCTTCTTTGCCTTTTGCCGCTTCTTTACGGGCCTGGGAATTGGCGGTGAGTACGCCGCCATTAACTCCGCCGTCGACGAGCTGATCCCGGGAAAGGTCCGTGGAACCGTCGATCTCTTCGTAAATGCAACGTTTTGGATCGGGGCTACGGTCGGATCGATTGCTGCTTTTATACTGCTGGGCGGTCATGGCCTTCCCTTGGACAAAAGCTGGCGCTACGCCTTTGGAATCGGAGGCGCACTGGGGCTGGGCGTGCTGCTGCTCCGGTTGAAGGTCCCGGGGAGTCCGCGCTGGCTGATGTTGCGAGGGAAGGAGGAGGATGCGAATCGCGTCGTTGATGCGATTGAGCTGGAGGTTAAAAGAACTGGAAAGCAAATCACCGCGCCAACTGACAAGAAGCTGGAGCTCACCACTAGGGACCACACGCCGTTCAGCGACATATTCAAGAACATGGTGGGAGAGAATCGGACCCGTTCGCTTCTCGGCTTGGCGCTCATGGTGGGCCAGTCGTTTTTCTTCAATGCGGTCTTTTTTACATATGCTCTGATCGGCAAGAAGTTCTATCACATCAGCGATCAAAGCCTGCCGCTTCAACTCCTTCCGTTCGCCATTGCCAGCTTTCTGGGGCCCCTGATCCTGGGCAGGCTCTTCGACACAATTGGCCGAAAGCCGATGATCACTGCCACATATGGAATTGCCGGTCTGATGCTTGCTGGCGTCTGCTATCCCTTCGCACACGGGACAATTGGCCTTCGGGGACTTGGCATCTGTTTCGCAATGATCTTCTTCGTCGCATCGTCGGCAGCCAGCGCAGCCTATCTCACTATCAGCGAGATCTTCCCGCTTGAGATGAGAGCCTTCGCCATCGCTGTCTTCTATGCCATCGGAACTCTCATTGGGGGTGTTGGCGCTCCTCTGCTGTTTGGAGAACTCATCTCAACAGGATCAAAGGTCCACGTTGCCGAAGGGTGGGCGCTGGGTGCCGCGTTGATGCTGTTCGCAGCGGCCATGGAAGGCTGGGTCGGAGTCGAAGCTGCTGGCCAATCACTTGAATCAGTGTCGAAACCCCTACAGAGTCGGTGAGCTGGAGGAATGAGATTGAGCTGTGGCAGGACTGGATCGGATTCAACCAGCATCTCGCCTCGGAATTCCGCATTGCTGGCGGCGTGTGGATGATCATTAGTGTTTAGTCCGCGATCGCCGTGTTTTATGGGTTTGGGACGCTATTCACTGGTGTCCTCAAGCCCGCAATCTCTGGAGCCTTGCTGAATCGCGGCGATCGACTGCCTATTTCACCCAGTGTGTCTCTGATGGTCGTTGCTGGCCCGGCACAAACCATATGGAGCGTTTCAGCGGAGCAGAATCCCTCGAAGATCTCGCCTGAGCCGACTAGTCTCGGATGCCGTCTCGTTACGAGATGGACCCGCCGGGGCGTAAGCGCGGATATAGCATCTCAACCGATATGAGCGAAGCACCTCAGCGGGGTCGAATTCACATTGGCATTTCCGGATGGCGATATGCCGCTTGGCGGGGGAAGTTCTATCCAGAGGGCCTGGCCCAAAGGCGTGAGTTGGAGTTCGCCGCGAAGACCTTCTCATCGGTGGAAATCAACGGGACCTTCTACTCGCTGCAGCGGCCAAGCTCATTTGAGCAGTGGTCGAGCGAGACACCGGAGGGCTTTGTCTTTGCGGTGAAGGGTGGACGGTTCATCACCCATATGAAAAAGCTGACAGGAGTGGAGACTGCGCTAGCCAACTTCTTCGCGTCCGGCGTGCTGGCCCTGGGACCCAAGATAGGCCCATTTCTTTGGCAACTCCCGCCGATGATGAAATTCAACCAAGGGCCCTATGAAACGGCGCGCTATGAGAGCTTCTTTACGCAGCTGCCACGGACTGTCCGTTCGGCGGCGAGGCTGGCGAGGCAGTGCGACGAACGTATGTTGAGCAGGGCCTACATGAAGCCGGTATTGAAGAAGGGTGACAATCCTCCAATGCGGCATGCGATTGAAGTTCGACATGAGTCGTTTGTCCAGCCGGCCTTTGTCGACCTGCTACGGAAGCATGACGTCGGGCTGGTCGTTGCCGACACTGTAGAGTGGCCGCTGTTGATGGACGTCACCTCGGATTTTGTTTACGTACGACTTCATGGGTCCGAGCAACTGTACTTTAGCGGGTATGAGCCAGATGCTATTGAAGTTTGGGCGAGGCGTGTGGTCGCTTTTGCTACTGGAGAAGCCGCCGAAGGACGCTACGCCGGGACGGCGGTTGCGGATGGGATGCCACGCGATGTCTATGTTTACTTCGATAACGATGCGAAGGTCAGAGCGCCAGTGGACGCGCAGGCGTTGCAGCGTAGGGTGAATGAATTGCTCCAGTTGCCCTGACAACCGCCCGAGGCGGAGGGGAATCACTTCGTGACGCAACTGGTTTTCCGAGTCACCAAAGCTCCGTACGGCTGTAACGTACGTTACAAGCTAATAATCGCATTTCACCCAACCGTGTTCGTGGCAACTGAACACGCGATTGGTGCGTTCAATGCAATAGGTCGATACCGTTCATACGGTTAACCGCGAGGCTTCTATCAGCGTTCTGAGGGGAGTGACGGCGATCCTTCTTCTTGGTCCCGCCCTGAACGCCAGCTATTAGGCGCTTCTGCCGACGCCACGCCGTTATCGAACTGATAGCTAATAGTCTCGAATCATCGATCATCATGCATGGTTATAGAGGCGACTCAACGTCGTCACAGTTTCGACGAGACCTTGGCGTCGCAGAGAGTCTAGATACTCCTCTACTGTCTTTTTAGGGTTCCTGAGGCTGTGCCGATGCTCTTCGGCAGCCTGTAATACTTCGGCGGGATACAAATTGATCAGATGATTAATGAAGTCCTCAGGCGTTTGAGCTTCAATGTCATATATCTGCAATTCAGCGGCCGGAAAGTCTTTTAAGTTGTTTGTGATGATGACAGTCGCCTTGCCTCGAATGGCGGCCGCGAGAACGTGCCGGTCATTGTGGTCAGGAAGACTCAGACCGGGAATCAAATTCTGATATCCCGTGACAAGAGCGTCGGGCGCATGTCTCTCCATCAGTTCCCTTGTACGTTCGAGTTTTTCTCGGGTGAGATCCGATCGATTGAGAAGAAGATTTGAGATCCATTCGTCTTGCACCTCCGCTGACCATCTGGCGCGGTACACACCCGATACAGCTAGGTACATCAAAAAGCTTCGCAGCTCGGCGGGATACAAAACATTTGCATCGAGAAAGACAATGAATGGAGGCATGAATCAGAGACCGAGTTCCTGGTCATACGCCACGAGTTCTGCCAAGGCGGCCCTGCGATCGGCTTCAAGCTGGCGTTTGTACCCCATTAGCTTCTCTGTGCGGATGCGCCGATGTGTTCCGACTTTCCGAAAGGGAATCTTTCCTTCTTCCAACATCTGAATCAAAGTAGGCCGGGAGACATTCAGAAGATCAGCGGCTTCCTGGGTTGTCAGCTCGGCATGAACAGGGACTATTTTGACAGCGTTACCGCGACTCATCTCGTCCAAAATTTGGACGAGGAGCCTAGCAGCGGATGCAGGAATCCTTACTGTGGCTTCAGAAGCGAAATTTACTGCCTTCAGATCAAATGTCGATAGGGTCCCAAGTCGCGGCGCAAAAATATCCTTAGTCGCCCCGGCTACGAGGGCCTCCGCTTCAGTGGGAATCTCTGGCGTTAAGACAGCTATTGGAGACATGGCTCACCTCTCATGTGTCATGCTAGCATCCGAAGCATTCGAAAGCAAACGAAACAAACGCAACTATGCGGACGAGTGAATAGGTCACTTCGTGAAGGAGGCGCTGACGTTACCGGCGAAGACGCGCTCCGATGGCAATCCTGATGCTGAGCGTCATGGGGTGCGGTCGCTCAGTTTGAACGTGACCTGATCCGTGAGCGTCAGAGAGAGTGAATTGAGCTTGCAAAGCGGGCCGGTGCGTACAAAGGCAGCAAGCGTTAGTTCTCGCCGGAGCGGCGGAACTGAGCCGCCGTTTGGCCAAAGGCGAGAAGAAGGCAAGTCTAGCCCGCGAGTTCGGTGTCAATCGAGCAACGGTCTATCATTATTTATGCTGGCCGCCGCTGAAGCAGCTACCCTTGCAAAGAAGTCGAGATCGGCACAGCGAGGTCGGTCTTACTCGGGAGCGTCCTATGAAGGGTCCGTTTCAACGCTCGTTGTATTGTCCCTGCGGGAATGAGAAGATCCTCGCCCTAGGCCTCTGCTCGACTTGCTACACGCTGAAGCGTCAAGATGAGGAGTATTTCGGTGGCCATCGCGAAGAAGTCTTGGCCCGTGATGGCTACAGATGCCGTATCCCCAACTGCGCGACGGTAAAGCGGGGAAAGCGATCGGTGGCAGTCCATCACCGTAGGCCTGGCAACAGCGATCCGAAGCTGATGATTACGCTCTGCCTCCCTTGTCACGCTAAAGTGAGCCGCACACAATTTCTTGAGACCAAATGGCCGGAGTTGCTCTGTATCCTTTGGCGCGAGCAACACCCGGAAGCGCACGAGCAGATCACCCTCGACTTCAAAGTGCTAACTCCCGCAGCCGCAGCCATTCCCTTGTTTGAGATCAAGGTTTCGCAGAAGTGAAGTCCCGCTATTGGCCTTGGCGATCGCAAAGAGGATCTTAGAGGACGCATATGCATAGATTGAGCGATGGCTATCCTGAAGAGCATGCTTGTTCTTGCGGCCACATTTGGTTGGTGATCTATTGCATCCCAACCGGGCGATCCGAAAATCTCGTCTGCAGCTGCGGCATCATCTTTGGAAATAGCAGCAATGGATCGATGACGGCAGTCCTCCTCAGCGCTAAAGAGCGATTTGCGGCACTCCGGAAACTTCGCTATCTGGTTGGAGTCGGGCTTTTGCAAGCTGCCAATGCTCTCAAGATCAAACTCCCTCAAAACTCCTGGTTACATCCGCGGCGGATTGTTGCATACCGCCATACCAATACGCCGGTCCGAACCTATGCTCGGATCACGAAACACTCGAAGACCCAAAACCATCCTCAATAAAACGGTGACATGGTTCGAAGCCGGCGGTCGGACCAGGAGCAAGTACGAATCGATGCCCCGATCCCGGAATGATCGATATCCGACGGCAACTGATGATTTGAAATCGGGGCCTTTCGATTTAAAACTCTATCGGCTTTCTAAGTTTGAGCCTCCCGCAAGATTCTCCGGGCGATTGGAATGTCAGATGCGCCCGCATCAGAAGCCGGCTGCGCCCTTGACGCCCGCGTGGTCTACCCAACTGATTCGACGACAGATAAACTACGCTATCAGTACACTTCGAAAGGCTTCCATGACCGAGTCAGCATTCCGCCGGTACCTGCTGCGCCTAGCCCTCGTTCCAATCGTCTCGCTGTTGGTTTTTGTTGCCATTCTTGGTGTCCAACTACGGGAGATCTCCAGGGTGCGGACTGCGCTAACGGAGGCTACAACGATTCTTTTGCAAAGTGATGACGTCGAAAAGAGCATGATCGACGAGGAGACCGGCATTCGCGGCTATCTCGCGGCCAATAATTCCTTGTTTTTGCAACCATATAATCAGGCTGCCGCCCGTTTGCAAAGTGAGTTCTCTACGCTTCAAGGTTTAGCGTCTTCGGATTCCACATTCGGCGCAAAGGTCACGCGCCTCGCGGCCGGGTACAAGCAATTCCAAGACGCCAACCAACTGCTCCTCAAAGCCTCTATTTCAAACGGATCAAATATCGATTTGATGACGCAGCAAAAGCAAGCAATGGACGTGTTGCGAGCCGGACTGGCCTCGATCGCCGATGATCAGACGCACATTAGACAAGCCAATAGGGAGCGTTTGGCGCGCATCTTTGGGAGACTGCCTGTAATCGTGATCGGGTTCGGATCTCTTATTGGCGTGCTTCTGCTGTGGTATGGTAACGCCCTCTACAGGCAGATATCGTCGGCTTTCCGACGGCAATTGCAAGAGACTGCGCTCCAGCGTGATTCTCTCGAAACCACACTGCAGAGCATCGGGGACGCCGTCATCGTCTGTGATTCGGCTGGGAAGGTGACATTGATGAATCCGACCGCCGTGAAGGCAACAGGCTGGCTCTTAGGGCAGGCGAAGGGTGAACCGCTCGATAGGATATTCCGGATTATCAACGAACATACGCGAGAAGCTGTAGAGAGCCCAGTGGCCAAGGTCTTTCGAGAAGGCAAAGTAGTCGGCCTTGCAAATCACACGCTTTTGGTTAGACGGGATGGGACCGAAATCCCCATTGATGACAGTGGTGCGCCCATACGCGATGGAAGTGGTGAGATTGCCGGAGTTGTCCTGGTTTTCAGAGATATCACCGAGCGTAAGCAGGCTGAAGAGGAGCTCCGCCAAAGCAATGAGAGCAGGCTCCGGTTGGCGGCAATCATCGACTCGGCGGACGATGCCATTATCAGCAAGGATTTGAACGGAATGGTCACCAGCTGGAACGAAGGAGCGAGCAAATTATTTGGATACTCCGCCGATGAGATGATCGGTCAACCGATCTTGCGTGTCATTCCCGAAGAACTTCAATATGAGGAGACTGAAATCCTCACGACTATAAGGTCGGGCAAGCAGATCAATCACTTCGAAACTAGACGGGAAAAAAAGAGCGGGGAAGCATTCGAGGTCTCGGTGACGATCTCCCCCATCAGAGACGAGTCGGGCACAGTCATAGGAGCTTCGAAAATTGCCCGCGAAATTACCGATCGAAAGCGAGTCGAGCGTCTGCTGGTTCAGTCTGAAAAGCTTGCGGCGACAGGCCGGATGGCGGCGACGATGGCTCATGAGATTAATAATCCCCTTGAGTCGCTGATGAACCTTATCTTTCTCGCTCGTCACGATAGCGCACCAGGCGGAAATGTGCACGACTACCTAGTTACGGCTGAAGGCGAACTGGAGCGCCTAACGCTCCTCGCTCGCCAGACCTTGGGGTTCTACCGAGATACCGGTTTGCCGACTGAGGTGAGCCTGAATCAACTCCTGGAAAGCGTTATTTCCGTGTACAGTCCAAAATTGCTTGCGGCGGGCGTCACGATCGAAAAGCACTTTGATGACCAGCGGAAGGTGCTCATTCGCAGAGGCGAATTCCTTCAGGTCTTCTCAAACCGCATCACAAATGCCGCAGATGCCATGCGTCAGGGAGGGGCGCTTAGCATATCGACTCATGAGACGGTGGGTCCTTTGGGAGATGGAATCGAGACAATAATTCAAGACAGCGGCGCAGGAATTCAGCCCGAACACCTAACGCAGATCTTCGAGCCCTTCTTCACCACGAAGGGGGAACTGGGCACAGGTATAGGCCTTTGGGTGGCCAAACAACTCGTTGAATCTCGTGGCGGGACCATCTCGATCGCGAGCAGCACCGAACATGGGAATAGGGGAACTACGGTGACGGTTGCCATCCCATTTGCACCTCCTACACGCGAGTAAAAATCCCCAAACGAGAAAGCCGCAATCTCGTCGTCCGTCCTCCATTGCGTCTAGCTGCTCTATATCATCGCTTACCCTCCCAATGGAGGCAGAAGCGGAACTGCTCGGGTGAAGGCCAAAACTCTACGAATTGCGGTGGGCGGTGGCCGCCCGCTGACGGTTTGTCACTCCGACGTGTTACTGACACATCTCTCAACTCTATGGGAGAATTTAGGGTCATTTGCCGGAGGTTCATAGGGTAGGTGGAGTGGAGATTGTGCGTGACTCGACGAAGACGTCTAGATCTGAGTTCTGCGTTAGCTCGAGGTGAATTCGTTCCGTATTTTCAACCACTGGTTGATCTACGAACCGGACAACTACGGAGTTGCGAGGTTCTTGCCCGCTGGCTTCAACCCACAAAGGGTCTCGTGCTCCCCGATGACTTCATACCCTTGGCCGAGGAGACTGGCCTAATAGGAGCATTGTTCGAAAGCGTGCTGTCGCAGGCTTTCAAGACGTACGCAGAATTGAGCACTCCTTTCATCTTGTCGGTGAATATCTCACCCATACAGTTTCGCGACTGTTCTCTTGCAGAGCGGATTTCTCGCTTGGCTGAGCAGCATCAATTCCCAATCGGACAATTGAAAATCGAGATTACAGAGAGTGCCCTCCTCGAAAACTTAGCAGAGGCGCAATGCATCGCAGCTAAGCTGAAGTTGCTGGGCATGAAGCTCTCACTGGATGACTTTGGCACCGGATATTCCAGCCTCGCGCATCTGCAAGCCTTGCCTTTTGACGAGCTAAAGATTGATAAGAGCTTCGTGAGCTCTATGTGTAGCCGCCGTGAGAGCATGAAGATCGTGGCGGCGGTGGTCGGTCTCGGCCGCAGTCTTGGGCTGACGACGGTCGGTGAAGGGGTGGAGGAAGTTGAGCAAGCAGATATGCTGCGCCATCTCGGATGTGAGGTGGGGCAGGGCTGGCTCTATGGAAGACCGATGCCCAAAGAGGCTTTGAGCGCTATGCTCGGGGTCGAGCGACCAGCTCTTGCAGGGTGGGGCGGCGCATCCTCCGAACCTGATTACAATTTCCCTTCCTTTCTTGAAGCTTTGCCTGGGGCCCGTCACGCTCAGTTGCAAGCCATCTATGACGGATCCCCCGTAGGACTTTGTTTCATCCATCGCAACTTACGTTACGTGAGCATCAATCAACGGCTAGCCCAGATGAACGGAATATCCGCTAAAGCGCATCTTGGAAGGACTGTCTACGAAATGGTTCCAGCAATCGCTGATGCCATTGTGCCTTATCTCACTAGAGCTCTTGGTGGTGAGGCAATCACCGGGGTCGAGTTAGAACGAAGGGACCACAGTTCCCGAGCAAAATCGGCAACCATGCTGACAACGTATCAGCCCGCTCGAGATGAGAACGATGATGTGATCGGCGTGTCGGTCACGGTGGTCGACATCTCTGACCGAAAAGCAACCGAAAGAGCGCTGGCTGAGAGCGAAGATCACTTCCGCCACATGGTTGAGCTCAATCCTCAGATCCCCTACACGATGGAGCCAAACGGCCTCATTCTTGACATGAGTCCGCGTTGGGCGGAGCTTACGGGTCTCAGTTTTGAGGAGACCCGTGGACGGGGTTGGCTCCGCGCCGTTCATCCTGAAGACGCATCTGGACTGGTCAATAGCTGCTTGGCCTCAATCTGGGCGGGGGAGGCCATCGATGTGGAATTCAGGGCCTTAGGGTGCGATAAGGTATGGCACTGGATGCGATCTCGTGCTGCGCCACGTAAGGACCTCAGCGGAGCAATCGTGAGGTGGTACGGAAGCGTAGAACTCATCGACGATCAGAAGCGAGCTCAAGAACAACTTTGGGCCAGCCAGATGCGGTTGCAAAGCATCATTGATACCTTGGCAGTCGGGGTGGTGATTGCGGAAGCTCCTAGCGGACGGATTGTCAGCCGCAACCCGAAAGCTGAGTCAATACTCCGGCAGGATCCATTGGAGTTTGAAGAAATAGGTGATTACTCGAAACGAATTGCCTATCATCGAAACGGCCATAAATTAGAGTCCGCTGACTTCCCCCTGGCGAGGGCGATTCAGCAGGGAGAAGTCACCGATGCGGAGCATGTCTACTACACTCACGGGAGCGGCGCAGGGAAGTGGTTAAGCCTCACTGGTGCGCCACTCAAAGACAAGGACGGCACGATCGTAGGCGCAGTCGCGACCATCCAGGAAATCACCGACGAAACAAGCACGATATGTTGATGTGACCCATGCCAGCGTAGCCACTCTGCGGAGGAGCTTGCGGGCCGCCATTAGTGAAATGTGCGAGGACCATGGGGAGCACGATGGCTACCTTCGCGACTACAGGCGAGACACCAGCCTTCGCAGCAACGTTCTTGATGAAGCCTATGTTTCCAAGCCCTTGTTCGATCTGGTCTGGCGTGGCGGGGGGGTTCCTGGCCGCTGGACCAGTTTTGGACGTGGTCGGCCATGCCGATCTTGCGGAAAGAGTCGATGATGCCGGACAGGCCGCCAGGATGCTTCTCCGTTGAACGCGTTCCGGGATAGGACGATTTGGAGCGCAATGTATGGTCTGCCGCAGCGACACCATTAACTTTGAGAGGAACTGCTAACTGCAATCTGGGTTGCAGACGGGCGGACGTGAGGCGACGTGAAGAGAAACACTCACCATCTCGTTCCCGTTCATCGTGGCCACGAGAATGCAGAATTGCTCAAGCTCGTCGGCGGCTTCGATCTGCCATGGCATCAGGTTGATGCCGTGTCTTTCGGTGTGAGTGTGCCCCTGCATGATCACCTCGCTGGCAATTTTCGGTTCCGTATCTATACAGTGGCGCGGAATCGTGGATGCAATCCAACGGACGGGTTAGCGGCCGTACCTTGGCTGGTTCAGATCGCCAAGGCAATTTTGTAGGCATCGAAAACAATAGCTATGGACCAGATGGTAGGTACACCCGTACATCTTCGACAAATACTGCGGAACATCGTGCGCGAGCCGGTAAAGACTTTGGTTCCCCCGTGGAGCTGGAAGGCCGCGGCCTTTGCTGCAGCGTTGCGTGGAGCAGCCTTTTTCTTAACGAATCTTCAGGCTGGGCGAGGAGAAGCGACAAAGGCACTCGTCGTCGAAGCAGTATTTGCTTTCGTCACGGGAGGATTGATCGGAGCGATCTCACAGCAGTTGCGGAATGCTGAGCCTCTTTGGGCGACCGCTGCCGTGGTCTGGATAGGTTTGCCAGGCGTGATGCTCCTGGCTCAATCGGGAGTTCATCGACTCGCGCACACGCCTCACCTCAGCGGCCGGCTCGTTCTATCATTCTTTGTTTCTGCCGTCTCAGCAGCCTTCAGTTGGTACGCCATGCGTCATGGTGCGATGTTGGGGGGGTCTGAAGAGACGACTATTCTTCACGACATGGAAGTGTTGCCGAAGATCCTTCTCAATTTCTTGATCGCTGGCCCTAAAACAGTGGCTTCGGCCTTCCGGCCAAAGCGGCAGGGCTAGATTCCGAAGCGCCGGGCTGTTCTCGGAACCGTTATCCTTCTCCGCGCAACCGAACAGTAAGTCTTGGGTTTAGGTTTCAGGCAGCCTTTTTAGCTCCTATTGCGGTCCAACTTCACGGATCTGCTCAATACATAACCAAGGAGCACCACCATGCGTTTCTGCGTCAATGCGCTCGGTCTCTCGACCTTCATAACCCTTCTCCTTGCTGCTTCGTTGAAAGCGGAACCGATTCCAGTTCGATACGGACAAGGATCGAGTCATGGCTTTCTCGCGCTCAAAACTCTCGACGGCGTGACAATCGCCACAGGAGAGTCGACTCAGGTCGTCAGCAGAGGCAAAGTGACATCTCGGTTAATATTTCGCTTCAAGGATGGGTCTGTGGATGAAGACGTAACGGTCTTCACGCAGGATAAGGTTTTTCGTTTGCTGACCGACCATCACATTCAACATGGCCCTTCGTTTCCAAAACCGATCGACTTCCTGATCGATATGACCAGTGGCGACCTAACATTCAAAGCGGAGGACGGCAGCATTTCGAAGGAGCACATGGATCTCCCTTCTGATGTCGCCAATGGACTTCCGCCGAATCTGCTGCTGAACATCCTTCCTTCGACACCTGAAACCAAAGTCTCCTATATTGCGCCGGGCAAGAAGGCCCGACTCATTCATATTTCAATCAGACCAATGGGAACCATCCCCTTCCGAGTCGGAGCGTTTCGGCGAAAAGCTACAGATTTCACTCTCCATGTAGAACTAGGCGGCTTAACAGGAGTCGTCGCGCCCATCATCGGCAAGCAGCCGTCTGACTACCATATCTGGCTCCAGGCCGGTGACCCACCCGCATTCGTTCGAGAGGAAGGACCCTTGTACGAAGAGGGGCCCATCTGGCGAATGGAACAGATCAGCCCGTCTTTCCAGTAGAGTGCGAGAGTGAGGCCAAAGATAAATCCTGATCTGACAACGTATCTTCACGACCATCTTGCCGGTGCGAACGCAGCGGTTGAGGTCATCGCGCTGCTCCAGAAGCATTTAGAAGAGCTCGTTCTAATCAACTTCCTCAATTCGCTGCTGATCGAGGTTCAACAAGACAAGCTCACACTTGAGACGATTTTCCTGTCCCTGGGCTTAGGGCCTAGCATCATCAAAGATGGCGCTGCCTGGGTCAGCTCCAGAGTTGTCAGTCTTAAGGTGAGAGGAGGCAAGACCGTATTTGGAGCCTTCGAAGGTCTCGAATTTCTCTCGCTCGGAATCCAGGGCAAACTTCATCTCTGGAAGGCCCTGGAACGAAGTGCGGCCTGCGGCGGGGTACAGGCCAAGCCTGATTTCCGCTTGCTCATAGAGAGGCTGAGGCACAACATCAGAATGTTGAAGATCTTCGCCTTGCCCTCGCGACTATCGCTCTATAAGGGATATCTCGCTAAGAAGTCTTCTCATCGGAACCAAGGATCCCAGCACTTCCCAAGGTCGGCGACCCGGCTACGCGAAGGACGTATTCAGTGAGATTTCCATCGGGATCAACGACTCGCGCACGGCAAGCCTGCAAAGCATGCACACAGGCTAGCATCGCCCTCGGTTCGAAGGCATCAATCAGCATGGGGAAGCTTCTGTTTCCTTGCGCGTCAAATCCCTGTGTCCGTTTGGCGTTGCGCGTTTAGTCACAAACTCCTCCATAGGCCCGGCTCGAGGTCTCCCTCCCAGCCGATTGCGCCACTGGACACGCCACCCCTCTGTTGTCGCGACCATCGTGTTTGTCCGAAATTGCCCGGATTAATGTCGTCTCTCAGACAACATATTTCAAATTCTCAGGTACAACCGAACACAAGAGCGAGGCAACTCACTAGTTTGACCTGGGGAAGCAGGCAGAATAGGCATGGGAGGGTTGAGGGTGGTATTGATGGGCATAGCCGCGATTTTTCTGCCCGTGCTTGCCTCGTTGGCCATAGGTCTTTGCCGCGTTTGTGGTGGTCGAAATCACGGTCAAGCGCAAATTGCTAGAGACACTGAATGCTCCACTAGGGCCACTTCTGATCGCTGAAAAAACTCTAGATTCATCGGTGGTCCATGCGTTGCCGCCTTTATCGGCAGTCTGCCTTCGAGTCGGATTGCAGAACCGGGTACGCGAATTTCGGATAGCCTGGCCGCCGGAGAGGACCTCGAGATCGCCAGCACAGAAACAGTTTATGTCGGCATCCAAGATCCCGGACCGCTCCTGAGATAAGCCACCTTTGGAGGCTGGGCGGACGCCCATCCAAGCGCTCGTGTTCGCTATTAAAATGGGGGGATGACGATACCGACGCTGAACATCATTGGGGTGTATCGACCTCATATCAGTGCGCAGGCCTGGAGGGAGCAACTTCAGGTCACGGACGATGAGCCTTATACACAGGAGCACTTCGACAAGCTTGTGCTGATCGAAGGCATTGTGGACTGCTAGACGAACCTTTTGATATGGGCAGGTTCGGGCAGATGCACTCTGAGTTCCCGGATGATCCGAAACATATGCAGGTGGGCTATGACGAGGGCTTACTTTCATAAGACGGCGACACTCTGATAGACCGGAGGATGAATTGCGTTCACGGAATGGGGCCGCTCAGATTTGCTGTCTACCTGCATCTGTTCGATCCCCAGAGGCCTCTGAGATGGCAGTATGGTGAGGTAACGTGCCCACAAGTCAAAGATATCCCTGTCCGACTGCTACTCCTGATGCCATAGAGCGCGTGCAGCTAGGAGGGCCTAAGCGAAGGAGATTATCGGACTTCGTCTTCTCTCTGGGTGCTTCTTACATGGTGATATCCATCTCAATAAATTACTGCGTGCGCCAGTAAGGTGTTTAGTGCGAGCCAAATCGCGTTTTCTACAGACGTGTGCCTGCTCCAGAGGAGCCAGGCCCTCTTCCTTTTCGGTCTTGCCCAATTTGCGGAAGCAGAGCTTTGAGCGGGCAAAATCTCGCCTTCGGGGTGGTCTTTTTCCGCTCCAGTCACTCGCTCGAAGGCGCACAGCTTTCATCTACGATTGCTTGGGGTAGTGCTTTCCTCTTACTTTCCGCCACAATGTAAACATCTCGAACTTTCAGACGATGGAGGCAGTTTTAGGCTAACCTATGCCGATGCGATTACGCAGAAGGGTATCAAGAAAGTGGCCGGCGACTCCGAGTAAGACTAAGGGGCATCTCATGGACCGCGAGATGTCTTTTGAAGAACGCACATGCTCCTGCGGCCACATCTGGCTCATGCTCTACTGTGTCCCAACGGAGCGATCCGAGAACCTTATATGTCGCTGCGGCACTATCTTTGCAAAAAGTGTCAATGGCTCCATTACGGCAGTCCTCCTCAGCCCCAAAGAGAGATTTACAGCGCTGCGGATCCTTTGCTACATCGTCGGAGTCGCGCTATTGCAGGCCAAGAATCTGCTGAGGATCAAGCTCGCTCCAGACTCTTGGTTGAGTCCCCACCGGATCATGGCTTACCGCCATCTCAACGCCCCCGTACGGTCATATATTCGAATCGATTAGAGACGTTTGGCTTTCAGATTCGCTCGATGTTCTGTTCGTTTGTTCGATCGCGCGGCGGTCTCGAGTCAGCAACTTCATCCGCGCGCGCGTCAGCGGCAAGCCGCTACGGCGGCGCGGCCGAGCAGCGACCTAGAGGTAGGTTTGCGAGATTCCATTGTCGGAAGGACCCGGCTCGCACATGGCTCTTAGCCAGTTTCTCCGCAGCTAATCGATGCGCAGGGCCGCACGATCACCAAGCCGGCTGCTAGTTCAGAGAAGCGGCGGCTTCAAACGCTCACGCCTCTCAATGGCTGCGGCGATCTTGGCAACAGTCCTCTGCATCCAACGGGCCAGGAGATACGCCATGAAAGTTCTTCCGTGGATTCTTGTCGGTGTGAGTATCGGTTTACTCGCATTTTTTGCTCTCAACGAGCCCAATCCTCAATATGCAACGGGCAGCGAGGATGTCGAGGATGCGGCTGGCAAGGCGAGTCAATGGGGATCCAAGCAACGCGCCTCTGGCTTGGGCCATAACGTGGTCGGCAAGGTGAAGGAAGGTTTCGGTGGAGCTACGGGCAACAATGATTTGGCGGTAGAAGGTGCGACCGAACGTGTCGTCGGCGTCGTCAAGGATGTTGCCGGACAGACGGCTCATGCTGTCGGAAAGACACTTCATGAATTGAACCGCTAAGCTCCCCGTCTCGCAACATCAGAGTACGGTTTTGCAGTCTTAGACCAGAAAGGGACGAGCTGCCATTTTAGGAAGGTCAGCTCACGCGCGCCGGTATCTCTGCCGAGGCGCATGACAAGCTGCATCGAATCCGGGGCAATGTTCGAGTCCTCTCAGTTGCCGATGGATATCGTACGAACCTATCCGGCGGAATGGATGAAGGCATGGAGGATCGCCAAGCTGAACGGCAGTGGGCCTCACCTGCTGAATCCGCTTCCCATGTCGCCTCCGGAATTGTAATGCTGTTCTAGCGGTCATATGCGGCTAGTGGGTTGCGCATCGGCATCACAATATATTCGAGGTGCGGCTTATGTCATATGTGAAGTGTCCGTTCTGTGACGGCACCGGGGAAACTGCAATGGGTGGGGTCTGCGCCGAATGTGCCGGAACTGGAACGGCGAAGAAGGACACCATTGATTCCATTTCCACGCCCAGCCCTCAAGCCTCAGAAGAATAAACAAGGGAACAAGCCGAAGAAAATGAGGCGGGTCATGAATGAATATCGAGTAAGCATCAAGAGCATCTCAGATCGTCCGGTGGCTGAAGCTGGCGGGGATCTCTCCCATAAGGTGGAGTTCCACATAGATTCGGTAGATGGTGTCCTATCGGAAGACTGGGACGGCGGCATCGTGCGGGGCGAAGATCTTAAGCGCTGCTCGCAACTGAAAGAGAAAGGAAATGTGGTCGTTTCGCAGCCCAGCGCTTGGTCAAGCCAGCGGCCCGACCGATGGCAGGAAGAACTCGTGAATTTGGCGCTCGATCACTCAGTCAGTGAATCTGCGTAATTATTTACCGAACCACGATCAGGAGACTCCTTCTTAGGCAATGTTGGGCAGAGCGTCGACGTTCGTTGCGGCAACATATGCAGTCATCGCTTGGGCCAACTGTGAGTCGACCTCATCCGCGATCGCCATCACACCGATGAGTAGTAGGCTAAAGTTCACGCGGTACAGGGTGTCTTGCAAAGTCAGAAAGATGCTGGCCTGCAACATCCTCGACTCTTCCACCATCATCACAGCGGTGTAACCTGATTCCTTCGAAGGAGTCCGTGCTCAGCTGCAGCGGAGGAGACTAAAGCGTGGCTTCCCAACTCCAACGGGTTTCTTAGCCGATATACCAAGTCTCTAAAGAGCTGGGGGAGATGCGCCGTACGCTTCGCATCTTCTAGTTTTACCCACACAATATGCTTGTCTGCCGTCAACCCTATGAAGCCAGTCCCCAATTGTTTTCTCTGAGTCATCTTCGAGGATTGTCGCGACTGTGCTGACCGACTTTACTGGACTCGGTCCGTCTTTCATTTTTGCCCGGGTCATTTCCACCAGGTTCACGACGGCCTGTGGCTAACAAACACCTCGTCCGTCTGGGCCAAAATGGCGGCCGCAGCTGCTTTCATCTCCGGATGGGCACTGAAAATGACGGTGACGGCCTTTGGGTTGGAGTGACGCACACCGCTTACTACGGTAAGGCCGTCACCGTCATTCGGCACGTGTAGATCGCTTACAAGCACATCGAAGATGTTCGCCCCAATCAACTTGAGAGCGTCATTGACGTTTCCTGCCGAGAGCACTTCAAAACCGCCGTGCTCAAGGATGAGGCGAAGGGTTTCACGCAAGTCGTCATCGTCATCGACAAGCAAAAGTCCTGTCTTAATCATTTCTGGCATAGCCGACCCGTCTCGTCTAGCATCGTTGTGCTGTTAGCTGGCTTTCAGTTGCTGCTCACTTACCTGCCCGGTACACCCAACTCCCTGATCGTATTCAGTGAGATTGGTGAGGTGGTCTCGGACGACCCGGTAGCACTCGCAAGCCATCTTTTCCAAGCCTGGAAGATCGAGAAGATTGATCTTGCCGCGTGTGTATTGGATGAGATTTAGGCTTTGGAATTGGCCTGCGACGATAGTTACGGTCGTACGGTTTGCGCCAAGCATGTCCGCCATGTACTCATGGGACAGAGGCAGAATGCGCCCCCCGTTCCGATCGGCGCAAAGAAGCAGCCAGCGGGCTAAACGTTGCTGGACAGAGTGACGGGCATTGCAGCCCGCCGTCTGTGCTGACTGAATGAATTGAGCCTGAAGATACCGCAAGGTAAGGTCTTGAAACACTGAGCAACGTTTGAATTCCTGAGCTGCCAGGGACGTTGTAGTGGTGTAGCCATGCCCGGCCACCTGCATATAGACCCGGTTGAGGCTCTTCTTGGTGCCCATCAGAACGGATGCACCTTGCACAGACTCCCACCCGGCGAGGCCCACCTCGACCTGAGAGCCATCGTCGAATGTCGTCGTCATCGACGCCATCCCCTCCTCAATGAAGAAGAGATGCTCGATATGATTGCCCGGAAACTCGATCTCATGGTTCACTGGAAGGTCGACTGCCTTCAGGTCCAAGCGCTTGATGGTTTCGGAATCAAAGCGTTGAAGTAGCCCATTCCTGAAATGTCCTTGTGTCATGTGTGGCCTCGATCTCGGCTGGCCGATCAGATACACCAAGGACGGCGTGGTATGGATCTCCGCGCGATGGCTTGTGATGCTACGCAAAGCATACGCGCTCTTTGGTGTTCTAGGCGACAGACCGCGAGATTTAGTTGCTGGCTGACGCCGCGCGATCTATTTAGGCTCCATTCGCACTCAACTTGGGCACGAAGACGACGACTCGATTGCTTCATTAGCCCCAAGTTCTACATGTCTATGTAGTTGGCACCACAGATCAAGGAGCATGAAAAGGCCTATGGTTGCTGCACGTTAAGAAGGATTCATCCCCGACCGACCGGTACGCACGGATGTCTTTATGCAAGAGCAGAGAAGAGAGACATGACAGACAAGCTAAAGCGAACGCACAGCGCAAACCGTAAACTCGCAACATCCCTGGAACTAAGCAATAAGGCCCTTAAGGAAGCCAATCAGAAGATTGAGCAACTCTTCGTGGAACTCGAAGAGACCCGACTTCGACACTTGGTGGATGAATGCGAGCTTCGAAAGCGGTCTGAACTGGACGATCTCAAGAACGAGTATGTCGCCATGGTGTCCCATGAGCTGCGGTCGCCTCTGACAAGCGTCCGGGGTTCCGTTGGAATTCTGGCGGCAGGCCTTATGGGTCCAGTGAACGACAAAGCCGCCAAGCTCTTCCATATCGCTTTGAGCAACCTGGACCGGATGATTCGGTTGGTCAACGACGTCCTTAGCCTCGAGCGAATCGCCTCCGGGACCACCTCGTTCCAAGTGCAGGAATGCTCGTTAGTAGATTTGGCACAACAGGCTATCGAAACAATGATGCCCACTGCTCACGCGCTCAATGTCGAGCTTACCGTTCCCGCCGCGACTCAGGCATCGGACCGCAAGCTCTTCTTTCATGGAGATCCGGATAAAGTCTTGCAGGTTCTCATTAACTTGCTATCGAACGCCATCAAGTTTTCTTCACCCCAAGGGGAGGTGGTGCTCGATATCCAGGCATCTGTCGACCAATTGACTTTGAGAATCTCAGACGAGGGGCGAGGCATTCCAGAAGGCCAGCTTGAGAAGGTGTTCGAACGATTTCGGCAGCTTGAGCATGACGATGCCCGTCGGCTTGGGGGAACGGGACTCGGGCTTGCAATCTGTCGAGCCATTGTTGAACAACATGGCGGCGCGATTTGGGCAGAGAGAAATTCTGGCAAAGGCACTTCATTTCTTGTGACCTTGCCCCGCGCTACACACAAGCTGCATACAGAGGAACCTGCCGAAAAGGCCTATGCGCGTGCAGCATCGCTTGCAAGGCGGCCACAGGCGGAAAATGAGCTTCAACGGTGTCCGCAATCGCAACCAACACGGGGTTCTGGACAACGTGAGGGCACCCTGACGCCATGATTAGGTTTCCGACCTGCTGGCAAGCCTGGCTTGTTGGAAGCATTTGCCGTTCTGACGAAGGTACAGACAAGCGCAACCCACGCTGCATTTGCTTTCGCCCCAACCCCTAGCCGATGAAGCATCCAGCGCTAGCTGCTTTCACCACACCAAGACGTGTATTGAGCTCATGTCTTCGACGTAGAATCGTGCAATGGCCAAAGCCCCCGCAGCAATCACGTCACCGAAGGTCAAGAAGCTCGCGCAGAAGGCGTTGCAGTCTCCGAGCATGCTCACCACGGAAGAGACCCGCGAACTCGGCGCGTCCGTCATGGCTCATCTGTCGCCGCCAAATGAAGTCGCTCCTGGTCTAGCCAAGAAGTCGTCGACGAAGAAGTCAGCGGCAAAACGTTCCTAAGTCACTCAACCGCATCACCCGAGGATCCCCATGGCAACGAAGAAAGCCCCAGCTAAGACGGCGACCCCAGCCGCTAAGAAAACCACAGCCGCGCCCGCGAAAAAGTCTGCAACGGCAACGAAGATGACAAAGACAGAATGGATACGTTTTGCCGCAGAGAAGCTTGAACTGACCAACAAGCAATCCGCCGCGTTCACTGAGTTGCTCGCAGCAACTGCGATTCAGGAGACGAAGAAGAACGGCGAGTTTACGATTCCTGGGATCGGCTTTAATTCTCACATTGCCAACAGTTCTTACGATCTATGGATTTTATGTCATACCGTTCCTGACGATGAACGGCCGGAGCTAAGCCGCGTCCAGCGCTGGTTTCAGGCAGGTTCACGAAGGGACAATGCTTCGTCTGTAGATCTTCGATTTGAGCGAAAACTTCGCGCCGGGTGGCCGGAACGAATCCCGCACGCACTCTGGCTGCGTAGATGAGGTCTTTGCCCCGGTAGAAGCCAATGATGAGCGCGTCGAACCCGTGCGTCCCTTTTGTGTATCCGCCGATGACGAATTCTTGGCCGAGGTTGATGCGATGTTTCGCCCACAACCCCGTACGCTTACCGGGTTGGTAGATGCCGTCTACTCGCTTTGCAACAACGCCCTCTAACCCATGCTCGCGCACAAACGGCAGCATCGCTCTGGAATCGGTCTGAACCACCGAAAGGCTGATGTGATCGTTCACCGGCAAGATCTTTTCAAGGATAGCTCGACGCTCCGCCAAGGGAAGATGTGTGACAGCTTTACCCTTGGCGACCAGGATGTCAAAGGTATAGTAGTGAATTCGAGACTCTGCCGAGCGGAAGTTTTGAAGCAGGTTGAAGTCCGTCCGGCCTTCGTCGTCCAGCGCTACGAGCTCTCCGTCGATGATCGTGTTCTTTGGAAGTCCTTTCAATGCGGCAGCAATGTAAGGAACTTCTGATTGAGAATGTTGCCTCGGCGTGAGAAGAGGGTTGTCTCTGATGCATCCTTGACCGCCTCTAGCCGAAAGCCGTCGAGCTTGATCTCGTAGGTCCACTCGGGACCTTCAGGAATCAAGGGCACTGCTAAACACTCCATCGATTCGATAAAGCCGATGTTCTGGGTGTCCTTCTTGTCGATCGTGGCACTCATGAGGTCTCCACTTGTTGTCTCTCGGACAGACAGCCGTCTTATTCTTGTGCGTCGGCCCAGCCCCGCTGCCAGCCATGCGACTTCGACACGTCAGATCCTTGCCCGTCCAATCCAGCCTGAAAACCGATCTTGCGATCCGCCTGATACCCCGGATCGTTCTCCATTGGATCGGCGGGTATCTCGTCCCTTTCAGGTAGATTGCTCTCAAGGCAGTCGTCACAGCCATCACCGTGCTCCACCAGCGCCATGTAGGCCGTCGTCAGTTCCGTGATTCGGTCCTCTGGTTCTTCGGCCCCTAGCCGGTTGACTCCTTCTCCGGCGGTGATCAAGAACGCTTCTACCAGCTTCATTCCTACGTCGCAGGCAGGCATCTCGTCCATCTTCCACAGGTCCAGTAGCTTGCTGTGATTCATAGCGGTCACCTTATCCCTACTGCCACATTTGATGCGCATAGCTCGCGCGGTTTATATCATTATTGTTATAATGAACAGTGGAAATGACGTGCGGTGCGAAGAGCGGACAGAGGGACGATTGCCACGATTCACAACCGGGAACCCGCTATCAGGATATCCGGTTATCCGGTTGACTAGCTAAGGCGGTGGAGTCTTCGCCGCTGTCCGAGAACAATCTAAGCATCTCGCGCACACCGTCTTGAGCCTTAAAATCGCAGTGTGAAGAGTGGGACAGTGCCTCCGTGACCAGGCTTGCTGTGGACCCCCGGCGAAGATTTAGGATCTTCGGAGTGATTCCCATCACCACAAATCGGGTGCTGGTCAATGTGTCGGCAAGCGATTGGGCGGCTCACTTCATCGGCCCTTGCGGCCAAGTGCGCATCGGCCCGTGGCTCTTGCACCACAGCGCGGAAGAAGTTGAAACCCTCTTAGCCTGGGGTAAAGTTTCGCCCGAAGCATTAGAGGAGCATCGAACGAACATACGGCGCGGGGGAACCTCGAGTGTTGTATGGCAGCTCTCAAACCGCCAGGTGGCGCAGCTGATTGAGCGCGGCGAGGGCTGGCCGTGGAACGGTTATGAACTGCGGAAGATGAAAAAGGCGGGGGACTACCCGCCGCGTCGTTTGGCCTATCGTTCAAGCCTAACGGGCGGGATTATGTCCGGGTTTGGCCGCTAATGCCGAGCTGTAGATACGCCCTCCATGGCCGGGCTTATGGCAGTCGGAATCGCGCTAAGGTGTCTCCATGTGTGGATGCCACGGACGCCGTCCGACAAGCAACATACAGCTGAGCACTATCGGATACGCGCCCTCGGGGAGGTACCGCTAAAGGCAGGGCTGACTGGAACATTACCCCGGATTCGATGCAGCCTGTCATCCGCCTCGGCAGAGATACCGGCGAGCGAGAGCTCACTACGATGTAGACTGGTCTGCCATACTTAGATGGGTATACCCGCTTGTGAGGGCCTCGATGCGGAATCTCCGAATGCGCGTAAAACTGAATAAAGGTAGGCGCGGGATCGCTCTGGATAAGCTTGAGCGATTCGTCGCCGATATGCGCAAATTTCTAGCCCAAGTGGGGGATGATCTTCAGATTCCAGACCCTCGTAAATGGGTTGGCGTCGATTTTGAGAACAGTTCGCTGGCCTTCACTAATGAAAGTGAAAACGCTGTATCTCAAGACAAGTCCGCTAACTTCAACAGCAGCATTCTTGCGCTGGGGCGTAGTGAATATCCGCCCTTCATTCAAGAGGCTACTGCCAACCAGTTCTTTAACATCACCAGCGTATTTGTAGGTGGTGAAACCGCTGACTTGGCGGTGTTTGATGAGTCCGACAATCCCATCTGGTTCGAGATAAGCAACAAGACGGGCGTGCTCGCTAGGAAGCATCAGATTCTCCCATTTCGCCACACCCAGGGAGCGGTGCAGGGCACGATCCATAACATCTTCGTTGAAGCGGAGCGACCGTATTTCACCCTGCGAGAACTCTCTTCGCAAAAGCTGGTAAAGTGCTTTTTCAAAGAAGATGACTATGCTGCCGTAGTCGAATCGCTGAAGAACAAAGGCCAGATTCTACACGTTCGCGGAGTCGTTACCACGGAAACCAGCAAGCGTGATATTGACCACATCACCGTTTCCAGAATTGTTCCCTCAGAGCCATACAGTTTTGCCGACGTAAAAAGTTTCTTAGGTAACCACTGGAGACAATGAGCAAACCGCGCATTTACTGCGACGCAAACCCCATCATTGAACTAGCCAAACTTGCTAAGAAGACCCACACCCCTTCGCGGGAGCGTGAACTTTGGTTCCTTAGCCAGATGCTGAAGGCTGCTCAGAATGATGAAATAGAGCTCTATACGTCAAGCATCAGCATCGCGGAGTGTGTCCCCGCTGGGGATGATTGGAGCAAAGATGTTCAAGAGTTCTTTGTCGGCGTTCTCACGTCCGGATTGATGTTCCGGCTCGTTCAGGACTCCATATTTGTGGCGGAACAGGCGCGCGATCTTCGATGGACTCACAATCTTCAACTTAAGGGCGCGGATGCTATCCATGTCGCATCCGCAATCGAAGCGGAATGCACTGAGCTTATTAGTTGGGATGGAGACCTGAACAACGAACGATCGATCAAGAAGGCGGCAATCCTGACTAGTCTTGGTCTACAGGTAATTCTCCCCAGCCAGTCCAAGCTGCTGCCGATCT
Organism: Granulicella aggregans; assembly: GCF_014203275.1. GTDB lineage: Bacteria > Acidobacteriota > Terriglobia > Terriglobales > Acidobacteriaceae > Edaphobacter. The sequence continues at coordinate 75,889 of NZ_JACHIP010000010.1, forward strand.
ACTACCAGTCGGAGCCGACGCCGATCCTCGCTGGCCTTGAACTTCCACCCATAAACTGACTTGGGTTAGCGGTTTTGGGGTATAAAGCGCGCATATTCATGAGTATTTTGGTTCTCGCACGGCCAACGGCGCTTACGATCTGTGGGTCTTGTGTCATTCCATTCCCGACAATCACACGGCGGACCTGAAACAGTCGGCTTTAGATCACAAGACGCCCATCCCTAACATGCATGTGACGCTTCCTCGCTCCAGTGGCTTGCTGTGATTCATGGCGGTCACCTTATCCCTACTGCCAAAATCGATGCGCAAAGCTCGCGCGGTTTACATGGTTATCGTTATAAACGAACAGTGGAAATGACGTGCGGTGCAAAGAGCGGACGGAGAACCGTCCCACTCTTCGCACCGCGCTTGGAAGACCCTTATGAAACTGGCGTCTCCCACATTGCCCACTGCCCCGGCGACCGCTTTCAGCTTCGGTAAACAAAACAAGCTACTGTACGTCTGAGACTTTTCCGTCGATCAGGATCACCTTCATGTCCTTGTAGATGAAGACCTGCTTGGTCCCGAGATCCACGATCTTATCCGGATTGCCTAGCGACTGCTTTACCTCGTCCGGGGTCATGCCGAGCTTAACTGTCTTGCTCTCGACGGCTGAAGCGACGGCAGGGTCCGCGATCACGGTGTCAATCGTCTTCTTCACATCTTCCGGGGTCATGATGTCCAAGCCTGGAAGCTTGACGTTTAACTCTGCACGGTATCGCGTGCTCATGCCGTCGCCGAGGGTGGCGACATCAACGGTTAAAAGCTCGAGTTGCACGGCGTTCTTCTTCACGAAGATCTGGGTGATGTAGACCTTCTCATTGGAGCGCGGGCCGGCTTGGTGGATTGACGGTGCGGACTGGAATCGGCATATGGCAGTCAACACGCCCTATGCCGATTGGTTTATCAGTCTATCCGTTTAGCAGTGTGATTTTTTATGGCCGGGCAGGTCTGCCGTACGCCGGTTTAGGACTTGATGAGTGGAATGTCGAGGAGCTGGCCGACCTGAATCTTGTTCGCATCGGCCAGGTGATTGGCCTTCGCGATCTCATCGTAGTTGTTGGCGTGACCATAGAAGAGCTCGCTCACTTTGCTGAGATTGTCGCCCGATTGAATGGTGTAGGACCCGTCTTGACCGCCGGTGTTGCTGATCTCATGCTTGAGATCGGCGCACTGCGGGTCGACCTGCTTGATGATGTCCCAAACGCGTTCCAGCACTACCTGCGATGGAGCCTGAGCAACGAGATGGTACTGCTCACCTACCAAATCGGAACCTACAAACTTGGCACCGTAGGGCTCGAACTTCTTAATCATGTCGACGACGGGATGCGTATTTCTGCTGCAATGCCTGAAAGTCAGCCACTTCGGTTCTCCTGGGATAAGGGTTTAGAGGAACTTGCTGAGAAGCTGTGACGCCATGCCACCGTAGCCACTTTGCGGCGGAGACTGCTGGCCCCCATTGGTGAAATGTGCGAGGACCATGGGAAGCACCGTTGCCATGGCCACCTTCGCAATTTCAGGCGAGACACCAGCCTTCGCAGCAACGTTCTCGATGAAGCCTGTGTTTCCGAGGCCTTGTTCGATCTGGCCGGGCGTGGCCGTAGGTTCTTGGCCGTTGGACCAGTTTTGGACGTGGTCGGCCATACTGTTGTTGCGGAAAGAGTCGATGACGCCGGAGAGGCCGCCAGGATGCTGTTCAAGAGCCTGCATCATGCCGCTCGCGACATTTGCGTTGGTGCCTGGGTTTGTGCTCTGGCCCTGTTGACTGGCCATTCCTTCGATTGTGTCTAGTAGTCCCATACATGACCTCGGGTGTGAGATGCGGAAAGCTGGCTAAGCTGAATGAGGTGCGTCTCAGGCTTCTTCCTCGGCCCGAGACCTCTGGAAACATGGAGAGGCTACTTGGGGCAGGGCTTTCCGGCATCGGGGCGTGCGCCTTTGGCAATGGCGTCAGACTCACTCATGTAGGCACCCTTTTTTCGTCTTGCCGTAATATCGATCGCCGCTGCAGTGGTAGACCTTGGTGGAGGTATTGACCCAAACCTGGCCCGGTCCGCCCCCGGCTGCGGGCTGACTCGGCATAGCTGACGCGCCGGAGTTCGCTGTGGGGCGGGGTGCGGGCGCAGACGTCGGCGCCGGAGGCGACGTTGGAGCCGCGCTGGCCGTTGCTGCTGGGGTTGGGGCTGGTGCGGCCGAAGCTGTGGCGTACCAGGTCTGGACGCCCTTGTGGCCGGAGCAGGCCCCACTCTTAGCCTTGGCAGTGGAGTAGGTGCCGTCTTTACACTGGCCCGTCGCCCCGGCCGGAGCTTGTGCGTGAGCAAGGGTGCAGACGGACATAAAGAGTGCGGCGAAAATAGCGATGGCGCGTTTGGTCACAGATCCCTCCATAAATCCGGCAGGGTCTTGCTAGCAGCCGGTTGCGCCGTTGGATGCGCGCTCTACCGTTCTGCTGTCGCGACACCCTCGTTTTCCATGAAATTGCTCGGATTTATGTTGTTTCCCAGACGCACATTTCAAATTTGAGGTACAACCGAACACAAAAAATAGGCAACTCAGTACTGGGACCTAGGGCTGCAGGTATCGATCCGAAGGCCGCTCTCCTATCCATTCAGCACGACCAACAGCTCTTGTACTCCTAAAATCATTGCGGCCCAAGCCGACGCAGAGCTGTGCCTGCAGCCGTAAGATCTCGCGACTCTATGGAGGATTCATGGCAATGACCGACGAGCTCACTCACTTGGTGTGCCTATTCCATCATCAAGATCAGGCTGCCGCAGCAACTGAAGATCTTTACAAACAAGGCATTCCTCCCACGTCGATCGCGGTCATTGGCAACGAAGGACCTGAGCATGCCGCCGGTTCCGCTCTCGACGAGTTCGGAGTTCCGGCCCGTGACCGCCAACATCTTCTGGAAGGGATAGGCAACGGCGGCGTTGTTGTGGCGGTTTCCGCAGTAGATGGGCATGTTTCCGCTGTTGAGAAGATCTTTGGAAGCCACAAGGCTACCAAGATTGATGATGCTGTCGTGACGTCCAAAGCCGCCGACCTTCCCGTTGCCGCAGAGGGTGAGACAGCTATTGCGATCGTGGAAGAGGACCTCGAAGTCGGCAAGCGGACGGTTGATCAAGGTGGCGTCCGTGTTTATCGGCGAGTCATCGAGATTCCTGTAGAGGAGTCGATCGACCTCCGCGAGGAGCATGTCGTTGTCGAGCGAAATGCCGTGGACCGTCCGGTCACGGATGCAGATCTGGCGCTTCAGGGCAATCAAGTGTTCGAACTCACCGAGACAGCCGAAGAAGCCGTAGTCGGAAAGACAGCGCACGTTGTAGAAGAAGTGGTCGTGGGCAAGACCGCATCGGAGCGCACGGAGCATATTCACGATACGGTCCGCCATACCGAGGTTGAGATTGAAGAGGTCCTGCCCGAGAGTGAACTGAAAACGCCACTCGAAACGAAATAAATCGCATTTCCATTCGGCACCTCAGGAGCAATTTCATGGCTGAACGCGTCAAAGTCTACGAAGAGACCAAGAAGGGAATTCCCGTTTGGGCTTGGCTTCTACCACTCCTTCTTCTCTTGGCTCCCCTTGCCTACTTCCTCACCCACCGCCATCCCGCTGACAGCGCGCCGATGGTCGGCTCAACGGCGGCAGCGGCTGCATTACCGGACCTCGGGTCTGTGCATTTCGATACGGACAAAGCCACTCTGACACCGGAAGGCCAGGCGACCCTGCAGCAAGCTGCAGCGGCGATGAAAGCAAATCCCTCCGCCCATTTCCGGATCGAGGGCTTCACCGACAGCACCGGTTCAGCACCCCACAATGCAGACCTTTCGGAACAGCGGGCACTCGCTGTAGCTGGCTACCTTAAGGATCAGGGTATTGATGGTAGTCGATTGACTGGCGGGGGCTTTGGAGCTCAGAAGCCAACCGACACCAATGCCACTCCGAACGGCAAGGCGGATAATCGCCGAGTCGAACTCTTCTCGCAGCCGCAGTAAGCACGCAAACAATTCAAGCAGCTAACTCACACCAGGAGAATACATATGTCGAAGACAGTCGTAGGACTTTTCAGCACGATGGCGGAAGCGAACAAGGCGAAGCAGGAACTGATCACAGACGGCTACGAATCCCAGAATATCCACGTCATGGCGAATGCCGAGGGCCACTCCTCAGCAACCGCAAATCCTTCCGGCTACACCGACATTGGCAGCGGCAGCGGGACGGGCATCGGAGAGAAGATCAGCAGCTTCTTCCGTTCACTCAGCGGCGGCGATGACCACGCCCATGATCATTACGCGAAAGGGGTAAACGCGGGTGGTGCACTTCTCGCAATCACGGTACCGGATGAGGAAGCTGCCGAGGCTGCCACTTTTCTAAAGCAGGTTGGAGCTCGCGATATCGAGGGCGGGTCGAGCAGTCAGTACGAAGGTTCCACGGCAACCGCAGCAGAGGGTGTAGCGATCCCAATCGTTGAAGAAGAGCTCGTAGTCGGGAAGCGCGAGGTTGATCGCGGTGGTGTCCGCATCTATTCCCATGTTGTAGAGCGTCCGGTCGAGGCGGACATCAACCTCCGTGAAGAGCAGATCAATGTGGAGCGCCGCGCGGTCAACCGGCCTGCAACCGCAGCTGATTTCGCTGCCGGTAGCGGATCGGTTATCGAGTTGAACGCAACTGGAGAGGAAGCCGTCGTGGGCAAGACGAGCCGAGTCGTAGAGGAAGTTCTCGTTGGCAAGCAAAGCAGCGAGCGCACCCAGGCCATCCATGATTCCGTTCGCAAGACAGAGGTGGATGTCGAGGAGGTTCCCGGCGAGACCACGGGAGTCGGCATCGCGAAGGATCGCTACTAGACGATCACGTATTCTCGCTCACCACGTAGGCCGGACATCAACACGTCCGGCCTGCGGCATTTGCCTCTAGGAGTTTTTATGACTGACACTGAATCTGCCACGTCGACAGTGGATGACCTGCCCAGTACCCGACCCAATGTCCTTGCCGTCTCCGGACAATTTGACCCGGCTCAACCCTTTACTGAAATCTGGATGGCCAACGGTGAAGTGGTTCGCCTGTCGACCAGCGTGCTTCTTCAGACCTCTGACGTATGGAAGTCAGCTGACACGCAGGCGGACGTTCTCTCCTCGAACAGTAGCGTCACCATCCCGTTGGTCGAAGAAAGACTCGAAGTAGGGAAGCGGACTGTTGCTACAGGCACCGTTCGCCTGATTAAAACGGTCCAAGAATACACCGAAGCCCTTGATGAGACGCTGGCGGTCCGCACCTTTGATGTGGAACGCATCGTCATCAACCAGCCTGTAGATGCTCCTCCGCCGGTCCGCCAAGAAGGGAACACCACCATCTACTCGCTCGTAGAGGAGCGGTTGGTTCTTACGAAGGAGCTTGTTCTCAAGGAAGAGATTCGCATCATTCAGCGTGATACAGAGCGGCACGACACTCAGGTCGTCACCCTACACAAAGAACACATCTCGGTTGAACGCGTTCCGGGGCAGGACGATTTGGAGCGCAACCGATAGAGCAAAATCTGGGAGAAGCTCATGATTCTCGCATCGATCAGCAACTTTGCGGTCGATATCTCTCTTCTGGCCGACCAGGACGTGCAGATTCCCCAGAACGGGGGAGATGGAAAGTTGATGCTGATTTTCATGGGCATAGCCGCGATCTCTCTCCTAGTGCTTGCCTTGTTGGCTGTAGGAGCGCTCGTAGCGTTTGTAGTGGCCGGAATCAAGGCCAAGCGTTCATTCGGAGAGACGGTGCGCGAGGTTAAGGGACGTGCGTACCCGCTCATCGAGAAAAGCACCGGATTGGTCAGTGACCTGGCTCCCGTCATCAAAAGCGTGGCGGGTAAGGCCGATGCGCTCATCACTAACCTCACGCCGACCATCAAAGGAATCGCTGAAAAGACCCACGTTCTGATTGAAGAGGTCTCTCCCAAGGTAGGGGACATTACCGATGATCTTCATAAGATCTCGTCAAGCGCCAAGCGAGCCGCAGCTCAAGGTTTGGCGATGATGGGTAAATTTAGGAACTTCTGGAAAGGGATCACAACGATGCTAGGTAGAGACAGAGCGTCATCTTCGTCAACTACCGCACCGTCTGTGCCGCCGCGTAGACAGCATCAACTTTGAGTGGGGCGCTAACTGCAATCTGGGTTGGAAGCGGGGGGACTGGAGGCGACGTGAAGAGAAACACTCACCATCTCATTTCCATTCATCGTGGCTACGAGGATGCAGGCTTGCTCAAGCTCATCGGCGGCTGCGATCTGCCACGGCATTAGGTTGATGCCGTGTCTTTCGGTGTGAGTATGCCCTTGCATGATCACCTCGCTGTTCCTGATTTATACATTGGCCCAGGATCGTAGAGTATGCAATCCAACGTACGGGTTATCGGGCCGTACCTTTGCTGGTTCAAGTTGCTAAGGCCTTCCTGACGGCATCGAAATCAGAAGCTATGGACCAGATAGGCAAACCGGTACCTCTTCACCAAGTATTGCGGAACATCGTGCGCGAGCCCGTAAAGACTTTAGTACCCCCGTGGAGCTGGAAGGCGGCCGCTTTTGCCGCTGCAGTGCGTGGAGCAGCCTTTTTCCTTACCAATCTTCAGGCGGGGCGAGGAGAAGCGACAAAGGCTCTCGTTGTCGAAGCAGTATTCGCTTTCGTCACAGGAGGATTGATCGGAGCGATCTCACA
>NZ_JACHIP010000011.1 GCF_014203275.1 Granulicella aggregans
TGCGCCAGATTCGCCAGCCAGTTCATAGCGGAGACGACGTCTCAGCTTGAGATCATCTTGACTGATCTCTATGAGCAGGTTCGCCAACCGCGTAATGCCCAACATCTCCAGATTGGCCGATGTCACACTCTTTTTAGTCACTACACCTTTCTATCATTTTCTATCCCTGAGCGCGCGTTCTTACACCGGCGAGGAACAAGCAGAATGATCTCATCTCGCCCCGCATGGACGTCTCCACAGTAGCTGCCAACAAAGGAAGCACCGGCGAAACGTTCCTGATCGTCTTAGGGACACCGTTGTAGGGCTGAAGCGGAGTAGCGGGCCGTCGACCCAAGTGACAAACGCAGACTTCAGGTGATGACAGAGGATACGGGCGCACTCTATTTCGCCCTCGTGATCGCGCCACATAGCGGTGAAGAAAGCCCGCCACTTAGCTCTGAAGATCACAGAGTTGCTTGTTGCTTTATCGTACAGGTAATGACGAAGGTCAAAGAGCCTATTCGGACACGTCGGCCCGTGCGAACGCGCAAGCCGCCCAAAGGCCAACAGGTCGGCTACCTGCGCGTCAGCTCCCTTGATCAAAACGAGGTTCGCCAGCTCGAAGGGCTGGCCCTGGACAAAACCTTCACGGACAAGGCCTCCGGCAACGATGCGAAGCGACCCCAACTGGGGGCCATGCAGAGCTTCGTCCGGGAGGGAGACACGGTGTTCTGTCACTCGATGGATCGGCTGGCCCGCAACCTCGACGATCTGCGGAAGATCGCTGGGCCTTACTGAGCGGGGCATCCATATCGTCTTTGTGAAGGAAAACCTGACCTTCACCGGCGAGGATTCGCCCATGTCGAATCTGTTGCTGAGTGTCATGGGGGCGTTTGCTCAGTTCGAAAGAGAATTGATCCGGGAGCGCCAGCGTGAGGGAATTGCGATCGCAAAGAGGGAAGGGAAGTACAGCGGCAGGAAGCCATCTCTGACACCCGCGCGGGCGGCCGAGTTGCGGCGGCGAGTTGCCCAGGGCGGCTCGAAGGCTGCGCTTGCTCGTGAGTTCAGCATCAGCCGGGATACGCTATATCGGTACGCGCCGGTCAAAAAGCGCCGGGCCGGGAAGCTTGCAAAATGAATCGTGAGCAGGGAAGGGAAACAGGATGCGGAGGGCACATGCTGAATCCAGAGAACAACGCGAGTAGGAATTTTGTGAGTCCTGAGCTGAAGGAATGGGTTCCTGCTGAGTATGAAGCCGGCTACGCAGTCGGACGGGTTATCCCGTACTCCCGGCAAAGCACGCTCAGAGACTCCGACGACTCACCCGAACCACAAACTCCACTCGCTGATCCAGCACACCAACTCAATTGCGGCCAATCGGAACCCTCAGACGCCGAACTGTCGTAGGTGATGGTCGACATGTTTGTACATGAGAACGGCCCACTGCTGCGGTTTGAGCGGCCCAAAGAAGGGATGTGGGTGCTGGGAGCACCGAGCCGAACCCTTAGTGACAAAACTATCGATCGTTGCGATGAGCTGGGTCCGTTCGTGTTCGAAGTCGCACTGTGTGGGGTCCACTGAGAAGAGTTCCGGTGCGGAGGGTGAGTTGCGGCGCATGGGCTTGTCGTCGCGGAAAACAAGCGGCTTGATAACCAGGCCAATGACGTTAGCGGGAAAGGATGCACGCTTGGGGTAGATGACGCCAGTCGCCATCTGTATGCCAGACGTACAGTGAGCCAAGGTCTGGGCAAGCGTCATGTTGCCCCACCGCCGCGCACACTCAGGATGGAGGCGCATGACTCGCTGCTTTATGTCATCTGCCAGAGTGGGGTCAAAGAGATCTTTCATCGTAGCTGCTCTCCGTCTTTGGCTGGATGATCTGCTACTGTTTTGCGCGCGCGGCCTCGATCGCGGCGATGTCGATCTTTCGCATCGTCATCATCGCGTTCATCGCGCGCTTGGCTGCAGCGCGATCCGGGTCTGTCGTAGCCGCCAGCAGCGCGCGCGGAGTGGATCTGCCATGAAAAGCCCCAGCGATCCTTGCACCAGCCGCACATGCTTTCCTGGCCGCCGTTGCTGACGATGGCGTTCCACAGTCGATCCGTCTCAGCCTGATCGTCGGTAAGAATCACAAAGCTTACCGTTTCGTTGGGGACGAATTTCGGCCCGCCGTTGAGGCCCATGAAATTGCGGCCACAGACGGTGAACTCAACGATGAGTTCCTGGCCTTCGGGACCGGATGGCGTATCTATGGGCGAGGCGCTTATCTTCCCGACGTGGCTGTCGGGAAAGGTAACGGCATAGAATTCGGCTGCTTCGCGTGCTTTCCCGTGATCGAACCACAGGCAGGTGACCATCTTCTCGGACATATTGCTCTCTCCTGTCAGTTTTTCAAGACTCACCGTAAGTTCGACAGCGGTTCTCCTGTGAGCGAAGAGCGGCTGCACCGGGCATGAAGTACATCGCGGTTACGATTTTGGTCCCTGCATCAAAGCAAAATGGCCGTTCTGGTCGTCTGTGGCTTGCAGGATGCGTGAGCCTCCGGGTACGTCCATCGGAGGCAGAAGCACTTTACCGCAAGCCTCGATCACACGCTTCTGCGCAGATTCGATGTCGTCGACCGTGAAATAGTACTGCCAGTGCGGCGGAATACCTTCGGGCATGCCGGGACCCTTACGAGCCATCATTCCGCCGGTATAGAGGGGCTTGTCGGTCCGGAAGGTTTGGTAGATGCCCATGGCTCCCATGTCGTGCGCATGATCTTTCTCCCAGCCGTAGTGCCTGGAATAGTAATCAAAGGCTTTTGCAGGATCATCGGTGAGCAGTTCGTGCCAGCCCACATTGGCGACTGCCATTTGATCCAGACGTGGCGGAACATCTTGCTTGCCGGGTTCGAAGAGCAGGTATTTCACCTTTTGAGGGTCCAGTACGACAGCGAAACGGCCGACGCCGGGTATGTCCTGAGCGGGCTTTATGATAGTGCCGCCATCGGCTGTCACGGCCTTCAGCTCTTCATCAAGCTTTGCTGAGTGGATATGTCCCATCCACTCAGGAGGGAGCTCAGGCATGCCTGCGCCAGCCCAGGTCATCATGCCGCCGACGTCTTTGCCGTCTTTACCAAAGATCATGTAGGTGAAGCCAGGCATACCGGCGTCTTTGACATCCCACCCGACTACCTTCTTGTAGAAGTTGACTGCCTTGTCCATGTCGTTGGTTACGAGTTCGTACCAGATGAATCCGTCTGCCATGTTGCACCTCCCTTTTAGAGATGTGTCGCTATGAAGTAAACATCGTCCACATAATCTATCATCGAAAAGTGGATGCTGTCCACAATCATCCCTCTCCACGGTACACTCTACTTTGAACAAACAATGAAAAAGAACGTCTCTATTGAGAAGCGCAAGACCTTTCGCCACGGTGATCTGCGCAACGCGCTCGTGACGGCCGGCCTCGAGATGGCCCGTGCTGGAGGACCCAATGCAGTCATTCTGCGGGAGGCAACACGGCAGGCGGGTGTCTCTCCGAATGCGGCATACAGGCACTTTGCTGGCCAGGCTGAGCTACTGGATGCGGTGCGGTCGGCATGCCTGTCGCGGGTCGCCGCGTCAATTGAAGATGAGATGAAGAAGCACAAGGCGGGGCGCGATCCGCAAGCATTTGCGCGAAAGAGTCTGCGCGCGGTGGGCATGGGCTATCTGGGATTCGCGGTGAGGGAGCCGGGGATGTTTCGCACGGCCTTCTCGGTTCCACCGCCGGTTCATTCTCCTGACCCGGCGAATACGGCTTCTATGGGCCTAAACCCGTTTCAGCTGCTTTCGCTAGCACTCGATCGAATGCTGGATAGCGGCCTGCTGGGCAAGAAGGATCGCCAAGACGCGGAGTATCTTGCATGGTCGACCGTTCACGGGCTGGCACTTCTGGCATTAGAAGGACCGCTGCATAAAATGCCACGAGAGATGGTGCTGGCTCTGGGCGAGCGGCTAGTCGTGATGGTGGAACGCGGTCTGGGCTAACCCAACCGCTATCGCCGCGTGCCCGATTCGTTAGCCAAGTCAACAGAAGCTACTCCTTCTACATGGTTGGGGTGCTACCGCCGTTGATCGTGTAGTTGACCCTGCTAACGAATCGGGCACGCGGCGATGCTCCAGGAGCCCGGCTACTTCTTTGGTTAGTACCGACAATCGCGCTTAGCGGAAGTAATCAGCTTCCGTTTCCCGGCTCGATGAGTGCATTTGCCTGTGGGTGTTGAAAAACTCATCCTCTGAGAACTCGCGGAAAATTCATCGCGTCAGGATGCCCTACAAGCCGCTGTCTCGGACCGGATAGACATTTTCTATCCCCGAATTTGAGGCCGTTTGTGCAGAAAACGAGTTTTTCAACACCCACGCCTGTTCTCAACAGTTGAGTCAACTTCCGGAAAGCCAGTGACACGGGAGTTAGCGACTGTCTGCTTCGTTGTTACCGGGTTGCCCCTAACGTGACCACCTCAGCGATTCCAAGCACAAGCGCATATGTAGCAAATAGAAAAGCGCCGTAGCGGCCGCCCGATGAGGCGTGAATCCTTGGCATGAATGTCGATAGATGAGAGAGAACGACTGCTTCTCCAATCATCCCAGGAATAGCGAGCAAGAGCATTCCGGACGCCCAGGTGGTGGGTGGGACCTGACGCAGTTTAAGAATAGTGATGCAGAGGACCGCGCTCACAAGAGGCGAGACGCAGAAGCTGATCCAGTAACGCAGGCTCGTAGTCTCGAGAACGGAAGGGCCGCGATACGCGTAGTAGACCGAACCAAGAATCCAAATGATAAAGCCGAGGATGAACAGGAAGATAGAGTCTGGCGTTTTCACGGCTGGCCTTTTCCAGATAGGATTAGATGTACCACACGGTACATCTGTACAGAATGTACCACATGGTACATCGGGGAGATCAAGTGTCGAACAGAGAGACCACTGACCTTACCGACCTTGCCGAGAGCTGTCTCGGCGCTTTCGTTCGGTCTGGAACGCTCGACCTGAGCATGGATCAGTTGGCGAGAGAAGTTGGAATTAGCAAGCGCATGTTGGTTCACTACTTCGGGGGACGAGACGCCATCGAAGAGCGAGCGATGACGCTTTTGGAGAACAGACTTCGTGCGCAGTTCGCTCCTGAGAATTTCCCGGCTGGAGTCGGCATACAGGTGGTCATCCATGCGCTGTGGGATCGTACGACGAATTCTCAGTCCAAGGGAGTTCTGTTGCTGGTGATGGATGTCTCACGACGAGCATGGAACGGGTCTCCGAGGGCAACGTCGTTCTACCGGGAGCAACAGCGGCTATGGGTCGAACTCCTCTTGAGGTATCTACCGGATAAGAACACCGTCGAAGATGTGCTTCAGTCCTTCCAGGGAGCAGTTCTCGCTTATCTCATAACCGGCGACCCAGAGCCGGGGAAAGGGATGCTCAACCGGCTATGCGCGAAGCTAGAGACACGCGGGAAGTCCAGTAGAGAGATAAAACGCCGTCGGACAAGCTGAAGGGGACTCTCATTCCGGCTTGTCGGCTGTTCGGAAGTAATCGCTATTCTGACTCAGTCCATGCCAAATCTCTAGAGCGTGTTTCATAAATAGATTCGGCCTCAAGCCGGGGACTTCTGGATGAGGCGGGTGGTTTGTTTAGCTTTTTGAATGAGCAAGAAGCGTTTTGAGTTGTTGAGCGAGAGGCAGTGGGAGCTGATTGCGCCTCTTCTGCCTGAACCGAAGCAGCGCAAGGACAGACGGGGCCGTCCGTGGGCATCGAACCGGGCCTGCCTCGAAGGCATCCTGTGGGTGCTGCAAACGGGTGCGGCGTGGAGATTCTTACCCGACAAGTATCCCTCTCCCGCGACCTGCTGGCGGCGGTTGAAGCAGTGGGAAGAGCAGGATGTGTGGCTCGATGCCTGGCGAGCGCTGTTGGGTGCGCTCGATGGCGAAGGTCTGTTGAAGTGGGAAGAGACGTTCCTGGACGGCAGCTTCGCTCCGGCCAAAAAGGGGGCTCCGCAGTCGGTAAAACCAAGCGCGGCAAGGGCACGAAGTGGATGGTACTGGTCGACGGTGGCGGTCTTCCGCTGGGAGTTCGGCTGTAAAGTGCCTCTCCGGGAGAAGTTACGCTTGCGGAAGCCACGCTCGCCGAAGTCAAAGTCCCTCGCCCCAAAGGCAGGCCGCGGCAGAAGCCGAAACGGGTGATCGCCGACCGCGCCTACGACTCCGACCCGCTGCGTGAACGGCTGGCAAAACGAGGCATCGACCTCATCGTTCCGTATCGCGAAAACAACAAGAAGAGAAAACATGAAGATGGCAGAAAGCTCAGGCGCTACAAACGCCGATGGATCATCGAACGCACCAACGCCTGGCTTGGTCAGTTCCGCAGACTCCTCGTTCGCCATGAGCACCTCCTCTCGACCTACAGAGCCTTCTTCTATCTCGCTTGCCTCTGGATCACACTGCGCAGGTGTTTATGAAACACGCTCTAGTGCCGTATCGCAGTCAAATATCGGAAAACGATTGATTACAAAGGGCCGCCATTCCCTGATTTCAGTGCAGTCCGACAACCGACTGTGCGAGTTCTTCATGCGCTCAAGTTTGGCGGAGACTATCGTCGGCTGACGCCGAAGACCGGCTATCGGCCATGTGATTTCAGCTAGGACTTCACGAACGTAGAAACGCTGGTGAACGCGCAGATTCCTGTCTACGCCGGCGTGGACAATGCCGAGACCGCCCAGCTTCGGCCAAACTGGCATCTAAATTGCGATGACGTACCCAAACCCTTCCTGATCACGCGGAATCCTAAGGGCCTGGAGACTTGGATGACTCTACTTTTGATGCAGATGACGGTCGTATTGCTGGTTGCGTTGCTGTGCGGCTGGGTGGCCAGGAAGCTGGGGCAGGCGCGGGTGATCGGCGAGATTGTTGTCACGCTGCGACGCGTTGTTCTTCGGGTATTGTGACTATGAAAGAAAAGCTCAACTTTTCAATCCGAGGCACGCGCGAGTTGCGGCTGATATTGCCCTTTATAGCAATTCTTCTTGCGCTGGTGCTAGTTAGCGCCTTCAGCATAGATATACTCTCTGCTGCGCGCGCCTACGTGGGCGGCGAAAGCCTGTGGAGCAAAAGGCAGAAAGATGCCGTAATCCACCTTATGCGCTACGCTGACGGCTATGGCGAGGAAGAATTCAGCGCCTACGAGCGCGCCATCGCTGTGCCTTTGAGCGACCGCAAAGCGAGGCTCGAGTTGACAAGCGCGCGGCCTGATTATGGCAAGGCAGCGGCTGGCCTGCCTGCTGGCGGCAATCATCCGGACGATATTCCCGGGATGATCCGGCTAGTCCGTTATTTCGGGCGCTTACCGGCCGTCGAGCGCGCAGTCGGAATCTGGGCGCGTGCCGATGACGAAGTGGCAACTCTGAACGAGCTCGCAGAGCGACTGCATGTCGCTGTGAGGGATAGCAAAGGTGGTGCCGATAGCGTTGCGCTATTGTTGCATCGCATACAGGACACAAATGCACGGGTTACGCCGCTGGAGGAAGCCTTCTCTTCCTCGCTAGGCCAAATCTCGCGGCAGTTAAGAAGTTTCTTGATACCTGGCATTGGTATCGTGGCGGCCTTGCTGTTCTTCCCTGGAGTTGCGATATCGCTCCGCGATGTACAGCGTGAACGCAGACATACTCTTCACCTGACCCACCAGGCAAGCCACGACGCGCTGACGGGCCTGTTCAATCGCATCGAATTCGAACGCTGTTTGTCCAATGCCATCGACGAGGTGCATGAGGATGGCTCCGCACATGCTCTGATGTACCTCGATCTGGATCAATTCAAACTGGTTAACGACACTTGCGGCCACGCCGGCGGCGACGAGTTGCTTCGCCAGATAGCCGACCTCATGCGGGCGCAACTGCGCCAGACCGATATCATTGCCCGCCTGGGCGGGGACGAATTTGGTATATTGCTCGTGCACTGCGATGCTGACGATGGCTTACGCGTAGCCGAAGCGATCCGCGAAGGGATCTCTCAATACCGATTCGTGTGTAGTCAACGCACCTTTACAGTGGGCGTGAGCATTGGTGTGCTCGATCTGGACCAGAAAGTGTCCCAGCTCGTGGAGGCGCTCAGCGCTGCCGACGCCGCCTGTTATCAGGCAAAACAAAGCGGGCGCAATTGCGTACAGGTCTACCAATAAGAAGCCGATGCAATACGACGGCCTTCGATATCGAGCCGGGTTCCCAGGGCTTACAAGGGTATGGCAACGATTCGAGACAAACTGGGCAGATCGCCTAGTCAACTCTCCAAATCGTCCGTTTTCTCCTTAGTCATCGCCATACCCGAGAAGCATGAGTCGATCCTTCCGGATTCCGTACGGTTATCTGTTCAGCACCAAGCAAGCTGGATTGCAGCAAAGCGCTACAAAGAAAGCTGAGGAAAGATGCGGGGGCAACGCGCGCTGGACAGAGTCTCATTAGCGTTTGATGCTGATTAGAGACGAGAGAGCAATCGGGTGGCTGAGTCCCCAAAAGTCGCCCTTGACGCTGCCGCACTTCTGCAAAAGCTGGCCTGGGGCCTTTGGCGATTTCTGCTCACATTAGCTTCTCTGAAAGGATTTTCCCTTGCCATAGCGCTTATCGAGGCCCCCGAACTATTGAGTCATGCCCAAGAAGGCCAAGGCCGTCGATAGGAGGACAACACGAGAAGTGGCGCTCTGACAGCCGCTCAAGAGCTTCTTTCTTCCTGTTCCACTTGAGATAGCCTGTTGACGTTAACGGGCTGCCTTGTTTCTTGTAACGAGGTGGGCAAGGATTGTTACGATCCATTTGGAGGCTCTCCTTGAGGCCGCCACGCCAAGTAAAGGGTCGGTAGTGGTGCAGCTTCAAATTCCTCTGGGTTGCGATACATTTTGGGGCGGCGTAGTCTCGGAATATGGCAAGTCACCATGAACCCGTAGTGGTTGACAGGATTGAGTGGCGGATCACGGAAGCCGCGTGCTCGTGCGGAGCGAAGCTGGAACTTGGAAAGACTCAGGTTCTCCCAAGAAACAAGCCGAGCAGTTGGCAGCAGCCTTCCAAAAGCATAAGAAAGATAGGTCAATAGGACGAAAGAAGCCTATGCAGGCAATGAGACCCAAGCCTAAAAGGAAAGCGCGTGAAGACCTCAATCTGGCAGCCGCTCGGACCATTTAGGAAGCTACCGAGGGGTAGTTGGCAGCTTTTGGTTGTTTCATTACTTGCCGGATCTGGGGTCTGGGGAGCAATGGAACAGTGAACCCCACACCCCGGATACACCACGGATGCGTTCGTACTTCACGGTGTCGACGAGAACGCGCCATTGTTGCAAAAGCCGTTTTCAGTAGAACAACTGGCAAATAAAGTTCGCGAAGTCCTTGATCAAGGCGACCCAGCGGCAGCAATAGAGCTAGAGGAAGACGTCCACGACGTATATCACTTGGCTAGCCGGACATCGCTAGACCAAGCTCCATCCTGTCATTCCTTCGAAAGCTGTCTTGGTTCAGAAGGGCCTTGAGCCGGCACGTGTTCCAGGCCGCCTAAGCCACACTATTTATTAAATGGCAAAAGCCCGTCACCGGACCCAATGCGGACAACTCAAAGGAAATGGCAGCGGGCTTTTTGGTGTTCATTGTGGAAGCTGTTGTGTTCTCACTCCAACAGTCTACGATTGGGCCCAAGAATTTCCCATCCACCCGAAGTTGCATGATCAATGCCACATTTGACGTCCGGCCACGCGCCTTGTGAATCAGCCCGCCGCCACCGTCGCTCTCATACCGCGCCAGAAGCCGGTACGCCTGGCGCTCGCTGACAGCGAGTACGGCTGCTGCCGCAGCCACAGTACGCCGTCCAGCCCGCACGTCGCTCGACACTTCGATCCGTTTTAAATCTCGTTCGCTCATCGATATCCAACCCATCCTTAGACCCTGACACTTCTAATGGGGGTCGCGTCACTGGAGTCGCAACTCCATAGCTGAGAAGTCGAGAGTGAAGGATTGAGCTTGCTTCAGCAGGTCCATCCCGAGATTTCCCGATGCCCAGGTGCCGTTACCCTGTTCCGTGAAGACATGTGCAGGCTTTAGAACAACGTCCTTACCGCCTAGTTTGAAGGTGACGGACGGAAGAGAGATGGAGGCGTTCTCAACTTTGCCCCCCAGTCCTTCAAGCGACCTTTTTTCTGGCACCCCGTTTTTCATGATGTCAGGGAGGCTCTTTGCAAACTGTGGGTTCAAATCGGTGTCCACGGCACCAGTGTCCAGCGTGAAATCCAGATGCTTATCAGCAACAGAAACGTCGATCACAGGGTTCGAGTTGTGAAAAAGCATATTGCATTCATTTGCCTTGAAAGGCTGCGGAGTAAAGTCGAACTCAAAGGAACCCGTCGGCCTCCAGCGGAGTGTATGCATCGCAAGTAGCACCGGCAGGCCAATTATCCCGTGTTCTGTCTTCGGAGCGTGAATCCAAGGCTCGCCCGAGTCGGCTATTACCAAAAAAGGCACATTGCGGAGGTGGAGCCCACCGATCCGTAGATCCTCTACCATCGCGAGCTGGAGCCCCGACACGCCTTGTCCGCTGGCATCTCCCATCGTTCCTTCCACAGGTTTGGTAATAATGCCCAGCTCTTTGGCTTCAGATTCTCCGATGACTGAGATCCCGGCCCCTGTATCGAAGAAGAACTTCAAGTCATGGCCATTTGCTTTCAATGGCAGTGAGATCGTGCCACGCTCAATCGGAATTACGCTCGGTTCTACCTTGACAGTCATCATTCTTGGTAGTGCATTCAGAGCAGTGAAAATAGAGAGCATGCTCCTGGGGTCTGCAGCATTTGGCCGCGCCTGTAATGCTGCCACGATTTCAGCGTGTCCCTCGCGGTACATCCCATTCCGGAAGTACATGTTTCCAAGGAGATCATGGGCTTCGTAAGCTTCGTCTGAATTTGGGGAATGGCGGATGACAGACCGCAGCTCCGTTTCTGCGGCTCGCACCCTGTTGAAAGATGCATTCACAGCTCCCTTGTAAAAAGCGGAAGCGTTTGAGTCTAAAACCGCGTCCCTAAGCCGGAAGACTTGATTCTTCTCGTAGATAGGTTTCAGAGGGTCGGAAAGCTGAGCCTTCCCTGGCGGTGAAATCAGGAGCGTCATCGTTAAAGCGAACAGATGTTCGAATCGCATTTAGCCACCTCGTTTGGAGCAGTCGTGTCTTGACAGCCACGATACTAGGTTAGCCTTGCCCCGTTCCTTGGAATGCGTCGCGTTCGGGTATACGTCAAAGATACGGGTGAACAGGCTCCGAAAAGCGTCGCAATAGGTTCATTTCTGCATTTCACGACGCTCCCAGAAGAGGGTCTAGACTCTAACGCGACATCTGCTGCCGTCACAGTCTCAAGTAGGGTCCTGTCGGAGAGCACTTAAGGTTCGTCGAACGGTTCAGGGGCTGACCGCATCCAAGCTGTCGGAGCCGAAGAATGAATCGAAGACAATTTGGCGTGGCGATGGCGGGCCTGGGTCTAGGATCAAGTGCTCTCGGAGAACGAACGCCTGAGATCGAGAAACTGCTGCTGTCTCGAAACGGCTGGATGCCGAACAACGAACGCTTGCCGGTGTTGGTTTATCGCCGAGCATTCAGCGGTGACGCGCTCGCGGATCGGATGGAAGAAGGTTTCCAGCGCAATCTTTGGCCGGCTCAGTGGAGAAATGGCGTTTACACCTTCCATCACTACCATTCCACTGCTCATGAAGTGCTCGGCTTCGCCGCCGGAAGCGCACGGTTGACCCTTGGTGGCGAGGGTGGCCATGATGTGACGGTCAGTGCCGGAGACGTCCTTGTGCTGCCCGCTGGAACGGGGCATTACCTTGTTCACGCGGACCCTGGCTTTCTCGTCGTGGGGGCCTATCCCGTGGGGCAACACTGGGATATCTGCCGGTCCGCTCCGGACGTGGCAACGACCGAAAGGATGTTGAGTCTTCCGTTCCCGGCAAGTGATCCGATCACAGGAAAGGGAGGAGATATCGTTCGCGTCTGGTCGCCCTCTTAGCGAGCGGAACACTGAAAGACAGCTAGCGATACCCCGAATGCTCCCTTGAGTGAACTATCCTTTTTCTTCGCAATCCGGTATTACGATGAGTGTCATATGCTTCTCCGCGTATCGATTGTGAGTTCGGTCTTACTGCTTGCCTTGGTGTTGACCGCCTCTGCGCAGGAGCACGGACATGCTTCCGACGATGCCGCACAGAGCACAATCGCCGTGCGTTCGGACCTTGTGCTCGTACCAGCTTTCGTGAAGACCCGCCACGGAGAGTTAGTGTTTTCGCTGACCGCAGAGGATTTTGCGCTTACTGATAATGGGGTGCCGCAGAGGCTCCACTTGGAGCCCGACACGGATTCGCAACCCCTCGCCTTGGCGGTAGTCGTGCAGACAGGCGGCTTGGGCGCGTCTCATCTTGGCGACTATCGTGGGCTGGAGGCAGCGCTGGAAGCGCTCATCGGAGCCGTCCCGCATCGTGTCTCAGTTATAAGTTTCGATCGCCGCGCACATCTGGAACAAGCGTTCGATCCCGATACTGACAAAGCCGCTGGGGTGATCTCAGGATTGGAGCCTGGGGACAAAGGAGCCGCAATCCTTGACGGATTAGTCTTCGCAACAGCCCAGTTAGCAAAGCAACCCGCGCGGTACAGGCGTGCCTTAATTCTGTTTAGCGAAACAATTGATTCGGGAAGCCAGGCAAGCCTCGACGAAGCATTGCGAGCGATCGATGACACCAACACAGCCATTTACAGCTTTGCTCTTTCCAGTACAAAGGCAGCCTTGAAGCAGGAAGGGGCCAAACTTCCCAACCCCGTATCCCGAACGAAGTATTCGGCCACGCCATACAAATCGGGCGGCTGCATGAGTCGGGAGCCCGACGCAGATCCAGATTCGCACGGGGACCGGACTGTACAGGCACTGGACTGCGCAAATGATCTTCTGCCGCCATTGCGCATAGCACGATTGGCTTACATTGCAGCCGTGGATGGCATGCAGAAGAATGTTCCAGAGACTGTTGCCAAACTCACTGGCGGGGAGTATTTCGGCTTCAAAGATTCCAGGAGCCTGAGGCAGAGTCTCTCAGCAATTTCAAACGACCTGCCCAACCGTTACGTTTTGAGTTTTCAGCCAAGCTCGCCACATCCGGGACTCCACGCGCTCTCATTGAGCTTGAAAGACCGGCAGGAGTTCGTAATTAAAGCGAGAGGTGCATATTGGTTGGACGCCAGCCGATAGCCTTGAAGTTCTATGTCCTTCGTCCTGGGTAGGCGGCTTGCGTTGCGGCGAGCAACGTATAACCTCTCATTGCGGTAAAATCTCGTTCGTCGTGCCGTTTCCTCGCGCTTCGTTAATTCAATAAGATCTTGCCTGCTTGAACGAACTTGTTGCGCATTAGCTCCTACATCTGCGATTCTTGGTGGAAATTGATCGTGGGGTTTCTCTCTTGGCCGCTATCTTATTTGACAGGCAAGACTTCCTCTACTCCCTCCGCTCCGCCCGTCGCACTCCTCTGCTGACGGGCATCGCTGTCCTTGCGCTATCCGTTGGCATCGGCCTCAACACCGCCGTCTTCACCATCGTCAACATGCTATTGCTGGCACCTCCCGTACGAGAAAATCCCTCAACTTTCGCGCAGATTTATCCTCACTATGAGGGTTGGTACACAGGCTCGTCGCTCTCAAATGATCTCAACAGCGATGACCTGGACGCGGTCCGCTCCCACACCCAGGCACTCAGCGAAGTCGCGGCATGGCAACTCATCGCCGTGACCCAGGAAGAGACGCGCAGGAAAAGCGCCATGCAGCTCGTCACCTGCAACTACCTGCAAGTCATCGATGTGGGCCGTCCATTGATGGGCCGTTTCTTCGACGCTTCAGAATGTGTTCCCGGTTCCAGCGCACGCGTCGTTGTCCTTGGCGAGATCCAGTGGAAGTCCCAGCTAAACTCCGACCCCAACATCGTCGGCAAAACGATCCACTTGAGCGGCCAGACCCTCACCGTCATCGGCGTAGCCTCAGCCGATCACACCAATCATCTGCCGGCCGGCATCTGGGCTCCCTACACGCTGCAGCCGCTCTTCAATCACGGTAACAGTGCCTTCAAAGAACCATGGCCCTGGCTCACCACCATCGGCCGCCTCGGGCACGGCTACACCCGTTCACAGGCCGCGGTTGAAATCCAAACCATCCTGCAAAGCAGAGACGCCCTTTACCGCGGCAATCAATCCAACTTGAACTCCCGCAAGACCTCCGTCATTGCCACCAACGGATCCTTTATCGCGGTTCCCTCGCGGCAGTCGATTGTCTTCGGGTTAATCTTCCTCATACTCGGCCCACTGTCGCTCGTACTTCTCCTTGCCTGCACAAACATCACCATGCTCTTTCTATCGCGCGTGCTGATGCGTCGCGGCGAGCTCGCCGTGCGCCTCGCCCTCGGCGCAGGCCGCGCCCGACTCATGCGTATGCTCGCGCTTGAGAGCGTCCTTGTCGCCACCACATCCGGCCTCATCAGCATCGTTCTCGCTGCCCGCCTGCCCGGAATCATCCTCAAAATCATGGACCCGCTCGAAGCCTCAGACATGCCCGCCGTCCATCCCGACTGGCGCGTCTTCACCTACCTCGGCTTGCTGGTTGTCGTCGCCACCGTAGCCTCGGCCATCGCGCCTCTCGCCGAATCCTTCCGCCTGGATCTTGTCACAGCTCTCAAGGGCCGCGAGGGTGCCGTCACCGCCCGCTCGCGAAGTACCAGCATCCTCATCTTCGCCCAGATAGCCATGAGCTTCGTACTCCTCGCCGCCGCCGTGCTCTTCGTGCGTCTGCCTTCGTCCATCGCCAATGTCGACACTGGCTTCGACATGCGGAGCCTTATCACCGTCCCTCTGCAAGTGGAGCTGCCGCCCTACACCCAAGCTTCTGCGCAGGAGTTCTATCGCGATCTCGAAGCACGCATCGAGCGAATCCCGGGCGTCCGATCCATCGCTTACGCCAGCGTGCCCATCTTCAGCACGCCCGCACAGCAGGAGCTGCGTATGCCCCAGCAGCCCAAAGGGCAGGGCCTCCAGGCCGGTGTCGACGAGGTCTCCTCAGCTTTTTTCATGACCTACGGCATCCCACTGCTCCGCGGCCGTACTTTTGCCTCCTCTGACCTCCCCGCCACCGGAGACACCACCGTCGCCATCGTCACCCGCGCCTTTGCGCGAGAGCTCTTTGGCGACACCGATCCAATTGGCAAGCTTGTTGTGACCAACGATAACCGCACCCTCACCATCGTCGGTGTCGTTCAGGATGTTCGCTCTGAGCACTTCGGCTCCCTCGACGGCCCGCGCCTCTACACCCTGCGCAACGCGAACTCCATTCAGGGCGGCCTCTATGTCCGCTTCGCCGGCGACCCCACGCCCATCATCGAGTCCATCCGTCAGACAGTCCGCAACCTCGATCCCACCCAGCCCGACATCCCCATATCCATCAAGAAGTCTCTTGAAGAAGACGCCTCGCAGATGGCTGCCGTGGCCAACATCATCGTCGGAATGGCGACCGTTGCCGTCATCCTGGCGATGACTGGTCTCTTCGCTGTTCTGAACTTCGTCGTCCAGCGGCGCACACGCGAGTTCGGGATCCAGATGGTGCTGGGTGCCAGCCGAGGAGTCATCTTCCGCGGCGTTCTCCACCGTGGAATCCTTCAGATCGCCGCAGGCCTCGTCGGCGGACTCGTTCTCGCCGCCCCCGCTGCCTGGTGGTTCGGCCGCATGACTCAGCGCTCGCTGATACCGGTACACCCTATGGACGCAACCATCTACGTCATCTCCGCGCTCCTGCTCACCGCGGTCTCACTCTGCGCCATGAGTCTCCCCGCCCTGCGCGCCACCCGCGTTGATCCTATGCAGTCGCTGCGCAACGAGTAGCATCAGCGTCAAAGCCTCGATTGCCTGGTCTGCCGTATCATTGGCACCAATGGCTCCGAGGACATCATCCCTGAAGGTTTGTTTTGCTGCCGTCCTGATGCTCCCCGCCACGCTTTATGCGCAGCAAGCACCGTCACCCACACTCAACGAGATCCTCCAACGCTTGGAAGCAAACCTGAATCGTTTCGACACTCGGGTGCCCAGCTTATTCTGCGATGAACATGTCGTTTCATCTCAGATGGCACCCAAGACACCCCCGCAAAACACGGTGACGGACTCCGTATTTCGGCTTAGCCGAACGCAAAGTCCTGAGAACACGAAGACTCTCGTTGAATCCCGTGAGGTCAAGACAGTTAACGGCAAGCCAGCCACCTCGGAAGATGTGGACGGTCCCACAGTATTGAGCGGATTGTTTGAAGGGGCCCTTGCCGTGGTATCTCTTGATCAGGCAGCCTGCACGAACTACACCTTGCAGAAGATCAACTCCAAACGTCCCGGCGATTCCTACTCCATTCACTTCGCCACGGTCCTCACGCCGAAGAACGCCGACGCCTGCTTCCTTCAAGAGGAGAGTAGTGGACGAGCCGTGATCGATTCCGCAACCATGCAACTCAAGCATTTGGAGATCACGACGCCACATCACATCATCACGGACGGTGATTCTTCCACGCTCCGCCTCGTTGGAAAACGGAAACTCACTATCGAGTATGCACCCGTCCTCCTCGGAGGAGAGAGCTTCTGGATGCCCTCCTTGATCACCATGCTCAATACCGGCGGCTCGGGCTTCCACACCACTTCATGGTCGTTCCGGGCCACCTATCGCAACTACCATCGGCGAGAAGTCACCTCGCGGCTCCTTCCGGCCGACGCTGCCCCCAAACCGTAACCCAACATCACGGCTCGAAGGTGGCAAGCCATTCATCTCCTCTAAAATGCCTGTATGTTCGTTCGTGCCACGCTGACGTCCCTTGGCATACTTCTGTCCGTGCCGCTAGCGGCGCAGACGCCCCAGCCACCCTTCTCACTATCTGTAACGGTGAACGAAGTGACTCTGGAGTTCCACGCCTCCGACGGCCACGGGCTTCCTCTCAACGACCTTAAACTGGCCGATCTCCATATCCTTGACAACGGCCTTTCCCCGGTGCGGGTCTCACAGTTCCAGATACTTCGCGACGTCCCCCTTCGGGTCGCATTCCTATTCGACACCAGCAACTCGATGGCGGGTTCTCTCACTCACAACCGGGAGATTGCCCTGCAATTTATACAGAACATACTGCGGCAGAGCAGCGATCAAGCTTTCATCGCCAACTTCGGCAGCATCGCGAAGCCGGTTCAACTCTGGACCAACAACGAGAAGGCCCTAGAGACGCGTCTGCGCCACCCAACCGTGTACGGAGAACGCGCACGCCCCGGAACCGCTCTCTACGACGCCGTACACCAGACCTGCCAATACCAGTTCGCCGCTCCGGACAAGGCATCTACCAGCAACCTCATCCTGCTCTTCTCTGATGGCGACGATAACGCAAGCCGTTTCGACCTCTCTGATACTGTTCAGGCCTGCCAACACGCCCACACAGCCATCTACGCCTTCCGCACGGATAGCTCAGGCGGCGCATCGGCTCTCGCTGAGCTAAGTGAGAAGACCGGTGGCCGAGTCTTCTACGATCCCTCAGACTCTCCAACATCGAAGTCAGATAGCTTCGATGATCTAAGTCAGATCGAGGCCACCCAGCGGAACCTGTATCAGCTAACGTATGTTTCCGCCGAGATGCGACACGACGGACGGTTTCATCATGTCGAGCTCAACGCGAACGATCTTCAGGATCACATTGAAGTGCGCTCCGGATACTATGCGCCGCCGCGCTGAGCCAAAAAGCTATTCACAGCCACTGTCTATTTTTCGGATCTTGCAGCGGGCAGGTGTGGTTTCTTGAAGGCAGTTGTTAGATCTGCCCAGCACAGGCTGCCTTGGAGATTAGAAGGCTCATCGCTCATCTGGATGGATCGCAATATGGTCTAAGCTGTCCTGCGCTTGGGCGCTTCCAAAACGACAGATTTTTAACCGGCCAGAGAGCTCTTGGAGCGAATCTGAAAAATAGTCGAGCGGATTCGGAAGTGCCACGTCTATCTGTTTAGAGGCCGACTTTGAGGCTCCCCTGCCAGATCGGGTCTCGCTAATCGAATCAAGCGTAACGACAAGAGTGCGCCGTTCTAAGTAACGGTCAAGGATCAGACAAGGGCGATGGACAGGGACACTACAGAACGATTGCTATCTATGGACAGACACTGCATAGAGCCTCAATCAAAGCCTCCCACCATCCGAATTGGGGACGTGGGATCGGCGCCTACGTACCCGACCTATGCGGGAGCCTTCAGGTGTATCGGCGCTAGCTGTGAAGATGATTGCTGCCATACCTGGACCATACCGCTGGATAAAAACACTTACCGCCTGTATCAAAATTTTCCCGCTGAAAAGCTGGGATCGGTAGTAGCAGAATATGTGTCCGTCAAGACCGCTGAGACCCATGACAATCTCTTCGCTCAGATCACGCGTAATGACTCTGGGGCCTGCCCGTTCTATACTTCCGGCCGCTTGTGCGGCATCCAGGAGGAATATGGCCCGCAGCTCCTGTCGTCAACTTGTTCGATCTACCCTCGCGTGTTGAATCTGGTCGACAGCAGGCTGGAAGGTTCACTTTCGCTTTCTTGCCCGCAAGCGGCTCGTGACGTTTTGCTCTTCCCAAACTCAACGCAAGTCGTATCTGATCTACTATCTGGCGCTTTTCGAACAGACAACTACTTCACTCTGGCAAGCAATGGGGCTGGCCACGTTCACAAGCTTTACGCAGCGTTCCACGATGTGCGCCGGTGCATGATCGCGCTTGTGACAGATCGCTCACGCCCCGTATGGGAACGGCTCTTGCTCATCGGCTCTCTTTGCAAGCAACTCGACGAAATCCCCACCGACGGAGCCATCTCAAAAGTTTTCGCGATTCTGTTGGACTATCACGGTGTTGTCGGAACCGAGCGGGGGCGGTCGGAAATGGAGAACCTGCCGACAGATCTTGCTCTCAAGTTACGGGTTCTATTCAAGTTCGTGTCCGAGCGCGCTCAGGACAAAACATGTGGCACTCGGTTCCTCGACACCTACTGGGACTTTGTTGCAGGCATTGGATCGTCAGAGGGTGCCACCCCAAGTGAAGACGTCGAGCGGATGCGTAGCGCAGAAGAGTTCTACCACCGCCCCTTCTTCGAGGAACGTCCTTACATCTTTGAGAATTACCTCTTGAACTACATGTTTAGAACGCTGTTCCCATTCGGACGTGCAAGGAATGCAGATTTTGTTCCCCGCTCGATCTTCGACGAATACATTCTCATGGCGACTCAGTTCGCGATCATCAATGGCTTGCTTATTGGGGTCGCCGGACACTTCAAAGAAGGGTTCTCAGAGGAGCATGTCGTCAAGACCATCCAGTCGTTCGCAAGAGAGCTTGACCATGACCCGATGGCACTGGACTCGATGGTCGAGTTCATGCAGAAAACCAATCTCGGGAATCTCTTCGGAATATCAATCTTGCTGAAGAACTGACCGCTCTATGACCGGAGACCGAAGTGATCCGAAGATGTCAGGAAGCCGTACTACAAGCCGTCGATGCACAGATAGAGTCTTTGCTTGTCTTTCTGAAGAATGTCCCCATCCCTCATGGAATGAATGAACGAGTGATAGCGCACTGTCAACGCAAGCATCAGTTGTCTCTTCACGCTTTTGGGCTCCGCTTTTCACTACGGCGCTTCATTAATCTTGGCCGCTAAGGAAGCAAATTATCCACTCGATGCTAGACCCTGTTTTTCGTGAGACGACCGAACTGTTGGTTTGAATGATGGAGTTATGAGCAAAAACAAACATCTTTGCCCCTGTGGCAGCGGAAAGCGCGCGAAACTTTGCTGCCGCCCTAATACCACGCTGGTAAAATTTGGCTTTAGCAGTAGCGAAAAGCTGGAGTTGCGTCTGGCTGCGGAAGCGCTCGCTGCCAAGGGCAAGCATCAAGAGGCCAGTGAGATATTGGAACGTCTCGTGAAGATTAGTCCGCATAATCCATTGATATGGAATGATCTCGGTATTCAGTACGAAGCGGCGGGAAGAACGGAAGAGGCGTTCACCGCATTGAGACGAGGACATCACGCGGATTCCACCTATCCCCCCATTTGGTATAACCTCGGCAAGTTCACCCTGGACCGCTTCATCCGGCTCTACCAGAGCGGAGAATTGACCGAAGACCATGCGGAAGAGTTATTGACGAGGGCCATCCAATTTCTCAACGGCAATCTTGACCGAGATCCGGAGAACGCTGACGCTCACTACAACCTCGCGATCGCTTACGCCTTCTGCAAAGATGAGCATCGCGCGAAAGCGCATATGGAGGTGGCGGTCCGGCTGGGAAGTGAATATGAAGCCCCCAGAGGCTGGCTAAATTCCCCGGGACTATAAGGGCCGCTCTGAGCTCCGAGCATCTGCTATTCGAGACGTAGGGCTGTCATCGGATCCACTTTCGTGGCGCGGATGGCCGGAATCCATGTGGCCGCCAACGCAACGACGCCGAGCAATAGCGGCGTAAGGATAAAGGGGTCACCACACCAAGCGTCACAAATCGTACGGTAAGGCCTGTTGCGCATACCTATCGCCACTGACAAGACAATCGCAATAGGCTTTTGCAACCCAGAAATGACGATATTTGGCCACGCGACGCAGGCTTGCGCAAACGTTCGTTTGTGCAAGCCGGATGGGGACCTAAACTCGAATCATGACCTTTGGCATGCGAGGCAAGATGTCGGCGTGGTTTCGGATTGTCTACGTCCTTTGCCTTGCAGCAGGTACCTACACTCACGCATCGATCTTGGTTCGTCATGGATGGCGGTGGGACTATGGAGGCAAACCCATTTCCACGGTCCTGTTTTGGTCGGCGTTAACTCTTCTTGATCCGCTGGTTGCTGTCCTTCTCTTCGTCAGGCCTAGGATAGGGTTCACGTCACTAATGCTGCTCATGTTGAGCGATGTCATTCATAACACTTGGGTCATCCACGTTTACGGCGGCATCGTATGGATGGTCGCGGACCAGTGGTTGTTCTTGATCTTCGTTTTCGCAACGGCGCGAACTTTTTGGAAAGGTGCTCAAAAGCAGACCCAGCCCAGAACTCCTTAGCGTACGATTTGTGGCGTTTGGTGTAGTGACCCCTATATTCATCTGAAACGGTGGGTTCAGACGAGTACAGACTCGAGCATTGAAAGCTCGAATGTTTAAAAAGTGCACGCTTGTGGTCTGCTAAAACGTTTCGCACCAGTTCAGGACATAGTGACGGTAGAGTTCCAGCGGATTGGCTTCCATTGGCCTTCGATAAGGCGGAAGGTATTCCACCTCCACTGGCCACAAAGCCCTCCGCACCAGACGCCAGCATAAACAAGGGCTACGGTGTGGCGGGCGTTGAAGTAGACCTCGGAAAAAGTGTAGAGGCCAGGGGCACCTTTGTACTTTTCGGTTAGGACTTTGTTCTCGGGATCATTGGGGTTTGAGCCGAAGCGAGATCTCTGAAACTCGCCCTGCTGATCCTTATTGAGGAGGTGGATGGGGGCTCTAAACGGCGCGGATAGGGCCCAGGCTGAGGGGTCGAGTTGGGCGCGGTCGTGGCAGTGCTTGTCAAAGTCAGCGAGGATCTCGTTGTAGTCTTCGCGGTCGCCATCTGGAGGGGTCACTGCGTCGTGTGGGTTGAGCATGTTAGTGTAGTCGCGCTTACCGTTGGGATGGTCGGGGATGCAAGGCTTGTCGGAGGGGACCATCTGAACGGTGGTGTCCTCGACGAGGAACTGGCCATGCGGCCACCCCTCGTTAGCAGACTCACCTACAGGGATAAGGCGGGAGTAGAACTGATAGGTATCGATTTTGTCCGGAGGCATCGGAATGGCGGGAGATGGTGTTGCCGCCACAGTCTGGGCACCGACGGTGACAATCTGAGAGCTGACTGCGATGAGACCAATTAGAACGGGTGTGATCTTCAACATGGCCCTCCGAGCAAAGCTGTAGAAGCAATTAAACCATAGCCAAGCGGCGTGAATTCGCCACCAGTGTCAATGTTGGGTTTACCCCAAGGGGAAGGGCAGAGGGAAGTGAAGAAGATCCGGACAGGCGTTCAGCGGGCACTCCATTGCCGCTGCGGACGGTGTAAAGTTCTCGCACTAGGCATGTGCGCTACCTGCTACACGCTCAAGCGGCAAGACGAGGAATATTTTGGCGGTCTCCGTGAACAGGTACTTGCACGAGACGGCTATTGCTGCCGAGTCTGCGGAGCCTCCGGACGCGGGAAACGCTCGATCGTAGTGCATCACCGGATACCAGGCGTTTCGAAGATGGCTCTGATGATCTCACTCTGCCCCGCTTGCCACGCGATCGTGAGCCGAACCCAGGTCATGCGCCGGCCCATGCCGCCGTTGCTCCTGGAGCTCTGGCGAGAACAGCACCCGAGTGGCCATGAACAGACGATCCTGTGCTTTGAGAAGCCTGGTCCGGTGGCCATCGCAGTGCCGCTTTTCACGGACTAAACTTTCTCAAAATCGACTCGAAACCACCCACGTTTACGCATGACAAAGGACATTGTTCTGAGAATAGATAGCTCCTACTCGACCGCAAACGTGTTGTATCCGAGCTTCTTCAAGCAGCGTATGTGGTGCCGGGCGCGTTCGACATTCCTGTCGTCCAGAGTGATCAGAGGTTCTTCTCGGTAGGGCATCTTCGCTGAAAGAACTGCGTGGATTGTCTTGAGCAGCATGTGCCCGAGCGCCACGATGGCGCGTTTGTTTCCACAGCGCGATCTCAGTGCATGGTAACGCGACTGCAGCCGCGATCCCTTTCGGTTGGTGGCTGCCCATGCGCTCTGCGTCAGCGTTGTTTTGAGCCAGACGTTTCCCCGGTTCGTACGGACGCTCTTCTTGACGCCAGCGCTTTCGTGGTTCGCTGGGCACAGGCCAGCCCAGGAACTGAGTTGCGCTGCTGTTGGGAACTGTTCCATGTCCACGCCTATCTCGGCCAGGATGCTGGCGGCGGATTCTTCCTTGATCCCCGGAATGCTCTGCAGCAGATGGAACGCTTCGGCAAGTGCCGAGTCCGCCAGGTGCCGTCGGATCTCGGTGTTGAGCGCTTCTACCTGTTCATCCAGGAACTCAAGATGACGAAGAGCATGTCGGATGAGAAAGCGCTGATGGTCGCTCAAGCGATGATCGGCAACGGAAGCCGCGAGTTGTGGGATCTTTTCTCGGGCCTTCTTCTTGGCCAAATCAGCGATCTGCTCTGCGGTCATTCGGCCGTCGAGAAGCGCTGCCAGCATCAACTTGCCCGACACACAGAAGACGTCTGACAACACGTCACCGAGCTTAATGTTCGCGTCTTCAAGCACCTTCTGAATCCGGTTCCGTTCCCTCGAGTTCTCCCCGATTAGCTGCCTGCGACGACGCGTGAGGTCTCGTAGTTCACGAATCGCCAACGGAGGAATGAAGCTTGGCCGGATCATGCCGTGGCGAAGGAGATGAGCTAGCCAGCGGCTATCGTTTGGATCGGTCTTATGTCCGCGCCTGTTCTGCACGTCCGCAGCGTTCGCCAGGATCACACGGACGTGCGCCTCAAGCAGGTTGAAGACCGGCTTCCAGTAGCTGCCGGTACTCTCCATCACGGCGTGAGTGCAACCTTTCGGCGACCAGCCATTCGGCAAGCCGTTGAAGCTCGCTGACAATCGTGCCGAACTTCTTGATCTGCGTGTGGGGTTCGTCTCTTGCGCCACCGGTCATGACGCAGACCACGACGAACTTCTTGCCAACATCGATGCCGGCGCATCGTTCAAGGATAGCTTCGATCATCTACTTCTCCAGTGCGGACAAGCAGCCGACGGCGGGTTGGGCATATTGTTCTACGGGCTCAGAAGAGGCACCAGTCAGGTGTACGTGAGCCGCCGGCGGGCCAGATTATCATTCGGGGTCGAACCACCAATAAGTCCGCGACCCTTTACCTGTTCGCCCCTGAAGTCTCCACCACCCCACGCTTTAGGTCAACGGAAACCCTTCTCATCCTCAGGTGCGGCCGCATCGCGGCCATCGCTGATTATCATGCGTGAAAACAAGAGCCTACGAGTTAGCAGAATTCGCCGAGTGCCTTGACGATTCAGCGCTCAGGGAGCTCGGAATCCGACGGGAGACCGCCGATGAAGTTGGCAATTTCCCGCAAGACTTCGTTTTCGTTGGAGAGAAAGACCCCGTGATTAGCGTTCGGGATGATGACGACTTTAGCTGAGGGAACTCCTGCCTGGAAAGCATCCGCCTGTTCTTGATTTTGCATGGTCTCTCGATTCACCAGCGCGGTACCCAAGGATGGCGGCAGGCGATCCAGCTGCGTGCCATGCGTTCGGGGAATGGTAAAGAAGGCGAGGATAGGAACTTGCAGCTTAGAAAAGCGTTCTTCTCCCGAAATTATTCCCTGGAACACGGCTGGTCCAGCCTTCATACGGCCAACACCGCCATCTGGCCTCAATAAGTGCTGTTGACGTAACTCCGACTCCGGGATATCTATCCCGTCGAATTTTTTGCTGAACTGGTGAAAGGCATCGAAACTTGCCAGATCAGCGGGTGTGGGACCTAACGATTGAGTGATTTTGGAGGCCAATGCAAGATCGTCCTCTTGCACTCGTAAATCACGCTGAAATCTAGGCAACTCGACCTGGAGGAGATCATCGATGGCATGGACGTCCCCAGAATGTATTTGCAGTTGCTGTAGCGTTCCGAGCAACGCATTGAGATCGACTTGATAGTCGCCACGCTCAGGGTTCAAGTATGCGTACTCATGCGCGGCATCCAGATAAACAAGGCCGGCGATTCGTTTGGGAAAGCGCGTTGCAACGGAGCTCAGTTCTTCACCGGCCATGGAGTGTCCAATGAGCACCGGATGATTGATCTTGAGCGCATCGAGAACGGCAAGAATGTCATCGGCCAAGCGGTCGGCACTGTATCCGACGGCGGGTGCACTGGACGCGCCAAACCCTCTACGAGTAATGCCGTAAACGTGGAAGGATGGCGTAAGCTTGAGAGCAAAATCATCGAAGACATGAGCCGTATCGCTGAGTCCAGCTAAGAGAACCACCGGACGCCCCGTGCCACCCCAGTCGAGCACCTCGAGTTGGACATCTTTGTCGACGGTTACAAACTGGACCGTATGGGGGGAGGGGTCATGCCATATCCCTGTTCCTGCTGATGTTGTGGTCTGTTGCGCGAGCGAGGTAGACGCAAGAAGGAGGCCGAGAGCAGTGGCAAACAGTATTCGCATGAGTGGGGAGATGTCTCCTGTTCTCACTTACGGAAGATAGGTGGAGTTGGTTCCCTTGATTTTCTTCCACGGCAGCGGCGTTAATTGTGCGCCGCACTTCTCTGATTAGGAGACGCTAATAGGCATCGTTAACCCCTGCGCTGGCGATATCATGCCGAGTCACTCGTTGAGCCGCGTTGCCCGCAATTATGGATTCCGAACGGGCTAGGAAGTAATGTTGAGCTGCGCCGAACAGCCGCCCTTTGGGTTCATGAACCAAAGAGAAAGACAGATCTGACAGCATCCGAGCCAAGCCTCTTTGCGCCATTCGCTCGACCCGGTGCCGAAAACAGCACTAGCGCTAAAACCGCAGATGGGGCTAGATGAAATGAGCACAGTCCTCTGCTAATCAAAGTTCGGCGGCGCAATGACCCATCTGAAAGAGAGCCCTCTCCTCCGTTTTCACGGCCTAGATACCTTGCGCGCTGCCGCGATCCTAGTCGTAGTGCTGTACCATCTGCGCATAGGCGGTCTTCTGCCAGAAATCCTGATCCCTGCTGCGTCGGTCGGTTGGATCGGGGTGGACCTGTTCTTTGTTCTAAGCGGTTTTCTTATAGGCTCGCAACTTCTGAAGCCCTACGTGGACGGTGCGCCCCCATCGCTGAGAGACTTTTATGCCCGTCGCGCCTATCGAATCCTCCCTGCTTATTTCACGGTTCTGTGCCTCTATCTGTTGTTTCCGCTATGGCGAGAGGCGCCTGGACCCTACGCACCCTGGCAGTACATCACCTTCACCTGGAATCTGCTTCTCCTTAACTATCCAGAGAGCCGTGCCTTTTCACATGTGTGGTCTCTGTGTGTCGAGGAGCACTTCTACCTCTTATTGCCGCTGCTCGTTCTCGCGTTCATGCGGAGGCCGACTGTATGGAAGACGTTAGCTCTGATCGCTTTCATTGTTTTGGGCGGAATCGCCCTTCGTGCCTGGCTGCTGGGCCATGTCGTCTTGGCGCCTGGTGTTCCAGACGACACGCAGGGACAATTGATGATGAAGTACCTTTACTACCCAACATATTCGCGCTTGGATGGTCTGGTCGTCGGAGTAAGCCTAGCAATCGCTCGTACATTTCGGGCGGCATGGTTCTCACGGATAAGCCACTATGGCAATCTCTTATTCGCGTGTGGCTTGGCGGCGGTCCTCTGGGCCCTTCGCCTCTGTGACTTCGGCTTTCCAGATCCGGATCTTCGTGCGAGCATCCTCTTTGCTTTTCCGATCTTGTCGATCGGATTTGGGCTTTTGGTGACCTCTGCCGTTAGCGGTAGAGGCATTCTGACACGGAGAGTCCCCGGAGCGAAGGCGCTCGCAACACTAGCGTTTAGCCTGTATCTCACGCACAAATCTGTCGCCCATGCCACCCATCAACTATTGCCGTCAGTCACAGAAAAAACGGACTGGCGTTCCACCTGTATCTACTTCGCCGTATGCATTGCCTTCGCAGCGCTCCTCTACTTCGCTGTGGAACGCCCCTTCATGCGCCTGAGACTCCGTCGGGCGAAGAGGCGAATGGCTGGTCTCGTTGAACGTGAAGCACGACTCGATCCGGCAATTTGATCAGTCTTAATTAAATCCAGTATTGGCTCGTGGCTAATCGGAAGCCCCTGAAACGCTCGTTTCAGGGTAAGACGTATTCGTCTGAAACGTCGTTTGAGTGAGTACAAGAAGCTCAAATCGATTCGGATGAGCGAAAGAGTTCAGCCACCGTTCACTCACGATGGGATTCCTAGGCTCGTGTCGTTTCATCGGAACTGGGCAAAACGATGCCGCCCTACTCTCGACGTAAGGTGATGGATGGTTCAAGTAGGCTGGCTCGACGACCGGGCACGGCCACGGCGAGTAGAGCGGGCACTGCGAGTAGCAAAGAGGAGGTAATAAGGACGGGTACAGAGGTAGCACCAGTGTGAAAGAACTGTGCCCGAAGCACGAAACCGACCATTGAGGCTGTGAGAAGTCCGGAGAGGATACCCCCAGCTATCCACCGCGATTCTTGTCGCAGGAGCAGGCTCACAATAGCGGCGCGGGTGGAGCCGAGCGCAAGACGGATGCCCATTTCGCGCTCGCGAAGGGATACCTCATAGGCGAGCAGGCCATAGGTGCCGAAGACGGCAAGAACGAGCGCAAGCGTGCCAAAAGCAAGGGCGATCTGCATCGAGAATCGGCGCAGAGCGACTTGGTGCGCCATCATTTCTGGAATGCTTTGGACATAGTTTGTGGTGATTTGGCTGTTGGTATGCAAAAGACTGCGGATGGTCTCTTGGATCGCTGCGGGATCGCCACCTGTACGCATCATGAGTGTCATGTGGACGTCCGGGCCGTCGGCCTCGGGCAGGTATAGGTTGGGCCTGGGCGCGCGTTCGAGCGAGTAGCTGTGGACATCGTCAACCTCGCCTACTACGGTGGCCCAGCTTTTTAGTTCACCGGTGAAGATACGGTGCCCGATGGGGCTTTCCCCTGGCCACTCCTGATTTGCGAGCGCGCGGTTCACAATCACGACGTGATTGCGCCCGTCGTCGGCGGTGTTGAAATCCCGACCGCGATAGAGCAGCTGGCTCATGGTTTGGAAGTAACCGGGAGTGACCTGAAAGACGTCGGGAGTCTTCAGGTGTGGCTGGTTACAGACTTCGGGGTGCAGATCGCTGCAGAAGTCGTACTGGTTGACGCGGCCCCCCAAGGGCTTGTCGTTCGCGGCCGCCACCGCCTCTATACCTGGAACGGCGCGAAGACTGGCCAGTGTCTCGTTGAGCACGGCAAGGGTCCGGGCGGGGTTGGAATTTGGATCTCGCACTGGACTGCGGAGATCGGTGCTGGCAAAGAGCAAATGGTTGGGGTCAAATCCCAGGGGCTGGTGAAGCAGGATGAAGACCGAGGAGACCATCCACCCGGCACTGGCGACCACAGCGAGCGCGAGCGCGAGTTGAGAGGCGACCAGGAGCCGCCCAGCGCGGCGCAGTCCCTTGGAGCCGGAGGTCCGGGCCGAGCCGTTGCTGAGATCGACGAGGAGAGCGGGCCGGAGACTACGCATCGCGGGCAGGATGGTGAGCAGGATGGCGACCAGCATAGTGACAGCAGCGACAAACGCCAGTGCGGGAAAGTTGAGGCTGGCTTGGCCCAGTCGTGGGAGGTGCACCACCTTGGCGTCCTGCGCAGCCCGGACCAGGAGGTCGGAAAAAAACATGCCGAGGAGGGCGCCGGCGGTGGCCAGCGTGCAGTTTTCGGCCAGGAGCTGCCCCAACAGGTGGCGTGGCCTGGCGCCAAGGGTAGCGCGCACGGCGAACTCGGCGCGTCGGCGGGTGTTTCGGGCGAGCAGAAGGTTGGTAATGTTGGCGCAGGCTATCAGCAGGAGCGTGCCGCATGCAGCGAGCGTGGCGAACAGAGCGGAGCGGGTGCCGGTACCGACCTCGTGATCGGCATAGGGCATCGGCACAGGGGTGTAAGCGTCCGGGTACAGATTAGGAAAGTCGTGACGCATTTGCCCTTGAGCAGTGGCGAGCTCCGCAGCAGCCTTCTCGAGCGAAACGCCAGGCCGCAGACGGCCAATACCCTGAAACGCTGAATCGCCGCGATCGGTAGTTGACTTACCCTGATCGCAGCTGAGCGGTGTGAGAACTGCCGATCCGTCCAGATTGCCCCCGGTCTCGATAGGCGCGAGGACGCCGATAACTGCATAGGTCTTGTGGTCAAGCTGGAGAGTGCGCCCGGTTAATGAATTTCCACCCCCCATGCGGTGCCAGTAGGCGTCAGTCACGATGGCCTGATCAAGGCAGTCCGCCTCATTGCCCGTCTCGGTAAAGTCGTGGCCAAGGCTAAGGCTCGCACCCAAGGTGCTCAGAAAGTTCTTGGAGACGAGCGTGGCTTCGGCATGGCCGACACCGGCAGTGGACTCAATGCGCGGCGACCAACCGGCGTAGGCTGCAATGGACTGAAAGGAGTGAGTGCGACGCTGCCAATCCAGAAGGGTGGGAAAGGAGAAATTGTCCCAGGGCTTGGCCGAAATAGCCACGAGCCGGTCGGGTTCGGGGAATGGCAAGGGTTGCAGAACGACAGCGTACAAGACGCTGTACATCGCCGTGGTGACACCAATGCCTATAGCAAGGATAAGGATGACCGTGAACGAAAACCCGGCTGAACGTTTCAACTGACGAAGAGCGACTTTACACGTGTTGAACATTGCTGGATTCCTTCCCGGGCTTAAGATTCAGATGCAAGCCGTGGGCCATTTCAACCTTAGGGCTGCCGCGCCATGGATCAGGATGGAGTGAGTGGCGTCGGCGTATTAAGACCTCTGTCGGTCCCTAGATACGACTTTTTTCCTGTTCTTCCATTCATCTTCGGCAAAGAGGCGAGGGCCGACTTCAATCAAACGCGGCATCATCTTGAAAACACCGACGCGAGTCCATGGTGAACCATTGCGCATGCGTAAACCTCGCTCGTTAAGGTCACTTACGATACTTGCGTAGGAGAAGTCGTTTCCAAGAAGGTCCATCATTTGCAACAGCACCTTATTCTCAACTGGATCAGCTTCAAGGCGGGTGCAATCAGCGGATAAACGAAGACCATATGGAATTTCGTCAGCGGCTTCGATTTCAGAAGATGGCTCTGACTCCGGACGCTCCCGACGCCATTCGATGGATAGCATCTGCCATCCTGCACGTTGACGTTCAGTGATCAGGTCTGCACTGAAGGGGCCAGAGATAACATCTCGACTGCGTTCAAAGAATGGCATTTCGTCTCCTGCGGATCTCAATGGCAAACCAATTGCATTTACAGGACCATTTCCACAAAGATCCGAAGGTCTTGATTCCCCAGAAAACCGAGCTCTTCTGATCGCATCCATTTGGCCAATAATTGAAGTTTGTCCGCTTTTAGAACGACAGTGTTCGAACATGGACACTGTCGTAAGAGGTCCTGATCCTTGGAGTTGTAAGTTAAATAAGTTTTGACGGTCGATCAATCATTCTTGATGTCACATCAGATCTTCGTGATTTGCTATCACCCACGACAACTCCGGTTGTCAGGGGTGATGGCCGAACGCCGTTTCATACACTGCACAGGCGCCGATCGAGTTTATGTCGGTCGCACGCCTGATCCGACTCTGTCCTCTTCACGTGCAAGAACCAAGGAGCTCTGGATGCTTGAGCATTTGTGACGCGGATGAGTGCATAAAAGGCAGGCTCACACGGATCAAGCACCCTGGCCCGAGACCCTACGTTTCGTCTGCTAACTTTGCGTCGCTTATCTTGATTGGGGCTGGACAAGTATCTTGCGTTTACCGAATTGTGGGGCGTTCGAATCATTTGAAGGTATAACGCTCGGATCTTCGCCTATTTCCTGATGATGCAAGAGAAATGTTGCCCCGGTCACGCGGACGATGGCCCTATGGTCGGGAATGCTTATGTCTATCGAGTGATCGCCCGCTGTCGCGTTCGTTGGACTCACAAACTCCAGAATGTAACGTTTGCGAATGAGGCTGACGGCTCTTATGAAGGTTGAATCGACTGTCTTTGGGGTGTCATAGAAAGCGATCCCGCCAGTTCCACCGCAAAAGATAGCGAATATATCTTCTGCCACCGTCTTGGAGGGCTGCCGCTTATCGGGAGCGAACATCGAGGATGGGGCACCCCCTTGGGTCGGGCGAATACCCATTATGGTGACTCCCGATCGAACCGCATAACGTCTCACTTCTTCCCACGTCAGCTTGCTTCCCCTATCCACACCATCGGAGAGGACCATAAGGACACGGCGTCCCTGCAGAGGCTGCAATTGAGTAATGGTGCTCGCGATGACATCCCATAGGCGGTGCTTTTCTCCGCAGTTCGAGCCTTGATCCGACTGATGCAGAGCCGTGGACGCAAGCACATCCTTGATCCCCGCATGTAACTCCGGGATACTCGCAGGCGTTGCTTCCCTAGAGCGGATGAGAACGCAGTCACTCGCAAATACACTGATCCGATCTCCACCGTTGAACAGCTCGGGCACCAATTGCCCTCGGGCGTTCACAAGGCTCTTTGCAAGCCAACGTCCGTTTTCTTGGCTGACGTCCAAAAGTACGGCGAACTGTAGCGGGTCATCCCCTTCGAGACGAACATGCTCGGGATGCGAGACAGGCCCGCTATCAAAGCTCACTGAGAATGAGTCAACTGAAAGACTGGGATAGCTCGCTCGCATTGGGGTAAGCACCATCGTTGGCACTTGCACCACATCTGTGTAGGCGTGAAAGGTGTACGGTTGGCGCGAATCGACAGACTGGCCGGCACAAACCGCCACGCTAAGAGTCAGGCAACAGGCCCGTACAAAATGCATGACCCGCCTTATCGGTAGGGGGGCCGGAACACGTGGTGTCCTCCAAACACGCATAAGGCATATGTATCGCAACTGTGAACCTAAGGCAACGAGAGAAATCGAAAGGCTTTGCTAGAAAACGCAAACAGAACCTCTGACGGGTTGAGTACGAGTGGCGATAACTTGGGGCGAGCAGATTCACGCAAAGTCGGGCGGTCTCACCGGTCAGCGCAACACTTTTGGCCGGCTATTTCTCGACAGTGTCCCTGGGGTATTATCGCTGCTTTCGGGCAGCAACGAGCGCGGTGCTGTGGTTTGGAAGTTGAAACTTGCCTGTTGCTCCTGGCGTCTACGTTGTAGGCTGTGTTGAAATGGACGACGCTGCACGGGGGTCCAATGTCAATCCGTCGAGCCGCTATCCTTGGATTGCTGGTTGAGGTAATTTTCCCCTTGGCGATTGCTCAGACTCCGCCAGCGGTAACGACGCTTACGACGGGGACGAAGCTTGTGATCGTTGATGTGGTGGTGGCGGATAGCAGGCAGAACCCGATTCACAATCTCACGGCTTCGGACTTCAGCGTCTTTGAGAACGGCGCTCCAGAGCGGATCAAGACCTTCGAGGAGCACTCGGCAAGCACGGCCAAGGCTGAGCCGCCTCTGAATCTACCGCCGGGAACGTTTACCAACTACACAGCAGCCCCCGCGAATGCTGCGCTAAATATCCTTCTTCTGGATACGCTGAATACTCCGCTCACAGATCAGACTTACGTTCACAATCAGCTTCGTCTCTTTCTCAAAAACAATCCACCGAATGCTCCTCTCGCGATCTTCGGGTTGGGTTCACGGCTGTGGCTTCTGCAGCCGTTCACGGCGGACCCTCGGCTGCTCCGTGCTGCCATTGAGGCCAAGTCTCTAAAGAACTCGCCGCTGCTCGAAAACACAGCGAGAGGCGATGGCTCACAGAGCCTCTCGGAACAGATCCAGGAAGTAGAAGGCAACAACCTGACGCAAACCCAGGTCGTTCAGCGCTTGAAACAGTTTGAGGCGGACCACAGCTCAACTGCCTCGCAGCTGCGTGCCCGCTATACCCTCGAAGCGCTTAACCAGATAGCCCGCTATCTCGGGGGCATGCCTGGAAGAAAGAACCTCATCTGGTTCTCCGGTTCGTTCCCAATCAACGTACTTCCTGATAGTTCGCTGCTCGGTCCGTTTACGGATCCCTTCGCGCCGGTTGCGGGGTCGTCAGATCTCTTTCGACAGACGACGCGTCTGCTCGCCCAGAGCCAGGTTGCGGTCTACCCCGTTGGGGCTGGAGGCCTTTCCACATCTTCTGTGTACTCGGTGGAGGAGTCAGGGATGCAGTACGACACCAGGACACATCCGCTCGATACCTTTGCCAATAACGTCAACAGTGCGTCTACGGAGAACGCGGATAACAACATCACCATGCAGCAGATGGCAGAGCAGACGGGAGGGCATGCCTACATCAACACCAATGGTCTCGCGACTGCGGTGACACAGTCGATTGCAGCGGGGTCGAACTACTACACGCTGACTTATTCGCCGACGGACGCGGTAAGTGATGGGAAGTTTCGCAAGATCCAATTGAAGCTTCGGCGTGATGGGTTCACGAT
Source organism: Granulicella aggregans (assembly GCF_014203275.1). GTDB lineage: Bacteria > Acidobacteriota > Terriglobia > Terriglobales > Acidobacteriaceae > Edaphobacter. The sequence goes on from NZ_JACHIP010000011.1 coordinate 33,216, forward strand.
GGCGTATCGACGGGGCTACTATGCGGATGCTCCGCCGGCGACGTCTGCTCCCGTTGAAGCCTCGCGTTCTGCTCCGAATCCTGCTCCGGGCAGTCCGGTGACCTTCACGGCGTTAAAGCCCGCGCCTCCAGTGGTCGATGCGATGCATAATGCGATGATCTTCGGCTCGCCTATGCCCACGCAGATCACGCTGAAGGTGATGGTTGTTCCGGCGGCGAAAAAGCCGGAGCAGACGCTGCTGGCAAGCAACTATGCGATCGCGTCGGCGAATATCAGTGGGCCTTATCAGCGTTACGACGTTGTCATCGCGGCAGACCCCAGCGCCATTGAGTTCACACCAACCGCTGACGGGGGGCGTCATGCAAATCTGCAATTTCGCACGTACGTGTATACGCGAGACGGAAAGCTGATAAACACCTCAAGCAGAGTTCGCGAAGAGGATTTCACGGCGGCTCTGTATAACCTCGCTCTTCACAAAGGTCTCTTTCTTCATCAGCAGATCAGTGTGCCTCTCAAGGGTGAGTTTTATCTGCGCATCGGTGTTCACGATGTCACGGCGGATCACGATGGTGTTGTTGAAGTTCCTGTGGATAGTGTGAAAGATCTTCCGGCACTGGCGGTACCGCTCCTGACGCCCCCGTTGCGGCGACGCAGTAAGGAACCGTCTGATGAATCTGGGGTTGTGAATGCGGAGCAGCCTCACTAGTAGTATCTGCAAGCGCCAGCTACGCAGATCGATCTGTTTTTCGAGGCCGACCGTTCCGATAAGGCGCAGCTCCACCGCGCGAGAGACCGGAAACTCAGGCGAAAGACCACGCTCATCGAAGAGAGCTCGTTCAACATCGCGGTTGAAGTTGAGCGTGTGACGCAGCGGGATCTGCGAACGTCCTAACTGCGGCGCGCGATCTACCCAGCGGTAGAGACCACAGCCAGCCGCAGCAGCGATGGCGCCGATGCCGAAGCTGCGCCGTGTATGTTTGTGCGAATCGGCGAGAACGTCTGCATCGCTTTGCTCCCGCTTCAACTCGACCGGCGCTGTTTCGGGCACTTCTTCCGCTGTTTCTTCGGGAACATTTTCATCATTCATGCGCAATTCCTTGGAGGTCGTCATCGTGAGGGCTCTGGCTGTTTGCACCAGAGCCGCACGGGGTAGGCAATGTAGTCCCCTTTACAAACGCATCACAGCGCCACATCAACCCGCCCTACGAAGCCACTCCCACCGACCTGAACCCCAACTCCAGCCGCCGAGCCTCTTTCGCCGCGTACATGTCCATATCCGCATGACGCTGAAGCTCTTCAGGCGTCGTTCCATGCTCCGGCGAGATCGCCAGTCCGGCACTCGCAGACCCGTGCACCACTACTTCCTCCAGCTGAAACACCGGCTCAAAACACCGCTGCAACCGCTGACGGTAGATCTCGGCGTCCTCCACGCTCTTAAGTTCGGCGGTCAACATAAACTCGTCACCGCCAATCCTGGCCAGCAAATCTCCCGCTCGAACCTGTGAACCCAGACGCACCGCGATCTGCTGCAGATACAGATCTCCGGTCTTGTGACCGAACTCGTCGTTCACCTGCTTAAAGTGGTTGACGTCGATGTAAACCACTGCGACCAGGTGCCCGCGCGTGGCGGAGGTGCGCAAAGCCTCCTCCAATCGCAAATCCGAGTACCTCCGATTGGGCAGCCCGGTCAACGGGTCATGCGTAGAATGGAAGTTCAGCCGCTCATACAGCCGCCGTTGATTCAACGCCAGGTTCGAAAGGCTTGCGCCGACAAGCAGAGCACGCTGATCCTCTTCCGTAAGCACCTTATCGCCCTGGCAGCGCGCTCGGAAGTTCCCCAGCGTCGCCCCGGATGCCTCAGTCAACTCCACCGACAATATCTCTTTATTTCGGCTTCCATTCACGCCCCTCGGATTTAGCGCCCCCGCCACACACCGTTCCTCCCCGTTTTGCCAGGAGGCTTTCCTTTGTTTCGAGTCAAAGCGATACGCCTCCAGCACCTCACACGTCACATCCAAGCCGGGAACCAGCCCGCCAATCGAACCGCAGATGTCTTCCAGCAGCTCCGGCAAGGGTGTCGAGGAATTGATCTTCTCCAGCAAGCGGCTCCGTTGCTGCTCCAGCGCCATGGAGCTATGAATCCGCCGCGATTGCGCCGACACTCGCCGCCGCAGCACTAGCGCCCATGCAGTGATCAGCACCGAGACCATCAGCAACCCAAGCAGTAGAAGCAGCAAATGAGTCACCGTCCACCAAGATGCCTTGGCCGCTACCGTCACATCGCCGGGCTCCCGCATCTCCAGCAGGAACGATACCGAAGTGCCCCACGAATCGGTCTTGGTCACGCGGCAAATCCCGGTGACCTGGACCTCAGTCCCCATGGGTAACGTAGGCAGCTGCGGCCGATCGCTTGTCCACAAGAGGACGCTCACTGGATGCCCCTCGACTACCACCACCATCATGTCCGAGATCTCGTTATGCAGCTGCGAAAGTACCTGACCTTCTATTGTCACCAGACCATCGCTGAACTTGCCCCCGATCGCTTCTTCATACTTCACGGGCTGCGGCTTGATCTGCTCAAACCGGCCAGTCGGCAGAATCTGCGCCTCATTCAGCTTCGGCCCTGCGTCGTCTCCATCCGCAAAGCCCGTCAGGTCGACCACCTCACCTAAAGCAACCGGCTTCACCTCGTGGGTCTCCGCCAGCTAGAAGAAACCCGGCTTCTACACCTGGCGGATGAATGCGAACTGCGGAAGCGATCTGAACTGGATGATCTCAAAAATGAGTATGTCGCCATGGTGTCCCATGAGCTCCGGTCGCCCCTGACAAGCGTCCGGGGCGCTGTTGGAATTCTGTCAGCGGGCCTGGCAGGTCCAGTGAACGACAAAGGCGCAAGGCTTTTTCATATTGCTCTGAGCAACCTGGACCGGATGATTCGATTGGTCAACGATGTCTTGAACCTCGAACGGATAGCGTCAGGCGCGACATCGCTCCAGGTGGAAGAATGTTTTATAGAAGATTTGGCAGAACAGGCTATCGAAACAATGATGCCAACGGCTCAAGCCCATGACGTCGAGCTGAATGTCAACGCAGACCTTCAGATACCGGGCCGCAAGCTCCGTTTTCATGGGGATCCCGATAAAATTTTGCAGGTCCTCATCAATTTGCTTTCAAATGCGATCAAGTTTTCCCCGCCCAACGGGAATGTTGTGCTCGATATTCAGGCGTCTATCGACCAACTGACGGTTAAAATCTCAGACGAAGGACGTGGCATTCCAGAGGATCAACTTGAGAAGGTGTTCGAACGCTTTCGGCAACTCGAACATGACGATGCCCGTCGACTCGGAGGAAGCGGCCTCGGCCTTGCAATCTGTCGCGCCATTGTTGAACAGCACGGCGGCGCAATTTGGGCGGAAAGAAATCCGACAAAAGGTACGTCTTTTTTTGTCACCCTGCCTCGCTCCACGCAAAAGCTTCATACAGAGGAACCTGCCGAAAAGGCCTATGCGCGTGCGGCATCGCTTGCAAGGCCGCCAATCATACCATTCGGAACTGATGCGAAGTCAAACCAGGCGACAACCCGGTACCCTTATGAAGCTGACTAAATCGATGGCGTGTGTGAGCCTAGCGAACGAGAAGGCGCAGGTTGTAGGACCTACGACACCCGTTCTTGATGTGATCTGTGTCAGCGAAGAGATCCTGGGGATTGTGGTGCTCACGTTATCTGACGGAACCCTTCACAGTCTGACGTATGAACAGCTGCGTACTCTTCGTGATATTTCTCACTGATTGCTGGTCGGCTCTATTCCTGCCGCAGCCGGGTCGAGTCGCTGCGCAACCGGCTCGCCGAGTTGTGTCCGCGCTGCCGCCTCCAACCCCGTCAACTCAGGATGGGGCGGCGACAGTTAGCTTTGCATAGCTACGACATTATTGCTTTGCGCTTACACGCGATGTTGCAGCTCATTAGAAATGACAGACTGGCTAGCCCATTAGAAGTGTCAGTATAAGTCAACTTGTTGATGTGTTTGTTGAATAATCCATGCCAGTCGTCGTGCGGTGCGTAATGTGGGAACCGCCGTTCTTTGGCGGTTTCCAAGGGCTGTGGGAAGGGTGGGACAGTTTCATCGTTCCACGCTTTCCATCAGGCCATCATTTCCACCGCAGGGTCGCCGTTGGATTTTGGGACATAATCCGGTCCATAGATACCGAACGCGCGTTCTACGATGCGCGCCTCGCCGCGGATGTCCTGCGTGAGGTTGAAGATCGCCGCTTGACCCTTGCGTAGCGCACGCATCACCTCAAAACCCATGATCGTCGCGGTGACGGGCTACCAGGCTTCAACGGAGAACATGTTAGGGTTCACCCGAGGGCCAGGACAGGAGCTGCTAGGCGCCGAACTGACGAAGGTGATGATCGATATGTTTGTACATGAGGATGGCCCACTCTTCCGGCGTGAGCGGGCCAAAGAAGGGGTGTGGCTGGTGGGTGCAGCCGGCGGGTCCCCGTGCGGCGAACCTATGCATTTCCTCGAGCAAGCGGGAACGTTCGTTGATGAAGTGGTACCCAGCAGTGTTTCCGGTAAACAGTTCCGGCGCAGAGGGTGAGTTGCGGCGCATTGGTTTGTTGTCGCGAAAGATGAATGGCTTGATTACCCTGCCAAACAATGTGGCCGGGAAAGGTGCCCGTTTCGTCTTCAAGGCTCCCGTGGCCATCTCGAAACCTAAAGCGCAATGCACAAGTGCCTGAGAAACGTTCAAAGTACCCCAAGACGGCTGGTTCTCAGCAGTGAGCAGCAGGATGCGCGTCTGCGTATCGTCCACCAACGCGGGATCAAAAAGGTTTTTCACCTGGGTCTCCATCGCTTCGTTTCCCCTTGAATAAGGCGTTATGCTTTGGCTGCCATAGCTTCAGCGCGCTTGCGTGCCTGCTCGCTGATGTACGCCCAACCTGTCTCCACATTGAAAGCCATGCCTTGCGGAACCAGACCAAAACCTGTGTGGCGAAAGCGAATTACGGTTTCGCCACCTTCTTCGGTAAGCCTGTACTGGACGTTGTTCGCAACGGGTGCCGACATGAACAGCGGCCCTGCGATCTCCAGTAAAGAAGGGGTCCGAATCGCCTGCACGTTTCCCCAGAAGTGCCCGTCGCCATTACCGAGATCGCGGAACCATCGTCCTCCTGGGAACGCCTCCAAGGTCATCGGCATGGCCGTTCCGTCCGGCTTTTCATTGCTGGGCCCGAGCTGGTCTAACAGTGCTGAGAATGTGACATGGAGAGGAGCTTTCACTCTTGTCTCCTGCACCACGGTCAGGGTGACGTCTTCCATAGTTTGAGCCGTGTTTGTCATTGCTGCTCCTTGTTCTTGCCGTCGTGCTGCTTTGCGACGCCCTCGGCCCGCTGCTTGACTCGGCTCAACTGGTGGCTCCAGTACTGCTCGAAAAGAGCGGTCCAGCTATGCAGGGGACGCAGTGCATCGGAGTGAGTGCGATAGAGCTTCTCACGGCCTCGACAGCGCATGGACACGAGGCCTGTTTCGCGCAAAACACGAAGATGTTTTGACACTGAGGACTGATGGATACGAAGCGAGGCGGAAATGTCTCCGACGTTGCGCTCGGCTGGAGCCAAGTAGACGAGAATAGCGCGCCGACTTGGCTCAGCGACGGCCTGGTAGATGTCAGCGTTTGCGGCCGCTCGTGCCATGCATAAAGAAATACATGACCATATAAGCACATGTCAAGCGAATATGTCCTGACACTACGGTTGAGGCTGTTCACGTTAAGCTTCCTAAGCTCTTCCGAGCTCAGTTGCAGGAGGAGCAACGTTTCTCATACCTTCTTAGAGTTCCTCAACCGTGAAGATGTTGAAGGTACCAACATCGCCGTGCGAAGCTCGTAAACAGTTACGGAGAAACAGGGTTTGAAGAAACACTGACATGCGGAGACCAGAGATGAATGGAGCGCTTGTGGTGGTGAGCCATCCCGATCCAGCCAGCTTGAATCATGCACTTGCGAAGGTAGTAGTTGATGCTTGGGAATCACTTGGCTTCAAGACGCGGTTTGTGGATTTGCACGCACTCGGCTTCGACCCCGTCATGAGTCCAGAAGAGGCACGCGGTTGCGCGACCGACGATGCAAAGGTCCAGGAGCAGATTGCACTTCTTGTCAAAAGCGTGCTGGTCGGCGTTGTTCACCCGAACTGCTGGGGTTCACCGCCGGCAATGATGAAAGGCTGGATGGACCGAGTCTTCGCCCCTGGTGCCGCCTACGCTTTTGCGAAGGGCGAGGACGACGGAAGAGCGCCTAAGGGGCTACTCCGTGACAAGCGGGCGCTGGTGCTCAACACCAGCAACACGACGGGAGCGCGCGAGCAGGAGGCCTTCGGCGACCCTCTGGAACGAATCTGGCGCGATTGCCTTCTCGGTTATTGCGGCTTCGAACGTGTAGACCGCCAAGTCTACCGTGTGGTCGCCAACAGCACCAAAGAGGAGCGCAGAGATTGGCTTGCAGATGCTGGCCTGAGGGCAATCAAGCTGGCTGGGCAACCTATCCGGCCGTGACGAACAGAGCCGCTTACGTCGTTCGAAGTAGCGTCAGATTTGCCGATGCGGTGCTTCGAGCAAACATAGTTGGCGGAAGGGTAGTTCGGACATTTCAACTTTGCAGAAACCGGACATTCCTACTTGGGCGCTACAACTCTGTTGCTGCAAAGCGATAACGTCGCTGTTTCTGCAAAGCGGTTCTGTCATCATAGTGCGTCGTAGTCGTCGTGCGGTGCGTAATGTGGGAATCGACGTTCTTTGTCGATTTCCGAGGACTGTGGGAAGAGTGGGACAGTTTCATCGTTCCACGCTTTCCATCAGGCCGTCATTTCCACCGCAGCCGGCGGCGCGTTTTTTGCTTTGTAATTCACCCCGTAAAGCTGACGTGGATTCTTCTTGTATCCGCCTTTCTCGCTGTTGGTTTGTATCCTTGGAACAAGCGTTGCATCCTGTCTCGCCTTGATGATGGATAGGGCATGGCTCAGTCGTTTGCGCTCAACGATAGCTGCTGGGTTGACGCGCTGGTCCTTGTCGAAGACGCGGTAGGGAAGTACGTGCCCATGCGAGCGCACCTCCAGCCGGCCATCGGGGAAGGTGTAGATTTCGACGTATTTGCCGCCCAACTCTTCGCTGATCTCATTGCGTTCCAGGATGAGCTGCTTACGGTCGTAGCTCAAGGTGAGTTGCTCACTGACATGGCGTTGCTCACGTTGACTTAGCACATCATCGAGTTTGCTTGGGTCGTTCAGCCTGCGATGAAGATTGGCTGTTGCCGCAGGCTTAAGTGCGAACCGTTTGTTGAAGCGTTCCACGAAGCCGGGCAGGAAGGTGTTGCCAGTTTCCAGATCACATACGTTCTCTAGACGTAACTCCTTGACCAGCCGATCCTGCAGGGTGCGGTTAGCTCGTTCGACACGCCCCTTGGCCTGGCTCGAGTTGGCGCAGATGATCTCGATATTAAGCTCAGCCAACGCACGGCCGAACTGAGTCATTCCGCAGCCGTTCTTCGTATCCGGTCTGTTCACTCGGAAGACGGAGTGCTTGTCCGAGTAGAAGGCCAACGGGCAGCCATGCGTCTCCAGATAGCTGCGAAGGACCTCGAAGTAACTCGACGTGCTCTCACTGGCAACGAAGCGCAACTGCATCAAGCTGCTTGTGGCATCGTCGATAAAGACCAGCAACGTACAGGGCTCGCCACGGTCTTCGAACCATCGATGTTCGCTGCCGTCGATCTGGATCAGCTCGCCGTAACTCTCACGTCGGTGCCTTGGCTGATGGAAACTCCTGCGCTGCTTGCGTGACAACCACAGACCGGCCTCGACCATCCACTTGCGCAAGGTCTCGCGTGATACCTCAATACCGTGACGCTCCAGCAGAACCTCCACTGCAAGTGTCGGACCGAAGTCACGGTAACTCTGCCGTACGAGTTCGAGAACCAGCTCACGTGTGCCTGCGCCTAACTTGTTGCTCGCTGGGCGGCCTCGGCTCTTGTGGATCATGGCTCCGCCGCCGCCATCGCGATGCCTGGCCACTAGCCGCTGCGTCTGCCTCAAGCTCACACCCAGCACGCCCGCCGCCGACTCCGTCGTCCGCCGACCTGCCAGCACCTCGGTCAAGACCTCAACCCGTCGTAACTCCTGCTTGCTCATCTGTAGCCAACCCATCTGCCGCCTCCAATCCCTCAACTCAGGATGGGGCAGCGACACTTTGGCTTTGCAGAGCTACGACGTTATTGCTTTGCGCTTACAAACTCGACTATACAAAAGGAACGGTATCGGACCTCAGTCTTTTAGAATCAGATACATATAGCACAGTCTAGCCAGCCGATCTAGCCACATCAAGTGGGACACTGGCTAACCGAGTTCTCCGCAGCCAGGGCAAGATACCAAAGTGTGGCGTCGTCAACCCCGTGCGGTGGGTGATGGAGGGCTGCTCAAGGGAGCGCCGCAGGCGTGGAATTTGAAGATCTTCGGTCGAACTCCAACTCCTGTGCCCTCAGTGCTGGGTCGCGGGCCGAGCCGGACGAAGAACACGTCGAATCCCCCAAAGGACCAGCCTTGGTTCTTCTTCCTGAACATAGTGACCACTTCGTGCCGTCGTAACCAGGGTTCCATCTGGTACCGAACGAGCGAAGCGCCCCAACGACAGGAACCGATAGTTAAGCATGAGCTGCTGGTACTGTGCCTGATCATAAGAAACGGGTAGATGCGGGTCATTCGTGAATGGATATCGGGTTGTGGCAATCACGACAACGGGCACCGGCGGCATCGGTAAATTCTGGAGGTCTCTAAAATCATCTCTTCTTTCATCGCGGGACATCTGGATGTCCGCATCGACTCCAGGATCGAAGTGACCGGCTTGCTGTGCATAGTAAGCATCTACGGCTGCACGAAGTTTCTCTCCGTCTTCGCCGTGCCCCAGAGGTTCATAGATGTAGCGCCTTCTCTCTTCCGCTGTCTCCCCGAAGTCGGTCGTTTCTACCAGTACCAGTCCGGAAACGTCTTTCGGGAACAAGCCAGCGAAGGCCCTCACGAGCGGACCTCCCCAAGAATGTCCGACGAGTAGATATGGCGGCGACGCCACTTGGGCAAGTGCTGCATGTAGCACAGTCGCGATGTGCTCGGGAGACGGCGGTACGCCATCTGGCGCAGAGCCGTTCATTCCAGGTCTTTCGTACGTGATTGCCATAACGCTTTTTGGCAACAGATCGATCACTTTTTTCCAATGATCCTCGCCACCCCCCAGCCCGCTTTCGAACACAATAGTTGAGTGTTTGATTGCCAGACCCTTTACTGCATAGGACGTCATAAGCAAGCGATGGCCAGCATTGCTCACGTCGAGCTTGCGTGCGACCATTTGGCCGCTCAGACATGTTGGTAGCATCATCAATGCGAGAGCCACTAGGGTGCTGCGATAGCCGTTTAGCATCGCCCCGAATCTATCACAGGCGGCCCACGTGCTTTCCCTGAGACGGCTCATCGTACGAGTCCTTCTACAACCCTTCCGAAAATGATTAGCTGCTTGCGGGTCTTTACTCACTGAAACCACCATTTCAACCGAGCTTCCGCCTGCTACTCCTTGCCGGTTTCCCGGCGCGCAAGCTTACATAGGTTTCCCTTTCTTGAGGTGCTCCAGTATTCTCTTGCTTGCACAGGTGTACTGCTGGTATTAATACACCTGTGCTGCCGTTTTCGATAGCTCTGAAACCGGGTCTTCCAATCGCAGACCAGATCGTATACGCCGCGAAGAAAGCGATCGTCGCAGGCGTGATGCGTGCGGGCGACCCTTTTCCTTCCGTGCGTGCACTTTCCAAAGCACTACTAATCAATCCAAACACCGCACATAAGGTCGTCAGTGAGCTCACCATGGCGGGGCTGCTCAGCATTCAGCCTGGAATCGGAACCGTCATCACAGCACCATCCGGCTCTTCATCAAGGGAGCGTACCGCGCTCCTTGGCCCCCGGATAGAGGAATTGATCGTCGAAGCGCGTCGCCTCGGGATTACTCAAGAGGAAGTTCTTCAATCGATCGCTGTGCACTATCAGTCGTTAACTCCCAAGAACCGAGACAAACCTATCCGATGACCGTACCTTCGATTTTCGCCTCTGGGCTCACAAAGACACATGGGCCTCACACTGTTCTGAACCAAGTCTCCTTCTCGGTCAGCCCTGGGTCGGTTTACGCCCTCGTTGGCTCAAATGGAGCCGGGAAGACCACCCTTATCCAATTATTGATGAATCTGCAAAAGGCCACTGCTGGAACAGCGCAGCTCTTGGGAACACCAAGCGAGCAGGTCCGGGGTTCATTTCTCAAGCAGGTCGGCTACATCTCTGAAAATCAGGAGATGCCGGAAAGCATGACAGTAGTTCGTTATTTCAGCTATTTGAAATCGTTCTATCCGGCATGGGACTCCGATCTGGAGCGGCAGCTGCTACGTGAGTTCTCGCTGCCAGGAGACCGAAAGCTCCGTCATTTGTCGCGAGGGATGCGGATGAAAGTGGCATTCGTGGGAGCGTTAAGCTATCGGCCTCCCCTGCTGATTTTAGACGAGCCTTTTTCAGGCCTTGACCCGCTAGTCCGAGACGAACTGGTCCAAGGCCTCCTGGATCGCATTGGCGAATCCACGATCTACTTGTCGTCCCATGATCTTGCTGAGGTAGAGACTTTCGCAACTCACGTGGGGCACTTGGAAAGCGGAAACCTCGTTTTCTCAGATGAAATCGATACTTTGCACGGTCGCTTCAGGGGAGTTGAGTTTCATACATCAACGGATCGACCGTTGCCCGTGGGTCTGCCTAAGACTTGGTTGGAGGTCGAAAGGTCAGGAATCATCGTCCGCTACAAGCACTCTGCTTTCAAGGACGCAGAAGACTCAATGGCTGAGATTCACCGTTTGTTTCCTGACGCGAGCTCTTCTACATTTTCGCCATTGTCGCTCCGTACGATCTTTTTAGCCCATGCTCGAACGGCCCGAGAGGTACGAAACGAGCAGAACACCGGAGAGACACAATGAGCCAGGTAAAGACCATTCTGTTCAAAGACACACGAGAACTTCTTCCCGAACTACTTGTATCTTTCATCATTCTGGGCATCTTCGCAGTCGTCGAGTCATCAGGCTGGGGATCAAATCCGGTCGTCTTGCTATCGGCTTCAATGCTGGCGAAAATCTTTGCGGTTCTTCTTGTTATGTCGTGGGGAGTCGTTGTCATTAGGCTCATACAGACAGAGCGTCTTGTCGGACTCAACCAGTTTTGGACCACGAGACCTTATGAATGGCATAAACTCCTATGCTCCAAGGCTCTGTTCGTCTTTCTGTACGTCGAACTGCCGCTGGCACTCGTGCAGCTTGGGCTGCTGAGGCTAGCCAATCTACCAGTGTGGAACAACATCCATCTGGTCTTGATTAATTTGGCAGTTGTGAGTGTTTTCTTCCTTTTGCCATTCGCGCTAATCGCGGGCCTCACAGCCACTTTCGCCAGAACCGTTCTCATCATGGTCGGAGTCGTTGTATTTGTGATGGCGACTGTGGCTTTGGGGATGGGCGCGAAGAGGTTTGGGTCTGTAGATCTGGCGTGGTCGCAGTTTTTTGTCTTGGGACTTGGGCTGCTTTTTGCTCTAGCGAGTCAGTATCGAAGGCGAGATACAAGAGTGTCCGTTTTGATTCTCATTGCGGCACTGTCCATAGGTGTGATGTCGCAAGCCTTCATTCCTGGGTCAAGTTTGTCAGTTGCGCGATACCATCCAATTAGCCACGGCGGGCCGCAGATTCGTCTGGATAACGACCCCCAGCGAGCCACAGAATCACTGACGGACTCTCAAGTCGGAAGCAGTATAGCGCTCCATCTTCCTTTACTTGTCTCAAATCTCGCCCCCCAAGCGAAATACCGCCGCCAGGCCGCACGCATAACGCTAACAGGGGCGGACGGGTTCACATGGAAGTCTGGTTGGATTTCGGACAGAGGGCTATTCTCGTCGGGCTCACAAACCGAAGTCTCTTCAAGTTCTGCGGACTTTTCGATTCCAGCCAGGGCTTATCGCCGGCTTGGTAGCGGCAATGTCACAGTGTCGTTGGAGTTTGCCGCGCAGCAGTTCCTGATTCTGGAAGAACAGACATATAACGTCTCTCTTTCGGGAGTTCGGGTTCCTCACCTTGGGTCGTGTTCGGTTGACGAAACATTCTCTACTATCCTTTGTCATTCAGCATTTTACGAGTCGAATCAGTTCACCGTCGTGACCAGGCGTTCCAATACCCCGTGTACAGTGGCAAGCGAGGGTCAGAGAGCCTTCGGCGTCATCGGTACTCTTAGTGATCGAATTCCTTTGCCTAAGATCAGTCCCGTGGAGATTGAGTATCTTGAGCACACGTCTTCTCTTCCAGCACCCAACCTTTGTCCAAATACACCAATGACCCTGTCCGAATGGAGGGCAGGATCACGCACCCGATTTGAAGTTGATCCCGCCCCGATGCAGCTAAAAGCTTACGCACGGATGGAAAGGGAATAAGATTCCCCCGACGGGCTTATTCCCCCGTTTTCGTCATGTGATTAGCCTATCCGGGACGTATTAAGCCTTCAGGCTCTTTGGCCTTACGATGCGGTCGATCGTAGAGATGGACACACCGAAGGACTTCGCGAGGTCAACTTTAGTTTCCTTTCGGCCTGCCCACAAAGCTTTGATCTGGCGTATCTGTTGCGACGACATCTTGTGCTTGCGCCCTCCGGTTCGCCCTCGGGCCTTCGCTGCCGACAATCCAATCATCGTGCGCTCTCGAATCAACTCGCGCTCGAACTGTGTCAGCGCTGCGAAGAAGTGGAAGACAAGTCGGCCAGACGCTGTGGTTGTATCGAAGTTTTCCGTCAGCGAGCGAAAGTTAACGCCTTCTTTCTCGAAGCGGGCCACGAGTTCGAGCAAGTTGCGAAGCGACCGCGCGAGCCGGTCAAGACGCCAGACGACAAGCGTATCCCCTGGCCCAAGGTTATCCAAGCACTTCTCCAGCTCGGGGCGATCCATCGTGCGACCACTGCCCTCCTCCTGGTAGATGCGCTTGCACTTCGCGCCTTTCAGTGCGGGTATCTGGGCTTCGGTATTCTGGTCGGCGGTGGACACACGCGCATAGCCAACGATCATGAGAGAAACATACCACAAACGGATGCACCATGATTGTCGTGGCATTATCCTCTCACAAACGGTTGCTATTCATGTATGATTATGACGTCGGGTTGTGACACGTGTTAGCGCGATTCGCTCAATGAATCTGTGCAGATAAAAGACGTGTCACAAACGGTCGTTTGTGACGGGCCGTAATCGGAGCCGAGCGAATCAAAGCTGTTGTACGATCTTCCTTGAAGCAACGTTAGAGTCACGGACAGGAGTGAGGGGATGCAAAAGACATTGAGTACATGTTTGAGAGATGCGGCGATTGCTCTTAGCTTGGCGATTTCGCCCATTCACGGAGCCAACCTTCTCGCGCAAAGTGCGCCGAGTCCCTACCTGGATAGCGGACCGACGACTCCAACGGGTTCAATCGTCAAGTCTCGAGCGGTGGGATTGGACGTACTTACTGATACGCAGGGAGTAGATTTCGCTCCGTATTTTAGAAATGTCATCCAGACGCTGTCGTACGATGCTCGCTCTGCGAAGGCAGTTCCAGCGTCGGCGACTTCACCGTCCACGCTGCTCAGTGTCACGATTGACCACGATGGCCAAGTGATCGCCTTGCATCTCGATGAGAGTAGTCATAACGGTGATCTAGACCGCGCTGCTTGGCGTTCTGTTACGCAACTAAAGTCATTCCCGCCACTCCCAAAAGACTTTACTGGCTCACGCTTAAGCATACGGGTTCGCATACAAGCCTCTTGAAGCCACTCGCAGGCAAACGTTTTGGCAGGCCCCATTTTGGGGCCTGCTTTCGTTCACCCACGGAGTTCACGCGTAAAGGCTAAAGATCCTGAAAGCTAGAATCTGGCAAATTCAACCCATGATGCTGTGTGTTCGCCTATCTCAAGAAGATGGTCGTTTGTGATGGGGGCATATGGAGTGCAGCGATTGCAAGAGCCGAGATTCGCTACCTTTCATGGTCAACGATGATCTCTGGGTATGGCACATCAGCGGCCCCGACCTGCTCTGCTTTGATTGGGCAGAGATAAGGCTTGGACGAGCTTTCACCGTTCACGATCTCAAAAAGGATCTGCCGCTCAATGATTGGGTGGTCGCTGCTTTCAGAGAAGGTCGTTTGTGACGACTGTCTATTTAGCGCAACGTATAACTTGGTCACATCGTTCCACGAAAGGATCGTTACAGGAAGCCGACTGTTCATTTGATCTGCGGACCCGTAGGCTCGGGAAAGACCACGTACTCCAAGAAACTGGCCTTAGAACATGCCGCCGTCGTGTTTTCAATGGATGAGTGGATGCAAACTTTTTTGGGGGCGATCTTCCCAAGGAGGCAAAAATGGCCAAGGTGGACTTGGCGTGGTTTGCGGAGCGGGTTGATCGTTGTGAGAGGCAGGTGTGGTCAGTAGCCGAACAGCTTCTCACGCAGGGACAGAGCGTGGTCCTTAATCTCGGCTTCATAAGAAAAGCTAGACGGGATAAGGCACGGGCAGCCGCTGCGGCGGTCGGATTCGAAACCAAATTGCATGTTGTGGATGCTGACTTGGAGACTCGTCGCACTAGAGTGGCAGATCGAAATAGTAGCCAGGGCAATACGTATGCCTTTGCTGTGACCCCCGCCATGTTCGCCTTTGCCGAGAACATGTACGAAGCTCCAGACATATCCGAACGGGCGACATCACCCGAAACGCTGTCCTAAATCGCCGTTCACGAACACCGAGTTTTATTCAGAGGAGCCCTATGAAGAGAAAAGGCGGCGAGCTGGGGTTGGGCTTCGCACGGTCGTTGTCACTTCGGATCTCGGAAGCGTTGGCTACTACTCTCGAGAAGCAGCGAGTGAAAATATCGAGCGAAGTCGGGACAAGTGTCTCTGCGAGTGATGTGGTCAGACGTGCTGTCGAGACATATTTGGTTGAGGCCGGTCACAAAGTCTCGATCACACCGTGGCCAAGTGCGCCCACCCTGGAGGAAAAGGTGAAGCAGCTGGAAGCGGAGATCGAACGGCTGCGGAAGATGGTGCCTGGTGAAGCCGCTAGAGAACTGGAAACGAAGCACTTTTTCCATTGACGGTCGTTTGGGATATCGCTCGAAGCTAGGCACGGGGAAAGGAAACCAGGGAATGGCGATTCTTCATTTTAGATTACATGGTCCGCGACTTGGCGTTTCGGCTCTTCAGAGGTATGAATACCTGGTCGCCGATTTGCCGCATTTCTCTCGGGGGCAGGTCGAACGCGTAGACTCCGGCAATCTTCCGGATTTCGCTGAGGGCAGGGCTCGTGACTTTTGGTGTGCTGCGGACGGGTACGAACGCGTCAATGGGCGAGTCTTCAGTGAGATTGAAGCAGCTCTTCCGCATGAGTTGACGGGCATCCAAAATGAGGCTCTCGCGGGTGAGGCGGTGCAGGACTTTCTTGGCGGAACATTCCCTCACACGATGGCGATTCATTCGCTCCTGGATGCAGAAGACAGACTGCAACGCCATATGCACATTATGTTTTGTGCACGTCCGGTAACAGCAGCAACAAGCGTCTTGCCGCCCGAACGATTTTTCAAGCGTAATGGTGCAAAGAAGGACAGGGGGTGGAACAACCGCACGAAGCCCTATTCACTGAGGGTTCGTTGGTGCGATCTGCTCAACGGTTCGCTAACAAGGGCGGGCTTCGCTGGTGAACTATCCCCTGGGAAGAAACTGGATGGTTCGGTAGAACCGAAAGTTGTTGGGCTAAGCGGAGAGGTCAATAGCGAGGCAGCGCGGCAAGTCAGAGCGATTCGTAAGGATAGACGGGACATCGCGAGCCTCGTAGAGGAATGCGAGAGGGAAGCAGACATGAAGATCGCTGCACTCGAAGCGAACCTCATAGCGGAACTATTGAGACTTGACGAGCTGGCGGCAACACTATGACTTGCTTCGCATATGGCACGGGTCGGGAAGGGCACACATGAATATCGACGTAGAAATTGCCAACGCTCAACGGGATCAGTTCGCTTATTACATTGTCCGGGTCTCCGTCGCTCTGGGCATCATAGATGGCAAGCAGCCATATAACGGGGAACAAGTGGCGTTTCTGGCAGAAGCGTCGATCAATGCGATCCGCGCCACCTCAGTACGGCACAACAAGGAATACGCAGAGGAGCGACAAGCATTCTTGGATTCCATGCCGCCGCTTCGACGACTTTAGGCTGTTGATGGAGATCTGGTTATAGAGAGGGCGCGGCGATGAGGGTACGTTGGTTTCAGTGCAATCTCGGGCTGAGTGGCTGGCTCGCAGCCGGAGGCATGATTGCCCTATCTGCGGCCTTGGCCCTGGGGCAGGAAGCCGGTTTCCTTGATACGCGCCCTGGATCTCAGCCTGCACCTTCGATCACGGGCGGATCGGCTGATGGCGGCGGCATCGGCTGCGGAGGGTGTGTCGTCATGAACCCGCTAAAGGTTGAGATTGAACGTTTGACACTGATCGATCGGGGACCATCCCCCGGAGTTGAATGGACGATCCGAGTTACCAACCAGACGAAAAACCCAATTCAACTGCCTAGTTCGCTGTCCTGGTCTGGTTCGGCGGTTTCGGGGAGCATGGGTCGAACCAAAGCCCAACGGATTTACTTTGGCGAGACCGCTGACTGTGAAGCAAGCAGCGACAGGGCCGCCTCGAAATACCGCGCCGGGGCATCCATGTATGCTCCACCGGACGGTGCGAGGGATGTAGTGACTCTTGAAGCGGGGCAATGGGTAACTGTCGTGGGCTACGGTGCCGCTTGTGGTTTTCCTCGGGCAGGTTCGGACTCCTACGCGGTGAGCGTGGGGTTGACGCAAGTCGAATGGTATCGGGCAAAGGAAGGGGATCGCGAAGACAGCCGATCCGTCTATTCGATGGTTTCATCGCAGCCGGTCAACTGGGACGGCGCGCATGACTTCGTAAAGGCAAATACTACTAAGGGAGGGAACTGATGCGGGTTTTGGTCGATGGAGTTGATACGGTGATTGAAGGGGAAGTGATCGGCGGGACACCGGTGGGTGGTGTCGATGGGCAGTTCGACCTAGGAGATGAGTTCACCGTGCGTTGCGACGATGGTCAGTGTTTCTTGATTAACGGCTGGATGGTCGAGGTCGAGATCCTGAGCGATGCGCCCCTGTGGGTGATGTAGGAGATGGGACGCCTCGTCCAGCGGTCGATATGCTGTCCTTGTGGGATCGAGAAGCTTCTGGCCCGTGGCCTTTGTGCGACCTGCTACACGTTGAAACGGCAAGACGAAGAATACTTCGGCGGCCATCGGGAAAAGGTCTTGGCGCGAGACGGCTACAGGTGTGCCGTTCCTCGGTGCACAACGCTCAAGCGTGGTAAGCGGTCACTCGCTGTTCATCATCGGGAACCCGGAAACAATGATCCGAAGCGAATGATTACCTTATGTCTTGCGTGCCATGCGAAGGTCACGCGGACGCTATTCCTGGAAGAAAATTGGCCCGAGCTGCTTCGCGTTCTCTGGCGAGAACAACACCCGAAGGCGAAAGAGCAGAAGTTCCTGGATTTCCGGGTGGGATAGGCCGAGATGGAGCGGGCGCTTCGACGACCGTCTCGCAGCGGCCGCAACTGAACTTCGGACGTACATGTCGAACGACCTTGAAGCTCTCCGGGACATACTCCAGGACCTCGGAGACATCTTCACCGAACTCTCGTAAAGTACCGCCGCAGCCGGGACATCCGCTCGTCGCGGGAAGATGCGTCTCGACTTCACGCGGCAGATGCTCGGGAAGAGAACGGCATGACGATCGACCGGAGAGAGGCTCAACGGATGCTTCTTCCTCAGTCAGCAAAGGAGAGGTTACTTCCGCTGCTACATGTGGAGTTCGCAAACCCTATCATGGTGGATGCTGCGGGTTCAGGCAAGCTGTTCGCGGGGACGGCTGTTACTACGCGCAGCTCCGCGATTACAGCAGTGCCCGGCAGTCAAACACTGCCGGACGGCACAGCGGTCTTCGTTCGCTTGTCGCAGCGCAACGAGCGGCAATTCCTGATCGAGGGCGACCACGCTGTGCTGGGCGGAGTCAACCTGCCGTTGCAGACGAATCAGGTGGTACGTGTGGCCATGCCAGCCCGCCCTGAGCCGGGCGTTAGGATTGGCCCTTATCAGCTGCCGCGCATGAACGCCGGTGCGGTTCTTCTGCCGGGCGGAACCATAAATAACCTGCAAGTGCGAAGTAATGTAGCAATGGATGCTGGGCCGAGATAGACCGCGAATGATCTCTTATCTGCTTTAAGAACCACATCTGCGTCTTCCCACACCCGCCCGTATCCGACGAAGTCACCGCGGTTGGCGGCGGCAGAGTCTTCCTGTATGGTTGCGGTACGCGTTCGGGCACGTATTCCCGGCTGCCCACGTTCGACTGGTTGTTCGAGCTTTGCCCTCGCGCCTTACGCAAACAGCACTTCTCCCGGCTCTAATGAGCCGCCATATATCAACTATCCGTAAGGAACGTTATATCTAAACGCCGAATTGCTAATTCTTGACCTTGGATCGAGCGGCTCGCATTGCCTTCTTGGCCTCGACCTCGAGCCTGTGCTGCTCGAGTTTTTCTGCGACCTTACCCGACGGTGTTTCGAGCACTGGTACGACGCGCTCCGTGCAGAAATTAATTACATCGGTATAGGTAAGGTTCCACTTTTGCGCAGCCTTCTTCATTCTTAGATAAGCCGGAAGCGGCATTTTTACAGTGACGCACTGCAGTGGACTCTTCTGCTGGGGTTCATCCATGTCCTCGAGCACGGCTTCCATAAATTGTTCGCTAAGCCCGTCAGGTAGCGCCGTCAGCTGGAAACTTCGATCCGTCGGGTAGCTCATTAGCTTCTCCTTTTGTTCGCTATTAGGAAGGAGATTAACATTCTTTCGCTGCGGACTCAAGCGCTCATATGGACATCACCGACGAAGACTTTCTGCGGTCACCAGGCCGCGCCTGACCTGGAATTTCGTATGTACACACGCAATTCCAGGTCAGAAGTTGTTGATTGACGCGGCTTTTACATACGTCTGGTCCCGACCGTTACGTAAAGCGCTTGATTGTAAGCGCAATCATGTCGTAGGTCTGCAAAGCAAAATTTCGTTGCCACATCAGGAGTCTAGGGTCGGAGACGGCGATTGATTTGGTGATCGGCCTCGGTATTTCTGTACCAGTTGAAATGTTAGTCTTCGAGCAAAACCTGACCTGAAAGGGTGGAGGATTTTGGATGAGGAAGAAGCGTCTTTCTATTGAGCAGATGATTGGAGTGTTGAAGCAGGCGGAGGTGGGTGTACCTGTTGCGGAGTTGATCCGGAAGGCTGGGATCAGTGAGCAGACCTTCTATCGATGGAAGTCGAAATACGCTGGGTTAGAGGTGGACCAGGTTCGGCAGATGGCACAGCTTCAGGAGGAGAACCTGCGGCTGAAGAAGCTGGTAGCGGAGTTGAGTCTGGACAAGACGATGTTGCAGGATGTGCTCTCAAAAAAATGGTGAAGCCTTCGCGGCGTGGACCGATGGTCGATCGGTTGATGAGCAGCTATGGGGCGAGCGAACGGCATGCCTGCCGTGTTCTCTGTGTGACGCGCGGAACGTATCGCTACCGGAGTTGCCTCGATCCACGAACGGAACTGCGGATGCGTATCCGTGAGATCGCTCACGCACGAGTGCGCTACGGATACCGCAAGATCCGCGTTCTGTTGAATCGCGAAGGCTGGGATGTAGGCAAGTATCTGGTGTACCGGTTGTGCAAGGAAGAAGGGCTGATGCTGAAGCGTATGAAGCCGGCTGGCAAGCGCAAGGTCCCTCGTCTGCGCGAAGAGAAGGTTAAGCCAACCGCGCCGGATGAGGCATGGAGTATGGACTTCGTGGCGGACCTACTACAGGACGGCACCCGCTTCCGTTCCCTGACCATCGTCGATGTCTATACGCGGGAAGCGGTGGCGATCGAGGTGGGCCAAAGCTTGAAGGGAGACGATGTGGTGCGCATCCTGAACAAGCTTAAACTCGAGCGTGGTGTGCCTAAGGTGTTGTTCTGTGACAACGGCAGCGAGTTCACCAGTCATGCCATGGATCTATGGGCTTATCAGAACGGAGCAAAGATCGACTTCTCAAGGCCCGGCAAGCCGACTGACAACGCGTTCGTAGAAAGCTTCAACGGGACCTTCCGGGCGGAGTGCCTCAACACCCACTGGTTCATGAATCTCAAGGAGGCAAAGCACCTGATCGAAGCCTGGAGACGCGAATATAATGACAGTCGTCCTCACGCATCTCTCGCGGACAGGACGCCAAGCGAGTTCGCCAGCCAGTACGCGGCTAGCCGCGTACTGGCTGGAACCTAAACCGGTTGAAGACTAACTCTGACCTTGGTATAGAAATGCTGGGCCCTTCAGCCCTGCAAGAAGCTGCCCTACACTAACACCCCCTCGGTACAAAAGATCGGGCAGACCAACAGTCCAAGCAAGCGATCCTCCGACGCTGACACGTTTAACGTCGATATCTTTGAGCTCCACGACAGAAAGAGTCATCCTTCAAACTAGTCCAGCCGTTCCAGTGTGAAGGCAGCTGCCTGGAAGTCGCCACGAAGTTGGAGATCCACCCCGCGATTCATCCAATAGCTGCCGCTGGCAGTTAGGGGAGTGTCAGCGGCGAGCTTGCCAGCGAAGGGCTTGATTGCGTACATTGCGTCGGATTCGAGGCCGCGAAGGTGGATGCGCGGATAAGGATAGAGTTCGGTGCTGGAGTGAAGGAAGGCGAAGGTGACAGCCTGTTTGCCATCGCGCGAGACTGACTCCGTGACGGATTCTTCACTTTGGTGCTCTGGAGAGACGAGGCGATAGAGAGCGCCTCGCTGGATGGTCTCGCGAATCGACTTATATTGCGCAACCAGGGCGCGAGCCGTATCGAAGTCGGTGGGTGTCCAGTGGTTCAGGTTTGCGCCGATGCCCAGCGAACCTTGCATGGATGAAAGGAAGCGGTACTCAAGCGAAAGGGTGCGCTGGTTGACCCAGGTGGGCGAGTCGGTGACCCAGGCCATCATCGTGCCGGGCGTATAGGCGTAGGTGAAGCCATTCTGAATGCTGAGACGATCGAAGGCGTCGGTATTGTCCGAAGGCCACACTTCGTCGGTGAATTGCATGACGCCTAGATCGACACGGCTGCCGCCACCGGAGCAGGATTCGATCTCGACGGATGGGTGTTTGGCGCGAAGCTCGGCAAGGATGCCATAGAAGTTGCGCGTGAAATCGACATAGACCTTCTTTTGGTCTTCGGGCGGAACCGCGGGCCATCCGGGCTCAGACCAGTTGCGGTTATAGTCCCATTTCAAAAATGCTATGTCGTTCTCGCTAAGAAGCTTGTCGAGGACGCCGTAAACGTAGGCGCGAACATCGGGACGGGCTAGATTGAGCATCAACTGATTCCGGCCCTCGCTGCGGGGGCGACCGGTGAAGTTCAAGACCCAGTCTGGATGAGCGCGGTAAAGATCGCTGTCGGGGTTGACCATCTCCGGTTCGACCCAGAGACCGAACTCCATGTTAAGGGAGTGCACTTTGTCGATCAGCGGCTTGAGGCCATGGGGAAACTTCTGCTTGTTGACATACCAGTCGCCGAGACCGGCATGGTCGGAGTTGCGCTGCCCGAACCATCCATCGTCCATGACGAAGCGTTCCACGCCCAGGCTCGCGGCTTTCTCTGCGAGTGCGATCTGACCGGGTTCATCGACCTTGAACTCGGTCGCTTCCCAGGAGTTGTAGAGAACCGGGCGAAGCTTGGGGAGCGCCGAACCGGATGGCCGGGGAAGCAGGGTGTTCACCTCGAGGCGGTGCATCTTGCGTGAAGCCTCACCTATGCCTGTGGAACTGAATCCGCCGTAGAAGTAAGGTGTCGTGAAGCGCTCGCCCTTCTGGAGACGATAAGCAAAGTCGAAGGCGTTAGGCCCTCCGTTGACGCGGACCTGCTGCAGGGTGTCCTGTTCGACCGTGATCTGCCACGAGCCGGACCAGCCGAGAGCGCCGAACCAGACGTCGCCTGAGGTTTCGTTCGCCTCGGCGTGGGAGATAGCGAACCATGGATTGTTTTGCGAACCGGTGCTGCCGCGACGGCTTTCAAGCGTGGTCTTGCCGCCGTGAATCTCCTGCTCCTGCACGTTCCACTCCGCCGCCCATCGGCCTGTAAGATACCGAAGCTTGTAGTCGGTTCCGCGAGGAATGTTCCAGGTGCCGGCGGAGACTTGTTCGATGGTGAAGGGAGCTCCGGTGCGGTTCTCTATCTCGGCGGAGCGGCGGAGGATCCCGGTCTCTGCGTCCATGCGGTAGGCCAGGGTGACATAGACTTCGCGGGAGACATCCTTCAATGAAAGGAAGAGCTGGTCGCCTTCGATGCGCTCCGACTGGTACTTGAGCACAAGGTCGCGATTGCCGTCGGGGAAGGTGACTTTGAGATCGGGCTCGACGTAGAGGACGCCGCCCCAGCCGACGAACTCCTGCGGCGTCGAGCCTTCAGACGGGTCGAAGGCGGAAGTGCCAGGTGATGATTTTGCGCGGGCGAAGTGATCTTTTGCGGAGAGACGCTTTCCCCAGTAGAGGGTTTGGAGCTGGTGATTTTCGTTGACGCCGATCATGTAGGTCGTGTCTGCAGCGTCGACGCGGAAGGTGTTTGTCGCGGCGTCGAAGTGGAACGGGGCAGCGGTCTGAGCAGTTGCGGCCTGAACAGCGGCGAAGACGAGGAGAGCGGCAGCGGATAGGGGACGTGGCAGATATTTCACGGTCATGGGGTTCCTTCAGCGGGGTATGATGTGAGTCGATCTGGATGCGTCCACATGAGACAATCAAGCCTCAGAAACGCAAGATAAGACGGGGTATCGGCGGGATGGACCTGGGAGCCAAGTCGGCTGGCATCAAAGACATCGCGAAAGCGCTGAATGTATCGATCGGCACGGTGGACCGCGCGATTCACGATCGCACCGGCGTCAGTGAGCGCACCAAGAGCAAGGTACTGAAGATGGCCGAGCAGCTGGGGTATAAGCCCAACCTTGCCGCGCAGGCGCTGAAGCTGAACCGGCAGCTTTCGATCGCTGTGGTTTTGCCGAAGCATATCTCCCACTTCTTTGATCCTCTTCGCGCTGGTATTCGCGATGCAGCAGCGGACAACATGGGGATGCAGGTCTCGCTCGAGTTTTTCGAGTATCCGCGATTGGGCGTCGGCGATGTCAAGGCCTTCTCGGGAATGATGGAACGCCACTTCGATGGGGTGATCTTTCTGCCGGGAGACGCGCGCAAATTCGATTCCGTCATTCGCAAACTTTCGAAGGCGGGAACGGCAATGATGTGCGTAGGTAGTGACGCTCCGAACACGGACCGGGTGGGGTCGGTGTCGGCCCATGCTTCGATCTCCGGCGCGATTGCGGCGGAGTTGATCGCCCATAAGCTTCCGCAGAAGGCGAACGTGGTGGTGTTCAGCGGCGAGCTGTCGACCCTGGACCACGCGGAGAAGCTGCGCGGGTTCGCAGCGACACTGGCTGTGCAGTCGCCGCATCTCACCTTGCTGCCCGCGCTCGAAAGTCACGAGCGGCCGAAGGAAGCTTACCGGCAGGCGATGTCCCTGATGGAGAAGGGCAATCATCCCCAAGGAGTATATGTAAGCACGGCGAACAGTCTGCCGGTGCTGCAGGCGCTGGAGGAGCTGGGGCTGCTGGGCAAGGTGCAAATTGTTACTACAGATTTGTTTCAGGACTTGGTGCCGCTGATTGAGTCGGGCAAGGTGCTGGCCACGCTCTACCAGCGGCCCTACACGCAGGGCAAGGTTGCATTCGAGAATCTGCTTGCCTATCTCTTGAAGGGAAGCAGACAGGAGATGGTGGTACGGCTTGCTCCGCACATCATTTTGCGCAGCAACCTCTCGCTGTTCTCCAGTCGTGCTACACGGCCGGATGAAGATCCCGACGAGGACCTGAGCTGAGACTGCTGCGCGGGAGTGCATTTCGCTAGCGCCCGGTGCGGGCGACGAAGCGGATCGCCGAACCGCCTCCGGGTGCAAGTTTAAGAGTGAGCGTTTCGTTGGCGTGAACAGTCTGCTTGCGGATGGTCACGTGTTTTGGTTCCGTAGCCGCGTCGGGAGCGTCTTCGTAGATCTCCGCCGTGTACGCTCCTGAGCCAAGGAAGCTGAGTGGCACGGAGAGCGTCCGAGAGTTCCAGTCGGTGATGCTGCCGAGGTCCCACTCCGTGCCGTGACGACGAGCGATCGTGGCGAACTCACCAGGCCGACCGTTGAGGACGCGGGTCTCATCCCAGTCAGTAGGAACATCCTTGATGAACTGGAAGGCTGGCTGATTGGCGTAGTTCTGTGGGCTGTCAGAGACCATCTGAAAGGGGGTCTGGAAGACGACGTAGAGCGCGAGTTGCTGGGCTCGGGTGCCCATGGCCATCGGATTCGTGTTCCGCGCAATGTAGCCGTCTTCGGTGGCGTTGTTGAAGGCTCCCGCAGTGTAGTCCATGGGGCCGGCGAGCAGACGGGTGAAGGGGAAGACCGAGCGATCGGTTGGGCTGTCTCGGCGGCCGACTTTATTGTTCTCCATGCCCAGCACGGCCTCATAGCTCATAACGTTGGGGTAGGTGCGCTCAATGCCCCAGGGGGTGCGGGTTCCATGGAAATCCACCATGATGTGATGAGCTGCAGCCTCGCGGGCTGTGTCGTAATAGAACTGCACGCCGCGCTGATCGTCGCGATTGATGAAGTCGATCTTCACTCCAGCTACGCCCCATTTTTCGTAGAGCGGGAAGGCTTCCTTCATCTGATCCATCACGGATGTGGAGTAGAGCCAGATCCATACCTTCACGTTTTTGGTCGCGGCGTAGCGGCAGAGTTCGGGAACGTCGACTTTGCCATTCAGCTTGGTGATGTCGTGAGGAGCGGACCATCCGGCATCGAGCATCATGTAGGGAAGGCCTGAGGCGGCTGAGAAGTCGACGTAGCGCTTCATGTTTTCGGTGGTGAAGGCAGGCTTGCCGTTGGCATCGACGTCATCGACCCACCAGTTCCACGATGCCTTGCCTGCCTTGATCCATGAAGTATCGGGAACGCGATTAGGCGGATTGAGATTCGTGAGCAAGTTGGATTCGACGAGGCGGCCGGGATCGTCGGCAACCGAGAGAACGCGCCACGCTGAGTGATAGGGAAGCGTGCCTGTGACGGCGACGGTTGCATCGTCGAAGCGCGGCGAAAGCTTCGTGGTGAAATAATGTCCAGCCCAGTTGCCGGATGGGTTGGTCACGTACATGGAGCTGCTGCCTTCGATGTCCGCCTCCATGAGTGAGACCCAGGCAGTGCCGGGTTCGTGCATCAGCAACGGCATCCCGATGAGGAAGGTGCTGGAGACGCCGCCCTGATTTGATAACGCGGAGGTGGGGAGCTTGATGTACTCGCTCTCGTAGCTGCTGCGATAGTTCGGCAGTGCGAGGAGCCAGTCCGTGGCGTCGCTGCTGAGTTTGAACTCGGTGTCTTCCTGCTTCAGCCTGAAGTCGGAGAATGCGTCTTGTCTGTCGATCACATAACGGAAGGCGATGCCCGAGTTATAGGCTCGCGCCTCGATGGAAATCGTCCGGTGGCTTCCAGAGGATTCGGCGACATGCAGGGTGAGGCTGTTGTAGGCCTCGTGGACCTTGCTGATCTTGGAGTTGGTAAGCGTGTAGTCGTCGACGCCGCTGCCGGGCGTCGTGCCGACAATGCGAACGGCGGAACCGAGAGCGGGTTCGTCGTTCAATTCGAGAGCGAGGCCTGAGGCGTCGAGGAATGGTTTGCCCTTGAAGGTTGCGGAGTAGACGAGCCTGCCGCTTGCTACGTCAGCGGTCTTTTCAGGAGGCTGGACCGCAAACGACATCTCCAGGGCGTGGTCGGGAGAGGTGACGGTGAGAGGGGTTGATTGTGCGGCCAGCGTTAGAGGTGAGAGAGCAGCTGTGTAGATGGCGAGGCGGGCAAGGCAGATAGGCATAAGCGACCTTCGTATAAGTCTGAGAAGCATAGTTTTTCTCTGCAAGAGGTGCGTTATCGAACGTTGATTGCAGCTCGGCGATTACCGAGTGAGGTTCGATTCGATTTGTTCGAGGGTGCGGCCGCGAGTCTCAGGAACGAACAGGAGGACAAGGACGAAGCCAAGCAGGCAGATCACTCCGTAGCCGAAAAACATATTTCCGGTGCCGAAGCGACTGTTGAGAATCGGGAACGTGTAGGTCAGGATGAACGAGGCAATCCACAGGGCGCTGACGGCGGCTGAGACTCCGTGAGAGCGGACGCGGTTGGGAAAGATCTCCGAGATGAGGACCCAGGTGATTGGCGCGAGAGTCAGGGCATAGCAGGCGATGGCACTCAGTGTGAGCACGAGAACCGCGCTGCCGGGCCAGTTTGCGCGATACGCGAAGGCGCAGAGGAGATGCGAGATGCCGACGCCGATACAGCCGAAGAGCATCATGGGGCGTCGGCCTATGCGATCGACGAGCAGCATGGCGAGGATCGTGAAGACCAGATTGATGACGCCGGTGATGACGATGTTCAGAAGAATTTCGTTGGTGCCGTACCCAGCCCGGCGATAGACCTCGGCGGCATAGTTGAAGAGAGTATTGATGCCAGTCCACTGCTGGAGGGCGGCGAGCGCAATGCCGATGAGGACGATGCGAAGTATCCCTGGGCGAAGGAGTTCGGACCAAGATGGCTTCTCGCTGTTCGTACTAAGGAGCGAGAGTTCGATATTGCCAAGCTCGGCATTGGCATACGCAGAACCGCCCACGCGGGTGAGGATTCGCCGCGCTTCTGCATCGCGGGAACGAGTGAGCAGCCAGCGCGGGCTCTCCGGAATAAACAGTGAGGCGATGGTGAAGACGATCGCTGGAAGCACGACTGCGGTGAACATCCAGCGCCAGCCATACTGCACGTTCCAGGATTGCAGCGCGGCCTGGGAAGTGATGCCCAGTGGAACGGGGCGCGCGATGATCCAATTGACGATCTGAGCAAGCAGAATGCCGATGACGATCGCGAACTGGTTGAGACTGACCAGGCGTCCCCGGATGGCTGCTGGGCTGATCTCCGCGATATAGAGCGGCGAGACATTCGAGCTAAGTCCAATAGCGATGCCGCCCGCGATGCGCCAGACAATGAAACCGGTGAACGAAAACGCCCAGCCGGTGAGCGCAGAGGAGATGGCAAAGAGTATGGCTGAGATGAGCAGAACACGGCGCCGGCCATAGCGAACAGCCAAGGTGCCGGCCGATAGCGACCCGATCAGACATCCGAGGAGAGCGCAACTGTTGGCCCAGCCGATGGCTGCGGTGGATGTGAGATGGAAGTAGAGCTCGTAGAACTCGCGCGCGCCGCCGATGACGACCCAGTCGTAGCCGAAGAGAAGGCCCCCAAGCGCAGCGACGACAGCAATGCCCCAGACATAGGCGGTGCGCTCGGCGGGCGGCGAGGGGACTGAGGGAGCTTCGACGGTGATTGGTCCGTGCATGGTGGCCTCTTCTAGTGTTTGAGCAGATCGATTGCGCCAACGTGGCTGAGATCGAGACTGAGTACTTCGTGGAGCAAGCTGAATGCTGAGTCGCGCTGGCCGAGGCCAAGCAGAGCTTGGGCTTTGAGAAAACGCGCAGTGATGGTCTGGCGCTGCTTCAGGTCTTCGTCGAAGAGGAGCATCGCGGGCAGGGAAGTCGCGAAGTAGTCGATGGTGGGCGTCTGCTGCTCCAGGGTCTCCGCGTAGTCGTGGATCGTCTGAAAGAGTGAGTGAGATTCCGCCGTGCGCCCCAGTTTGGCGAGAGCCTGGGCCTTCCAGTACGTGCTCTCCGAGATGGATTGAACTTGCATCTGCTGGAAGTCACCCTGACTGTTGGCGGCACTCTGCCAGTGGGTGGAAGCTTGAGCATCCTCGCCGATGGCGCTGTAGGCAACGCCCAGCCAGTAGTCAATCGCACTGTGGTTCATCAGGAGATGCCGGGCTTCGCTAAGCGAGTGTGGAGGATTGTTCGCGGCCTGGAAGGCTTCCAGCGCTTGGCGCGGCCTAGCTAAAGAAAGGCACTGCTGACCGATGGCGATGTTGGCGCGGACATATTGTGCGAGGGCAAGACCCTCTCCGCCCTCCCAGGGCTGGAACTGGCGCGAGAGGAGCACGTCGAGTGCCTGACCGGGTTCGCCGAGGCTGTTGTAGAGCGATGCGATCTCGACGGTCAGATCGTCGCGCTGGCTGACGAGGCCAAGGTTCGCAATCAGAGCTGCGAGGCGCTTCTCGAGGGGTTCCCCGATGCGTTTGAGAAGCTGGTCCTGCTCGTAGAGGAGGCGGGCATCCGCTGGGGCGATCGCCCGCGCCTTCGCAAACGCCACACGAGCGCGTGCGGGATCGTGCAGGACGTTGAAGTATCCGAAGCCGAGGTTGCGCCAGGGAACGGAGTAAGTGGGATCGAGACTCGTGGAACGCTCCCATAGCTCGATGGCCTCGACATGCCGCTTGCGATCGTAGAGGAGGTTCGCGAGGAAGTAAGGCGCGCGGGCGTCGGGCGGGTTGAAGACAAGTGCGGCTTGAAGAAGAACTAGCTCTTCAAGCCGGCTGGGAAAGACATAATCGGGCGACGCGGAGACTGCCTGGCGAGCGGCTTCTGCTGATTCATCGATGCGATTGAGCTGCTGAAGAATGTCCGCGCGGATGTAGAGGAGGATAGCGGCGGTCCCGTCATTCGGAAGATCGACGAGGTTAGCGGTGATAGCCAGAGATTCTTCGAGAAGGCCGGCGCGACGCAGATCCAGGACCAGATCGATGCGCTGCTGGCCGCTCGGTGGCAGCTCTCCTATGGAGAGGTAGCGGCTGAAGATGTCGAGAGGATCGAGTGCCTGAGTCTCAGAGAGTAGGAGCGATGCTTCATCGTCGCGATGAAGCTTGCGAAGGATGATCGTCTTGAGGTCGCGAGCGTTCAGGTTGTCGGTGTCGGCCCGAAGCGAGCGCGAGATGTGGTCAAGCGCGGTAGTCCATTCGCGACGCGAGCAGTCAATCTCAGCCAGGCGATGGTAGGCGGGGCTTCGCCACGCTGCATTCCATGTGGACTTGTAGAAGGCGTCGTACGCCTCTGAGGTTCGGCCCAAGAAGAGCAAGGTGCGGCCGAGGTTGTAGTGAGGCTCGCCATCATAGGGGTTCGGATTGCGTGCCGTGCTGCGAGCGATGGAGATGCGAAGAAGCCTCTCGGCAGCTCCGAACTCACCACGACGGAGATGCCAGCGTCCCAGGGCATGGGCGGAACGGCTGTCGGAAGGATCGCGGCGCAGAGCTTCCTGCCAATAGCTCTCGGGATAGCGAGTGGGGTGCCGATACTGTTCGAGATGAAGGCCGGTAAGAAAGAGCTCATCGAGCGTAGCGATGGCGTCGGGTAGAGCAGGCTCGGTGGCGACCTCTGGAGCATCGACGGGAACGATGCCAGAGGGAGCATAGCGGAGGAGAACATCTCCGTGCTGCTCGACGATTAGCTCGAAATCTGCGGCTTCATTGGTCGGGAACACATGATGCAAAGGTGCCCCGGGCTCGAGGTCCCCTTGCCATGTGGCGATCTGAATGCCCCCGACCCGTACACGGACGGTGCTGAATGGACGAGCGGACGTGACTTGAATGTGAACGATGAGTTCGGCGGCGCCTGCTTCGACGCGAAGGGCGGCATCAAGATTCGCATGGTCTGGAACGCCGATCTCGCGGATGGGATACCAGAACTGACTGAAGGTCTTAGTCTCGCCAGGAGCGAGAAAGGAAAAGTCAGGCTGGTTATCGGTGTAGACACCCGCCATCAACTCGACGTAAGGTCCGTTGTCATCGGTAAGGCTGCGATCCCAGGCGTAGCCGAACTCGTGATTGCCCCAGGTCCATTGCTTCTTGCCGGGAGCGATGTGGTGGTTCGCGACTGCGACAAGACCAGCGTCGAACCTGTGATCGTATCCGCCGGAGAAGTCGCCCTTGGAACCAACGACCATGTAGCTGGTAGGAACTGGAATGTTCGCATACCAGCCGAGATCGTTGGCGGGATACGAGCCGTCCGGAACGAAGTGTGCAGGTTGGTCAGCATCGGGGACACCGTGTTCCGCGCGGGCGGCGTAGTCGATCCCATAGTACGTGCTATAGCTCAATGGATATTCAGTAAGCGCCCGCTTGGCGTGATCCGCCGCATAGCGAACATCCTTGGGAAAGAAGGACTGGTACTGCTCATGGACCCGGGTCGCGACGTTGGCCCACCAGAGGAACGTCTGCGTGTCCGCGGTACGGTTGTAGAGGCGCACGCGAACTTCGAGGCAGGCGCTGCCAGGACGAAGACGCAGACCATGCGACCCCTTCATGTGCGAGAGCGGATCGTGGTCGCTGCACCAGACTGTAACTGCGCCGTCCGGTTCGCGCTCGATGGCAATCTCGACGGGCATGAAGGTAGCGGGGCGATGATGCTGCGGCCAGTTGAACTCGACGCCGCCGGAGATCCATGGGCCCGCGAGACCGACCAGCGCGGGCTTGATGACATCCTGCCGATAGAAGAAGTCGTAGCCATTCAGCTTGTCGAGACCGATATGAATACGGCCGCCAATCTCAGGGAGGATCATCAGGCGGATGAACTCGTTCTCAAGATGGACGGCTTGCCACTTGTGCGGACGCGATTCGGTATCGATGCGATCGATGACGGGGAGCGGATAGACGCGACCGCTGCTGCCCTGGTAGACCCGCTTTTCGAGGAAGAGAGGATTGGGGTCCGGCGCAGCGTGCATATAGGTGCGCATGGAGACAGGCTGCTGCCACGCCTTCACTGCCCCGGTTTCGGATGCGGGCGCGGGCGGCAGTTGAAGCTTGCGGTCTTCTGACTGCTGGCTGGAACAGTCTTGCATGTTCACGGAGTCTTCCTGGGCTTGCGGGCTTTGGCTCTCGGTTATCAAGGCTGATAGAGGAGCTTTCTTGTGGGATAAGGGTACGCCCGGTACTTTACGTGAACGTTACCGCAACTCCACTGTAGGGAGGTTCTTACTTCGCTGTCAAGATCAATTCTGTCCCGGAAAGCTGTAGGGAAAGCTTGCACCGAGAAGCTGCAGAGAAACTTTCCAGGCGGTGCGACCGCCACCGGCGAGCACGCAGGCGGAGCCCTCCGCTACAGCGTCCGAGAGCGAATCACGTGGAGATGTGGTGGGTTCGATGGCGACGGTATATTGCCTCACCTGTCTTGATTGAGGCCATGCTCCGGCACTCATCCACAGACCCAGGTAAGGCAGCTTGGATGGATCGAAGTGGAAGGCGAGGCCCTGTTGAAGTCGCGGTCGATAGAGCGTGGCCATACCTGAAACTCCCATCCGCGCGAACAGTTTGTATGCCGTGACGCCGTCTTCCGGAGGCACCGTGCTGAGGTCGATCGTCTCGCCCGAGAGTGATTGTGCGATGGGCCAAGCAATGGTGCTCGACGGAGCAAGGGTGTCTATCGAGGCGTATTCAACGTCCACGGCCGCGATCTCCGAGGGTAAGCAGATACGATCCTCAACCTCGACTTTGAGCAGCGGATGAGCGGACCAGAGCCAGGTGGCGGGAGACGCTGAGATGTTTTCGATCTCGTAATCGAGGATGAGAGCATCCTCTTCCACTCTTGCGGTCCGTCTGAAACGAAGTGGACGGCTGGAAGTGCTGGTCACAAGCGTGATGCTTTGTGGCGAAGAGGATTCAACCGTCCACGGATGTCGCCAGAGATCGCCGTGATCGGGCACGGCCGATTCTTCGTTGATGCCTGCACAAGGGGCGACGCTCGGCAAGCACTCATCGAATCCACCAAGATCGCCAAGACTGAAGTCCGCAAATGCATGCTCATTCGCAGTAAGTGCCAGACTTGGTTGAAGGGGAGCAAGAATAAACTCTTCGCCGGTGCGGACGCTCCGAAGTGACGAGATCTTGCCGCCGCAATCCGGTAGAACGGTGACTTGCAAGAGAGAGTTTTCAAGCACGTAAGTCGACACGACAGTCTCCCTATCTTGCATGGCCCATACGGGATGAAGAAGCACGCCGCGGCCGGAGGCCGAGCGCGGCGTGCGTCCCATGTTAGAAGCTATAGCGCAGAGCCAGTTGGAAGAAACGGGCATCCGGCGTATTGCTTTGGAAGAACTTCGGTCCGGTAATGTTGCCACCATTATTGTTGTCGTTCGTGGTGGAGGGGTTTGCCAGGGTGGGATGGTTGAGGACGTTGAAGACGTCCGCGCGGAACTGGACATACTGCTCACGGAAGGTGGGGAAGTTTTTGAAGAGGGACATATTGACTCCGTAGTAGCCGGGGCCGTAGAGGGTGTTCTGTTTGCCGCCGAGAAGAGCGATGGCGGTAGCCGGATCGGTGACCGGACCGGTGAAGAGAGCATTATTGCCTACGCCCGCTACCTGTCCCACAGGAGCGATGGAGTTGCCAGGCAACGGATTTGCAAAGGAGCATGGGTTGAACCAGTGCTCTCGCGTTTTGGGATTGGCGGGGCAGTTGCCCGACGCATCCGCCGCTGCCGGGTTTGAAGGATCCGGCGAGCCTCCACGCGCGAAGGGATCACGCGCCTGAATCGCCCGAGCGCTGCCGCCGGATACGGTTCCGGTGTCAGGGTAGACGGTGAACGGGGTGCCTGTTTGGGCTACGAAGGTGAGGCTGCTTGACCATCCGCCTACTGCGTAGTCAAGCAGTTTGTTCTGGTTCAGGTAGGTACGACCCTTTCCGAACGGAAGGATGTAATTGCCATTGAAGGTAAAGCGGTTGCGAACGTCATAGACGGAGTTGGTGTACTCGCTGATGAAGGGCAGGATTGCCATGTTACGATCGCCAATCGCAGTGGATAGGCCGCCGGCCGAACTCGTGTCATCGAAGGCATGAGCCCAGGTGTATGTAGCGAGGAAGCTGAGGCCGTGAGAGGCGCGCTTCTCCAGTTTGGCCTGAAGTGAGTTGTAGGTGCTGACGCCGGCGAAGTGGATGGTGCCGATTCCACCAAGATCCGGGAACGGTTGGAATTGCTGGGTGCTGGTGCCTGCGGCGTAGAGGCCGCGGACGGTATTGGGGTCGTAGTAGGTCGACAGATGGCGAGATTCATTGCCGACGTAGCTGATAGTGGCCGCCATGCTGTTTGAGATCTCCTGCTGCATGGTCAGGTTGTAGTTCATCGTGTACGGCGTCTTGATATTGGAGTCGATGGCGTGGAAGCCAGGGTTTGATACCGAGTTCAGGAAGCCGGCAGCAAACTGCGCAGACTCACCGGTTTCCAAGGTGACGCCGTTGGAGGGGCAGTTGCCAAGGGTGCAACTCACGGGATTGACGTTGACCTGGCCACGGAAGGGGAAGTTGTCGCCGAGGTTGCTGCCACCCTGGCTTTCAAGACCGCCGTAAAAGATGCCAAAGCCTGCGCGAACGACAGTAGAGGGATGGACCTGGTACGAGATGCCAACGCGAGGCGCGAAGTTCATTGACTGCGAGTTGGCGAGGCGTTCATTGTCGATGTACTGGATGCCGACGTTGTCCTTGGCGAGAATGCCAGGGAGCTTGGTGCCCAGCGCGAGTGAGTTTTTGATCTTCGTGGGGATGAGAAGAGTTCCGGTACCCGTGCTGAATCCGAGGTCGCTGGCGATGAAGTTCTCCTGGCTGCCGGAGTTCTCCTTGTAGGGCTCGTAGTGGTCGTAGCGAATACCAAGATTGAGGGTCAGTTTGGGTGAGATCTTCCAATCATCCTGGAAGTAGCCGGCGTTGTACCAAAGGGCGTCGTTGATGTTCGGCGCGGTGGAGAGAGCCGAAGTATTGATCTGATCGGCGATGAAGTCCGCAATGCCGGAACCCGTTGTCGCGCTGACAGCAGGGTCGCTCGTGTAGAGGCCGGTGAAGTAGTAGTTTCCGAGCGACGACGGTGCATAGCGATAGAAGAATCGGATCGACTGGAAGGAGACTCCCGCGCGCAGGTTATGACGGCCAAGTGTCTTCGATACGTTATCGAGGATCTGATAGACGTTCTGCGATTCGTTCGAGGTGCCCTGCGAGCCCCAGTTGCTCAAGCCATAGACGATGCCGAGCGGAAGGCCGCCCTCATTGGGCGAGAAGGGAATTCCTCCCAAGCCAAGGGTCGGAGCGAGGTTTACGTTGGCGTTTGGTTGGAGGAAGGAGAAGCGACCCGCGTTGAAGCCGAAGCGGAACTCATTCGTAAAACTGGGAGTAAAGAAGTGGGTCTCGCTGAGGATGAAGTCCTGGGCAAGGTTGGTGTCGTACTCGCCGCCATAGCCGCTGCCATCGAGAATGGGGCCGAGCGGCGGATCATTGACGGTGATGACGTGGTTGTAGCTGTAGCGGACGTAGGCCTGATCGATGGCGCTGATGTTCCAGTCAAGTCGCTGGTCCCACTGATACGTATTGTTGTGCGTGGGGGAATTGACGATGTAGTTGTTATAGGTCTTGCCGCCGTTCGTGTTGGGCAAGGGATAAAGATTGAGAATTGTTTGCGCGACCTTGTTGATCTGATTCGCGCAGAAGACGTTGTTCCGGCCATTGCAGGAGAGCTTGTTATTGGCTCCGCCCCCGGAGTTCGGCTGATAGAGCTGGACACTCTGGCCATTGAGGTTGGCGTCCAGCAACTCGGAGAGATCGCCCTGCCGCATCTTTGCAGTCGGGACAGTATAGGTACCAGGGTTGTTGTACGCTATGCGGTTGGCTTCGGTGTCTCCGAAGTAAAAGAGCTTGTTCTTCCACAACGGAAGGCCGAGAGTCCCGCCGAACTGGTTCTCGTGGTAGGCAGGGATGGTGAGGGCGTTCCAGTTCTGAGCGTCAAGTTTTGTGTTGCGCAGGTACTCCCACAGGCTTCCGTGAATTTGATTCGTCCCCGACTTGATGCTTGCGTTGACGACAGCACCGGCCGAATGCCCAAACTCCGCGCTGAAGCTGCTGGTCTGTATGTTGAACTCGGCCAGCGCGTCCGGCGGAGGTCTGACTACATAGCTGGCCCCGTTCAGGAAGTCGACGAGATTGGTGTTGTTGTCAACTCCATCGAGGATGAAGTTGTTCTGGGCGGTGCGCTGGCCATTGGCGACGAAGTCTCCGCTCCCACTGCCACGCGTGTTTCCAAAGGGCGGCGCAACGCCCGCCGTCAGCTGGGCAATGTAGACGAAGTTGCGCCCGTTGAGCGGAGTGCTGTCGATGGTTTGTGCGCTGATCACCTGCTGGACCGCGCCATCCTGTGTCTGCAGCAAGGGTGCCGCGTCGGTCACTTCAACGGTCTCCGTGACAGCTCCGGGGCGAAGTGTGAGGTTGATCGCCAGACGCTGCTGAATGTCGACGCGAATATTGTTCTGCGTGACCGTCTGGAATCCGGGCGCCGTGGCGCTGACAGAATAGTTGCCAATCTTGAGCGGTGACATCACATACACTCCGCCCCCGCTCGTCGTCGATGTCAAAACGAGGCCGTTATCGATGTTCGTTACCGTCACTGTCGCCCCGACGACAGCGGCACCCGTCGCATCTTTGATATAGCCGGTGATCGCGCCCTGGTCTGCTTGAGCGTGGCTGGCTGGCACACAGGTTAAGAGTTGCGTAGTGAACAGAATTGCCGTGCTCATAAGCGTAAAAGTGGTAATCCGCCGGAATAATCTAAGAAACATCATTGCCTCTTCTCTGACCTCAAAGTGCTTCTAACTGCTGTTGCGACGCGGTAACTGGTTCGATGCTTCGGACGATTGGAAGGACGATCCTTGCAATCAGTGGAAAACACTGTGTACGTTACCGGAAAAACGGTATTCGTAGCATGGAATGGTTGTCAAGCGGTGATTTCAGGGATCTATCTCTTCTTTGATGGCATCAGGTCTGATGCCCCTTGGAGCGGAGGCATCAGACCTGCGTTTCATACGCTCATTGCACAGTGATGGTTATCGTCGTGGATTGCTGTATCGCGCCGGAAGTGGCAGTCACAGTCACTGTTGATTGAGTCGGCGGTTTTTTAGAACTGCCATTCCCGCCGCACCCGATGAACGCGGAGAGTGTCACCGCGCTTAGAGCGAGTAAGACAATGCGGTATGTGGAGCGACGCCCTTTCCGCCCCAGGAGACATAACGCCGCCAATGCGAAACAACTCACCGGTGCTCCAGGAAGGTTATGGGAGCGGTTTGCGGCTGTGTTCATGCTGGTCAGGACGGTCAGTATCGTCGAGGCCGAGGCGCCCGCCGTTGGTGTAACCGTGGCCGGCGTAAACGAGCAGGTCGACGCCGCTAGTAGTCCAGAACAGTTGAAGGTTACGGCACCTGAGAAGCCATTGAGGGAAG
Source organism: Granulicella aggregans (assembly GCF_014203275.1). Taxonomy (GTDB): domain Bacteria; phylum Acidobacteriota; class Terriglobia; order Terriglobales; family Acidobacteriaceae; genus Edaphobacter. The sequence continues at coordinate 69,639 of NZ_JACHIP010000011.1, forward strand.
CGATGCTCAGACCGATCGAACCCTGCTGTCCTTTGGCGATCGTAAGCGCTGAAGTCGTGGATGTGAGGCTAAACGAGGGAGCAGGCAGGTTGATGTTGTAGGCGGCGGAGCCCAGGGCACTGGGCGAGCCATTCCCCACGGCGATGGCCTCGATTGTGGCGGTTAATGCAATGGAGATCGGTCCGCTGTAGAGGGTCGAGCTGGTCGAAGGCGTTGTTCCATCGGTGGTGTAGTAGATGTTTGCGCCGATTGTTGCATCCGAGATCGTCACGGACTGAACGGAGGTGTAAGTGCCTGCTGCTGGTGTGAAGGTCGGTGTCGCAGCCGGTGACAATGTCAGCGTGTAGGTTGCCGATGCAACACTGCTGTTGGGGTATCCTGCAGCGATGGCGATGGCGCGAACCGTCTCGCTTGCGGCCACGGTGATTGGAGCGGTATAGAGCGTCGAACTCGTCGAAGGAGTGCTACCGTCGGTCGTGTAGTAGATTGCCGCATCCGCCGTGGTATCGGAGAGCGTGACCGTCTGCACCGTGGTGAAGCTGCCTCCCGCCGGTGAGATAGTCGGTGCTGTATTGGCTCCAAGCGCGATGGTGATACTGTCTAGGCCTGGCGCATACCCACTGGCGTTCGGATTTGAGAACACGATTGAATTCGCGACCCCACCATTGAGTTGCACAGGCAGGACGTAAGGAACCGGATCGCTGAAGTTGGTGCCGTTCAGGTCCAGCTCAATCGGCGTTCCTCCATTTACCGTGACAAAGAAGGTCCGCTGCCCCGAAGTTACATAGTCGATCTCCATTTGATACGTTCCCGTCGATGGAACGGTGACATTCGGGAAGGTAACGGTGTTGCTGGCTCCACCACCGAAGTTGCCCACATAGGCGCCGCCTGAAGCGCGGGAGCTGTAGTTGAAACCTGAAGTCCCCGCCAACTGCGCGCCCTCGGCCTCGTACGTAGTGAAGCTTGGGGACGGCTCTTTTCCATCTCCTCTGATCGCGATGCGGTCGAGGTCCGCGCCATAGCCTGAGGGATTGCCAAACGCGATGGTGTTATTGCCCGCGCTCAAAGTGACGGGAACTGTAGAGCTCTGAGGCAGCATATAGCTGCCACCACTCATATTCAGCGACTGTGCCGGGCCTCCGTTTACCGAATACTCCAGTGTGCGCGGCCCCTGCGTCATCCCACCGATCTCCATCTGATAGGTGCCAGCGCTTGTCACATTCACATTGGCGAATGTAACCATACTGTTGCCGCCAATGTTTCCCACCTTAAGACCGCCGGAGCAGGCAGAGCAGGACGCTATAGAAGCGGACCCGCTGAGTGTTGCTGCCTCCGCTTCATACACCTTCCCGATTGGAACAGGGGAGATTGCGACATCGGGCGTCACTTTCAGAATGCGTGATCCATGTCCCAAGATCATGGCGCTGAAACCTGCTTGAAATGCGCCGAGATCGGTCTTGTTCCACAAATCGCGCACTGCGGTTGCATTGTTGAAGCCCAGATCGCTCCAGCGGACGTCCACCCGATCCGGAATGGCAGTCAGGTTATACATGGCAACGTACACGCTTCCGTCGCCCGTATTGGCCATCCATACCGGGTGAAAACCTCCAACCATCTGCGCCGCCGGGTGTCCTGACTGATCGACAGCGAGCAGCTCATCGTTAGTAAACGCGGATTTGGCAAAGTCATCGAGATTTGTCAGGTCGCCCCCGAGATAGAGCGGCGAGTTCGCCATCGACCACAGGGTGATGGCTGTCTGCTTCTCAGTCGCTGTGATGCCATCAGCGATTCCATCGCCAACATCCAGGGTGTCGAGATCATTCCATCCCGCGGTTGGGCCGGCAGCGTTCTGCCAGGCAACGTCGTCGTATTCGCGGACAAGGATGCGCGGCCAGTTGGTCAGCACCCCGGTGCCGCAGTTGCCTTCACACTCTACGTCGTCATCGATTCGCCGTGCGTTGGAGAATTGTTGCCAGGTGTCCAGGTAATCCTGGTCAAGCTGCCACGAAACAGTGAGCCACATCGGACGACCGCTCGACGTGATCGCCTTCGAATAAGCTTCAACGTCCGGCCGATTGTCGATCGAGAGATCGTTCACATAAGAGCCCGGGGTGACGGCGTCCAACTTGATAAAATCGATCCCCCATGAGGCGAAGAGAGCGACGATGGAGTCGATGTACTCCTGAGCACCGGGCTTCGTGAAATCAATCTTGTCGTGGTAAGGATTCGGGAGCGCACCTGCAAAAGAATTACCCTTAGCCAGGGGCATCACAACGATGTCCTGCGTGTGATACGAAGTTCCCAGAACTGGATAGTTGCCATCGACCGCTGGCTGCTCGATTCCCGGGATCCAGTAGATACCGGCCTTCTGGCCATTGGCATGGATGTGATCGACAAGTGCTTTGATATCGGGAAAAGTGGAAGAGCTTGGTAGCGGGCGTCCATTGGAATCGAAGGAGCCTTGCCAGCCGGAATCGATGTTGATGTACGCGAAGCCATGCTCCTCGAGTCCAGAGGATTTGAGAGCGTCCGACTCGGCCTGGATATTGGCCTGGGTAAGGAAAGCGCTGTTGATCGTCTGTTCGCTGAAACTGCTCCAGCCGAGATAGGGCTGCTGCCCAACGCCGTTTACCTGAGCGTTCCCCAGGGATGCGGTTGCGAACAATGCTAGGAGCATTGCGGGGGTAAGCAAATTTTGTCTCATGTTGTTGCCTCTGGCCTCGATTCGATTTGAGCTGGAAAACATTCCGAGCAGGTGCTCAGCTATAAAACGTGTACGAACACGTTTTGTCAAGAAGAACGCGGGGCCATAAGAAAGTGTGCGGTGGCGGCAGGCGGATGCACGATAGGCTGTGGGCATGAGGAGTGGTGTCTTTCAGCGCAGATAGAAGCTTCCGAGCGCGCGGCCGCTGATACAGCGTCTGATCCAGGTGGCGATAGAATTGGAACTCGGAGTCTCGCTTACGGCTCACCTGTCTCCGCCGAAAGACACCCATCCTGCGGCTGCCAGAAAGGGCGCCTGCGAAGCCGTTGAGGAGGCAATAGTCGGCGATGAAGGATCCTGGCGACCTCATTTGATCAGGCTGGAGATTCAGTCGGGTTCGCCAAGCTTCTGTACCTCTCGATCGCTGCGTGAACCTCTAGCATCGCGATGGAGGTTGCACGACGGCTGAGGTCGGAGCGTTCCAAGCGACGCGCCTCAGCCTTGAAACCTTCGCTATCGGTAGTCCATTTGGAGATCAGTGTGTGGAGGTCTGCTTGTTCGGCCATGAATAAAGATAGCAACTATACATAACGGTTGTTATCAGACGTAAGTCGTTTGCAATGAATTACTTACACTATATCGCCCAACGTGCTCAGAGTCAACCTCGCCCTCTCTCTACATGAGCCTAACCGACGACGGGTCGCGCGGCCTTTTAGATCCGAGAGCGATTCGCCATGGAACGAATAGGATCAGTCATGAATGCTGCATTCAGATACACCCTCCTTTCAGCCCGTTGCTGAGCAGCGCCTCGCAGTCGAGCTCTTTCTTGCAGGCGGGAATCTTCGGATCGACGCCTATGCGGGAGCGGGCAAAACAACTACGCTGAAGATGCTGGCTGGCAGCAAGCCCTCGTCGGCTCTCTACCTAGCCTTCAATCGCTCGATTGCCTCCGAAGCTCGAGGGCGCTTCCCGGCGCATGTGAAATGTGCAACGACGCACTCGGTTGCGTTCCGGGCAGTTCGAAGGAGCCTGGGCTATCCAGAGTGGAAGCTCACAGAAAGCCTGACACCCAACCTGATCCTCCAGGCCTTTCGTCTACCGGGAGAGATTACCTTCCATTCAGGCGTAGTGCTTGAGCAGAAGTCTTACGCTGCCGTCCTCCGCGACGGGCTGAAGCTATTCCTCCAAAGTCGCGATGCGGCTCCATCTACGTTGCATGTTCCCCGTTATGGGGCCTTTGAGCGGCTGGGCTCTGAACAGTTCGAAAGCTTTGCGAGACAGGTCGCTGAGCACCTTGGATATCTTTGGTCGAGCATGCTCGATCGATCCAAGGGCCTGCCGCTCGGTCATGATGGCTATCTGAAACTATGGGCGCTGTCGAATCCTCGCGCACAGGCTGAGTACATCATGGTCGACGAGGCGCAGGACCTCAACCCAGTCCTGTTAGAAGTGCTAAATCGATCAGAGTGCCAGATTGTGTATGTGGGCGACGCGAACCAGCAGATCTATGAATGGCGCGGGGCTGTGAACGCAATGGACCAGGTTCAAACGCGCCATCGGTGCTTACTGTCACAGTCCTTTCGTTTTGGTCCCGAGATCGCGGCGGCGGCGACTATCGTACTTCGCACGCTGGGTTCGCGAGAGCCGCTTCGTGGCTCTTCATCTGTCCCCTCTCACATCGGTCGCGTCAAGCCGGACGCCATACTTGCTCGCAGCAATGCAGCGGTGATGTCCAACGTCCTTAGGTGCCTTGCTCGCAACTTGCGGTGTGCCGTGGTTGGCGGAACGAAAGACTTGGAGCGTGTCCTTACAGATGTGCAGCGAGTGAAGCAAAATCAACCTGGACAATCCCCGGAACTAGTCGGGTTCCAAGGATGGAAGGACGTGATGAGCTTCAGCAATCGGCCCGAGGGTGAGGGTTTGCGACCGCTGGTGAATCTCGTTCAGGAACACGACGAGACTCGTATTTTAGGAGCGCTCTCTAAATGTGAGTCGAATGAGTCGACAGCGCAGGTCATCTGTTCGACTGCCCATCGATCCAAAGGAAGAGAGTGGGACTACGTGTATCTCGACCCTGATTTTGAAGCTGGCTTCCTGAGAGCGAAGCGCCTCGGGTCAGCGGAGGCGGCCAAGGCCACCGCATCAGAAGCGAGGCTGCTTTATGTTGCCATGACCCGAGCGAAACTCGGGGTACAACTGCCACGGGAGGTGGCAAAGCGTTTCGGCATCCGCAACACCGGCCAATACACTATTTGACTTCGAGTTCGCGAAAAACGGGGTGTCGGCAACTTCGACCGCTCGGACGGTCCGAGTGGAATGATTGCCGAAACACAGGCGGTTTTCGGAAACTGAGCTGGCTTGATCCCTTAGTACCGCCGCTCTTTCCGCTGACAAGAAACTTTCGGGGGAGTACGATCCTGGCCATTGGTTCAATGCGGTACGATCCGAAACATACAAGTCGCTTTTGTTGCAAGGACGCACTTCTAGGCGATGGTGATCACGACTTTGCCGCGAACGTGGCCGGACTCCACTTGGCGAACAGCTTCTGCAATCTCGCGCAAAGCGTAGGTGCGGTTGACAACGGGAACTACCTTTCCTGCCTGGACTAGAGCGGCGAGAGTTGCCAAATCCCCGGAATTGACTTTGGCGAACAGACCGGGCATCTTCTGACTGACAAAACGCGACCGAATTGCATTCGCAAGCACTCCCGAGAGCAGATTCCATGTGCTGTTCTCTGGGCCGCCGCCGCCACACGAGATGTACGTTCCGCGCGGATGCAATGCACGCAAATAGTCGGCTAACGAACGATTGCCGACCAGATCAAAGAGCAGATCATAGAGTTTGGTTGACCGGGCAAAATCCTCGCGCGTGTAATCGATCACTTCGTCCGCCCCAATTGACCGGAGAAAGTCGATATTACGGGTGCTGCATACCCCTGTGACACGCACGCCAAGCGATTTGGCAATCTGCACGGCGAAGGTTCCCACTCCGCCCGCTGCCCCGTTGATGAGAATAGTTTGTCCTGTCTGAACTTCGCCTTTGTCACGCAAGCCTTGCAGCGCGGTGATTCCAGCGATAGGTAAGCATGCGGCTTGTTCAAACGAAATCTCTTGCGGCTTCACGGCGAGCTGCGATGCGACAGCGCAAGCATATTCCGCAAACGACCCTTTGGCTGTGCCGAAGACTTCATCGCCGATCATGAATTGTGCAACCTTGGCACCGACTGCCTCAATTGTCCCGGCGACATCGGCGCCAAGCCGCGGAGACTTCGGCCTGCTCATTCCGGTGAACAGGCGGATGAATGACGGTGTACCGCGCAGGAAGTGCCAGTCATACGGATTCACCGAGGCGGCGTGAACCCGGATCAGGACCTCGCCCTCTGCTGGCGTGGGTTTTGGGATCTCCTGGAATTCGAGCACATCCGGAGAGCCGTAACGGCGATAGACGACTGCTTGCATTGACCCATGTCCAATTCAAGAATCTTGTCGGCAATCATACGCGGAGTCGTCGGAGAAGGTGTGTGGTATCTAACTCGCGCACCTCCTTCGACAGCGAGTGATGCTCTGGTTCGGAAGTCGATTTGCACGAAAAACGGTTTCGGCTACTCCGCGCGATTCTGCAAATCCCTCCACACTGTTTCCGATAACAACGTTATAGGAAACTACGCATCCCGATTAGAAGCACCATGATCTACGACGTGTCCTAGCTAGTGACCAGGACCGTAATGATGCAGCATACGGAGCCCAGAGCGAAACACAGAGGTCGCGCAACCCACGCTGGCCAACTCTGCCTCAAGAAAGCAATCAGTATAGCGGCAATCCCAAGAAATAAAGTAATTCGCTTGAGACAGGTAAAGGGCACATGTGCGAGTATGTCGTGCTTGAGGCAATATAGGAGTGCTAGGGAAGCACCCAGCCACGCAAAGGTGAGATTTGCTGCCTCCGTTTTTGGATGATCTGCCATGCGCCCAGTATCGGCTCAGCTGATGAAGATGCCAACTCTTTAATCACAGTTCATTCGCGGAACGTGGGCTTTTGGTTGGGTTTCGACAGCAATATCTCGGCAAACGGGATTTTCGACAATGACACCCCGACAACCGGAGCTGTCGTAGGCGATCAAGGGCCTTCCCAAGACAGGCTATGGATTTGACGTTTGCAAAGATCGCGAACGTGCAACGAGCAAATGACACGCTCGTTCCACAAACCCATAGCCTCGACGGCAGGCAAATTGAAGTTGCGGAGATTCCGCTGCTCTTTCCCTGCGGAGGTAAAGTCTTCCAGCTGTCGACGTAATCTATCGGGAGGCCTCAACGGTGCGTCCGTTGCGGGGTTGAATTGGCCGTGAGTTATTCGGGTAAAGTGCCGCGAAACTCTGTTCCTGGTGCACAGAGATGTCGAGAGGGGACTGCATCACGAACCACCGAACTCCTTCGGTGCACGGCGGGGTAGTTAAGGAGCCGGCGAAGGAGTAGTAACCCTCTGTTGCTGGAAGGATCTCTTTTGGATCAAGCGGGGTTGTGAGCGTCTTTACCTTCTCTTTCTCGGTTGGCACGTTATCCCACCCCATCTGGACGAGCGGATTGGCTTTGCCATCGGAAAGCAGAATAGCGACCAGAGCCAGATTCCCGTCTGCATCTTTATGGACCATATGAAGCTCCATGTCGAAGTGTTTACCCTCGATCGCATCTTCGCTGGGATGATGGAAGTGGAACTGAATCAATTGATACTTGTCTCCGTCCGCGATCAGATAGTTGCCCGGTCCCACCAGCACTTGGACTGTGTGTCCGTTGTCGACTACCTGCGACGCGCCTGGATGGTAGTCAAAGACGAGCGGGGTGAGTTTTGCCGGCATGGCTCCTGCCACGTCAATAGGAGATTCTGTGTGTCCCAACGAACATGCTGAGTTGCTCGGATCCAGTTCACTCCAATGTTTCGGTCCGTTTTCATTGGAATAATCCCAGTGACGGGCCGTTTCAGGATTTTGTGCGGAGAGAGCAACGGGTGAGAGCATGACAGTTGCGAAGACGAAGTAAAGCATTCGATGGGTAATCACGATAGTCCTCAGTATTCGTCGCGTCTTTCAATCCAGGTTGTTCACTAGCTCTGAGGGACGTATGCCCTTCTATCGGCTCTGGAACCGTAAAAAATAGAGTTAATTCAGAATCTCTCAGTATCAGCGCGGCGGCCTGGTGGTCATCGGATAATCCTGACCCTATGCCATATAAGTTGCAGTAGGTAAGTGGTTTAGCGGACATACGCTAGATGGCGCGCGGGTATACGGTCTCTTAGCTGGCCATGCGGTACGGATCGAACTATGCGCTCATCCCATCGCTTGAACCGCCCGCTTCACGCCTCGCACGGAAGGTATGTAGCGTGTAAAACCCCGTTCCAAGTGAGACGGAAAGGAACATTCGTGACTATCAGCAAGAAGCTCTATGCCGCGTTCGGCACCGCACTCGTCTTCACCCTTATTTTGGGCATTACGGCCTGGACCTGTCTCACTCACATCGGTAACGAAGTGACCCTCAGCTCGAAGAGCACGCACAAACTTCAATTAGCCGGCAAGATGACGACCTTGACGAGCAATATGTTGTCTCTCGAGAGAGGCATGGTCATCCGTACGCTCCTGAAGGACGAGGCAAAGGTTGAGGAGTACAACTCCCAGTTTCGCGATGACGCTGCCAAACGGCAGGATCTCCTCAAAGAGGACAAGAGCTTAGCTACAGATCCAAGGGTCATACAGATCATTGATGAGATGTCAGACGGCTATGAGAAACGGCTACAGGCGCATGACGAGCTTTATAGACTCGCCAAAGCGGGAGACGGACCTGGGGCGGCAGCACTGCAATCCGGCACGCTTATGACGATGGCAAAAACGTCTGAAGCGAAGTTTCAGTCATTGCAGCAGATTGCCACCCAACAGGTCGCTGAGATCGCTGCCAGCAATCAGGCCACCATTGCTTCAAGCGTCTGGTTGGTAGGAATAATAATCCTACTCTCGCTTGGAGTTGGGGCGGTTGTCGTTTATATAGTGCGAGGCATTAACGAAGCTCTCACCCGCACCGTCGTCGAACTCTCAGAAGGCGCAGAGCAAATAGCGGCCGCATCCTCTCAGGTCTCTTCCTCAAGCCAGGCCCTCGCCCAGGGGGCATCAGAACAAGCAGCATCGCTCGAAGAGACCTCTGCCTCCTCTGAGGAGATCAATTCGATGGCTCACAAGAACACAGAGAATGCGCTCGCCATGGCCAGACTCGTGGGCGATTCGAAGTCGGAATTCGCCAACACCAATTCCCAGCTCAGCGAGATGATGGCAGCGATGGACGATATCAATGCGTCAAGCGGAAAGATAGCGAAGATCATCAAGATTATCGACGAGATCGCCTTCCAGACGAACATCCTGGCACTGAATGCTGCGGTAGAAGCAGCTCGCGCCGGTGAAGCGGGCATGGGATTTGCCGTTGTGGCAGACGAAGTGCGCAGCCTTGCTCAGAGAAGCGCGCAGGCGGCCAAGGACACTGCTTCCATGATCGAAGATTCAGTAACCAAGTCCGAAGCCGGCAAGACTAAGCTCGCTGGGGTAGCTACTTCCATCCAACGCATCTCGGGAGAATTTACAAACATCAGCACTCTCGTCGACGAGGTCAGCCACGGAAGCAAGGAGCAGTCGACCGGCATCGACCAGATCGGTCGTGCGCTCTCTCAGATGGAGCAGGTGACTCAAACGACGGCTGCAAGTGCCGAGGAGAGTGCTGCGGCGGCGGAGGAGCTGAACGCCCAGTCAGAGTCGATGAAGGAACTTACGGGACGCCTCAATGAGATGGTGGGCGCATCGGTTAGCTCTAGCCTCTCTCCGAGGACATCCATCCGCGCATCCAGAGCTAAGACATTCAGCCCCACGCTACAGCGGTCTGTCATCGCGAAGAGGTTCGCCGGTAAGCTCTCTCAGCGACGGTCGAAGTCAGAGATCTTGACAGAGGAGAATTTCCCTCTAGAGGACAGCTTCAACAGTTTCTAGCACCCCACCAAACCAAGATCGGCAGCACACTCCAGGAACACGCGATCCGCGTTCTTGATCCTCGACATTGTGAGACGAGCTATGGACGACGAATTAATCAAGACCGTCGAGGAGTTGCGTGAATCCGCATAGGAGTGGCAGAAGTCGTCCATGCAGGCACTGGGATTCAATCAGACGATTGAATACAACCGGATCCGCTTCCATGTGAGTGAACGCTCCGTCATCGCGGACCTCGCGCCGCTCGCTTACCTAGACCTCGTTCAGGAGATCGAGGACGGCATGGTCCACAACGCCGTCGCCAGTTTGTACGAGCGCCTCCATCCATTACTCGAATGCAAGCACCGTTGGTACCCATTGAGCGCTGGCGCGCAGGCTCTGTTGCATTAACGGCGAGTGTCGTAGTCTGTAGCGGCTGATCGAGGGATCCTGTTCATGTTCAAGCGTGGCCGATTTCCTGTAGAGATCATCCTGGTGTGCGTACGTTGGTACTACAAGTACGGGATCTCCTATCGTGATCTGACGGAGATGATGCAGGAGCGAGGTGTTGAGGTGGATCCGTCCACGATCATGCGCTGGGTGCACCGTTATGCGCCTGAGTTGGAGAAATGGGTTCGCTGGTATCAGGGCTATCGCGCGGCTTCATGGCGCGTGGACGAGACCTATGTGAAGGTTGGCGGCAAGTGGAAGTACCTGTTCCGCGCTGTCGACAAGCATGGCCGATTGATCGACTTCATGTTGTCAGACCGACGAAACACCCGCGCGGCCCATCGTTTCCTGAGCAAGGCGTTGACGACGATGCGCCATTGGCCGCCGTCTTCGGTCACCACGGACCAACTCGGATCCTACCCCAAAGCGATCAGCCGACTGCAGCGAGAAGGCAAGATGCCGGATTCTACAAAGCATCGCACTTGCAAGTATCTAACAACATCATTGAAGCAGACCATGGTGCGCTCAAGCAAGTCATTCGACCGGTTCGGGGCTTTCAGACCATGAAAACCGCAGCCGCTACCATCAAGGGCTTCGAGGTCATGCGGATGATCCGCAGAGGCCATTGCCTCACTTGCAAGCCGCACGTCAAGGACGAGGTGCGTTTCGTCAACAAGCTGTTCGACGTTTTCTCGATCGCCGCTTGATCATCTGCGCTCTGGCCGAACTGCGTCAAACACAGTTAATGCAACAGAGCCGGCCCCTTCCCTTCCTCAACCTTTGACAGGTGTTAGTTTTGACAGTGGGAAAGAATACGCTTGAACGGATATACGGTAGGGAGTATATTTACATGAGTTGGACGGTTCTTGTCGGTGATGAGTTCGAGCCGGAGCTGCTAGAGCTTCCGGCGTCGGTGCAAGATGGGCTGTTTGAAATGGTGCGCGTGCTCCAGCAATTCGGGCCGCAGCTTGGCAGGCCGCATGTCGATACGCTGAAAGACTCGCGGCACGCGAACATGAAGGAGCTACGCTTCGATGCCGATGACGGGGTTTGGCGCGTGGCTTTTGCTTTTGATGTGAAGCGCCAGGCTATTTTGCTTGTCACAGGAGACAAATCGGGCGGTAGCCAGAAGCGGTTTTATCGAGACCTCATCCGCAAAGCCGATCAACGGTTCGACGCTCACCTAACCCGCGTAAAGAATGAAAGGAAGTGACAGTATGGCACGCAACGTAAACGAATTGATTGATGACCTACCGGCTTCTCGCCGTCGCAAGATCGAAAAGCGCGCTCACCTGCTGATTGAAGAAGAGCTGACGCTGCAAGAGCTGCGCCGCGCTCGGAAGCTGACGCAGACCAAGCTGGCCCGCACCCTTGGCATTGCGCAGAAGCAGATTTCAGAGGTTGAAAGCCGCACCGATATGCACATTTCGACACTGCGGCGGACTGTCGAGGCGATGGGCGGCGAACTTATCCTGACCGCGAAGTTTCCCGGCGGCGCACCTGTAAAGTTGGTTGGCCTTGCAGACCTGAACGCCTAAGCGCTTCCCTGTCCTGCGATCCTCTAGGGAAACTCTGCACAAGTTCTGCGACATCTTCCTGATGGATTAATCTGATGGTCAGGGGTGGATGGCGATGAAGCAGCAGACGTTTGCGTCTCAGTCGAGCTTTGAGAAGTATGGGCGGCGTCACGGCGGGAGTTGTTTCTGGATGAGATGGAAGTGGTTGTTCCGTGGTCCGAGTTACAGTCACTGGTCGAGCCCCACTACCCGAAGGCCGGCAACGGCCGTCGTCCTGTCGGTCTTGCGATCATGCTGCGGACCTACTTCATGCAACAGTGGTTCAA
>NZ_JACHIP010000012.1 GCF_014203275.1 Granulicella aggregans
CGCAAGGATCCCAACGGCTACCATGCCGCTGCCTTGAAGCGTGCGTTGCAGGAGATTGCCGATGCCGAAGGCGATGTGGATGCCTTCATCGAGCAGACAAGCAAGGAGGACCGAGAGAGGCCAGACGTAGCAGCCGCTATTGGGAGGCGTCTCCTTGCTGAGGGAAGAAAGATAGAGGCGCTCGATGTTCTGAAGAGCGCTGCGCCAAAGCAGCGAACCCCGTCGGCAGATGATCTTGATGAGGATTTAGCTGACGACCATGGGGAGTACGGCTCGAGCGAGTGGAACGAGGCATGGGTGGAAGCACTGCTCGCGAACGATCGTTTGAAAGAGGCACAAGAATTTCGGTGGGTCCGGCTCGAACGTTACCTCGACGCCTCGAGCCTGCGCGCGTTTCTTGATGCGCTACCGGAATCCGACAGGGCTGCGTCGGAGCAGAAGGCTCTCAGGTATGCTTTGGCTTACTCACACTTCGCAACAGCCCTTCGTTTCTTCACCGATTGGCCCGATCCCTTGGGAGCGGCTCATCTTGTACTGGACCGCCGTGTTGAGCTTGACGGCAACCTCTACTTCGTCCTGGATCCGGCGGCCAAAGCGCTCGAAGGTAAGCATCCGCAAGCGGCAACGCTGATCTATCGGGCAATGATCGAGCACACACTTGATAGAGCCAAATCAACACGCTATGGACATGCTGCGCGGCATCTGTTCGAATGCAAGTCGCTTATGGCGAAGATCGGAAGTTATAACGACCTTGAGCCGCATCGTGCCTTCCTGGCACGAATCAAAGGTAGTCATGCACGCAAGACAGGTTTTTGGTCTCGAGTAGCCGAACTTGATCCTCTATGGGTATAAGGCTAGTTTTGGCCAACGCATCGAAAGGTGAATTCGTCTGAGGGAGTCTTGAAGGCCAGTGGATGGAGCGAGTGATCTCTCGAAATAAGAAGGAACGGCTCGACGAATGACCAATGGACCCCATCCCGCTTTACGCATTGCTCCTGTGTCCGTCAGACGATCCTCCAACGGACGCTTTGCTGAAGGTCTCCGGAGCGTCAAAAGCACAGCAAAGATCGTCTCACTAACCTGGTACGGTGATATTCTCACATAAGGCCCCTTAAACGTTACGACTTTATGCCAGAAACTCTCATCGGCTACGCACGATGCTCTACAGACAAGCAAGACTCACCGCGCAGCGGGAAGCACTGGTTGAATTAGGCGTCACCGCAGATCGAATCTACGTCGATCACGGATTGACGGGAACGAACCGGGCTAGGCCAGGACTCAATCAGGCGCTTGCCGCTGTTCGTAAGGGCGATACGTTGGTGGTGCCGAAGCTGGATCGCCTCGCCCGGTCGGTACCCGATGCGCGATCGATTGCTGATGAACTGGCAGCACGAGGCGTGACGCTGGCACTCGGCCAAAGCCGCTACGACCCAGCCGATCCCATGGGCAAGATGTTCTTCAACATCCTGGCTACCTTTGCGGAGTTCGAAGCTGACCTGATTCGGCTGCGCACCCGGGAAGGCATGAAGATCGCTCGCGCAAAAGGCAGACTCCGGGGCAAACAGCCCAAGCTGTCAGACAAACAGCAGAAGGAGCTGGGGTCTGAGTAGCAACGGAACAGAAAACCTACATAAGGGATTGGCGCGTCGGGCTTACGGCTCGTCGATGGCGGCGGTGGCGGGGTTCCGCAGAGGCCTGAGTTCTCCTCGGGTGACGGCTTCCGGCAGGGTGAAGGCGTATCTGCCAAGCATATTGATGTGCTTGAAGCTGAGCGGCGAGAGGCGCGCGATATCCTCGGGAAGAACTTCGTAGCCTTCTCCGCGGAGTTGATCGAGTGCGGCGTCCATATAGATGGTGTTCCAGAGAACCACGAGGTTGACCACGATACCTAGTGCGCCGAGTTGATCTTCTTGCCCTTCGCGGTATCGCTGCCTGAGTTCGCCCCGCTTGCCATGGAAGACGATGCGGGCGAGTTGATGGCGTCCCTCTCCACGGTTGAGTTGAACCAAGATGCGCCGACGATATTGTTCGTCGTCGATATAGCGCAGCAGATAGAGCGTCTTGACGATGCGGCCGAGTTCCTGAAGCCCCCTCGCCAGCCGGGTTGGCCGATCGTTGGTTTGAAGGGTCCGTGTAAGCCCCGCCGCCTGAACCACCCCCAGCTTCAGTGAACCGGCGAGCCGAAGCAGGTCGTCCCATTGCTCGGCGATCAATTTCACGTTGATCTTGTTCGATGCCAGGTCATTGAGGACGCCATAATCGGCCTTCCGGTCTACCCGCCACAAACGGGAGCCGCCGATGTCTGCGATGCGCGGGGAGAATTGATAACCGAGAAGGTGGAAAATGCCGAAGATGGTGTCGGTATACCCCGCCGTGTCGGACATGATCTCGGTGGGCTGGAGTTCCGTCTCCTGCTCAAGGACGACGGCAAGCAGATCGAGGCTGTCGCGCAGAGTTCCGGGTACTGTGATTGCGTTCAAGCCGGTGAACTGATCGGAAGCCAGGTTGTACCAGGTGACGCCCCGCTCACGACCGAAGTAGCGTGGATTCGGCCCCGAGTGTATCGTGCGCACGGGCACGACGAATCGAAGCCCGTCGGCGGAGGCGACCTCTCCTCCTCCCCAGCTACGGGCGAGCGGTACGGCGTTTTGGGCGGCGACGAGCGCCGCATTGGCCGCCGTCAGGGTCTCGGCACGAACGAAGTTCTGCTTGACCCAGCTCAGCCGGGAGCGGCGAAGCGCCGGGACATCGCCTCGAACCAGGGGTTCGAAGCCTGTGTTGGTGGCCTCGGCAAGCAACACCGCGCAAACAGTCGTCGCAATATCCTCCGCTCTTGAGGCGCTCTCGCTTGCATGAGTGAAGAGGGCCGCGAAGCCTGTCCGGGCGTGCATTTCGAGGATGAGTTCAGGCAGGTCCGGTTTGGGCAGGCGAGCGTCCAAGGCTGCCCGCAGGGCCGTGAGACTGGCGGGTTCCTCCACTTTATCGAGTGCGTCGACGGACAAGTCGACTTTCTCGCCGACGCCGACGATCTCCACGGCGGCGTTCGTCGGCACCCGAGCGGCGGTCTCGCGGTAGGCAAGATCGAGACGGTGCGTCAGACCTGCAAGTTCCTCTTCCGCCGAAGCCGACGCACCCACGGTGCGGCAAATCAGAGGTCGTGCCGTCTCCCATGCCGCTCCTGTCAGAAGGCCTTTGCGGGGATCGGCGTAGCGGATCGAACGGACTGGAAATATGTCGCGGCGACGGAACCCGCGACGGAGACCGTCGAGTACGCAGAGGCGGTAACCGGTGAGATCGATAGAGCCTTCATCGCTTTTGATCTGCGGAAGCCAGTCGGCGGAAGCGAAGGCGGTAGGCATTGGACCGGGTCTCTTAACCCCGGCATGAACCGCACGGAGGTATTCGACAGCATCCAGAAGCGGTCTGCCCGCTGGAGCGGCGTCCAGTTCGAGTCCGGCCAGAAGCGCCGGAACGTATCGTATCTTGCGGTGGAACTTCCTCAGTTCCTTGAAATAGGTCTCATCCTGTGGCTCTACGAGCATCCCTACCCGTTCCACGGCGGCAAGCAAGGCATCGCGTCCGAGCAGTTCAAAGATCGTGGCTCTTACCTGGTCGTCGGGAGTTGCGTCATCGAAGACCACGATCCCCATATCGCGGAGCTTCAACGCCGCATCGTCAAAATCGCGAAGCGAGCCCAGCCGCGCCTGCTTCGCGGCGGCTTCCGCCTCCGAGAACATTGCCGTGCTTACGGCGTCGAACACATCGATGACATCGTCTGCGGCGGATGCTTTGAGGGTATGGATGAAGGCGAGCAGTGTCGCGGTACGTCTCTCCTCTGGAAGACGCGCTACGGCCTGCGCTCTTGCGGCCGAGGCAAATTTCCAAAGCGCGGTAATCTTGCGAGGTGGAATGTGGTCGATCTTTGGAAGTTCCTGAACGAGCGAATGAACCTCTCCGAGACGGAGCAAAGACCGGCTGATCTCAGGTCCGCTCTGGATGAAAGGGCCATCGCGGAGCCGGTCGAGAGGGCTTTGACGCTCGCCTTCAGGAACAGCAACAAGGCGATCCAGCCGTAAGCGAGCTTCGGCGTTTATTCCTTCCGCTAGCCGGCGATGCAGATGAGAAGCCGAGCGTAAGCGCACCCGAGCTACCGCCCGTTCCAGAACAGAAAGACCCGGCAACAGAACCTTGCCGGTCGCAAGCCACGCGATTGCTCGCTCGAACAAGGCCGTCGGTCTCTCCGTCCCTGTCCAGCTCAGGGCATAGAGAAAGCGGTTGAGCCGAAAGGCCACGCCGAAGTCGGTGAACACGCGGTAGCCGTAGCGCTCCCGAATGCGACCGCCGTGCCGCCAACGGCCAGCGCTGTTGCCATACAGCGTCATCAGTTCGGAGAAGTTCGCGATAAGCAGTTGATCCGCTGTAAAGCGGACAGCAGACGAGGGCGTCTCCGTCGGATCTTCGAGGAAAGTCCCAAGCAGACGAACAGTGCCAAGCTGAACAGCAACTCCCAAGCGGTTGTGATCGCCACGGTGTTCGGTGATGAAGGCGCGGTCGGAATCGTCGAGATGGAAATGCCTTGCGAGCTGATCGTGCGTGGGTTCGCCAGAGAAGCGCCCGTATCGTCCAGCCTGATCTTCGGTAAGAAAGCCGACGGGCACCCTCAGGCCGGCTTCAAATTGACACCGGGGATGCGGGCGCGCTTGCCGAGCAACTCGGCTGAACGGGCGCGCGGTTGCCCTTGAGCATCGACATAGGCGTAAAGCGTCGACAGAGAAATTCCAAGCTGAGCTGCAACGTCCCGAGCTGCGTTCTCCCGATCAGTCATCATGGTCATCGCCGTTTTGAGCTTCGCCTTCGTCATGACACGCGGTCTTCCTCCTGAGCGTCCCCGCGCACGAGCTGCCACAAGCCCGGCCATTGTTCGCTCATGGATCAGGTCACGCTCGAACTCGGCAAGCGTTGCAAAGATGCCGAAGACGAGCCGACCAGTCACAGTCGTCGTATCCACATCCCCGGTCAGCACCTTCAAACCGACGCCCCGCTTTTGCAGATCGCCGACCAGCCCCACAACGTGCGGCAGCGAACGACCGATCCGGTCCAGCTTCCACACAACCAGAGCGTCGCCCTGTCGCGCGGCGTCGAGCGCCTTTGACAGTCCAGGCCGCTCGGTCGCTCGGCCAGAACAGATGTCCTCGTAGGTTCGCTCGCAGCCTGATCGCTTCAAAGCATCCCGCTGCAGGTCAAGGCTCTGTTCGCCAGTCGATACACGCATATAGCCGATGAGCATGTGAACCGACCCTCTGCATCAATGTACATTGAGCAGGGGTTTAGCGGTCATAGATATTTATATGGCTTTCTGCGAAGAAATGATGCTCCCAGAGGGGGAGCAACGCTACCTCTCGGCTTTCCATCAAACCGGGGTTTATTGGAAAGCCACCGAATCTCTATGGAGGCGCGTTGACCGATCGGTGAAGTCGACCAAGTTTGCTAATTGTCAGTCGCGGATCAGTTTGGTGAAGATCAGTGTGGCAACTCCCTGTGAGGAAGCTGAGATAGACACCAACCTCTTGACACTACCAGGGCGGCCCCATCCTCCCACGTGATGCTCGCATGCATAGAAATCAAAGTTGGTGCCGAGCTCGGCGTGTGTTTGTATGAGAAACGGAGGGTAAGGTGGTTCTGTCGAGGAAACCCCCAGTGGCTTTGCGGGCCACAAACCGCACAGCAAGTATGTGGCATCTCCCTGACACACGGCGCAGAGCGGGTAATCTTGCTCTACATCCAGGTCGGCGACAGGGGCGGCAAAGACTTCTTTAAGGGTGAAAGGAGCAATCATGCTTGAACACTATGATAGCCGAATGCGCCTGTAGTCCCGTGTCGGACGAGCCCTGATCAAGTCGGAAATCCCTTATGTAGGTTTTCTGTTCCGTTGCTACTCAGACCCCACTACCAGCTAGCAATAGAACGAAGAGGTTTTTCTGTTCTCGATAGGCATCGATCCGAAGATTCCAGCCTGCAAGAAAGAGGTCGACTGCGAGGCGCTGCTCACCAGATGTTTCGTGAGGGTGTTCGTTTGTGCGACACCGCATGAGAAGCGCCTCGGTGAGTGCATCGGCGATTTGGCGTCAACTGACAATATTGATTTGACCGCTAATATCCCAACTTGTGAGGTTAGCTTCCGAGCACCGACTGCGATGCCTCCAGAATGATGTTGACTACGGCTCCTGGCTTAGTCAGTGAAGGAATGTGATCTGCGACAACTTTCCTGATTGTGGCTCTCATTCGCTCGGCCATAAACAGCTGCGTCTTTTCCAAAATCATGTGGTCTTCTTCCGCTATCAGGTACCAGGACGGCTTCGTTTTCCAGGAAGGTCGGGGTGCCTTCTCCGTAATGCAGGCTACGTTTATTGGACGTTGGATCGCCTCCAAGCGAATCTGCTCCTCGATGGTAGCGTGTGGCGCAAAGGCCTTCGCGATCGCCTCGTGGGGCATCCATATGAAACCGTCTTTGTCGGGGGCCATAGCTGGGGCATCGGGATGAGGAGCCTCTCGCGTAAAGACCTCGACGGTCGTTTCATCTTCGTCAGGAGCAAGGGCAGTGATATATATCAGCCCTTTGACCTTATCGTCTTCTACTCCGCCGATTACTGCACCGGCATAGGCATGGGCCACCATAACAACCGGTCCATCGATTCGTTGAACCACCCTGCGCACCATAGCGATGTCGTCGCTCAGGGAGGTTAGGGGAATTGGAGCGCATACGACGCCGAGACCAGCCTCCGCGACGCGGTTGATAACCGTACCCCAACTCGACCCGTCGGCCCAGGCTCCGTGGACAAATATGACAGTTGAGGTCTCTAGAAATTGCATTATGGATCTCCTAAATTCGTCTATGTGTTCAGTAAAGAACCTGCCTTCTCCGTGGAGGCATCGGAGAAGACCTGTTATTCCAGAGATCGCATCCACTCAGCGATCGCTTGTCCGATCTCGTTTGGCGAATCTTCCTGGACGAAATGGACGCCTTTGACGGTCACCTCTCGTTGCGATGGCCACGAGCGAGCCGTAGCGAGATTCTCACCGACTGCAAGAAGAGCGCCAGGCTCGGCCTTTATGAAGAGCTTGGGCACGTTGCTTTCCGCCAACCAGGCACCATAAGCGGAGACGATCTCACTTACATCAGCAGGCTGGCCTTCAATGGGAATCTCCCGTGGAAATGTCAGCGTAGGTCGCCTTCCTTCGCCTGGTTCCGTGAACGGACGGCGGTACTCTGCCATTTCCTCCGCGCTGAGAGTGCGCAGGATGGCACCCGGAAGGATCTTTTCGATAAAGAAGTTGTCCTGCAAGACCATCGCTTCTCCAGCATCGGAACGAAGCGCCTGCAAGAGGGGACGCATGTTCATGTTGTCCCAGTGATCCCAGCCTTGCGGGCCTACGATCGCCTCCATATATGCGATGCCGCGCACTGCATCGCGATGGCGATTGGCCCAATCGAAGCCCAACCCCGAGCCCCAATCATGGATGACAAGAGTGACCCGTTGCCGGACATCCAGCGCTTCCAGTAAAGCGTCGAGATAGCAGCGATGTTCTACGAATCGGTATGTGGACGAGTCGCTGTCAGGCAGCTTGTCGGAGTCTCCCATCCCGATCAGATCGGGAGCGATACAGCGACCAAACGATTCCAGGTGCGGTATTACATTGCGCCAGAGGAAGGAAGATGTGGGGTTGCCGTGCAGAAACACGATCGGATCGCCCTCGCCTACTTCTACGTACGCCATCTCACGGTCAAGGACCTTTCGTCTCCGCTTAGGATATCGGGATGTTGCGGAGATTGGTCTGACTTTCTCTGTTGTCTCAAGCATGTTGATCTCTCCTGTCTGTTCTGATATTGCGGTTACCTGGTGCCGATGGCTCGCTTGCCGAAGGCGCTGATGAGAAGGAGGGACGCGCCAAAGGAGATCACGTCCTTGTAGAGAAAAAGACCGAGAAAATTCATGTATCTCATTCCGTGAACGCTCACGGTGGTGTCAGGAGTGCTCAGGAGCATCGTGCTGGTTGTGAAGAACATGACAGACGCGATCACGCCGCCCACGATCCCCACTGCTGGCTTGAAGTAGCCGGTAAGAATGAGCAGGGCCGCAATGACTTCGGTTGTGCCGATCAGATCCGAGCCTACATACGGGCCGAAGAGTTTGAAGTGCCAGCTGATCAAAGGACTGTGCGAGACGAGCGGGATGATGCCTTCCGCACCTGGGGCAGTCATCTTGTAGGTGCCTGCCCAGAGAAGCATCACGGCCATTCCGATACTCAGGACGAGGAAAGGGAGATCGCGATCGCTTACCCACGCGGCCAGTTTCTCCAGATATGTTTGGGGAAATGGTGTATCGCCGTGTTTCGGCACCGACTCATTTCTGGTGAAAGTTTCGCCTATCATTGTTCGACTCATGATGATTGCTCCCTCAGATACCTTTGATCTCTCCGCCATCCATGCGCACACACGATCCGGTCAGCCACTTCGCCGAGGGTGACACGAGATAGGCCATCAGGTCGGCTATCTCTTCCGGTCTGCCGAAGCGCGCGATACCGACTGCTTCGGGGAACTTCCTCATTGCCTCTTCAACGCTCAGGTTGTGCTCGGGTGCCCACTTTTTGAAGAAGGATTCGCGGCGGCCTGTCATGACCGCCCCGGGAACGACGCTATTGACCTGCACGCCGTCCTTGATGCCTTGTTCCGCGAAGGCTTTAGCGAGTGCGATGATCGCGGCATTGATCGCGGCGACGGCGGCGAAGCCAGGCTTGGGGTCGAGCGCGGCTGAGCCGGAGATGAAGATGACCGATCCGCCTGAGGCCTTCAGCGCGTCCCAGGCTGAGAGCGTAAGACGACGGGCACCGTGAAACTTTAGAGCCAGGCCATCGTGCCACTGGTCGTCCGTCATCTCGAAGAGATCGATCTGCGGGACCGCGCCGGCGATGTTGAGCAACGCATCGATTCTTCCGAAGCGCTCGAGGGTCGTTTGGATGAGGGTCGCGGCCGCGTCGGTCTCGCGTAGATCAGTTGCAGAGACCAGTGCCCTTGCGCCAACTGAAGTTACAGCGTCGGCGGTGCTTCGCAGTTCGTCTTCGTTTCTTGCAGCAAGCACGATTGCAGAAAAGTCATGCGCCAACCTCAACGCAGTGGCACGGCCGATCCCTTGACTTGCGCCGGTGACGACGGCGACCGAACCGGTGGTCGATGATCCTTCGCTGATCACGCTATGACCGCCGATTTACCGTTGAGAAAATCTTTGATTGCTTCGGCGATCGCTGAAGCATGGGTCTCAAGCGCGAAGTGGCCGGTGTCTAGAAACTCCACACGGGCGCTGGGCAGGTCTCTCTTGAACGCCTGCGCTCCGGCTGGGAGAAAGAAGGGATCGTTCTTGCCCCAGATCGCGAGTAGCGGTGGTTTTGACGTACGAAAGTAGTCCTGAAACTTTGGGTAAAGCTCGATGTTCGACGCGTAGTTGAGGAACAGGTCGAGCTGGATCTCTTTGTTTCCCGGCCGGTCGAGGAGCGCAGTGTCTAACGTGTACGACTCAGGCGCGATGCTGTCCGAGTGCTCGACGCCGTGGGTGTATTGCCAGCGGGTTCCTTCCAGGGTGAGGATGTTCGTGCGCAGCACCTCCCTGTTTTCCTGGGTAGGTTCTGCCCAGTATCGTCTGATCGGTGCCCACGAGTCGCCAAGTCCTTCTTCATAGGCGTTGCCGTTCTGTGAGATGATCGCGGTGATGCGCTCGGGCCGCGCCATCGCGAGGCGAAAGCCGGTGGGAGCACCGTAGTCGAATACATAGATTGCATGGCGGGTGAGGCCCAATGCATCGGTGAACGATGCGATAGTGTGCGCCAACGAGTCGAAGGAGTAGGTGTAGTTTCGCTTCTCGGGTACCTGAGTGAACCCGAAGCCGGGCAGGTCCGGGGCGATCAGATGAAACTCATCCGCGAGGCGGGGCATCAGCTCGCGGAACATGAAGGATGACGCGGGAAATCCATGCAGCAGAAGGATTACCGGTGCCCCGGGGTCGCCTGCAGTTCGGTAGAAGACTTCGACTCCATCGGCCTCAACCTTATGAAGCGACGTTTGAGGGATGACAGCATGGGAAAGAGTGGAACTGGCACTCATAGGGCTCCTCCGGCCTGGACGGCCAACTGTTCAACTGTTGACGGAGACTGCTTCGAGGACTTGCGCGGGAATATCGGTCGATGAGGATGGGGTGGATGAGAACAGTGGGATCAGACCTTCGACGAGCGTGGGGTGAGCCCATATGGCGTCGCGAAGTGTTGTGTAGGGCAATGTGGCTATCATGGCGGTCTGGACGGACGCCATGATCTCCCCCGCTTCTACTGCGAAGGCGGTGAAGCCGAGGATGAAATCGCTGTCGATTGCGACAAGAGCCTTGAGAAATCCTCTCGTTTCCGACAAAGTGCGAGCGCGAAGCACTCCCTCCATCGGGAGTTTGAACAACCGGTATGCGATTCCTTGCGCCTGGGCTTCCTTCTCCGTAAGACCGATGCGGGCTAGTTCGGGATCGGTGAAGAGCGTGTACGGGATTTGCCTGCCGGTTGTTGTCCGGTGAATGCCCATGAGGTTGTCGCGGACCACGCGGAAATCATCCACGCTGACGTGGGTGAATTGAGGAGTTCCAGCGACTTCACCGATCGCCCACACACCGGTTGCGGTGGTCTGGAGGCGCTCGTTGACCTTGAGGTAGCCGTCGCTGGTCAGCTGGACACCAGCAAGCTCGAGACCGATATCTTCGGTGTTGGGCTGTCGCCCTGTTGCAACAAGCAGATGGGTGCCCTCGATGGTTGTCGTTCGACCGTCCTGCTCGAAGTCAAGCATCACCGATTCACCAGACCTTCCAGAGACCTTTTTCACACTGGCATTCAGAGCGGTTTCGATGCCCTCATCTCCGAAGAGATCGGCGAGGGCACCGGTTACATCGTCGTCTTCGCGGTGCAGCAGGCGATCGTTGTGGTCTATGACGGTTACCCTGCTGCCGAAGCGGCGCATCGCCTGTGCCAGCTCCAGGCCAACGTAGCCAGCGCCAAGCACGATCAGATGAGCCGGGACATGATCCAGTTCAAGCGCTTCGACATGGGTGAGCGGCCGGGCTTCCGTCAAGCCGGGGATCGCGCTCAATGCGGCGCGGGTGCCTGTGCTGACGATTACGTTGCTTCCGCGGAGGAGTCGCGTGGAGCCGTCGCTCAGGGTCACTTCCAGAGTTTTTGGGCCCACGAAGCGGCCTGATCCGCAGATAAACTCCGCGCCGGTGCGCTTGTATTGATCGAGATACATCTCGTTGAGGCCCATCACCATTGCGCGCTTTCGAGCACGCACAGCAGGCATCTCGACACGAAGGCCATCCGTGAATAAACCAAACTCTTCGCTTCGCCGGATGTAGGACGCCACCCTGGCACCGTGGAGGACATTCTTACTGGGAAGGCAGGCGATGTTCGGGCACGATCCACCGATGTACTTGCGATCGATGACGGCGACGCGTTGCCCCTGACTGGCAAAGGTCCATGCGGCAACGGTCGACCCGGTGCCGCCGCCCAGGATCACCAGGTCGTAGTCTTCGACCGCTTGTTCCAGACTTGCATTACCGGCGCGCGTTCGGTTCGTGCTCGTTCCCATGTCGCGAGTGTCGAGCGAGCAGCGCTAACGAACAACGACTGAATGACGACTATCTGATGGCCATATGACGGAGAGGAGGGCAGCTGCCTTCGCGGAGCAGAAACAATTCCCTACTCGCAATGATCCTCAAGGTGGCCTTACGAGAACGGCACTCTCACGGCGGTGATTTATGGAGGGATCAAGAGCTCTGCGAAGGTAACTCGCCCCAAAGCCGGCATTTTCCTGAGGTGCGCAGAGCGCCGGACGGCGATCTGCATCTCCCCCATTTGGGGGAATTACAGTTCGATAATTCCGCGCCTCAGGCCGATCGTGACGGCGTGGGCACGGTCTTTCGCATCCAGCTTTGCGAGGATGTTCGCGACGTGGCTCTTCACGCTCGCCTCACCGATCGACAACTGGCTGGCGATGGCCTTGTTGGCGTTGCCATCGGCTATGAGTCGCAAAACGTCGACCTCGCGGGGTGTGAGGTCTTCTCTGAGTGAATTGATGATCTCGACCGCAAGCTCCTGGGGTATCCGGCGATGTCCTGCGTGGACCGCCCTGATCGTCTCGAGAAGTTCGCGATGAACCTGCCTCTTGAGCAGATAGGCTCGCGCACCCGCTTTGATTGCCCGCACCACCTGGGCATCACCACTGTACGTCGTCAAAACAATGATCTTTGCGCCTGGGAACTCTTTATGAATCTGGCTGATCGATTGGATACCATTCAGGCCGGGGAGTTGAATATCCATCAAAGTGACGTCGGGCCTGTGGAGCCGAAACTTTTCAATGGCCTCCTCTCCGGTTGAAGCTTCCGCGACAAGCTTCATGTCGTCTTCAACGTTGACGAGGGCAGCAATCCCCCTGCGAAGAAGAGGATGGTCGTCCACCGTAAGAATACGAATCAGACTGGTTTCTACAGTCATTTTCAAGACCTTTACGTCGCGCCGGATCTGGAGCGGTTGAGATTTTTTTGATAGGCCACCGACGCGGTGACGTTAAGTTGAATCTCGGTCCCCGTTCCCGCTTCACTGCGGACATCCAGCTTCGCACCGATCTGGTGAGCCCGTTCCCTGACACCCGGCAGGCCCCAATGGCCGGGACGGATGCCCCTCTCCATCACGCGGTGATCCATGCCTCGTCCATCGTCCCATACACGGAGTTGCAGTTGGTCTTTGCCGTAGCAAATTTCGGCCTGCACCCTGGTCGCCTGCGCGTGCCGAAACGCATTCCGTAAGACCTCACGCGCGATCCGGTAAACCTCATCCTGGATGGCCGCAGTCAAGACGCGCTGCTGGCCCTCAACGATAAGTCCAAAGCTGGGAGACTTGTGTTCTCCGGTCCCTGCGGTGGCAAGGCTCTCCCCCGTGAGCCGCAGAAGTTGTGGGAGATCGTCTTCACACATCGCTGTGCTGCGCAGATCCACGATGGCGTCCTGGCTTTCGACGATTGCCTGTTCTGTTCCCATGATTGCGTTATCGAGGGCCTGCAGCGCTTCGTCGGGCCGTTTTTGGAACATGTTGCGAGCGGCCTGGAACTCGAACATGAGGCCGTGAAGGCTTTGAAGTAAGCTATCATGCAGTTCACGCGCGATGCGTGTGCGCTCACCAGTACGCTCCTCGAGGCGGAGTTCCACTATCCGCCGCGCGACGGCCCATCCGAAAAAGGCGGCGAAGCAAAAGGTAGAGATAGCCATGATAGGCACAATGACGATGGTTCGCTGTTGTAAGCCCGACATTTTCGACGCCGACTCAGTACGTTCGCGACTGGCCTGATGCTGAATACGTTCGACGAGAACTGAGGTCTGCGTTTCGATTGGCTTTAGCTCTTTGTCCAACCGACGCTGTACGCTCTCCCAGTCTCCCGCCTCTGCCAAACCACTAATGGCATCAAGCTGACCCGGCAAGGCGACCTCAATCGTATCCAGTACGGGAAGGATGTCCCGATCCGCATTGGCTGTAGGAGGCCGGGCGGCGACCTCTCTTGTTTGATTAATCTGGTTAAGGAACGCTAGACGCAGCGGACCCACTTCTGTGGTCAAGTGTTGCGCATTGCCTGATCGGGCGAGATCATCCAGGCGCTGGTGGAACGCGAGAAGGCCAACCTGGAGCTGGAGGATCGCGTTCAACTGTCGGTTCGCGCTGGTGAGACGATCTGTTTCAACACGCGCAAGATGAAACTGCCATATAACGATCGAGTTTCCGGCAAGGATCAGCGCGATCAACAGTGCAAAGGCGAGCGTCAGCCGAGTCCCGATCTTGGAATAATCTGACGGTTTCATTCAACCTCTACTTCCTTGCCGGCGGCGGAGCAGTACGCAGGCCTGTGACCTGGACCAGTCGTTTCTCCAACTCCGCTGCTGCGTCTGGCGCAGTCTTTTGCCCCGTCAAGACAGAGTGTACCGCTTGGCTATAGGCCTCGGTCACCGTCTGATAGCGGTCACCGGTGAGATCCGCAGGCCGGCTGACCAGCCGAATTTGTTGGCTCCTCAGACCGGAAGGATCAGGAGGCTGCAATACCCTGGGAAGGTTTTCGAAGTGACGGGGTAGTTGATTTGCTGGAACCCTTGCGCCTTGCAGGTCCATGGAGAGAAGAAAACGGATGAGAGCAATCGCCTCCTGCAGATGGGCCGAAGAACGAGGAACAGCTAAACCGTAGCCCCCCAGCGCACTGACTTGCCCTCGTCCATCTCCCGGCATGCTTGTGAGGCCGGTGTATTGCTGCATTGGCGATTTGCCTGAACGAGCCATATGGTCCGCCCATTCCCAGCTGCGCAGGAACGCGGCGTTGCCTGAGTTCCAGACGTTCAGCGAGTCAGTCTCTCGATAAGAAACGACCCCGGGCGGCGATATCCTACCGACCCAATGTGCGGCTCGTTCCCATGCGCGAACGGCATGAGTATTGTTGATGCTAATTGATTGGTCGTCTTCGACGACACGGCCTCCACCTTCGGCAGCTTGCCATTCCAATGCGTTGCACGTGAGGCCCTCCGTAGCAGCGCCTTGCCACACGTAGCCCCAGAAGTTCTTTCGGCCCCTTGCTCGCTCGCCTGCCTGGATCCGTGCGGCCATGCTTTCCAGCTCGTCCCATGTCTTCGGAGGATGGCTGTAGCCGTAGCGCTGCAGGAGGTCGATGCGGTACGCAAGAACACCCACGTGGGTGCGAAAGGGTATAGCTACGACCTTGCCCTGGACTGTATAGTTCGCGACTAGATTCGAATCCTGCGAGGATATTTCAGAGGAAAGGTAGGGCCGAAGATCGACCAAGTCGTCGGCTAAACTTGCCGGCCAAATGACGTCAATCCCCAGGATGTCCGGAGCGGATTCGCCCTTATGGAGAACCTTTCGCAAAAGGTCTAGTTGCGCTGGAGGATCAAGCGAAGAGAATAGTGTGTTGGGAATGGGAGACTGCTGAATTGCGATTCCTGTTTTTCGGGTGAACTCTTGAAATTCGCGTTCTGCCTGTGGCTGATCGTCCGGCTGCAGCCACCATGCCCCAAGGAAAGTTACAAAAGGGGGCACCGCTACAGGTCGACGACAGCCCAAAACGCTGCAAAGGAGCATCACGATCCCGATTCGCATACACCGCTTCGTATAGAACCACAGCCGATCCACAATAGCGACGCGCCGAGTTGTGTGGACTAGCACGCGACCCATGGTCCTGCGAAAAGAGAGATTGAATTCTTGTAGACACATAGCATCGAGGGTATTCTCAACTAACGCTAACAGTCAGTATGGAGTGACCGGCGCCGATGCCGCCGATCGTGGGTTAAGCTGTGAGCGTCCGAAGGACGCACAGTTCAGAGCCACAAGCGGAAGAGAGCCGGTCATGAAGGAGAAGTTACGATTTCTAGGATTGGATGTCCATGCTGAGACGATCGCCGTAGCGGTCGCGGAGCCAGAAGGTGAAGTGCGGAGTCTTGGAACGATTCCGAACCGCGCTGAGTCTATTCGCAAGTTGATCAAGAAGCTTGGTCCTGCAGCCAAGCTGAGAGCCTGTTATGAAGCCGGACCGACGGGCTACGTCGTGTACTGGCAACTGGCGGAGTTGGGCGTCGAGTGCGAAGTTGTGGCACCCACGCTGGTACCCGTCAAGGCTGGCGATCGAGTGAAGACCGATCGGCGAGATGCCGAGAAGCTAGCACGTTGCCATCGGTCCGGGGATCTGACGGCGGTGTGGGTTCCGGATGAGGGTTCAGAAGCGTTACGCGACCTGGTGCGAGCCCGCGAAGCAGCCAAGCAGGATCAGACACGAGCGCGGCATCGCTTGAGCAAGTTCCTTCTGCGCTCCGGACAGCGGCCACCGACCGGAGTCAGGCCTTGGACACGACCTTATTTGATCTGGGTCGCGCAGCTGCGTTTCACGCAGATAGCTCAAGAGTCCACTCGCCAGGATTATCTACACGAAGTCGAGCACATGCGGGGACGCGTAGAGCGTCTGGAGCAAGCCATCATGGAAGCGGTGAAGCTGGCATCGCCCGCGCTGCAACAAGTCATTAACGATCTACAGGCACTGCGCGGTATCGCAGACATCTCGGCTGTGACCATTGCGAGCGAGTTGGGCCAGGTGTCTCGCTTTGCGAGTGCTCGCCAACTGATGGGGTACTGCGGCGTTGTACCTAGCGAGGACTCCAGTGGCAAGAGAACGAGACGCGGAAGCATCACCAAGACTGGCAACGCGCACCTGCGACGCATCGTTGTCGAAGCCGCATGGAGCTATCGTCGTCCGCCAGGTATCTGGTACGGTCTGCGAAGACGACAGGAGAGCATCTCGGAAGAGACTAAGGAGATTGCATGGAAGGCGCAACACAGGCTGCACAAGCGATATGTGAAGCTGAGCGCAGCCGGCAAGGACCAGAGGAAGATCGTCACAGCTGTAGCTCGAGAGCTGCTGGGCTTTATCTGGGCTATTGGAACCAGAGCAGAGACTGTCTCCAGGCAGCACGTTGCAGTCTGACAACAACGCAAAACAAAAACCTCCTAAGAAGGAAAGATAAGAACTCAATCGATGAACGCTGACATCCGTCTCGAACACAGAGCCAGCAGCAGCCAGGGCAAGCACGAAGGAGAACCCTCGCTCGGCCTATGCGACAGGCTCAACCGGACTCGCGATAACAGTCAGAGGCAGCTCCCGACGGATCATGATTATGCGGTTTCGACCCGCGAATATCAGACTGATCAATCGTCGCTCAAAACTGCTCCGACTGCTGCTCGCTCTGTCTTCGGGAAAGGACCAAAGCACCGACAACGACAAGAACAACCCCACAGTTGTGCGGAGTTGACACGGTCACTCCATATCAGACTGGACTTTCAGCGACAAACTGGTTGGCGGCTTCAAGAAGAGGGAAGGGTCGGCCAGATTCGTCAGTGTGCCATTCTGTGACGACGCACCCCAATACACAGCTAGGTTCCGCTGAGGCTTATCGTCGATAATCTGCGGGTCTCGCCACGTAGACTGGTGGAATGGCTAAAGCTCCAGCAGCAACCACGTCGCCCAAAGTTAGCAAGCTCGCGCAAAGGCCTTGAAATCCCCGAGCATGCTTACCACAGAAGAGACGCGAGAGCTCGGAGCGTCGGTTGTGGCTCACTTGTCTC
Source organism: Granulicella aggregans (assembly GCF_014203275.1). Taxonomy (GTDB): domain Bacteria; phylum Acidobacteriota; class Terriglobia; order Terriglobales; family Acidobacteriaceae; genus Edaphobacter. The sequence goes on from NZ_JACHIP010000012.1 coordinate 17,242, forward strand.
CGCCGAAAGACACCCCTCCTCTAGCTGCCAAGAAGGCGCCTGCGAAGAAGTCTGCTGCGAAACGCTCTTAACCAACAACCCGCTCGAAAAGAGGATCCATGGCAACGAAGAAAGCTCCAGCAAAGACAGTTGCTCCGGTCGCAAAAAAGGTAACCGCAGTTTCAGCAAAGAAGACATCCGCCGCAAAGAAGATGACAAAAGCTGAATGGGTCCGGTTCGCTGCGGAGAAGCTCGAACTTACAACCAAACAATCAGCTGCCTTTACAGAGCTGCTGGCCACAACCGCGATTCAGGAAGCGAAGAAGAACGGCGAGTTCACTATCCCTGGTCTCGGCAAGCTGGTAAAGGCGCAGCGAGCCGCGCGTATCGGCCGCAATCCCCAGACCGGGGAATCGATCAAGATCAAGGCAAAGACGTTCGTCAAGTTCCGTATCGCAAAAGCGGCGAAGGACGCGATCGCTCCAACGAAGTAAATCACCCGCTGTATGAAACATCATGGTCCCTCGGAGGCTTCCGGGGGATCTTTCCTTTGAACCCAACCCGAGAGCCCACCCCACGATCAGGAGATTCTATGTCCGAGACACTCAGGAAAAAGACAGCACCAAGGAAAACCGCAGCCAAGAAAAAGACGGCGCCGGCAGAGCCATCCAACGTTCCTCCAACGCACCAAGACGTCGAACTGCTTGCATATCGACTGTGGGCCGACAGGGGCCATCATCACGGCGACGATGCCCGGGACTGGTTACGTGCAGAGGAGCAGTTGAAGACGCAGCAGTAGGCGATGACAGTTCAAGGTGACCTGCCTTTGATCAAGTCCGAGATTCAATCAGATTTGCCCAGAAACTGCACCTCGAGAATGCAGCGTTCGATCGCCTGAGCGTGAGCCTCTAGCATCGCGATGGAGGTTGCATGACGGCTGAGGCCGGAGCGTTCCAAGCGACGCGCCTCAGCCTTGAAACCGTCACTATCGGCGGTCCATTTGGAGTCAGTGTGTGGAGGTCTGCTTGCTTGGGCATGATCAAAGAGAGCAACTGTACAGAATTATCAGACGTTGTAACTGATTCATAGTATGAGCTTTGACGACCAGTGATTCTCTTGGAATGTTATCGGACATAGTATTTACAGGGACCACAATCCCTCCTTAGCTTCACCAATCGTCGTGATGATCATCTTGTGTGGCACTGGAATCGCTGGGGCGTACGTAAGCCCAGTGATCGAGGCCGTCTCCGCGATGGAACGATTAGGATCAGTCATGAATGCTGCAATCAGATACTCCCTCGTTTCAGCCCGTCGCTGAGCAGCGCCTAGCAGTCGAGCTCTTTCTTGCTGGCGGGAATCTTCGGATCGACGCCTATGCGGGAGCGGGCAAAACAACTACGTTGAAGATGCTGGCTGGCAGCAAGCCCTCTTCGGCTCTCTACTTAGCCTTCAATCGCTCGATTGCCTCCGAAGCCCGAGGGCGCTTCCCGGCGCATGTGAAATGTGCGACGACGCACTCGATCGCGTTCCGGGCAGTTCGAAGGAGCTTAGGCTATCCAGAGTGGAAGCTCACGGAAAGCCTGACACCAAACCTGATCCTCCAGGCATTTCGTCTGCCCGGAGAGATCACCTTCCATTCAGGAGTCGTGCTTGAGCAGAAGTCTTACGCTGCCGTCCTCCGCGACGGGTTGAAGCTGTTCCTCCAGAGTCGCGATGCGGCTCCCTCGACGTTGCATGTCCCCCGTTATGGGTCCTTTGAGCGGCTAGGCTCTGAACAGTTCGAAAGCTTTGCAAAACAGGTCGCCGAGCACCTTGGATATCTTTGGTCGAGCATGCTCGATAGATCAAAGGGTCTGCCGCTCGGGCATGATGGCTATCTGAAACTCTGGGCGCTGTCGAATCCTCGCGCACAGGCTGACTACATCATGGTCGATGAGGCCCAGGACCTCAACCCGGTTCTATTAGAAGTGCTAAATCGATCAGAGTGCCAGATTGTCTACGTGGGCGACGCGAACCAGCAGATCTATGAATGGCGCGGGGCTGTGAACGCAATGGACCAGGTTCAAACACGCCATCGCTGCTTACTATCACAGTCCTTTCGTTTTGGTCCTGAGATCGCTGCTGCGGCGACTATCGTACTTCGCACGCTGGGTTCGCGAGAGCCGCTTCGTGGCTCTACATCTGTTCCCTCTCACATTGGTCGCGTGAAGCCAGACGCCATACTTGCTCGCAGCAATGCAGCAGTGATGTCGAATGTCCTTAGGTGCCTTGCTCGCAACTTGCGATGTGCCGTGGTTGGCGGAACAAAGGACTTGGAGCGTGTCCTTACAGATGTGCAGCGAGTGAAGCAAAATCAACCTGGGCAATCCCCGGAACTAGTCGGGTTCCAAGGATGGAAGGACGTGATGAGCTTCAGCAACCGGCCCGAAGGTGAGGGTTTGCGACCGCTGGTCAATCTCGTTCAGGAACACGACGAGACTCGTATTCTAGGAGCGCTCTCTAAATGTGAGTCCACTGAGTCGACAGCCCAGGTCATCTGTTCGACTGCTCATCGATCCAAAGGAAGAGAGTGGGATTACGTGTATCTCGACCCTGATTTTGAAGCCGGCTTTCTGAGGGCGAAACGCCTCGGGTCGGCGGAGGTTGCCAAGGCCACCGCATCAGAAGCGAGACTGCTGTATGTCGCCATGACCCGAGCAAAACTCGGGGTACAACTGCCACGGGAGGTGGCAAAGCGTTTCGGTATCCGCAACACCACCACCGAGACACTCGGGCGACCCCTTCACCCTTAGAGCGCTGAGCAAGGTCGCGCAAATGATCGATAACTCAAGGAGTTTCCGTTTCAGTTGCTCTAAAGTTGAGAGCTGCGCAAGTGGTCTTCGGTCTGGGCCAATCGCTCGATTGTGTCTAACTTCTCCTGAGCGAGACCGTGCAACTCATCTAGACTAAGTCGACGCTCGTGCATAGGGTGGCAAAGACTCGATCTAAAACAGAGTAGCGGAAGTCGAAGGTACGGTCGATCCGTTCTCGCTGCTCGGTAAGCCACGTTTCCATCCCCCATAAATCCGATGCCTCCTTGATTTGCTCGGCCCGTTGCTTGACCTCCTGGGTGACGGCTGCCAATTCCCTGTCCAAAGCCAGGTTGAAAGCTCTGCGGGCGACCAGCTTTTCCTTCGCCGACCACTTCCAACCGATCGTTCCGCTGTTCCCATGACACTCGCCGTGATCATGCTTCTCTCCCCCTGGACCGCATTTTAGCTCTCAATTCCCTGCTGAAGAATGACATAGTGCGGTGGTAAGTTGCCGAGAGCCGTTCTTGCAACAAGCGATCATTGTCGTCCTAAACGAGTTCCAACTGTGTTACGAAGCTTGTGCGAGACCTTACCGTTCCAATCCCGAGAAGTCTGCGCTCCTAACAACAACGTCGGCGATGGGTCACTCCGGCAAGCCGGCTTCCCAAATGTATGGTCCGCCGCCCGACTGCAAGGGAAAAGTGATTCGATGAAGAAAGTCTGCGTCAATGTATCCGGCCTTAGGATGGAGATTTACTCTCCTGGCCATGATGAGATACGCCGCGTGCCTGTCCTTCAAAACGCCACGACCGTGTGAGGACGTTGCTCTCGACAGCGGCTGTTGCCGTACACTGGACGCGAATAATCTGCCTCGCCAACTAGTGATCTGGAGCTGATATGAGCCGAATACGACTTCTTGTTGGAACCCGCAAAGGCGCCTTTGTTCTCACGTCGGACGGGATAAGGAAGGACTGGTCGGTGTCCGGTCCGCACTTCGCAGGGTGGGAGATCTATCATCTCAAGGGATCGCCAGTTGCTCCCGATCGTCTCTACGCCTCCCAGACCTCGGGCTGGTTCGGCCAGGTAGTCCAACGATCGGATGATGGCGGAGTCACCTGGAATGCCGTCGGAAACAAGTTCGTTTACGACGGCGATGCCGGAACGCATCAGTGGTATGACGGCACACCGCATCCGTGGGAATTCAAACGGGTTTGGCATTTGGAACCCTCTCTAACCTGCCCAGACACTGTGTTCGCCGGAGCGGAGGATGCGGCGTTATTTCGCTCGATTGACGGAGGCGACTCTTGGCAGGAGCTCGCCGGGCTGCGAAAGCACGGCACCGGGCCAGCATGGCAGCCGGGCGCAGGGGGAATGTGCCTTCACACAATATTGCTGGACCGTGCCAATCCCCAACGGATCTTCATCGCGATTTCGGCTGCGGGAGCGTTTCGTACGGATGACGGTGGCCTGTCTTGGAAGCCCATCAATCGCGGGCTTCATTCTCAGTACATCCCCGATCCCAATGCCGAAGTCGGACACTGCGTGCATCACATCGCCATGCATCCCGCACGTCCAGACACCCTCTTTATGCAGAAACACTGGGATGTCATGCGGTCCGATGATGCCGGGGAGTCCTGGAAGGAGATCAGCGGCAATCTTCCGACCGACTTCGGCTTTGTAATTGATGTCCACGCACATGAGCCCGACACGCTCTATGTCGTACCCATCAAGAGCGATTCGGAACATTTTCCGATTGATGGCCAGCTCCGGGTCTATCGAAGCCGTTCTGGCGGCCATGAATGGGAACCTTTGACGCGGGGCCTCCCGCAGACCAACTGTTATGTGAATGTACTTCGAGATGCGATGGCAATAGATTCGCTCGACTCGTGTGGCGTGTACTTCGGTACAACAGGTGGCCAAGTTTATGCATCGCCCGATGCAGGCGAGACGTGGCAGGCAATCGTTCACAATCTTCCATCGGTGCTTTCGGTCGAGGTCCAGACGCTCTCATGACGGCAACAGTGCGGGTCGAGCTTCCAGCCCACCTTTGCAGGTTAGCCAGTACCTCCCGCGAAGTGCATGTCTTACTAGATGGGACTGTAACTCAGCGGGCAGTTCTTGATGCGCTTGAACTAGCCTACCCGATGCTTGAGGGAACGATTCGTGATCACACCAGTAAGCTTCGTCGACCGTTCCTTCGCTTCTTCGCGTGTGAAAAAGATGTTTCCCATCTGTCGCCCGATGAGCCATTACCAGTAAAGGTGAGCGAGGGAAAGGAACCGTTTCTGATCATCGGAGCGATCGCCGGTGGTTGAGCGTGATCAAATAGATAGAGAGCGCAGGGCGGCTCTTCCAACTATCCGTGTCTAACAAAGATGCTTCTGACCTTCGCCAAATCGTCAGATGGTCGATGTCTAACTCTCCGCTGGAAGCTCCACCCCGTAAGCGAAACGCAGGAGTTCGCGGGCTTCTACATCGCCCTTGAGTTTTACCAGTCCAGGAAATTGATTTCTTGGAAAGTAGGCTGGAATTCCTTACCGCCCGGTATGAAGAAGCTGCTGCCGGCATCGTTAGATCCGCCACCAACCGCTTCAGCCTCATGTTCTCTTCCTGCAACTGAGCCATATGGCATACTTGGTCGACTTCCAACCCGCGTACTTTGCCTTCCAACGGTAAATGGCTCGCTCGCCGACCCCTCCTTACGGATCACCTCGGCCAGGAACACCCACTTCAGCTTGCTTCAAATTTCCAACCATCTGCTCCCCAGAAAAACGCTTCTTCATCCCAAAGCGTCCATCCTTTCAGTTCAGGTCAGGTTTGGTCGAAGCGAACATTTCAATTGGTGCAAAATACCGAGGCCGATCAATGGCGCGGGTGAGGCCGCCCGGGGCTGAGTACTTCTCCAGGAAGCCGCGATCCCTCGCCGAGCACTCCATGCTAAGCGCGGGGAGCGTCGCCGAGGCAGCAGTAGTGGGAGTTGTGTCAGCCGAATCGTCCCACGAGAAGAGTCATATCATCGTGCTGGGCTGCACCCGCAGTGAAGGTGTCCGTTGCGCCGAGAATAGAACTAACGAGTTGGTGCGCGGTTGTAGTGAAATCCCTATCGCTGATTATCCTTTGCACACAAGCTAGCATGCGTTCTTCGCCCCATTCCTCTTCATCCCTTGTCATCGCCTCAGAAATGCCGTCTGTAAAAGCCAGGAATATGTCGCCAGATTGTAAGTTCAAGGACGATTGCGCGTATGTGGCATCGTGCATAAGTCCGATGACGGTTCCTGTAGGTTCGAGCCGAATGACCTCGCTGCTCCCATTCATAGCGCGAAGAATACAAGGCGAGTTATGCCCCGCGTTGACATATGTCAGGGTGCGGATGGACGGATCGTACTGGGCGTAGAAGAAGGTAGCATAGCGATTTGAACTTGAGGACTCAAAGACCATACGATTCACGTGGCCTACGAGGCGAGCAAGATCGTGATGGTAGGCATTGGGCTCAAGGGAGGCGGCGCTGCGGAGGCTAGCGCGAAGAGATGCCATCAGCAGTGCGGCGGGTATGCCCTTGCCAGAGATGTCTCCGATAGCGATTCCGAGAGAGGACTGGCCATGACTCGACATGGGAAGCTCAAAGAAATCGTAATAATCGCCTCCTACTGCCTGAGCCGGGCGGCAGAAGCCGGCGAGGTCTACGCCCGGCAGGCTAGGGTGCCCCTGGGGGAAAAGACGCTCCTGGACCTCGCGGGCGATTTCAAGATCGTTCGCAGCTCGCTCGCGCTGGGCGACCTCTGTGGTAAGACTCTCAAGGAGTTCGGCGTTCTCGAGCGCAAGTCCGGTCTGCGAAGCGACGCTCCGAAGCAATTGTTGGTCTGAGCGAGAGTATGGTTCTTGGGATTGCTTCGGACCCAAGGCCATAATGCCGATCAGGCGGTTGCGTCCAGGAAGTGGAACTAGAAGCTCGGTCGAAAGCTCCGTAAGAACTGCGCGCTCAGCATCTGTAGCGTCGACGAACCAGGAAGAGGGGTCGTCCCGATACACGAAGGCCGGCAGTCCAGTGCCGGTGAGTGTCGTTATGGATCGGGAGTCGGCAGAGAGGGCAAGATCCTTCGAAATTCCAGCGTTGGCCGCTCGATAACCTGCCATCTCGAGGCGGAAGGTGTCTCCGACTTGAAGGAAAAACGCAATGCTTTGGACGTGAAGCGTGACTCTAATACGTTGGCTGATGGTCTCCAGCAGCGGCCGCGTCTCGATGAAGTTGCGAGCCTCCCCCGATAGGTCGGAGAGTACCTGCTCGGCGGAATATGCATCGCGGAAAAAGCGACGGTCGATGGCAGCTTGGAGGCGCTTGACCGCCAACATGTTGAAAGCGACGAAAAAACCAGCGAGAGCGAAGATCCGAATCGCGTCGACGGGCCGGCGATGGCTTGGAGTCGAGACAAATGCGCTGATGAAATATAACATCACAACGAGAAGAATAAGAGTAAGGATGCGGAGGGTGCCACGTGCGAAAAGGTATTTGGTGCCTTGCCGAATGAGGAGGCGAACGTCCATCGCGCGCTGCACCACCACCACGTAGGCGAGAGAAAGCGGAAAGAGAAGAAGGATCAGGAAAGCAGGGATCGTGATCCACTGAGAGACATCCTGGCCAATGTCAAGGCCACGGATCAGGGAGACGACAAGCAGGATGAAGAAGGGCGTGAGGCCTGTTAAAGCGCCGACATAGAGAACGCGCAAACGGCGCCGGGCGTCCGGACCACTGATAGCTAGGTTGGAAAATAAGTTAGGAAAGAAATAGCTGATAGCAAGTGCCCTCACGACAGTCTCGAACGAGCTGATCCACGCGAGCCATGGGAACAGGAAGGAATAGGCGTTGAAATCGTAGGTGTGCCCAAAGTCATAGAGAAGATCAATCGGGAGGAGCAGGAGATTGGGAATAATAAGAAGCCACTTGATCCACGGAAAGCGGGTATCGAGACGGGAGCGTTCTGGGAAGTAGATCCCTAAGAGCATCAGGCAAACCGGCATAGCGGTAAGAGCTATTGTCGACCAGATAAGCGCGACGAGGGTCATCCTCCCGTAGAGCTGGTCGCTCGGTATAAAGAACGAATCAAAACTGGAAAGTATTCCCAGGATGAGCCATGCGTGCGCGTTGCGAGGCTGCATGAAGACCACATAGAGACCTGTCAATAGGCAGAAACATGGAAGGAACAGAAACGTAATTTGCAGTATCTTCGCCCACAGTGGAGGCTTCAAGATACGCTCGGGAGCAAGTATGATTGCAACTGTCGACGGTAGGGTTTGCAGGTTCGTGGAGTGGAGCAGGGACAATACCATCACTTGGCCAGCTCGGCTGTTACGAAGTTCTCTCAACAGACCTGCTGTACCTGTAAAAGGCCGCCGATTGATGGAAAGAACGACGTCGCCGACATGGAGCCCAGCCTGCGCAGCTTCTGGTTGCACGAGCGTAATGGCAGGAATCGCATCGCCCGCCCGCAGGCCAGCTTCATTGGCTTGTGGCCCCGAGAGGTAGATAGCGTGACCAGAAACTCCGACGTAGAATGGCGGACGGGCGCGTGACTGACCTTGGTTGAGGTTCTCAAAGCTGTTCCCTGCACCAAGATAAAAATGTGTGAGCGCAAAGAGCGCTGTAAGGGCAAGAAGAGCCTGTTGGAGGCCTGCACGCTTGGTCAACATAAGTGGCTGAATAGTAGCACTCGGCCTCTGCTTCGTATTGAGACTCTTCCCATTGAGCCTTAAAGAGCGCTGTTTGCATCGATAGTGTTGGTTACAGCTCGCCATTGCACCGCTTCGATCATGCCGCGGCCTCGAAGATCGTACTTCGTTAGGGACCGGGCTCTGATTATCCTGAGAGCCACGGCATCCTTGAGGTTCAACAGAAGACTTGCCCATCCTAATGGAGCGGTGGGAAACGCCTCTGCATCTTCTTGTCATTGAGAGTGCAGGAAATGCATGAGTGTTTTCCCCTGATAGCAAAGGGTCCTGATTCAACGTCCCTGTCAATCCACGCTTCACCGCCCCTCGCTCGACCCCATACGCCCCGGTCCAGATCCCGGGCATTCTCCGCAATAAGGTTGCTCGACTCGTTTTAAAGACCGTATTTTGACTGGTGTGGCGTATCGAGTACTGATGCGGCATATAAGAAGGAGCGGTCGTTGATCCTATCGGAGATCTCGGAAGTTCTAAACCCATAGTGTAAGGACTCTCTAATGCCGCGAAGCACTGATATGTTTGTGGAAGGCCTGTGAAGATTTCCCGAATTCGGGCTTCCATATCGGATGGAGAGTGCATGGTTGATAGCGCTTCAAGTGTTTCCGAAGGAGTTTCTAAATTGCGTTTTGGTCTCTTCTCCTTCGACCCCACAACTGGAATTCTGCAGCGAGCCGGAGTAGAAGTGCCTCTGCAACGTCAGCCGGCACGAGTGCTTGCCGCTCTCCTTGAGAAGGCGGGCGAAGTTGTTTCTCGTCAAGAGCTATCCTCGGCAATTTGGGAGGAGGGCACCCATGTTGATTTCGAGCGTGGCCTAAACTTTTGCATCTCACAACTGCGAAGCGCCTTGCAGGATGATGCCGCTCAACCCCTGTACATTAGGACTATACCCAAGCAGGGGTACCAGTTTATAGCGCCATTTACTAGAACCGCAATAATACCCGAGCCCGAAAATAAATTCCCGCAATCGGCGTCGCCGCTGGAACGCCCTGTGCGTTCCAGCACCCTCCCTGTTGCGGCTGCATTGTTCCTTCTTGTGAGCATGGCGGGTTTAGGGCTGCTGCGACACCTTCGAAGGACACGGGCGGTTCTTCATTCGCCGATCGTCGCCATTTTGCGTTTCGACAACGAAACCGGAGATCCGAGCCTGGATCGATTCAGCGACACGCTCACGGATGACGTCATAACGCGGTTGGCGGCGAGTGGGGCTGAGAAGTACAAGATTATTGGGAACAGCGAAGTTCTGCGCGTGCCCAGAGAACAGCGCAACCTTACAGATATTGCCACCGCACTTCACGCAAACTATGTCATTCTCGGTCAGGTTCAAACAGTCGGGTCCGGCACCCGCGTTCTCGCACATCTCATCCGTATGCCAGATCAGACCCACGTCTGGGTGGTGAGACGTGAGAGCGCTCGTAGCGACGTACGTGACGCAGAATCCGCCGCTGCCGCCGCCATCGCAGAGGAATTTTCGCTAAGAATCGTCCCGACCCAGCCTTCGGGCTCCTAACAAGAGTGGCTAAGTCACTCTCTCTGTTTCACATATCATCTCACCTTCTTCTAATATCGGTCCGCGCTCATATAGGTTGCGAACATCCGTGACATCGGCTGTCATAACGAAATTAGGAGATCCAGATGGTTTACCCCCTTACAAGACGACAGGTTGTGACGCTCGCGTCACTCAGTATTGGTCTTGCGCCCCTAAAGGCGTTAGCGATGCACCTTGGGCTCATCGGTGCTGGGAGCAACATACAAAAGCACATTTCCGTCACCGACCACTTCCCGACTCAATCGCCAGAGCTCGCAAGGGAGATGGTAACGGTATCGCACTTCAGTCTACAGCGAGTCCAAGAACTGGTCGGAGCCCAGCCATCCTTGGCGAGAGCCGCCTGGGATTGGGGCTTTGGCGACTGGGAGGACGCTTTAGGGGCTGCCTCCCACACCGGGAACAGGGCCATCGCTGAGTACCTCATCGCCAACGGCGCTCGACCGACGTTGTTCTCGGCAGCGATGCTCGGGGAATTGGAAGTAGTGAGGGCACACATCGCAGCCTATCCCGAAGCGGTTAACATCCCGGGACCGCACAGCATAACCCTGCTCGCCCACGCAAAATCGGGAGGCCCGCAGGCTAAGGCAGTCTTGGAGTTTCTATCTTCACTGGGAACGGCGAAGATAGACGCGCTAGTCCCGATTTCTCCGGAAGAGATCGCTAGCATCATCGGTTCCTACCCAATTGGTGTGGGCGCTAGCGAGTTTGTCGACGTAAGCCTCGAAGACAATCGCTTCCTCAACACAAAGGAGTTAACCTGGACGCGTCGGGGCACGACAGGCCGGCCCCTTTACCACCTTGGCGACAAGGTATTCTATCCAGCCGGAGCGCATGCCGTTCGCGTCCGCTTCCGATCAGAGAAGGACCGCGTCGAGATGACTGTTGAGGATTCTGAGGTGCTATTTATCGCGCTCAGGAGCTAGGCTGGAAAGAATGCTCCACTGACTTGGAAGTCTCACAACGAATTATTCGCAACCGGCTCGGCTGCAGAATTCCAACGAAAGGGGCCTACGTCACTCAGAATCTTTCTGGGACCGCCAGTGTCGCTATCGGAGTATAGGATCGGACCGGCGTATTGGTAGGGCGGTAAGCGACGATCCGCCGCGGATGCAACCAGGACTTTGGCTGGAGCTTGATATTCAAAGCATTCGCGGCTTGCAACAGCCCGACTCCAACCAGGTAGCGAAGTTTCCGGAGCGCGGCAAACCGCTCTTTAGGAGGCATTCTTTGTACAGCTCGAACGCAGCTTGGCACTCGCCGTTATATGAAACGTGGGCATTGAAACGCATATGCACTCATGTCCTGTAATGATGGAGATTTGGGGTATACCCATAAGTCGGGGGGTGCCGTTGTTGGCTGACGAGAAATGCGTTTTAGAGAATCGACCCGCCAACTTGCGGGTCAACCTCAAGGTGACACTGCGGAAAGCCGAGCACGTCGCATAACGATATGTGCTCGAGCGCTTTAAACCGTCTCACCACTCTACTGTGCTGGGGTTAGTGTGGCGACGAAACAGTTTATGTCGCTCAGCTCGATAGTTTATTCAAGCCCCAGCAGCAGGACGGCCCCAACCGCTTCAGTCAACACACCGAAGCAATGAATCACTCCGGAGACAGGTTCAGAACGTCCTTTATGTTGTAGTAGGGATCACTACACCAAACGTCAACGATCGTACGCTAGCGATCTCTAAGCAGTGCGGGCGTATTGATAAGGATAATCGGCAAAGCATTGGCTCTCCACAGGGTCTCGCAACCCCTTAACTCCCAGGTTCCGGCTTCCGACCGGATCGAAACCCTCGCGAAGCGAAACACACTCCTTCAGCAACTTGAGTGCCTCCCCCGAGTCTCCAAGTTGCTGATTCAAAGCTGAAAGAAGATAGAGGGCGACACCGCGATCCGGCAGGTGCGATATTTGTTGTTTGATGCTTGCGATTTGTTCCTCGAACAAGCTGTTTCTCGTCAGGCTGGCTTGGGACGAATCGAACTCTGCGATCGGCCGAGACCCAGGAAAGGTAAACACGCAAACGAGGCCAGCGATGCCAAGATCAAATTGCACAATTCATTGCGAAACTTCATCACATAAACCTCATGGTGCCGAAGAGAAGACTCACCAGTCTTGCGATTTCTGACCGCGGGTGGGTGGAGGGGCGTGAATCCTGATCCGCATTGCAGCACAGCCTGTTAACGGTCAGCCGCATCACTGATCCTAACGCAGACGTTGTCCAGTCCCCAACTCTCGTCGTCGGTGCCCTTCCCCTCGAATAAATCGCTTGAAAACGCGAGCCGGACAGACTCAGACGAGTGCGCGAAGCTAAACGCAAAACGATAAACGCTGTCTTTGAAAAAATCACTGTAACCTAATGTGCCTATCGAAAGCGCTCCAGCTTGCGGTGCGCTGACGGGAGTTGGGTAATTTTGCGTGCTCCCGTCGGTAATTATCTTGGGGTTGTTGGAGAAGGTCGTATTGATCAGGAACGGCCCCGAATCGACACTGAGTCCGAACCGGTCCGGCCCGTATTGCGTGCTATCGCCGTCCCATGATTTCAGGACATATAGATCGAATTGGATAGTCATGATCTTGTGCCGAGGAAGATGATCCAACGAAAGTTTGATGATCTCGGACACTTTCATCACCGGCTTGGATCCCTGCGGGAGCACGTAGGGGCCTCCAAACTCACCGAGAAATGTTTGCGACCGATTTGGCGAGCGCACGTTGGTGACTCTCTGGGGACCTGAACCCGAAATCCCTGCGCCGACGTAGGAATACCCTGGCGACGACCATTCCGGAAAGTTAGAACCTGGCGTCGTGTTGAAGTCATTGAAATAGACAACTCGCTCGACTGGACGGGAGCTATTTTGATAACACCTCCGTATCAAGCTTTTTGACTGACCTACCTGTGTCGTGGCGTGCTGTCCGCAATTGGCTCCGGATGTGAGCGATAAGGCGGCGAAGGCAACAAACAACGATTTCATAATGAGAGTTCGCCTTTTCTTAGTACAGCGTACTGGGAAGCAACCAACAGCGAGGCACAAATGTTGACGGACTTCCGGCGTCGCATTTGTCTTCTGCTGTCAACCGACGGCAACAAGCCGCCATCCTTCACGGCAGTTGAGCGGAACATTGCTTTTGGACAGAGTGGTTTCTGACGCAATTCAGTGACGAACGGACTTGGCAAAGCCACAGGGAGTAGGCATCCTTACCTGCTCATCGCAGTCTTAGCGTTTTGATCGATCCAGTCAAGCCTTCGATGTGAATGCCGTGGACTACCTGACGAAGCCTTTAGACGGAGAGCGCGTCGGTACGGCGTAGAGCGCGTCCACGAGAAGATTGCCTCTAAGGCGCACTACTGCCCCAGGAACAACTGGCGTCGGTGCTCAAGGGGATTCGTAATTCTTCGGGAGAATCGAAGCCGTATTCAGCTCGCTTTCTGGTGAAGGATGGCGAAAGAGAGATCCTCCTGCCAGCGGATAAGATTAGCTGGATTGAAGCAGCTCGTACTACTGCTGCCTTGATTCAAGTGGACGCAGGTATATGCTGCGGGAGACGATTACAGATTTCAGTGACAAGCTAGACCCGCGTGAGTTCGTCCGCATACATCGGTCGTCTATCGTCAACCTTGGTCATATCCGGGAGATTTACCGCCGGAGGTGTGGCTTCAAAACGATGCGAACGGTTGCCCCGCTAATCCCTGGTTTCTCATCCTCTTACTGGGGTGGACTCCACATGTTGATCGGCATGTCATACGGATGGGGGCGGCCTTTCCCGGTCTCTACAAATTCCTTGAGGCTTAACAGAAAAATTGCCCATCCCATTGAACAGTGAGGAAACGCTTTTGCATCTTCTTGCCATAGAGAGTGCTGGAAATGGAGGAGAGTTTTGCCCTGATCGCAAAAGATCCTGAATTCAACATTAGTGTCAATCCAGTCCTCCGCACCTCCGTCAATCACATGCCATTGCACAAGCTCACCGGGCTTGAGCGTGGTTACCTCCATCACCGCTGCGCGAAAGCCGCTAAACCAGAACTCCAGTTTCTCGCCGATAGCGGACTCTCCGCGAACATCGGTGGTCCACCAATGCGCAAGCTTGTTCACGTCGGTCACAGCTTCGTACAGTTCACAGGAAGAAGCGTTGATGAGAATCTCATGCCAGATTTCGCGTTTTGCCATTGTGAATCACTCCCATTACTCCTGAAGGTTAGGCTCTGACGAGCATTGTTGTAGTTGCTGAGTCGAGCAATCGATAAGAGCATCACAGCCCCACCCCGCGCACTGGAGTGTTAGTGGGACGTTGAAATCGCCATTTCACAGCAGGATGGTCGGAGTTCTTAAAGGTTTTGCTCAAGGTAGGTTTGCAGCAGGCTCTGGATGAGTGGCCAGCCGCTGTTGCGGAGCCGTAAACTTTCGCTCGTTAGACCTGAGTGTGTCACCCTAACCGTCGTGGCGGTGTCACCCTCATGAAGCTCCCAGCACACGAGTGTTTCCGGAGCATTTTCACCATCGCGCATCCACGTGAAGGCCAATAAGTGCGGCGGTTCGATCTTCCGATACTCACCATGGACAATGCTTGAGGTTGTCCCGGGTCCGCAGCCGCCCTCTACGCGCATCATCCATTTGCCACCGGGCCGCAAGTCCACCTCTACATCTGTAGTCTTGAATCGCTCCTTGACTACCCACCATTTTAAGAGTTCGGAGGGATTCGTCAGAGCATCAAAAATTCGCCCCGGCGAAGCCTTGATCTGAACCTCCTGAACAATAGCATCGCCGATCACGTTTATCGAATTCATTGCTTCTCCTCCATATGTCTCTTGAGAGCTTGTAAAGAATCGCTCCAGAACGTCTCATAGTCCTGAACCCATTCATCCACGACGCGCAACGGTTCCGCGTCTAAACTGCACAGGTTCGCGGTGCCGCGTTTGCGAGTCGAGACTAGGCCTGCCGAATGCAGTAAACGCAGGTGCTTTGAGATTGCAGGACGGCTCATCCGAAAATTCTCCGCGATTTGGCCCACCGTTTGTTGGCCGTTACGAAGAATGCTCAGTATTTCCCTGCGAGTCGGATCCGATATTGCCCTAAAAACAGCGTCACGTTGCTTGTATCGTTTGGGAACCATTTGGTTACGCTTAATGTAACCAAATGGTTTCCATATGTCAACAGGACTAGCGCAGCTACCTAGAACCGTCATCGCCGATTTGCGCGAGGACAGCATCATAACCGACCTCCAAGCTCCCGCCTATTCCTCACCTGAGCAGCGGACTACGCCTGGCAAGCTGCAGGACGCCTCCACGAAGGCTCTATGGGGCTCCTGCAAGCCTTCGCAGCTTCAATCAAGTGGTCAAAATCCCAAACATACGGTTTTTGATATGCGGTGTTGTAACCCTATCTAGAACGACACCGGGTTATACAGGTATCCGGTTATCCGTGCGATTCAGCGGATGATGAGCATGAACTTCGCGAGTGCGTTCAACGGTCGTCGCTATGTTGTGAAAAAGTGCTGCCAGTCGCACTGGATGCCGCACGGGCTAGAGCAACCAATGTCAGGTGAAGCCGCTGCAAGCCCAATTCGGCGGCTGCGGATATATTGAAGGCATTGTGACGCTTTCCCTATTCCTTGTCGGTTCTCGACTGGCTAAGATAACTTCCGCCCCACTCTGCAAGGTGATCCAGCAGTGCGCAGACGGAATCTCTTACTCTGTCCTTCAAACCGTATTCGATATGAAGCACAATTTCACTCAAGTCCTCGCGGAGGATGATCCCGTCAACCTCCAGTTTCCTAGAGCGTGTTTCATAAATAGGTCCGGCCTCAAGCTGGAGACTTTCGGGAGAGGAGGGTTGGTTGATTCTCTTCTTGCATGAGCAAGAAGCGATTTGAGTTGCTAACCGATGCCCAGTGGAGTTGATCGCTCCGCTGCTGCCTCAGCCGAAGACCCGCAAGGACAAGCGTGGTCGTCCCTGGGCTTCTAACCGGGCATGTTTGGAGGGCATCCTGTGGGCGCTGCAGACCGGTGCTGCCTGGAGGTTTTTGCCCGACAAATACCCTTCGCCCGCAACTTGCTGGCGACGTCTGAAGCGTTGGGAAGAGCAAGGCGTGTGGCTCGATGCATGGCGGGCGCTGCTGGGTACGTTGGACGGTGAAGGCCTGTTGAAATGGGAGGAGACGTTCCTGGACGGTAGCTTCGCTCCGGCCAAAAAAGGGGCTCCGCAGTCGGCAGAACCAAGCGTGGCAAGGGCACAAAGTGGATGGTACTGGTCGACGGTGGCGGTCTTCCGCTGGGAGTTTGGCTTGAAAGTGCCTCTCCAGGAGAAGTTACGCTTGCGGAAGCCACGCTCGCCGAAGTCAAAGTCCCTCGTCCAAAAGGTAGGCCGCGACAGAAGCCCAAGCGCGTGATCGCCGACCGCGCCTACGACTCCGATCCGCTGCGAGAACGACTGAAGAAGCGGGGCATCGACCTCATCGTCCCGTACCGGGAGAACAACAAGAAGAGAAAGCACCAAGACGGCAGGAAACTCCGGCGCTACAAACGACGCTGGATCATCGAACGAACTAACGCCTGGCTCGGGCAGTTCCGCAGGCTGCTTGTTCGCCACGAGTCCTCCTCTCCACCTACAGAGCCTTCTTCTATCTCGCTTGCCTCTGGATCACACTCAGACGGTGTTTATGAAACGCGCTCTAAGATTTTGAGTGAGCATCTTCTTTGAGGCCCCGGAATAAGTCGTGCGAGCTGGCCGAACCGGACGGGTCCGGGGCGCATAGCACAGAGGATTTGCACTCTCCACTTGCTTTGGAACAGCACATCGATCGAAAGGCTTGCGCGCCGGTTGTATCCCGAGTCGAGGTTCTGCGCACCAATCCTTTGATTGGGATCTCTCTGCATCCTGTTTGGCTTCCGAGCCGCTTTGTCCTTCACATCATCCATGCTTTTCAATGTCCGGCTGCTTGATTTGGCAACGTTGCTTTTGCTGATAGGAAACCGCCCGCGCGGAAACTCCTCGCTTCAATTGGGCTCGTGGTTGTGACTTCAAACGTGTCTCGCACGAGCCCCTGATTGTGTGTCGATCTCATTCTCTGCCCCAATTTCCGGCCCCTGTCGGTGGATCTTTGTGCCACACGCCCGCTTCAGATTCCTCCCATGTCACGTCGAAATGTTAACGATCTTTGATCTGGAAGAGGACGCGGTAAGTGGAAACAGGGTCACCTCCGTCGCTTGCTTGGGTCGAAACAATTGGTTGCCTTGCCATCCGTCAGTTTTGTATACCATTGCGGCGGGGTCCCTTAGATCGATCAAAATGAAGCTGCTCCGGTCGCGGTCGTACCCCACGAGATAGCTCCCGTGAAACCACTCCTGCGATTCCTGCAGTCCCGTCCAGTATCGTGAAGTCAAATGGGCACTTCGGCTGCGGTCTTGACTTCCAATCCTAAGATTGGCAACTGAATCTCCCGATCCGCAAGCCCATGTGCCGTCGAAGGAGAACCCGACCGGCGGCGGGAGTCTCCGATCGGCCGGAATGATAAGTTGGCAAAACGCGGATGGCACTGCACCGAGCGCCGTTATCGTGAGAAGTAATGACTTCGCGAACCGATTCAGTTTGGGCATTCTATAATTCCCTCATGTTTTGCTGTGATTGTTCGGGCACTGCAGGTGTCCAGCGACAATTGGCGAGAAACATCAACAATCTCTGCACTCCCTATGGCAATCGTCAGAGGAATGCCTTTTCGGCGATTGCACTACTCAGTAAAGTTCCACTGGGCATACGGACAGCGGGCGCAATTTGGCAGCCAAAGCCTTAATTGAGCATACGCTCATTAACTCTCAATCGGCTTAGTTTGTCAATGCATCGCTGATCGACCTATGGCGTCCAGTGTCGAAGGAGGGGGTGGCAATTTGCTGTCCAAGGCGAACCTTGGACAAGCGGCGAGCTTCTCCTGCGCAAACGGCGTTTTCCCGCGTCAAGGAGATCCATCTCAGCCGATTTGCAAAATGGTAGCGACAGATTGCTTGCAGAAACTAACGTCGCTGCCAACCGCGCGTCTCCCGGTAAATCGCTCTTCGAATGCTCTTCCCAACGGAACATAGAGCATCATCGCTGCTGCGCTATCTGGATTGATTGACGCAGAGAGTCTGTGTTGCTTGATTTCCTTGCTGATAAACGCCGCAATCGTTCCTCGTGAGGTCTTCGGCCCACGATCTAAAGCAGAAAAGGCTTCTTGTTGCGCTAGAAGGACTTGCGGGTCAGAAATTACGCCGGCCAAAACGGGCAGCGCAGCGCGGTAAAACTGCAGTCCTTCGAGCATCAGCGCTACAAGCCTCTCATAAGGATCATGTCCATTCCCCTCTTGACCGTCCAAGAGAGACAGAGATTTTGAGAAACCACCCACTACCTTGCGGATGACGGCGACGAGCAACTGGGTCCGGTCTGTGAAGTGAACATAGAGGCTTCCCTCGGAACACGGCACTGCCTTGACGATCGCACGGGTCGTAGCCCCTGCAACGCCCTTCGCGTGGATCACCGACAAAGCGGCGTCAACGATCATTTCCTTTGTAATCGATTGAGGTCTCAATTCGTGTCCTTGCGAGCGGACTCGCACTATTGGAGCATTTTCTACACTGACAACTATACCGCTCCACGTTGAGGGGCAAACACTCGGTCCCTACTGGCATCTTGACAAGCCAACTGCTCTGCGGCATTATTGAGCGAATGCTCATTTACGGTGCAACTAGTCCAATCCCGCCGCACCCCTTCCTCTCCTGCGCTGCCGCAGTGGTGTACGGTTTGCTTGCTGGGTCCTTCGTATTTGGGACCTTAGGGTTGCGGCCCGCTGTGGGTAAACTCCCATTGGATTTGCAGCTGAGATTACGCCCTCTCCTTATCCATCGTATTAGTAAGGCGATGCCTCTGCTGATGATCCTCTCCATAGTATTGTCCGGGCTCACGCTATTTTACGGCGGTCCGGCCAACCGCATTTGCGACTGGGCCGCATCCCTTCTTTCCTTATCTGTGTTCATAATGACTCTGGCTGTACATCGACCGATCAATCTTCAAATATTGGCGTGGTCCGACAATCCGCCAGTGGATGCCGCAAAAATCATTGATCGGTGGAATCGTGCCGATACGATTCGATGCATATTGGCTGTAGCAGGCTACGTGTTCTTTCAATGGGGGAACACACGATGAACAACGTCCTCGTCTTTGGTGCGGGCGGAAAGCTGGGAAGAGCAATCGTGGCGGCCCTGTTGCGAGAAGGCTTTTCGGTTACGGCGTCTGTCCGCAATCTGTCTTCATACCGGGCACCCGTCGGCGTTAAGGTCGCGGTAGGCGATGCGATGAACACTGGCGCAGTGGCAGCGGCGCTTGAGGGCCAAGATGCGGTAGTGAACGCGATCGGTGCCGGAACGCTCCGGAGGAACTCGATCGAATCCGAGACGACTAGTGTAATTTTACGCACGATTCAGAAGACCTCCATTCGCCGCTATATCGGAATGTCAGCGGGGATGGTGGACACGCGCGTTTTGCCACTGGGGGTCATACCTGCAACGATCTTCCGCATTCTTCTTGCCACGCTTTTCCGAAACATTCGCAAGGAACACAGGGCAGTAGAGAAGCTCGTCACCGGTACAGAGCTGGACTGGACGATCGTTCGACCTTCTCGTCTTACCAATTCCCAGACATTCGTGGATTACCGTCTTTCCACCGAGGGCATCATCCCCGGAACGATGTCCGTGCCTTGCGCGACGGTGGCGCATTTCATCACCTCGGAGTTGCGAAAGAACGAGTACGTCCGTAAAGCCGTCTTCATTGGCTAACCAACTCAACGCAGGCAGGATACCGATGAGACTCTCCACAGTTCCAGAAAATCCCGCCGAGTGGGTCGCTCTAATGTTTGGGCAGGTGCCTACGCCGCTGTGCGATGTGATTATTGGGCCGATGCTGGCCAAAGCGGTTATCGCCGCTTCGTCGCTCGGCATTTTCGATGCCCTAGAACAAGGGCCGCTCGCGGCAGGGGGAGTCGCCTCCCGCTGTGAGACCGATCCCGACGCAACGGAGCGGCTCCTGCGAGCTTTGAGCGCGAGTAAGTACTTGCACGAAAGCTACGCTCCTTCTCCACGACCGTCACTCTACCGATTAACCCGGGCATCTCGACGGTGGCTGCTGGCAGGGGCCGATAAGTCGTTGCACTACGCGATGTTGCACCGTGAGCTTGACATGCGATTCATGGAGTTTGGGCAGTATGTCCGCACTGGGCGGGGCCAAGACTTCCACAGCGAGATGCAGCCGGAAGACTGGTATGTATACCATCAGGGGCAAGCTGACCAGGCACGACTGATTGCGGGTGAGTTAGTTAGTAACCTCCGCCTTCCGTCTGGAGCGACCGAAATGTTGGACATTGGGGGCGGCCACGGCCTGTATTCCCTGGCGTTATGTACCCACTATCCCCACCTTCATGCGCGGGTACTCGACCTTGCGATACCGCTAAGCGGTAGCTTGGAGCGCACTAAGGTCCCGGCATGGAATCAAGTGACCTTTGTAGTGGCTGACGCCCGCTCGATTGTGCTGGCTCCAAGCTCGGCTGACGTGGTTCTGATTGCCAACCTCATGCACCATTTCGATGAAAAGACGAACCGCTGCCTGGTTCAGCGAGTAGCGGGCGCACTGAAGCCCGGCGGAATTCTAGTTGCAATGGATCTGGTTCGTCGTCCTTCCAGTGCATCGGGAGGCCAAATTACCACTCTGATGGATCTGTATTTCGGCGCGGTTAGTGGAGCGCAACTTTGGGAGCTAAGCGACATTCGAGCCTGGCAAGAAGAGGCAGGTCTTTGTCCGGAACGCCCCGTGTCGTTTCGTCTTCTGCCTGACTGCAAAATACAGATCGCGCGGAAGCCAGCTCCAACCGGGAAATGAAGGGAATTTATAGTGCCGATCAACAGAGTTGAAACGATTGCCCTCATCGTCGGCATCCGCCTGTCGTTCGGAATGGTACTTGGGATTTTCATTTGGCCATGCGCTCACTGCCAGTCGCTGTCGATAACGATCCCGATCGGGACACCTCTACCCATCAAGGCCGTGTCCCCTTCCGCGATGAGAATCGGCGAGCAGGTGCGAGCCGAGCTTATGTACCCTGTATATGTGAACGACGAACTGGTACTACCAGAAAACACACCGCTCAACGGAACCATTACCGCTCTAGATGCAGACCGCAGCCGACGCATTCATGCTCGATTACGCGGCGACTCTACCCCGTTTCACACGCCTGTGGTTCGGTTTGACCAACTTGTTGCAGTTGACGGGTCAATCATTGCCGTCACGACCTACGCCGCGACCAACGGGGCCAAGATTTACCGGGTCGTTCCTACTCCACCGCGCACCGGAAGTTTCCTGTCTCGACAATTGTCGGACCCTAAGCAGGTATCCAAGAGTTTTATTGCAACATTTACAGAGCCCGACAAGGAGGACCGCTTCAAGCAGTTCATATACAGTCAGATCCCATGGCATCCTGAACGCATCGAGCGCGAGACGGCCTGGACCGTCGAGACGAGCGCTCCCCTCATTATTCCAACTCAACCTCAGACGCAATCCTCCGATGAGGCTGGAATCGTCACAGGTCGTCCACCCATACCAACAGAAATAACTGCTGGAAAGCACGAGCCAACGTGGCTTATACGTGCCTACCTCAGCGACGACATTTCATCGTTGACCTCGAAAAGTGGTCAAGCGATAAGCGCAAGGGTGGCAGAGCCGATTCTTGATTCTGAAGGTAGCGTGGTTGTTCCTCAAGGCTCAGTCATTTTGGGCGCGGTCACACAAGCAAAGCCGGCGCGCTCCTGGGGCCGGGCCGGAGTTCTTCGATTTAGATTTCATCAACTCGAAATTCACGGCCAAACGCCATTGAACGTCGATGCAGTCGTGAACGGAATTGATTCTTCCCAAAGCTCGGCAATGATCATGAATTCGGAAGGCGAAGTAAAGCCAAAGCCCCAGAACAAGGTGGTGATACCAATCATTTTGGCTGCTCTTGCCTCTCGGCCATTTGACGGCGATGGAGGCGCGCTTGTTAAGAACGGTGCAGCTTCCGGCGGGCTTGGGCTTATCGGATTCATTGTCGGCACCGCAGCCGGTCAAAGAAATATCGCCGCCGGGATCGGCTACTATTCGGCAGCAGTATCGATCTATGAACGCATCATCCGGCGCGGCAAAGAGGTCACGTTCCCTCACAATACTCGATTAGAATTTCAGACGACCGTCAGGCTTTCAAGCCCCATGATCCATGATCGACTTCCCTGACATCGGATCCCGTGGTCGCGGGACGCCAATGTGCAGGCGAGGCCGCGTCGATTAGAGCATTTCGATAACCATTGATCGAGACCGAGGCCTGGTAAGTGCCCTCACAGTAGCAATTTCTAGTTTCACGAAAGTGCGTACCGAAAGGAACCCTGATGAGATTCGCGGCTGTGATGGTTCTCTGCCTCTCTTGCATAATGCTGCAAGCGCAAACACTGCCTCAAGTTCACGGCACTGCCGTGAGCGGCCACGCACACGTTCTGCCGGACGAGCTGAAAGGAAAGGTAGCAGTGCTAATCGTCGGCTTCACTCGTGGTTCTTCAGAACCGGCCGGGGCATGGGCAAATCGATTCAAAACAGACTTCAGCCATAACGGAGAACTAGTTGTGCTGCGGCTACCCTTCTTGGAGGACGTCCCAAAACTATTCCGCGGGCTCGCCAAATCGGGCGTCGAGAAATCCGCGGGACAGGATCGAGACGAGGTTATTCCCATCTTCGAGTCTGAGGCCATCTTCAAGCAACTGGTCCATTATTCGACGCCAGATGACGCCTACATCTTGATTCTCGATCGTGCGGGAGGGATACAGGGCCTGTTCAGTGGAGATATGGCCACTCGGTATGCGGGTGCGAAAGAACAGATCGGTCGTCTTCTGCTTAAACCGTCGGTTGCTCCAACGCCATGAAGCAACGTCCATCTCCGATCCACTACACGTTTCCGATTTTATTAATGACGCCGGACGCATCGGCTAGGGTGGTCACGCTAGAATCGCTAGAGCTTTGGAGTCATCCCAGTCATGAAGAACGAAACGTAATAGATAAGCGTCCGCACCCTCCGGCACAGCCTTAAAGAAGTCACCATTGATGACCTCGATCCGGGCATCTATGGCCGGTATAGATACAACATGGGCCTGGTCGAAGAGAATCCCTGTCGATGACGGCGAAGCCTCGAGGATCGAGACTAGTTGAGTGCCAATGCCGCCACCGATATCAGCGATCACTGCAAACCTGCTCCAATCGTAGGCTACCGTAACTGCCGACGTCATCGCTTGCGTTGCGGCACGCATTGCATCATTGAAATACATATTCGATTCCGGCTTGCGCCGAAAAAGTTCCCAAATATCGAATCCATAGACTTCTTGTAGAGAGGCCTCTGCGGTTCTTACCGAGTAGTCCAGATAATTCCATGCCTCACATGGCCCGTGCCCCATTGACAGGGCATGCATGATCCACGGCCGCTGTGAACGCTTTACATCCTGCCGAAGGTATTCGCTTATCTCTGTATTCACAAACACGCGCGGCGAGACCTGGAGGAAAATCCCGATACTTTCCAGGGCGCGCAGCAGCCGAAACAGAGCGGAAGCGTTGGTTTTGGTTCTATTCGCCAATTCGGTCACATCCAGCGGACCTTCCGCGAGGTGATCGGCGACGCCTAGCTCCGTAGCCAGTGCAAGGGTTCTTGCCTGCCAGAAACGGAGCTCTAAGGACATAATTTGTGATTGAGGAGAAGATGTTAAGTTCTGCACAAATGCTCCTATATGACGTAGTTTCAATAAGATTTGAAGAACGCGATAGATCGTTTGCTCGCGTTCAAGGCGGCTGACTGGAAATAACGTCTTCTTGGTGGATAGCACCGGGCCGACCGCCCTAGTCTCGGCGAGGATAGAGGAGAAATTATCCTGAAACCTCTCTATGCCCTCAGTGGATACTCTACCCTCTCTGGCCTGAGAACCTTTGTTCGACAAGGAGATCTAGCGCGTAGAGGTCCGTATAGCTCATGCCCCTGCCGCGGGTAGTTTCATAGTCGTACTGGCGATAGTCGAGTTCACCGGTTTCGGTGTTTTTGTTGAATGTGCCAGAAGAAAAGAGCGGCTTTATCTTCGATTGAAGATGTCTCCGATGTCCGCTAACGGCATCGTTCTGTTGATCCATAATCTGTTTTTTGAAGGCCTTCGCATTGCTGGCAAGTGCCGGTACTGGCTTTTGTTCACCTCTAAGGTGAGCTTCCTTGCGGCGGGCATCATACCCCTCATTCCTCGCATTCCAATGCTGCTCGGCCAGTTCCCCCAGCCGGGTTCTCATGGCGTCATCGATATTGGTTCTGCCAACTCCATGATTTACCGGATTACCTTTTTTATCTCTCCCAATGGCCGTCGCGATGCGGCCGCGGACACCGGGGGAGTACTCAATCTCGTGCCTTTGATAGGAGATGCCGTTCTTCGCAAACTCGAGCATTCGCGCACCTGTTATTGAACCCTGCACCTCCATGTAAAGAACGTCTTCGCCCAACAGCGAGATCGCCTCCAGACCGCCACTCCGCGTGCCGAGATGCACCACGCTCCTGCCATCGCTGAGTTCCTTCCAAACAAGAAGCTGATAGAAGCGAAGCATGGCGTCGTGGCTCGATCCATTTTCAGCCCTGAGGTCTTCCCAGATATTTCTGAACTCAGCCTGCTTCCAGAACTCCCCCATCGCGCATATCTTTAGAGGCATCGGCTGTCTGATACTTGGCGTGCTGAAGTCTTTTGCGATCTGTTGCAGCTTCGAGAAGCCACCAAGAACTCGGTCATCGCCAACAAGAAGAATAGAGCGCTGGTGCTCCCTCCCAAATAGCTGGACAAGCTGACGCAATTGCTCATAGCCCGAGTCAAGTTCCGGATGTGCCCCTGACCCCTTTCCGCTTTGACGGCTCCAAAGGACGAGCACCTCTCGCGCTCCCCCAACAAGTGAAGAGACATAACCGCGGAGCTTCTCGCGCTGCTTCCCTCGCGCATCGTCGAGCTTCCACGCGCGGTACAGCTTTTGACTTGCGATGGCGACGCTTTCGTAGTTCGTGTTGCTTGTTCTGCTCCGAGCATCCTGGGCCTCAAATTCCGTATAGCGAGAGGCCATGTACGCTGTGACGCTGTCGACACCTTCGATTCCTGAAAACTCTTGACGAAGTTGCGAGACAAAGTCCGTCGAGTCCTTTGTGCCGCCCATCCCTTTGAACGCGGTATAGACTGCCTTCGTCTTGAGCCCACTTTTTGTGGCCCGCAGGACGACCCTGCGATTATCCCAGAGCCCCACGGCTTGATAGATCTGGCTGGTTGTGCGATAGAGACTGCTTCTTTCCTGGGTGCCCTCCTCATACACATAGACGACCGTCACGGTTGGATCCAGCAATAACGCCGCAGTCAGCGTAAAGGTATCGCCTGTCATGTAGTCCATCTGCAGAAATGTTTTGGCCATAGTGAATCTTCCCCAAGGGCTTTAAATCGGCCGCCTGGATCCAGCGCGCCGTGCTGCATGAGCTGTCAATGAGAGAAACCCCGTGCGCGGAAGAATATTCCCGACGGCAATTCAGCCTCTTAAATCAAGCGAGGATGACGAGGAATAAATCCATCCCGGATGGAGTTATTTCCTAGAGAGGTCTCAGTCGCGCGAAGCTGAGGGGACCTGTTGCGAGGTTAGGTAGATGGGCGATCCAGTCAGCGAAGCAAAGCAAATCGGCAGATTTCTAATTCTTGGTGAGCTAGGCCGAGGCGGCATGGGCGTCGTGTATCGCGGAGAAGACCGGCTGATTGGGCGTGAGGTCGCGGTCAAAACGCTGAACGAAGTCACGCCGGAGTTGCGTGAACGCTTTTATCTGGAAGCGCGTTCCGGCATTTTGAGCCATCCGAACATCGTGACGGTCTATGAGCTTGGAGAGCAGGATGGAAGGCCCTTTATCGCCATGGAACTTGTCGCTGGGGACTCGCTCGAAAAGATGCTTCGTACCCGTAAGCGAATCCCCCTGCTCGAAGGGCTATCGATCGTGGAGCAGCTTTGTGCCGGCCTTGGACATGCTCATAATCATGGAGTCGTACACCGCGATGTGAAGCCCGCGAATGTTCTTGTGCGTCCCGATGGCCGTGTAACGATTGTCGATTTCGGAATTGCACGCCTGGCGGACCAGACGCGCCAATTGACCAAGACCGACGCTCTGCTCGGAACGTTTCACTATATCGCTCCGGAGCGCTTGAAAGGTGAGCCCAGCGATGGGCGTGCGGACATATGGTCCGTTGGGGTGATGTTGTACGAGATGCTGTCGGGCGAGTTACCGTTCAAGGGAAAAGATGTCTCTTCGCTCTATCGTGTCATTAACGAGCGCTTCGTGCCGTTACAGGAGTATGTGCAGTCTCTGCCTCATGGCTTAGAGCAGGTGCTGGAGCGCGCCCTTGCCAAGGAACTGCAGCACCGTTACGCGACAGCAGAGGAGATGGCGTTCGACCTGCAGATGATTGCGGAAAGTCTGAAGCAGGACCGTGTTGATGCCCTATTGCAATCGGCAAGAAAGCTTGCGGAGGATCGCGAGTATGCAAATGCTCGGGCGGTGTTGCTACAGGCGCAGCGCATCGATCCCCGCAATACAGATGCAAAGGCGTTGGTCCTGGAGGTACAGAACTCCCTGAATGAGTTGCAGCGCGGCGAACAGCTACGGCAACTTGTTGAACAGGCGCAAACCGCTCAGGAGGCAAAACGGTGGGAGGATGCAGTTCTC
Source organism: Granulicella aggregans (assembly GCF_014203275.1). Taxonomy (GTDB): domain Bacteria; phylum Acidobacteriota; class Terriglobia; order Terriglobales; family Acidobacteriaceae; genus Edaphobacter. The sequence continues at coordinate 44,071 of NZ_JACHIP010000012.1, forward strand.
TTCCTGCAGCAGGCGCAGACGCTCGACACGGAAGGGGCCTTTAGTATCCCCATGCGTTTGCAGAATGTGGAGGAGCTGAGAGCTCAACAGCAGGCTTTGGTGGGTCTTTGGGAGCAGGCAAACGAGGCTCGCAGGCGCGGCGATCTCCCCGGGGCCCAGTGGTTCCTTAGCGAAGCGTTACGCATCGACGCACGCAGCACCGATCTGCGGAATGCCTACTCGGTCGTCGTCCGTGAGATACGCCGTAAGCAGGAAGCGACCAAGGTCGAGGAGCTGTTGCGGGGTGCAAGAGAAAGCTACACCATGCGGCGCTATACCGAGGCCATCGAAAATCTGCGCACGGCGACAGAGATCGATCCCTCAAATCCTGAGGTGCAGGAGCTCTTGTTCACCGCATCGACGAAGCAGAGAGACGAGCGAAGGCAGCACCTGCTGGATCGGCTCGTTCTGGAGATCCAGGAATCCCTGGATAGCGAAGACTTTTCGCTCGCCGAAGATAGGGTTACTCGAGCCCTGGATAAGCTTCCAGGCGAGGCTGCATTGCTTCGCCTGCAAGAAGAACTACTGAATAGTAGGGCAGAGCACGAGCGGACTGAGACTGTACGAGCGGCGATGCTGTTGTCACAGGATCTATTCGCGGACGATCCCATCCAAGCGATGGAAGCAATTGAAGCCGGCCTGGCAAAGGCTGATGGAGACCCCACGCTCCTCCAGGCGCGTGAGCGTTTGCAGCAGCATCTGGTGGATGCTCCAGTCGCCCCTGTCTCATCGGGGAGCTCTGCTCTCAAGGGAGAGCCGGATGAGGCTGACACAGAGCCGCTAGAGATGTCGAACGAGGCGCACGATGCAGGCAGTTACTCTGCCGCAAAGGTTGTTGCTTCTCCGGCTTCTATATCCGCTCAGCCGAGCGCGAAGCATGGGTGGTTCCAACGCTCGTCCCGCATCTATTTCTATGCTGGAGGAGGGCTGATTATTGCCGCGGTCCTTCTGGTAGCTGGCCATGTGTTCCACCACAAGCGTCCGTCGATGGATGCCCCTCAGGCAGTCGCACAGAAAGCCGTTTCTGCCCCAACGCCAGCCAAGGAGCCGGCCGCCGCAGTGGCACCGCGATTCGATCTGCTGTTAGACGCTTCTCCCTGGGCCACGGTCGTCGACGTCCGTGACGCGGCAGGCAAAAGCATTTCGCTCCCCTCAGATCAAGATGTCACTCCATTGCGGTTGGCAGCTCTTGCAGCGGGTACTTACACCGTGCAGTTGCGTGGAGCGGACAACCGGCAGAAGACGATTCAATGCGCCGTCTCGGAGGCTCGACAACCTTGCACAACCGATATGGGACTGCTCGATATACAGCAGCTCCTGAAAGGAGAGTAGCCATGAAAGCCATATGGTGGAGCGCGGCAATCTTCGCGACATCGATGACGGTGGCGACGCAAGGGCAAAACAACGCGAGTGCAAGTCAGCTTGCCAACTCAGCCAAGCATGCACGCGACGCCGGAGATCTGCCCAGGCAGGCAGACGATCTATGCCGCGCGGCCACGCTGGATTCCAAGTTTGAGAAGCGGTGCGAGAAGGCCAAGGAAGAACTCTCAAAGGCTTTGGCCCAATACGACGCTGACTATAGCCAGGCCGTCTTTGAAGCTCAGCACAAGGATTGGGCTGGAGCTGTGCGCGACTTAAGCAAGATCACATTCGGCCCTCGCCATGATGCCGCGCAAGCTCTCTTGCCCCCGCTGCGGGTGGAGGCGCACATAGGTTCTCCCGAAGAGATCAGCCGCTCAGCACTACAGTTGGCAAACACTTTCTATGCCGCGGGCAAACTCGATGACGCAGAAAGCTGGTTGAAATATGTCGCGGTGCCTGCGATGCAGACGGACCGGCACCAGATGGAGACAGATATCCGCGTGTATCGCGAGACCATGCAGGTTGCGAATCAACTGCTTACGCGGCACGATCTGAACGGCGCTTCCCAGAAGTTTAAGTTCGCCGCCGGGATCGTTCCCAACGGCCCGGGAGATCCCAAGGGACAGCTCCAACAGATTCAGGCACAGATGTCCGCGATGCAGCATCCGACAGCACCGCTCAACACACAACAAGTTGCCGCTAGCCAAGCGAATGCCAACGCCGCGAAGCTACAGGGCTTGCTCGAATCCGGGAGCAAGGACGAGGCGCGCGGCGATTTTCGAGGCGCATCCAAAGCATACGCGGCGGCCCTATTGCTCGATCCGACTCAGAAGGATGCGATCGCGGGCCGCAAGCGTATAGAGGCCAGGCAAACGGGCGACCCCAAGGCGCTGGAGGCCCTGCTCCAGCAAGGTGTCACGCAGTTTTATGCGGCGCAGTATATCCAGGCCAGCGACATGATCGGATCCTATCTCTCCAAAGGTGGCAAGCCGCACCAGGGCGCAGCACAGTTCTACATGGGAGCGACGCTCACGGGAATGCAGATTGTTGCTGATCCTCAAGACACAGCGCATAACGACGAGCTTCGCCAGCAGGCGCAGGAGCATTTCAAAGCAGCTCGCAAACTCAAGTTCGAGCCAGTAAAGAATGCAATCTCGCCAAAGATTCTGGACCAGTGGGAGCAGACGGGCGACACGCAATGACTTATACACAAAATGAAGAACAACCCCAAAGCTCTCTGCACATTGAAGTTGGCGCTATGTCTGATGTAGGCCGCCACCGCAGCAACAACGAAGACTGTTTCGGCTACGATCTGAACGCACGTCTTTTCGTCGTCTGCGATGGCATGGGCGGGATGGCCGGAGGAGCACTTGCAAGCAGCCTTGCTGTCGAACGCGTGCTGGACACCTACGGGGCACTTATCCCTAGTCCTATGCAACCGGAGGATCGACTGCACGCCGCGATTGCGGCAGCTAACGATATCGTGTGGTCCACCGCCGACGAAACTCCGACCTTGAAAGGCATGGGAACCACCCTGGTTGCCGCCTGCATCGAGGATCGTCGTATCGTTATCGGCAATGTCGGGGACAGTCGTGGCTACTTCCTTCGGGCCGGCTGCTGCATGCAAATTACCGAAGATCATTCACTCCGTGCCGAGGAGATCCGGCGGCAGCGGGACACCGGAGAGCCAGCCAACCTGGCGCTCGCACCCGAGTTCATCACGAGGGCCATAGGCGCGGGGCCGGAAGTGCGCCCAGACTATTTTGCTGCCGAGCTTCAGACGGGCGACTCTATTCTTCTGGCCACCGACGGTCTCACTCGCTATGTCGATGAGCAACAGATCCGTCATGCAATCGAGTCTTCCGATGCGGCGCAAGAAGTATGCAACGGGCTCATCGGGATAGCGCACACGGCAGGAGCCGCAGATAACGTCACCTGCTTGCTGATTCGCATACACTAAGCGACTCCTCGGTACCAGAAGCACGATAGAACCGAAGCAGTCATCACGAAGAGGCCTTCCACTCGGAAGGCCTCGATTGGTGCTTCCTGCTGCTGTTAGCGAACCATCTGTGGCGTGCATCGCAGGCCAGACCTGGCGCTGGGAGACAGCAAGATCGCGCCCGCTCCAGACAACTCGATTCTTTCAGTCAGAGAGATGCCGTTGACGACGATCGGCGCTCCGGAGATCTCAAGCGGGTAAGCAAGACGCGTAGGGTTCGCAGCCTGTTCTACTCGTCCACGATCCGCCAGATGAAAGAGCGCCCAGGCACCGGAGAATTGAAGCGGTAGGTTGTTGTTGCCGTAGCTCGCAATCAGCTGCGCCTGCTGTGAGTTCTGCGGAGACCAGTTGAACGCATGCGTGACGTCGGCTCCGGAGGTCTTTTGCTTGTCCAAGACAAGCGTCACACTCTGAATTCCAGGCGACTGCGGTATATGCACGGTGAACTGTAGGCTCGGTGTGGTAGCGCCTGCGGGAAACATGGCATTCGAAAATGCGGCAAGCTCGTTGAAGAATTGTAGAAACTGTGGCGTAGGCTTCGGGTTCGCCATAGGTTGGGCGACCCACTGCGTGCCCTGCTGCACGACAAGCGATTTAAGGTTGTTCGCGTAAAACTGCCATAAGGTCCCAGTCCCAGGTTGCAGCGTTGCTGTGACCTCGGCTGGAGTCGCTTCAATCGTCGCAGTGCGATTGAAGGGATACTTTGTGAGCACGGGCGCAAGCGTCGAGCAGAACTGCCGCCCAGATACGTTGATCTGGGCCGGCACCGCGCCATGAGCTACATCCTCCACAGACGTGATTGGTTCCTGGAGCAGACGTGTCAGCGTTTGCTCCACGTGCGCCTGGGGGTCCACGTTGAAGGCCTGGGCGGTCTGACTAACTGTACCGTGCGCGCTGATCGCAGCGGCGATCACGCTCTGGGCCGCGGTCGGATTGCCCGCAGCATTCGGGTCTTGTGCAAGCTGCGATACAGCTCCCTGAAGCGCTACCAGACCATTGATGTATGCCGTGTTGGACGGTGCGATGAAGCGGTCACTCAAATCCGGAGGTACAAGCGCCTGGGTTGGCTGAAACTCCTTGCCCACCGATGCATCCGCGACAGCCGTGTTGCGCGACGCTGTGAACACGAGCGCAAGCAAAGCTGAGGACGGTGACGAGAGACTGCCAAGTTTCTGCGCTGCCTCGGAAAGACTGTGGAATCGCACCACGGATGCCGATCGCAGATAGCTCTGCCACTGGGCGTTGAAGTCCGTGAGATAGCGATCCGCGAGCTGGGATGCCAGCCCATTGCTCGAAGCCGACAGCGGTGCCTGATCGCCAAGCACCCAGGACTCGCCCGTGAAGAAACTGTCAGGACTTTTCATCGCGGTTTGCATGAAGGTATAACCTGCGCGGGTAAAGGCTCCTGGCACCACGTGAGTCTCAACCACGGTGGCGGCCGAGCCGGAGAACAGGCGGTTGAAGTCAATCGAAGGCGCACTGCGGTTCGCCGCGGCGAGCATGTTTTGATACACGCGGTCGACGCTGCCAAAGCTGTTCAGGAAGGTCCTAGCCTGCATCACCGTCGGCTGGCTGGGCGAGATCTGGTAGATGGGACCAAGCCGGAGTTCGTCGCCGAAGAAGTGGAACTGCTCGCTGGCAAGCTGCTCCTTATCCCCTTGCCCAGTGCGGTCCGCAAGCCACGCCCGAGTGAGCACCGGGGCGAGAAAGTCTCCACTGCTATACTGTGGAAACGACGTTGTGATCAGGTAGGCGCGAAGCGGATTGTAAGTGGCAAGATAATCCGCATCACTGGGCGCGGTCGTCGGCAGAGCATCCAGGTTGTGGCGAAGGCGTGTTTGTGTCGCATCGAGCAGAAGCCAGCGGAAGCGCTCAAAGTAAAGCGCGCGCGTGGTCGGAATCAATGCCTGACCACGATAGAGTCCCCAGCGAAAGCGCCAGGGCGCGCCATTTCGATCGAAGTCTCGAAGCTGCAATAGCGCGAGGCGAAGGCGATCCAACGAGGCGAGCTGCTGAGTGTCTGCAAAGTCCGTCGTCGCGCCAGCACCAGGCAGCGATGCAGCGGCATCGCGGATATTCCGTTCAAGCGCCGCGTTGTTGATGTAGGACACGGTAAGACCGACGCTCCACACTAAGAGAGCAAGCGAAACCGATGCGAGTGCAATACGCCGCACTAGAACCACACGGCTGCTCGCGGCCATCGCACTCTCCTGCTCGCTTTTTGCCAGGAACACCAGAGGAAACAACTTCGGCAGAAAGCACCATTGTGCGACTCTGCGCGTGGCCCCTGCGCGCAGGGGCGTCTGTTCCGCCTGCATCTCACGTAACGAGAAGATGCCGGTCGCGTCCGCGTCGGCGAATGCCGCCCGTGGGGTCTGCGCCGGCTCCACAACGGGACGTTCAAAGACCTGCGCACGCACCCCGATGCAGGAGAAGCTGCGTAGCACTGGGTTTGCGTTCAGATGGCTTGGACGCACCAGTTCGACGAGATAGTTCGTCAGGGGATGGCGCAGCTTCTGCATCTCGCGCGGGAACTCGTAGATGCCCGGGATGCTTGATGGGTTGCTCTCGCGCCCCAACATTTCAAGGCGAAACTCTGAGAGCGAAAACAGTAGCTGGTCGAGTGAAGAGGACACCAGCGCCGAGGACCGTTCGGCATACACGCCATCGCCGATGCTGTTTTGTGGAAACGTGATACCGAGACGTTCCGATGCTTCTGCCTGCGACAGGTGCAGAACATATTCGGAGAATCCCGCAATGCGATCCAGCTTAGTCAGTATGACGTGAACGGGAAGGTCCACTCCGAGCTGGCGTGCGATTTCGCGCAGGTTGGCGTTGGTTTCGCGCGCAAGGGTGACGATCTTCTCCGCCGCATCTTCTCCAAAGAATGCCTCGCTGCTGACACAGACGACCGCCGCACGGAGCGGTCTCTGCCTGTTTGTCAAAGAGGCCATGAGTCCCGGACTTGTGCGACGTACCAGCGTGCTCCACAGGTTTGACTCGCGCGTCAGTGGCTCGCCCGCATCAACGAATACGCTGTCTCCTGCATACCAGAGATTCAACTGCTGTGTCGGCACGACAGCGCCGTCCTGAAAGACCTGCCCCGCGAGCAGCTCGGGGTCGAGGCCGGACTTGCTGATCGCCGTGGTCTTGCCGCTGTTGGGCGCTCCCAGGACGTACAGCAGGGGCATGGTGGTCAGCGCGCTGCCGCTGGTGCGCTGTGCCATCTGCAAACGCTGGACCCCAGAGCGGATCAGTATCGAGAATTCGGAGGCCTCGCGAGCAGTTGCAGTGCGGGTTGCAGCGCCCTGGTGCCGTGACCAAAGCCAGTAGACAAGGTATGCGGCAAGCAGACCGAACAGGGCGAGCCCCGCCCTCAACGCCAGAAGCGTTGTTCCTGCAAGATGAAAGAGCGGGCCGGCAAGCCAGCCGACAACAATCGCAAAGACAAAAAATAATCCGGGCACAAGAAAATTAGTCACACAAGCCCCTTACATGGCGCCAGCGACGGCGCTGTGGAGGGCAGCCGCGCCCGAGGTGAGAAGGATGGAGTAAACACAGAAAGCAATCAACAGAACGAAGGCCAAGGCACCAGTTGCCCACCACAATGATCGCGTCAAGGTATCCGCTCGCCCTCCGGCCTGGTTGGCCTGCAGGACTATTACGCCTGCACCAATCCTTGCATCGCCGCGAATTCGCTGAATGCGGGCGCGGGCCTGACGCAGCATGTCATAGAGCTCACCGCTATCACCGAGCGCATAGCGGCCGCGATATCCGAGATGGAGGCAGATGCAGTGAAGCTCGAGCACATCGGCAAGCTGTTGTGAATCCTGCTCAGACAAGTAGCTGCGAAGATTTTGAAAGAACGTCTCCCCAGCAAGATGTCCACCGAAGAGTTCCTCCTGAAGCGGCCGCCTTGCCCATTGCGCAAAAACTGGATCCTGCAGGTTCAGGACGCTTTCGTCCAACAGCGCAACGACTGCAAACACGCAGCCCTGGATCTTCTGATTGTCATACCCGAGGTTGCGCGCCTCTTGCATGGGAGCCTGTAAGAGCTGGCGCATCTGCCTGCGAAAGATGTCGGCATCGGCTACGGTCTGCAAGCGGAATCGCACACGCACGATCGCTGTGAGTGCCTCCTGGAAGACGAATGCGAGACTGTTACTGCGCGTCGTGATCATGAAGTAGGTTCAGTGACTACGGACAAAGTGAAATCCGGATCTGCGATTTCGCCCGGGATGTATACGCCCACCGAGCGAGAGTTGAGAATGTGTTGCCAGCATGGGCCTGCCGTGTCGATTGCGTAGTACTGCATATCCGCCGCCGCCCGCAGAGCCGCGGGAGGAACTTGCAGATGGGTGAGCGTCATTCCGGGCAGCGCACGTTTGACCAGCTCCTGAACAAAACGGGTAGAGCAGACTTTTACGAGCCGCGGCACAAGACGAAGCTGTTCGGATTCACCGAGCGAAGACCGGATACCCAGTATCCATCGCGAGCGTCGCAGGCAACGCTCATCTTCAACCTCCGCGCTGTACAGATAGGGCGCCGTTGCATGGAACTTCAGCGCAACTGTGCTGGTTGGAACGACGATTTCCAGATGCCTGTAGATATGGGCACACAAGGCGCGAAAGCCTGGTCCGGGATCGACATGGTCATAGACCGGAAGCTCACGCGGATCGGAGTCCAATGCAAATGTGCAGAGCGCGCCGGCAAGACGAGAGAGTTCGAGGAAACACTCCGATGGATGGGCATGAGAATGCAGCACCAGGTGACGGAGCGCTGGAATCGCGCTATGCAGAGCATGTAAAAACCAATAGTTCGCAATGTCCATCGGAAGGCTTCCGGTCTGGAGCTTCCGGGAGACTTCCACTGGCCGAGCGATGGTGGTGCTCTTTTCCGCTACGACTTCGATTAGCCGCTTGATTGCAAGGAGCAACACCTCGCTGGCATCGGTGTGCAACAGGCACGGGATGAAATCAGGATCGTAACGGAAACCTCGCGTTGTGTCGCGGGCGATCCGCGCGATTGGAATAGTCAGAGTGCCATCGGCCACCTCACGCGAGGAGACGATGCGTATATTTTTTTGCGCAAGGCCGACCCGCTGTTCGTCCACGCCGTTTGTCTCATCGCGCAGTGTGCGGTCCACCACACTGAATCGCGCGCCACGCTGTTCATTCTCGTCAGACGTGACGTTAACGCCGTTGTCTCTTCGAGGCGCAATGGCAAGATATAGCGTCAATTCGGAGTCTGTAGCTTCAGCAATAGACGAGACAGCGACGGGAGCAGGCAAAGCGTCAGCTCCCGGCATATCGAAACAAAGTCCATCGGGAAAGATGCCCGCTGCGTACCGCACGGCGATCGTTCCGTTCGCAAGACTTTCCTGGTCCATCAGCAGATGCAACATGCCCCAGGGTTCTCGCCAGAGACTCGATGCGACAAACGAGAGTGAGTCTTCAAAGAGGCGGCTTTGGGTTTGAAAATGATGTGGAGCAAGGTACATGCCCTCTGACCACACCACGCGCGACAACATTTTCATAGTCAGCCATTTCCTACTGCGGAAGAGAGATTCACTTAGTTCTCCACCACTAATGGGAATAACAAGACGCATTCTGTTTTATTCCTTAGGCAGACATTAAGCAGAAGGAGGGCTTCGATGAGTGAAGAGCCGATAGAGCAGCAAGTAGACAAGGACCGCCTGAGTACACCTCCATTTGGCAGCTTGCGTGGAAATGCAGATTCAGACAACCTACAGAGCACGCGGCAACCTGTCGATCTAAGCGGGATCTTTCGCCAGGTTCCGGTTGGTCGAAACTCCATAGGCCCAGCCTCGCAAATAGATAGGCTGCCAAACGCCGCAGCTGATCAGGCTGGGTTCACACAGTTGTTTCAATCGCTGACTCCAAAGAGTCAAGATCTATCTCAGGCACCTTCATCCTTCGAGGAAAACAAGCAACCTGAGTGGAGAGCGTCCGATCTGGTTACTGAGAATCCAGGTGGCAGCGATCGTCCAAAGAACATCTCAAATCCTCTTCCGGGAGAATTTACCCGGATGTATGAAGCGCTGCAGCCGGCCCAACGGGTGGTCGAGCGCCAGCCTATTTCGCTTGGACGGCCTGCCGCTTCGCCTCAGCCTTCGTCCATGATCGGCGGCTTTACCCAGCTCTTGCGCACACTCTCGAGCGAAGAAGAAGTTGAATCGCGCGTGGAGGTGCGGCCGCTCCCCGCAGCCCAGCTCCTGCCACAGGAGCAGGGCGAGTACACCCGGATTGTCTCGCGGTCCGTTATGCGCGAGGCAAGCCTGCGAGGCCATGTGCAGCCGCCCCCCGAAGGAGCGACCACCCCTGCACCTGTTGAGAACGCGTCCAAGGCACGCTCTTTATCGGAGGCAACCTTCTCTGCCGTGGCATCCAGTACCGCTGTTGCTGCGCCATCCATCGCGCCGGAAGCGAATATTGCTCCACAGGCTACGCCCAGCAGAATTCAACCTTCGCAGCCAGTTGAAGGCGACAGCTTGCAGCGCTACCTGCCCTTGCTATTGATCGCGAATCTATTCCTGACCGCGGTCGCGTTAATCATGCTCATGGTGATGCTTGCGCATCATTGAAGCTTGGCAAGCACCTGAGCTTCGATACCTCATCCTGCTCGACTGGCCGAGGCTTCGGCTGGGACAAGGATAAGCTCCATAGATGCGTTGGCGATATCGCCTGGAACATACATGCCGAAGTTGCGGGACCGCAGAATCGTCTCCCATGCAGCCCCTGAGCGATCGAGCGAGAAGTATTGGTAGTTGAGTTTGACGGGGATCGCCTGCGGCGGCGCGGCCATGTGAGTCAGTGGGACGCCCGGCAGCGCTTGCCGGATCAGCGTCTCAAGATGGGTGGCGGAGCACACTTTTACCAGCGCGGGGGTTCGCTCAATGAGTTCCGCACTCGATATGTCAGCAGCAATGGCAACGTAAGCTGCACCGCTGAGATATTCGTCCTTTTCAATCTCAGCGATATAGACGGAGTCCGTGGCACGGCGTAACGGTAGAGCGATGAATCGCGTCGGGATGACTGTGTCCAGGAGAGCAAGGATCTGTGAACCCAGCTTCAGGAAACATTCACCCATCGCTTTGTGTTCATACCGTGGAAAGTCAAGGGGGCCAGCCGTATGCGAAAAGGTCGTGAGCGCGCCTCCAAGAGAGAGCATCCTGGCATACAAAGTCTCTGGATGAACGTAGGGCGCACGGAACAACTCCAGCAGCACAGGCAGATTCGTATTCATGGTGTACAGCAGCCAGAATCTTGCAACATCCGAGGCGCTGAAATCCGCGAGTGACTGATTGCGTTGCCGGCGGCTTCCGGCAAGTTGAGCGCTACGCGACGAGATCACTTCCACCAGGCCGCGGAGCACACCGCGCAGGCGCTCATTGGCATGGACATTCAGCATCGGAGGGATGAAGTCCTGGTCGAACGCAAACGTTCCTGCCTCTGTTCGGACAACACGCGCAACAGGCAGCGTCACCATGCCTTCCAGATCTTCTCCCTCAGCGAGTATTTCAAAGTTCTTGCGTGCAAGAGCGACGGGTTTTTCTATCCCCGAGCCGCTCTCATCTCGCATCATGCGTATCTCTGAACGGAAGCGCGCGCCAGATCCATTGCCTCCCTTGAGCGCAACGTTGATTCCCCCATGACGGTGTTGTGGCACCGCCAGGTAGAACATGCAGGACTTCTGTTCCACCGTGAAGCACTCGTCCAACATCCGTGAGCCAGGTGGCAGGTCAATCGCTGTCGTGTCGAACGCCAGGCCATCCGGGAACAGGCCCTGCATGTCCGTGATCTGCAACCTGCCATCGTTCAGGCCCGCCAGATCAAAGGCCAGAACACTCAATCCCCACGAGCACGATGAGAGCGAAGTCAGTAGAAAACGGAACGACTCCTCAAAGAAATGATCCTGTGCCTGTAGATGCTGTGGTGTGAGAAAGACTCCCTTGGACCAAACGACAGATTGAAGGTGCCGCATATCTGTACTCCCTGCTTTGTGAATTCGCGCAATTTAGCAGCGTTTCTTACCTTAAGCAGAATCTCCAAAGAATCACTCAGGAAATTCCGCACACATGGGAATAGACACGCATAGCGGTGTGTTTATTCCAGTAGAGCAGTGAAGGCGGCCCGCAGATCTCGCGGCACCTTTCTCTTGAGGAGAAGATATATGGCGAAGGAAAGTACACAACGCATACTAAGCCGCGTGCGTCCCCCACGCGTGCAGATTACTTATGACGTCGAAGTAGGTGAGGCCATTGAGCAGAAGGAGCTTCCTTTTGTGATGGGAGTGCTCGCCGACCTTACCGGCCAGGCTAGTGAACCTCTCGCTCCATTGAAAGAGCGTAAGTTCACTGAAATTACTCCGGACAACTTCGATGCGGTTCTCGCGAATTTGAAGCCGCGTCTCGCATTCTCGACAGAAAACGTTCTGAGCGACGACCCGCAGCGGGGGCAGCTAGCCGTGGAGTTGAACTTTGAGTCGCTGGAGGACTTCTCGCCAGCACGCTTAGCGACGCAGATCGAACCCCTCCGGCAATTGCTCGAGCTTCGCACCAGACTGGCGGACCTGCAAGGCAGCTTGCAGGGCAACGACAAGCTGGACGAAGCGTTGTACGCAGCGGTGAGTGATACAGACACACGCGAGAAGTTGCTGCAAGAACTCGGAAATCACGGAGAAAACTAGATGGCAGTCCAACAGGAAACAGCAATCATGACGGCGGCAGTTGAAACGCCGAGCGAAACTCCCTTGCTCGATCAGATCGTGAGCGAAGGGCGATTTCAGCGGGACGCCTCCATGCAAGCGCGAGGACGTGACCTGGTGAAGGAGTTTGTCGACCAGGTATTGAAAGGCCACATGGCCATCACACGCGATGCGGAGTCATCGATCCAGGCACGCATCGCGCAGATCGACCAATTGATCTCGAAGCAACTCAATCTGGTGCTACACCACGCATCGTTTCAGCAACTCGAAGGCTCATGGCGTGGCGTCCGTTACCTGCTCGATCAAAGCGAGACCGGCACCATGCTCAAACTCAAGGTTCTCAATGTCTCCAAACGTGAGTTGCTGCGCGATCTGCAGCGAGCACCGGAGTTCGACCAAAGCGCTCTCTTCAAAAAAGTGTACGAGGAAGAATTTGGTGTCTTCGGTGGAGCGCCATTCGCTGCGCTCATCGGCGACTACGAGTTTGGGCGTGGACCGGAGGACATGGACCTTCTTCGCAGAGTGGCGCAGGTTGCGGCCTCTGCTCACGCGCCATTCCTCTCCGCTGCCTCTCCGGAGTTGCTTAACCTGACAAGCTTCACCCAACTGAGCGCTCCCCGGGATATTGCCAAGATCTTCGACTCAACCGAGTACGCAAAATGGAAGTCGTTCCGTCAGTCGGACGATTCCCGTTATGTCGGTCTGGCGCTACCGCGCTTTCTCGCACGCTTGCCTTACGGCTCAGAGACGAATCAGGTAGATGGATTTGACTTCGAGGAAGATGTCGATGGCAAGGACCACTCCAAATACCTGTGGAGCAATGCCGCATATGCGATGGGCGCCCGTTTGAGCGATGCCTTTGCAAACTATTCCTGGTGCGCGGCCATCCGCGGCGTCGAGGGCGGAGGCCTGGTTGAAGATCTGCCGACGCATAACTTCCAGACGGACGAAGGCGATGTCGCACTCAAGTGTCCTACGGAGGTCCAGATTACGGACCGTCGCGAAAAAGAGCTTGCTGACCAGGGCTTAGTAGCCCTCGTGCATTGCAAAGGAAGCGACTATGCGGCCTTCTTCAGTGTGCAGTCTGTAAACAAACCGCGACTGTATGACCAGGAATCTGCGAACGCGAACGCACGTCTCTCGGCGCAGTTGCCTTATATCTTTGCCATGTCGCGATTCGCGCACTATCTCAAGGCAATGATGCGCGACAAGATCGGCAGCTTCACGAGCCGCGATGAATGCGAAGTATTTCTTAACCGCTGGATAAGCCAGTACGTCCTGTCTGATGATTCGGCGTCGCAGGCCGCAAAAGCGAAGCTTCCTTTGCGCGAAGCGGCAATCCAGGTGTCGGATGTGCCTGGCAAGCCCGGAGCTTACCGTGCCGTTGCGTTTCTGAAGCCGCACTTCCAGCTCGACGAACTCACTATCTCTTTGCGCCTGGTGGCAGACCTGCCAGATTCAGCGCGTAACTAACCCGCAAACTAACTTCACACACGGAGGACTTAGACATGGCAGATGAAGGCGTAGATTATTTTCTGAAACTAACCGGGGCAGAGGGCGAATCGCAGCACGTTGGTCACACCAACGAGATTCGCGTGCTCAGCTGGAGCTGGGGCGGCTACTCCGAGAGCACTGTCGGTAGAACGCAGGGTTCCGGCGCGGGCAAGGTCACGATGGACCCCATCACCATCGTGGCGGAGCTGGACGCTTCTTATACCAAGCTGGCCGGTTTTCTGACCCAAGGCAAACACATCACCACCGGCACGCTATCGGCCGTCAAGCAAGGCTCCAACAATCAGGATTACATCACGATCCAGTTGAACGAGATCTTCGTGGCGACCATGAATGTGAGCGCATCCGGCCAGGTGCCCATCGTCAACCTGACACTGACCTATAAGTCGATCAACACACAGTACAAAACACAAAACCAGCAAGGAAATCTTACGACTGCCGGAACGCATAACTACGATGCGTCCACCAACCAGACCTCTTAGGCTATGCCGCAATCTGCCCGGTGTGCGCTCACGCGGCCACACCGGGCAATCGGGATATAGCATTCCATTGCATTCACCTCTTCTGATTTTTATCCCTCGCGGTACCGGAGTAAGTGCGTGTTTGTCGTTGAAGAGCTAATTCTGCCCATCGCCGGAGAGCACCCTTCAGGCTCCGACCTGCGCTACGATCCCATCACGGACCAGATCCGCGATGCACGTACCAGCGAAGACGAGTCCTTGCCCATGGGGCAATGGGCGCGTCAGGCGAAGCGTGCAGACTTTGCTCTTGTAGCTTCACTCGCCGCGAATACTCTAAAAAAGCAATCGAAGGACCTATGGTTGGCTGCATGGCTTGGTGAGGCCTCGCTTCGGCTTCATGGCTACTCAGCGGTTGAACCCTCGCTCCGTCTCTTCCTCGAACTGCAGCGCGAATTCTGGCCTTCTCTTCACCCCGACCTCGAAGACAGAGATGCATCGTTGCGAGCGGCCCCTCTGGACTGGGCGTTGCGTCAGTACGCTACCGTGGTGCATAGCCTTCCGGTGACAGAAGATGGCATCTCTTACGCTGAATATCGACTGGTAGGAGCCGGCGGTTCTTCGCCTGCCGCAGAAGATCGTCTCACAGCCGACACACTGGAAGCATCGATCGATGCGACCTCGTGGAAGTTCTACAAAGACGCACAGACTGTGCTGCAGCAGGGACTGCAAACTCTTCACGAGCTCTATCTCTTCTGTGAGGAGCAGTATGGGAACGAAGGTCCATCGTTCTCGGAGATACGGGCGGCGCTCGAGGATCTGCTGAACGTACATGACCAGATTCTCAGGCAAAGGCCCAACCCTGAACCTGCGCCATCGATCCCGGCACCCACAGAGCAGCTGAATCCGATACAGTTGCAGCCGCAGGCAGCTCATATCGAGGAGCCTGCGCTCGATATCGAGGATTCCTATAGTCCCGAGGTGCTTCAGGAAGCATCTCGCACTCAATACGTTGTAGAGTCCGCAGCAGCCGCAGCGTCAAAGAAGATTACGTCCTGGTCCGGCGTCCGGCTGCATCTGCAGCAGTGCGCGGAGTTCTGCGCCGAACATGAACCACTCAGCCCGGCTGGTCTCTTCCTGGCGCTGGCCGAGCAGGATATAAGACGCCGTGGAGAAGACCCCGAGGAAGGTTCACCTCCCTCCGAGGTGCGCCTGTCTTTGAGGAGAACCATGGAGGCAGGAGACTGGGAATCCCTTGCTCGTCAGGCACTGAAAGCTCTCGCAATGCCCATGGGCACGCCGTGGTTGGACCTATATCGCTATCTTGACACTGCGACAGCCAGCCTTGGGGCAGAGCAGCTGCGAGAGGTGACGCTCCATCTTTTGCGCGGCCAGTTCGGGGCGCAACCCTGGATACGGGAAGCAAGTTTCGAGGACGGCACTCCCGCTGCCGACCGCGAGACGAATGTATGGATCGATGCCGAAGTGATGCCGAAGCCTACTCCAGATGCAACGCGGCCGGAGCCTGTGCTGCAAACCGTTGAGCACCAGCCATCACCGATCGTCCATGAAGACGATCTCCACGAGCGCGCCAGCGAACTTGCACGACAGGGGAATTTCTCAGACGCAGCGCATTCCCTCATGAAGGACGTGTCAGCTCTCAAGAGTGGCCGCGGATCGTTCCTGCGACGCATGGAGATATCGCGATTGTTGCTCCACTCCGGGCAACACTTTGCCGCGCAAGTAATCTTGCGGCACCTTCTCACTGAAGCCGATGAGCGCAAGATTGAAGGCTGGGAAGAGAGTTCTATGCTTGCGGAGCTGCTCTCCATGCTCCTGCAAAGCGCGACAGGAGACGCCAACGAGACGCAGCGCCTCGAGGTCTTCCTGCGTCTTTGCCGCATTGATCCAGCAACAGCACTCAACGCCCAGTCGCTGGTATAAGGAGTCCGCAATGGTCAGATCACGGGAGGTACTCTACGGCCAGTCGTTTATGGACCGGCTGAGCGAGCGCTACGAACAACCTGCAAACCAGGTCGCGTCTCTACGCATGATCAAGGAATCGCTGCGGCGTGATCTTGAGGCTGCTCTCAATACCCGCCGTCATATGGGGACTGCTCTTGATGGCTACGAACATGCGTCAAGCTCGGTGCTGAACTACGGCATGGAAGATCTTACAAACATCCGCACCAGCCCTGACGGCTACCTATTGCAGATGCAGAGGGCAATTCAAAACTGTCTGGCAGAATATGAGCCCCGGCTTACCAGCGTCACCGTTACGGTGAGTGATCTTGCCGAAACGTCGAGCCGCGAGGTTCGACTGCAAATTGCCGCGCATATGCAGCTCATACCAGGAACGGAAACTATCTTCTTCAACACGGTCTTCGACGTGGCCAGTGAAACTTACTCGGTAGGTCAGTGATGCGTACCAAGCTTCTGCAACAATACGAGCGCGAACTAAGCTACATGCGTCAGATCGGCGCGGAGTTCGCAACAAAATATCCTGCAGTGGCAGGACGGCTCATGCTTGAGCCCGATCGCTGTGCCGATCCGCATGTCGAGCGGCTGCTCGAGTCCTTTGCTTTTCTGGCAGCACGCATTCACCTGCGGCTCGACGACGACTTCCCGGAGCTGACGCAGGGCTTTCTCGACGTCGTCTATCCAGACTATCTTCGGCCGATTCCGTCGATGACCGTGGCGGAGTTCTCGCCAGGCAGTCCCTCCAGTAACTTCGGGGGCGAAGTAACAGTGCCGCGCGGCAGCGAGATCACTTCCCGGTCGGCCTCCCAGGGAATAGCATGTACGTTTCGTACGTGCTACCCGGTCAAGCTGTGGCCACTGAGGGTCGAGGACTGCTCCTGCAAAAGACCCGAGCTACTACCCGCAGCAACGCGCGTCCGCAATGCCGCCGCCGTATTGCGTTGGGAATTGAAGACAGTCGAGAGCGCCGACTTCTCCAAAATGGAGATGGATGACCTCATCTTCTACCTGGGCGGCGACCGGCAGACTGCGCTAATGCTCTACGAGATGTTGTCCCGCAATCTGCTGCAGATCGTCGTGCGCAATCCGCTCCAACAAGGCAAACCGGCACACGTCATCGAACCCGATCGACTAAAGCCGATGGGTTTTGACGAGGCCGAGAGCATGCTTTCTTTCAGCCCGCGGTCTTTCCAGGGCCATCGTCTGCTGCAGGAGTATTTCAGCTTCCCTGAGAAATTTCTCTTCTTCCAGCTAACTGGACTGCGCCGCGCCATCCAGGCAGTGGAGGCTTCAGAGGCTCTGGAAGTTCTCTTCTTTCTGCGCCGACCCGAACATGCTGAAAGACTGCAGGA
This sequence comes from Granulicella aggregans, assembly GCF_014203275.1. Classification (GTDB taxonomy): domain Bacteria; phylum Acidobacteriota; class Terriglobia; order Terriglobales; family Acidobacteriaceae; genus Edaphobacter. The sequence continues at coordinate 61,500 of NZ_JACHIP010000012.1, forward strand.
TCTTGAAGCGGGCATCAACGGAGAGACCATGCGGCTCTTCTGCACTCCTGCTGTCAACCTGTTCCAACATACCGCTGAGCCGATCGTCGTGACACAGACGAGGCCCGAGTATCCGGTCTCGGTGGACGCTCACAGCCGTGGCAATGTGGAAGTCTTTTCCGTAGACTCTGTGCTCGCGACCAATCCTTCGCGCCGTACCTCCGTTCCCTTGGCACCGCTCTTCGAGCATCACTTCGGCACGCCCACGAGCAACGGCGTCTACTGGAGAAGCAGGCGGAGGTACTCCAACGTTCACCCCGACAATCCAGGCAAGATGTACTTGTCCATAGCCGATGCGCACGGCACCATGCTGCAGCCCGATGCCGAGATTCTTATCGTGAAGTGCACCTGCACCAATCACGATCTACCATCGAACTTACCAGTCGGAGATACAGAAGGCGATTTCGTCCTGCCTGGCATTGCAGGCATCGGAAACATTCGTGCGCTGCATCGGCCGACACGTGCCTATCGTGCTCCGGTCGCTGACGAACAGAGCTGGAGCCTGATCTCTCAACTCTCGCTGAACCATCTCTCCATGGGCGAAGGCGGCCTTACCGCTTTGCAGGAGATCCTGCGCCTTAACAACTTCGCGCGAACACCGCACATCGAGAAACAGATTGCCGGCATCCTGAGCATCGCTGCGTCGCCGCATGTCGCAATCCTTCAGACGGATGCAGGAAGCGGCGTCGTTCGAGGCATGCTGCTTGAAATGGCACTCGACGAGTCACATTTTGCGGGCGGCACCTATCTCTTCAGTGCCGTGCTCGATAGGTTTTTCGGGCTTTACGTATCCATGAATAGCTTCTCGCAATTGGTGGTGCGCACAAATGCAAGAAAGGAGGCGCTTGAAGAATGGCCAGCGAGAGCAGGGACCCAGACGTTGCTTTAGAACACACAGAATTGAAGGAAGCGATGGAAGCCGCACCTTTTCGCTTCCAGTTCTTCCAGATGATTCGCCTCCTCGAGAAGCTCTATCCTGGGCGCGAAGCAATCGGACACGCCACATCGCCCGTGGCAGAGGTCGTCCGCTTCCAGGCTCCGCCTACGTTCTATTTTCCCGCAAGTGAACTTGGCAGCTACGTGCCGCCTGACGGAGCGAGTCCCGGTACCCTCGAAGTAAATTTCTTCGGACTCAACACAATCAATGGCCCGATGCCACGCGTCTCCACCGAAGCGCTTCTAGCGAACGCAAGAAGGAATGATACCGCGACGCAGGACTTCCTCGACCTGTTCAACCACCGTCTGGTCTCGCTGTTCTACCGCGCGTGGTCGCGGTACCGGCTCACGCTTGCCTATGAGAAGACAAGCCAGGGTCATGAGCCTGACATGCTGCGGCGTCTCTATGACCTGGTCGGACTCGGCACGGAAGGACTGAGGAACCGTATGGCCATACCGGATGAGTCGGCGCTCTTCTTCTCCGGTTTGCTCAGCCGGCAGGTTCGATCCTCTGAAGGTCTGCGGCAGATCCTCGAGAGCTACTTCCACATTTCGGTGCAGATAGAGCAGTTCACGGGAACATGGGTGCCGCTTCCTCCGGGGCAGCAAACCGTTCTGCGGGGCGAAGACTCCATGGCAGAGTGTCTCGGCATTGGCACCGTGGTGGGTGACGAAGTTTGGGAGCAAGAGGGCACCATGACGATACGTCTGGGGCCTATGCCTCTTGCTCGCTATCGCGAATTTCTGCCCGGATCGCATGGGCAGGCAGAGTTGCAATCGTGGCTGCGCTTCTACTCAAGACGCGCCTTTCGTTTTGTCGTGCAGTTGGTGCTGCAGCACGACGAAGTTCCGCAAACCGCACTTGCAGGAGGCGGTTTGCTTGGCGCCCGCCTTGGATATGAAAGCTGGCTCAAGGTAAAGCCGATGCGTCGCAATCCTGACGAAACAGAGTACCTGGTCCACTAGGAGAGAGAACCATGATCACAAGCGTGAAGCCGCTGGTGCAGAGATTCGATGACGCAACAAGACAGGCGATGGAGGGCGCGGCCGGACTGTGCCTTTCGCGTACCCACTATGAGGTAGAGATAGAGCATTTCTTCACCAAGGCTCTCGAAACTGAGGCAATTGATCTCACGCGCATCCTGCAGCACTTCGACGTGAATCGCGACCGGCTCGATCGGGATCTTCAGATGAGCCTGAAGCGGCTAAAGACCGGCAACCCTCGTGGCCCGGTCTTCAGCAACTCCCTCGTCGCCATGTTTCGCGAAGCCTGGTCCTTCGCTTCGCTTGCTCTGGGTGCCACGCGCATCCGCACCGGCCACGCACTGTTGGCGTTGCTGAGCGAAGAGAGTCTAGCGCGCATGGCCGCTGAGATCAGCCGGGAATTTGAGAAGGTCTCCGCCGAGGCATTGTCCATGCAATTTGCGGAGATCACCGCAGGCTCCAGCGAAGATCTTGCCGATCCATCAGCCGGCCACGAAATAGCTACTAAGACAGGCGCAGTCGCCGCTGCAATGCCACACCTCGATCAGTACACCGAGGATCTAACGCAGGCGGCACGCCAGGGAAAGATCGAGCCCGTCGTGGGCCGTGATGCTGAGATCCGCCAGATGATCGACGTCCTGATGCGCCGTCGCCAGAACAATCCCATCCTTACTGGCGAAGCCGGAGTAGGCAAAACGGCAGTCGTCGAAGGACTCGCCCTTCGCATCGCTCACGGAGATGTACCCGAAGCGCTCAAACAGGTTCGCCTGCATAACCTCGACCTGACTCTGCTTCAGGCCAGAGCGAGCGTTAAGGGAGAGTTTGAGGGACGGCTCAAAGGATTGTTGCGGGAGGTGAAGTCCTCTCCACAGCCGGTCATCCTATTTATCGACGAAGCCCACTCTCTCATCGGCGCTGGAGGTCAGGCAGGACAGGGCGATGCCGCCAACATCCTCAAACCCGCGCTCGCTCGGGGCGAACTGCGCACCATCGCTGCCACCACATGGGCGGAGTACAAACGTTACTTCGAGAAAGACGCCGCGCTTACGCGCCGCTTCCAGGTCATCAAGATCGAGGAGCCGTCCGAAGCTCTCTGCGAGACCATGCTGCTGGGCATTCTGCCCTCGCTTGAAAAGCATCATCAGATTCGCGTCCTCGATGAAGCCGTCAGTGCGGCGGTTCGCCTTTCACATCGCTACATGCCGGGGCGTCAGTTGCCGGACAAAGCAGTGAGCGTGCTCGATACCGCATGCGCCCGTGTCTCATTGAGCCAGAGCACCCAGCCAATCGCGATGGAGGAGCTTGCGCGGCAGATTGCGGCCTCCGAATCACGTATGAGTGTCTTGGAGCGCGAGCAGCTTACCGGCAGCGATCACTCCGAGCAGATAGCACAATGCACTGCGGAGAGACAGAGCGCGAGTGAACAATTAGTGCAGATGGAAGCCCGCTGGCATGAGGAGAAAAGCATAGTGGAGCAGATCATCAGCCACCATCGGTTGATCGAGCAGCTTCAGAGCTCAACGGAGGGAGTGGACTCGGAAGATGCCCTAGCCAAACAGCAGCACGCACTTGAGGAACTTCGCATGCTGCGGTCGCAGTTGCGTTCTCTCCAGGCACAGCCCCCGCTGGCACACCCCGCGGTCGACGCGCACGTCGTGGCGACGGTCGTCGCCGAATGGACCGGCATCCCTTTGGGGAAGATGGTGGATGACGAAGCTCTCAAGCTCCTGCATCTGGAAGACCATCTGAAGCAGCGCATCGTTGGGCAGGACCACGCGCTTCACGCCATCGCGCAGCGTATCTGGACGTCGCGAGCTAACCTCGAAGATCCCGTAAAACCCATTGGCGTCTTTATGCTGGCAGGTCCCAGCGGAGTGGGAAAGACAGAGACGGCACTGGCCCTCGCCGACCTGCTATACGGAGGCGAGCAGAACCTCATCACCATCAACATGTCGGAGTTTCAGGAGCCGCACTCGGTGTCGACCCTCAAGGGAGCACCACCTGGATACGTAGGCTACGGGGAAGGCGGCGTGCTAACGGAAGCGGTACGCAGGCAGCCTTATTCGGTTGTGCTGCTCGACGAAGTCGAAAAGGCGCATCACGATGTGCTGGAGCTGTTTTTTCAGGTCTTCGACAAAGGTCATCTTGAAGATGGCGAAGGCCGCTCCATCGACTTCCGGCATACGCTCATACTTCTCACGACTAATGCGGCCAGCGCGACCATCGCAAAACTCTCCTCGCGCGTTGGCGATGTCCCTTCACCTGCCGAACTTGTCTCGGCGATACGTCCGGAACTGAACCATGTCTTCAAGCCGGCATTCCTTGGCAGAACGCTCGTCGTGCCCTACCTCCCGGTGCGTGACGAAGTCCTGAAGCAGATCATCCGTCTCAAGATCGGCAAGATTCAGCGTCGGCTCGCGACGAACCATCATGTCGAACTGGATTACGACGACGCTCTGGTCGAGCTCCTCGCCCGGCGCTGCCTTGAAGTGGAAAGTGGAGCACGCAACGTGGACCACCTGCTTTCAAATACGGTGTTACCGGAGTTGTCCCGCACTCTGCTTAGCCGCCTGGCGGAAAGTGAAGTCCTCGAGCGCGTGGCGATCTCCACTTCCCCCGAAGATACGTTCACCTATGCGTGGACAGGAGGCGAGGCCGTCGTGAACGAAAATCTCGCTACGGTCTGAAGATCCCATGGGCGCATACACTCAGAACAATCGCATCCTCACCTTCTCAAGCCCTCTGGGTCCCAACACCCTGCTGGCGATGGCCTTCGAAGGTGTCGAGGCAATCTCCGAAATCTTCCAATACGACGTCGAGGTGCTCAGCGACACGAGCACCTCCGTCGCAGCTGAAGCGATCGTCGGGAAGCGGGTTACCGTCGAGCTGCAGGTCACGGACACGGGAGTGAAACGCTACTTCAACGGCATCGTCGCCAGCTTTGAAAACACCGGCGGCGATACCTACTTCAATAGTTATCGCGTCCGCATGGTGCCTATGTTGTGGCTCTTGTCTCTCAATCAGCAGACACGCGTCTTCCAGGATCTGACTGTGCTTGAGATCGCACAAAAGGTGCTTGAACCGTACAGTATCGTTCCGCAGCTTCAGGTCCAGGAAAGCTATCCATCGCTTGAATATTGCACCCAATATCGCGAGACCGACCTGCACTTCCTCGAGCGTATCCTTCAGCAACACGGAATCTTCTTTTACTTCACCCACACTGCTTCCGATCATCGACTTGTCCTGTCGGACAACAGCCAACTCTCCGCAGAATGCCCGGTCGTCAGCGACCTGGAGTTCCGTATTGCGCAGGAAGATCAGCTCAGCTTTTACATGCCCACGGTACAGACGTTCAACGCGCGGTCCACGCTCATCCCGGGAGAGCAGACGCTCTGGGACTATCGCTTCATTCACTACGCCACCTCGCATGCCTCGCCGGCCACTTCACGCTCTGCCCAGCAGATGGGTGCCAACTCGCATGAGCGGTACGACTTCGCTGATTCCGCGGCAGCATTCTTCAAAACCGAAGCCGCGGATACAAAGACATCCACTATGCAGACCCTGCTTCAGAACGTACAGCGAGACGCGCAGGATGCATCGGCCGTCGTCTGCGAGGGAACATCGACTGCCACTACTCTACAGGCAGGCTTCACGTTCACGCTCAGTAAATACCCTCAGCAGACACAGAACACCAAGTACCTCGTCACGCGCGTAGTCCACAGCGTGCAGCAAAGGCCCGGCTATCGCAGCAAAGTGTCACCTGGCGAATCGGAACCCTATCAGAACCAGTTCGAAGCACGTCCGTTTCATCAGATCTTTCGTCCTGAGATCACTCGAGTCAAGCCCCGCGTGCAGGGCGTCGTCACCGGCAAGGTCGTCACATTTCCTGGAGAAGACCTCTACCTGGATCGATTCGGCCGTGTGTGTGTGCAGTTCTGGTGGGACCGTCACCGTCAGCCGGAGACTCCGGATAAAACGCTGCTGCGAGTCGCACAGCAGTGGGCAGGAAAAGGCTGGGGAACGTACTTCTGGCCGCGTGTGGGTGACGAGGTGTTGATCGACTTTATGGAAGGCGATCCGGACGCGCCCATCGTGGTGGGGGCGCTCTACAACGGTGTGAACCTGCCGAAGTACGATCCAAAATCGTACGGCACTCGTTCGGGCATCCTTACGCGGTCGTCGCAGGGCGGCGGATCTTCCAATTTCAATGAGCTGCGCTTTGAAGACCGCATGGGGGCGGAGCAGATCTTTGTGCGGGCCGAACGCGACATGGACCATCGCACGCTGCATGATCACCGGCGCTACGTAGGCAACGACGACAGCACCATCGTTGGCGGAAGCCGCATGGCACGAGTCGAAGGCAACGAGAATCTCGAAGTGGATCGCGACCGTATCGAACGCGTGACCGGAGGCGCCGACTTAACGGTGGGTGCCGCTCAAACCACCAGGGCCGGAACCTACGGCCTGCAGGTAGAAACCGAGTGTGCCGTGCAAGTGGGTGCGAACTACGCGCTCCAGGCCAATGCGCTTTGTTACATGCAGGGAACTGCAGGAGTGCTCCTGGAGAGCGATACCATGATCTGCCTCAAGGTAGGCACTACGTCCCTTACAGTCTCGCCTGCGGGCGTAATTATTAATGGCGCGCTCATCCCAATCCCTGGAGTGGCAAGCGCCGCGATCCCCCAGGTGCCGGTCATCGTCAAGCCAACCGCAACACCCAACTCTCCGGATATGGCAGACGACGGAACGAAAGGAGGAAAACTCTAAGACTTCAGGATTTCGATGATGGGCAGCCAGCTTCCTGAAACGATCATGCAGTCTCCTGAGACAGGACGCTCGGTTTGGCAATTCCGGGGCATTGATAGGAAAATGAAGAGATGGCCCCTTCCCCCGGAACTACACCTTCAACGACAGAGCCATTTGGTATCGAATATTTAGAGAGCTTGTACCGTTACGCTCTTGTGCTTACACGCCAGCGTACGGAAGCGGAAGATCTGGTTCAGGAGACATATGTCCGCGCGATCGAGGCATACAGACGACTCCGCGATCACAGTAATATCAAGGGATGGCTATTTACAATCCTTAGAAACCTGTGGTTCAACGAGCTACGCAGGCGTCGCGCCAGGCCGCACTTTGTAGAACCGGATGGAGATTTTCCCATCGTCGATGGATTGCCAGGCAACTTCCCTGATGTGCAAGTGCTTCTTGAAGAGCAGGAAAACGCGATACAGATACGAGAGGCGATCAGCAAATTGCCAACGGAGTTCCAAGAGATTCTGATCTTACGCGAGTTTGAAGAGCTGTCTTACCAGGAGATTGCCTCGGTGCTCGACTGTCCTGCAGGAACTGTGATGTCGAGGCTTGGACGCGCGCGAAGCAAGCTGCGAGTCATCTTATCCGAAGTTGGTAGTGCCGCTCATCCTGAAAGGAGACAAGTGTGAACCACTGCGACGAGATAAGGCCGAAGTTGCAATTGCTCGTTGATGGTGAGCTGGTCGCTGACGATCAGGAGGAAGTGCTTTCTCACTTGCATAGCTGCCAAGGTTGCCAGCGTGAAGTGGAAGAATTGGAAGCTTTCTCAAGACAAGTTCGTGCGGCCCGTCCGCAAATCCAGGCTTCAGCTTCTCTACGACAGAACATAGAGAATATTTTTGCCCAGGATCAATCAACCCCCATCAGTCCGTCAGCCGCGACTCGAATGAAGATCGTTCCTAGCAGAGCTAAAAATGTGTGGCAGGGCGCCACAGCGGCGGCGATATGCTTCGCAATTCTCACGCCGGTCCTTCTGGTAGTTGGCCAACGTCGGCACAACGCCAACATGATACGGATTGGCGCGACACGCGCACAGCAGGATCTGGAAAGTCAGAAGCTGCCACTGGACATCACTACCGACTCTTCTAAAGAGGTCTCAGATTGGTTTAAGTCTCATCTGTCTTTTCCATTTCACATGGCGGATGCGGGCATTGCCACGGAAGATCGGGCAAAGTACAAGCTGGCCGGTGGAAGACTGATGACGGTCAATGGCGAACGTGCCGCACTGCTCTCATTCAAACTTCCTGATGAACAGATCAGCATGATCGTCCTTCCCGGCAGCGCACCGATGGATACAAGCGGAACTACAGTTCATTCGGATGGCGTAACCCTCCATGCGCGCGAACAGGATGGCATGCATATCGTGTCGTGGGAAAATCGCGGACAGAAATACATTTTGGTCTCCCATACCACCATGAGCGCTGCCGGCAGTTGTACTCGGTGTCACGCCGAGGGTCACTCCGACAATCATGGAAACCAACAGTCAGCTAAGAGCATCTCCTCATCCACACGGCCATCTCGCGAGCTTCTCGCATCTACCACCGACCTAAACGGTATTTTCCCAACCGTTAAAGTCGGATCGCTGAGATTGACGTCGGTCAGGTATTGAGTACCGTCTAGCCGCCGTGACGAAGCAGAGGTTTGGGAGCAACATTTGATTGATGTTCGAACAAGAACCAAGAACGGTAACAGTTTGGAACAATTACGAAAAAGGTTGACGTGCAGTGTTTGGGGTCCTCGATTTAGCTCTCCTAATGACACCAGTCAGAGTCACTCGGCTCATTAACTTTTGTCTGAGTCCACGCAATCCCGCTTCTATAAAAGTCTCTTTCTACAGGTTTGTGTCTTGCACGTAGTCCCGCAGGCTCTGTTGCAAACCTCTTCAGGAAGAGTGAAGATGGGCTGAATCCTAGCGGAGCCGACCATGTCAGAGTTCAAGTGGCGTCATTTTGAAGGCG
>NZ_JACHIP010000013.1 GCF_014203275.1 Granulicella aggregans
GGGGGGACGCTTGGCGGATCGACTGCGCTCGGAACCACACAGACACTGATCTCGGTCGATGCATTGCAGGAGTTCCGCGTTCAGAGTTCGACCTATTCTGCCGAGTTTGGCCGATCGCCTGGGGGCCAGTTCTCGCTCGGGACGCGTGCTGGGACCAACTTCCTCCACGGGAGCGTGTTCGACTATCTTCGGAACGATGTCTTCGACGCAAATGACTGGTTCAACGCTCACTATGGCAAGCCGACGCCTGCTCTTCGACAGAATGACTTTGGGGGCACGGTGGGTGGTCCCGTCTTGATTCCTCGACTCTATAACGGCAGAAACCAGACGTTCTTCTTCGCTTCGTATGAAGGCCTTCGTCTGACACAGCCAACGGCCGCGACGATCCAATATGTTCCAGACGTGTTCATGCGGCAACAAGCGGTCGATGCCATGCGGCCTATCCTGAATGCCTTTCCATTGCAGAACGGAGTCGATTATGGGACTGCTGCAGGCCCAAGTCTCGCGCAGTTCATCTCCCCCTTCTCGCTTCCCAGCAAGATCGACTCGACTAGCGTACGGATCGATCACGCATTTCGACCCAAAATCGCTCTCTTTTTTCGGGTCGGAGTCACGCCAAGCTCTACGGTCGCCAGGCCGTATTTCGCCCGGACAACTACCAGTAGCAACGCACAAAGCTACACGATCGGGGCAACCGTCCAGTTGTCCGATCAGACTACGGATGAGTTTCGTCTCGGATATGCGCGTTCGGACTCTGCGCAGATTGGTGAGTTGGACAGTTTTGGTGGTGCCACTCCGATCGACCTCGGGGCTGCGATGGGGGCCGGTTCCTATCAACGGGCCGAGCCAGTGGTTGTCATGTCAATCTCAGAAATCGGATCGCCGTTGTTGACCGCTTACAACGGACGCAACGCAAGCCGGCAGTGGAACGCCATCGACACGATCAGTCTTCTGAAGGGTGTTCATGCACTGAAGTTTGGGGTGGACTACCGCCACATAAAATCACCGATAACGCCTCCGACTGTGGAACCGTATGCGATCTTCCTCAGTGCGCAGGAGGTGATCAGCGGCATGCCCAGCCTACCCTACGTCTTCAACTTCGTTCCCGCTACGCCACTGTTCAATCAAGCTGCCATCTTCGCGCAGGACGAATGGGGTGTCCACCAGCGGCTTCACCTCTCGCTTGGCGTTCGCTGGGAGCTGAACCCACCGCCAACAGAGGAACACGGCCGGGACGCGTATACGTTGCTTGGAGATATCAATAATCCTGCGACTCTCACGCTCGCGCCTCAAGGCACCTCGCTGTGGAAGACGGCTTGGTACAACTTCGCACCTCGGTTGGGCATGGCATGGACAGTCCACGACCAGCCGGGAAACGAAACGGTGTTCCGCGCAGGCGGGGGCGTATTCTTCGACTCTGCGAATGAAGTGGCGTCGCTCGGATACAGTGGGCTCGGGTTTCAGTCATTCGCGCTGCAGAGTGGAGCCGAGATTCCGTTTACCCCCAGCCAGCTGGTCGTTCCCGTCTCCGTGACAGCACCGTATACCAGCGGGACGATCACCGCGTTTCCATCTCATCTGCAACTGCCTTACACGCTACAGTGGAACGTCAGTATGCAGCAGGCACTTGGGAAGAATCAGTCCCTGACGCTTTCCTATGTGGCGGCTGAAGGACGACGACTAATCGGGCTGCAACAGGAATCTTTATCCGCGCTCAACCCCAACTTCGATCAGGTTCAGTATCTCGCATCAGGCGTGACCTCGAACTATCAGTCTTTGCAGGTAAAGTTTCAGCGCTCAGTGTCCAAAGGACTTCAAGCACTTGCTTCCTATACGTGGTCACATTCGCTCGACTTTGGGTCGAACGCCAACGCGCTGCCTTTACAGCGAGGAAACTCAGACTTCGACGTGCGTAACAATCTACAGGGAGGTCTTAGTTGGGAGCTTCCTGCTGCTTTCGATTCGAAGTTTCCCGGGTTGCTCCTGAACGATTGGGGAGTGGACGGTCGCCTCAGTGCGCGCACCTCCTTTCCGGTAACGCTTGGCGGAGCGCTCACCACCAACGCGGCCAATGGGAGCCAATACTCAGGCGGCCTCAATCTCGTGCAGGGCGAGCCGGTCTACCTTTACGGGTCGCAATATCCTGGCGGCCGCACGATTAATAGGGCGGCGTTCAGCCTGCCAGCAACGGGAGCGGCGGGCGATGCTCCACGAAATTTCATCCGTGGCTTCGGAAGCACCCAAGTCAACCTCGCGCTCCGGCGAGACTTTCCTTTGCATGACCTACTGGTTCTCCACTTTCGCGCCGAAAGCTTCAACCTTCTTAACCATCCAAGCTTCGGGTACGTCGATCCGACTTATACCGACGCGACTTTCGGTCAGGCGACTCAGATGCTGAACGCAAGTCTTGGAACCGTAGCGTCGCAGTATCAGCAGGGTGGTCCCCGATCAATGCAGTTCGCCCTCAAAATGACATTCTGAGGCCCGGCCTCTCCTCTCCCATCTGAAATTCTCTGCTCTCACCCCATCGCAACCCTTGGAGTTGGATATGACCCTTCGTGTGCATTTCGTCGCCATCGTCTTCGCTCTGCTGTGCCCTTTATCTAAAGAAGCATACGGCCATTCGTTCTCTGTGAAAGACGATATTGCGATGGTGCGGTTTAGCGACCCATCCTTCGATCCTGCGATCGTGGGCAGCGAGATGGCGAGGCCGTCGCCGCGTGGCGACTACGTCGCGATCGTTACGACCAAAGGCCTCCTTGCAACAGACGAGATCGAGTCCGACCTCACAGTCTTTCGAATCAAGGAGCTCTCTGTGTTCCTCGAGGGCGGGGGAGCTCGGCCTCAGCCGCGCATCGTCGCCTCGATCGTCTCCTACCCTCACCGGGAGCAGACGATCTCGTATGCGCCGGTGATCAAAGACATTCTGTGGTCGCCGGACGGGAAGGGCATCTACTTTCGGGGTGAAAACGGATCGGGAGCCTACCAGCTCTATCTCGCCAGCGCAGATGGAAGTGGGTCTCACGCCCTGACGCCCGCGAATCAGAGCGTTGACCGCTTCGACATAGTCGCAAACATGGTGGTCTATAAGGCTTCCATGCTTGTAGACAAGCATAGTTCAGAGATCGCTCGGGTCAACGCCGATGCATTGGTGGCGACGGGTGCTCGCATACAGGACGTCGTCTTTCCTAGCCAGCTCGGTACTCTCGAACCTGAAGTTTTCGCCATTTCGGTGCTCGAACATAAGAATGGTCGCTGGATCGCCCGGCGTGTGCCGGGCGATTCGAGCACGGAGATGACCTATCTCTCGGCGCTCTTTCCATTCGTGTTATCTCCGAAGGGACACCAGCTAGTTGCGCCTATGCCCGTTTCGACGATCCCAGATACTTGGCAGCGATTTGAACCGGTAACGGGATCCGAATATCTCCGTCTTCTGCCCGGTAAAGATGCTCAAATTACGAACGCTGGCGAAACCTTGCGGCCCCTGCAGTACATGCTCATCGACCTCGACACCGGTAAGCGAACGCCGCTCACGGATGCACCGAATGCCCGGAGCCTCGGATATGCTTTCGATAACAGCCGGGTGGCCTGGGCGACTGATGAGAAGCGCGTTCTGGCGACCAACACATTTCTCGGAACGCACGACGACAACCCGCTGGAGAGAAACCGGCCGTGCGGCGTTGCCAGCTTCGACCTTCCGTCGTTTGAACCCCGGTGCCTCTTCTTTGAAGAGAAGGGTCTCGACCGAACGGCATTCCACATTGAGGAAGTGTCTTTTGGGGCCAGTGACGATGAGGCCATCGTCACTTTGACACAAAGGCCCAACAGGCGCGTAACTCGACGCTATCGATTCTTTCAAGATAGCTGGCATCTTGCAGGGGAGGGTCCTGCCGCTGATACTACCACCGGGTCTACGGCCCTGCTTTCTCCTGAGATCTCGGACATGCAGATATCGGTCCGGCAGAGCCTTAATGAACCGCCGAAGCTGTGGGTATCGAGTCGCCGTACCGGAAAGGCCCGCGAGGCTTGGGACCCTAATCCGCAACTCGCGGATATGAGCTTTGGCGAGGTATCTCATTATCAGTGGGATGACGAGAGCGGCCACCACTGGTCTGGGCTGCTTGTAAAACCCGTCGGTTATCAATCCGGACGGCGATATCCCTTAGTCGTGCAAATGTACAACTACGTTGATGGTGAGTTCATGACCGACGGACTTCACCCGACAGCCTTTGCCGCGAGGCATCTTGCCAGCGTGGGTTTTGTAGTTCTTCAGGTCAGGAGGCAGGTGGATACCTTGTCGGAGGACGATCCAGAGGTGCATCTGGAAGGCTATAGGAGTGCAATTGATAGTCTCGACGCGGCGGGGATGGTCGATCGTAACCGGGTGGGCGTAGTCGGGTTCAGTTGGACCTGCTGGTACGCAGTCAATGCCATCATCAAAGACCCTCAGCTCTTCAAGGCTGCGACGATTGCCGACGGGCTCGACAACAGCTACATGCAATATCTGATGTTTGGTGCCGGCTCGGAGTCTCTCGAGAGTCAAATGGCACAGATACGGCAGACAACTCCGTTTGGGCAAGGACTGAAGAAATGGGTCGACGAGGCTCCAGGATTTCATCTTGACCAGGTACAAGCACCGGTCCGCATCGAGGCGATCAATCCGTTGTCGGTGCTTCAGGAGTGGGAACTCTACGCATCGCTGCGGCTACAGAACAAACCGGTTGACCTCATCTACTTCCCGCGGGGAACCCATATTCATCAAAGACCTTTGGAGCGCCTTGAGTCTCAGCAGGGAAGTGTCGACTGGTTCCGCTTCTGGTTGCAAGGCTATGAAGACCCGGACCCAGCGAAGGCGGCACAATATGAGCGCTGGCGAGGCTTCGCCAAGCTTCGAGCTGCAACCGCTCGAAGCTACGCCAGCCCAGCTGGAACGACGCCGGTCCCATCCCGCCCATAGATCAGGCGAGACGGGGCCGGCTCTAACGTCAACTGCAATTCCGACTACTCGTCCGCCTGGTAGGCGGCGTTGGAATTGAGCAGGGAGGTGCCGACTTCGTGCGGGGTGAAGATCTTCGGTCCCTTGATGGTTGATGTAGCCTTGAACGTTGCTGTTACCTTCGGTTGGATGTAGCGCATAGGTTTGTCCTCTTTTCGTCTTCAAATTTCCGTCGTCGCTGGAACGTGCACCGGCGCAGGCGGATCTTGTCGGCCGCCGTCAGGCGATCAATCTTAGGCCAGCATCGCCGGCGCGTTCTCCGCTCCCTCCGCGCATCGAGCGAAGCCAAAGTTCGAATGCAGTGGCTCGGAGAATCAAATGCCACCATTTTGGGTCGCCCTCAACCGTTTGGCGCAACGAGTGACGTAGCTTATCTCCATCAACCAACCCGGCATCGGCGATCATTGAGTTTGCAAATAACCCCTCGAGAACTTCGGATGCCTGCTGAACGGCGTGCAATGGCGCCCGAAGCTGGAAGGCCTTGCGGCGTCTCTCAAGTACTTCGTGAGGAACAATATTGATGAGCGCCCTCCGCATCAGCGAACGCCTACGGCCAGGGCGAAGTATCTGCTCCCTTGGAACGCTAAAAAGGAAGCTCACTAGGTCCTTGTCGAGAAAGGGATATCGATACTCGGGCCGCACAAGCAGTTGCGGAAACAGATGCGGAAGTGTCTCCATGACAAACCACCAGGCCGAGCTGTTATCGATGCGGTGCGGTGCGATCCCGATTCGAGCAGGAACCATCGCCTTGACGGATTCGATTCGCAGCGCCCGCTCCCGCAGTGATTGCGAAAGCCACGGTGGAAGATCGATTTCCTTCGGGCCTGGGTTAAGATAGAGACCGCCGGTATAACGGACTGTGCGCCACAGCATTCCGACAAGCGGGCTGCGATCAACCAGAGACCAGGCAAGGGAACGGCGAAGCAGTTGAGAGACGTTCCCTGAGAGTAGATGACCAGCGAGTTCCGGCAGCGGGTCGGGGACACCGCCCAAAACCTCATCCCCTCCGATGCCAGAGAGCACGCTGCGATAGTCCCTTTTCCACGCGGCACTATGGAGCCGGCGTTCCTGTTCGATGGAGAAGCTGTCCGCGCCAGGCATCAGGTAGACGCCACCACTGCCATCATGTGGCTCGAAGGTCCGCTGAGAGAAGGCAGTATTGACGTGCGCGCCCACCTTCCCTCGTCTCGCCTCAGTGATGGAGAAGTACGGTCTCTCATTAAGTGAGGCCTCTGAGTCGTCATAGAAGGACACGGTATCGAGAATCTCTGCGTTGGGATACTTGCGCCGGCGCAGGAAGTCGGACATACACACGATCGCGGTGGAATCCATGCCTCCGCTCAGTTGCGCGAGGATCGGTTCTCCAGGACCGCTGCGTCGCTCGACTGAATTCCGAAATAGCGCGAGAAAGTGCTCTTCATACTCGGTATCCGTGCGGTACTGAACTGTGGTCATGACCGTGGAATTCCAATGCTGATGCCGGCTCAGCACTCCCTTATGAACCTTCAGGAAGTGGGCTGGCGGCACTGAATAGATGCCCTCAAAGGGGGTTAGGTCGCCCACTTGACGGCCAGCCATGTAGCAAGCGGCGTAGTCATGTGAGAGCTGGAGTGTATCGTCCGTCAAATGGAAGGCTTCGAGATAGGTCCCCCAGACGGTTTCGCATTGGGTATGGCGGTAATAGAGCGATCTCGCGCCCGCATGGTCACGGGATAGATAGAGCGATTGATCCGTTTCTGACCACAAGGCCAGCGCCCAATCTCCAACGAAGCGGGAAAAGCATGCCTCACCCCATCGAGCGAATGCCGCAAGCGCGATCTGTGAGTCTGAGAGCGTTTCCGGATGTTTGACTCTAAGTTCTTCTGCGAGAGATTCGTAGTTGTCGAGACGACCGTCGAACGAGAGGACGTAGCGACCTTGAGGACTCTTGACCGGGCCTCGTTCAAATGTCGAACGCATGTGGCTCAAATAAGGTTGAACTCCCATGCCGAGCCTGCCGTCAAGGATCACTAATCCTGCGCCGGTCGCGTACCGTTGCATGTCAGCGCCAAGACGTTGCAACTCGGAAGCTGTTGCCGCGATTCCGTGTTCCTTCAACACACCGTAGAGGATGCTCATCGAATACCTCGCTCAGCAACGTTCTAATACCTCAAAGATCTCCGTGACGTATGGTTTGTCATTGATCACGCGCCCGTCGATTTCAACCCATGCGTGTGATTGGAAGGGAAGCAGCTGTGCCCCGATAACCATCTCCGCGTTCCGGCCATAGCGCCGCAGCAGAACAGTTGTTGTGGCCGAACGTTGAAGGCACAGCACTGGTTTGAAGTAGAAGACGCAAGCAAGATCGACGGCACGCGACAACTCGCCGTCACCCCGCGCCGTCTTGCCCACAGCCCGGGGTTTCAAGTTGCGGACAGCAGCATGGATCTCCTGAAACCCACGAAAGTGCATCAGCCAATCGAAGTACAACAGCAAGAGCCAGCTTTCAGCGACGCGTAGCAGCATGTTCTCTCCTGGCCAATCGATCAAACGAGCAACGCTCTCAAGAGGCTTGGCGCTTGTGCCGCGCGGTCCATATGCCTCGCAATCGCTCTCACTAAGGGGAACCGCCGCGGATCGCTGAGTTCTCGCGTCTGTAGCCAGTCCTTCCTGCCGAGAATTGTGGAGGCCGCCGCGATGAGAGGAGCGAAAGGCAAAGCGTCCTGGAGCACTCTCGCATCACAGATCGACGACATGGCCGTCAGATAGGTGTTTCGGAGATGCCGGTTGTAGGAGGCCTTCTGTGATGGATCCTCGATCTGATTCAGGAGCAGAAGGTGCTCCAAGGTCACAAGAGGATTCCCAACGTAGGCTTCACTCCAGTCAATAAACACGCAATGTGTACCGGCAAATAAGATATTGTCGATATTCAGATCGCCCTGCAAAATCGTGTCCGGAATGTCCAACTCGCTCAGGTAGTCGCAGGCATCTTCAAAGATATTCTTGAGCTCGCCGAGCCGTTTCGGCCCAAGAGGTGAAACTTTGGTGGATGTTTGACAGCCCATCGCCTCGTCGATGTACGCGAAGAGCGCTTCCGCGTCGTTTCGCAAGACATGTGTTCTGTGATCGACAGCTCCGGCATTGAGTAAGTCGAGTTCCTCACCCACCGTTCTGATCTGCAACACGGCCAGGGACTCGACAGCGATTTGCAGCATGCGTTCTACCTCGGGGGCTTCCCGCGGCAATTCGCTCAGGCTCTGTCCGCTGCTGTGCATCAGCCACGCATTCCATTCTGGCTTTTGCGCCACGACTTCAGGGACGTAATCACGGCATAACCGTGACAACAAAACAGACATGGCCCGTTCCTGCGTGTTCGGTGCGCCGGTTGCTTTGAGCCAACAGGTCGATCCATCGTTTATATGAAAGCGGAGAAGGCTAAACCCGTTACCAGCGTTGAATTGTTCGACATCGGCCTTCGATGAAACTTTGCTGGCAGTCGTAGTCTCAACCCACCGAACGGCCTCATCTGCCCACCCGATTTCGGTGATGGCATGAACTGTCTCCCCGCCCAGGACGGACAGCAGCCATGCTCGCTCCGTCGGTGATAGTTCATCCTTCGGAATTTGGCCAGGCTTGATTCCGATAAGGCCTTCGAAAATCTCTCTTTGGAGGAGTTCAACGATCGCGCAGGGGCGATCGCTATCCTTCGGAATCATCACATCGAGAACCAAGACCGGGAGTCCCCATTCCTCGCGAAGCGCCTTCTGTAACTGTTGCGCTGGCCGGGTGCCGGTCGGCACCGACACGCGGATCAGACGATACTGGTTTCGGTCTTCACGCACATACATCGCACGAGCAAAGGGACCCACTACGAGGACTCGGTACAGACTGGCGTCCTTAGAGGATGCAGACATCATGCGTCTCCTTCCAATGCTTAATGGGGCAACAGCTTCTGCGCCCGCAATGACTCGACAAACTCGAGGACATCGCGTTCCACGATTTCTGGGGGAACTCCCGCTTCACTGGATAGGCTGGCGACAATCGTCTCTAGACTGTCGCCGCGCTCAAGTCCCTGCCATACAAAGGCACCGGTTGAGTTGAGCGTCGCAATCGACCCAAGCTTCGTGTCGAGGACGGCTGCGCCGTTCTGGTTCACGATGGTCCGTAGATGGGAGCTGCCGTTTATCATGAGCGCACCTTACAGAGATCGTTCCTGAATCGTGAACTGAGCTTACCTCGGTCTCGGCGCCCCGCAAGGGCAAACTGCCCGTTTGGCCAAACATACTTCCATCGCTGAATCAACGGCAGTTACTAGCAAAAGTCGTGGTACCTAGCAATGAAGTTTTGGCCAGATCTACGCGTTCGTAGAAGTGATCTCTATACTGGGACGGCGACGCCGGAGACGCGGCTAACATCGCGAAGGTCATCGGCGTCTAGCATTATCTTTGAGCTAACGTCTTTGGGATTTGCTAACAATACAAAACGATTTCCCTCGCGCACTAGCCGTCCGCAAATAATTTCCATCCCTCGCCGCAGCACATAGATTGGCTGTGACCAACCCTGTTTGCGAGCGTCCCCGCGCGTATCGGGGACGCTCGACAGCGGCTCCAGAAGCATCCAGGATCCAGGCTTGATCACCGGATTCAGCCCCTCAATCGCTTTCTCCTTCGCCAATCGAATTACGCGGTCGTCCCAGATACGAAGCTTGGGAAACTTTACTGCCAGCAACGATGGCCATTCCGCGAACTCTTGTCGTCGAGTCTCCCAGACTTCCCTTGGTATCGGTGTGCTTGCTATCAGGGGTGAAACCAAAAGGTCGGCGTAGGTTTTCGTCATCAGCAAAAATTCGAGTGAAAAGCGGCTAGTGTCGCGAATCGTGTAGCCCCCGGATTGCAAGGCGTCCGTATAGCGCGTGGAGTGCATCAGTGCCAGCGTTAGGAGTACATCAACGTGCGGTTCCGACCGATTCGGACTGCGATACCGACGCAAGGTGCGTTCGCTGACTTTCGATCTAAATTCCATCTCAAGAAACTGTCGAACGGATCGCTCCTCGTCATGTGATCGCTGGAACCGTCTATACATCGTGGCAAGCAACCGATCTCGAGTCTCATGCTCCCAGGGAAGTAAGAGTTCGCCGCTACCATGGTATTTAGCAAGAGAGACTGTCGAATACTCGGGCAGAGGCAACTGCGTAGCAAACATGCGGATGCGACCGGCGATGCGAACTGAGCCAGGGTAGGAGAACTCCTGCGGGCCAGCGTAGGTTCGTTCAGAGGTCAGAAGGTAGAGCTTGCCCCGGATGACCATGCATCCGCTACAACGGTAGCCGTTGGGGAATTGAAGCAGATAGATGGAGCGCGGCTGCGGCTGGCGCAACTCTTCCGCATCTATAGGCTCAACCAATGCCACCGCTCCCGGCGGGAGACTCGATCCAAGACTGTCTTCTGTTCCGACTTGGACGTAGAACGCGTGAGGACGGCGCCACATTGCTCCCCTCAACGAACGCATAGGGACATCGCGCTGCCAGCTTCGTACCAGCTCGCGAAGTGTGCTGTCCGATGTGAAGCTTTCTGCGGGAGCCAGATTTAACGGCACGTCCGACAGCCTGTCTCTTTCGAAGGTGTAGGATTCCACGATCCGAGTGCGTCCTGCATTGAGTTGGCGGTCGTAATCTCCGAACACGCCCAAATCGTAACCAAACAGCCGATGTGCACCTTCGACCGTCAACGAAAACATGTCGGCGATCTCAAGTAACATGCTTAATGTGGGGTGCTCTCTCATCCGATGGAGGTTTGAGAGCAGGTTTTTCGTAAGGAGTTCGCGTCGTTCGGCGGCATGGCGCTCGCGACTGTTCGATGGTGTGATCTGCCGGTGCAGGTCACGCAGGTGCTCTAAGGCATCAGAGATCTCACTACGGGGAACGGGTCGATACACAGCGATGGCCCTCTCCTCAAAAGACTCAATTGCGGAGATGCGACATTGCAGATACAGGAACCGTATGCCACCGTCGGGTGGGTGACACACAATCGAATCCTTGCTATTAGAACCAGCAAAACGGATATTGCATCATTGGCAGCTTTGCTGAATAAAGCGTTGGTACCGGCTATGACGTTTCTTGCAAGTTTGCCTTGACTGCGCGGAATCTGCAAGGAGGGGCAGAGCTTCCGAATGGGAACACATGGCACATCACGTATAGCGTCGGCATCGGGTTTGTGCAGAGCCGAGCATCGATCTGAGATACCTGCTGCACTTGAGACGAGCTCGGGACCGGCGGACTCTTGTCCTAACCCATCGTTGGGAGAATGTGATATCGCGCGTGGCGTGCTTGGCATTGCCGAAGTGTTTCACGCAGTCAGCAGCCATTTGAACACTTTGCGTCAGCTCCTCAGCTGTGGCAAGGCAGTGATCCTGCCACCGGACGGATGGTGCGGATCCTCGGCGCCGTCGATGCCTACACGCGCGAGTGTCTGGCGCTGGAAGCCGACACCAGCCAGGGAAGTGCTCGTGTGACGCGAGTGCTGGAGAGTCTCATCGCCGAGCGTTGCCGCCCCGAGAAGTACGCTCGGACAACGTACTAACACAGGAAGGAAAAGCTGGAAAGAAGAGAAGATCCCTTAGCATCAAGTATGGGATGTGCTTGACGACGACTGTACCCTGCACATCCTCATTTATTCATTTTCCTGACCACGCGTCGGAAGATACAGAATAGCCGCGCCTTTCAACCCAGCGAACGCCTTTGGCAACAGCGGCTGAATGTCTACGTTGACAGATGTCTTATTCAGGTATAACCAGCGACCCTCTTCTGTAAGAATCAAGGGTAATTTAGCTTCTGATTCGTTGAGTTTGGGTTCGCCAAGCCTTTGCCTAACTTCATTAATTGTAAGGAGCCCGGTTTCAACATACCGTTTGAGCCTCCTGACATGTTTACGAGATAAGGTCATTTGGTTGCACATCCGCTTCGGGTTAAAGGTTAGGCCGCCTAATCATACTGGCCGTTGCGAACCACATCGGGAGAAACAGCCGAGGATAAACATCCTTAAAGGGTGGAGCGGGCGCCCTCCGCCTCGCTGGCATCTTAGACGCGGCCATGTGGGCTAGACAAGTGGGTAGCTTGGATCATCTCGTGTCGCTGTCTTGCACAAATATCTGGCCTAGTTTGGCTGAAGCTGAGAACTGTTGCGGTTCATGATCGATTCGCGGGCGGCGGCCCAAGCCGATGCAAGTCTCTGTTTTTGTTTGTGAATGCACGGAAAGGCCGCTTACGACCTGCCCTCATCACCCGGCTGTGAAAAAGCCTTGACTACACCAATTTGGCTGGAGGCTACGCTCGATGATTCTGACAGGGACGCGCCGGTAAAAGCGTATTTGGCGGCCACCGCCAAGAGGTCCTCATGAGAAGATTATCTTTGGCGCGTATGAGGATGCCCAGAGCTAAGAGACGGAAGCGATAAATAACATTTCGGCCTCTGGTTGCCAACGGTGTAGACAACGTTGTCATTTCCTAAACACTTCTGTATTGTTCCTGTATAGATCGACCGCAGACTGCCGCCACCCCTTAGACCAAAGGCTGAAAAGAGCCTTGACAGCCCTCGGTTGAGACTTAATTCAATGTTCGCGACTTGAGGGCGAGATGATTCAAATGCGTACCTTCAGTTGGGTAATGTGCAAAATGCTCGCGGTGTTTGCGCTGATTCCGCTTCTTCAAGCTCAACAAGCGGTGATGCCGTCAGAGGTGGAGAACGAGCAGGTCCTAGGTATCAACAAGGAGCCCTACCACGCCACATTGATGCCGTATAAGGACCGGAGCGAGGCGCTATTGGCTAAACGAAGCGCCTCAACCTGGGCTCGAAGTTTGAATGGCCAGTGGAAATTTCATTGGGTTCCGCGGCCTGAGGAGCGCCCTGTCGACTTCTACAAGCCGAGCTTCGATGTGAGCGCCTGGAAGGAGATTCCCGTCCCGTCCAACATGGAGATCCAGGGTTACGGAACGCCGATCTATACCAATTTCACCTACCCGTTCAAGAAGGATTGGCCCAGGGTGACCAGCGAGCCGCCCAAGGAATATACGGCTTTCCTCGAACGCGATCCGGTCGGGAGCTACCGGCGCGAGTTCGAGGTTCCTTCGACGTGGAATGGGCGGCGCATCTTTATTTCGTTCGACGGTGTCGACGCCGGCTTTTTCGTGTGGGTTAACGGAAAGAAGGTGGGATATAGCGTGAACAGCCGCAATCCGGCGGAGTTCGACCTGTCGTCCTATGTGGTTGCCGGGCAAAAAAATTTGCTTGCGGTCGAAGTGTACCGGTATACAGCCGGCAGCTACATGGAGGACCAGGACATGTGGCGGCTGAGCGGTATTTTCCGCAATGTCACGCTGTGGAGCGCGCCGCAGGTCCATGTGCGGGATTTCGCCTTGACGACAGATCTGGACTCGCGCTATCGCGATGGCATTCTGAGCGTGACCGCCAAGATCAAGAACTACTCGACCGTGACTCAGCCGGCGCGTCGCCTGCAGATTGAACTGGTGACGCGGAACGGAGCGAGCATCATCGCACAGACATCTGTAACGGTACCCGGGCTAGCGCCTGGGGAGGAGCAGGCTGTGTCGACCTCGCTTGCGGCCGCAAATCCTGCGAAATGGACCGCGGAGACACCTAACCTTTACACGGTGGTTTTATCGTTGGGAGGCGACGCAACGTCCGCGGAAGTTCTATCCGCGCGCACTGGATTTCGCAAGATCGAGATCAAGGATGCCGTATTCACGATCAACGGGGTGCCGGTGAAGTTGAAGGGGGCGAACCGCCACGAGAACTGGCCCGACACAGGACACTACGTCTCGGAAGATCGGATGGTCCGGGACCTCGAGCTGCTGAAGCAGGTCAATGCGAACCATGTTCGGACGTCGCACTATACGGACGACCCACGATGGTATGAACTCGCTGACGAATACGGAATCTACCTGGTGGCCGAGGCGAACGTCGAGTGTCACGGGTATATGAACGTGCTCGACCGGGAGCCGCGATACGAGAAGAGCATCGTCGACCGCAACGTCGCCAACGTCGAAAACATGAAGAACCATCCGTCGGTGGTGGTATGGTCGCTGGGCAACGAATGCGGCGGCGGCAATAGCTTCAAGACGGCGCTGGCGGCGGTCAAGGCAATCGATTCTACTCGGCCCACCCACTATGAGCCGTTCGGGGGTGGGCCGGACTTGCCCACGGATATTGAAAGCCACATGTACACCAACCCGACGGAGCTGCTACGCGTGGGAGAGGATTCTAAGCGGACCAAACCCTTGTACCTTTGCGAGTACGCCCACGCCATGAACAATTCGATGGGCTCGGTGGGCGACTACAACGATCTTTTCGACAAGTATCCAACGCTAATGGGCGGCGCGATTTGGGAGTGGGAGGATCAGGGGCTGTGGAACGGCCGCGACCCCAACCACCAGTACATGGCCTATGGTGGCGGCTTCGGAGATTTTCCGAACGACAAATACTTCATCCACAAAGGCGTGGTCTTTTCCGACCGATCGCCGAAGCCTCACTATCCCGAGTTGAAGCGGGTCTATCAGTGGATAAGCTTCACTGCCATCGACGTCGAACACGGAAAGATCGGTATCCACAACCGGTACGCGTTTACCAACCTCAGCAAGTTCGTGCCGCATTGGACGTTGAGCGAAGACGGCGTGACCATTGATCAGGGTACGCTCGCGCCTATCGATCTAGCGCCGGGCTCAACCAAAGAGATTACGCTGCCCGTTAAGCTCGCGTCGCCGAGAGCGGGTCGCGAATACTTTGTCCAATTCTCGTTCGAGCTGGCCAAGCCGGAGATGTGGGCCAAGACCGGTTATGCAGTGGCCACGGACCAATTTGAGATTCTCGCGGCGCCCTCGGTAAAAACCATGGTTGCGCAGTCTGCCGGACCTTTGAATTTGAACCAGGACGACAAATCGATCACGGTGGAAGGGGATCGATTCAGCGTCGTGTTCGACAAGCTTCAGGGTACGATCTCGCAGATTACGCGCAGCAGCATGGCGATGTTGGTTTCCGGTGGAGGGCCGAAGCTTTATCTATGGCGGGCACCTCATCGCAACGATGACCAATGGGCATCGATGTCGTGGGACAAGTATGGAGTCAACTCCCTGCAGACGATAGTGAAAGATATCAAGGCGACGCAGCTGAGCGATTCGTCGATTGTTGTCGAGGCGACCCTGCTTGAGCAAGGGCGTGAAGGATGGTCGGCAACCTTTACTACTGCTTACGCCATCTCGGGCGATGGTTCCATTGCGGTGAAAAATAACTTTGTTCCCGTGGGGGAAAAGATACCTCTGGCTAGAATCGGTGTGCGCTTAATGCTGAACAAGAGCCTAGACCGCCTTACCTATCTTGGACGCGGACCGATGGAGAACTACTCGGACCGGGATCGCGGATCGGATGTCGGCTTATATTCGAGTTCGGTGCTGGAGCAACTGACGCCGTATCCGAAGCCGATGGAAGCGGGAAACCACGAGGATATCCGATGGGCCGCCCTGGGCGGAGCCGGCCTGCCGACACTGGTGGCGGTTAGCGAGGGCAAGCTGCTGCAGGTTTCCGCGCTTCCGCTGATGGATGAACAGCTCGAAGCTCCCGCTCATTCGGAGGATCTGCCGCCGAGCACGTCCACGGTGCTCACGCTGGATACGAAGACGCTGGGTGTAGGGTCGAACAGCTGCGGCCCGAAGCCTCTACCCCAATATATGGTCTGGTCCGAGCCGACCGAGTTTTCCTACGTGCTTCGTCTTCTGCCGGTTGGAGACCACAACCTATCCGATGCCGCCAGATTGCCTGTTTCCAACCAGTCCAGCCCAACTGTCAATAGCCAGAAATAGGCGGTTCGTCGATTCTGCATCGGGAGTGCCCTGTTGAGTTTCAGGTCCGTTTGAATGAATCCTCGCTGGTCCAGACAGCGGTTCGGCTGCGGCTGCCGGACTGGTCAGCGCGTGGCCGGATCTGTCCGCGGTCTGTCCGCCACCGACTAGCCCGGGACATACTTGAACCCGGTCATCTCGGGCGCCATCCCGATGCGGGCGCCATCCGCGTCGGGAAGGACTACTACCTCATTCATACAACCGACCATTAGATCCTCCCGACAGGGGCATACCGCCCAGCGAACGATTTCCTCGCACTTGCGAAGATTTGGTTCGCTGCTAGCTGGTGGGAGGGATTCAGCATCGGGCCCGTCTCTGTTCGCGACTAGCATTGAGGAATGATGGCACCGACCCTGAAGATCATTGGTGTATATCAGCCTCATATCTGTGCGGAGGCCTGGAGAGAGAGCAACATCAGGTCACGGACAATGAAACTTACACGCAAGAGCACTTCGACAAAGCTTGTACTCATCGAAGCCGTCGTGGACGGCTAAAACGAGCCTTTTGATATGGGCGGGTTCGTGCAGGGGGACTCTGAGTCTCCGGATGATCGCATCCGGATGCAAGTGAAATATGACGAGGAGTCTCTCAGAAGGCGGCGATACCCTAAGGAACCGGAAGATAAATTGCATTTCCAGAACGGGACCGCTTAGATTTGCGGTCTGCCTCCATAACTTTCTTCCCGGCGAGTTCTGAGATGGCAGCAGGGCGAAGTAATATGCCGCCCGTTCAAGATATCCCCCTTCGCCTGCTGCTTTTGATGCCACACAACTTATTCGGCTCGTAGGAGTGCTAAAACCGACGTGATTCCAGAGGGCAGAACAAGTTGTAGATGGGAAGACATTCGTTGGATAGCCATTCGCCCACCAAAAGGTCCATGCTTCGAATTACTTGCCGGGCGGTCAGGGGATCGACATATCATGAAGCATTGGAGAAAAAACCCGAGCGTTCAATGCCTAACGCTGGCTCTCAGCACCACAATCTTCGGAATCACTGTTGGTCTATGCTTTCCGCCGGAGATGATTCGCCGATTCCACACCGGCGGGAGTGCTCTGATGACAATGGTAAGCAGCGTTTCCTTGCTTCTTGTTATCAGGATCATAGCGCTCAGATCCAAGCAGGACAGCAAAAACCAGATAGATCACGACCTCCTAGAGGCCTTCCTAAACCACATCCCAGATAACGTGTTTTTCAAGGATCGAGACAGTCGGTTTGTGCGCATCAGCCGCGCAATGGCCGACTATATTGGACTCCCTGATCCGAAGCTGGCAGAGGGGAAACTTGATTCCGATATATTCAGTCCGGAGCACGCCGGCCAGGCCCTCGCGGATGAGCGTGAAATTATTCGTACAGGTCAGCCTCAGATTGGTGTCGAAGAGAAGGAGACTTGGCCGGATGGTCGAGAGAGCTGGGTGCTAACAAACAAATTACCACTGACCGACCACTGCGGTCAGATCATTGGCACGATGGGAATCGCCCGTAACATTACTGACTGGAAGCTGGCTGAACAACGCCTTCAGCACATGGCGCTTCATGACGCGCTGACCGGGCTTCCAAATCGAGTCCTTCTGCAGGATCGTCTCTTGCAGGCAATAGCTTTAGCTCGTCGCTCTAAGAACTCAGTGGCAGTCCTCATGGTGGATCTGGACCGTTTCAAAAATGTCAACGATTTTTTCGGTCATAATGTGGGCGACCGTCTCCTAGTAGGCGTTGCTGCCCGCTTACGAGCCACCTTGAGAGAGAGCGACATTTTAGCGCGATTGGGCGGAGATGAATTTGTCATCGTGGTTCCTCTCGTCCTTGCAGACGGGGATGTCGAGACAGTGGCAAACAAAGTGATTGCTGCACTATGCGAACCGTTTCAACTCGAGGGACATACTTTACAGATAGGCACCAGCGTCGGAATCTCCCTTTTCCCGGCCGACGGAGCCGATGCGACAACCCTGCTGCAGTTTTCAGATGCTGCAATGTACGAAGCTAAGAAGAAGGGGGGCGGGACCTATTGCTTCTTCACGTCAGAACTTGCGAATGCTTTACGACGACGCCAGACGCTGGAAAAGAACTTGCACGGAGCATGTTCTCGAGGTGAATTTGCCGTCCATTACCAACCGCTTATATCGACTAGCTCAGGGCAAGTGACGGGTGTTGAGGCGCTGTTGCGGTGGAATCATCCAGAAGAGGGGTTGATCTCGCCGATCGAGTTTATTCCGAGACTGGAAGATTTGGGATTGATGGTAGATGTGGGAGATTGGGTTCTAAAAACGGCATGTCTCCAAATCATGTCATGGAGAAAGAAAGGGATTACGATCCCTCGTGTCGCGGTCAATGTGTCGGCGCAACAATTTTATAGAGGGGACCTTGCGCGGAGCGTCGAACAAATATTATGTGAGACGGGACTGCGTCCAGATTGCCTGGAACTGGAATTGACGGAAAGCCTGACACTCGATGATTCTGCGATCACTATCGAAATCATGCAGAGTCTCAAAGGAATCGGGGTGAGCCTCTCGCTTGACGATTTCGGCACCGGGTGGTCGTCGCTATCGTATCTAAGACAATTTCCTATCGATCGGCTCAAGATCGATAAATCATTCCTGCGAGATATTTCCTCTGATCCAGCCGCAGCTAGGATCGCTCGGAGCATTCTTGATCTGGGAAATAACCTCGGACTCAGTTGCATAGGCGAAGGAGTCGAAACCTGGGTGCAACGTGAATATCTCTACGAGCAGGGATGCGAGGAAATGCAGGGATTTCTATTTAGCCGCGCATTACCTCCGGATGATTGCGGGGAGCTGTTGCGTTCGTGGGAACCATGGAAAACAGAGGATCCAGAAATTCCGGAGACTAGCCTCCCGATTGAAGAGGTCAGTTTAACCCGCGTTGTCGGCCCGGCAATTTGCAGTTAAGTGAGCACACCTTCAGTCGACCAATTGACTCTCATCCCTGTTCGCGGAGCGGTTCGTTAGCTTCAGTCTGCTTCTGACCCAACGACTGCTTGGACCTCAGAGAAAGTCCCACGCGGCCTGCGAATTCTGTGCCGGGCGCCCTCGTACACGCGGTCGATCCCGGAAGCTGGGCCCAGGAAACCGGCTTCTGCAAATGAGACCTGATCTTTAGCATCGAAGGCAAAGATGTGGAGGGTATCCGTTTTGGTGATGAGAGGAGGATTCCTGCGCCATCACTATTCGCACCTTCTTCGACCATTATGGCGTTCTGTCCCCTTCCGTCCCGGCTTACTCTTTGACCGCTGTCGTTTAGGTTGTACCACCCTGCGCCCGGCGAGAGCGACAGACCGCCAGGTCGCCCTCATGAGGCGGTTGAACGGCGCAACTGGTAAGGTCCAGACCAGCAATTGACTTCACTCCATAGGAAGAAAGTCCAAGAGTGTCTCCACCAAGAAACCCGGCTGCTCCTCTTGCACGAAGTGGCCGCAGTCGGCAACGATGACCGACCTCAGCGTTGGCGCGACTTGTTCGAAGGACTTCGCCGTGAGTCCGTTCACGGAGTTGTCGCCGTCGATGGCGAGTACCGGAAACGTCCAGGGAGGAGCGACTGTCTTGCTGAAGAAATCTTTGCCCGCGAGCAGAGCGCGGTAGTAAGCAAAACCTGCCTTGAGCCGGCCAGGGCGGATCTGCTCAGCAATGTACCGATCGATGTCCGCCTGCGTAAAGGCTTCTTTGCGGTAGACGAAGTCTCCAAAAGCGAATTCACTGAAGAACTCCTTCTCCTTGCCGGTAACCAGCAACTCCGCAAAAGGTGACGCCAGGAAGCCGAAGTGCCAAAAGCTGGCAAACAAGTTCTCAAGGCCAAACCCTGAGAGTGGCGACTCGATCACCACGAGTGCCGCTACAGCATCGCGATGCTTTGCAGCGTATGCACTCACAATCTGCACGCCAAAATCCTGTCCGATGAGGCTGACCTCCTCAAAGCCCAGCGTTTTGACGAGTTCGTAAATGTCGTCAGCCACCTCTTCGAGCGAAAATCCATCTGCCAGGGAAGACTGCCCGGTTCCTCTGGTATCCGGTGCGATCACAGTGAACTTCTTCGCGAGCTCCGGCATGATCTTGCGCCAGGTCAGAGACGACTCAGGGTATCCATGAACGAGCACCAGAGCTGGTCCAGTTCCGGCTCTCAGGAAGCGAATCTTCTGTCCATTAACCTCAGCCGTTCCTTCTTCGATCCCGGGAGCTAGAAGGGCTCCTCCCGCCGAAGCAACAGAACTTTCGGATCCCGCATGCCCGTTTAACACGTCGGACGTTGGCGGCACACGAAACACCTCTGTAAACAAGCCCGGCTCGGGTGAACCGAACTGCGCGAGAGAAGCGCGTGATTTCTGCGCCTCCGGATCGGCGGCAATGGCTGTATCGAAAGCTTCTTTCGACTGCCAACGCCCTTCGACCAGAACGCGGCCATCCTCAGCGCATTCCAGCACAGTCATGGCGACAAACCCTGCCTTGGATGCGAGCGCGGGTGACTCATCTTTCATCCGGGCGAGTAACGCAGCGCGATCCCCAGGAGTTTCGGTCCGCCACATATTGTAAAAGGCGATGTCTGGCATGTTTGTCTCCGATCTGTCGTTGATTTTTGCTGCGAAGGTCGAGAGATAGGAAGTCCTATCATTGTGGCGTTGAGAGACCAATCCGGTCCAGCCGGACTCAACTCCGGCTGAACCATAGACTGCCACCATTCTGCGATCTAATCCATGATGGATGGCAGTAAGGACAGGCATCAAGAACTACTGGCGTGGTCTAAGAGCCGCGTTCCGCGCTCTGCTTGCAAATAGATACGATCAACGGCAATCTCTTGGGCGAGAGGGTGCCTGGATTGAACGCTAACTACGTGAAATCCAGCAGAACGAAGAAGTGTCTCCAATTCCTCAGATGCGCACGCAGCCCAAAACGTATCTACGGGGCCGCCCATGGGGTCAGGAATCCACATCTCACCCTCCCCTCTTTTCATTACGATCAGAAGTTTCCCACCGGGCCGCAGAACACGAGCAAAGCCTGTGATCACTTGAGACCATGAGCGCCGTGGAAGGTAATGAAGGAGGTAGTACGCGATCAAACCGTCCAAGGCGCATTCGTCGAACTGCAGGTCCGCCGCGTCCATGACTCGAAGATTTAGCGAGGGTTTCTCCTTTCGCGCAAGATCAATGCAAACGGGGGAGATGTCAATTCCCACGAGGTCTAGACCGAAGTCGGCTAGCAGGCTTGTCACGTGCGCGCAGGGACCGCAGCCGACATCGCACACACGAGCAAGCGGGCCCAGATCCTCGGCAAAGCTGCGGAGCACGGCGAGGTCGAATGGCTTGCCCTGCAATTCGTTGCGGAACATAGCCAGATATTTGGGAGCAACTGAATCCCAATAGCGAATGACATCTGCCTGTTGGCTGCCCTTGTAAACCCGTAGCCAATCGCTTAGCACGTCATTGTTGATTTGGTTGCTATGCAAGAAGGCTTTGCGGTCTTCGGCGGCGGAAGACTTCCTGGCGAGAATGTAGGCTCTTCGACTCTGATGTTCAATCTTTGGTGCATACGCTTCTCGCTCCAAGCTTCCTTCGAGGGTGAGGCCGGCATTCTCAATAGATTTACGCACTGTCGAAGCTTGAAAGAAGAAGAAGCGCAATGAGATCGGATGTCCCCATAACTCCGACAACTCAACCAATCCGTTGCCGATATGAAAGGCAGCCAACAGCACGCCATCGGGCTTGAGGACTCGAGCCACCTCATGAAATACGGCGTCCAGACAATCTTCGCTTAGATTCACGATGGAGTAGAAGGCGACGACCCCTGCTAGTGTTTCATCTCCGAGATTTAGCCTCAGCATGTCACCTTCGCGAAATGGGATGTTGGGGTTCAATCGCCGCGCCTCTTCGATCATCCGAGGAGATAGATCCACGCCAAACACATGGGAGCCAGCGTCGTGCAGGAAGCGCGCCACATGGCCAGGGCCACAGCCAAGGTCACAAATCAAACCTTTCCCACGCCTCTCTTCGCTAAATTTGAGAAGTTGACTTCGGTCAAACGGCTTATGTTGGAGTTCGTTTGCGATGCGACAGGTGTACTCCGTCGCCAGTTCGTCGTAACTCTCCCGAATAGACTTTGCAATTGCCTTGTCCACTTTGGTGTTGGTCACGACGACCGCTGATTCCGGTGTCTTCTTGTAAATTACCTTGGTCCGATCATTATTCGGCATTAGCTACTTTCCTTGTCTACAGTTTTGTGCGCGTTTCGGAGCACGAGGGCACCTGCCTATGTTTTGCCGGTATTTTGGGCGCACGAGCCGGAATCGCCAATTGGCATTCACAATTACCCACCATCGACGTTCTACGTATTCTTGCAAAGACAGCCAGACCAGATTAGTATCAGTGTACCAATGTACGCACATACCTGTGAGGAATTTGATGATCAATTTGGGATCAAAGGCATTAGCCGATGACGCTTTTCTTGCCGCATTACGCGCCTGCGACTATCCGATAGAAAACTTTCGGCACGCCGACCATCTGCGCCTAGGTTGGATTTTGCTCAGGAGCTCGGAAACTGAGACTGCATCGAACGAGGCAGTCAAAATCATCAGAGCTTTCGGCCTTCATCATGGTAAAGGTCATGCTTACAATGAGACTGTCACGAGAGCTTGGATGCGGCTGCTCGCGACTCACACGGAGGAGGCTTCGTTCGAAGAGTTTTTGTCCAAGAACCAAGCGCGAATCTCTACAGGACTACTCCATGAGTTCTGGCGGGCGGAGACGCTGAATAGTTCGAAGGCTCGGGCAGAGTGGACGGAACCCGACATCAGGGCGCTTCCCCCGTTAGCGACCGCAAGGATACCCTAGACCGAAGTTGCGAATCCTACGTCTTCCGAGCCGGTAGGCGTCTGTTGCCTTCCTTGAGACTGTGGCTGTCCGAGGCGCGAAGCGTCAGTCCGTAAATTCCTCGAAACTCGCCGATCTGTCTTAGCGTTTCCGGAGTAAATGCAGATTTACCTTCAAAGGCGTGAAGCACGATGCCCTCGAGAAGATCACCGACGGACATGTCTTTCAGTTCGGCGGTTGCCTTTAAAACTTTGAGAATCCGACGTTCGATGCGAATTCCTGTCTGTACTCGCTCCACAATGACATCTCTCACTACCGCCATGCGGAAATTGTACCAGTGTACGACGTACCGAACTGATATGTGATTTGGGTACGTCGATACCGAAGTGTGGAAGTAAAGATCCTGTTGAACAATTCGTGATCGCCTTTCGTTCCTAGTCTTCACCAGCCGATCCGTGTTGGAGTTGCGAACAGGAAACACTTTGATTGCTGAGAGGATGTTGTGCGTCGAATCCAGACCAAGTGTTTGCAATCCTGGTAGCTCCCCGACTGAGACTGCTACAAGGGAAGTGGACGGTTCTTTGTGCTATGTGCACTCGGCGAGACACCTGTACGGTTTTAGTGAACTGCGGCGCCAATCCCCGGTGCTTCCAAGAAAGCTTTGACGGCGAGCATACGCCCACTTGAATCGAGGAAGTTGGTCCTCAGGCATGATTTGGTACTTCAGCCCTTCACGTCGAATACGAGTTGGCGGAACCGGTGCGCGCACCCGTTATTTCGTTCCTGAATCATCTTGAACAATCTGCACTTCTGCTCAGTATTGCAGCCAACGGACTGGATAACGGTCCGGCAGATCATAGTAAAGACGGGAGTGGCCGAAGGAAACGCCGTTGGATTACGGGGTTAGCCCTTTCAAGCGGGAACGAGGTCAAGCCCTTTGGCAAGAGATAGGGGCAGCGAAAGGCGGTTCCATAGAAAACGACCTTCATGCCGTCGTACCTCACTATCCCGAGTCTCAAATTGTCAGGAGATGTCTCCAATGGCTTCCCTCGAAGTCGATCACGTGTATGGTTGCGCTTTGCTTTGACGGCATCATTCACCAGGACACTGTGCTCATTTTCAGGGATGATGTCGGTGTAATCCTGATCCCTATCTCGGTGGCGTCGCCATCATGCGCAATAATTAATTACCTACCGGAAGTTGGGATTCGACCAACCTGGCGAACGCCGCGATCTTCTCACAGGCTTCTAACGTGTGACCGGCAGCAGCGATCGGTGTGCGGTCGCGCCCAAATAGCTCGCGATCATCTTCTGTGCGCGCGCAACTTACGCCTACTACGTCCCGCGCTCGGCCCCAAGATGTGTGTTAAGCGCAACCAACGTGGCGAGCCGCCAGAACCATGAATTCGCCTTGCATATGCGTTTATCCCGATCCGAAACTCGTTTGGAATTTGCCGAGGACATGCGCTACGGTAAGTTCGTACTTCCGACTTGTCGCCGATTCCGCTGGGTTTAATCTCACACGCCCTTAAGCTCCCGGAAGCCAGAGGCAGCCGACAGGATCATCTTGGAGTTCGGCTATTCCTCCGTTAGAGTCCCGCTCCGGAATTTTGCAGTTGCAGGAGCCCGGTGCGATTTGCTAATTTGTACTCATGCCACGGTACACACACAACGCTGGCCAACAGCAAGGCCTTTCTGTGGTCTTGCGTATTGCGCATCGTTCAGGTACAGCGTAGGGAGTCTAACCCGCCACCGGACTGAGCCGCATACCCAAGACCCGCCAACCGGCGGGTTTCATGTTTTTCGGCTGAATCCTGTCGGTTCGAAACATGGAGGCCGATATGATTCCCTTTCTATTCACGAATGAAAATGAGATTTACGAAATTATGTCTGGACTTCTTGACCTAACTCTTCCACGCGAAAAGTGGACTCATGCTGCGCATCTTGCCTCCGCCGTGTGCGCCTTATCCATCTACTCAGAAGAAGCAGCATTTGAAGAACTTGCGCGGCTCATCAGCGTTTATAACGAAGCCACTGGCTTCCACAATACCGACTCCAGTGGCTTTCATTACACGATTACGAAGGCATCTTTGATTGCTGCGAAATCGGTAGTCGAATGCCACAAGGGAAAGCCACTTCACCTAGTGACCAATTCACTAGTCGCTTCGCGATTTGGCAAAAGTGAATGGATTTTTAAGTTTTGGTCGAAAGAGGCTCTGTTTTCTCCTAGCGCAAGGCGTACGTGGGTAGAACCAGATGTCAAACCGTTACCATTTGAGTGATCTCCGACGTAGGCGGCGCCGCTTCCAGCGAATCTGTGCCTCAACGGGTCCGCAAGGCTCACCCAGAGATCATTTCAACCGCGCATTGAAGCGGGACCCTCCCGCGGAGGGTGTCTCTGTCGTTTGTCAGTGGCACGGCGGCGAATGGTGCAGTTTTGCCCCGGGGGCACCTCCGGCATCGGGGTAACAGTCTACGCATACTCCAGCACGTGAGGCGGTTCCCACAGGAAGATCTTCCCATCAGATCGATATCCTGCTGACCCCAAACCCACTTCATTCGCTCGCCAACTCGCTACAGATTCTTGCTGACAAGCTGTTTGACTTCCGTGATACGCACTTCGTCGCGCTTGTACAAAGTCCACTGCTTGATTCGCTTGGTCTGGAGAAGACCACCGTAGTCAAGACCTTAAGGTGTTCGCTGGCTGCTGGTTGACTCACTCCGAGCTTCTCCGCGATGAGTAAGCCGCATACACCATTCTTCCCCGGCAAAGATAAATCGGATTCGCGAATTTTGATCCGAACTTGTGATCACCGGCGAATCGTACGCAGAGGCACTCGCGGCCTCAGAAGAGTTTGGGCACAAGTCAGGTGCGATGCCCGTCCATGCCCTTGGCCAAAGAGAAACCATCTCGGTCAGGGAACGTTGGAGCAGGAGTTTGAACATCGATCGCCACAACTGGATACGATTTTGGCTTCGGTGGGAGGCCGGGGTCTCATTGCGGGCATTGGCGATTGGTAACCGCAATACGACAGCAGTGATTGGAGTGGAACCGGAACTCTCGCCCACAATGACGAGAGCGCCTGAAGCGGGCGGCCCGGTCGACGCCGATGTCGGCGGCATAGCTGCAGACTCTCTCGCCCCGAAGCGAGTGGGAGAGCATGTGTTTCCTCTTGCGAACCACTATGTGAAGCAAGTAGTCCTCGTCAGCGAGGAAGAAATTCGATCTGCACAACGTACACTGTGGAACAGTTTGCGGGTCGTAGCAGAGCCCGGTAGGGCTGCCGCTTTCAGTGCAGTATTGTCAGGAAAATACATAGCCAGTTCCGGAGAACATATAGGCATTGTCATCAGCGGCGGGAAGACAGTCGCAGTGGATTTTTGAATTGCAGGAGACCCGAACGCAGTAGAAACTTACCCAGCCGGTGTCGAGCTCGCAGTTAATCCTGCTTGGCCGCTTCACGCGCACGCACCAGATCGCGTAGTGCCTCAGAACCCTTGTCTGGAACCCAAACCGGCGTCAGTTCACGGGATCGATAACTCCGCGCGCGCTTCTCGGCGTCGCGCCGATCGGTCTTCACCTGGTCGCCAGCCTTCACCGGCTCCAGTGACGGAGCGATCACCTCGCATTGCACACCCAGCTCCGCCAACTGCCAGCAAAGGACATAGCCGGTCGGCTCGGCCTCGTAACAGACCCCCAACTTCTCCACTGGGCCAAGCTTCTTGATCAGCTTGCGTATCCGCTCGATCCGCTTAGGAATGGTGCCAAGACTTCGTACCTCGCCACCCGGTTCGGCTGTGGCCACGGCAATCATTTCGGCATGGACATACATGCCTAGAAATCGTAACTTCTCCTTCATGACCGGCTTCTTCCGCTTGTGGCTGTGAACTGTGCGTCCTTCGGACGATCAAAGCTTAACCCACGTCAGCGCATCGCGCCGGTCACTCCATAGTGACCGTTCTCAACTCGAGCGCGTTTGGAGATCGCTCCGACACGCCGACATACCCAGACCTAACTTGTATAGCGCGGGAGCCCTCATCTTCTGTTCGAAGATTCGGGCACCCGATGCGCGCTCCTAACGGGGTCATCGAACCGGCACGGCCGGTCCTTAACTCCTCCCAAGAGAGCAACGTTGAAAACTACGGGCGTGCGAAATCAGGGCGCTCGTCCGCGCTCGGTCCCCACGACGATGGCACCGGCACGTCCAATATGCGCAGGTAGACGCTGAACTGTCCGCGGTGCTGGTACCAATGGTTGAGCATGATGTTGCGGAGGAAAGTCTGTCTCGGAATAGCGAGCAGCTCTTTGTTCCCGTCGACAATTCGCCACAGACCATGCATGGCTTCATCGTCGAACGTTGGCATCGTGCGGCGCACGGTGGCAATAGAAGTCTCAAACGCATCAAGAATCTCTCGGACCGATTCAGGTTGTGGAAACTTAACGTTGGGCGGTGGCACTTCGCTCTTTTGCGCTCCGCTGATGACACCTGCAGGAACCACGGCCAGGTGGTGCGCGAGTTGCCCTGCGGTCAGCGATTTCTCATGTGGTTTCCAGGTCAGTTTGTCCTGCGGAAGGCGCTCGAGAAAGCGACGCGTGATCGGTGCCTGCTCTTCGAATTCGTTCAATAGCTCGTTTGCGATAGACAAAGTAGACTCCTCTTTCCGTGTAATGAGTAGGTTTACTGGGCGCGGTCAGGGTTGGCACGGGTATGAACGCGCTCATAGGCTCAGGTTCGGGCGCAGCTCTTCGGCAATTGTGCCGAATGTAAGGATCGGGCGGCGTATTCACCCCGGGCATAATGCCACACGGTGCGGGCGTAAGGGCATCGACCGCACCGGCGTCCGCTCTTCTCCGAGTGAAGAACGGCTTCGCCAGGGTTGAAGTACATCGTGCTTACGGTCCTGGCGTTTGTGTCAAAGCAAAGTGGCCATCCTGATCATCTATGGCCTGCAGGATTCGCGAGCCTCCAGGAACGTCCATCGGAGGGACCACTACTTTGCCGCCTGCTTCGATCACCCGTTTCTGGGCTGCCTCGATATCGTCGACAATAAAATAGAACTTCCAGTGTGACGGGATACCTGCGGGCATTTGGACGCCGCTACGGTTCATCATTCCGCCGGAATAGAGGGGCCTGTCGGTCCTAAAAGTCTGATAGATTCCCATGGCACCCATGTCGTGCTCACGGTCTTTCTGCCAGCCGTAATGCTCTGAGTAGTAGTCAAAAGCCGCCGCTGAATCGTCGGTAAGCAACTCGTGCCATCCCACATTTCCCAATGCCATTTGATCGAGACGAGGCCGGGCATCCTGCTTGCCGGGTTCGAAGAGCAGATATTTAGCCTTTTGTGGGTCCAGCACGATGGCGAACCGTCCGACGCCCGGGATATCCTGAGTGGGCTTCACGATCGTCCCGCCGTCGGCTGTTACAGCCTTCAACTCTTCGTCGAGCTTCGCCGTGTGGATGTGGCCCATCCACTGTGTCGGAAGATCAGGCGTGCCAGTGCCCGGCCAGGTCATGATTCCACCGACATCTTTGCCGTCCTTACCGAAGAGCATGTACTTCATGCCCGGCGTGCCGGAGTCTTTGACGTCCCAGCCGACTACTTTCCTGTAAAAGCTGACTGCCTTGTCCACGTCTCTGGTGACAAGCTCGTACCATATGAAACCGTCTGCCATTTCGTACCCTCCGTCTGCGAGCTATGGCTCTAAAGTGGACGCCGTCTACATAAACTAACACCGATAAGTGGATGCTGTCCACATCAAGGCTACGCGCGGTACACTCTTCTTTAGCAGACGATGAAGAGGGAGGTTTCCATCGAGAAGCGCAAGACCTTTCGCCACGGAGATCTGAGCAACGCCCTTGTGATGGCGGGACTCGATATGGCTCGTGCTGGAGGCCCCAATGCAGTCACACTGCGAGAGGCGACACGCCAGGCGGGTGTCTCTCCAAACGCGGCTTACAGGCACTTTGCTGGCCAGGCTGAACTGCTGGGTGCGGTTCGGTCGGCTTGTCTTTCACGGCTCGCCGCGGCGATTGAAGATGAGATGAAGAAATGCCGGCCGGGACGCGATCCGCAGACTTTCGCACGGAAAAGCCTGCGCGCGGTTGGGATAGGATATCTGGGCTTCGCAATGAAAGAGCCCGGGATGTTTCGGACGGCTTTCTCAGTTCCGCCTCTGGTGCAATCTACCGATCCGGCGAACACTGCGGCCATGGAGATGAATCCATTCCAGCTGCTTTCATTGGTTCTGGATCGCATGCAGGAGAGCGGCTTACTTGGTAAGAAACTTCGCCAAAACGCGGAGTATCTCGCGTGGTCGGCGGTTCACGGGCTGGCACTCTTGGCACTGGAAGGACCGCTGCACACGATGCCAAGGGAGTTGGTGCTGGAACTAGGCGAGCGGCTGGTGGTCATGGTGGAACGGGGTCTTAGCGAGCTGTGATAATAAAAGGTACGCTTCTCGTAATCGATCTCCTATTGACCTCAACGAGCAGCCATCAGCTCGCTCTTCTACGATGGACCTGAGTGTTTCAACTCCGTGGGTTGGACAGTGCCACGAAGCACGGTAGTGACTTCGATCTTGATTTGAGCGTTTCCTTGACGAACAAGGACGACGGTTACGCCCGCGTTAGCGGTGTCGGTGAGCACGCTGTCTGGGATCGCTTTACCAATCTTCCGGGCAATACGACTTATCGCAGATCGCATTCCGATAGGTGACGTCTCTCAGTCCTCAATCGGCAGATAAACCAGATCGATGTCTTCTGAAAGACGAGGCAGGTCCCCAAGTTCGCAAGACAGTCAAACAGGGCCTCATTACAACCCTCATTGGTGTCTAGCGCGCAAAACGGGAGCCTCCGCATAGGTAAATGAGGGATCCGGTGCCACTTCCCGCTGAAACAATTTCGGCGGACTATATGCCAGCTATGCCAAAGCGTTCATCATGCCCACGGAGAGCCTTCAGAAGAAGCTGCTGGAGTTGTTGATACTCTGCATCTGACAAAGCAGACAAGAAGTCGCGCATTGAACTGTTCAATTCGCGGTCGCTAAACTCAAGTTGCCGCTTTCCTTTCGCTGTCAATCGGACACTGTGTCTTCGTCGATCTTGGCGGTCTTCAACCCTCTGCACAAGACTCATCGACTCAAGCTCATTCATCAGCTTTGTTACATCGCTCTTGTCGAGGGCGATGTATTTGGAGATTTGCTTCTGGCTGCACGGCTCCAACTCGGCCAATATCGCGAGAACCACATAGTGTGGCATCCTCAACTCGATGCCACTACGGATGGCATGTTTATAACCTTCGCGAGTCAAAGCCAACATGAGGTAGACCGGTAAGCGCAGGACGCGCTCCGGCAACGAAACCTTTCTCGTAGAGTCATTAAAGTCTTTCATTCGAGACAAGGATATCAGAGATAGTTGACTACTACCTACCAAATTGGTAGGGTAGTGCCTACTATGCCCCTCTCTCCAAATCGTCGTTTTCCTGTCAGTCTTTTGGAATACCCGTTTGAGGACCATTGGTTTCCCTACCGGGACGGTTTCATGCACTACGTCGATGAGGGTAGCGGGCCAACCATTTTGCTGCTTCACGGCAACCCTACGTGGTCTTTCCTCTACCGCAATGTCATTAAGGAATTGCAGGGGTCATGCCGACTCATCGCACCCGACTACTTTGGCTTCGGCCTTTCAAACGCTCCGTCGGACTTCGACTTCTCGCCGAGCAGTCATGCTTCCGTCGTGAAAGATCTGATTGAGAGGCTCGACCTCGAAGACATCATTCTCGTAGTCCAGGATTGGGGTGGTCCAATCGGAATGAGCTACGCCATTCAGAACAGCGCGAACGTTCGCGGACTTGTGGTGATGAATAGCTGGGCTTGGGAGGCATCGATCCCGCAGAAGTTGTTCTCCTTGGTGATGGGCAGTTGGCCTTTGGGATATATGCTCCAAACGAGATTGAATCTGTTTGCTCGCAAGATCGTTCCGCAGGGCATCTTTCACAAAGAAAAGATCACTGACGAATTGCAAAAGGCTTACACGGAACCTTTCCCAACGCCGGCATCGCGTCTGCCGACTTGGGTCTTCCCTCGGCAAATTCGTTTGTCGCGTGATTGGCTCCGAGCGATTGAGAGCCGCTTGCATCTTCTTTCAGACAAACCGACCCAAATCCTCTGGGGCGCTAAAGACGAGCCTGGTTTCAGGCCGGTCGAGATGCGCCGTTGGCAATCGCATCTGCGGTCCCATCGGACAGAAGTTCTAGACGATGCCTCTCATTATGTCCAAGAGGATCGGCCCGATCGAGTGGTTGCTGCCATCCTCAGCGTGATCCAAAGGACGCCTCGATAACCATTGAACGGGAATCTCACTTTCTCGGCTGAAACGCTGTTCACGTACCCTCCACCCAATACTAGAAGGAGACATCAATGAAGGTAACTCTATGGGCCACTCTCAGTGCCAATGGCAACTACTCACGCTCGACTCCAGAGAATCCACCGCGCCCGCAAGCCTTCCAAGACTTTGAGAGGCATGCGAGAGTGGCAGGCAACTTCATTGTGGGCCGCTCTACATTTGAAGGCTTCGCTGCACGCGGCCCCAATCCAGCTTTTGCGTCATTAGATATTGTGGTTGTGTCTACCAACTCTCCAGCGATAGAGGGGGTTCATGTCGTATCCAGTCCTTCCGAAGCACTTGAACTGCTCGAACAGCGAGGGTACACTTCGGCGCTGCTGTCGGGCGGCGAGAAATTGCACAATGCATTCCTCGCACAAGGTTTGGTTGATGAGCTCGTGCTAAACCATACACCAGTGATCGAAGGCGCAGGTCTGAACATCCATCTCCCTGCAGGGAAACATCAAGTCGGAGAGCTACTCGAAATGATCGACCTCGGTGGTGGTGTTGTCCAAACTCGTTACTCGATCAAACGTTAGGGATCAAGGGACAGCAGCCCATCAAATCCGAATTTGGTCGCCAGCGCCAAAAATGCTATTTCCCTGGGTTTGCACCAGCTAGCACACAAAAGCCGGGGGATTGAAAAGATGAACGCTCAGAACATTGGATCTGTGGCGGTACTTGGAGCGAGCGGCCGTCTCGGAAGGTTGGTAGTCCAGTCTCTCTTAGCCAACGGCCTGAGGGTAGAAGCCCTCGTTCACAGACGCCCTTTGGAGTTGAAGGACTCGGGCCTGGTCGCTCCGGACACGGACTCGGGCCGCACGCATTGCAATTGGCACGGTGTGGGGCATTGGTCGCCCAAGTTTTTATCCGAAGACGTCTTTAAACTCGCCTTTCGCGAGCTAAGAAAATGGCTGGTAGTTAGCCGCCGAGAAAAAGGATCAGAGAGAACAATTTCGAAGAAAAGAGATCAGAGCTCGGAGCGTTTGCGAACCATCGGACGTCGGCAGCGTAATGGATCACGTTTGACCGATGTCCCTACAGGTCTAAGTCATGCTGTTGGTCGTTCTTCTCAAGCCGGATTACCCAGGGGCAGTGCGAATACTCTGTTATTTTCGTAATCTTTCGGTCGACCAGACTTAGACGATGCCGATGTGTTTGGACATGTTCCGTCGTTCTCCTAAAAGAGCGCAGGGTTTAAGGATCTTATGTCCCCAAGCCAGTTCTGCCGGGCAGCAGCGTCTTGCTTCTCTGCATCCTCACAACGCCCTAAGGCCTTCTCGCTTTCGGCCAATAGCTCCAAACTCAAAGGATCAGAGGACCAATGCAGGAGAGCCTGCTGAACTTCAACCTTCGACGCACGCGGGTCGCCTCCAGCGAGAAGGGCGGCAGCGACGCTCCTTCGGATCGGATACCACCACGCAGGTGGGTCTGTGAACGCAGAGAGTTTCTCTTCTTGTATCCCGGCCGCGGCGCGGTAAGCCGCCTCGGCATCGCTCCATCGTTGTTCGATCATCGCCAACCGTCCAGTTAAGACCAGTCTCGCAATGGCAATGAGAGCTTGTGCCTCAGGGGATGAGTCCTTTAGCCTTCCTGCTTCCTCCGCTGAGATCTGGACCGCAGCAATCTCCCTGTTCAGCGAAGACACATCTGACGAGCGCGCCGCGAATTCACCTCTTGCGTAGTGCCACATGGCTCGGGCGTAAGGCATCGCCGGCCCGGGATCAATGAGCCATTCGATCTCCTTAGCAGAGCCATAGCGCCCGTAGACTTCGTAGGCCGTGGCAAGTCCAAACTGTTGAAAGAAATTGCCGGGTTGCATCGTGGGGAGTTGTTGCAGCTCCGACCCAGCGAGCAGGAGCCCGCCGTGCGCATCGCCGTCCATCAGGGCCGCGGCTTGTCCGTACAGAACGCTGTGATCGTGATACGGGATGGCAAAGACACCGCCTTTGGGGTTTAAGCTGAGCGCATTCGCATTGTCGATTTTGACCGCATCAAGATTCGCCTGCTCTGCCTCTTTATACCGGCCCAGCCAGAAGTACACATGCGACGGCATATGAACGAGGTGACTCGCCGCCGGAGTGAGAGCCTGAAGTCTTTCGGCATAAGGTAGTGCTTCTGCTCCTACACCATCCATTTCCGTTGCGTGTATATAGAAATGGATGGCTCCCGTGTCATTCGGAGACCTTCTCAGCACTGACTCCAAGATTTGGATGGCGCGATCGAGGTGTTCCCGCGTGTCTTCTTGAGCCGCAGGTATCATCCAGGCGTCCGCAGCCAGGATCGCAATCTCGTTGTCGAGAGGGTGGCGACGGTAGACAGCATCCATTGCCAGAGCGTATGCGGCGTCGCCCGGTCCTTTTCCGCCGCCATCCCTGTAACGTTTCTGCATCGCTGCAATAAGCTCTCGCTCAATCGGCGCATTGTTCGCGGATAAAGCAGCTGCTTTGGCCGCCAATATGTCCAGCTCGTGCTGACGTTCCTTGTCGATCGTGAAGTTGATCGACGGACCTCGCGCCCAAGCTTCGCCCCATACACACATTGCACAACCCGGATCGATCTGCTCTGCTCTTCGGAATGCGGCTACAGCCGACTTGTGGGCAAAGGCATGTCCAAGTTGCATTCCGTTGTCGAAATACAGCTGTGCATCCCGGCTTCTAGTCTTGATAACAAATCCACCTGAGCCGTACCCACTGAGGATGCGATCTGCGACCGGAGACTCTTTAATTGTCGGCGGTTCTGCATGACATGATGTCAGCTTGGCAGGCCCATCAGATGGATGTGGAGCTTGAGCTGTCGCGAGAGTTGATGACAGTGCGAGCGTCAGAATTAGGATTTGAATTCTAAACATATCTTCCTTCAGTCAGAATACTCTCGCCATCACCTGATCATTTACCTTCCAATCGCTCTTGCTTCAACAATCTGAATGCAATGAGAGAGAGCCAGCAGCAACCGGCGATGCTGAACAG
Organism: Granulicella aggregans; assembly: GCF_014203275.1. Lineage (GTDB taxonomy): Bacteria > Acidobacteriota > Terriglobia > Terriglobales > Acidobacteriaceae > Edaphobacter. The sequence goes on from NZ_JACHIP010000013.1 coordinate 34,041, forward strand.
CCGCTCCAGGAGACCAGGTGGCACGCCTCCGCCGTCGGGATGGCGGGTTGCTGCACCGACGGCGGCGAAGAACCACACAACCAGAACGATAATCAAAATACCGGAAGCGATTGAGTACACTGCCCAGCCCTGCGCAGAATCGCGGGCGAAGCGGCGGGCCATCACAAAAGACAGAGCGGGAAGGGCGATGAAGACGATCAACGAGGCAATGTTATGAACCGTTCCATGAAGACTAGGCGATCCATTGCTGGGGAGAGTTGGCGGGTAACCAAGAATGGGATCGGTCACGAATGGGCCCGCCAGGATAAGCCCGACTCCAATGATGATGAGCAGATGAGGTCCCCATCGTGAGCCTGGGCCGTTCCGCATCAGCCGCTTCAGTGCGATCGCAATGCACAGCGTCGATGCACCGAACAGGCAGAAATTTCCAATCTGTACCCATCCTCCGTCGCCCAAACTCAGTGTGCTAATCGTGGTTCGCCACTGGTTGTAATTCGGACGGATCGTCCCCGCGATGAGAAACGCGCCACGAATAGAAGAGGGCCTGTTGCTCCACAAAGAAGTAGAATTCTGGTCTGCAGTGATCGTCCTGTTGCATGCTCGTCTTATATTTCCATAACTTGAAATGGTCCTTTGATGAAGGAGCGGCTGCTCGGTGAACGAGCCTATTGTGATGAACGTGCGGTCGCCTTGGGCAGCGCCAGTAGGCTCTCGGCGATCCTGACCACAATCGATCGGGGAGCAAACCGCATCGACCATACCTGGAACCAGTTCTTGAATCCGGTAATGGTAGTCATTTGCCCGCGCATCATGGCCTGGTATCCCAACTCTGCGACTTGCTTTGCGGTCATCAAGTTACCGTGGAAGACCTTGGTCTGGAGCATGCCTGCCCGATCTGCGAAGCCGGATTCTGTTGGCCCAGGGCAGAGAACCCCGACGGTCACACCTGTTCCCCGAATCTCAGCGGAGAGGGATTCCGAAAAGCTGAGGACGAAGGCCTTTGTGGCTGCATAAACGGCAACGTAAGGCGCAGGCCCGAACCCAGCCGTGGACCCGATGTTCAGGATCTTCCCCTTCCCTCTGCCCACCATGTCGCGAAGAACCAGTTGCGTGAGAATCACGAGGCTGGAGAGGTTCACCTGAATCATGGCCAAGGTCGTGGAAAGCTCTACATCCGCGAAGGGGCCATAATAGTTGAAACCGGCGTTGTTGATCAGAACCTCGATGACCAAGCCACACCTCTTGACCTCTCCGTAAAGCTCTTCCGCTCCTGAAGGCTCGGAGAGATCGGAGACGATGTAAACGGCGATCACGTCGTACCTTTCGCGAAGCTCGGTGGCTAATGATGCAAGACTGATTGCGTCGCGAGCTGTGAGAACGAGATCATAACCGTGTTCCGCCAACACATGGGCAAAGGCAAGACCGATTCCGCTGCTTGCTCCTGTGACCAATGCAAGGGGTCGGGTAGGACGTGATTCTAATGAAGATGTAATCATTTCGCTCCTGTCTCTGCCACGACGGCGGGCCTGCCCGTTTGCGTGCCAGGGTGATTCAAGAAAGTGGAACGTCACGCGAGATATTGCGAGCTTGACGTCACGGAAGGATTGACGCTCTTACCGAGAATGGCGCGCAGTGTGAGATAGAGGAGCAAACCGATCGGCCCGAAGAGGAATGTGAGTATTAGGCAGGGCACCACTAGAAAGTGGGAGATCTGTCGCATCGTTGCGTCGCGTGCTTCCCATGCGCCAATGAAGAGATCGAATGCCAGATAATGCACCCAACCGCCCAGCAGAAGCCAACGATTCTCAAAGAGCCCATGCACCTGACTGAGAGAGCCGAAGCCGCCCGTTCTCTCATGCCAATGAAGAACGATAACGCAGCCGTAAACAATTCCGATAAGCGCCGGAAAGACGAACCCAGCGACCAAGCCGGCAACGACGCGAACCCGACCCAAGAAGACTAGCAGGAGCCACCCAAGAACGGCGAGATCGCCACATAACGTAAATAGGAAGTCAGGACTCATGTCTCGCCTCCGATCTGGGGTACATCATTGGCTGTGCTGTTCCTACAGAATTCATCGCAGCAACGCTGAGCGCAATCGCAGCCACGAAGAGGACAGCAAAGATGGATTTGACGAAGTGGTCCGGGTGAAGAAGCGGCTCGCCTTTCAGCGCTTGATACAGGAGCAGAAAGAAAAGGCCACTGTAAATGCCAGCCCCCAGCCGAATCAAAACCTCAGCTTTTCGGAGATCCACCTTGGTCACGTTAAACAACAGAGCCAGTAGGCCGAGTCCCTGGAGTCCATGGATACCCACGAAGTGAGCGATTCGTATGTCTCCGTGCTCCATGCTCCATCCCAGGACCGGCAGTCCCGGACCGCCGTCAGGCGCACCGACAGTATGGGAGCCAGAGATGGGCATACGGTGTGTGACTTGGGCCACTGCTATCTGCGATGGCGAAGGGGGAACCATAAACGCACCGGTCCCAGCGCCGAGAACGACCAGGGCCATCCCGACCCGAGCCACAATGCCCCAGAGCGCAGAGGAATATTGATAGCGCATTGTCGCTGAGGTCACAAGGACGGCTGAGAGCCAAAGAATCGCGATCCCAATGGCCATGACCAAGAACACGTTCCGGTCAAACGGCGTCGAGTTGTTGAAGTGGCTGGTGGTGTGTCGGAAGGCTTGCAAGTTGATGAGCGCAACTTCAAGGACGAGAGCGGCAGCCGTCGCGAAGTCGACGATCTTCAGAGCCGCTGTCCATATCTTCGTCTCGCGTATGACAACAGCGAGCGATGCCGAGTAGATCCCGCTAGACACCCCGAATTTCAACGGCTTCACCCACGCGGGCGTCCCCGTGATCACGGTGTGATCTGTCGCTAAGCCGAACGTCGTACCGGCGACGTCGAGGATCATAATCGCGGTCACGATGCATAGCGCAGGGGACGCACGAAACGCTCCGGCCAGGCACTGTTTTATGCGAGTTTCTTGTTTGTTGATTTTGTACAAAGCTTCCATGTGTACTCCACTTTCACGGTTGTCGCTATCTCACTGCGTCTACTTGCCTGTGAATTCCCCGATCAGATTGCCAATGGGCAGTCCGATGTAGAAGTTGCCGCTGATCCGTAACGAGTCGCTCACGGAGAAGCGTGAGGGATACCAGCCCGCCACTCCGCTCTCAGCTGCCACAAAGGGTGCGACGATCGCCGGAACAGACAGTACAGCCTTACCGCTTCGCGTGTGGGCAACGAAAGACTGTGTGACGGCGTGGACAGTGCGGGGCATCACACCTGTACAGGTGCAGGGATGATAGGCAACGTCTTGGCGTAGCAACTCGCCCAGACCGTAGCGCGTTGTGGTTCCAATCATGCCCATCCCGAAATTCGAAGCGTATCGCTTACTAAATCCGCCCATTCCCTGGCCCCACTCCGGTGGAGCACCATGTGTCGGATGCTTTTCGGGGCCCTTGTACCCTGGGTAAGGATAGCCATCGTTCGGATAGCCAACATTCAACCCGCGAACCTGATCGATTGTCGTGATGATTGCAGGCCCGATGAACGCTCCGGGGCCCACAAGTTCGTAGAGGTAACGCTTGCCACGCGCACTTCTGCTTGGAAATCCATCGGGCGTTGTTGCCGCGGGTGGAGTGCGCGGACTTGCAGACGAAACGTCAGTCTGCGACGAGGCGCCGGGCGCGTCCGGGAGCGTTTCACCGCTGTTGCTGTTGAGTGCCGTAGCCGTCTGAAATATCTGTGCAAAACACGTGGCGGAGCCAATACCAATCATCATGATCCCAGTGAGTGAAATCCTCAGGTGATTTTCTTTCCACCGCCGCAGTCTCATCAGCAATAGCCTCCCCATGCATGTGAACAACGATCACATACAATGTCATCAGTGTCAACATGTGTATGGAAGCATCAAGAGCTGTGAGAGATGCCTTCGAAAGATTGTGTCCCGCCGACTGCGAGCCTGTCGAAAAGGTATGCTCATAGGCGGAACTTGAGCAGCCCGGGAATCTTATGCTCCGGGGAGGAACTAGTGACGATGGATGCCGCTTCAAAAATACGAAAGCAATTTGCCTTTCTTGCCGAGTTGGATCAACTCAAATCAGTCATCAGACAGTCTCCACTAATCAATCGCACCCGGTATGAGAATTCCGCAGAGCACTCTTGGCATCTCGCGATCTTCGCGATAGTCCTTTCTGAGCATGCCGATGGTGTTGACCCGTTGGCCGTCGCGACGTTGCTACTGGTGCACGACATAGTCGAAATCGATGCTGGTGACACGCCACTACATGATCCCGGCAGGGACATCGGCGTGGTTAACATCAAGGAACGTGACGCTGCGAGACGGATATTTGGTTTACTACCGGAACCTCAGGCAACGCACCTACTCTCTTTGTGGGAAGAATTCGAGGCAAATGAAACGCCGAACGCACAGTTCGCCAAAGCGCTGGATCGGTTACAGCCTTTGCTTCTCAACACTCTTACGGATGGAGGGACATGGACACGAAACAACATCACCCAAGAGCAAGTGATGCAGCGCTATGGCCCGGTAATCGAGGGTGCTTCAAAGTCTCTTTGGGTGGAGGCAGCTGCTTTGATCCGAAGGCATTTCAGCAAAGTCGAAGGAGCTGAAGAAGCGAAAACAGATTCGGTCGAATCTAACGTTTGATTATCGAGAGCTTCTTTGCCCTTGTAAGAGATAAAGGACGGAAGCGACCATCGACTTCGCGACGCTCGAACTCGTTCCGGCCAGGTGTCCGTTGATGGCAAGCATGGAATACCCATGTAGCAGTGACCACAAGCCAGATACGCGCGTTTCGATGAGAGTTGCGCGATCCTTATCTGTTTCCGGAGTATCCTTGACCACCTCGTCGACCAAGCAGGCGAGCGGGCGCTTCGCAGCAGCGTGCACCTTGGCTGAGTTTGCCTTCTTGAGCACGGTAGTATCGAACATAACGCGATAATGTCCTGGGTTCTGTCGCGCAAAATCGAAGTACGCGCGCCCCATTCGGACAAACACGTCCTCTGCGCTCTTGGAAGCACGGGCCGCGTCCAACGCATCACCGAACCGAACAAAGCCTTCCTCTGCAACTCGAACCAACAGCGTCTGCTTATCGGGAAAGTGTCGATAGAGGGCTGAGCGGGAAACGCCGAGTTCTTCTCCTAATAGCCTCAGCGTCAGATGCTCCACTCCCTGGTTCGCAATGACCTCGGTGGCGCGGTCAATAAGGCCACGTTCTAGATTTCCGTGGTGATAAGAAGTGGCCGGTTTGGCTCCTGTCTTTAAGATCTCATCCGGCGTTTTGCGAGTTTTCATCTCATGCTATTCTCACGTAGAGTAATGTAATCATTGTTGACATAGCATCTTCTGACAATCCTAACAGAAGAATGCGCGAGTTGCTCTAGCGCGCCTGGGGCCAGACAAAGGACCGAGAAAAGGAAATGCGCTTGGGAATGCAAAGTCGATCACGCAGGTGTTATCAGACCTTATCGATACTTTTTGCCTTGGCAGTAGCTCGCTCATTCAGGGATGCACATTCCTGCAAATCAGTGTCCGAAAGGTGTCTGTTCTATTTAGAACGCCCAAGACGGTTCATAAATTGGATCGGTCCGATGTCCCCGATGGCTCACGCCTCTCCGCAACATGGATCGGTCACGCGACTGTCCCGTTACAGATGGACGACGTTTTCATCCTCACGGATCCAATTCTCACGGAGACCATCGGCGGATCCTCAAAGCGCATTGTCGAAGTGGGTATGGATATTCAAAGAATTTTGCCACTTACTGCGGTCTTGATCTCACATCGGCATATGGATCATCTGTCACCCGCAAGTCACAAGCTTCTGGGTGGTCGCGTCTCATCAGTCATCGTCCCTTCCGGTGTCAAGACAGATTTACCGACAACGACATTTTCCGTGACGGAACTTCAGGCATGGCAGGTCCGCGAATCTTCGGGTTTAGGGATCGTCGTGCCAGTGATTCACGATGGCGGAAGGTTCGTTGGAGATGCTAGGTCCCACCCGGACTCCTTTGCGGGTTACCTGATCGAGTACCACGGCATGAAGGTGTATTTCCCGGGCGTCACCGCCTATCGAGCTGATATCCTCTCGAACGCCTTTACGCGTTTCGGGCCGATCGATCTAGCAATCATGCCGATTTGCCCGATCGTCCCGGCCGAAGAGATGCTGCCGCACCACATGAATCCGGAACAAGCAATCGAGGTGGCCAATCTTCTTCACGCTTCTGCCATGCTTCCAATTCACTTTGAGACCTTCGTGAACTAGATGGACCAGTGGACTGCCGGCGAGCCTAAGCGGCAGCGGCGTTCCGCTCACGCTCTAGAGATTTGAAGATTTGCCTTGGGAGGTCGGAGAATCGATTGTCTTTAGGTAACCCCGATTGCGATCGAGAATCAGGTGCGGACGAGAACGCAGCTCACCGAGATCGCTTAGGTTGCGCATTGAGCTCTCCCCATCGAGGATGCCCGATTCACTGAGCCACCGCTCGAACAAAACGAATGACCAACTCGAACTGCCCGCAAGGATTGAGGATGAGGATGCAAACAGCCGAGGTCACCTACGAAGCAAAGATAGTGCGAGGGGTAGAACTACTACAGGGCATGTGGACAGTTCAGATCTTATGCACTCTTTGCGAGAGGCCTGCCCGCCTCAGCAAACTTAAGTGGCGGATCCCAGCCGCCTCGAAGAAAGCACTGTCAGCCAGCCTCCGCTCGCTTGAACTGAAGAGATTGGTCTTGAACCATGACCTAAGCACTTCAGTGCTACACGTTGAATATGAACTGGCGGGGTCCGTGCGAGAATCCTCAACTCTCTGCTAGACCAACTCGCGCGGTTCGCCGCTTTCGTCGATGGTGACGGCAACCATGGATAGTATCGAATTGACCTGTGTGGGTCCAGGATCAAACCTATTTCGATGTGGCGCCGTAGAGGATGTGATCTACCTCGTCAAGCCAGCGTTTCCTATCCTCTAACGAACTCGTTGCAATGATTCTGAACACATGTCGGGTCACGTTTTTTACTCCACAATAATAGAGGAGGCAGTCTTTCCAAATGCGATCAAGAGGGTCACCGAATACAAGCCTCTCGCGTTCCTCGGTTGTATTGCTCGTATTGAACACGACCGCCGCATTCACTCGAAGTAGCCCTTTTGGAACGTCTCCCAAATCAGACGACTTCTCGAATGCATATGCCGAACCCTCGGCGAAAACGCGATCCATCCAACCTTTCATCATGGCGGGAGGTGAGCCCCAGCAATTTGAATGCACGATCACGAGCACTTCTGCCGATGCGAGGAGGTCTCGATATCGTTGGGTCAGGGGATCATCTGTCTTAGATCCCCTCACTTCTCCCCTGGTCAATAGAGGATTGAAGTTGTCACGATACAGATCGCAGAAATGGGCGGTAAATCCAAGTGCCAGCAACGCGGCCTCCGACCGTCGCGCAATCGCTAAGGAGAAGCTAGCATCATCGGGGTGAGAAACGACGATCAATGCGTTTCGATGAGGAGGTGTGGCAGTCATAGACTGAGCATAACCCGTTACACCTTGACCGTTCCATAGGTTCCGAAACAGTTACAGTTCTACTAACGGCCGGCCGTCGTCCTGATTCTATGCGGAGAAAAGATACTGCGATGAACAGAGTGAACCGATTTCACAGCGCGGAGCAACATGGATCGTCCGTCTGCGGTGTCGAAGCGATGACGCTTCTCTCCAACCATCAGTTTCCGCGTCATTCCCATGATCAGTTTGGGATTGGTGTCATGGCTTTTGGCGCACAGCGATCGTGGAGTTCGATTGGGCATGTGGAAGCATCGGCTGGCGATGTCATCATGGTGAACCCGGGCGAGATGCATGACGGCTATACCCAGCACGGCGAGAAGCGCGGTTGGCGGATGCTCTATCTATCCCCGGCACTCTTCGCGAACGCGATTGAAGATGAGTTTTCGCGGACAGTTGATATCGTTCTTCCAGTTGTCCGCGATCCTGTTCTTGTCAACCACTTCTCCGGTCTATTTTCTTGCGTCACGGATCGCAACTCCGATCCCATCGAACGTGAGGGAAGGCTAGTCCAGATACTGACTTACATCGCGAGACAGCATGCGATGGATGAACAACGTCCGCGCGTGTTTACCCCTCCGTGCGTTGCGAAAGCGATGGAGCGCATCGATTCTGCACCGCAGATACCTGTATCTCTCGCGGAACTTGCCGCTCTATCAGGTATCAGTCGCTTCCAGCTTCTAAGAGGGTTTGCGCGAGAAACGGGCGCAACACCGCACGCGTATCTCGTCCAGAGGCGAATTCGCCTTGTCCGTCAACTGCTAACCGCCGGTCAGACTCTGTCAGAAGCGGCTCTACAGGCAGGATTCGCAGACCAAAGCCACATGACGCGGGCATTCGTACGGCAGTTCGGCATATCGCCGGGACGTTACCGAGAAGCGATTGCGTAAGAGGAGCCAATCTGCAATTTTGTTCAAGATCGGGCGTGGCTGTCCTGCGAACATAGCGAGAGAACGACCCAAGGGGGTATGACTCGCATGATCCGACGTTGTTTTGACGAAGATTTTGATCAGGTTTGGGAGGTAATCAATGACGGCGCGAAAGCCTACGAAGGATCGATCCCCGCGGATCGCTACGAAGATCCTTATATGACAAAGGGCAAGCTTCGAGACGAAGTCAATGATGGTGTTGAGTTCTGGGGACTCGAAGGCGAGGCAGGCTTGGCCGGTGTTATGGGCATCCAGAAGGTTCGGGATGTGACGCTGATACGGCATGCCTACGTCCGTACAACAAGTCAGCGCCGCGGTATTGGCACTAAGCTTCTCTCTCATCTGCGGATGCTAACGCACACGCCGGTATTGATTGGAACCTGGGCGGACGCCGTATGGGCCATCCGATTCTATGAAGGCCACGGATTCAGGGTGGTTTCCCCGAGGGAGAAAGAGCTTTTGCTCCGGACCTATTGGACAGTTCCAGCGCGCCAGATTGAGACATCTATTCTATTGACCGACGAAAGGTGGCGCGCCGAAGGTCGGCTCGGCGAGGGCGTCTTATGAGCAAGCGCTCGTCAATTGCTCCTACCTAGTGCGCGTACGGGAGAGGAGTGTCCGTACCATGCACTATCTGAGGTGTGATAATCCACTGAAGCTATCGCTACCTACTTCGGTTGTCTGCGAAATGGCCTAAGATCGAGGCGGGTATTTATTACCTCATTCGGTATTTCGAGTTGTTTGCATTCAGATACGGGGCCACGCTGTGGAAATGAGAGGGATTTTGGACATGACGAAATTGCAGCCGCGCAGAATCATGGGTATGTCGGGCGTGTTGATCGGCGTTGGTATAACCCTGGTACTTCCTCTCTACTTTCTCTACTCCGGACCTCCGCCCGCATGGGACGTCTTCACTCGTGAACTAATCAATCTATTCGTTTTGGTGCTCTTCTTTATTTTTTTTGCTTGCTTCAGTCACTTGATCCGAGAAGCCGACCAGGCATCAGGGTGGCTGGCCTCCATTGTGTTCGGTGCGGGGCTTCTGTACGTCGCTATCGGACTCATCGCCACGGCGAACGAAACTGGGGTAGTCTATGGATCGCCGGGCCACCTGCTCGACCCAACCATCGATGGACCGCTTGCTGATGCGAACATCTTGATGCACGGCTCAATCAAACGCTTGTTGACAACAGTGGCGCTGCTGGCCGGTGCATGCGCGATCAAACGTACCGGGATTCTCCCTTCGTGGGCGGCAATGAGCGCCTACACAGTTGCTCTCTGCAATTTACTTTTTGTTCCGGCTCTTTTCTTCGGACACGACGTGACCCGCTTTTACAGTGCAGTTGGTTGGGGAAATTCGGCGCTTGTCGGTAGTTTTTTCGGCTATTGGACATTCGCGACTGGTTTCGCGGCATTGCGCCCGAAAAGCGACGCCCCCATAAGCTGACTTTCGTAGGACATACAGGTCTCGCTCTGCGCGCGAGTAAGGGTTCCCGGAACGGACATTCTAAAGCTGGCTCGCGCCGAAGTTTCAGCCACGCACTGATTCGATGAGTGCATAAAAACTGTGACCAGGAGTAGTTCGCAAGGGAGTTTCATAGTGGAACATCGATTCGTGCTGGCTCTACTTTTGTTTGCACTACAAAACAAACTCTGTCTTGCGCAAGATGACTCAGCTCGACCCCAGGTCTTCGCCCCCGGCGTCATTTCAGGACCGGCTCACGATTCTTCCCCCACCTTTGCTCCGGATGGGAAGACTCTTTACTTCGCGCGAAGCAACACTTCATCCTCTACAATTCTGGTCTCCACTTTCAACGGTCACCGATGGGCCTCCCCGGACATAGCTGCTTTTTCAGGAGAGTGGGATGACGAGGAGCCAGTCATGTCGCCGGACGGATCGTACTTGCTCTTCATCTCCAATCGTCCTTTAGCGAAAGGAGCTAATCTCCGCGACGGTTTCTACAACGGGAAGAAATGGCCGATGCGGGGCACGCACTATGGCGGGTCAATCGAAACGACGCGGGTTGGGAGAACCCTTTTCCTCTGCCGACAGTGATCAACGACGGATCATCGGTTTTTGCTCCAGCTGTAACGACCGACGGGAGTTTATTCTTCATGAAGCCCGACGGAGCGAAGGGTAAGTTTCGGTTATTCCGGGCACAGCGGGGAGATGCCGGGTTTGAGAATCCGCTCCCAGTCTCTTTTAGCAACGGGAAATTCACCGATGTTGATCCTGCAGTGGCTCCCGACGAGTCTTTCATTGTGTTCGGTTCGAATCGCCCTCCAGCCCTAACGCATATCGATCTGTTTATTGTCTTCAAACAAGGGATCGGTTGGGGGAAACCCCAGCACCTAGGAAACCTCATCAACAGCCCAGGTTCTGATGCCGAAGCGAGACTCTCGCCGGATCACCGCACCTTGTACTTTTCAAGCGACCGAGTGACGCCGACGGCGTTTCCAGAGAACAAAATCACCCGCCTGAGTGATCTGCAAGCAATGACAGAATGGGATAATTCGCTCTACAACATCTGGTTTGTTTCACTCGATACGTTTTTGCCGGTGATTCGGAAATGAAGAGACGAAGAGACACCGTCCGTCCCTCCAGCGTGGTAACTTTCGGGATACGGGCGTGGATCTTCACTGATTTCACGGTCCGCCGATAAAGACCCCTGGGAGCTGCTCGTAGGCAGCGTGAGCTCGGCGATCGCGCCAAGAACCTGAATTGGAGTATGAGATAAGTTTTCGTGAATCCGCCGTTCACTTTCTGATCATCGCCGTTCCCTGGGCTATCCTTAGTTTCTCCATCAGAAGAGCGTACGCTGATGTTTGCCGCACACCTTGCTGCTGGTCTCGCTATCAGTGAAGATGAACATCGTCCGCCGATGTCTTTGCTGCTTGCCGACGTGTTTTTCCCCGACCTGATCGATAGGACTCCGACCGCCGGTGTTGAGCATCCGCACCCGCGCTCTTTTTCGGCGGCTGGTCACACTCATTTGTTTCAGTACTCGTGGAGGCCACGGTGTTCGCGCTTCTATGTCGATGGAGAACTCGAGATTTATTTCTGCTATTGGCGTTTCTGCCAGTTGCTGATCTCTGTCTGGCTTTTAGCCGTATTTCTCTACGATGAAGGCCACTCTCGCATGCTTTCCTGGCGGGCATGGACAGTCGCCTGCATTGTGCCGGGGTAGATCTGCGTTTTCTGCTAGGAGTTTGACGCCACCGCATGGAGTGGGCCTTCGTGAGTCAGGGCGCGGGCATACGGCGTATACATCATTGGTATGCAATGTATACATCGAGGGCCGATCTATCCAAAGCGATCCAAAGAAAGATATGGCGGCATCTATCCGCGAGGCTGCGCGTAAGCTATTGGATCGAGAGGGCATCACCGCACTCTCGATGCGTGGTGTGGCGAAGCGAGTCGGGGTCACTCCGATGGCCCTCTATCGGCATTATGCTGACCGCGCCAGCCTGCTGAATGCAGTGGCTGACGAGGGCTTCGGCGAACTGGCGGCGCGCGTACGGGCGCTGCGGCTGGACGGAAGCGTGGAGCAACGCCTGATGCAGGTGGGGACTGTATTTTTGGACGTGGCTTTGACGCTCCCGAATCTTTACGAACTGATGTTTCTAACGCCTCGGGCGGGGGCGCGGGTGTATCCCCGTGACTTCAAGGCGGGTCGCTCTCCGACTTTCAACCCCACCGTCGATCTGCTCGCAGAGGCGATGCGCGCGGGGGAGCTGCGGCTTGACGACCCCGTGGAGATTGCCTTCGAGCTAAGTGCGTTGTCGCACGGCCTGATCGTGCTGTATCTGGGAGGGCGCGTGGCGCAGAGCGAGAGGCAATTCCGGATGCTTCACCAACGTTCCTTCAGGAGATATCTCAATGGTCTTCGTCCTTAGACGTCCTCTGATGTCCGCGATACTCGCCATGTTCGCCACGGCCGCACTGTTGCTGGTGGGAAATGGAATGGAGCCAGTATGGCCCTTGATGTGGATTGCATTCGTGCCGGTGCTGTGGCTGGCGACCGTGGTCGACTCGTGGATCTTTACGGCTGGAGCGGCTGCACTTGCCATGCTCCTCGGCAGTCTCAACATGTTGTACTACCTGCATTTTGTGCTGCAGGCACCGATGTCCGCGTGGCTGATTCCTTTTTCGATTGCCCCATTACTCTTTGCTGGGGGTGTTCTTTTATTTCGTGGTCTCGTGCTTTGCGGAGCAGTCATTAGCGCGACCATCGCCCTGCCTGCGTTCTGGACTGTGTGCGAATTTATCGCCAGCTTTGCACCCGCGAACGGCACAGCCGGCAGTTTGGCATATACGCAAATGCGCTTCCTGCCTATGCTCCAACTCGCTTCCATTACCGGCCCGTGGGGCATCACGTTCCTCCTGCTAATGTTTCCTTCGGCGATTTCTGCGGCGCTCTATCTCCGGGGCCAGGAACGCTTGCAGTTGATGGTCTTGTGCCCGATGCTGGCTATGCTCAGCGGTGCGCTCCTGTTTGGTGTCGTTCGGCTTGCGGCGCCGGGTTCCGAACAGCGCATCACAGTGGGACTGCTGGATACGGATAGGGTCGTGTTCGCGGACGACACGGCGACGATGCGGAAGCTGGCGATAGGCTATCGGGAGGAGGCCGAGCGGCTCGCCCGCCAGGGGGCAGAGATCGTACTCATGCCGGAAAAGACAGGTTTGCTCCTGGACGACGACGCGAAGAGCTTCGACGCGGTCCTGCAGCCGGTTTCCGACCGGACAGGAACGACTCTCGTCATCGGCGTGCTGCATCGTACCAAACAACAATCTTTCAACGAGGCGCGAATCTACACACCGGATCAGCCCGTCACTACGTACGATAAGCAGCACCTGCTGCCGCCGTTTGAGTCGAAGCTGGCTCCGGGGAGTTCACTGGCGCTGTTGCCGAAGCTTTCGGTTCCGGTCGGTATTGCGATCTGCAAGGACATGGATTTCGTGCATCCGGCGTTAAACTATGGACGTGCCGGCATCAAGCTCCTGCTGGACCCAGCGTGGGACTTTGACGTTGACCGCACCTGGCATGGACATATCGCGATCATGCGCGGCGTTGAAGGGGGATATGCAATCGCACACACAGCCAAGGATGGCTTTCTTACCGTCAGCGACGACCGCGGGCGCATCTTGGGAGAGGTGCGAACCGATAACGGTTCTTTCGCGTCTCTTATCGCGAATGTGCCGCTACGTCACGACCAAACCATATTTGATCGATACGGTACTTGGTTTCCCTGGGTCGCAGGCGTGTTTCTGATTGCCGCAATGATTCGCTTACTGTTCGGACTCCGAACGATCTTCCTTGCGCCCACGTCATCTCAATAAAGAACAGTCGCCGTGTCGCCCAATTCTCATGCTTTGGGCTGGCGCGCCCGCCATCCTCGGTCTCTGTGGTGATGAAATGCATAACCATATCTAGAAACAGCTTTTCGATCATGTCGGGATTTACGCCTACAGTGACTGCCCACCCGCGACGAGTCTCCAGCATAGAAGTGACACGCTCGGATGCCGCTACATCGCGTTCACTGGTCTTGAAGCGTGCAGCATGCTTCACGCAGACCATACGTCTGCCAATCAACTTTACGATCTCCTGATCTACGCGATCGATCTCGGCCCGTACCTCGGGCAAAGATGTAAACGACGATGAGTCTTCCATGTCCTATGGATAACAAATTGAACTGTGATATTCAAACGGCATTCTGGTCATGGTCTGCCCGATCGTCGTCAAATGTTAAAACATAGGGGTTTGATGGTATACACAGGTTCCCGATTCCCTCCGCAAAAGAGATGGGCCCGGCTTCGGGAGCGGGCTCGGGCGCTTCTTTGTTTGTTACCTCTATGGGGTGCTACGGCAAGCCATTCCTCTAAAGAGATACGGCGTACCACGGAGGTTGTGTAGCGAGGTACGTCTTTAAGCTGAAGGATTGGTGTGCTGGGCCGATGAGTAATCGAGGAACACTCATGAGAGCGGGGACTTGCGCCCTATTGGTGACCCCTGACCTCTCACCATCGTCGTATCGGATTGCACGCCCGCGTGTTCAGTCAAAAATGGGTTTCTGAGCGTGCGAATAGCATCCGGAGAAGTGCAGGCTAATGGGGCATATGGGACATACAGTACTTGAAATGCGGTCGGCGCCGGCGATCGGGTTATCCCGGCGAAGGATGGCGGTGCTTCAGATCATTGCGCTTGCTGGCGCGATGGCATGGTCGACACCGCAATCTGGCGGGGCGCAGATGACGCAATCGCCGATCTTGACTACGACCGGTGCCATCCAGGGACTGTCTCACGCTGAGGCAGCGAAGGCGCTTCATGTCGATGTCGTTGTCACGGTCGAATATTACGAGGCGAAGCGGCTCAGGCTATTCGTATCCGACTCCACGGGTGGGGTGTATGTCGCGCTGGGTTCAACAGACGTGCTCCCGATTGAGCGCGGTGACCTGATCGAGATAGAAGGAGTAACTGACGCCAGCTTCCGGACCAGGGTAACCGGCGCGAAAATTCGGATGCTGGGGCGGAAGGGAAGTCTGGCACAGCCGCGAGAGGAAGGATTCAGGGAACTGATGTCTGGCAGGGAGGACTGTCGGAGCGTGCTTATCCGGGGGACCGTCCGTTCGGCGAGTCCGAAGCCGGGATCGGCGAAGGACATGGCGCAGCTGATGGTCCAGATTCCAGGAGGGACGGTCCGGGTCTATGTTGAGAACGCACGGGGAATGGATCTCGAGAGCCTGATCGACTCAGAGGTGCAGATCGGCGGAGTCGCGGGGGGATCTTCAACGGCCGATTCCAGCTTTTGCAAACAGTGCTCTACGCGACGGACTGGCGGCAGTTAAATGTGGTTCGGGCAGCGCGGGTGAAGCCACGAGACCTCCCGTATACCGCGATTGGCGACGTGTTGCCTACAAGATTTCTGGATGACCGGACGGAGCGAGTGCGAGTGCAGGGAGTGGTGACGTTCTACGAGCCGGCGCACATGATAGTGATCCAGCGCAACGGGGAGAGCCTGCTGGCTGAGACTCACGAGGTGACGCCAGTTGCCTTGGGCGAGGTGGTCGACCTGACTGGCTTTGCGGATGGCAACGACGCCGGGCCGAAGTTGAATGAAGCGCAGATTCTCCCGACCGGCCGGTCTGAGCAGGTGAAGCCGCAACCGGTAAAGTATGAAGACGCTATCGGGGGGAAGTACAGCGATGGTCTGGTGACGATCGAGGGTGAGGTACTTTCTCAACTCCATAACGAGATCTCAGACACGATGGTAGTGGTGGTCGAGGGGCATCCAGTTAGTGTCCTCCTGTGGACAGGCGATCGGCCGCACCTGCCGACGTTGCCCATGGGGACGAAGGTCCAGGTCACTGGGATCTGCCGCGTGACCCAGACTGATTCGTGGGGCAGTTCGGTCTCCTTTCTGTTGGAGATGCGGGAGCCCGGAGACGTGGCAGTGGCGGCGAACGCATCCTGGTGGACGGTGACTCATTTGCTGCTTCTACTGGTGGGATTGCTGATGGTCTCGGTGGCGATCACGGGATGGGCGCTGGTGCTGCGGCGACGAGTGTCGGCGCAGGCGCAGCGGATACATACCTCCATGGCGCTGGAGCAGCACCGGAGTCGGCTGCTGGAGAAGATCAACTCGTCGACGCCCCTACCGGAGCTTCTGGATGACATCTGTGGGTCGATCGGCCGGCTAGTTCCTGGGCTGGATGTGAAGTGTGAGGTGTTGGAGGCGTACCACTTTGACTCGAGACAAAGGAAAGCCGTCTCCCGCCGAACGGAAAATCGGGGTGTAGAGACGGCAGGGAATCAGGGCGTGAACGTGAGTCGAACCAAGGAGCTATTCAAGGTTGAGCTGACTGAATCGTCCGGGGCGGCGCTCGGGCACTTCCGCGTCCGCTGTCAAGTAGACAAAGCGCTCACGGGAGAGGAGGAGCACGCTCTTGGCGTGGGTGCAAGCCTTTCTAGCCTAGCGCTTAATCAGCGCCGACTTTACGAGCGGCTAAACTTTCATTCGAATCATGACCCCCTGACCGGGCTGCCGAATCGGAGGTACTCGGATATACGTTTGGAAGAGGCGTTGCGCAACTCCAGCCAGCGCAACCGCCTGGTCGCAGTGATTTACATTGACGTGAACCACTTCAAGCAGGTGAACGACGAATTCGGTCACAAGACAGGCGATCTGTACCTACAGCAGATCGCGGTTCGACTGGGTTCGCAGGTTCGGGCCGGAGATCTGCTAGCCAGAATTGGCGGTGATGAGTTTATGCTGACCGCCGAACTGACGAGTCTGAACGAAGCTGAGAGCTATCGGCAGAGGTTGCAGGGGTGTTTCGGGACTGTGTTCAAACTGGAGGGGGTGGTGGTATCTGGCTCGGCGAGTGCCGGACTGGCGATCTCTCCGGAGCATGGAACGACGCCTGAAGAGCTTCAGCGTCATGCGGATATGGATATGTACGCGGCGAAAGAGGCTCGGCGGCTGGGGATGGGGCCCAGGGCGATGGAAGTGGCTTCGTAGGGCGGGTAGCAATGCGCTGTGTGGGACGGCGTCAGATGGCGTCCCGACACAGTCGGGTCGTCGGTCAATAACTTGCAAGTCCAACTAAATTCGGATTCTCTGCTGTGGTTCGCTACTTCGGCTCGTAATTCCAATTCCGGAAGGCCGCGGACCCTGAGCCACAGGCATACAACGCGGGCCGAAGATCGAGGAAGCCTCCGATAGCATTCTGCTGGTAATTCGTTACGTCCAGGGATTCTCGGATGTGTACCCATTTGGCTGTAGCCGCTCCATCCTGGAGGCGATAGTAGAAGTCGGCGACCTGGTTGGTGTTGACGATTCGGAGGGTCGCTCGTCCACCGCGCACGAGAAAGGTCTTCGATAGCGACTTCGCGTTCGGGTCCGAAGTGAGGCGCAATCCGCAAAAGTGGGTGCTGTCATAGAACAGGATCAATCCCGCCTCGCATCCCTGCGCGATCTCAATGTCAACCTCGACCGTGTATTCCGGCTGCATGGCGGCGCGCGTCAGCGGAGAAGTGGACTGGATGCTGTCGCCGTTGGCCGCCAGTGTGAGTGAGCCATCCGCGAGCCGAAACCGGTTCAGGTCATAACCCTTCCAGAACTGCCATTGCGGATCAAGGGTTGTGCCGGAGAATGCGGGGACCATTTCCGCTGCCGATTCGGGTTCCAGGTGAGACTTAGCAATCGGGACCCCTGCCGATACCTGATCGCGCACCTTGTACCAGCCGTCCGCAGTCCATTGGATGGGCAGCAGCAGAACCTGGCGACCAAGAGTCTGAGCGCCATTCCGATAAGAGTGTAAGGTCATCCACCATGAGCCGTCTGCGTCGTCTACCAGGCGTCCGTGGCCCTGCGACCACCACGTCTCGGCCCTGCTGCGGGTGTGAACGATGGGGTTGTGTGGCGACCACTCCCAAGGTCCGTCGATGTTGCGGCTGCGGGCAGAGAGCACCATGTGGCTGGTGGGCGGCCCGGACGTTCCGCCCTCGGCGACGGACAGGTAGTAGTAGCCGTTGTGAGATAGCAGCTTAGGAGCTTCCAGGCACTCGCATTCCACCTGCCAAGTGTCGGGGATAGTCCAAGGCCTGAGGACCTTGCGAGGTTGCTCCTTCACGGAAAGACCATCGTCTGAGAGCTCTGCCATATCCCCGCCAGCCATATAGAGAATACGGCGGCCCTCGGGAGTCACTCCGTGCGTGGGATCAATCCCGCTAAGACCGAGCGACACCGGCTTGCTCCAAGGCCCCAACGGATGCGTTGCGTGTATGACGAAAATCTTACCGTCACAGGGATAGTAGATGTAGAAGAGCCCCTTATATTCGCACAGGAATGGCGCCCAGACCGCTCCATAGTAGGCATCGAGAGCTGCTCCCGCGACCTTCCAGTGCACTAGGTCGCGTGAATGCCAGATGAGGAGACCCGGGGAGTAGTGGTCAGTCGTATGAACCAGGTAATAGTCACTGCCTACGCGGAGAGCACCCGCATCGGGATGATCGCCGGCAATCACTGGATTCACATAGGTTCCGGAAGGCCAGGACGGCCTCGACGATGCAAACGAGAGTGCCGGCCAGGAGGTGGCTGCAGCAGCGGTTACGGCTGCCCCTCCAATCTGCACGAACTGGCGTCGCGTCCATGATGGGTTCAGTGCGTTCGTGGGGTCAGAGCGCATGCGTGTGCCTTTCAGTGAAGTGTCGGATAGACCGGAGAAGACGGTGTTCCACGATGTAGGCCAGCTTGCCTTTATGGTCCTAAAGACAGATTTTGCCGCAGAGTGGAGATGTGTGCCCCAGCAATCGGCGCTCGTTCGGGTTTGTACGTTTCGGTGGACGAGAACTGTCAATCAAGCTTGTTCCGCATAAGTGTATGGAGCGTTCTTTGAGAGTGGTTTGCTGGGTGCTCGCAACGCTGCATGTCCCGTTAGAGAGCAAGTGAGTGCCGCTGTACTAGTGGATCGGGCCGAAGTGGGCGTCTTCCAGAGCCGGACCTACTCCAAGAAACTGGATGGTTGTGGCCGGTCCAAGATCCACCGGAGGGCTCCATGACTGGAGCACCCACACCACCTGCTTCGCCGGTGTTAGTTCGATGGCCTGCACGGAGCCTGGTTCGTTCTCCGGAGTCTTAGTCCATTCGTTGATCCAGTTGTTGATCACAGTGTTGCCGTTTGGCAGCCGCCACGCCTGCTGCAGGCTGGTGAATTCGTAGGCGGCTGTATCGGACGGGCGGAAGCTCCAGGGAATGTCTCCACGCTGCGTCACCTCGCGCACACCTTCTTTGTCCGTGATGAGCACGTTGCCGTTCGAAAGGGGCGTGACGCCCCATGGCACGGTTGCCGGGAAGGACCATAGTTCTTTCCCATCGTAGTCGTATTCCACGACCTTGTTCGAGTCCATGTGGGCCACCATCAGCGTGCCGCGGTCTGTGAGGCGGGCGTGGCGAAACTGTCCATGCGTGCTGTCGGGGTGTCTCGTCTGCAGGGTAACCTCATGCTCGGTCACATTCGTGACGATGTTGACGACCCGCAACACGGCCGGATTGCCATTCTGGATGTAAAGGACACGGTCCTTTCCGATAGGCATGGCGGTATGGACCTCATGTCCTGCAGCGGTGTCGTAGTTCCAGACGACTTTCTTGCCGGGTGTGATCTCGGTGACACCGAACTGGTGGGCAAAAAGAACATTCCCGTTGGAAAGTATCACAGCGTCGCTCACTTCGCCCTTGCCAGTAGGGTCGTCATAGGACCACACCACCTTCCCTTGCCGCACAAGGAATATGCGCCGCTCATGCGATTCCCCGGCGTACAGGAAGTCGTGTTCCGCCAGCCCCTTGCCGGGCAACGGTGAGGACGTGCGGGCGCCCCCCTGAGTTTGTGCTACGGACGCGCCACATGCGACCAGCAAACACGCGAGCAGTCGAATTCCTGACGTCATGATCAATCCACCATCTTCTTGCGTTTCGGCGAAGCGATCGTCGCGTTGTGGGAGAGAGGACTAACCCGTCCATCCACATCCATCGGGGCGGGGAACAGGCGTATGGCCCTGCTAGCAAGACAGAGGCTTACGATCAACCAACGCAAAGGCGGTACAGAAGCGTCGCGGACAGAGGTAGTACGAGTCATTCGGCAAATCTCCTTCATGCGGCTCCGCTTCTCCAGTCAGAGATCTGAAACAGAACAGCCACAGCTACTGTGCTCTTAGTTATCAGGTGAGCCCTATGGTTTCGGCAACGTTCCGAAGTACAGGCTGATGTGGCCCTTGTATTCACTGTTTGCAAGGGCCGGCTGGCCCGATGGCCCCATGGTTTGCGGACCGCCGAACTTGTTGCCAATGGCTGGGATGGCATTCAGGAACGAAAGTCCGGTGGATGGAAACGGCACAGCAACCTGGCCGAGCAGTTTTTCGGATGCCGTTTTGGGTGCAAAGACCTGCAGGTAGACCGGCGAGTCAGGGTGCTGCTCCAGCGTAGCGGTAATCTCACCTTCGGTGGTGTTAAATTGCACCCAGCGCACGCCGGAATAGAACCCCTTGAACACCGGGTAGTCGAAGTGATCTCCCGGCTCCAGGTCATCCGGATCGCCCACCATGGTGTTGTTATAGGACCTCTGCCACACATCGAGAGTTCCACCGGCTAGGCGGTTTTGGTAGACGGGATTGGGTCCTTGTCCGAAGAAGCGCATGCCCTTCACGTCGGCCTCAGGATAGTCGAATCCTATGCCGAAGTACTCATGGACACCGCTCATGGCGTACTCGTAGTCAAGCGATAGCCATCCGTTAGGCTTCAGACGGTAGAGCAGCGACTTCATGGGACCGTCGAACGTCACTGAGACGACCAGATCGCCGCCCTCTATCGCGTGCGTGACTGATACCAGCTTCGAGGGTGCGGCAGTGGATTGCGGCGGCAAGGACGTAGTTTGCCCGCGGACAGGCACAGGTCGAGGGTCCATGGCAACAACGCGAGGTCCGTTCTTCAGCGAGTACGTATGTCCCTGCCGCGAGGCAGACACTAGCAGCCCGCTGGTCTTGTCAATTTGGATGGACACATCGCCGGCCTTCGCGGTCAATGCGTCCGACGTTTCCGTCCACGCAGGTTTTGCTCCGCCACCATTCTTCGCCGTGGCTTCCGGCGCGCTTGCGATGCCTTGTACAGGCCAGACATAGGTCTGGATTACCCGTCCCGTTGCATCCCGGATAATCAGCCGGGTGGCGTCTGCCTTGGCCTTGCCGCGTCCGGATGCGGAAGCCGGAAGCCCCCATCCATCCCACGCTGCCGAGACCCCGGGCGCCAGCGAGTGTCCGTGGTCTGTCCGCGAGGCCAGCACCACGGACCCTGACAGTGCGTCGCTGGGTCGGCGGAATTCGATCGTCTGCCACTCGTACGTGCATCGGCTCGCGTTGAGGAAGCTGTAGCGGTTCGTCACGGCGTAGGCATGTGATCGGCTGTCAGGAGGCGTGACGATGACGGGCGACCAGAGCTGCTTGATGGTATCGAAGCTCGCTTCATGCTCGCGATACGGCCCAACAATGCCATCGGGCGCATAGTTACCCTGGGAGTCGAGGATGCCGCCTTTGTCCACGCGCTTCACATCTTCGTCCAGTAGCGCCCAGACGAATCCGCCTGCGCCTGCCTTGCTCTTCAGTATCGCGTCCCAGTAATCCTGCATGCCTGCTCCCGCGCCGCCGTCATAGAGGCCGTGCAACATTTCCGTCGGGAATAGGACAGGATCGGCGGCGAGTTTCTGCTGCAGTCCTTCGTAGGTGGGATAGTGCTTGGTATCCGCAACACCTACAGGAAATTCGGCCCATGGATGCAGGACGAGACGCGTCTGCGGATCGTACTTCGCGTAGTCGCCGTCCAGATCGAAGTTGAAGCCACCTTCATTCCCGTTATCCCAAAAGAGAATGGAGGGATGGTTCACATCATGCTCGACAAGCTCCTTCACCAGTTTCCTGCCGACACCGGTGTCATAATGCGCCTGCCAGCCCGTAAGCTCGTCCAGCACATAGAGACCAAGTTCGTCACAGGCATCCAAGAAGTGACGATCCGGCGGATAGTGGCTGGAACGGACCGCATTGCCATTCATTTCCTTGATCAGGTTGATGTCGTCCTTGGAGATCTTCTCGGAAAGGGTGCGGCCGGAATCCGGCCAAAATGAATGCCGGTCGACTCCTTTCAAGAAGATGCGATTGCCGTTGACGAACAGGCCTTGCCCGGGACGAACCTCAATCGTGCGGAAGCCGAATCTCTGGTGGACCGTGTGCACGACTTTCTCGTTTATCTTCAACCGCACGTCAAGCCGATATAGGTTCGGCGTCTCGGCGGTCCAGAGTCGCGGATTGGAAATCTTTCCGGACAGGTGCGCCATACCGCCTAAAGTTGCACCTGTCACTATTACCGGATCTCCGAGCGGCTTGCCGCTCAAATCGAACACCTGTGCATCCACCGTCGCCGCTGTGCCGGTCACTCCTGCCGTGCTTCGATCGGCGAGCCTGGCATCGACCTCCAGCACTCCTGCTGCGGTCGCATTGATGGCCAGGTGTTCAATGAACGTCTTCGGAACTGCCTCCAAATAAACCGGACGGAAGATTCCGGCGTAATTCCAGAAGTCGCCACGGCGCTCCGCGCGATTGACAGAGGCATCCGAGGATTCGTCATCGACGTCAACCTGAATCTCATTGGGCTGACCGGCGGGCTTGAGCAGGTGGGTGATGTCATAGTGGAAGGCATAGTACCCGCCCTGGTGAAGCGGACCCGCGGATTGGCCGTTGACCGTGACCCGCGTATCGGTCATGACGCCCTCGAAGTTCAGAGTGACTGCCTTGTCTCGCCACGTCGCGGGCGTAGTGAACGGGCGCTTGTAGACCCCGTGGATCTTGGTCCAGCCGCCTGCCGGCGCGACTCGGCCGTAGGTGTAGATGCCGAAGCCCTGCAGTTCCCAATTGGAAGGCACACTGATGGTGGACCACTGATTTGCATTCGGCCCGTGGTCGCACAGGAACTGCCACTTCACTGGATCGTCTTTGCCGAGCCCAGACAGATATCGAACCTCAGTTTCGGCGGCGTGTGCTACTGGAACCACACAAAGGAGTAACAGAACCGTAAGGCAACCGAACGAACGCATAGCATCTCCAGACAACAACAAGTTTGCAAAGGACAGACTCCCCAGTGCTCCTACACCAATGGGCACGAGCACAAAGTTTCTGCCTCTAGTGATCTTTCTTCTTTGGATGAGCAATTAGATTTGCTATCGTGCCCTTCAACTCCGCTTGATCCGCAGGATCTTCAGAAAGTGGCGCTGCCTGAAAAGCTGGCAGAAGGTGATCCCAGATGGCGTTCAGCTCTCCCTGCATGTTGCCTGTATCCGCGGTGATGGCAACGACGGCGTCCTGGTCCGGCATCACGACGATGAATTGACCGCCCGCTCCGTCCGCGCGGTAGGCGTTGTGACGGCAACGCCAGAACTGGAAGCCGTACCCTTCTATCCAGTCGGGCCCGATCTGTGCGTGGCTCTCCTTCTGGTTATCAATCTGCTTGGAAGTCGCCTGCTCGACCCATTTGCGTGGAACCAACTGCTTGCCGTTCCACCTGCCTTTCTGCAGGTATAACTGCCCCAGCTTGGCGATATCCTCCGTGCGAAGGTAAAGACCGTAGCCGCCAAGCGAATTACCCTCTGGGCTGGCATCCCATCGGGGAGATTCGATGCCCAGCGGACCGAAGACACGAGGCTTGAGATACTCAAGCGCCGTCTGTCCCGTGACCTTGGTGACGATGGACGAGAGCACGTAGGTGCCCATGGTGTTGTACAGGAAATGAGTTCCCGGCTGAAACACCACAGCGTGCGCGAGAAACTGTTTGACCGTGGGTCCGCCATCCCGCTTGGGCTCCACGTCATGCCCGCCGGACATGGTAAGCAGGTCACGGACCGTCATCGCCCGCAGGTTCGCCGAAGCATTTAGCGGAGCGTCGGTCGGAAAGAACTTCACCACCCGATCGTCCAGCTTCAGCTTGTGCTCATGCATGGCAAGCCCGACAGCAGTAGAAGTAAAACTCTTGCTGACGGAATTCAGGACGTGAGGAGCATCAGCGTAGTTCGGCTTCCACCAGCCCTCCGCGATAACCTTGCCGTGCCGCAGAACCATGAAGCTGTCGAAGGTTTCCACGTTCTTGTCCGCAGCTTGCACAAAGTCCAGGATGGCACGCGATGAGATGCCCTCAGCCTCTGGCGTGCTCCGAGGCAGGCTCTGTGCCTGCGTAGAAAGCGTGCACCCAAGCAGTGCGCCGACAACCATCCAACTGCGGATCCGATTCGTCTTCATTACCCCTCCTATTGCTGTCTTTACCTTGATCCAGCGCACTGTCTGGTTACTGCGTTGCGATCACCAGCTTCTTGCCGGCCGCAAGCTCACTGTGGTCGACAAAATAACCGTTCACCTTCCTGCCGCCGACCGTAATGCTGGTGATCGGTTGGCCCGAGTTCTTCTTTAGGATCGTCGCGGCGCGTGAATTGCTTGCTCATCGTTGGCATCCCCTCATTACGTAGCTCAAGCAAACCGCAGGCCGCGTTGTCTCTGCCGTGTTGGTGATATTCACAATGGTTGGCGTCAGGCCTTCGCCCGAAGCGCACTTCGGCTGGTTCGAACAACCCGCAACCGGTCCAATGGTGTCTGCTGGGGCTGCGATACCGGTCGTAATAACCTTCGGCGTGTGAGATTCAGCATTAAGTGTTAACGTCTCGATCTGTGTTAAGGAGCAGCCTGCGCGCAGATAATGGCACGCCTAACCGCAGGACAAAAATACTCGAAAATGACAACGTTGTCTACGAATGCGGCATCTGGTCCCTGTCGACGCCAAAACAGCTAAACCGCAATATTGTAGAAGATAAGTTGGTCAGGTATGTTTGCGTCCAGAGTTGAGCCTCTGCACTGGTACTTCATGAACTTTATTTCAGTCACTTTGGTCGATGCCGCCCTATGATCGGCCCCGGCACATTTGTACCAATTCAAGTGTCAGTCTTCGACCAGAACCTGACCTGAAAGGGTGGAGGATTTTGGATGAAGGAGAAGCGTTTTTCTGTGGAGCAGATGGTTGGGATCTTGAAGCAAGCTGAAGCGGGTGTTTCTGTGACGGGGGTGATCCGGAAGGCAGGTACCAGCGAACAGACCTTTTACCGTTGGAAGGCGAAGTACGCCGGGTTGGAAGTCTACCAAGTACGCCAGATGGCTCAGCTGCAGGAAGAGAACCTGAGGCTGAAGCGGTTGGTGGCGGACCGAACGCTGGACACGACGATGCTTAAGGATGTGCTCTCAAAAAATGGTGAAGCCTTCGCGGCGTGGACCTAAGGTCGATCGGTTGATGAGTAGCTATGGCGCGAGCTGACGGCACGCCTGCCGCGTTCTATGTGTGACTCGCGGGACGTATGGTTACCGAAGCTGCCTTGATCCACGAACTGAGTTGCGGATGCGTATCCGCGAAATCGCTCAGGCGAGAGTGCGCTATAAATACCGCAAGATCTGCGTGCTGTTGAATCGCGAAGGCCGGGATGTAAGCAAGTATCTGGTGTATCGGCTGTGCAAAGAAGAAGGGCCGATGCTGAAGCGTACGAAGCCTGCGGGCAGGCGTAAGGCTGCTCGTCTGCGTGAAGACAAGGTCAAGCCGACAGGTCCTGATGAGGCCTGGAGCATGGACTTCGTCTCGGACCAGTTGCAGGACGGAACGCGTTCCGTTCGCTGACCATCGTCGATGTCTACAAGCGAGAACGGCGATGGCGATCGAGCTGGGCCAGAGCTCGAACGGAGACGATGTGGTGCTCACGCTGAATAAGTAAAGCTCGAACGCGGTGTTCCGAAGGTGTTATTTTGCGACAACGTCAGCGAGTTCACTAGTCATGCGATGGACCTGTGGGCTTTACCAGAATGGAACGAAGATCGACTTCTCAAGGCCCGGCAAACCGACCGACAATGCGTTCGTGGAAAGCTTCAATGGAACCTTCCGCAGTGAATGCCTGAACACGGACTGGTTCATGAACCTCAAGAGGCAAAGCATCTGATCGGAGCCTGGAGGCACGAATATAATGACGGTCGTCCTCACGCATCTCTCGCGGACAGTACACGAGGCGAGTTCGCCAGTCAGTACGCGGCTAGCCGCGTACTGACTGGAACCCAAACCGGTCGAAGACTAATTCTGACGCTGTTATAAAGATGCTAGGCCCTTCAGTAAAGGACACGAAATCTGTATCTTCATGTCTCGACATTGTTTGCGCGATGAAAAAAATGTCGAGCGTGAAAGAAGGGCAGTGGGTTGCGCTTCCATACATCTATCTCCTTTTGAATGTTTGAATCTCTGGTGGAGAGCGAACTCGATTCAACTTGATCCGTGTGTTTGCAATACTTAGAGGAAGCGAAGAGCGCCAATCCTCACCAACGCTCGATGATTTGTTCGGGTCTGCGAACCACGCCGTGGATGGCCTGAGGCCCAAAGTGTGTCGTCGCAGGTCCCAAGAACACCAGTGAAATGTTTGAGTAGCTGACCTCGTCCCCTCCGGTTACACAGACCTGCAGGGTCGAGGACGGCGGATCCGTCTCGAAAGTGGCGTTGCTTCCATTTCCCGTCACCATCTTGACAGTGCCGTTTAGCTGAAAGCCCGACTTGGTCGCTGGACTGAACGTGGGGCAGCTATCCATGTTCCAGGTGATCGTTGCGTTGGTCAGCGTGATGTGGTGTGTGTGGGGGTTCTGGCCACCCTTCGTCGCATCGAGAACGCCCGCCGTGGTCCCGTAGTCGGACATTGTCATATCGAGAGCAAAATCGGCGGTGCGCCACTCGCGGGCCCATTCCGGATGCAGATCCAGTGTCCACTGAGCATGCATCTCGTACGGTCCGCCATTGACGTTCGCCGGGGTATAGTCGTTGATCAAGCCGCTGTAGTGCACTGGTCTGCGTTCCTGGGCCAGAGCGCAGCTCGCTGAAACCAGTAGGAAGAGTGAGAGCTTGCATGCGGCCGAAGCCAGAGAATTGCTTTTCATGATGGGTCTCCAGTTCTGGGATTGGCGCTCAAGCTGCTGAAGATGACAGAGCTTCTCGAGAATTGAGAAAATTGGCCGGGACCTCAGTGACTTCACGCCTGAACTGATGCCACCATCGTGGACTCACGCACCCGGGTCAAGCGGCAAGTCAGAGGACAGCTACGTGCAGTCAAATACCGTCTATTGCGGCTCTCGCCGACAGATTTATAACCCGCTCATTTCCGGTGCGATAAGCTGATTCTCCCGGAGATCTTCATGGCTGAGCCGTCGTGTCAAATTTCGCCTGTAGCCAGCGAGTCCGAAAAGCGACTCGATTCGTGGAAGGAGATCGCGGCCTACCTAAACCGCGATGTCACGACCGTCCAGCGCTGGGAGAAACGGGAGGGAATGCCAGTCCATCGGCATGTCCACGACAAGCGCAGCTCTGTATACGCCATTACCCACGAACTCGATGCCTGGATTCAGAGCAGACGTTCGCGCGTGGACGAGTCGGAGCCCGAGACAGAATTACCATCGGCCACTCCTGACTACACTGAGGCGACTAATCGCAGAGGAGCTTACCTGCGCTTTGCCCTCGCAGCATTTCTTGGATTCGACCTGGCGGTTGTTGCTTGGCTCGTATTCCAGCACCGTGCAACTACCTCGGTTGTAACTCCGATTCATTCGTTGGCGGTACTGCCGTTACGGAACTTGTCTGGGGATGCCACACAGGAGTACCTAGCTGATGGCATTACCGAGGCCTTGATCGGGCGCCTTGCAAACATTCACGATCTTCGGGTGATCTCCCACACGTCTGTAATGCATTTAAAAGACGCCCAACTGTCCATACCGCAGATCGCAAAAACACTGGGGGTGGATGCTATTGTCGAAGGCTCCGTCATGACACAGGGTGATCACATTCGGGTTACGGCACAGCTCATTCGCGGTGCGACCGACCAGCACTTCTGGTCCGAGACCTATGACCGCGGAATAAGCGATGTGCTGAGCTTGGAGAGCGAACTGGCTCAATCCATTGCAGACAAAGTGGAGGTCACGGTCACCGGGGAGGAACACCAGCGGCTCAGCTCGGCGCGTCCTGTTGCGCCTGAAGTTTACGAGAGCTATTTGAAAGGCGGATTTGCCCTAGGCCAGGGAAACAGAGCCGGCGATGAGCAAAGCATTCATTATTTTGAAGATGCAATCAGGAGAGACGAAACGTTTGCGCCAGCTTACGTGGGACTGGCCCGGGCGTACACCAACCTCGGAACGGTATTTAGTGGAGTTCCTCCGGAAGCAACGCGGCCAAAGGTAATCAGTTTTGCTCGAAAAGCGTTGACGATCGATCCTAATCTTAGTGAAGCCCACGTCGCTCTGGCCTTTGTCTTGCAGGAAGAATGGCACTGGACGGAAGCGGAAGCGGAGTACAAACGCGCCCTCGAATTGAACCCGAACGATGCACAGGCCTACTCCTGGTTTTCCCTGTGGCAGGTATGCCAGGGACAAACGGACAAGGCTGTTGCATCCATCGAGCATGCTCGGGCGCTGGACCCGGTCGGGGTCTCGGGTGGCAGCGTAGCTTGGATTCTGTTCCAGTCACATCGATACGAAGACGCTATCCGCGAATCAAGCAGCGCCTTGGCCATCCAACCGAACAGCGCGATCACGCTTACGGGCCTTGGATTTGCGTTGATCGCGGACAATAAGTCGGCAGACGCAATTCCAGTGCTGGAAAAAGCCGTCTCCCTTTCGCATGATAGCCCTGCTGCGACTGGCGTGTTGATCAGGGCATACGCCCACGCAGGCCGACGCGACGACGCGGTCCGCCTCCTCGCCGAACTGAACAATCGTAGGAAGACGGGTTACGTTCCATCCGGTGCGTTCGTGAACGCTTACCTTGGTCTTGACGACAAGGAACAGGCCTTCTATTGGCTCGAGCAAGCATACAAAGAACAGTCAAATATCCTGCAGTTCCTCAATAGCCACCCATATTTCGACCCAATTCGCGAAGACCGTCGTTTCGCCGACCTGGTCCGCAGGGTTGATCTGAAGGAAACGAGCATTACGACTTCTGGCTTCACTCGGTAGGACCGGCTTGTCACAATCTGACGCGGCCGCTCTGCGACGATGGGACTTGCACCTGGCTGAGCGTGGCGGCAAACAGTCGCGTAACCG
Organism: Granulicella aggregans; assembly: GCF_014203275.1. GTDB lineage: Bacteria > Acidobacteriota > Terriglobia > Terriglobales > Acidobacteriaceae > Edaphobacter. The sequence goes on from NZ_JACHIP010000013.1 coordinate 63,237, forward strand.
AGCCATCGTCGCTGTTGCACGCAAACTCGCTGTCCTGCTCCATCGCATCTGGGTCACGGAATAACCGTACATGCCGTTCTATGCAGAAGTAGTTTCAAAAGTCTGAACCATGTTTACTGTTGCTAACCCCGCGTCTCGACGACTGCGTGTCGTTGTGGGCCTTCACAGGGCCGGCCGAAAACTAGCAACATCGACTTCTCCGTGTGACCCCATCCCGTCGCAGAGCCAAGAGCGGCTCATTCAAAGTGCGAATAGAAATCAAGGTCGAGAGGCAAGGACCACCGGAACAAACAACACCAAAGGCAAAGACGCTATGAAAGTGAGAACAAGAACAAACGCCGCTTGACATAAAGTGACCTGCTGATCGAAACAACGACTTTGGAGGAGAGAGGGCATAGCGCCACGAGGGTAGCAATCGGGTCTCAGTGAAGGTGCCGGGCGATGGTCTTCTCTCTGCGATGGTCCTCTCTATCTGGATGCGGTGCAGCAAATGTCCGATGATGCGGTTCGCGCTCAATTCGTCAATATTTCCGTGGACTTAGCCGACCGCGTTTCCTATACTGGCGGCGAGGTCTTACGCTCCCTGGAGATGGATCATGACGGGACCAAACGATTCTAAGCCGAATGCGGAGCAGAACAACGGATGCGCAGTTCCACACGCTCACTGAGGGCAGCCTGCACAGCCCCCGACCGCAGCCAAGCCCAATCTGGACTTCGAACCGATCACTGAAAAACGCCTTACGTCAACCACAAGGAACAGATTCCAGTCGTGTCCTACTCCTACGGCGCAAACAAATGAGCTATCTTCCGCTGAGATGAACCGACCTCTGAAGCCAGCTCGGATGCCCTAACAGGGGCGACCCTCGAGCCGGTCGGCCACATTTCAGTCGTTCAAAGTTCAATCGCGGATTGGCAATACTCGACAACCGACGCTTGCGCCTCCGGTTTTTTCTTGCGTTCGTCCTAAGCGGTTAACAACTTCCTCGCGACTACAGGTGACCAGCTATGGCTACTATCACGGCGTGCAAGCCGGGGGCCGATCGAGGCTCCGCGTTTCTTTGCTACAACAGTCGTGATCGACCACAGGTGATCGCAATCGCCGAATCCCTGAAAGCCGTTGGCAGCGATGTTTGGATCGACGACTGGCAAGCGGGGACGACGATGCAGGCGCTTTCGGTAGCTTTATATTCTTCAGCCAGTTCTATTGGCGCCGCCGTGATCTTCATCGGGGAGAGCGGCCTTGGTATCTGGCAAGGATTTGAGGCGCGGCTGTTCGCTCGCGCGTATTTCGAGCGTGCCCTCCCGATCGTTATCGCGCTGCTGCCAAGCGCTTCACGCGTAGCTGCCACCATCCCGCCGATGCTCGTGGCCGTACCGCGAGTCGATTTCGGCAGCGTTCTGCGGCCTGAGGGTGTAGAGATGCTCCGCCGGGCACTCGCTGCGAATCCGAGTCAGGAAAGCAAAGCGTCTGTCCGCAGCGTGATGGAGGGCGAAGTAAGCTACGGGCAGATCGGCCTGAGCGCCGACGAATTGAACGTCGAACTCATCACCAAGCTCCATCGCATTGACGACTATAAGTGCGGAGTCGAGATGCTCGAAAGGATCGTGGCACAGGCGCGCTCGGCGCTCGGCGCACGACACCCCAAGGTCTCCTTTCATCTGAACGAACTCGGCTTGCTGCTTCGAGAACTCGGGCGCTTCAAGGAAGCCGAAGTTTCCTTCCTGAAGGCCGTCCAGATCGACATTTTCAACGTCGGCGAGCGGCATCCTGTCGTCGCGACGCGCCTCAACAACTTGGCGCTCGCCCTGCAGGAGCTTGGACGCTTTCAAGACTCCGAGGCTATCTATCGTCGCGCCATCGCGATCGAGGAAGCATATGCTGGCGGCCAGGATAGTCTCGCGATGACGTTGAGCAACCTGAGTTTGGTCAAGAACAACATGGGTAGATACTCGGAATCACACGATCTTCTTCGCCGCGCGCTCGCGATCGATACAAATCTGTTCGGCGCGAGTCACTCTGCGGTTGCGCGTGACCTCGCGAATCTGAGCTTTGCCCTCCATATGCTAAACCGCCTTGACGAGGCCGAGGAGGCGTGCCGCCAGTCGATCGCGATCGATACAAAATGTTTCGGTGCAAAACATCCGTTGGTGGCGACGAGTCTCAACAATTTCGCCGCTCTCAGAATCGCCCAGGATGACTTCCCAGGAGCAGAGGAACTTCATCGCCGCGCCTTATCTATCGACCGCGAGGTACTTGGCGAATCCCATCCCAATGTAGGGCGCGACACACAAAATCTGGCAGGCCTCTACTGCACACTCGTTCGTCTGGATGATGCCGAGAAGCTGTGGCTCGACGCAGTGGCGATGTCAGAGAAAACTTTGGGCGCTGAGCATTATCAGACAGTCTTTGCGCAATGTGGTTTGGCTGGTCTCTACGCGAACGAGGCTCGCTACGGTGAAGCGGAGTCGCTGTACGTTGATGCTCTCGCCATCACAAGTCGCGTTTACGGACAGGATCACATGCATGTTGGCCAAGTGACGAATGGGCTCGGTGAGCTCTATCGTTAGATGGAGCGATACAACGAAGCGGAAGAACTCCTCCTGCAGTCACTCGCCATTGTGACCCGGCATCGAGGACCGGATCATCCGGCGGTAGCGGCGTGCATCAATAATCTCGGGCTAGTTTGTCAGGAGACCAATCGGATGGAGGAAGCAGAACGTGCAGCGCGACGCGTACTGGCCATCGACGAGCGGGCTTACGGCACCGACCATCACGAAGTTGCGCTGGATCTATTCAATCTCCCGCTTCTGCTCCGGGCGACCAACCGCCTCACGGGGGCGGAGGCTGCATTTGAACGCGCACTGGCGATCCAGGAGAGGAGCCTAGGACCAGAGAATCAACTGGTGGGACGTACCCTCAGTGCTCTCGCATTGCTGCTTTAGGGCACAGGGCGTCCGCAGCAAGCTGAGCCGATGATGCGACATGCTTTGTCGATCAGTGAACACGTCTACGGTGCATCGCATCCAGAGACCGGCACTTGCTTGAACAATCTTGCGATGCTGCTCGCGGGCCTGGGCGGCGCGGTCGAGGCAGAGCCTCTACAGCGGCGTGCGCTCGCCATCTCACGGCGTTCCTGCGGAATGAACCATCCCGACACGCGTAGGTGCGCGAGTAATCTTGTGTGGATTCAAAAGATGCTTTCGGAACGGTAGAGTTCAACTTTCAAAGCTTCGCGCGATGATTACAGCTCCGTACATCAACTCGACGGGGAACGATTAACCTCTCTTGAACCAGGTCTCGCAAAACGGCATTACTGCGATGGTCCGCCGCTTCATCTCCTATTCAGATGTGAGCGATCTTGTAAGCAGGTTTCAGGAAGATCATCGGCATGCAGATTCACTCAGTTGGCATTGATCTCGGCAAGACGACCTTTCACCTCGTAGCTCTCGGCGATCACGGCAGAATACTTCTGAAGAAGTTTACTCAACGGCAATTGATTACATTCACAACGAACCGGCAGCTCGCTGATTGGAACGGAAGCCTGCTCTGGGGCTCACTTTCTCGGTCGTGCCCTGCGAGCCATAGGTCCAAAGTAGGAGACATTACAAAAGTCTCACAATCCCCCATGGCTTTCTGAGTCATCTTCTTAGCGTGGCTATTGAGACGAGCGTCGTCCACCCAGTATCGCAGTCTTCAGTATCCCTCCGAAATTATGATTCTTCTGAGTTGCAGACGTCGCGCGCTGTTCCCGTTCAGATGGCGCTAGGCAAGGGGGCGGGGACTCGGGTGGCAGCGTAGCTTGGATTTGTTCCAGTCACATCGCCAACATGGAGTGGAGTTGAACACGCTCCTGGATCCTTTACCGATGCTTCTCTTGCTGCCGGTCGTTCAGCACTCCGCCAATGTCGGTAGGCGAGCGAGGCGTGCCGTGGTCATTGGTATCCGCGCCACAGTGGAGTGCTCGAACATCGCCGGCGACTTCAATGTAAGCGTCGGCCTGCAGGGCACCCTTGTAGAGCTTCAGGTGCTGGCGCGGGTTCTCGCCCTTGCGGTCGGGCGAATAGGCGAACCACACGGCGG
>NZ_JACHIP010000014.1 GCF_014203275.1 Granulicella aggregans
CCTGCGCCTCAATCAACGCCCACGCAAGACGTTGGATTTTGAAACTCCAGCTAGTAAACTCCATGCCAGTGTTGCATCGACCGGTTGAGACCGCCCCTGTTTTCGGGCAATCAAGCTGCCCTGGACCGTCTCGCGGTGTGAACTTGGTCGAGATCCCGTTTCGCGGGAGCAACGCCAGTCTTGACCTCTCAACGAGCAGGCAGCCTTCATTTAGAGAATTGCTCTTCTCTAGGGCGATTGGCTGTCTTTGGAGCCAGGGCAAGGATCGAATGAACATCACCTCTTCGCAAAGAGATTTAAGTCCCGATGGCGGGTCGCTCATCTTTGAGATTGGAGTCGCCATGAGTCCGGCGTCATACCTTTCCGGGAGCGATCACAGCCTCGTCGCAGCTGCGGCCGGTTCCCTTCCCGCAGCGCCTAACGCATGGCGGCGGCAGTGGCGATTAGAGCGGTCGGAGTGATCAGCGCGTCGATCTGAAAGACGGGGATCGCTGCCTCTTCGGCTAAGGCGCGTAGCGTGCGGCGATCTTGCTCAGGTGCCGTGTGGCAGACAATCAGCAATCCATAGGCCGTCTTCGAATCCAGCTTCGCCTGGATCTCCGGCAACGCCTCCGCCATGTCAGTAGTGAACCCGGCAATCTGAAGCACGCGCCGGCGCGTATCGAGCAGGATTGGGTCCCGGCCGTAAAGCAGCAGAGGCCCCGCATTGGACGGGGTTATTTGCAAGGTATTGAGACAATACTATCTTTTGCGGCGAAGTGTGCTCAATCCGACATAAACGCATCGGACGACGAAGGGGTCACACAAAGAGCCACATCGACCTGAAACGAGGAACATGGACGATAACCGAAATAGTCTGGAAATTCTCGTGAACCTGATCTATCTGGCGAAACACAACACCGGCGATGCCGCAGCAGTTGAGCATTACCTCTCGCAGGCGGAGGAACAGGTTTCGCGGCTTGTCGCTATTTCTCGTCAAAAAACGGACCCGCTGCTGGCAAGACCGGCCGCCTCTAGTGCGTCATAATTGACTGACCATGAACACAGCAACAGAACTTGAACGCCATAGCCAGGCCCTACTGGCTGGCATTGCCCGGCAGGTGAGTGCTCCCGCGTTCGATCAGCTGGTGGCCAATGTTACGGATGCCCTCGCTGCCAGCCTCGCCAAGGGCGACAGGATCCGTGTTGCAGGTACGGATCAGCGTCTCACTACCAGGCTGCAGGTCTTGAATGCCCTCAATCAGGGCTATGCGATCAAGGTCACAGCAGCTTCATTAATTCTGCAGCAGCGCTAGCCTTCGAGCCGATCAAGCGTTAGTCCCGCCCCGGCTGCGCGGCGAACCAGTCAGCATAGGGTGTGTTTTTGGCCAAGTGCCGATTCCAGTCCTGCGCGCCGTCCGTCCACCAGACCGGGCCGCGTTCGCCGAGCGCCTTCTTGGCCGCGTCGACCCGCTGCCGCGCCCTTTCCCTGCCCTCTTCGTCGCCAGCGCGCATGGCGCGGCCCTTATCCCGCCTGGCTTCCATCAGCGTGTGCGTGAGCTCCTCACGGCGGTCTGCCGGCAGGCCGGGGTTGGAGCAGCGCCACAGGCGGCCACGCACGACGAAATAGCGTCCGTCCGGCGTGACCGGGTACTTCATCCGACCGAGCTTCGAACTGGAAACGTTGCAAGCGACGCGCCGGGATTGGCGATCATGTCTGGGCCGTTGTTTGAGGGCTTGCCGACCATGGGATTGGCCTCGTGCATCTCCATCGCTTCCGCCTCGTAAGGCCGCAGGAGATCGACTGGCAGGCGTTCGGTCTCCCCGCGATCGAGCCAGCGATCGTAATCGCGCGCGTGCAGCATGACCGGAATTCTGGAGTGTATTTGGGCCATCAGCTCGTTTGCTTCGGTCGTCACCATGGCGAACGACTGTATCCACCTGCCGGTGTCGTCTTTCCATGCGTCCCATAGGCCCGCAATGGCAAAAGTATTGCCGTTGCTCATTTCCATCCGGTAGGGCTGTTTCGGCGGCTTCCCTGCTTCCGGCCACTCATAGATCCAGCTCGCCGGAACCAGGCAGCGACGCTTCTTCATTGGCTCGCGCCAGCTCGGGGATGATTCGACCTTATCGGCGCGGGCGTTGATGGTGCGCAGGTTCTTGATGTCGGCAGCGCTCTTCGTGAAAAACGGGATCAACCCCCATCGCGCCATGACCAATTCCCTTTCACCGGTCTCGCGGTTTTGGCGGATGATCGGCTGATCGGTCGAAGGCGCGATGTTGTAATCCGCGACCGGAAACGCCATGTCCGGCAATTCACCACTGACGTTAAATTGTTCTGCGATCTTTTGCTTGTCGCCGCGCCTTCCGTAGCGTCCGCACATGCTCTAGACCTCGTTGCAGTCGCTGCAGTTCGCGAAGTGATCGAGGAAGGCGTGCCACAGCGGATGCACGCGCAACTCTTCGTCGGGCGGATCGCAGAAGCCGTATCGTTCGGCAATGGCGTAGAGGCGCGGCGCGTCTTCGGATAGTTGTCGAAGGAAGGATAGCCCTTCAGTGCAGGCAGGATATTCGTCCATTATCCATTGCGCGGCGAAGTGGAGCTCGGCAGGCGGCGTGTTTGGCATAGCGCATTCTTTCATGGCGATGGACTGTTTTAACGACCCATTCCACCCTCAATCGGGCAATTTTCGAGGTGCGGCACAACTTGCAAATAAGTCTTGCTACGCTTCCCGGAGGTGCGGCAACACAACTCAAATAGGACGCCTAGCCATCGTATGTCGAGAGGTGACACACAATGGCAGTCGAAGTAAGCAGCTCAATTAAAACCGTAATAGAGGTCCTCCATGATGGACATCAGGGCTTCGCCAAAATTGGGGAGCATCTGGAAGATCCGTCGGCGAAGGCGTTCTTCCTTAAGGAAGCCGAAACTCGTCAAACCTTCGAGCATGAGCTAAAGACCGCGGCCGGATTGAGTGGCGAGGATGTCGGTGGCACTACCGCCGGTACCGTCCATAGAGTGTGGGGCGACGTGAAGGCGCATCTGGGCGGCGGAGACCATACTCTTCTCGACACCGCCGAGCAAGGCGAGGATGCAGCAAAGAAGGCGTATAAGGAAGCTCTTGAAGACAGCGATGTCACGATAGCTGTAAGAGAAGTCCTCGTAAAGCAGCAGTTTCATATCGTCGCTTCACATGACAAAGTGAAGGCACTTCGGGACAGCAAGGCATAGTTCAACGTTCTTTTCCGCCAGCAAGCCCTCTTCGGAGGGCTTCTGCTTGCCTAGAACCTTCTAAGTATGGGCAATCGCAAGACATCCATCGCCCTGCCGCCCGAATCTGATCACTGAACAGAGGTGCAACATGGCACGTCCATACTGGTCAGGTCAGGTCCAGATCTCACTCGTCTCATTCGGTGTCAGCCTATATGTGGCGACGGAATCGAAGAGCAACATCAGCTTCCACCAAATCAGCCGGAACACCGGCGAGCGCGTGCGGCACCAAAAGGTACTGGAGAGCGCTGCTGAGACCGGTAACCAAATGCCCGGTGCCGTGGTTGAGAAGAACGAGATCGTCAAGGGCTACGAGTACAGTAAGGGCCGATACATCATCATCGAGCCGGAGGAACTCGACAACTTGCGGGTGCCTTCCAAACACACTATCGCCGTCTCCCAATTCATCGAACAGGCTGAGCTGAATCCGGAATTCGTCGAGAAGCCGTATTTCGTCGTTCCAGAAAATGCGGCTCAGGCCGAAGCCTTTGCGGTAGTGAGGCAGGCTCTGCTCAAGAGCGGCAAAATAGCTATCGGCAAGATCGCATTCTCCGGTCGCGAACATATCTTCGCTCTGACACCGGCAGGTACTGAAGGGCGAGGAATGTTGGGCTATACGCTCCGGTACCAGAATGAGCTTCGCAACCAGATGGATTATTTCAGGGACATCAAAGAAGCCGAGATAAGCGAAGACTCCCTGGAACTGGCGGAAGCCCTGATCGCGAAGAAGTCAGCCAAGTTCGACCTGAGCAAGTTTGAGGACGGATATGAAGTAGCGGTCAAAGAGCTGGTCGACGCCAAGATCAACCACCTGCCTATTCCCGCCGACGAGATTCCCAAAGTCCGGCCGGCGAATTTGGTCGACCTGATGGATGCGCTTCGAAAGAGCCTCGGCTCAGAGAAGCCAGTGCCAAAAAAGCCTTCGATAAGCGAAAAGTCTTTGCCTTCCAAAGGCATTGGCCTGGTGAAGACACCTGCCAAGGCCGCCGCGAGACGCAAGTCCGCCTAGCTCCGAACAAAATGCAAGGTTTCGTGGGAAGTCTCTCGATTGAGCTCTCGATCCCACAGACGTTTCGTATTAGCAGATGATTACGATGTTAAGTCAAAGCAGGTTTTTTGCACTCGTGGCTAAGAATCAGAACTGCTAAAGAATAGAGCAGCCCCGGTTTGGCCTCTTCGTGTTGTGGGTGGCTAACGCAGCGTCGGACTCAATTGCTCCATCCTCCAGACGGGACCGCCCTCGTAAAGAGCTCCTTCCTCGCGAACGAACGCAGGCGGCTTGCCGTCCTGCAGCCAGATATGAAGTCGGGTGGTCGCTTCCGAATGACGGGTGCAACGACTCCAGCGAGTTGACGTGGAGCGTAAAGTCTGTTGCCTTGCGTCGAAGGGTTCCGACACTGAACGCCGTTGTGCCTGTGGGTTTAATAGAAACATGGATCAAACGAGGCTTTTTGCCAGCAACGATGTAAGAAACCTTTGTCTCCGCGGTTGACGGAGAGATGTTCACGAGCAGGTTTGGTGGGAGCCCATTCGATACGTCTTCGGGCAGATCAATGTGCGTTTGAGTGTCGGTTCCACCCTCGTCGCGCCAGATGAGTTCGCCATCTAAGGAGTTGATCAGAAGGTCAATCGGCTTTGGAAACCACGGGCCATGTTGTCTATGGTGATCCGAGAGAAGGCGGAACACGCCTTTTTGGGAAAAGATCGTCTCATCGTCGTCGATTGAGCCGTCGCGAAAGTGGAAGGTCAATCTTGACGTGACCTGATTGCCGCGCACAGTCTGGGTCGACTCGCCGGTTGCAATGATCTTTCCGTCAAAAGTCCTCAGCTCCAGGAATCCGTGAGTTGAACCTTGCGGATAGCGCACGCGGATCGTCTCTGCACTTGCTATGAGGGCTACCGTTGAAATGAGCAGGGCTGTTCCGAACCATGTCCTGGAAAAAAGCACATGGCCTCGACTTCGCCGCAGCGGATTCTATGTAGTCTCTTCGTATAGGGGGCGCAACGGACTATCTGGATGCTAAAACTCAACTTCTAAAACTTGACTCGTTATTTAGTCGGTGCGCCGCTAAGCACGTTATGGCTACTGAGCGGCCGCACGGGACTGCGCCATGTCGCTCATGCGGAGGTCAGTCTCCGCACTTCTCGCACCAATAATTCTGGGCCATCCATGGCTTCGACTTGCGAGTCTTCGACACTCAAATTACTTGGCAATCTCGCCGTAGCGTGGATCACGACGAGGATCTTCGAGGCTGGAGACTCGCGGTGAGTGAACTCTTACTTTCTTGTTCATCCACTCCGATGCTAGAGCAAAGCACGTTCAGGTCCGTGCGCGTGGTTGTCAGAAATTGCTCAACGCGCAAACGATCCGTGGCCGTCTCAGGAGAGATCCCGTTCCAAAGTTCACTCTCGCCCTGGGGGGAATCGATCCTCGAGATCATATACCACTACGTAGGGGTGGGAGCAAATTATCACTTGGCTTGAATGGCAGGGTCATCTTCAATTGGGCTCCTTCGCCCGTCTTGCTTTCCGCGACCAGGGTGCCTCCGTGTCGTTCTACAATCTCTTGCGAAATGTAAAGCCCCAGCCCGTTTCCGAGATCTCCTTTGGTGCTGAAGAACGGTTGGAAGATAAGCTTTTTTATCTCTTCATTCATACCCGGTCCACTATCGCCGACAACAAATTCTGTGTTCCCCTCCCTTGAGCATGCTGACAGGCTTACATGACCCCCAACCTGCACGGCATCGAGAGCATTCGAAAAAAGATTCACAACGACCTGCCGAATCTGTCCCAGGACACCGAAGAAGTGCGCTTCCCGTCCGATAACCGTAACCGTTACGTCGCGGTTGCGAATCTTGCCAGCGAATAGGCGCAAGACGTCATCGAAGAGCGCTCCCGCAATTCCTTCCTCTGCACTTTGCGAGCTTTCCTTCGACCAACGAAGCGTTTGTTTGGTGATTCCGGAGATCCTCTCCAGCTCATGATCTGCCATTGCAATGTAGGCGATTGCAGGATCGTTTCCACGTACCTCCTGGCTGAGAAGATAGTGAATGTTGGTGATTGCTTCGAGCGGGTTATTGATCTCGTGAGCGATGAAACTCGTCATGCGCCCCGTGAGCGCAAGCTTCTCGGTCATCTTGAGAGCTAGCTCTCGCTCGCGGCGTTCAGTAAGATCCGTAAAGGTGCCTACCCAACCGGCCCGAACTCCACCCGCACCCTGAAAAGGTAGAGCTCTCACGAGGTTCCATTGACCTGCGTCACCGTCTCCATCGTTTATGCGCAGTTCGACCTCAAACGGAGTCTCTGTCGCGATCGCATTTACCCATGCAATCCGGCAGCTATCCTGATCTTGGGCCGTCAGTTGATCCTGCTCGTACCAAATGCCGCTGCCTCTAAGGCCTCTTTGCCTCCATCTCTTATTGACGTAAGTTAGTTGCCCGTCGTCCCCGGCAGCCCATATAAGGTTCGGCAGGGAGTGTGTCAATTGCTCAAAACGTGCTTCGCTGAGTCCTACAGCCTCTTCGGCACGCTTAAGGCTGATCGTCATAACAGCAGTACGAAACTCCTGGGCTGATTGAACCTCCATGTCAGTCCACGGAACGCTGTGTCCATGCACCCGCTCTTGCCACGCGCCAAAGGAATTCCGGGGATGCAAGCCTAGACCCTGATCTCCGAGCTTGACCGGTTCTCCGGCCCAGGTGACCGTACTAACAACCTCCGGGCGAAACCACATCAGATAGCTTTGCCTCACGTCTGAGAGGCGCACCGCCAGGAACCCGCTTGCTTCATTCCTGATCCGTCCGGCCCAATCACACACGTCCTGCATATAGCTCGTCTGATAGAGGTTCGAATGAGGTTGAGCATCCATCCATGCGGTCAACTGGATGACGTCCGTTTTCGTCGGAGTGCTCCCACCCAAAATGCACCTACCGTCCATAATGAGGGCGGCGCCGTTCGCGTTGGTCACCTGCTGTAGTTCATCAATTCTGGACACAAGTGCGGCCACATAGTTGTGCTCCGCAGCCATTTGGGTGAGCAGATTTCGTTGTACAGAGTGAAAGTGTAGAGCCCTTTCAAGCTCCGTTGCGCTCCGGAAGGCGAGCAGTTGCGTACTGACCATCTTCGTCAGCAAATCACATGCGCTCCGGACCACGTATGGCACGCTTCGCGGTTCAGCGTGATGACAACTGATCAGTCCCCAGAGACGTCCTTCGAAGACGATGGAAATGGACATCGAGGCCACCGTTCCCATGTTTTTCATGTACTCAAGATGAATGGGCGAGACGCTGCGAAGAATCGAGGATGAAAGGTCAAAATCCTTCATCTGTCTCGAGGCGGCTCCCTTTAGGGGCGAGGGGGTATAAACGGCGTTCGGGATGATCCTCACTGTATTCGCAACGTACAGCTCTCTGGCCTGCTTAGGAATATCGCTGGCCGGGAATCGAAGATCGAGATAGCTTGGCAGGACCCCATCGTTCTCCTCAGTGAGAACGGTCCCGTTGCCCGACTCATCGAAGCGATAGAGGAGGATGCGGTTGAAGCCGGTGAGATCCTTGACTTGAGTTGTGATTGCCCGGCAAAGCGCCATCTCGTCTCCGAGCTTGCTCAGCTTCCCTACAAAATTAGTAATGACAGCATTCATCAACTCCGGACTAACCAACCGGTCGACCCGCTCGAACTCAAGCACACGTCGTCCGTCCACCAGATGTGTGACAACGCTGTACAGATCCTGCCGAAGAGGAAACGACCCGAGATAGGTGATTTGACCGGCGGCCTCACTATTGTGGACAAGCGCCCGGACCACCGCGAGAACCTCGCGTTCAAGCACCGTCTCAACGGGCGTACCCAGGATGAGTCGTAGAGGGACTTCGAGGAACTCTTCGGTATTTTCACTCGCTGCGACTACTGATTCGTTTCTCTCGTCGAGCAACAGCAGAAAGCCATGTCTCTGGATACTCCCCGGGATCCTAATGGGTTCGTCTTCGCAGTTCTCGATCGTAGTCCGGATCTCGTCTGCCGACTTCGACATCGACGAATGACTGCCTGTGCCCGCTTCATCTTTGTTCATTGCTCATTCACTCCCCGCACTCCAGATGTTGCGTTGTTTCAGATAAGAAGGGTCGCGAGTTCGGACGTTTCATCCAATCGCCAGACACTTGAAACATCTCTCGAGCCGCTTTCATGGCAAGTTCTGATTGCTCGTCGGGAATCCTTGTTCGCAAGACTTCACAGAACTCTCTCCACAGTGAATCTGTGCGTGAGGCGTGGCCGCGAAAGAATGCGCTCCCGCAACCGGCCTCCAGGCCCAAGCTCAGCTCTACATTCTTCGCGATGATCTGGCCACCAACGTAGGCCCTTCCATGACGTACATGCTGCCAAGCAACTCCGCTTCTAGAGTCATGCCAGGTAAAGTCACCTGCTCTACGCCACGATCCTGAACGCCAAAGAACTTGAGGTCTTCCTTAATCACACCAAGCCTTGTTCTAGCCGAAAGACCTCCTTGCAGCCACTGCGGAGCTCGCTGTGCTGCCGCCTGCTCCCACGCAGAGACGATTTCGTACATCCGAAGTAGGCAAATGAGGTACTCGTCCCGTTGTAATGTGGAATCATCAAAGGCATGATTCTTTCAACGGCCTCATGCTCTAGGGACGTCTCGCGCCTCAGTCGTTCAACATCCACAATGGCACTCCTCTAAGACCGCTCAAGTTCAATCCACTTGTGGATCCGTCTCGGCTGTCTGATTCCAAGAGCAGAAAGATAGAGACTGGCCCAATCATGGACTACTTTTCAGGTGCGTGCCGCCTTTTGTCAACGCGCCAGCAGCGTTGGACTCTAGAGAAGACTGTGTCCCCGCGGACAGACAAGGCCCGCGGATGCAGCTATCATAGTTTTCTCTCTACACACAAGCCTCGAAGCAGTTCGCTCTCGTTTGTGTCGGCCGAGGTACTCATTGTCCAATAAGTCAGCTCCAATGGTGTTCGTTGTAGACGATGAGATCGTCATCGCCGAAACTCTCGTCACAATCCTCAAGAGATGTGGCTTCGAGGCAACTTCCTTCAACGATCCGCTGAAAGCTCTAGCAAACGCCGAGGTTGGCGCGCCGGACATGCTCATTTCCGATGTAGTCATGCCGCAGATATCCGGGGTGGAGCTTGCTATTCGCCTCAAGGCTCTATGCCCCAGTTGCAAGATTTTGCTCTTCTCGGGACAGGCACAAACAGCTAATTTGTTAGAGAAAGCTCGCGAACTGGGCCACGACTTCAACTTACTCACGAAACCCGTCCATCCCAGGGAGCTCCTCCGTCAGATCCGCGAACAACACGATGGCTGGATGCCGGGGGAAATGACTGGAACATGAACGGCTACGCCGAGCATCGCCTTATAGAAGCGAACTCGAAGAAATGGTAATCATCACTAATCTTTCACTGATGATGGTTTGGCCTGTTTTTTGTGTCAAAGCACGTCGGGACGCTGTAAAGAGGCCCTGCAACGCTTTTCTTCACTCGGGCATACATTGAAAGACGATTCTACGCTAAAGGCCTACATTCAATGGGATGAATAGCATGAACACTGTCCCGCTCTTCCCGGATGTAATGCTGGATCGTACCCTTAAATCGCCATGATGCTTCTCGATGATCCCCCAGGATATCCAAAGTCCCAAGCCTGTGCCGTTGATACCTTTAGTTGTATAAAAAGCATTGAAGATTTGGCGTGAGATGTAGGCGTCCATCCCGTGGCCAGTGTCAGCAATGGTGATGCGGATACCGGCTGCGCCCGTTTTCCTGGAGTGCGAATCACTTGTGTGGATCGTCAATCTTCCGCCACTCTTCATAGCATCCACAGCGTTGCCAACCAGATTGTTCAAGACCTGACGTATCTCTCCCTCGAAGCAAGTGGCGAGGGCTACGCTTCGCCGTCGCACTTTCAGGCTGATGGCTGAGTTCTGAAGCCGTCCTCCAAAGAGACCCAATGTTGGTTCCAACAGTTCATCTGCCGAGACAGCGCGGGGATTGGTCGATTGACGGTGGAAACGCAGGGTGTGGCTTACGATTTGGGAGACCCTGGAGAGCTCTTGATCTGCCGTATCAAGCAATACTTTCATCTCAGGCGAAACTGCTGCGTCCGTTCGAGCCAGATACAGAAGATTGGTTACGGCTTCCAAGGGGTTGTTGATTTCGTGCGAGATCGAGGCAGCCAGCCTACCCACAGCAGCGAGCTTTTCGTTCTGTATCAATGCCGCCTCGGAGCGTTTTTGCTGATCGATGTCCGTAACGGAAACTACACCTCCTGTCACTTCGCCTTGAACGCTAACGATGGGTGCCGCTGCCAGACTGATCCAAGCTTGTGTTCCGTCTCCACGCTCATAGAGATACTCCTCTGCAGGCAGCGCGTGTCCCGCGCTCATGGCTCTCGGCAGGGGAAATTCTGCTCCTTGAACTCGCCTCCCGTCGCCATGGAAGGCTACCCATTGTCCGTGTTCCTCAATGTCTAGGCTCTTCCGTAAGGGATGTCGCAAAATCTCATCAAGTCGCTGATTGCCTCTGATGATCTCCCCAGAAGCCTTCGCCAGCACCACACCTACAGGAAGGTTATCGAGCATTGCTTCCAGTGTCTCTCGCTCGTGCTTCAGCTCAGCAACGACGTCCCGGACCTCATACTGCTTGATTCGTGCCCGAAGAGCAGCTCTAACGCTGCTGACCAGAGTCGCAGTGCGGATGGGCCGCTCAAGCAAAACAGGCGACCCGAGGGGAGCCCGCTCTCCTTGGAGCGCGATGCTATGAACGGTTTCCCGCCCGCTTCCTGTCAAGATCAAAATGGGAAGGTCGGACCAGTGGGGCTGATTTTGAAGAAATGCTCCAATCTGCCGAATAGCGTCCAGGCCTAACGCCTCTTCCGCGATGAGAAGGGGACCGAGCGGGTCCATACTTGCATCGTCCAAGCGTAGCGAAGAGAGACTCACAGTCTCCGCAGGGACGCCGCTGCGATTGAGAAGATTCGTTACTAATTCCGCGTCGCGCCCGGTGGGCGCGATCACCCGCACCACAAGACTCACTCAGGCCTCGTTGTCGCGTTTAGCGCAGGGTTGATCGAGTCAGGAATTCCTGTGAGAACCCCGCGAAACTCCTTGAGCGGTCCCCCTACTTCCAACCCACCTTCTCCAAACTTGAATTCGCGTAGAGTACGCTCGTGACGCCCGATCCGCTGTTTCAAGACAGAAATGACCTGACGTATCTCTCCTTCAGCTTCGAAGTACCGCAAAAGCACGACGGTGTCCGCCAAATAGCTTACATCTATCTCCGTGTGCATATTACCGACAAGTCCGTGTTGTGTGAGAATGATGAACGTGATCACGCCCTTTTGATTCAGGAAGGCGATCAACTCATGAAGTTGGAGGAGTAAATCTCGCTCCCCTGTCATCGCATTGAGAAAACCGTTCAGACTGTCAATGACGAGGATCCTTGTGTCCTTCTCCTCGACATCAGATTTGATCTGCCAGATGAACTCTCCGGGCGAGAGTTCCGCAGGATCGACTTGGGACATCGATAGGGTCCCACGTTTGATCTCCTCGCCAACCGCGAGGCCCAAATCTTCAGCCCTCTCTCTAGCAGTACGGAGCACCTCATCAAACGCGTACACGATGGCCCGGTCACCCCGCTTTGCCGCGGCGTAGGCGAATTGCATCGCCAACGTGGACTTGCCCACGCCAGTTGGACCAATAAGGAGCGTGGAGGATCCTCTATTGATACCACCGCCAAACATGCTGTCGAGAGAAGGAATTCCACTTTTCGCGCGTTCTGTAGGGAACGTGCTCTCGTGCTCGTTTGCGATCAGACGTGGGTAGATTCTTACCCCACCAGTTTCGATCGTGTAGTCGTGAAAGCCTTCTCGAAACGAGCTCCCTCGAAGCTTAAGTATCTCGATCTGCCGCCGCGTCGCGCCGTAAGACTGCGGAACTTTGTCCAGCCGGAACACTCCGTGAGCAATGCTCTGCAGTTGCATGTCGCTGCCCTCCGCTGACCGATCGTCGAGGAGAAGGACAGTGGTATCTCGACCCGCAAAGAACTGCTTCAACGCCAGAAGCTGCCGGCGGTAGCGCATCGTGTCTGCGGCTAGCAACCGCAACTCCGAAAGCGAATCGATGACCAGACGAGTTGGTTTTCTCTCTTCGATCAATTCTGTGAGTTTCTGAATTGTGAAAGCCAGTTCCACTTCGCTTGGATGGAAGACCGTATATTGCTGATCAGGGCTTAGGCTGGCTTCCTCCGGAATGAACTCGGCGATCGACAGATCTTCATTTTTCCAACCGTGAGACCGCGCCGAGGCCTCAAGTTCGCGCTTCGACTCCGAAAGCGTCACGTATAGTGCTGCTTCTCCGGCCTTGATCGCCGTGCGGATGAATTGAAGCGCCACCGTGGTCTTTCCAGTGCCCGGGATCCCTTCCAGGAGATACATCTGCCCTGAGGGCAGCCCCCCAGACAGTATGTCGTTTAGGCCTTGAACGCCTGTGTCGATTCTTGGAGGCAAATCAGCGATAGCCGTGAGCATACAGTTCGTCATCCAATTCGAAGTAGGAGCAACTCAACTAAATTTTTGATGCACTTGTCCCCAAATCGGTTTGCGCTCGGCGGGGATATGACAAGCAGGTGACACAATGGCAGTCGAAGTAACCAGCTCAGTCAAAACCGTGATCGAGGTGCCTCGCCGTTCCGTCCGGCTGCGGTCTTTTCCTCGAAGGTATGGCAACGATCCGGTAGCTCTGCAGGACTTTCTAAAACAGCAGCCGATAGGGCGGATGGGCAGGCCGGAATAAATTGCGGCTGTCGTTCTTTGGTTGTGCAGCCCGGCATCTTCTTTCGTTCTGGGCGTAGCGCTGCCCGTCGATGGCGGTTTTGTCGCTCACTAAGGAGAAGAACAATAGAAATCAAGATCAATGGTTCGCAACCATTCCTAAAGGGCCCGGAAGATTGGTTCACGGGACCGTTCGCATTGATCCGCTCTTCGATCGGTCCGACCCGGCCCAAGTAAGTGGTGCCAGCGTCACGTTTGAGCCGGGCGCACGTACCGCCTGGCACACGCATCCGCTGGGGCAAACTCTCATCGTCACTGCTGGTCTCGGTTGGGCGCAGAAGGATGGAGAAGACGCGCAGGAAATCCCGCTCGGTGACATTGTCTGGTTTGCCCCTGGAGAAAAGCACTGGCACGGTGCCAGCGCGAGGACCGCTATAACTCACATCGCAATTCAGCAAAAGCTCGATGGAAAGGTGGTCGACTGGATGGAGAACGTTACCGCCCGGCAATACTGTGAATGAACCTCGCTCTTGTAAGCAACTGCCTAGATGCCCGCCTCAGCCGTTAACCGACGGTGCCTGAGGCAGTCGTCCCTTGATTAGCCTTGATATGCCCTCTTCGTCAGGATGATTTTGACGAGTCCGAAATTGCCAATGCAGTCATTGAGAAGAGCATGGCCCCTAAGAGAATCTCTCGGAAGATCACATTGTGAGAAACTGCAGGGGTCGGCAGGTCGTGTGTTCTGGCTTCTGGTGAGGTGAGCGGACAAAGAAGCGCCTAATCGGGATCGCCATAGAAGATGCCACGCCCGTGGGTACCGACATATATACGACCGAACTGCTTCGGGTCTCCGGCAATCTGTAGGATCAAGCCCCACTGGTGCTGATCGTCGTTGATGCGCAGCCAGTGGCGACCAATATCCGTGGAGCGAAAGATCCCAGCCTCAGTCCCGACCTTCCCTACGAGATATAGCGTGGGATAGCCAACTCCCAGCGCGGCTTTCCCGAAGCCGAACGCATGGATCGCCTCCACATCAGGCAGGCGTTCAAAAACATCGCCATGCAGGTGATACAGGCCGTTGAACGCCGGTAGCCAGAGATCGCCGGACGCGCCCGGCGTCGCATAGAGTCGATCCTGGCCTCCGCGTACATCTCCTCGCGCCGCACCGACAGGTGAAGGCCCGTCCGAATATGTAAAAGAACGAGTCTCAAACGAGGCGCCTGCATCGACACTGGTGAACAGTCGCAGGTCCCTCAGTGAAATTGCGTAGAATTTGCGCGGTTCCATCGGGTCAGCAACCACCCGGGTATCGGGGGGAAGCGTTGAGATGGCAGCCCACGTGACACCCCGGTCGCGTGTGACGTAGGGCACATCATGCTCCGGGGTCCAGATCCATACGTCACCCTCTGAGGACACGGCCACTGATCCAGAATGGCTGTCAGGCCTGGGTGGGGAAGCCGCGGGCTGCCATGTCGTCCCTCCATCTAAGGAAATGCCGATATTTTGCGCATGGTGGTCCGCATTCTCGCCCGTGCGCACGACAATCTGTGGCTGCAGCGTGGCCGAGACGATGCTGGTGGTATTCCCGAATCGCGGGTTTTGCGATGAACCTTCCGGTGCAGGAGAGTCCAGGGAGTGATGGGTAAAGCCGCCGTAGTCTCCAATCGCAGAGAGCAACGGCGGACCTGCTGTCGGACTATCCAGTTGAAGTCCCACGACCTCTTCAATCCCCGGCGTGAACAATTTCCAGTGCGTGGGGCGGCCGTGATCGATGGCTTCGAGGTCGTAGGTCTCCCACCCTCCATAGCCAGTCGTGAAGACGGCGTGGCTGCTGTTGCGCGGGTCAATCTCGATGTCGAACAACCAATGAATGCCGGTCTTTTGGACATACGGCGCGTTACTGTAATCGAAGACTCCGGCAGACGTCCCACCCTGCGTGAAGATCTTTCTCCAGGTAGCGCCTCCGTCCGTGGAGCGGAAGATCTCTTCGCCCCCGGCCATGTAACGATTGTAGGTGCTCACAATCACCGTTTGCGGGCGCTGGGCGTCCACGGACACACCTGCATAGCCGAACTCGCGGCCACCCGGAACGGGACGGTCAGGGGTGATGTCGTTCCACTTTCCGGTTGCGGTGTTCAGCTTCCACACGCCACCGTCCTTCATCGGCGTGGGCCCGGGCGTGCTGCCGTAGGTGACGTAGAGAGATCCATCCGTAGCTAGAGCCGCACGGAGCGGACGATTGCTAACGGGTTCATCCGGGATTGCAGCCCAGGTGGCACCCGAGTCATGCGACACAAAGAGATTCGAGCGGCCCTTGAGCGACACACCTATATAGATCGTTGCTGTTGGTTGCCGCTCGCGCTCTGCGTGGCCGAATTTCACGAAGACAATGCCATCGCCATGTATGGGCATTCGCCTGTAGCGGTCTCGCGGAGTCTCGCCGGCCACCGGCGGAGGCGCGCTCGCTATCGTCTCCGTGATATCCGGAAAGCTTGCGATCCGAGACCAGCTATCGCCTCGGTTCGTCGAACGCCATAGTCCGTCATGCCGCGTGCCGAGGTAAAGAACTCGACCGTCGCTGGGGTCAACGGCCAGTCGCTCGCCATTGCCACGCCCGTCTTCGTTGCCGCCAAATTTGATTGGGACGTCGATGCGCTTGAAGTGCTTCGCCTCATCGTCCGAACGCAGAATCGCGCCATTTGGCGTAGCCGCATTCGTATAGGTTCCGGCGGCGAGGTAGACCACTTTCGCGTCGTTTGGATCGAGCGCGATCGACTCGACCCCCATCAGGTTCAAATCCTTGTAGGGGATGAAGTCAAGAATCGGTGACCATCGATGGATCGCGGGGTCCCACTTATAAGCTCCACCCATATCTGTTCGGGCATAACGGATGTCGGTAGCAGAGGGATGAAAGACGACCCCGTCCACAAAACCGCCGCCAACAATCTGCACGTTCTTCCATGTGTATGGCACTCCTGGCATGTCGGCCGCAAAGGCCGTAGCGGTCATCCAGAAGAAGAAGTGCAGGGCCAGCCAGCATCTCGCGAAGAATGGTCTATCCGTCGTCATAGTTGGCTCAACCGCTGAAGGATTTCACCCGCCGAGGCTCCCATTACACAGCTTCCCGGCTGGATCAGCGGGTCATTCGGGGCCACAACTCGTCCCTCGTTCCAAGCCTCTTGGCACCGCCACCCCAATCCCGAATGGTAAGTCATATTAAATCGTTCTCGCTTATGTCCACACCACCAGCAGACGACCTCACACCGCAACTGGCTTGGCCATACGAAAGAGAGAATGCTAACTTTTGCGAGTGCCGGATAACTCAAACTGTCCTCCACACTACTGAGGTAAGTTCACGTTCGGCCAATACCGAAACCGCTTGAAGGTTGCGCTCTTCTCGCCCCAAGCGCACAACGCCGGGCGCACGTCGAGAAAGCCACCCAGCACATTGTGGTGCATGCCTGAGATCTCCGCGGACTCCTCGGTGCGTTGCCAGGTCTGGCCGTTGACTCTGAAGTAGAAGTCCACTTCCTGACAGTCGTTCACGATGCGAAGAGTAGCGCTCGTCAGTGCCGTGTCAGCGTGGTCGAACGTCAACCCGTTGCCTACGCGAACATGGAGGCCCGTTGAAGATATTGTTATACCCGTCGCATGTTGGGGGTCATAGAAGAGAAGCAGGCCAGCCTCGCAGCCCGGTTCCACCGAAACCTCCACTTCGACCGTGTAGGAGTGTCCACCCACGGGATTCGTGAGCACCGAAGAATCGCTTAGCGCCTTGCCTCGTGCGGCAAGCTTCAGAAGACCCTTCCCTGTCTCGAAGCGCGCCGGATCGTACTCGTGCCAGAAGCCCCATTGAAGCCCAAGCTTCGGCTGGTCGAAGTGATCGGAAGGATCGGAGAACGCCAACTGTTTTGCGCCACGCACCGGCATCGGGATGGAAGAGTCCACTGCGATCTCTGGGGAGACGTGGAACCATCCATCGCTGGTCCACTCGACGGGCAGCAGAAGCAACTGCCGCCCAAGCGTACGATACCCATTCTCGTAGGAGTGGACTGTCATGTACCACCTGCCGTCTGGCGTGTCGACGAGACGTCCATGTCCAACACTCAGCCAGCGATCATCGCGGGACTGCGTATGCACCACGGGATTGTACGGCGAGAACTCCCACGGCCCTTCCGCGTGCTGGCTGCGTGCGCTGATCACCGAGTGGCTGGTAGCAGGCCCCCCGGTACCTCCTTCAGCCACGTTCAAGTAGAAATAGCCGTGATGTTCCAGCAACTTCGGTCCTTCAAGGCAGGTGCATTCAATCCGCGTGGATTGCGGAAGTGGCCAAGGCGCGAACACCTTACGGGGCGCGGCCTTCACGCCCAGGCCATCTGCCGTCAGTTCCACCATCTGACCACCGTTGATATATAGAAAGCGGCGGCCGCCCTCTGCTATGTGAGCAGGGTCGATCGCATCAATTCCAAGATCGATCGGCTCGCTCCATGGGCCCGCAGGATGCGCCGCGTGAACTACATGAATCCGGTTGTTCGCCGGAAAGTAGATGTAGAAGTGTCCGGCGTGCTCACAAAGATAAGGTGCCCAGATACTGCCGTAGTAGCGCAGCAAAGCCGCGGCTACGGGAGTCCAGTTGACCAGGTCCCGCGAGTGCCAGATGAGCAATCCCGGCGCGTAATCAAAGCTTGAGTGCGTGAGGTAAAAGTCGTCACCCACTCGTATCGGGCTCGCGTCCGGGTGGTCACCACCCATGATGGGATTCTGGTAGACAGCGCTCGGGCCTTCCGCCAGCAGATGTTGAAAGCCTGGCTGCAATGCCAGCGTGAAGGAGGTCACAGAGGCCTCAAGAAAGAAGCGTCGGCGCGTGATCCTGCTTCGTGTTGTGGGAGAGTCTTCGTTCATAGCTCTCATTTCTTTCTCGATGTGCTTTTAAGTGTAAGTAGAACGATATCGTTGCTCCGCATAGGTACAGACACTGTGAGCTCGCCGTTCTCATCGCTGCGAAGATCCTGTTGCTTTTCCGGCAGGTCGCGCGTGAGAGCATTCAGCTGTTGCATCTGCGCGGCGCTGAGGTCCTTCGGAAGACCCATCCTGATGTACGCCGAGTATGCGTCGTTAGCGTCGTATCCAGTACGGTGCATCTCCACCCGATACCTTGTGCGGGGCAACATATGGGTGATGTGAAACTCGATGGGTCGAGTTGGAACAGAGGGAATGAGCTTCGTGTAAAAGGAGCGATTGCTCACGCGCTGCTGCGGCTGCTCGAACTCCCACAGCACCGCTGCAATGTCATTTCCGTTTCTCGAAATCATGGATTGCGCATCGGTTGAAGTCAGTGCATCGCCGCGCAGCGCGTGGAGATACTTGTAGGCAAAGAACGCTGGCTTGCGAATGCCGTCGCGGTTCATCAGGCCAAAACCACCTTCAAACGCTGCTGTCGGCGGGCCGGGCTCCTCGAACAAGTCCGTATAGGTCCAGTAGCTCATGCCCTGTACGAGACCTTCGCTTGCCTTCAGCTTGCTCAGGATGTACGCAGCGCTGATGTAGGAGTCGTGCACAACGTCACGAGGCGTGTAGCTCGTACTCCACTCCGTGAAGTAAACCGGCAGTTTGGGGAAGGCCGAAGCCGCGACCTGCTCTCGGACATGGCGCACGTCGCCAACGATCGCGTCCGGCGACGGAGAAAGCTTGGTGTCACTCTTGCCGTTCTCATCCAGGAAACCACCATCGACCCCGTAGGTGTGCGTGGAGACGAAGTCCACATCGGCCCCGCTTTGTTTCACATGGCTCAGGAACTCGGGAACCCATGCTGCGCCTGCGGTAGATGGGCCGCCCACGCGGAGAACTGGGTCTATGCCCTTAATCGTCTTCGATGTCTGATCGAAAAGACTGAAGTAAGCCTGCTGATCTCCACCCTCCCAGAAGCCTGACAAGTTTGGCTCGTTCCAGACTTCGAAGAACCACGTTTCTACCTCTGGCTTTCCATACCGTTCTTCGATGTGGCGAACGAAGGCGGCTACGAGGTTGTTCCAGCCCGCGGGATCCGGGTGCGAGGTGTTGCCCTTCCAGTAGAAGATGCTGCTCTTCGACGTCGCGAGGGCTTCCGGGGTGAAGCCCAGTTCCACGAACGGCTTGATGTGCCGGGCAAGGAGATCGTCATACAGCGCATCGATCTTGGTCCAGTCGTATACGGTCTTGCCGTCCACGATGCGGACGGTCTTCAGTAGGTCGTGAAAGATCGCGTGGAAACGGATGTAGCGAAATCCAAGCTCGTCCACCGCAGTCTTCAGCTGGGCCTGGCTGACATCGCGCATAAGTGTGCCAGGATAGTCAGAGCCCACTGAGAGATCGTAAAAATGATCGATTGGAATCCCAGACTGCGCGGCGTCCGTAACGATAATCCGCTTAGCCGGCTGCTGGGAATCTGCATGAAACGGCGAGTCAAGAAAAGAAGCTAGAAGCAGTGTTGACAGTCGGGCAGAAGTACCTGAAGTCCATTTCAAATCAGTTGCTCCGGTGCGATGGGGTGATTCCATTCAGACAGTTCCCTGCTCGCGGCGAAGAGCAATCTCGCCACGAGCAGAGACCAGCCTAGAAGGTGTACTTCAAGGAGAGCTCCATGATCCGGCGGCCTGCCTTGTACGCCGCCGTTCCGAAGCCGAGGGATGGGTCAGCCTTACCATCGGTGAAGCCTGTCCCATTCTGGTTGTTTAGGCTGATCTGGTACTCATTCGTAAAATCGCCGCTAAAGGTAGTCAGAGGTGAGTTCAGGAAGTTGAAGGCCGCAACTCGGAGCTGGACGGACTGCTCCTTCGGTAGGGTGAACGACTTCTGCGCGCTCAAGTCGTTGGAGACATATGCCGGGCCGCCGAGAAACGGGTAGCGATACGGCCCATTCTCCAGGAGCTTGGGGGTTGCGAAACAGTTGCCGTTGATGAACTGATGGCTTCCCCGTCCAGTTCGTGGATCACAGGTCAGCGCCGGCTGCAGACTCACGTCAGGCGTTCCCAGGAACACAGAATTACTGATCGTGATGTAGTTCGGGTTTGCCGTGCCATCGGCAAGAGTCTGCTGACCAATGTTTCCATTCACGGCAAATCCCGGGTTATTGGTCGTGGTAGGAATATCCGGCCCACTCTGGATCGTCGTGATGCCCGAGAACTCCCAGCCATTCGCGACTCCGCCCACGAATTTGTTATGGATAGGATTGCCGACCAGGACGGTGTACGAGAGGTTGAAGATATGGCGACGGTCGAAGCTTTCCGAACCATAGTTGTTCCAGACATTGAATGGGTCAGCGGGATTACCGGCATTGTCGGCACCCCGTATGCCTAACGCTTTGCTGAACGTGTAGTTGCTATTGATCAACAGGTGCTTCGACTCCTGGGAAAGTCCAAGTTGCAGGCCGTTATAGTTGGCAAACAGAACGTGGTTCGGCACGTCGATGGCACCGTACTGTACGTTGGCCGTGTTCAGAGGACGATAGTGATTGGTGAGCACGGTCGACAGGCCCGCCGTAGTCACCGCGCAGTTCGTACCCGTCGGATTGATCCCCGTTGGCGCCAACACGGTACCTGTGCAAGTGTTGCCCGAGGTCGTCCCTGTGAACGGATCGGGCTTGTAGAGTCCGCCGATCGGGATCGCATTGACGTTATCGAGTGAGATGGTTTGGTTGCTTCCATCGTTCAGGAGGAAGCGGCTGTTGTTGCCGACGTAACCAACCAACAGATTTATCTTTCCAGGAAGCTGCTGATTGAGAGTTACGCTGTAAGTATCTGTCAGGGGCTGCTCGCGATCTCCTTTGGTTAGACCGTAGTATGTGCCCGGAGCGCCGGAAAGACCGATCGTAGCTGAGTTAGCGGGCGTAGTCGACGCGCTTAGATTGAGACCACTTATAGCCTTGAGTGAGATCCCTCCACCGCCAAGATTTACAGTATTTGTAAACTGTGAGTTCTGCACCGCATTACCCGCTGCGCCCTGAGAGTCATGAGCGCGATACTCTCCCCATCCTCCGCGAAGCACTGTCGTGCCATTGCCAAATACATCCCATGCCGCACCGAATCGCGGTTCCAGGAAGAATGGCTCAGAATGGTTGCCAGAGGTTGGCAGACTCTTGTCGTACGCGTGCCAGTTGAATCCAGGATAGGGAGTTGTAGCCGCTCCACTCGCGATCAGCGAGGGGTCGAAGATAGCGATACCGTTGCCATAGGAATCGTTCCATAGGCCAAGGTGATGAACCCGCAAACCATACGTGAGGGTCAAATTTCGTTTGATCTTCCAGGAGTCGGTCGCGAAGAAAGCATTGTTCCAGAAGTAAAGGTTGTCGGCCACCAGGATGTTCTGCTGCGAGTAGCCGCTCACGTATCCCTGGTAGTTGTTGGCAACCCAGTTTCCGGATAGCGTCGCCGTGCTGCCGTCCAGGTCAGTAATCTGAGAGCCTGCGCCGGGGAAGTAGTACTGGCTTAGAGATCCATTGGTGGATGCAAATGCGATGCGGCCATTCGCGATCAGGCGCTCGACGAAGACGCCGAAGACAGCCGTATGCTTGCCCCATACCTTCGTGAAGTTATCGCCGCCCTGCGGCGTGAACTTCTTGGAGAATACGGGGGAGAGTGAATAGTCCGGCGTCAATTGACGGGGCAGACCGCTCTGATCGTAGTAGTTGCCCAGTTCCGGCAACGGATGGCGTCCGTTGGCAAAAGCTCCCTGGTAGGGGTAGTCCGTCAAGGTCGCCGGATTGGCACTCGTGAACCCGGCATTCAAATAGGCGAGGCTCGCAAAGAGCTGGTTGGTTGCCGTCGGGGAGAGGATGGTTGTAAGGTTTGCTGCCGCGCTCTGGGAGTTGACCGTGCTCAACCCGCCACCAGGTGTATTCAACTCGCCTTGGTTGTAATAAGGAACGCCGGGAACGCCGGAGTTGCCACGCTCTACCGTGTAGCGCCCGAAGAGGTGGTTGTTCTCGGACATTGCGAGGTCGACACGCGAGGTCACTTCGTACAGATCATTGTTCACGAAGTTGGTTCCTTGCCAGTTGTAGGGGTTTGCCGTGGTGGGCACGTTATTCGGCAGCGGCATATTCTTGAAGATCGCCGCAAAGCCCGGATCGGCGTATGCAGCCGCGATCTGCCCGCCCACGATCGCAGTCCCATCTTTAGCGAAGGTCGGCACCGTGTCGATGTTCTGATACGCTCCGTTGCCGTAGAGCGCGGGTCCGAGGTAGTTCTGCAGCTCCGTCGCGCTGAAGTTACCATTCCGCATGTTCTGGGTCGGCACCAGGGCGTGGACGAGAGCACCCGCCGCGCTGCCATAAGCGTAAATTCCGCGCTGAGCGTAGTCTTCTCCCCCAGCGAAGAAGGTCAGCTTACGAGTCTTATTGAAGCTTGTGCCGGGGATCAGAACTGGACCTCCGACGGTGAAGCCTGGATAGACCTCGCGATCCGACGACTTCGGCTGCTGCGTCGCTTTTCCCAGCGCGTCCGCCGAATCCAGCTGGGGAGCACGGGCATAGGTGTAAAGCTGACCGTGGAAGTGGTCGCCCCCCGCTTTCGTCACCGCCGAAACGACCACCGGGCCATTGGCTACCTCTGCTCCGAAGTTCGAAACGTTTACCTTAACCTCGGATACCTCGTCATAGTTCACATTTTGCAGAGCCGCGCCGTAGTTCCCGGCATCCGTTATGTCCGCTCCATCCAGCAGGAGATATACGCCCGAAACAGGATTTCCGTTCGCTGAGTAGTTTCCAAGTGCGCCGTTTACCGAAACCTGGCCCGGATCGTAGGCGGAATTATTTACACCCTGGTTCGCAATGGCGAAGCCGGGCAGGATTTTGAAGAGCTCCGTGACGTCCCGGCCCTCGACCGAAAGGTGCTTGATGTCCTCAGCCGTAATCAGGTTGCTGCGCTCTCCGGAGTCCAGCGGCACGTTGTTGTTGTCCGCACTGATGGTTACCGTCTCTGTGTTGCCGCCGGGGGTCAGTGACAGCCCCGATATTGCTCGGCTGTCGCCCGGATCTAGATGGATGCCGTTTTCGGTGAAGACCTTGAAGCTTGGGGAGGTAATGGTGATGTTGTAGTCACCTGAGTTCAATCCGGCGAAGGTGAACGATCCGGCCTGGTTGGAGACTGCAGTCCGGGTATCCCCGCTCAAGGCGTTCTTTACGACAACGGTCGCACGGGGAACGACAGCCCCCGTGTTGTCCTGAACCGATCCGGAAAGAGTGCCGGTGATTACCTGAGCCTGAGCTCCGGGGAGGCAGACCAGAGCCGCAGGCATTCCGTATAGGCAACTGGCAAGAACGCAACCCAGAACCTTGTTCCGCCGGTTGGATCCTTTTTTCGTTTTGATATTCATCTTGGTCTCCATAAGAATCAGTCGCAGAACGTCTTCATCGGCGTTTTTTCACACACTGACATCGCGACTTCGCTTGAAACGCTCTACAGCGCGCAATCAAACGCCCCGAAGAAAGCGGTCTTCAATGTGCCATACTGTGCCATACCTCGTTTTCGTTGACAATAAACGATTTAGCATGCCCCCGGGAGGATGTACTATACTCCGGTTGAGGGGATGCCATGCGGGACGGTGTTATGTGATTACCGAGCATGCGACTGGACATCCTAATGGCGTCGTGGGCCAGGCTGATGTCCTGGTCGCGCTCGATCAGATCCTCGCTAGTCGCCCATTCCGGACATCGAACCAATGCAGCGGTCTGCTTCGGTACATCGTCAAGCACTCCCTCGCAGGCGAGGACAATCTGCTGCGCGAGCGAGTGATTGGGGCAGAGTTGTTCGGTCGCCCCGCCGACTACGAGACCAGCGAAGATCCGGTCGTCAGACTTCGGGTCTCAGACGTCCGGAAACGGCTCGCGCAGTACTATCTGTCGGCAAGGGACCAGCGCGAAGTCCAGATCGAAATCCCATCCGGGAGCTATCGCGCAACCTTTCACTGGAACGCGGAGGCACCTGCGACTCGCAGCTTGAGAGAGACTGAGGCTCTTCCGGGTGAGCTCATTCCTGAGCCAGATTCCGCGCTGCCGACCGGGCTGACAATCCATCCTGTAGCTGTCGAAGTGGCGCCTTTCGAAGCAACAGATGTACCCCTGCACTCACGCAGAGGCGCTCGCGTCGCGGTAGCGGCCGGCGCGCTTCTGTTGCTCATAGCTCTCTGCGTAGTCGCGCTGATCCATGCCCGCTCCCCCAATCGAGCGTTCCGGGCTTTTTGGGCTCCGTGGATCGGCAGTTCGAAACCGGTTCTCATCTCCATTGGCAGCAACGCGGTTTATCGCTTTCAATGGGATTATGTCGATCGCTACGCCAGAGAGCACGGGCTAGAGGCCTCAGGCCAGGAGTTCTACATTCCACTCAAACACGGAGACCTGATCCCCGCAGACGAGTTGCAGCCCGCTTATAACAGCTTCGTTGCCATCGCTGACGTCTCCGCGATCTCGGACATCACCACTGCGCTGACGAAGCAGTCTGTTCCCTTCCAGGAGCGTTTCCCCGACGATATTTCCTTTGCTGAACTGAGGAGTAATCCGTCGGTCCTTGTGGGCGGCTTCAACAATCCGATGACGATTGAATTGACCAAGAGTCTGCCGTTCGTCATGCGCTCCGGAAGTGAAATTATTGAAACGGAAAAGCCAAACCGAAGATGGGCGCTTCACATCCACGTCGGCTCCCATGACACGGCTGACTACGCGATCGTTACCCGGCTTGCAGGAAACAGTGATGAGCCGCCGTTGATGAGCGTCGCCGGCCTGGGAGGCTTCGGCACACAGGGTGCTGCCCAGCTCGTTGCCGATCCGTCGGCCGTTGCCGCCCTGGTGAGCGGTCTACCCAAGGGCTGGGAGAGAAAGAACCTTCAAATCGTGATCGGCCTAAAGATAAGCGACTATAAAATTGTCAGCCGAGAAGTCGTCGCTACCCGTGTCTGGTGAGCTTCAACACAATGAAGACCAACAGCTTCTGAAGCGAAGATACATCGTGCCAGCTCGACACTTCAAGACTCAGAATCGCCGCAGCCGTCCAAAATGCGAGGTTGAGCGTGTGGGTCCGCATCGACGCTGGTGCGCCTGTGCCCTTCATGCTCCGGCCACGCAAAATCTCTCCAGAAGTTAAGTTTCGCCATCGCTTGTTGAAAAGGCCATAAATGCAAGCGGTCACGCCCATCACGAGAATGACTCGAGTGATCAGTAAAAGCGATTGAGGAAACACCATCGCGATACGGCACCAGATCGACATCTAAGAATGAATATGGCTTGGGTGTATCGGCGGGCGAGGAGCACTTCACCTCCTCGAAAGTCGGTGTTTTGGGAAAGAACGCGGTTCCAGCCCCCGAACGGGTCGAAGTTGGTCATAATCCCGTTTACCGCGAACGATCTCCATAGTTTGATCGCCAAATGATCTTCACCGGGTTAGTCATCGAGGATGACTAAGATCGAAACCAGGCGCGTGGATGCCACCACTTGGAGGCAGACGAAGCTGGACATCGACAGCACCATGAAGGCAACCCGCGCTGCATGGCCTGATGGTTCGGCAACTTCGGGCTTCGCTGGTCAGGTGTACCTGTATCTCGTTCGCAACTACATGCGGCTGCTAGATGAGATCTACGATCTCAACATTTCGCAATGAGCTAAGTGATTCCTCTGCGTAGTCCGATCCTGGGAGTTGCCCACGACAACTCCGGTTATCAGGGTGGGGCGTGAGGCCCATATGCTTCCTCTGCCCGACAGAAGCCTCAGGGGTGTGAGTAGATTTCACTGATCACTCATTTGTGTTCGAGCGAGAGCGCGTAGACATCGCTGCTTCCAAGGTCACGGAGCAGAAGAGGGGAGTCCGAAGGGTCGAGGCCCAGCCACAGACCAAGAGCGCCCGTGGGGCGAAAATTCTTTAGGTCTACGACGACCTGCGGCGTTCCACCTTTGGCAGGAATTTTCAGCACCGCCGGATTGCTGCCTGCGTATCGCAGCAGATACAGGTAATGGCTGTCGCTGGACCAGTTCGCATACGCAAACAGACCTTCGTAGGGTGTCGACCAATGTTTAGTTTTGAGATCGAAGATGTTCAAGGTAGAGAGATCGAGGGAAGATGCTTCAATAGACTGGCCGTCTGGAGACCAATGTGGTGAGAACTTGTCGTTTGCTTCGGGCAGGGCTGTCTGTTGATTGGTCGCCAGATCGAGAATATGAATTGAGCTGTCTTTGTCGGGTCCGCCCTGCAAATTGGTAGCAAAGAGAATCTTGCTTCCGTCAGGAGACCAGCTGGGATCGGTCTGCTGTGTTTGCTCGCCGGGTAGAAGACGGCGGGGCGTCCCGCCCTGCGTGGAGACAATCCAGCCTTGTTCGCGGTCTTGCGGTGTCCGGGCCATGAATACGACCTGGGAGCCATCCGGCGAGAGACTGATCCACTCTGGAAACAACGGACTATCGGTAAGCTGCACACGCCCGCTTCCGTCCCTGTTGGCTTTCCAAAGATCGCCTTCGGGATAGGAGACATAGGCTACGGTCTGCCCGTCTTTGGAGAAGGAAACCAAACTTGCAGAGACACCGTCGAGGAAGGGCTCAAACTGGCGGGATTTCGGATCGTGACGCACAAGCTCTCCTCGACTCGTCGATCCGAGCGAAAAGAGG
This sequence comes from Granulicella aggregans, assembly GCF_014203275.1. Taxonomy (GTDB): domain Bacteria; phylum Acidobacteriota; class Terriglobia; order Terriglobales; family Acidobacteriaceae; genus Edaphobacter. The sequence goes on from NZ_JACHIP010000014.1 coordinate 26,664, forward strand.
CTCCTGCCATCTTTAGACGGAACGACATTTCCCCATCGAAGCGGACTTGATGTTAACTGGAATGGCTGCCCGGAGGGTCGATGAAAGAGGCTCCGCCGATCGTCCAAAGCCCAGATCTGCGATCCTGGCCCGGCAACGAAGAAGAAAAACTCTCCGTTTGCGGACCAGGCACCGCAGCATTTTTGGCTGGTTGCATGCCAGCCAGGGAAGAGCTCATGGAGGTTCGAGCCGTTTACCGACATTTCCCAGAACTTCTTGTCTCGCGCGAAGCGGATGCTCTGGCCGTCTGGCGCGATGTTCAAGGAGGTCATATCGCCCCCCGCTCCCAAAGGAGCGAGCTTATGCGGCTCGGTGCCATCACTTCGCATCTGGTAGAGGTCGTGATTCGCGGTTGCGTAGAAGATCGACTTGCCGTCCTGGGACCAAAGGGCTGTTGATGCGTTCAAGAGGTAGCGCTGCGCGCCTCCGAGGATGCGGACGGTGTAGAGCGGCGGTGCAGCCGTCACGCCTGCTTCATACGATTGGACCAACAGTGTTGAGCCGTCTGGAGAGACGTCATTGAGGTAGGGATTCTTTAGCGAGGTGTGGAGGGTCTCGACCTCTCCTCCGGAGATCGCGACCTCCTGAATCGGATACGAAATGCCCGGATTGAGATAGATCCTGCTTCCATCTGTTCCGGCTGCGTCCCCAGCATTACCAATGTGGGTGATCTGCGCGTACTGCGTAACTTGCAGCGGAGGTGCGTAGCTTTTTCGCGCGACCAGATACCATCCGGCGGCGGCGACTAGCACAAACATGGCCAGCAGACCGGCAGCCGCAGTGAGGCCACGGCGGGGAAAACGCCGCACTACCGGGATAGCCGGAACTTGGAACGAAACGCCCGATTCTGTGAGAGCTTCGAGAGCGAAGGCAAGGTCGGAGGCGGATTGGAAGCGTTGCTCAGGGTTCTTTTCAAGGCAGCGATGAACGATGCGCTGCAGCCCTGGTGGCGTTGTTGGGGCGAGTTGCAAGATGGAGGGCGGATCTTCGTTCAGAATTGCGGTCATGGTTTCCACCGCGGTGGCGCGGTGGAAAGGGCGAGTGCCACTGAGCATCTCGTAGAAGACGGCCCCGAAGGCGAATATATCAGTGCGATGGTCGACTTTTTGTCCGCGAATCTGTTCGGGGGACATGTAGCCGGCGGTGCCCATGATGACCCCGGGATCGGTAGCGTGCGTCAGGGTGGGTGCACTGCCGTCGGAGTCAGTTGGAGTCTGCGTCAGCTTGGCAAGGCCAAAGTCGAGAATCTTGACACGGCCGCCTTTGAGGACAAAGAGGTTCTCGGGTTTGAGGTCGCGATGGACGATGCCCTTTTCGTGAGCAACGGCCAGGCCGTGCGCTACCTGTGTCCCGGTGTCGATCGCTTTGCGCGCGGATAGAGGCTTACGCTCGACCAGTTGACGCAAGGTCTCGCCTTCTAGCAGCTCGGAGACGAGATAGGGTAAGCCCTCAAAGATGCCGAAGCGGTGGACGGCGAGAATATTCGGATGGTTCAATGCGGCAGTGGCCTGCGCCTCCTGCTCGAATCGGCGCAGACGATCTGGATTTTGTCCGACGGCCGCGGGCAGGATCTTGATAGCAACGTCGCGTTTGAGGATGGGATCTCGGGCGCGGTAGACCTCGCCCATCCCTCCGGAACCGAGAAGGCCGAGAATTTCATATTCGTCCAACAGGGTGCCAGAAGCCAGTTGCATAGTCAGGGGCATTATATCCGCAGCGCCGCCCCTTCCCTGCCCTTGCATCTCCGCTTTCGTCGCGCGTTTAGGCTAAGCCCGAGAAGCCGGAAACTGCTATGGATTCAATCGGACCGTCGGGTCTCGTATGGAGCAGTGATCTCACTGATGTCCAATCTCGCCAAAGACATACACAATAGCAATGGGCCCTATGTCTATCAGGTATCACGCCATAATTACCGTTCGCCTCGCCAAGTACGAAGGGCTTCGCCAGTTTTGGGAGCCAGGCTAGACCTCGAAGCGGACTGTCTCGTGTTTGTCCAGAACAAGCCCCGCACAGCAGCGCACGCCGAAAGGTTATCGGCGCTCCAAGCCTCAGTCCGTGCCGCCCGCCCAGCCGACCCTGGCGTCCATAGAGGCAGCTCGGTGGTCTAGACCTCGTTGCAACTATCACAACTGGAGTAGTGCTGACAGAACGCCATCCACAATGGGTTTCGTTTGAATGCGGGGCGTGTCGGATCATTGAAGTTCACACGCTCCGCCAGTGCGAGAGCGTCGGCGACGCCTGGGCGAACTTTAGCAACAGTTCAAGGCCTTGCTGACAGTCTGGAGGTTCTTCCGACATGGTCCAGACTTTCATGATTTGTTGCTCTTCTTTGGTCATTCTCACCGCGCCGTCCTTGACGCGCTTTTGCTCTCTCGGATGAACGGTTTCATAGTCGTCGGCGCGATGTTGAACGAAGGAGCTACCTCCCGCGGGCAGCTCTGCCAGCTTGCCGTGACGGAAAGCCTCGGCGATAGGCTGCTTGTGGGAACGGCGGTAGCGGCGGCCACAGATGATGGCAGATTTTCACCGTTAGCCTTTGGGATACGCCACCAGGACCAACGAGCGCACGGCTCCTAATTTCGGACTAATCATTTCTCGGGTCGACCAGTGTCTGACCTGAATAACAAAACGTTCGGGACCGTCAAAGGCGTGGAAAACAGCGTCGGCATCAAGCATCTCTGAGCTTGTGTCAAGCCGGGGGGCGACTACCAAGCATTTGATCTTGGGATGAAGGGCGTTGGAAGCACGTATGTCTCTCTGTTGTGAGTCTGGCGGGAGGCTTGAGCAGACGACGAGAAGATCGGGTCGCTTCGTCTGCATCAGATCCGCCGGAATGGACCCATCGAGCACCGTCTCTACAACGAAACCGTTCAATGAAAGTATTTGGCGACGGGTCTCCAAGAGAACCGGGTCGGCACCATGAATCAGGATTTGCTTCGCCATAATTACCTCAGGTGCCGATGAGACATCGCCCGATTCTACGGGCGCGCCGCGCGTTGGTCTGTGTGATGCAAGACGCAAGAAAAATTAATTGTTGATCCGAATGCAAACTCAAGCCTCGACATCAAAACGTACCGCTCATCTCAAGACTTCAGCCCCAGAGTGGCCGCCAGCCTCGATACTTGCTCCTCAGCAGTCGTCATGTATCCGACGACCTTCTGACTGTCCTCGGATTCACGCTTCGTAAGGTAAATCAGGTTTGCGAGGATCTCAAGTGCGATATGGGCTCCTTCGTCCATGTGCTGGTTGACCATCATCGCTCCCCGAGACCCTATGACCTTCGAGCCGTCCTTCAGCATTGATGGCTTTGATAGGCACCCGGTTGGCTCTGAGGTTTGACCTCTTCAGTCTTGCCACCGTCCACCGATCTTGCACTTAACCTCCTCAAAGGCATATCTGTTCGGGAATTCCACTGTTTCACCAACCCTCAACCTGCCGACAAGGTGACTCGCGAGTTCAAGAGAGACGACTTGCCCGAACTCCTGTTCAAGCGTTCCGGTATTTACAGCCCACCATTCGTGTAGCTCGGTCTCGGACTTGGCGATAAAGTGGACTGTCTCCAGGTGGCCTGCAAACTCGCCCTCGCTCAATAGTCCAGGCATCACCGTCAGTTTGAATGTTTGGTTCATCGTTTGCTCCCGGTGAGCTTTCCGTACGGGAGATCGCCTAGCAGAAATGCCTTAGCGATCTTCTGCTTCGCAGCCTTGATCCTTACGGCCACAATCCTAAGCCCAGATGACATATGAAGGGTTGCCGAAACCCCTGTGTTTCGCTCCGTAGGGCCGACGCCCCACGAGACTTCTTCTCGGGACAGCAGCATTCCAAGTTGTTCCAGCGGAACTCCGTCCAAAGCGGCTTCTACCATTGCGAGTTCGTCATGAAGTTCGGCAACGCGCGAATATCTACCTCCACTATCGGAAGAAGTATTAGCTTCAGATGTGAGCAAGGTAATGAGCTGCATTCGTTGTTCGGCAAGAGACATTGCATGGGCCCTTGTCATTCGAGGACGCTAACAGTTTCATACAAGCACTCACGAGGGGAATGGAGGTTTTCAGAAGTCAGCCGTAACTGACCAAAGGTATCTGTCGGGCGAAATTGTGAGTACCGTCGGTATGTCAACCATTCAAAGGCGGTTGGAGAGCGGGCCACCATCCGACCGTTCAGTCTTTTGGCCGGATTCGCCTCTGCGTGAGCAGCTCAGGGGGACATTCATGGGTCTGATCAGCATCGTTGTGCTGTTCGTCACTTCGGTGGCTGACGATCGTGAGAAGGCAACCGGGGCATATGGAGTCGCGTGATCCGTCTAACTTGGCGCGGTGGTTTGCGTCTGCATAGTGTGTTCATCCTTTTTGGCTGTAAATCATCAGATGCGAGAATCCGGTGTCGCGACCGCTTTATTCATCTCAACTTTAGGTATTGTTCTTAGTCAGATGAAGCCAGATTGAACCTCTGCCCATACCTATCGCAGCGTTCAGTGCGTATTTGACTTCTTGCATCAACTTAGCCCCGCCTTTCACCGTCATACCTTCGCTCTTACTGCGAATAGCATACTTGTCCTCAAGGAAAGTTTGTAGTGCAAGAGGCAGAACGGCTGCGAGTTCCTGCCAAGTGAAAAGTTGAAGGCGAGAGCGTAGGTCGTGCGGCTTGCGGCGGCCATAACCCGATGCCATGCGTCGATTAGATCTGGCCGCCGACGGTCACAGATGACGCAAAAACGAGACTCCGGGTTAGCGTATGCGGCGAGGACGTTTCGGATGAGCTGGTAGGAGGAGACCATGCAATCAACGATCCGAAGATCCGCTGGGTCGAACACCTCGTGGAAGTGTGCATATCGAGTGGCAAACCGAACCGGACCCGTCTAAAAGTCCCGCTCTGTGAGCTTTGATTCGATCAAAAGATTCCCGACTTGAGATCAATCTCCGTTCGGTCGTGCCTGCCGCCGCACATCGGGGTGCGAGGCCGAAAACACTTCCGAGAACCGAGTTTCATGGGTCGACTGTTCTGAGTGTGGATTCTATGAGTGCATTGGCCTGGATGCAACAATCGAAAGTGGCCATCACATCTGCGGCGGTTTCCGAAAATGAAGGCCCATGAGAATGCACCAGAGCGGGAACAGCGTGAATCCAGGAACCCCGCTCAATCCCAACCCGATATGGAAGTTCACATCATCCCCGTAGGCCATGGTGCCTTTCGAGAAGACAACTAGGCCCCCGTTTAGGAAAAAATTCAGTCCGACTCCCAACAGGCAGATTGCCGCGACCCCTCCCAGTATCCTCAACCAGCGCGGCATAGACCGCCGATTTTTCCAATTAACAAGAGCGAGCCAGACACCTACGAGCCCCATTGGAATCATGAAGAGAATGTCTGACACGTCTGGATCGACCAGAGCCGCGCATCGAAGGAGCGCAACGCCACCCAAAGCCACAATTCCCAATATCGCGATCGCACTACCTGAGCCGGAGTGCCGTCGCCCTCGAAAGTCATGAAGCCACACCGCCAGGGGAATCACTAAGAGCGCCTGCCCCATTGAAGTCAAGAATTGAAGTGTCAAGAGTTGCTTGCCCATAGGGTCGATAGCTCCCGAGGGCTGCATCTGGAGCGATGGTGTCACAATGTAGACAATCAAGCATCCGAACGAAAAGATGCCAAGGATACCGCTCAGAATTGCTAACCAGAGTGGTAAGCGATCTATAAAATAGCCTTTAGCCGTAATTGTCGAAGCAAGCATTATGAGATCTCCTGTTTCTAGGGTTTGGATTTCGCTCCAATACGAGCCGCACGAAGTAAGTTCTCTCACGATCAATCAAGGTCTCTCGCAACACGAATACCCAGGCCGCTGCTCTTATATGTCTGAAGCAATTGGCCCGGGGAGGGAGCCCAGTTTCGAGATGCAGAACGGATCATCGCCGGCGTATCGCCCCAGTCCCCGCCACGAAGCATGCGATATGCACAAGAGTTAGTTCCATTCATCGCGGCAAATTCTCCGGTCGCCCGGATCGGAGCGGAGACGACAAATGCTGAGCCATCCGTCGGCAGCCCCAAGTAGTCCTTCGAGAAGCAGTCTTCAACCCACTGCATTACGTTGCCATGCATGTCGTAAAGGCCGAACTGATTTGGCGGAAAGGAGCCGACTGGCGAGGTGCCCACCCATTTATCGCGGCCGGCTGCGACGCCGTATCCAGCATGATCGTCGCCGCCGTAGTTGGCGTTTTCATGGCTGGCAGTCTGGCCCCAGGGGTAGGGTGTTGTCGTCCCTCCACGCGCTGCGTACTCCCACTCCGATTCCGTCAGCAGGCGGTATTTGTGACCAGTCTTTTGACCAAGCCAGAGGACATAATCGTGGGCGTCGCTCCAGCTGACGCAGACCACCGGATGTGTATCGTCTTGCTCAAACCCGAGATTCATCCATGATGCATTTGCTTCGTGTTCTTTAGGCAGCATGCTGTAGTCACATCCTTTGTCGGTGTTTTGCTCTGTCGACCGGACGAATGTTGTCCACTCCAGGCGGGTAACGATGTACTTGGCTGCCGCGAACTTCTTAATCTTTACTTCACGCTGGGGTCCTTCTTCGTCAAAGCGCCCTGGCTCGTTTGCAGGCGATCCGATCTGAAACGTACCCGCGGGAATCACAACCAGCTCCGGGCATTCGGGACAGTCCTGAAAAACTGCAGCGGTTCGGGCGGGTGTGGGGTCACCGGTGTGTACAGTCTGACCGGTAGCAAACGGGTGCACGGCCATAAATGCGAGTGCCACATACACTTGACGATTGATAAACATGAATCCTCCTTTGCGATCGGGACGACGTGTGAAACTGCTCTCAACTTCGTCGTTCGAAGAGTAGTCTGGCGGCACACCGGTGTTGGAGTCATGCCTTGCTGGTGATGTTCTTGTTAGGCTTTTGTTAGGCGACGCTTTCGAGGGCGACATTGACGTATCTCTTTGATGAATATGAGCTTGACGATCTGAACTTCTGTCTGATGCGCGATGGGCAGAGAGTCGCCCTTGAGCCCAAATCACTGCGTGTCCTTCTCCTGCTCGTGAGCAGGAGGGGTCTATTGCTCGAGAAAAACGTAATCCTCGAGTCTGTCTGGAAGGACACTTTCGTGGAGGAGACGACGCTCACACGCGCAATCGCTCTTATTCGCAAGCAACTTGGAGACGACCCGCGGAACGCGAGATTCATTGAGACAATTCCTACCCTCGGATACAGGTTCATCGCGCCTGTCAAAGTTCAGCAAGCGATCATGGAGCCGGCAACTTCAGAATCATTAGTCGAAGATCCGGCGCAAGCCGCTAGAGTCGCAGTCGAGCTGTCTGCTTCGTTACCGGCATCGCATCCTCCTGTTCAAACCGAAGCTGCGAAGATTTCGCAATCCAAGCGACACTCCTTTAGGATCTTCAGCCTTGGCGTCGCGACTACATTTCTGATCCTGGCCGTAACCGTCGGAAGTTTCCGTTGGATACGGCGCAACACACCGGTTCTGACCGGGACGGACACCGTCTTACTGGATGATTTCCGCAACTCGACTGGCGATCCTGTCTTTGACGACACGCTCCGCCAGGGTTTGACCGTCCAGTTGGAGCAGTCTCCCTTCCTGAGCCTTGTTCCCGAAGAGCAAATTCAGCAAACGCTTGGCTTGATGGGACAGAGTCCTAACGTCACTCGGACGACGGAGCTCAGCCACCAACTCTGCCAGCGCATGGGGGCGGCGGCTATCCTCGATGGATCCATCGTCCGTCTTGGCGATCAGTATGTCTTGGGCCTACGAGCGACTCATTGCCAGACGGGAGCACTGATCGATGCCGAGCAGGTGCAGTTCGCCCACAAGGAAGAGCTCCTCGACGCCCTTAGCCGGATTGCCAGCAAATTTCGCACCCGCGTTGGAGAGTCGCTGGCGTCCGTCAAGAACCGCGATACTCCGTTGGCAGAAGCTACAACACCATCTCTCGAAGCACTAAAAGCCTACAGTGCTGGTGTTAAGACTCTTGGCTCAAGCGGCAGTACCACCGCACTTCCTTTCTTCCGCAGGGCGACCGAGCTGGATCCTCAGTTTTCCATAGCCCACGCGTGGCTGAGTCGCATGTACGGCGATCTCGGCCTGGACGACCTCTCGGTGCTAAGTGCCCGACGAGCCTTTCAATTGAGGGACCATGCCAGCGAGCGCGAGAGATTTTTCATCGACGCGTCTTACAACATCCTCGCTACCGGAGACCTCGCAAAAGCTCAAGAGATCTGCGACGCATGGGCCCAGGCATATCCTCGCGACTCGAGCCCCCACGGTTTTCTTTCCGGTCTAATCTATCCCCCTTTCGGAAGATATGAAGAGGGCCGTCGCGAAGCGAAAAAGATGATCGAACTTGCTCCCGACCTATTTGTCGGATACATGAATCTTGTGTCGAACGACCTCGCCCTCGGTCAGTTTGATGATGCCGACCTAGTCTTGCAGAACGCATCCAGTCGAAAACTCGTAGGAATTAACTATCCTCTTGACCGGTACATACTTGCCTTCCTTAGGGCAGACGAGACAGGGATGAAGAACTCTGCTTCCGAAGTCGAAAAAATGCAGGGTTCGGCGCCATGGATGATCATGATGCAGGCGTATACGTTCGCCTACTCTGGCCAGTTTCATCGTGCACACGAAGAATTGCGTCGCGAAAACGTCTTCACGCGACAAGATTCGCCCGCTCAGTTCGCCGCTTATAACAACGCGGTCTCAGCTATGATAGAGGCCCATTCGGGGGACAGAGAGTCTGCATGGCAACACGGACTAGCCTCCCTTAAACTCTCAAGAAACAAAGACAGCAGCTATCTCGCCGCCTACGCCCTCGGCCTAGCTGGAGACATACTGCATGTAAGGGAAGTCGCGGACCATCTCGAGAAACACTTTCCAATGGATACCAAGATTCGGCTCCGTCAGGTTCCGACTCTTCGGGCCCTGGTAGCTCTAAATCAGCAAAACCCGGCAGAGGCTCTTGAGCTACTTCAGCTTGCCGCTCCGATAGAATTGGGCGGAATACCCGATGCGGTTTACATTCGCGGAAATGCCTTTCTAGCCCTAGGTAGGGGTAGAGAGGCCGCAGTAGAATTCCAGAAAATCATCGGCCATCGCGGCATACTAATCAACGAGCCCACCGGAGCACTTGCGCTGCTTCAGATTGCGCGTGCTTACGCACTATCCGGCGAGATAACTCGCGCGAAGATAGCATATGAACAATTTCTGAATCTCTGGCAGAACGCAGATCCGGATATTGCCATTCTGCGACAAGCGAGGAGAGAATATTCAGCTTTGAGGTAAGATTCAAGGGATGACCACGGCATAAATGCTGTGGCGACAGACTAAAGTACCAAGCGGGTTGGCCTGTACTGAATCGTCTTTCTTACAGATCTAAATCTCGACTGGCGATTACAGGCATTGACGCGAATCCAAGGCCCCTGAGACTAGGCAACCGAAGCGCTCCTCAGATAGGCAATTCATACAAAGTCACGGGAGCCGGTACGACGTAGTCATTTATTGCGCCAGCATGTCCTTGAGCGCTCCTAACGTTATCGACGAGACTTGGGAGGCGATCTCCTCCTCGGTTAAGGGGTGACCGCAATTTGTGCATTCTGCTTCGACAAGATTAGACGGGGAGAGTAGCACCGCGTCCGTCTGAAAAGTCTGTTCGCCGCAATCCGGGCACCGCAGTGGCGTCTTATATTGCAACATTCTTTCGTAGTCGATTGGCATGGAGTGTTCCTCAAAACGTACTGTCTTTGGGCATATTCTTTGCTTGTAATGCCTCAAGCTCGGCTTTGTGTTTATCAATGAAGTCCAGATTCACTGGATCTACACCGGCTTCGCGTGCTTTCTGAGCTCGCTCCGGACCGGGCGCAGAAAGCGCGCTGGCTAAAGCGGACTGAAATAGCGTGACTTCTATCAAGACAAACTCGTGAACTGTGAGACCGTGTTCAATGATTGTCGCCTTCAAGAGAGGAACGGCCACAGTCCGTTTTTCGACCGCTGCGAGATCTTCATGTTTTTCTGCATCGGTTTCTAGAGCGTCTTTGAGTTCAGGATGATTTTTACCATCCTTGGCAGCGATCCCAATGTCTCCCAGAATCGAGTAACGTTTGGCATCGTGAGCGTGTAGCGTTGCATTTCTTGAAGGTCCTTATCTCGCGTTTGCCCAGGAGAGGCCACGCTGCTCAACGCAGTGACTGTTGCTATGATCGACACGACAAAGATGATTCCTCGGATTCTGTGCACAAAAAACTCCCCTGCCTAAAATTGACCTCGATCTGCATGGCCCATCTTATGCTCAGTACGGCAATAGCGAGAAGCTTTTTTCGAGACGCTTGAGTCGCTAGTCTCTTGTTTCTGCCAAAGCGCTTGAAGAGCGCCCGATCGAGCCGCCTTCCGCGACGCGCGGCCCGCGGCCAAATGTAAGCTCAAGAATGGTTTCATGTCCATTCGGTACACGATTGGAGTAGCAATGACTGCTGCGGTATTTATTTGCTTCGAGGCAAGGCGTTCATTCGGTTTGCGTTTCGCTTGATCTTCTTACCGAGCGCTCCTGGGCCAACCAGACCGAGGCAGCAAATCACGCAACACGAGCATTCTAAAGTGTTTTTAGGAAAGATATGAGGGCCTTACGGTCGTCAGCTGACAGATCGAGGCCGTAAGCATGGCCCAGCACGGGAAACGGCTTGTTCCCGTTAGGCCTGAAGCCGGTAGGGACGTAATCAGGCTCTAGCCTTCGAGGGTCAAACCAATCTTCCAGATTGGCACACCAGCCACTGTGTCCGAACATGCTTCTATACCAGAGCCCCCGCAACGAAGGAACCTTGTAGTAGCCCGTGCCACGCCTCGTTTTCATAGTAAGACCTGAATCTGTGCCAACGGATGTCTTCATGATGTCGTATTTGAATCGGTGATCCGACGGAACGTCGAAGCCAACCGTTGGAGTAAGCCTGTTGTTCGAATAGCTTGGCAAACTGTGACACCTCGCGCAACCTTCTGAAACGAACAACTGCTTTCCCCGGAGGGTCAGCCGGCTTGGCTTATTTGGATTTGGAGGAGGCTTGAGCGAGTAGACATATTGAGTCAAAGCATAAAGCTCTTCATCGCTGTAGCGGCCCCCCACCGTGATCGAATCGGTCGGATCCGGCGGTGTTTTGAAGTTCAGGCCAACGGGCACGAAACCGCCAAAGCTTGACAGACTATCTCCCCCCTGATTCATTGCCACGTAACGCATGAAATCGACGGGCGCGTTCTGTGGCTGCAGTCCAGTTCGATCGAGGTAGCGACGCTGTTTGACCCCGATCAAATCAGGAATCTGGACGGGATTGACGAGACTTGTTCTATGACGAGCATTCACTCCAGCGGGAATTGCAGCAGATAGCTGTCTCTGCTCTCGGTCGTTCATCGTCACAACCTCCTCGATCGGATCCGGGTGCAGCCACGGGACCGAGTAGAGAGCGCGGTTTAGTGGAGGCGGTACAGGCGATGATTGTGCCAACGCCGCACCAAAGGGAATGTTCCCTTGAGCGCCATTCACTACTTTGCCATCACTCATGATCCTTGTATGACACATCGCACAGGAAAATGTTCCCAGCTCTACCTTTCCCTTTTCACGGACAACGTAGAACATAAACGGCATTATTCCTTTTGAGTTAACAGGCATGCCGCTTTTCCGCCACCAGGTTTTATTGCGTACATCCGAAAGATTGAACACCGGACCCACATCCCCGTTGAAGAAGACCGAGGCTTCAAAAACTAAAGATCCCGCTTTAACAAAGTCCTCCTCTGTGTCAAGCTTCGGATGGCGTACGCCCCCATCCCAAAGAATGATTGGCTCAAGCTGCTTTAGGCGATCCATGTATCCCGCTGGTTCGCGATCCGGCGCATAGACCGGATACTGCTTGTAGATCGGCCTCAACGGAATCTGGTAGTAATAAGCAGCGGGCACGGCCTTCGGCGAGCCTACTGGGTTCGCCAATGGAATCTCAAGCGTATTCATAGCCTTGTCATCCCAAGTTTTGGGGATGACGGGCGGCTGATTGACGCGTTTTGTCTGAGCCGGCGCGATAACCATCCAGAATGCTGCAACTTGGATCAACAGCAACCTAGACATGTGAGAAACGAAAGTAGATGGCATTGTTAACCTCAGGTCGCACTTGAAGCCGTGCAAGTGCTCACTTCGAGGCTTACCGATGGGAACACTATCGACCCGTCGGGAGGACTGCGCATAGTAGAAAAGCGACATCCTGCGAAAAAGCAGACTCACCTCCGAAATTAGATTGCGGTCATGACTGGTTTGCTGGCATTCTCGAGAAGGGGTCACGGACATTGCGGACCATTCAGTCAACAGTGCCGAGGCGTGAGCTGTTGCCTTTCGTGCGTGTGTTTGCACAGAGATCAATCCCTAACGGCTCATGCGCCGCCCAAGCCAATGTTGCCACGTTGGAACAAGCGGTAGGGTTCTACCTTAGCGGAGAAACCCATCTCGTGGCCCCGAGCGGATTGAGTAGATTGGCACCGGAAGTGACGGTGTTCGGATCATCTACATACCCCTACGGTGGTGCGAGATTCTCGGGCAACGTAGTTGGGCTTGGCGATATTCCTTCGCCCTTGGGGCCTTCAGCAACTCTTTGGAATTCCCGTGGCAGGCCTCACGAACGCCGATTGCGACGGACGCGCTTTACTTGGCAGAAGCACAGAAGATTTGCTTCATCGTTTGCAAGAACGTGAGAGCTTTGGAGAAAGAGTTCAAGCCGCGGAGGATTTCTTGCTTCCCTTCGCAATCAATGCGCGCGCCCGAACTCTGATGATGCGGACTGCGGCACACATGATCAATAAGAAGGGGACGGTGGCGATCAATGATCTGGCCAGAAGTATAGGCCTGAGCTTAAGACAGTACGAGCGTCGCTTTGCCGATGAGGTAGGAATGTCACCAAAGTTATTCTCCCGGGTGACTCGCTTCCAAACGGCACTTGATACGAAGCGAGTGGAACCTATGAGATCCTGGCTGAGCATTGCTCACGAGTTTGGCTATTTGGACCAAACACACATGGTTCGCGACTTCCGTAGCCTCAGCGGAACTGTACCGGGCCAAATTCTGGTTCAAAGCGGTGACCTTCAACCTTGGTCTGTTACTGCTCCGATGAAAGTTGTGGCGTTGTAATATTTTGCCCGAGACATGCGCGACAGCCATCTGAGATCGCTACGACTATGCTTGCGGCTCCCTATTTTACTTGGCTTTCGTGTATCGGTGTTGTAGAAAGGACCGGAGTGACCGGAGATCCTTGAACACTAAGATTCGCTAGAGCTTGACAGCCTTAATAACAATACGGCCCCGATCGGTTTGCAGCGGCTGCACGGTCCAGCCTTTTTTATGACCCTGAGGGCGTTGCCGGAGGATGTGTAGGTTTAACCAAAGACGGTCTGCGAATGAGCTAAAGGCTTATGAGATGATCAGTGGCTATCTGTCCAATTGCCCGCCCTGGAGAGTCCCCGGTAAACGCTTTGAAGTCGCGGATCATGTGCATCTGATCAAAGTAGTTCAGCTGGTGCGCGATCTCGGCCCATGACGGAGAGCCGTCCGACTTCATTCGCAGGGCTCGTTGGAATCGGGCAATACGCACAAGCATCTTAGGCGTCAGCCCCGTGTAATCAAGAGATCTTCTTTCCAGTTGACGTACCGTCATACCTGCCATCGCGGCCACATCGAAGATTTTAACTGTAGGCTCCGGCCCGATCAACTGATTCAGGGCTCGGTGAACCTTCTCCAGCGGCCTGCGGGATGCCATTGCGTTGGTCAGGAAGTGATCAAGCAGGATCACTCGTTCGGGAAAATGTTTGGTATTTCCGAGTTTTTCGAACAGATCGGACACATCGCTACCCAACACCGAGTGGCCCTCAATTCCTAGGTCAGCAAAGACCAATGTCGGAATTCCAAATACAGCATGGAAACCTTGGGGTCGGAACAATACCGTTAGCGCCTCCACGTGATCACGAATGATCAGACAATATGTGCGTTGACTCATCGGTCCAATAATCCCTATTTCTGGTGAGCGGAGCGTGATGTCACTGCCACAGACCGGCACCTCAAAGTGTCTTCCGAATTGAAATTCGAGCATGACGCCCAATCGTGCAACGACTGGCTCCGCAATGTTTCGATCGACGGGCCCGGACTCGCGTTGGACATACGACCGGATGTAGCGGCGCAATGGAGGATGTGGCAAAGCGGACTGGACTTTGAGCACGGCAACAGCCTCTCGGAACAAGTTGATTCTATTACCCATCTTCATATTGGGTGTGGATCGCAATCCAGCTTCCTTACATTACTCCAGTATGGGAGACGTCTTATGCGTGCTCCCAGCACGGGTCGACGTTTACAGGAATGTCGCATTTGTACTATACGGGCCCCATGTTGTAACGGAAAGTGGGGTCACGACTGGTCAGCATCGACCAGATTCTGGAGGCAACATGATTAACGATCAGCAGGACCTAAATAGGAGTCAAGGAATGAGTAGGCGAAAGGCACTGCGTTTAGCCGGAGCTTTTGCGACGGCCTTCTCGCAAGGCGCAGCCAAGACTTTGCTGGCAGAAATAGTGGACACTCAGGCAACTGAACAAGTGGGCCGCCGTATAAAGATTCCCGCAAAGCCGGCACCTATTGAGGTCGACTTATCCAAGACTGCCGTGATCGTCATCGATATGCAGAACGACTTCGTCAGCAAGTCAGGGATGCTGGACCGTCTCGGAGCCGACATTTCCATGATTCAACGTGCAGTAGCCCCGACGTGTCAATTGATCGCGGCGGCGCGAAGACTTGGGATGACAATCATCTACTTGAAGATGGCTTTCAAACCAGATCTGTTGGATGTCGGACCCGAGGGCTCGCCCAATTGGATCGCTCATCAATACGCAGGAGTTGGCAAAACGATGACGGCACCAGACGGCAGGGCTGGTCGAATACTAGTCCGCGACACCTGGAATACGGAGGTTGTGGCAGAGCTTGAGCCGAAAGCGAATGACATCCAGATCTATAAGCATCGTTACAGTGGTTTTTTTGAAACCGATCTCGATGCCAGGTTGAAGCAACTCGGCGTGCGGAAGCTTCTCGTCACCGGGTGCACGACAAGTGTTTGTGTCGAGTCCACAGTCAGGGATGCCATGTTCCTGGACTACTCGTCGATCGTGTTAGAAGATTGCGTGGGTGAGCCACTGGGCAATGACCTCGCAAGGACTAATCACGAAGCCTCACTCTACGTAATTGCTGGCCGGAATTTTGGGTGGGTGTCAAGCTCGGCGCAAGTTATCGAATCGATGAATCAACATGTAAATCTGCATCGAGATGGGGGACACCGCCTGCGGATGGGGAACGCTCAACCCCCGCAACGGCAACAATCCCTCGGTTGACGGCTGAAGATCAGCGGCCACTTCACCCACGATGTCGCTTTTTTACTATGTGCGATCTTCTACAAGTCCGATACTCCGTAGAGACAAAGGTGTCCAGATGAAAGTCATCATTGCCGCAAAACGGATGTTTCTTCGAGTGTTCAAAGTGTTCTGTTGGGCCTTTCTGATGGCGCCCATGGCCCACGGGGTCACATGTGAAAGTCTGAGCCGCCTACGGCTATCGGAAACCACGATCACGCTTGCGAAATTTGAGACGGCAAGCACGTATAAGCCGGATGCCTGGCGAGTGAAAGGCCCTTTACCTCCAACGTCAGATGGGCTGCCGTCGTTCTGCCGTGTTGTGGCGGAGATCACCCCGGTCCCCGACTCGAAGATCCTGATTGAAGTATGGATGCCGGTTACTGGCTGGAATGGCAAGTTTATGGGAGTTGGTAACGGCGGCTGGTCAGGTCAAATCTGGTCTCCGTTTATGGGCGCGGCTCTTCGACGAGGTTACGCAACCGCCTCCACGGATACAGGACACGAAGGCAACGGCGAGGATGCAGACTTCGCCTTGGGCCATCCTGAGAAAGTAATCGATTTCGGATACCGGGCCGTCCATGAGATGACACTGAAAGCAAAGGCTATCATTGCGGCTTACTACGGAGGCGCACCGAAGTTTTCTTACTGGGACGGGTGTTCTTCTGGTGGCAGACAAGGCTTGAAAGAAGCGCAGCGTTTTCCAACGGATTATGACGGCATCATTTCGGGCGCTCCTGCGAACGCTATGGCCCATGTGAGCTCAAGTGGCGTCTGGATTGCCCAGTCGAACCTCGAAGATAATAGGCGTATTCTCTCTGAGGACAATCTGCGTTTACTGCACCAAGCCGTATTAGAAGCCTGCGACGCTCGTGACGGTGTAAAAGATGGGGTCATCGATGATCCTGAAAGTTGCCATTTCAACCCCAACATGCTGCTTTGCAACGAATCAGGCTCAAAGGCCTGCCTTACTGCGTCACAGATTCAGGCGGCTGCAAAAATCTATGCCGGGCCCAAAAACCCTCGCACCGGAGAGCAGGTCTTTCCCGGACTGTCACGCGGAAGTGAGTTGGGGTGGGGAGTGTTCGGGGGCATGTTGCCGGAGCCTCCGATCGTGGCTTCCTACTTCAGGTTCTTGGTCTTCAAATATGCGGCTTGGGATTTCCGTGACTTGAACTTCGACGGTGATATCGCCAAGGCCGATTCGCTAGACAGTGGGACCATCGCAGCGACCGATCCAAACCTAAAGGAGTTCTTTGCCCATGGCGGAAGGCTTCTCCTTTACCACGGTTGGAGCGACCAGATGATAGCGCCAGAAAATACGGTCAATTATTACAACTCGGTAACCGCAGTCAGCGGGGCCAACTCTCAACAGTCTGTTCGTCTATTCATGGAACCCGGAATGGGTCATTGTTCTGGGGGCGAGGGTCCGTACGAATTTGATAAAGTCAGCGCTCTGGAGGATTGGGTGGAACGGGGGAAGGCCCCAGAGCTCATTGTGGCAGCGCACTTTCCCGGTGATCCTTCTGTTCACAGTCCCGATAGGACGCGGCCTTTGTGTCGCTATCCAAAGAAAGCCCGTTATAAAGGGGTGGGCAATACCGATGAAGCGTCAAGCTTCACCTGCACAAAATAAGGCGGCCAAAAGAGATTAGGACGAACCTCCGGGCGCTTTGGCTTGAAGCTTTTCATTTAGTAATGTGTGGTTCTACGGGTCCGGGGGTCGGAGATGAGTATGTATAAGCTGTGGGCCGTGCCGATATTGGTATTCCTTATCGCGGTTGGTGATCACCCTTTCGTTCGCGCTCAATCGTCCGGTAACCCCGCGCTTCCATCATGCGGCGCTGGCGACGTCAAGGATGGCAATCCGGGCACAGGGCCCTCAGTAATCAAAATTAAGTTTCGACCCGGCTGTGTCATTCCGTGGCATTGGCACACGCCGAACGAGCGCGTCGTTATGATCTCCGGATCGGCCAAAGCTGAGATGAAAGGCATGGCCCCCGTCATGCTCAAGCAAGGAGATTTCATTGTGCTTTCCGCTAAGCAGGTTCATCAGTTCACGGCTACGACGGCGGTAGAGATTTATGACTTTTCAGATTCGCCGTTCGACATCCATTATGTGGATGCGACTGGCAAAGAAATTCCCTATCAGGATGCGCTCAGATCCACGCAACCGGCTGCTACAAAACCTTAGGTTAGCAGGCAGGGGTACCCGCGCCTCAATTCGCGGGCGCCGACGAGTTCCAGCCATTGATGTTGGCTGAAGCGAGTATCTCGTAGAAAGTCATGGTGAAAACATGGTAAAGGTTACTATCCTATATCCGAACTCTTTGGAGAGCCGCTTTGACGTTGATTATTATCTCGAGAAACACATGCCACGTTCTATCGAGCTGTTGGGTGCCGCCCTTAAGGGTGTGTCGGTGGAGATCGGAATGGCTAAAGATTTGACGGGCGGACTACCTCCTTTCGCCGCAATCTGCGCGTTTACCTGCGAGAGCCTTGAGGCATTCCTCACGGCGTTTGCGCCGCACGCATCGGAACTGCAGGGTGACATGGAAAACTACACTGATGCTAGAGCTATCGTTCAAGTAAGTGAACTGCGGATAGAAAACGTAAAGTACGAACACACGCAAGCACGTAGCTGACTTGGCGATTAGATCTATTTTCCCCGGAGGTCACGGCGCACACTTCCACCGAAGCGTGCATCACCTTCCAGCTTTATCTCTCAACACCAAGCGGAGCGATGGCAGACCAAGGCTGCAGGTCTCCACTCTGCTCAATGGTTGTTGTCGGTGCGCTACCCGCGAGGCTTTGGAAATCTCGGATCATATGCATTTGATCAAAGTAGCCCAATTCATGTGCAATGCTCAGCCAAGAACGACCTGAACCGAGGCGTTTCGCATCAAGCGCCCGCTGGAACCGAGTAATCCTTGCAAAAATTTTTGGTGTCATTCCCAGATCGTCCGTGAAGCGGCGCTGGTATTGTCGAATGCTTAAGCCGCTGAGATGGGCGAGTTCTTCGATGCGCGTTGCACCCTTGCTGCGATAGAGTTGGTTTGCACTCCTCATGATGTCTGTGCGAACGCAGGCTGCTTTCGCCAGAGGCAGGAGAAAGCGTTCCGCGATCTCAATACGCTGCGAGAAGGACTTGCTTTCAGCCAGTTTTTGCCACAGATGGTCCGTCGTCTTTCCAACGAGCTCTTCTCCTGCAACATCGATATTCGCATGGACCCTCGATGGAATGTGGAAGAGTTGCCACAGGGCGAGTGGCCGCAGGAAGATGCCGAAAGCAAGGATGCTACCGCTAAAACTTGCGCACCCAACGCCGGGTAATGTTTGCGTGCCCAGGATATGAAATGGTGCAACGGTCCGGCTGCTGCCATCCGCATACTTAAGTGTTTCAAGATCCCGGAAGTTAAAAGAAAGGATGGATTCAAGTGAAGCCATAGGAGCCTGGTCGAAAATTGCGTCTCCGCCTACGGCTTCACGTTGAGCGAAGCAGCGGACAAACTCGCGAAGCTCCGACCGGGGTGGAGCAGCCTGAATGGTTCGCACAGGGGTACCTCCCCATCACCGTTTCTAGGTAATCACTCTAGCAAGTCTGTTCGTATTATCCAACCTAGATGCCGCACGCATCATTGTCGAACAAGACGATTGGCGGCCCTGATGAACGCGCATCCCGGGGTTATCGGCTTTGATAATGACAACCAATCGCCAACGCGCTCAACGAGCAATCAAAAACCACTCTTTAACCTCGGAAAGTCGTGTCGCCGGTACCAGTGCGTTCGGGATGCGGCGAGGCAAGTGTTGCAGATGCCTCCATCGCATCTCGCGATGGGAACTCATTCGTTCTCGCCTGCTTCGTGTCGCTGTCTATGAGGACGGCCACGTCGAGCGGCAGATCATATGTGTTGAGGCATCGCGATCACCGAGAAGAAAGCAACATACATTAAACCCGATTTGAATCCCGAACCCTTCTTCTTAAGTTAGTCATTGTAAACAACTTATTAGTGTAAGTTGCTCGCCAGGGAACCACTAGCTCTGAAACCAAAGGGGATATTGGCTTTTCCACAATTTTCCCCAAGTTCTTCCCCAAGCGTAATTAAAGGATGTGTATCCTGGTTTACTGCACTTCGTCGGACTTACCTCTGCGATCGGACGAAGCGGACGTGAACCGGAATCTCTCCTACGTTTTCGCTAGCAAGTCTAAGAAGACCTCGAACCGCGACTCAATCTCAGCGGCCGAAGCCGTCGAGTAGCCAAGCTCTTTCGCCAGCACTTCAAGCTCCGGCTTCCACTCCGCTGCGATCTGAACGGTCGGCGGAAAAACATGGGTAGCGCGTTCCTCGAACACCTGTTCCGCCGCCGCTCTTACTTTCTTCGCGTCCAACTTGCCGAGCATGTCGATCAACAGAATGTCGAGAACGTAGCGGGCGCGGCGCGCAGAGTATGGCCCCGTGCAGGCGTGAAGTTTTTGAGCGACTTGTTCGCTCAGATTGAGGCAGCGGATCGGAGATGGGACGCGTAACCCCATCGCGGCAAGTCCTCGAATTGTTGGCACGACAAATTCCACCGCGCCCCGTCCAGATGGTCCCAAATCAAAGTCGATCGTTTGCCACGCGCGGGTTCGGTATCGGATGGCGACCAGTCGAACCGCGTCCACCTTGTCCATGTTCAAGCGCTTCCTTTTCAGGAGAAAGGTGAACTCATCGAAGCCCAACGCAACGGCATCCTGAAATGCCCGCAGTCTCTTTGACCGTTCGACCGGCACACCAATCCGATGTACTTTGTCGCTCGTGCTCCCTCGGCGAATCTGAGTTCAAGAGCACCGCCCTTCAGGTCGTAGCTGTCGAGGATACCTTCGCTCACCGCTCGTTCAAGAACGCCGCAAAGCGGCGAGAAGAAAACGCGACGGCGAAGACGCTCCTGCGCGACGCCCTGCTCCTTGGCGACTCGGGCTAGTGTCTTTTCGAGGCGTTCAACTGGTTGCGCCACGATGCACCTTCACCTGGTTCCGTTCGTTAAAGGTGAGGAGACAGATGAAATCCGGGTAATGAATCTCCGAAGCCTAGTTGCCTCGGCGTTATTGAGCAGTCCCTCGCGGAGAGCGTCGCTAACGGACTGCCGTGCAACATCGGTTCGGTGCGTCGCCACGAGAACATCCATGATGCTGCGGGTCACGGTCGTAACGGGTAGACCTTCATGCTCTCCGATGTCTTGCGGAGAAAGAACGGCTCTGTGGATCGCTACCCACTCCGGGCACTGCCGACGCATTCTTGCCGAGGTGGGAACTGTAAGGTTTACGCGCGATGGATTCGAATCGGAGATGCCATACAGTAGCAATGCTGTCTCATGCGAAAGGGCGATGTCTTCTGGCCCTTGGCTGGCCTTCGCCCACAGCACGGCTTCGCGGTATTGAGCCAGACGGTCTGACGGGTAATGAGCAATCCGATAGACCCCCCTGGTCATGCGTTCCAACCGGCCACGCTGGGCAAGACGGACCAAGACGGAATCCTGTATGCCGGCGGCGCGCGCCTCTTTCGATGTGAGTAGGCCGGCATGCTCTTCGGCGAGTGCAAACAGTTCGTCCATGCGGGTGCGCGGCATTCCCTGTTTTTTGCCCATCACACCCGGGATGTCAATATAGTTCTACTATTGAATGATATTGACAATTCCAAGAGGTGACCGTTGTACTTTAGCTGGCACTTGAGACCCGGTCGCTGTTCACATGAGCGTTTTCTATGAGCAGGTCACTGGTGTCAAGGGTTTGTTCTTTGTTTTTTCCTTTATTGGGCTTTTGCTTTTGTTGTTGTTCTCGGATTCGTTGCTCTCCACCGGGTTTCTATTCGCACTCTGTATGAGCTGTCCTGGTGCAAGCTCGGTGCCGGTTGGGGTTCGAGAGGAGAGTCGATGCTGCCATTTATCGGTCGGCCTTCGAAGACCAAAACGCTCACGCAGTCATCGGAACACGGTGTCGTTGCAACGGGTGAACCTATCGATCTCTCAGGCAGCTTGTTCATAGAACGGGATGTACGGCTCTTGCGTGTTCCAGAGGTGATGAAGCAGCACGGCCAGCTTGCGTGCTACCGCAACGACTGCCTTACTCTTGGCCTGCTTGCCACCTCGGGCGGCTAAGTGCAGACCCCACTGTCGCAGCGCCGAGTCTCGTCCGTGCGGTCGAAGGATGTGGTTCGAGCACTCGATCAGTAGACTTCGGAGATAGGCGTTGCCGGCATGAGTGATGCCAAGCTGAGGATCATGATCTCCGGACTGACTTCGACGCGGCCGTAGGCCCAGATAACAACCAACATCGCGACTTCGTCCGAACCGCTCCTTGCTTCCGAGCGTTAGCACGAAGGTTAAGGCGGTGAGGTGGCCGACGCCGTGAACCTTCAGCAGCGCCTGCGTCTCCGGATACTCGGTCTGGCCGAGCTGCTGTATCTGCCGGTCGTACAGCTTGATCTTTACTGTCATCTCCGCGATCTGCTGAAGTACCGGACCGAGCGCCTGTGCCAGTCCAGGCGGTATAACGGCCAGGCTGCGCTGGGCGAAGCACGTTGTGGCGGAGGCAGGCATACGGTGGCCGCACGACTTCGTCAGGCCACGAACGGCGTTCACCGCAGCGGTACGCAGTCGCACCAGCAGCGCTCGCGCACGGATCAGAGTCAGAGCCTGCTGTTGCTCGACCGTGCGATGGGCGATCGGACGAAGGATGTTCGGATCAAGCCGGGCATATCTTGCCAGCTTCTCAGCATCGACCTGATCGCTCTTCCGGTCACTGTGGGAGATCGCCCGCAACTCGCGTACGTTCGCCACGATGACTTCGTGACCAAGTTCCTGCAACTGTGCGCTGATCCAGATCGAGTGTGTCCCAGCCTCCATTGCAACCCGCGCTGGAGCCACGACAGTGAACCACTTCTCGATCGCCTTCGGGGTAGTTCTGAAGCGGCCACGGTCGACCACTTCTCCGTCCTGGTTGAGGGTGCAGTAATGACTCCAGACATCGCCAATGTCGATGCCGATCGTTAACTCGACCTTGGCTTGCCTGCGTGGAACTTCAGCGATGAGGTGTTGCGCTGGATTCTTCATGGGAACAGTCTGCTCCTCCTTCGGAGGACCTGCTCATCCCATTTATCGGGAGTAAGGGCCCTCTTGTACGAGAGGCTCGCCCAAGCGGACGGTTGGGATGAGTTTACTCCGCGTAGCCGCGCATTGCTCAGGTGACTGTGGTGCCTTCTACTTCCGACTTAGCTCTAAAAACTCAAAGAGGCGTTCGATCGTCTACCTTGTGTCGACGAAAAGAGATAATAACGCATGGTAAAGATGGTTAGAATCATCCTTGATTCGTGGCGCATCGCAGCGTTGATGATCGTGCTCCTTTGCACCTCTTCGTGGTGCGCCTCAGGCAGACCTCAAGTGAGCCCGGCGCCACCCGATGCGCTTTCCCGCTTGGTTGCTCTGCATCTCGCCCATCAGGAAGGAAAGGTCAACGCTTACTATTCGAACGGCCTCAAGGCCCTGGCGCTTCGCGATCAGGCAAAGATTGCGGCCTGCGCAACCTGGTACAGTCAGCAGCTCCATATATCCCTTCCTGTCACACTCGCCGTGCTCAACAAGGGTGACTGGGATCGGATTGGGCGTCTAGCGGACTACCCCATGGCCGAAGCGTTTCCCGAGGAAGGCAACGTCATTTTCATGCCCGAGTCCTTCGCCAGCTTTCCAGGGCAAAATACCCACGCCGATCTTGGAAAGAAGCTGGACTTCATAGCCTTGCATGAGACCGGGCATCTTTATCAACGTGCTTTAAATCTCCAAGGACCCGACCTCTTCATGCAGGAGTTCTTTGCCACCATGATGGCGACCGCGTACGCCCTTGAGTTCCGGCCCGAACTTCTCTCAAACACACTCAACTCCCGCACCGGCACAAAGCAGCGCTACACCTCATTCGAGGACATGGATCTCATCTACGACGGGGTTGGATTCGATAACTACGACTGGCTCCAGGTAGAGACGGTAAGGCTGGCGGTCATCATCGTGAAAGGTCAGCACCTCGATGAACTCGTAAAGAGAATGCAAGCGGCCTTTCCTGAAGGCCATGCAATGTCGAACGCAGAGGTCTTCCACAATCTCGAAGCGATCCGGCCCGGCGTCACCGCTCAGGCCGGAGAACTCGCCCAGCCCACCACCCTGCCTCCCATTGTTCCCGGCGAATGTCTCTCAGCGCCCGGGACGGAGGAAGGTATCGGTCACTTCGGGGTCAGGAATGCCTCCGATCACGGCATCTCCGTCGTGGATGATGGCGTGCCGGCCGTTCTACCCCCCGGCTACACTGCCGAGCAAGGCAAGATTGGCTCTCAATTCAAGCTACCCTCGGGCAAATGTATTACCTATCCAAAAACGCCCGGGTACATCCTTCTAAATTGAGCAGCGGCTGCGTTCCTGGAACGATGAAACGCTCTATGGACATCAATAGCTTCCAAATGACACAGTCAGATATCCAACACCCGCAGGCACCCGGATCGGTAATGATAAGTCTTAGTGCTGTATCTGAACCGCCCCTTGTTGAACGTTGATTGTGCCACACGTCTATGGTGGGGCGGTTCGGATACAGCGACTTGAAGGAAGCCGCTTTCTCCGGGGCCGCTGCTCAATGGGAGTTGGATGGAGTTTAGCTGGTCTGGTGGGCTGGCATCGAGGCTTGCGTAGCCGTTGAGCAGGCTGAGAGCCGAGCGGAAGTGTGCTGGATCTGCTTCGGATGTTCAGTCGAGGAACGTGCTTGCGCTTTCGCTGCAGGCGAGCGCAACTTGAGGCGCGGACGGGGCGGGCATGCTGTCGCATGGGTTGGGTTCGAGGCTGGAGTTGAGTGAGCATGCGGCGGCTCCCTCCTGCTGCGGTGGCGAGCGAGGAAGCAATTGAACTGAAGAGAGCCGCCCGACGATGCGCATGGTTCCGCTGCAGAGCGAGCACTTGAGAAGCATGGCGGTTAGCTTGGCTTCGTCTGTGATGTTTTCAGCTCTGGCGTGATCAGCTGAACTACCGAGCAGTCTGAAGCAGAGCGGCAGCAGCTTCGCTGGTTGCCGGTTGGCGAGGAAGGCGAAGTTGCGGATGCGGACGAAGCCGCGTGGCACGAGATGCAGCAGGAAGCGGCGCAGGAACTCGTCTGCGGGCAGGCTCATGACGCACTTCCGGGTGCCATGCGCGGAGTCTCGCCAGCGGAAGCTGACCTTGCCGTCAGCGAAGGAGACCAGCCTGCTGTTGGAGATGCCTACGCGATGGGTATACGCACCGAGATAGCGCAGCGCGTGCTCGGGTCCGCCGAAGGGCTGCTTGGAGTAGACTACCCAGTCGTGACGGAACAGGACTCTGAGCCAGGCGGTGAAGCGGCATGGTTCAGAGAGCGATGCGAGGTGTCCGTGGAACTCCAGCTTGCCTTCGCGGAACGCAGCCTTAAGCCCGGCGAGGAACTTGCCCCGGAAGACACGGCCGAGCACCTCGACCGGAAGGAAGAACGTACGGCGCGAAGAGATCCAGCTGGCATGATCCGGTGCAAGGCCGCCGGCGGCGATGACGCAGTGAACGTGCGGATGATGCTGCAGCCGCTGGTTCCAAGTGTGGAGCACGCTGAAGAAGCCGATCTCCGCGCCCAGATGCCGAGGATCGCGTGCGACCTCGAGCAGCGTGGCGGCACTCGCATGATTCTCGAAACGACGCGAAGGTTTATGGCGGAGCGTATGAAAGCGATCATCAAGACGACCAACGCAGATCACCTTCCAGCTCTGACCATGCCGAAGCCCGTTATCGACATCGTTCTTGAGGCCGCCACATCAACTCTCGCAGGCTAATCTGCTCCGAGCTAGAAGCAGCTTCTTCCGTAGCTATGGGACTCCCCCACTAACGATTCTCACAATTCGCCTAAGCCCAAACCTTTTCACCCTGAACTCGGCGGCGTCCAACGGTCCTCTTGCCCCGCTGAGCCTTGGCAATTGGGATGTGTTCCTTTTAGTTGTGGCGGCGAATTCTATAAGTGGAGGTCTCCTCGCAGACTCTAACTCTGCCGGCCATCTGACAAGAATCGTTCCAGATGTAGTTAGCGCTTCAACGCTATTTCTATACTTCAACGCATTCTCGAGCCAAAGCGCGTTCGCTGTCGCATGACCCAGCGCAGTATTGTCAAAGATCACCCAGGCTTCTGCCGATACCGTTTGTGCCTCAAGCAGGTGAAGCTTATCAGCTAGCGCCTCTAAGCAATTCTGTTCGTAGTTTGAGTAGTAGGTGCGCGGAGTTTTGTGAAGACCCCAATAGTTCAGGCCTGACCACCCTCCAGGGCGGTCGGCTTGTTCGGACCCCTTTGGTGGATGAGCCGTCTTCTCCTCGTCCTTCCTTTACCAAATTACCTTGAACCTCAAAGGCTCCAAGAGTTCCAGGGTGTCCACTGACCAGGTGGGCCCACGCGGAAAGATAAATTCACTGAAAATGGAAGCCACGTTGAGACCCTGCTTTCTGGTGGTGAATCGCGAATTCTCAACGGTATATCGAGCCGCAAGCGTGTCATAGAGACGGCCAAGTTCAATGTCATTTCGGCCTACAGTTCGGCAGATGCAGTGGAAACTCTAGCGGCATACCCGGCGATCACTGGCGCTTTTGTCGATCAACACCTGGAAGGCATTCAGTGGACTGATTTAGTCTCCAAACTGAAGCAAATAAAGCCGAGTCTACCGATCATTGCGGTCGGCATCCAGGGCCATTGCGGCCCTCCTGAATACCAGTCGAGCGGTTCAACCCCGCAAAGCTCTTGTATGTGCTTCAGAGTTGCTGCCTGGGGAGACTGCCGCGATCGAACAGACGAACAGAACATTGAGCGAATCTGAAAGCCGAACGTCTCTAATCGAATGGAACATATGACCGTACGGGGGCGTTGAGATGGCGGTAAGCCATGATCCGGTGGGGACTCAACCAAGAGTTTGAAGGCAACTTGATCCTCAGCAGATTTGCGGCTTGCAATAGCGCGAATCCGACGATGTAGCAAATGATCCGCAGCGCTGCAAATTTCTCTTTAGGACTGAGGAGGATTGCCTTGATCGAGCCATTGACACTCTTTGCAAAGATAGTGCCGCAACGACAAATAAGGTTCTCAGATCGCTCCGTTGGGACACAGTAGAGCATGAGCCAGACATGGCCGCAGGAGCAGGTCCGCTCGTCAAAAGACATCTCGCTGTCCATGGGATGCCCCTTAGTTTTACTCGGAGTCGCTGGCCACTTTCTTGATGCTGTGCTGCTTAGTCGGATCGTCATAGGTCAGCCTAAAACTGCCTCCATTGTCTGAGCGTTGGAGCTGTTTGAAATTTTGGCGGAAAGTACCGCCGAGGCGGTCCCCCAAAGGGAACCGGCTCGCTTTTACATACGGCGACTTGTCCACCGTCATCTTGGATGCTATAGGAGGTGTTACAGAGACATTCTCTCCTGTGATTCACTGGCGTGGAAATTGCACGTTTGAGGGACAAACTGACTCGATGTGGAGCTCTTCGCAAAGAGATCCTATCGGGCGAGTTCCATGGATTAGTCGACATCTTGCCCGGCGATTCCCTAGCACTTGCAAGCAAGTGTTTCAAGATCCTTCGGGTTCGCGACGCGGACCTTACTGCGGGTATATTCGATGAGACCTCGATTCTGCAACTTCCCCTTCGATCGCCGATTGTGGGCCGCTAGGATCGGTCAGGCTATTTTCAGGAATTCTGATTCAGCGTGAACTAGATAGGGCAGGCATCTATAGTGATCGGCGTCTTTGGATCGCTATCTAGCACTAAGGGATCCACCTTTAGATCCTCATTCTTGCGGACGAACGAACCTCTCAGAGCAGGTCGAACGTCGTTAGGTCCGCAATAGTAGCTTGAGAGGCATCACGTCCTTCGAGGGTGTAAGTTGGTGCTTCTGAAACTAGAACGGGTGAAAGTTCTGTGCCCCGTCTAATTTCACCATGCCAGTCGTAAGTAGATTCGCCATTGATACCTCCTACCAGATCTTCACGAGAAGACCTTATCTGGAGCGTCGTTCCGAAATGCAAGCAAGTTTTCAAAAAATGACGGCCTCGACTCTTTTGCGGAAGAAAAAAGGTTAAGCAGCCGGCAACAAGGAAGCAGCAATATGAACAGCTAATCGGCGGAGCGCCACCTGTCGGGTCCGCCGCCTGACATATGGCGGCCCGCTCGGCATCCGGATAATCCTCCAGATTCAGCTTCTTTGCGTGGTCGATCGCTTCCTTCTGGGCGCCATGCACGCCGCTTGCCCGGTGGGCGCCCTTCTCCGTCGTCGGGAATTTGCCTTCGGCATTTTGCTCGATGAAGAAAATGCTTTCCTGTGCTCATGCTGTTCCCCTTTGCGGTGGACGATATCAGATTGCGCTATTCTCGCGGCATACGCCGCGTGAAAGCTATCGGTCTTCACTGCGGCGGCGTGGGCAGGCTTGCGCGCTTAGCGTTCGATGCCGGCCTGCCGCAGTTTTTCTACTTCGCCGCAGCTCGTCCAGCTCGAGGTCGCTGAGGGTCTCGATATCGACCATCTGTTCGCGCGCCTTGTCGATCGCGCGTGCATTCCGGTTCTGCGTGTTCTGGATCAAGAACAGCATGAGGAAGGTGACGATGGTCGTGCCGGTATTGATGACGAGCTGCCACGTATCTGAGTAGTGGGATAGCGGCCCGGTCAGCGCCCAGACGGCGATGATGCAGCCCGTCACCCGCAAAGGCCCATTTGGAGCCGAGCCAGCCGGAGGCGGACGCTGCAAATCTACCGAACCAGTCATTCGTCGTGGGTTCTGGACGTCGACGGGCCGCTTGCTCATAGGTCGTCACCAATCGATCGAACGGTTAAGACGCGCGCTGGCGCAGTGCCGACGCGGCCTTCTTCTCGTCTTCCTTGCTCTTCTTCTCTGAATACTTTTCCTTGCCGGTCTTCGGGCTTTCTTCTTCTTCGGGTTCGCCGGCCGCCGCTTCGAGGATTGGCTGACCCGCCGCAAGGATCTTGGCGGCCGCCCCGGTCTCTTCATCCAGGGTTTCGGTGAGAAGCCCGGTCACGTCATCCAGGCCGAGCACCTTGGTCATGGCGATCGCGGCGGTGTAGCCGGCGATTTCGTAATGCTCCGTGCGCAGGGCCGCGCCGATGATGCCGGAGTCGAAAGATGCGCCTTCCTCGCCCTTTTCGAGCGCGTCCGCGCCCTCTTCGATGACGCCTTCCATGCCGTTGCAATGCTCGCCGGTCGGCTTCTTGCCGAGGATCTCAAAGACCTGCTTGAGCCGCAGGACCTGGCACTTTGTCTCTTCGAGATGCGCTGTGAAGAGAGCCTTCAGCTCCGGGTTTCTCGATCCCTTGGCTAGCTTCGGCAGGGACTTCACCAGTTGATTTTCTGCTGAATAGAGGTCGCGCAATTCGTCGATTAGAACGTCCTTCAGAGCCATGATTTCCCTCGATAATGGAAGCGGAGTATGAACCATGCTCTGAGATGGGGCAGCCAATCGGCCTGTTGTACAGACTAATATTTTTCGAGAGATTTTAAGTTTCATCGAAGTCGGCCTTCGCCATTTTCTCGAGTGCTGACCTCATATCCGGTATGGCCAAGTCAAGATGCTTCTTGACACGCGCCGCCTCGCCTCCTTCAAACGGTCGGTCTATCTGTCCATGCGACCCTGGCTTTACGAGAGGTGCAGGCGAAGCTGGCAAATCGATTAAGCCTATGGGTTCCTGATCGTCTGTCACACCGTGTCCACGGATTGACGGCAGGTCCTCGCTGATCTGGCCGGAAAGGCCGCTATTCTGGTCTATCAGGTCGAAACCCTGATTCCTCCCGCGATCTCATTGCACAGGCAGCCGCAGCCAGTCGATAATCTATGTAGCTTATCCGACATAAGGGCGTAGAATTGCATTGGGCCTAAGCCAACTGCGCGGAAAGCTACCACTCAAAGCCGTCTTTGGTGTCTGCCGGACGACCTCCTGGGTCGTTCAGAAGGCGAGACAGTCATGAACGGCGGCGGATTTGAAAACGGGTTGCTGCGCAGGTTCGACGGAGAGATCATCCGCCGCCTCGATCTTCGACCGCTTGAATTGCCGGTAAATCACGAGATCGAATTTCCCGGCACTTCCATCGATCATCTGTTTTTCATCGAAGAAGGCATCGCCTCGATGACGGCGACATTTGAAGATGGGTCTCAGGTCGAGATCGCGCTCGCAGGAGCCGAGGCTGTACTCGGTACATCGGTGCTGATGGGCACAAAACGCAGCCTGAACCGTGTCTACATGCAGGTTGGCGGGCATGGCTTCACCACCCTGACAGCACGGGCCACTTGCGAATTCAAACGCGGCGGCCTCTTCCAGGACCTGACGCTTCGCTACCTGCAGGCACAGTTCATTCAGTCGGCGCAGACGGCTGGCTGCAATGCCCGTCACTCCATAGAACAACGCCTGGCGCGATGGCTTCTGCTGTGCGCCGACCGGAATGGCGGCCGCGTCCTGCCTCTCTCGCAGGAAAACATGGCCGATATGCTCGGGGTGAACCGGACAACGCTGACCGTCATCGCCGGGCAGTTTCAGCAACGCAGGCTGATCCAGTACACGCGCGGCACGATACAGCTGCTTGACCTCCAGGGGCTGCGGGATGCCGCCTGTGAGTGCTATCTCGTCGTGAAGAACCACCTGCCCAACCTGACGGTGTATGACGACGGAATGCTTGAGGATGCGCCCATCTTGTACCGCTGAAGATATGGACTCCAGAGAGAAAAGGGGCGCTCTATGCACACAGAAGAAGATCGAGGCGGAAATGACGATCTTTCCCTATCCGTGGGGAGCCTGATCATGGGCGTTGCAAAGGCCCTAGTCGATCTGGCCTATCGGGTTGAGGTCGAGATCGTGGCAAGGAGACCGGCACAGTCCTGATCCTCGGAGTTGCGCCTGAAGACCTCGCTAAATTCGTCGGAGAACACGAGCGCATAGCGCGATCTTTACGAATGCTCATAATGGCCGCCGGAAGGAAACACAGCGAGCAGTTCAGGCTCGAAATCTGAGAACATCGCTGATGGGGGCCGCGACACCTCAAAAGGCTATGCCGCTATCGGCGGGGCGCAGCCTCGCTCCGAAGATTGAGGGGGAGCGGTGGGTCAGGCTTCGGCTGCACGCCGGCGTATGTCTTCAGGCTGACGCCGACGATCCGCGCCACCCGGTGCAAGGCGGCAGCCTCGGCCTCGGTAACCTCGGATGGGGAAGTCGAGGCGACGGCCCAACGACTGCGCGGCGCATTTCTAAGATGGGCGGAAAGGTTGGCTAGGTCGCGTAGCAGCGTTTCTATCGTGGCAATTTTCTCGGCGTTTGTCATGGCGGCAAGGCTAATACTGCTCCAGAACGAGGGGAGCGGGGGTGGCCTCGATCGCGTACCCCTGATTGAGGGCGTTCAATACCTGCAGCCTGGTCGTGAGCCTCTGATCGCCGCCCGCGACAGTAATCCTGTCGCCCTGGGCAAGGCTGGCCGCAAGCGCATGCGTGACATTTTCCACGAGCTGGTCGAGCGTCGAGGCGCTGACTTGCCGAGCAAGGGCGGCCAGCAGATTTCGGCTATGGCGTTCCAGTTCTTTTGCAGTGTTCATGGTCAGTCGATTATGACGCACCCTCGCCGTCGTTCCGATACTCGAAAAGGTAATTTTTCCTACAACTTCTCTGCCAGAAATGTCGGCTGCATAGAGCTCGCCGGCGGCCGATCCGGTGCCGGTGCAATGCAATTGTTAGGGACACGCGCGAACTTTGGAATGCCCTGATGTTGCGAGACCAGGAGCTAGCGGTTCAATTCGTGAGTTGTACTGTGCGCGTCGGCGCATCTAACGATCACTATTCGACCTATGGGTGTTTGGTGAGCTTGGATCTGAGCGTAAGCGCGCTTGGTCCCAGATTTTCCAGAGGTCCGGCTCAAGGACTCGCTCGGAGCCGGTCGCGCCATCGGATCGCGCCACCCTTCTGTTGTCGCGACCACGTGTTGCCAAAAATTGGCAGGATGAATGTCGTCCTCCAGACGAACATCCTCAAATTTATAGGTACAACCGAACACAAAAACCACGCAACTCATTATTGCGACCCGGAGAATGCATGCACAATGGGCATGGAGGTCGAAGATGGTCTTCATGGGCATAGCCGCTATTTGTTTGCTCGTGTTTGCCTTATTGGCCGTAGGCCTTTGCCGCGTTTGTAGTGATCGAAATCAATGCCGAGCGCAAACCGCTAGAGACATTAAATGTTCCGCTAGGTCCTCTTCTGCTCGCTGAAGAAGCTCTCTATTCATCATTGTCCACACGATTGGCGCTTTTGTCGGCAGTCAGCCTTCTAGTCGGATCGTCCAATCCTTGTCGTCAAAGGAGATGGGCGTGAAATGCTAAAGACCTCCCGGCTGCAGGCTGAAATACTTCCGCTGTGCCATTGCCGGTGCACCTAGAACGTCCGATGCGAACCGCGATGCTCGTGAGCAGCGTCCAAGTGGACCTCCGTGTCCGGACCAGACAGTACGAGATTTCGGCCTTAGCCTCACCGTCAAGAAATCAGCCAGCAGCTTGAAGCAGGACTAGGTTATATTCCGGTAGATGGCGATAATTATTTTGGAGAACGCACCCAGACCGGCGAGCGCAAGAGCCAGCGTCAGCAGCCGTTTGCGCAGCTTACTCCGCGCCAGCTGCTCGGATTGACGCCTGGATGAGAAGGAAAAGAAGGTGGCCAGCCTGAAACAGAGAAACGTCTGCAGCAAGCGCGATTTGGATCGCATTGAACATCAGACTTCGCAGAGGTGATTCATTGAACAGTGGATCCCACGATCGGAAGGGTCAAACCAGAAGACATGTCCGACAATCTACTTCGTTCGTGAGCTGTTAGCAGCAAACGTTGTATGGCATCAGGAGCAGGAGTCGAAGGGGGATCTCCCGGATAGGTGGGCATATCACTTCACCACGCTTCCATCTCAGAGGTCGCTGGGGATCAAACTGGTGCAGGTAGACAGCGAATCTGAGCGGCCCGGTTCCCTGAACGCAATTCCTCTTCCGGTCTGTCAGGGTGTCTCCGTCTTCTGAGAGAAGGCCTTCGTCATATCCCACCTGCATCGGTTTGGGATCATCCGGAACCTGGGTCTGCATCTGTCCGAACCGGCTCATATCAAAAGGTTCGTCCGTACCGTCCACGATGGCTTCGATCAATACAAGCTTGTCGAAGTACTCTCGCGTGCAGTCCCTATCGTTCATGACCCGAAATTGCTGGTTCCATGTGTCGGAAGTGATATGCGGTCGATATACACCTATGATTTTCAGCGTCGGTCCCGTCATTCGTAATCCTCATGGCTAGCGTAGCGCTCTGAATGAAAGTCCGCTCGTCCTCCACGTCGGTTATACGCAGGAGCGGCCCCAACCATCTAGGATGCCGATAAACTATCCGTGTGCTGACGATCTCGGAGTCTCTCTCCGGCGGCCAGGCTGACCGAAGGCCAGCATCCAACGACCGAACAGCAGCTCGTTCGCCATCAACCAGCGAAGACCTACGAGCACCAGTTCGGAAGAGAAGTGACCCCGGTCGAGCACCGGGCAGGATGGAATGGAACTTTCTCAGCCCCGAGGTCTGTTTCATTGACGGCGTTGTTGGAGAAGACGACCGCGTACGCGAGCCGCACCGCAAAAGTATCCGGATTGCATTGAGTGAACTGGAACGTACACCCAGGCCCGGATCGCGAACATTCAGGCACCGGAGCTGACGGGCAAGTTCGCCGCCGCAACCTTTGAACACGACATCGCCCGTCCGTCGACGGTTATGCCCGTCCCCAGCTTCACACCCATGCCGTGATGTTCAGTGTCACCGAACGCGAGAACAGTCAGACGGGTGAGCTCAAGACAGTCGCTCTTCAGGAGCGCGGCCTCTTCCAGCCGCAACAGTTTGCGACCACGGTCTACCGAACCGAGCTTGCCGCAAACTCCAGGACCTGGATTACAAATGGCAGTGGCCATGTGGGTTGGTACGAACTGCTCACCGATAATCCTGCAGAGGCTTTTGATTATTATTCCAGGCGCTTCGGCTGGAAAAGCCCACGGCCTCTGAACAGGTTGTATGGACCGTAACATCAGAAATATCCACGACAAGATCATAATGCTGGGCAGGTTTTATTCATTCTGCTCACCATTCAAGATTCAGAAGGTCTGAACACATGTGCGCCACCCTCGAGTGAGATCATAACTTTATCGCAGAAGCTTGGGGCGCCTCACGGCGCCCGGTATGATTACACTGCCTTGCGACTCTTGACCGCGCCGGTAGCTGGAGCTTCGCTTCTTTCTTGTCTTTTCCTTGACCGCGACCTTGTGCTTCACCATTAGGCGTTGACGGCGGTATCAACCTTGTATATTGTCGCCGCCTAATGAAGCGCATTTGGGCCGTTGATGCGCCCGACCTTAAGGACAAAACTGACTTCTGCGAGAAAACGCGAGAGTGCTCCCTAATCGGCATGACGGAGGAAGACGGGAAACAGTTTGTGAGCATATCGGTTTCAACGCTCTTTATGAATGCCGTGTTGTCGCGTGCGTCACGCACACATGTTCTGTGCCGAATCATGCTTGATGAAGACCGCTCGAGGGGCGTTCAGGGTTCCCGTCCGCGCACCGATACTAATCATGGCATCAGACTGCGATGGATGGTGCTTAAGCCAGACAACTGACGCATCACTCCTTGGTATGATTTACGTAAGGGAGAACCAATGACCGAAAACATTATCGCCGCACTCGACGAAGAAATTGCGTCATTACAGAAGGCCAGGTCGATTCTCGCCGGGTTGTCCGCACCAGCACCGCAAGCTGCAACGCCTACAGGTCGCCGTGGCCGCCCGAAGGGATCGAAGAACGCTACGAAATCCGTTGCAGTTACCACGCCAGTGACCAAGAAGCGCGTTCTCAGCGAAGAAGGCCGTGCCCGCATATCGGCAGCTCTGAAAAAGCGTCATGCCGCTAAGAGAAAAGCCGCGAAGAAGGCGGCTGGCGAACAGTCGGCGAACTAACTAATAGGTCGGCCGAGCATGCGGTCGGTAACCTCAATCGATTACTACTGCACACGATTCCCACAGCGATGTCAGTGCTTCTTTACGGCGTCGCAGGGTACGATCTTCCACGTTGCACTTGGAGGAATTGTGCCCTGTCCCATTGTAAGAATTTTGGAAGTTGACAACGACTGGCTTCAATCTCAAAAGCTTTGCGCCCGCAGAGAAGGAAAGCTCACCTACTCGTTCGACGCTGCACAGACTGAGAATGAGCAGCGACTCAAGGTGCACATGGCTGACTGCGATTCATGTAAGCGCCGCGTGGCCTAGCATTCGTTGCACTTGCCGCAGTCATTTCAGCGTTCCGCAAACGCGTCCAGCGGTCGTTGTTTATGCCGATTACCTCGGGCCGCAGGTCGACGAGCCTCCTCGCCAGCATGATATTCCATTTTCCGTGTATATTCGGGCGAAATTTTTCGAGTAGCGCCATGCCTCCCTTGCAGGCTGGCATTTTTTCCAAAATCCACTTGTCTCGGAATTCTGTACTTGCAATCATTAGCGACCACCCCTCCAATTTCGAAACCACGCGTTTCATTCATTTTCTCATCTGAGCATGCGTTTAGAATCACTCTCACCGGGCCAACCAATCTGCGACGACGACCAATGGTGCTGGCGACGATGACGAGTGTTGAGGTGAAAAGATCCAATCAGGAAATGCAACCCGCGAAATACCCCCTCTTGGAGAAAGAGAGTGAACCGTTGTCATCTCATCGCGACTATCAAGACATTCAAGGGTTCGCCTCAGAACTGGTAAAGGCGATACTCAGGAAACCAAATTGGGATCGCCTCGCAGAGCTTTTCTAAGCAGAGACACGCCCCGGTGAAGTTCCGCGCGACTGCATCCCGCAAAGCCAAGTATGAGCGCGGGGGGCTGTGTGTATGTTCTTGTGAACGTGGAGAGCGCTACGACCTCTAGCCCCATCGCTCTTGCCGCTCCGGCGGCTTCTTTGTCAGAAGCTATGCTCTTCAGCCATCCGAGGGTACGCATCCCTGCTCCAGCTTGAACGACGTCCAGCGTTCCATTAAGTTGTTTGTCTGCGGCAGCCTTCAAAATATCCATGCGTTCGGCGTAGAGCTGACGCATGCGACGAACGTGGTGGCCAAAGTGGCCGTCGGAGATGAACTCTGCCAGAATGGCCTGATCAAGCGTAGGTGGATGCCGGTCCACAAAACTGCGAGCTGCCGCGAACGCGTCAACGAGCTGTTCTGGTAACACGATGAATCCCAGGCGTAACGCATAGAAAAGCATCTTGGTGAAGGTTCCGACGTAGATGACACAGTTGCTCCGATCAAGCGCTTGCAAGGAAGCGACGGGACGACCGAAATAACGATATTCCGCATCGTATTCGTCCTCAATGATCCAGGCATTCGCGCCAGCAGCCCATCGAAGGAGTTCGACTCTGCGGTCTGCGGACATCGTAACGCCCATCGGAAACTGATTCGCTGGGGTGACATAGGCGAGTTTGGCTTGAGGAGCCATTTTTCTTCCAGCCTTGACGATGAGCCCCTCTTGATCTACTGGCACGGGGACAATTCGACCACCCGCCGATACAAATGCCTGAGAGGCGCCGGGGTATCCCGGATCTTCCATCCAGATTTTGTCTTCGGGGTCGATCAGGAAGCGCGCGAGGAGATCCAGTGCCTGCTGACTGCCGGCTGTAACAATGATCTGCTCGGGCGAGCAGCGGACTCCACGCGAGGCGCCTACATACTCCGCTATAGCGCGGCGCAGTGGCTGATGGCCCCTGGCATTGCCCTTTCCATAAAGCGAACGGGGAGCACGACGCAGCACGCGGGATGCAACGCGGGCCCACAACTCAGTCGGAAAAAGATCGATGGCTGGTTCGTAGTCACGGAACGCGCGACCAACGTGAAGTGGTGCGGATATTACATCGGTCTTCCTAAGATATCTCTCCCCCCATTTCGAGAGGCGAGCCTTTGATTGACGAGACCCACTTAATAGATCCGGTGTGCTCTTATCGGACACGGCGCGCCCGGTCGCCCCTAAAGCCACATAGGTTCCTGAACCTACCTTTGTGTGCGTGTACCCCTCGGACTGCAGTTGATCAAAAGCTGTGACGACCGTTCCGCGTGACAGCGAGTACTGGCTGGCAAGGCTGCGCGTCGAAGGCATGCGCGCACCCGGCTTCAGACGCCCATCCAGGATGGCGGCCCTCAACTCGACGTACAGCCACCGCCACAGATCCTGTCCCTCTGGAGGAGAACCCGCTGAGAAGTCTTGGAACGTCGCTTCTTTACCCATCTCTCACCCAATCAAAAGTGGACCAATCCAAAGCTCGATTATGGACCTTTTCGACCAGCCAATCCACCGTTAGTCTTAGGTGGGACCTACTCGGGGAAGATCTTTTTTATCAAACGACATTGCCGAAGCGCACAAGTCGCTCTAAACGAGTGATTCAGCTTTTCTGAAAGAAGAACGCAAGAGGGATCGCCAAAAATGAGACGGATAGTACTCGCTATGTTTCTGATGACTGGAATGGCTCATGCTCAAGGGATGAAGAGTACGCCACTGTTCACCAAGAACCTTCTGGATATCCCGGGTAAAGAAGCGGCGATGCTCACCGTTGAGTACCGGCCCGGATATGAGGGCACAATCCATCGGCACAATGCTGACGTGTTTGTCTACGTTTTAGAGGGCTCGATCGTAATGCAGGTACGCGGCGGCCCTGAAGTGACACTCGGACCTGGTGAAACTTACTTTGAAGGACTTAACGATGTTCACGTAGGCGGCAGGAATGCGAGCAAAACTAAATCCGCTAAGTTCCTGGTCATTGCAGTTAAGAAGCAAGGCACTCCACTTGTAGTCCCAGAGAAACAAGCAAAGCAGTAAATGCTTTGGGAGTGGGTGACCGAAGTGCAACTCGACCTGTTTGAGATTCGATTAGGACATACGCACACATGAATGCTAGAACTCGACCGATTAACCCGCGTCTCTTCCGGCTAATACCACCCTTAGCCTGCCTCATCTATCCGGCGCTGGTGTCATGCATTTCAGGCGTGTCACCGTTCTTCTTGGTACCTGTAATCCTAATTCCGATTTGCTGCGGTTACGTTGCGTTCCACCTTGCCGGCAGCGGGTTTTTGAAAACGAGTGCGATTGCTCATTTCGCTGTTGGGGCGCCTGCACTGTATTCCCTCATGGGGCAGTGGCTCGATTCGCAGAAGCTATTTCCGTTTCACGCCAACGAAATCTGGATCGCGTTCTGGTTGTTGTTAACAGCCCTATGTCTAGCTGACAGACCGGCCATCCGCTCTCAACCCTCCAAATCCTCCCGCCTTGCGACGATCCACGGAATTTGTGCTGTTCCAATCATGCTGTTCGCGGCCCTTCACCTTACGAATCATTTCGTAGGCCTGTGGGGCGCCCAAGCGCATATTGCCTTCATGCGTCAGGCTCGTCGTGTTTACCGCAATCCTGCGGTAGAAATTGCTCTCGTGTCCTTTTTTGCATTCCAATTTGCTACTGGGATTGTATTGACATGGAGAGGCATCGCCCGGGGGCTCGCCGACGATTGGATGAAGCGACTTCAACGGATCTCGGGGGCGTATCTTGCCGTCTTTGTCATGTCGCACTTCAGTGCTGTCGCACGTGCAAGGTATCTCCAGCACAGCGACACGAATTGGACTTGGCTCACTTCCTACAATCTCCTCACGGATAAATGGAGTGCCCGGCTCACACCGTACTACTTCCTTGGCGTCGTTGCGTTGAGCGTCCATGCGGCGTGTGCCGTGCGCTTCTTGCTGATGGCCCACGGCACCAAGCCGTCAGCAGCGAATCGGATCTTTGGCGTACTCGTGGGTTCTGGATCGATTGCTGCTATAGCCATTATGGTGGGCCTCGTTCGAGGTTCAATCCATATGTGATGCGCCGATTCTTCCGGAAGTCAACCAAGGGGCTTGAGAGCGGAATGAGCACTCCCGACAGGAGGGGTTGATGGAGTCAGCAGCATTGATAGCTACAGCATCGCGTGGACTTCCGCAATCCCCTTCACGGAGAACTTGAGGCAAGCGTTAGGAATCGAATCAGGGTTGAGTTTCAAGGTCGGTGGAGACGATCAGCATCGCCAGCCACAGCTGACTCATCAAGAATCTCTAAGTTCTTGGATTGTCAAGCGCTGGCCGGATTGCCACCGCTTGACTCTGAAATTTGGTGAGTTGTGGGAATGAGGGCCATTACCCTTCGAATGTCCCATCCATTACGCTCCTGTCTTTCGCGATGGCGCCCGTCGGGACGAATGTTCCATCGCCATTGCCGAGATATATGGTCACCGTATTATCCGCGGAGTCCATCGCGGCGAACTCAGGCTTCCCATCGCCATTGAAGTGTAAGCGTCCTGTGTGGGCCGGGTGTACAGGGCTTGGTTGAGCCGAGATGATGTGTGGATGGTTGAGGTTGATCTGAGTGGTGTGGGCGCAGGCC
>NZ_JACHIP010000015.1 GCF_014203275.1 Granulicella aggregans
GGCCTGCGCCCACACCACTCAGATCAACCTCAACCATCCACACATCATCTCGGCTCAACCAAGCCCTGTACACCCGGCCCACACAGGACGCTTACCTTCTTTCAGATTGGAGTTCAGGAGTTTTACGATCTTCGGCAATCCAAGCGCAGTCGCCATCGAGATGCACGCCTCATAGCCTGCAATCTCGTAGTGTTCGGTGCGAAGTGCTGCCCCGATGAGCCCAGCTTCAAAGGAGGAGCCCTCTTCGTCTTCCTCAAGAGCGTCCTTGCCCTCTTCGATCACGCCTTCCATGCCGTTGCAGTGTTGGCCGGTCGGCTTCTCGCCCAGCTCAGCAAAGACTTTTTTCAAACGCTCGACCTGGCCTTTGGTCTCGGTCAGATGCGCGGTGAAGATGGATTTGAGTTTCGGGTTCTTCGAACCCTTCGCGAGCTTAGGGAGTGCTTTTACCAGTTGGTTTTCAGCGCTGTACATATCGCGCAATTCGTCGATCAAACTGTCTTCAATGCCATTGTGTCGTCATCTCCATGAGGTATTAAGAAACCATTTTATGAGATGCCGAATCTCAAGCACTGTCCAATTCCCTGTTCTCAGGCCTTATCGAACGGTATGGCGAGGATCTCTTTCACAATGCCGGACAGCCGGTCGATATCGTGGGCGAGCTGCAGCCCGAGCGTCTTCGAATCGTCTTCAGGAGTTCCCTGCGATACCAGGAAGGCTGCGTTTGTCATGCCCTGGAGCGGGTTGTTGATCTCGTGCGCCAGCTTATGAGCCATCTGAGCCGCCGCCGCGTTGCGTTCCTGGGCGATGATCCGGGCGTGCATCTTTTGTTGCTTGTAGCCCATTGCCGCGAAGTCGGCGAGCATGGTCATGAGCCGAGCATCGTTTTCATCGAAGGCTTCAGCGCGATCGTGAGCCATCACGAAGATGGTTCCGCGAGTTTCCTCTGTCTTCCAGGGAAGAAGGATACCATCGAGCACGGGAGGAGCCTCGACCCCAAGGATGTCGAAAAACTTCTTCTTGACCGTGAAGTGCTGGGGATGGCCTCGCTCCAGACATACGCCGTAGGCGCTCGGGTAACGAGGCAGGATCGCGTCCATGAAGCCTGAATAGACCCCAGCAGTTGCGATCCAGTGATAGAACTCCTCGTCGCTCCCATTTTCCCGCTCGATACTGATTCCCGCACTCTCAGCGCCGCAGAGATCGACGGCAGCGTTCACCAGCTCTTGGAGGATCGTCTCCGGTCGCTCTAGCAGGGCTTTGGAGAGCCGCTGAAGCCCTAACATCTGGACCCCAATGTCTCGTGTATGCAGTTTCCGAGCGGAAAAGGCCGTATCGATTCTCAAATCGAGGACTTCGAGGCCGGTCTCGTCCAATGCAATCTGCATGACTCTCCAAGAAGGGGGCTGACCACATCAGTATGCGGCTCGGCAACGGCGGCGCACAAGAAAAACAAGCAAAGGCGGCGTACAAAGTGCTCGAAAGCGAATGACGCTAGTTTTTCAGCTCTCGAATAGCGTTCAGGAGGTCGGTAGGGTGGATGGGCTTTGCTAGGAGGGAGAAGTCATGGCCGCCTTTACGGGCCGAAGCGAGCAAATCGGCGGTGGCTGCTTGTCCAGAAAAGAGCAAAACCTTACAGGATGGGGCTTTCTTCTTGAGTTGAATGGCAAGTTCGATGCCGCTCAGTTCGGGCATCACCACATCTGAGATCAAAAGGTCCGGAGTTTTTTCGTCGGCGGCGCTCAGCGCATCGAGGGGATTCGTAAAGGCGACTGCGGCAAAGCCGCTGTGTTTCAAAATCGTGGTCAGCGTCGACGCGATCACTTTCTCATCATCCACTACAAAAACCCTGATTTCTGGCCGGTCGTTCATCGTTCCCTCTCGATCAATCCTAGTCCTACGTGCGCGTCCTACGTCTCTTTGCGTGCTGTTTTGGGGCCCCGAGTCATGCATTCGGCTTTGATCTTTTCGTACTTCGCCTGCAGTTCGTCGAGTTCGAGATCGCTCAGGTTCTCAATGTCGATCATCTGATCTCTTGCTTTGTCGATCGCTCGAATGAGTTCGTTGAGCTTTAGATTGATCGCCCTGGCGTCGCGATTCTGCGTGTTCTGAATAAGAAAGACCATCAAAAACGTAACGATCGTTGTGCCCGTGTTAATGACGAGCTGCCAAGTGTCGGAAAAGTGAAACAACGGCCCCGTCAAACCCCAAATCACGATGATGAGCCCAGCTGCAGCGAAAGCCCACTTCGACCCCAGCCAGCCGGAGGCCGACGCCGCGAAGCGCCCAAACCAGTCGTTTGTCGTTCGAACCTGAACTTCT
This sequence comes from Granulicella aggregans, assembly GCF_014203275.1. Classification (GTDB taxonomy): domain Bacteria; phylum Acidobacteriota; class Terriglobia; order Terriglobales; family Acidobacteriaceae; genus Edaphobacter. The sequence continues at coordinate 2,320 of NZ_JACHIP010000015.1, forward strand.
ATTGGCTCATTGCCCATCCCCTAATCCTCATTCTGCTCTTCTGCGATTGGAATCGCGGTTGATGATTGTACAAACCCCAACGAAATCATAACGACGCCTAATAAACATCAAAGCCTATTTGTACATCCAACCCGAGAACTGAGAGACCTTTCCCCTCAGGCATCTGATAGAGGGCCTAGTTGGAGCGGATGGAAGACAGAATCAAGGAACTAGAAGACCGGTTAGCACGGGCCGAGAGCGCGCTCGAACGGAGCGAGCGACTTGCCGTTGCGAGCCGCTATGCGAGCGCGATTATGCACGAGGTCAACAATCCTCTCGAGGCGATCACAAATCTGGTCTACCTTACTAAGCTTCAGAAGGAGCAGCCTGACCTAGTCTTCGAAAACATGAATGTAATTGAAGATCAGCTCAAGACCTTGGGGAGAGTAACTAGCCAAGCGCTGACATTTCATCGCGAGCAGCAGACAGCAAAGGAGATCGATCTCGTGGAGATTGCGGAATCCGCGTTGAAATTGCACAGTGACAAGCTGCTTCGTCATGGGGTCGTGGTCTCGCGACGGTATCGTGGTCCAGCAAGAGCTACCGTGTTCGGGAGCGAAATCCTGCAAGTCGTTTCTAACCTTATTCTCAACGCCGTCGATGTGTTGGAGGATGGAAAAGGCCATATCTGTGTCAGCGTGAAACGATGCCCAGATTGTATCCACATCACCGTCACCGACAACGGCCCCGGCATACCGGAAGGCTTTGCGTCACGGCTCTTCGAGCCTTATGTCACCAGCAAAGCGTCCGGCACGGGGTTGGGCCTTTGGCTTTCGAGCCGCATCATCGCCAAACATGGCGGAACACTCCGTTTTAGAACCTCAAGAACCGGAGGCAGGACCGGCACAACATTTCGAATCAATCTTCCGCAATCGGGGTAGTCAAATTGCCTCGAGAGCTGAGCCAATCACGCTTTGTTGGCCGAAGTCTCAGGGGCCGGATTTTCCTCAATCGCAACTTCGGCCCCCTTAACTAAAGCATGCGTCAGTCCGCATTGTGGGCAGGAGCGCCCTTTGCGATGCAGAATCTGAGAAACGAGGAAGACCTTGCCGCAGGCATAGCAGCAGATCGCGGCGTTGTTGCCGTACCAGTCTTCCCGAAGCGAGAGATTGTTCTTATCGAGGAACCTCATTAGCTGATCTTAGGACAACCCGCGGCTAGAAAGAAGACACTAGCGTCTGTTCCCGAGAGCCTAAGTAGATGAGATCGAAGCATTACAATCGGCGTTGTTACTCGTCATTTCACCCGCCACAAGCAGGATGTTGAAGAAAAGCACTAAGCAGGCAAGGCATTCAGCCTAGAACGCAGGAACCCATCGACTCACGCCGAACACTGACATGAGCCGATGACTCTGACGGATTGTCAGCCAACAACTGAGGTTATTCGTCAGCTATGCCGGGGTCTGGCGTGTCTTCACCAAGGGCCGTCGCAAGCGCATTCAAGTGGTCGGACTCGTCACGGAGGATTTCACGAAGATCTTCTCCGAGCGCAAACTGATTCAGTTCCTCCGCCTGCCGCACACGGCGGCGATAGTTTCTGATCGTCTCCTTCTCGTTGTCGAGATCGAAACGTAGCATCGCTTTTGCTTCGTCACTCGTCTTGACGGCTTTGGCGGTGACAGCTGGCATTCCGCCGAGGAGGTCGATCCAGTAGCTCAGCTTTAATGAATGAGTGAGTTCTTCTTTGGCGTGCACCTCGAGTTCGTCTGCGATGTTCATGTACTCGGCACCTTTCAGCACCTGAGAGTAATTGACGTAAGCTATGACAGCTTGAAATTCGCGCTCCAGATCCTGATTGAGGAGTTCGATGAGCTTTTCTTTGGTTATAGGAAATTGTGGATTCTTTACCATGATTTGCGTGCCTTCCTTGAACCTGATCTTCGAGGTTTGATGCAAACGCCAGTGAACACTCGCGCAGAGGCCGCGGAATCGTCATCTGTTATTGGCTCCCTTTCGCACGAGACGGCCAAGCGATTCGAGGTCGCGCTCGCCATGCGATTGACGCATAAATAGATCCGCCTCCTGAAAGCGTCTTGAGACGGACTCATTCATCGAGAGGGGTTGTGGTCCGTACGCGCGAGAAAATCGACGAAGGATATCGGAACCCGACTGTTCCACCATGTGACGGAGCTGGAGCGCTCGACGCTCGGCGCTGATCCTATCTGTGGGTGAAGCATCGATCTCATCACCGGCCGTATTCAGAAGAGAAAGCAAAGCCCAGACGTTGGCTTCCATTGCGCCTAGATGAGCCAAAGTGTGAGCATCGTCTCGCTTGCTGGCGAGGGCGAAGTCAACCAGCCCGGCAACCCCTCCGGCCCAACAGGCCGCGGGGCCACACGCACCATGCCAAAACCCTGGTCTCTCCAAATACCAAGCCGGTCCGCCCACCTTCGCATCAGCATCAACACGCACTCCAGAGAATGTCACGCTGCCGGTCTGTGTGTTCCGGAATGCATCTGTCTGCCAAATTGTCAGATCGCCTTCAAGGTAGGGCTGATTGACCCGTAGGTCCACCTCGACCAGAAGCTGCTCCGGGTCGCCGACAGTGATAAGTGCTCGATCGGCCAAACCTATACCACTGCAAAAAGGCTTTCTCCCGTTTAGAACGTGACCGTCATCTGCCCGAGTTAGACGAAGAGGACTTGCTGGAACCTCTGAAGCCCATACGGCATAGACTTCGCCTTCTTTAGCGGATCTACCCGCCTCGGCAAGGATTGCCAGGGCATCCCAGTGTGCCTCCGCAATCTTTGCCAAACTTATGTCTTCGCGTGCCGTCTCAGCCAGTAGGCGATGCCGTTGCGCTGTACGGCCTGATCCGGGGAGTGGGATTTTTACCTGTGAGACAAGCTCTCGAAGGCGCAATTCTAGGGTTTTGCAACTCATATAACTAGCTCGTTGTGGGCAGAGAGCGCTCCCGCGAACCCGAGTGGGGCACGGCCGATTCGCCTGCCGCTCGTGAGTACGCGTAATCTTGCGTCGGCGATGTGATTCTGACCTGCTAAGCGAAGCCGGCACCACAAGTCATGATCCTCAGCAGTCGCCAAATCTTGCCAACCACCCGCGAGCAGGTAGGCATCAGCTCGTACTCCGAGATTCGCCCCATGAACGTGTGGATGGGTGCCATCAGGGTGTAGGAGGTACGAGAGTCGAAAGCGTTCCGGAACAGCTTTGTTATGCTCCTCGAACGAATCCACATCAATGATTCCAGCTACCGCTGCGTATCCCGCTTCCGCCCAAACCAACTGATCGACCAACCACGTCTCAGGTACCTCACAATCTGCGTCGGTGTTTGCCAACCAGCACCTGGCAGTTGGAACATTGGATCGATCAAGCGACAACCGAGCTCCTAAAGAGCGGGCTGACCCAACGCAACCGGCGTCTGTCTCAACAACCACACCGGCATGCCGGAGCGTTTCGCTCGCAAGAGCGAAGGTGCTATCCGCCGATTGATCAGCGACGACTACGACATCACTGGTCACGTTCGCTGGAAGAAATGCTATCGCCGTAAGAATGGAACGAAGGCAGCGAGGAAGAAGTTCTTCTTCGTCCCTGGCAGGTATAACGATGGCGATGTGCCATGGGGTCATCATAGGCGGACAAACCGATCCAGGCGCAGAGCTTGACTCCGTGTTGAGAGTGTCGATGAGATTCCAGGATGGGCACGTAGCACCTCGTGAACCTCATCGCCAGATATGCTGTGATGTTCCGACGTGCCCAACCAATGTGCCGCGACAACCACTGCGCCAGGTGCAAGCCTATCCAATAGGCGCCAAGAGATCGCCTGCCAAACTCGCCTAGAAAAGTAATAGCCGATCTCACTAAGGACTAAGAGATCGAACTCTCCATTGAATGCATCGGTGATCGACGCGCAACGAACATCCACTTGGGCCAGGGATGCACACCGCGTCTTGGCCTGAAGCGCTGCAGGAGCAGAGAAATCGAAAGCCGTCACCAAATCACAGTGCCTTGCAAGCTTTTCGGTAAGCACTCCGATGGAGCAGCCAGGCTCAAACGCATGGCGGTAGCGGCGGTCCGAGATGGAGAAATAATCTGCTCATAGCGAGCCAGCTCATAAGCATCGCTTGAAAAGTTCCACGGATCAGCCTTATTGAGATACTTTGCGTCGAAAAACTCCGGCGACGAAAAATTGGTCACAGTTGAGTTGATCACTGGAGATAGACCTCGAACGCTCGACGCGCCGGTTCGAGGAGCCCAGCAGATAAGATCGGTTGACCATCTGCGTGCACAAACTGCGATTGATGAGCGCTTAGCGCACTCGCCTTCATTTCGATCTCCGAATCTGTAAGCGGCAATGCTACGAACGCTCGATCGCTGAGGAGCCCAGGAACTCCGCGATGCCAGGCCCAAAAGAGATAAAAGGAAATGTCGATGCCGTACTCCGATGCGATCCGTTGCCCAGCGCGGCCGGTCGCCTCGTGATCCGGATGGAAGTCGAGTGGCCAAGGCGCGATGATGTGGGTGTTCGCCGAAACGAGGGGTTCCAGGAGCGCTAAAAGCCTGCCTTCGTGGAGGCTCACGTCCCGGTCGGGGAGACCGAGTCTGTAGATCGAAGATCCCGGAACGCCCAGACGGCGAAGAGCCTCGATCTGTTCAGGTACTCGAATCTCGCCCAGGCCTTCTGTATCCGAGTAAGCATTCTCACCATCGGTCACAGCAACCACGCTCACCGGAACATTCCGCTTTCGCAGTCGCGCGATCAACCCGCCGGCGCCCAGAGTCTCGTCGTCAGGATGAGGGGCTAGAACGATTGTGGGAACGAGTGGTGGATCCCAGATAGGAATCTTCTGCAGAAGCGGAAGCCATTCGGATTCTGTAGTGATAGGGACGATCGTAGGCATATACGCGGAGAGAGCTCCAGGTTCGCTTGCGAAAAAACTCTAAGAGGTGGGGCAAGTTCTCGGAAAACTCAAAGCTAACAGCGCGATATGACGCTTAAAGCAACGCGGAGTATGCATTCCGTCGTCGAAAAACTAAAAACGACAAATTGCATTCCGCTTACGTCCACTTTGGCATCCCACTGCCAGCGACTCCATCAACGCGAACCTTCCACCGCCGCGGGACGATCCGGCCCTGTACCAAGCGCAACATCCCAGAGAGGGGCGACGATGTCCAAGGCAAAACCTAAGAAGGCGTCAGCAGCAGTTCCAGATCAGCAAGTAGGAGTCGGTGGCGAGCTCCATCAGGTTTCGGGCGGGGCTCACCCCCAAATGACGAACCAGCGGGGACTCGTCGTCGGCGACGACGAGAACTCTCTCAAGGCCAATCCCCGTGGCCCTGTCCTGATCGAGGATCATTTCCTCGTCGAGAAGACGCAACACTTCGACCATGAACGCATTCCAGAGCGAGTCGTACACGCGAGAGGATTTGGCGCGAAGGGATACTTCCAGCTGACCGACTCGCTAAAGGGTATTACGAAGGCCCGCGTTCTCACGCAGTTGGGCGTAAAGATACCTCTCTTCACCCGCTTCTCCACAGTTGCCGGCAATATGGGATCTGCTGACACCGCACGCGACGTGCGAGGCTTCGCGGTAAAGATGTACACGGACGAAGGCAACTGGGACATCGTCGGGAACAACATCCCAGTCTTTTTCATCCAGGACGCCATCAAGTTCACGGATCTGATCCATGCCGCAAAGCAAGAGCCGGACCGAGGATTTCCGCAAGCGCAGACCGCTCACGACACGTTCTGGGACTTTGTCTCCCTGGTACCGGAGTCGACACACATGCTTATGTGGATCATGTCCGACCGAGCGATTCCCCGCTCGTTCCGAATGATGGAAGGTTTTGGTGTACACACCTTCCGTCTGATCAACGAAGCGGGGGATTCTACTTACGTGAAATTCCATTGGCGTCCTAAGCTTGGAATGGCATCGGTCATCTGGGATGAAGCGCTCAAGATTTCCGGGGCGGATCCGGACTTCCACCGCCGAGACCTCTGGAACGCGATAGCTGAAGGCAACTTCCCTGAGTGGGAACTTGGAGTGCAACTGTTCGATGAGGACTTCGCGAACAAGTTCGAGTTCGACGTTCTCGATGCAACCAAGCTCATCCCAGAAGAAACTTTACCTCTCAGAATCATTGGAAAGATGGTTCTTGATCAGAACGTCGACAACTATTTTGCTGAAACTGAGCAGGTCGCATTCGCGACAACGGACGTCGTTCCCGGCATCGATTTCTCCAACGATCCACTGCTTCAAGGGCGCAACCTCTCGTATATCGATACCCAACTGAGTCGCTTGGGTGGACCAAACTACGAGCAGATTCCAGTGAACGCCCCTCGTTGCCCTATGAGAAATATGCAGCGCGACGGCCACATGACCATGATCCCGCAGCTTGGCAGGGTTTCCTACTCTCCCAGCTCCCTTGAATCGGACACGCCACGTCAAGATCCGGCAAATGGTTTCAGCTCTTTCCATGCGGCGGAGCAGGGCGACAAGCTGCGCATCAGACCAGAATCCTTTGCTGACCACTTTTCGCAAGCGCTGATGTTCTTCAACTCACAGACTGAAACTGAGCAGAATCACATCGTCTCTGCCTTCATCTTCGAGCTCAGCAAGGTGGATACAAAAGCCATTCGAGAGCGGATGGTGGGACAGCTTGCGAATGTGAGTTCAACAATCGCTCAAAGAGTGGCGGAGGGACTAGGGATGCTTGGGCCCATCAAGCCGACTGCGACCACAGTTGCGGCGAGAACTGACCTGCCGCCCTCGGATGCTTTGAGTATCGCCAAGAAGATGATTCCTGGCCTCTCGACCAAAGTGATCGGCTGTCTGGTCGCAGATGGATCGGATGCCAAAGCCGTATTGGCGCTTCAGAAAGCAGTGATTGCGGCAGGGGCGAGTCTGAAGATCATTGCTCCGAAGATCGGTGGCGCAATCGCATCAGACAAGACTCTAATTGAAGCGGACTTCCAGCTCGCAGGAGGACCATCCGTTCTCTTTGACTCCGTCTGTGTATCTCTTTCCGAGGCCGGGGCCACCCTTCTTTCTACTGAAGCGGCAGCAGTAGCGTGGGTTCACGATGCATTCGCTCACCTCAAGGTAATCGGAGCGAATACGGCTTCTAGATCTCTTCTTGCAGCGGCGGGCGTGGTTGAAGATGAAGGAGTCGTAATCGGAAACAACACGAAGTCCTATCTTTCGAGGGCCGCCCAAGGTCGAATATGGGATCGTGAGCCGAGCGTTCGCACTGTCTATTAAACGGAAGCCGGTTGCCCAGACCGTGCCGCGTTCGAACTGTATAGTATTCCCGCGACAAAAATGCAGGTGAACCAGTTTCGTATTTCTTCGAAAGAAATGGTGAGATCATGCCGCAAATATCAGCCTCAACTCTAGATCACAGCATCTCGGAAAATCCAGAAGCAAATGCTTCGGGAGTGTCCTGGTCAGCAGTGATCGCAGGAGCGTTTGTCACTGCAGCCCTCTACCTTCTTCTTCTTTCGTTGGGAGCAGGGCTCGGACTCTCCTCCGTATCCGTCTGGTCGAATCAAGGCGTCTCAGCATCAACGTTTGGAACGGCGTCGATTTTGTGGATCATCTTCGTGGAGATCGTAAGCTCTGCCATGGGCGGTTATCTCGCTGGGCGCCTGCGAACAAGATGGACTGTGATCCACGGGGACGAGGTCTACTTCAGAGACACCGCCCACGGCTTTCTTTCCTGGTCAGCAGCTCTGGTCGTTACAGCTGCAGTCTTGGGGTCGGCTGCAACCGTGATGATCGGTGCTTCATCGTCGGAGGGCGGGCTTGAGGGAAAGGCAACGCAGCGACCAAACTCTTATTTTGTCGATTCAATCCTCCGAAACGACACGTCCAAGCCTGAAGCTGACTCAGCGGCGGTATACGACGAGGTTGCCACTATCTTCGCCTCTTCTCTAAAGCATGGAGATCTCACCGGCCCAGACAAGAGTTATTTAGGCCACCTCGTCAGCGTACGAACTGGCCTGAGTCAGAGTGACGCCGACCAACGCGTATCAGACACTTACGCAGCCTTGAAGCAAGCCACCGAGGCAGCTCGAAAATCCACCGCACACACTCTTCTATGGATCTTCATTGCTCTGCTTATTGGCGCATTCTGTGCCAGTTTCGCCGGGACCATTGGCGGCAAGCAGCGCGATAAGGTCGTTATCCTTTAGTGAACCGAGACCATCCAGCTTTATAGGAGTCAACCATGCGCTCAATTCTGCTCTTGCTTCTCGGGGTTCCAATTCCCATCGTGATCTTGATCGCTCTGTTTAGCCACTAGTAGACAGCAAAGACTTTAGAAGATCGTGCGATCCGGAGCTCGACCCCTGAATCGGAGACAATTGTCCTGAAGCGGCTTCGACAATCGAACTGACTTCAATCTCAAAGAGAATATGAGAGACGATCATCGTAATCGCAAGCTGGAACGTCAACTCGATCAAAGCAAGATTGGACCACGTAACGACATGGCTCAAGTCGCGGAATCCAGATGTGCTTCTGTTACAAGAACTCAAAGGAACCGAGTTCCCTTCTGAAGTCTTCCAGAATCTTGGCTTCGAGAGTGTCGCAGTGACCCAGAAGGCTTACAACGGTGTCGCGATCCTCTCGAAGTCGCCCATCGAATCCGTCAGCAATGCACTCTCGGGCGATGAAACGGATACGCACGCCCGGTATCTCGAGGTCATGGTCTCTGGCATCCGCATCGTCGACATCTACTTGCCAAACGGGAACCCGATCGGAACGGAAAAGTTCGATTACAAGCTTGCTTGGATGGAACGGTTACTCGTGAAGATGAGCGCATGGAAGGCCGGTGGCGTGCCTACCGTGGTCGGTGGCGATTTCAATGTCATTCCTGAAAACATTGACTGCCACAAACCCGCGTCCTGGATTCACGATGCTCTCTTCCAGCCCGAACCGCGAGCACTCTACCAGGCCATGCTCACCCTTGGGTACACCGATGCGTTCCGATTGCTACATGCGGAAGGCGGCCAGTTCACCTTCTGGGATTACTTCCGCCAGGCGTTCGAGAACAATCGCGGGATCAGGATCGACCACTTCCTTGTGTCCCCGTCGCTTCGATCGAAGATTGAAGCCTGCGAGATCGACAAAGGACCGCGCGCTCAACTCAAGCCATCCGATCACACGCCAATTCTGCTCACCTTACGGTGAGAGCTCACGCGTAGAGCCTTCGCGCGTCACTCAGCCTGAGGACGGTCAACTGCTCCTCGGTAAGCTCGACTTCTTCGCAGCAAGCTGGAGTCCTAGGCGACCCGAAGGCAAGTTCAGCGGAACCCTTCAGAGAACTCATCGTGCCCGGGTCAAGTTCCGCTAGCTCAAGTAGGCGAACGAAAGCTTCATCATTGTCATAGATCGATAGGACATGATCGGACCCGCCCACAGCCGTAGCGGAAACGCGTAGGGTTCCTCGAATCGTTTTGTTGAACGCAAACTTGAAACGCATCCTCTTATCCTAAATTGCAAGCTCGAACACCTCATTATGAATCAGCGCGGCCCCAGACTTCCCGCCGATCGACGGGATTCCCGCAGCGAACAATACCGATGGAGGAACAGGGCAGTCTCTCCGCGTGTCCGTTCCAGCGTTGACGACTCAGATCTCCTCTTACCGTCTTTGCAACAGCGGCTGATCAGGATGAGATCGCTCCAGTCGATCGGGATTGAATAGTTTATGCGCCGCCAGAGAGCTTGGCAGCGCTTACGGCATTGATGTGCTTTGCTAAACCCATCTTCCCAAGGAGCCAAATCCCGAAGTAATTGACATCCAGCTCGTACCAAGTCATGCCATGACGGGCCGAGGCTGGGTGAGCGTGATGGTTGTTGTGCCACCCTTCTCCCCCCGTCAGTATCGCTACCCACCAGTTGTTTCGGGACTCGTCCTTTGTCGCAAACCTTCGGGAGCCCCACATGTGCGTCGCTGAGTTAACCAACCATGTAGCATGCAGCCCGATGGTCACTCGAAGGAAAATGCCCCACATGACCCACGGCCATCCCCCAACAGCCAGGAGAGCGCAGGCCAAGACTACGAGTGGAAGCCAATGATAACGATCAAGCCAAAGAAGAAAGGGGTCTTTCATGAGATCAGGCACATATTTCTTCAACAAGACGGGCTCGGCGTGGGCTCCCGAACCATGGATCACCCATCCTGCGTGCGACCACCAGCCACCCTCGTGTGGAGAGTGTGGATCGCCTGGTTTGTCTGTATGTTGATGATGGATGCGGTGCGTCGCAACCCAAACAAGCGGTCCTCCCTCCAGGCTCAACGTGGCACAGACAGCCATCAACCGTTTGAGCCAGCGAGGTACCTCGTAGCCCCGATGTGTCAATAGCCGGTGATACCCCATTCCGATACCGACGTTGATTGCCAAGACGTAGAGAATCACTGAAACGATCAGGGCGGACCAGCTGAAAAGGAAGAGTGCCGCGAGTGCCCCTGCATGGAAAAGAACCATGAATCCCAGAATGAGCCAATTGATAGAGGCGGACTGTTTCTGTCTCGCCAATGCCATCTGCAGGGGTAAAGCATAAACGCTCGACGTTTGCGGGTCTTCGCAGGATACACGTTCCTCCTCATTTTGAAGGGTAACAACAGACGCTGATGATGAAAGGATCACATTCGTCGGACTCGGCATGCTGGATAGACGGCCGGGGAACATGTGTGGATCGTCAGACTTTTGTAATGTCTATGGCTTACGGACTCTGAAGTAAGCATTGGTTCACATCGAGAACTCGGTCATTTTTGGCCGATTCGCGAAACTGCCTGGGGCGCCTACCGTCTTGAATCTAGCGACATGACCGCATGGATAAGCGCCAAGTGGCTCAGGCCCTGGGGCATGTTTCCCAAGAAATCATTCGTTTTCACGTCGATTTGTTCACCCAGTATCCCAATGTCCTGGGGGAGAACCTTCAATGTTTCACGAATGAGGGCGTCGGCTTGTTGCCTGCGCCCAAGTGTGGCGTATGCCTCGGCCAGCCAGAAAGAACATGCGAGGAACGCTCCTTCTTCTTTCTCTGCTCCTGTGTAGCGATACAGTAAAGGTCCTTGTCCAAGCTTCTTGTGGATGGCTTCACATGTGGCTGCAAGCCGTTCTCGGTCTGGGAAACCGAAGCGAACTGCTAAAGCAAGCGATGCGTCGAGACGCACGGTTCCCGGATAGAACGTGTAGGCCGAGAGGCTTTCCGACCAGCAATTCTCATTAACCCACGTTGCAATCCGGTCTCGCTCGCGGATCCAGCGGGGCGCACAGGAAGCGGAAATATGTCCCTTCTCCGCCAGTTCCACTGCTCGGTTGAGCGCTTGCCAGGCGCTTACCTTTGACATCGTGTAATGGCGGGTTTCCTCGAGTTCCCACATGCCGGAGTCGGGTTGTCGCCACCGATCGGCGCACTCATCGGCAAGTGAAGCGAGGATCACTGCACTCTTTTGGTCCAGGATGTTGCCTGAAGCGACAAACAGCGAGACTGCCTCGAAGATGTCACCGTAAACGCCATGTTGGTTCTGAGTGCCAGCCGCATTTCCAGTGACCACGGGGTAGGATTTCTGATAGCCAGGCAAGCCCTTCTCCTGAACCGGGGGCACTGGTGTGCCATCCATGCGAAAACAGACCTTCGCTCCTGCTTCCCCAAGGCGTGCCAGTAACCATGCGACTGCCGCCTGACTTTCCGGTATCTGCCCGAGCCAGAGGAAAGCGTGCAAGGTATAGCTAGCATCCCGTACCCAAGCGTATCTGTAGTCGTAGTTTTTCTTGCCACCGATCTTCTCGGGGAGCGACGTTGTCGCTGCTGCCGCAATTGCTCCTGAAGGCGAGAAGAGAAGCAGTTTCAGAATAAGTGCACTTCTGCGCACCCAGTCGGCATACGGACCGTCATAATGCAATCCTTGCGCCCATGCCCTCCATGCCGTGTCACTCACGTCAATCCGGCGATCGATGTCTTTGGTCGAAGGAATGCCGATTGGTTGATCTTCTCCCGCAACGACAGCGATCAAGGCACGCTCGCCCCGAGCAAGTGCGGCCTCACCCAAGATGCCACGATCCCCCTGTTCCGTGATGTGGACGTTGTCGCTCGTCCTAAGCATCCCGAGGACTGGTCCCACATGAAAGATGGTTCCGTTACAGTTGGGCTGTAGCCATGGAGATGCGGTTTGATCTCTTGTCCCGCAAACGAGCGAAAGGCTAAGAGTAACTGCACCGCTCAGCACCTCGATCCTGCGGGCCAGTTCGCACCAAGGTAGACGGCCAGCCAGGCTGCTGTTCAAGGAGTCAGTAACGCGGACCACACCGGTTTCGGTCGTGAAGGTTGTCTCGAGGACATTGCTGTCCTTCCGGTAGACATGCTTTGACGCAAATGGACCCTTCGGCTGCAGAGTAAAGACTCCGCCCGCTTTTTCGTCGAGCAAAGAATCGAATAGAGGCTCCGAGTCTAGATTTGGTACGCACCACCAGCCAATCGAACCGTCGCGGCCGATCAGTGCAACGGAGCGTCCGTCTCCAATTGCTGCATAGTCTTGCAAAGGCAGAACGCGCCGGGATACATTGCCGCCAAACGGATATTCAATTGCCATGATGTAGATTTCAAGCCTCTGGCTTTGTCCTGCGGTCTCAACTCTAGGACGAACGGGATGTTCGATGTGTTTAACATGGAAATGCCTGGACCCCATTCCAAGCGAGTCCAGGCACGATCTCTCAGTTCTTTGGTTGTTTCTCTACGCCTTTGCCGGGGTTGCTGGCGTCCACCAAATCCGGCGTTGAGACAGCTCCGAGCATCATCTTTTGCGCTGTAGTGTCGATGCGTTTAGTACGGGTAAACGGTTCCAGCTTGACCGACTGGCCAGTCTCCAGTGCTTCGATGATGGCCTCAAGAACACGCACGTCGGCGAATCCTTCTTCACCGTCTGGCTCAGGATCCACTCCAGTCAGAATGCAGTCAGAGAAATACTTCATCTCGCCACCGAAGTGATCCGTGTTCTTGAAGGACTCCTTGCTCTTCTTCTCACCAATCGAAACCGTCTGCTCAAGTCCTTTGCCGAACATGTAGGCCGGATCGAGGATGACACTTCCCTTTTCCCCAACAGCGATAAAGCTGTTAGTCGGGTTGCCAAAGTACGAGAGGTTAAATTGCGCGAGCCGTTCGCCCGGAAAGCGTAGGGTGACCGCGACCGTATCGGCAAAGTCTTGATCCAAACCGGACTCTGGGTGCTTTGTTCCTACTGCGGACACGACCTCAGTCGGTTCGTCGCCGAAGATGTAACGTGCCGCATTGACCGGATACGGTCCCATATCGAGTACTGGGCCGGCAAGCTTACCCGAGTGAGCGCGGTGATTCGCGGGGTCCACCGGCTGAGCGAAGGTTGAGGCAAACAGGTGGACATCGCCGAGTTCCCCCGAGCGCACCTTGTCAATTGTGTCCAGCGTGGCCGGCTCAAAGTGCAGTCGATAAGCCACCATGAGCTTAGCACTTGAGGCCTTTTCCGCCGCAAGGATCTCTGCGCACTTCTCTGTCGAGACCTCCATCGGCTTCTCAGTCAGTACATGAATCCCAGCGGCCAACGCGGGAACGATGAACTCAGCATGACGCCAGTTTGGCGTGGCAAGATAGATTGCATCGAAAGTCCCGGACTTCAGAGCTTTCTCGAACTCCTCATAACTGAACGTGGCCTTGGCTTCGTACTTTGCGGCTAGGTCTTCCGCCTTCTTCGGATCAGAGGTCACCAACGCTGTGATCTCTGAGTTTCCGGTGTGCCCCACCCCGGGCATCATGTCTTCCTGAGCAATATCCCCTGCGCCGACAATGGCGTACCGGACTTTCTTCTCCGATTCAAAACCGAGCGCTTCTTTGATCCCCATAATGACTGTTCCCACGTGTGGCTCCTTTGAGCGCTTGATGGGAAGGGATTCCAATGTTTCCGGAAGCTTCCGCAAGCACTCCTTGTGTGATGCAAGACAATCAGGGAGATCAGGGAAGTCCCTAAATTTCGATTTGTTCCATCGAAAAAGTCCATCGCTTTGAGGCGTTGTGGAGAAAAGCCGATGAAGTGCCGGACCTCCTCGTTGCCCCTGATCTTCAGTCCAGACTCCAAGCTGTTCACGGCTGAAACTTCTACACTTCCGTTATGCCTGCAGCACTCAAGTCTGTCGATCTGTTGGACGTATCCGAACTCTGATCCTGTCAGCGCACCCGTCAGCCTTGCGGGGGGGGCAATCTCCTGAAGGTGTATACCCATTATGAGATTGGTCGCCGGATTGTGGAGCAGGAACCACACGGAGCGGACCGCGCAGAGTATGGCAAATAGTTGCTGAAAGAGTTGACAGAGCGCCTCACCGTCTTCGGCAACGGCTTTTCGCGAAGCAACCTCGAGTACATGCGGCGGTTTTACCTGACATACCCGCAGAGGAGGAAACAGAAACTCTGTGCCAACCGAGTACGGGCACTGTCAGGTTCTGGTAAAGGGTTACGTCCATGAGGTAGTGATCGCCTGTGGCAGCGAGGTCATCGCACGGCACCGAAGCATCTTCGATGCGCGATCCGGATTGTACTTCCGAGCATGTCTCCGGTCCACGACGGGCGAGTCGCTCGGCCACTCCAAGTTAAGAGAGGAACTTAGCGTGGTCTGGAAATGCGCGGCGCGCACGTTGCTCCGATGGCTTTCGGCCGCTCTTTAGAATTTTCGCTCTCCTGGTTGAGGACTTGCTCTTAGAGAACTTGCTTCAGAACTGTCTGTACGCCGGTCCACTGAAGATTTGGATAGCGTTTGTTATCGAGTGGCGTCAGCCTTCCGCTTCCTTCGAACATGCAGTAGAGATACTGCATGCCCTGCCATATCGGAAAAGGCGATTCCGAGTCAGGCGTGAAGACGCGAATGATCCTGCTCAGCCGCCTCAATCTCTCCACTCCGCCGCCGCGAAACAGATGATACGGCGTACCACTCAGTTCAGAGGCCACTTTCGCCAGTCCGGCTGCGCTGATCTGCTCGCCGGCTATGCGCAAGATGGGCGGCGTATCGGGATCCAGCGCGGCTTCCGCGGTATAAGCTGCCGTATCGTCCATAGTCGTGAAGTCAAGCGGTTGATTGGGATCGTTACCCCAATACAGTACGCGCTTAATCTTGGGCAGCACCAGAGGAGCATCGCCTGCTAGGAGGTGCATGAACGCGCCGCTAAGAATTGTCGTCGATCGAATTGCCGCAAGATCCAGGTGCGCCTTGAACTGCCTATGGAGGTCGAAGTTGCGATTTGTACCCGGTTTAATCTTGGTGAAATCCATCGCATAGTCGGACGGGATAAAGCGGGGGACCTGCGCTTCAATGGCCGCGTCCAAGAGGGCTCCCTGAGCGTCGATCAGCACTTTGTCCAAGCCTAGCAAAGTCGAAATGACACAAGAGGCACCCTGGCAAGCACTCACAATTTCTGCTCGCACATTCAAGTCCGCTTCGACAATTTCGACTGCCTGTCTGCGTAAGGCGCTGAGTCTTGTGAATTCTGTGCCGGGACGAACGATTGCGCGGACAGACGCACCCCTAATGCGTAGCTCCCGCGCGACCCGTTGGCCCAGGTTTCCTGTCGCACCCGCTAACACGATCTGTTTCTGGTTCATCGATGGCACCTCAGTGGCTTCTCTCACACTTCGTGATGGCCATCCGAATTGAGATGCCACTAAAGGCAATGTGACGATGTCCTTCCGGATACGACTCGCACCGAAGTCAGAAATGACTGGCCATCCTCTAGAACTGGGGTAAGGGATCGGCTGAGATATCTCCAGCCGCACTGATGACGATCTAAACTCTAATGCCCTTTCCCGGTGCCCCAAAGCCCGGTCTGAGCCATCTGTAGCGCTCGGAGAGAAGAAGTAGTCTAGCCACCGCGCTTTGGGTTGAAGCTAGAACCTATGACTCTAGGAGCGGCGAGAAGGAAGCTAAGAAAGATCTTCGGTAACACTTCGATATCGTGAAGGATTGTCGTTTCGTCGGACCCTCCCAACATCGCGCCATGACGCATGGCGTACCAACTGAAAGCTGCAGAGAGTGCGGAAAGACAAAATGAAAGAACAAGACCCCCGCTGAGGTGAGGAGTATGTGCAAGCCGGTCAACCCCCGACTGCGCGAGCAACATGACGCCCGGCAAACCAATCCAGACCACCGCAGCAGTCTCCCATACAGGTTCAGCGTTCCTTAGTTGCTGTGATATGGCTCCGATCAAACCTCCCGTGACGAAAGCAAATATCGCTTCCACAACGAGTGCCTTCGTCGCCTCTCCGCGACCTGCCTGCAGATTTGTCGCGAAAAACGCCGTCCCGCGTACTGCAGCCGCGAAAGCCGCGGCCTTCCAACTCCACGGGGGAACCAGAGTTCGTATCGGCTCGCTCACGATTTTGCGTAGCGCCTGTCGGAGACGTATCGGTGTGTCTGAGGTTGGATCCATAGCTAACGGTTCGATGCCGATTGGGCACGTCTCAACAAGAGCGTGAGGTTGAAGCGTCTATATTGCTAAACGGATAAACCAGTCAGCATAGGGTGTATTAATTGCCATGTGCCGATTCCAGTCGGGGGTGCCGTCCGTCCACCAAACCGATCCCCGTTCACCCAACTCATGCTTGGTTTTGTCGACCTTCTGCCGCGCTGCTTCGCGACCGAGCTCGTCCTCATTACGCATAGCCTCACCCTTCTCCCTCCGCGCCTGCATCAGCTCCCTAACAAGGCGCTGCCTTGTTTCGGCAGGAAGTGAAGGGTTCGCGCATCGCCAGAGACGCCCCTTGACCACGAAATATCGTCCGTCGGGAGTGACCGGATAAAGCGACTTCATTTGTCGAACCTGTGCATGGGCATACGGATAGGTGCGGCTGCGGGACTCTGAACTTTGAAGACGAGCTTGGTTCGTTCATGTCTTTCCGTGTATTGCTTGCGCCAAAGAATGCTCGGCAGGCGAGGTCGCTAGCTTCCCTATGATCCGAAACGTATTTTAGATCTCATCAATAGCCGCCGATCATAAATCGAGCACGTTCCGCCATAAAATTGACCGTGCCTTCGCGATGTGGATTTTCATCGGACCGCTACGCCGTCAGTGGGGGCGGAAAGGGGAAACCGTAGTCTCGCGGAATGATCTCTACGCGTGACTGGCCGTTCTTTTTGTACTTGTTACGTTTGCATCTCTTCGGTGCGTTTCTCCGAACTTAATAGATGGCCAATGACTTGAGGGGGCCCACCCGATCGAGGACGGCTGACCTTCGACCCATTGCCCGCATACCTCGCAGGGGTGTTGCTTCCACTGCGCGCGATCTAAGTTACGCGTAAGAGCTTCCTGTGTACGGGTACCAAATGAACCTGAACATGGTTTTGCCGGGCGCATAAAAGTTATCTCTCCTCACAGTAGGTCTAGCTTTGGAGGCTTCACAACGTAGTGGCAGAACTGAATTGGTCACTGCTCGGGGAAACTAACTTCTCAACTTCAGTAATGAACATCGCAGGACCGTCAAAAGCATGAAAAACCGCGTCCGCCTCGATGATCTCGGTTCCGTTATGAATACGGGGGTCGACTACCAAGCATTTGACCTTAGGGCGGAGCGCGTTGGCAGCCCGCACATCTCTTTGCTGTGAGTCAGATGGGAGGCTAAAGCAGACGACGAGCAAGTCGGGTCTTCTAGACTGAATCAGATCCGCCAGGATAGACACGTTGAGCACTGTCTCTACGGCGAAACCATTCAATGAAAGTATCCGACTCCGGGTCTCCAAGAGGATCGGGTCGGCACCATGAATCAGAATTCGTTTAGACATGATTTCCTCAAGCGGCCGCTAATCTCGCTGGATCCTACTGGTTTGTGTTCGGTTGGTCAGTGCGCCGTACGACATAAGACAGTCAATTGTTGATCTGAATAAAAACCTAAGCCTAGCCATCAAAACGTACCGCATATCTCAAGACATTAGCCCAAAATAGCCGCCAGCTTCAATACTTGCTCTTCAGCAATCGTCATGTAACCGACGACCTTCTGCACATCCTCAGATTCCCGTCTCGTAAGATAAAACAGGTTTGTCAAAATTTCAAGCGGCAAGTGGACACGCTCATCAATGCTGTGGTCGACCATAGTCGCTCCTTTCGGACCCCGTTTGGCTCACGAGTCGTCCTCCTGCATGGATGCTTGTCGTTTGAGTGGTGGTTGGGTCACTCGCAGGCTTGTCGGCCCACAACCTGCCCTTCACCTCTTGGAGTACATTGTTGGTTGGTTAAGCTCCGTAGTCTCTTCCCTCCCAACTACTCAGAATATGATTTGGCAGTTCGACGAAAAACTGTCCGCAAAGGCTGACTCCACATCGAACCGTTCTCCCAAGGTCTGATCGTCCAGGAACAGAGAATTGTCTCCCAAATAAATAGCCCTCCACCCCGTCGTGGAATGGAGGGCTCAATGAGCATACAAAAGATTTTAATTCCGTTCGGATTGCTGATTAGCGGCTTGCAGATCGTTTGTAACTTTGAAAATTCCGGGTACACCGTTCGAACGGGGGCCGGCCAACGTCCGGCGAGGTCTTGAGAATGCACGGGCTTCATCAGTGCTATCCAAGGCCGCTCCAGTACGGAAAAATTTCATCGAAATGCTTGAACTCCCAGCCTCAGGAAGCGGCGCGCTTTCTCTTCAGGGTGCCCTGATCTGTAGGCAATTGTTCCCTCAGCCGTCCTCCGGCTCTGGACCTCGCGTGCTCCCTTTCACTGTCGCCAGTTTTGCCGCCAATCCGGTATGGGCCGACTCGTAAATGGCATCGGTAATTCTTTGGTCCCGCAATCCTTCTTCGCCGGGCGTATGTGGAGAAAGGCCTTTCTGCAAACACAGCGAAAAGTGATCCATCTCAGCTGCAAAATTGGTCTTTTGGTTTTAGCGACGGCTCGTGTGCCATTTCCACCCCGCCATCCACAGCCTTCTCGAACTTCATCTTGATCCCGTTGTAAGCGAAAGCCGGATTCAATTCGGCAAAGGCGTCGGTTCGCTCGATACGAAGGAATTGTGACTTGTGGGCGTTGTACGCGGAGTTGAAGCTTGCCGTGAACCCCGATGGGAGCTTTGCAATCACCTGACAACTCGCTTCTACCTCCGCGAAGCGAGGATCGTCCTTCGGTCGCGCTATGCTCGCTTGCACCTCGTAGGGCTCCTTCCCAGACAGGAATCTTGCGGCACTCAAGCAGTAGATGCCTACGTCCGGCATTCAGCCACCACCCGACATGGACCTCTTCAATCGTCATTGCGCCGGGTCGCCCTGATTCTGCGAGTTTGTCGCGATGAATTGCGTCAGCGTCCCAAACTTGCCTTCGTGAATCATCTTCATCATGAGCCGGTCATAGCTTTCGTACTGGCTGCGGTGGGCGATCATCATCACATTTGCCGCCTTACATGCATCGATCATGCGTTCGCAGTCCTTCACCGATGTCGCCATGGGCTTCTCGCAGAGAATGTGTTTGCCGGCCTTCGCACCACGCACCACGAACTCCGCATGCATACTGTTGGGCAGTAAGATATAGATCGCCTCAACCTCATGGTTTTCAGCAATCCGGTCATAGGTCCCGTAGTCGTAAATCGCACCCTGTCTGATACCGTACTGAGTTGCGATCTTCATCGCCTATCCCGATCACCACTCACCAGCGCCACCGGTTATGAATACTTACTCCTGCCCATCGCAGACAGACTCTGACCCAACGCAAGCCGTCCCAAACCTACGATTGCATAGCCCGTGCGCTGATCTTCAGGCTCAATTGGGCCCGGAACCTTCTCCGGCTCCTCCGTCGCAGCATGGATCTGAGACAACTACACCTCCACCGCCTGATTGGGCCTACTGAGCCAACTTCCTGCGCAGTAGCCGTGGCCGCCGCCGCCGTCAGCACGATCCCCGAAGCGGCACGCAGAAACTCTCTCCGATTCGACTTTGCTCATTGATTTCACTCATATTGTCGCCCACCGTTGCCGGTTGGGATGCAGCCGCGCTCTGGCCAAGATGTACCGCCTGCGCGACGCAATAAATTTGTTGAGGTAAAGGGGTTTCTCTACGAGAAGTTCGACATCTCTTCGCGCGGAGCAGAGCCGGGGAGAGCGTAAGTGCTGATCAAAGCAGAGATCGCTTGGGTCGCCTCGGGAGCACAACCGGCGAAACGGGCTGCGAGCCAAGCCTGGGGCGTTATGGTGATCTCGGCGCGACCAGCATTGACAGCATTGAAGACGCGACTTGCGGCGTAGTGAACGTTTGCGGAGATGAGTGGAGTGCGAGCCGCGGTCTGAAACCACAGTTTTTCTTTTGAGACTTGGCCGACGAAATGGGTGTGCGCTTCACCCCCGGTCCGCATAAGGCCGGGGCAGACGGTGGTCACGCGGATTCCCTTGTGACGGAGCTCGGCGTGAAGGCCTTGGGAAAAGCCGGTGAGCGCGAATTTTGCCGAAACGTACGGCAATAGATGCGGCACAGCGATCTTTCCACCGATGGAGGAAATGTTCACGATGGCTCCTGTACGCCTTCCGAGCATGCATGGGAGAGCTGCGTATGTGGCGTATAGAGCGCCAAAAAAGTCTATTGCCATGGCCCTTTCATAGATTTCTACCGTTTGATCTTCCGCGGGGCCGACTTCGATCACTCCAGCGTTATTAATGAGAACGTCCAGTGCGCCGAAGGAGTCGAGGGTGGCGGCGACGAGATCAGAGACTTGGTGCTTATCGCTGACATCACAGGCGACCAGAAGAATATCGTCTTCATTGCCGACCGAACCCGCATCCAGCAACTCCTTTCGCGCTAGATCGAGATCATCACTATTTCGTGCGGCCAATACGAGCTTAAGCCCGGCCTTACCGAAGCGATGGGCGAGCGCGAGGCCAAGGCCACTGGAAGCTCCGGTAATAATGACAACTTGCCCAGCCACGACCTTAGGCTTTTGCAACAGACGCTTCACGACGAATGTGGTGGCGATGACGGAGACAGCAATGTTTAGGATCGAATATCGGTTATTCATCCCTACTGAGATGCTCAAAGCGAAGCGGCGCATCACTAGGTCCATTCTGCGAGCAAACAGGTTCGGTGTGTGCTGCCACCAAACTTATGGAGCGTTCATCAGTCACCAATTGCATCGAACGGTGTACGAACAATGACTTGTTTGGTTCGAACAAAGGAGATCAATGATCGAAGCTGTGCTCTGTGATATCGATGGAACTCTGGTTCAAAGCAACTGGCTCCATGCGGCCGCCTGGAAAGAGGCGTTCGCTCAAATTGATATTGACGTTCCGCTCGAGGATGTGCGCCGGCAAATAGGCAAAGGAGGCGATGAACTCATACCAGTCTTTGTTCCTTGGTGGAAGCGCAGGGCGGTGGAGGAACCGTTGAAAAGATATCGAGAGTTCATCTTCAGAGAGCATTACATTTGCCAGGTGAAACCTTTCCCAAAGGTTCGCGAACTGCTCCTTCATATGAAGCAAGCTGGGATCAGGGTTGCACTCGCTTCCTCCGCAGACGAGAGAGACCTCGAGGACTACGAACGGATAGCTGACATTGACGACCCAATCGAAGAGAGCAGCTCGTCAGATGATACGAGCCATTCAAAGCCCCACCCAGACATTTTCGAAGCCACGCTAAAGAAATTGGGCATAGATGCGAAAAACGCCTTAGCTTTGGGAGACACTCCTTATGACGCGGAGGCGGCAGGTAAGGCCAACGTTTGGACGGTGGGTGTGACAACCGGTGGATGGTCAGAGACGGAGTTCCTCGCGGCCGGGTGCATAGAAGTTTACAGAGACGTTGAGGAGATCTTGTAGAATTTCGGCAACAGTGCATTTGCACGAAAGCTATACGGTTGACGTGTTGACGGCGCTCTTCGACACTCTGAGGGAGATCTTCAACCGGGCGTGAACCTTGATCGCTAAATTTCCCTTTCCCCAAGATTTCTTGGGGACTCCAGTATTGATGTCGTCTCGAATCCTTCCTCAGCAGCGAAGGGTCTGTCCGACTGGTTCAGATTTCGTCGGAAATAAGCCGCCCCGCCCGACACATCATTGCGAAACTTTACATTATGTTGCCTCATGCTCACGTCTGGAATCTGCATCCAAACCTGCAGACGACCAGGACCAAAAAAGGAAGCACCCTCCATGTGGAAGAAAGATCCCCTTGCTAAAGTCGCCGACGTCTTCGTTGAAACTCTCATGAAAGCAGGCGTCAAACGAGTCTACGGCGTGGCTGGCGATTCCCTCAACGGGTTCACTGACGCTATCCGCTCCCATGATGGCATCGATTGGCAGATGGTTCGTCATGAAGAGGTGGCGGCCTTCGCCGCAGGGGGTGAGTCCCATATCACCGGCAAGCTTACCGTGTGTGCCGGAAGCTGCGGGCCCGGCAATCTTCATCTCATCAACGGTCTTCATGATTGTCACCGCAGCCGTGTCCCTGTTCTAGCGATCGCCGCCCAAATTCCTAGCGCTGAAATCGGAACGAACTACTTCCAGGAAACTCGCCCCGAACAGATCTTTCTTACCTGCTCGGATTTCTGTGAGGTTATCTCCTCACCCGAGCAGATCCCGCGCGTACTTGCGATCGCAATGCGCACAGCGATCGCAAAGCGCTGTGTTGCCGTTGTCGTGATCCCAGGAGACATCCTTACGAAGTCCGCCACATCTCCTGCGGTCGACCTCGGCATCTCGGGTCCCGCAGCCTCCATCCTTCCACCAGCTTCTGCTCTCGCAAGTGCGGCCAAGTTGCTCAACTCTACAAAGAAGATCACCATCCTGGCCGGTGCGGGCTGCGCCGAAGCGCGTGCCGAAGTGTTCGCCATCGCCGAAGTGCTCCAAGCTCCAATCATCACGGCGCTACGCGGTAAAGAGTACCTCGAATACGACAATCCTTACTTCGTCGGACTCAACGGTCTCATTGGCATGCCATCTGCTTATCGCGCGATGCAAGATTGCGATACGCTACTGATGCTCGGCACGGATTTCCCCTACTCGCAGTTCTATCCCGCAGCTACCCACGTTATTCAGATCGACATCCGCGGCGAACAGATAGGTCGTCGCACAACGGTCGATGTCGGTCTCATCGGCGATGTGAAGCATACCCTGCAAGCCCTTACGCCGCTTCTCACAAAACACAAGAGCAGTCACCTCACAGATTCAATAGAACACTTCCAAAAGGTGCGCAAGGAACTTGATGACAGAGCGGTCGGGGAGCCAGGCAAATCTCCAATCCACCCGCAATACTTGACCAAGTGTATTAGCGACCTTGCCACAGACGATGCCGTCTTTCTCTGTGATGTCGGCACGCCAACCACGTGGTCTGCCCGCTACCTCAAAATGAATGGCAAGCGCCGCCTCCTCGGCAGCTTCAACCACGGCACCATGGCCAACGCCATGCCGCAATCCATTGGCGTCCAGTCTGCGGAGCCATCCCGTCAGGTGATTACTCTCTCCGGAGATGGCGGCATCTCCATGCTGCTTGGGGACCTGCTCACTCTACGGCAGCTCAATCTGCATGTGAAGGTCATCGTCTTCAACAACGGCGCACTCGGCTTTGTCGAGCAAGAGATGAAGGCTGCAGGCGTCGAGACCTATGCCACCGAGTTCAAGCCGCAAAACTTCGCTGCCATCGCAGCTGGTGCGGGCATCCGCGCATGGCGCGCTGAGACTCCAGAGCAGGTAATTCCCGCCCTACAGGAAGCGTTCGCTTATTCTGGACCCGCTGTGATCGACGTCGTCGTTGCACGCCAGGAACTTTCCCTTCCGCCCACAATCACCCTGGCCCAAGCTGCGGGCTTCAACCTTTACATGCTTAAGGCGATGCTTCATGGAGACGGCCACGAAGTTCTCGATATGGCCAAGACAAACCTTTGGAGATAAGCGTCCAATTTTGCGGGAGAGGGTGAAGGCTCGATTTACTAGAAATTGCGATGACATCAGGGTGCCTGCGTTCGGCGGGAAGTGTCCGCGCATACCTTTCACAGACCTTATGCAAGACCGATCATTCAAGATCTGTTTTTCGGCCGACACAATATATCTGTCAGGTGTTCGAGCGACCGGCTCATGTCGGCCAAATAACGCTGCATGGTGTCCCTCGGAACGTCAGGGCAGCTCATAAGGTAATGAACGTTGTGCATGGTTTCGACCTCAGAGCGGCATAGGTCCAGGACTTCGTTTTCGGACAACCCTTCAACTTTTCTGGGTGAGGTTTCCATCACGGTCTCCATCTCGCTTCCGATGCGCGGTTGACCAGTGGAGGATGCCAGCGAAAGTGCGCCCGACCGCGATGGCATACAGCCGCTCACCGTTCCGTGCTGCGCACCAGAGACTTTCAATGCGTTCGTGCCGGAGGCTCGGGACACCGGGTGGAGATACGCCCAGTCCCCGGCGTAGCATTGATAGATGGCTGCGAAACTGAAAGACTTGACTTCATGGACAGACCGGACCGGTCGGGATGGTTTGCGGTCCTTCACCGACGACGCGACCGGTACGTTCTGGCTCGAACAGAATGCTTCCAAAACTTCGAAATGGGCGAAGTTCGCAAGCCAAGGTCATGAAGTGGCGTGGGAGTTTGGGGCGAATCGCCGTTACACGGGACGCATGCTGATAGACGGAGAGATTTACACTCCGGCCGAAGCTACGAAAAAGTTTCTGCAGACGGAAAAGCAAAAGTCTTACGGCTAACAAGTGGAGTCTCCGACGACAGCATTGAAGGCTTCGTAGACTCTACATAGATTTCCAGTCTTGCGTTGTCGAAATGGCATCTCATATGCGTAGGAGGCAAGATCATGGCGACACTGACGACGTCTAAGAAAAACTCTGAGCCGAAGAGCGATTTCGGTCTGCCAGAGGAACGCAAGTATCCTATGCCAGATGTGGCTCACGCCCGAAACGCCAAAGCCCGGGCGTCACAGGCGGAACAAGCAGGCAAGTTGAGCGCGGCAGACAAGAAAAAGGTCGATAGCAAGGCGGACAAGGTTCTCCATAAGAAGTAGAGACCTTGTGGCTGGGGATGGAGCCGGATAACTTGGTCACGCTGTGTCTCCAGAGTCGAGTATTTAAAGAGGCAGCGCGAGCGGAATGGGTCTATGTTGCGTGCAGTTTAGGGGATTGCTCTTGAACGCAGCACTGACATTTACAATTTGCTGCGGTTCCTCAAGGCACAGAACTCCACCTTTGACGTGGTTCAGTCGGAGCTGACCGCCGGGCGGAAGTGTAATCACTGGATTTGGTTCGTCTTCCCTCAAATCAAGGGCCTTGGTTCAAGTCCAACTGCTCAACGATTTGCGATCTTCAATCCTGGAGAGGCAGCCGCCTACCTTGAGCGTCCCGCTCTTGGACAGCCTCTTGAGCAATGCACTGCGCTTGTAAATTCTCTCCAGAATCGATCAGTTCAGGACATCTTCGGCTATCGAGACGACCTGAAGTTCCATTCTCGATGACTCTGTTCGTCGGGGTTTCCGATTATGGTCACTTTGAGATCCCGGTATTCGCGCAGGCTTTTGCGAAATACTCATGGGCCGATTGGACGAGAACACGCTCAGCCGACTCCGTTCCGGATAGCATCTACTGCCCGCTTGAGATTTGGTCTCCGGAGATGATTTTTACTCTTTCGATTAGTTTGAGCGGATGTAGAGGCTTCGAAAGCACTTCGATATCGTGACCGAGTTCCAGGGCATATTCCCGGAGATCATCCACTCCTGCCTGGCCGGTAGACAGAAGGATCTTGCATTGCGGATGAGTGTTGCGTAGTCGGTTTGCTAGGTCGAAACCGCTCATATGGGGCATGATGATGTCCGAGATGACAAGATTGGGTGGTGTAGCGGCACAATGGATCGCTAAAAGGAACGCAGTGAAACCCTTCCCGGTGAAGGATATGTGCGGTTGTTTCTGCAATTGAAGATTCATCGTCCACGATGAAGATAAGAAAGGGATCGGACATCTGGTTCATTCGGTCTCTGCTGTCTTCGGTGAAAATCGCATAAGTGTTTCTAGTACGCGGGTCAACCCCACCTGAAAGCCGCATAGCTCTGGCTTCTTTCGCTTCGATGCTACTCGGAGCCTCCCCGTTTCTTGTTGGAGCGAAGCATGAGGCCATCAACGGAATCCCATGCCAGTATTGCCCAAGCTTTCGGGTTCAAGGCTCGCGCAAGTGCATCCCGGTCAAAGCTTCGTCAAGCGATTCGCGATGAAAGAGAAAACCATCCCTGATCAGCCTGGCGGGGATTGCCCTCACGCTTCCAAAGATCGTCTCCTCCGCTAATTGTCCCAGCAGCAACCGAAATGGCCACGCTGGTAGGCGGAGGCGCACTTTCGAATCAACGGCCCTTCCGATCGCTCGGTTGAGAGCCTCGCTAGTTACTGGTTGAGGAGCAACGACATTTACTGGGCCGTCGATATCACTGGCGTCAACCAGGTAATCGATCACGCGGACCAGGTCTTCCAAGGCAATCCAGCTCACATAACCTTCGCCATCGCCAACAATCGCTCCTAAGCCCATGCGGAAGGCTGGCAACAGCCGGGGAAGCATTCCGCCTTCCGACGCGAGGACGACGCCGATCCGGAGGTGCACGATGCGTGATCTTTTTATCAGAGGTTGCGAAGCAGCCTCCCACGCCCTGCATACCTCGGCAAGGAACCCCTGCCCCGAAAATGATGTTTCATCGAGTACGGTATCCCCTCTGTTCCCGTAGAAGTTGATCCCCGACGCGGATAGGAACAGCCGAGGCGGCAGAGCTGCTGATGCGAGCGCAGCCGCCAGTTCGGCAGTCCCAAGGACGCGGCTCTCCATGATGCGACGCTTCTTTGCAGAGCTCCAAAGCCCCACGACTGGTTCTCCGGCCAGATGGATCACGGTATCGAATCCGCTAACGAGAGCTGGATCGAGCTTTCCTGACCCAGGGCTCCAGAGCAAAGCATCCGCTGTCCCTTTTCCACGGACAAGCGATACGACCACGTCTCCCGCGCGTTGCCGGCTTGCGACCACTGCACGCCCGATCAACCCAGAGGTTCCACTGATGAGGATGCGACGCGCACTTTGCTGCTTGTGCTTGCTCAGCGGAGAGTTCAGTGTCATGTTGCTTACTCTGGCTCAGATGCCGCCCACTTGGATAATCGCTTATGCCGTTCTTGGCGACGGTCATCGACCTGCAATTCCCAGAATAATAGCTACTCCACCACAATCAGACGTTGCGAAGGCCGAGTCACAGCGACATACATCATCTGCTGGGCTTCGAGAAGATTAGTCCGTTCGCGCCTGCGGATGTCTTGCAGGTCGAGGAAGACTGAACCGAACGTCCCACCTTGAGCTGTGTGTACCGTGAGCGAGTAGATTGACTGCAGCTTCGCCACGCTTTGCTGAAACTCTTGAAGATGCATCCAGCGGACTCGTGACTCGGCGGCCTCGTCCCTGATTCGAGAAATAACCTTCTGGAATTCACCGTCATCCGCAGCTATGTGAACGGTTTTCTCCTCTCCGTCCGTATCCCGGAGCCGAATCAGCCATGTGGGTATCGTGGCGGTCCACTTCGCCACGTCCTTCGCCTCCTCAAATTCGTGGCTAACAGTGCTCCTCTCAATTTCCAACACCTTCGCTTCCTGATTGTTAGCGAAGACGAGAGCTTCGTCGACGATGACGGGGGCACGGAACAACGCACTCTCACCAGGCATGAACGGAGTGGGGATGTCGTCGCCATAACGCCAACGACGGATCCTCTCGTTCACTTCACGCACGCGTGCATTCGTCCATGCGAGGTAGCGGAAGCTGTCGGGGTCCGCTTCGAACTCTTCCGAGGTGAACGCCTTCTTCATCCAACGCTGTGCGGCTTCAGCCGGCAGAAAGATACCTTGCTTGTCCTCATTGGAGGACGACACGCACCATGACAGATCCGCTTGGCCGCCCTGGCTGGCACGGATGATACCGGCCGCAGCCAGAATTGGATTCCCTGCTGCTTGCCGCACGATCGTGGTTAGGTGTGAGCGGCTCTCGATCGCAAATGTCTCGCTTGCGACTTCGCCGACCGGCGGCAGCTGAGCGGGATCACCTACGAATAGCACGAAGGCATTGGGCAGGTGCCGCTTGATATGGCGGTAGAGATCCGCAGAGACCATGCTGCACTCATCGATAACCACCACGTCGGCAAGGACCGGCTCCGCATCGCGGTCTCTTGCGAACTCCATGCGCTCCGTGTTCGGCTTTGGGGTCAAACTGAGGACGCTGTGAATGGTGCGGCAAGGCACACCAGTAATCTCAGCTTCCGCCAGCTTACGCGCGAGGACGGCTACTGCTTTATGCGTAGGCGCGGTAAGAATCACACGGCGGCTCTTCGCCTTCATGTTTATCGTCAGCCGCTGCATGAGGTATGTCTTGCCGGAGCCGGCGTGGCCGGTCAGCAGGTAGGACTCGCCAGGCTTGCATGCCGCTTCTATGTTTCTCAGTGCCTCGGCCTGATCCACCGTAAGGTTGGGATCTATCGGGCTCTCAATGACCGGACAAAAAGAAGACGCGTCCTCTCCTGCGGGTGCAGGACATTCGGATTCCTTCCTCGCTTGAGGTGGACTGAAGAACGTTCCCTGTGACTCCAGCTCCTGCTTCGCAGCAGCCGACATCCTGCGCCAGCGCCGCGCTGCACTCTTTCCCTTTGAGTCCGGATCGATCACCCTCTGTTGACTGTAAATGCCTTCGGCCGAATGCGTGCTAAGGCAGCTGCAAAGCGGTATTGATCTGCCAAAGCGCCTGAACACTCGAGTGTGAAGGCTCTTGTTGTCCTGGCAGTCACATTCACGACTGTGTCCCTAGCGACGGCTTCCGTGCATCTTGAACCTGAGAAGGCTTCATCAGCCAAGGACCTCGCGGACGGCACTCTGTTTCGTCAACCGTAAACCGAACCTCTCCCACATTTCCGGTCTCATCCGTCTTCACATCCGGAATCAAGGGCCGGCCAACGATCAAGGTTATGCCATTCTTCACCACGCGACCGTGCAAGGCTATCTTCTTGAGATCTTGAAAGTTCAAATCGAGAGTCATACGTCTCCTAAGCACCGGGAAATCTGCGCAACACTTCATTGAGAATGGTTCTTGCCAGGCTTACACTCTGACCGACGGAAGAGAGAAGCCGTGGCGTCGGTTGGGCGATGTCTTCCCTCGCTAGCCGAACCGCGACAATGATGGCCGCGGCGATGACGACAGTGGAGACAAACTTCGCATTGATTCGCGCCTGCTCTTCCCGCGCCTCTCTCCTTGGCATTGTCCCCATGATCAAAGTATAGGAGAATAAAAAGCGAAACTGCAACATCGGCCTGTGGAACACGGCATGTCCGCGAGATCTGCATCGTGTGTCCTGTTTAGGACCGCGATGATCAGGTGCCTGCAATTGGAGGAAGTATGAGAGCGTATGAAAGGCCCCGCACAAGCGCAAAGCTTCAGTGATCGATCACTGCATTATCAATGTCGAATCCTTAGCGGACTGGCTGAATCTAGGGCATGATCAAAGGCAAGTCGCCAGGATGTTTCACTGCCAACTGCTCGGCCTTAACTGCTCCTCGGCACGTATCAGCCCTAGGCACCATCACCATGAGGTCTGCCTCGGTTGCCGGGCCTCTTGAAAGAGATCACGTTGGCGATAAGTTGATCGCCAGTCACGTCTGGCAGAGCAACTCGGAATTGATGTGAAAGATGCTTGGGTTAATGAAGACCGCCCGGTTCCTGCCCGATTGCTTAGCTTGGTACAGAGCTTGATCTGACATTCTGCGCAAAGAGGCTGAGTCGGTTCCATCAGCAGGGTAAAGGGCACCTCCGATACTGATCGTCAAAGGAATCTGAGTTCCTTGGATGGAAACAGTCTCCTGGAATAGAAGCAAGAGTTCACAGGCAATTTCGGACGCAGTCTGGGGAGCGCGAAGACTGCCGACGATGAGAATGAACTCTTCGCCGCCGATGCGGGCGATCACATCCAACTTTCGGACAGTCCCGCGAAGACGGCTCGCAACAATCTTGAGGCACTCGTCGCCAACAATGTGGCCGTGCGTATCGTTGATCTTCTTGAAGTAGTCGATATCAATCGTAAAGACCGCGGCAAGTGTGTGCTCTGCGGCACAGACTTGCAAACAATGCGTGATGTGCTCTTCCAACATTAGCCGATTCGGCAAACCTGTCAGATAGTCGTGCTGTGCTAGATGACGAAAGCGATCTTCACTTTGACGAATGACATTGGTCTGGTGCTTGACCCGATTCCTCAGAATCACGACCCAAAGGATGATTGCGATGGTTAGTCCCATGAGCGCAGCGAGCATCGCCAAAGTATGCGCTGCTGTCCACCACGATGCTCTGCTCAGAATGACGATGTCCCGCGCGGATTTCATCAAGATTTCGAAGGAGACCGGACTACGGTCCAGATCTGCATGTACGACGCAGATACCTGTGAGCAGAAGCAAGCTCCCGATAGCTGTAACAGATGCCGAGTCCCTGCCCGACAGTGGTAGTGATGCCTCGAAGACTTCGTTGCCGTCGCGAAGGATCAGAACTCGCTTGCTTCCTGCAATGTGGCTCTCCTCGACCAAGCCTTGTATCTGCACAAGCTGCTGATCGTAGGGAACTTGATAGAAGTCTCCGTTTTGCGTAATCACGTTTCTGGCTTCAATCCGCAATGGAACGACGGGGATCGCCGGTCCGCGTTCCCGTATAAGTGCATCTTCAAGAAACGGACCGTACTCACCTACGACTGGAAAACCGACCGCATCCACTTGACGGTCTGCTCCGATGAACTGCGCAGCGATGGCATGAATTCTAATCCCGTCGTTCCCGTTCTGCAGGTAGATCCCGCGATCAGAGCTCTGATAGGTAGAGACTCCACTAACCTTGACGCGATGCTGGGCCTGTCCAAACTGAAGCGCGTTGCCGATTGGCATCGCCGGCCCTGCGAATGTGTCTGTTCGTGCAGCCTCTAGCACTTTCATAAACTTTGGCGATGGGACATAGAGGTCAAGACCGACAAACTGCTTTTTTTGATTGAAATCCGTGGCACAAACACCGCGAAGACGTATCCTTGCGTCAACTAGATGTGCAATGTCCACACCGGCAAAGTCTTGCAGCAGCACATTGACAGACCCGCCACCGATATCCAGACGCAGGTCGAGAAGTGTGTGCTCGTCCACCTCCTCAACTTTGGCGGTGTGAACGATTCCTTCGATTTCGACCCACTGGCTGTCTTGGGCGCCGCCGAACAGGTCCCCGTACGTGAATCTGTGTGTAGGTGGCGGAGGACTGTGGCCCGTGACTGTCACTTTCGAAGCGAGAACGACTGGCGCAAATAAACCTGGTCCACTGGTTCCAACTATCTCGACCATATCGCCCGCATGCACATCAGCGGAGTCGGTGCGATCAACAGAGATGCCGCCTGTAGGGTCTTGAAAGAAGAACGAGTTCTTGTAACCAGAGAGATCCGTCACGATGCCGGTCAGTTTGACAGGAATGAGTCGCTCGGCTTCAGCAGAGCTGAGGTGCCGGAGCTGCTTAACTTTATCGAGGCGAGGCTTGGTGCTCCTCATCTTTGCGCCTGACTCCAAGAGAGAAGCATGCGTCTCCTTGCTAGCACGCGCGACGGCGCTGGAACTCAGAATTCCGCGAGGCATGGGATAAGACTCCGCAACGCCGATCATGCAGGGCAAACATCCAAACCAGAGGAATAGGCTCGCCACTACGACAACACGCAAGAATGCTGAAGCTTCATGCCCAGTGGCGTTGTCTTGCAGCTGCAAGCTCCGAGTTTGGTCTGGGGCAGCTACAAGATCCCATCCCGGGATCGACTCCCCAGGTCTACATCTTCGACGACACGCAAAGCGCATTCTGTTCCGTGACCTCCCTGGAAACTCCGTACGCGTGGCCGCCGATCCAACCATTTCGGGTCCCGAAGTCAAATCCACACTCAGATCGCTGAGGACCGCGTATGAATGGATATCCAGTCCTTGACCTCGTGTCTGCGAAGGTCTACGTCAGCCTTTCGAACAAAGCTAATCAGGGGAAACAGTCGTAGTTTGCAGTCAGTGATGAGCGAAAGACGGAGCCGTACCGCAATTCCTTCAGCAGCAACGGTACAGGCAAGAGGCCATGAAACTCTGTACCGAATGCCACTTAGCACTTGCAACTTCCGTTCGGACACGTGACATGTATCACAATTCACATTGCGTCATGTCGAACCGTAGCGGAAGAGATTCATTGCAAACGGTCGAAGCGCTCTTGCTGTCGGAAGATGGCGCCCTAAGCAGCCTTACAGAGACCGGGGCAAGGCTTGCACTCACTGAAGCGATCGGCTCTAACGAGTACGGGGTTGCGGTCAAGGGAAGAGGTGCCCATCACACCGGTGATAAGGTCACGCTTTCATGTCATTGAGCATATTTTGGGCAGACGGCTCTGGAGAGGTAATGCTTTGGCATTGATCCGAGAGGAAGCTGGCAGCTGGTCGCTGAGAGTCGAGTCGTTCAACGCACCGTTACGCAGGGTCTCCAGATGACGCTGGAGGCAAGTGCTATCACAGACGCCGTAGCTACTCCTGATGCGGGCAAGGGATCCCTTCATTGCGCGCTAGTTAGATGGCAGTATCGCATCAAGGCCTCCGCTCCGCGCTTCTTCCATCACGGATTGGCCCCCAGACGGGCAGATTCAGGTCGACGGCTATGTCGATGTGTTGCGGCACTCCGGCCTTCTCTGTCTTTGCTCCATCCTGCTTCGGGTTACTCGTAGATACAGGATCGCGGCCTGCACACGTCCGAGCCATGCTGCATCTAATCCAGGATGTCCGCGCCTTTGCGATCGCCGATCCTCCCCATGCTCGCGAAACGGGTAGAGGAAATTCCTCTGGATGCGAATCCCTGGAGCTTTGAACCGAAGTGGGATGGATTTCGCGCAGTGATCTTCCGCAACGAAAATGAACTTCTCATTCAGAGTCGTGACGGCAAACCACTCGACCGTTACTTCCCTGAGCTCCGCGAACCCCTGCTGGAACAGTTGCCCCAACAGTGCATTCTGGATGGCGAAATCATCATCGCAACGAAGAGTGGCCTCGACTTTGATGCGCTGACCCTGCGCATCCATCCTGCTGCATCGCGTGTGAAGACCCTTGCCGCGCAATCACCGGCCTCGGTAATCTTCTTCGATCTCCTTCAGGTGGAGGGCCATGATCTGTGCAACGAACCCTTCTCCGTCAGGCGTGCTGGACTCGAACGAATCCTCTCTAATGTTCAAGCACCCTTGCATCTCACGCCTGCTACTCGAGACCGAGAGATTGCGAAGGACTGGTTCACGCGCTTCGAAGGAGCGGGTCTAGATGGTGTCATCGCCAAGCCACTCGCTGGACTCTACACACCAGAGAAACGCACCATGCTGAAGATAAAGCATGAACGCGACTGCGACTGTGTCGTGGCGGGCTTCCGGTGGCATAAGGAAAGTGAAGGCACAGCAGTAGGATCGTTACTCCTCGGCCTCTACAACGATGCGGGCAAGCTGCAGCACGCTGGAGTCTGTGCCAGCTTTACGGCGGCCAAACGTGGCGAGTTAGCAGACTTTCTCGCTCCCTATCGCGAACAGGCCTTGGATAAACATCCCTGGGCTGATTGGGCTGACGAAACCGCACAGGCCGGTGGCCGCATGCCGGGCGGCAAGTCGCGATGGAACGCAGGAAAAGACTTAAGCTGGCAGCCGCTGCGTACTGAACTCGTTGTTGAGGTGGCCTACGAACACATGCAGGGAGATCGTTTCCGTCATCTCGCACACTTTCGACGCTGGCGTCCTGACAAGCCAGTCAAGGACTGTACTTACGCGCAGTTGGAAGTCGTACCACCGCAGGAGTTGATGAGCATCTTCCCTGAACGAACATGACACGCCTGTAGTTACGCTTACGAGACATCAGGCTTTCGATTCATCACGTGCCCGTGTTGGGTCATCATTAGGATCAGGTACGCCTTGTGCAGGTCGAGCAGCCTCCGGCACGTGTCGCAGATTGACGCGAATGCGGTACCAAACGTAAGACGAGCCGCGCATACGGTCCACCAGAACGTCATCCGGCGCCAGCAAGGCTGCGACCTCGGGATGTTGCACTCTCCAACGCTCCAGCCCCGCCTCCGCCGCAGCCTTATCCGATGACTGCGCGATCACGATCAGCGGCATGGTCGGTTGTCTGCGCCCCTTCTTCGTAATCGGAGCCGAATTTGGATCATCTTCTTGGCCCTCAGTCTTTACCGTCTTCTTCGTCGCAGAGCCACGCGACTTCGAAGGCTGCACGCGCGCCGGTTCGCCCTCCATCTTGCGGAAGTGGGGAGGCCAAGGTGCGTCGCCGAGACCTTCTGCTTCATCGCGCGCCGCCATCTCCAGCAATGCATCCAGCACGCCCGCGTGTCGATCCATCTCGGCGTGAGGATCACCAATCTTCGCGAAGCGCTCAGGCACGGTGAGCACAGTGAAGTCGGCGGGATCGCATGTCATCACCTCATCCCAGCGCAACGGTGTACTCACACGTGCATCAGGCAGGGGCCTTACAGAATAAGCTGAGCATGTCGTCCGGTCTTTCGCATTCTGGTTGTAGTCCAGAAACACGCCATGCCTCTCTTCTTTCCACCACTTACTGCTTGCCAGCGAGCAGCGTTTCTCGACCGCACGCGCCAGCGCCAGCGCCGCCCTGCGCACTTCGGTGAAGGTCCAACGCGGCTCGATCCTCACATTGATATGTATTCCACGCGACCCGCTTGTCTTGGGCCACGCGATTATGCCCAGATCATCCAGCAGGGACTTCACCTCCATGGTGACAGCGCGCACGTCGGCCCACTCGACACCGGGTTGCGGATCGAGGTCGACTCTCAACTCATCCGGATGATCGAGATCTCCGCTGCGGACCGGGTGCGGGTGCAGCTCCATGCAACCCAGGTTCACTATCCACGCGAGACCAGCGGCATGATCGACAACAACCTCCTCAGCTGTACGCCCCGAAGGAAAGGACAAGGTGACCGTCCGCATCCACTCCGGCAGATCGCTGGGTGCGCGCTTCTGGTAGAACGGCTCTGCTTCCGAGCCATTTACGAAGCGCTTAAGAACGACGGGACGGTCCACGATGCCACGCAAGGCTCCCGGTGCTACAGCCAGAAAATAGCGGACGATATCCAGTTTTGTGAGCTGCACATCCCGTGCAAAGTACGGCTTCATCGGACTGCTAATTCGCACCATACGTCCATCAATCTCGAGCAACTCCGCGTCGTCTGCTTTTGCCATCGCAATCCCCTGCCTGCCACGAGAATTTAGATGCGTCATAAGACGCTATGACAGCGAAGATAAGCCAACAGCGCAGCTGACGGAGAAGGATCACCGCTTTACACCTTGCCGACGATGAAATTCACTCCACGCGCGACCACGCGGTCCCTCGCTTATCGAAGACCTGCAATTCGTTGAGAAAATGCAGCACTTGACCACGAACGCATTCCGGAGCGAATCGTTTGTGCCCGCGGTTTTGGAGCTCAAGGTTACTTCGAGCTGACTGACTCCCTCGTGGGCGTCACCCGCGCGAAGATCTTCAATCAAGTGGGGGGGACAACCGGGGTCTTCACCCGTTTCTCCACGCAAAATTTGAAGCCGGCGACGGTCACTTAAACCGGAACGCGTCCCGTCCCTTCGCAACGCTGCGATAGCGGAATTCTCTGACTAGAGGTCTCCTCGCCACCTCTAACTGTACTGCTTCATCTGGCAAGAATCGTCCGAGGTCTAGTTAGTGCTTCGATACGCGTTCTATACTTCAACGCGTTATCGAGCCAAAGCGCGTTCGCTGTCGCATGACCCAGCGCAGTATTGTCAAAGATCACCCAGGTCTCTCCCGATACCGCTTGTGCCTCAATCAGGTGAAGCTTATCAGCCAGTGTCTCTAACCAGTGCTCTGCGTAGTCTGAGTAGTAGGTGCGCGGAGTCCCGTGAAGACGCCAATAGTTCAGACCTGACCAACCTCCAGGGCGGTCCGCTTGTTCCGACCCCTTTGGTGGATCGGCCGCAACACGAGCAATTTCGAAGCTGCGGAGGAGCCGATCAACATGGCCTTCGAACCAACTAGGATGGCGAGGTTCCAATGCGACCGCGCCGGCATGCAACTCCCGGACGGTCGTGAAAAATTCGTCCGCAAGGCCTGCGTCAAAGGCTAGCTTAGGAGGAAGTTGAATGAGGATCGGGCCGAGCTTGTCGCCGAGACCTCGTATCGCTTCGAAGAACTCCAAAAGAGCCCCGCCCGTTTTATGCAGTTTTGCCGTATGAGTTACCGCTTTAGGTGCTTTCACCGCGAAACGGAAGTCAGGGGGCGTTGTCGCTGCCCATCGTTCCCAGGTCGAGTAGCGATGGGGCCGATGGAAGCTTGAATTGATCTCCACACAACGCAGTCGAGTTGCATACCGTTCAAGGTGGGTGAGCCTCACATCCTCGGCTGTCGTCGCGAAGAGCCCTCCGTGTTGCTTCGGCACGCCCCAACCCGCGGTACCCACCGAGATAGTCATGTAGTTCACCTACGCTACTGAAACTGCTGTGCCAGTGGCGAAGATCACAGGTTCAGCAAAAAATGATGTCATCAGCGCCAAGCTTCTATTTAGACGGTGGCCTGCCGGACCTTTTAGTTTCGGCGTTCTTGCCGGATCTTCTCGCCTTGACCGAGTCCTTGGGACCAGATTTTGCTGAAATCGGCGTATCCGAAAGTATTTCTCGGACCGCGTTGAGATCCGACACATATGCGTGTGAGGGTATCTTGTCCAAGATCTCATCCAGTTCTCGACTCAGGCGAGGCGAAAGTTTACTAGACTGCTTCATCTCATGAGTGATTTCACAGAGAACGTCTTCATACTGCGCGATACAGCGCACCGTATGAAGTAGGGCGTGGAGCCGACCGTAAGCGGTGAGTTGGTCGGGGACGAGGGAGTCGGTCTCATGCTTTGCGGGTAGAGTCTTCTTCGCGGCCATAGTCAATCCATTGGATGCCGAAACAGCAGCTACCTCTTCACCCTTGGCATCTCTTGAACGAATGAAGTGGCAGTTCTCACGTACCGAGGAAGTACAACTTAGGCGTAGAGCCGTTTGGCTTCGCCGAGTCTGAGCAAGTTGAGCTGCGCTTCCGTCAACTCAACCTCTTCGCAGCAGGTTGGAGTGTTCTGCGACCCATACGCGAGTTCCGCCGACCCCTTCAGAGAACCTATTGTTTCCGCATCGAGCTCCGAATGTTCAAGCAGGCGTGTGAACGCCTCGTCATTGTCATAGATCGCTAGGACATGGTCCGATCCGCGAACCGTCGTGGCGGAAACGCGCAGGGTGCCTTGCATCGTCTTGTTGAAAGCCAGCTTGAATAGCATGTTTGTCTCTTTCCCGCCTCAACTTTCAGCGCGGTGTAATGCGTTCGATGTAGCCCATAAAGCCAGACCGGAGATCGTGTCAAAAGTCATCTCTTCCCGGTCTGGAAGTCTCAGTGTGACCGCTTGAGTCTTAATTTTCTCATTCAGGTTCGGCTTGGTTGCCAGCAATACAGCCCAGATGCAAAGGCAGCGCGAGTCGCACAGATAGATCTCGCCGATGTCGTCGGTGACGACATACGATTCGTCCGGGACTTCGACCATGTCGTACGAGCAAATTCGCCGCTTCATCTTTCCGATTCACATCATAGCTGCCAGCCAGGAGTTTGCCTTGCCTCAATCTGTGGCATCACACCGCGCTTGCCCGCAGTGGGCTCGAGCGACCGTCAAATACTGAACCCAATCGGAAGCAATTCCACGCTGCGCTTCCCCGATCGGCATCTCTCCCGATCGGACTTTCGCGGCGAGGTAATTCTCAACGAGATCCTTCTGTTTGAAGTAGCGCTCGCGGAGCGCGACATCGGCTGGACCACACTCCGGCCAGATGTTGCCCATGCCATCCGCGCCGCCGAGTTCCAACGGCACGAGGTGATCCAGCTCACAGGTCTGATTCTTCCCTGAGTTGTCGTCAGGGCGAGGTAGAGCGTACCAGGCATAGGTCTCACGTTTTTGAACTTCGCTGCTTTGGCAGTTGCGGATACACCGCGTCCGCCAGGATGGATCGCTTAAAGTATCAGCGGTGATGCCGGGAACAACACCGCCCGGCGTGCATCGTGGATCCGGTTCCAGGTATCCGCCCCGAAGTCTCGCTTGGCAGCTGCCGTCCGCAGGCCATGTCCACGCAGCAAGGTATTGCGAAGCACAGGTCACACCGAGACTCGAGCAAGCCTCACTCCTCTCTCTTCCATTCTTGGAAGTCTGGCCGGTTCCCGATGTCCCTCTCTCATCGCGCCGCCGATGCTGCTCGACATGCGGCTGTGTCGATTGGTGGATATCGGCGTTCCGCATATCCTTCCGAATCAACGACAGAAAACCGATTCCAAGGACAACAAACACCATTAGGATCACAACTAGGGCAGCACGCTTCATTGCTCTTATCTTAGAGAACGATCACTTCAGTAACTGATTCTCACACTTCAGGGAACTGAGAGAAGCGAAGCGAGGGCGCAAGCCTCCTCCCTGATTTCAGCCGGCGTTGCCGTCTTCCATCACCCTCCTCTGCGGGGACACCCCGCAACGCCCCGAGAACAAGCAACAGCAAAAGCAGAAACAATCCCCGCGCTGGCGCGCAAGCGAGGTAACCAGACCTGCTGATGGACTCCGTCCCTGGCGCGTGCAAGCCGATGGAAAACACTCCGTGCAGCTCCAGGTATTCGCTTCCTCCGGCCTTCGGCTGGCCTTTCAGGCCATGTTTCCCACAGCCTGCACTTGCCGCCCCTGCAGGCGTGGGCCTGGGCCAAGGCGTGACTGTGAGAACAGCCACGACAACACAATCCAAGCGAGGAAACAAAGACCATGAGCAACATCGCCACGATGACACCCACGACCAAGCCCCAGACCTCTAAAGAGGTGATTGCCGCGAACGTTCAGCTACTCATCGAGCAGTTGGAAGCAGGACACAGCGAAGGGTTGACCGCTTATCTCACAGCAATGGGCCGCTTTCATAACTATTCTTTCAGCAACATTCTGGAGATCGCACGTCAGAAGCCAGACGCAACCCGCGTTGCTGGACTTTATGCGTGGAATCAGCTTGGCCGCAAGGCACCGCTCTACGACGTAGGCGATCTGAGTGATCGAGGAATGCTCCCATGCCTCGACGGGATTCCGCGAGATGCTGTAATTGGACGGCTCTCTCTACTCAAGTACCGCAATGCCCGCGGCTCTCACATCTACATCCGCCCATCCGGCGAGCATCGCTACACTGTTCTCGACGATCTCTCCGAGATCTCGCTCGCGAAGCTCATGGCTGACGGCTTCACTCCGTGCGCCGTTGTCGAGACAAGTGCCGGCAACTTCCAGGCATGGCTCAAACACCCGGCAGTCCTTCCGAAGCTTCTCGGTTCCCTCGCAGCGCAGACCTTAGCAGCACGCTACGACGCCGATCCGAGCGCGGCTGGCTGGAGACGATTCGGAAGACTACCCGGTTTTACGAACTGCAAGCCCAAGTACCGCAGACCCGATGGCCTCTTTCCCTTCGTTCGTCTCAAGAGTTGCAGTGGCGAGCAGTATCCGATGGCCGACGCTTTCGCGCAGGAAATTGCAGAACTCAACGAAGAGCGCGAGCAGCAACGTGAGGCAAGACGCCTACAGGCCTCTCTTTCTCCCCGAAGGGGACCGAGGTTGTCGACTCTGTCTCTCGAACGGTTCCGAACCTCCAGCAAATACCACGACCGCCCCGCTGCCGCAGACATCGCGTTCTGTGTCGCCGCTTACGTAAATGGTATGGATCAGGCCCGGATTGAGCGTGCCCTTGAGGACGACTACCTCTCACGCGATCCCAGCCCTTCCAAACGAGCGTCCTACATCCGAAGAACCATGACGAAAGCGAGAGACTGGGCTTTACGTTAGCCATCGCTTCTTCGTATCCCTTTGCCTTCCGTTCCCGAGAGCATTTGAGTTGACTGTTGTAGTTCTGAGCAGGCTACTGCTACTCGCGCCATGAAGCAGGATAGTTGAACAGGATAGCTCCCTTCCGGTTTGCCTTTCTGTCTGCGTTCAGCGTGCCGCGCTCAAGACACCCACGCCCTTCGGACGCACGCTCTCCTTCCAAGATTCCGCTGCGCGCCTCTTCGAGCTGCGGACTCCTATCCCCCAGGCAAGCTGTGGTCCCCTTCCGCAGAACCCTTCCAGTCGCCGAGGGAGTGGGTCGCGACGGCACACCCGTTGGGCAAGCATGTACCGCAGACAGATGGGATGAGAAGGCCTGGCTGGTTTGATACAAAGCACACAAGGAGGAATTCCATGGCAAAGAAGGGTACGTTGGCGAAATGTGATGAGCTTCAACCAAGTTTCCACGCAGCTGCAGACCAAGTGACGATTGGCATAGATCTGGGAGACAAGTACAGCGACTGTTGCTTGCTCGGAGCTGACGGTGTCATATTTGCCGAAGGACGTGTTCGCTCCACTCCCGAGGCTCTGGCGTCACACTTCAGGAACTTACCTCCGTCTCGATTTGCCATCGAGGTTGGAGGGCACTCTCGCTGGGTTAGTCAGATGCTTCAGACCTGGGGTCACGAAGTCATCGTAGCGAATCCTCGAAACCTGCCTATGATCACGAGCAACATCCGTAAATCGGACAGGGTCGACGCGCAACTCCTGGCACGTCTCGCTCGAGTAGATCCACAGCTTCTTTCACCAGTCAGTCACCGCGACAGGGAGCACTATCCGGCCGTCGCTCAGCTTCGCGCTCGAGACCTCTTGGTGAGAGCGCGAACACGGCTTATCAATGCGGTTCGAGGCATTTCAAAAGCCACTGGCTTGCGAATACCTGCTTGTAGCAGTCCATCATTTTCCGAGAAAGCCGCCCCGTTCATTTCAGAGGAACTGAAGCCAAGCCTCGCTCCGCTGCTCGGCACCATCGAGCACCTTAGTCAACAGATCTGCTCTTTCGACAAGGAGATCTCGCGACTCGGCCGGCAGCAGTACCCCGAGACGGCTCAACTCCGCCAGATCAGCGGAGTAGGTCCAGTGACCGCTCTGGAGTTCGTGCTCACGATCGGCAATCCCAAGCGCTTTGTGAGTTCTCGCGATGTTGGACCATACCTTGGACTCACTCCTCGACGTGATCAGTCGGGCAACACCGACCAGCAGCTAAAGATCAGTAAGGCGGGCAACAAGCATCTTCGAAGTCTGCTGGTCCAGTGTGCGCAATATCTTCTGGGAAGATTCTCTCCACACAGCAATCTAAAACGATGGGGTCTGAAGCTTGCTTCCAGAGGCGGAAAGAACGGCAAGAAACGCGCTATTACAGCTGTTGCTAGGAAATTGGCGGTACTCCTACACCATCTCTGGGTAACGGGCGATGTGTATGAACCCTTGCACAACGCGACGATGAGCTCTTGCGCTTGATTCCCTGCTCCTCATCCTTAGCAACTGCAGGCTAGCTCAGACGAATGGAAGGATCAACGAGGTTTTAGGAAGCGGTCTACCCTACTGATCGCAATCGTGTTCCTGGTGACTGCGTTTTGTCCGCGGGCGTTCGACGCCGACAGACAGATTGCAGCGCCGATCTGATTATGAGAACCCCAATGTGCACCGGGATCCAAAGACGGAGCCCAACGAGTGCGGATGGAAGCGTGGCGAAATCAGAATGTGAACACCCTGCGACTGGAGATAAGGCTGCCGGAAGTGTTGCGACAAAGCTCAGCACAGACACTCAGGAGAGTCAATCGGCCTCTCGGTCCCTTCGTGCGCTCTAAGAACGAAAAACTAACCCCGGTGGGGCAAGAAAGAGGTTGACGTGGCGGGGCCTTCTCATGGAAGCGGACAAACCAAAAGAAACGGAGCCAAACACCATGTTCAACAAAGTCATCCTCATCGGCCGCCTCGGACAGAACGCTGAAGCCAAAACCGCTCAGAACAAGAACGAGTACGTCATCCTCAACATCGCAACCCAGGAAAGCTGGAAGAACGACAAGGGCGACTACGAGAACCGCACCGAATGGCATCGCGTCTATGCCTGGAGAAATCTCTCGAAGTTTGCCAAGACTCTCCAGAAGGGGCAGCTCATTACTCCCGAAGGCATCCTCCGGTACCGCGAGGTTGTAGAAGATGTCGAGGGAGCGAAGTTCAAGCACCGGATCGCCGAGATCCACGCCATCAGCGTGAAGCGGCTTTCAAAAGTTGAAGCCGCTGATGATCCTTCGGATGGGGCCGACGACGAGTAGTCGTCTGCCTGGGTGGATGAGCCCTGCGGCTCATCCACCATTCTTGTCGGGACAGATCGTCGTTCCGATAGAAGTCCTTTGATGTTGGTTTCAACTTTAGCCTTATCGACGACAACGCCCACATAGGCTACGGCTACTCTGCTGGACTTATCGATCAGATAGGTGGCTGAGGCTCGGTATCTATCGCGAGTGTTTGTCGAAGCGAGGTTCATTCACCGTATTGCTGGGCGGTGACCTTCTCCATCCAATCGACTACCTTTCCATCGAGCTTTTCCTGAATGGCGATGTGGCTCAATGCGGTCCTCGGGCTGGCACCGTGCCAGTGCTTTTCCCCGGGGGCGAACCAGACCACATCACCAGGCCGGATTTCCTGCACAGGTTCTCCATCTTTCTGCGCCCAGCCGAGACCAGAAGTGACAATGAGAGTTTGCCCCAGCGGGTGCGTGTGCCAGGCGGTACGTGCACCCGGCTCGAATGTGACGCTGGCACCACTTACGCGGGCCGGGTCGGACCGATCGAAAAGCGGATCAATTCGAACGGTTCCGGTGAACCAGTCTTCTGGGCCCTTTACCGATGATTGCGAACCATTGATCTTGATTTCCATTGTTCTTCTCCTTAGTGAGCGACAAAACCGCCATCGACGGGCAGCGCTACGCCCAGAACGAAAGAGGATGCCGGGCTGCACAACCATAGAACGGCAGCCGCAATTTCTTCCGGCCTGCCCATCCGCCCTATCGGCTGCTGTTTTAGAAATTCCTTCATAGCCGCCGGATCGATGCCATCGCCCATAGGCGTCTCGTTGCAGCCAGGGCAGATGGCGTTGACGCGGATGCCCTGCGCAGCTACGTCGAGGGCTGCGCTCTTGGTTAGGCCGATGACACCGTGTTTGGTCGCGTGATACGCAGCGCGGCCGGGCAAACCAACCAGCCCGCCGAGGGAGGAACAGTTGACGATGGAGCCGGAGCCCTGTTTGTTCATCTGGTGGAGTTCATGCTTCATGAATGTCCAGATACCCCGGAGATTGACAGCGTTCACCTCGTCATAGCCTTTCCCGGTCTCTTCCATCATGGGACACATCGGGCCAAGAATACCGGCATTGTTGTAGGCCATGTCCAGGCTGCCAAATTCACCGACAGCGCGTTCAACCGCGGTTTGAGCGAGTTGCTCGTCCGATACATCGCCGGCCAGCGCGATGGCTCTGCCACCTTCCCCTGCAATTTCACTGAGAACGCTGTTGAGCTTTTCCTCGTCACGATCGACCAACAGCAATGCCGCGCCGGATTCAGCGAAAGCTTGCGCTGTCGCGCGGCCAAGGCCAGAAGCTGCACCGGTGATAAGTGCTACCTGTCCTGAAAAGTCATATTTGGGATTCATTGCGTCTCCGGAGAATCTTCGATCCTGCGGTGCCTCGAACATACGCACCGGTCATACAGAGAATAGATGCTCCCGTTCATGCAGGGACGCTTATTCAAAAGCAAGGCTTTATGCGTATCATGCATAAATGATTCGGAATGAGTTGTCTGAGCTTTCCGCCTTTGCCACTGTTGCCCAGGAGCGCAGTTTCACACGCGCGGCGGCTCGACTGGGAATGTCACAATCTGCCCTGAGCCATTCGATGCGTGGTCTTGAGAAGCGGCTTGGCGTACAGCTTCTGGCTCGAACGACACGCAGCGTCTCGCCCACCGCCGCTGGCGCAACGCTTCTGCAGGAGCTCGCGCCCGCACTGGAGCGGATCGCGCACTCGGTGGCCGAGACTCGCAACCAGCGAGAAAGACCCGCCGGAAGAATCCGCCTCATCGTTCCGCGTCTCGTGGCGCAATGGTGATTGTGCCTAAGCTGGCCGCTTTCGCGCGTACCTATCCGGAAATCATATTGGAGATCACGACCTCGAACGACGCCGTAGACCTGGTAGCCGATGAATACGACGCCGGCATCCAGCTTGGTGAGTTCATTCAGAAGGACATGATCGCTGTGCGTGTAACGAAAGAGATGCGCCTCGCCATCGTTGGGTCTGCCGCGTATTTCGAATCAAATGCCATCCCGCGGCACCCGCGGGATCTGAAAGACCACTCCTGCATCGGTTTTCGATTCAGCAACGGGCTATACCGATGGGAGTTCGAGAAGGGCAGCAAGGCGGTCACGGTCAGCCCGCAAGGTCACGCATCGTTCGACGATCCCGAGTTGGTGATTCAAGCGGTTGAAGCGGGCTTGGGGATCGGTTCATCTATCGAGGAACCTCTCGTCCGCCAGATTTTAAGCGGGCGCCTCGTACAGGTGTTGAAAGATTGGTGTCCAATGTTTCCGGGATATTTTCTCTACTATCCGAGTCGCCGCAATCAGCCGGCCGCCCTATCCGCCCTCATCGAGACGCTCCGATTCGCAGAGTGATTGACTCGTCACAGGTCTTAATACGACGGCCTGTCGGAAGTGATCGCCTCACTGGGTGAGTGCACTGGCGATTCTGCGCTCGTCGAGCAGACGTATCGACGGCATATCTATCTCCTGCTTCGGTCCACTAACATCATTCAATTCCGTTGTCACAATTCACAGACTGCGTATAGACTTGGCACGCACGCGGCAAGCCCTTCCAACCCCGAGGAGACTCAATGCCCGCTCCCCGCCGTTTACCGCTTCTTGTTCTATGCGTCCTTGTCCTCACGGCACTTTGCATCCCCTCTCTTGCGTATGCGGGAACAGCCACAGCCACCACCCTGCAGGTCACTCCGGTCT
This sequence comes from Granulicella aggregans, assembly GCF_014203275.1. GTDB lineage: Bacteria > Acidobacteriota > Terriglobia > Terriglobales > Acidobacteriaceae > Edaphobacter. The sequence goes on from NZ_JACHIP010000015.1 coordinate 47,275, forward strand.
GTCTTAGCCAGGGATGCGTGACGACGCTCACCGCGACGGTCGTCGCCGACCCGTCCGCGGTGCATCCCGGGCTGGTCTACTTTTGTGATGGTACCGCAGCCTCTTGCGAGAACGGTATCCCCGTTGGCCGGGCTCAACTGCTCGTTAATGGCACTGCCACGATCAAGTCTGTGCTCCCGTCCGGGATCCATCATCTTCATGCCGTCTTCCACGGCACATCCACCTACAACGCGAGCTCTTCCGCTACCCACGACTTGACGGTTGCCGCGTCGACCAGTATCGCGACCCAGACGTACATAGGGAGCAGCAACACTGCGCTTCCCCCCGGCGAGTACAGCCTCTCGGGTGTCGCTAACAGCCTTGGCCCATCCGCGCCGACCGGCTCGATCTCATACCGGGACACGAGTTACGGTAACGCAGTGCTGGCGACCGCGCCGCTCGGGGCCGGTACCGCGCCTCAATTCATCTACAACACAGGCGGACTCGACTTCTCTCAGATTCCAGGCACCATCCTTGCCAGCGCCTCGAAGCCGGTCTCCGGAGACTTCAACAACGATGGTTTTCAAGACATCCTTGTGCTGGACCAGGCGGGTCTTCAGGTCCTTCTTGGCAGCGGCACTGGACGGTTCACTGCGGCTCCCAAGGGAGCGAACAACCTCCCAGCCGTTGTCTGCAGCATGCTGGTTGCGGACTTCAACAGCGATGGCAAGCTCGATATTGCGTTTAGCGATCCCAACGGGAAGAGCATACGTGTCAGCTTTGGCAACGGCGACGGTACCTTCGCCGATGCCAAGTCCTCTCTGCTGGCCAACACTCCCGGCCAGCTGTACCTCGGCGATTTCAACAACGACGGCATCCCCGACCTTATAGCGGACGTGCAGGTTGCGGGTTCACAAGCCTATGAGTTTCAGCCGCTGCTAGGCAAAGGTGACGGCACATTCACCGCCACTTCAGCTGCCTATTCCACCGGCGCGACCGGCCCGGCCATCGTCGCGGACTTCGACAGTGACGGAATGCAGGACCTTGTCGTCACGACCACGGGGGCTGCGGGCAGCGTCTACCCCGCCCAGTTTGCCGTTCTTCATGGAAATGGCGACGGAACCTTCGGAGCTGTTAAATTGTCGCCTAGCTTCAGCACTCTTTACATGGTAGCGGGCGACTTCAACGCCGATGGAATCCTTGACCTGGTCACCTACGACGGTTCGTTCAGCTTGCTCGCGTACTGGCAGGGCATAGGCGATGGCACGTTTGTCCAACTTAGCAATGTATCTCCCGTCGATTTCTTTTCCTCGTCCCTCAATTCGCTCATCGTCGGCGACTTCGACGGCGACGGTGTTCTTGATGTAGGCGGCGTCCAAATGGATCGTGGGGAGGGGACAACGCCCAGTTACTTCACTGCGTTTCTGCACTTCAGCACAACTTCCTCTGCGGATTTCCCACAGCAGGTGTCGACGCCACCCATCTCGATGAACGTTCCTTTCGACGTGCCGACCCCACCCAATCTCACGAATCTTGTTGTGGGTGCCTTCGGCAACAACGGGCTTCCCAGTGTCGTGTATTTTGTTCCCAGCACCGTAGCCACGACGCCCGTCAACTTCATCGCTGACTTCAACTCGGTTGCACACACAACTCAGTCGAACACCGTCACTCTCACCACTCCAGGCGTGCATAACGTCGTGGCCAGCTACCCGGGAGATAACTCCCATGCGGCCAGCGTCTCAGCTCCGGTTACTCTGTCTGCTCCGGCGCAGATCAACGACGGCTCAGGCTTCACCAGCTCTGCCGGGCTGGCGCTCAACGGCGGAGCAACCCTCCAGGGCGGGATCCTCCAACTCACCGACGGCAAGACCTTCGAAGCAAGAAGCGCTTTCTATCAAAAGCGCGTGCCGGTCTATAGCTTCAGCACCACCTTCGACTTCCAGATAGCCAGCCCGAACTCCGATGGCCTCGCCTTCGTCATCCAATCCAATGGGCCCAATGCCATTGGCTCCAACGGTGGTGGCCTTGGCTACGGTCAAACGCCCGGCGCAACCAGCGGCCCCTCCATCCGCAACAGTGTCGCCATCATTTTTGACACCCACAACAACCAGGGCGAAGGCAACAATTCCATCCGCGTCGAAACCGGAGGGGTGACTAACCTGGGCGATCTCATCGACCTCACCTCAAGCGGTATCGACCTCCGTAGCGGCCACCACTTCCGGGTCGTCATCGCCGGCTACAACGGGGTGGAGTTGAATCTCTCCCTCACTGATCTAGACACCCGTAAGGTTTTCAGCCAGAACCTCATCACCCTGGACATCGTATCTGCTATTGGTGACACCATCGGCTACGTCGGCTTTACCTCGGCAACCGGCGCAACTGCGTCCATTATCAACATCCTGAACTGGAACTACGCCGGTCAGATCTGCTGCGTCACTCCTGCCACGGCAGTCCTTCCGTCCTTTCCCGACGGGTTCACTAACGCTGCCTCCACCATTCAACTCAACAAGGGTGCCGCGATCGTAGGGTCCGAACTCCAGCTGACCAATGACACCCCATTCGAAGCTACGAGCGCCTTCTTCAAAACGCCCAATGACCAATTCTTCTGGATCAGTGACTTCGACTTCACAATTCAGGGGACCGGCGGTGATGGCTTCACCTTTCTGGTTCAAGGCAACGGTCCAGGGGCCGTTGGCACCTCCGGTGGAGCTCTCGGGTATGGCCCCTACTTTCCGGGGGAGTCCGGCTATGGAATCGGCGATAGCCTTGCCATCAAGTTCGACGTCCACAATAACGGCGGCGAAGGAATCAACTCAACCGGCCTCTACTTCGATGGAGCCTATCCGTCGGTTCCGGCGATCGACCTCACGTCCAGCCGCATCAACCTTCGCAGCGGACATCGCTTTCATGCCCGCATCCTCTCTGCGAAAGACGCAACGATCAAAATGTCCATCACCGACCTTGACGACTACGCTGTCTTCGACAACTCACTCTATTCACGCAATGACGACAACAGTATCTTCCATGCCTATCCCGGCTTTACCGCGGGTACGGGTGCGACTGCCAACACCATCAAGATCCTCAACTGGACCTTTGGATACTACTGAGTGTGTCCGGTCCGACCCTCAGATGGGCCGGAGAACCCAGATAGTCGGGGACCCGCAAAGGGGGTTATGGGCGACTGTCGATCGCCCGAACACTGGGCCTTAGAGTGTCCCTATAGACGGCTTTGCGGGAACCCCGGCAAGCCGTCGTCGAGCGTTTAGTGAGTGCATTGGCGATATCAGCCCAAGGCACTCATCGAACACCTGGTACGTAAGATGCTGGGCATCTCGGGGAATTTGCCGAGTGATGGAAGTCTGCGAGTTTCCCGAACCACCGGGCTCTTCAACCAGAGCTCTTCCTCGACTCGCTCCCGCTTGCAAGCTGAGCTCTCTCCCTATTCAACTCGATCCTCAATTCCTCTTCTGAAGGCAGAACCAGTTTGTAGCGGCTCGCAAAGATATGTTCGTTCTCATAGAGCACCGAGTACCGCACCACGGAGGCGTCTTTCTGTGCGCACAAGATGATGCCGACCGTTGGATTGTCGTCCGGACAGAGCTTCAGATCATCCATCATGCGGACATCGCAAGCTCAAAGTCTTCCTCCGTAAACCAACCTTGGGGGCTCCAGGTATTCCATTGCATTCGGGCAAACCCAATGGAATCTTGGCGAACGGCCTCTGCTCCCGCATCGGTGCATTGAAAGAACTGGTACCAAAACTGTCTGGACTGTTGGAAGCTCCCTAAATGGAACTCGCCGCGTGGTTGGTAGGCCAATGCAAGTGTGGCGATCGCGCGAACGCGTTCGGGAAAGAGCGCCGCCAGCGTATAGGCGATCCGGGCGCCCCAGTCATGCCCGACAACAGCGAACTCCCCAATTCCCAACTTGTCTGCCAGATCGACCACATCCTGCGCCATGGCTACAGCTCCGGCAAATCTGGGCGTGGCTGGCGACAGAAACTCTGTTGGATATGATCCTCGCAAATAGGGCGCGATCGTTCTAAATCCACGATCTTGCAGTGTAGACGCGACGGGCATCCAGCTTGTAGGCGCGTCTGGCCACCCGTGAAGCAGGAACACCGGCGCTCTAGACGATATCCCATCCGCCTCAAATGCGATCTTCAACAGTTCCGTCTGTTCAAAATACATGACCCGTAACACCCTTCCTTGCTCAGATGCAGGAAAGGGATCGGCGAGATTGTATGACTGTGCCCAGAATCTCCTCCTGACTATGCTTTCAGGAACTTAAGCACGGCGTTGAAGTAGTTCTGCTGATCGTCATACATCGCGAAATGGCTGCCTGTTTCTGAAATCCACGATTGACCTCTTGGCATTAGGGTTGCCATCTTACGCATATCTTCGGGGTCCATTTCGTCATAACGGGCGCCGATGGTCAGGCTATGGACCTTGATTTTGTGTAGGTCAGCCAAGCGATCCCAGCCTTTCATCGTGCCGGTGACTTCAAACTCATTTCTCCCCTGGATGGCGTTGTAGACGTGTTGATTCCACCCGTCCAGGCTGCGCGAGACGGGATCTGGCCAAGGATCAAGCCTGCAGATAAAGACCTTGTAGAGCTTATTGAGCAGCAATTTCTGATATGCAGGATCCTCCGTCTCGTTGGCGTTTTCATACCGTTCAAGCTCGGCCCTATCGGACTCGGGAAACTGAGCTCTGATTTTCGAAACATGGTAGAGGAAAGAGTCGCTGCTGGCGGCCATGTTTGAGATGACGAGACCTTTGAGATGTTGCTGGTACTTGAGAGCGTACTCGATAGCAAGCACACCTCCCCACGAATGTCCTAGCATATAGAACTGTTCCAGCCCAAGACCTTGACGGACTGCCTCGACCTCTTCGGTGTAGCGTTCGATCGTCCAGAGTTTGGGATCGTTGGGCTTGTCTGAGTTTGTGGAATCGAGCTGGTCGTAATAGTAAAATTCAATGCCGTTGAGGGGAAGAAAATCCTCGAAGCATTCGAAGTAACGATGGTCGGCGCCGGGCCCGCCATGGACCAGCAGAACCTTGATCTCGCCGCTACCTACCTTTTTTGTCCATACCCAGTGGCCTTGCCCAATCTGTATTCGCTTGGAACCGCCTATATGGACGGTGCCTGGAGAAGGCATTTTGAGTTTGGGGTCTGTGGGTGCTGCGATCATTGGGCTTGTGACAACGGTGGCAACAGCCATCGTACTCAGTGAGAGAAAATTACGCCGTTTCATCTATGCAGGATATGTTGCGGACGGGCGATTTATGTCACGGAGATGTCATTCTGAATGCAATGGATTGTGAATCGAGCAACTGCGGCCAGGATGTGGACCACGACCCGATTCACCTGGGCGTATCGACAGCCAGGAACTCAACCCCAGACTCCGTGAGGTTCGAGATGAAGGCGACGTTGCGGGCCAAACGGTTCGACCTGGCAATCACCAGAATAGCGCGATGCTTACGGCAGAGCTTAGGGGCTATAGCGAGGGCAGGGCGGTCATGGCGCTTGCCGCTCTCCACCTCCAGGCCCTCCTGCACCAGGGTTCAGTCTTCCCCCTTTCTGGAATCCGGCGACGGCGGCGCGATGGGCTTCGAGTCCTAGACCGCTAGCTCCCTACCGTGACCCGCTGACAGCGGGTATAGAGGGGACGGCAAACGCTTTTGGGGCGGCGCTTTGAGCCCGGCTCTGGAGGGCAATGAAGAGTATTGCAGAAAGAGCGAATTGTAAAAGCAGTTTCATGACCCGCCGAACGATGGTCAGTTTCATACGTGAGCGTTACATAGCGGGTTTTGGCTGGCACGCTTTTTGATGTATTCGCTTGTCTTAGATAGGCAGGTCTGCCTCTCCCGACCTGTAAATGAGTACCAAATCGCCAATGCGCTAATTGAGAAGGCGAGAGCTTCGAATGACATCCTCGCAAAGTCGATGCTTTGGGAAATTGGGTGGTTGACAGCCTTAAGTCGGTTTCTTGAGAGTTTGAACAAGCTTCATGATGAGGAAATACAGTGCCGCATTGGTCACGATCCGTGATCGGCCTCGGCATTTTTGTACCAGGTGAAATGTTAGTCTTCGACCAAAACCTGACCTGAAAGGGTGGAGGCTTTGGATGAAGAAGAAGCGTTTTTCTATTGAGCAGATGGTCGGCGTGTTGAAGCAGGCTGAGGTGGGAGTTCCTGTGGCGGAGGTGATCCGCAAGGCGGGGATCAGCGAACAGACGTTTTACCGCTGGAAGGCGAAGTATGCGGGCCTGGAAGTGGATCAGGTCCGGCAGATGGCGCAACTGCAGGAAGAGAACCCTCGTCTGAAGAAGCTTGTGGCCGAGTTGGTGCTGGATAAGACGATGTTGCAGGATGTGCTCTCAAAAAAATGGTGAAGCCTTCGCGGCGTGGACCGATGGTCGATCGGCTGATGAGCAGCTATGGGGCGAGTGAGCGGCATGCGTGTAGGGTCCTTTGTGTGACGCGCGGAACGTATCGCTACCGGAGCTGCCTCGATCCACGAACTGAACTGCGGATGCGTATCCGTGAGATCGCTCAAGCACGAGTGCGCCGCGGGTACCGCAAGATCAGCGTGCTGTTGAATCGCGAAGGCTGGGATGTAGGCAAGTATCTGGTGTACGGGTTGTGCAAGGAAGAAGGGCTCATGCTGAAGAGGATGAGGCCGGCGGGCAAGCGCAAGGCTGCTCGTCTGCGCGAAGAGAAGGTCAAGCCAACCGCACCAGATGAGGCTTGGAGCATCGACTTCGTGTCGATCAGTTACAGGATGGCACACGCTTCCGGTCCTTAACTATCGTCGATGTCTACACACGAGAAGCGGTGGCGATCGAAGTTGGCCAGAGCTTAAAGGGAGACGATGTGGTGCGCACACTGAATAAGCTGAAGCTCGAACGTGGTGTGCCTAAGGTCTTGTTCTCTGACAACGGGAGCTAGTTCACCAGTCATGCGATTGACCTGTGGGCTTATCAGAACGGGGCAAAGATCGACTTCTCAAGGCATGGCAAGCCGACTGACAACGCCTTCGTAGAAAGCTTCAATGTGACCTTCCGGGCCGAGTGCCTGAACACCCACTGGTTCATGAGCCTGAAGGAGGCAAAGCATCTAATCGAAGCCTGGAGGCGCGAATATAATGACAGTCGTCCTCACGCATCTCTCGCGGACAGGACGGCAAGCGAGTTCGCCAGCCAGTACGCGGCTAGCCGCGTACTGGCTGGAACCTAAACCGGTCGAAGACTAACTCTGACCTTGGTATAGAAATGCTGGGCCCTTCACTTCACTGGCCTTTAGTCACAGGTATAAGCCCTCATGGAGCTCCTTGACGGTGGAGTAGCAGTCGCAAGCCGCCGCTTCCAGTCCTTTGCGGTTCAGGATGTGGATGTGTCCGCGCCGGTACTCAATCAATCTGTCTCGTTGCAGGCTGCCCGCCGCCGCTGCGACCGTCACACGGTTGGTGCCGAGGATCTCGCTCAGTACCTCCTGGGTAATATCAATGGTCGACGACTCCGTTAGATCCTGCGCGGTGAGGAGCCAGCGCGTAAGGCGCTGTGAAGCTCCATGGATGGAGTGGCATCCGGCTACCTGGCTCAGGATGTGCGTATGCACCTGGACAAATTCGAGGATGTGGCGATGGAGATCGTCGTCCTGATAAAACGCCTTCTGGAGATGCTCGAAGGGGATCTGGATGGCTGCGCCGGCCAGCTGCATGCGGCAGTGCGTCGGAGTATCCACCGGCCCTATGAGGTGCAGACTTCCCGTAAAACCCTCGCGACCGACAACGCCAACTTCAGCCGCAAACCCGACGGTGGTCACTGCGAGAACGGAAGCCAGGCCCGAGGTAAGAAAGAAAGCGTGCGACGGCCGAGTTTGCGACTCGTGAAGCACAGTTTTGGTTCCCAACTCGACCTCGGACGAAGTCGACAGCAGATGTTTCCTGCTCTTGTGGGAGATGGCGGCAAGAAAGCGATTTGGATGGGACTTAGCCATAGATCCTTGTTTAAGCCAGGTTGATTGCTGTAAGGGCGGGACACGTATACACCCGCTGATGCTTTAGATGTTCCAAACGGACGAATGTCGCAGCAGGATCGCTTAGCGGCCTGAGCCTGCCAGTCTCCCTATGTTAAGTATGATGCAGGTCCGTTATGTCAAATATTTGACATAACGAAGCAACGGCAATGAAAGGTCCGGCAACTGAATAAGTGCGCATGCGCTGCAGGTATCGACCCGACGCTGAGCTGTCATCATTCCGCCGCCAGCGTCGACACGGTGACCATCTGTAGCTGAACCATGCTCACTCAGCCATTGGTTACCTTTGTTTTTCTAACCGCATTAAAGCACTGGAGGTGCTCACATGTTTATTATCTGGTGGATAGTCGTAGGTCTGATTGCAGGGTTTCTTACCGGCAAGCTCATGAAAGGTTCTGGCTTTGGAGCCGTTGGGGATATCGTCGTCGGCATCATTGGCGCCGTGGTCGGAGGCTTTATCATGCAGCATCTGGGCTACGCCGGCTCAGGCGGCCTGGTCTACACGGTCTTCGTTGCCGTCATCGGCGCTGTACTGCTTACCCTTCTTCTGCGGCTCGTGACCGGCAACCGGGCGCGTAACCTGTAGCATGACCCTGGATTTCCCGTGCATTGATACGCTTCGAATGGGTGGAGAGTTCGCTCTCCACCCATCTTATTGGACCCGGTTTAGTTGTCCCTGATTAAACTGCCACTGACGCGGAGCATTTTTTCTGCGGTTGACCACTTTCGCTGGCGTATAGCCGGGCGGAATTTCAAAGAGTGCCGGGTCAGGCTCCAATCGCTGAATGTTGGACAGGGTGAACTCGACCTTTACGCCTTGAGAATCCGTCGTCCTGCTCCTACAAGTAGCCCCAAGCTCCAAGGATTCCCAACGCTCGATTACGTCGCCCGCGAACTCTAGTCTATTACCGTAATAGGTCATGCCTAATTCTGTTCTCGTTCCTAGGTCAGTGTGACCGGTACCCTGATTGCGAGACGCGTTCCTACCTCCGTCCACTGCTCCAAGGAATAGGTTTCGGGATCGGCTGGGCTTCGGACCGTGACCGTATAAACTCTAGCCTTCGCTTGCAATACAATTACGCGCCGGTGAGGGGCGTCTTCGATTGTGACCCACTGCGGCGACCCTTGCGCGTCAAACGAAGCGATGTAGATACTGCCGTCGCTGGCTCTCGCGACCTTATTTATGTTTTGACGATCCTTAGAGGCCCACACCTGTGTGGCTGTGAACGGCGCGTCTCGCAGACGGTAAATCTCCTGGCCATTTCCGCGCATGCCCAAAGCCAGAGTTAAGAAAACGGCTGATATTGAAGAAAGTCCTCGAGTCCGCATAAGGCTCTCAATTCTCGGTGAATTACATAACATCAGCTTCTCGTAGTGAATGTGGTCAGGCAAACTTAGACTGGTAATCCACCAGTGCGCGGAAAACAGGGTTGTCGGCAACTTCGCCTCCTCGTCGGCCCCCGAGGCGAGACTTCCAAAAAATAACGACTTTGGTTACCTGTTGGCATGATCTCGAATTTACGATGTGCACATGGGTGAGCTGCTCAGATGGATTTGCATAGTCGCTGCGTCTTCACTGACTCTCGTTGGCCTTGTCTCCTTCAGTCATGACTGCCTCATGCTCGCAGCGCTAGCTAAACCCCTCGGGGATGGACCTAGTGGTCTCATAGGCGGACCGATCTTCGCGGTCGTTGGTGGTTGGCTGCTCCGGAGGGCAATCAAAATTACGCATTCCGCAAGGATGGAGTGACTCGCAACCTTAGTGCCAAGATGATGAGCTGTACAAACACGGGATTTTCGGAAACTGGCGCTTGATCGAGATCGACGTTAAAGATGTTAGGCGCCATTACTGCACGCTTAGTTAGGACGGCGTCGTGGTTGACCAAAAGCTCGGAACGAAGTTCAGCGTAGTAATTGGGACGAAGCAGGATAAAAATCCGCATTTGAGCGGTCCGAGAGAGGTGACCTGCGGGCGTCGATCAGCTCCCACTCCTTATAGACGTAGAAAGAGCCGCAGTGGAGACAGAGTATGGGTTCAGTTGGAGCCAGTTGAAAGGTCGAGAGATGAAGTCGTTTCTCCGACTGGCCGAGACTAATGAACTCGTCGCAGACTTTGCAGGAAACCCCGTAAATAGCGACCATGTTCGCTCCCAGCCGATTCGCAGATACCAATAATGACGTCATGACGTTTTGAAATGTTGCCTACTGACGATTCCTTCCAAATCGTGCTCTAGTCTGTGGATGACATTCCTTCCGTCTTCGCCTATTATTCGCCTATGGGCGGGGAGCGAGCATCAACAACCCGAAGGCGAGAGTCGGGACGTATATGTTGCTCCTGCAAGGTGCCGCTGGAACCCCCGCCCGCCAAACACGGAGAACGGTATTGCGAGCGGTGTGAGCCCCGGCGCAAAGTTTATATGCATTTCATGGAGCGACCCGAAGGGTGGTACGTTACCTTCCTTGAGCCAGATCTCAAAACTCCGCTTCCGAAGAAGTTCATCTTCCAGGATTCGGCGAAGATTCTCGAATTGGCCGCGCGGGGCGGCGCTGACAAAACTCTTGCGGATAAACAAGCGCTTCAGTATGCAATTCAGACCGGGCGGGGTTCGGTCTGGCTCCATTTGACCTCGGCCCAACTGGTCAAGCTCAACCCTCTGCACCGCTAGTCGCGTCACCGCCGACTTCAACGCTCAGCGGGGGTCCCTTTCTAGCTATTTCGTCGGGGGTGGCAATGATCACTCACGAGTGCGCGCTGAGGTGAGAAGATGGTCATAACGGACAGTTTCGATTGGAAAGGTGGTCGCTGATGATTGCGAGTGCAGAGTTCCTTGACCAGTGGACGTTAGAAGATATGCCTGCCTGTGATGAGGGCATGGCGCTGCTCGAAGTGTTCGCGCGTCTGCACACTGAAGAATGGAAAGGCGTGCTGGCGAAGGGGCTAATCGATGTGCGACCCGAGGTAATTGGCCTTTACAGCGAGCGGTGGATAGCCTTTGTGAATCACTGTAACGTCTGCGACGACTGCAACGAGCTCTAGCTATGTGTGGCCGCTACTATCGCCGTTCCGATAAACAGCGCATCGCCGAAGCCTTCCGCCTTGGCAAATTGACCGACCTTCCTCTTGAGGTTGCGCCATCATTCAATATCGCGCCGACGACTATGCAGGCAGTGATCGTTGCAGACCGCGACACTGGCGAACGCACAATGCGTGTGATGCGTTGGGGTCTGATTCCCGTCTGGGCTAAAGACCCGAAGGCGATGGGCCTCAGCACTATCAATGCGAAGGCAGAAGGGCTCATGGACAAACCGATGTGGCGCACGCCCTTTAAGAAGCGTAGGTGCCTGGTGCCGGCAGACGGATTCTATGAGTGGAAGAAGCTGGACGCGAAGACGAAGCAACCTTACGCTTTTCAACTGAAAGAAGACCAACCGTTAGCCTTCGGTGGGGTGTGGGAAGCATGGAAAGAGACTCCTGCTGCGGTAGAGGCGAGGGTCAGACGGCAGATTGAGGGCATCATTGTCCGCCCTACCGTTCTCTTAGAGCGGACGATTTCAATCGATATCGAAGAAATACCGATGGACGATGTCGGTGCGATCCGTCTGAGGATTGCGCCCAATGATGATGGGGAGAATGCCATTGTCAGTTTGGCCGAACGAGAATATCGCACGGTAAGACGTGGTGCGCAGTGGATCGAGACTTTTTCAATTGTGACTACCGAACCAAACGAACTCACGGCAAGCGTCCACAATCGAATGCCGGTCATGCTGAAGCCATCTCAATACGAACGCTGGCTGGACACGACAGACCAGGAACGTCCGCCGGTCGATCTGCTGCGTCCTTATGACGCCGCCCTGATGTCTGCTCACGTAGTGGACCCGCGCGTGGGAAATGTGAGGATTAACGAACCGAGCTTGTGTCAGGCGTTCGAGTGCCCGCCGAACTCGGCCTAGACTTGAATCGAAAGTGAAGGATTTCAAGGTGAACTTTGTGACCGAACAAGAACAAGAAACGATGCGAGTCTGGATTATGTCGGAAGAGCCTCCGGCCTGTCAGCAGGGACTTGAACTCTTGCTCAAGTTCGCGCAAGCCTCTCCGACGCTCTACGCACTCGCAGAGCGGGTGAACTTCAACGATCCGGCACACCCCGGTTTCAAGCGTAATCCGTTGTGGATGGCGTTCTGTCAGCACTATTCCAATTGCGACAATTGCAACGAGGCTTAGAGGAAGGAATTGAGCAAATGATCGAGGAGCATAAGCGGAGTATCACTTGCTTAGTTTTTCTAGGAAGCGAGTTTGACGGCGAGGTCTTCAAGCCGGAGCACTACTGGTTGCAGTCTGTGAATAAAGCTTGGAAACGTCCGGCACCATTCCGCTCTTTTGACCGCGAGGACGCGCTTGCTGCCCTCCCTACGAGCATCCGACTGTTCTTTGAGCCGCTCGAACCGGCAATGATTCGCGGGAAAGGTTTCTGGGTGCTCCGTCTCGGCATGACAGAAATGGACGAGGACGAATTGGATCGCGAATGGATATCGGTCCCACATCCAGCCGTGGTCTTTCGCGAGCCTGTGGACGAGGGAGACGACTGCGTTCCCGGTCTCGACGTGCCTGATCTCCTCATCCACTGAGATTCCGTCGGCGATGTGCGGGGATGCTGGGTAACGCGTGAGATCTACTCCTACGTAGCACCCATCCATCAAAGCCACAGCGCATCTAGGATCGGCAGGGATCGTCTAGCCTGCCCGCGCGAACCGAAGCTTGGAGCGCCGACAGCCTTTCGGCCTGCGCTGCTGTGCGCGGCTTGTCCTGGACAAACAAGAGACGGTCGACATCCTGGTCGATCCCGGACAGATCCCAAACTTGACGAAGCCGTTTGTACTCGGCGACGTGAACGGTAGTTATAGCGTGATAACGAAAAGACATAGGCCAATTGCTACTGTCTACCCGAAGTATCCGCCCCGGGATGCCACGCCCTCCATTCGACTACCGAGCGGAACCCAGAATCGATTACGTCCGTCACGCAGCGGTGCTCAGTGTCAAGAGCGGGTGCGCCTTGGACGAAACCTAGTTTCCGATAACATCGACTTTGCGGGACGTTGGTTTGCCAGATGTCTTTCGCCTCCCGGCTCAACCGATACCAGAGCCGTTGCGAGAGGAATCTTGCGGATCACTAAGGCGATGCTGGAGAATACTACACATGAAAAGCATGCACGCTGTGTTGCTTCTAGGCTTGCTCGGTTCCCCTGGGGTAAGCCAGACCACCGATCGGGACGTGCCGACCGCCAACCAGATGCTTACGGAGGCTGAAGCAACTGCGAGCAGTCAGCATAAAAACGTAATGCTCATCTTCAGTGCTTCGTGGTGCGCATCTTGTCATTTGCAGCAGATCTTTCTGGCCGATCCAACTATCCGGCCGATCTTCGACAAGTATTTTGTCAAGTTGGTAGTCGTCCATGGGGAACGCCTCAATGACACGCGGCATCAGGACACTCCAGGTGTAGACCAACTGCTTGATTCGCTCCATGACACAAACACTAGCCTCCCGCTGACGGTCATACTCAGTAACAGCGGAAAACTCATCGTGGATTCGGTTCGTCCGGTATACGGACGAAGGGACATCCGGGCCAACATCGGCTTTCCCGATGGTCCAAATGGAACCGATTGGCTCTTTGAGATGTTGAGGCGAGGTGCTCCGTCACTCACGTCAAGCGAGACCCAAATAATCCATACTTGGTTGCTCTAACACGGAAGCAATGAGCACTCGAAACGATGAAATGAGATGGGAACGACGAGACAGCCGCTGTCGGAACGAGTGCGTCGGAGCGAGCGACACGGCAGCCAGACGTTAGTTCCGCAGAAACGGGGCGGTCTCAACCGGTCGATGCAACACCATCTGATTTAGATCATTTCTCAGAGGTGGTGTTGATGAGACGAGAGAGACAACATGGGCTTTCTGCGGAGCAGAAGGCCGAGATCTGGCAACGTTGGAAGGCGGGCGAGTCATTGCACGAGATTGGTCGAGCCTTTGACAAGGACCATGGCTCGATTCAGTTCCTGCTATCGAAACACGGAGGGATTGCCCCGGCGGTCCGTCGCCGGTCGCAGCGAACGCTCACGCTGGCCGAGCGGGAAGACATCTCGCGAGGCATCGCTTCCGGCTCGTCGATTCGTGAGATAGCCAGGGGTCTCGAACGGCCAGCGTCTACGGTGAGCCGGGAGGTGGCGCGTCATGGTGGCCGTCTGATGTATCGAGCCAGTGAGGCTGATCAGCGAGCCTGGAGCTCGGCTCTTCGGCCTAAGACCTGCTGGCTTGCCGACCACAGGAAGCTGAGCTTGCTCGTGGCCAGTAAACTGATCCTGGACTGGTCTCCGGAGCAGATCTCCGG
>NZ_JACHIP010000016.1 GCF_014203275.1 Granulicella aggregans
GAAGACTGCCGGCCACGAGAAACTCAGCTAATCGTCTTCTGGAGTCTCGTCGAACTCTTTCAGTATCTCTTCTGCATTTTCGACATGATCGATTTGGACAGACTCCACGCCTGAATTGAGAATAGGAATCCGACGGATGACGAGATCATCCATGGTCCTGTTGAACGCCTCGATTGCAATCTCTGCATACTTCTTCTCTGTCAACACAAATGGAACAATTTTCACAAAACACATCAGTTTGGGCCCACACAACTCTTCACATTAGCGATCTGTCCCAAGATAACAACTTAGGTTCCCCCAAGAAATTGATTAGCAAGAGAGATTCCCCCCTTCGTAATGAAACAGCCTTACCTTGGTAAGTGTGCAGATCCATAAGAGTTCTGGAGGGAGCGCATTGCCGTCAGTGCAACCGCACCTGAAAACAGATCTAGCAGTTGGGGAATTCCATCAAGAGACGCAGATGTTGCCGGTGGCATGCTGACGACTCCGAATCCTGGGACACTGGGTTTGTGTATGAGATTCGGCAAGATAATGCTCAGGTCAACGATCAGATAAAGCTCAAGCGCGTGGTCGAGGTTTTACGAGTTCGCGGAGCAATTTAACACGTTGGCGAATGGTGTTTGACGACCGGGAAATACGCTCTAGTTACGATTCGCCAGCGGACGGACTTTGATAATCGGTTCGTTCGAGTTTGCCTCTTGAGTGCAAGAGGTTCCGACTGTCGAATTTCAATCAAAAACGGACCTTCCGCGTACACGCGATTATTGTGCCTCATCCGGCCTGAAAGAGTGTGGTGAAGTGGCTGGATAGTAGGGTGTATTCGCCAGAATGCTGTGTGGCGACGAGTTCGTCCCAAGTCAATCGGGGCAAATTTTGAAATCAACCTAAAATGGCTCGCTGGGCGCACGGGATAGCCATTCTTGGGGCTCCGGGGTGCAGCTTGGGTTCTAAATGCGTTGTAGGGCACTTTCTGCTCTGCCCCGCAGTCTTTCTCGATGTGAGGGATGCCTTTTTCTTGTTCTTGCTTTCATTAGGGAGCTTTTGCAGTTGCTTGTCCCTGCTTCTGTTTTGCGTCTTCTCCACAGGTATCGACTCCTGAATTTCACTTGATCTCAAGTACACATGCTTCTCTTGCTTCCTATTAAGGGTACGCGGAAGGTCCTGTGGAAATACGCGGAGGGTCTGCAGTTTGTACGCGGAAGGTCCAGCTGCTGTACGCGGGAAGTCCGCCCGATCGTACGCGGAAGGTCTTCGGGTTTTAGCGGTTTTCTTAGGTTTTTGTGGAAAGAAACAGTCTCAAATTGGATCGGGCCGTACGCGGAAGGTCCGTTTCTCGAGCAAACCGGACATGTAGGCAGATGTTCGTCGCTCTTGGGCGTACGCGGAAGGTCCGTTTTCGTACGCGGAAGGTCCGATTAGACGACAAAGCGATCAAATGTGGTGAATTTTCTTCCGCCGTACGCGGAGGGTCCATATGGTCGCGAATTGAAGCGAAAAATTCTGTACGTGTAGGGTCCACTTTTTCAGCTAATTCGCTGCGCTGAGGCGCCTTATTCTCTTTTTAGTTGGGTCGTCTGGGAGCAAGGGCTGAACGGCTCGGTCCACCCAAACGCCCTCCTTAACCACATCGATTCTTATCTCGGGCCAGAGGATTCGGAGCTGTTGTATCGCCTTTTTCACGCTTTGTTTGAACCGGCGGGGGTTCGTGTCATCTTGAGGAAACTGCTCTCTTAAGCCGGACCAAGGAATGACGGTTTCGCTCTGAGCGCAGTAGCAACGGTAGACAAAAAAAGTGAGGAGATCTTGGAGCTGCGGCCCTCCCTTTTGACCCTGAAGCTGCATCCACAGGCGACGAGGAATGGCGACATGATGCTTCTTTATATCCTGGAAGAAGCGCTCTTCAAGCTGGATGCCGAAGGGGTTTTCTAAGCCTGGAATCGACTTTTGCCCATTGCTTTCCGCCTTCAACTGCACGGTCAAATTGTTGGGTAAATTGGACGAAGCGATCATCGGAAGCATCACCGTCTGCGTCGATCCGCTCGACCTACGTTCGATGCCAATCACGAGTCCGGTCAGGCGGCTGAGGCGAGCCGCCAACTCTTTTACCCGATCCCCGTTGCGGCTCTTGCCTGTCTCTCGAAGATAGTCGCTTGCGCTCTTGATCGTTACGAAAGCTGTGTCAGAGTTGATTGCCTTATCAAAAAGCCAAGCCATCAGGTGCCGGTCATTCCCGAAGGCCATTCCGATGCCATTGATTCCTGCCGTGAAGGTCACGCGAAGAGTTGATCCGTCGCTGAGCCTGGCTGATCGCACGACCTGCCTCTCTTCAGTGGGCCTATATGGAAGAGTGCAAAGAATGAGGGCCTGCGCCATCTTGATAACTTCATCGCCGAGCACGCCGGTGTCGCGGTCGTCGCGAAGGGCGACAACGCGGTCGACAGAGCTTTCAATAGCCGATTTGCGCTCCTTGGCGTAATCGCGGCCTTTCCGTTCTATGACCATTTGGCTCATACAAGACCTTTTCTGAACTTACTTACTCTAGCAAGTGTTTCCGCGAGGAGGCAGGTGCTTGACGACAGTAGGACTCTCATACACTCATACTATACGTTGGAATTTCGCCTTATTTGAGGAAAGATCGGTAGTAGTCCATTTCTTTTGCGAGCGCTGCTTCTGCCGCAGATTCTTCCAGATCAACGACAGGTTCATATCGCGACGCGAACGCTGCCACATCATCTCTAAGAATCGTTGCGAGGTAGACGAGGATTTCAGCAAGTTGTTCTAGAGATTGAAATTGAAGTTTGAGCTCTCCGCGGCAAAGGCTTAGTCCGGTCGGCGGCGCATCCAAGTCAGCGTGATTGTCCTGCAACGAGAGGGTGCGAATCTGTCGGCGAACCCGGCGACCGCCGGCTCCCCGCAACTTTGCATATGCTTCGGTCGGATCGGCGGCCTCGTAAAGGCAGGTCAACAACCGGAGCAGCTCTTCCCTCTCCACTAGCCTGGCTCGCCCCACCGCGACACTAGGCATCGTCGCGATCAAATGTTGCGCAGATCTGGCCTGGATGGCGAAAAGGCGTTGCAGGTCCTTTCGGTCATAGTGTGACCGTGAAGATTCCGAAACTACGCGCAAGATTGATCCCAGTCGATCGAGCCACGATAAGGTACGTGCCAAATTCCGTCCCCGGATCCAGTCGATCAGCGGGCCTCCTCATCTATTATTGCGCGTAAGCGCAATATAGACCTACCACTAAAACTGATGTTTCTGACTTTTGATAATGTACGTTATCCAAAGTGAGGTATGCTGGGACGCAGAAAACATGGAACTTGCACTCTTCCATCCCGCCTCCCACTTCCCTGGCTCTTGGCAGACACTCAATCCGCCTCCGGCCATTCTTAGGCTGCTTGAAGGGGTCGAACGCAGTCTTACGGCTGAGAACTCGCGTCGGGCCTACCGTACTTCCCTCCTCCAGTTCTTCACCTGGTGCGGCTCTGGTAAGGGCGATGGTAGATTCTCACGGTTGAGCGTTCTTCAATACAAGGATGACCTGATTGGCTCCAGCAAACGGCAGCAGAACGGCGAGTGGGGACGGAAATACTCGCCTGCCACGGTAAACCTTCGGTTGGCTGCTGTCCGTGCGCTTGCACAAGAGGCCGCCGACGCGGGGATACTTGATCAAAATGAAGCTGCAGCGATCCGTCGAATTCGTGGAGAAAAGCAATCTGGCTCAAGGATCGGCAATTGGCTGCAGAAATCTCAGGTAGACGTAGTGTTGAAATCTGTAGACCGTAGATCTATTCGCGGGAAGCGTGACTATGCAATTGTCGCTGTCCTCTTCGCCACTGCTCTTCGTCGTCGAGAACTCGTTGAACTTCAGGTCGCGACGATGCAGCAACGAGACGGCCAATGGGGCCTTATTGGGCTCCGCGGTAAAGGCGGAAAGATTCGCAATATCAGCCTTCCGGAGTGGGTGAGACTGGCAATCGTGGATTGGCTACTGGCTACACAGATTGTGCAAGGCGCAGTATTCCGGAGTATCTCCCGCCACGGGAAGCTGGGAAGCCAACAAATGTCTGAGGAGAGTGTGAAAATCATACTGTCACACTATGCAACTTTATGTGGGCATAACACCTTCCGACCGCATGATGCTCGCCGAACTTGCGCACGGCTTTGCCGAAGCGGCAACGCTGCCTTAGAAGATGTACAGGAACTCTTAGGGCATTCATCCATCCAAACTACGGAACGGTATCTCGGCAAAACTGACGGATTTGGAAGAGCTATAACAGACTTGATCTGCGCCCCTACAGTGTGACAGTCCTACTCTCATATGGTCGTAGAACCATCCCATGTTTAGGCTATTCGGCTAAGCAGTGGATGCATAAGTCGGTACAGATTGTGTCACATGATCGTACAGTAAGAGACACGTACTGTGTGACTCTCATACGATACTCCTGATGCGGAGCACCGCTAATTGAGAAATGCTTCAGAAACTCGCCAAATATCCGTCCCTAATAGGTATGAGTGTCCTACTGTCATACTAGCGGCAAATGAGCGTAAGCCGTATGACTCAGTCTCCCACTCTCACACGCACGGCCGAAAGAGCATGGCAGGTCGATCACGCCTGCATGCATCGTCAATATGGGACTGCAGAGAGTTGTCGGAGAGTATGAGAGTAGGTACCTCATACAGAGGTTTGTGTAGCCAATTCTCTTGATTGGAGCCCGCTTTATCGGGAAATGCTCTGGCGCGCCGCCAGTCACCCGTCAGGGGACACGTATGAGTGTCATACTGTCATACATCTGGAGGCGAGTTGAGATAGGTTGTCTACGCGTAATCTCCTACTCTCACACATACGGCAAAAGCGCTGCAATCGATCACGGCCACACAATCACTGTCAAAGCAGTTTCACTAACTCTATTGGAGAGTGTGAGAGTAGGTACCTCACACAGAGGCCTACGTAGCCAAACGGCTGCCTGCGGCCTACAGTATGAGAGTATGATGTTGAGCGGTTAGGAGAGTAAGACTTGAAAATCGCGTTCTTGGCTAAAAAGGGTGGGGCAGGGAAGACGACCTCAAGCCTCCTCGTTGCAGAAGCTTTGAGGCAGGCTGGGAACCATGTAGCCTTACAGGACTTTGACAAACAGGGTTCAAGCACAAAAAGCATCCGGCACTCAGGCTCCGAGGTGGAGATAGCTGTACCGAAGAGCCAATACACCTACATCGTCTTCGATACCCCTCCCAATCTCGAGCACGCGGCCAGCTTGGTTGCTGTCCAACAAGCAGATGTAATTATCATCGTGACCGGCCAGACGGTGGTTGACTTCTGGGAGGTCAGCGAAGCGGTGGAGTTCGCCGAGAAGACAAATCCCCGCGCGGCTGTCCGCGTGCTCATCAATCGTGTGAAATCTGGAACCATCCTGGCCCGTAGCGTAGACGATTCAGTTGCGGCCCTGAAAATCAAAGCACTCAAGACTCAAATACCAGACCGGCAGGTCTTCGCTCATTTTGTGGGGGGAGGCGGCTGGAACGTACTTGATCGCAGCGCTCAGGCGCTCGCGGGAAAGTTGGCTTTGGAAATCGTGAGTCTTCCACAAACTTCTTCTCTGGAGCAGGGAAGCAAAGAACAAGCGAGGGCGTAACCGATCCCATGGCAAAAGCAAAATATAACCCTCTTCAGGCTATTCACAACGACCCACTCGCTGGCCTAAAAGCAGCGACTACCGAACGAGTAGACGCTGAGTCGTCTACGATCCAGGAAGATTCAGGAAGTCAGGATAGTAACTTAGGAACAAGCAACAACGATCCAGCCCCCATCCAAGCGCCGCCGCCTCAGGCGGCTCGTCCGCAGTTGTCGAGTGCGCCCATAAAGCCGCTCTCCCCATCACTGAAGCCATCCCGAAATACGGTTTACCTCTACCCGGAGGATCTGACTAAATTACGCCAGCTCAGCGGCTACGCTTCCACCGAACATGGGATTCGAGCCAATGACAGCATGATCGTACGCGCCGCACTTTCGCTAATCGAGACAGACGTGAGGTTTCTTCATGCGCTGAAGGATGCGGTTTTATCTGATCGCAGGCGAACCCCGAAACACTCTTGATGATCCATCACTCGCTGACGAGGACATCCACACTCGCGCCCGCTGTTCGCGCTCCGAATTGTTGCATGCTGGAGGTGAGACTTTTACCGCGCCAACCGTGTGGTCGCAATTTAGTGCAAGTGTAATCGAGCCGCACAAGACCATCCAGCACCCGATGCACGATTTGGATGTCAGGCTGCTGGGCGCGGGTTCGATTAGCAGGCTTTGGCGAAACCCCACAACCGTTTGGCAAAGAACAAGGGCTGTCAAGAATTGTCGGTCGTTTGTGACGCGCTCCATTCCTTGAGCTTTTGCTGAAGCTCGTCCTTGCTGGGAAGATAGAGTTGGTACTCCCGGGCATGAATGTTGGCGTCTTTGGGAAGAGTGATCTCGACTAGCGCCTCGTTGTTTGATTTACAGAGAATGATGCCGATCGTAGATTGTTCGGCTTCGGTTTTCATAAAGCGATCGAAGTAGTTGACGTACATCTGCATCTGGCCGAGGTCCTGGTGGGTCAGCTTGCCAATCTTCAAATCGACCAAGACGTAGCAATGAAGCAGGCGGTTGTAGAGCACCAAATCGACAAAGAAGTGTTCCTCGTCAAACGTGAATCGCTTCTGGCGTGCTTCGAATAGGAAACCCTTGCCCAGCTCAAGAAGAAACCGCTCGACGTGGTCAACTATGGCTGCTTCAAGGTCCGATTCCGAGTAGCTGACTTTCTCCTCCAGCCCTAAGAATTCGAGCACGTATGGTTCTTTCAGCAGATCTTGAGGTTTGGCGATCAGTTGTCCCTGCCGGGACAGTTCTCGGATCGATGCCTGATCTGTGCTCAACGCCAGACGCTCGTAAAGCGCTGTATTGAATTTGGCGCTTGAGTTCGCGCAGTGTTCAACCTTGTTCCGAGGCCTCTATCTCGTGAAACGAGCGCTGGGCTGCTTCCTTAAGCCCTAAAAGGAAGACGTGATGAGACCAGCTGAGAGCGGCCCTGCGCTCTTCTTCGACCGATTTCCCAGACACTGTCTGGGATATCTCTCGGCCACGGTTGGGGTACGTCAGGTGAAACCGGCGCATGTACTCAAGATTGCTTCGCGAAAACCCGTTGTCGAAGTCGGCTGTAAGGCGCTCCGCCAGTTCCATAAGCAACTGCTTTCCATACTCTGCACGGTCTGCGACCCGCTATTCCTGCTCCACAATCCGACGGCCAATCTCGTAGGTCGTATAAACCTGGAGGAAATTGATACCCCTCGACGCTGACTGACGCCCGGACAGGATCAACGATCGAATACCGTTCAACAAATCGAGAGGGTTGAGTGCTGCGGCCATAACGAAGTATAGGAGTTTCAGCTGGGCTCGTTCACTGAGCCGGGTGGACCTCGTCCATTATCCTGCCGCACTCATACACGCCGGGAACGCTTCCCACTCGCCGCAGGGTCCCGGGCCTTCTTGACGAATGGGAATCCGCCACCGAGTGGGAATAGCAAGCCTTCTCACAAATGTCTTAAGACAGCCGCGTTCTTATCGCCATTCACCCCCGTGAGGAAGCGAACTTCGAAATGAACGCGCTTAGGGGTGGTGACAAGGACGACCGACACCGTACCGGAGATGACGTTCTAGGCTTCTTTCGTTGGCGCGACAGACTTAACGGCAGGCGCACGCTTAGCGGCGACGGCCTTCTTCGCCGGCGCGACGGTCTTACTCTGCTTCACCGCGATCTTCTTTGTAGCGGGCTTTGCGACGTTGCTGCTCTTCTTGAGCGCTGCCCAACGGGCCTTTTGTGCCGCCGCAATCCGCGCTTTGCCTTCAGCGCTCATGGTGGCTCTTACTTTCTTTGCCGGCGTTGAAGCGATGTTTTCAGGCTTCTTTGCGACTGATCCCTTGGGCCGACCGCGTCGCTTCCCGCTCGGCTTTGTTGTTGCGGTGATGGCTTGAGCGGCTACAGGGGCATCAGAGAGTAGGGCTCGAGCCTGTTGCAGTTGCGCGATCTGTGTATCGATGGCTTCTAATATCTCGTGTGTATTCATTTCGCCTCGAGATAAGAATAACCGCAGAACAGACCTGGGAGTGGATGACTACAACGGAGCGTGGCGGACAGGGTTCGGCAAACTACTCGTGCAGGCCAAGTACAGAGTGAACGATCCAGAGACCAAGTCGTAAAGAATCGGGGGAGGGAAATGGGCGAAGCCAACCGGCTCCGCCCACATGGTCGACGACTATTCGTCGTCGGCCCCGTCCGAAGGATCATCAGCGGCCTCAACTTTCGAGAGCCGCTTCATGCTGATGGCGTGGATCTCTGCGATTCGATGCTTGAACTTCGCTCCTTCGACTTCATCTTCGACTTCGCGATACCTGAGAATTCCTTCCAGAGTGATGAGCTGCCCCTGCTGGAGAGTCTTGGCGAACTTCGAGAGATTCCTCCAGGCATAGACGCGATGCCATTCGGTGCGATTCTCGTAGTCGCCCTTGTCGTTCTTCCAGCTTTCCTGGGTAGCGATGTTGAGGATGACGTACTCGTTCTTGTTCTGAGCGGTTTTGGCTTCTGCGTTCTGTCCGAGGCGGCCGATGAGGATGACTTTGTTGATTATGTGGAATTGGGGCGGTTTAGCCAGCGCGATTTGCCGCGCCGCCCCCGGTCTCCAAGCGCCCGATACCGCGAGTGCAACGATGGGTTGGGTCAGCATTGTTTCTCGCTTTCATTTGAGGGCAGGGACTGCGCCGGTGCGATTTGCAGAAGACGGTCTGGAGTCGGCACATCTTGAAGGTTTGCGATGAGCTTTTCGTAAGCTGCCAGACCGTCCTCGACCGCCGCCAGCTCGGGTTCCGATAGCGGGATCTCTTGTCGCATGCGCAGCAGATTGGTCTTGGCTTCAAGCATTTGCGCGCGCGTGGATTCTTTCGCCACATAGAACGAACACTGGGCACAGGCCATGCGATGAAGGCATTGATCGAAGAAGTCGTACGTGCAGTATCCGTGCCCGAGATCGAAGAACTTCCACGACTCCTGGGCCGCCAGTCCTTTGCGCACTACATCCTGATCGATCAGCACTTCGATCGCGCGGATGTTTCGCTCGAAGTAGCCTGCCTTTTCGTACGACTTGGTCAGCTTCGACGGATTCAGCTTTGCATAGTGTTGCGTGGTAGACGGGTTCTTATGCCCCAGCCATGCCTGGACCTCGAACAGCGACATTGGTTCACGCGCATTGAAGAGTTGCGTGGCGATGGTGCTGCGCGCGCGATGGCTGGTGATGCGGCCACGGAGATCTTTATTTGGGATTCCCGCCTTGGCGCACAGCGCGGGGATCAGTACCTTGTTGAGGTAGTTATAGCCGAGCGCTTTGGATCGATACGCGAGCAGGTATTCGACCAACTCGCCCGTCTTCAGGTCGATAAGTTTCATCTGTGAGGGCCGCTCCTTTTCCCAGGCCTCGATGACTTGGCCCACGACCGTATCGACAGGCTTTGAGAACGCCGTGCTCGTCTTGTTGACCGGGACCGACAGCAGACAGACGCGTTCGTCCGGAGCCTTCTCTTGCCCGCTCTCCTGCCAACGGATACAGCCCAGTCGAAGTCTGCGGATTTCGTCCCAGCGCAGTCCAGCGAAGAGCCATGTCACCGATAACGCTTTCACCAACGGCAGAGGATAGTAGTGAGTTCCATTGCTCGCCGTGGATCCCTGAGAAGACAGGTCGGCTGCCGTGATGTTCAACCCGGCCCAGATCAGCTTGGCCCATACGTCGTCCGCCAGAACACGGGGATCGCTGCCTATGAGCGCACGTAGAGATCGCGGAACACGGAACGCGACATGGGGATCGAAAGACCGCGGGATGATCTCCCAGTGCTGCAGATCGCGGAAGAAGGTTCGTAGCGAATAGAGGATGTCGACCTTGCTGTTCGCCTGCATGGGCTTGCCGGAGTTAGGAAAGCGGCTCGCCGTTGTGCTGAGCGACCATTCGCAGCACTTCAGATTCACAGACATCGCCACAGCTTCGGACGCTACGGTACGATTCCACTGCACCGGGCTCTCGATATGGGGACGCGTCGCCTGGAGCCAACGGCCTACCGTCAGAAGTCGGTAGTACATGCGAAGCCGACTGCGTGGTGCCAGTGTCGATGTGTCGTGCCAGTACCGCGTCAGACGGCCCCATTCCTGTGGAACATCGGCAACGAGTACCTCTTGCGCGCCGTCTATCATCTTCGGCTGTAAACCGAGCCGGCGTACAGGCTCGTCGATGATTCCCTCCGATGCCAGCAGGCGAGAGAACGCGATCACGCAGTTTTCCAACGCAATCGTGCCGCTTCGCTCTTGCACCTGGAGCAGAGATACCTCGGTGATGTCTTCCATGCGTGGTGATCGTGCGATCAGCAGCAACTGGGCCAGTGTCAAGGGCATCAACCGCAGCGTGCGCGCGCGATACCCCAGTTCGCGCAGTCTGGCCTTGATCTTTCGCTCAGTTGCCGCGAGCATCTTGAACCCGAAGACCCGGCGCGCCAGACAGGAGAAGACATGCCGCCGTTTGGGGAAGCTGGCAAGCGTATCAAAACCCCGGAGCAGATAGGCCGTCGCAATGATGCGATTGCCGTCATAACGACGACACTCGACAAGCTCCATCCACTCTTCATCCGTCCATGCCCACAGAGCACGGTCACGGCGCCCCATCTCTTCCAGCAGATAAAAGACCAGGGAGCGGCGTTTCGGCCCCTTGAACTCGATGTGGTCGAAGACATCGTGCAAGGGACGCGCGAGTCGATGTACAGGATCGAGCGATGGCTGCCGAGTCTTACTCGTCTTGATCCGCGACGGCAACTCTATCGCGAGGAATCGGCGCTCCGTCGCAGTCAGGGTGTGCTCGCGATCATATGCCGCTGCATCGACCGGCCATATCCATGTATCTGTTGTTGTGGGTGCGATCATTGAAAAAGCCTCCCCATCGTTTCCAGCCGCTGTTTATGAAGCTGCGTCATTGTGGCGTTGAACTTGGCCGCCAGATCGCGAGCGCTAAGATGCACATAGATCATGGTGGTCTCTATGCTGCGATGGCCCGCGAAGATCGCGATTTCATGGATGTCCCAGTCGGCTCGCGCGAGATCGGTCAGGCACAGATGCCGGAGTGTATGAGGCGTGAAGCCAGCAGCCCCGGCTCGTTTTGCGATACCGTTGACGATCTTGGACCATGTCCAGATCGAGACGGGCTCGGCACGGTTGCGAGGCGACTGCGACAGGAACAGCCGCCCGCGCTCGCGACTCAGAGTCCGCCGGTGCTCCAGATACTGGCCATACAGTTCGTCCGTCGTCACCGAGTAAGGCAGAACACGCGCCCTGCGATTCTTGGTGGTCTCGGCGCGAACACGGATCGTGCGTCGCGACGGATCGATGTCGCGCGTTTCAAGGAGACACAACTCTTCCCGACGAAGCCCCGCGTCGTAACTCATCGCCAGCATCAGGCGATTGCGAATAGGCTCCTTCGCGGCCTCGCTGAGAACACGGCACCATTCTTCCTCGGTCGGGATCGACGGTAGCTTATGCTCGCGTCTCACCAGTGACCGTGACGAACGGCCTACACCCTGGCGGTACGGGTTTCTTGTACAGCGCCCCTCTTCCACTAAGAAGTCATAGAACATCCGCAGTGCCGCCAGATGCTGCTGGATCGTCGCATTCGCCATGCGAATGACCGGCTCTTCCGGCGTTGCGGACGGCTTCACCAGGTCGCGTAGATAGGCCCCGACGGTCTCCTGCCCGATCGCGTGCGGTTGCTTATCGCACTTGCTCAGGAATCGCAGGTATCGCTCCAGGTTGCGGCCATAAGCGTCCAGCGTGTTGAGGGCCAGTCCACGGCATGCCTGAAAGCCAAGCCATGCGCGCGCATCATTCTGACCGGCCACAAGGGGAACGCGATCCCACTGAATTTCACTGATGAGTTCGTTGGACTTCACTCGGTTCTTCTCCTCGGCGTGACTTGCCGACCGGGTGCGCCTGCTCGGCCACTCGTCGGCAGCCAACCCATCGTTGCACTCGCGGTATCGGGCGCTTGGAGACCGGGGGCGGCGCGGCAAATCGCACTGGCTAAAACCGCCCCAATTCCACATAACTAATAACATGGTGTTTGGCTCCGTTTCTTTCTGGTTTGTCCGCTGTCTGCGGTACATGCTTGCCCAACGGGTGTGCCGTCGCGACCCACTCCCTCGGCGACTGAAAGGGTTCTGCGGAAGGGGACCACAGCTTGCCTGGGGGCAGGAGTCCGCACCTCGAAGAGGCGCGTAGCGGAATCTTGGAAGGAGAGCGTGCGTCCGAAGGGCGTGGGTGTCTTGAGCGCGGCACGCTGAACGCAGACAGAAAGGTAAACCGGAAGGGAGCTACCCTGTTCAACTGTCCTGCTTCATGGCGCGAGTAGCAGCAGCCTACTCAGAACTAGAACAGTCAACTCAACCGCTTCAGGGAATGGAAGGCAAGGGCACTCAAAGAACCCATGGCTAACGTAATGCCCAGTCTCTCGCCTTCGTCATAGTTCTCCGGATGTAGGAAGCTCGCTTGGAAGGACTGGGATCGCGCGAGAGGTAGTCGTCCTCAAGGGCAAGTGCAATCCGAGCTTCATCCATGCCATTGGCGTAAGCGGCGACACAGAAGGCGATGTCGGCGGCGGCGGGACGGTCGTTGTACTTGCTGGATGTCCTGAACCGTTCGAGGGACAGACTGGAGAACCTCGTCCCCCTTCGGGGAGAAAGAGAGGCCCGCAGGCGTCTTGCTTCACGCTGTTGCTCGCGATCTTCGTGCAGCTTCGCAATTTCCTGCACGAAAGTGTCGGCCATCGGATACTGCTCGCCGCTACAGCTCTTAAGACGGACGAAGGGAAAGAGGCCATCAGGTCTGCGGTACTTGGGCTTGCAGTTTGTAAAACCGGGCAGTCGTCCGAACCGTCTCCAGGCCGCCGCGCTCAGGTCAGCGCGTACCGTGCCGCCAAGGTCTGTGATGCGATGGTTCCCAGAAGCTTCGGGAGAGTTGCCGGGTGCTTGAGCCACGCCTGGAAGTTGCCGGCACTGGTCTCGACGACGGCGCACGGAGTGATAGCCGTTTATCGTGAAACCGCTGGTAATGGGCCGTAGATCAAGTAAGTTGCCATTATTTCTCTCCTATTGACATCCTGTAGGAGTCGCGCCCATACTCCTATCGGATGTCAATAGGAGCGACCGTGGGAGAAGGGCAGACACATCTGTTGCAGGGCACGCTCGATCTGCTGATCTTGAAAGCGATTGGAGATAGCGAGTTTCACGGGCTGGGGCTCTCAAGGCGGATTGAGCAAATCACGCAAGGCACGTTCTGTGTGAAGCCGGGATCTCTATTTCCAGCGCTGCACCGCATGGAAGAGGCAGGATGGTTGACGTCATTCTGGGGTAATTCCGAAAACAACCGTCGAGCGAAGTTCTATCGGCGAACAAAAGCAGGGCATCGCCAGCTCGGTACTGAAACCGAAGAATGGACGACGATTGCGCAAGCCATTGCGAGCGCACTGAAATCAACATAGGGGCAAGCGATGAACGGATGGCGGCGCATCAGAGCGGTTTTCTCAACCCTGTGGGACAAACGAGAAGTAGAAAACGATCTCGATGCGGAGATAAGCGCGTTCGGGGAGATGCTGGCTGACGAAAAGATGGCAAAGGGAATGACGGAGAAAGAAGCTCGCCGAAGCACGCTGGCAGAGGTGGGCGGCCTGGAACAGCTTAAGCAGGCAGTGCGGGATGAGCGGGCGGGGAGCGGTGTCGAGCAACTTTGGCAAGACGTGCGCTTTGGAGTCCGGCAATTGCGACGTTCCCCCGGCTTCGCTATAACCGGCCTTCTGATCATAGCGATAGGGCTAGGTTTGACGACAGCGATGTACAGCATCGTGTATGCCGTGATTTTGAAGCCTCTGCCCTTCGCTCATCCTGAACGGCTAGTTGCGGTAGAAGCCAAGCCCTGGAAACCCTTCAGCCTGCCCACGATCGCGGACTGGATGAATGGCAGCCGCGCTTTTGAGTCGATGTCAGCCTATACCGGCTGGTCGCCGCGCATCGAATCATCCGCAGGCGTAGGACGCGTAAATGCCGTGCTGGTCTCACAAAACTTTCTGAGCGAGCTCGGTCTTCCTTTGCGGCTGGGGCATGATTTTACTCAGTCCGGTAATGAGAAGGATTGCTTTGGCCAGGCGATTGTGACGGAGCGCTACTGGCAGCGGATGGGTGGAGGCAATGCTCTTGTTCGCCGTACTCTTCAGCTCGACTACCAGACTTACACAGTCATCGGGGTTGTCGCATCGCGCGCACCACTCGAGGATATGGATGGGTTGGATCAACCGTCTATCCTGACCCCGATCGGCTGCGATCCTGCGAAGCACCCGGATCGGCGGGGGGATGGCTCCTTCCAAGTAGTCGCGCGGCTTAGGCCGGGCGTCTCGATGGGAAACGCCCTCGAAGAACTTTCATTGGCGCAGAAGAATCTTGCCGGAACGTATCCTCGGGAATATCCGGCCGAGTTTTCTCCGGTCTTAATTCCATTGAACGACTTCATCAGCGGAACGGAGAATCGTTCGGCGCTGCTTGCTACGCTGACGGCGTGCGGGATGTTGCTGCTCATCTCGTGTGCGAACCTGACAAATCTCCTGCTGGCGCGCGATATGCGTCGCAGGTCAGAGTTCGCATTACGCACGATGTTGGGCGCAGGGCCGCTGCGAATCTTTCGACAGGTGCTGACGGAGAACGCAACACTCGTTGCGCTTGGATCGATTCTCGGGATCATGCTGGCGAGCGTGCTGGTGCGCCTTGCAAGCCGGAGTAAGCTGATGAATCTTCCCCGGCTGAACGAAGCAAGCGTCGATCTTCGGGTCGTAATGTTTGCCGTTGCTCTGTCTTCAGTCATCGTGATCCTGCTTACGATCTTGCCGGCGCTTCGTGGTCGACGGACTGGACTGACGGAGGATCTGAGATCCGGAAGTTCAAGCTCCAGCTCGACACCGCGTGGACCGCGTGGACTGCGGAGAGCAGGTCACTTGCTCGTGGCTGCCCAGGTAGCAATGGCCTTCGTGCTTGTGGCGGTTTCCGGATGGATGGTCTCCTCGGTATACATCCTGCTGCATCAGCCGCTTGGTTTCGATCCGGATCATCTGCTTTTCGCAAGTACGGATCTGCGTGGTCCTGAGCACAGCGCAAGTATTGATCCGGCAGTGACAATGGCGAAGTTACGCAAGATCCTGAGCGATGTCAGTAGAATTCCGGGTGTCGCGGAGGTAGCCGCCGCCAACGACAAACCGTTAGGCGGGAGAGTTAACCAGTACGGCTTCTGCTCAGACGTCCATCCGGAGGATTGCCAACGGGCAAATCCGAACGCTCCCGATGTATTCGCGGTGACTCCAAGGTATTTCGACACGGTGAGCCAGATGCTGTTCCGAGGTCGGGCATTCAATGATGCAGACGACGGCAAGGACCACGTGGCAATCGTGAATCGAGCGCTCGCGCAGCAGCAATGGCCTGGCGAAAACCCGGTCGGCCATCGGATCTTTTCAGGCGGTTTGAATGCGTGGGCTACGGTAGTGGGGGAAGTGGGTGACGTGCGCAGCTACTCGCTTGAGCGCGCTCCCATACCGAACCTATATCTTCCCGAGGCCGACGGGCGACCTGATACCTCAATGACGATCATGCTGCGCACCGTTGGTGATCCAAGCGAGCTGGATGAGACGGTGCGACGTATTCTGCGTGAAGATGCAGGGATCACCGTGCGCTACGTGGAGAGCATGCCTGAGCTGATGGCGCATGCGGTGGCGATACGCCGATTCTTCATGTGGGTTGTAGCGGCCTTCGGCGGGCTGGCGCTCGGACTAGCCACCCTGGGCACCTATGCCTTAATAACGTACGAAGTTTCGGTGCGAGAGCGTGAGATTGGAATCCGCCTCGCGCTGGGATCGCAGCGCCGGGCGATTCTGGCGTTGCTGATTGGGCAGGAAGCACAATGGATTGCGCCCGGACTGGCCGCCGGGCTCCTAGGGGCAGTTTTGGCGGGATATTTGCTGCGTGCGGAGTTTTACCACGCTTCCGCAGCTTCGGCTCTGGTATTGGGCGTGACATTTGGTCTGCTCACTGTGTCAGCGTTGGCAGCGGTGGCTATTCCTGGCCGACGCGCAAGTCTCCTTGACCCGAGCGAGACATTGCGACGCGATTAGGGGCGAACCCTACCGGCCTCTTGGAGGGGGCACCTCAAGAACCCCGCCTGGAAGGCTCAGTGCGGGAGATTATTGCCACGTTGGACAACGCGATGGTATGGACTTCCGGTGAGTACAGTCGTACAGTCACACGCGCTTCTATCAGTGTGAGCAGAGTCGATTCAGGGCAACATGTGACTGTCTATTCATCGCGAAGCGTTTCTAACGGATCAACGTACGCTGCACGGGAGGCGGGAACAAGCGTGGCGAAGGTGCCAGCCAACGCGAGCACAACGGTCGCTAGGATGATGGCGAGAGCATTGGCGTTTATTGATCCGTACAGGAGATGACTTGCCGTGCGGAGCGCGAGGACCGAAAGTATTGCGCCCGGCAGAACGCCCGCAAGCAGGATTCGCCCTGTCTGGCTGAGGATCAGCCCCTGAACGTGAGCGCGAGTGGCACCGAGAGCGAGGCGTATGCCGAATTCCTTCCTGCGCCGCCTCGTACGCGACGACATCACACCGTAGAAGCCGATTGAGACAAGAAGCAGTGTGAGGCCCGCATAGATTCCAGCTAGGCTTGCGAGGAGCGTCTCCGTCCCGAGGTCTCCGTTTAGCTCCACAGATAGAGGCACAATTTCATCGATAGCTAAAGTAGGATCGACATCAGGTAGCGCATGACGCACGCTTTCTGACAGCGCGATTGGATCACCCACAGTCCGCACTCGGATGCTGTTCACCGGTGCAGGATTCTGATTGATGTTCATGTAAACAATCGGCGGCTCCTCGCGCTGAGCCCCGTTCACGCGCGCGTCAGCCACTTCGCCTACAATCAGGAACTTGTGATCAGCGGGTGCTGGCCCATAGCCAACCATGTGCCCAACGGGGTCCGCATCTCCGAACAGTTGACGAGCGTAGGCACGACTGATGATTGCCACAGGCTGCCCTCCCTTGGTGTCGCTTGAAGAGAAGTCGCGACCTCGCAAGAAGGGGACGCCCAACGTGGAAAAGAATCCGAGTCCGACATGGTCTTCCTGCCCATGTACCTGACCATCCGTCAGGTTGCTACCGCCTTGCACGTAGAGAGAGGTAATCCAACCGCAATGAATGCTGCCGCACATTTCGACGGCTGCGCTGCGCACCCCTGGAAGTGATTGCAGGCGTTGCTGAATCTGGCTGTAAAGCGCAGGCAGCAATTCAGCATGGTTAGTGTATTTGGGTTGATGGAAGTCGGGTCGCACAGTCAAGACGTGCTCGCGATCCATACCAACCTCTACGGTCTCCCAATGCACAAGCGTCGCAGCGAAGCAGGCCGCCATAGTGGAAAGAAGCAGAGAGAGCCCCACTTGGCTGCTGAGCAGCACGTTCGAGCGTAGGCGTTGGCACGCCGTATCCTTGCTGCCGGCTATCCTTGCGCTCGATCCTGCGGTTCGTGCAACTCCTGAGCGCATGAATAGTAGGGCCGGGACGATGCTGAAGCTAATCAGAGACAACAGCATGAGACCCACGCCCAGCGCAGCGAGGGGGAGACTGAGATGCAGATCCAAGGTGAAAATGGCGTTGCGATTTGACGCCCAGCGAATAAGAATGACGCTGGCGGCGCGGCCACATGCGAATGCGCAGCCAGTGCCTATCGCCACTATCAGCGCATCCTCGAAAACAATTTGCCGAATGAGCCTGTGCCTACTTGCCCCGAGCGCCATGCGGATGCCGAGTTCATGCGATCGCGCATCCAGTCTAGCCAATTGAAGACTTGCAAGGTTCATGCACCCTACAAGAAAGATTGACGCAGAAAGAGCCATCAGCAGCGTAAGCGGAGAGGTGAATCGCTCCCGCATACCATTTTCGCTGAGCGGGGCTATGGTCGTCTTGACACCCAGAAGTTGGGTCTTTGCCGCTTGATCCGCAGTTGCCTCGGTCATCAACTCACGATCACTGCGAAAGACATGGTCCCAATGTGCCATCACCGCTGCGCGGCGTTGTGGCGGGATGCGCGCCGTGAGGAAGAGCCAGAAGATCGTAGGCTGGTTATACCAAGGCTTATCAAGTGATACGTCGTGGCCCGGCCCCAGCGAGTCCCACGGAATCGCGAATGCACCGGTGGCTTGAAGCGCTAGTGGAAACCAGATGTCTGGAGCACGACCTGTTATATCGCCCAGGAATCTGCGATCTGCGACGCCTACGATGAAAAACTGCTTCTTATTGAGAAGTATGTGCTGACCGACGGCCTGCGCTGCGGTCCCAAATGTTCGGCGTGCAAATTCGTAACGAAGTACCGCAGGCCATTCATACTGTCCGAGACGTTCGTCCGCTTCAATAAATAAACGTCCCGCTGCTGGAAGGACACCAAGTCCGCTGAAGTAATTGTCGGAAACAGGCTCGCAAGCGACCTGGATCGGTGAGTGGTTGGGCAGCTGAAACGTCGCATCATCTGCGTACGCCGTTGCCATGAGCGGGATGTCAGGCGTGGCGGCACGGAGCCGCTCGTAGGCAGGAGACGAAATGGTCCAGCTTTGATCAAATGGGCTAAGCGCAGCGTGTACCCGCACGATTTCGGTCGGTTGCGGAACGGGTAGATTGGCTAAGACGATCGAATACAGCAACTGAAAGACGCTCAGGTTAGCACCGATACCAAGCGCCAGCGTAAGTAGTGCCGTGGCCGTGAATGCCGGAGAGCGACGAAGCTGTCGCAGGGCATGACGGAGGTCGTAAAGCATATTTTCGAGCCACACCCATCCCAATTGCTCCCTCGTGACGTCCTTGATGAGTGAGACGTTGCCGAGTTCACGCAGTGCTGCCGCCCGGGCTTGTGTAGGGTCCTCCCCGTTCGCAATCCGATCCGCTATGGCCATACGCAGATGCGAATCGAGTTCTTCGGATAGATCCTGCTTTGCTCGCTGCCAGGGCCTGATTCTCACGCCTGCACCTCCGGCTCCATGACTGCTCCGATAGCGCGCACCAATTGGAGCCAGCGCTCATGGTCCGTGACAAGCTGCTTTCTGCCTGATGCCGTGAGCTGGTAGTACTTCGCTCGTTGTCTGCTCTCAGTCAACTTCCATTCCGATTTCACCCATTTCTGGCGTTCCAATCGGTGCAAGGCAGGATAAAGCGATCCGGTCTCGACCGCGAAAGCCTCACCGGATCGGCTGCGGATGATTTGGGCAATCCCATATCCGTGATTAGCCTCAAGCGACAGTGCTCGTAGAACGAGCATGTCTAGCGTGCCCTGCATCAGTTCAATTCGATTCTGATATCGCTTAGATTCTGTCATCAGGATGTAGACATCCTACTGCTCCGGACCAAGAGTGTCTACGCATTCGGTCATGAATGCCACGATCGCATTTCACCCGACTGCACTTCGAAGACTTGAGGTGAGGGAAGTGATCAGGCTGGAAATTGTGCGGCTTTGCTTTTCCTATCCCATCGCGTGATGAGGACTGCGACCACAACGCAAAGAATGAGCGCACGGAGCGGGTAAACCATTGCCAGGTAGTCATGTCGGTCTGTGAGGTCCACCGTAAGGCCAATCAAAGCGATGAGGACGTTGATACCCCACTTTTCCATCGGTTCCGGAGACGGTCCTGCCTTCCAGTGCCAGAGGCTTTCCAGTGTCGGCAGGTAAGCGACAGACATGACCAACTGGAATCCGGCAAATCCGATCCATCCGGTCTTGGTAAGCATCCATGCCAGGGCCGCTAGGCATGAGATTCCTAGCGATACCAGCTCATTCCGAGTGAACTCGATCCGACGGCCCCCCTGTTCGATCACAAGTGATATGAGGATTACGGTCACCTGGATGCTGTCCGCCGCGTTGAGCGCGGCCTTGATGAGGCTGTGATCGTTCCCCGCGAGGTACGACACCAGGCTCATCACGACCCCGACCTCGAAGATGATCCACGTGGCGATTCGCGGTGAAATCTCCTTGCGGAAAAGCTTCGTGCAGTAGCGAGCGCCCACGTAGAAGACCAGAAGGACGACCGCGATGGCGGCTAGGGTTGATGCGTTCATCCGGGTAACGGTCCCTCATCGGCGCACGGCATGGGCGAAATCAGCTTTCGCATCCTCGTCTCGATGCTATTCTTTCGACACCGAAGTAGAGAACTGTTGGTCCTGTACTAAACGTTCGGTCTCCGACTCGATCTCGACGGTAATTTCGCACCGCCAAAGGAAAAGACATGGAACAGGGAACAGTGAAGTGGTTCAACGACGCTAAGGGGTTTGGCTTTATCAGCCGTCAGAATGGCGAGGATGTCTTCGCCCACTACTCGGCGATTACCTCCAGTGGCTTCAAAAGCCTTCAGGAAGGCCAGGCTGTCCAATTCAACGTGGTCAAGGGACCCAAGGGCTGGCAGGCCGCAGACATTCAACCGCTCTAAGTTCAGATAGCGGTTCAATCACCGGAGGGGACGGCTTAGGCTGTCCTCTTCTTCTTATCCGTATCGGCTAAAACGATATCCCTTTATCCGTTTACGCTGATGCCTGGTGTCTGGCAAAGGGAGGAGTGGGCCGGTTCTTGCCGGCGCACTCTGGAAGCTCACTGCATGGCTGGCAGGTGATCGGCTGTGCAATCGTGGAGCACGAGGGCCATCAAGGGCTTTCCGATCGCTTGCGGCGTTCTCGGGTCGAAAAAGGACTCGAAGTTGCATTCAGAACAGCAGAGGGCGTGCCGAGTCTCGTCATACGCTTTTCGGAGAACGTCGTCGGGGAGCTTGTCGTCCGTAACGTACATGATCGCCTCCAGTCCTTGACGCGCAGAATTATAGGCGTATTCTATTTATGACTTCCGGCGGGCTCCACCCCACCGGAAGGTGCTACATCTGCCTTACCTCATGAGGTAGAGCAGAGCTGCAATCACCGCAAGGGCAAATGGATTGCAAGGTCGAAGCGCATGTTTATCGAGAACATGACTTCTACCTCCTTTCAACGGGAATGACGGCCCTGTCAGCGCAGGGCCGTGTTGCTTTTGGCAACCTCGGTTTTGCCCCTGCTCGAACCAATCGCACATTATGAAGCCCCGTTGAGAGCGCTCTCCTAGTTTAGTGCGGAGGGGCCAAACAGGCACGTACGGTTGGGGCCGCTTCCGATGCGCAAACAACTCACTCGCTGGCTAACCGATCTTCTTACGGCTGTTCATAGCTCGTGAAAGGATTGTCTCAACTGCTTCGAACCGATCACGACTGGGGTCGTCGCGGAACGTGGCCTGCATTTCTGAGAAGCTGGGTCGGATTGACCCTCAGCTCTCCCGCAATCTTCCGTAGTGTGTCTCTATGCAGGGGAATGATCTGTGTGTGCCTCTGCACAAGATCTGATAGAACAGCGGAAGCGAGTCGGCTTTCCTTTGAAACCCTTCTATTGGCAGTCTGAAAAAACTGCATAGGAAACGCTTCGCTATGGTCTAGCTTTATTGCGAGCCCAAGCAACTGAGTGGCACATGTGTCTCCAACCTTGGCAGCTGCGTTTTCGTAGGCTTGTTCAATATCACTAACACCAACAGCCTGAGAAATGCCGATCAGCGCTCCGTCACAATAGAATCGCGCGAAAAGGGCGACCAGATCATTGACAAGCACCCTAATCTTATCGCGTAGGTCTTTGTCTTCAATCTTTTCAAACTGCTCATTTGATGAGGTTGCAAAAACCGATAAGACATTTAGCACGCAATGAAGGGTCCGAAGGCCAAGCTTGAACACGCTCTCGAGTATTTCCACTTTTTTCGTGAGATCCAACGTTCCAGAGAAGCCTCGGATGATTTGCCCCAGAAGTTCCATACGAGCGTGAGCGAACCTGATCTTCACTTCGACCGAGAGTTCATCACAATACACAGCCTCCAGAGGCTTCTCTGGGCGGCTGTTACTCTCTGCCTCGGTCCGATCCTGCGTTTGAAGCCGTACAGGAGCTTCTTGAGTGACAGACACTTCCTCATCAATATGAGCCTGCTCAAGGACGTGCAATCCCTCGTCTATGAAGCGTACATCTGATGTAAGGTCACTAACGGCTTCGTGGGGAAATGTTTGGTTGGCAAGGCTAACGAGCCTGTCGATGATGGGATCTCTGCTATGGAAGAACAGGTAGAAGATTAAAGTGAGCTGATTGTCACGCATCAGCGGCCGGTCCGCCATATCGTTCAACTGATTTCTGGCTTCGGAGGACGGATCGGCGTCGATCAGGTCGCGGAGATGCTTAGCCAAGAAGAAGTGATAAAAGTACGGGTGCCGAAACAGCAGATTTCCATCTATTTCCTTTAAGATTCTCGCTTGCAGGAGTTCTTTGAGCATCGTATCGATGTTGACTCGTATACCAATCTGCTCAGAGTACAAACGAGCTGCTTCGTCAAAGTCAGCCCTAGAGCCACTCTCTGTATCGGTGATGAACAGCGCATAAGCAAAGCGACGTAAGATACCGTCTTTGCGGTCTATATACGGTTTGGTATTCGTGGATGTTGTGTTGAGCGCATCTGTCACCAGACGCTGGAACAGAAAGCCAAAAGATCCAGGGTCTACGGTGTCCCCGGCATCGTCCTGTCGAATCTGAAGGACTCCCACAACTAAGTAAGGTAGCGCCGGAAGCGCCTTGCGTCTGATCAGGTCTGACAGCACGTTTTGCTCTCGTTCTGCATCTCTCCTAAATTCCGGAGAGTCCTCGGAATCTTGCCGTCCCATCCGCAACCACTTCTGCACAATCTCAGCACGAGAGGAGGGCGGGAGCTCCCTAATTGTGACCAATGCAGAAAAGATTGGCTCGTGCGTTTCTACCGTCGTTGCTCCATAATCGGCTACATCTGGCAGATCGCTTGACACAATAACCACCAGGTCTGCTTCAGCTTTCAATATCTGCAGGAGCGCTTGCTTTGGCACCGACCCCGTTCGCCGTTTGTTGAAGTCATCAATCAGGATGACCTTGCGAGATGAATCTAGTTGTCCAAAGGGCTCAACAGCATCAGAGCCGTATTGGTTTCGCACAGATAAACGGAGCAGATGTGAGAAGTTGCCGTCGAGCGCTTCGCCGGAAAGAAGAACGGGGATTCGCGAAGACGACTTTAAAATGTCCAGGTAGAGAGTTTTGAGTAAAGAGGTCTTACCCGCCCGCTCTTGGCCGCGAAGATAGACGCATCTTTGCGTCAAAAGGTATTTCAATAGATCCCGGCCCGCCACCTGCTTCGTATCCGATGATCCAGGCGCGCTTACGCTCACGGGCGGATAGACGAAGAAATCCGCTAGAACAAGATCTGAGTGGAGTTTATGCGTAAAACCAAAATCGTCTTGAACGAGCTGGTTGTGAAAACGTTCTGTGAGGTTGAATCTGTCTTGAGATTTCTTGCTGAAAACGATGGCGTGGCTCACGCCATCTACCAATGCAGAATATCGATTGTTCTTCCAGCGATAGTGATAATAAAGCACAGACGAAGCGTCAAAATCAATTACAAGGCAATTGAAGCCGCTCCTTATTGGGTAGTCTTTCGCCTGCAAGGCATCAGCCTCTAGGTAGGCGGTGTTCTCTCCGGTGCTGGCTTCGGTCCAATGGTTGTCTTGTAGATGCTCATGCCCCGTAAAAACGATGTGAGCATTTGATTCCACAAACTTTCTAAACTCTCGTCGTAGGTTTGGTTCCAGCCAATTGTCTGGATGGTGATAGACGCATAGTGTGACATCCACATCAGACTCTTTCACGGGAAGATCATTGAGCAGGGACATCGGTACCCCCAAGGTTCCAACCTGCTCATCACGTTGAGAAAGAAGCGCGGTGTTGATCCCAATTAGCTCGACTAACTTACTAGCCACGCGAATTGTTCGTGATCGACAGACACGCTCATCACCGAGAACCGGGGTGACAGTAAACTTCTCTACAAACTCATGGAAATGACTTTGCGGATTTAGGAGAATGTTGAGGTAACCCCGATCTGGGGTTTTTGTGAGGATGCGTTCTGGGGCTCCGGCTACTAGTGCAGCACGAACACCTAGCTCGTCTTCCGCCTGTAGGCAGTCGTGGTTGCCAGCGATCACCTCAAAAAACACATTCTGATTCCCGAAGAACTCGGCCAACTGCACTCGCAGCCCTGACAGGAAGATAAATGCTCGCTTATACTCGGTCTTTTTGCCTGAAAACGCGATGTCGCCGGTCAACAAAACAAGGCACGCATCGGGTCGGGGTCTGATTGACAGAACCGCTGCGAGTAAGGCCTCGAGGCGATCGTCGACGGGGTTACTGCCCTCCCGAAAGTGTATGTCGCTTAATTGAACGGTGAGGAGTTGGCTCATGTCTTATCGTATAGCGGTGCGTGCGTTGGGGTATACCGTATCGCGGCGTCGCATTCCCGCTGGAAACGCGTTGCTTTAGAGTTGGTTACTGATTTAAGATACACACAGTGCCTAAAGTCATAAAGCCTAAAGCAACACCTAAGACTGACCGGCATCCGAAGGGGCAACGGGTTGGGTACGTCCGCGTTAGCAGCCTCGATCAGAACGAGCACCGGCAGCTCGAAGGGATGGACCTAGACAAGACGTTCTTGGATAAAGCTTCCGGGAAGGACGTGAAGCGCTCTCAGCTCACCGCGATGCTGGACTTCGTGAGGGAAGGGGACTCGGTGTTCTGTCACTCGATGGATCGCTTGGGGCGAAATCTGGGGGACTTGAGGAATCTGGTTGATCTCATGACGGAGCGCGGAATCTCGGTTCACTTCTTGAAGGAGGGGCTGACGTTTACCGGCGAAGACGCTCCGATGGCGAACCTGATGCTGAGTGTCATGGGTGCGGTCGCTCAGTTTGAACGTGACCTGATCCGAGAGCGTCAGAGAGAAGGAATTGAGCTTGCAAAGCGGGCCGGCGCGTATAAAGGCCGCAAGCGTAAGTTCTCGCCAGAGAGAGCGGCGGAGCTGAGCCGCCGTTTGGCCGAAGGCGAGGAGAAGGCGAGTTTAGCCCGCGAGTTCGGTGTCAATCGAGCGACGGTATATCGGTACTTGGGCTGGGCTGCGGCTGAGACCGCTTCCCGTGCAAAGAAACCGAGATCGGCAAAACGGGGTCGATCCTCGTCGGGAGCGTAATTATGAAGGGTCCGGTTCAACGCTCGCTGCATTGTCCCTGCGGGAATGAGAAGATCCTCGCCCTAGGCCTCTGTTCGACCTGCTACACGCTGAAGCGTCAAGATGAGGAGTATTTCGGTGGTCATCGCGAAGAAGTCCTGGCTCGTGATGGCTATAGATGTCGTGTCCCCAACTGCGCGACGGTAAAGCGGGGAAAGCGATCGGTGGCAGTTCATCACCGTAAGCCTGGCAACAGCGATCCGAAGCTGATGATTACGCTCTGCCTCCCTTGTCACGCTAAGGTAAGCCGTACACAGTTTCTTGAGAATGAATGGCCGGAGTTGCTCCGTATTCTTTGGCGCGAGCAACACCCGGACGCGCACGAGCAGACCACCCTCGACTTCAAAGTGCGAGGTCCTGGAGCCGCAGCCGTTCCCTTGTTCGAGATCAAGGTTTCGCAGAAGTGAAGGCAGGCTACCCGGTCACTCCGGACGGACGATACTTCGTGGTCAAAGGGCGTCTTTGGCGATGCACGAACCCTTCACTTCGGTCCGAAGCGAAGCAGCTCCTGGTCAAAGAGTTAATGGAGGCACGGAGGGCAAAGGGCGCAGCTATGCGTATTGGGGACTCGGTCGGCCGCGAAGCAGCCCGGAAGAGGGTCGATCAAGCCAAGCATCAATTGGGTGAGCGCGGGCCGGTTTGGTGGACTGACGGTGCTCCGGACTGGAATCGGCATATGGCAGTCAACACGCCATATGCCGATTGGTTTAACTGTTTATCCGTTTAGCAGTGTGATTTTTAAGGCCGAACAGGTCTGCGACCATCACTGGTCATTGCTTACAGGTATAAACCCTCATGGAGATCCTTGACGGTCGAGTAGCAGTCGCAAGCCGCCGCTTCCAGTGCTTTGCGGTTTAAGATGTGGATGTGTCCGCGCCGGTACTCAATCAACCTGTCTCGCTGCAAGCTGCCGGCCGCTGCTGCGATCGTCACACGTTTGGTGCCGAGGATCTCGCTCAGTACCTCCTGGGTAATATCGATGGTCGACGACTCCGTTAAATCCTGCGCGGTCAGGAGCCAGCGCGTAAGGCGCTGTGAGGCTCCATGGATGGAGTGACATCCTGCTACCTGGCTCAGGATGTGCATATGCACCTGTACAAACTCGAGGATGTGGCGATGGAGATCGTCGTCCTGATCAAATGCCTTTTGGAGGTGCTCGAAGGGAATCTGCACGGCCGCGCCGGCAAGCTGCATGCGGCAGTGCGTCGGAGTGTCGACCGGCCCGATGAGGTGCAGGCTTCCCGTGAAACCCTCGCGACCTACAACGCCAACTTCAGACGCGAAACCGACCGTGGTCACCGCAAGAATGGAAGCCAGGCCCGAAGTCAGAAAGAATGCGTGCGACGGCCGAGTTTGCGACTCGTGAAGCACAGTTTTGGTTCCCAACTCGACCTCGGACGAAGTCGACAGCAGATGTTTCCTGCTCTTCTGGGAAATGGCGGCAAGAAAACGATTTGGATGGGACTTAGCCATAGATCCTTCTTGAAGCCAGGTTAAATTGCTGTAAGGGCCGCACGCGTATACGCCCGCTGATGCATTGGATGGTCCAAACGGGCGAACGTCGCAGCAGAAAGGCTTAGCTGCCTCAGTCTGCCAGTCTCCCAATGTTAAGTATGTTACATAACCGTTATGTCTAATATTTGACATAACGAGGCAACGGCAGTGAAAGGCCACGCAACTCAATAGGTGCGCATTCGCTGCAGGTATCGATCCGAACGCAACGCCGCGCCGTCAATAATTACGTCGCCTGCGTCGACACGGTCACCATCCGTGGCTGAAGCATGCTCACTCGGCAATTAGTTGCCTCTGTTTTTCTAACCGAATTGAAGCACTGGAGGTGCTCACATGTTCATTATCTGGTGGATTGTCGTAGGTCTGATTGCAGGGTTTCTTACCGGCAAGCTCATGAAAGGTTCTGGTTTTGGAGCCATTGGGGACATCGTCGTCGGCATCATCGGCGCTGTGGTCGGAGGCTTTATCATGCAGCATTTGGGCTACGCCGGATCAGGCGGCCTGGTCTATACGGTCTTCGTTGCTGTCATCGGCGCTGTACTGCTTACACTTCTTCTGCGGCTCGTGACCGGCAATCGGGCGCGTAACCTGTAGCGTCGCCCTAAATTTTCCTTGCATATATACGCTTGAATGGGTGGAGAGTTCGCTGTCCACCCATCTTTCTTGGACCCAGTGTTCCTGATCATTGTCAGTAACCGACGGTTCTATCAAGTCTTGCGATCCCGCGCGTTTAGGTCGGGCTCAGTGACAATACATGCCTCCCATTACCGGATTGGAACTTAGAGTTGCGCGGTTGGATGCGCATAAATGTCATGTGTGGGAGGGACAACTAAGATGTTCAACTCTCCGTCTGATGCAATGAAAGTCGCCTGCACGATCGGCCCCTTTCGACAATCAGAAAGTCCACGATCTGTGGCAAGGCCATCTCATGAAGAATCTCATTTTGAAGGTAGCGGCTCCGGCTGCATTTGTTCTCCTGGTTGCAGCACATTCAGGGTATCCGCAGACAGCGGTCGATGACTCCGTTCACAACAAGGGTCAGAAAACCACGGCGGACAGCCAATCCAATGCAAAGTCCGATCGCTTGACGACCGCAAAGGTTCGACGCGCCATCATCGCGGACAAAGGTCTGTCGATGTATGCCCACAACGTCAAGATCATCACATTGAATGGCGCTGTCACGCTGAAGGGACCTGTGAAATCGGAAGAAGAGAAGCAGAAAGTTGCAGCTGACGCCGCCGGTGCCACCTCGGCCGACGCAATTACCAATCAGCTCACCATCAAGTAACTCAATCGCTACCCAGTAACCAGGAGTTTCAAATGTCCAGCAAACACATGGCAGTATTCGGTATATACGCAACCCCCGGCACCGCTGAAGCGGCGGTCGATCACCTTCTGTCGAAGGGTTTCATCAACGAAGACATCTCTGTCCTGTTGCCCGATGATGAAAGCACCAAGGCTTTCGCCCATGAGAAGCACACAAAGGCTCCAGAGGGAACGACGACTGGCGTAACGACCGGTGGGGTCATCGGTGGCACGCTCGGGCTGCTCGCTGGAATCGGCGCGTTGGCTATCCCAGGCGTCGGCCCGCTGATCGCTGCAGGCCCCATCATGGCGACACTGGCCGGTGTAGGAGTGGGCGGAGCGGTAGGTGGCGTCGTCGGCGCATTGGTCGGGATGGGCATTCCGGAGTTTGAGGCGAAGCGCTATGAGGGCGCTGTAAAAGACGGTGGAACCCTGCTTTCAGTCCATTGCGACACCTCGGAAGAGATTGACGCCGCGAAAGCGTCGCTCAAGGAAACAGGAGCAAAGGACATCTCCTCCGCAAGTGAAGCGGCTTCAAGCGACAAGTCGGGGGCACGCGGTACCTTCGGCAACATCTCTGAAGGCGAGGCCGTTGCCGATCGGGAGGAAGTCGTCACGACTCATCCCGTTACCGTCGAAAAGTACTAGGTAATGTCCAATGGGGCCCGCTCGCCAGCGGGCCCCATTGTCTGTTTGCCCTGGAGAAATGATGAGATCGAGTTCCCGAGAAAGACGTTCCTTTGCATCCACGGCTCGCTGTGCTGTGATGCTGACCTTAATTTCAAGTGGTGCGCTTTCGCTTACTGGGTGCATCGTAGCTGGGGCCTCAAGCGGAGGCGGATTCTTCATCTGGCCAGGAAGCATCGGTCTCTTGCTGCTCATTCTGGTAGTCGTTTTCATTCTGCGTCGCAGGTAGACGGGCAAAGAGAAGTGTTCGCTAAGAAGAGCAAGGAAGATGAAGCGAAGACATCTCGGTGAACCTGCGGCTCCGGGGACGGCCCCAACTTCGAGTGGCAGAGGCTTTGCAGGGTCGGCAGGTAAGCGACAGACATGACCAACTGAAATCCGACAAAGCCGATCCATCTAAGCTTGTTAAGTATCCAGGTCAGGGCCGCCACTCCGGGAGAAGGCCACCGGGGGGCGCCGATATTTTGTAGTCAAAGGGCGTCTCTGGGATGGACAAATCCTTCACTTCCGTCCGAGGCGAAGCAGCTCTGGTCGTAGAGTTTATGGAGGCGCGCAGGGCAAAGGGCGCAGCTATGCGCATTGGGGACTTGGTCGGCCGCGAAGCAGCCCGGAAGAGAGTCGATCAAGCCAAGCATCAATTGGGTGAGCGCGGGCCGGTTTGGTGGACTGACGGTGCTCCGGACTGGAACCGGCATATGGCGGTCAACACGCCATATGCCGCTTGTTCATCACTTTATCCGTTTAGCAGTCTGATTGTTCAATTCCGAACTGGTCTGCGTACGCTGTTTCAGGACTTGATGAGTGGGATGTCGAGGAGCTGGCCAACCTGAATCTTGTTCGCATCGCCCAGGTGATTGGCCTTCGCGATCTCATCGTACTTGTTGGCGTGACCATAGAAGAGCTCGCTCACTTTGCTAAGATTGTCGCCCGATTGGATGGTGTAGGACCCGTCCTGACCGCCAGTGTTGCTGATCTCGTGCTTGAGATCGGCGTACTGTGGGTCGACCTGCTTGATGATGTCCCAAACGCGTTCCAACACAACCTGCGATGGAACCTGAGCAACGAGATGGTACTGCTCACCTACCAGTTCGGAGCCTACGAACTTGGCACCGTAGGGCTCGAACTTCTTAATCATGTCGACGACGGGAGCGTATTTCTGCTGCAATGCCTGAAAATCAGCCACTTCGGTTCTCCTGGAATATGGGTTTAGAGGAACTTGCTGAGAAGCTGTGACGCCATGCCACCGTAGCCACTTTGCGGCGGAGCCTGCTGGCCGCCATTGGTGAAGTGCGCGAGGACCATGGGAAGCACCGTTGCCATGGCTACCTTAGCGATTTCAGGAGAGACCCCAGCCTTCGCAGCAACGTTCTCAATGAAGCCTGTGTTGCCGAGACCTTGTTCGATCTGGCCAGGCGTGGCGGCGGGTTCCTGGCCGTTGGACCAGTTTTGGACGTGGTCGGCCATGCCGTTGTTGCGGAAAGAGTCGATGACGCCGGAGAGGCCGCCAGGATGCTGTTCAAGAGCCTGCATCATGCCGCTAGCGACACTCGCGTTCGTGCCTGGGTTGGTACCCTGGCCCTGTTGACCGGCCATTCCTTCAATTGTGTCTAGTAGTCCCATACATGACCTCGGGTGTGAGATGCCGAAAGCTGGTTGAGCTGAATGAGGTGCGTCTCAGGCTTCTCCTCGGCC
This sequence comes from Granulicella aggregans, assembly GCF_014203275.1. Classification (GTDB taxonomy): domain Bacteria; phylum Acidobacteriota; class Terriglobia; order Terriglobales; family Acidobacteriaceae; genus Edaphobacter. The sequence continues at coordinate 30,503 of NZ_JACHIP010000016.1, forward strand.
TGAGACCTTGGGGTGAAACGCTACTTGGGGCAAGGCTTTCCAGCATCGGGGCGTGCGCCTTTGGCAATGGCGTCGGACTCGCTCATGTAAGCACCCTTTTTCGTCTTGCCGTAATATCGATCGCCGCTGCAATGGTAGACCTTGGTGGAGGTATTGACCCAAACCTGGCCCGGTCCGCCCCCGGCTGCGGGCTGGCTCGGCGTAGTTGACGGGCTGGAGGTCGCAGAGGGGCGAGATGCGGTCGCAGAGGTCGGGGCCGGAGGCGGCGTTGGAGCTGCGCTGGGCGTTGCTGTTGGGGCCGGTGCCGGTGCTGCCGAAGCTGTTGCGTACCAAGTCTGCACGCCCTTGTGTCCGGAGCAGGCTCCGCTCTTAGCCTTGGCGGTGGAGTAGGTGCCGTCTTTACACTGTCCTGTCGCCCCGGCGGGAGCCTGTGCGTGAGCAAGGGTACAGACGGACATAAAGAGTGCGGCGAAAACAGCGATGGCGCGTTTGGTCATAGATCCCCTCCATAGATCCGGCTCAAAGGTCTTGCTCGCAGCCGGTTGCGCCATTGGATGCGCGCTCTAGCCTTCCCCTGTCGCGACCAAGGTGTTTTCCATGAAATTGCCGGGATTTATGTCGTCTCCCAGACGCACATTTCAAAGTTTCAGGTACAACCGAAGCCAAAAAATAGGCAACTCAATACTGGGAACCTAGGGGCTGCAGGTATCGATCCGAAGGCCGCTCTCCTATCCATCCAGCACGACTAGCAGCCATTTGTAGCACCTGAATCGCGGCCTACGCCGACGTAGAACTGTGCCTGCAACCGTAAGATCTCGCGATTTCACCTATGGAGGATTCATGGCAATGACCGACGAGCTCACTCATCTTGTGTGCCTATTCCATCACCAAGATCAGGCTGCCGCAGCAACTGAAGATCTTTACAAACAAGGCATTCCTCCCACATCGATCGCGGTCATTGGAGACGAAGGACAGGAGCATGCCGCCGGTTCTGCTCTCGACGAATTTGGGATTCCGGCCCGTGACCGCCAACATCTGCTGGAAGGAATACGCAACGGCGGCGTTGTCGTGGCGGTTTCGACCGTGCAAGGGCATGTTTCTGCTGTTGAGAAGATCTTTGGAAGCCACAAGGCTACCAAGATTGATGATGCTGTCGTGACGCCCAAAGCCGCTGCACTTTCGGTTGGAGCGGAGAATGAGACAACTATTCCCCTCGTCGAAGAGGAACTCGCCGTGGGCAAGCGGACGGTGGATCAAGGTGGTGTCCGTGTTTATCGGCGGGTCATCGAGATTCCTATAGAGGAGTCGATCGACCTCCGCGAGGAGCATGTCGTTGTCGAGCGAAATGCCGTGGACCGTCCGGTCACGGATGCAGATTTGGCACTTCAGGGCAATCAAGTGTTCGAACTCACCGAGACAGCCGAAGAAGCCGTGGTCGGAAAGACAGCGCACGTTGTAGAAGAAGTGGTCGTGGGCAAGACCGCATCGGAGCGCACGGAGCATATTCACGATACGGTCCGCCATACCGAGGTTGAGATTGAAGAGATTCAGCCCGAGAGCGAACTGAGAACGCCAGTCAAAACGAACTAATTTGTAGGCACATCCCGTATCCCCAGGAGCAATTTCATGGCTGAACGCGTCAAAGTCTACGAAGAGACCAAGAAGGGAATTCCCGTTTGGGCTTGGCTCCTGCCACTCCTTCTTCTGCTGGCTCTCCTCGCCTATTTCCTCACCCACCGCCATCCTGCTGACGGCGCACCAGTTGTCAGCTCAACGGCTGCCGCGCCTGCATTTCCGGACCTCGGTTCTGTGCATTTCGACACGGACAAAGCCACTCTGACACCGGAAGGCCAGGCGACTCTACAGCAAGCTGCAGCGGCGATGAAAGCAAACTCCTCCGCCCATCTCCGGATCGAGGGTTTCACCGACAGCACCGGTTCAGCACCCCACAATGCAGATCTTTCGGAACAGCGAACACTCGCAGTCGCTAGCTACCTTAAGGAACAAGGTATTGATGGAAGTCGATTGACTGGCGGAGGCTTTGGAGCTCAGAAGCCCACCGACACCAATGCGACTCCGAACGGCAAGGCGGATAATCGCCGCGTCGAACTCTTCTCGCAGCCGCAGTAAGCACTGCAAACAATTCAAGCAGCTAACTCACAACAGGAGAATATATATGTCGAAGACAGTCGTAGGGCTTTTCAGCACAATGGCGGAAGCGAATAAGGCGAAGCAGGAGTTGATCACGGACGGCTACGAATCCCATAACATCCACGTCATGGCCAATGATGAGGGTCTAGCTTCATCGTCTGCGCCAACTGCAAACGAATCAGGCTATACAGATATCGGGAGCGGGGGCGGCACGGGGATCGGAGAGAAGATCAGCAGCTTCTTTCGTTCACTCATCGGCGGCGATGACCACGCCCATGATCATTACGCGAAGGGGGTAAACGCGGGTGGTGCGCTCCTCGCAATCACGGTACCGGACGAGGAAGCTGCCGAGGCAGCCACTTTTCTAAAGCAGGTTGGCGCTCGCGATATCGAGGGCGGGTCGAGCAGTAAGTACGAAGGTTCCGCGACAACCGCAGCAGAAGGCGTAGCGATCCCAATCGTCGAAGAAGAGCTCGTAGTCGGGAAGCGCGAGGTTGATCGCGGTGGTGTCCGCATCTACTCCCACGTTGTAGAGCGTCCAGTCGACGCGGACATCAACCTCCGCGAAGAGCAGATCAATGTGGAGCGCCGCGTGGTCAATCGGCCTGCAACCGCAGCTGATTTTGCTGCCGGTAGCGGATCTGTCATCGAGTTGAACGCAACTGGAGAGGAAGCCGTCGTGGGCAAGACGAGCAGAGTCGTAGAGGAAGTTCTCGTTGGCAAGCAGAGCAGCGAGCGTACTCAGGCCATCCATGATTCCGTTCGCAAGACAGAGGTGGATGTCGAGGAGGTTCCCGGCGAGACCACTGGAGCCGGCATCTCGAAGGATCGCTACTAGACGATCACGTATTTCGCTCACCACGCAGGCCGGACATCAACACGTCCGGCCTGTGGCATTTGCCTCTCAGGAGTTTCTATGACTGACACTGAATCTGCCACGTCGACAGTGGATGACCAGCCCACTACCCGGCCCAATGTCCTTGCCGTCTCTGGGCAATTCGACCCGACTCAACCATTTACTGAGATCTGGATGGCCAACGGTGAAGTGGTTCGCCTGCCGACCAGTGTGCTTCTTCAAACCTCTGACGTATGGAAGTCCGCTGACATGCGGGCGGACGTTCTCTCCTCGAGAGATAGCGTCACAATCCCGTTGGTTGAAGAAAGACTGGAAGTAGGGAAGCGGACTGTTGCTACGGGTACCGTTCGCCTGAACAAAACGGTCCAGGCATACACCGAAGCCCTCGATGAGATCCTCGCGGTCCGCACATTTGATGTGGAACGCATCGTTATCAACCAGCCTGTAGATGCTCCTCCGCCGGTCCGCCAAGAAGGGAATACGACTATCTACTCGCTCGTAGAGGAGCGATTGGTTCTTACGAAGGAGCTTGTTCTCAAAGAAGAGATTCGCATCATTCAGCGTGATACAGAGCGACACGACACTCAGCACGTCACCCTACATAAAGAACACATCTCGGTTGAACGCGTTCCGAGATAAGACGATGTGGGTGCACCGTCTGTGTCGCCGCAAAGATCATCAACTTTGAGAGGTACGGCTATTGCAATCTGGGTTGGGGGCGGGCGGACTAGAGGCGACGTGAAGAGAGACGCTCACCATCTCGTTTCCGTTCATCGTGGCCACAAGGATACAGGCTTGCTCAAGCTCGTCGGCAGCTTCGATCTGCCATGGCATTAGGTTGATGCCGTGTCGTTCGGTGTGAGTATGCCCCTGCATGATCACCTCGCTGGCAGTTTTCGGTTCCTGATCTATACAGTGGCGCGAAATCCTAGCGTATGCAATCCAACGGACGGGTTATCGGCCGTACCTTTGCTGGTTCAATCGCCAAAACCATCCTGTAGGCATCGAAAACAAGAGCTATGGACCAGATGGTAGGTACACCAGTACAGCTTCGACAAATACTGCGCAACATCGTGCGCGAGCCTGTAAAGACTCTAGTTCCGCCGTGGAGTTGGAAGGCCGCGGCCTTTGCCGCAGCGGTGCGTGGAGCAGCCTTTTTCTTGACGAATCTTCAGGCAGGGCGAGGAGAAGCGACAAAGGCACTCGTCGTCGAAGCGGTATTTGCTTTCGTCACAGGAGGATTGATCGGAGCGATCTCACAGCAGTTGCGGAATGCTGAGCCTCTTTGGGCGACCGCTGCCGTGGTCTGGATAGGTTTGCCGGGCATGATGCTTCTGGCTCAATCGGGAGTTCACCGACTCGCGCACACACCTCACCTCAGCGGCGGGCTCCTCCTATCATTCTTAGTGTCTGCGATCTCAGCTGCCTTCAGTTGGTACGCCATGCGTCATGGTGCGATGTTGGGCGGCTCTGATGAGACGACCGTTCTTCACGACATAGAAGTGTTGCCAATGATCCTCCTTAATTTCCTTCTCGCTGGTCCGACCGTGTTGGCTTCGTTTCTGCGGAGAAAACGCCTTGGCTAGATTGCGGAGCGCCACAAGCCGGGCTGTTCTCAGTACCGTTTTCCTTCTCCGCGCAACCGAACATTAAGTCTTGGGTTTAGGTTTCAGGCAGCCTTTTTAGCTCCTATTGCGGTCCAAGTTCACGGATCTGCTCACTAAATAAACCAAGGAGCACCAACATGCGTTTCTGCGCTAATGCGCTCGGTCTCTCGACCGTCTTAAGCTTTCTCCTTGCTGCTTCGTTGAAAGCAGAACCTATTCCAGTTCGGTACGGACAAGGGTCCAGTCACGGCTTCCTTGCTCTCAAAACCTTGGATGGCACGACAATCGCGACAGGCGAGTCAACGCAGGTCGTCAGCAGAGGCAAGGTAACATCTCGGTTGATATTCCGCTTCAAAGATGGGTCTGTGGATGAAGACGTAACGGTCTTCACGCAGGATAAGGTCTTTCGCTTGTTGACCGACCATCACATTCAGCACGGGCCTTCATTTCCTAAGCCGATCGACTTTCTCATTGACATGACAAGTGGCAACCTTACATTCAAGGCTGAAGACGGAAGCGTTTCGACGGAGCATATGGATCTGCCTCCGGACGTATCGAACGGGCTTCCGCCGAATCTCATCCTCAACATCCCTCCTTCGTCTCCGGAGACGAAGGTCTCCTACATTGTGCCGGGCAAGAAACCACGGCTCATCCATGTTGCAATCAGGCCAATGGGGACTCTCTCATTTCGAGTAGGCACGTTCCGGCGAAAAGCCACTGATTTTACCCTCCACGTCGAGCTGGGTGGGGTAGCGGGGGTTGTCGCGCCCATTATTGGCAAGCAGCCTGCCGACTACCATATCTGGCTCCAGGCCGGTGATCCTCCGGCATTCGTTCGAGAGGAAGGACCCTTGTACGAAGAGGGGCCCATCTGGCGAATGGAACAGATCAGCCCGTCTTTCCGGTAAAGTGCGAGAGTGAGGCCGAAGATGAATCCTGATCTGACAACGTATCTTCACGACCATCTTGCCGGTGCAAACGCAGCGATAGAGGTTATTGGTCTGCTCCAGAAGCATTCAGGAGAGCCCGTTCTAGTCAGCTTCCTCACCTCGCTATTGATCGAGGTCCAAGAAGACAAGCTCACCCTTGAAAAGTTGTTGTCATCCCTTTCCCTGGGCCCTAGCACCCTCAAAGACTCTGCTGCCTGGGTCGGTTCACAAGTTGTCAGCCTCAAAGTGCGAGGAGGAAAGAACGCATTTGGAGCCTTTGAAGGCCTCGAATTCCTCTCGCTTGGAATTCAAGGGAAACTTCACCTTTGGAAAGCCCTTGAACGTAGCGTTGCCTGCGGCGGGGTACAGGACAAGCCTGATTTCCGCTTGCTCATAGAACGGGCGGAGGTACAACATCGCAATGTTGAGGACCTCCGCCTGGCCCTAGCCACCATCGCTCTGTAACGATCTCTCTCGCGCTAAGATGTCTGCATGTGTGGACGCTACGGACGCCGATCCGACAAACAACATATCGCTGAGCATTATCGTCTGCGCGATCTTCGAGAAGTACCACTAGAGGCCGGCCCCGACTGGAATATCACCCCGGATTCAATCCAGCCCGTCATCCGCCTCGGCAGGGATACCGGCGAGCGTGAACTGGCGTTGCTAAAATGGCGGCTTGTGCCTTTCTGGTCTAAGACGCCAAAGCCCCCGTTCGACACCATCAATGCAAGGGCGGACAAACTATTGACCAGCGGCTCCTGGCGAGAACCTTTTCAACGGCGAAGATGCCTCATCCCCGGCGAGTTCTTCTATGAGTGGGAGCCGATCGACAAGAAGACGAAGCAGCCCTACGCGGTAGCTCTAACCGACGATCGACTATTCTCCTTCGGCGGGATTTGGGACCGGTGGAAGGATCACAACAGCGGCCAGGTGATCGAGAGCTTCGCGATGATCACCTGCGACCCGAACGAGACTATGGAGGCATTCCATGACCGTACGCCCCTCATCATCGAACCGAGGGACTAGCTTCTGCCGGATGGATCCTTTTCTTGCAAATCACTTCGCGCGCGTCACTTTTCTTTCGGATAATCGCGCCGATCTGCCTCGGATGACCGCCAGGACCTTAATTCTGCAGTGCCAAAAGGATGTTATCGCCAGTACCAGCGTGGGAGAATACGTACACTCGTGTCTTCCGAACAGCCAATTCGTCCTAATGAATGCGACGGGACATTGTCCGCATCTGAGCGCACCTCAGGAAGTGATCGGAGCGCTCAGGGCATTTCTCAACTAGGTCTTTCCTTCGGCCACGCAGCGAATGCTTCGTTCGCAGGGCAGGCTCTTGAGTTTCTGCCTAGTGGATTTCTCGTCGTCAGCGAAGATGGCACCCTGTTGTATGCGAACCAGACCTTTCGGAAGCTCGCTGGACGGCAAACTGGCAGCCTAGACGGGACGAAGTTCAGCGAACTCCTCTCCCGGGGAAGCGCGATCTTCTACGAGACGCATTTTGCGCCCAGTCTGCTTTTGCGTGGTGCGCTAGACGAGGTTTCGCTCGAGCTTCAGCTTCCTGACGGATCGGTCCTCCCTGTTTTTGTGAATGCCGCACGCCGTCCAGGCGACGATGCAATTCCGTCTCAACTTCACTTAACCGTGTTCAGTGCGCAGCAACGCAAGCTTTACGAGGCCGAACTCCTGCGTGCCAAGCGTGAGTTCGAAGAAGTCGCGGAAATTGTGCAACGGTCTGCCGATGGCATTATCCGGTTCAATGAAGAAGGTGTGGTCGGAAGCTGGAACAACGGGGCGCGACAACTTTTTGGGTACTCGCCGGACGAATCGACAGCTCTCACTCTCCACTCTCTTCTTCCCGCTGAGTCGTCAGAGGCGATCGCCCATGACATTCAGCGTCTAAAGGAAGGTGAGGATGTATATCGAGATACGCCCGCACTGCACAAGTCCGGTAAACTTTTCCACGTCTCGATCAGCCTCTCGCCTCACATGGAAGCTCCCGGTATCCTCGTAGGCTTTTCAGGGATTATTCGCGACATAACTGCCAGTAAAAAGGCTGAAAGAGCGATCTTGGAGAGTGAAAAGCTGGCTTCGGTCGGGCGCTTGGCCAGCTCAATCGCCCATGAGATCAATAATCCGCTGGAGTCTGTGACCAACCTGCTCTACATCCTTGCCGATCGTGTTCAGGATGTAGAGACACGGCAGTTTGTCGTTACGGCACAGGAAGAACTTGCGCGAGTGTCTCACATTGCCACGCATACGCTCCGCTTTCACAAGCAAAGCTCCAACGGGACAGTTGTTGATCTTCGTACGTTAGCCGAGTCGGTCTTCGCTCTGTATCGAGCACGGCTTGAAGGCTCTCAGGTGACGGCGATCATCGAATGTTCAAGCGATGCTCGTCTCTTCTGTTACGAAGGCGAGCTGAGACAAGTCCTGGTCAATCTTGTTTCGAACGCCTATGACGCCATGCGGGCGGGCGGCACACTCATCATCCGTGCGCACCCATGCCGGGATTGGAAGTCTGACTCAATCGGGATTCGGCTACTTGTCGCTGACAATGGCAGCGGAATGGATGCGGAAACCCAGCGCCGTCTCTTCGAGCCCTTTTATTCCACCAAAGGCATTGGAGGCACCGGTCTCGGGCTCTGGATCTCAAAAGATCTGATCGCAAAAAATGAAGGTTCCATTTCTGTTCGCAGCTCCTCTCGCCCGGGGAAGTCGGGCTCGATTTTCAACCTGTTCTTTTGCCACGCCACTGTGTAGATTGCAACACGATGCGGCTCATGTTGGAGCAAAGCTAAAGCGTCGCCAGATCTGCAAAGCGGTTCTGTCATCATAGTGCGTCGTAGTTGTCGTGCAGTGCGTAATGTGGGAATCGACGTTCTTTGTCGTTTCCAAGGCCTTTGGGAAGAGTGGGCAGTTCATCGTTCCAGGCTTTCCATCAGGCCGTCATTTCCACCGCAGGCGGCAGTGCGAGTTTAGCTTTGTAATTCACCCCGTAAAGCTGACGTGGATTCTTTTTGTAGCCGAGCTTGTCGCTGTTGGTCTGCACCTTCGGCTCGCGCTTTACTTCCTGTTCTGCTTTGATGATCTTCAGCGCATGTCTAAGTCGTTTGTTCTCGACGACCGCCGTGTGGCTGACACGCTGGTCCTCGCTGAAGAAGCGATAGGGAAGCGAGCGCCCCTTTGATCGGACCTCGAGCTTGCCGTCAGGGAACTCATAAAGATCGACGTACTCGCCGCCCAGACGCTCAGCTCGTTCCGTTCGAGGATGATCTGCTTGCGGTCGTAGGACATCGTGAGCTGTTCGCTGACGTAGCGCTGTTCACGAAGGCACAATGTGTCGTCAAGCGATTGGGCGGTTCGCTTCATCGGCCCTTGCGGCCAAGTGCGCATCTGCCCCTGGCTTCTGCACAACATCGCGGTATTGAGACAGCCTGTCACAAACGCATTTATCTCTCGCAGAACCGTGATACGAGTGCATCCTCAATGGAGGCTAGTATGCCCTGTCCAGCTTAAATTTGGTTACGTCTGCTTCGGTTAGATTCTTGTCCAAATCTTGAGTGCATTGATCCACCGCCGAATGAGAGCCGCCGACGAATGGCTTTCAGTCATTCACAAGGTTCTGGCATCGCAGCACAGCGGCTTCAAAATCCGTCAACCGCTTCTTAGCGTCTAGCAACTTAGTCTTAGCCGGATAGGCTGCATCGTCTTTGTAGAAGGCCATCCGGCTCATCGGCTTTGCTGGCACAAGCCTAGATGACGTTCCCCAGATGGTTCGGGGAAAGCTGGCAGGGTCACGTCGGAGGTATTGGCGTCAGAGCGCCGGACATCAGTTCCCTCCTCCTCATTCTCGCAGTGCTGGCCATCGTCCTCTACCGTTTCATCCGAGTCAGCGCAACCGAGCAGCTCGCCTCCTCCGAACTCGAAGCCGCCCGCACCGTCCAGCAACTCCTCATCCCCGCATCCAATCCGCCACCCTGGGCTTCCTCGTCGAAAGCGCCTACCTGCCCGCGCGTCAGGTAGGCGGCGACTTCTTCCTCATCCTCCCCACCAATGACCCCGCCACTATCAACAGCATCCTCGTCATTATGGGCGACGTCAGCGGCAAGGGCTTGCAAGCGGCCATGGTTGTCTCCACTATTATCGGAGGCCTCCGCATGCAGCTCTCATCCCAGCCCTCCGAAGTCCTCGCACAACTCAATCGCTTGCTCGCCGGACACGTCACCGGTTTCGCTAGCTGCTGCGCTGCGCTCCTCCACCCCGACGGCCGAATGCAAATCGCCAACGCCGGCAACCCCGCCCCCTATTGCAACGGCGTCGACCTTGAGACCCTTGCCGGGCTTCCCCTAAGCCTCGTCCCCGATGTCGCCTACGAGGAAACCCTCGCCACCCTCCCCGCCCACGCCCGCCTCACCTTCGTTCCCGAAGGAGTCATCGAAGCCACCGCAGCCCGCACCAACGAGCTCTTCGGCTTCGACCGCACCCTGGCCATCAGCCGTGAAACCGCAGCCACCATCGCAGAAGCCGCCTTCCGCTTCGGCGACGGCGCCCCCCCAGGCTGACGACATCACCGTCCTCACCATCGTCCGCACCTAGTCGTCCTGGCCAATCCACGCCTTCACCACCGGCAGCGTATCGCCGCCAGCCGCTTCGTACGCTGGACGGAGCAGGGTAGGTACCGTTCCCCGACCGCCCGTTATTCTCGGCAAGATCGAGAGCCGCAGGGCTACCGTGAGGCGTCCGGACGGGCTGCTTCATTCGAGACTGGTCATATCCCGGTTTAGGACTACAACGCGATCGACTGAATTCGATCGGAAACAATGCATGTATCGCTTACGTTAGATGGAAAGAAGAACGTCTAATTCGGTCGGCGGAGGGGGCAGTACCTGAGACTTGACAACCATGCCATAGCTTCCGCTGCCGATGTCGACAAGAACTTTATTCGTGGTGTCTTGGGTACGCGTAGAAGTAACGTGCAACTGCCGCGTAGCTTGAGCTAGTGCGTGGCAAAGGGTATACCGGTTTGGAATACGAGACGCTGCCAAGAAAACATTTTCAGAGCGCATTTGAGAGAGCTCCTCTTGAGGTAAGTGTTAGGGGCTGAGCAGCAGTTGCAAAATGGCTAGATAGCGATTTATTGCAAAATCTGCACGTCAACTATGCACCGGTCAATTGCTTGAGCACGAGCCTCCAGCACTGCGACCGAGGTTGCGTGACGGCTAAGGTTAGAGAGTTACAAACGACGTGCCTCCGCCCGGAAGCCGTCGCTGTCGCCGGTCCATTTTGAAATCAACTTACGGAGCTGCTCTTCAGTGGCCATGTGGAATTGTACCTACTGTACATAAGTCACGCCTATCGGACCTAAGTCATGCCCTGTGAACAACTTTACAGCGCTCGTATTTGCCCGAGAGCTCGTCGGAATTCAGCTCTAGACTTGAACGCCTGCGCCTCAAATGCAGATCCTGTAACGTTTGCAGCCCCCAGCGGATTTGCGTTGTGAAGCGCGAATTTTAGAAATGGGCTGACGTCGTTATGTTGGACGTCCAGGAGGCTGGGGCACCCCGTCGTGGACGGCCCGCTCGTTGTGTGCTCACGGGATGACAAGCCCTTTAAACATGGTTCGTGACGACCTTACAGAGCTTCACCATTCCGGAGCGCCTTCGATGCGTTCGGCCAAGAAACCATTTGGGAAGGCTCATCATGCTGGCAGCACTTCCACAACATTCTGAACGGCACATGTGTGCTCGCAGGCCACCTAACTTGTGAAAGCGAGTTGGAGAAACGCTGAGAGCATAGCGTTTACCTGTTTCGGTACGAGCCAGGGAGCAAAGTGTCCTGCTCCTAGGGTCTGGCCGTAGAGGAGGTGTGGGATTAATCTCTTTAGTTCTCCAATATCCGCGAAGTCGCCGGATGCCGCTATGTATGCGATGGGCATGGAACAGGCTGTCGCAGCCCTCGCGAAGTCATGGCGGACCATGTGCTGTTGAAGGGCGGCGAGTAACACGTGCTGAGGCGCCGCTGGCAGAGTGTGCAGTAGGCCCGTCAAAGCTTCTCTCTCCGTGGCACGACTGAGATTGTGCATGATTGAACGATACGCATTCTCATAATCATCTCCTTCGAGATCGTGGAGAAGAGGAGCAAGGAGTTCCGACAAGCAAGAAGCGGGTTGAAATACCGTATCGATCATGGCGACTGCCTGTACCAAGTTCGGATAGAGGTGAGCAGTTTCGATGGCGACCGCGCCACCCATACTATGTCCAACAAGAATCACATTTTCAATCCCCAACCTTCGACAGAGCCACGCGATGTCATCGGCGAATTGCCCGACTTCATAGGTCATTGCTGGGGAGTCGCTCTGTCCATGTCCTCGCAGGTCGACGTTTATGACGCGGCATGTGCGACGGAAGAACTCCTCTTGATACTGAAGAGTCGTGTGGTCACAGCCCCATCCGTGTATAAGCAGTAGCGGCGATCCGGACTCTCCACTATCTGTGAACGCCAACGAGATTCCATCCCTGAGCTTCTTCTGCATGGTGTTCCGATCTCCTAATGTGGTCTTCAGCAGACGCAAGCTGTTAACGAGATTGATTTGTTGCGGATTGTCGTAGATTCTTCGGTCCAGAGAGGAGCTTCAGGCCAACTTTGTCACCAATCAATTTGTCTACCCATCGTGATGGCAACCTGGTTGGAAGAATCCAATTAGAGAAAAGCCCTGCTACGCGGATGTATGTGGCTTTCGGCCGTTTTGCGGTCAAAGCTGTGAACACGGTGTCGCCGATGATTCGTGGCTCCATGCCGTTTCTTCCATCCCGGACCATGGCGTCGCGAAACGCCTGAATCAGGTTTACATACGGCGTATCGCTATATGCGCTAAAGTTGAGAGCCTCTGCTTTATCCCAGATAGCCGTCTTCACAGGCCCGGGCACAACTGTGATCACGTCGACACCGTACAGCATGAGTTCGCGCCGAAGTGACTCGGATAGACCGGTGAGTGCATGTTTCGATGCCGCGTAGGCCCCGAAGAAGGGAATGCCGATACGACCGGCTGTCGATCCGATGTTGACGATTCTTCCAGGTCTTTTTCCTGAGCCTTGGATAAGTGGGAGAAACTGCTGAATGACATTGAGGGTTCCAATGACGTTGACTTCGAGCTGCTGGCGAAATTCGGCGATCGGTACGTGCAAGAGCGGGGCGGCAGTCCCAGTACCTGCATTGTTAACAATTCCTAACAGAGGATCATCCTTCAGCAACTCACGCACCTGTTCGCTTGCAGCCGTAACAGCGTCCCTGTCCGTTGTGTCGAAGATCAAAGGAACGACCTGGTCCTTGAACGTATCGAGCAGGCGTTCAGCGTCGCGCTGACTTCTGACGCTGCCGAAAACGCGAATATTTCTCGCTGTCAGGGACTCGGTAATTGCCAAACCAATCCCCGAAGAGACACCCGTCACTAAGACGTTGGATTGCGCTTTCATCGTTCTCTCCTAAAGTGGACCAATAGACCGCAGTTCGGCCCAACGGCGTAAACGATTCGTGAGCTACGCTGTTTGAAGGACCGACTCCGTAACAGAAATCGTCGTCTTCTGATGGATAAAATCAGCAGCTTTCTCGCCGATGACGACACATGGAGCCATCGTGTTACCGCGCGTGACGCGGGGCAGCACGGACGCATCGACGATGCGCAGGTTCTCGATGCCATGAACCTTTAGCTGGCTGTCAACCACGGAGCTCTCGTCGCTGCCCATCCTGGCGGTACCGGATTGGTGCCAGAACGTGACGAGGCCGTTTCGCAAGAAGTTTTCCAGTTCCGTACCTTGAACAGGTCCGGGATGAACCTCGCGCTTTGCGAATGGTCGCAAGGCTGTCGAGTTGCCGATCTCCCGCGCGCGAGTGATCCCTGCGACCAGATCCTTCATGTCCTGCGGATCGCTGAGATATCCTGCATCGATCGTCAACGGCGCATTTGCATCTGCGCCTGTCAGACGGATCGAGCCACGGCTTTGGGGAGACATGCCGCATATCATCGAAAAGCCCTGCGCAGGAGGAGCGGCCCAGGCTGCGTTTTCGGGTGTTGGGAAGGGGACTCCGATAGCGTAGGTGTAAAAGTTCGGGGCGGTAAGTGAAGGATCGCTCTTCCAGAATCCTACTGTCTGGCTACGTGGCGTCATCGGCAGCGGCTCGCCAGTGCCTTCCCAGATGCAGGCAAAAGAGATATGGTCGTGCAGATTTGCGCCAACGGCAGGGAGCGCTTGTAGAACGGAAATCCCGAACTGCTTCAGATGAGCAGGATCGCCGATGCCTGATTGCATGAGAAGCTTCGGCGTCTGTATGGCGCCTTGCGAGAGAACGACCTCGTGCGACGCACGGAACGTCTTTGTAGAACCGTTCCAGACCGCTTCAACACCAACCGCCTTTGTGCCTTCGAAGACAATCCTGCGGACGAGTGCCTGAGTTAGAACAGTGAGATTGCCCTGTGCCATCGCTCGATAAGCATAGGAACGGAAGATCGAACGGCGTTTTCCAGCCATGACGGTTTCATCGACGAATGAACAGCCTTCGGCGGACTCCATCAACATTCCGTTTTGATTAGGGAAGCGCGGGAGTCCGCCGGATTCGGCACCGGCGAGTAAGGCGTCGGCAAAGGGATGTGGATCCGGCGCAGGCTGGACGTGTACCATCCCGCCCTGACCTCGCAGCACGTCAGAGTTTCCGGTCCAGTCTTCGATGCGATTCCGATAGAGGGAAAGCACAGAGTCGTAACCCCAACCGGCGTCTCCCGTTTCGCGTGCGAAGAAATCCCAGTCAGCTTTATGTCCTCGGGACCAGGTGGAGACATTAATGCTTGAGCCGCCGCCAAGAATCTTCCCCATGGAGTACGAAACAGAACGCCCATTGAGTCGCGGGTTGGGAGCGGCGGAGAAGCCCCAATCCGATTCGCTGCCAAGCGTCATGACCCAGCGGTTTGGGTCTTCGATCGTCTCCGACTCGTCGGAGCCGCCAGCCTCGAGTAGAAGCACGCGAACACTTGGATCTTCGCAGAGACGATAGGCGAGGACTGAGCCGGATGTGCCCGCGCCACAGATGATGTAGTCGTACTCGCTGGCGAGGTCTTGAGTGAGCCGGCGTTGAGTCGATGCGACTCGCGCGGCAAAGTGCTGCGATAAGTTTCCCTGATCTTCAAAAGTGCTCATGTGCTGACTCCCTCCGAAACCTCAACGGTTCCATACCGTGAGACTACGGAGAGCTTCCTTAATAGGCGCACCCTAAACCAATAGACTTTTTACTGGAGAATTCAACAGTTCCGGGCTCTCGGCGAACGAACCCATCACATCGAAAGCAGGCCGCGGCGCACTGCGAGAGTGACTGCATGCGTACGATCGTTGGCGCTGAGCTTATCCACCAGATTCTTCACATGGAAGTTCACCGTCGTCTCCGCGATACAAAGCACATCCGCAATCTGTTTATTGCGATGACCATCACGAATGAGGCGGAGGACTTCAAGCTCACGCGTCGTCAGTTGCTCCTCGCCCACTTGATCGGCGAGACGCGCAGCTATGGCGGGCGAAATACTCTTACCCCGGCTATGAACCGTGCGGATCGTCCCCAGGATTTCATCCCGTGGCGAGCTCTTGAGGATGTAGGCTGCGGCACCAGCCTTGAGAGCGCGAAGAATGTCAGCATCGCTCTCTGACGTTGTCAACACCACAATCCGCGCGTCCCGATTGATGTCGCGCATGGTCGCCAAAAGGGTAAGTCCGTCCGAATCCGGCAGACGCAAATCCAGAAGGGTGACATCCGGTCGTCTCTGCCTGAACTCCGATAAGCCGGTTCCGGCATCCGCGGCCTGGGCAACCAGGGTCATGTCCGTTTGGGAGCCGATGATCGCACTCAGACCCTCCCGGAAGACCGGATGGTCCTCGATACTGAGTATCCGAATTGGTGTCGATGGTTGTGTCATAAGGCCCTTCCACGATCGATACTCAGCGATGACGCAGGTGCAATACGCAAATGCTACTTGTTCGACCGGCCCTTGACTACTCAGTAAAGGTATCGGGAACGTTAGAAAGCTCAGGTCAAGATGTCAGTGCGCGCCCTAAAACATCCGATATCTCATACAACGCGCGCTGAAGGTGTTCAGGCTGAGCGGGCGTAGCAATCGCTTTGCCGGCGATCTCCCTGCACCCCTCGATCCCCAAAAGAAGCTTCTCACAACGTTGTCTTGCTTCAAGCGTGCGTCGATTCAAAAGCCAGTCGAGGTCCTTGCTCATCGATCGAGAGATATGGTCCAGGTGCCTTTTGTAGAGAAGTAGAACGAGGGGCACGCCGGAGAGGATGCACAGGGTGCGAATGAAAGAGTGGCGACACATGGACATCACTCCGGACCGGTTCCCACTTCAGCGGAGACCTCAGGCCACTCCCGTAAAAGCGTGATGCCAAATCTGGGAGCGGCAGCTCGCATCCGCTCTATGTCTTCACCCGAAGTCGGCTGAGGTTCCGAACCGGGAGAGAGAAGTAACCCTCCGGAAGCAAGGAAGCCCTCGAAACCACTCGGCGTACAGAGCAGCAGATAGCGAGCCGGCTCCGAGCTTTCATTGAGCAGCTGATGAGGGACGTTTCGTGGCAGAAGGATTGAGTCGCCAGCACGTAAGATGACTCTCTTCCCGTTGACGACAGCCGTCATTTCGCCCTCGAGCATATAAAACGTCTCGTCATCATAGGCATGAACGTGGATTGGCGTACGGGAAGACACAGGAGCACAGTTCTCAAACAAGGAGAAAAGAGAGCCCGTATCGGAGCCTGAAAAATGTTGCTCCATGACGGTGCCGCCAAGTACGTATCGGGTACGAAGTGTTTCTGAAGAGTTTTCGAGTTTCGTATTCACTCCTGGACATTAGCGGCCTTTCAGGCAAGTCACAACCTAGGAAGTGTCAGCAGGGCAGCTGTAGATTTCTACAGCGCAGGGAAGACGCCCGTCCATGTACAACAGGTGTACGCAAGAGTTTTCGGCGAATCTTGGCCGGTCGTACTACAGGAGCAGCAGTGTATGGCGAAGTCGTGGTTTCGAGTGATGCTGATGCTTTGTCTCTCCGCCCTACTGACTCTCCCCGCATGGTCGGTGGATCCAACGAAGCGGATTCATCAGTACGCACACACTGCATGGCGAACATCCGAAGGAATCTTTGACAGCCCGCCCACAGCCTTTGCGCAGACAAAGGATGGTTATCTCTGGATCGGCTCCGCATCTTCACTCCTCCGCTTCGATGGAGTGCGCTTTGTGAAGTTCACTGACGCTCAAGGAACCAAGCTGGCGTCTAATAGCGTCTTCTCGCTGCTTACAGACCGCGATGGAAGCCTTTGGATAGGCACCTCGCTTGGTCTCTCTCATCTGAAAGATGGCGTGCTGACCAATCTGACCAGCAGCAGGGCTGGCATCAGAGGTATCGCCCAGGACGACGCCGGAGCCATCTGGGTCGCTCGGGCCAACATGCTTGACCCCGGCGGCGGTGCACTCTGCAAAGTGGAGGGTGATGCGCTTCAGTGTTTCGGGCCGGCACAGGGTGTCCAGATGCCGTTTGCCGCAACGGTCGTCTGTGACCATGAAGGCAATGTCTGGTTGGGTGGTGCGCAGACTTACACCCGCTGGAATCCCAAGTCTCAAACCGTGTACGCGCCGGAAACGTTCAAGAATAACGCTGATAATGCCGCCATCGGTGCCATGGGAATCGCTCCCAATGGTCATGTGCTGGTCGGCATGACCAAGACCGGTCCCGAGGTCGGGCTTCAGGAGATCATTGACGGACAGCCGCATCCTTACGGACCGATAGAAGGCCTCAACAGCGAGAAAGACATTCTGGCGAACGTCATCCATGCCGATGCACATGGCGCTTTGTGGCTTGGCACACAGGCGGGAATCATTCGGGTCTACAAGGGCGTCGTGGACCGCTATGAACTCACCGACGGCCTTTCGGGCCCATACGTGATGGACCTGTTCGAAGATCAGGAAGGTGACCTGTGGGTCATCACAACCGAAGGCATCGATCGGTTTCGCGACCTGCCTGTGACCAGCTTCGGCGTACCGGATGGCATGGCCTCTGAGATCTCACACAGTGTCCTGGCGGATAGAAGCGGACGCTTACTCGTCGCCGATGGCTTCAGGCTGAGCATTCTGCAGAACAACGGGATCATAACGGCCGAGCAGGACAAAGTGATCAGCGGAAAAGGCCAGGTTCCAATGGTGTTTCAGGCCGCCGATGGCTCCTTCTGGATGAGCGCGGCGAATCAGCTTTATCGCTACGATCGCGGAAAGCTGCTTACCATCGCTCGCCCCAAAGACGCCCCTCCTAACACGGAGACAAAGGGACTTGCGGAAGACCGGGATGGAGACATCTATGCGCTGCAGGGTCTCAACCCGGATCTTTGGAAGGTCCGCAAAGGTATCGCGACGCGGGTCGTGACGTCGCCGGAACTTCCGCCCGCTCATACGATGACCATGGATCATCAAGGCACGCTATGGTTCGGTCTGGCGAGTGGAAAGCTTGCCCGGCTCCGTGGGACTTCACTTGATTTCATCGAGGTTGAGCCACCAGGCAAACCTCATAGCTTCATTCGCCAGGTCACAGCAAGAGATGACACTATTCTGAGCTCATCAACGTTTGGCTTGATGGTCTACAAAGATGGAAAGACCACGTATCTAGGGAAGACCGCTGGGCTGCCTTGCGAGAGCATCTTCTCTTTCACGTTCGACCTAAGCGGGAACTTATGGATGACTTCCGCCTGCGGCACCATGGAAGTCTCCGGCCAGGAGTGGCAGGCGTGGCGCAGCGGCACGCGGACGTCTGTCACCCCACGTGTGCTGGATGGTCTTGACGGAGCCCGCTTCGCAAACTACCCGACCATTCATGCAGCCGACGTTACCCTGGATGGAAAGGTCTGGTTCGCGACGGGCGCGGAACTGCAGATGGTTGATCCGGCAAACCTCGCTATCAACACGATCGTGCCTCAGGTTCATATCGAAAGAGTGCTTGCGGACGGCACAAGTATGGATGCGGGCAGATCTTCGCGTCTGCCGCCGCTCACGCGCCAACTCCAGATCGACTATACGGCGACGAGCCTCTCATTGCCTCAGCGTGTGCTGTTTCGCTACAAGCTGGAGGGCCACGATAAAGACTGGCAATCAGTCGGAACTCGTCGTGAAGCCTTCTACAACGACCTGAAGCCGGGTACCTACCGCTTCACGGTGCTCGCCTGCAATAACTTCGGCCTTTGGAATGAAGTGGGCTCGAGCATCACGTTCACGGTAGCACCTGCATGGTTCCAGACTCGCTGGTTCATGGTCATGTGTGCTTTTCTCGTGGGACTGCTGCTCTATGGTTTGTACTGGCTGCGAGTGAGGCAGTTGCGAAAGCACCTGCAGATTCAGTACGAAACCCGCCTTGAGGAACGCACCCGCGTCGCTCGCGATTTACATGACACGCTCCTTCAGACCATTCAAGGAACGAAGCTGGTTGCCGAGGAAGCGCTCCTGGGGGGCAACGATTCAGCCCAGTTGCGCAACATCGTAGCCAGGATTCATGACTGGCTCTCGCGAGCCGTTATCGAAGGCCGCGCCGCGCTTACTGCGCTTCGTACGGAATCGAGTGCTGGGGACCTGGTCGAAAAGTTTCGTAGTGCTGCGGAGGAGTGCTGTGAAGGCAGCGCGATGACGCTGCGCTTCGAGACGAGCGGCGTGCCGATGGAGCTTGGCGCTGACGTGACCGAAGAGATCTTTCGCATCGGATACGAAGCGATCCGGAACTCTGTCGCTCATTCAGGAGGAAGCCTCCTCGAAGTTCAGCTTGTCTACGGCAAGGTCTTCAAGTTGAGGGTCAGGGACAACGGCATCGGGTTTGATGCGGATGCCTCTTCTGGAAGAGTCTCCGGTCACTACGGAATCGAAGGCATGAAGGAGCGGGCAGCAGGTCTGGGCGGAGTCCTCTCCGTGCGCAGCCTACCGGGCAGCGGGACCGAAATATCTCTGACGAAAACGATTGGGTGAGAAGAGGAGATGCGGCAGCCGCCAGGTGGGGAAAGCTTGTCCACCTAAAGAAAAATACAGCTCAATTTCCGTCGAATTCGATGGGGTGTAGATGGGTCACCATCGTCTACCTTGTGGATGTGGAGTAAGCCCAGAGAAAGTATCTTCCACCGCGTTTATTTCGGCAGAGCAGCGACGCCACGTGATCCATCGGAGGCCTTCCATGAAATCAGCACCATCAGCGACGCTTCTTAGGCTGTTTAGCAAAGCCGCTTCGCTGGATCGCATCGGCATGTCGATGCTTCGACTAGGTCTCATCGTCGTCTTGATCTGGATCGGCGGACTCAAGTTCGCAGACTACGAAGCGGACAGCATAGTACCCCTGATCGCAAACAGCCCTCTCATGAGCTTTGTCTATGCTCATCCCGCTCCGGAATATCACGGACACATGAACAAGGAAGGTGAGGTGGTTGCAGAGCACCACGCCTGGCAGGTCGGCAACCGAACCTATACCTTCTCGAACATTCTTGGCTGCGTCATCGTGCTGATCGGTCTTCTTATCGCGTGCCACTGGAAGTTCTCTCAAATCGCCGCTGTCGGGAGCGCTTTGCTCGTCTTGATGGCCTGCACCACTCTGTCCTTTCTCGTCACCACGCCCGAGGCCTGGGTGCCTGCCCTGGGCAGCCACACCCACGGATTTCCTTTCCTCTCCGGCGTCGGTCGGCTGATCATCAAGGATTCCATCATGCTCGGCGCTGCTGTTGTCACGATGGCAGATTCCGCGAAGAAGTACCTGAAACAAATAGGGGAGATTTGATGAAATATTCCATCACGATTCGCATCGCTATCGTCGCTCTCTGGCTAAACGTTCCCGGGTTGATCCATGCGCAGATTGCCAGGCTCGATCTGAAGCACGGAACCTACGTGAATGCATCGATCAGTTGCACAGCATCGCCGTTTGCAGCTATGCGATCCTGGGACGGCATCGGGTTTTCCGGGCCGCACTCAAGCCGTTGCATGTCCCGCGTGCTAGGCCACAAGGGGAATCATTTTAAGATCAGCACTTCTTGTTCCGCTGTCGGAGACGGCACACCGAGCCCAGCGGGCCAGATAGATATTGAAAAGCTCTCGCTGATTCGACTTTCGAATGTCGACTTCGTAGTCTCTGAGGGGGCTAAGCCAAAGACAACCTATCGTTGGTGCACAGCTAACACTGGACTTGGAAATTTCAAAGGAAGCAAATAATGAGAGCGTATCGAGTTGACACGGCAGGCGGTCCTTTTCGCGCGGTAGATCTTCCCGAACCGCAACCCAACACAGGCCAGGTAGTGGTGAAGGTCTCTGCGAGTGGAGTGAATCCTTTGGACACTAAGATCCGCGCAGGGCAGGCGGCACATGCGAAGCAACCGCTTCCGGCAGTGCCTGGGTTGGATATGGCTGGAACTGTGGTTGCCATAGGACCCGATACAAGCGGATTCCACATTGGGGACGAAGTTTTCGGAATGGTTGGCGGAGTCGGGGGGGTACAGGGGACTCTCGCGGAGTTTGTCCTGGCGGATGCGGCACTCCTGGCACTCAAACCAGCGGCGCTTACTATGCGACAATCGGCTGCCCTCCCGTTAGCCACGATCACTGCATGGGAGGGATTGGTTGATCGTGCGAATGTCCAGGCCGGTGAGAAGGTCCTGGTGCATGCAGGGGGCGGCGGCGTTGGATATGCAGCCGTGCAGATTGCATTGGCACGGGGAGCGCAGGTCTACACGACGATTTCCGCCGACAAACGGTCGATCGTCCAGGAACTCGGCGTCACGGCCATCGATAAATCTACCCCGACAGCGGACTATGTAATTGAACATACGGGAGGCGAAGGTTTCGACATCATCTACGACACGTTAGGTGGACCGGTCCTGGACGCTTCGTTTGAAGCCGTCAAACGTTACACGGGCCGCGTGGTGAGCTGTCTTGGATGGGGGCCGCACGCTCTCGCACCATTGTCGTTCCGCGCCGGCACATACTCCGGTGTCTTTACCCTGCTTCCCTTGCTGAGTGGGGTAGGGCATGAACATCACGGGGAGATCCTTCGCCAAATAACACTTCTCGCGGACCGTGGCCAGTTGAAGCCTTTGCTTGCCATAGAACAATTTGGAGTGAGTCAGATTGCTGAAGCTTATGATCTGGTCGCGCGCGGTAGCAGAGGTAAGGTGGTCGTTGAGTTCTGATAGTGACTCGACCTCACGCTCTCCTTTCTCGCTACTGTCAGCTCTGTCATTGGCTGTAAGCTCAATCCCGCGTTTACACGCAACGAGACAATTTGTAAGGAGCTGCTAATTGTCCAGCGATGCTCCATCTCTAGCGTCGTCCGAAGTCCGCGAACCCTGGTCATGCCTAGCCAGACCGCCTACTTGCGTATCCCTACATCCTGTTTCGGCTCGACGTCCGGCCCCGCGCCTTGCGGATCAGGGCGCCGCCATCCATCTCATACATGGCAAATAATCGGTATGTCTGGCGCTCGCTGACAACACGTGCAACTTCTGCGCAGGCACGGTACGCCGTCCAGCCCGGACGTCGCTCAACATTTCGATCCGTTGTATCTCGTCCACTCATCGATACCCAACCAATCCATGGCCCCTGACCGTTCTACGGGCCAGACGGGGGTGCGGACGAAAACTTGGACCGGCTTCTTTTTATGCTGCGAGCCCAAGGCTCTTGCGGTATTCCATAGGACTGAGTGAACCGAGCGAGATTTTGATCCGCTTTTCGTTATACCAGCGGATGTAGGAGTCAACCAGCTCGATGAACTGGTCGATGGTTGTCGCCTGCCAGTTACGAGGATAGAACAGCTCTGTTTTCAGCCGTCCGAAGAAGCCTTCACAGGCCGCATTGTCTGGCGAGCATCCTTTGCGCGACATGGACCGGGTCAGCTTCGCATCGCTGATGCGTGAGAGCCATCCCGGCCAGCGATAGTGGGCACCGCGATCAGAGTGGACAACAGGCCGATCGTTGCTGTGGGTCACCTTCTCGATGGCTGCATCCAGCATCGCATTGACAAGCTCAGCCTCGGGATGTGTGCCTATTGTCCAGCTAACGACTAGACCGTCGAAGCAGTCGATCATTGGTGATAGATAAATCTTACCGGCCGGGATATGGAACTCAGTGATATCGGTAAGCCATTTCTCATTCGGGGCCGTCGCCTGGAAGTCGCGGTTGAGAAGATTCTTTGGCGCAGGACTGATCTCTCCCAGATAGGAGCCGTAGCGGCGGCGACGCGCAGTGGAAACGGCGAGGCGCTCTTCCTTCATTAAACGCCGCACGACTTTCTCCGAAATGAAGACTTGCTGCCGCGATAGAGCCGCTCGCATCCGGCGATAGCCGTAGCAACGATGATTGAGTTCAAAGAGGCTCGTGAGGACACAGCGCAGGTCAGCAAATTTATCAGAAGCCCGCTGCCGCGCACGGTGATAAAAGTAGGAGCTGCGGGCAAGTCTTAATTGAGCAAACAGTTCTGAAAGCGCGTAGGTCTGTCTCAGGGCATCAGCCAGCAGGGTCTTCTCCTGATTGCTCAGGAGCTGCGGATCGACGCCCAGACCTTTTTTTAGCAGTTCGTTAGCCTTCTTCAAAATGTCGTGTTCAAGCTGCAATTGCCGAATATCATGTCTAAGCAATTCGACCTGCCGCTCTAGTTCTCTCTGTTCAGGGACTTGTGGTGAATCGTCGTGGCGCTTCATCGATGCAGGAACCTCGCGACCAAGTATCTTGTTTTTCCAGTTGTATAACGTTGGCCTGCTCACGCCTACCCTCTGAGCAACTTGCTGCGCACTCTCCCCTCGAGTGCAGAGTGCGATGACCGCCGCCTGCTTTATCTCTGAAGGGTGAGAAACGCCCCCGGCCTTGCCGGTGACGCGTCTCCTGGGCTCAGGGGACAACTCATCAAGCCAGGCCGGTAGCTGTCATTTTCCTTGATATCCCAGCGCCCTCCGCGTTAAAGCAAGACAGCGGCCGTGGTTCAAGTAGTGAGCAACTGCCATGGCCTTCTGTTCGGGC
Source organism: Granulicella aggregans (assembly GCF_014203275.1). Classification (GTDB taxonomy): domain Bacteria; phylum Acidobacteriota; class Terriglobia; order Terriglobales; family Acidobacteriaceae; genus Edaphobacter. The sequence goes on from NZ_JACHIP010000016.1 coordinate 54,107, forward strand.
GAGTACTTCGGCTTGGAGCGCACATAGCCAGCCGGCAGATCATGACGTTGCTGGTACTCCTCATGCCAGCGCTTGAGAGCTCTTGTGGTTGGGTAACCTAACTGAAGAACAGTAGCAGCTGCCCGCTTTCCGAACGTGACGTAGAGCTCGACCGCTCGAATGCGATCTTCATACGAATACATGGACGACCTCCAGGCCAGTCCAAGTTTTCGTCCGCACCCCCGACCATGACATTTCTAACGAGCCGCTACACTTTTGGTATACATAAGATGCGTTATCGGACGTAAACCATTTGTTATCTATAGTATATCGCTTTCGTCCGGTTCTAGACAAGAGATGATCGGATCAATCCGTAGACAAGGTTTTGAAAGGTGGCGCTCTCAATTCGAAAAACAGGGCGCGCCAGCTCCTTCGAGTTTCTCCGTGCTACTTTAAGCCCATGCCTAAGATCGAAGAATGTCTAATCAGTGTTGATATGGCACTGGCTTTGAAAGCCTTGGTGGAAGCAACAGGCCTACCAATACCCGACGGCAAGCTGGGGTTTCTCTGCCCGGAATGCAAACGCGCCGTCAAACCGCACACAGGCGACTCAGCGCATTTCGAACACCTCCGCCGCAACAGCAGGTGCTCCCTCAGCCATAAAGCTCCATGATGTGTTGGCGCAACATCATCCCGGTTCTCGCGATCGTGCCCGATGTGCTTGCCCCGGCTCACAAGGGAAAGGCGAAGTAGACCGTTCCGGCGAGCATGGCCGCACCTCAGGGCAGACCATGGATTTCAAGAGCAAGCGCTTGGAACGCGGAAACTGCCCGCGTCCCACATGCCACAGCCTCGACGGCGAAAGAACTCTCCTTGACAATCTAGGAAGAATTGTCCAATCTTACTCCTAGATTTTCTAGGAGTAAGAGCGTGTCAAAACAGGTCGATCTTTTGCAGGGTACCCTTGAACTTTTGATCCTGAAGGCGGTATCGCTCGGACCCCTGCATGGCTATGGAGTGCTGCTACGGATCGTACAGATCTCTGGCGAGCAGCTGGTGATTCAGCAGGGATCGCTTTATCCGGCGCTCTACCGGCTGGAGGCGTCCGGGGCGCTGACGACGGAGTGGGCACCATCCGAGAACAATCGTCGCGCTAAGTTCTATACGTTGACACCCATCGGCCAAAAGCAACTTGATCAGGAGATCGAGCAGTGGCGGCAGATGTCCCGCATCATGGGCGCCATCATCATGCTGGCAACTGCGCCTGAGGTTGGGGCGGAGGTGGCGGGATGAAAAACCGAGTGAAGCTACTGTTTCGATCGCTGTTCAACCGTCGCCGGGTGGAGGCAGAGATGGAAGACGAGATTCGCTTTCACCTGGATGCTCGCACCGCAGACCTGATCGCGGCCGGGAGGGCGCCGCGCGAGGCAGCGCGGCAGGCTCGACTGGAGTTTGGCGCGAGTGAGCCTCACAAGGACGGCATGCGCGCGGCACTTGGTGTTCGCTGGGCCGACAACCTGATCGCAGATTTGCGCTACGCTGTGCGACTGCTGCGAAAATCGCCCAGCTTTACTGCGATCGCCGTCAGTTCGCTGGCGTTGGCAATCGGTGCCAACACGGCGATCTTTTCTGTCGCGAACGAAATGCTTTACGAGCGTCTCGCGATCCCTCGGCCACGCGAGCTTCACATGTTCTACGCAGTGGGAAAGAGCCCGACAGTCATCCATGGCAGCTGGGGTAGCAATTTCCACGACGACGATGGACGCAATCATATGGACTCGGTGGCGTACCCGTTCTACCGGCAGCTGGTGGACAACAACCGCTCCGGACTGGAGATCTTCGCCGCCAAGCCGCTCCCCCAGCTGAACGTGACCGCAAATGGGCAGGCGCAGCCTACAAGGGGACAACTTGTCTCCGGCAACTATTACAAGGCTCTCGAGATCAAGCCCATGTTGGGCCGGTCGATCCTGCCTGCGGATGATGCCGTACCGGGGCGCGG
>NZ_JACHIP010000017.1 GCF_014203275.1 Granulicella aggregans
ATCAATGAACAACTCGAACTCCAACCGGCCTGACGTCCAGATCGAACGGCACCTCTGGGACGCCCCTGTCCATGCCTACTTTTTGCAACAGAGCCATCTGGATGCAGAGCTAGCATTTCATCTGGAGGAGCAGGCGCGAGCGAATCTGGCTGCCGGCATGAATGCTGGGGAAGCGCGACGGCAGGCTCGGATCGCGTTCGGCGGTGTGGAACTGGCGCGGGAGCAGGCTTACGCCACGCGACCAGGGTATCGGCTGGAGATGCTGGCGCAGGATGTGCATTATGCGCTGCGTGGGTTCCGTCGTAGCCCCGTGTTTACAGTGACGGTGATCTTGACGCTGATGCTGGGAATTGGAGCTACATCCGCTGTCTTTAGCGTGGTGGACCGCATCTTGTTTCGCTCGCTGCCGTATGCAGATGCTGGCCGGCTGGTTTCACTGGGGATTGTGCATTCGCTGGAGACGCAAGAGTTCGTGATGGGCAATTTCTATTACGACTGGCGCACAAATCAAAAGCCGTTTGACACTGTGACTTCAGAGTCCACCGGCCCGTCGGAGTGCGATCTGACGGACCAACGTCCGGCACAACTGAGTTGCGAGTCGGTAGAGGGGAATCTGCTGCCGACTCTGGGAGTTTCGCCGGTGTTGGGTCGGAATTTTATGCCAGAAGAGAGCCGGGCGGGCGGGCCGAATGTGGCAATTATCTCTTATGGATTGTGGCTGAACCGGTTCGTTTTGGATCAAGGAATTCTGAATAAAACGATCAGCATCGATGGCAAGCCGGTGCAGGTTGTTGGGGTGCTTCCGAAGAATTTCGAGATGCCGCGACTGGAGGTTGCGGACGTGCTCTACCCGTTCCAGGTGGACGAAGTTGCTGATCGCACGGAGAACGGAGGTTATGGCAGTCCCAGACGCATCTTTGCCCGACTGAAACCAGGCGTGACGGTGGAGCAGGCACAGCAGGAGATGGAGCCGTTGTTTGAAACTTCACTGAAGCAGATTCCCGCAGATAGCCGTGCGGAGATGCACCTGATGGTGAGGTCTTTGCGGGATAAGCAGATGCAGGACGTGCGAGTGACGGCATGGGTGCTGTTTGGAACGGTGCTGGCTGTGATGCTGATTGCCTGCGCCAATGTAGCGAGTTTGCTGATGGCACGCGCCGCAGCAAGGAGACGGGAGTTGGCGGTGCGCTCGGTGCTGGGAGCGAGCCGCGGGCGGCTGGTGGTGCAGGCGTTGACGGAAGCGATGTTACTGGCATTGAGCGGTGCGGCGGCGGGCTGTCTGCTGGCGGCGGGCTTGCTGCGGCTCTTTGTGGCGATCGCACCGGCGAATGTTCCTTATTTAAGTCAGGTACATCTGGACCTCCGGATTGTCGGTTTTGCGGTTCTGCTTTCGCTGCTTTGCGGGCTGCTGTTTGGATTAGTCCCCGCATTTGAGAAGCCTAGTGCGGAGATGCTGGCGGGACGATCCGGTCGAAATGCCCCACGAGCTACGTTACGGCAATGGTTGGTGGTGGCCCAGATCGCTGCGAGCATGGTGTTGCTGACGGGGGCGATGCTGCTGGTACGGAGTTTTTGGAAACTCGAGCATGAGCAGCTGGGCATTCGGGCCGATCATACTTTGACCGTCAGCGTGACGCTGGGATCATACAACTACGGCACTCCACAAAAGAGGATGATCTTTTTCCAAGAGCTGGAGCAAAGGCTGCGGTTTGGGCCGGGCGTGAGTGACCTTGCGTTGAGCGATTCCGTGCCACCGGAGGACTTTCATCCTGGCGAACAGCGCATTGAGGACATTGTGGTGGAGGGAAGGCCACGTCTGCATGAAGACAGTGGAGAGATAGTGAAGTTCCGGCGGGTTTCGCCGGCGTACTTTCGGACTTTGAATATTCCGATCTTGCGAGGTAAGGGTTTCACGGATGCGGAGCGGAGTTCCAAGGAACAATTTGCCATTCTGAGCAACAAGCTAGCTGAGCGTTTATTTCCGGGGCAGGAGCCGCTTGGACAGCGGATGCAGATGGCCAATGGTGACGCGAACCCTGCGTCGTACACCGTGGTGGGCGTGGCTGCGGATGTAAAAAATGGAGGACTTAGCGGTGAGCAGTTGCCCGAGTATTACCGCTTGCGGCGCGATCAAGCGGAGGATTGGGAGTGTTGTGGCCACTGGGGACAGACGGCGGTGATCATTCTTCGCAGTTCGTTGCCTGCCGAAGCGGTGTCACCGTGGATTCGGATGCAGACTGCGGCGATAGATCCAGCCCTGTCAGCGGACATTGCGACGATGCGGCAGAGGGTGAGCAAGCTTGCGGACGGGCCGCGCTTTCAAACACTTCTCGTTGGCTTCTTTGCGGCGACTGGGCTCGTGCTGGCGGTGATTGGGTTATACGGGGTGATCTCGTTTCTGGTGGCGCAGCGCACTCAGGAGATTGGTGTGCGTATGGCTTTAGGGGCGACGCGAAGCCGGATACTGTGGCTAGTTTGTGGGCAAAGTTTGCGGCTGATTCTGTGGGGAGCTGGTGTGGGGCTGGTCGCTGCTTTGGCGGTTTCGCGGGTCCTGGGAAGCCTGCTCTATGAGGTTGGGTCACACGATCCTTTGAGCTTTGTCGCGGTCACGCTGGTGCTGATAACGGTCGCGCTGACGGCTACTCTGATTCCGGCGGGTTCGGCTGCGCGGGTGGATCCTATGGTGGCTCTCCGACGCGATTAGGACTTATAAGGCCTTGCGGACCTCGGGCTGAGCGGTAAAGAGAGAGGGAAGGGAAGCGCTGGAAGCCGGAGCAAGGATCTCCATAGGCGTCACTCTACCTGGATTATCACGCATGATATTGCGCATTATCATGCGTGAAAAGACTCCGTCCTCTCTATGTACTGCCAGGTCACTTTCGGGAGGGTGAGCGCCAGAAAGAGAAGGTGGGATCGGTCACTGTTCGCGTAACAGGTCTGCTGGTTGCACACGGAGGGCGCGACGCATGGGGACGGCGGACGCCGAAAGGCCGATAGCTATCATCGTCACCACCGCCGAAACGAACACAATCGGATCATTGGCGCTCGCGTGGTAGACGATACCTGCCATAAGCTTTGCAGAAGCAAACCCCAAAGCCAGTCCGATGCAGGAGCCCCATGCTATCAGCGCCAGCGTTCGGCCGAGTGCTGCACGAACCAGCGCCTTCTTTCCTGAACCAAGCGCGACCCGGATACCGAGCTCCCGCATACGGCGCGTCACGGCATAGCTTGCCATGCCGAAGATCCCAGTCAACGCCAACATGGCCGCGAGCGCCCCAAGCACCCCTAACGCCAGGGTGGCTGCTCGTGCGGGGAACGCCACGATCCCCAAAGCGTCAGGCCACGACTCCACGTTGAAGATCGGGATTGAGCTGTCGACCGACTGCACCGCTTTCCGCATGGCGATTGTCATCTCCGCAGCATCACGATCTGAGCGCGCGATGAGAACCGACGTACTATCCGGAGCTTGCAGAATCGACCGAAAGAGGGCGGCGGTAGGCTCTTCAGAAAGGCTGATGTACTTGCCATCGCTCACCACGCCGACCACCTCCGTCTCCTTCCCGCCTCCTTGTGGAAACCGTCTACCGACCGCTTCAGTTGTGCCGAACAGTAGCCTCGCTAGGGTTTCGTTGACGATAGCGACATTCGGCGCGGAGACGTCGTCGTGAAGCGTGAAGGCACGACCGGCAATCAATTTTGTACCCGTCGCAGCAAAATAGTTTGCTGACACACTGTAAACCATCGCAGAGGCCCGCACGTGGGCATGGTCAAAAGTGGTAGTACCGGGGCCGTAGACATCGTCATCGTTCGTGTTCATCGAGAGTGGCTGATTCCCAGCGTATGCGGTCATGGTCACGCCGGGGATGGCTTGAACTGCGCTCAGCAGACGCTGCTGCAATGCCTGTTGTTCCGAAAACTGGTAGCCGGCAAGCCGGACATCTACTGTTGCCAGCGTCACCCCATGTGGATCAAAGCCAAGCGGGATGTGGAAGGTCCGCTGCAATCCTCGCAACGAGACAATTGATGCAGTTACCAGCAGGCAGCACAAGGTGATCTGAACAAACAGTAAACTCGATCGAAATATAGAGCGGTCCGAAGTCATTGTTGAACCAGAAGCGCGCATCGTGCTATTCGGATCAGTCCGCCAGATCTGCCGTGCCGGTAACATTGCAAACAACAGTCCCGTTGCAAGCGCGAGCAGCGCGGAAGCCACGTAGACCTTCCAGTCCGCGTCGACCAAGAGCTCCAACGGTAGATCCGCCGCTAGTCTCCATTGGCTAATCCCGCGTAACAGGAACATCGAGAGTGCAGAAGCGATCGCTCCACTGAGAGCCGCGACAATTACAGATTCAAGAGAGAGTTGACGGAGAATACGCCCTCTGCTCGATCCGATAGCAAGTCGTATCCCTAGCTCACGCACGCGATCCGCTGTTCGTGAAGAAAATAGCAATCCGATATTGGCGCAGGCAGCGAGCAGCACCAGTAAACCCAAGATTCCGACGCCACCGATAAACAAGCGCACCGGTCTCCCCAGCGCTTCACCTAACAGGCCAACCGGCGCAGTATGCCAGTCCGTCCCTTCATCTTCCTTCGGAAACTCGCTTGCCATCTGTTTCGAAATCAAACGTAGATTTGCATCCGCCTGCTCTCGGTTCACTCCCCGTTGAAGTCGCCCGAAGACCCATGCATTCGTACTTCCTCTCCTATCGAACCCCCCGGAACCATCAACTTCCGGGCCGTCGTGAAAGGGTAAGAATGCATCTGGATCGAAAAATTGCTCTGTGCCGTGGAAACCTTTCGGAGCGACACCCACAACAACGAAGGGAACTTTGCCCACTGCAACGACCTTACCCACAATCTCAGGATCAGCGTGAAAGCGAACTCGCCAGCATCGATCACTCAACACCATGGCAGGACTGCCATCTACAGCATCATCATCAGCATCCCCGAGCAGACGGCCCAGCTGCGGCTGAACACCAAGCATGCTGAAGTAGTTGCCGCTGACCATAAATCCCCAGACCGGCTGGGCCACACCCTCAATCCCAAGTGAAAATCGAGTGAAGCGGGCGAGCGCAAGCGACGAAAACGTGTGCGACGTGCGAGCCCGAAGATCAATGTAATTGGGGTACGAGAACGATATCCCTTGAAACCCAGGGTTTTGTACCTGCACAACTTCGCCTGCTTGCCTGATAGGCAGCGCATGAAAGATCAGACCATTCGCGACGCCGTACACGACGACGTTCGCCGCGATCGCCATCGTCAAGGTCAGCACGGTGGTGAGCAGGAAAGCAGGTGATCTACGCAGTTGCCTCAGAGTGAACCGCAGGTCGTCAAGGATCGTCATCATATCGCACTCCAGGCATCGATTAGGAGATTTGTATGCACGTCAATCGCCACTGCAAAGCGCGCAAATGCGCGTTGCATGACATATTCCGTGTCCAGTCTCAGAATTCTATGTCCGATTTTGGACAATCCGCGCGAAGCGCCTTCAGAGTTGCAGGGTTGACCGTCCCTCTACATCGAACTGCCGAGACATTCCCCTAGCGGCAAAAGCAACAACACTTGGGTTCATAAACCAAAGACCGCCGTGCGTGGTTTCAGAAGCGCCGTTACCGTGCGTTTTGATGGGCTAGCGATGGACGGGATGAGGACGGATGGGTGGGCGGCCAGTAAGGACATGGATGCGCTGGCGAGTGATATTGATGCGGCAGGGGAGGGGGTCGAGTACTCCGCCGCAGGTGCGTTCGCGGACAGCCAGCCAGGCGACCTGCGAGGGGCTCAGCATCCAGGCGGTGGCGTTGGTCGCGTGGTGGACTTGGTCGAGGTAGTCGGCAGCGGTGACGTCGAGGTCGGCAGCCTGGGCGTTGAGCTGCTCACAGACACCGTTGCGCGGGGCGACGGTGCCGTCGGCGGAGACGCAAAAGTCTTCGTCATGCTCGACGAGGATTTTCTTATTGTTGCCGGTGATGAAGTAGCCAGTCACGACTGGTCCGACGCGGGCGCTGGTCGACCACTGAATGAAGTCATCGACGAAGGCCGGGGGTAACTGGCTGAGGCCTAGGGTGTCTTCCTTTATTTGCTTTGAAAAGAGATTGAGGGCAGGGGTTGGTTCGCCGTTGGTGGGAGCGAAGTAGAAGCCGCCTAGAGCGATGCCGGTTTGCAGGTCGATCCAGAGAAATCCGCGTCCCTGGAGGTAAGGTCCCTGCTGGCCGACGACGAGGAGGTAGCGGTTGTCGCGTAGCTCGACCGGAATACGGGAGCCGTCGAAGGCCATCGAGAGGGCGTCGGGGAGGCTCATGTCCCGGCCGTAGTGGAAGATACAGCCGGGGACAAAGAGCTTCATTAGCTTCTTGAACTGCTTATCGCGAAGGAGATCTTTCGCTGGGGCTCCGGCGAACTGTTGAAGGTACGTGAGATCGGCAGGTAGCAGGGGAGCCTGGAAGATACCGGGATCGTAGTTCGAACCGAGTGAAGGTGGTTCAGTTGGCTGGATTGCGGAGGAGGTCGTGGCTTGCTGGATGGGGGCGACGGCTGAGAGGTTAAGGGCGAAGAGCTGGATGGCTAGGGCACGAAGAACCTGCATGATCCCGGGATCCCCTTGTGGCTTTGGCTTCGCTCCAAGTGTAATGCGAGCGAGTGGAATACAACGATCAAATTTGAGTTGATCGGATGGGAGATGTTCCTGGTGAACGGTTGCCGCAGCCGATAGGCTCCCCTGAAAGCCAGCTTTCTCGGCAACGTCGAAGTTTTCGAATTAACGGAACACTGACGTACTCGGCTGAATCGGTGGTTTTAGAGAGTACAAGCAAGGCACTTTCAGGCTGTGATGACTTTATGGTGGATACTTTCTGAAGCGTGAGAAAGGTGCATATGGCACAGGTTTTACATCGCTGCGCCACAGCGACAGATATTGGCCCAGAGACGCCTACCGCTACTAGCGGTATCGCTTCTTCCAAGCGCATGCTCTCCGTAGATGTGCTGCGGGGATTGTGCGTGGCTGGAATGGTTCTGGTGAATTTCCCGGCTGACTGGGTTTTGCGCTATCACCAACTGGGACACGCTGAGTGGGATGGGCCTACGGCAACGGACATGATGTTTCCCGCGTTCCTGCTTCTTTCAGGGTTTTCAATGGTGTACTCGTTTGCTTCGCGCAGTCAACGAGGTGAGACGCGAGGCAGTTTGGCTCGGCATGTGCTGCTTCGTAGCGTGATCCTGCTAGGTCTGGGACTGATCTTGAACGCTTTTCCTTCTTTCAACTGGCACATGTTGCATATTTTTGGGGTGCTGCAGCGGATAGCGTTCTGTTATCTGGTAGGTGGCTTACTCGTGCTGGGAACGAGTAGAAGACGGGTGCGATTTGAGGTCAATATATGGGCTGTTGTCGGATTCATGGTATTGGTGCTGGCTGGGGTCTGGGCGGCGGTAAGGTTTGTAGACGTGCCTGTATATGGCTCGTGGCGATTTGACCACAACGGTAATCTTGGGGCGGTGATAGATCGCGCAATTTTCGGCAATCGGCATCTCTCGGATTGGGGTGGACCAGAGCGGATGTGGGATGCGGATGGCCTGCTTTCCTGCATTACTTCAATCCCGAATCTCCTACTCGGTGTCTTAGCGGCTGTGTGGGTTCGTCGGGGCGGGTCAGTTGCGAAGACGATGCTTGGGTTGCTAGTGCTGGCTGCGGCCCTCATTGGAGTGGCGCTCCTGCTGAATCCATATCTTGTGATTAACCGGAAGCTCTGGACCGACAGCTTTACACTTCTGAGTGGCGGAGTAAGCCTGGGAATCTTTGCAATGTTCTATCTTTGGCTGGATGGCGCCGGCAATGGAAAGAAAAAGGTTCAGGTCATGTGGTGGCAGACGCCAGCATTGGTCTACGGGTCGAACGCGATCTTGGGGTTTGTAATCTACACATTGCTGCTTGGATTTCATGGGCTGTATCGACTACCAGGTGCGCATGCGCCGGCCTATTGGTTACCCGGGGCTACATATGCGAAGTTGTGTCAATGGATTGATCCTTACAATGTTTCGCTGCTTTATGGCCTAGTAGCCGTTGGGGTGGTGATGGGGTTGCTCTGGCCGTTTTACCAACGAAAGATCTTTCTAAAGCTTTAGCTAAAGTCGGAAGACGAGCCCCGTTTCAAGACGACCAGTGGGATAAGTCCAGTCGTCGAGGCTGTTGGTTTGTGGAACGCGGCTTTATCGCGTTCCACGCTCGAAGAGCGGCAAATTCATAGCCTTGGGAGCGGCTACGGTGTTCCCGCCTCAACATTTTGCCCACGACAACTCCGGTTGTCGTGGGCCATTCCTATCATCAACCGACAGAGGGCGAGCTACGATTGTGGCTTATTGCGGTTCTGCAATTTGTCGTTCTCGCTTATGGGGGTGCTCTATCGACGGACAGCCTAGCCATGCGGCAAGGAGGTAGGTTGAGCCAAGCAACAGCACCACAAAAATTCCAGGGACTATCAGAGACTTGCGGTGCTGATCTCCCGGGATTGGACGAAGTAGCCAGGGGAACAAGTCGATCGAAAAGTGAACTGCGCTTATCAGTATTAAGGTGATGATGAATGTCCGGAGCAAGTACGCCCAGCGAAATGAACCCTCAATCAAAAGCCCTACGGACAATACCAATAAGCTCATCGAAGCTGCGATAGCGGGAAGGCCCATTTCGAGTACGAACTGGCTCAATGGCCAGGGAAGGTCACTCCAGTGCGAAGAAAATGGCCAAACCCGTACTAGAACGTTACTATACTCAAAAATGTACGGCGTTACGGCTCCAGTAATCGCATAGCAAAAGAAATACCACCGACGGCGGATTGTCTCTAGTGCTCCAAGTGTAGAGGCAAATAAAACTTGTCCCCAGAACCACCAACGGCTTTGGCGATCACGAAATGTCTCGATGAGATCGCCCGTCAAGGCTTCGTTCCAATCATCAGAAGCCGTGTGACGTAATAGCCACAGGGCGAAACTCGGTGGATTTGATCTCTTGTCAGTCATGCGTCTCCTCACTGCAGCAGCGGCACATCGTTCCACAATCTCGTAAGGGTGACACGGGTCAGTTTCAGTGCTTGGACTCCGCTGTTCGTCACCCGGAAATATTGTTTCGCTCGCCCGCCCCGTTCAGGCGTCGGTTCTCCCAGCGAGGATGACACAAAACCTTTGCTTTCGAGCCGCCCTAGAGCTGCGTATATGCTGCCTAGACTGACTTCTCTTTCGGCAAGAATCAGCAGTTCCTTTGAGATTGGGACACCGTAGGCGTTGTCGCCCAGCCGGACCACAACCAGAAGGACCATCAATTCCATTTCACCGAGATGGCTTCGATTCATTTATTCAACTATAGCGAAGAAATAATCTGGAAGCAAGCTTGTGACAGATGGAGTCGGATGGGTACGATCCGGAACTTGATCGCGGGGTATGGCAACGACTCCTTTGGGGCAAGATGATCGGTCGATCGGCTCGGCGGAGTCGAAGTTTCCGCAAACGCCGTTTTTCATTCACGAACGCCGAGGCGGTCTACCGAATTTGCTTTGGCCATATCTTTACCGCAACCCACAGTGAGGCCAGCGCTGCTGCCAAGAACATTGCGTCTTCTCTGGCGAACGCTTCATATGAAACGCCACAGGATGACCCGATATTCACCGAGGTCGTAGCGATCAGAAGTCTTCTCAACATGGCCCTAAAGACGCTTCTGCTGGGTGAGAAATTGACTCCTGAAGAGTTCAGCAGTCTGCTCACGATTGTCCGCACAGAGAAGCGGCAAGTGGGCAAAGATGTCATGCAGCAGTACCTGAGTAACAGATTGATCCGCTGCGGACGGACGCACGCATGCCTACGTAGTTCACCAACAGGCGGCTACGCTGCGTCGAGCTTTGTCACAACAAACCCGTCCACGAGAGCCAGTACCTTGCCGTGGCTGTCGCAGGCGTAACCGGCTCCAATACTTGAGCCGACCACACCTATGCCGACTACAAATACCGCGGGCTGACGGCACTCTTCAGCTGCAAGGACCATTGCGCGGTTTTGGGGATCGATTATTTTCGCTGAGGGAAGTCCGGTCTTCTTGCTCATGGTGCAAATTCGCTGCGGCATGAGCCGATTCTAGTCGCTTGTCCACCATGGACTTCACCGACCAGCATTCCATCTCGTAGCGCACTTGGCGATCAGACGTGGCGTATCGTTACCGAACCGACTGCCCTGATCCAGCTTGCCCGAGGCTAAGCGCTGTTGAGCATCTCCGGGCCGTTGTTGCGGACGTTTCCGACCAGCGGATTACAGCAGTCGGTCTGCATGGCGTCCGAGTCGAATGGTCGCAGCAGATCGATCGGCGGTGCTTCCGTGTCTCGATCAAGCCAGCGTCTCCAGTCGCGCTCAGCCAGAATGACCGGCATCCGTGTGTGGATCGGCGCCATGATCTCGTTTGCCTCGCAGGTCACTATCGAGAAGCTTTGCAGCCATCGCGGGTTCGGATCGACTCTGGCAAGGATGCTGGCAGCAATCTCCGGATTCAACTCTTTGATGGCCGCGACAGGATCGTCGTCAGGCGCTATGTCACCAACGAGATGCCCTAACTTCCGCTCTGCTACGGCGCTCCTGATCTCCTGCCAAACTCTCTGATCGACAGCGTCCGGCGACTCCTTCCAAGCGTCCCAGAGACCGGCGAAGGCCATAGGTTCTCCGCTCTTGAAGGAGATGGCGAAAGGCTGTTTGGCGGGCTTTGAGGAGTCGTCGAGCTTCTTCCATTCGTAGAAGCCGTCGACGGGAACGATGCACCGGCGCGTCTTGAAGGGGCCGCGCCAGGTAGCCGACGTGGTGATTGACTCCGCCCGCGCATTGAAGGTCGAGAAGCCCTTGAAGTCAGCTAGGCTCTTGGCGAAGAAGGGAACCAGTCCCCAGCGCGCGAGGACCATTTCGCGATCGTCGGTGTCCCGTGCCTGGCGCACGATTGGCTGGAAGGTGCTTGGGGCGATGTTGTAGTTGGGTGCGAGCACGAGCTCGTCTGCTACGCCGGCCCGGAAGGCCTCGGCGATGCGCTGCTTGTCGGATCGACGATAGTAGCGGCCGCACATGGCTAGGGCTTACGCATTTGATCTTCATACTGCTGTGTGTAGAGATCAAGACGCGCCTTCAGAGTGGGAAACCCAGATGTTGGCTTTCCCTTCACCACGTCATCGACCTCTTCAGCAATCAATCGAACCAACACGAGCTTCTCGGCCTCAGTCATTTTTCGTCCTTTTGCGAACAAGAGTAACACCCAGACGGGCCGCGATCTTGCGAGTTGTTTGTACTGATCGGAGGTGACAAGAAGACTCACATTTCGGCGTCCAGACCTGATCCCATGCTCAATCGCCTGACGGTCAGCCAGCCGCTTGCTCCACCCCAGAGCACGTGGATACGCTACATTGTGGGTAGCTTGCCCTGGCTGCGGAGAACTCGGTTAGCCAGTGTCTCCAGTCGATCCGCAAGTTTTAGAGCTTGCTCAGGCGATATTGCCAACTGGACAACACCCAACTCTCCCTTTGCCAAGCCTTCCGGCGTTTCGGCGAAACCCAATTGTGCGAAGATCCCCACGTCAAACTTTTCGATGTGCCAGCGTATCAGCGGCATCATCGATATCTCGCCCTTTTCATTGCGTAGGTATTGCTCATCATCCATAAGTTCCGCTCCTGTCATCTCTCTTGTACCTTTACCGGCACCTTCTGGACCACCCGGTTGAAGGGGTCATGCGCCTACTCCACCGATTATTCTTTCGCGGGTTCAGGGTGACCGGCCCGAGACCCACAGCGCACTCCTACTTTGCCAGCCTCTCGAACTGCTCATTTGTCAGGAACAGGGTAACGTTGCCCCGGCCGGAACGGAGCCCATGCTCGAGCGCCTGGACATCAGCGAGGCACTTCAGGCCGCCGCCGCGCCGCGCGAGTTCGGTGACCTTCTCCTCCAGGGAGAAGCTGAATGACCGAGGCAGTGGCACGCCCTGAGTCTCATCCGTGAAGGTGCAGCGCCAGCGGTCGTTGACCAGGACAAACGCCATGCGAACCCGCCGCGCTGATTCGCGGGATCGCAACGGGGGCAGGCGCGCTCACCTGGACGCTGCCAGGTAGTACATGGAGGGCCACGCCGAGAATGATCAGCCTGGAGGCTTGCTCAGCTCATTCCATTTCAGTATCTCCCTGAGAGTCGGAGGGGTGTCGCCCTTCTTCTTGTTGCACCAGGGACAGGCCAGCACCAAGTTCGAGATCGTGTCCCGGCCGCCCAGAGCCAGGGGGATGAAATGATCCACCGTCGCTGGTGAGGAATGCGTTTTTCGTTACCAATGTTATTTGTAGGCGTCCATCCGGAGGACGTTCAAATCCCTGCCATCGAGCGAGGTGAGATCAGGTGAGAGTGCAAAACCGTATGTTCCGAGGGATGTCTGCTGTTGTTTTCAGCCTCATGTTGGAAACCATTCTCGTTGCGCAAGGAACACGTAATGCTGATTTGAAATCAACCGATCTGATCCCAGCCGGCGAGGGAGTTTTGAATGCCTTTCAACAATTCCCTCTTGTCGGCATCGAGGATTGGCATGGGCTCGCTCAGGAAGAGGACTTCTACGTTCAACTTTTGAAGAACCCTCGTTTTTCCAAAGAGGTCGGCAATGTGGTCGTGGAGTTCGGCGGCGCGGCATAACAGACTACTGTCAACCGGTATGCGGCCGGAGAGGATGTCCCCTACGAACAGCTGCGCGCGGTGTGGACAGACACACTCGGCTGGCTCCCTACCGTTACAAATGTTGGATATTTGAATGTCTTCGCAGAGATTCGAGCAGTGAACAAAAGTCTGCCGCCTGCCGAGCAAATTCACGTATGGCTCGGGGAACCTTCTGTTGACTGGTCGAAAATCAGAAACTCAGAAGATCTGCCCCAGTTCACCCAACGCGACCGACATCCCGCAGAGCTGATTAGATCGGAGATACTCGCCAAACACAAAAAGGCTTTAGTGATCTACGGAGGCATCCACTTCCGAGCAATAGACCAGATGCGGTCCTTGGTTGAGAAAGCTTACCCGCAGTCGTCTTTTGTCATCGAGCCTTACCACGATCACGGACAGGTATCTGA
This sequence comes from Granulicella aggregans, assembly GCF_014203275.1. Classification (GTDB taxonomy): domain Bacteria; phylum Acidobacteriota; class Terriglobia; order Terriglobales; family Acidobacteriaceae; genus Edaphobacter. Next base: position 13,095 of record NZ_JACHIP010000017.1, read on the forward strand.
TTCAGGGGCTCTTGAAAGGAGCATTCCTCTAGGAAGCGATCCTGTATTGCTGGTAGGAAACGTGCACCTTGATGGCGCCAAGGCTTTGCTTTATCTCGGACCGGCGTCAAGCTTAACGGAATCGCCTCAGACGCCTGACCTCTACCTCGATGAAAGCTTTCGGCGTGAAATCAATCGCAGAAGCGTGATCCTTTCTGGCTCTCCCATCTCTGAGGGAGTTCCCCCGGTGTCTCCGAAATATCTTGCTAAGTAAAGTGGTCGTTCATCCTCGTAAGGCCCATTCTCGAAGGTTTGGGTGCTGGAGCGAATGGAAGGCAGTTTTCGGTTGCGCAACGAACGTTTAGAACCAAACGGCGCGTTCCAAGAAGGGTCAAATCGCGACTGTAGATCAGTAGGGGTGTCGAGTTGGGCTGATTTGTTCTCAAGGAATTCAGGAGATACGCCAATTCTTGATCGTGGAGTGTGCGCTGCGTGACGGAATGCCGGGTTGGTGAAGGTCCATGGTGGACAAGCGACTAAAATCCTCTCATGCCTAAGAAAGTTTGCACCATGAGCAAGAAAACCGGCCTCCCTTCAGCGGAAACAGTTGATCCGAGAACTATCGCAACGGTCCTAGCTCAAGAGTGCCGTCAGCCAGCGAAATTTGAAGTCGGCATCGGTGTTGTCGGCTCAAGTATTGCAGCCGGTTACGCCTGCGACACCCACGGTAAGGTGCTGGCCACGATCAACGGGTTTGTTGTGACGCCGCTCGACGCAGCCTAACAGACTTCTGGTGAAATGAGATAGGCCCCTCCGCAAGCGGATCGATCTCACTCCAGGTACTGCTGCAACCTCTCTTCTTCCGCAAACGAATCGACGCCATCATGCTTTGTGGAAAAATTGCCTGCATTTCGGACCGACACTCCAGATAAAATCTGTCTCGTGAAGATCTGCTTGGAGGTCTCAATGGTGAATCTTACGAACGGCATGGTGAGAATCAGACGGGGCGCAGAACTTCCACCCTTTCTAGATTCAGAAGCACCCACTTACACCCTCGAAGGGCTTGATGGCTTTCGAGCTACCTGCTGCGGATTCGACAACGTTGGAACTGCACTGAGAGATTCGTTCGTCTTCAAGAACGAGGATCTAAAGATAGCTCGCTTAGTGCTGGACAGCGATCCGAGCACGCAGATCGCTCTAGACGCCTGCCCTATCTAGTTCACGCTGCATCAGAACAACTGAATCGCTATACGCTCGACTTCCGCCAGCGTCCGGTCATAGAGCCTCGTCGTGCGCAGGCAGCGCAACAGGCCTAGCTTTTAGCTGGAACGATGAGTTTCTGGGCGTCCAGAGCCACATCCTGGGCTTCTTCCGCGAACTTCCATAGATCATCTATTACCCAACTATGAGCGACCGAGTCTCCGAGGGAGCTGAGAATCTGGCCGTCATCCTTCGACGTGATGGGGCGCGCCAGCAGAAGCGAATCGCGCTTCGCCACGAGCGACGAAAATGCTTCCGCAACGGAATCAATATCTGCGTTCGGCTTCACTGAAGAAGCGAGCTTCAGATCTCTTGCAATCTCATCGGCGGTCCGGCCTCGCGTCAGCGTGATATATCCCGGGATCAAGCTGTTCACTAAATACGCGATGACGCCTTCCGCGTAAGCGAAGTTGTAGAAAGCTTCGCCTGCAGCCTCAAGATAGTCTTCTTCAACCGGTATGCGTAGAGTGTACGGTCGTGGCATAAATTACCTCAGATCAGAGTTTAGCCGAACCGCGACGATCCTCTGTTTGTCGCCGCGCTGCCCCTTATGCTTGCAGCTCTGCGACGGACTTCTTTGCAGGAACAGCTACTTTCTTGCGGACCTTTGCAGTGATCTCTTTGCGGCTGCCTTAGCCGGTTTGCTGGTTTTCTTCTGAGCTGCCCAACGTGCCTTCTGCGCGGCGGCGATCCGTGCTTTGCCTTCGGCGCTCATGGTGCGCTTAGCCGGTTTGACCACAACGGGCGCGACAGTTTCCGCTTTCTTGTTGACGGAGCCTTTCGGCCGCCCGCGACGCTTCCCTGTTGCGGGCTTCGCCGCCACCGGCTTTACTGCCTGGATGACAGGGGCGTCCGCGAGCAGAGCGTGGGCCTGCTGTAACTTCAAAATCTCTTGGTCGATAGCTTCGAGTATCTCGTTCGTATTCATGTTCCCTCGCTATCAGCATACCTGCTGAAATTGCTCGTATTGAGCGAATTGATTCGGTCAGAGCTAATCAACTAAACACTTATGTCGTTCAAGACCTCGCGAGCGTCTTTGAGGGTCACGACCATGAGCCGCGGATCTCCAACACACTCCGAGAAACCGAGCTTGAAATAGAAGGCGCGTGCATCGTCCGAGATGGGATGAACGACGATTCCGCGGATGCCGATGGTGTCAGCGGCATGCGAGACGCGTTGGATGGCATCCTTGAAGAGGCCCCGACCAACACCTTTGCGGGCGAGGCTGAGATCGACAGCGAGCCGGCCCAGCATGACGACCGGAATCGGGTCCGGCATGTTGCGCCGGAACTTGCCCGGCAGCCCAGCGATACTGACCGAATCCGACGAAAGAGCGTAGTAACCGAGGACCCGGTTCTCTTCACAGACGACGAAGGTCCTGCTGGTTCTGTCGCATTAAGGCGAGTTGCGATTCTGAGTGCTTACGGGGAGGCTTGAGAGCGATGAGGCAGAGGTTGAATCCAGAGGTGGCGAAGGTCCTGAAGCGCTTGCACTATCCTGTGGATGTGATTCTGCTTTGTGTTCGCTGGTATAGCGCTTATCCGTTGAGCCTTTGGCACTTGGAGGAGATGATGGCCGAGCGCGGGATCTTTGTCGACCACTCGACCGTACACCGCTGGGCGATCAAATTGTTGCCAGTCTTGGAGAAGGCGTTCCGGCGCTCCAAGCGCAAAGTTGGCAGGAGTTGGCGAATGGACGAGACATACATCAGGGTCCGGGGCGAGTGGAAGTATCTGTACCGTGCTGTCGATAAGGCAGGCGACACCGTCGATTTCCTGCTGCGAGCGCATCGCGACAAGGCCGCAGCACGCCGATTCTTCGAACAGGCGGTTGAGCGAAACGGATCCCCGGAGAAAGTGACCATCGATAAGAGCGGCTCGAATGTTGCGGCTTTGGAAGCCTTGAACGTCGGGCGAAGGAAGCCGATCGTCGTGCGTCAGGTCAAGTACCTGAACAACATCGTTGAGCAAGACCACCGTGCTATCAAACGTCGAACGAAACCAATGCTGGGCTTCAGAATTTTCGCTGCGCCCGCATCCTTCTCTCCGGCATCGAACTCACGCACATGATCAGGAAGGGCCAAATGAAAGATGCTGGAAGGGGACAAACCCCTGCACAGCAGTTCTACTCCTTGGCAGCATGAGGAGACCGACCATAGTGACCTTTGAGCGTTCAAGCTTCCTTATCGCGACAGAACCTACTTCACGGGAGACGAGTTTCTACGCTTCTTTCGTTGGTGCGACAGACTCACGGCAGGCGCACGCTTGGCGACGACGGTCTTCTTAGCCGGCGTAACGGTGTTCTTGCTCTGCTTCACCGCGGTCTTCTTTGCAGCGGGCTTTGCGACGTTGGTGCTCTTCTTGAGCGCTGCCCAACGGGCCTTTTGTGCTGCGGCAATCCTCGCTTTGCCTTCAGCGCTCATGGTGGCTCTTACTTTCTTTGCCGGGTTTGCAGCAATGCTGTCAAGCTTCTTCGCGCCTGATCCTTTAGGCCGGCCACGTCGCTTCCCGCTTGGCTTTGTTGTCGCGGTGATGGCTGGATCAGCTACAGGGGCATCAGAGAGCAGGGCTCGAGCCTGTTGCAGTTGCGTGATCTGTTTATCGATGGCTTTTAATATCTCGTGTGTGTTCATTTCACCTCACCATAAGACTAACCGCAGAGCATACCTGGGAGTGAATGACTTCAGCGGATCGTGTCGGATATGGTTTTGCAATCTACCCGCGCTGGCCAATGCAGAGTGAACGATTCATAGAATAAGTCGTAAAGAATCGGGGATGGAAATGGGCGAAGCCATCTGGGTCCGCCCACACATGGGCAACGACTACGTATGTTCGCATGATGGACGATCTCAAGCGAGGTCCGGATGAAAATCCGACAGTGGGAATTATCATCCTGTGCGCACTGAAGGACGCTTCGGTTGTCCGGTACTCTGTCCTCCATGGGAACGAACACATTTTCGCCAGCCGCTACAGATGTTGTGTGGTTTCCACCCAATGAGAAGCATTGGCATGGCGCCGCTCCCACCACAGCCATGACCCACATCGCCATCCAGGAGCGAACGGACGGCGGGATGGTTGATTGGATGGAGCATGTGACCGAAGAGGAATACAGCCGCCAGCGCCAAGGATTTTCTGATCAAGTCCAACTCTTCTTGCAAAGCGTTATCTTTACTCGCAGATGCCTGCCCCTGAGTAGGACAAGCCTCTGGCCCTGGCAACGCGCAAAGGCCTTCCTTGAGGTAGGCCAAGGCTTTAGCCTAGGCGACAAAACCGGGCCATAGACGGCAGCCGAACTGGACGCAGAGCATTGGACTGGTAAACGCCCCGCGCAACCGTCCGATCGAGATCATACGAACACAACTGGACCAGGGCCGGCGAGACCTTGCCGCCGGCTCCGAAAACTCTTGCTTCGAGGCGTATCCTCCACAGTAAGCTACGTTTACCAAGGCACCTAGCATTACGTTGATTCTCGCGCCAATCAAGGCGATACCGTACATTACCTTGACTTCCAGCATCGCTAAAGCGCCATCTATCCCTAGCAGCCGTCCTGCGTATAGCATCCTAAGATCTATCCGGGATGGGCGCAAATCGCACTTTCTTGCCGAGGAAGCGCCTTGCGTAAGGCTGACGTGCGCCAGCAGTCGGCGTTTACTTTGAGAGTCTCATCCCTGGAGCCATCCGAGCAAATGTCCCATCTTTCCTCTTCGATCTTCCGTCTCATGTTAGCGATATGGATTTCAACTTCTGCGTTCAGTCAATCCCTCCACGCGAGTCGCGTCCCCGCTCAACTGAAAATGTACCCAGTTGCGAGTGAGGTCAGCTCTTCGCACTTTCTCGTCAGCCTGAACGGACGAAGCACGGATGTGCTTCATGCAGCGACGGGATATTATCTTCTGAACTTCGACACTGCCGGACCCGTTCATGTCTCGGTCACTGCGGAGGATCAGCATTTCTGGGACAGAGGTGTCGAGATCCAGCCGATGCGTCTTGGCATCCGTCCGGTTCGCCACGGAGCCACGATCAGTTTCACGATGGCCGGCCCATCGAAGCTGACGATCGCCCGTCCTGGCGACCACTTTGCCGACGCTGAGATTCTCTTCCTCTTCGCCAATCCCATCGACCAGTCTGGCATCACCCCGGCAACGCCGCACGTCCGCTACTATGCGTCCGGGGTCCATCATGAGAACATCGACGCCAGCTCCGGCGACACGATCTATCTCGCAGGGGGCGCGGTTATTTTTGGATCGCTCAATATCTGGCAGGTCGAAAACGTGCATGTTCTAGGCACCGGCACCATCATCTACGACGGCCCGCAGAATCCATACTCAGATACGGGCTGGATCCACAAAAAAAATTGGCATTGCATCGTGATGGATGAAGCGCGCAACATCGAGCTCGATGGGATTACCTGCATCACGCGCAGCCGAAGCTGGCAGATCCAGATGAAAGACTCACGGCACATCGGCATCTATAACGTCAAAGCCATCGGCGGCAATCCGAACGATGCCAACCAAGATGGCATCGACTGGCTCGGCGGCGGCGACACAAACATCAGCAACAGCTTCTTTCGCGCTTCGGATGACGTCTTTGCCCTGCAAGGCAACTGGGACGGCTATGACCTTGCGCTCATGCGCATTCCCGGACACGATGTCACCAACATCACCATCGAAGATACGATTGCTTCCACGAGCATCTCGAACACCATCCGAGTGGCGTGGCCGCAGAAGACCTTCAACAGCGCCCACGTTCACATGAGCAACATGGACGTTATCCACACCGGCTTCGGCGGTTGCAAGGTGCCGTTCGCGTTCTTCGAGCTATGGGCCGATCCCGAGGGCAAGGGCTCGCACACCGACTATCGCTTCAGCGACGTGCGTCTGGAAGACTGGTATGCGCTGTTTAACATCGACCAGCCCAATCCCAGCGTCCGCGATATTGCTTTCAAAGACATCTGGGCGATGGACAGTCCGGCGATGGTCGCTCCCATCTTGAAGGGCGATGTATCCGGGATAACACTGACCGGTTCGACCGAACAAGGCTATGAAGGCGCGGCGACCGCCGTTGCGGAAGGAACTGCCAGGCCGGTGGTTGAGGCGGCGACGATCAAGGCTCACTTCTCCTACACCGCGGGCCTGCTGAAGCCAAAGCGACCGGTCGCCTTTACGGCAGATGATCCGGCGCAGGAAGGGCGCCGATTCGAGTGGCTCTTCGGCGATGGCACTCGGGTTGAGGGCCGCACCATTCGTCACATCTTTCCGGATGCCGAAGGAACGCTGCTTGATGGATCGGGCCGCTTTCGCGTCCTCTTGCATGTGGTCGACAATGCAGGATCGCACATGCAGCAGGGATGGAGTAGCCAGCAGGTCGTAATCGCCCAGGCTCGCCCCTCGCCGGCCGCTGCTACGCCTCCCACCTCACCATCTGGAGCAGAAGTCTTCGACCGCATCCTGCATGTGCCCGCCGACGGCGGTTACACCTTCACTCTGCTGACCAGCCTGGAGTCGAGGATGAGCCTCGATGGCCAGACCCTGCACTCATCCAGGGCGCGTCCGCAGGTATGCGGCGCGGAAGGCGACTCTGTTCAGCCGATGCGAATCAGCGCCGTACTGAGTGCGGGGGATCACCACATTCGCATCGAGCGCAAGCGCGGCCTCGAGAATGCGCAGACGCCTCCCGGCCCTGTCTCTGAGCAGCCTCTTCTACTATGGGAAGGCCCTGGCATCGACCGGCAATCGATACCACGGAGCTTCTACTCGACGTGGACACCATGATTCGCGGCTTGGCTCAATGCCGGACTCGATAGGTTGATCAACGAACTCGATGGTACCCGGTACTACTCCGCCGACTCGAACAAGATCAACCTCCACGATAGCGGCCCCTACAAGTATCAGGAGCCGGAGGATTATTTCACCACGCTCTCCCTCGGATTTGCGGTGGAAGTCGGCCTCCCCTCGCCGCCCACTCTCGAAGCCGTGCAGGCTTTCCTGCCCAGGGGGAAGACCAATGGCCCATCTCCGACGACTGGGCTTACCATGACTGGCACCAGGGTGGAAATGGCGCGACCGAGCCGTTTATTCAGACCATGACCCAGGAGTTCGGGCCGCCCACCAGCCTGGCCGACTTCGATCGCAAGGCGCAGATGCTGAACTACGAGGGACACCGCGCTGTGTACGAGGGCTTCAACGCGCACCTCTGGAAACCGAACATCGGTCGGATGTTGTGGATGACGCAACCCGCATGGCCAAGTACCCAGTGGCAGATCTTCAGTCACGACTACGATACTCACGGCTCCTTCTATGGAGTGAAGAAGGCTTCGGAGCCGATCCACGTTCAGATGAATCTTCCAGCGCATGACATCGCGATCATCAACAACACGCAGGCGCCGCTCACGCGGCGCTCTGTGGTCTATTTTTGCTCCGGCGCTCTCACTCGTCTCTTCGACACAATGAGCAAGCCACTTATCGAGAAGACGATCACCGTAACCGCCGCCGCAAACGCCGAGACGCCCGCGCTCTCACTGGACCTTCAGGCCGCTTTCGAGTCCGTGGGTACGATCCTTGTGAAGCTTGAACTGAACGACAGCGCCGGCAAACTCCTCTCCGATAACTTCTATTGGCTTGTGGCGAGCAAGTCCGATTACCGGCGCATGAACGAGATGCCATCTGCGACGCTCACCACGACGGCGAAGGTCTCCGGAGTTCACGGAGGCGAGACTCATGCGACGATTCTTCTCAAGAACTCTGGAACTGGTGCCGCCGTCGCAACTAAGCTCACGCTTAAGAACGTGTCAACCGGATTGCGCATTCTGCCCGCCTACTACAGTGACAACTACGTTTCGCTGCTTCCTGGCGAAACGAAGGCAATTGACGTTGTCTATCCGTCGCCCAGGCAAGCGCTGCGATGGAAGTCGAAGTGCGCGGATGGAACGTGACGTCGGCCTCGATCCCGCTGGTGCCGTAGCGCGAGATGTACCTCTACTCATCCTTTCGGAGTTTAAAGCGAAGATTCCCTGAACTGCTCTCAAACTCGCGAGCTGTGGCAACGAAGCCGACCGCTTCGAAGTCAATCGACGCCACCTTCCCCAAGGCTAAGCGACGCGGGCTGAGTGACGCGGTCAAACTTCACTAGTGTTTTTGCATACTCCGTGCGAGTCCATAATCAGCGGAGGTATACTACCGCCTGTTAAGTACCCGTTATCTCAAATGATTGAGAATATGCCAGCCTTGCCGCACATTTCAGAGAATCTTTCCCCCACTCCAGTCCGCTTGCGGCCAAGTGACGCCGAAGTTCGCGCCACCCTGCATCTCATCCTGCAAAGTCAACCCTTCCGCACAAGCAGGCAGTGCCAGGATCTCCTGAGGTACATTGTCAAGCACTCCTTGCACGGCGACGACGCCTCGTTGCGAGAGCGCATCCTCGGCATCGAGGTCTTCGGCCGTGCTTCAGACTACGACACCAGCGAAGATCCGGTCGTACGGATGCGCGCCGCCGACGTCCGCAAACGGCTCGCCCAGTTCTATCAGGCCATAGAGCCTTCCCTAAAAGGACACCCCAATCTTGAAACCGAAATCGTCCGTATCGAACTCAAGCCCGGCTCGTACCGTGTCACCTTCCACTACGAACACCCGGTAAAGGATGACTCCGCTTCCAAACCGATTCTGGTCTCCCCGCCGGCCGGTGAGTCGGCCTCACAAGACTCGCCAGTTCATGCGGCCATGGCAGCCCTGAAGGCGCCTCAGTTCCTCGATCAGGACGCTTCTTTTCCTTCAAGACTTGACCGCCCGTCGGCGCCTCGCCGGCCTAAAATCTACGCTGCCATCGCCATAGCAGTAGTCCTGTGTCTTTTGGCTTTCGGTGGCTGGAAGGCCTGGATGGTCCGCCCCGGCACCTTGCAGCAGAGATTCTGGGCTCCTCTTACCCGCTCCGGCCAGCCTGTGCTTCTTTATGTCGGTTCAAATGCTGTCTACCGCTTCACTCCCGAGTACCTCGCCCGCTATCGACAGGAACATGGAATCAAGCACAACGGCCCTGAGTTTTTCGTTGATCTTCCTAAAGGGGGCACTCTTCAAGCGGACGATCTCAAGCCGGTAAAGGACTGTTTCGTAAGCGTGGCGGATCTCGCGGCCGTTACGCAAGTTGTGAGCCTCATGAAGGGTTGGGACAGGCCATACAATCTCAGGTCCGCGGCCGACATCACGATCGGAGACATTCGCAACATCCCGGCGGTGCTTGTCGGCGGCTTCAACGATACGTGGGCGCTCGACGCAACGAACGATCTGCCATTCTCATTCCAGGATGGCATCAGTATCAGGAGCAGGGCAGACCCCGCCCGCAGTTGGACGAACGGCGGCAGAAACGATTTGCCCGTGACCGAAGACTTTGCCTTGATCTCACGTCTGCAACATTCGAATACCGGGGGCCCGGTGCTGACTATCGGCGGCATAGGATCTTACGGCACTCAGGCTGCCGCGGAGTTCGTCACAAGTCCGGATCGTATGAACGACCTTCTCAAGTCCGCGCCCTCTGGATGGGAGGCTAAGAACATGCAGGCCGTCCTCCGCATCAAGGTAGTGGGCTTCGCTCCGGTTGCCGTCGATGTGGTTGCCACATCCTATTGGTAGAGGGATGCCGCGAACTCGATTTTGGCTGGCGACGCGTATTTGGCCGGTGCTTTGCCTTCTTTTTTGCTTTGCAGCGGTGGGAACTGTTACCTTCTGTTACGCCCGTTCGGACCAAAATCGCGCTACCACTCCTGCGACCAGCCTGACGACGCAGGAGCGCATTTACGCCTCAGCCTTTTGGCCCACCAAAGGCGATGCCGGTGCGGACGAGTTCGCCGGTGAGGCTGTCTGCGAGAAATGTCATGCAGGCATCGCGTCTCTCCAGCACCGGACTCCTATGTACCATGCCGCTACCCCAGCTACGCGGCTCGCTCTCAAAGCGCCCTTGAAGTTCCAGGAGAGCACATTCTCATACTCGGTAGAGCAAGGCTCAAGTGGATCCATTTACAGCGTCAATTCGAGCTCAACGGCAATTGCCTGGGCCTTCGGGAATGCCGAGACCGGCCAGACCTACCTGCTCAAGGGAAGCGAAGGCTATACCGAGTCACGTCTTAGTTACTACACCTCCCTAGGTGGTTTGGACGTCACCGTTGGCCATTCCGGGCAGGTGCCTTCCAGTCCTAAAGCTGCCTTTGGACATGAACTCACCTTCGAAACCGCGCAGCGCTGTTTCGCCTGCCACACGACTGGTTCCACCCTTTCGAATGTCTTTGTTCCCGAAAAAGCTGTTGCGGGCGTCACTTGTGAGGCCTGCCATGGGCCGGGAGCGGCGCACGTTGCTTCCGCCAAAGCTGCAAAGCGAACCGAAACCATCGCCGGGATCACCAATCCCGCTTCGATGTCGCCGGCCGATTCTGTCGACTTCTGCGGCTCGTGTCATCGCAGCTTCGCCGATGTCGCTGTCTTCATGCCTGCGAACCTCGGTGCAACAGCGGTCCGGTTTCAGCCCTTCCGGTTAGAGAGGAGCCGTTGTTGGGGAAAGACCGGTGACGACCGGATCACATGTATCGCCTGCCATGACCCGCACAAGCCCCTGGTCCGAGAGAGTGCTGCCTACGACCGCAATTGTCTTGCCTGTCACAGCCCAGGAAAGTCTGGATCGAATCGGCAACCCGCATCCTCTTCCACTTCGAGTGCATCCGCACCTTCCTGCAAGGTGGCCACCAGCAACTGCGTCTCCTGTCACATGCCGAAGGTGCAGGTCCCTCAGACCCACGCCTCCTTCACCGATCACGAGATCAGGATCGTGCGAGCGGGCGCACCCCGGTAATTCGATAACGCGCGCACAACTCGACGTGCGTTTTTGCGGCCTGAGGCTGTCTAAGCCCGCCACAAAAGGATTGCGTCACCGCGTAGCGCAGGGTACCTTACCACGCTCGTATCTACCTCATTTGCATAGGAATAGAGGTGACTACTGCCTCGCCTACCGTAACGCACCTTGCCACACTCATCCCCGATAAAACTAATGGGTGCCACCATCCGGCTTGCATCTCTCGCGTCACGGAACGTTAAGACCTCTGGACGAGCGAGCGGGAATTCTTAGGAGGAAGCTCGTACATGAAAGTTTCTCGGACTCCAGGCACGGCCTGGTTCAAGGTGTTCCGGACGTTCGCGATCCTGGCATTCGCCGTCCTTCTCGCGCCGTCATCTCTCTTGGCCCAGGACCTTACCACTTCAGCAAGTCTCTCCGGCACAGTCAGCGACAGCTCCGGTGCTGTCATCTCTAAGGCGACGGTCATCGTCGCTGGCGCCGACAACGGCGTCAAGCGCACCGTCAAGACGGAGGCAAATGGTGGTTTCTCGGTTCCTCTGCTGCCACCCGGTCAATACAGCCTCAAGATCCAAGCGAAGGGATTCAAGTCCTACGAGCAGAAAGGGATTACCTTAGTCGCGGAGCACTCGGTCCGTCAGGATATCGAGCTTCCGGTAGGTGCCGAGAACGAGCAGGTTGAAGTCACCAGCCAGGCGCCCCTGCTGAATACCGGTGACGCCAACCTCTCAGCCGAGATCACCTCCGAGCAGGTCGAAGGCCTGCCGCTCAACCTGCGCAATGTCGTCGCTCTCGCAACCCTCAACTCCTCCGTCTCGAACACATCTGAAAGCCAGCAGCTTGGCGAAGGCGGAACATCCGGCAAGGCCGACCAGGACGTCTCCTTCCTCAACTTTGGCGGCGGCTTCTTCGGTACCTCCGGCTACCTCATCGATGGCATCTGGGACACGGACAGCACCTGGGGTGCCGTCATCTACGTCCCGTCCGTCGAGGCAGTCGGCGAGTTCAAAATTCAGACCAACTCGTTCACCGCGCAGAACGGCTTCAGCACCGGTAACGTCATCAACATTCAGACCAAGTCCGGTACCAGCAACTTCCATGGTGACGTGTTTGAGTTCATCCGCAACTCCGACCTGGATGCAAACAACTATTTCAACAATTACAACGGCAGCCCGAGACAGAACTTCCAGCGCAACCAGTTTGGCTTCTCCGCCGGCGGCCCGCTCTACATCCCTGGCCTGTACAAGCGGCGCGACAAGACCTTCCTCTTCGGTGCTTATGAGGGCCTTCGCCAGGGTTCGCCCGTGAACAACACGTTCACCGTCCCCACAGCGGCCATGCGGACAGGAGACTTTTCCGCCCTTCTGACCGGCGCTTTAGTTACGCAGACGAACAATGGCGTCACGACGAACGTCCTTGATCCTTTCGGAAACACCATCCAGGTGAACCAACTGTTCAATCCACATACCGGGCGCGTTCTTACTAACAACACAGTCGACGCGAAGACTGGTCAAGTGGCACATTGCCCAGGTGGTGCGGCTACCTGCTACTACCGCGATCCCTTCCAGAACAACAACGTCGCCGCTTCGATCGACCCGGTCGGCGCGAAGCTGATCAGCTACTACCCCAACCCGACGAACGCCGCGCTATCGAGCAACTTCTTCGCGTCGGCATCCGCACCCACTACCTCCAACGAATACATCATCCGGGTCGATCACAATCTCAGCGACGCCACTCGTATCTATTTCAGGTTTGCCGACAAGCACGAGCAGAAGACAAACTCGCCAGCGTACTACGGTGCCAATGATCCGGGCGGGCCAGGGAACATCCGCCCCAACAATCGCTACAGCCTTGCCACCGGCTTCAGCCACATCTTCAATGCGACGACAGCGTTAAGCGCCAACGCCGGATTCCATCGCTGGAACCAGGGCGGTTTGTATCAAGGCTATCCCTTCGACCAGACGACGCTCGGCCTGCCTGCTGGCCTCAATGCAGGCTCGAACCAGTTCCCGATCATCAACGTAGGTAACGGAGGGTCGTCACTTGGTCCAGTGCAGGGAGGCTTCGGGGCCGGCATCGCCAATGTGGGAAGTGTGAGTGCCGACCTGACCAAAACGCTCAAGAGCCAGGACCTGTCATTTGGCTTCATGGATGCCATTCTCCAGAACAATGGAAATGGCGTTGCGACTACGAGCTTCGGTTTCGGTCAGACGTACACCTCACAGTTCAACGGCACGGGTACGGCAAATCAGTCCGGATACGGTTTTGCGTCGCTCTTGATCGGCACAGCCGATAGCGGAAGCACCTCCAATAACTTTCATACAGCGCCGCAAAGGCATTACATCGGCTTTTACGGCCAGGACAACTTCAAGTTCTCGAAGACGCTTACGTTCAATCTCGGTCTTCGGTACGAATTCCAGCCATCCTTTACCGAGCGGCGCAACCGCCAGGCGTACTTCGATTACACCGGCATTAACCCGATCAGCAAGTCCGTCGGGCTTACGCTTCCTGGCCAGGAGGTTTATAGCTCCTCGGGCAATCGCGGCCTGAATAACCTGAATCTGACAAACCTCGCACCGCGCTTCGGCTTCACCGATCAGGTAGCCCCGAGAATCGTCGCTCGCGGCGGGTTCGGTATCTTCTTTCCGCCATCGTCGTTCGTCGGCATCCAGTCCAGCCCGGGATACAGCCAGAGCACGAACTTCGACCCCAGCGACGATAACGGGGTGACGCTGAAGACGACTCTGAGCAATCCATTTCCGAATGGGTTGCTGGCACCCACCGGCAACGGGCTTGGGCCTCTAACCGATATTGGGAACAATGCCAGCACCGGCGTCGCCTACAACCGCAAGTCGCCGCTGCTCTACCAATACTCACTCGGCCTTCAGTACGCCTTCACGACCAACGATGTGCTGACCACCAGCTATGTCGGCAACCGCGGCGTGCATATGCTGACCAACTATGTTCCTCGCAGCCAGGTCGATCCAGCGCTGATCGTGCCCAACAACAATCTGGGCGACCAGGTGCCGAACCCGTTCTATGGCGTCATCACGTCGAGCTCTTGCGGACTCAACAATCCCACGATCACACGCGCCCACCTGCTACAGCCGTTTCCACAGTATTGCAGCGTGACGGAGAACCAGGCACCGCAGGGAGACTCGTACTACAACGCTCTGCTGGTGGACTATAACCACCGGTTCCATGGCGGTTTGAACCTGCTCGTGTCTTATACCTTTTCGAAGTTCATCGACGATACGGGAGGCACCGCCGACTGGGCCTACCGTGGCAACTCCAATGGCTATCGCAATCCCTACAATCTCGGCTTCGATCGTTCCGTTGACGGCACCGATCAGACGCATAGCCTGGTTGTGAATTACATCTATGCGCTTCCTGTCGGCACCGGTAAGAAGTTCGCCGGCCATTCCGGGCGCATCACCAATGCGGCTATCGGTGGATGGACGGTCTCTGGCATCACGACAGCCAAGTCTGGCCTGCCTCTCAGCTTCTCCGGCGGCACAAACAGTAACGAGTATGGCCTGGGTTCACGCCCTGACCAGGTCGCCGACCCGCACATTGCCAACCACAGCATCGGCGGCCCCGGACACAATCCGTGGTTCAACACCGCTGCCTTCAAAACACCCGCGGACTACTCCCTTGGCAACACTTCGCGCTATCTCTCCTACATCCGGTCTCCCGGATATACAAATTGGGACGCATCGCTGCAGAAGGGTTGGGAACTTCACGACAATCTCAACCTTCAGTTCCGGTCGGAGTTCTACAACCTGCCGAACCATACCAACTTCTTTACTCCTGATACCGGAATAAACGATGGCAACTACGGCAGGATCACCCAGGCCTTCGATGGCAGATCGATCCAGTTCGCCCTCAAAGTGATCTGGTAGATTGGTCGTCTGATGCTGTCTCCTCATGTGGTCCGGCGCGCCGCCTTCCTGTCCTTGCTCTTCGCCGGTGCTCTGTGTGCCTGTCCGTTACGCGGACAGGCACAGGGCCTCGACGGGCTGCTCGAGAAGGCACGCGCCGCGCAGTCTTCGGGGAAGTACGCTGAAGCAGCCGTGATCTATGCGCGAAGCACGGCACTGGCTCCGGCGACCCCTGAGCTCTGGTCAAATCGCGGTGTCATGGAGTATCTCGCAGGCGAGATAGACCCCTCCATCGTCAGTCTCAAACATGCTCTTCGGCTGAAACCGGGACTGTATGTCCCAATGCTCTTTCTCGGCAAGGCATACCTGCAGAGCGGCAAGCCTGCCCAGGCTCTTCCTTATCTCACCCACGCAGCCACTCTCCAGCCGAGTGACCCTGAACTACTCCTCGCGCTCGGCAAAAACTACGCCGCTCTGAACAAGCCGCATGAGGCAGAGTCTGCATATGCGGACGCTGCTCGCGTGGTGCCGGCGAATCCTGCCGCGTGGCTTGGACTTGGTACCGCGTCGCTCGCGATGATCGCCTCCGACGGGCAGGATCTTGCAGGATTACAGGCACAATCCATCTGGGCGCGGGCGCTCTTTGCGGATGAGCTTCTGGCTCAGGGGCGTCCGCTTGAAGCGATCGACACGTACAATGTCGCGTTGGCCAAGGCTTCGTCTGAACAGAAAGCGACGCTCGTTCGCAACGTAAGCTGGCTCGAAGCGCATCCCGATCTCTTTCCGCTCCCCGCTAACTCGCAGGAGGCTCTCCGTAAGTTCGATGAGCAACTGACCTCTACAACGAGCAACTCGCAGCCACCATCCTGTGCCACGTCGCAGATGCCGCTTGCCTCCGCCGACTGCGCCTTCTGGGCTGGCGACTACGAACGCAGCGCCGCATACGCTGCCGATGTGCTGAAACATTCTCCGCAGGATCCCGAGGCGCTCTACTGGTCGATCAAATCGAACGAGCGCATAGCCGTCGCCGCGCTTGGTCGCTTCGAGGAACTCGCCCCACAGTCCGCCGCCAGCTTTGACATGGTCGGCGATCTCTATCGCGATCAACGCCAGATGGAGAATGCTCTCGGCGAGTATAAGAAGGCCCTCGACATCGACCCCCATGACCCCGGCGCTCTTCTCGGCACCGTTGTCGCGGACATCGCGGCAAGCAAGCTCGACGAAGCCGCTGCCGTTGACCAGCTTGCGCTTGCCGACCACCCGCAGGACCCACAACTGAACCTCCTTCAGGCCGAAATCCTTACCGCGAGGAATCACTACGCCGAAGCAAGACCCTACCTTGCGAAATGCCTCGCTGGGCCTCCTGATCTTCAGCCTCGCGTTCATCTTCTGCTGGCGCGCGCGGATGCCGAAGACGGCAAGAACGACGATGCGATCCGTGAATACGAACTCGCGCTTCCAGGCGATCGGGACGGCAGCATTCACTTCCAACTCTCGCGCCTCTACCGCAAAGCGGGCAATGTGGCCCGGGCTCAAAAGTACGAAGAGCAAGCCAAGGCCCTCATCGCGCTACGCCGCATCAACGCGGCGATCGAGGTCCGCGAGATGACGGGCGCAACACCATCGCAATGATCGAAGACCCAACAACATCCGAGAGTTTCGCCAGCCGCGGTGCGGCGGCGTGGCTCTCCCGGCGAAGCTTTCTTAGGACCGGCGCAATGGCTCTCGCGCTTCGAGCCTCGAATCTGCGCGCAGCTCAATTTCCGGTGTCTGCATCCCAACCTCTTGCTCCTCCATGCCTGACAGCCTCACGAACACTCTACCCTGCTTTGCTTGACCGCTTTATCTCTAGGCTCGACCCTGCGTCCGACAACTTCGTCTGCGAGCAATACGCTGCTGGCCTTATCGAAGTGATGGATTCCTGGACAGCCTCACTCTGCTCCGCGACGTCGGCAACCGGTGCCATCCACTCTCATCTCGCGGAATCTCTCACTGCTTGCTCAATGCACCAGTCGAAGTCCGTCTCACTTCGCGACCGCGGTCCTCTTCGTATTGAGCGACATAGCTTTTCTCCCCCGGAGAGCAGCACCCCGGTCAAGTTCACAGACGACCTGAGCAAATATTTCGCGGCTTTCTCCTCAATCTGTAGTGCGGACTTCGATGTATATGGTATTCGTGCCGCAGAAGGTTCACATCTGAGTGTGGAGACTGACATCCGCTACAACTTCGTGGGCCAAACGCGTGCTGGAGTCCGCGAACAACGCGTAGGCGCATGGCATGTGACGTGGTCAAGAGAGGATGCAGCGAACTGGAAAGTCACGCGTTGGGCCGCTGATGACGAACTTCGCAGCAGCCTCGCCGGCTCCGGTTTCACCGAGATCACCGGCCAATGCCTCGCGCCAAACGCACAGTTGTCGCTCGGCATCGATCACTGGCGCAGCGTACTCGATGGCGCGACCGGCATCGATGTCTATGGCAACCATGGCATCGCGGTCGGCGAGATCGACTCCACTGGATACGACAGCTTCTACGTCTGCCAGCCAGCCGGCTTGCCCAATCGTCTCTACCGCAACCGCGGTGATGGCACCTTTGACGACATCACCGAAGACTCCGGCACCGGCATCGTCGACGGCACGGCCTCAGCGCTGTTCGCGGACTTCCAGAATCGCGGCCGCCAGGATCTCCTCGTCGTCCGCACCGGCGGCGTCCTGCTCTTCGAAAACATGGGTCATGGCCGCTTCGAGCCGCGTCCGGATGCCTTTCACTTCGCTCGCCCGCCGCAGGGGACGTTTACCAGCGCCGCCATCGTGGACTACAACCGCGACGGTCTCCTCGATGTCTACCTCTGTACTTACAGCTACTTCAAGGGCCTGAACCATCACCAGTTTCCCGCGCCCTACTACGACGCGCAGAATGGGCCGCCCAACTTCCTTTTCCGCAACCGAGGCGACGGCACATTTGAAGACGTCACCGTTGCCAGCGGCATGGACCAGAACAACAATCGCTTCAGCTTCGCCGCTGCATGGTGCGACTACGATAACGACGGCTGGCCAGATCTCTACGTGGCAAACGACTTTGGCCGGAAGAACTTTTACCGCAATAACGGCGATGGAACCTTCACGGACATCGTCGCCAAGGCCGGTGTCGAAGACTACGGCCCGGGCATGAGCGTCTGCTGGATCGACCATGACAATGATGGTCTGCAGGATCTGTACGTTGCCAATATGTGGCTCGCCGAAGGCAATCGCATCACCGCCGATGACCAGTTCCTTCCAGGCGTGGATCCCGCTATCCGTGCTCTCTATCGCAAACATAACGCAGGCAACTCGCTCTATCGCAACAAGGGCGACGGCACCTTCATCGACCGGACCGCGGCGGCAGCATCGGAGAAGGCAGGTTGGGCCTGGTCAAGCGCAACATGGGACTTTGACAATGATGGCTGGGCGGATCTCTATGTCGCAAACGGCTTCGTCTCGAGCTTGAACCACTACGATCTGCAGAGCTTCTTCTGGCGGCAGGTCGCGCAGCGATCCGTTACGACCGCCGGTGCATCGCCCGACTACGAACTCTCCTGGAACGCCATCAACGAACTTCTGCGTTCCGGCTACTCCTGGAGCGGCTACCAGCGTAATGTCTTCTTCGCCAACAATCGGGACGGCAGCTTCTCGGAGGTCTCCGGCGCGCTTGGCCTCGATCTTATCGACGATGCGCGTGCCTTCTCGCTCAGCGACTTCGACCATGACGGACGGCTGGAGATCGTTCTGAAAAATCGCACTGGTCCGCAACTGCGTCTTCTGCGCAATGACCTTGACGACATCGGCGGCTCCATCGCCATCCGCCTCACTGGCCACAAGAGCAATCGCGACGCTATCGGCGCGATCGTCGTCATCGAGTCTGGTGCGCAGCGTCAGACGAAGTTCATCTCCGCCGGCTCGGGCTTCGCCTCGCAGCACACGAAAGAGCTTTTCTTCGGCCTCGGAGATGCGAAGGGCCCCCTCTCCATCTCGGTCCGCTGGCCATCCGGTACGATCGACCACTACGAAGGGCTTTCGATAAACCACCGCATCTCACTGGATGAAGGCAGACCAACCTTTAAGTCGGAACCTTACCGCCCACTTCCTTCGCATCATATCGCCGCCTTCGCCATGACGCCCCCCGCAGCGACCACGGCGCGATCAGCCACATGGTTGATCGCTCCGCTCTTTGGCCCCGGTCTCAGGCTCTCCGATACAAATGGACACATTCAACAACTCAGTGACTTCAAAGGCAAACGGGCCCTGCTCACGTTCCTCAGCGAGAACTGCCCTGACACTCCAGAAAGCCACAAGCAGCTCGAAGAACTTGCACAGAATTCCGAATCCTTTGCTGCCTCCAACATCGAGCTCTTCGTCGTCTCTGTCTCTTTGAAGAACGACCAGTCTCCGAACGCAGCAGTCCCTATTCACAGCGCCACTCCGCGCGACATCGCTGCCTGGAACATCCAGTATCGCTACCTTTTCGATAGCCGCCGCGACATGCCGTTGCCTTCGTCTTTTCTCCTCGACGAGCAGGGTGCCATCGTTGGCGTTTACACCGGCTTGGTTGCAGCCCGAGAGGTCATCATCGACGCGGACTCCGCGCCTCATACCTCCACCGATTTCCTCGCGCGGGCTATGCCGTTTCGTGGCCCGTATTACGGTGCCCCCTTGCAGCACGATTATGTCGCCTTTGGTATCGCGTTCTCCGAGTATGGGCACGATGAAGCGGCGGAATCGGCATTTCTCCGCGCTATCATTGCCGATCCCGTAAACCAGTTCGCCTGGTTCAATCTCGGCACCATCTACCTCAACCGCAAGATGTATACCGATGCTCGCAAATACCTCGCTGAAGCCGTGAGGCTCAACCCGCGGGACTCCGACGCCTGGAACAATCTCGGCACCACCTCTGGCTATGAACAGAAGTACGACGATGCACTCGACGAGTTCCGCCGCGCGGCTCTCGCCAATCCGCATCATGCCAACGCGATCGGAAACATGATGCGCATCTACCAGTTTCAAAACCGCGCAGCCGAGGCTCGCAAGACGCTTGAAGATCTGATTGCTCGATCGCCAGACATCGCCCAGCTTCACCTCGATCTGTCCCTCACCCTCGTCGCGCAGAACGATTGGAAGGCCGCCCGTGACGAGCTTGAAACGGCAGTCCGGCTCGACCCTGGCAACCCCGATGCGATCAACAATCTCGGTGCAATCCTTCTTCGCCTTGGCTTGACCACCGAAGCTCTCGAGCAGTTCGAACGCTGCCGCCGCATTGCTCCGGACTTCGATCGTGCCACCATCAATGCTGCCGCTCTCTACAACCGCGCCGGTCAGCGCGACCGCTCCCGCGAGATACTCACCAGCTTCCTTGCACGACATCCGGAGAACGTCCCTGTCCGATCCGCACTCGATAAAATGGGAGCGCCATGATCCCTTCGCATCTCCGAATCTGGCTCCTTTGTCTTCTCTACGCGTGTTCCATCGTCCGTGCGACCGCGCAATTAGTGTCCCTCTCCGGCACCGTGCGCGATACCGATGGCCATGCGCTCCCGGACGCCACGCTTTCTCTCTCCGGCCGCTCGCCCCAGCAGGTGAGCAGCGACTCCTCCGGCCACTTCCACTTCGCACTCCTCGCCCCCGCAGAGTACTCACTCTCGGCCGTCCTCGCCGGTTACGCAGCATCCGGCGCTCAGTCCATCCATCTGCAATCCACCCCGGTCAACGCGGAGGTCGTCCTCAGCCGGGTATCCGCAAATACGCTCGAATTCCAGTCGTCTGGCATCCACGGCCTCATCGATCCAGGCGGCTACTCGGCCTCCACCGCAAGCGCCTCCTCCGGGGTGCTGCGCGGGATTGCAGCGTTGAAACGCACGGATCACTCATTTGCGCCTTCGGTGAAAGACTGGCCATGTGACCTGGAGCCGCAACTGCGCCAGGCCGCGGCTGCGCATCGTGACCAGCCAGTATCCTCTCTCCGGCTTGGTCAGTTTTACGTCGCCCACGATCAGCCAGCGCTGGCGATCGCACCCCTGCAGCACGCATTGGAACTCGACACAACGAGCAACCTCGCATCGCGCGCTCTCGCCTCCGCATGGCTGGAAGCCGGCAACTTCGATGAGGCGCGCAAAGGGCTCAACCGGGCTTTGGCAGCTCATGAAAGCCCTGAGCTGTATGAACTCGAGGCCCGCGCGGACGAGGGTTCCGGCCTCTTCCAGAAGGCTGCCGAAGACTACCGCCGGGCCGCCGCCCTGTCGGCAACCGAAGAGAACGCATTCGGAGTTGGGTATGAGCTGCTGCTCTCCGGTGCACTCGTCGATGCCAGCGAAGCATTTGCGGAAGGCTTGCTTCTCTACCCCAAATCTATCCTCATGCAGATCGGAGCCGGCACGGCCCACTTCCTCCGAGGCGACAGCGCCGCAGCGCTTTCAGACTTCCTCGCGGCCGCGGAGACGGACCCCGCAGACCATCGCCCCTACTCGTTCCTTAGCGCGTCCAACGCAATTTCAAGCAATCAGCAGGACCGCGCCCTTACCGCCTTCAAACGCTACCTGGATCGCGAGCCCAATAGTGCCGACGCGAACTACTTCTATGCTGTCGCGCTCGCCCGCGATCATTCTGCCAGCGACACAACGCGCACCCAGACCTTTCTGAGACGTGCGATCGAGCTAAACCCGGGTCTTGCCAAAGCCCATCTGCAATTGGCGGAAAGCTACGCTCAAAACGGAAAGTTTGAGGATGCAGTTCCCGAATACCAAGCCACGATCCGTCTCGATCCCGATCCCGGACCACACTACCGCCTTGCCCTGGCCTTCAAGCATCTCGGCCGTGCTGACGAATATGCACGCGATATGCAACTGTTCCGCCAGTCCCGCCAAACCAACGGGCATCCCGACGCAACTCTGGGCATAGATCTTGCGCAGTTCATGTCGGGGATGGACACGGCAGATTCACACTTAAGTCCGGCACCTCCATGCCCGACATTCCCGCGATAACGTTGAACGTGAGCGTTGAATTATACTGGCTTTGCGAGTTAACGGGACGCCAACTTGGATGAGGCTGGACGGTACCATGGTAATGCTTTCGCCGGTTAGCATTTGAAGCGCGTATCCGTATAAGAGGCACTTCAGTCCGCGAGATGCGCCTCTAGGCAACAGCCCCGCACCTCGACTCATCCTGTTTTCGATCTTATTTGGAACGACTATAAGTTGGGTACTAGAGATGTGCCACCAATCGGCATGCGAAGATAGGCCTCGACTTCTGCAGTTGCTGCGTGCTCTATCTTCGGGAAAGTCTGATTGCTGCGATGGTGCATCGTCAACTTAACGTGTGTGAGAAGCTGAGGAGGTGAGCAGCTCTGAGCGGTATCGCTGTCATCGTTTTCCGATCGAAGTAGTGGAGCACTGCGTCTGGCTGTATTTTCGTTTCTCTCTGAGCTATCGCAAGATCGAAGAGATGATGGCTGTTCGCGGTGTGCGCGTGACGTATGAGACCGTTCGGGAATGGTGTCAGAAGTTCGGCGCCCTCTATGCTTCGCAGCTTCGAAAGAGTCGGCCTCGCATCGGTTCGAAATGGCATCTGGATGAGGTCTTTCTCAAGATGAACGGCGTTCAGCACTCCCTCTGGCGGGCTGTGGACGAGAACGGTGTCACCATCGACATTTTGGTACAGCCGAAGCGGGATCGCTGGGCGGCGCTACGCTTCTTTCGTAGGCTTTTGTGCACCGCGGGAGGTGCTCCGCGCGTGATCATTACGGACAAGCTACGCTGCAGCCAAGAGGCGGATCCTGCCCCAGGTAGAACACCGGCAGAGTCGCTATCTGAACAATCGATGCGAGTACTCACATCAATCTACACGCACACGCGAAAGGCAGATGAAGCGTTTCCAGAGCCCCGAACAGGCACAACGTTTTCTCTCCACCTTCGAATCCATCAACACCGCTTTCCGCTTCCGTCGTCATCTGCTCTCAGCAGCCTGCTATCGACATCGGCTCACGCATGCACTTCAACTCTGGCGCGCTACGGCTCTTGGTGTGGCACTTCCGTAGAACATCGCCTCGCAACATCCTCTTGCCCGCTCGAGGATGCACATCGCAACGTTAAGTTGACGATGCCCCCATTAGTCTTCGCATCGTGAATGCCCAACCATGCGCTGCGCGACTTAGAACTTGCCCATTAGTCAGGTGGTTGGGGATACCGGGGCATCGAACGTGGCGGCCGGACCGACATTAGACGCAAGTATATTCGTCGTCTTGGACCACCAGCGACCGCAACAGGTTGCTGATCTCAGCCGCTGCGGTCGACTGGTTCTCCAGAAGCTCTGCCAGATTAAGGTCTGCAAGGCTTTCTGTCTCGCCGGAGTCGGCTTTCGCGTACGCCATCGACCACTCCGGAAAGTCGCGCTGCGGTACGTTTCCGCATTGCAGTACGGATATGTCGTCGTGCCGCATGTCGCGTTGAATCGTCTCAAAGGTGCGCTCTACCTGCTCAAGCGGTCCCTCCAGAACCTGCGCGAAGAATCCACTGTTGAACATAAGCGCGCCCGTAATCCCGCGCGCTGGATTGTTGGCGCGCGACTTTGCGAGGATTTTCGCGATCTCAGTTTTCTGCTGTTCAATCGATCCACTCAGCGAGTTCCGGCTGCAATAAAGGATTCTGTAGATGTCTTCTGTCATGAATGGGTCTCCGATGTCGTGGTTGATTGCATTGGCATAGTAAGTTGACTAACCCTAGTTTTCAGCATATCCGCGGATACGGCCTCGCTAAATAAGCAGCCCTGGATCGAGGAGCAGCCGTCCATCTGGATGCGTGAAAGATGTTCCGGAGTGGTGACACCATCGACCACAGTTGAGATGCCAAGGCTTGCGCCAAGCGCAGCGATGGCGCGGACAATTGCGCGCTCCTTGATCCCCGTAGTTCCCTCTTCGACAAGTGACTTGGCGATCTTTATCTTGTCGAGCGGAAAGTCGACCATCTGGCTGAGCGATGCGATCCCCGTTCCAAAGCTGTCAATCGCCACACGAATACCTATCGAGCGAAGGCGTTCGAGCATCGTCTGCACAATCTTCCCATCGCGAAGCAGAATTCCTTCCGTGACCTCAAGTTCAAGCCGATGGCCTTTGATACCGTACGTCGCAAGCGACTGTTTTACCGCGTCGAAGAATCGGTTCGACTCGAACTGAAGAGGAGAAACTCTGAGCGCGACAACGACTTCCTCGGGCCATCGTGAAGCCTCCCGACAAACTGCCTTCAATGCCCACTCCCCGACGGCGATAATCACGCCGGTTTCCTCCGCGAGCGGAATGAAGGAAGCTGCATCTAGGACGCCCCGTTGCGGATGCTTCCAAAGCAGAACAGTCTCAAGACCGAAAAGCTTCTGGCTCTTGATATCGATCTGGGGTCGGTAGTGGACTTCAAGTTGTCGCATGGCGACAGCCTTGCGCAACTCGATCTCCATTTCCCGCTTGTCGCGCGCCTTCACTTCCATCGCTTGCTCAAAGTAGACAAAGCAGTTTCTGCCCGCTGACTTTGCTTGGTAAAGTGCAAGGTCTGCACAGCGCATTAGGTGACTGGGGTCCTTAGCGTCGGTCGGGAACACCGCGACTCCGACACTGACGCCTACGTTTACTGGTAAACCATCGATCAGGTAGGTTCTCTGGACCAGCTCGATAATACGCGTTGCGAGATCACTCACGTCGCATCGGTCATGCAAAATAATGCCGAACTCGTCGCCGCCGAGACGCGCGAATGTATCGGTATCGCTTAGCTGGCTCGCAACCCGCTGGGTCACACGGCACAGC
This sequence comes from Granulicella aggregans, assembly GCF_014203275.1. Classification (GTDB taxonomy): domain Bacteria; phylum Acidobacteriota; class Terriglobia; order Terriglobales; family Acidobacteriaceae; genus Edaphobacter. The sequence goes on from NZ_JACHIP010000017.1 coordinate 37,855, forward strand.
AGAGAGTCTCCAACCGCATGTCCTAGACTGTCGTTCACTGCTTTGAACCGATCAAGATCCAGCATAAGCAGGATGGTCGTGGCGTCCGTCTCTGAAGGTGCTGCCAGACACTCGTTCAGGCGGCGCTCGAAGAAGCGGCGGTTCGCGATTTTGGTGAGATCATCACGATACGCATCTTCCAAGTCAGGAGCGCCCGGTACGAAGAGTTCAGTGATCATGGAGCCTTTCATTCCGACGGGTCTACGGGTGGTGATCCTATGCCTTGGAGAATTTGCGACCGATCTCGCAGGTTCTTTTACTCAGTTAGCAACGCCACTCGTCAGTCTCAGTCAGACTAGGATCTGCACGCTTGGCACGCAATGGCTCGGAAGCGTCATCATGCGCGTGTAACTCAAACGAGGTATCGGTTTACATCGAATGGGTCTTCGCTGCGCGCCCATCGCTTGATAATCTGCTTTTGTAGCATGCGCGGAACGCTGAGCCGTTAGACTCCATGTTCGGCCTTGGAACTTCCCTTATACCCGATCTCATCCCACAGAGTCTGGTCCGTCGCTACAGGAGACCCGTATGGAAGTCCTTCAGCAACGTGAATCCGCCTGTAACGCCTGCAAGGATGGCCACAGCGAACCTTTCCCTTTTACGATGGCCTTTCAGCCCATCGTGAATGTCGAGGCCAGCTGCGTTTACGCCTACGAAGCCCTGGTGCGTGGTCCGGAACAACAGTCCGCCGCATTCGTTCTCGGTCAGGTCAACGATGAAAATCTCTACGCTTTCGATCAGTCCTGCCGCGTCAAAGCCATTACGCTCGCATCTCAACTTGGTCTCGTCGAAACCGGCGCTATGCTTTCGATCAATTTCCTGCCGGGAGCCATTTACAGCCCTGCTGCATGCATCCAGCTCACCCTCAAGACCGCCCGCGCCGTCAACTTTCCACTCGACCGCCTCATCTTCGAGATCGTCGAGGTCGAAAAAGTCGCCAGCCCCCGACACCTTATGGACATATTCACCGAGTACCGCAAATGCGGGTTCCGCGTCGCGCTCGATGACTTCGGCGCGGGCTGGGCGGGCCTCGGCCTCCTCGCCGATGTCCCGGCAGACGCCGTCAAGATCGATATCGACTTAATTCGAGGCATCCACAACCGTCCCCGCGCTCTTGCCATCGTCGAATCCATCGCTCGGCTCTCCGAATCGCTTCACTTCAACCTAGTCGCCGAGGGCGTCGAAACCTTCGACGAGTACCTCGCCCTCCGCGACTGCGGCATCAAGCTAATGCAGGGCTACCTCTTCGCGCGCCCTGGCTTTGAAAGCCTCCCCATCCCCACACTCCCCGGGCAACGCTAAACCCTGACTTACTATGTCGCTTTGCATTCCTCCCGTTTCAATCCGAATCTGATCGAAGTCTCGCGGCTGGACAAAACTGGCATACTGACTGGCCTACCGACCAAGCACTCTTCGTCTCCCAATCCCGTATTGCACACTGAATCGCTTAGTCCGCATTTTCCGCCAGACCAGAAACCCAGGTCGTAGCGAAGCCATTACCGATGACCGCTCTCACCGTTCGCAGGACATCTGAGTTGGCCGCACCAGAGATTGCGCGTACATTTCGTTCTACCTCTTCCGCGGTCGCCATACCGATCAGCGTGCTTGCAGCAAAGGTTGGCGTGACTGCGAACTGTAGTGCTAGTGTTGCGAGATCCCCTCCCTCAGACTCCGCAGCAGCGTCCGCGCGCCGCCCTGCCTCTTTCAATTCTGGTGAAGCTGGGTGCCATGCTGGAACTCCGCTCCGTGTCAGTAGACCCATCATCAGAGGCGAGGCGTTGATGAGACCTGTTGCTGTGTGCTTCGCTAAGGGGGCCAGTACATCTTCCATGTCGGTGTTCCGCAGGGAGTAGCGGCAGTACGAGAGGATCGTATCGACTGGCGCAGCTTCGGCGACACGCCGAAGCAACTTTACAGGGTAAGCTGTAATTCCGATGAAGCGCGTCTTGCCTTCGGCTTGCAATTCGCGCATAGCGGGTAGGGTCTCTTCGACGATCTGGGACTCATGCCCAAACTCGATATCGTGCGCTTGTAGCAGGTCTACATGGTCGGTTCGAAGCCGACGCAGCGAAGCTTCCACGCTGGCACGAATGCTGGCGCGGGAGAAGTCAAACTCGGACATGCCATAGCGACCGCACTTGGTCGCGAGCAGGATTTTGTTCCGGTTTCCCTGGAGCGCGTTGCCAAGCCGTTCCTCGGCAAGCGTGAGGCCGTAGTATGGCGACGTATCGAAGAAGTTGACGCCGAGATCGATGGCGGCGTCAACGGCTCGTTGAATCTGTGCCGTAGAGGTTCGTCCGTAAACATCACCGAACGGCGAGGTGCCAAACCCAAGGATGGAGACTTCGCATCCGGTGCTTCCGAGCTTCCGATACTTCATCCTTACCTCATCCACCATGCTTATGGCCGTGCGAAACGCATCTTGGCGGCCGGCATGTACCTGTCACTATCATATTTATACGAAACAGTTAACGTGTAAAGTTGTTTTGAGCGAAGAAATAGAGGAGAGATATGTCTCATTGGACGTACAGACTCGAGGCCGCATTATTCGCCATGATTTGGGTGCCTTCATCGCTACATGCGCATTCCAGTCCTCGTCCTAACCTATGTGTTTTTAATTACGCTCGATCAATTGGGTCTAGCGAAAAGAGCAATGGACACGAGGAGTAAATATGAAGGCATTTCGTTTAGAGGCTCCCGGCGCTCCCGTCCTTGCGGACATTCCCGACGTGCGACCTGGTGCTGGCGAGACACTTTTGCGAGTGAAGCTCGTCGGCTTCTGCGGGACCGACCTCAATACATGGCGAGGACGGAATCCGATGGTCATCTTCCCCCGTGTGCTTGGTCATGAGGTAGCGGCCGAAGTGGTTTGCGGTGGGGCGGACCTGCCGGTCGGGTCTTCAGTCACGATATCTCCGTATACAAGCTGCGGCGCTTGCCCCGCCTGCGCAAACCATCGTCCAAACGCCTGTCAGCGCAACCAGACGATGGGCGTGCAACGCGACGGCGCGATGACCGAGTACATCAGCGTGCCGCGCGAGAATATCTATACCGGCAATCTCGGCCTTACGGAGCTATGTCTGGTTGAGCCTCTAACCGTGGGCTTCCACGCGGTCTCGCGTGGACGTGTAACTGCTCAAGATACCGTGGCCGTGTTCGGTTGCGGCGGGGTTGGCCTGGGCGCCATCGCAGGATCGGCCTTCCGTGGCGCAACCACCATTGCGATCGATATGGACGACGCAAAGCTTGCGATTGGAGCGAAAGCAGGAGCGAAACACCTGATCCACACTGGGCGCGAGGATTTGCATGCGCGCCTTCAGGAGATCACTTCCGGCAAGGGGCCGGATGTGATAATCGAAGCCATCGGGTTACCCTCGATGTTTCGTGCCGCAGTCGAGCAGGTGGCCTTTACAGGACGTGTCGTGTATGTCGGCTATGCCAAGGAACCTGTTTCTTACGAGACACGCTTGTTCGTGCAGAAGGAGCTAGATATTTTGGGTAGCCGCAACGCGCTTCCGGAAGACTTCCGCGAAGTGATCAGGATGCTCGAATCCGGAATGTTCCCCGTCGAGGAAGCCGTGAGCGCTGTAATAGCCATGGAGGATGCGGGAGGGATGCTCGCTGAGTGGTCCGAGGCTCCGGAAAGGTTCACAAAAATCATAATCGCTGTGAGCTGAGGTTTTGGCGCCCTTCCGTGATTCAGATCAACGGGCGGCCCGCTCAAACGGTAAGTCGTCAACGTGGGGTATAGTGCCTGTATGGCGATGCGAATGAAGGACATCGCGGAGGAGCTGGGTCTCTCGGTCGTGACCATTTCCAAGGTGCTGCATAACCACCCGGACATCAGCGCCAAGACCCGCGAACGCGTTCTCAAGCATGTGGAGGCTCGTGATTATCAACCCAGCATGCTGGGTCGCAGCCTGGTTACGGGGAACAGCTTCCTCATCGGCCTCGTTGTCCCTGACCTGCTTCACCCCTTCTTTGCCGAGGTAGCCAAAGCACTCTCACTTGCTGTTCGGGGGAGTGGCTATTCCCTGATCATCTCGTCGTCAGAAGAGGATCCGGGGCTTGAGTTGCAGGAGATGCGCCAGTTGCTTTCGCGTCGCATCGATGCGATCGTGGTCGCCTCAACGGCGACCTCTGGCGAAGCGTTCCAGCGGATGCATCGCAACAATGAGCGCGTACTGCTCATCGATCGCAAGTTCCCTATTGAAGGTGGTGCCTTCGTTGGCGTGGATGATGTCGCCGCGGGCCGCCTGGCCACCGAACATCTCATTCAGGTCGGCTGCAGGAATATCGCCCACATCGGCGGACGTGAGAACAGCACAGGGCTGGACCGGCTGGAGGGGTATCGTCAGGCGCTGCTCGCAGCGAATCTTCCGTTTTCTCCGAAAAACGTGATCCACCGTACGCGCGTGGACACGAACAGTTTCGGCGAGGGCGCCGCGGCGGCTCGCCTCTTGTTGAGCCGTAAAGTCCAGCCTGATGGGATCTTCTGCTACAACGATCCGCTCGCCATTGGTGCAATGCATGTGCTTCTGGAAGCGGGCGTGCGCATTCCAGAGGACATCGCGCTGGTCGGATGCGGCAATCTCCACTACGACAATTCATTGCTGGTTCCGCTGTCGAGCATCGATCAGAAGTCTTCGGAGATTGGCCGCGTTGCCGGAGATATCGTCCTGAAGATGATCGCCAACAAGGAAAAGAACAACGGAGAAACTGTTGTTCTCAGTCCGTCCCTCGTGGTGCGAGCTTCGTCGAGGCGGGGCTCTGCAAAAGCCACCGCCAAGACGGCCAAAGCGAAGTAAATTACCGCGAGACTCTGTAGAGGACGCTGGCGTGTGGACGAAGGGTGACGCGGAGAGTCTCAAGATTCTTCAGGTCTTTGTGCTGCCAGAGATCACGGACTGCAAGCCGCTTCCCGTCGACACCCACCTTGCTCCAGGGTAGATCGATTGACTTCTCTGTGTCGCCGCGGTTGAAGAGGGCGACATACTTCGATTCCGAGCCGGGGACGTCCGCCGTCCAGGCAATCGCTGCTCCTTCGCGATAGCTCTCCCTGCCGTTGTCGCTATGCTGGTTGACGGCCAGCACCTCGGAGTTGGTGAGCAGTTCATAGGTGAAGGCGTCGCTTGTGGGAAGGTCGCCGCCCATCATCAGGGGCGAGCGAAAGATCGACCAAAGGGACATCAGCGTGTACTGCTCATCGTGGGTCAGCAGGCTGGAACGGTCTTTCCCTCGCTCCGCGCGGATCCCGATGTGACCGAGCGGCAGCATGTCTGCGTCCGGCCAGCCGCCGGCATGGACCTTTCCCTCCCATGTCTTCATGAGGTCAAACTGGGTTCTTACATCGACCCACCGGTCCCAGAAATCGTTGGAGATGCGCCAGAGCTGAGCATTGGCCTGGAGATCGGCATACCGGTCCACTGGCGCTGGCCCGGGCGAAAGACTGAGCACAATGGGCCGCCCGGTCTTGCTCAATGCTGCGCGTAACGCCCGGATCTCCGATGCACGGAAGGGGCGGCTCATGTCGTCGGCTTTCACGTAGTCCACACCCCAGCTGGCATAAAGTTCCGCGATGGAGTCGTAGTAAGCCTGGGCACCTGGCTTGGACATGTCCACACCGTAAGTGTCCTGCATCTCCGGCCATTTGCAGACGTTTACCTTGTCTGCTACGTCTCTTGCGTGAAATGGAGTTCCCTTGATGGGCAGGTTCTTGTCGACAGCTTCACGTGGAATTCCGCGCATGATGTGGATGCCAAACTTCAGCCCCTTGCTGTGGACGTAGCCGGCCAGCGACTTAAAGCCCGCACCCGTCCCGGCTGACGGAAAGCGATTGGGCGAGGGTACGAAGCGGCCAAACTCGTCCATGGTGACCTTGCCGCGTGCGATGTAGCCGTGCGCATGCGCATCGGGCTGATACCACTCAATGTCCACGATCAGGTACTCCCAGCCGAACTGTTTCAACCTTGCTGCCATGGCATCGGCGTTGGCCTTGACCTCATCTTCGCGTATCGCGGGTCCGTATGAATCCCAAGAATTCCAGCCCATGGGGGGAGTTGGCGCAAGAGTCTCAGCAGCTAGGACCTCGTTCGAAAGGGAAGGGAACTTGCTGAAGAGCGGAGCAGCGATTGAGATCGCAGCGGTGATCGCGACGAGGAAGCGGGCGGCAGAGTTCACAGAATTCTCCTTGGAAATGCGTCGGCGAATTGTAATTTTGTACGTTTACTGTAACGTTTATTATGCATAAGCATTAATGGAACGACTTGAGGCTTGTCAAGGTAACACCCCCACTCGATAAGCCTCTTCGTCCGCTTCGATGTGTCGGAACGATTTCTTCCAGGAGTACACGATGCCTCTTTGCCGCCGCCTATCGATACTTAGCTTCGTAGTGGTCGCCAGCGCGGTTGCGTTCGCGCAGTCCGCTACGCCCGCACGTATCATTCAGCGGGAACAGGCCATTCACGCGTCGCCACTTACGCTCTGGTATCGCAGTCCCGCCAAGCTTTGGACCGATGCGCTCGCCATCGGCAATGGACGTCTGGGCGCAATGATCTTCGGCGACCCGGAAAAAGACCGCTTCCAGTTGAACGACATCACTGTGTGGTCCGGTGGACCGATGCCCCACGCTGACCGGGAGGGTGGATATAAGGCGCTGCCCGCCATCCGGAGTGCGCTCGGCGAAGGCGACTACGCCAAGGCCCAGGCGCTCGTGCAAAGCAATCTCACCACGGCTGGCACCGGCGATAGCGAATACTGGCCCTCCTACGAGACACTTGGCGATCTCACCTTCGACCATCAGCTTGGCCCCGGTCGGATTACCAACTACCTGCGCTGGCTCGACCTCGATCGCGGCATCACGGGCGTGGACTTCACTGCCGATAGCGTGCGATACCACCGCGAAGCGTTTTCCAGCGCAGTCGATCACGCGATCGTCGGCCATTTCATGGCCGATCGCCCAGGGAAGATCAGCTTTAACGTCAGGCTGAGCCGCCTGGCCAGTGCTACCACTACATCCGAGGGCAATGACACGCTGGTGATGCGAGGGGACACGACCTTCCCGGCGCAGTCCGCGCATCCCGCCATTCCTCCGGCGACTTCGGGACCAGGTAAGGGATTTCCTGGCCGTCCCGCCCGGCCAGCGCAGCCAGCAAGGCCGGGCAATCTGGACTATGAAGCGCGTCTGACCGTGCGTATCGTCGGCGGCTCCGTCCGGACGGTTGGGGACAAGCTAATCGTTGAAGGCGCGAACGAGGCTACCATCCTGCTGACAACCGGTACGTCCTTTGTTCTCGACTACACCAAGGGTTACAAAGGCGAAGATCCGCATGCGACGGCAGTGGCCCAGATGCGGGCGGCTGCAGGCAAAGCATACGACTCGCTCAAGGCAAGCCACATCGCCGAGTATCAGAGCTTCTTTCACCGCGTCCGCTTCGATCTTCCCGCGACGGAAGCCTCGAACGAAGAGACCGGCACACGCATTAAGAATTATGCGGACGGTAGCCGAGATCCTTCGCTTGCGGCACTGTATTACCAGATGGGCCGCTATCTGCTCATTTCCTCGAGCCGGCCCGACAACCCGCTGCCCTCGAACTCTCAGGGTATTTGGGGAGATGGACTCGATCTCCCGTGGAAGAGCGACTACAAATCCAACATCAATTACCAGATGAACTACTGGCCCTCGGAGACCGCCAACCTGAGCGAACTGCACCTGCCGGCAATCCGCTTCGATGCAAGTCTGGTGAAGCCCGGCACGAAGACCGCACAGGCTTATTACAACGCGCCAGGTTGGGTCGTTGCCTACACCGCTAACGCCTGGGGATGGACCTCACCCGGCGACGGGATGCCCTGGGGGCCGTTCTTTGGCGGGGGCGGCTGGATCGCGCAGGACATATGGGAGCATTATGCCTTTACCCGGGACCGCGACTTCCTGCGCACCTATTACTCCGTGCTAAAGGGCTCGGCGGAGTTCTATCTCAGCATCCTCGTTGCCGATGCCAATGGGAAACTGATCACGTCGCCTTCACTCTCTCCAGAGAACCGCTTCCGTACGGATGGTGGTGTGGTTGGGTCGGTGGTGGATGGTTCAGCAGTCGAACGCGAGATCATTTGGGATCTGTTTACCAATGCGATTGCGGCGAGCGAGATTCTTCAGACCGATGACAATTTTCGCGTGAAGCTGCAAGATGCGAGAGCGAAGATCCGCCCGCTTGAAATTGGTAAGGCGGGACAGTTGGAAGAGTGGGGTCATGATTGGGACCAGAATGCTCCCGAGATGAACCATCGCCATATCTCTCATCTCTTTGCCGCCTATCCCGGATGGCAGATCACCCCACAGACGACGCCGGCTCTCGCAAGTGCGGTTCGGGAGTCTCTTGAGCTGCGCGGCGATGAGGCAACGGGATGGAGCAACGCCTGGAAGATCAACCTGTATGCGCGTCTGCGTGACGGGGACCACGCGCTTAAGATCCTCAACCAACAACTACGCCTCGCCGGGGGCACAACGATGGACTACCACGGCGAAGGCGGAGGTACTTACAGCAACATGTTTGACGCGCATCCGCCGTTTCAGATTGACGGCAACTTCGGTGGCACCTCTGGCATTGACGAGATGCTGCTGCAAAGCAATCTGCGTTACACCGATACCCCTGGAGGCGTGGAAGACAACTATGTGATCGACCTGCTGCCAGCATTGCCTTCCCGTTGGCCGCAGGGTTCGATACAGGGTCTGCGCGCACGTGGAGGCTTTGAAGTAGACCTTGCCTGGAGTGGTGGCAAACTGATCGGCGCAACGCTTCACAGCATAGCCGGAAACACTGCGCGCGTTCGATATGGCACAACAACGATGCCGGTACAACTTAGGCCCGGACAGCAGATTGAGATTACGCCGAAGAGTGGCGGAGAACTCCAGCTTTCGGCGCCGCATGGGTCGTTTCAGTAGCTGTGCACTCCTTGCTAAAGGCGCAGCGCCTCAAGGCGGTTACCGGATATTGTCTCTTCCTTTGCGGGTAAGGGCACAATGGGAACTTCAATGCGGCAGTGCCGAAGGGATTGATGATGTTGAGATGGCGAAACGAAGCAACCGCAAGCCATGTGATTCCAGTGGTATCTGGAGATTGCGGTCTGTATCGCGAAGAGTGTCGAGTTGCTCGAGAGAACGGGGTAGCGTAGCTGGACCATCTGCTAAATTGAATACCGTGACGGCACTTGCGCCGTTTGCGTAGCGTGTCATCCTCACCTGCAGCTCAGGTTTGGTCCGAAAAGAAGGAAGATCTACCGGAATGGCCGGTATTGCTGCCTGACTGATAGCGAGGAAGCGTGCTTCGGAAATGAGACTGAGGTTGAGGTGCCCGCAGCTTATAGATTTTTGGTCCTGAGCGGGATATTCTGGAGCGAAGGTTCCACCCCATGAACAAAGTATCTACTTTGGAGTCAAGACTCCTCAGTCGTGTTCTTCACAGTAAACGGCTAGCCCTCAATCTTTCCTATCAAATCACAAAGCTTGTCTGGGACTGGATGGAAAGCCGAGGTCTGGCCTCTTACACACACGCAAGTTTGTCACCCCGAGCCTTACCGGGATTTTCATATGGGTAGAACGCAGCTAAATAAATTATTCCCGAATAAGGCTCACTAGCGAATCGAAAGACGCTTTCGATTCCGACATTGGAAACGCTGGGACATATGAATTTCAGGGTTAATTTTGCGTTAAACATCCTAGTTGTCGTCGCATGGTGCGCAACTTCCCCCTATATTCAGGCGCAGGCGCCGGAAGCTTCCCTCATTGCCGTTCGTCAGTCGATCAATCAAAGGGAGTTCTCGACGGCTGAGACACTCTTACGCTCAGAGCTGGAGCGCTTGCCCACCTCTCCGGACGTGCATTTTCTGCTCGGTCTGGTCTTGTTTTATGAGCGTAGACCAAGCGATTCGTTGGCCGAGTATACGCTTGGTGCCCGGTTTCGCACTCCGGGTGCAGACGAGTTAGTTGGAGTTGCCTCCGATTACATTCTGATGAAGGACTATGACGACGCGGAGCGCTGGCTGACCCAGGCTACCGAGCTTGCCCCACAGATGGCGAAAGCCTGGTATTTGCTTGGTCGGACCCAATTTAACGAGAACCGGGTTGAAGGTGCCGAGATATCTTTTCTGACGTGTCTGCGTATCGATGCCCACAACGTCAAAGCGGAGTACAACCTCGGGCTCATCTTCGAGAAGACCCAGCGCCTTGACCAGGCACAAGAGGCCTATGAAAAAGCGATCAAGTGGCAAGAAACTATCGGGATCAAAGATCCGCAGCCTTTTCTCGATTTAGGTATGCTGCTGCGACAGCAGGGACATGTCGGGCAGGCACTACCTTATCTGTTAGCTGCTAAAGAAGCGGGCCCCCGAAATCCAATGACGTTTGCAGAAATAGCTCTGTCGTACGAACAACTCGGCCGGTTCGATGAGGCAATTACTGAATTGAATCAGGCGCTGCTGCTTTCGCCCGATACCGAAGCACTCCATTTCTTTTTGGGCCGCGTTTATCGCCGGGCCGGACGCGTCGAGGAAGCCAAAGGCGAGTTTGCAGAGGCAGCAAATCTATCCGGCGCGAAATCTAACGAGGGAGTACCAAACGAAGAGCTATTTCCATGATCGCGACTTCAAGAGACCGTGCAGCACTGGGTGCGCGTATGCGATGTCGCGCCAACTGAATGAGGAAGGCCGCGCAGATCGCTCGCGCAAATGCGAAGCCTTCCTCAACTCCCAAGGCCTAGAACTCCGCTCGGAGTGTCAATTGTAGTGCGCGGGGGCTATTATTCAGGCCGCCCACGGTCCCGAAACCGGGATCGTTCGGGTTGCCGTCAGGTCCGCCGAAGACGTGGCGGTTGAACGCATTGAAGGTTTCGACGCGGAATTGTAGCGCTAGCTGTTCTGTAATATGGGTGCGCTTGATGAGAGCAAAGTCCTCTTCAAGGAAGGCGAAACCGCGATCATTGGATTGATACTGGGGCTTTGTGCCGAATGTATACGCTCCGCCGTTTGCCTGAAATGCCGGGCCCTGATTCTGATCGACGACTGCCTTCGGGTTGTACCAGACATCGGTTGTGGGATTGAACTTACCGCTCCGGCGGGCATCCGACTGGAGCTGCACTCCCGGAACGAGAGTGTAACGGATGCAGTTATCGAAGCCCGGAACCCCGGTTGCACAACCAAATCCGTTAGGCTGACCCGACTGATAACGCTGGATACCGCTGACGGACCATCCCCCTATCGCATAGTCAACGAACTTGTTGTTGTTCAGGAACGCACGACCTTTACCGACAGGCAGATCGTAGAGGTAGCTCACCACAAAGATTTGCGGAACGTCCTGTGGCGAGACCGACTTTTCGCCCTTAGGGTTGAAGGGGTTTTGAATGCTCGAGGTATAGGCACCCCCAAGGCTGCCTCCAATGATGTTACCCGTATCGGTGAGGATCTTCGACCAGGTGTAAGATGCCAGCAGATTGAGCCCGTTGCGATAGCGCCGTTCAAGCTTCGCGGTGAGAGCATTGTAGGAGAGCTGGCCGTGATTTTCACCGTAGGCGCCAGTATTAACTCTGTTGTATTGCGGGTACGGGCGAAGCGCTTGGGCTACGTTTCCGGTAAATCCAGCGAATGGAGAAGCAACGCCATCGACCGCCGCGCCCGAACCATCGAATGGGTCGCTGAGCTTCGTGCCTAAGGTGAAGTTCGAAGGGTTGATGTCATTGAGGTACAGAAGGTTCGATCCGAGATGAACTCCGCGCTCTCCCAGATAGCCGAGCGTAAAGATCAGGTCAGGTGCGAACTCCTGCTGGACGGAAGCAGTATAAGTCTGGTCGAAGCCTGGTTTACCGAAGTCACGTTTGGTGTAGTTGATATCCTGGCCATTTCGCTGCGAGCGGTCAAAGCTGGCCGTCGTTGGAATGGAGGGAACGCCGAAGCTGCCGGGGTGAAGGTTGAGGGGTGTAGCGCGTGAGCCTGGATCGAGCAACTCCGCAGGCGAGAAGCCATTTCCAGTGTTGTTAATCTGACTGATATTCGAATATCCGGCAGGTAAGCCGCCGTAAATCTGCTGCCATTGCAGAATAGGGGAGTTCAAAGCGCTATAGCTGGCGGAAAGTACGGTCTTATGATTCAAGAAACCGGGAGCGTAGGAGAAGCCTAGCCGGGGTTCGATGTTTTTGTAGTAAACGTTCGACCAGCGAGAGCTCAAGCCATCCTTGCCTGAACCGCTGCCTGCAAAGACCAACGCTCCCAAGGTGCCTGTACCCGCGGCCCCGCTATTGATGACCGCGGGGCTGAACTGTGATCCGAAGTCGTGAGATTCCTTGAAGGGCAGGTCCACATCGTAGCGGATACCGAGCGAGAGATTAAGGTCTTTGAGAACCTTGAACTCGTCTTGTAAGTAGAGCGCCTCGTACTGGCCGATGTTGCGCGAGGTGATGAAGTTCTGCTTTACGGTTGCAGAACCAACCTGTCCGAGAAGGAAACTGGCAAAGCCGTTTCCGCTGCCGTTGGCAGAGTTGACGGATGCCGCAGTCTGCTCGCGAGAGAAGTCGAACGTGCCGTTATGCAAGCTCAGGAAACTGGAGATCGAGATTGCATAGCGGTATTCTCCGCCGATCGATAGATTATGCCGGCCCTTGGTGAAAGATACGTTATCTCCCAGATAGAAGGAGTTGTCGGAGATTTTGGAGTTATAACCGTCGTTGTGGGGATCGACGGGATTACCGAATGCACTTGTGCTGTCCTGGATGGCGATACCGGGAAAATAAAGGCCATCGCCGCCGGGCAAACCAACCAGTTGTGAGAAATCTTTCCCTAACGAGGGTGTAATGAAACCCTCTTTGTTAAGGACGCGGGTGAAGCCAACCGTTAGGTGATTGAGCAGGGTCGGCGAAAAGATGCGGTCATAACCGCCGCGTATGAGGTGCGTTGGCAGGTCTTGGGAGGTAATGAACGGAGTGATGGGCAGTTGTAGCGTTCCGCCGAGATTATTGTTGCGCACGTTGTCACGCACGTTGTAAGAGACAAAGAATTTGTTGTTCTGGTTCAGCGAATGGTCAAAGCGCATCGACTCGGCCGTGCTGATGATGGGATAGGATCCAGCGAAGTTGTAGTTGTTGGTGAGCGCGGTAGACGCCTTCGGAATGTAGGCCGAAATGGCGGACGCAACAGGGCTAATCTGGGCAGCCGGAATGATGTTGCCGGGGTAAGCTGTCCGGCACTGAACCCCACCTACAGTTTTGGCTGTGCTGGGGTCAAAGATCTGTCCTTGATAGATATTCGATCCGTCGCACGGATTTGTTCCGATGACGGTTGTGGTGAGGTTTGCGGAGTAGTCGCCAGTGAGGTTGGCGGGCGTTGGCAATGTAATCAGTCCAGCGTAGCCTTGCGTGTTCTTGAACTGCTCCCAAGCGAAGAAGAAGAACGTCTTGTCTCGACCGTCATACAGATGCGGAATGCGAACAGGACCGCCAAACGCCAGACCGTAGTTCTTCTTGTTATCCGGAGGAGTCACGTTGCCGGCGTTCGCACCGTTAACCGCACGATCGCGATTGTTGAACCAGGTGTTTGCATCGAATGCTGTGTCACGATAGATTAGGAAGCCGGTGCCGTGGTAGAGATTCGTGCCTGACTTCGAGGCGTAGCTCTGGATACCGCCGCTGGTTCTGCCGTACTGCGCGGGGATGCCGCCGATCAAGACCTTGAACTCACCCGTGGCCTCGACCGAGGGAAGGATTTCGTCCGCGAAACCGTCTCCAAAGCTCTCTACCTGCAGGCTGGCGCCATCGAAGAGGATCTCACTGCCGAAAGCCTGCCCCCCAGAGACGCCGCCTTCGAACGTTCCTCCGCCGGTTCCTGTGCCGTAGGTCGCTGGCGTAAGGAAAACAAAGCTCTGAGAGTTGCGAATGGCGTTGCCGTTTGTGGAAAGCGGCAGATCCAGCACCTGCCGCGGCGTGACAACGGTGCCGACGTCAGAGCTCTCGGTCTGCAGTTGGGGCGCATCGGCGGTGATCGTCACGGTCTCAGTCTGCGATCCGGCGGCGAGAGAGATCTCAAGCGTTGTCGTGGTGCCAATCTGCACCACGACGCTGGTTCTCTCGGCGGACTTGAAGCCCTTGCTGGTCACGGTGACCTTGTAGTCGCCAACCTGTAACGAGGGGAAGCGGAAATCACCGGCTGAACTGCTGATTGTTGTTGCGACCTGGCCGGTGGCTACGTCCACCGCCGTGATGGATGCGCTAGTTACGTTCGCGCCGGTCGGATCCGTGATGGTGCCGGTGATGGAACCTGCGTTTGATTGGGCGCGGAGCGACCCGCTGAGTATTCCGATTACGATTACAACCCCGACCAGACTTTTCCTATGCCACATATTAGTCTCCCCTAAAAGTGAAAATCGCTACCGTCTAATCACATTTTTGCTAAGAAGTCGCCTCCCACCAGAGATGACGACTTCGTCTTGTTTATACGTTTCAGTAAACCTTTACTTTGAAAGCACGATGAACGGTAAGCTTTGGTCGGACCAATGTCAATCTTTTTTTAAAACGTTGCATCACGATCCGTAAACGCACAAATGGGATGCCCATACCAAACGGCAAAAACGGCTCTGTTGCAAAAAGTAGGCATGGACAGGGGCGTCCCAGAGGTGCCGTTCGATCTGGACGTCAGGCCGGTTGGAGTTCGAGTTGTTCATTGAT
>NZ_JACHIP010000018.1 GCF_014203275.1 Granulicella aggregans
TTCAGCACTCCTCGGGCCTGGATGAACAAGCTGCGATAGATCGTCTCGTGGGACACGCGCATGCTCTCGTTGTTGGGATATCGCCTCTTCAACCAGCCGGAGATCTGCTCCGGCGACCAGTCTCGAATCAGTTTACCGGCCACGATCAAGCGCAGCTTCCTGTGCCTGGCAAGCCGACAGGCCTTAGGCCGCAGCGCCGATCTCCAGGCCCGCTGATCCGCCTCACTCGCTCTATAGACTGAGCGGCCACCGTTTCGGACCACCTCCCGGCTCACCGTAGACGCCGGCCGTTCGAGACCCTTGGCTATCTCGCGGATCGACGAACCGGAGGCAATGCCTCGCGAGATCTCTTCTCGTTCGCCTAGCGTGAGCGTTCGCTGCGACCGCTGACGAACTGCAGGAGCGATCCCACCGTTCTTCGAGAGCATGAACTGAATCGAGCCATGATTCTTGTCGAAGGCACGACCAATCTCTTGGAGAGACTCGCCCAACTTCCAACGCCTCCAGATGTCAGCCTTCTGCTCAGCAGAAAGCCCATGCTGCCTTCCTTGTCCCATACACACCACCTCTGAGAATGATCTAAATCAGATGATGTTGCATCGACCGGTTGAGACCGCCGCATTAGAGTGGCAGAAGTCGTCCATTCAGGCACTGGGATTCAATCAGACGATTGAATACAACCAGATCCTCTTCCATGTGAGTCAACGCTCCGTCATTGCTGACCTCGCGCCGCTTGCTTACCTCGACCTTGTTGAGGAGATTGAGGATGGCATGGTCCAGATCGCCGTCGCCAGTTTGTACGAGCGGTTGCGTCCTTTGCTCCAATGCAAGCACCGTTGGTCCCCCTTGAGCGCCGGCGGGCAGAGCGAGATTACTTGCCTAGGCTTCTCACTGTCGCCCCACAGCTGTATCCATGTGTGTGCTGAGTGCACCGGCTATTGCATAAAGTCCTCCCTATTCCCGCTTCCTCAGTGTGGGAAGGGGTGACCGCAGAGCAGATCGCTGATTTGGCCAAGAAGAAGGCCCGAAAGAAGATCCCGCAATTTGTGGCTTCCGTTGCCGATCATCGCTTGACCGACCATCAACGGTTCCTCATCCGGCATGCTCTTCGTCATCTTGAGTCCTGGACCAAGAGGTCGAGGCTCTCAACAAAGAGATCCGACGGCGCCTGCAAGACCCCGCACTTGACGAAGCGTTCCATCTGCCGCAGAGCATTCCGGGTATCAAGGAAGAATCTGCCGCCAGCATCCTGGCCGAGATAGGCGCGGATATATAACAGTTTCCGACAGCAGCGCAACTCAGTTCCTGGGCTGGCCTGTGCCCAGCGAACCACGAAAGGGCTGGGGTCAGGAAGAGCGTTCGTACGAACCGGGGAAACGTCTGGCTCAAAACAACGCTGACGCAGAGAGCATGGGCAGCCACCAACCGAAAGGGATCAAGGCTGCAGTCGCGTTACCACGCACTGAGATCGCGCTGCGGAAACAAACGTGCCATCGTGGCGCTCGGACACACGCTGCTTAAGACAATCCACGCAGTTCTCTCAGCGAAGATGCCCTACCGAGAAGAACCTCTGATCACTTTGGACGACAGGAATGTCGAGCGCGTCCAGCACCACATACGCTGCTTGAAGAAGCTCGGATACAACACGTTTGCGGTCGAGTAGGAGCTGTCTATTCTCAGAACAATGTGCTTTAGCGTGCGCGATAAACATCAATGGATAGGCACGACTCTCGGTCGAGTGGAAGTGAGCTCGCGTTCCGGGATTTTGCCCATAACAGCGGCGTCGAAGTCAGTCCAAGTCATCTCTATCGTCACGAACATCGCGAGTTCCCAAGCTCCGTCGCGAAACAGACTACGCGCATAAGCCTCATCGTTGTGCATCTTGGGATACATGGCACCCAGAGCTTCCCAAAGGCTGATCTGAAGAGCATCGCGGGGTTGTGAATAAAGTAGTGGCCCAATGTCCAGCATCCGCCGGCCGGCCCTTGTCGTGGTTTGACTATATGGAGCGGTAAAGTATTCCAGAGTCTCCTCGATCAAGATCGACTGGAGCACCTCTACAGCCTTCTGCGTTGCTGCAATCCCATCCTCAAGAGTGTCCATAAGTCATCCTCCTGCTCAGAATTTGATGCCTGCATTCTTGAACAAAACCCTTCTTCTCGTCTCAATCAATCCAGTGGCTTTCATTCCAATCAGGTGCCGTTCCATTGGCTGTGCCGTCTTTGCGCTCAAAGGGAGATTTCGGTCTTTTAGGTTGCTTAGCCTTCGTCAAAGGAGCTTCGGGAGTAACCGGCGGAGGGTCTGGTGCGACTCCTTGCGGATCTGCCACCTCATGTGTTGACGCAGCATCTGGCTGTGGGGACTTGAGAGGTATTTCTGGGACCGGCGGTGGAACTGACCGTGGCTCCGGCACCGTCATCTTCCGCGCAATAAACTCCGCCTGCAGCTTCCTCAATGGCGTGAGCGCAAACCTCACCGGCATGACTCCATTGCCCAGCTTGATGTATCCATTCAGAGGCTCAAGGCCTGCGATCTCGGAAGCCATGACGAGTGGCTTGGTGGCGATCTCCACCGCAAAGGTCTTCTTCGACCGGAACAGTTGTGGTGTCCTAGACTCCTTCAACCGCTCGACTTCTATCTCGCCCAAAGTCTCCGAGATCCACTTGGCCGCGCGTGGTTCCGAAGTTTTGAAGAAGATCTTCGTCGCCGGCTGCGAGAGCATCGCCTCGGCGTCCTGACCGTACCGTTTTTCAAGCTGACTGCGTCCCTGGAAGCCAAGCACAATGGGGATTCCGTACTTACGGTTTTCGGTCACAGCGGTATGGAGCTGGGGTAATTTGTTGAGGCTGGCAAGCTCGTCTAGAACGAACCAGACGGGCTTGGAAGGGTTGGCGCACGGCTCCATCATGCGAAGGATCAGAAGATCGAGCCATGCAGAATGGAGCGGCAGGACCCTGTCACGCATGGTCGGTTTTGAGGTCAGAAAGACCCACTGGGTTCTCTTGAAACCCCACTGCGTTGTCTCGAAGAAGCCACGTTTTTCGTCCTGTTCGGGAAGCAGGGCGAGGCTGTCAGCGATCATGTTGAGGCTGGCCAGAACGCCGCCCCGCTGCGGTCCGGCATTGCGGTCAAGATAGGCCGCCTGGGGTGTGCCTTCCAGCCGGCGCTCGATCTCAGTGGGATCTGCCATCCACTCCAAAAGCTCCTGAACGGACGGACGGCTTTTGAGCAGACGTGACAGAACCCGGCGGGGCGCATCCGTAAAGAATGCCTTCTCATGCTCCTTCTCGGGAAGCATCGCGGCGGCGATCGCATCCGAAGTCCCGTAGTCATAGACCTCGTTCGGTAGGTTCCAGGAGGGGCAGCGTTCGTCGAGTGGGTTCAGCACAAAGTCCCCACGCTCGGGATTGTAAAACTCTTGAACGAACTCCCCAGCCGGATCATTTACGATGGCTGCCTCACCGCGCTTCTGGATCTCGCGAAGTATCTGACGGATGGCGTTCGACTTGCCGCTTCCGGTGTCCCCCATGAGCAGGATGTGACTCGATTCAAGCCTGCGCGGTATGGCGAAGCTCGATGGCAGGATGCCGAACGTTGGCTTCAACCGAAGCTTAATCCCGCCGTCTCTTTCTGCCTTGTTCGACCCCAAATCCGAGATCAACTCCGGCCCCTTGGTTCGCCGGCCGTGGCGATCTTCATGGCTCGACCTGGACCGAATACGGTTACGGATGAGGAGCACCGTCACGAACAGAGCCGCTCCGAAGAGGACCGGGGTAAGCAACAACCGACTAAGACTTTCGTCGCCGAAAAAGCCTTCTCGCAGGACCTTCTCCAGCCCGTCAGCCGATACGACCTGTCTGGCCAAAATCAGTCCCGTCCACCCCGCTGCCTGCGCTTTGGGAGAGGGGTTGAGTGGCAACGCCGGGTTCTTGGAAACCGGATCGGCAACGACA
Source organism: Granulicella aggregans (assembly GCF_014203275.1). Lineage (GTDB taxonomy): Bacteria > Acidobacteriota > Terriglobia > Terriglobales > Acidobacteriaceae > Edaphobacter. The sequence goes on from NZ_JACHIP010000018.1 coordinate 3,954, forward strand.
TCGCTCTCGACCGCGATCTCAGGTTTACGCTTCGGAGCGGTCTTCGAAACCCACCAAACCTGAGCCTTGGCCCGCCGTCCTGCCCCTGTGCTATGGCCTCTCGGGATCATGAGATAGGAGTTGAAATATTGCTTCTGCAGTGGAGTCAGGGCGAACGAAAACCAAAGCGCGTATGGGACGAAGAAACAGATCAACCCAACCGCAATCCAGATGGGAAAAAACATCCTGGACCGGCTCCGGAACTGAAGCGGCCGGCCCACTATTTCTCTCCCGCGTCGGGCTTGGACTGGTCCTCGAGCCGACGCAGGATCTCCTCAGCCTTCCCCTGCTTCACCGAGTCTGCCTGGGTCACGATGCGCTGAATCGTCTCCTTTGGAAGGTCGACTGCGACCGCAGCGAGCAGGTTCACGACGATGCTTCTGAGTCCGACAATCTCGGCTAGCAGGGTCGGATCGGGAGTCGATTTCTTCGTCCGTACAGGCCGGTTCAGATGCGCGATCGCGGCATCACGAAGCCACTCGGAGCAGGTCTTGTTGGCGGCCGAGGCCGCGGCTTCGACCGCCTCCATCTCAGCTTTCGGGAGACGGGTTGCGAGGGTTTTCGCGCGGAAAGAAGGCTCTTCGATCTTCGCAGGCGGCTCGGAAAATAGCGGGGGAGGAACGCGATGATTGCTCATGAATAAGGGGAACGGCTCTATAGTTTCCACCCTACGGGCGAAGCTCAATGAGGTCAAATTTAACACGTTTCCGGGCGTAAACAATTGTCTACTTAGGTTTACCGACGTAAACGAAGGTGCGGAAATGGCTGATTTTGGCAAGGCGCAGATACTGGTCGAGCCTGCGAGTGGCCCGGATTCCTGTTTACGCAGGTTTACCGTTGGTTCCGCCTGGACTCCGAAGTGAGCTAAGCCATTGATTTAGCGAACGTAGACAGTTGTATACGCGCGTTCACAGGCAGCAACCCTTTGGGGATGACGTGTCAGCTTTACTTCCGATGCGAAGCAGCGTTCCTTTGCACTTTGCAGTGCGGGCCAACTACACCCCCGCCGCCGTGCCTGTGGGTTTGTGGGACGCGTGCAACGCGATCCACGCGCAGCAGCAAATCCATCAGGCAATGCACCGGACATCGCGACAATAGATCACCCTGGAGTCGATATCAAATGCGAACAGATCCTTGCGTGTGAGACGATGCCGGCTGAAGACTGCGCTACTGCCAGTTTTGCAGCGCCGGAAATTTGAGGTTGAGTGTTGAAGTTTCTGGGTCGATCGAGACTGCAATTTGATCGATGGAAGCGATGATCCAATCCGCTTCCTGCAGCTCACTCGGGCAATGCGAAGAAGCGACGGCGAGTACCTGACAACCTGCCGCCTTGCCCGCCCGAACTCCGGCTGGCGCATCTTCGATCACCAGACATTCCTGGGGCTGGCGAGTAAGAATTCCAGCGCCTCGAAGATAGCCTTCCGGATGCGGTTTCCCCATGCTCAGGGTGTCGCCGCCAACCGCGTGAGTGGGTGTCGGAATACCAGCCGCTGCCAGCCGACTACGCATCATCTTCTCAGAAGCTGAAGTGACGACAGCCCATCGGTAGGACTGAAGCGATGCCAGCAACCCCACGACACCGGGATAAGCAGTGACGTCGGATTGCTCCTCTTCCGCAAATGAATCCAGTTGTGCGAGATGATCGGCGATCGAGTCGACGGTGAGGTCGGGGAGATGTTCCCGGATGGTGTCGACGGCACGGCGGCCATGCGTTCGACGCAGGTCAAAGGTGTCGCTCAAACCGTGATGCGCTGCCCACCGTGTCCAACACCGCTCGTCACCATGAGTGGACCTTACGAGTACGCCATCCATGTCGAATAGCAGGCCGCCGACTGCGATCTCAACCGGGGTAGTCAAAACGCTCTCGATTGCAATCTCAATGGCGGGCATAGGGTGAGACTATCAGCCCTCAATCCCCTACTCCGGGTGATCGTCGGCCCAGAGTTTGGCCTGCCTCGCCTCGATGCCTTCGCGGTCAAGTTCTGCGAGTTTGAGCTTCCATTTTTCGAGCAGCTTCAGCGCCTGCCGGTGCCGTCGCCAAGCGCGGGCCAACATACGCTCTGCATGGGCGCGTCTGCGGTCTGAAGGAAGATCTGCCACGGGTGAATTGATTCTAAGGCCGCGGCTTGGCAGAGAGTTGGCGTCCAGTCTTCCTCCTCAAGCCGCTCTATACTACGGCGGAGGATACCCATGCCGTCCCAAACCGACCAATCGCTCGTCTGTCCCAAGTGCGGCGAAGCAATCAAACTCACCGAATCCCTGGCTGCACCACTGGTAGCAGCGACCCGCGCAGAGTACGAACGGCAGCTCGCGAACCAGGCGAAGACGTTCGAAGCTGAAAAGCTGACATTGAACGCGCAAAAGGAAGCGAATGACCGACGAGCAGCCGAGCTGGAGGCAGCTGCCTCCAAGCAGCACCAGGAAGTCGCTCAAGCTGTCCGGGATCAAGTCGCGAAGCAACTTGTCACCGAGCGGAAGACAATCGCCGATCAGGAATCGGCACGTGCTCGACAGCAAATGGAAGATGAGCTCAAGGCAGAGCGAGACGCGAGTACGCTCCAGAAGGAGCGTATCGAGATGCTCACCAAGAAACTGACCGACGCTCAAGCGGCAGAGGCGGAGCTTCTCAAAAAGAAACAGCAACTCGAGGATAAAGAGCGCGAACTAGCGTTAGATCTGCAGAAAGGAATTGCTGCAGGGCTGGCTGATGTGCGAGCCAAAGCGCTCGCCGAGGCACAATCTACACTCGATTTGAAAGTGCAGGATCGGGACAACAAGATAGCGGATCTCTTAACCCAAATTGACAGCCTAAAGCGTAAGGCAGAACAGAGTTCACAGCAATCTCAGGGTGAATCGCTGGAGCTTGCGCTGGAGCACCAACTGCGTGCCCAGTTCCCTTTCGACCTCATAGAAGCCGTCGCCAAGGGCGAGTTTGGGGGCGACGTGCTGCAGCATGTCCGTGATCAGAGTGGCCAGCTCTGCGGAAAGATCCTTTGGGAGTCCAAACGAACAAAAGCCTGGTCGGATTCATGGCTCACAAAACTCAAGGGCGATCAGCGGGCCGCACATGCGGACCTGGCAGTGATCGTGTCGCAGACGATGCCGAAGGACGTTACGCACTTCGACCACATAGAAGGCATCTGGGTATCGAGCCTCGGCTGCATCCTGCCGGTTGCCAATGCTCTTCGGGTGAGCGTAATTGAACTCGCGGGCGTCCGCCGGTCCAGCGAAGGACAGGAGACCAAAGCACAGCAGATCTACGCTTACCTGACCGGTCCGCGATTCAAGCACCGGATCGAATGCATCGCCGAGAAGTTCACCGAACTGCGCGGCGATCTCGATAAGGAACGCAAATGGATGAACAAGCAGTGGGCGAAGAGAGACAGTGAGCTTCTGGCAGTTCTCGAGGCCACGTCCGGCATGTACGGGGATCTCCAAGGGATCGCAGGACAGAACCTCAAGGAGATCGACGCCCTGGAAGGTCCCATGCGGCTCGAATTGAGCAGCTAGAGTCGATGGGTGCTCTTGGTTGCCGTCCTAGTTTGCGAAGAGCTCACACGGAAGAAGCACTTCGAAGGAAACTCTGCTTGATTTGTCCGGCCAATGGCCGTACATTGTCTTAGGAGGGCCAAACCATGCCAGCAGTCGCAGAACCAGTTACACGTCAGCGCGCCGAACGTTTGGAAGCTCGTACGACACGCGAGAATAAGGAACTTTGTGTCCGAGCTGCGGAGATCGAGGGACGGACTCTCAGCGACTTCGTCGTGAGCAGTGCTGTCGAAGCGGCCAAGCGGTCCATTCGCGAGACTGAATTCATGGCATTGACGGCGCGGGATAGAACCGCTTTTGTCACGTCCCTGTTGAACGCCGCTCCGTCACCAAATGCTCGTTTGCGGAAGGCGGCTGAACGCCACCAGCAAACAATCGGGTGAGTTCGTCAGCTACTAATTTCCGAATTGAGCCATTAGGCGATCACGATCGAAGCGGTTTCGCTTGCGAGGCGGCCCCACTGGAGCGCTACCTCAAGGAACAAGCAGGTCAGGAGGGCCGCAAAGGTGTCGCCGCTACCTTCCTGCTGCTGACTGACGATGACCTTATCGCCGGCTTCTATACCTTGTCGTCAACGAATATCCGGACCGATGATCTGTCGGCCGAGCTCGTAAAAAAGCTCAAGCTGCCGCGTTATCAGCATCTGCCGGCAACATTGCTTGGTCGCCTGGCGCGGGATACATCATTCCGGGGCCAGGGGATCGGCGAGCTTTTGCTCCTCGATGCTCTCAAACGAGCCCACAGACATAGCAAGGAGATCGCTTCGATCGCGGTTATCGTAGATGCAAAGGATCAGCGGGCGGTTCGCTTCTACAAGGATTTCGGGTTCGAGGAATTTGCCGATTCAAAGGACCGTCTGTTCATCCGCATGGATACGATCGGCAAGTTAGGTTTGCCCCTTCAAGGCGATGCTCGTTGAGTTGGCCTCCGAGGAGCAACGGAACAGTGAACCAACTCAAGGCCCCAGGAGACGGTTTTGATCATCGTTCATTTTGCTGGCTCCGAGTTCGGAAACGCTATCAGTGAAAACCACACCGTATAAAGAGCATCGGAGCAGTGATGACCCGATTTGACCTTGTCGAGAAACTTGTTTTGCTCAGTGATCTCACCCGGCGCGACTGTGAAGTGATCGTGGACACCATGTTCGAAGCGATGATTGCCAGCTTGCAGGCAGATGACAAGGTGGAGATTCGAGGATTTGGGAGCTTTCGCACGCGCAAACGGAATTCCCGGGTTGGTCGTAACCCGACGACGGGAGCGCGTGTCGATGTTCCAGCCAAGCGCATTGTTTTCTTCAAGCCAAGCCAAGACCTTCGCAACCTGGTGAACTCGAAGGAAAGCGGGAACGGCAGCGAGAAAGCTGATTGAGATCGGTCATCTTGGGGTGACCCAACAACACTGCCACCGGGGGCGCCCTTGTCTCTCTGAAGCATGTATCTTCAGCGGTACAAAACGGGCGCATCCTCAAGCATTCCGTCGTCATATTCCGTCAGGTTGGACAGGTGGTTTTTCACGACGAGATAGCACTCACAGGCGGCATCCCGCAGCCCCTCGAGGTCAAGCAGCTGAATCTTGCCGCGCGTGTACTGGATCAGCCTGCGCTGCTGAAACTGCCCGGCGATGACGGTCAGTGTTGTCCTGTTCACGCCGAGCATGTCGGCCATGTACTCCTGCGAGAGAGGCAGAATACGGCCGCCATTCCGGTCGGCGCACAACAGGAGCCATCGTGCCAGGCGTTGTTCTATGGAGTGACGAGCATTGCAGCCGGCCGTCTGCGCCGACTGAATGAACTGTGCTTGCAGGTAGCGAAGCGTCAGATCCTGGAAGAGGCCGCCGCGTTTGAACTCGCAAGTGGCCCGTGCTGTTAGGGTGGTGAAACCATGTCCGCCAACCTGCATGTAAACGCGATTAAGGCTGCGTTTCGTGCCCATCAGCACCGACGCGCCGAGGACGGCTTCTGTCCCCGCAAGCGCGATCTCGACCTGAAACCCGTCTTCAAATGTCGCCGTCATCGAGGAGATGCCTTCTTCGATGAAAAAGAGATGATCGATGGAATTGCCGGGAAATTCGATCTCGTGGTTTACCGGCAATTCGACGGGCCGAAGATCGAGGCGGCGGATGATCTCCCCGTCGAACCTGCGCAGTAACCCGTTTTTGAATGCACCGTCGTTCATGACTGTCCCGCCTTCTTAACGACCCGCGAGGTCATCCGGCAGACACCAGAGACGGCTGTAACTGGTAGCTTTCCGCGCAGTTGGCTTAGGCCCAATGCAATACTACGCTCTTATGTCGGATAAGCCACATAGATCAGCGACTGGCTGCGGCAGCCTGCGCAATGAGTTTTTCGGGAGTGATCAGGGTTTCGATCTGATAGACCGGAATAGCGGCGGTCGGCGCGGTGTGACAGACGATTAGGAGCCCATATCCCCTTCGCCTGCTGCTTTTGATGCCATACAACTTATTCGCCTCTGTGGGACTGCTAAAGCAACAGGGTTCCGGAGGTCAGAACAAGTTGTAGATGGGAAGACATTCGTTGGATAGCCACTCGCGCCCCCAATGGTCCATGCTTCGAATTACTTGCCTGGCGGTGAGGGAATCGACTCATCATGAAGCATTGGAGAAACAACCCGAGGCTTCAGAGCGTAACACTGACTCTCAGCGCCACACTATTCGGAATTAGTGTTGCTCTATGCTTTCCGCCGGAGATGGTTCGCCAACTTCACACCGGCCGTAGTGGTCTGATCCCAATGGCCAGCATCGTCTTCTTCCTTCTTATTGTTAGGATGGTTGTGCTCAGGTCCAAGCAGGACAGCCGACATCAGATAGATCACGACCTCCTCGAGGCCTTCCTCAGGCACATCCCCGACAATGTGTTTTTTAAAGATCGCGACAGCCGGTTCTTGCGTATCAGCCGAGCAATGGCCGAATACATTGGGCTCCCTGATCCGAAACTGGCAGTGGGGAAACTTGATTCCGATATATTCAGTCCGGAGCACGCCGGCCAGGCTCTCGCGGATGAACGTGAAATTATTCGGACGGGTCAGCCTCAGATTGGTGTCGAAGAGAGAGAGACTTGGCCGGATGGCCGAGAGAGTTGGGTGCTAACAAACAAATTACCCCTGACCGACCGCGGCGGTCAGATCATTGGCACAATGGGAATCGCCCGTAACATTACTGACTGGAAGCTTGCAGAACAACGCCTTAAGCACATGGCGCTTCATGACGCGCTGACCGGGCTTCCAAATCGGGTTCTTCTGCAGGATCGCCTCTCGCAGGCAATAGCTTTAGCTCGTCGCACTAGAAACTCGGTCGCAGTCCTCATGGTGGATTTGGACCGCTTTAAGAATGTCAACGATTTCTTCGGCCATAATGTGGGCGACCGTCTACTAGAAGGTGTTGCGGGCCGCTTAAGGATCAGTTTACGGGAGAGCGACATCGTGGCGCGAATGGGCGGAGATGAATTTGTGATCGTGGTTCCTCTCGTCATTGCAGACGGCGATGTTGAGACGGTGGCAAGTAAGGTGATCGCTGCGATAATTGAACCGTTCCACATCGAGGGGCATACTCTTCAGATAGGCGCCAGCGTAGGAATCTCCCTGTTCCCGACCGACGGAGTCGATCCGACGAGCCTGTTGCAGTTTGCAGATGCTGCAATGTACGAGGCTAAAAAGGAGGGGGGCGGAACCTATTGCTTCTTTACGCCGGAACTCGCAAAGACACTGCGACGGCGTCAGACCTTGGAAAAGAACCTGCACGGGGCATGTTCTCGAGGCGAATTTGCCGTCCATTACCAGCCGCTCATATCGACCGCCTCAGGGAGGGTAACAGGCGTTGAGGCGCTGTTACGGTGGAATCATCCAGAAGAAGGGATGATCTCGCCGATCGAGTTTATTCCCAGACTGGAAGAGTTGGGTTTGATGGTAGATGTGGGAGATTGGGTCCTACAAACTGCTTGTCTCCAAATCATGATGTGGAGAAAGCAAGGAATTCAGATCCCTCGTGTCGCGGTCAATGTGTCCGCGCAGCAGTTTTATAGAGGGGACCTTGCTCGGAGCGTCGAACGAATCTTATGCGAGACGGGATTGCGCCCCGAGTGCCTGGAACTGGAATTGACAGAGAGCCTTACACTCGATGATTCTGCGATCACTCTCGAAATCATGCGGAATCTTAAAGAAATCGGGGTGAGTCTCTCGCTTGATGATTTCGGCACTGGCTGGTCGTCTCTTTCGTATCTAAGACAATTTCCCATCGATCGGCTCAAGATCGATAAGTCATTCCTGCGGGATATTTCATCTGATCCGGCCGCAGCTAGGATCGCTCGGAGCATTCTTGATCTGGGAAATAACCTCGGACTTAGTTGTATAGGCGAAGGAGTCGAAACCCGGTTGCAACGGGAGTATCTCCACGAGCAAGGATGCGAAGAAATGCAGGGATTTCTATTTAGCCGCGCATTGCCCCCAGACGATTGCGGTGAGCTGCTGCGTGCGTGGAAGCCATGGAGAGCAAATAGTCCAAAACTTCAGGAGACTTGCGTCGCGGTCGAAGAGATTTGTTTGCCTACGTAAAGATTGCTTCCAGAGACCGCTTGGCACTATTGTCCGCGCAATCAGTTTAACTTCGGCGGCTTGAGTGAGGCTTTGACGGCTTCTTCGGTTTTGGCGTTCTGTCCGCAAGGCCCGACTTGCAGATGTGGTCATCCTCATGCTCGACGAGTTGAGACTCGAAATTAACCTTCAGGTTGGTCACGGCGTTCTGGAAGCAAGCCAGGCAGATTGAATCCCACGATCCATCCACGTTTCTGCGGTGAAGGAAGCGTCTCCAGAAGTGCATCTACAGTCTCTCTTGAAGGGCTTTTGATACAGCAGCTTCTCTTAGGATTTAGGCCTTCAGCTCCGCAAGATCGCCATACTCCGAGTTGCGCTAACGCATGCAGCGACAACTCTGCTGCAAGTGATCCCGTCCCGAAGAGCTTACTTGATAAGGAAGCCGGCGTTCGTGGCCATCGGAAACACTCTTAGCCTCTCAATTCAGGCATTTCAAAGAGATTGTCCATTGCATTTGTTAAATCCTCCAGGTAGAACGGTTTGTTCAACAAGGTGACTCCACCCGGAAGTCTGCCCGTTTGTATGAGCTCCCCTTTTGTATACCCCGATGCGTAGAGTATTTTGATATCCGGTCTGATGAGAACAGCTTCAGCAGCAACAACAGATCCGGCCATACCCCCCGGGAGAACTACATCTGTGAGCAGGAGGTCGATGCGACCCTCGGAACGCAAATACTTCATTGCCGAAGGACCATCCGTGGCAGTCAAGACGCCATAACCCAGGGACTCCAGAAAGTATTTCTGAAGGACTAGAAGATCCGGCTCATCTTCTACGACCAGGACAACCCTGCATTCGCCGACTTCAGGTGCTGATGCCGCATCAGTTGAGGATGGAGCCGATTGACCAACGCTCTCACTGGTGTCGCGAGGGAGGTAAAGGAGCGCAACAGTACCCTTTGACGGTTCGCTTTTAAGCTGTAAATGTCCGCCGCTTTGACGAAGAAAGCCATAGACCATGCTCAGACCGAGTCCGGTTGCCTCCAGCATCGGCTTTGTGGTGAAGAACGGCTCGGTCGCCCGCGCCAGATCCTCCGGTGTCATTCCCTTACCAGTGTCCGCTACTGTAATGACTACGTACTCGCCGGGACTGATCTCTCCGAGGAGACTGTGAGACGCCTTTGAAAGAGTCATATCTCCGCAATGAATGCTAAACAGCCCACCGTCGCTCATTGCGTCACGCGCGTTTTGCGCCAGGTTGAGCATGGCTGTCTCGAGCTGACCGACGTCCACGAGAACGGGCCAAATTGACCCCTCGGAGTACAGATCGAATTGGATGCCCTTGCCCACGCAGTTACTAATCAAGGGCGTTAGTTCTTGAAGCACTTTAGCCATCTCCACCCGACGTGGCGCTAGGGGCAGCTCGCGAGCGTACGCAAGGAGGCTCCTTGTTAACTTCGCGCCGCGATCGACAGCGGAGCATGCCTTTTGCAACATTTCAGCCGCGTCGAGATGCTCGGAAACCTTCCCTGAAAGGAGTTCAAGACTCGCGCTGACTATAGCTAAGATGTTGTTGAAGTCGTGGGCAACACCTCCTGTGAGTCGTCCAAGAGACTCAAACTTAGAGCTGTGGCGAAGCACTTCTTCTGCAGCGTTACGCTCTGTAACGTCGAGCGCAACCACGATTCGTGCGGCCTTACCTTCGAACACAACTCCACTGCTGAATATGTCAACATCCAACGTGCGACCGTCTTTCCGACGGTGCTTCCAGTTTGAAGAATGGTTTGGCGGTCGATCTGGGTGTTGGTAGATTTTCTTCAAGCGGGCAATGGACTCCACAGGACGAATGTCCTCGATGGTCATACTGCCGAACTCTTCACGTGAATATCCATATTGTTGGACCGCAGCTGCATTCACGCGAAGAAAGCGTAAAGTCTCAATATCAAAGATCCACATCGGGAGCGGATTTGACTCGAAGGCAAAGTGATCGCTTTCGCGGAGACTGAATCTAACAGAAAAGCTCTCTTCGTAAGTCATAGATGCGGTCACTCCTCGAATCCGCAGTTACCAAAATAATTCATGCCAGGCACAGCTATACCGTCTGATCAAAACGCTTAGGCAGTTCACCGACAAATAGGAAGATTCGTAGGGCCAGTTCAGACGTATGTCTCTTGATCAATTCCGAAATCACGCGAACCGCTACACCGTTACATCCAGAAATGCCCACGATCTGCATGCTCTGGAGTGCATAATTGCTAAAGCAAAGTGCGATTCCACATTCTCAGATGGGATCAGCCGGTGGGCGTGTTGTCCGGCAAATCTTTGTCTGTATGCTCATTAACTGGAATGGCGAATCGCTGCGACGCCTGCCTGGGCCATCGAAGGGTGATCCTCAGGCCACCAGATCAAGAAGCGCGTTCCTGACGGCGAGCTGCTGGCGAGATTGATGCTCCCCCCGTGTTTGGTGATGATCTGTTTGACGCTCCATAGGCCTAGCCCGTTCCCCTGTTCGCCTTTACTCGTTTTGCCGAATTCAAACAGGCTAGAGACGATAGCTTTGCTCATCCCAGTTCCCTCGTCGACAATTTCCAGTTCAACGCCGCCAGGCGCTGAACTCAAGGAGAGTGACACGCTGCGACCGCGCTCTGAGATGGCCTCGCAGGCATTTCTCGCAAGGTTAAGAATCACCTGGCGGGTCTCGCCCGGAAACGCCTTTACCCAAAATGGCCCTTCCCCAAGGATCTTGAACTCGATCCCTTTTTTGACGATGACTGATTGCAGCAAGAAACATACGGACTCACAGACAGACCGCAGGTCGATCATTTCTGGCTCTTTGGACTCACGGTGAAACGACAGCGTCGATCGTGAGATGGTGATCACGCGCTCGACTTCCTGCTGCGCCTGCTCGGCCATTTCCACCGTGGCCGAAGATGCGTCGGGATCGGTGGCTATGACGTACATCATGTTCTGAATTGTCTCCAGAGGATTTCCGATTTCGTGTGCGATGACAGCGGAGAGGCGACTCCAGTCTTCCAGCTTCCTGGCCGAGAGCAGCTTCTCCTCGATCGCTCGTTTTTCCTCCTCGGCATTTGCCAGCCGATCGGAATAATCGCTAATCGCAAAGCCAATAGCCGAGGCCCTTTTGATCAACATGACGGCGACATATGCGGAGAGGAGTGCCGTGACGACATTGGTACCAGCGTCGATCCAGAACAACGGAATCCAAGTAGTAATGACCTCCAGCAGGTGAGTGGAACCGCAGGCGACGATAAAGAGGGCGAATCCTACAACGAAGTAGGCCCAATCGCGCGCGATCACTCGGCGCGTGCGGCTGACCAAATAGAGCAGGGTGATGCAAATGCTTACGTAGCTCAGGAACGTGACAAAGTTCGTGATAACCATGGTCCAGATCAACTTTGGGGCGGCAGCCCAGCACACGGCGTGGGGCATAAGATCAACAGTTTGAAACATCAGCAGACTCCTCAAAGGGAAATCACTCCATCTGAGCGCTCATTCTAGCCTTACGTTGGAACCCGCGGCTATACGATGGGACTGCCCCAGCTTCGCGGTGACCGTCAAGATCGATACTGGTCGGCAGCAATATGTGGTCGATATCGGGTCAGTGCTGCCTGAGATTGGCTACATCATCGACTAGCCGGATGAAGGCAGGCGGCGAGAGGGAATGCCAGGGGATGTGCGTCATGCTAGAAGCGGTCTCATAAACGTTTGAGCAGCATATGGCCGCAAGCGAGTTGGACGAAGCCGAGGAAGTTTTCGATGTGGAACTCCCAACGCGTGACGAGCCTGCGGAAGTTGTGCATCCAGGCGAATAGGCGTTCTACCTTCCAGCGTTTCTTGTAACGGCGAAGCTTGCGCCGATCCTGAGTTTTGCCTCGGTTGCGCGGTTCGGGGCGATCATCTCGATGCCGTATTCGTCTTTGAGTTTCTGGTAGAGCTTGTCGGAGTCGTATGCCTCGTCGCCGATCAATCGGGCAGGCAGGTCGTCGAGGAAGCTTCCGGCAAGAACTTCCTCAACAAGCTTGCACTCGGCAGGCGAAGCGCTCGCGACAGATACGGCGAGAGGAAGACTTTTGCCAGCGGCGAGAGCGACGATCTTCGTGCCCTTGCCCCGGCGCGTGGGGCCGACCGCGAAGCCCCCTTTTTCGCGCTCGCGAAGGTGGCATCGACGAACGCTTCTTCCAGGTTGAGCTTGCCCTGTTCGTAGAGCAGCCGCGCCAGCAGGCGCAGCGCCTCTTCGAGCTTGCCGGTGCGGATCCACTGCTGAAAGCGGCGATGAAAGGTCTGGAACGGAGGATACTTCTCGGGCAGCTCGCGCCACTGTGCCCCGGTACCGAGCACCCAAAGAACGCCATTCAACACAGCACGGGTCTCGTGCCACGGACGTCCGCGGTTATCTCGCGACGAGCCGGACGAAGCACAGCTCAACCAACACCCACTGTTCTTCGGTCAACTCCCAACGTCAGTCATGGCCGAACACGGAGCCGCTCAGAGCATTTCCAGAATGCAACAGATCACAGCCCTTGGGTATTTATGAGACTGGTTCTAGTCCGCTTTTTGCCGAAAACCAGCGGTTTCCCTTTCCAGCGAGGGCTCACAAGCGTTTCTACTAATCCCACTTTGACGAGTTCAATTCAGCCTGCGCATCGTCTTGGCTCTGTGAGCGAATCCACAGAAGATCATCGAGCGTTACTTCCACCGTCGAGCCATCCGAAAGGTAGACGGAGAGGCTTGCCTCGGCTAGTTTATCCACTTGGACGATCCGCAATGTCATCACACTTCCGCCCCGCTTAAACTCTATGAACTTCAATGGGAACGTCACAGTCGTTAGGTCCGAATGTCCGGTTATTAGGCAGTGATTGGTAAGGCGTCGATCTTTGACTGAGCCACATAGCTTGTCATCGCTTGGGCCAGCTGAGAATCGACTTCGTCGGCTATCTCCATGACGCCAACCAAAACTAAACTGAAGTTCACCCGGTTCAGGTTGTTCTGTAGGGTCTGGAAGATGCTGACCTGCAACATCCGCGATTCTTCGACCATCATGGCAGCGGTGTATCCCTGGACCCTTCGCGCCAGTCCGTGTTCGGCAGCAGACGGCGAAATCAATGCACGACTGCCCAAAGGTTGAGGATGCCTGAGCCGGAACACAAGATCGCGAAAGAGTTGGGGCAGATGCGCAGCACGCACTGGATCGTCCAACCACACCGTAAGCACCTGATCATCGCGACGCACACGAGAGAGCCAATCATCTATCGTGCTTTTTGATCCCTCTTCAAGGATCGTAGCTACGCTGGCGAGAACTCTGGGCGCACTCTTCCCTTTCTGCAATTTTTCACGGATCAACCCCACCAAGTCTCCTATTGCACCGGGCTTCACAATGATATCGTCCGTCTGGGCCAAGATCGCTGCCACCGCTTCCTTCATCTCTGGGTAGGCGCTGAAGATGATCGTGACGGCCTTGGGATTGGAATGGCGCATGGCACTTACGACCGTCAAGCCATCTCCAGCCGAAGGCATGTGAAGATCGCTAACCAGGACATCGAAAGACTGACAGCCGATCAGTTGAAGAGCATCATTGACGTTCGACGCGGATTTGACATCAAAGCCTCCGCTTTCGAGAATCAGGGTCATCACTTCGCGGAGGTTGTCGTCGTCATCTACGACTAAGACTTTCGGTACAACTGTTTCGGTCATCGGATGCCCTCTTACTCAACTGGCGGTATGAGTATGTCATAGACACGACAGAACAGTATGATCCCTTTTGAACACTTAAGAGATTCGAATGGGCGCACGGCTAGGAGCGGTATGCCAGTCAAATTTGTAAATCTCGGCCTTATCGACGATGAGACTGTCATGGTTGAGTTTTCAGACGATAGCTATGCGGCGTTTACCGTCAAGGAGTTGCTCACTCTCCAACGTTCGAAGAAAACCCCGGGGTCTATAGTGCCAAAGGAGTTGCCCAATTAGGGTGGCTCAAACGTGACTGTTTTGGCTTGTGCAGGCCCGGCGCCCTAGATTGGCTTCTTTCGTTCTATCGCCCTGTCCTTCCTATGCAGTTGAAAGACTGCTGCGAGCTGTTCGGCTTGTTTCTTAGGTGAACCTGAATCTCGTCCAAGTTCCAGTTTCATCCCGCACGAACACTGGGCGTTTGTGATCCGCCCATCGATCCTGTCGGTAACTATTGGTTCATGGTGAATTTTCATGCATTAAAGGCTACGCGGCTCCTAAGCGTCTGGCAATGCAGACACTTCGGTCCACACCGAGACCTGCTTGCCGCTAAGCGCTCCGCTTCTAATTGATGAGCAGCAGAGGGGGGATCACATAGCATGAGAGGCAGGTTTGTGGGATGCCGGAGGAGCTGGCTTTTCTCCAGCCTCACGAACGGATTCTGTTAGTCGTGGTTCCTTCATTTCCTTTTGAATGCTGGCAACTAGCTTGTTTTCGGACTTTGTCATCTTTCTCTTGTTATTCATCCTGAGAGAATGACAAAAATCGCGCCCACATTCTGTCCTAAAAAGCTCAACCCATGTTCTCCCTGAAAATTAGGTTTCAGTAGCTGGGGAAATTCGGTCGACGGTGACACCTCGGATATCAGAGAGTTCCGCTCTAGTTCGTCATTCTTTAGATTTGTCAGCCAGCCGCTGTCGATGATCTTTATCAAGCAAATACCCGGAAGGCCATGATTTTGATGTAGCCGACTGTACACCGAACGAGGCATCTCCAGATTGTCAGGAGTGCCGATAATAGATGTATCAGGGGCGAAGACCTCGTAAATCTGCGACTGCCCTGCTTGCGCCACTCTTTTCGGGTGGCTTTTTTTAGGGGGCGAAGTCCATTAAATCCTCTAAAACAGGAATACTCAGGCTGGCTGTCCCTTGAAAATTGGGTCTTGAGTGACTTTCATGCCAAATCAGAATTCCAATTCCTTCCTTCATAAGGGCGCAGTGGCGCGAGCTGCCTGAGAAGTATCCTCCCTTCCAGACCTGTCATCGCCGCTTTCAACAGTGGATTCGCAGCCGCAAGCTCGAAGAAGCCTTGCATCTGCTGGCGCGATTGCTCTATGCGCAAGGCAAGCTCAACCTGGAAGAAGCGATCGTCGATGCCACCTTAGCGAGCGTGAAAAAAGGGAGCTTTGCGGTCGGTCCCACGCGACGGAGCAAGAGCACCAAGATCGTCGCTATCGCCGCTGACATCCTACATTTTGCCTCGGTTGCGGCGGTTCGGGGCGATCATCTCGATGCCGTATTCGTCCTTGAGTCGTTGGTCGAGCTTGTCGGGGTCGTAAGCCTTGTCGCCCGTCAGTCAGGCAGGGAGTTCCTCGAGAAAGCTTCCGGCAAGAACTTCCTCAACAAGCTTGCACTCGGCAGGCGAAGCGCTCTGGACAGATGCGGCGAGAGGAAGACTGTTGTGGGAGGAAGCTCCGCCGCTACAAGAAACGCTGGAAGGTCGAACGACTCTTCGCCTGGATGCACAACTTCCGAAGACTCGTCACGCGATGGGAGTTCCGCATCGAAAACTTCCTCGGTCTCGTCCAACTCGCATGCATCCATATGCTCCTGAGACGTTTATGAGACCCCTTCTAGGGGATATCTCAGTGGATGGCGATGGTTAGTTCGAAGAACACACTTGCTCGTGCGGCCACGTCTGGTTGGTACTCTACTGCGTCCCAACGGAGCAATCCGAAAACCTTGTCTGTCGCTGCGGCACCATCTTTGCAAAGAGCAGCAATGGCTCGACCACGGCAGTCCTACTCAGACCCAAAGAATGGTTTGCTGCGCTTCGGATCATTTGCTACTTCGTCGGAGTTGGGATCCTGCAAGCTGCGAATCTCGTGAATATCGAGCTTGGACCGACGTCTTGGTTGCGTCCGCATCGGATCATGGCTTACCGCCATCCCAACGCCCCGGTTCGGTCATATGCTCGAATAACCAGAGGACATTGAAACTGCTGGGAACACTTTCCCTGTAGCCGTTTCACCAATTATTTCGAAGCGAACCATGCACGAGCAAAAGTCGCATTCAGCTTCGTTCTCCCCACTAGCTACCTCCGCGACGGGAAACGTTCGCAGACACTCTGAACACGTAACCGCGACCGTGCCTTTATTGTTCATCACCCAGACCGCGGCTTGATTTGGCTTTCCCGTCTTCGGTCGGCTGGGAAGCTCATGCACAAGATCGCAGATCCGCTCGAATAACTCAGGAATCTTGTACGCGTCCTTCGAGAAGAAAGCGTCCGCAAGGACGCTTTCAGGAATGGATACTCCTGAAAACTCACCCGAGATCACAATCACCGGAATGACGGGAAACCGACGGCGTACAACGGACAGAAACTCGAATCCATTCATGTTGGGCATGCGCAGATCCGAGATAATGAGGTCCGGAAGGGACTGCTTCAAGGCTGCCAATCCTTCAAACCCGTCCTCGGCACAAAGCACCTCATTAACCTTGGGCTTCAAGCAATAGCTTCCCGATATCTCGCAAGGGCGCTTCATCGTCAACAATCAGGATTCTGTATCGGAAAGAACTAGCGGGCATGGGACACGGCTCCTGTTTTGAGTTCAGCAATACACCCAACCATAGCCGTTAGTGGAGTCCTCTACAACGCACGTCAGAACCCGCCAGGGATCTCAGACCTCACTTCCCTGCTCTGTCTGCTCGTTGACGAAGAGTTTTGCCCGATCATCGTAAACATGCCCGTGCGCGTCTCATGCGTGATGGGATGCTCCTGGTCAACACAGAACACCACATGAGCACTGACGGCGCGCTTTAGGCATTGGCTATGTTCTAACGGGCTGCTGGAGCAGGGGAAAACGCGGTGAGCGCTCCATTGATGGGCGGCGCGAAGAAGAAACCTGTGGCCAAGAAATCGCAACTTATGTGAGCAAAATTGGGCAGTAAGTTGGGCTTGGAAGGCGGAGACTCCATAGTAGGATAGCTGCAGTTTCGGTTGCCCTGGACGGGACGAAATGCTCATTGCGGATGTAATACAGCTTGTCGCTGAAGAGAAGGTGCCGGCAAAGCCGCGCGTGCTGCTGGTCGACGATAACGATGCCGTGCGGATGTCGGTGGCAGGAGTTTTGGAGCACAGCGGTTTCGAGGTGGTGACGGCTGCCAACGCACACGGGGCTCTGGGTTTGATTGCGTCCCAGAAGTTCGATGTGCTGGTGAGCGATCTGCATATGCCGAATGCTGGGGACGGCCTGACGGTAGTGAGTGCGATGCGGCACTCAAACCCCAAGGCGGTGACGATCATCTTCAGCGGATATCCGAGGATGAAGGAGGCGGCGGCGGCGATCGTGCTACAGGCGGATGAGATTCTGGTGAAGCCGATGGACCCGCTAGCGCTGGTGGACGCAATCAAGGGGCGGTTGAAGGCAGGGGCGCCGAAGCGGCGGATTTCAGAAAATGTCGCCAGCATCCTGGAACGCGAGACGAGCGCTACGATCGCCGATTGGCTGATACGCATAGACGGCGAGCCGGAGGTGATCACGGTGCATATGGATGACAAGGCGCGGAGTTCCCATCTGCCTCAGCTGTTTCGCGACCTAGTCTCGCGGCTAAGGAATCCGCTTCCGCTGGGAACGCGAGCGTTGGTGTCGGACTCCGCGGCTGACCATGGGCTGCTTCGGCGAAAGCAAGGCTACACGGCGGCGATGCTGGTGGAGGAGTCGCGGATGCTGCAGGTGAGCATCTTCCAGACTCTGCAGAACAATCTGCATGTAGTGGATTTTAGCGTCCTGCTGGTGGGAGTGATGGCGATTGCAGACGAAGTGGATTCCCAATTGGCGCAGGCGATGTCGAGCTATGTTCGGAATTGAGACGGATGAAGGCTGAGCAGCAACACGCTCCTGATCCACTTTTCAAGGTCGTCCTTGAAATCAAGATGATTGCTCTCGAGATAGCAATCTCCATCGTTTTCTTCGTGTGGCTGTACCGTGAGCTGATCCACCAGTTGCGCAAATTGAAGCTTCAGGCATTTGCGATCACCAAAGCGGCAAGCCTCGTGGTCTAGCGCGGCGACACATATTCTGCCTTCGCGCTCCATCGACGCTTGGTGCCCAACACCTGCGGTCGGGTCACATCATCCCCCGTCCGAAGCGGCCATTGCATCATGCCCATCAACTTTACTGAGCGGAAGTAATCAGGGACTACCCTTCTGTGACCGGCTCGGCGACGGATTTCTTGGCGGCAGCGGCTGGCTTCTTGGTGACCTTTGCAGCGATCTTCTTCGCTGCCGGCTTGGTTGCAGGAACTGCCTTCTTGGCAGGCTTCGCGATGATCTTCTTTGCCGCTACCTTAGCTGGCTTGCTGGTCTTCTTCTGAGCTGCCCAACGCGCTTTCTGTGCAGCAGCGATCCGCGCCTTGCCTTCGGCACTCAGTGGAGTGCGAGTCTTCTTGACCACAACGGGCGCGGCAACTTCGGCTTTCTTGTTAACGGAGCCTTTCGGCCGGCCGCGACGCTTCCCTGTTGCGGACTTCGCCGCCGCCGACTTCGATGCCTGGATGGCAGGAGTATCGGCGAGCAGAGCGCGGGCCTGCTGTAACTTCAAAATCTCTTGATCGATGGCTTCAAGTATCTCGGATGTATTCATGTTCCCTCCCCCTCAGCATACCTGCTGAAATTGCGCGCATTGAGCGAATTGATGTAGCCAGAGCTAATCAACTAAGTACTTATGCTGTTCAAGACTTCGCGAGCGTCTTTGAGGGTCACGACCATGAGCCGCGGATCTCCAACACACTCCGAGGAACCGAGCTTGAAATAGAAGGCGCGTGCATCGTCCGAGATGGGATGGACGACGATTCCGCGTATCCCGATGGTGTCCGCGGCGTGCGCGACGCGCTGGACGGCATCCTTGAAGAGGCCTCGACCGACGCCTTTGCGCGCAAGGCTGAGATCGACGGCCAGCCGCCCCAGCATCACGACCGGAATGGGGTCTGGCATGTTGCGACGGAACTTGCCCGGCAACCCAGCCAGGCTAACCGAACCCGAGGCAAGAGCGTAATAGCCGAGGACGCGGTTCCCTTCACAGACGACAAAGGTCCTGCTTGCGCCATCTGCCTGATTGGCGCGAGCCCGCTTGATGAGCCAATCGTCGAGCGAAGCCTCGCCCGATCGGAACTGAGTCAGATCATGATGTTCGACCAGCACGGCTGGTGCAGACAACGCCACCGGCTATTCCCAGGGCGCGAGCGTCTCGAGGCTCTTGCGCAAACGCTGGTTCGGCTGCGGCGGCGCATCGAGACGCTGGACGAATGCCTTGAAGGCTGTAGGGCTCAACTTGAGATGGACCTGATCGAGCAAGGTAGTCTGCGCGGCCTTGCGTGCGGCATCGAGCACGAAGTCGGTGCGATTCTGGCCGGCTACCTCCGCTGCGCGGTCGATCAGGATGCGGAGATCGGGCTGAATGCGCATGTTCAGCGTGGCGCGCGTCTTCCCTGCCGGCTTCGCCGCAGGACGGGCTTTGCGGACAGGAACGTTGTTCGGGCGTGATTCAGCGACTGCCATGACAGACCTCCAACGGCTCCAGTGTAGCAAGACGTAAATACAATGTCATTACGAAACAGCGGCCTGAGCGCAAGTTTCGCACAGAGATCATGATGGTGACGTGTAGACGCGTTTTCTTTGAGTTTTTGGTGCCTGCGGCTGTCTGAGGCCTCAACGGGACGTTCTGGTGCCTCTCTGCTCGATTGCCGACGCCTTCAATCGTTAGCCCAAACCTTCAAGAACACCCCACTTTCAAAGGGAGCTTTTGTTGTTGTTGTTGTATCTCTGCGGGGTTTGCAAGACCTCGGTTCATTGCTGTTGGACACGGGAAATTCGGTCGACCCTGATGTTAGAGGGAACGGTGATATTAAAAATGATTGATAAGAGATTCAAAGCGATTTAAAGCGATTAGCAGTTTCAAAAGTGCTGGCAAGTGATTTGTAAGCAATAACTTAAGTAAAGAAGGATTGCGTGAAATGCTCTGTTGGGTGTGTCAAATGCTCGCGAGGGTGCGTGAAATGCTCTGTTTAGTGCGTCGGATGCTCGCCTTGCAGCGTCAAATGCTCGCCGTCCACAGGCTGTGGAAAAGTAGTCAATCGATCCGGTCACGCGGTGTGCGAGGTCAGGTGCGTCAAATGCTCACTTTGTGAAGCTCTAAATGCTCGGTAAACACAGGCGAAATGAGCAAACAACCCCCTGGAAACTCGCTTGCGAACCGCTAATTTACTGTGTCCTCAATTGGGCTGTAAATTACGCCGAAACTTGTGCTGCTGGTTGCACCCTAACAATGCATTTTCACGATTGTTTGGTGCGTCGAATGCTCGTGTGCTGGTGCGTCAAATGCTCTACTTTAGTGCGTCAAATGCTCGTAAGCATGTCGATAAACCTCGTGTTTAGAACTATCTAAAGAGGAGCCCGCGTTGTTTATTTGCCTCTATCACTGCCCTGCGCTTCTCTGCCCTTCCAATGTGCCTCTTCTGAGACTCTGTAGTAGCGTGAGTGATCTTTAGGCGATCATCGTCGGTCCATTCGATCTGCCAGTCTAATTGCACTTGCAGGACCTCGATAGCCTTCCGCAGAGTACGTAGAAAATCGGCCCGGCGAGAGGCTCCATGCCCTGACTTGTCTTGTATCCAATCAACGCTGATTGGGAAGGGTTTCGCGTGTGTCGAAAAGAAGCTGTGCAGCCATTGAGCTAATGGAGCGCGAATGAGCTTCTTTCGATCAGGCCATTGCAGATAGGTGAAGGTCGAAGGCTCGAATAGCACCTTTATCTTCGGAAAGAGGCTAACTTTGTACAGCTTGCTTTCCGTGTCGCGTTCTACCTCGGCAAGCAAGCTGCCGGTATACGCCATCGGGCGACTGCTGGGTGAACGCCACGCAACATCAACTGTTCCTCGTTTGAGGCGGCGTAGGCTCATGTCCAAGTCTTGATAATTTAGGTTGTTCCGCACACGCCCAATCGATTCGAGAAACTCAGCCCCAGTGAAGCAGACAACCGTCCCTAGCGGGCTTCGACGGCTGCGATGGAGGATCTCAAAAAATACATCTGCGTCATACTGGTTTAGTTGGGTCCCTGTGTACTTGATCGCAACGCCGTCCTGGGCAGCAATGAGGATGCCTTCGGGTTCCTCAGCAGCAGTCGTCCGGTTCTCGAAGATCTTCCGGTGCTTGCTAGCGACGGCTGCAAAAAAAGCAGAACGCAAAAGCGGGTTGGGGCCACCACGCACGTCATCAGGCCAAATGGGAAGCATCTGCTGAAGCTGGTCTATCGGCATATCTTCCTCTAAGCGCTCATCCGCTCTTGTTCCTCTACCCAATTCGTTAGAAGTTCGCCCAGAAGATCGGACATATCCCGTTTGTCGCTGGTCTCCAGCAAGCGCATGGAAGCTTTCCGCAAAGCTTCCTTTGGCAGAAAACCAGACCATGTGCGGTAGGAGTTGTCCGATCGCTTCCCACGTGGGCGTCCCGGCCCACGGAGCGTGTGTAACTCTTGCGGCGGCTGCTGGGTGATGGCTTCCACGCTCTTGAAGGCGTTAGCGGGCTTTCTTGTAGCTGCTGGCATGGCTTCCTTTACTACTTCAACGTAAGAATCCATCAAGGGAAACGGCTGTCTCGAATGTATTGAGCATGCAAAGACGTGGGCAGCGGTTGTTGTCTTGGCTACTCAAACTATTGATTGATCGGCGAAAATGCATCGCGTCGCTGTCCATTTCGTTTATGGAAATATAGCATGACGAAGAGACGAAATTACGTAATGCCGTCATTGCAATCTATAGACCTAGCAGGTTCGGCAACAGATCCACAGCTAAGGCCGGATGCGCGCGACAGTCTGCATCCATGCGGCTAACGGCTCCATAGCTACATCAATTGATTTTCACGGCATTATGCTCCGGTTTCCATGTCCGCTGGTGCTTCCCTTCTTTCCATTAAGCGGGAGAGGGCAGCTTACCTAAAGTGCAGTAACGCAATGTATAGCGTTCGGTAGCGTGCGAACGCTATACATTGCGTTGTGTAGCGTGCGCGTGCTATCGTTGTACTCGACGTGAGGATCTAGATGCCGATCATCGTTGTTGCCAGTTCCAAAGGCGGCGCAGGAAAGAGCACGCTGACCCTCGTGCTCGCCCAAGCGTTAGAAGCTATCGGCGCGACGGTGACCATCGTCGATGCCGATCCCAACAGGCCTATTGTTCGCTGGAAGAACGGGAAGTCAAAGTCTGCGGTAGAGGTTGTCGGTGACGTTACTGAGGCAACCATTATTCGTACGATCCGAGAGCACAGCGCGCATAGGCAATTCGTTATCGTTGACCTGGAGGGTACGGCAAACCGCTTGGTGTCTCGCGCGATCACGCAAGCCGACCTGGTGCTGATTCCGCTTCAGGCAAGTGGGTTGGACTCGAACGAAGCAGGCCGCGCCGTTCAGCTCATCCGCGAGGAAGAGGAAGCGCTCGACGGGCGCACAATTCCTTTTCGGATCGTAATGACGCGCACCAGCCCGCTCATCATGACGAAGATCGAGAAAGGAATCATACAGGCAGTTGCAGACGCGGAGATCCCGCGCTTGGAAGTGCGGCTGAACGAGCGCCAGCCTTATAAGGCGATCTTCGTGAACCGGCTTACGCTTGCCGAACTGCCAGCCGAGGTTACCGGCATCGAGGGTGCCATCGAAAACGCGGATCGGCTGGCTGCAGAAGTCATCGACATCATTGCGGATACCTCAACAAAGAAAGGGAAACAGCCATGAGCGATCAGGAAGAGACGTCGTTTGGGTTTTCGAAGCCTTCAACAACTCGAGATAAGCTCCTCGCGATCAAGCCATCCGTGCTGCCCCCACTGCCCGGAAACATGCAGCAGTTGGATCAGATCGCCGATGAGGCAGGGTTTGTGAGCAGGGAAGTGGCTAGCTACGACCGAATTCCACCCCAACGCGTATCGCCGCTTCCGGCCGTTGAGCCGCGCGTGCCGCTGAACATGCGGATACCTGTGCCATTGGGCAAAGCGTTCAAGCGCTTCTGTGAGGAAAATCGCTACAGCTACCCCGAGGCGATTGAAGAAATCATGCAACGTGCGGGAATTCCGACCCGTTGAGCACGGAACGAAAATGCTTAGACCAGTTGCTATCTTTTTCGATATGTCGCCGGAGAACCGATCACTTGCGACCTGATCTCAACTTCGGTAAGCGCGTTCCTTCTTCAATTCTTCCAGTTCCGCATACAGAGCATCCATCTCAGCTGCCTCCTCCGACACCTCTGGCGGCTTCTCCGGCTCGTAGGCCTGGGCGAAGGCATCGACATCGGTCTCGAGCACCCTGGCGAGCGCAAACATCGCCTCGGCGAGCTGCTCGACGGTCTCAAAGCTGACCTCCATCCGGCCCCGGCTGAGTGCGATCGACTCGGGCAGGGAAGTGAGCGTGGCGGGCTCCGTGTCGCGCGGAACCAACGCCCGCACCTTCTTCCTGGAGACGCCGGCCTTCTCAGTACGGACCTTATCGAACAACGCGGCTACGTCGTCGGCCTCGCGCACCCGGTCGAGGAACACTACCAAAGCCTCGCGCTCTACGAGCAGGGAAGTGCCAATCTTGACGGTGGGTAGCATCTCGACGAGTTTCTGGGCGGCGCGAGGTTGAAGCTCGAAAATCTGCTCGAATTCCCGGCGACCGTAGTGTGATCGGACGGAGTTGGCGACGGAACGGCGGATTTCGTGGAGACGCGGTAGCCAAGAGATTGGGCGCGGCATGGCGGGCGAGTCCTCCTAAACCAGCAACAGCGCTAGTTTAGGAGTCTTCTGGAGGGAAGGGAATAGCTGCGCGATCGCGCAGTAACCGGATAAACAACAGAGGTGGTGGTGTGGCGATTACTACAACATAAAGGACGTTATGTTGTAGTACTTTGGGTCGGTAAATGTTAATCTCGCTTCGTGGAATATCCCCTCTCCATTACCAGCCTTATAGAGACCCAGCGGGACGGTAAGGATCTTCGCAGCCGTGTGACTCACGTCATGGCTGAGACCGATCTCGGTCCCTTCACCGACTTCGGCACGCCAACCTTCTTCTTCGGCAAGCTGGTGGACGTCACCGAGGAGCAGATCCTCTATTTCAGGTACGCCCCGGGGGTCGAGGTTCTCTTTCGAGGCGGCCGTTACCGCTTCGAGTCTATCTCGCCAACTGGCACCTTCAAACTTGTGCGGACGAACTGAAAGGGAAACCGGCGTGGAGCTCGTCTCTGTCAACAATGACCCCACAACCTCACTGCCGGCCCTTGTGGGCAGAGAAGGGAAGCGCGCCTCGTGGCGGTTCCTCGAGTTCTTCACCGTCCACATCCGCAATGCCAACACCCGAGCGGCGTACAGTCATGCGGCGGGATTGTTCCTGGGCTGGTGTGAGGCGCGAGAGATCTCTGAGCTTGGAGCGATTCAGCCCATGCACGTGGCCGGCTACATCGAGCAGCTCCAGAAGGAGCGATCGGCACCGACCGTCAAGCAGCACCTGGCCTGTATTCGGATGCTCTTCGACTGGCTGGTCACCGGCCAGGTCATTCCGTCGAACCCGGCTCACTCCGTTCGAGGACCGCGGCACTCGGTCACCAAAGGATCGACACCGGTCATCTCGTCCGCAGAGGCACGCGAGTTGCTCGACAGCATGGACGAGACCTCGGTCGTCCGCCTGCGCGATCGGGCCCTGGTCGCGGTTATGGCCTTCACCTTCGCTCGCGTCTCGGCCGTCGTCGATCTCAAGGTCGAAGACTACTACCCGCAGAAGAAGCGTTGGTGGCTTCGCCTCCATGAGAAGAACGGCAAGGTCCACCAGATGCCTTGCCATCACAAGCTCGAGGCTTATCTCGATGCGTACCTCGCCGCTGCTGGGATCCGCCAGGATGCGAGGGGCTGGCTCTTTCGTTCCGCGATCGGGCGGACAGGAAAGCTATCCAACCGGCCGGTCTCTCGTACCGATGTCTGGTACATGGTCCAGAGGCGGGCAGCTGATGCTCAACTTGAGACTGCCATCGGATGTCACACTTTCCGTGCCACGGGCATCACCGACTACCTCACCAACGGAGGCGCGCTCGAAGTCGCCCAGCGCATGGCAGGGCACTCGAATGCTAAGACAACTGGGCTCTATGACAGAAGGAGCGATGACATCAGTCTCAGTGAAGTGGAGAAGATTGGGATCTAGATTGCACGTTTCATACTTGCGCTCGAGCGTTCGTGGTGACTTAGAGCCACTTCCGACAGGAGCTATTTATCAAAAGTACTCCGAATAAACTCGCCATAGAGGCGATTTCCGTGACCCTGTCGATCTGCTGCCAAATACCAGCTTCCTTGCAGCGAACTGCCGGATGTTGTACTTGAGCGCCAACACTTCGCCATCGAGGGGCGATCTGTCGTCCAGACGCTCAACCGGACCGTGCGTCGGAAAAGGCTTCAGGTGTTACGCGGCACTCAATTCGCGGAATTCACTTCGGGAGCTCAGGAACTGCAGTCGAATCCCGGAATTAGAGACGTGTTTGGTACTCAGATCGCAGACAAAGTGTAGGGGACCCGAGACCGCATGAAAGCATGTGTTTCAGGCCGGGGGTGCCAGGGCCGGTGGGCCGTTTTGCATCTAAACCGCGGACGAAGTTTGTCGGGAACTCCGTCCGCGATTTGACTACAAAGGTCCGTGATTTCAGCGCAATCAAAGTGCAGCAAAAACGCGGACCATATTGAAAAATAAGGGGCTCGAGTCCGCGATTTGAGTGCCGCGTGACAGCCAGCCTGACCCGCGCGATCGCGGCCATCGGCCGCCAGCATCGCGAGGCTGACTTCGAAAGTCCGACTCAGAGCGCCGCCTGCTTCCGTCGCTGCGCGCCGGCCGCGCTATCTCGGCCGCCGAGGCTGGACAAAATGAACACGAGATCATGAACCAGATCCGGCACAAGTCCGAGAAGATGGTCCGGCGTTACATCCGGAAGGGGTCGTTCTTCCAAGGTAATGTTGTGGGGGAACTGGGATTTTGCCCGGCCCCCGTTCACCGCCAGCCTTGAGCTAACTGACACAACCTAACAAACGTTGTTGTAGTTTGCTTGCGGCTGGTACATTCATTTGTGAATATTCCCTAGCCAACACCAACTCATAAGAGGCTGCAACGCACGTGGGAACGACCTCGAAGTCCAGGAACTGACGTCATGGCTGACTGCAATCACTGTACGGTTTTCCGACTTGGCACTCATCCCCTCTTCATCGGCAAGCTTCTGGATGCGACGGGGGAAAGCTCTTGTACTTGAGAAACGCTTTTGACCGTAGAGGTTCCTTTCAAGGCGAACGTTCCCCTATTCCTCATTACATCTTCGATCCCACGCGGCGTCTGCAATCCTTCCGCCATGGACAGACGTAGCTCACCTCGTCACCGCTAAAGATGCTCACGAATCGGGCGCATTCAAGTAAAGAAAGAAGGAGATTGGCATTGATTGGCGACTTAATCTACGACATCGGGATGTACAACGCCGCGGATACGGAATTTTATCTGCAGAAAGGATTTCGCGTCATAGCGCTAGAAGCCAACCCAACCCTTTGTAGAGAGGCCGAAATAAACTATGCGCGCTATGTTGATAGTGGTCAACTCACCATCCTTAATCGGGGGGTCTTTAGTTGTTCGGGACCTCAACACTTCGTTGTCAATTTAGCTCGCAGCGATCGCAGCTCATTCGATTCGACCTGGTGTCCTGCAGACCCTCGGTCGATCATCGAAGTTGATTGTGTGACATTAGATGAAGTTCTAGATAGATTCGGCACTCCTTATTACATGAAAATTGACATCGAGCACCTCGATTATGTTTGCATTGAAGCACTTGAGCGCCAGACCGATCTTCCTCGCTTCGTATCGGTTGAAACTGGTCGTATTGACTTCATTCAGCGCATGTCAACCTTGGGCTACAAGCGGTTCAAGATTATCAGCCAGGTGTGGAACCAAACCATCGCCCTCCCATTCCCGGCTTTAGAAGGCCACTACGTCCATAAGAGGTTTACCAAATATCATTCTGGCCCATTTGGTGCTGAGACCTATGGGCCGTGGCTGTCCAAAGATGAAGTTCTCGAAGAGATGTTACATATCGAAGGCGGAAACTACGAGGGATCTCGGCACAAGCTACTCGGCTGTCCAGAAGAAGCTTTTCGCTTTAATTGGTATGACGCCCACGCTTCGCTCGAGTAACTACTGCAGCGGATTGTTACTTGTCGCGGTACGAAGCTGGAGAGAAGGCCGTCGGCGCCACGCGGCAGGCCATATTCCCGCATGGCTCAGGCTGCAGGTCTTACCAGAAGCTATCAACCGGATCTGATGTCTTACAGCTTTGCCATCGATGTATAGTGATGCGATCTAGAGTTACCACCACGCGATCAGGCTGGATGAAGTTCTGAGGATATACCTTTTTCGACTGATACGGGCTCATGTTAAAGCGACCCGGGCACCGGCAGTTTGCATTCAGCCTAGCCCACATTACTTTTGGTAGGCGTGACGCATGCATTGCTCTGACCCGGCCCGGAGAACCGACGCCACTTTCCGGAGGGCCGATGATAGTACACGCAGCTGTTAACGTAGATGAACTGGCAGGCAGGCAGCCTCAGCTGGCCGAAACGAAACAGCTGATTTCAGGCGACTTAGCTAACTTCAATCAGCCGAGTGGAAAACCCTCGCGCGTTGCTTCGTTATAGTGTTACGATACCCTCGGATTTTAAACTCAAGGGAGGGAACATGTCTACATCGACAAGAACAACTCACATTTGGAAGAATCCTGAAGCCCGAGCCTCATTGACTGATAGTGAGCTCATCGACTTTGCCCCTCACCCGTCAGGCAGCTATGAGCTGAGCGAACTGGAACTTGCCGAGATTGTTGGAGCCAGTACAAATAACAACACCACTGATGGCTGCTGCTCGCCGTCAAGCAAGAATTGCGGCACTTGCGGGAATGCATCTTCGGGATGCTGCGGCGGCGGCTCCTAACGTGAAGAGCGGTATTTCGATTCGCTTTCGCCAAGAAGCTCTGGATGCAATTGAAAAACCCCACCTCATTAGCAGTCGTTTCGAACTTCTCGCTCGCGATTGGTTCCTAAATATGTTATGGATCTGCCTGTCGGCGTTACTGCTACTTACTACTCTAGTGTGTATCAGGGTGGGAGTTTTCCATATTACCTGAGTATGCGGCGAGACGAACGGGGTGCATGTGAAGTTTACAAGCGGACGACTTCCCGGGAGGCTTAGGACCCCTCCTATTCATCAACTTAGCTCCTATGAGTGTGGGGCAGCGTGTCTGACGATGGTACTTCAACATCACGGGCACGCTGCTAACCTTTCCGAAATCAGGGACGAATGCGGAGTTGGGCGCGATGGTGTAAGCGCTTTGACCTTGGTAAAAGTTGCATCAGCACGAGGATTCACAGCGCGAGCATTCGGCTACACTCTGAAAGAGCTGGGGGAATGCCGGGTTCCAGTAATACTGCATTGGCGATTCCAGCATTTCGTTGTGTTTGAGGGGTATTTAGATGGCTTTGCAAGCATCGTAGATCCCGCCCGAGGTCGTCTCACGGTGACGCTTCAGGAGCTTAGTGACTGCTATACCGGCATTTCTCTTCTGGTTTACGGATTAAACGTCCCCAAGGCTATCATTCGTCCCAGAATTCCAGGTACTGATGATTTGCGAACGCTACTTTCTTTCTGCTTAAGGTCTGACTTTCAGCCATCAGTAGTCACCTCGGTTATCATTTCATCCATCACGGCACAGCTTGCTGCAGTCGCTCTTCCGTTGATTGCAAGATTTGCTATTAACAAGGCCACCGACTTAGGCTCCAGTGCCAGCATCGCTAAAGAGGCCCTGCCTTGTATCCTTCTGGCACTGGGTTGCCTAGGACTTTCAACACTTCTGCGCAATGCC
Source organism: Granulicella aggregans (assembly GCF_014203275.1). GTDB lineage: Bacteria > Acidobacteriota > Terriglobia > Terriglobales > Acidobacteriaceae > Edaphobacter. The sequence continues at coordinate 32,988 of NZ_JACHIP010000018.1, forward strand.
GTTTTGGTGAAATTTCGAAGCCAAATCAATCTCTTCCTATCATCCCGTTTCTTTCTCCGGACAGTACAGCTCCCTGTAGCTTTTCTCCTCAATCGCGACACTGGCGATTTACTCCTTCGCCTGGAATCAAACGGCAGAATGAGAGACGCCCTCGCGAATCTTTTAGTGTCCGGAATAGTCGACCTGACGTTCATGCTGAGTTATTGCTGCGCGCTGCTAATAGTGGCTCCTACGTTATTTCTGCTAGCCGTCCCCCTAGCCGCGCTTCATATGGCGCTTTTCTCCTACCTTTCCTCAATTCAGCGCCCGATGCGCGTTACTGAAATGGCTGAACGTGGTAGGGAAAACGGTTTGGCGATTGAAATTATCCAGAATATCGTCACAGTCAAAGCACTGGGGGCTGGCGATCAGCTCCTAGAGCGTTGGGTGACACGGCTGACGTCAGCGCTCCAGGCTGAAAGCGCTCGTGCATATGTTGCAGGCTGTCAAGATGTGCTTCAGACCATATTCAGACAGGGGGTTCCTTGGATTTTGGTGTTAGTGGGATGTTCCTATGTTTCACGAGGCCAGATGAGTGTCGGTTCGCTTTTCGCGGCCTCTGCTCTCGCGTTGCAAGCTATAGGTCCCTACACGAGTTTGCTTGCTACGAGCCATCAATTATCACTCTTGCGGCTTGACTTGGACAGGATCACTGATATCACAAGCGCCGCCACGGAACAAAGTCAAGCAGGTCAAAAACGTGTCACACTTCGCGGCAACCTGGAAGTCGTAGGAGTTTCCTTCCGGTATAGCAAGGAGGGTCCGTACGTCCTACGTGGCGTTAGTTTCTCCGTGAAACCCGGCGGTACGATCGGAATAGTGGGGCGCAGTGGCAGTGGAAAGAGTACTCTTCTTCAACTCTTATTAGGCTTTTATGCTCCTACCGAAGGTACCATCAGCTACGATGGCCACCCTATAAACACGTATGCACCAGATCATTTGCGAAGCCAGCTTGGTGTGGTTCTACAAGACTCTCATATCTTCTCCAGCACGATTAAGGGCAATGTAGAACTTAGAACGGGGCCGGTATCTCGTGACAGACTCATGCAGGCTCTCTCACGTGCTCATCTCGATGAATTCGTGGAATCCCTACCGATGCGTGAGCATACGTTCATGGCTTACTCTTCTGCACTTTCAGGGGGAGAACGCCAACGACTTGCTATTGCCCGTGCATTAGTTAACAATCCGCAAATAGTTCTTTTTGATGAGGCGACTAGCCACCTAGACTCACAGACGGAACAGTTGATAATGCAGTCGCTAAGAGAACTAGAGGTAACCCAGATCCTGATCGCACATAGACTGAGCACGTTGAGTCATTGCGATTCGATTCTTGTACTTGAGCACGGCGTGGTGGTTGAACACGGCAGTCATGCGGAGTTACTCGGCAAACGAGGTGCGTTTTGGTCCATGCTGAATGTCCAGCGCGGCAATCTTAACGAAGTTGAGTCAGGCATTGCCCAGATGGCTGTGTAACCCGGCATGTGTAACGAACAATGAGACGCCCGGCCGGTGTCCGAGGCTGCAACTTATTAATATTCGTAGTGTGGCGCCCTTGATTAGGGCTTATTAGCTTTTGTCTGAACTTGACTAATGATTAGGTCGCATGGTATATTCCTCGTGCTTTATAAATCCAAAGTGGAGAATATCGACATGTCGGATCAAACAACGGTTCGCTCCTGGAAAGATAGGTCTTTTCGTGAAAGTTTAAGCGGCGCGGAGACGAGGTCAATAGAACCTCATCCCGCAGGTGCATACGAACTAGACGAGTTGGAACTTGCCGAGATTGTTGGTGCTTCAACCGAAAAGAACATGTCATACGGCTGCTGTTCGGGAAACAATACATCTAACTGCGGTACTTGCGGTGGCGGCACATCCGGCTGCTGCGGTTCATAGAAGAAGGCGACGCAAACAGATGCTCTGAAATGTCGGCTGCTATACCTAAGTCGAAAACTTAGGTCAGTCGAATGGGGAGGCCGGCGTACCTCCCCTCTTATCTTGTCTAGACCACGGAGTATAGGTGAGCACATTCGCTATTGCCTCATTGGAAGAGATTCAGGAGCTCCGCGGTCTATCGCTGTCAGAATTGCTTTGGAGTAACCGAGCAACTTCGTTAGACGCGGATGTAAGGATCGAGCAGGAGGGCGAGCAGGACGTTTTAGCTAATTGGGCGAAAAATACTACGTTTGCCGAACCGCTCGTGATGGAACAGTTTCTTGAAGTTCTTGGAGCTGACCGAGTTCAGCTCGCACATGCATTGACTCAGGCAGCAGGATTACGACGCCGGGCGTTGCGTGACATTTCCGCTACGCCTGACAGCGGTGTAGAACGGGTGGAAACGTTAGTTGTAGATCGCGAAGTTCATCCATTCCTCCTCATCCTGCAACCTCTACTCGCAGATTACGCCACTGCTGTGTCCGATGCTTTGACTGTTGGGACGAGTGGCGCATCTACAGTAGTGAACGATGCCAACGTACTTGTGTCGTCACTTATACGCTCAGTGGGGCAGAAGCTCGTGTGGATCGCTGGCAAGGCACTCGTTCTTGATTTGAATTGTGCGAGGGTTGAGGGCCGGCTTGCGGGGGATACTTCCGCGGGGCGATTCGAATCTTATGTTGAACAGATGCGAAAGCCGGAAAACTTAAGAATCTTTCTTTCAGAGTACCCTGTTCTGGCCCGCAAGCTTCGCGCCGTCGTCAGGAATTCAGCCGAACGGACGGTTGAAATGCTCAATCGCTTGCATGATGATTGGTCCGAAATACAACAGACATTCGCGGTCGCAAGGGATGCCAAAGTTCTGCAAATTCGGACTGACCTTGGCGACAGTCATCGGCATGGCGCGACGGTGACCTCGATGGAGCTAAGTGACGGTCGACTTCTGGTGTACAAACCCCGCAGGTTAGACATCGATAGGGCGTTCACTGAAGTTGTGAGCTTTGTTAACTCGCGTATCCATCGCTTTCAACTCAAGGTTCCGGCGGTTCTCCCCAAAGGGGCCTATGGGTGGGCGGAAGGTATTAGACATAGCGCCTGCCGCGACAGTAATGAGCTGCGCTCTTTCTATGTCGCCCAAGGTGGACTGCTAGCGCTTTTATACGCTCTAGAGGCAACGGACTTTCATTCTGAAAATCTCGTGGCTTGTGGCAAATATCCCGTGCCCTTAGACCTAGAGGCGCTTTTCCATCCTCGGCTCCCATTTGACGATGATGCCAGTGAGGAGGAGAAGGTAATAGATCCTGGCTATGACGTGATGGAAAATTCTGTATTCCGAGTTGGTTTTCTTCCCCAACGGATATGGGCCACTGATGCTAGCAAGGGCATAGATCTGAGCGGCTTTGGCGGTGCCGCAGGACAATTAAGTCCACATAAGGTTCCTGTGTTTGAAGATGAAGGTTTGGATACGATGCGGATTGTCCATAAACAGCTAGCGATGTCGGGAGGCGCCAACCGACCTACGATAGATGGAGAGACGGTAGATGTTGGCGACTATAACGAGGAGGTCTCCAGTGGTTTCGCTGAGGTTTACCGGCTCATTATGTCAGAGAGGAACTTCCTCTTAGAGGAAAACGGTCTATTGGACAAGTTTTCCCCTCATGAAGTTCGTGTCGTGTTGAGAGCAACTCGAATTTACGGATTGATGCTAAATGCTTCATTACACCCCGATGCCTTACAAGAGGGTGTTAATCATGAGCGAGCCTTTCACTTGCTTTGGAAGAGGTGCGTCGAGAAGAAATCACGTTATCGTCGTGTCATTCTTAGTGAAATACAAGACTTGTGGGAGAATGACATCCCCATCTTCACAAGCACGATCGGCGGGACGTCACTGTTCGACTGCCGAGGCAAAGAGTTTCCACACTTTCTAACGCAGTCGGCTCTCCAACGGGTCCGCGAGAGAGTCTTGGGACTTTCCGAAAGTGACCTACAACGACAGTTATCCTACATCAACGGCTCCTTGGCGTGCTTGAGAATTGGCCACCATCTCGAATCCCGACCTCAAATCGAACCAGCAGACGCTGAAATTACTTTAGTTGAGAGGATAACTCGCCTGACGGACAAGCTGGACAAGCGTCTCATTGAGACGAGTGTCTCTATTGGACCTAACAGCAATTGGCTCGGTCTGCAGCTTGTCGACGAAAGTTACTGGGTGTTTCGTCCGTTGGGTCTTGACCTGTACTCTGGCTTGCCTGGAGTAGCTTTGTATTTGGCTTATTCCGACCACCTCAATCCGCGCCATCAGGTACGTGATCTCGCCGAAAGAGTTGTTGAAATGGTTGTTAGTCACGTTGATCGGCTGCTCGACAACCCCAGCGAGCTTTCCGTGGGGGGCGTATTCTCTGGGGTAGGCGGCGTTATCTACTTGCTTTCACAGGTTTGTGGTATCTGGCATAACGCGGACCTCTACACCAAAATGTCCTACTTTATCAGGCGTTTGCAACCGAGAGTCGGTCAATTTGAACATAGTGACATAATAGGTGGGACGGCGGGCTGGCTCCTTTGCTTGATTGCTGCAGCTACATGTTCCGGTTCGACGAACCATTTCTTGGAGGAGATCGAGGCTACTACGGATCAGCTTGTAAATGCTAAGGAGGGCAGTGATGTTGAACCTACATGGAGGGGAGGTGCTGAGGCCTACGCACCCCTTACGGGGTTCTCGCACGGAGCTGCGGGGATCGCATATGCTCTTCTAAAAGCCTCGCTCGCTCTAGGACGGGAGGATTTGTTGGAACTCGCTGTTCGTAGTCTCTCTTACGAAAGCAAACTAATGTCTGAGTCGGAAGAAAACTGGCCGGATTTCAGGACCGACATCGATGGGACCATTCCAGCAACTCCCAATTATCAAAATGACTGGTGCCATGGTGCTCCCGGTATCGGCTTGAGTCGACTCGCGTTTTTACAGTCTTCAAAGGCGCACTCTGAGCTCGAGCGGGAGTTGCGCCATGCAATGAACTCTACGATACGTCGTGGTTTTGGACGCAACCACAGTCTTTGCCACGGAGACTTGGGCAATCTCGAGCTATTGCTCGGGTATAGTAACTACGAGAACTCAGAGCTGGCCAATTTTGTATATAGGAGCAAACTGACTGAGGTAGTCGCATCCGTGGAACGTAGTGGTTTTCTTTGTGGCACACCCGAACATATCGAATCCCCTGGGCTAATGACTGGACTCGCGGGTATTGGATACGGATTACTTCGGATGCTGCGACCCGCCGAGGTTCCATCTGTCCTTTTGCTAGAGCCACCGACGAAGCAATGCTTCTAACCAGACGAGGCGCGCGATGCAGATCGGAGCACTTGAACTATGTCTGCGCGGGTACGACGAATCCATAGCAACTCAAGTCACGAAATTGACAGAGTTGGCCGTCCACCTGGAACAAATGGGATATGATCGCTTGTGGCTCACAGAGCATCATTCTGAAAACTTTGTGCATGCTAGTCCCCTTATTCTTCTTCCTATATTAGCTAGTTCAACAACTCAAATAAAGATTGGAGTTGGTGGCCTTCTGTTGAGGTACTACCTTGTTGGCCGACTCGCTAATGATGTCGCTTTTCTTAATCAGATCTATCCTGATCGCATAGAGATCGGCTTAGGCCGTGGGCGGCCTAATGTTGGTCGAGAAGTGGGCCTCATTACAGAAGCGACATCTGCCACCTATCCAGCGCTGGTATCCGAGTTCGACACCCAGCTCAGAACCCGCGCACTCCCAGTTCCAGTCGCAAAAACAAGTGACCGGTCGCAGATTTGGATGTTGGGCTCGCATCACGAGAGCTGTACCGTCGCGTCGGCTCTTGAGCTTCCGTATGTTCATGCGGGATTTCTAGACAAAGAGTTTCAGAATGTACCAGTTATCAAGCCATTGCATTTAGCGATTTCTGGAATTATCAATAATTCCAATTACTCCGCTTTGCGTGCGATATATGACAACGACAAGATCAAGGTCATCCCGCAAGTCTACGGAGGGCCGGAAAGTGCAACAAAACAACTAGCTGATATTGTCCATAGATTTGACCCGACGTCACTTCTGTATATGGATCTCAGTCAATCGTTTGAACAAAAACTGAGATCCTATGAACTCTTCTACCAATTGGCAAAGCTCGTCGCTAGAGAAACGAATCAAGAGTTTGCCGAGAGGTCCACATGCCACTAGCTGAGGAGCTGTGGTACATCCCGCATTTCAGGTCGACGACAGCCGGCGAGCGAATAGTGCTGGAGAACGCTCTTGGCGTGAGAGAGGTCAGTCCGAATCAAGCTCGTTTGTTGGGCTTGCTGCCAAGTCTTTCTTCCTGGCAGGAGCTCATGTCTGCCATCCGCGCGGCAACATATCCACCACTCTCGCAAACCTCATGCACGGCATTCCTGGAAATGATCAGGGATACAAGACTCCTGATATCACTTTCCACTATTGAGAAGATCTTGCCATCTCGAGACCGCCCTTCATCAGCTGATACGATCATCATTTTCACTCGTGATCGACCACATGCGCTGCGTAATGCCCTGGATTCTGCACAACGTTTGGTGAGGTCCGATGCTAACACGCGCCAAATAGTCATCTTCGACTCAAGTGGAACCAGCGCCGTTAGCTCCCACAATCGCGATATTGCATCGTCCAGCGGGAACAAAGCCATTTCCTATGTTGGACTAAAGGAACTCGCTGCTTATAGGGATCGGCTATGGGCCGCTGGCGCTAGTGCAACGGCAATCGAAGGTTTGTGGGCCTCGGTGAGAGTCAACTTTAGCGCTGGATCCGCGCGAAATCTCGCCCTCCTCCGACATCAGGGCCAGCGACTGCTACTGGTCGATGACGACGTCGACTGCCGATTTATGACTCACTCTTCGACTAGGCCTGAACGACTATCCTTTGTCAAAGACGGGTCGGATCACTATATTGAATTTCCTTGGCAGCCAGACGCTTGGGCGGCATCTGCCTTAACCCCGGACCGTGATGTTCTTCAGGACACATTTGACCTTCTCGGTAGGTCCATTGCCGAGTTAACACGGAACTGGAGGGGTGAGCGGGTATTAAATCAGCCAGCGCGAGACATGATCATGTCGGAGTCTGGTCGTGTTCGTCAAGTACGAGCAGTAACCTTTGGAATATGCGGGGATTCTGGCTGCTTCACTGGAGACTGGCTGGGACTACGTTCTCGGGAATATATCACGCCCACGGTCTGTAAGTCCCGGGACCCAAAGATTAACCTTTATCTCAGCAATCGGAATATCGTCGACATCGCTAGAAGTCTGGAGTTACCAGAACATTCGCCTTTCATGTGTTACTCTGTGGCGCTCGATAATAGGGATGGCGAGCTGCCGCCCTTTCCACCAACCCATCGAAACGAAGACGGGGTATTTGGACAGATGCTCCGCAATGCGTGGGGAAGCTGCGTAGCCGTTTCACCATTTGGCGTTTATCATTTCCCGAAGCCGAAAGACACCGAGTATGGATCTGGCGCGGATCTGCGTGTTTCTGATATTCTGCTTCACCTCGTAACGACGGCATGCTCGCCTTCTGGACGGGACGATCTTGACGGATTAATGGAGACAGTTGCAAGCGCCATCTCTGCATCTAATAACCGTCAGGGGGTGATATCTATCGCGAGGGAGATTTATCAATCCCGTATTGAGCGGTGCGACAGTCTACTTGCCATCGCAACACAGTGGCACGCTCCTAACGAAACTGTGGCCTACCTTACTCGACTTCGTCAAATACTCGTTCAGAACTTGTCGGAGGCTTCTTCGCCATTTTATAAGATTCACTTTCTGGATGCAGTCGAAGAAGATGCACACGCGTATCTAACCCGTTATCAAGACACTCTACTAACTTGGTCTGACGTTCGATCGGCCGCCCAAAACCTAATTTCCTAATACTGGTATTCGCGAACCAATGCCTCAATTCCTTTCTCGATATAGCTCAATTGCCAAGAAGTGGGATATTGGACGCCCCCTGCTCCTGGCGACGAGTGCGTTGTTCCTGAGCTTTGTCGCCCTCACCACCGTGTTCAGTGTGTATAGCACCGTCCGTGATCATGCGTTTCCATACCCTCGGTGGCAGAAAATACTCCAGCTGCAGTTTCTTCGAAACGGAATTCCTTCGGGGGTGGTGTGGGTCCGCCAAGACGACCTGGCCACCATAAAGGGTTTGGGGTGTGTTGATAACGCAGCAATCAGTATGAGTTCCCAGGACCTGCTGTCGACGTCACAGGGCACTTTTAAAGTGATACATATATCTTCGAGCAACGAGCTTGCGTCTTTGCTTTCAGTCTCTCCTCTCATGGGCCTGGAAACCCCACGGGATGGAGCTTTGTTGGCCTATGACGCATGGGAAAGGCTATTTGACAAGGATGCGACAATCTTGGGCACCCGGGTAAAGGTCGGAGCGCGGGTTGTCACTATCACAGGCATCATGCCAAGAACATTTCGCTGGTCAAACGGAGACATCTTTACTGATCTGCAATCTGACGATGCACATGCCGCTCACCCGCTATACCTAGCCATAAAGCAATCAGCCTCAGCTTCTGCCTGTGCCGGTCAAGCAATGAGAATTGTGAATGATCTAGTTTCTCGCGACGAAGGGCAAGGACTAGATCCGTCTCTGCACCTAGCACCGCTCTTCCTAGGGCAACCCGCGCTCGGAGAGTTTACGCGGCATCTTTACGCCATCATGATAGGTACCCTAATATTGGCTATCGTATCGGGTGCAAATGCTGCAGTCTTGTCTCTAACACGAGCCGTAAGAGATCGACCTACCCGAGCAGTTGAGATCGCCTTAGGGTCTTCGCTGCCACGGCTTATCTGGACAAGCAGCAAGGATTATCTGGCCTGCTCTTTTACTGCAGCACTTGCTGCACTTGTGACAAGCTATGAGCTTCTAAAGCACCCCACATTATGGTTGCCGCTGCAAGCGTTGCCAGCCGGCTTAGAGTTTCATTTAAGCGGTCTAGCACTGCTCAGCCTCACAAGCGCAACATTGCTTGCGACATTGATAATGGCTATATTGCCGAATCGCGCTCTAATTTTAAGCCCGACAGCGGTTACCACGGCCCTCGCAGGAAGTAAATCTACAGCTAGCAAGCATCTGCGTTATGTGTATTTTCTTTCGGTTGTTGGCCAAGCGTTTCTCAGTATCTCCCTACTGGCGACGACGATAACCATAGTGAGACGCACACAAGGACAGCTTCATGTCGAGGAGGGCTTCTCCACTCAGGGCGTCATATCCGAAGCCTTTATTCTGCCCGCCACGCAGTACCCAACGTGGACTTCAAAACGTACGGCTTTAGAGACGTTGCGAGAAACTGTCGGGCGGTCGGCTGATGTAACCATTTCCGCTGCCGCGCCACCTTTGCCAGCCCTGGACGCCGAGGTTTCTGAAGGCATCGCCCCACCGCCAGCGGGCCGTTTTGATAGGGCACAACTTATTAGTGTGGATGACAATTTTCTGAACGTATTCCGGCTGACGTTGGAGGCTGGAAGACCATTCGCCGCTCATGACATGACAGGTTCCGTGCATGTTGCATTAGTATCGAAAGCGTTTGCACGCCTTGTCTTTGGCTCTAGGGATCCTCTTGGACGGTCCATTTACCTTCCGGCCCTCAAGTATGGTTATCCAAAGGTGGGACGCCCGTCGGAGCCGATCCCAGTGGTTACGGTGATCGGAGTAGTAGCTGACGTAGTATCGCCGCTAATCGCGGCGAGCGCTCGACCGGCTGTTTATGTCCCGCTGCCTCTTTTTATGCCCGAAGCTATGTGGGTGCATCTTAAAGCCAGTTCCGACGCGCGGCCCATTACCGAGGCGAACCTCCCTTGGCTCGGTAGGTCTACGCTTCCAGGTGCAGTTGGGGCCTCGCCGGTATTGTTACAGGGCTTCTACGAGTCACTACTGATGGGTAGTGAGATTTTGCTAGAGCGGCTCTTCGTAATCTTCGCTTTATTTTCGTTGGTCATTGCGACAATAGGTGGCTATAGCCTGACTGAATACACCGCCGCAACGCGGACTCGAGAGTTTGGTATCAAGTTAGCGTTAGGAGCACATCGACGCCAAATACTTATGTCTACACTGTCCTCGTCGATGGGCGGCGTGCTTCTGAGTGGTTTTATCGTCTGGGCGGCAACCTTTGCAGTCTCGCGGTCGGGCGAGCTGGCCGCCGTTCTTGGAGTGGCGTCTGGAGCCGTGGTTGCGTCTTCCACCCTAATGGTATTTGCCACTATCGTGTTTGCTTCGGCAGCACCGGCACGAAGGGCCACTCGTCTTGACATAGTAACCGCCCTTCGGGAGGAATGACGGTCGGCGGGTGCAAGACGCAGATGGCACACTCGAGGATTCGAGTCAGCTCGATAGGGTAAAACGCGTTAACAAGTCCTCCCCGTGGTACGGGTCCGATTGTCACCATCTGGTCGTACGTACAAAATGTTCCTCTTTGCTAAAGACGCCGCCTGCCAACATGGCGACCACGCCATCATTCGCGTCCATCTCGCCAAGGCAGCGCGTCATAACGTCGCGAAGGAGATCGGACTCGACGAGAAGGTCGGAAGTAAAGTCATATTCTGGGAACAGCTTGAGAGCAAGATAGAAGGCATTATGCATTGCCTTGATGACCGGCGATGTGTCCCATCTGGTGAACGTAGGATTGATGTAAACGGGAGAATATCCGCGATCATGGCCACATCCGATAACATCGCCTACCATCGGATGGGGCGCGAGGTTTGCCAACTCCAGCGTTGTCTTGCCTCTCCATTGGATGGCGTAGGGGACGCCGGAATAGGGCCACCCTTCTCGCTTGTAAGCCACTGCTAACCACAACAGTGGGCGTGGATCAAGGTGATTACAGAATGCCTTTAGTGAATAGCCGCTCCCGCATAAGTCAACTATCGCGCTTCGTCCTCGTAACAGGTCCTTCGTGTAAGCCAAAGTGTGCGGGGTCGAACGATAGCGCATCAGTCGGCTGCTGAAAAAGTATTGAGTGCCGTACGGCACACTGTCAAGTAGACCCTGGACTGCGTGCAACATTGTGATCCAGAGGTAGGAGTCCCGACTGCACATTAGGATGGTTTCAATCTGCTGCGCTATAGCCTTCCGATGAAGCAACAGAGACGCCGCGAATAAGAACGGCACATTGCCCTGAAGCTGCAACAACTTGATATCGCTATCCTCTGTGACTGCAGTGGTGAGACGTGCCTCACGCAACACGAGAGCAAGGCCCCTACAGCCGGCGTCATAAAGATAAGACTCCATATTGGTAAGGTCAGCGCGGCGCACCAGATTTCCCTTAATGCCGAATCTTCTGGCACTCGCGATCTCTCTTGGAGAATCGCCGGTGTGCTCATCAACGCTAAGGAAGCGCCAGATTCTTCCAGAAGCTTTTATATGTCTTCCTACCACGAGGCGATTTTTTAGCCCAGTCACTGCGCGAAGTATCCGATCTGCTTTCGCGAAGTCATAGTAGTCACTGATGATTAGATCGTCCTGCCCAACGCATGACACTGCGTCCATAATGGGAAAATGGAAGCCTTCGGGCTGGTCTCCTGATGGTATGTTGATATCCCTGGCCGCCACGAGGGTGTCAAATAGATCCCAGCTTTTCATACCACCCTCATTTAGTCTTTAGTGCACAACCTTCAAAGGATGCATCGTTGAATTGTTGACCGGACTTTCAGAACGGTAATCGCCCCTCGGCAAGCTATTTCATACGTAGCTATTAACTTAATACTGGAGACGTATCACTTTGTTCTCGCTTGTCAATGATTGGAGACGAAGGATGTATGGTGAAAAGCCATTCGAACGACGGGAATAGACGCTTCATCAGAAAAGGCGGAATCATATATTGGGGGAAACAACCTGACAGATTGCTGGCGTGGATAAGGTGAATGCATGCTCCAACTTCATCGTGGCAGAAAACGACCGGGCGCGATGCTTTCACGACCGTCGCCATAAAGTAAAGATCTTCTGCAAAATCTACGTCTGGAAACGGGAAGCGTGCCCACAGTGATTGTTTATAGGAATAGGAGAAACCATAGCCGAGCCGATGTCTAAGTGATTTCTGCAGAACAACTGCGTCCACTTTCCGGGTTCCAAACGGAACACCAGCCTTGCAGATAAATTGCGTGTCAGGAACCTCCGACTGGTCCCAAAAGAAACTTTGAGAGATGCGAGCGTCATGTATGAAAAACGCTTCAAGCTTTCGTAGATCTGCGTTGTGTTTTTGGAGGTCCTCGACGGAACCCGCAAGATAGCACGGTGCGTACAGATCGTCATCATCAAAATGAACGATAAAAGCGCCTCGTGCATAAGAATTAAGGACATTGCGTTTAGCGCCGACGGTATGGGGTTTATCCAGATGAAAGTAGCGCACACGATCGTCAGACAAGGATGTCATAAACGCGGAAGCGCGAGGACTGTCATCACAGACAAGCCACTCATAGTTCGGCCAAGTCTGAGAGATTACACATGCGTAAGCTTGCGGGAGATAAGATTCCCGATGCCTTGTTGGAGTAACAATGCTTACTAATGGGTAATCAGTCACGGAAACCTCGTAATCTCTCAGTGGCCTCTCTGTTCTTCGGATTGATAGAAGGCTAAAGCGCTCTATTGAAACTGTCAAGTGAACTAGCCAGGCGGAGCGGGATGATGTATCGTAAGCTTTTTCTAGAATGGTTGTCGACGCTATGACGGACAGATATGATGCGATTGTTGTAGGTTCAGGTGCCACAGGAGGGTGGGCCTCTAGGCTTTTAACCTCTGCAGGAATGTCTGTTCTCTTGATAGAGGGCGGCACTAGAACCAATTTGAAGGATTCGCTCTCTGAGCCATTCACCACTCCAGATCGCTACACGCCGATACCCAGTCACATGTCAGTCCAGAGACCGATACAGTCCTTATGCTACGCATGTCGTGGGCCAATGGCCGAACGGTTTGTGAATGACTTTGAACAGCCCTACGAACAAATAGAACCATTCGCATGGCTGCGGATGCAAGGGGTCGGCGGTCGATTGCTTGGGTGGGAAGGTCAGAGCTACCGCTTTAGTGAACTCGATTTCATGGCGAGAGCGCATGATGGCTATGGCACCAATTGGCCTATCAATTACAAGCGGTTGGTTCCATATTATGAGGAGGCTGAGCGATACCTCCGCATAGTCGGAACGACGGACAATATTCCGCAGTTACCAGATTCTATCTACTCAAAAGCTGCAGCACAAAGTTTGGCAGAGGGGTTAATACGAGAACCTGCGGCCAAGCATTTAGGGATCAAAGTGATCCCAGCAAGGCTATCTCAACGCAGTTTTGCGAAACGGGAGCAGCGTGAGAGCGATGAGCGTGGATATACGCCTCTGGGCGCGATAGAGCAGGGCCTGAGAACCGGGCGGCTAACATTGAGGACTGGCGCGATTGTTACCGAGCTGATAGTTGAAGGAAATCAGGTACGAGGTGTGCAAATCGTCGAGGGCGAGAGCAGCATCAGTGAAGCCTATGCTAATGTGGTGTTTCTATGCGCGTCCACCCTGGAGTCAACGCGGCTTCTGTTGCGTTGTGCTTGTTTGAAGTCTAATAAGACCCTTGGCCGCTACCTCATGGATCACGTGATGGGCGGAGGGGCGTTCGGTTACGTTGACATGCCGAAAGCTGCCCTTGCGGCTAGCAAACGGGAGCCTCAGCGCATTTACATCCCACGATTTCGGAATATTGATCATCGAATAACCAACGGCTTTATTAGGGGTTATGGTATTCAGGGCAAAGTTATAACCGACAGTCCTGAAGAGTGTTTGGCAGAGAAAAGCTCAAGAGTTACGAAAACCATTCGGTTGAGAGTCGTCTTGTCGGCCTTCGGCGAGTGCCTAGCGCGATATGAGAATTCCGTTGCACTCTCAGCCACTACAGATCGGTGGGGGCGTCCCAATTTAGCCATCGGGGCACGATGGTGTAAGAACGAAGAACGTTTAATGCAAGACGCAGCTACGCAGTGCACGCGGCTCCTCGAGGTGTGCGGCGTCAAAGATATTCAGACTACTTCCATGCTCTCGACCCCGGGGCTTGCGATTCACGAGGTTGGCACCGCAAGGATGGGGGAAAATCCCGAGGAGAGTGTCGTTGATCCAAACTGCGAGGCCCACGCAGTGCGTGGGCTCTTTGTGACGGATGGCGCGTGTTGGGTGTCAAGCGGCTGTCAGAATCCGACCCTGACTATGCTCGCAATTACAGGTATGGCCTGTGAAGTAGTAACCAGGCGCTTCAACTTAGAGAAGAGGCGCACTTGAATATTCTGAGTTCCAGAGAGATCGTGTTTAGGCGTCCACATGATGTGCATTTGCGGACTTGTAAACTCAAGCCGGAAATAGGCGAAGTTGTCATTGAGGTAACGCATTCGTTGGTGAGTAACGGTACCGAGCGTACCGCTTACACAGGAGGCTTTGCGCCAGATTCACATTGGGCTTCTTGGGTACAGTATCCATTTCGTCCGGGATATGCCGCAGTGGGCGAGGTTATTTGCAAAGGTTCAGCAGTCAACCGGTTGGAGCTTGGACAGCTCGTGGCGGTCAGAGGCCACCATGCTTCGAGACTCATAGTAAGCGATAAACAATGCATACCCCTTACACCAGGCACAAACCCGCGTGACGCCGTCTGGTTTGCCCTAGCTCGAATCGCAATGTTGGGAATGATGGCCGCAGGGCCCCTTGAAGGGCGCCAGATCCTGATAATAGGGGGTGGACCAATTGCTCAGCTCTGCTTGAGGTGGTGTATACACCAACGAGGGACGGTGTCGCTTATGACGCGGTCCTCAATATCGAGAAGTGCGGCCTTGCGTGGCGGGGCCTCTTGTGTGCTCGATTGTAAAACATCGAGCCCTGAAATTCGCGAACACATGTCTACGTTAGGTGTCATGCCAGATGTAATTATTGATTGTACAAGTGATGCTTCAGTACTTTCGTGGGCTCTTGGTTCTGTGGCGGACTATGGTCGGATAGTTTTGGTTGGCGACCCCGGCGAGCCGAGGGATCGAAAGTTTACATCTGACCTTCTGCTGCGAGGGTTATCCGTATGTGGGGTGCATGACAGGTGTACGTTTAATAAGTGGACAGACGAAGCGGCTGCAAGTGTTTTCTTTTCCGCTCTAAATTCTCGGTCTTTCCGAACTGATGATCTGGTCTCTCGAACTTACCCGAGTTCCTCTATCTGCGAGCTTTATGAGACTCTCGCTAGTAGGGGTGAAATGTTGGGTCTGCTCATTGATTGGCAGAACCAGACTGAGTCCGTTTAGGCTGACACTTAGTCCCCAAAGGGTTTGTAAGAGCCCCGATCGGCAACAGTCATCGTCCCATTCGATGACCATGGCCAGTGCTTCGGTCGATCTCGGGCATTTCAGGTCTTTGGTTTAGCTCCAAAGAATGCGAATGCCTTTCTCCTCCCGGCATGGCATGATCTAAGGCCTGCTTGGCCGTAATTGGATTTCCGTCCTGCCGGTAGAACTGTCCGTTGGTTCCGTCGATGTGCAGCACCCGTTGCGTCACTAGATGTTGATAGGTCTGAATGGTGCCGGTCTCAATCCTCCATGCAAACTGCCTTGCTTCGTCAGGACTGAGCGCCTTGTTCAGTGTAGCCCAATGCCTCTCGTGCTCCTCCCTGCTGATCCCCTTCTCGACTTGCTTCACTTCTTGCGTAACGTGCGCGCTCTGCTGTGACACGTCGCGGCCTAGAGCCTGCGGCAGCTTCTCGCGGTCGTTGGTAAAGATCTGAGCATCACGCGCTCCACGCGAGACGGCAACATAGGCCATGCGGTTGTTGAGCAGATCCTTCGCGCCAAGTTCGGTGTCTACGTGGATGAGCACGCGGTCGGCGGTCTGCCCCTGGCTCGAGTGGCTGGTGACGGCATAGCCATGGTCGACATGCGGATGGTCTCGCGGATCGAAGCTGACACGATGGCCGCCCCGGTCCATCTTCAACTGCATCCGTCCATCGTCTGTGATGCTCTCGATGGTGGCCAGCTCACGGTTTGCGACTTTGAGGTCAACTGACTTTGCGGGAGCGGTGAACTGCAACCGATCTCCGACTGAGAACGCTTTCTCCTGATCGCGATAGACGGACACACCCTGCTGTCGACGCGGATCATACGTCCGTTCCGATCCATCAAACCGCACGACGGTGAGCAGGTTCTTCTCCGCGTCGACATGCTTCACTCGGGCATACTCACCCTTTTTGATTCCAGTGTCCTTCGAGCTGCGCGAGTAGAGGAGGACATTGTCGGGCTCGTAGCGCTGCGCCCATGTCCGGTCGGCTCCAGTAAGGTCCTGCCGGGGAACAAGAGTGCCGACCTTATACTCTTCCTTGCCGACGATGCCCCTGGTCTGCAGTTCAGTGTGGATCTTGGCGTTGATCTCGGCACGGGAGCGATTGTCGGGTGAGACGACCAAGGTACTCTCGGGCGACCGGGCATACTCCTTCGCGATCGCCTCGATACGCTGGGATGGGTCTTTGACCTCATGCACCCGCCCCTGCCGCCCCAATCCCTCCACCGCCTCTCGAACTTCGCCTCGGGCAAGTTGCTCGACCACATTTCTTAGCTCGGGATCTCGCTGGCGAACGATCTCGCTCAGCTTGACGGTAAACATCCCTGCTTCCTGAAGCTGGGCAAAGGGCCGACCGGCTTCGACGGCCTCATGCTGCCGTGTGTCCCCAACCAGGAGAACGCGGTCGTTGGGATGAAGCCGCGTCACGAAGTCATGCATCTGCTTCGACGATGCTAGGGAGCTCTCGTCGACGACATAGAGTGTCTTCTCTCCGTTGTCGGCGCGTTGTCCTTTGGCGAGATGCATCTGCAAAGTTGAAGTCTCAATGCCCGCTTCCGCCAACCGGGCAGCGGCTCCGCTGGTTGGCGCGAACCCCTCGATGCGGTAACCGTTCGCCTCGACACCTTCTCGGATGACGGCAAGGGTCGTTGTCTTACCCACGCCAGCCATACCGTCCAGGCCGACGATCTTCTCGCGACTCGCGAAGATCTGCTCTGCTGCCAGCTGCTGGGAGGGATTCAGCATCGGGTTCTGCTCGATCGTCCTGGCACTGGTCCTGGCTTCTACCAGTGCAGGCTGATTGGCGTCGAACTTGTTGCCAGCCTGCATTTGCGCGATGGTCTCCCGCTCCATGCGCAGCATAGCGGCGGTCGTGTATTGCTGTCCGGCCGAGGCTGGTGCATTCTCGACGGTGCGGAACTCTCCTTGCGCGACTCGGCGATCGAACTCCTCCCGTACCCGGCTGGAAGAGGCCTGGCCCATGCTCCTGTTCATCGCGGCAGTCATGATCGAGCGCTCATCCTGCACAGAGCTCTTCTCGAAGACATGATCTCGGGCGTAGGTGACAGCTTGTTGAGCGACCTTCGGTGAATCGATCTCTTGCCGCTGATGATTCGAAAGCGCTCGCGTCACGACCCAATCGGCCTGATGACCATGCTGAGCAGCCAGCTCACGGTGGCGGTGCAGCACCTCTGCCGGCGACTGCAGCTCCTTCGAATCCCTGGTTCGGTGCGCGGCAACCTGGGCAGCTCCTGCTCCCTCCCGCCCAATCGCCTGCAGGTGCTTCTCAATCTGGCCACGACGTGGGCTCGAGGCCTCCAGATACTCCTGGGTATAGCCCTTGATCTCCGGCTGCCCATGTTTGCCGCGCTCGATCTCGTAGCCAAGATCCTGGAGCCGCGCAGCAAGCTCGGTCCGGTAGACCGTAGTCGCGAACTGTTGCGACTGGAAAAGGCCCCGTTCCTGGAGAGCGCCTGTCTTCAGCTCACCGGTCTGGCTGTTCTCGCGCTCGGTGACATTGAAGATCACGGCGTGCGTGTGAAGCTGGGGAGCGGCATAGCCGTCTACGGGACGCGCGGTGTCGTGTTCAAAAGTTGCGGCGGCGAATTTGCCCGTCAGCTCCGGTGCCTGAATGTTGCCGATCCGCGCCTGGGTATAACGCTCCAACTCACCAAGCGCGATACGAACGCTTTCGCGGTGAGCCTCGCGTACGCGGTCGTCTCCGCCAACCAATGTCGTCAATGAAACCGACTTCGGTGCTGAGAACGTCGCATCCCATCCCGCCCGGTGCTCGACCGAGGTCACTTCTCTTCCAAACTGGTTCTCGTAGGTCTTCGCTGGTTGATGGCGGACGAGCTGCTCTTCGGTCGTTGGGTGCTGGCCTTCGGTCAGCCGGGCGAAGTGTTCAGCCCCGACCGACCCCTCAAGTCCCCACTGCTGGGCCAACTTGCCCTGCCACTCACTATGGCCCTGCTGGTCTTTACTCCAGTAGTTCGCCTGCTCGGATTTGAACTCCCGAGCGTGATACATCCGAGCCTGACCGCCGGAGAGAGACTTCGAGATCGTTAGCACTCGGATAGTTTATGTCGAGTGGGCACCTCACTCCCGTTACAGACCCGGTGGCTGGATTGAAATCGAGGCACGATCATTTTTGCAAAAAGGAGTTTAGGCTCCTTGCTAGACGGGCGATCGTCAGCAGCGATGGCTACGACCAGCCGCGCATTCGCGCTGCGCGGGTGACAGTTGTACCCGCTTCACCCAATCGGTCGGGGCGGATGACCATCTCGAAGGATCTATTAGCTGAAAGAGTGATTGCGACCGCCAGACGCTGGGAGCACGATCTCTCCATGCGATTCAACCTCATCACCCAACCTCTGATGTCCAGTAACGGTGCAGCTACATCGATTCCCCTATCTCTCACCCTCCGCCCGTCACGTGGCGCGCCCGGCGAGTACACGTATTCGACGGATAGCTCTTCACTGCTCAGACTGCTTGAAGCCCGAACCGATCTTTCGTCTGAAGTGATTCGCCGCTTCATGCGAGATGTCTTCACCTCCGCTAAAGCGCGGCTGCTCGGCGTTGAACTAAACGACGAGGTTCTCCAGGTCATCGGCTTCTTTGTGGATTAGGCGGCAGCAACAAACGATGAAAGGAGATGTAAAGGGTGAGACAGCCGCTGTCGAGACCAGTGCGTCGGAGCAACGCGACAGCCAGACGTTAGTTCCCCAGAAACGGGGGCGGTCTCAACCGGTCGATGCAACACTGGCATGAAGTTTACTAGCTGGAGTTTCAAAATCCAACGTCTTGCGGGGGCGTTGATTAAGTCGGAGAGCGACCTTGTTGAGATCTGCTTGGGAGTAGCCGGATAGGTCAGTCTTCCTGGGGAAGTACTGTCTTAGAAGTCCGTTGGTGTTCTCGTTAGTGCCTCGCTGCCATGGGCTCTGCGGATCACAGAAGTAGACGTTCACCTTTGTGGCCACCGTGAAGCTCTTGTGTTTCGCCATCTCCAGGCCTCTGTCCCA
>NZ_JACHIP010000019.1 GCF_014203275.1 Granulicella aggregans
GGCCCCAAATCGGTCGGCACGCAAATGCTGCTCAGGTACGACCAGCAAACTGCCTGACAGATTGCCCCCGGTGACAGCAATGTTGGGTCTACCCCGAATAGCGTCCGCGTGACCTTCGCGTGACACGGCAGACACAGGGTGAGCATCTTCACCGGATCGCTATTCCCCGGTTCCCTGTGATGAACCGCCACCGAGCGCTTGCCGCGCTTAATGGTCGAGCATCCAGGTACGCGGCAACGGTAGTCGTCGCGCTTCAACACGTCCTCACGGTGGCCGCCGAAGTAGGCCTCATCCTGCCGCTTGAGCGTGTAGCATATCTGGCATAATCCCTTCGCGAGAACTTTGGAGCGCCCACAAGGGCAGTGCATCACAATCTGCTTCGACGGCTTCATGGCATAACCCCCACCGCATCCAGCTCCCGCAGATCTTCGGCCAGCTTCGCTTCGATAGCGGCGATCTGCACATTCGCTTCGCGCTCCCACTCTTCGATAACCTTCGCTGTCTCGCGTCTTACCTTACGGATCTCAATCACTTCCCGAAGGGCGTCGTCGTCGAGTGATCTACCTGGCTTAAGGATTTTAGGTTCGACTGCAACCTCGCTCTTCCCTGGTGATAAGCGCACCACAACACCGGCATCCGCCAATGCCTCGTTCAACAGGTTGCACCATTGGGTCCTGAGCTGAAAAGGACGGCTCCGGTGGTTCCAGGAGTGATCTTTCTTGGCACCATTCCGTTTGAAGAAGCGCTCACGAGGAAGCGCCCTTGTTGCCTCCGTTACACTCCGCACGCAGAACATCACATGCAGGTGATACTGCTTTTTGCCTGCGTTCAGAAGCGAATGCACCGCCATCGTGTACGGAAACGTGTTGCCAAGAAGCTCGCTGACTGCTTTTTTAGCTAGAGCCTCATTCTCAGTCAGACTCAGTTCGTAAGGAAGAGCAGTCTCAAGCTCGGTGAATACCCTGGCATTCACACGTTCCTGTTCGTCCGCTGCACACCAAAAGTCGCGAGCGCTACCCGCTGCGAAAGTCGGCACATTGCCGGACTCCACGTATTCGACTTTCCCACGTGAGAAATGCGGCAGCTCCGCTCCAAGGTAGTCGAACCTCTTCATAGCCGACATTCCGCCTTCGGGTCCATGCAGTCTCAAATGCAGAATCGCCATATGTCTCCTCTGCCGTCTGTACTCAGGCGACTTCGCGCTTACTGTAGCGGTGCAGCGTCATCCTCGATATCTTGAACTCCCGCGCAAGCTCCGAGGGTTTTTCCCCAGCAGCTAATCTCCCCAGGAGCGAAGCTACGACAGCCGCGTTCAGCATTGCCGGCCTGCCTTTATACACGCCCCGTTTCTTCGCCAGCGCAATTCCCTCTCCCTGGCGCTCGCGGATCAGTTGCCGCTCAAACTCGGCAATCGCTCCCATCACGCTCAGGAGTAGATTCGCCATCGGCGAATCCTCTCCGGTGAAGATCAGATTTTCTTTGACGAACTCCACCCGAACTCCGCGCTCGGTCATTCCAAACACGAGCTTGCGCAGATCATCCAGGTTGCGCCCCAGCCGGTCCATGGAGTGACACACAACGGTGTCTCCGTCTCGGATGAAGCCAAGCAGCGCCGTGAGTTGCGGACGCTTAATGTCTTTCCCAGACGTGCGATCGACGAAACGCTTGTCCAGCTCCACTCCGTCAAGCTGCCGGTCTTCCCGCTGGTCAAGCGTACTCACGCGGATATAGCCCACCCGTTGCCCTTTTGAGGGCCGGGGGTTCTTCTTTGTAACAGTAGGTTCCTTGACCCTCGGCATTACCTGTATCATAAAGGAGATTGCAATCCTTGTGATACGTGTTTTGCAGGAACCTGTTACGTATCGCTGGGGTATACCCAAGGAGACATAGCTCATGGGACGAAGAGCACATCAAAAAACAAGTCCCCAACGGATGACGTTGAGGGAAGCTCTTCTATTGAATGACGTTCCTTTCTGGACTAGCGCCGCAGTTGCCGTGCTTGACGAACTACCCGCATCGTTGGCCCTCAATAGTAAGGAACTTTCCGAGCTGCTTCCCTTGCTCACTCATCCAGAACGGATTCCAGAGCCTTACGGACGGCGAGCACAGCAGATTGCAACAGCTTTTCGACAATTCTCTGACCAGCGTTGTAGAGACGGTATTGGTGCTGAATTCGTTAGGGCACACGAGTGTCAACTCATCCACAATGAACGCGTATCCCAAGGCCTCACATGATGATTTGTGGAACAGGCGCTGAGGCTAGTAATCCTTCGGTTCGGCGTAATGAAAGCCACTCTGATAACAAGGTATCCATCCGGCCACCAAGCGCACATACCTTCGGATCATTATCATGCGCTCCGAGCAGAACAAGTCTGTTGCCGCCTTCAGTGCCAACCTCTGTAAACAGATCGTCGTCAGACAAGAAGCACAGAGCGCCCCAGAAAGGGTACTGCTGAAACGTACCTCGAAAGTTCTCTAAATATCCCAACATCTTGTACGTTTCTTCTGGCCGAGTCGCTCCATAGGACTTGCGGTTCTTTGCGTCGATCACCAGATAACGACTGTCCTCACCAATCAATGTGATATCGGGAATGCCCTTCAGCGCATTACCTGAGTGGACGTAGCGCCATCGAGCAGAAGAACTGGGCAATGACTTCTGGAACCACACATCGAAAGTGTATTCCTCAAACCTGAGAGTACATATTGATCGCCCAGCTCTTTGCCAAAGAAGCCGGGGGCCTTCTACTGTAACCGCTCCGATACGCCGAAATGACTCAATGACCTGGTTCAAACACCACACCTCAAAAACGCGATCAGCAAAGAACTCCCCTGCGGGGAATGCCAGCATCAGGTCCACCATCCGGTCAGCTAAATCGGGACTAGCAAGAGTCGCATCGAACGTCCACTGTCCGTACCAAATAGCAAGCCGCCCGTATGCCGCCTGATTGCCCGTTTGACGTTTTCGGAGACGATGCTCTGTCTCCCGCCGGAGAATAGTGGAGCTGCGAGCAGGAAGAACTTTCTGCCATGGCGTAGCATGTAGCCGTTCCCTCGCCCAGCGAAGTAGGTTGAGGCTGTAGTTGCGTTCTGCACTTACGATCAAACCCGTTGCCTCGTTGAGCCGCCTGATCAATTGGCGCAATGCGTCGACGACGAGCTGATTCTCTGGTGTGTTTGCGGACGCTTTTGCGACCAAGACCGGTAAGCTCTTGGGCCATGAAAGGTTAGTGCCACGGCGAGCTAGATACACTGCTATATCGAGGCGTCCGTTGAGAGATCCCTTCGATTCTGTTCGAACGATCTCTGAGGTTTGCGAGACTCCTCGTTCGATGTCTTCGATGATGGGCTTCAACTGGAGTCCACACGCTACAGCGTGGCGGAGTCTTAGAAGACGTCTAAAACTCTCAAATTCCTCCGGTTGGTCATCGCCCACCTCGATAGCGGTCGGTTCCAGAGAGACCTGCTCGGAGTAGACGTAGGACGATAGGAGCGGCAATGCCTCTCTAAGGAATCGACGGTTTAGGAGTGTCTCACTCAACGAAGTGTGTACCCGCAGCAACGATACCTAGAAGTTCTCGGCGGGTCGCCTTATTGAAGGGAGCGACGAGAGTAGTTGCGAATTCTTGGAGAACTTCGGGAGCGACAACATCGGTATCAAATAGAGGGACAAGCTTTACAGACACCGCCCAATCCAAGAGCCCCGCTGCCGCTTCATCCGAAGCTCCGTCTTGTAGTAGGCGAAGCATGAACAACTCAAGCGTATCGATGATCTGTGCCGTACCGATCGGCAAATGGGGGATGCGCTGTTCGGGGCCAGCATAGCGCACACGCTCAACAAGGTCGAAAAGGCTCACGACCAATGGGCCGAAAGAGCCAAGGAGCCTTTCTCTATAGGTGTCCGCAAGCTGCTGTTCGTTAGAATCTTCTCCTATATTTGTTCGCTTCGCAGTCCTTATTGCCGCCCTCCGAACCACCAAACGGAACTCTTGGACAGCGAGCGGCGCAGGCTCTGAAGAGCTGCTCCAGAGAACGCCTTCTGGTTTCCTATCAGGAATGTTTACTGTGATGAAAGTGAAGCGCCGCCGAATAGCCTGACTGAGATTATTTACAAATTGCCGGTCGAAGGAATTAAGTGTGGCGACGATCCGAAAGCGCCGGGGGACCACCAGGTTTCGGTTTCCATCCCGTTGATGAGGAAGAGTGATTGGTGTTGCCGCATCGCTTCCAAGTACCGTGAACAGCTCGCCGAATGCTCGATCCATATTGGCCCGGTTCAACTCGTCAATCAACAGCCACTCAGCTTGCGGCTCAGAAGGATCGTCGAAGTGTTTCACAATAGTGTTTGCACACTTGATGGCTGATTCGGTGAAGTACCCATTCACTGGCACAATCTCTTCTTTCCGATCCGAGTGTAGGCGGAGTTCGAGACGTCCGATCACATCGAACACGGTCCAGTCTTCATGAGCAGTTACCGGAAACACAGATGCTTGAAAGGCATCACATAATGCACGCGCGAGGCTGGATTTACCTGTGCCTGGCGGCCCTTGAAGAATTACATGCCCCGCCCGTAGCGCCGCCGCCACAGCTCTAAGGGTATCCTCCGGAAATAGCAGGCCGTCCGTGGCCTTCTCTAAGCGTTCAAGGAAATCTGGCTGCCACTCAAGATCGTAGTCAGAGATCTCTCGAATACGTTCGATCTTGTCGTGGAAGTCTGTTGGTGGAATCGCCCCCTGTTCGACGAGGGTGTCTTCGTTGATATCAGGCATCTTCACCTCCAAAAAGCTCTTCGATTAAGCGGATGTTGGTGATTGGCCTAGCTTTTCGCAAGGACACCTCCACAGTGTCGGAATTTATAAGGTCCTTCGTCAAAACCAGATAAGACCAACGGGTGTCGGTCGAAAGAATGACCCGCTGTCCACGAGCAACCTGACACAAAACCCATAAGCGGCCACGGACAGACACCTGATTTCCGGCTTGCTCTCCGCGCTCTACATGCTCCCCGATCTTTAGGAGGAGTACCTTGTCTCCAGCAAGATCAAGAATTTGAGGTGCGCTAGCGGCTGCAACACCGGCTAACGTTGGGACGGTTGCCCCGAGGTATTGGAAATAAGCCTGTTCGTCTGTGAAGGTCGGAGCCGTGGGCAAGCGATCGACATACAACGCACTTGCAGCACAGTCAGATAAGGTCGTTCGGTCTCCTAGAGCAGCCGAGACAAGTGGCAAAAGCTCGCGGTCGATGAAATGCCTACGCCGACTCTCCGTCGGTCCATAGTGTTCACTCGTATCATCTTGGCGGAGTACCAAATGATTTAAACCTGCATGGTTTGCAATCTGATTTAAAGAATTGTAGAACCCGCCCTTGCGGTTCTCCACCGGCAGTTCAAAGGTCTTCAGGAGAGAAGTGTCCATCCGAAGCGCACCCACCGCCGCTACAGCTCGCTTTGCTTGGGACGTTGAAAAGACCCGGCAAAGAATCCGCTCCAACTCTGTCCACCAAAAATAATCGCCGAGATCACGCATTGCAGAAAACAGAAATCGGTAGGGCAACACATCGGCAGAACGATGCGCTACGCTCCTGCGTCCTCCTCGCGGTGGCCCTTGGACCGGGTAGCGAAATAGCAGGTTTAGGCCGAT
The DNA here is from genome assembly GCF_014203275.1 of Granulicella aggregans. GTDB lineage: Bacteria > Acidobacteriota > Terriglobia > Terriglobales > Acidobacteriaceae > Edaphobacter. The sequence continues at coordinate 5,635 of NZ_JACHIP010000019.1, forward strand.
CCAGACGAATGCCTCACGGTTCAATGCCTTTGCCGCCTGATAAATCTGGTGGCCGCCAGGCGTAACAGTAACCGCGTTCGAGCGGGATATTACATATAACAGCCCAAACTCTTCGAAAGTTGCTTTCCAGCTTTCTACTGCGTGCGGATCAAGCCTGCGTGGGGCGCTCGAAGATCCCCAATAACCTTTGAGATCGCTGTAGGACATGCCGTCGCGATCGTAGAACGATTCAAACGTCACCCATGCCTCTTGAGACTTCACATCGCCACTAAATGGATTTGGGTATCCATAGCTGTTGACCCGCCAATAATCGAGCACGTCCAACGGAATCGGAGCCATAGGTTAGTTCGCCACCTCGTCATGTCTAAGAGTGAAGGCTGGCATAGGCAAACGGCTTGGATACTGAGCGTTGCTACGGGTGTTCTTTAGGGTAATGACCCAATCCATCGTTATGATCCCCCCCCGCCCAGCGCGCGGAAACTTCATATAGTGTCTGCGAATCCGGTAGGCAAAGGCTTTTTGAAAGGCGAAACCCGCTTCCGCCGCAAGACGTATCAATGAGTCATGTATGGGGAGCGCCCCTTGCGTGCTTTGACTGTTGCCGATCACCAATACATAGAGGCCGTTACGCTTGAGAGCCCTGCTAGCCGATTCAAAGTGACGTGACATGCTATCGCAGTAAGCCCGCATAGCTTCTATTCGGCCAGGACTGATCTCCGATTCACATATGAGGTCACTCAAGCATGCGGGAAGTGAAAGACTTCCCTGCTTAACCGGGTTCTTCGCTCCGGTCACGCCTCGACGCATACTGTTGAATACCTTTCGATTTGGAACGCCCAAGAGAGGCCCCAACCAGAAATACTCGAGCATGAAGTTGTACATATAGTCCACCGAATCGAGATACGGCGGGCTCGTCACGATGAGATCTACAGAACTATCCGGTAGAGGTATGTCAGTCGCACTTCCTCGCATAACCACGCTAGATGCACCAGCCAGGCGCACTTTAGACAGATCTTCTAGTCCACTGATGGCCTTTTCCAACGCTTTCCAGAACGTTGGTGCAACGATCGGAGGCGACTTCTTTAGAGTGCCCGACACGTATGTCTTCTGGGTTTGATCATCGGCATTCGACACCCAACGGATTATCGAGCTGAAGACACAAAGGAAAAAGGTTCGTTCTTCTTCTGTACAGTCGATCCGCTGGATTGCAGCAAAGAGCCCTTGCAGACTTCCCCAATTCGAGGATGAAAACCAATGCCCAAAGTTGGCGATATCGTCCATTGGAGGTGCAAGATCAATCGCTGTGTCAGCCCATTTCCCCTTCAGCTTCGTGGCAAGATCACGAATTCGGGAGGGGCACACTTCAGTCGTTTTCGCACGAGAGATCAAGCAGGCAAGTGGATCTAAGTCCAATCCAATTCCCTTTCGCGCACGCGATAGAGTCTCTACAAGAGTCGTGCCGGAGCCGCAGAATGGATCAAGGACAACACTGTCTCTAAGCGCAAACTGATCCAATGCCCACGCGGGCACTCTCGGGATGTATTTTGCAGGAAACCGGTGAAACCCATGCGTCAATGCCGAAGTTTTGTTGGCCAGACTTAGAGAAAAGAGATCGCCATTCTGGATATGTTTGAATGACGGAAATTGTGCGACTTCGCTGAAGAGTTCAGACGCACGCTCGCGAGGCTCTTCAGCCGGTTCATCTAAATCGATCAATGTCGGTTGAAGCGCTTCCACTTGATATCCTTCTGCCTGCTACGTGGAGAGAACCACTACACTTTCACGCATGTTGTCCTGGAATCGGGACAATTGATTTCGCTGTTGAGGAGCTACCGTGAGATGCCGAGTAACGAGGACCTCGGCTTTTTTAAACCCGCTTTCTAAGGCGATTTTTGCCAAAATCACATCGGTAGGCACGATCACGCCAGCAAAAGCGGAATTGCCCACCACAACAAAACACTTACCACTATGGAGCGTCTTTCGGCAGTGTTTCAGCGTTGTCCGCATATCCTCGAAATACCCTCGGAGAAGAGCAGGTACACCCATCCGCCAACTACTGGCGTCTTGGTCCATCAGGCCAATCAGCTTCTCTAGTTCGCTAATTGGTTCGTAGGGCCGAGTGAGATCTGCACCCAGATGCGATCGCAATGACGCTTTGCGGAAGCGATTGATCGACTCATAGGAGTCTACGAAGCCGCCGAACCACAGTTCAACCTTCATGGATTCGAAATAATCGAAGCGGTTCGCATAGGGTGGGCTGAAGATCACCGACTCATACTTGCGGGTTCCCAGCAACGAATCCATTTCCAGCACGTTTCCGTGCACCACCTCTTGTTTCGCCCAATCTCCCTTGCGCCAAAACTTGGTGTCCTGCAGCATCATTTGTATCTGGGCTTCGAACGCATCGCGCACAAAAAGCTCTTGATCGTCGCCGAACCGCTCAGTCTGCCAGGCACCTTCAAGCCTCTGCACATAGCCGGTTTTTAGTCGCTTCTTATTCCGGTACTTTATGCCATTGCCTTCTTTGAAGTAGCTGCCGACGCTCTCAAGGATGGCGATCCACGCCAGCATCAGAAAATCGCGGCTCTCGCTATCATCTGAGAACTCTGACTCGATTAGCCTTCGAATCTTGAGCAGCGTATCGGTTATCACCGGTTCAAAGACCTTGCTCGCAATTGACAATGCTGGCAAAGGCCAAGCTTTACCCAAGTCACCGGTGTTCGTCAGCATGGCAGCAAAGCGCTTCAGTGCCGCGATCTTCCCTTTGGGCAACGGCGTCAGCTTGACCTTCGTCGCGAATACAGCCAATGGATTTATGTCGATGCCCGTGGAGCTATAGCCATTTTCTGCCGCTCCAATCAGAATGGAGCCGCACCCACAAAAGGGATCGAGAATGCTCGATCCAAGCCCAAGCTTCGTTATGAGGTGGGGGGAGTATGCTTCGCGGTATCGCATCCATCTATGGATCGGTGATGCGGCATTTCCCTTCCAATTGACAAACGACGACAGATCAGACCGCTCGCTGAACGGAACAGACTCGTTGAGTTTTCGCAGAATACTAGTGAGAGTCCGCGCCCGCGCTTCCTCGCCACCCTTCAACCTTGCCTTTTGATCCGCAAGAAACGTGTTTGGTTCGCCACAATAAGCCAGAGTGTCGCGAGAGAGAACAGCCCTCACGTCTCGCGTTCCCTGTTCATTTGCTTGGCGCTGTAGATTTCGCAAATTATTATCCGTTCGATTCCTAAGCCTGTTTGTCGGAAAGATTGCGTTTGATCAAACGCAAAGCCCTCTATGCTGGGGTGTCCTTCTGCGGAGGAAACAGCGGCCATCGGTCAGCTATATAGGTTTCAGCCGCCTCCCGGATAACCCAAGCGAGAGAGACCTTTTTCTCTCGGGCGATATGCTCCAATGTTTCGTACACATCGGGGCGCAGCGTTACCGAAGCTCGTGGCATTCTGTCCTCCTCTTTTCGACGGCAACTATCACCGCCGTTGCTGCAACTTGCATCACTTTGCTGCATCACCCTTTCGATCATAGCCGCGTTCCCTTTCCTTGGACCATCTTTTTGCTCTAAGATTCCTTCTCGATACCGGTCGAAAACACGGCCAAGAAACATCCGACTACCCCTTTATCCGTACAAACCGATATCAGCATGTCGCTTTGTCACTTTGATAGGACTCTTGGCAGTTCGTCCCATCGCGTTGTCCACCGTGGCGAGCGATGCTCAGCCTTGAGCTTCCAGGCGGCATTCTTGGGACCGGCACCCAGAATACGGACAGTATCGCGCCCGAGGGTCGCGTTGAGCTTGTCCATGGCTCTCCAAGCCCGTTCCCTCTTCTCGCGGTCCAGCTCGCCCCATAGGGCTGGTTGCCGGATGGTTTCGGGCATCAGCTCCGTAATCATCACTCCGCACTTCGAGTAGCGGTAGCCTTCCCGCCATAGCCGTTCACCCAGACGGACGGCCAAGGCGACGACTTCCCCGGTGTCGTTGGTGGTTTCCGCAAACCGAGCTGAGGCCCCGTTCGAGTAGAACGGATCGTTGTTGAAGGTATTGGTGTGCATGAAGATGAAGATGTTCTCTGCGGCCACCTTGTACCGGCGCATCTTCTCCGCTGCTCGTGTGGCATAGCTCGCGATCGCTTCCCGCATCGGCTCCCAAGATGTAACCGACGCCCCGAAACTGCGGGTGACGGCAATTCCCTTCCTGGTCGGCTCCATCAATTCCAAAGGCATACAGGAAATCCCGCGCAGCTCGTAGACGGTGCGCCCACCCGTCACCGTCATCAAGGCGCGCGCGTTGTCCGGGTCTAGCGCCGCGAGATCGGCGGCCGTCCGGACCCCGATCCTAATGAGCTTCGCGGCCGACGCCGAACCGATTCCCCAGACCTCATCAACCGGCACCGTAGGCAGCAGCTCAGCCCGCACCTGGCTGGAACGCATATCGCAGACCCCGCGATACTGCGGACGCTTCTTCGCAATGAAGTTGGCGACCTTGGCCAGCGTCTTTGTGGGGGCAATTCCAACACACGTAGGGATGCCGACCCAGCGATGAACGCGCTCGCGCAGCTCACGCGCGAGAGGCTCCACTTCCCTTTCCGCGAACTCTCCAAGATTCAGAAAGCTTTCGTCGATCGAGTAGTTTTCGATCGTCGGAACCATCGAGCCAAGAGTGTCACTTACCCGTCGACTTACGTCACCATAAAGCGCATAATTTGAGCTAAAGACGCGGATATTCTCACGCTTGATGAGATCACGCAGCTTGAACTCAGGGTCTCCCATTTTTATCCCAAGAGCCTTGGCCTCTGCTGACCGGGCCACCGCGCAACCATCGTTATTCGAGAGCACGATGACCGGCTTTCCTTCGAGGTCGGGTCGAAAGACACGCTCACAACTCACATAAAAATTGTTGCAGTCGATGATGCCGAATGTCTCATCCATGCTCACCGTTCTCCAGCGCAGCAAACCACGCGGCATAGTTCGTGTTCTTAACCATGTGACGATTTACGTCGGGTGCGCCATCCGTCCACCAAACAAGTCCCCGCTCACCCAGGGCGATCTTCGCAGCATCGACTTGTTGCCTGGCCTGCTCCCGGCCCCCTTCGTCTCCAGCTCGCATTGCGATTCCCTTTGCGCGCCGCGCAGCCATGAGCACCGCGGTCAGGCGCTGCTTCTCTTCATCAGAAAGCTGAGGATTACTGCAGCGCCACAAACGTCCACGCACGACGAAGTAGCGGCCGTCCGGGGTTACGGGATACTGGCTCATCGCAAGGTGTGAATCGCGTGTCTTACAACACCGAAGACATGCAGCTCTTCGCCAATTCCAACGTGAATGGGTTGGTAACGCGGGTTTGCCGGTTCGAGCCACACGCAGTCAAGACAGCGACGCAAGCGCTTCACCGTGTACTCACCGTTGACCGCGACAATCACGACGGAACCATTCACCGGTTTCGCCGCGCGATCCACAACCAGCAGATCACCGTCCAGAATGCCGGCATCCTTCATCGAGTCGCCATCGACCCGCATCATGAACGTCGCGGCCTTGTTTTCGATCAGGTATTCGGACAGATCGAGAGGAGTCTCCAGGTAGTCCTCTGCGGGGCTTGGAAAGCCCGCAGGCACGCTGCCATCAAAGTATGGAAGGATTAACGGCCAGTCACACGCCCACTCGACCTGAATCAGGCTCATCGCTACCTCACCTCAGGTATAGCAGGTATAGCGAAGGAAAAGCGAAAACGCGTCTTTTACTCTTTGTGCGCGAGCGATATCTCGTTTGTTTCCAACGTTCACGCATTCGCCCCAACCGTGAACAACCGGCCTAGAGTGGCAGCGCGCCATCCACGGCGGCCTTTTCGGCCGCCTTCAGCATCTCCGGGCCGTTGTTTCTTACGTTCCCGACTTTCGGATTGGCCTCATAGACTTCCATTTCTTCAGATTCGAAGGGCCGGAGGAGATCGATCGGCAAACGTTCCGTCTCTTCCCTGTCCAGCCAGCGGTCATAATCGCGTGCGTGAAGGATGACAGGCATACGCGGATGGATCTTCGCCATCAGCTCGTTCGCCTCAGTGGTCACGATGGCGTAGGACTGAAGCCAGTGACCGTCCTTGTCTTTCCAGGCGTCCCAAAGCCCCGCAAACGCGAAGAGGCTGCTATTCCCCAGCTCAAAGGCATAGGGCTGCTTCGGAGGCTTCCCTTCCTTCGGCCACTCGTAGAAAAACGAGGCGGGAATCAGGCACCGCCTTTTCTTGAAAGGTTCCCGCCAAGTCGGAGCTTTGGTGATCGTTTCCGCTCTCGCGTTGATCGTCGAGAGACCTTTGACGTCGTTCAGATCCTTTGTGAAAAACGGCACCAGTCCCCAGCGGGCCAGAATCATTTCTCGCTCACCCGTCTCGCGACTCTGCCGGATGATGGGCTGATGAGTCGTCGGCGCTATGTTGTAGTCGGCGTCAGGCATCGGCAACTCAGCCGGTGAAGGCTTCGCACGAAAGTGTTCCGCGATCTTCTGTTTGTCGCTGCGACGACCGTACCGACCACACATGAGCTACTCCAATGACGCCTTAGCTCGCCGGTGCCACGATTTCTTCTGCGTTTTCCGGTTCACTCGATTCCATAGCCAAATCAAGTCTAGTTGAAAGACTTTTTGGGGACGGGGACACCCCGTAACGCCCCGCTATGGAAATGGCGCTCCGCTTGGAAGGCGCCCATAAGGGCCAGACCCTCCCACATTTCCACAGCAAAAGCCTAAGAGCCACAGGCAAGAGCAACAGCAACAAAGGCCAGAACCGCGCCGTGAGTAAAGACCCGCTTCGCGCCGCGTTGCGGTGGGCCTTCGGCCAGGTCTTGACACCCGGCTCCGTCGGTTCCGGCAGAAGCAAAACATCCCGTTTTTCTTCGAAAAACATGGGTTTTTCTAAAGAGAAGATCGCAAGCAAAAACCTCAAAATAATTATCTCAAGATGCATTTACGTATTGACATAATTACGTAAGTACGATATTCTTAGAACATCAAGACGGGGCAAGAAACAAGCCCCGGCAACCACAACTCAGGCAGTGCGGGAAACACTGCCCTAACCGAACCGCACAGGAGAAATGCAATGATTAACGACCTTAACCGCTTTGTCATCATGGGCCACATCGGAGCCGACCCGAAATCCCTTACCTCTGACAATGCCCCAGTACGCCTCTCCATCGCCACATCTTCACATTGGAATGTCGAGAATACTCGCAATACCCGTACCGACTGGCACACCGTTGCGGTCTTCGGGAACTTGCGCAAATACGCCGCGAAGCTCAAGAAGGGCGACCGCGTTTACATCGAAGCCGAGGCACGGAACAACAACTACGAGCGCACCGTGGGCGGAGAAACCATCACGATCTATGCGACGGAATACCACGCCTCGCAGATCGACCGCGTAACCGCAAAGACAGAGGCCGAAGAGTAGCAGGCCGAGAGCTTGAAGGTGGGGCAGTGCGGGAAACACTGCCCCTAACTACAGCGCCGCACACACGCACAGGAGATGCACGACCATGAGCCACGCCGCAGCCGTATTTTCAGAATACAGGACGATTCCCCTCTCTCTGCTAGTCGAATCCACCACCAACCCACGTCGCACTTTCGAGCCTTCCAAGCTGGTCGAGCTTGCGCAAAGCATCAGTGTGAGCGGCCTCATTCAGCCCATCACAGTTCGCCCCAAGGCAGACCGTTTCGAGATTATCGCGGGTGCTCGACGCTACCGGGCGGCGCAGATCGCGGAGCTGGCCGAGGTTCCCACCCGCGTGCTGGCACTGGACGATGCACAAATGCTCGAAGTGCAGATCGTTGAAAACAGCCAGCGCGAAGACGTCCATCCATACGAGGAGGCCAGCGGCTATCAACGCCTCTTAGACCTTCCCGGTTATGATGTGGCCGCTCTTTCGTCAAAGTGCAGCAAGAGCCAGAGCCACATCTACGCCCGTCTGACGCTCCTCTCACTCATCCCTGAAGTAGCGGAGGCCTTTCAGAAAGACGAGATCACGGCCAGCCACGCCAACTTACTCGCGAGACTCAGCGCCGAGCAACAGGCCCAGGCGTTCCCCAACGCGTTCCGTAAAGACTATCGGGACGATGAGCGCCACCTACTACCAGCGAAGCACCTTGCCGCGTGGATTCAGGACAACCTCTACCTTGCCCTTGTGGAAGCCCCTTTCGACAGAGAGTCTGCTTCCCTGCTCCCCGAGGCCGGTTCCTGCCATGCATGCCCAAAGCGCACCGGGTTCAACACTGCCCTTTTCGCGGACGTGACAGACGACAACTGCCTTGATGGAGAGTGCTTTCGGGCAAAGATCAATGCCCACATCGAGAGCGCAAAGGCTGGTGTTGCAAACCTCGTTCAGATCAGCACCGTTTGGCGGCCCGCACAGGACAAGCCGACCGCTGAGCTTTCACCCATGGAGTACAGGAAGATCGGAGCTACGGGGCAGGACGACAATACTGTTCCGACGTGCGACAGCGCCGCTCCCGCCATCGTCACTTACGGGCATGGAGTGGGAACCATTCATCTGGTGTGTGCAGACCACGATTGCGCGGTCCACCATCCCCGCCGTTTAGGTTCAAACGCCGCCGGACGCACAGATGACGATTTTGAGAAGGAAATGGAGGAGCGGCAGCGGGAAGCCGACCGGCGCAAAGCGGAAAAGGAAAAGCGTGAAAAGCGACTCCGGAACCTTATCTTGCGTGCACCTTCAACCGTAACCGAAGAGCAGATGCGTTTCGTTCTCACAGCCCTTGTGATGGGTGACCTTACGGACGCGATGGAACGCATCGCGCTCCGATTGGAAGGCGAGGAGCCAGACCACAACAAAGGCAGCGATGACGTGTGCGCTGATGCCCTCTCTACCTGCATGCCGTCCAGCCTCTTCGGATACCTCGCGGAGCTGGCACTTGGAAGCTGGGTCGATATTCCCCGACCTGATGAGCGCGATTACCTAGCTGAGGCCGACAAGTTGTTTCCAAAGGCCCCCAAGCCCACGGCGGACACGACCAAGAACGCACCCGGCAAGAAAACGAAGAAGGTTTCCGCCACGAAGACGGCAGCGAAGAAGGCAGTGGCGACAACAAAGCGCCGCTAAGAAGGGCCGACCAAACGGGGCCGGGGGAAATCCCGGCCTCACCCATCCTGCCTCAACGCCGAAAGGAATGCCGTCATGATGAAGTTCACGTTCAAGCTCAAAGTAACTGAGCGCATCACTGCTAAATGCAGCCGCCATCCGCGATACAACCCAGAGAAGGAAGGCCGGAATGGGATCAAAGGCGGCTGCTCCGGCTGCTTTGCACTGTTCGACCTCTACCAGTCACGTCTTGCTTTAGAAGCTGCCGTGCAGAAGTTTCAGCGGTTGGCCTGCCCATGGGCGAGACCTCGCCAGCCACGGACACACAAGCCGACACCCCCAGTCACAAACCTTGTCGAGGATGAATCACGGTAGCCCATGGAAAGCTGCGGCACGGCACCGCACCCTCCCACAGGCAAGAGCAACAGCAACAAAGGCCAGAACCGCGCCGTGAGTAAAGACCCGCTTCGCGCCGCGTTGCGGTGGGCCTTCGGCCAGGTCTTGACACCCGGCTCCGTCGGTTCCGGCAGAAGCAAAACATCCCGTTTTTCTTCGAAAAACATGGGTTTTTCTAAAGAGAAGATCGCAAGCAAAAACCTCAAAATAATTATCTCAAGATGCCTTTACGTCTTGACATAATTACGTAAGTACGATATTCTTAGAACATCAAGACGGGGCGCGGGAAACGCCCCGGACAACAAACCGCACAGGAGAAAACACCGTGAGCATGACCACCAAAGCCGACAACCTGCATGAAACTCTGCGTTCCTCCATCGAAGCCCTTGCAGCAGAAACCGACAGCGTAAAGCAGGATGCAACGTTCCGCGCATGGCTCACAAGCATGAGCCGCTTCCATCATTACTCATGGGGTAATCAGATTCGGATTGCTGAACAGCGCCCCGACGCTACGCGTGTAGCTGGCTTCCACACTTGGCGCAAAGTAGGCCGGTTCGTCAAGAAGGGCGAGAGGGGTATCAGCATCACCGCGCCGATCATCAGGAAGGGGGCAGCCGAGGAGCCGAGCCGCGAGGGCGAACGCATGGAATTGACAGCGAAAGGACCCCGCCGGGTTGGAGGCTTCAAAGGCACGACGGTTTTCGACGTTGCCCAGACAGACGGCGAACCCCTGCCAGAGGCTCCCGAACATAACGCCACCACAGGGGGCGAAACCCTTTTGCCTAAGCTGGAAGCAGCCGCGGAAGCTTTCGGGATCATTGTTGCTTATGAATCCATTCCCGGACGCGCCGAGGGCTACAGCATGGGCGGTCGTGTGGTGGTCGAGGAATCGCAGCCTGTACCCGCTAAGTGTGGAACACTCGCCCATGAGATCGCTCACGAGCTGATGCACAAAGGAGCCGAGCGCGGCACCAAGCAGCAGCGCGAGCTAGAGGCCGAAGCTACGGCCTACGTTGTGTTGAGTCACTTCGAGATGAGCAGCGGAAGCCGTTTCTACCTTCATGGCTACGGCATCACTGGCGAGATGCTGACGGCTTCCATGCAGACCATCTCCGCGACCGCGCGGCGGATTATCGACCAGATCGAAGGAACAAACACCGACAAGGGAGAGGCCGAGGATGACTCGGCCCTTCCACTCGCGGCGTAGCCGTGTTTTCTTTACGTATTTACGTGCGTACATAAAGACGTAAGGACGCTCGTTTTGCTTTCTGTAAGCGAGGCGGCCGCTCCAACCACCACAACTCAGGCAGTGCGGGAACACTGCCCAACCGAAACGCACAGGAGAACAACATGAAGACCTTAACGGGATGGAATGAAAGCGGGCAGGAACTTACGCCTTTTCTACAGCCAGGGGATGAAGTAGAGGAAGCATTCTCTGATTGGGCGCTGAACCTTTTGCCGCCTGCGTTCTGGAGCTCCAACGTCGTCCAGATTGGAGAACCTCACAGCCATATCGACGGACGCCCCACATTCGCAACCTTCTACCGTGAGGGGCGCAAATGGTTCTTCGGGGGGCATTGCCACCGAGGAAAGATCGCGGAGCCTTACCTCCTCGCGAGGGCATAAATCGCCCTAGGCCGGGGCAGGGCATCGAACCCTGCTCCGGCCCGTCAATACGTAGGGTTACCGATACGTATTCACGAATTGACATATTTATACATTTACACAATGACATCGGGATAGAATTGCGGAGACCTATGGATATCGGCGTCGTAAACATCAAGGGTGGTGTCGGGAAAACAACCACTTCCGTTACGCTAGCGGCTGTCTTGCAGACGAAGGGAGCAACCGTGCTGTTCGACGGTGACCCGTCTCACAACGCGCTTGCATGGCAGACACGCGGGAATGGGTTTCCTTTTCGGATCGCGGACCTTCGGCAAGCTCGCAAGATGGTCGGGACCTTCGTGCACAGCGTCACCGACACGGGCCTAGCCCCTACGGACGACGACCTCAAGTTCCTCGCTGAGGCCTGCGACCTCATGATCGTTCCCACTACGCCGCGACCTTTGGATACAGATGGCCTCAAGCAAACCATCCAGGCATTCCAGCGCCTCAAGGTCACACATTACAAGGTGCTGATTACGAGCATGCCACCCGCGAATGAACCAGAAGGAGCAGAGCTAATGGGCATACTCAAGGAGTTGGAGGTGCCTCTGTTTAAGACCGCGATTCCGCGTCTGAAGGCGTTTGTGAAAGCGTCTGGAACAGGACAAATCGTGTCAGAGGTGAAAGACCCACGCGCGGAACGAGGATGGGACGCATACGTTGCAGTAGGGAAGGAGAGTCTTGCATATGTCGCTAACAGGTAAGAAGCAGACGCCCAGCGCCTTCCGAGGGCTTCGGGATGTTATGGCACCACCACCCCAGGAAAACACGGCTCGGCGCGGCCCAGGTCGGCCGGCAAAGGCGGATTCCAAGCGCTCGAACCCCGACTACCGCCCTTGGTCAGGGCTACTGCGTTCGGAATTTGTTGACGAAGCTGACATCCGCCTGAGACAAACAAAGACTACGGATGGACGCGATATGTCTGACCTCATCACCGAGCTGCTTGGCGAGTGGTTAGAAAAGCAGAAAAGCTAGATTCTGAGGAGGCGGTACACATGCAGAAAGTCGATCTCCTCTTCGAGGAGCTGTTTACTGAGGCTCAGAAGAAAGCCCAGCAGAAGAAGCAGGCAGAAGCCAAGAAGGGAAGCACGCCGTCTGCTATCGCAAAATCGTCCTCGCGTAGCCACGTCTCAGAGAACCGCGCAGCGAAAATCCAACTCACAAAGGATCTTGCCCGACTCCGGGAAGAGATGAACGGTCCTGAGCCTGCGCAGCTCACGCAGGTAGCGAAGGTTATGGTTCTCTGCGGTCTCCCGTATCGGCAGACCCAGGAACGGACCATCGTCCGGACCTCGCGACAAGCCGACGGCTCGCTCATTACTGTCACTTTCCAAGCGATGTTGAACAATGTGCCTCTCCCTTACGGGAGTGACCGCAACCTGTTTCATTGGGCCACAGATCGTTCCATCAAGAGCGGAACTCCCTTTGTGCCGTGGGAGACAGCGACCGAGTTCCTGTCCGATATGCAGCAGAGCGACGGCGGGAAGAACTACGCTCGCCTGAAAGAGAGCTATCGCAGAATTGCGGGTCTGAGCATCACCGTTGAACGTCAGACTGCCAACCGTGACCAGGCCCTCATCATGCCCATCATGGAACGCTCCAATCTGCCTCGGCTCTTCGATACCAATACGCTTGCGTTCCCAGAAAAGAACGAGGATGACCACCTGCCTACAGGCATTCTCTTCAGCAATCCCTTCTTTCAAGAGCTCAGCAAGAACCACGTTCCATTTCCGTGGCCCATCCTGCGGACGCTGGCACGAAAGCCACAAATGCTCGATTACATGATGTTTCTGCACTGGCGAACCTTCGCTGCCAGAAGCGAAAGCGTCATCCGCTGGGAAGAGCTCCGGCAACAGATGTGGCAGGAAGACACGCATACGTGGCGCATCCGAAATCGTTTTGCCGATGCCATCAAAGCATTGAAGATTGTGTTCCCGGAGCTTCCAGCAGAAGCCCGTCCCGGTGGCTTGTTCATCGGCCCGGCGATCGAGGGCAGAACTCTCATTCGCGGTGCCCGTCGAATTAACGGGCGATCATCGAACTAAAAAACGCACTCACCTGTCACATTTTGCCATTCTCGCCCCGCTTGGGGTTCCGTACTAACAGGGCGGTTTGAGCCACTAAAATCAACGCTCTGAGCCCCCGGAACCCCAGAGAAGCAATCAGTTCGGGGCTTTTCGCCACTTCCATTTCTGCTATTTGCCCCGCCTAGAGCCTCCGTACCTCCGGGGCGTTACACCTGCAAGCATATCATTACAAAGCACTTAGACGAGAAAAGGTTGGTTGTGGAGAACTCTGAGGATCTTTTGACCGTACCTCCGGGGCTAACTTGCTGCAAGCAAAAGAAACTAAAGGCGTTATAAGCTTTCCACCGTTCCACACGTTGTCTCCTCTGCTGCCGTACCTCCGGGGCGTTCTTTCCGTACCTCCGGGATGAGAAATCCGTACCTCCGGGGCTCGAGTTCCGTACCTCCGGGGCGCTCTTTATAAGGAAGCAAGATGTTTCAAAAAGTAACAGGATGAAACACGACGTCTCTGCAACGGAAGACTACGAAATCTCTTTAAAAACGGCACAAATAAAACCTAAAAACAAAAGCCTTCCCTATGAAGGTCAAAAACGGTAGGGCAATGGCTCAGATGGCATCGGTATCGCGCCCAGACGGCCTCAGGAGCGTCCCGTACGGACCAGTTGGGGGCATAGAACCCCCCCAACGCGCTAGCGGCCCTCAGAGCGCCGGAATCGGGTGCGAATGGTGATCGCACACTTGTGCGGCTACCCACAAGTGGGTAGATCAGGCGAAAATGAGGGATGGCTTCAACGACCAAGAGAATTTTCGTCGTGCTCGGAACAGCGATTGTAGGTTTGGCAGTCGCCTACGGAGTAGCAATCTTGCCTCACCATTCCTTCGCCAAGCCGGAATCCGCCGCAGGTCTGCTTGATCGGGCTGATTCGCTTTCTTGGGAAAACCGTTGGGCTCAAGCGAAACCACTTTACGCCGAGGCAGCCAGACTTTTTCACCAACAGGGTCAGCCGGACAAGGCACTCTATGCCGAGGTGAGTGAGATTCCGGCCGATGAGTCTGTGAGCGGAGCCAGAAACATTCTGCGCCTGACCCAAGCACTCGGCTCGCCCGAAGGACAAGCACCAGCGACACGTCTGCGAATTCTTACCATTCGGGGAATGATCGAAACCAACTATGACGCCGGGCAAGCTCTTGCCACATGGCGCGAGGTTGAGCGCACGTCACTGAAACAAGGCCAAATCAGACTGGCGTCTCGCGCTGGGGGCGAGCAAGGCATCGCAGCTTTCATCTTGGGTGACACGGTGACGGCGAAGAATAAGGTGATTAAAGCCTGGGGCCTATCCCAGGTCGAGCATGATCCTGCCGCGACGGTCCGTTATGCGTCGATCTACGGCGCAGGCCTCGTCCAGATCCATCGTTACAAAGAAGCCTTAACGCCACTCGACAAAGCCATCTCTATCACAGCAGGGAACTCTCGGATTGCGTACCCGACCATCGCGATTTACGCGAAGATCGACGCCTTGGCTGGCTTGCATGAGTACGGAAAGGCGCTACAACTTGCCGATGAATCACTGAAGCGTTTGGAAGGCACTCCATACGATGGACACAGGACTCAGGTTCTCATCTCTCGAGGCTCAATTGAGCGGCAACAAGGCAACACGGCTGCAGCAGTAGTCGACTTTCAGCAAGCCGTTTCCATCTCGAAGCGGATCGAGAACTCCAGAGGCATAGTGGACGCAGGCGGCCAGCTTGCGCTTGCCTACGAAAAGCAGCAGAAGTTGCCAGAAGCGCTGACAGCAATTGATTTAGCTATAAGCGCAAACACCACAATCCCTGACGAGCTGTACCTTGTCCCGCGAAACTTCGCGATTAAGGCCGAGATCGTGAACAAGATGGGGCAAACCCGACAAGCTGATGACCTGTACAGAAAGGGAATCACTCTTGTAAACCGCATGATTCAACATGCGCCAACAACCGGCGTGCAGCGGCTGCTCCTCGCCGAGATGAGCGACGTTTACTCGGGTTATTTCGCGACCCTATGTTCACAACATCGCTATAACGAGGCGCTTCAAATTCTTGACAATGTTCGCGGCCGGGTCGAGGCCGAGGCACTTCAGCACCATGAAACGCAACCCGTTCACGAGGCTACAGAGGAGGACAAGAAACTCACGAGCCTGAATCTCTCGCTCATCAACACAGATGATCCGTCCACACGGGACGCAATATCAAGCGCGATCTACAACACAGAGTTGTTCATGACGCCGAGCACGTTAGCGATGCAAAGCGTTACGCATCCTGTAGGCCTTGCGGAACTGCAAAAGACCCTAAATCCCAAAGCTCTTTTGATTGAGTACGTCTTGGCTGAACCGGCCTCTTACGTCCTGGCAATCACTCACGATTCGGTTAGGCACTACCAGCTCCCTTCAAAACAGCAGATCGAGTCGGACGCAACACTCTATCGCAAAGAGATACGGTCCCAGAAGGTTGATGTCGCGCAGGCCCAGAAGCTTTTCGCGGAGTTGCTAGAGCCCATTCAGGAGTACGGTGCTAAGACAGACCTGATTATCGTTCCAGACGGATCACTGCATCTTCTTCCTTTCTCGGCTTTGCAGGATCGGAAGGGGTATGTTCTCGCCACTCACACCGTGGATGTGGACCCCTCAGCGACGGTTTATGCTCTCCTCCACAAGCGCGTCGACGAGACTGCCGGTTCCGCAATGCCCTACGTCGGCGTTGCTGCCTGGACGCAGCCAGCAGACACACGAAACCCTATCCTTCGAGCCGTCACCGGGCCAAAACGCAGCGAACTTGTATCCCTACCTGACAGCAAAAAAGAGATCGAGACAATCGCCCAGGACCTTCCGCGTCCGAGCACCCTTCTTGAGGGAGCAGACGCGACAGAAACTCGCTTCAAGGAGCTTCCCCTCCAGAACACGCAGGTGATCCACTTGGCGCTGCACGGCTATGCGGACCTGGACTATCCAGAGCGCTCCGCTCTCATCTTTGCGCCGGAGGCATCGGGTACAGACGATGGTCTCCTTCAGGTGCGCGAGATCCGACAAATGCATCTGAACTCGAAGCTCGTTACGCTTTCAGCGTGCGATACAGGCGTTGGGCCGGTTGGTGAGACTGGAATTGTGAACCTCGTGAATGCGTTTATCGAAGCAGGCGCCGATTCGGTGGTATCCACCTTATGGGAATTAGCTGACCAACCAACAAGCAAATTGATGACCAACTTTTATGCAGAACTAGCCACGCACAGTCGCAAAGTAGACGCTTTACGGACTGCACAACTAGAGCTCCTAAACGAAGGGTTGCCACCTTATTTCTGGGCCAGCTTCCAGCTCGTAGGGGATGCGGACGGCACTCTATGAAAGGCGATTATGAATCTCAGTGAATCACAGCGCGAGGCGCTTCTTTCCAAGATCGAGAAGACCGTTTCTGAGGAGTTCCACGACCCCGCATTCGACAAGAGAGCGTGGGAAAATATCGTTGCTCGGCACCGGCAGGGAATAGTCTCTGCCTCAAGCACGGAGGCCTTCGAGAAGGGCATTGGAGACATGCTCCACGAGCTTTCGCCTAAGACTCTGGGACTTCTTTCGAAAACAACGCCAATCAATCCCCGTAATGCGATCAATGCCAGCTTCTCGGCTCAACAGGTCGGCGACGGGCTTCGGTGGGTTTTCCAAGACATTCTCCCTGAAGGGGTAGCTGCGCAGGCAGGGGCTAAGAGCGGTGACGTTCTGCTCACTGCGGCGGGTAAGGATATGCGACCAGCATCCCTGACAGCAGGCGAACCGCCTTTCGAGATGTCAAACGCCATTCCCATGACAGTTCGCCGCGGCGCTTTGGACGTAACCTACTCGCTCCGGACGGGAGACCCGAAATACAAGGACAACCCCTACTCCGATTTGAAAGCCATCACGTCTTCAACGCTTGATGGTGGCGTCGCTTACCTCCGCGTGAGCTTGTTTCCAGGCAAGATTGGAATCGACTTTGCGAACGAAGTAGATGGTCTGTTTAGCGGTCGGCTCTCAGGCGCGAACCAGCTCATCATCGACCTTCGCGGCAACCCTGGAGGCGGTATCGGTGGCCTGGCGCTGATGAGCTATCTAACTCCGGAGCGCCTGCCCATCGGGTACAGCAAGAATCGGAAGATGGCCCAGAAAGGCTTGCATCCCTCATCCCTGCCTGTCTTTGACAAGGTTCCGCGTTCAAAGCTTGCCATCCCCGGACTCGCGCTAAAGTTCATGAAGAAAACTTCAGTTTTTCTTTACACCGAAGGGCAGGGGGGCAAAGCCTTTCGCGGACGTACCGTCATCCTGGTCAACGAACATACGACCGGGGCGGCCGAGATGCTGGCACAGTTCGCCCAAGAGAACGCACTTGCCACTATCGTGGGCAGTAAAACACCTGGTCGTCTTGTCTCACGGAGCGCTACGAAGCTAGATGCGGGGTACAGATTGATCGTGCCGGTTGCGGCATATGTGAGTGCGAAAGGGAAGCAGATCGAGGGGAACGGCATTCACCCGGACGTTCTTGTGCCCTGGTCATTCGTCGATGCAGTAGAGGGGAAGGACAACCAGCTCGCCGCCGCGATCGAACAGGTGATGCACTAGGTATTACTGTCTTTACGTATTTGTGTCTTTATATAAAGAGACCCGTCGCCGAGGGCTGGGGGAATGTGGGAGACGCCGGCAGCATCGGCGTCTTCCAAGGAGCGGTGCGAAGGGTGGGACAGCTTCACCGTTCCATGCTTTGCACGGTTCCGCCATTTCCACGGCTCCAAAGGTCGAATGTTGCGCCTATGCTAGTTCACCTTTAGAGGGTAGTAGTAGGTCCCGTTATCCGAGCCGCGCACAGTAGCGAGGAAATACATGCCAGGGGCAGTCTTTCTCAGATCGAGCGTCACCATCACGCTCACCTTGCCGTCTGTCTGCACGGCGTTTCCAAGACCTCGCGCGACAACGTCTGTCCCTGCCCGATCCTTTGCTACGAGGATGCCGTATGCTCCGCTTTCGCTAAATCGCGGGAGAGTCACATTGAGGTTAACGATGGCAGAGGGAAGGGAAACCTGTTCCATCGGCATTGGCTCGTCTGAGTTCCCTCCGCCCCGGACCGTAACAGCGTTGAAGAGATCTACCTTTGCTGTGACCGGAGGCGTGTTGGTCGCAACCTGGGAAGTAGCGGGAGCGGGCGCATGGTGATCCTTTGCCATATAGATCCCGCCCCCGAGGACAACCAGAAGGCCCGCCGCGATTGCCCACGGATACATCTTCGGCCGCCCTGCGGAGACAGATACAACGGGCAGTGTTTGGCTTTCAGCAGGAAATATCGGCGCTCTCTTTTTCTCGGATTCAGCGTCTTGTGATTGGGTGTTTGCTTCTTTCCAATCCTGCCGATAATGGCGGTATTCGGCATAGCACTCAGAACACGAGGCTACATGCTGAAGCGTCGGACTGCCTGGGGGCAGCCGATCCTCCGCGAAGTCGCGTAAAGTCTTCTCGTCAGGACAGCCTTTCCTCTCTGGGTTAGGGAACGCCTCTAGGAGGAAGTCATTCAGAAGATCGTCATTCAACTGTCAAACCTCGTTGATCTACAGAGCCGCGCACGTTCACGACCCCATCCTTTTGTTTAGAGGTACCACCACCCAGCATCGCTCCAATGCGTTCCTTGACCCGTTGGATCGCCTTTCGCGCAGCCGGATAGCTCGTTTCGAGCTCTCCCGCAACTTCTTGAGCAGATTTTTCGTTGAGTAGCAAATAGAGAATAACGCGATCCCGTTCCCCTAGAGCGTTGTGGAGTTGGTCGAACAGGATTCTCCGATCGACGGTACCTTCAAAGGAACTGTTTGAGCCTCCAATGCGCTCCATATCACGCCTGACGCCGGAGCTCTCCTCTTGTGCGGCACCCGTTCTAAACCAATCCCGGACTTTCCCCTTTAGTGCAGCGTAAGCATACCTCTCCGGTAGTTCAATATCACTTCCGCGCGCCTGCATCGACCTCGCTACGGTCTCGGCCCAATCTGCCATTTGCGCCCGGTCGACATTGGGATAGTCCCTAAGCGCCCACCGGAACACCGTCTCAACGGCGTCCCGTATGACAGGACTAACGGCAGCTCCCTCGGCGTCTACAAGATGTAATTGAGCCCGTTCCGTCATCAGCCACATTTCTCTCGAATACAGGATGCAAGGGGTGTCACAAACCCTCTCGCTCACCGCGCTTAGTTAGTAGATGCGTTACTTTCCCCCAAGCACTCGGCCCCTTCGTCGCACGCAGTCATTTGGTGACAAAGCAATTACTTCTTGCCCACTTTTGGCCGGAGCTCCTGGGCTTCCGTCACCATACCCAAACCCTCTATTAGACGCTCCACGGGAACCTGATAGGTCTCAGCGATTTTCAAAAGGGTCGGCAGGGAAATGCCATCGCCCTTTTCAATCCGCTGGATCTGGCTCAAGTGGTAGTTGTGTTCGAACTGTAATGCGCGAAGGGTTAGCCCGCTCGCCTTGCGGAGCTGCCGGATTCGCGCACCGAGTTCGGCCGCGAAGGCTTTGTAGTCGTACCGCAGCGCAGGGCTGCTCGGGGTGCTGGGTTCTTTTGCCTTCACCGTCAACGAGCACTTCCTAAGCAAGCTTGAGAGCCGGTACCTACGGATCATAGCAACACCACCAACCACACACAAATGTGTCAACGCTCCTTTGCGTCTGTATACCTAAAAATAGGTATACATGAAATTAGGTTGACACGGAATATGGGATGCATATATATGTTGGTTGTTGCTACTGAGGACTACCCGAGTTTGCGGTAACACTGCAACGTGTGTACGGCGACAAAGTGATCGCGTATCCGTCCGGCAGTGCCCGCAAAACCTGATGAAAGGAGGAATTGAGATCAGCCGCCTGAAGGCTCTCCAGAAGAGAGCAAACCCCTCCCCTCAACCCTGAGTTCCACAGGAGATTCCCTTGCACAAGTCGCTTCAGTCTCGATTCGCTCGTCTTCGCAACCTCACCATCACCCGGCAACAGGTGAAGGAACAGGCCGCCCTCGCCGCACGTACTGCGGCACCTCTCGTCTTTGCTTTCGCTGTTTCCAGCGTCGCCCACGCCCAGGGTGGCTCGATCGACATGAGCGGAGCGACCAACGTCATGAACACCTTTAAGACTTTCGCTGAGTACGCCGGAGCCGTGATCTGCCTCGGCAGCCTCATCTTTGCGGGCATTCGCATGATGGGAGGCCGCTTTCAGGAAGCCATTCCGGCCCTCTTCGGTGCTCTCTTCGGTGCCGGTGTGCTTGGCTGGGGCGCTGGCTGGATTTCTTCTCTCACCGGCCAGTCGGTCACACAGTAGGAGTTGCTAACCATGCGCAAACGAGGAACACCGGTACCAATCAATGGGGCACTGAACCGTTCTCGAACCAAGCTGGGCTTGGAACTCGGAACGTGGATGGTGATCGTCTTTTTCACGATCACGGTGTTCCTCGTGGGCTTCCGCATGGTGGCCCTTGCGAGCTTTCCAATCCTCGTCACGGCAGCATGGCTCGTTGTCCGTAAACACCCCAAGATGTTTCAGCTTTGGGGGCACAGCCTCCAGCAGAAGAGCTACTATGACCCGCGCAAGTTCTGAGCAATCCCGTTTGTTGCCGTGGTACGCGAAAGCTGGCGCGGCGTCGAGCATCATCCCTCTATCTCGATGGGTTTCTCCCACCATCTTCGCCCTGAAGAACGGCGGCTACGGCGTTCCCCTCGAAGTGGCGGGCGTTGATGAAGAGAGCCTTACTGACCAGGAGCTTGAGGCACGCACCCGCGCGCTGGAAGGCGCATTGCGGAGCCTTCCTGAAGGCTCTTGCCTTTACCAATACAGCCGGGTTTTGTCCGGCTATGAGATTCCGCGAAAGGCCACCTATGGAGATCCGGTTCTCGATTCCTTTGTAAATGACCGGCTTGAGTATCTAAATTCCAACGCGGGATTTCGACACATCAAACTGTTCTGGTGCCTCACCTTCGAGCCGTCCGAATCGAACCCCTTGGACCGCAAGCCAAAGGACGCCGAGGCCGACAACACCCGCCGTCTCGCGGCGCTCCGTAAAACGGCCAGCATCCTCGAAACCCAGTTAGGCCCCATCATCGGTTTACGCGTCCTCACCAAGGCTGAGGCTTTTCCGTTCTTTTCCTATCTGTTCAACCTCGAACCGTGGGCCGACCGTACCGTTTTGCGGTCCGATTCCGGACTGGACCGGCAGATTGTGCAGAGTCCGGTAGCCATTGAGGGTGACCACCTGCGCGTCGGCAAACGCTACGTGCAGATGTTCTCCCTGATGAACAATCCCGAGGTCTCCCGCCCATGCCAGTTCGCCGGTCTGATGACGCTGGACTGCGATAGCGTCCTCTGCACGACCTGGAGGCCGAAGTCTGCGGCGAAGGTCCGCGCAGAGATCTCGAATCAGGAGAAGTTCATCAATTTCTTCAAGGTCGGCGTGCTGAGCCGGGTGATGAGCGGTCGAGATACCGCCTCCTTGGAGACGGGCGCAGGAGCAAAGGCCGCCGATGCCAACGTCGACGATCTCAGCGACGTGATCCGCGATCTAGACAGGATAGGGCAGGGCGAGTTCACCATGCGCCTTCTACTCGCAGCCAAAAGCAAAGTGCAGCTTCACGAGACCATTCCCAGCGTGCACCGTGTGTTCGTCGACGCGCGCGCCCAGGTCATTGAAGAGTCTTTGGGCAATCTGTCGTCGTTTTACACGATGTTTCCCGGCAACCCGAAGTTCAACGTCTTTCCACTGTGGCTTGCAGAAGATCATCATGCACGGCTCTCAAGCGTTTACGCGCCGAGTATCGGCCATCCGTACTCAGAAGATCTGGACAACGAATACCTGAACGTCTTCGAGACCAGGACGAAGACGCCGTTCTTCCAAGACAGCTATGTCAATGGCGTTAAGGTCGCAATGATTTTGGGGCCAACCGGCTCCGGTAAGTCGGTCCACAACAACCAACATGTCGCGATGGAGCGCAAATACAACGGTTTCACGTACATTTTCGACATCGGCGGCAGCTACGAAAGCGTTGTCGAGCTCTACGGCGGCAAGGTGGACAAGGTAGGAAGAACCGGCCCTCGGGTCAACCCTTTCTCCTTGGAACCGACTGAGGACAATCTAAAGTTTCTCTACAGTTTCATCAAGTTGTTGCTCACCAACGGAGGCGCTGAGCTGACTCCGGAGGACGAGGATGTGATCTTTGGTGCCGTGCGTAGCACGTACCAGCTTGATCCATCTAACCGTCGCCTCTCCAATTTGATGCTGCCGAAGCACCTCAACCGCTATCTGTCGAAGTGGACGGGCAACGGCGTTTACGCCGCAATCTTCGACAACGTGAACGATGAGCTGGAGTTGGGTCAAGTGCAGTGCTTCGATTTCCAGGGCATCGGTCAGCAGGACTCCGACCTGATTGAGCCTCTGATGGTGTGGCTGCTGCGACGCATCAATGCAGTGCTGTACGACCCGAAGAACCTTGGGGTTCCCAAGCACATCGTGATCGAAGAGCTATTTTCCTCCATGAAGAATAAGCAGCTTCTCGAGGCCGCACTCGCTTCCATCAAGACCGTGCGTAAGAACCTCGGGGGTGTCACTCTTATCGGCCAGTCCGCCAACGACCTGGGCGAGAACGCAGACAGCATCGTGAACTCTTGCACGTCCTTTCTCTTCCTGCCGGACGCCACCTTCAATCGGAAGTTCTACGGCGAGCTGTTCAAGTTGAGCGACCAGCAGCTTGACCTTTTCGAGAGTCTTCAGCAGCGGGAAGCCCTGTATGTGCGTCGGGATGGACTCACAAAAGTCATCACCCTGAATCTCGACAAGCGGAGCTATGCCAAATTCTCCACGAAGCCCAAGGATCGTTCCCGCCGCGCGAAGTTGGTCGAGAAATACGGCCTCACCGAGGGCATCGAGCGGTTCGCGCAGGGAGAGACCGCATGATCTCTTACGGCCCGGACGATCTTTTTAGCTGTAGGACTGTGCCTCAGTTCTCCCCGTTCTCCGAGACGTTTACCGATTGCCTAGAAACGATGCCGCATTGGCTGAATACGGGTCTTCTTCTCGTGGCGGCTGGCTTTGCGGTCTTGCTTCTGGTGGGCCTCTTTCAGCCAACAACCACGGTTCAGCACACACCTTCTCGCCACGAGGACTCTCTATGAAAACTCCCTTATATCTCGCAGCTAGTCTCGTTATTGTCGCTGTCTGCCATGCTGCCGAACCAACGGACGCCAAGCACCCCCTGTTTCCAAGCGTTCCACGCACGGTGGTTGTCATCGACTCCGAAGCGCCACCGGTCGTTCGCGCCGGTCTGCTGCAATCGACTCTGATCCTGCTTCCAGCCGAGGAGAAGGTTGCGACTGTTTTTGGGGGTGACACCTCAAGCTGGGTGTTCGACGGTGGCCATGTTGCCAGCCGCTTTATCTCCATCAAGCCAAAGATCGCAGGCAGCAGTACAGACGTGCATATCGTTTCCGATCACGGCAACGAGTACACCCTGCAGCTCCGTGAAGTGAGCAATGACCCAGACGCGCACTTTGATTCCAAGGTTTTCGTGATGCCCGGCGACCAGGCCGGTAAGGACAAGCTCGCCGCGATGCCAGTCTTTGTACCGGCCGCAGAGCTGGACCGAGCCAAGCGAGAGGCCGCCGAAGCAGCCGCGAAGGAAGCCACCGAGCGGAAAGCCGCGGAGACGAAGGCCGAAGCATATCGGAGCCAATATCCCGGTCAGCTTCATTTCGATTACACCTGGGACCGCAAAAAGGCCGGCGAGCTTGGTTTGCAGGAAGTGTGGCGGGATGACAAATTCACCTACCTACGCGGCCATTTCCAGGAGACGCCTGTTCTCTACGAAACCAAGGACGGCAAGGGCAGCCTCATCAATTGGGATTACAACGATGGCCTGTACACGGTTCCCAAGACCGTCCTGCGGGGCTATTTGACTATCGGCAAACAGCGGGTGGATTTCCGCAAGGAAGGGAACTAGAGCCATGGCAGAGACCCCACACGATCACGACCCCTCGGAAGTGGGTCAAGTTCCGACCCAGCCCGAGGCCGAATCAAGCAAGCGGTTCAATCTAAAGGTTGTCGGTGGCATTGCCGCCGTCATCCTCGTCATCGGCCTCGCCAATCTGCGCAACGGCACCAAACCGGGACCGACCGTTGCGAGTAGCGGCATGATGAAGCCTGCATCCCCCAACGCTACCCAGGTACGAAGCTTCGAAACCCAGCAGCGCCTCATTCAACAGAAGGATGCCGAAGAACGCCAGCGGCAGGCAGTATTAGCCGCTCAGAACGCACAACTTCAACAGGAGGAGGCAGTTCCTGGTCCTGAGTCTCCGAACGCCGCGCCGATGACTCAGGCGCAGCGGGACGCGATGTACGGCACCAATAACCCAAACGCGCCCCAAAAGACCTCCGGCCAGTCCCAAGCCCAAGCTGAAGCGAAGCAGCGCCAGCTTGCACGCGAACGGCAGCACCAGGAAGCCCTCAACAGCGACACCGTTGCAATAGACTTCGCGCGCACCGCACCAACTTCCGGCAATGCCAATAACAGCACTGCCGTAGAGGCTGCTTCTTCTGAGGCACCGGCAGCCAAGGCCACAGGGGAAGACATAGCTCAGGAGCGCCCCGTAGCGCGTCCCGTGTCAGCAGAGACGCCGTCCCGGAAAGATCCAATGGGACAGTACGAGTTCGATGGCTACCAAGGGCGTCTCTATCGCGTATTCGAGGGCACGGTGCTTGAAGGTGTGCTAACCAACCACATCGACGGCGGTTTCGCCGGTCCCATGATCGTGATGCTCACGACCGATTACTACTCCCATGACCACCAGCAGCTTCTTCTTCCGCAGGGAACGCGCCTTATCGGGAACGTCCAGAGCGTGTCCGGCGCTGGTCAAAGGAAGCTTTTCGTCACCTTCAATCGCGCTATCTGCCCAGATGGTTTTTCCATCGACCTGAACAAGTACACCGGGCTTGATCCGCTCGGAACGACCGGGCTTGCGACCAACGTCAACAACCATTACCTGAGTTCATTTGCAGCCGCCGCCGCAGTGGGCGGGATCGGCGGGCTGGCGCAGGTCGGCAACAACGGAAGCGTGCTGGACGCCAATACGCAAATCCGCAACGGGATCTCCTCGCAGACCGCGCAGGAGTCGGAGCAGATATTGAACAAATTCCTCAATCGTCTGCCCGTCATCACGGTAAAGGAGGGCTCCAGAGCACGCGTTTATATCAACCAAGACATACTCATCCCGAGCTACGCGGAACATCGCGTTGACCCGTCACTCTAACGCAACTTGCATACGGAGGACGCATGCAGTTCAAACTATCCCGCAAGAGCAAGTGGATCGCCGCTGGAGCCTTGGTGCTCTGCACGGCCACGCCGAGCTTCGCTCTCTTTGGGATCGGAGATATCGTCTTCGATCCGACCAGCTACGCCTCTCTCGTGTCGCAACTGACCACCCTGGAGAGTCAGTACAAAACGTTCAAGAGCAACATCGTCAACTTCAGCGTGAAAACGCAGTGGCAGACGACGTTGAACAAGATGAAGCAGATTCAGGTCACCAATCGTCATGGCGAAACCAACGGGATGACGACAGCTCTAAACCAAAACTCCACCACCGCCGCAACCACGGCATGGACCAATTCAAGCGTTGCTCTTTCTTCCAACACCAACACGTACCTCGCAAGTGAAGCGGCCGGCAACAGCGACAAGCTCACCCAGCTTGCCATCGTAGAAACATCGGACACGGTTTCACCCGACTGCTTGAACGCAGTAGGTTCCTACCGTGCCGCACGTTCTGCATCTGTGACGGCAAACACCAGCCTGCAGGCCAACCAGCTTGACGGTACCGGCTCCACGAATAGTGAGGTTCAGCAATTAAACCTAGTGAACGCATCACAGGCCCAGCAGCTCAACGAGCAACAAGCCCAAGGTGCGCTCCATGCTTGTATCGCCCAGCAGATGACAGTACAGAACATGCAGCAGAGGGCAGCTATGGTGCATGATCTGAATCTTGCGGCGGATGTCCAGGCACAACGCTCGGCCAACCAAACCGCATACGTTAATTCAACCGGCACGTATACAGATTATTTGCCGTAACAACAGGGCAGCGTCACAGCTCTCGCCGCGACGCTGCTCCCCTAACAACAGGAGCTTTCCATGATCGCCAGACCAAATGCATCCATCGTGCTTCCATTCCTGCTCACCGCTCTCATGGGCTGTCATTCGGCCGCACCAACGACACCAGCCACGCAGACCCCCGCGAACTCTACACCAGCAAGCGCCAACACACAGCCTAAAGCGCAAGGCTGTGACGCAATCTCTGACCCTGCTGCCGCTGAAGATTGCCGCTTCAGAGCGGAAGTGTTGAAGAAAAGACAGAAGAGCAATGCGAGTCCGGTCGTTACTCACGCACCCGGCACGATCAAACAACCCTAACCCCTATAGAAGGCGTACACGATGCCCGGCACAGATTGGCTCTATCAGTTCACCAACAACCTGACAGCGTTGACCACGGCGAACGGTGGAGCGCTGACCAGCCTCGGCCTTTCGCTGCTTAGCTTCATCGCGTTCATGCAGCTTGCCAAAATGGTCATCAACTTCAGCCTCGCCAACATGAGCTTCAGCTTCAATCCGGCTCCTCTCGAAGGTGGAGAGATCGTCCGGTTTATGTTGCGGCTCGGGTTTTGCTGCATTCTGGAGACCTACTGGATCAATCCTCTGCCCGGTGCGAGCTGGGGATTCAACAAACTGTTTTCCGCTCTCGCCCAGGAGATTGTAAAGGCGCTCGATCAGAACACACAGTCAATGCTCGCTTCGGCGATCAGTGACGCGTGGCATAAGACCGGCATGCCTTCGCTCATCTCGCCGCTCGAAATCTTCATGTACGTGTACGTTCAGATTCTGATGGGTGTCGCATCAGCAATCATCTTCGTCATCAACGTCAGCAGCTTCATCTTCTACGCGGTAACTGCTCTCTTTGGACCACTTTTTATCCCGCTTTACATGGTGGAGAGCCTTCGGGGCAAGTTCTTCCAGTTCCTCGACACGCTTCTCAGCTTCGCTATGATTCGCGCTGTCGCAGCAGCCTTCATCTTTGTTTGGTCCGGCTTCTATACGACGTTTCTACAGCAGACCTTTAACGGCGACTACTCGATGACTATGTGGATGGCGAATCTACTCCCAGTCACGATGGTTTTCGTTGCCTTCATCCTCAACATGCTCTTCATCCCACAGATTGCGCAGGCGATCTTTGGTGGCAGTGCGGGCACAACCGCTTCCGCGCAGAATCTTGTGACCAGTGTCGCCCTCCGTTATGGAGGCAAAAGCCCAACTCCATCCGCGAGGAAGCCATGAGCTGGCACCACGATGACCCATTCGTCTCCACGGTGGCTGCGACATCACCACCAGCAACTCCACCTAAATTCCTCCGTGTGTTGTTCCGTCTGTTTCTTGCCGTATTGATCGTCGCGGGGGTTGCGGGAGGACTCTTCCAGGCGTATCGCACCTCTCTCCTCGTCGCGAAGATCTTGAGCCACTCGCACTCGACTGTCCCGACGACACATCAACACCACCCGCAACAGGGAACATCCAGATGATTCTTCTTTCCACGTTTCTTAGAAGGAGCTAGACCATGGCGACACAGACCGTACCTCTCACCGATGCAGCGTACACCTCAGAGCAGGCCGTGCTTACGGACACTATTGCCAATGAGGTCTACGCCGCCCACTACAACGAACGAAAGACGAGCCGAATCGTTATCGGCGGCCTCTCTATTCTGTTGCTGGGTTCGTTCGCCAGCATCATCTCTCTTGCACACAAACCTGTCATCAACCGCTACATCCGCATCGATGAGATGGGCAAGGCGCAGGCCATCGTGTACAGCGACCTCAACTACTCTCCGCGCGAGGGTGAAGTCCGGACCTACCTCACCGATTGGGCGAACTATCGCTATACGTT
Organism: Granulicella aggregans; assembly: GCF_014203275.1. GTDB lineage: Bacteria > Acidobacteriota > Terriglobia > Terriglobales > Acidobacteriaceae > Edaphobacter. Next base: position 33,793 of record NZ_JACHIP010000019.1, read on the forward strand.
GAACCGGGAGACGGTGGCGAAGAAGTACCCGCTGAACTACTACTTTCTTTCACAGTCGCTCGCATCGCAGCTCATGGGCGAGGACAACGCGAATCATATCGTCTCGCAGGTCACGGCAGGACAAACCGAGCAGAGCGAGGTGGACGTGCGCAACGTCACCATCACTTCTATGTCTACCGAGCAGGTACAGGGCGCAGTGATGGCGAAGGGCACCGCGCTGGTCAACTTCGACAAGCTTTACTCCCTGCGCAACTCCCGCCAGCCGCGTACCGAGCATTGGATGCTGAGCGTCACCTACTATCTCAATCCCAAGCAGGTATCGGACCAGGCCAAAGTCTTTCCTCAGTTCGAGACCATCAATCCGCTCGGTCTGACGATTACGGAGTTCCATGAGAACCGTCTCGGCGTCGATCCGATCGCAAACGACGGCACACTGCCGAAGCCACAGCATGCCGTGGCCGTACCTATCGCACCCGCAAACCCATTCTTGCCGGAGAGCAAAGCGGGTGACGTACAGTGAGCTACGATCTCATCCTGCCGTTCTTCCCAGAAGAGATTCGAGTGCTGTTGCTCGACCCGTCAATCTCTGACCTCATGATTAACGGCACCAGCGGTGTGTACGCCGACCGCAATGGTGTTGTTGAACGCGTGAAGTTGGCGTCCGCCTATACCAACGAGCGCCTCACCGCAGCGATTGAACGTGTGGCCCGTGTCTTGGGGCAGGATCTCACGTCGCAGAATCCCATTCTCAACACGCGACTGCCTGATGGTTCGCGTGTTGCGGTTGTGGGTCCGCCTGCTTCCATAGACGGTCCCACTCTCACCATCCGCAAATTCAACAAGTGGTACACGAGCGATGAGCTGGTAGCGAGCGGAAGCCTGCCCACGGAGGTGCGCGACCTCATCGTTTCACTCATAGGTCAACGTAAGAACGGCATCATCGCTGGTGGGACTAGCTCGGGCAAGACAACGCTGATGAAAGCGTTGCTGGACCATGTTCCGATGACGGAACGGCTGTGTGTGATCGAGCAGCCTGCCGAGTTGCAAATCCTGCAGCCGAACACCGTGCGATGGGAGGCAGTCGATGCTATTCCCGGTCAGGTTGCCATCACGCCGAGCGAGCTTCTGGCTGCAGCGCTCCGTCACCGGCCGGATCGCATCATCATGGGCGAGATTCGCAATGAAGCAGGTTATGACTTGCTCCAGGCGATGAACACCGGACACGGCGGCACGATGTCCACTATCCACGCAAGCAGTGCCGTCGAAGCGTTGGACCGTCTTTCCAACCTTGCATTGAGCGCACGAGCCAACCTCAATCACGCGTTCATGCGCAGCGAGACAGCGAAGGCAATCGACTTCGCCCTGTACTGCGAACGTGCGGCAGGTGGTCGTCGTCAGGTGCGCGAGGTCGTACTCGTGAAGGGCTACGACTATCGTTCCGAACAGTTCCAGGTCGAGGAAGTTTACTCAGCACCCCAGCCTAAGACAGCCCGCGAGTTGCTGATAGTTGGCGCACCGGCTGTAACACCCATCGCGCAGTTTGCATAACCGAAAAAGAGAGGAAACACATCATGGCGCTATTCACAGTGAAGACTTCCAAGAAGGTAGAAACCAACATCAGGCTTGAAGAGTCAACCGCAAAAATGCTTGACCGGTATGCCCACTTCCACAAAGGACCGGCAGATGACGTGGTGAATGAAGCGTTGGAATACATCTTCCGTCACGATAAGGACTTTCAGCAACACCTACAGAAGAACCCCGATGAAGAAGTAGCGGCTTCTGTGCGAATTAAGAAGGCTCCGGGCTCTGTGAAGGGTGCGAAGTCTGCCGCTAAGAGCACCGGTAGCACCAACGGTTCTGTCGCACGTTCAGCATCAGCGGTTGCACCTTCAGATGCGAAGTAGGCAATGAAGTCCAATGATGCGCTTTGCGCATGAAAAGTATGACACTCCACCCCTTCCAGGGTGTCGTTAGAAGCGGAGCGGGTTGACTATCGTCAACCTCTTTGTAAACAAACCACTTACGCCAAATCGGTTGGCTATCGTCAACCACCGGTCAACGATAGTCAACTGAGGAATTCCGCTAATGGAAGAGAATACGCAGCCATCGTTCCTAGACCTAGAGACGCGGATACGACGCTCGAAAGGACGCACAGGGCGCACGATCAGCGCGACCGCTCGCGTCACTCGCGACGAACAGAACGAGATGGAACGAGCCGCCAAGCTGAAGGGGCAGAGCCTTAGCGAGTGGTGCCGCGAGGTACTACTTGCGGCCGCCCGAGGTGAAACCATCACGCCCACGTTTACAGAGATCGTGGCCATCCGCCAACTTCTGAATTCCACGCTGCGGAGTGTCGTTTGTGGCGACTCGATGACGCCCGAAGCGTTCCAGAAAGAGCTTCAGACGATTCGCAATTCAAAGCACAAGGCAGCAGCGGAAGTCATGCAGCAGTACGCCGCAACGGAGGCGGGACGATGAACAACAATCAGAAGTGGGGCCGCAAAGAAACCATAGTCTGGCCGCCGCACGCACCCATTTATACGTTCTGCGCCTTGGCTCTGGGTGTCTTCGTAACGATCTTCTTCGTTTGGCAGTTTCTCCGCTTCTCTGAGACTCCATTGAGGCGGGACTACACGACGACCTATATCCGGTCGCTCGTCGGGGCGACGTTCAAGCAGCAAGGAAAGTATCGGCTGCTCTATGTGGGCGGCGGCAAAGCCGCGCCCCGACTTGCACTGCCGGCCGACTTCGTTCCAGGCGAAACCAAGCTGCCCAACGGTGCCATCTCCCCGGTCGATCTGTCGCTGGCCGCGCGGCATCAGGGCTTCACGGTGTTCTACAAAGGGGCGGAGAAGGATTACAACGACGCTGCTCTTAGCCGTTGGCTCCGCACCGTGTACTTCGACGGTCAAGGGCTGCTCGATATCTACGGCACGTCCTTAGCCGAAGGCTTTGCCGTCCTCGTGATCGCCCTTGTCTTCGCCGGACGTGCGGACGTGAAGCGCTTCCGCGAGTTGAAGTATGGACGGCGCCTGAAGGGGCCGGTGATGACGACCCCGGCTAAGTTCAACAAAGCTTTGCAGGCGGACGGACTCGCCATCGACACCGCCGAAAAGCGGTCTTTCTTTCGGAAGCCGACGCAGCTGCGCATCCCCAAGAGCGCCGAGGCGAAGCACATCCAGATCATGGGCGACACCGGGACCGGTAAGTCAACTTTGATAAAACAGCTCCTCCAGCAGATCGCCGACCGAGGTGAAATTGCCATCGTCTACGACCCCGCAGGGGAGTTCACAGAGAGCTTTTACAAAGAGAGCCGGAAGGATTGGATTCTGAATCCGCTCGATGAGAGAACGCCTTATTGGACTCCATCGAGCGAACTGAGAGACCCGGCCGAGGCGCGTACGATCGCTGCCTCTATGTATCAGCCACGCGACGATAAGCGGGGTGAGTTCTTTACAGACACGCCCCAGAAGATCTTCGCCCATCTCCTGAAGTACAAACCTTCGCCAGAAGAATTGGTCGCGTGGATGTCGGATGAAGACGAGATTCAACGGCGTTTAGAGGGTACTGAACTTGCATTTATGGCGGCCAGGGATGCGCCGCAGCAGAAGAGCGGCGTGCTCGGATCGTTAGGTCTCGTTGCCGACAGTCTGCGCCTTTTGCCCACCCGCGAAGAGGCGCAGGGGCGCGAGTGGTGCGCGACCGATTGGGCCGAGAAACGGGAGGGATGGATCTTCCTCACGTCCACCGAAGCCCAGCAGGAGGCGTTGCGCCCGCTGCATTCTCTCTGGATCGACCTGCTGGTGCTACGTCTCTTGACGAAGCCAAAGCCGGGACAGAAGAAGGTGTGGCTGGTGATCGATGAACTTGCCAGCCTGCAGCGTCTTCCGCAGTTCCATACGGCACTGACCAAAGGCCGCAAGAGCGACAATCCCATCGTCTTCGGCTACCAGGGCAAGGCGCAGCTAGAAACCATCTACGGCCATCTCGCCGAGGTGATGCTTTCGCAGCCCACCACGAAGTTCATCCTCCGCACCGCCGAACCGAACGCCGCGAAGTGGGCAGCCGAGATGATCGGCGAGGTCGAAATCGAGCGTGTCCGTGAGACGGTAGCGGACGGGAAGCGCCAGGGCAAGAGCTTCACCCTTGATCGTCAGATCGAGCCACTGGTGATGAAGTCTGAGGTGGAAGGTCTGCCCGACCTCCATGCGTTCGTAAAGATCAATAACTACGTATCGCGCTTCTCGTTTCCACCCATGAGCCTTCCGAAGATCGCCGAGGCGTTGCAACGGCGGCAGATTGCTCCAAACAAAATGTGGTTCAACCCATTGGCCCCTGCCCCTGCCCCTGCACCCGCCCCGGCACCGGCACAGCCGGTCACCGAGAAGCCAGTCAGTGAACCGGAGAAACCAGCCAGCAAGGGCGCCCCCGTAAAAGAGGCCGAGGCCCTGGTCCCCAAACGCGAAGTTCCCAAGGTTGTTCCTCCAACGCCCATCCAGGAACAGCCCCTTTCACAGAATCTCTAGGTCGCCATGCTCACTATTTCCAAAGCCATCAGCCCGGCTCAGGCGCAGACATACCACAGTCTGGAATACACCAGCGACGCCCAGAGCTATTACAAGCAGGACGACACGGTAAAGGGAGAGTGGCAGGGAAAACTTGCCGCCTCCCTCGGTCTCTCCGGAGAGGTTGCGCCGCTGGAGTTCTCCCGTCTGACGGAAGGCAAACATCCGCAGACTGAAGAACAGATGGTGAAGCATCGGGAAGGGAAGGAGTACACCAACGCGGACGGCAGCGTGACGAAGCCCGTTGAGCACCGGGCCGGATGGGATGCGACGTTCTCCGCCCCCAAGTCGGTCTCGTTGACTGCTCTGGTAGGTGGCGACGACCGCGTCAGGGAGGCTCACCGTGCTGCTGTGACGACGGCACTTGAAGAGCTCGAGAAGTACACGCACGCGCGGATCGGCGGCAACAATCCCGCCGAACAGACGGGGAAGTTCATTGCGGCGAAGTTCGAGCATGACACGGCGCGGCCAGTGAACGGCTACGCCGCACCCCAGCTCCACACGCACGCGATCATCTTTAATGTCACCGAACGTGCGGACGGTTCGACTCGCGCTCTACAACCCCAGGCTCTCTTCGAGTCGCAGAACTATGCCACCGCCGTTTACCAGTCGGCTCTCACCTACCAGCTCCGCAGGCTGGGTTATGAGATCGAGCCAGGGCAGAGCGGCGCACCTGAAGTAAAGGGCTATTCGCAGCCATACCTTGACGCGTCGAGCCCACGCTCCCAGCAGATCAAAGAGCAGATGGAGCGTGCCGGTTTCCAAGGACCAGAGGCCGCGCAGATCGCCGCGCATGCAACGCGCGATCGTAAGCAGACCCTCACGCCCGCCGAGGTGTTGGCAGCGCATAAGGAGATGGCCGCGGACTTCGGCAACCAGCCGGAGCGAGTCGTCGCAGCGGCGCGGGAACGCGCGTTGAGCCAGGCACAGGGGACCGGCCTGCAGGGCGATGCTCGCGGAGCCGTGGCCTTCGCCAAGGAGAAGGTCTTCGAGCGCGAGGCCGTCGCCGATGAGCGGATCATCATGCGCGAGGCCTTGCGCCGAGGTATGGGCGAAGTCAGCTTTTCCGAAGTGCAGAGCGAGTTCCAGCGGCGACGAGAGGAAGGGGAGTTCCGCTCCGTCCAGGGGCAAAAGCACAGTTCCGGGCGCAGCTTCACCACTCCTGAGACCATCGCGGCGGAGCGTGCCAACGTGCAACACGTCATGGATGGAAGAGACGCAAGCAAACCCATGCTGAGTGATCGTGCCGCCGAGAAGCAGGCCCAATCTCGTGATTTTCTGAACGACGCGCAGCGCACAGCTATCCGCGAGGTGCTGACAAGTACCGACCGTGTACACGGATTTCAGGGGCTTGCGGGCACCGGAAAAACGAGCGCCCTGTCGGCCATCCGCGAGGGTGCGGAGCAAGGCGGCTACAAGGTCGAAGGCTTCGCCCCGACCTCTAAAGCGGCAGGCCAGCTCCGCGAAGCCGGGATCGAAGCGAATACGCTTCAGAGCTTCCTTGCACGGCAGAAGGAGTCCGACCCTGCCAGCAAACATCTCTACATGCTGGACGAATCCAGTCTCGCCAGCACCAAGCAGATGCGAGCTTTCTTAGAGAAGATACGCCCGGAGGACCGCGTTCTCGTCATCGGTGACATACGCCAGCACCAGGGTGTCGATGCGGGCCGACCGTTCCAGCAAATGCAGGAAGCAGGCATGCAGACTTCCAGGCTGGACACCATCATGAGGCAGAAAGACCCCGAGTTGCTTCGCGCCGTGCAGCACCTCGCCACGAACGAAACGGAGAAGGGAATTGCGCTGCTTTCCGAGCAAGGACGTGTCACTCAGCTTGCCAATGCGCCAGAGCGCATCGCGGCGATCGCGCGGGACTACGCTGCTAAACCAGAGAACACCCTCATCGTCTCCCCTGACAATCGCAGCCGCCAGCAGATCAATGAAGCCGTGCGCGGCGAGCTGCTGAAAGCCGGCACGCTTGCCGGGGATGGCCAACAGTTCCTTACACTTTCCCATCGCTCGGACATGACCGGTCCCGATCGCACCTGGGCGGCGATGTACCGTCCCGGCGATGTTGTCCAGTACGAGCGCGGCAGCAAAGCCGAAGGGATCGAGCGCAACAGCTTCGCCGTTGTGCGATCGAGCGATGCGACCGCGAATCGGCTGACCGTGGAGTTTCCAAACGGCGCAACAGTAGAGTACGACCCCAGGCGCGTCTATGGCGTGAACGTTTATCGCGAGACCAGCCGCGAATTTGCCACGGGCGACCGGCTGCAGTTCTCTGCGCTGAATAAGGAGCTTGGGATCTCCAACCGCGACATGGGCACCATCAGCAAGATGGAGCCAGACCGCATGACCGTCCTTATGGATGGCAAGGAGCAGCGTTTCGTCAGCTTCAACCCCACAGAGTTTCGGCAGTTCGACCACGGCTACGCCGTCACATCGCACAGCTCCCAGGGACTCACGGCAGACCGCGTGATAGCCAACATCGACACCGACTCTTCGCGCAGCCTCATCAACAGCCGCCTCGCTTATGTAGCCATCTCACGCGCGGCCCAGGACGCGAGAATTTACACGAACGACGCTGAAACGTTGGGTGCGCGGCTCGCTACGGATGTAACCAAGACGGCCGCACTCGACTTCACAACCAAAGTTGAAAAGGCCGAAGCTGTACAGCCCCCCAAAGCTCCAAAGATCGTTCAGGTCCACGAGTACAACAATGCCGACTCACGGCTCGCCGCCGTTGCGAGTGAGTACGTCAGCCGCCCAGAGCGTAGTGTGATCGTCGCACCCGATCGCACGGAGCGTGAGGAGCTGACGCAGCTCGTCCGTGCCGACCTCTACGCGCAGGGCAAGCTCGGCCGGGACGCGCAGGCTGTTCCGGTTCTAGTGGAGAAAGACACCGGCAGCAAAATGCGCGTGGAGAGCTACAAACCCGGAGACAAGATCCACTACAAGACTGGCAGTCCCAGCCTTCATGGCATTCCCCACGACAGCGAGGCCACCGTTGTATCTACGAAGCCGCGCGGCAACGTCCTTTCGGTTCAGCTAGACGCCACGCGTGAAGAAATTTCCTACAACCCGGCGCAGCTCCGCACGCAAACACGCGAGAGCCGGACTTACCAAGAGGAGACCCGCGAAATAGCGCAAGGTGAGCGCATCCGCTTTACCAGCTATGACAAGGAGACCGGCGTCCGCTCCGGTGACCTCGGCACCGTAACCCGCATAGGTCAGGACCACTCCATGACAGTGAAGCTCGATTCCGGCAAGAACGCCGAGGTCTCTTCAGAGAAGTCCCGGCACATCGAATACGGCTACGCCGTCGACGGCCTGAAGAACCTCCGCGCGGAACGCGTGATCGCAACAGGCGATGGCCTTTCCCAACAAACCTTCCAGGGCGTTTCTCCGAAAACGGATCTTGCTTTGTACACCAACCAGCCGCAGCACGATTTCTCTACTTCCAAACAAATCGCGGCGCCTGAACTTGCACAGCCTGTCCGGCAGCAGCACGACTTCGGCATCGGCTTCTAGCCATCGCTTGCCTTTATGGGTCACCACACCAAACGTCAAAAATCGTACGCTAAGGCCTGTTGCACAAACCTGTCGCCACTGGAAAGGCAATCGCAATAGGCTTCTGCAACCCAGAAATGACGGTTTTCGACTCGGTAACGCACCCTCGCACAAACGTTCGTTTGCGCAACAGATACACGATTGCCTTGTCCGCCCTACTGTGCTATTACTCTATAACAGTGTTTCGCAAACCAAATCCGTCGTCGGGCATTCCTATCTACGTTCAGCTCAAAGAACAAATTAGGCATGTCATTGAAACCGGTGCCCTCTCTCCCGGAGATCAGTTGCCGGGCATCCGCAGCCTGGCCGAAGCTCTTGTCATCAACCCCAACACTGTCATAAAGGTCTATCGCGAGCTGGAGAACGAAGGAGTTCTCGATATAAGGCACGGACTCGGAGCGTTCGTAACGACCCGGCCCCGCAGTCTATCCGGTGCTGAGGGGATGCGAGACGCCCAGCAGCTGGTTCGTGATTTTATCGACACTTTGAAAAAGCAAGGTCTGAACGAAGGCGAGATTCGACGACTCTTTGAAGCCGAATTCGCCGAAGAGCTTCAAGGGAGGTAGTCGTGGCCGCAGTCATCGAAACGATCGATCTGAGAAAAACATATGGAAAGCAGCAGGCCGTTCGTGGTCTGAGTCTCTCGGTTGAGGCCGGCTCCGTATGTGCTTTTCTTGGCCAAAACGGTGCAGGAAAAAGCTCGACGATCAAGATGCTACTCGGAATGATTCACCCTACGTCAGGCAGTGGCAGCATCCTCGGACACCGCATCGATAGAGAGAGGGAGAGTCTGTTAATTCGTCAAAAAGTAGCCTTCGTGGCGGAGGATAAGCGGCTTTACGACTACATGAGCGTCGCCCAGATCATTCACTTCACGAAGTCATTCTTTCCTGGATGGAATCACGCCCTCGAAGCGCGCCTCCTGGAGCAGTTTGAGCTCCCTCCCGATCGCAAGATCCGGCAGCTATCGAAGGGCATGCGAACAAAACTCGCTTTGCTTCTTGGCTTCGCCCGTGGCTGCGAACTCTTGATACTGGATGAGCCTACAGAAGGGCTAGACCCTGTAGCCATCGAAGACGTGCTTCAGATTGTTGTGTCGCTCGCGGCCCAAGGGACAACCATCTTCTTCTCATCCCATCAGATTGCGGAGGTCGAACAGGTAGCGGATCACATTCTGATGATTGACCATGGCAAGCTTGTGCTCAATGCGTCAGTGGACCAGGTCAAGGAGCAGTACCGGCACATTCAGGCGGTCTTCCCGGAACCGGTCGAAGAGCGTGACTTCAGGGTGCCGGGGATAGAAAAGGTTCGCATAGAAGGGCGAACAGCTTCGTTCGTCGCCAGCCACAACGTGGACTCTATCGTCGAGCATGTTCGCATGCTCCATGCGAGAACCGTCGATGTTCTACCCATCTCGTTGAAGGAAATCTTCCTTGAGAAGGTGAAGGCCAGATCATGAGAATGCTTCTTTACAAGGCTTGGATCGAGACCCGAGTCCGCTTCTTTACTGGCCTTCTTGCTGCAGCCATCGTCTGTATCTTTTACATGCAGCAGCACGCTTGGCTAGTCAGCATGTGGACGGGGGAATTGCAAAACCCTCATGGCTACCATATGAAATGGATGCCACTTGGCATTCATGAATACGGCTGGTATCTCTGGCACTACCTTTACGATAACTACCTGCAACAGGTTTGGGCCTTGTTTGCCATCCTGTTTGCGTTTGGCGGATTGGTTCGCGAGCGCAACGGCGGAACGGTTTTGTTCAGCCTGGGCCTACCGGTCAGCCGACGACAGTGGCTCTTCACGAGATTGGCGGTAGCGCTGTTTGAGAGCATTGCTCTGAGTCTCTTCGCCGTACTCGTGGTCATCGTCGGCTCTCTCGTAATTCATCAAACCTGTTCACTCTCACAGCTGCTTTTGCATACTGCGCTCATGGTTGCCGCTGGTGTTTTCCTGATCGCTTTCGGCAATCTCTGTTACACGCTCTTTCCGGGCAACTATATGAGCCTCATTCTTACTCTGGCCGTCCTCGGAGCGCCTTACCTTTGGCTTCAGACCTATATGCAACACATGCGCTACGTCGGGCACTCCACATGGTTGGGGTACCTGGACTTCGCGCACGCCATGGCCGGTCCATGGCAGTTGAGCTGGAGTGCGACACCATGGACGATTCTCCTCGTAACGTGGATGCTCACAGCAGCTTTGCTCGCGGCCACTGTCGCCCATGGAGATCACATTGACTACTGATGCTCTTAGGCGACGCAATGACTTTGTATCTGGCAGGCCCGCCCTCCTACATAAAGCCTGGCGAGAATCTCGTGGGCGCTTTTTCTGCTCCCTCGTGCTGTTGGCATCGTTGGTTTTCTATGCAGTGCTTACCAGCCCCGGATTTCTTGCCCGCTACAACACACGCTTTCCTGACAAGCCGCTGCTCTACTCGGCCTATGTTTGGTCAGGTCTGTTCCACTACGCCCTACAAGGATTGTGGATTTTGGCGGCCTTTATCGTTGCCCTCGGAGGGCTGACAAGGGAAAGAACAACCGGCGTTGCCCTCTTTACACTTGCTCTGCCGGTCAGGCGGCTCGATCTCTTCCTCGCCCGCGCCTCCATAGCGTGGGCCGAGGCAATCGCATTTGGTTTGGGCTCGGCCATTCTCATCCCAGCGCTGTCAGCAATCATTGGCGAATCCTATCCATTCCTTCAAGCGTTAGCGTTCGGGGCGTGGATGGGCGTAACGGGTCTTGTGATCGTAACCTTTGGATTGTTGCTGTCGGAAATGTTCGAGGGAGAGTTCACCGCTCCGGTCGTTGGCCTTTGCACACTCACCGCAGTGTTTCTCGGCTATCGAGGACATGCGCTTCAGGGCTGGAACGTCTTCGACGTGATGAGCGCTACAGCCTCAATCGATTCGAAAACCCAGTTGCTAACAGGAACGTTTCATTGGCTCGGCCTAGCCATTTGTCTCTTGATCTCTTTGATCTTGCTATTAGTCGCAGGCGCGGTCATCAAGATTCGTGACTTCTAAGACGCTTAGCGTACGATTTCTGACGTTTGGTGTAGTGACCCCCTTTATGTCTTTGTGTCTTTACATAAATATCCCGCCGTCGAGGGCTGGGGGATGTGGAAGACGCCGGCAGCATTGGCGTCTGCCAAGGAGCGGTGCGAAGGGTGGGACAGCTTTACCGTTCCGTGCTTTGCACGACTCCGGCATTTCCACGACTGCCGAGAATGCGACATTTCAGGAGCAATTAGAATTTCCACGAGGATTATGTCAGAACAAGAAGAACAGCTTACGGGTGGCAACACCGCCGAATCAGTTGTTCGGCTTGGATCGACTGTGCGCAAACCTGTGACATCCTCTACTCCTGCCGTACACAGTCTCTTGGCATATCTTCAGGCTGTAGGCTTCGAAGCATCTCCAGCCGCTCTCGGAATAGACGAGCAAGGGCGACAGGTCTTGGAGTTTGTACAAGGTTCGTTGTGGAGCAGCGTTGGAACTCACACACAAACTGATTTTCGCCGCGTCGGCACCATCATCAGGACTTTGCACGACGCAGCCGCCTCATTCCAAATGCCCGAAGAGGCTCAATGGAACGTCCGCTATGAGCCGGACGAACGTGATCTCATTTGCCACAATGATCTGGCACCATGGAATTTGGTTTGTGGCGCTGACCGGTGGGTTTTCATTGATTGGGACGCTGCTGCGCCCGCCACCCGATTATGGGACTTGGCGTGGGCTTCAATAGCGTTCCCACCATTTGAACCTCAATGCGAGCTTCCGAGGGCCGCAACTGCCATGCATGCACTCTTGGATGGGTATCGTCTTCAGCGGTCCAGCTACGGCAAGCTCATAAAGCTAATGGTTAAGAGAGCCCGAGCGGAGCATGACTTCATTGTTGAGGGTGCCCAAAAGGGACAGGAACCCTGGGCTCGACTTTACGTTGAGGAACACCACCGATATTGGGGTCCGGTATCGGATTACATCGACCAGAATGCTTCAGCCTTAGAAGAATTGCTCGCCTCTTTGAAGGGGTCCCTACACCAAACGTCAAAAATCGAACGCTAGCGAATTGAGGCAGAACCGGCAAAGTGGCGTGAGCGGCGTTTATCAGGACAGACATTGGCGGAATACCTGAACATGCTTAATTATGATCCCCTATAGTAGCTGGCATCTGGAAAGGAGCACGGATTGTCTCGTCTTTGGAGAGTAGGCACTTATTGCGTGTTGTTTCCCGCGTTTACGCTTTTTATCCCGACTGTAATCCCGTCTGATTGCTTTGCCCAAAGCACGGTGACCTCTTTTCACACGATCGTAGCTGCGAAACCAGACGAGGATGTCGCAGCCCCATGCCAGTACGATCTGCGAATCTTGTCAGAAGCCAAACCAATTCGTGGATTGTTTGTGGTCTTCGAACGAGGCCCCGAGCTACAACATTTTTACGAGGAACCCGAGGTTGCGGCTTTCGCAAGAAAACACGATTTGGCAATGCTCATGCCGATGGGGTGCCCTTCAACAAAAAATAATGGAGACCTCGATGTCGATCCAGATCATGGTCTCGGCCGAAGTTTGTTGACGGCCATCGACCAGTTATCTGTGACAACGAATCATCTGGAACTGAAGACTGCCCCTCTCCTGCTCATGGGTTTTTCGGGAGCGGGTGCGCTTGTGGGCAGGCTTGTAGGTTTCGCTCCTGACCGAATCGAAGCAGCAATTGTGTCTCACGGTGGGCAGGGCGCTCCATTGGGACTCGATACCATCAGCCTCTCAGGCGCTGCCTTGAAGATTCCGGTACTTATTCTGGTCGGGGGCAAAGACGAGATTGTGGGAACAGAAACGCCCTATTCGTACTTTTCCAAGCATTGGGGGCGGGGCGCTCCATGGCTCTTCGCTACCCAGAACGATGCGAATCATTTTTGCAATGAGGATGCGACCGAGCTCATCCTCGCGTGGCTAAACGCAATTCTGGACAACTCTGGATCGAAACGAGCCTCAGCCGTAGTAAATAAAAACAGTGGCTACTATGCGTTTTTTCGCAAAGAACCGACTGGACTCCTCACCAATAGCCACGTGCCGCTTATGGGAGCAGTAGATCTACGGTACGCACAGCCCTCTGAAGTTCCTCCGATAGACGCGGTTCCTGCCGGTTGGCTCCCCTCTAGGGACGTTGCGTTAAGTTGGGAGCGCTTCGCCACATTACCTGACCATCACGCAACCGTGAAACCATGACGCACTGCTGTCGTCGTGTCTCCGGCCGAGAAGGTGGACTGAGAGCGGTGCGTTCCTTGCGCTATACTATGTAAGCGTGTTGTTATCAATTACTTACGTCTGATAAGCGTAATTACGTATAGTCAATCGCGGGTTAATAGCATTATCAGACCTATGCTCCTTCGAGGACCTAAACAGTCGATCCTCCGCTGACGCGAAGGATCGCTTTACTGCTCTGATTTCCTCGTTACTTCATGGGTGCGATCAGGTCCTTGGCTGCCTTCGCAACCCGGAACTTGACGGCCGTCTTGGCTTTGATCTTGATCGCTTCACCTGTCTGAGGGTTACGGCCGATACGAGCCGCCCGTTGAGCCTTCACCAGCTTACCGAGGCCAGGGATCGTGAACTCGCCGTTCTTCTTGGTCTCCTGGATAGCAGTCGACGCGAGGAAATCGAGGAACGCCGCTGTCTGCTTCGACGACAACTCCATCTTCTCTGCGACTAATTTGACCAGCTCTGATTTCGTCATCTTCTTGGTGGAGCTCGTCTTCTTCGCTGGAGCGGCGCTGCTCTTTGCCGCCACGGGAGCAGCGGTCTTCTTTGCGGGTGCTTTCTTCGTTGCCATGGAATCCTCAAGGTCGAACGGGTTAGTAGGTCACTTCTGCTTCGCTGGGGTCTTCTTGGAGGCCGCTTTCTTTGCTGGAACCGCAGTTCCCTCCTTTGGAGGTGAGACGTAAGCAATGACGGACGCGCCGAGCTCACGCGTTTCTGCGGTCGTCAACATGCTAGGCGATTTCAGCGCTTTCTGGGCGAGCTTCTTGATCTTAGGAGATGTGATTGCTGCAGCTGCTTTGGGCATCTCGTCATTCTACGTCCTAGAGCTCCCTGAAGTTTTCAGAAGAGGTGCTTAAACATCACGGGGACAGATATGCTGTACCCGTGCGTAAAGCGATAGCCAACACATCGGAACGACGCAAAGAGGCTCAGCACATAGGCATTCGCGTCGATTTTGAATTCAGTATCGCCCAGGATCTTGGAGATCCCAGCGATTTCATCACTGTTTATCACGGAAGCGCCATCGCAACGATGAACGATGAAAGTGAGCGCAAGATTGGAAAAGTCACGATCTACATTGTTGAGCGCGGACGCATCGTTAATGAAGAAGTGTCTCTCTTCGAGGTCATGGATTCCCTTGATGGAGATAGTTGTGATTGCTTTGCGAACCTATTCGATCACAAGACTGAAGAGCTTAAGCCGGTCGTTCAGCATTTGCTTTCCGAAGATCGGTCCCTTGACTGGGACCTGATGCTGATTGAGCATCTTGAACTCGATCAGGAGTACCGTGGACAAGGCATAGGAAAGGAAATTGCTCTCATGGCTATTCGAAGACTTGGAGCTAACTGCGGTGTCATCACTTGCGTCCCAGTTCCTTTGCAATTTACTGGTAGATGTGAAGACCAAAATCCCCGAGGAAAACGGCCAGCGCAGCAACGAGTGAGGCAATTCTGGGAAGAGGTAGGGTTTGTTCGGGTTCCTGCGAGTGATTACTACGTATGGCCCGAATGAGCCGCTAAGCCTCCTCAGGTCCGAGCGACAGTGCCGGGATAAAAGCTTCCACATCCTAAAGTTCGCAATGATTGACGAGTTTCAGGACCACGTCAGGTGCCAGAGATGTGTTTGTCGCCTAAGCCATTAGGGAGCGTTTCCAGAGCATCTCGCCCCAGAATACGGAAACCACGTAGAAGGGGTAAACCCAACATTGCTGTCACCAAGGGCAATCTGGTACAGGGCGGTGATGGTGGGTTCTAGGTAGCTGCGCCGCACCAGCCCCTTAAACTT
>NZ_JACHIP010000020.1 GCF_014203275.1 Granulicella aggregans
AAGCCCATGTTGTCTCTCTCGTCTCATCAACACCACCTCTGAGAAATGATCTAAATCAGATGGTGTTGCATCGACCGGTTGAGACCGCCCCGTTTTTCAGGAATGAGAGAAAGAAAGCCCGTAACTGCCATCAGGCTCCGTGAGAATATCGCTCAATGCCTCTCTACACATACATCTTGAGCTATAAGGGTTCTCTCCATGCTGCACAGGGGCGACATAGCAACTTCAAAGGATTCGTCTCCAGTTGGGCGACGAACATCCCTGATGGTGCTCTTCCCAGTCTCACCCCGACCTTGAAAAAGGAATTCAACCCATATAGCGGTACATGGGAAGAAGTTCCAAATAGAACTCATGTCTGGAGGAAAACGGTAAAGATCGGTGGCGAGGATTTGGTCGTCTATGCAGTCCAGACGGAAAGCTGATTCCTCTGGTTGCCGCAAAGTCGATGTTATCGGCAATCACGCCTTCGGCGACCGTCCGGGCGGGTCGAAGTTTCCCAGAACACCGTTTTCAAGGAGCTTGGCTTGGTCTGGCCAAACCGAGGCGCTGCGACCTGACCAGATCTATGGCGCTGTCCAGCCGATTCCAGCGACGTAAGAGTCGCCAACTATAAGAGCCTTGCTTTCTTTCCGAAGCCTGTTCTGAACTTCTGCAGAGCTCATCATGCCGCCTGGCGGATAGGGGCCGACGATCTCGACTTCAACCGAATACTGGCTCAGCACATCCTTGTACGCGGTCAGAAGTGGGATTGGGCCTCGTGCAAGCAAACCGTTACCAGCGCTCAGCAATTGGCTGAGTTTCAATCCTCCATTGAGTTGAGTTTCAAGACCGAACCAGTCGTCTGTAGCGTGTCGATGCGCCTCATAGAGGGCTCCTGTTGCGGCGTATACGTCCGGAGGTGTCCCTTTGAAGAACGCTGAGGCAGTATCGTAAGTGAACCTCCAGAGCAACGGGTGGTTGCTCGTCAGGATGATGGATGAGGCAACCTCGTTCCTGACAGCGTAATCAAGTACCTCTTCACAACGAACTTCAATCTTTCGGGTGTTCTCCCCCAAATCGAAGGTCGATAACTCCAAATGGAGTTCTAACCCTTTGCCAATCGTCGTGACTGTCCCGATCCGAATGACGGTATCGTCATCGTCGGCGTCTCCGATCTCAGCGATGAGGTCTAGCAAGCTATCCATGCTTTCAGGATAAACGGGCTCAGCACACGTGAGTTTTCATCACGTTGATGGATGAAGGAATCTCGTTGTTCCTCGAAAGTCGGCGTTTTCGGCAACCTCGCCGCTAGCGCATCTGAGCCAGAGCTTCAATGCTTTTTCACGCATGATAATGCGCATTATCATGCGTGGTAGGGGATCTCGAAAATGACAATAACGGCGTTCTACGACGACCTGGCTGAGCACTACCATCTCATGTTTGAGGACTGGGATCGCAGCATCGTGCGGCAAGCGTCGATTCTGGGTCCGCTCTTAGAGCAGTACAGTGGCACCAAAGCTCCCCAGGTTCTCGATTGCTCCTGCGGCATCGGAACACAGACTCTGGGGCTGGCGCTCAGAGGTCACCGTCTAATAGCGTCCGATCTCAGTCGGAGCTCGGTAGCTCGCGCCCAACGTGAAGCCCGCAGACTTGGAGCGGAAGTACAGTTCCATGTGGCAGACATGCGCGGCCTCCGACTCATCCCCTCTCAGGGTTTTGATGTCGTTCTTGCCGCCGACAATGCACTACCCCACCTTCTCTCGAATGATGATCTCGACCTTGCGTCGCGGCAGATGTTTGGCAAACTGAGACCGGGCGGCGTCGTCCTTGTAAGCCTTCGGGACTACGACAGGCTGATTGAAACGAAGCCGACGATGCAGGCCCCCTCCTTTTTCGGCGAAGCACGCACTCGGAGGATTGTTCACCAGGTCTGGGATTGGGACGAAGGTGAGTACGACCTGCATCTTTATCTCTCTTTCCAGGCTTCTCGTTCATGGCTTTCTAAGCATTATGTTTCACGGTATCGGGCACTCCTGCGAGAGGACCTCAATACGGCGTTCAAAAAAAGCGGGTTCGTCGAGATCGAATGGTTGGAGTCAGATATGACCGGCTACTACCAGCCGATTGTGGTCGCTAGGAAACCGCTATGAGTACCGGACTTGTATTAGGAGCCGCTTCTCTGCCCTCTGTTTTTACGGGGCGGCCCGAAGCCCGGACGCGGATGCGCGATTTCTTCAGTTCGCACATCCGTAACCCCAACACCCGACGCGCCTACCGTGAGGCGGTTCGGCAGTTCTCGGCTTTCTGTGCCGAGCACGCCATCGTTGATCTCCCCCAGGTCGAGCCGGTCCATATCGCGGCGTTTGTCGAGGCGCAGCTTCAGCTCCACTCCAAACCTACGGTGAAGCTGCGGCTGGCCGCCTTGCGGATGCTCTTCGATTGGATGGTCGTCGGCCAGGTCATCCCCACGAATCCGGCCCACGCGGTGCGGGGTCCGAAGCACTCGCAACGCCGCGGCAAGACGCCAGTGCTACAGGCGGATGAAGCCCGCACGTTGATCGACGCGATCGATGCCACTTCCCTGCCCGGTCTTCGTGACCGCGCCCTGATCGGACTGATGGTCTATACCTTCTCCCGCGTCGGCGCAGCCATCTCGATGCGCGTTGAAGACTTCTATGTGCAGGTGGACTGCCCGATCTTTTGTGCCGCGGAGTGTTAGTGTAGCGCAGCTTCTTGAAGGGCCCAGCATTTCTATACCAAGGTCAGAGTTAGTCTTCGACCGGTTTAGGTTCCAGCCAGTACGCGGCTAGCCGCGTACTGGCTGGCGAACTCGCTTGGCGTCCTGTCCGCGAGAGATGCGTGAGGACGACTGTCACTATATTCGCGCCTCCAGGCTTCGATCAGATGCTTTGCCTCCTTCGGGCTCATGAACCAGTGGGTGTTCAGGCACTCGGCCCGGAAGGTCCCATTGAAGCTTTCTACGAAGGCGTTGTCAGTCGGCTTGCCAGGCCTTGAGAAGTCGATCTTTGCCCCGTTCTGATAAGCCCACAGGTCCATCGCATGACTGGTGAACTCGCTCCCGTTGTCACAGAACAAGACCTTAGGCACACCACGTTCGAGCTTCAGCTTGTTCAGTGTGCGCACTACATCGTCTCCCTCTAAGCTCTGGCCAACTTCGATCGCCACCGCTTCTCGTGTGTAGACATCGACGATAGTTAGCGACCGGAAGCGTGTGCCATCCTGTAACTGATCCGACACGAAGTCCATGCTCCAAGCTTCATCTGGTGCGGTTGGCTTGACCTTCTCTTCGCGCAGACGAGCAGCCTTGCGCTTGCCCGCCGGCTTCATCCTCTTCAGCATGAGCCCTTCTTCCTTGCACAACCGGTACACCAAATACTTGCCTACATCCCAGCCTTCGCGATTCAACAGCACGCGGATCTTGCGGTATCCGTAGCGCACTCGTGCTTGAGCGATCTCACGGATACGCATCCGCAGTTCAGTTCGTGGATCGAGGCAGCTCCGGTAGCGATACGTTCCGCGCGTCACACAAAGAACCCGACACGCATGCCGCTCACTCGCCCCATAGCTGCTCATCAGCCGATCGACCATCGGTCCACGCCGCGAAGGCTTCACCATTTTTTTGAGAGCACATCCTGCAGCATCGTCTTATCCAGCACCAACTCGGCCACAAGCTTCTTCAGACGAAGGTTCTCTTCCTGCAGTTGCGCCATATGCCGGACCTGATCCACTCCCAGGCCCGCATACTTCGCCTTCCAGCGGTAAAACGTCTGTTCGCTGATCCCCGCCTTGCGGATCACCTCCGCCACAGGAACTCCCACCTCAGCCTGCTTCAACACGCCGACCATCTGCTCAATAGAAAAACGCTTCTTCTTCATCCAAAAGCCTCCACCCTTTCAGGTCAGGTTTTGGTCGAAGACTAACATTTCACCTGGTACAAAAATACCGAGGCCGATCAGTCACAGGTCCTCCAGCATTGGTGAGCCGGAGAGAAGGGCCGACAGAATTCACAATCTATGTGCGAAAGCCCGGTGTTTTGTAAACGCATAGTTATTCTTTACCCGTTGTTGCTTCGTTCAGCGAAAACATCGGCTCTTCTTTAGAGTCAAGTTGTCCCTGCTTTTCGATCCTGAGGCCATCCGATCGCTTCAAGCCCCGAAGTCATTGCGGGATAAACCCTTCAACACTATTGCCCGTGTCTGACGACTTAAGGAACAACAGTTATCCTCCTAGGATCTCGCCACTCAATCGACTTCTTATGAACTGTGATCTCAGGCAAATACCGTCACCTCGAAACCGGTCGCGTTTCGGCGACTTCGTAATCTGTGCTGGATTCCGGACTCACTATCGTCCGCTGCGAGATGTGTAACAATCGACCAGGGACCATTTCCGTGGGCCTGGCTTCGTAATGTTTAAGCTGCGTCTCCTTAAAGCAAATTAGGGCAACTATATACAAGACTCACCTGAACCCAAGAAGTCTCCAAGGATGAGCAAGTTGTAGCCAACCAGAAAAGCCCCGAATCTCTCCGCGAACCCGAACGTGGAGAAATTTGAATGTCAAGAGTAAAAGTGTTGTTACAGGGTGTGGGGCTGTGAGGGGACTTGCCCTAGTCGGCATTCTCGTAGTCGGGATTGTCCACGGGTTCAAAACGTCTTCTAGCGGGAATGTACCTTCTACAAAAGTGAGTTGTGCGGACTATGCCGAGTTCGTCGACGTACACAACCTTCCCCATAACGTGCATCTTGAGGGTCTCCATGCTCATGGCCAATCTATAGGCTTCATCATGAGTAAGAGGATTCTCCATCCGAAAGAAGTATGGGATGGACGATCCAGGATGCAAGACAGTGTCTTCTGCACTACCGATCATCCCTTCATACGGGCGCTCTCCAGCAAGATTGTCTCCTCCTTCCAAGTGAACGATGCAAAGAACCTCTCTAATCTTGGCATCAGTGCCACCACTGTTTCCAATGTAGAACTGTCCGGCGGCCTCAGAACCTTCAGAGATGCCGTTTGGAACTTGTCTTCCAATGGCCGTCATCTTACTGAAGTAGAAATTTCGGGCGGAGATTCTGGGGCGCTGCGTGAACACAATCGTCTTCTCAGCAATCCTCAACTGATCTTCAGTGGCCTTGGTTTGCCGCTCAAGTTTAAGCAGGGTGGCGATAGCGACACCAATTCCTCCAAGTCCAACGATAGCTACGGCAAGGTTGCCACCCCAGACAGTCCATTCGCGCCAACCCCACGGTATAGGCACGGGAGCAGGATTGGTGATGTTTATGGTGGGTTGATTGAGGTCGGTGGAATGCTGATCGGAATGGGTTTCGAGGCTTGGGCCGTTCTTATCTTTTGTGATGGAGGCAAGAGCAGGAACGGATGGCTTCTCACCTGTATTAGCGTTCTGATTTTGAGTGTGACCATCACGAACGCCGTGGTTGGTTGCTTTCCCGGAAGTTGGCACAGGTGCCTGTGTGACGGCGAGGAGCACAGCGAGCGTACAGAGCAGGTTCATAGGGGTGTCCATACTCTACAGGACATCAGCAGGGTGCAGGTATGACCCTCAAAACAAAGCGATATCAAGAGTTCGTTGACTGTATAGCCGTCAACCTGCGACCATCTGGGTTATGGGCGACGACCAAGCGACAAACGACGGAATTCAAAAATCAGAAGGCTTCGTCAAGCCTCTCTCGTTTGAGTTCATCATTGCCGCCGTCCTTGCCCTCATCAATTTCGCTCTTGACCAAGCCGACATACACATCATGCTGATCACTTGGGTAAGCTTGCTAGCTTGTGTTGCCTTACTCATCGATGGACTTCGGAGAACTCAATGGGCAGTTCGTATTGGATGGAAATCAAAGTCGTTCGGATTTTGTAGCTTCGTAATTCTCCTCATTTTTTCTTTGTTTGGTTATTACTTGTCATCCCGAAAGAAGGCATTAGGTGACACACAGGGTAGTTTGGCCATCTCTAAATCTAGTGTTAGTGGCCAATCATCTAAGCGGCCTTCGTCTAATGATTCGGCCGAGACCGCCCTGCCTGCGTCTACTGCCCTCGTACGCAAAATAAAGTCTGTCTCTCCACAACACGAGCAAATTGCTCCGAGAGTGACTGATAGTAAAAAGCCCTCAAAGAATGGCTCATTATTTGCTAAAGACCCAAACTTCGACTGGTGTCCCGTTGGAGTCATGATTACAGGGCCTCGGAATCACATTTCGGATGTAACAGCAGTGGGATCAAAAATATCTATTGATGACACAGATGGTGAAATCAGCGGCCTGCATCAGGACTGCGATGTCAGGAACAGCGAACCAAGGCAGCAATACCTAGAACTTGCTAATGACCCGGCTAAGCTTGACGCATTCATGGCTAAGCGCAAGCGGGATCTCCATGAAAAATGGAGTTCTCTGGATTCCAGAGACGCTGGGGCAAACATGGAGAGTCTGTTGGCACTGGAAAAGGCGATCTCCGATACTCCCACAGGATCGGAACTTCAACTGCAATTGATATCACGCTTGACAACGGTCAAGTAGATAAGAACATGACAGACAAACCCATCAGCAGCGACTGGAACAACTTCAAAGAGTTCGTCCGCAAGGTCGTGACCGTTCCCAAGGAAGAGATCGACAAGATCAAAGCCGAAGAAGAAGAGGAACTGAAAGCTGCACCCAAAAAGCACTCAACTAAGGTCAAACCCAAACCTTAGTTGAGATCCTTGCCTGTAAGTTCATTCAATGTGAGCCGCTTGCCACCGATCTCACCGACCAGCTTTGCAAACCGCTGTCCATCTGTCATGCCCTTCCGGTTGTTGTAACGGAATGCTTGCTCGTCTAGGTAGCGTGACAGGTGGAAGGGTTCTACTGCAACATAGGTCCCGCTGATCCCGCGCTTGAGTAGTGACCAGAAGTTCTCCAGACCGTTTGTATGGATGCGACCGTTGACATAAGACACAGCATGGTCGATTACCTGATGTGCATAGTCTCCAGCGAGGCCCTCATAGGACAGGAGAGCGTCTGTGTACAGTGAAGTGCCGGCTGTTACGTGCTGTCTCACTTCGGCCTGTAGAACCTTCTTGCGGACGCTTGGAACAACTGTCAGGTGAACTTCTCCACCGCGCTCCAGGATGCCCAGTACAGCAACCTTATCCTTGCCACCTGTTGAGGTAATGCGACGGGCCTTGGTGCTGGCGTGCATGTTGCGTGCCTTGCCGCCAATGTAGGTTTCATCTACTTCTACTTCACCGGACAGCTTGAGGATTGATCCTGTCTTCATTGCGCGACGAATACGGTGATCCATGAACCAAGCTGACTTCTGGGTTACTCCGATGCTCCGGGCAATCTCACAGGAGCTAATGCCGTTCTTGCAAGATGACATCAGCCACATTGCTGTTAGCCATTTATCTAGGCCGATTGCCGAGTCTTCAAAGATGGTTCCAACCTTGACAGAGAACTGCTTGGTGCATGTCTTGCACTTGAACAAGCTGCGTGTTTTCAGGAAGGACCAACCGCCTCCACCACACCGTGGGCATTCAACTCCATCAGGCCAACGGAGTGAAGCAACAAACCAGATGCACTCTTGGGGATCAGAGAAGTATTTGACTGCTTCGATGAGTGTCTCTGGGTTGCCTTGGTTGTCCATGAGCTAAATATACGGCTTGGGTTCAGGTGAGTCAAGTATATAAGTGCCCAAATTAGCGGTTAGTAGTTATACAGACCGCATGTTAAGGTCACAATCTTGCTGCTTGACCAATCGAGTTCCGATGGCGCAGCGGCCAAAAGGATTAGCAAATCGTTAAATTATTGCTTTCTTTGTTGAAGAAATACCCTCCCCTCAACGTTTCTCTTGCATGCAGCGTGGTATGAGCGCCGGTGCAAAACTAGGCCACAGAGCGCCGCGCGAGCGACGTTCTGCGGCGGAGTAAAAGTAGGCCACCCGCCGGATCTTGATTTCGTGAGCTGTTGCCATACTGGCATGGTTCATGGAACACCGGAGGGATGTTTCAGGTGGAGATATACGGGCGTGTACGTCGTGCGGTTCGTGTTGAGGGCCGGAGTCAGCGAGCGGTTGCCAGGGAGTTCGGGCTTTCACGAGAGACGGTGCGGAAGATGCTGCAGTACGCGGTGCCGCCCGGCTACCAGCGGCAGCAGCCGATCAAGCGGCCCAAGCTGGGGCCGTGGCTGGGCGTGATCGACGCCATTCTGAGCGACGACAAGCAGAGGCCAGCGAAGCAGCGCCACACGGCGAAGCGTATCTTCGACCGGCTGAAGGAAGAGCATGAGTTCACCGGGGGCTACACCATCGTGAAGGACTACGTGCGCTCGGCGACGCTGCGTGGTCAGGAGATGTTCGTGCCGCTGACGCATCCGCCGGGGGAGGCGCAGGCGGACTTTGGCGAAGCGGTGGTGGTGATCGCCGGCGTTGAGCAGAAGGCGCACTACCTGGCGATGGACTTGCCGCATTCGGATGATTGCTTCGTGGTGGCGTTTCCGGCCGAGACCACGGAGGCCTTCCTCGAAGGCCATGTGCGAGCCTTCGCGTATTTCGACGCCGTTCCAACACGGATTCTCTATGACAACACGAAGATCGCGGTAGCGAAGATCCTCGGCGGCGAAGAGCGGCAGCGTACGAAGGCGTTCTCCGAGTTGCAGAGCTATTATCTCTTTGCGGATAAGTTCGGACGACCAGCCAAGGGCAACGATAAGGGCAAGGTGGAAGGGCTGGTCGGCTATGCAAGGCGGAACTTCATGGTTCCGATACCCCACTTCAACAGTTGGGAGGCGTTCAACGCATACCTCGAAGTGCAGTGCCGCAAGCGGCGCGAGCGGCGGCTGCGCGGGCACTCGGAGACCATCGGAGAGCGTTTTGAGCGTGACCGTGCGGCGATGTTGCCGCTGCCCGCAACTCCGTATGAGGCATGCGAGAAGGTCACGGTGCGAGTCACTTCGCTGTCGCTGGTGCGCTATCGCGGCAACGACTACTCGGTGCCGACTGAGTACGGGCACCGTCAGGTTCTGGTGAAGGGCTACGTCCATGAGGTGGTGATCGCCTGTGGCAGCGAAGTCATCGCACGGCACCGACGCAGCTATGAACGCGAGACAGTCGTCTTCGATCCGTTCCACTATCTGGCACTGCTCGAACAGAAGACGCGGGCTCTGGACCAGGCGGCTCCGCTCGCCGGCTGGAAGTTGCCGGACTGCTTCGCCGTCCTGCGGCGTCTGCTCGAAGCCAGGCTCAAGAAGCATGGCAGCCGCGAGTATGTGCAGGTGCTGCGGCTGATGGAGACCTTCGATCTCTCCGAAGTAACTCATGCCATCGAAGATGCCTTGAAGTTGGGCACGATCAGCTTCGATGCAGTGCGTCATCTCATGTTGTGCCGTATCGAACGAAGGCCGCCGCGACTCGATATGCAGAACTATCCCCACCTGCCGCTGGCCCAGGTGCACACCACGCAGGCCGCCGACTACATGGCGCTGCTGACGGAGGCATGCGCATGAGCAACGATACTTCGAACACCGCAACTCATACCTCCGACACGCCGCAGTTGCTGTTGGAACACCACCTGAAGGAACTGCGTCTGCCCACCATGCTGCGCGAGTACGATCACATCGCCCGACAGTGCGCGGTCGAGCAGGTCAACTATCAACGCTACCTGCTGCGCATGACCGAGCTGGAGTTGCTGGACCGCGAACGCCGCGCTATCGATCGCCGCATCCGGCAGGCGAAGTTTCCAGTCGTCAAGACGCTGGACAGCTTCGACTTCCTTGCCGTGCCTTCGGTGAACAAGACCCTGGTGCTGGAACTGGCGCGATCAGAGTTCATCGCTCGCCGCGAGAACGTGCTGCTGCTGGGCAACAGCGGTACCGGCAAGACCCACATCGCGCTCGCGCTTGGCCTGGCTGCATGCCAACAGGGACACCGCGTGCGCTTCACCACCACGGCGGCTTTGGTCAGTGAGCTGATCGAGGCCCGTGACGACAAGAAGCTGCTCCGTTTTCCGAAGCAGATCGCCAGCTATGAACTACTGATCGTCGACGAGCTGGGCTTCGTGCCTCTGTCCAAGACCGGTGCCGAACTGCTCTTCGAGATGCTCAGCCAGCGATACGAACGCGGTTCGACCCTGATCACTTCGAACCTACCCTTCCAGGAGTGGACCGAGATCCTCGGCTCGGAACGCCTTACCGGAGCCTTGCTCGACCGTCTCACCCACCACGTCCACATCCTGGAGATGAACGGCGACAGCTACCGTCTCAAGCAAAGCCGCCGTAAACGAAACCCGCCTCCAGAACGCTGATCCGACAAGACGCCTCTCAGGGGCGAAGGGCCTCTTCCGCTACGCTCCAGAGGCCCTTCGCCCCTGAATACTCAACACCTGACTGCCAACTACTGGCCTACTTTTACTCCGCCCCACTGGCATGGTTTTACTCCGCCCTTGACAGAACGTCGGTGTTGCCGCCGTCGTAGGTCTGCAAGGGCTCAGAGACAAGCGTGTTGCCGGCACTGTCGGTGGCATTATAACCGTAGCTGTAGGTCTGCCCGTTGACCGGCGTTTGAGGAGTGGCGACTAGAGGCTGGTTGAAGGGCAATGGCACCGTCTGATGCAGACCGTGGTTCCCCGTGTATCCGAGGCTAATTACAGTTTTGGGAAAAACCTGGTACTGGAAATCGAGGCTCCAGTTCTCGGTATAGGGAAGTTTGTTATTTATGCCGTAAGCGCCAAAGAGGTATGGCGACGCTCCGTTCTGAAGCGCGGCCTGGTTTGACAGGTTCTTGATGAAGTCGGCCGGATTTGTATCAACAGTTGGCCGAGTGGTTCCGAAAGGGTTTTCGGAGGTGCTGGCTGAGGTAGCGGAGACTGGCTGCACGAACGGTGGCTGCAGAGTCACACCGAATGGCCCGTTGAATCCATTACCGGCTGACGGCGAGAATTCGGTGAAGAACTCGCCGCGGTCGTAGTAAAGGCCAAAGCCGGCGCGCATGACCAACTTGGGATTGATGCTGTAGGCCATGCCCAGTCGCGGGCCGATGCCCCACTGGCGATTGGTGAGAGTGGAGTTGCTGGCACCAGGCGTTGCGTAAAGCTTATTGTTGCCTGCTACGACCAGGCCGCTGTTTGTGATGGTGTCGCTCGCGAGATCGTAGGAATATTTGCTGGCTTCGAAGTTTACGAGGTTCCCATACTTTTCATAAAGGCCGCCGTCGTCGTCGTAGCGGATGCCATAAGTGACCGTGAGCTGTGGAGTGACCTTCCACTGGTCCTGTGCGTAAGCCCCGATCTGGGGCGAGCGATAGTACCGATTGCTGGCACCTTGAAAGTAGACGCTGTTGCTGCCAGTGCGAAGCGGGCCGCCTTTGAGGAAGTTCGCACCGCTGTTGTAACTGAGCGTGGCGACCTGGTTGGCGCGGTTGATGATGTTCAACTGGGTGAAATCATAGTTTCCCCCGAACGAGAGCGAATGTCGACCGCTGATCCAGTTGAGGGTTGATGTGCCTTCGACAGTGTTTTGAGCAAATCCCGTGTTGGAAAAGTTTGACGTGGGGCCGATGTTGAGAGAGTGGCCACCGAAGCCTGTCGCATCGTTCGTGGCCCCGTCAGCATTGCGGATAGCGATGCCCGGAAGTAACGTGCTGCCGAAGAGGTTTATCCCGGGTGCTGAAGGTCCGAAGGGTTGGCCCGTGAACGAGTTGACGAGCATGCGGACAAGGCCGACCTTCTGTTCCCAGGTGAAGCGCGGGGTAAGAACGGTAGTGTTCTCCAACGAGAAAACTTGGCTGCCAGCGTTGAACTTCTGGGGGAAGCCTTCCAGCGAAGTGCTGCCGAATGGGCTCTCGGTCGGGTCGCGCTGATAGTAGTAACGGGCGTTCAGGGTGTCCTTGCTAGAGACGTTGTAGGAGAGATTGCCGTTGGCCTGATCGGCGAGAAATTTGGACGCCGGCCCGATGAAAGCCGCGGGTGCGCCGAGTGAGGCAGGCGATCGCAGCAGATATTGGCCATTCGGCAGTTTAGCCTGTAGAAAATAGAGCGCGACGGGATCAATCGCAGTCCCCACAGGCAACCCTTCGGCTGCAATCACCGACTGAAGGCCAGTTGCGCTGCGGTCATCGGTCAGTCCGAGGAGGGGATAGTAGGACGTCGAGGAGTTGAGCTGGTCGCGGGCTCGTGTGTACTGGTAACTTCCGTAGAAAAACAACTTATCTTTCTTAATCGGTCCGCCAAGTTCTGCCCCGGCCACATAGCGATGCAGGTCCGGTGTGGGGAGTAATGCTTGCTTGTTGAAGAAGGGATTCGCGTTCAGTTTCGATGTCTCCCAATTGCCATAGACCGAGCCATGCAGATGGTTGGAACCCGTCTTGGTAGTCACGTCGATGTGAGCGCCGGCGGTAGCACCTTGGGCCGCATCGAACATCGAAGTGTTCACTCGTTCCTCGGCGATGGTCTGCTGCGGTGGCGAGGGAAGCGCCTCGCCAATGGCGTCAAAGATCGAAGTGTTTGTGCGGATGGTTCCGTTCGACTGAAATGATTCGCCCGTATTGAGCACAGCACGGCCTTCAGTCACTTGCGAGGACGATGCGCCATTGAAGAGGTTATTGGTCATAACCCCGTTCATGGTGAAGGTGTTCGAAGAGAGACGCTGGCCGTTGGAGTAGATATTCTGGTTCCCTAGACCGGTGTTGGTGCCAGTATCGGCGAGGACGTCGGCCTGGACGCCGGGCGAGAGAACGGCGAGTTGGGTAAAGCTGCCGGTGCCGAGCGGAGTTCGCTCAATCTGCTGTGCATCGAGAACGTATCCGTTCGTCGTGTCGGTGGTATCAAGTTGCGGGGTGGCCTGCACTTCTACTGTCTGCGAAATGTCGCCGGCCTTCAGACGAACATTTTGGGTAGAAGTGCGGTCACCTTGAATGCGAAGGGCGGTAAAGCGGGCAACATTGAAACCGGCGGCATTCACGCTTAGGTCATAGGTGCCGGGTGTAAGGTCCGAGATCCTGTACTCGCCGCTTCCGTTGGTGGTGGCTGTTCGGCTGGCGGCAGTTTGATTGTTAATGACGGTAATCGTAGCGGTGGAGACGATAGCGCCGGTTGAGTCGGCGATCACGCCGGTTAGTCCGCCGAGCGTCTGCTGCGCATAGATCGGAAATGTGGAAAGGCCGGCCACAAAGAGACACAGCAGACGGAGGATTCTTTGCTTCATTGGGAATGCACCTTTCGTAAACGCCTTTTCAAACATCTGCAATGGATTTTCGCCAACTGTATCCCGAAAATGTGAAGTTACTGTAACAAAGTCGAGACCGGCTCGGACGGATTTAGTTATATGAAAGCGACCGGGACAGGCGGTAGAGACACCAATATTTCGACTCGCGTTAGCCGTGACGAGGATGAATCTGGAAGCGAAATGCAGGGAATTGCCCAGCAGTGTCTCGCTTCATTTGCCCCTGAGTTCGCTAAAGGCATCAAGACGCCCGCCCCGGTGGCTTGCCCGGAGATCGTGGATGTGACCCACAATCCACTGTTATCTTGCAGAGCTGTTGGGCTCCGCCCATAGATCTGTCAGTATCGCGCGACATTTCTTTTGCAAGGGCTAGTAGCCAGATTCTGGCAAAGTGGCGCTAGAGGAGTCCAGAGACAATCGAAAAGTGACAGCGGCCATCTGTCGCACCGGCAAACGTGTCAGCCACCTCGCTTATGAACCGATGCCTGGTACGTGGTGCGACAACGCACGGTTGAGCTCCAGTCCGAAACTTTGAGAGGCCGTCATACCTTGCGCGACCGCCACCGCTGATTACCGCACCGGCGATGGAGGCTCGACATTGCACAGCTTATACCGGGGCGTTCCAACGCAAAAGCTACAGGCTCAACGACTTGCGCAACGACGACATCAGCGTGAGTGAGGTTGAGAGGGTGGGAATTTGAAACGGCAGGAAGAGCGCCCGATTGACCATTTTTGGGAAACATTGACTACATTCGGAGCTAGAATCCAGAGAGAACCTTTCTTGTTAATATCCGCTGGGAGATAGCAATGGTGAATCTTACGAATGGCATGGTGAGAATCACGCGGGGCACAGAACTGCCGCCCTCTCTAGGCTCAACAGCACCAACTTACACACTTGAAGGGCTCGACGGCTTTCGAGCAACCTGCTACGGATTCGACAAAGTTGAGACAGCACTGAGAGATTCGTTCATCTTCAAGAACGAGGATCTCAAGGTGGCTCGCTTAGTGCTTGACTACAATCCACGCACGCAGGTCGCTCTAGACGCGACTCCTATCTAATCAGTCGGCAATCCTGAGGCGGGGTTTTCTGGGAAAGATGCTTGCAGTCTCCCGGACACGGCTGCTCGCGGTCGACATCAGCGATTAATTGCTCACGGAGATTGGTGTCTGGCGGCCCTCAAATACCAGAATAGTGCCACTCGGCATCCATTACTGCACCGCATCTCCGCACATCGCGAGACGTCTCTAACTCAAATACCGGATCGCCATTGCTTGAGATAAAGGAGTTACGTCCGTCTATGTGCTCAATAGCCGGACGAACTTCACCTGAACTTCGTCCGGCGTTGAGTGCAGCGCGACAATGAGATTGACCTTGGCGATAGCGTTGTTGGATTCGTCCCAACTAAGGAGTTTCCATTTACCACAACCGGTTTTAGTAGAGAGACTGCGACCTTGTCGCAGCCTCTTCAGCCGTAGAAGGTTCCAGATTACTTCTTGTGCTCGGCCGACTTGCCGTGGGCCTCAGTGGACTTGCCGTGCGCTGCAGTGGATGCTGTATGTGCGTGCTCGGATTGAGTGTGTGCTTCGTCATGGTTACCTGCATCGTGCAGGTGGGCTGCTTTAGTGTGCTGCTCCGCTGCTTCTGTGTGATGCTTCGCTGCTTCGAGATGCTCGTGCTTTGCCATAGGGATTCCTCTTCGTGGAGGGCTACTCCAGACGGCTAAGACGGAGTTGAACCTTCTGTCGTTATCTGACTAGAGCATCGATTCATCAACACTTAATTACACCTCTTACTCCAGCCGTCACTCCGATCGAAAATGCTCTGACGTTAAGAGTGTCGTGTTATTAATTATGTGGCGCATTTCGGTGCTAATTAATTGGCGCATCTGTTCGCGTGGAAGCACTCCGTCATCACGGTCGCGTCGCGCCGATCTCAGAATTTGGTGGAGCAAACATGGGCAGGAATCTGTCCTCAACATCCCCGCTTCATCTCCGGCACCAAGATTACGGGGCGCTCCACTTCGGCCTGCTTCAACACAGACACAATCTGTTCCACACAAAACTTCTTCTTCATGGCAAATCCCTCACGCACTCTCCGGGTAGGTTTTTGCCGAAGTACTAACTCTGAAATTGGATCAGTTCTAGCCGGGCCCTTCACCGGTCGAAGACTAACTCTGACCTTGGTATAGAAATGCTGGGCCCTTCAGGCCCATCAACACTAACTCTTCCAACGACACAAAAGATCTGGCACCCCAAGGCGGTCCGGTCGCTTCCTTCCTGAACGAAGTGACTCTCTCACCAGAGGCGGAAGTCTTGTTTGCTTAAGGCACATGGGGAGCGGCTGAATGAGTCAATTCGTCATTTCCTTGGCCCTTCTTTCTGAAGAGCCACCTGCCGTCCGAACGAAAATCAGGGAGACGAGTCTCTTCGGCTATGCCTTAGAAATTCTTCTCCCTGCTTTGTTTGCGACCCCTTGGACGACTCTCACTTCGTCCAAGGGTCTATTTCAGATTCACCGGCGACAAGCTTATTCCACGACGCCGTCCTTGCGGGGAGACTCTGACAATCTGCTCGTCGTAGTTGGCCTGTTGACGGGCACCCTACGGAGCGAGCGCTTCCACTGGTCAAGCAACGTGGCGCGATTCTTGCTCAGGTCTACCCCGCTGCGCAGAGTTGGATAACGGAAATCGCCCACGGTCCCGGTCCAGAGGATGCGGTTGAACTTCGGCGTGTCGAGCTTGTCTTCGACGGTGAAGTTCATCCCCTTGGTCTGTTCGGCCCACCAGTCGGAACCGTGCAGCGGGTAGTACGCTACCGTTTTGGCTGGGAAGGTGATCGGCAAAGTGGTGCTGGCGAGGTATTGCGAAGGAACAGCAGTGAACTTCCACTCCTTCTTGCGCAGGTCGAAGGCGGTCGACATGGGTTCGGCGTGCGCGTCATTGAGGTTCAGGTGTGGAATGCCGAGGACATCTTCAATCGTGCGGACGAAGTTGACCGTGTTGTATCGCTTCGAATCGACAAAGCCATGCTTGACGTAGGGTCCGATGATGAAGGCAATGCTACGATGCGCGTCGACGTGATCGGCGCCATCCTGGGCATCGTCCTCGATGACGAAGATCAGCGTGTTGTCCTTGTACCGGCTGTTGGCGACCGCCTGGGCCACGAGACCCACCGCGTAGTCGTTGTCCGCCATCTGCAACTCCGGCGTGTTGACGCCGTTGATCGCAGTGGAGAAGTTGCCCGTATGGTCGTGCATCAACCGGAGGAGCGTCAGGTTCGGCAAGCCACCTTGCGTCACGTAGTTCTGGAACTCACGGTTCCACTCGGTGAAGCGGAAGTATTCAGGGAAGCTGTTGTCGAATCCGCGGAAGTAAGGATCGGTAAACGGAGTGAGGGCGGGGTTGGTGGAGAAGGCCACCTGCACCGGCGGAACCAGTGTGGCGGGACTGGTAAAGAGCGGGATGCCGCCCAGCGACGGAGGAGCGATGTAGCGAACGATATCGTTGAACATCCCGTAGTCGCGCACGGTGAGACCGGCTTTGAGCGCCGAGTTCCAGAGATAGCCCTGGCCGGGCTCGTCATCGTCGCTATCCGGAGCGGCTACGTTGGCGGTGCCGGGCAGGAGGTTGGGGTCCGGGGTGAACTTTGGCCCCGTCACAATGAGGGCCGGATCGGCTGCGGTGCGCGCAAGGATGTTGCCGATGGCGACGTTGACGTTCCGGTTGGTTCCCTCGGAGTCGTTGGAGAGACCGCCGTGGGCCCCGTAGTTGACCGGAATCTCCTTCTCAATCACGTCCGTGGAGCGAGCTGAAGTGGACCAGGGCCAGCCGTCGCCGCTGACGTCGGAGGTGTCGTAGAAGTTATCAAAGTCGACGAACTTGCTGGCGATCGCGTGCAGGTTGGGGGTCGTTGCCGCGCCGTACATCGTCAACGAGGGGTCGCCGTTGCCTTGCTCCAGGTCGCCGAGGATCTGGTCGTAGGTGCGGTTCTCTTTGATGATGTAGATCACGTGCTTAATCTTCTCGTGCAGCTCCGCCATGACCCGTTCCTGCTCGCGGTCATTTCTGGGATGAAAGTGGTCGTTCTCCAAAACCTTCAAGGTGAGCGCCTGAAGTTCGAAGCGTTCAGGTGCGGGCACAGTCTGAAATCCGGCCTTGGTGAGCTGCCAGATGTACTGGTTGGCGCTCCCGGTCTCTTCCTGCGGATTCGGGCCAGAGGCGCTCTTGCCGTTGACGATGTAGAGGGTCTTGCCATCGCCGCTGACCGAGACGGAGTTGGGATACCAGCCGGTGGGGATGAGGCCAATCGTCCGGCTATCATCAGCGTCTCTGTCGAGCTTGACCACGGCCACCGCGTTCTCTCCGCCGTTCGTGACGTACAACGTCTTTTCGTCTGGAGACAGGGCCAGGTTGTTTGGATTCGCGCCCTTGTAGCCATGCTTGTTCTCGTAGAACTCGAAGGGTGCCGTCACCGGAATCTCGGCCAGAACAGTGTTCGAACCTGTGTCGATCACAGCGACTGAATCGCTGTTGTCCTTGGCGACAAAGAGCCTGGACTCGTCCGCGTTGAGCAGCATCTTGTTGGGTTGACCGGGGACTTTGATGCGGCCCGTGACCGTTGGCGTTCCGGAGATGTCGACGACGTCGATCTCACGGTCGCGGATGCTGGAGATGTAGGCGGTCTTGTTGCCCTTGATCGAGACCCAGAACGGGAACTCGCCGCCGGGAACGCCGGTCTGCGCTGCGTTGATGACTCCTGGACGAAGGTCGAGTTCACTGGCTACTGTCCATACTCCCTTGGTCTTGGAGAGCACGGAGATGGAGTCGTTCTCATAGTTGGTCACGACGAGTTTGCTGCCGTCGGTGGTGGTAGCCACGCCTGCCGCTTCAGCCTGGATAGCGATGCCAAGTCCACCGAACTGGTCGAGGGCCGGGGCAGCCTTGGCAATATGGCCAAGCGCAATGGGGGAGCCGGCTTCTTCGGTCCACACACCTGCCACCTTGGAGTAGGCGTGGACGTTGTCGCTGACGCCGCCGCCGACGAAGAGCTCCGTGCCAGCGTGATTGAAGGCGATGCCGTTGTACGTGTTGGGAACGAGGATCACTTGCTTCTGGACAGCCGTGGGGCGAGCTACGTCGAAGACAAAGACATACTCATTCGAGTCGGCTGGATCGGAGGCACCGGTGCTTGGATTCGCCTCGGTGTTGTAACCGCTGGTGAGAACGACGAGCGTCTTCTTGTCTGGGCTGAGGGTCGTCTGAACGGCTTGCCCGGCAGTGAAGGCCGGGTTGTCTGTGAGTCCCGGGTTGAGCGCCTGGAAGCTCGAGCCGCGAGGGAAGAGCGGGGTGATGTGCTGGCCTGTCGAGAGAATCTGCGGTTCTCCGCTATTCAGCTGGGCAAGTGCCGCAGTGGCACCGCCGAGGATCGTTGACAGTACGGCAGCGGTGATCGCTGTTTGAGTCAATCTCTTTCGCACTTTTAACCACTCCACGGGTCAGATCTGTGAGTTTCTTCGAACAAAATGAACCCAGCGATATCTGCGCCGGGTCTTGAAGCGCGTTGGAGAAAATTGAGCGGGCGAAGTGTTCGGCCTGCCTTTTGGGATATCGCTCTGGATGAGGAAAGAAGCCGGGCGTGAAACCGTTCATCGCCAGCGATCCCAAGCTAGCGGAACAAAAGGGACGCCAACATGACACGAAGATGACGTTTTTGTCATCTTCCAGGAGTGTGGCGCGCATTCGGGCGAGACCGTAATCGAACGGAGAGAAAACTTTCACCCTGTGAATCTTCGATTTCGTTAACGGGATTTCACCGGAACATTACAGATTTGTCATCGTTTCCCTGTTGGCTGATCTGCGCAGCACAAACTCCGTTCTGTTGGGCGACTACAACATGTGCTCCTCCACTTCGCGTGGGCGCGTTGGCCCCGATGCTTTCGCTTTGATAAGGCAACGTACGCCTTCTGCCGGTCCACATGCCCGGCAGAAGGCAAGTCATACGTCTGAAAGCTCTTCTTCGGCCCCGTATTCGAGCAATTACGAACGATCTATCCAAATTGCAAGATGCCCAAACCGAAACAGGTTTTAGTAAACGCAAGCAGCCGGCGCGATTGGCGCGGTGAACGTCTTTTGGGAGACCACAGTATGCGATTGTCATCATTTCCTTCGATAGTCCAGCGAGGCTTGGCCTTTCTGCTTTTCGTCTGCGCTGCGTCCACGGTCTTCGCGCAGGTCGACCGCGCCAGCCTCACCGGCACAGTCACCGACTCAACGGGGAAGGTCGTCCCTGGGGTACACGTCGTGGCCTTCATGCGCGATACGGATCTCCGCCGTCAGGCGGTCACCTCGAATTCAGGGACGTACGATATTCCCGAGCTTCCGGTAGGGATCTACACGGTCTCTTTTACGGGGGACGGATTCTCGACTCTCAGCTTCGATCAGGTAGTGCAGACCGTGGGCCGTACGCGCACTCTGAACGCGACCCTGCGTGTGGCAGGCGGCGAAGAGCGTGTGACTGTCTCGGCGAGCTCGCAGCTTCTTGACCGCAACAGCAGCGCGGTGACGGCCTTGATCGAACGCAAGCAGGCCGACGAGCTGCCTCTGAATGGCCGCAATTGGGCGGCACTGACGGCCTTTGTGCCGGGTGCCATTGACACCGGCGGCAGCAACCAGCGGACGATTCGCTTCTCCGGACGCGGACTCGACGACAGTAACTTCACCTATGACGGCGTGGACTCCACCAACATCGTGAATCAGACGCAGCGAGCCTGGGTGCGGCTTGCGGTGCCGCTGGACGCGATCTCGGAGTTCCGCGTCGACTCGCTGACGGCGACCGCCGAGGAAGGCGCGACGGGCGGCGCTCAGTTGGCCATTACTTCACCCTCGGGCACAAACGCATTTCATGGACGCCTCTTTGAGTACCTGCGCAACGACATCTTCGACGCTCCCCAGCCGGAGTGGGCCTCCAACGGCCAGACGCAGCAGCCACTTCGTCTGAACCAGTTCGGCGGATCGCTGAGCGGCCCGGTCGTGCATGACAAGACGTTCTTCTTCATTGCTTCGGAAGCGTACCGGCAGAACTGGGGCTATCCGGTGGCCAGTGATATTCCGAGCGCTTCTCTCATTGCGACCGTTCCGGCTTCGTCGCCGGTCTATCCGATCATCACAGCCTTCCCAACCGCGGGCCCACGGAGCATCGTGACGCCTTACACGCCGGCCGACGACCCCAACGATCCGCACTACGCCGACTATGAACGGCTGACCTGCTCCTGCACGCAAGTGGTCAACGAGAACTCGGTAGTCCTGCGGTTGGACCAGACATTCTCATCGAAGACCACAGGCTACATGCGGTTCAACTACGACCGGTCGGTCGATACGCAACCGCTTTCAGCAGCCTCGACGGACCTGCAACAGAAGGTGTCAGCACCGGTCAATGGCGCGGTCGAAGTGTTGCATCTCTTCAGTTCCAACCTCGTAAACGAGGCCAAGTTCGGCTTCAACCGAGCTACGTCCAACACCTACAACAACAGCAAGACCGGCACTATCTATCTGATCGTGACCTCCGGTGGCCCCGGGCCGGGGTTCGGGGCTCAGAACTACAACTACAACAGCATCTATGTGGGCAACACGTTTTCTGGAATCGACAATCTGACCTGGTCTCGCGGGCGGCAAACGTTCAAGTTCGGCGGGGAGATTCGCCGCGTTCAACTGAACCAGGAGTACGGACAGCACGGAAGCGTTACCTTCTCCTCGATAGAGAACTTGGCGAAGAATGTGGTGAAGAAAGCAAGCCTGACAGGCGCGCTGCCGGTCAACCACCTGCGCAAGTTTGATACATTCTTTTACGCTCAGGACGAGTACAAGGTGCGGCCTAACCTCACGTTCAACCTCGGTTTGCGGTATACCGTCTATCAGATCTTCACCGAGGAAAATGGCCTGGCGAATCCTTTCGACTTCGACACCTGCGGACCGCAGGGGTTCTGCGGCGTGGGCGCGAGCTTCGGCAACCAGAACTACGGCGATGTCGATCCGCGCGTGGGCGTGATCTGGTCGCCTGGCAATGGCGGAAAGACCGTGGTTCGCGCTGGATTCGGGACCTATCACGAAGACGGGCAGTTGGACGATCAGAACCTGCCGGCCAAGAACGAGGTGCCGTCGTACAAGGTCACAAGCAGTTCAAGCCTGCCTGTCGGCTATCCGGTGGCTTCCTACTTTACGGGTGCGGGAACCATCTCGCCGAATGCGGAGCAGCGGAACCGCAAAGACTCGTATGTCGAGCAGTGGAGCTTTTCCGTGCAGCGCGAGTTGCCGGCGGAGTTCGTCAGCACGATCTCTTATCTGGGCAGCCACGGCGTCCATTTGTTGGACACCAATGTCGTGAACCTGCAAGATCCGACGACGAAGATTGCCCAATATCCCGCCTTTGCTCCCGCAATCGGATGGCGCGGATCGATCGGAATGAGCTCCTACGAGGGGCTCTCCCTTTCGTTGAGGAGGCCGTTCACGCGCAACCTTCTGGTGGCGGCAAACTACGCTTACTCGCACGAGATCGACGATGGTTCCAACGGCAGCGGCGACGGCGACGAGATCTCTCCACAGAACCCGCTCTGCCTGTCCTGTGATCGCGCCAGCGGAGCGTGGGACGCACGCCATGTCTTCAACGGCAATGCCGTCTATACTCTGCCCTTCGGCGTTGGCCAACCGATGCTTAACCAGCGTGGCATCGTCGACGCCGTCGCCGGTGGCTGGCAGGTGACGACCACAGCTCTTGCGCGCACCGGCTTTCCGATCAACGTGCTGCTGCCCAGCAGTTATGTGGCGGCCGATGGGGCAACCGGCACCGAACGCCCCGACCTGGTTCCCGGCGTCTCTCTCACCCCGCCCGGAGGCAGGACGATCGCTCATTGGATCAACCCTGCGGCGTTTGCTGCCCCGGCTGGAGAGTTCGGCACCGCGCCGCGCAATCTCTTTGCCGGTCCGGGGACGTGGCAGTTCGACCTCGGCACCGGCAAGACGTTCACGTTGAGCGAGCGGGCGCGACTGCAGTTCCGTTCGGAGTTCTACAACCTGTTCAACCATCCGCAATTGGGTCAACCGCAGGCTACATGCAACCTGTCGGCCTCTGGTTGCGCTTCGGGCTTCGGAAGCATCATCAACTCGGTGAGTCAGACCCTATCGCCGATTACCCCGGTTGGATCGGGAACGCCGCGAGCCATCCAGTTCGCGTTGCGGCTCGAGTTCTAGACCAGAAGCTGCAAGCAAGCGGCGACCCCGAAAAAAGAACGGGTTCGCCGCTTGAATCAAGGACCGAAGTCGCGAAAGAGGCTGGATGTGTGGATGCATTTAGAGACCGCAAGAGTGCTCTTACTGGTGGTCGCGGTCTTCACTGCTCAAGCCCTGCCGGCGCAAAGCCTCCCTTCGTTCTCCGGAGTCTGGAAGCAGAGCGACGACCGTAGCCAGCCCGCGCGAAAAGGAGACATTACGCTCAAGATCGACCATCGCGATCCCGAGTTAGCCGTTGAGACGACGATCCTTCGCGGTTCCGGCGCGCCCCGCGTTGCAAAGCAGCAATACACCACCGACAGCAAGCCATCCACGAGCACAGGCGCGGATAACGATGAGTTTCTTACGTCCATTGCCTGGAAGGACAACGAGCTCGTCGTCAGCATCGAAGAGCATGAGGATGGATGCACCCTTCGATCCAGTGAGACCTGGAGCTTGATCGAAGGATGGAGCCGCACTCAAGCGAGTTCGGGAGCGGTCTGCCGGCAGCCAAAAGCAGACGTTCATTTACCTACGCCCGGACACAAAGGGAGCCGCCCGGGCACCGATATCGAAGCAGAACACAAGCAAAGCAGCACTGGTGAATCGCGGATGAGAGTTCTCGTTATCGAAGATGAGTCCAAGACAGCGAAGTTCCTCAAGAAGGGGCTTTGCGAAGCCGGGTTCCTCGTTGAGGTTGCTACCGACGGCCTCGATGGACTGGAGCAAGCGCAGGGCGGCGAGTTCGACCTGATCATTCTGGACGTGATGCTCCCGCGCCTGGATGGCTGGCATGTGCTTGCGCGGATGCGCGAATCGGGTTCGGTCTTGCCTGTCTTGTTTCTGACTGCGCGCGATGCGGTCTATGAACGGGTAAAAGGCTTCGAACTAGGGGCAGACGATTACCTGGTCAAGCCCTTCGCCTTCTCGGAGTTGCTGGCGCGGGTGCGGTCGTTGTTGCGACGTGCGCAGCAGCGGCCGCACTCCGGCCAGCAGGAGACCCTGCGCCTGGCGGATCTCGAGATCGACGTTCCGCGGCAACGCGCGACGCGCGCCGGTCACCGGCTCGACTTGACCGCGAAAGAGTTTCTGCTGCTCTCGCTGTTTGCCCGCAGGCCAGGCGAGGTTCTTTCGCGAACACTGATCGCGGAGTCGGTATGGGACATGAACTTCGATAGCGACACCAATGTGGTGGACGTAAACGTGCGCCGCCTGCGCAGCAAAGTGGACGATCCATTTCCCGTCAAGCTGATCCATACGCGGCGTGGTGCCGGCTATGTAATGGCGCACGACCAGTGACTCCCAGCCAGGGACTCGCACCTCCGCCGCGGTTCTGGAGATCGCTGGCGTTTCGGCTGTCGGCAGGGTACGCTCTCGCGGGTTTTGTCCTTGTCTCGCTCGCGGCGGCGAGCCTTTATTTCATGCTGCTCTCGGGATTGGAGCGGAGCACCGATGAGTTCCTTGCGGACAAGCTACATGTCCTGCGTACGATGCTGCGCGAGCGGCCCGACGACCTCGATGGACTGCGGGAAGAGATCGAGCTCGAATCCGCTGCGCGGCGATACGAGCACTTTTATATTCGCTTGCTCGACGAAAAGGGCGACCCACTGCTGACGACTCCGGACATGGCCGAGGAAGTTGACCTGACGCAATTTGCCCGCGAGACCCAGGGCACACCGGAGCGCACGATTCCGGTGAAAGGAAGTCACGGACAATCGTTTCGCATCGCCAAGGCGCAGGCGCAGGTAGGAACGGTCGGCTCCCATAGCGACACGATTCAGATTGCGATCGACGTCTCCCAGCAGGAGAAGCTGCTCGCGCGTTTCCGGCTTTGGTTCTGGTCCATCCTGTTGGCGACGTCGGCCGTGTTTCCCGTGGTGGGCTACTTCCTCGCGCGCCACGGGACTCGACCGATGGAGGAGATCGCGGCGACCGCGCGCCGGATCAGCTCGACTAATCTCAAGGAGCGCATCGACGCGGAGGGGTTCCCGCTTGAACTGTCGTCACTGGCTGGGACGTTCAACAAGATGCTGGACCGGCTGCAGGAATCGTTTGAACGCATCTCACGCTTCTCAGCCGACATCGCCCACGACCTACGCACGCCAGTAAACAACATCCGCGGCGAAGCCGAGGTTGCCCTGGCACGGGCCCGCACCGTCGACGAATACCGCGAAGTGTTGGAGTCCTCGCTGGAAGAGTCGGTACGGCTGTCCGACCTGATTGG
Organism: Granulicella aggregans; assembly: GCF_014203275.1. Lineage (GTDB taxonomy): Bacteria > Acidobacteriota > Terriglobia > Terriglobales > Acidobacteriaceae > Edaphobacter. Next base: position 24,682 of record NZ_JACHIP010000020.1, read on the forward strand.
CAACCTGCTCTTTCTGGCTCGAACAGAAAGCCCGCTCGTTCATCTGCGATGGGAGCAGGTGAACGTGACCGAGCTTCTCGAAGGGCTGCGGGAGTACTACGAAGCGCCGGCTCTGGAGGCGGGCATATCGCTGCGAACTAGAGCCGGCGGCGGCCCGGTGGTTGCCAGACTGGATCGCATACTGATGCAGCGGGCGGTCGACAACCTGATCTCGAATGCGATTGTGCACACCCCGCCCGGCGGGACGGTGGAGCTGGCAACCTGCATCGAAGGCGCAATCATTCGCATCGACGTCCGAGACACTGGGGCCGGGATTCCGGCGGAGGCATTGCCGAAGGTCTTCGACCGATTCTTTCGCGTCGATCCCTCACGCTCGCAGGCATCAGGCGGTACAGGACTGGGCCTTGCCATCGTCCAGGGCATCGTCTCGTTGCATGGCGGCAGTGCCGAGATCACCAGCCAGCCAGGCCTTGGGACGACAGTCACCCTGCGCATTCACAGGAATGCAACGTCATGACGAAAGCGTCATCTTGACGCAATGCTGGCGTCATTTCTGCCCCGTTAGTGTTAGTGCGGGTTTCCTGTTGAGTCTGTTCTGCGATCAGTTCCCAGTGCGGCGCCAAACCGGCCGGTATGGTTCTCGATTTAGTGCCGCCTTCCGAGCTGTAATGTATCTGGCCTCCCAAGCAATGCCAAGCTGTGCAGCCAGTCCTCCGGTTGCGCGAGGAAAGCAATCAAAGCACCACCAAAGTTCCAAGGAGAATCTCGATGACTCGAAATATTTCCAGAACTCGTCTGCTCGCCGGCCTGGTTGCCGTCGGGTTCAGTGTTCCGGTAGTCGCACAATCCGTGCCGTATCCCACCTACCAGGTAGGAGAGAACAAAACCGGATCGCAAGGCCCTGACTATCCGTCAACCCTTCCAACGCCTTGGGTCGTCAGCGATGGTCAGATCATCACCCCCGCCGGCACCCAGGTCTATCTTGGCATCACGACTCGCGCAAAGGCCGTCGCGCTCAACCCTACCGGCAATAACACTGCCGCTGTTCTTCAGATGGGAGTCCCGCAGCCCGTCACCATCTTCAACACCAAGACCGGCGCAGTCCTGCAGACCTTCACCATCGCGGCGAGTGCCGGCGGCAGCGAGGCCGGCATCAGTTACACTCCTGATGGCAAATATCTGGTGTTTAGCCAGGACGGCAACTACGGTCCTGCCAACATCGGCGTCGCTTCGGTAAGCCCGGCGGGTCTGCTCTCCAACTACGTCAAAGTCAGCGTTCCGCTCGATGTCGACAGCAACGGCGTCCTGACCACCGTCAAGTGTTTCCCCAACAGCCCTTCCGGAACTACCGGCAGCGCTGAGATCCCCTGCGGTCAGACTGTATCTCTCTTTGGAGACGGAGCACCGACTTCCTATCCGCTCGGCCTCGCGGTGTCCAAGGATGGCAAGACCGCATACGCTGTGCTGGATAACAACGACACGCTGACAAAGATCGACCTGACCCAGTCGACTCCGGTCGAGGGCAAGGAGATCCGCGTCGGCAACGTACCGCAGAGCGTCATCCTCTCACCGGATGGCAAGACAGCGTACGTCTCTAACGAGGCCGGACGAATTGCTACCAAGAACGACTTCCAGGAGTACTCCAACGGCACCCCGGTCGTTGCTGCCAAGAACGGGGCAACCTCAACCGGCACCGTGTCGGTGGTCGACCTGGCCAAGTTCGAGGTGATCGGCTCAATTGAGACCGGCCTTCATCCGACCGGTATGGCCTTCTGGGGCAAGAAGCTCCTGGTCGCCAACACCTACAGCGACACCCTCTCCGTGATCGACACGAACAATAACGTCGAGGAGCGCAAGATCGATCTCGCCCTGCCAATCGGAGTGCCTGACGATCACAAGCCCGCCTATGGCGCCGGTCCGAACTCGATCGCCGTCGACACCGAGAAGGAGCGCGCGTATGTCGCCCTCTTCAACGCAAACGCAATCGCCGTAGTCGACCTCCGCCCCTATGCGGAAAAGGCGATCATCGGCTACATCCCGGTCGGTTATGCTCCAAGCTCGGTTGCCTTCGACGAGGCCCATCAGACACTTATCGTCGCAAACGATAAGGGAATCGGCACCACGGGTTTCGGCGTCGTCCCTCCTCCGGCAAGCTCGGCTGAGAATTCGTACGCAAACCACTACGGCGTCTACTCTCTCAACACCCACGAAGACCTTGGCACCGTCAGCATCATTCCGGTACCGGACCACGAGAAGCTGGAGAGATACAGCAGTCAGGTTGAGAAGAACAACCACTGGGACCTGCTAGAGAACATCTTTGCAGCCTCAGGCGGCGACGCCGACGATAAGCCGGTCGCAATTCCGCGCAAGATCGGAGCTCCCTCGAAGATCAAGCATATCTTCGTGATCATCCGTGAGAACCGGACCTACGATCAGATCCTCGGCGACGTCACCCCCGGCAATGGCGACCCGACGCTGGCGGTCTTCGGTGACGGCACGGCGGCCGCAGCCTATGCAGGCTACAAGGTCACGCCCAACGCCCACGCGCTGGTACAGCGTTTCCCGCTCTTCGACAACTTCTACGACCCCAGCCGGCAGTCGGCAGACGGTCACAACTGGATCGTGCAGGCCATGGCGCCCTACCACGATGACATTCAGGCACCCGACTTCCTTCGCGACTATCCCTCGAACGGCGGCGACGCGATCGCTTACCAGAAGAAGGGTTTTCTTTGGGATTCGGCTGCGAAGCAGGGTGTCTCGTTCAAGAACTTCGGCGAGTATGTTGAGTACAACACCTTCAAGACGCCCACCGGTTCAACCAACGAGCCGCAGTGGATCGACTTTTACAACGACACCCGAGCCTACGAGACGGGAGCTGAGAGCCAGCTCTACAACATCAACACGGTTGCTTCGCACACCCCGCTGCCTACCCTGCTGAAGTCCACTGTCCAGAACTACCCTCAGTTCGATCTGGGCATTCCCGACCAGTTCCGCTTCGATGTCTGGAACCAGGACTTCCAGAGTGACATCGCCGCCGGCACTGTGCCGAACCTGGAGTTCATGTGGATCAGCTCTGACCACACCGGCGGCCCTCCGACCGCTTACGCCATGCAGGCAGACAATGACCTGGCCCTTGGCCGCTTCGTAGACGCCATCAGCCATAGCTCGATCTGGAAAGACTCGGCGATCTTCGTTGAAGAGGACGACGCGCAAAACGGCGTCGACCACGTGGACGGTCACCGCAGCCCGGGTTATGTCATCAGCCCCTACGTCAAGCAGCAGGTGAACACCGACGGCACCGGAGCCGGAACTGTCGCGGACAGCACCTTCTACACGCAAGTCAATATGACTCGCACCATCGAGCAGATCCTCGGTCTGAAGCCGATGAACCAGTTCGACCTGGTGGCCTCACCCATGCGGGAGATCTTCACCGACCACCCGCCGGTCGAGAACTTCCTGCCCTGGATGCATGTACCGAACGATGTTCCTCTCAACCTCGGTGTCACACAGACCCCTGTTCAGCCCATACCGGCCCCGGCTGGTGTCTCGGCGCTTCAACCTCACACCGTTATGCCCGACAGCCCGGCGGTCAAGGCCCTGAGAGTTGGCTGGATGCTGAAGAAGGCGCAGGTCTTCGCCGGCAAGCAGCACCTTCCCGACTCCGAGGATCCGGACACCGTCAACCATCTCGTTTGGTACGAAACGACCGGCTTCGCCAGACCCTATCCTGGCGAGAAGACCGTTCGCCCAGCAAGCGACTTCAACCGCAAGGTAACCGCGAAGACTGATGTAGACGACTAAGACTCGTTCCGCCGCAACAGCCCTCTCTCCGGTCAACTGGAGAGAGGGCATTTTTTCTGCTCAAGTTCAAGGCCCACCGCCTGTGCCGGTCTCGCCGATCGCCGGGACACTAGCCAAGCTGGCCTCGTAACGTTCATTCACAGAATCGACTTCGGTCTGCGGCCACCAGGGTCTTCGAGATGGCGCTTCCTGGAAGGGCGCATAAGTAGATTCTGGTTGTCATTCGTTCATTCATTGATCGATGCCATCTTGAAGTTGGCCAATAGACGGAGACTGGAGTCGCAATCCGACGATGCCATCAGTCTTGGTGCTGCGTTAACTCGCGCATTCGGAATGGATCTGGTGTCGGAGACTTCCGATGTCCAAATACTTCTGGTCGTCAAAGCGCCGAAGAGATAACGAGGGCATCATCAGCGTTATTCATGACTCATACCGTCAGCAGCGCTCGACTGTTGGTATCAGGCCAATGCACTCGTCGAGGTATGCGGGGCGGTTTGGAACGGTCTTCAAAAATACGCTTTTCCGCCGTAATGTGCTGCCTGTGCGCCAGCCGAGACGAGTTGAGACCCGCAGGGCATCCGCTTGTACCGGATTCCAGGACACAGTGGCGTCTCCGGTAACACCCTGGCGAAGCGAGCCGTCCTGCGCCGTGGCCTCTTCCCGTCTTCGTTCAATGTTCAATTGCAAAGAAATGGGCCGAACCTGGAAACGACTTTCCCGTTCTCTGTCCCACTATCTTTGACGAAGACCTCAAACGAATCTCCACTTGGTGCAACCCTGAAGATCACATGCCCGTTCTGGCTTGTGATCTCTGCGATGCGGCGAAGAGCGATGACGCTTTCAGGCTTCATCGCGGTCGAGAAGACCATTCGTGGACCTGGATAGAGTTCCTTGCTCAGCATGTTGTTGAGAGACGTCATGGTGGGATGGGCGGAGTCCCAGGCGTTGATGACATATACCTGGGCTCGAAGCGCCTGGACCCACTCCGGGCCACACGCATCGACCCAACCGTGATGGTCGGCTACCGCGACTTCAACCGGTCCTGAGGCTTTTGCAACGACCGATTCGATATCTCCCCAGGGCAGGTGGCCGTATCGGATTTCGTGGTCCATGTCTCCAGCGGAGAAGTAATCGAACTTGCCGTAGCTGAGGCGAATTGCGAGTGAGCACTTGTTCTCTGTCGGGTAGTCTTTCGCATTGAGTGAATCCAGACGGGGAAAGTAGTGGCGTGTCTCTTCGCCAACTCCTGTCCAGACTTCACCGTTTGCCGCGAGATTGCGGATCGAGAAGGACGGAAACTTCGCTTGTTCCTGAGTTAGCGTTATCTGGCTCGTCGAGCCGGGAATGATGCGCTCAATTTGGCCTCCGCGTTGGATGAAGGAGCGTCCGAACTCCTGATAGTTCTTGTCCTGCGGGCTGTTGTGCGGCAAGGGATAGTCGTAGGAGGGATAGTTCCTGTCGATGATGGTCTTGATCGGAATCAACTCCGCGACATCCGTAACTCCTCCTAACTGGTAGTTGCCAAAGCGTGACTTCGGAGAAAGCGTGAAGTTTCCTGGGGCGATCTCACCCATGTGGTCTTCATGGAAGTGGGTGAGCAGGAAGTAGTCAATCTCGTTCCGGTTTGCTTCGGCGAGGCAATGTTGGACGTAACGCGCAATCCACTGTCCGGGTCGGAGAGATTCATTCGGGCGTGGATCGATGAGGAACTTGTCGCGATACGGTTCGATGTGACTCAGGATGGAACCTGCATCGATCATGAGTGTGGTGCCATCCGGACACATGAGGAAGGCGCAGCTGCCCCGACCGGTAGAGATGTGATGAATGTCCAGTGTTCCCGGGCTCCAGGGAGCGAGGCTCAGAGCCGGTTGGGTTGCGGCAGCGAGCTTCTCTAAATGAGAGAGCGGTGCGAGCGCTAGCATGCGGCTGGCAAGGGAAAGTAAGGTTCGACGGCTGTAAGACGGCATCCGGATCGCCACTCCTCGGCGTATGGGACCAAATGGGACGTGGAGCCGGCGCTCCCAAAGAGAAGAGCGCCGACCGACCGCGTAGAGGGTTAGAAGTTCAGCTTGCCGGTGATGCGCAGGACGCGTGAGTCTGCTGCACTTCCGAAGGTGGATGTGATGCGCCCAAAGCTGCTGGACGACACGTTGTTTCCGGGCAGTGCGAAGTAGGGCGTGTTGGTGATGTTGAAGCCTTCACCCCTCAATTCCAGGTAGGCTCGCTCCGTGATAGGCAACGTCCGTGAGATGCCCAGATCGAGATCGGTATGCCCTGGGCCACGCAGGGAATTGCGTTCCGCGTTGCCGAATGTGGCGGTGGTTACGGGCGCAAAGGCTGTGGTATCGAAGTACGTCACAAATTTGCCAATTCCGCCTGAAGTGGCGACCTTGGGGTTGATCTGATTCGCAACCTGCGTGTTGAATGCGGCGTTCAAGGAGGTGGCAGATGCAATGGGGGTGAAGGGTAGCCCGGTGAACTTCGAAACCACGCCATTCATGTTCCATCCGCCAGCTATGGCGCTGGCTACGCCTCCGTTGTGAAGAAACAGATGCCCGGCGCCGAAGGGTAGCTCTGCCGTGAATCCCGCTTCGAAGTTCTGCTTCCGGTCGAAGTCGCTCACTGCGTAGTTGCGATATTGATAGGCTGCGGCGTTGAAGAGTGGAACGCTGTCATCGTCGCTGGTCTGGTCCATCGACTTGCTGAAGGTATAAGCGGCGGTCAGGAGCACGCCGCCCTTGAAGGCATGTTTGAGATTCATCTGGAGGGCATCGTAGTGAGCACCACCGGCGGGTGCGATGACCTGCGTTTCGGCGTTGCGTCCGAAGAGCGGAAAGAGCGGCTGACCTGCCGCACCGAGACCTGGAGTCTGTCCTGCGTTGGCTTCGAGATAGAAGATCTGCCGGATGGTATGTGCACCGACGTAGCTGGTCGTGAGGTCGAAGCCGTAGGGCAACGCACGCTCGGCGGTGACGTTGAAGGATTCGATGTAGCCGCGGCGGAATGTGCCGGGCAGAAGAGTTTTCGTGTAGGCACTGAGCGGAAGTTGCGCCACTCCGTCTGAAATTGCTGGCGCTACCGTGGAGTAGCCGGGGATTCCGGTAACGAAGCTGCCTGCAGCCACGTAGGAGTTGTTCGCGTTGACGGTCTGCGCGATGGTAATGGGGTAGGGATCGCGCATGGCTCGGGAGAACGGATAAGGATCGATGCTGATTCCGAAGCCCCCACGTAGGACCGTCTTGTCGTTCACGCGGTAGGCGAGTCCGAAGCGTGGAGCAAACTGCATCTTGCTTGCAGTGGTACCGGCGTTGTCGGGCTGGTTGCCAACGCCTCCCAGGATGACGTTGTTAGTCGTCATGTCGTAGCGTTCGATGCCCCGGCCATCGCGGGTCATGATGGGGTAGTACTCCCAGCGGAGACCGTAATTGAGGGTGAGCTTTTTCGAAGCCTGCCATTGGTCCTGGGCGTAGACGCCCATCTGATTTTCGTTGCCCGTGATCGGGTTCAGGTACTGGTAGCTCTTGCCCAGGGAATCGGGAAGGCCCAGAAGGAATTGTCCAAAGGCATTCGCGAAGTTTGACGATGCGCCACCCTTCAGAGCGGTGGCTCCGCCGGTGAAGGTAAAACCGCCACGCGGTCCGAAGCCACGCTGAGGCTGATATTCATTAAGGCGATTTGTAACGATCTGGGTGCCAAATCGAAGAGTGTGCCGGCCCAGCGAATAGGTCAGATTCGCAGTGTAGGTGAAGGTGAAGTCATGCTTGATCTCCGGCGTATACGCGTCCGGATTGCCGAAGGTCTCGCTTCCGGTGATGGCGAAAGAGGGCAGGCCCTTCTGATTTGGATCAGCACCATAGGCTCCATTGCCATCCGAGTTGGTGCCGGGTATGCCAAGGCCAGGTCCCAGATTTGAGGCATAATCGTTCTCGAACCAGTTGAGCTGATTGTGGCCGACGCCGAAGTTGGCATCGAAGAGCAGTTTGCTCGTGATCGTCCTGGTGTAGCCGACACCTCCCACAAAGATCCGCGTCTCACTATAGCCGGAACCCGAGTTGCTTCCTCCTGGACTCAGGCCTGTGCCGCCACCGGTTCCAAGGGTGCTGGGCGATTTAACGTCGGCGGAGAGATAGCTCAACTTGCCGAATGCGGAGGACTTTGGATCGACCTGCCAGTTCACTTTTTCGTCGAAGCTGAAGCGGTCAAGGCTGTAGGTTCCGGCGATCGAGTAGTTATTCGACGTGCCGGGGAGGTTTGCGTGCGGGATAAGGGCCAGCACCTTCAGCGCGGCGGGACTGATGCCATTTTCGATCGCATTCTTTCCATCGGCGTTCTCACTGGCAAAGGTCCTGCGTCCCGTTCCGTCGGCGTTTCCTGTGGCGGGATCGTAGAGCGTTGCCAGACCGGTAAAGTCTCCCGCTCTCTCTGCGTCTGTGGGGAGGGAGATCAGGGTCGGATAGAGCTGCCGCTGCGATAGACCTTCGAAGCCGGAGAAGAAGAAGAGCCTGTTCTTCAGAATGGGGCCTCCGATGTTCCCGCCGAACTGGTTCAGAATGTTCTTGGGGACGGAGTCGCCAGCAGCAGCGAAGTATGTCTTGTTGTAGAAATAGTTACGCGCTGCGAAGGAGGAGTTGGTGTGCTCCTCCCAGAGGCCGCCATGAAACTGATTGGTACCCGATTTGGTGAGGACGGTCACAACTGCGCCGGCGGCGATTCCCTGCTCCGCAGTAAAGCTGTTGGTCACGATGTCGACTGACTGGATGTCTTCTGTAGGCGGGTTGTAGAGAGTGTGATGGGGAAGATAGACCTGTTGGATCGCGGCACCGTCTATGAGAGTTGCATTGCCGTTGCGGGATCCCCCGTTGATGTTCGTGGTGAGCGATCGGGAGGGCGTGTCCATCACCGCGTTCTGGAATCGTGAGGGAGTGGCACCTGGAAGCAGGCTCAGAAGACTCTGATAGTTATTGAACCCCCCGATGGGGACGTTAGTCAGCTCTTCAGAAGAGAGTTCGCCGTGGATCGATCCGCTGTCGGTCTGCATTTCGGCGGTCGAGGCTGTGACTTCGACGGTCTCCTTCGCGCTGGCAAGGGAGAGTTGCTGGTCGGCCCGTACGATCAGGTTCGCGCCTACGACGAAGCCCGCGGTCTTGAGGTCCGGAAATCCCTCCGCATGGGTGGTGATGATGTAGGTACCGGGTTGGAGATTGCGCAGGCTGAACTCTCCCGCGCCGTTGGTCTTCTCCTGGTGTTGAATGCCTGTCTGGACCTCGGTGGCCATGACGCTTGCCGCCGGCACGACTCTTCCAGCTGGGTCGACGACACTTCCTACGATCGTGCCGTACAGCACCTGAGCTAGCGCCGCGTGGCCTCCAAAGAGGATCGCAACTGCAAGGGCTACAATGTCTATCTTCCGCATATCCATCTTCATGACAAGCTCTCCTTGAAAGTGCGAATCTGTATCGCCCTGGCGGCAGAACTCTTCCGAAATGCCTTTTCAAACAAAAGGCCGGATCTGGCAACCCCGGGACGTGAACTCACTTTCCAGAAATCGGAAGGGTGGAACAAGTGGGCGAAAGGGTGTGAAACATGCCCGTATTCGAGGTGAGAAGTTTCTTCCACCTTGATGTATCGAACTCATAGTAAAGGCCTTGTGAGAAGGCTTCGTGTATGCAGGGAGGGTTGTTAAATGAAGGTGAATGTGCGCCACGGTCGAATAGTTGGAATCATCCTGCTCATCAGCCGTAATAGATTTGAAGTGGGTGTCCCCCGAATGCCTGATCGAAAGAAGGTCTGGCTCCCTAAAGGCATCTGCGATGAATCTCAATCACGATAAAATTCGAGCGCAGCTCGAACGTCTGGCCGCCGGCCCAGAGTTTGCACGCACCGACCGCATGACGCGCTTCCTGCGGTTTGTGGTTGAGAAGACCCTTGCCAGGGATACAGCGGCGCTTCGGGAGCGGCAGATAGGCATCGAGGTCTTCGATCGTCCGGACGACTGGGACCCCAAGCTGGATAACATCGTTCGAAGCGAGGCACGTCGTCTGAGAGCAAAGCTCGACGCCTATGCGGAGACCGCCAGCCCGGACGAGACGGTCCGCATCACCATGCCCAAGGGAGGGTATACGGTCGAGTTCCTCGACCTGCGACCGAAGCGTGAACCCGATCGGCCTGTCAGGATGGAGGATGAAGTTTTGCCTCAGGCGGCGGTGCCACCGATGCAACGGCGGTCGTTCCTCGGATGGCGGACGTCGCTTCTGCTCGGGGCTTTGATGGTTGTTCTGGTGACTTCCGTCGTTGTGTTCAGCCTGCGGCATCGGCGAGCGGTACAGGCGAAGAGTGAAAACTTTGAGATCGTTCCGTTCTCCACGGAGGTTGGTCAGCAATTCAGCCCGTCGATCTCGCCGGATGGAAGCAAAGTCGCCTTCGTTTGGAACGGAGACGGAACTCATTTCAACATCTACATTAAATCGGTCGAGGGCGGCACACCCGTACGACTGACGGACGGCGCAACCCCGGACCTGCATCCCCTTTGGTCTCCCGATGGGAGGCGGATCGCGTTCTTACGAAAGTCCGAAGCAGAGACGGACCTGGTCGTGAAGAATCTCTCCGGAGGAGCAGAACGAATCCTTCGGCGCATGCGGGATCCGCTCGCCCTGTGGTCGTCGGTGAACCAATTCTCCGGATGCCAAAGCCCTTCGTGGACTCCTGACGGCAAGGAGATCGTTCTCACCGATTCCCTGAGCCGGGATAAAGGATATGGTCTCGTATCCATATCCAGTACAACCGGAGAGGAGAAAGTCATCACGTCTCCCCCTGGAGAGGACCAGGACTGCTACTCTCGCGTCTCTCCAGATGGTAAGACGATTGCGTTCGTACGCTATCTCAGCCATTGGGTAGGGGACATTTATACGATGGGCCGCGACGGGGGAGACCTGAAGCGGGTGACCTTCGACAGTCGAGACGTGCGCGGTCTGGACTGGACCGCCGAGGGACGGCAGATCGTCTTCGCGTCGAAGCTGCGCGGAGCCTATGAACTGCGTGTGATCGATAAGAGCGGTGGAGAGTCGACTCCCATCCCATCGGACAAGGCGTCGATCGCGGACCCGAACGTGTCTCCCAGGGGCGGCTTCATTGCCTTCGTCGAAAGTGAGGAGAACTGGAACATCTGGAGGGCCAGCATTCACGACGGGCAGGTCGGGACGACGGAGCGGTTTCTGGCTTCGTCAGGCCAGAATCACTCGCCCAGCTTTTCACCTGATGGCAAGACGATCGCTTTTGTCTCAGATCGTTCCGGCAATCCGGAGATCTGGTTTTCCGATGCAGACGGGACGAATCTTCGGCAACTGACGCATTTTGGCGGTCCTTGGCTGGGGACGATCCGCTGGTCGCCGGATGGAAAGACGATTGTCTTCGATGCGCGGCCCAATGGCCATTCAGCAGTCTTCACCATGGCTGTTGCTGGAGGGGAGCCAAGGCCGTTTCAGCGAGAGGAGTTTGAAGTGAGAAGACCGTCGTGGTCGCGGGATGGCAAATCAATCTACTTTGATTCGACCCGCGATGGCAGACCTGGGATTTGGAAGCGAAATCTGGCGACTGGCGAGACTCACCCGATCGCACCGGCCGGATCTTTGCAATCGCTCGAATCGCTCGATGGGAGCCGGGTATTTTTTATCGATTGCGAGACGCATGACCTCTGGGCATCCAATACGGATGGCAGCAATGCAGCCAGGTTGGAAGGGATGCGCCCTAGTCCGGATCTGGATTGGTCCCTTGGATCAGCGGATCTTTTTTACTCGGTAAGCCATGGATCGTCTGCCGATGTTTTTGCGTACCATTTGGCAGACCATCGGTTGAGGAACATCGGAAAGCTCGACCAGTTACTTTCCCCGGGTACGCCAAGCCTTGCGGTCTCGCCGGATGGAAGATGGCTTTTGTATGCCGTGGTCGACCACACTAGGAGCGACATCAAAATTCGTAAGGAAGAATAAGGGCATCGTCAACTTAACGTTGCGATGTGCATCCTCGATCCGGCAAGAGGTTGTTGCGAGGCGATGTTCTACGGAAGTGCCACGCCAAGAGCCGTAGCGCGCCAGAGTTGAAGTGCATGCGTGAGCCGATGTCGATAGCAGGCTGCTGAGAGCAGATGACGACGGAAGCGGAAAGCGTTGTTGATGGATTTGAAGGTGGAGAGAAAACATTGTGCCTGTTCGGGGCTCTGGAAACGCTTCATCTACCTTTCGCGTGTGCGTGTAGGCTGATGTGAGTTCTCGCATCGATTGTTCAGATAGCGACTCTGCCGGTGTTCTACCTGGGGCAGGATCCGCCTCTTGGCTGCAGCGTAGCTTCGGAGCTTGTCCGTAATGATGACGCGCGGAGCACCTCCCGCCGTGCACAAAAGCCTACGAAAGAAGCGCAGCGCCGCCCAGCGATCCCGCTTCGGCTGGACCAGAATGTCGATGGTGACACCGTTCTGGTCCACACCCCGCCAGGTAGTGCTGAACGCCGTTCATCTTGACAAAGACCTCATCCAGATGCCATTTCGAACCGATGCGAGGCCGACTCTTTCGAAGCTGCGAAGCATAGAGGACGCCGAACTTCTGACACCATTCCCGGACGGTCTCATACGTCACGCGCACGCCGCGAACAGCCATCATCTCTTCGATATTGCGATAGCTCAGAGAGAAACGAAAATACAGCCAGACGCAGTGCTCCACTACTTCGATCGGAAAACGATGACGGCGATACCGCTCAGAGCTGCTCACCTCTTCAGCTTCTCACACACGTTAAGTTGACGATGCCGTCGACCGGTATAGGTTCCAGCCATTACGCGGCTAGCTGCGTACTGACTGGCGAACTCTCTTGATGTCCTGACCGCGAGTGATGCTAAGAACGAATGTCACTCTAATAGCGCCTCCAGGCTTCGATCAGATGATTTGCCTCCTTCAGGCTCATGAATTAGTAGGCGTCTAGGCACTCCGCCCAGAAGGTCTCGTTCAAGCTTTCTACTAAGGCATTGGTGGCCAGCCCATCGTGGTGTCGATTCATCAGCGGATTGGGTCGGCCAGCATCAGGCCACCATGGGTGGAGAGGTTATTCGGGCCGCGATCAAGGCGCATGGGTGAGGCTGTGCCGAGGGTTCGTTCGAAGATTTCGCCGTAGTTGCCAACTGCCTCGATGACATGGTAAGCCCAGGTGTCGTCGAGCGAGAGAAACTGGCCGTAGCCTTTGATGGAGCCTAGGATGCGCTGGGTGGGGATGTCGTCTGAAGACTTATGCATGGCGATGATGTTCGACTGGGTGATGCCGGACTGCTCAGCTAGGATGAGGGCGCTGGCGGTCCAGTTGACGATGGAGGACCAACGCGGGTCCGTTGCGCGGGTGGTGAGGGCAAGGGGATCGTTAGCGATGACGTCGGGAAGGATCTCGCACTTCTGAGCGAAGCCTTTGTAGGCGATGCGTTCGAAACCTAGCTGGGTGACATCGGCGGTGATGGCGGCGCAGTTACCGGTGACGAAGGCGGCTTCCATCTCTCCCTCTTCCTGGAACGAGAAGGGGAGCCACTTGATGTTTTCGCGCTTCATGTAGGCCTGGAGCTGGTCTTCGCTCTCGGTGCCGCCGATGAAGCAGGTCTTCTTGCCGGCGAGATCTTTTGCGGAGTGTATGTTGAAGGCCTTGTTGACGAGGAAGCCCTGGAAGTCGAAGAGGACGGGCCGGGAGAAGGCGAAGAGGCCGCTGGAGGTGTTGACGAAGTTTGGTGTGGCGGTCGCGAGGACGTCAATATCGCCGTCTTTGAGCCCGTTGAGGGCGTCCGCTTCGGCGCGATAGGGGACGGCGGTGAAGTGGGCTCCGGGCCCGAGGGCGGCTACAGCTACGGCCTTGCAGAGATCGAGATCGAAGCGGGAGTGGTTGCCGTGTGCGTCGGCGGTGGAGTACTCGACTTCTTCGAAGTCGACGCCGCAGTTGAGGGAGTTGGCGGCGCGGACTTTTGCGAGTGTGGTGGATTCGGCGGGCTTTTGGGCGACGGCGGTCGAGGCGATCAGGAGAAGAACGATGAGAAAGCGCATAGGGTCAAATCAGGGGAGCGGTAGTGCGATACAGGTTAGTGAACGAGCGGAACGCGTTCCTGCAGGGTAGAAGCAAATTCTACGGCTATGCGGATCGCGTTGAGACAGCGATCCGCACTTCCGTAGGATGACAAGGTTCAATACAAAGTGAAAAGGTTAGGGATTAGTTGGTGGGCCAGGTCCCGGAAGTCGGAAGGCCGGGGTTGGTGCTTGGGCGGGGGTTGAAGTCCGCCGGCGCAGGGTCGATGAGGGTGCCATTGACGACGTCGGTCGGAGTGATCTGAAGAGCGCGGCAGCCCTGGGCTCCGACGTGCGGGAGTGTGGTGACCTGCGCCGCTGGAATCAGGGCGTAGGAGGCCGGGAGCGGCGGCGCGCTGCCGGTGAGACGGGCATCGTCGAAGGCAGAGAAGAGGTTGCCAACGTTGGGCGTGGAGTTTGCGCCGGTTCCGTCGGAGGGTCCGAGGTACCGTTGGTTGAGGGTCTCCTTCCCTTTCTGGCGGGCGGCAGCTTCATCGGGAAGATCGCCGAGGGGCTCGAGGTTGAAGAGCGCGTCGATGAACTTGATGATGGAGCCGTGTTCGGTAGGCTCATGCGAGATGGCGTGGGCCTTCGCGTATGGGCTGATGACGATGGTTGGGATGCGTGGGCCCTGATCGAGACCGAGGCCGTTAGGATCCCAGCTGCGGACGATGGGGGTGGTGTGGTCGAAGAGGCCGTCGGTCTCATCGTAGGTGATGATGATGGCGCTTTCGGGCCAGTACTTGCTACTGGCGATGGCATTGATGGAGTCGGCAAGGAGCGATTCGCTGATTTGCGTATCGGAGTAGCCGGGGTGGTCGTCGTTGCCCTTGAAGGCCGCTTCAACAGCCGGGCTGGGCGAGCGCGGGGTCAGGCCGTCGAGGTTGCCGTAGCCGCCGCGGACGTAGAAGACGCCGCCGTAGGGAAGCTCGTTGTACTTGAGGGCTGTATAGAAGTCGCCGAGGCCCTTGAGGTGACGCTTCGACTCATGTGGGTTATTGGCTACGTAGCCAAAGTACTGTGGAGCATTGTGGTGGGCGATATAGTCCGCGTTGGAGATGGTGCCTTTGGCGTCGGTGGGCTCATGGTTGTAGCCCTCCTGGAACCAGCTCCAGGACACGGGGACGTTCTGATCGCCGGCGATCTTGGTGATGTCCTGCTGGACATCCTGGAGATCGAAGGTGGGATCGTTGTCGTAGGAGGTGGCGATCTGTACGTCCTTACCCATGAAGGTGAGGGGAAGAGTGGCGAAGGTGAGATTGGAGGACGGGTTGGAGCTGACGCCGCCGGGATTGTCGACGGGTTGCTTCTCGCCTGCCGGAGTGAGGAAGTCGAGCGAGGAACCCCAGAAGGGCTGGGGGTCGGCGGTGACTGGAAGCTGCGCGCCGGTGGTGTTGACGTTGCTGGCTAGCTCGGGATGCTTGATCCACTGAGTCTCGCCTGACTGGCCGGCGATCATGGCGATGGCGTTTGGGGTCGACGGTCCTATGACGGTGTCGAAGAAGTTATCGAAGAGGGTGAAGCGGTCGGCATAATTCCAGAGGAAGGGAGCGGTGTCGCAGTCGACGTGACCCATAACGAGTTCGCCTTTCTGCTTCTGCTGGAGAGTGGGAGCGGGGCCGGTGTACTTGGAGCCGTCGGCGCTCAGGGTCCCCTTCAGACCTTCTTCGGTGAAGGCGTAGCGATCGTTGTGTGCAACGTGGTTCGCATCGAGATTGAGCTTGGCGTCGATCGCGGTGTGTGCGTGGTTCACGGAGTCGACGTCTTCCGGGTAGAGGAGGACGGAGCTTCCGCTGATGGTCGAGACGGTCTGAGGGATTTTGAAGGGCGAGATCTTGCCGACGGAGCCATCGGTAAGTACGATCGGCTGATTGAACCCGGGGGTGTCCTGTGGTCGCTTCGAGAAGAGCCCGTGCGCTCCGGGATAGGTGCCGAAATAGAAGTCGAAGGAGCGGTTCTCCTGGAAGAGGACAAACACATATTTGATCTTCTTCTGGAGGAGGAGTTTCTTGGTGGCGTCGTCAAGGCTCGGAACGGCGTCGAGGCTGACCATGTGGCTGGCAACTGAGGGGCTGGAGCGCGGAGCAAGTTCCACCATGCCGTTGGGCCGAGCTGTGAGTGGCTGCTGGGCCAATCCAAACTGAGGTTGGAGAAGAGCGCTGATGGCCATGGCGGCGCACGCCTTGGTCCAGATACTGTGATTCATAAGATTTCTCCTTGTAGCGGAAGCTGGATGGAGTGTGAGTTTGTCCAACGTTAGCGATGTGTGAGGAAAGGTCGCAGTACGAACGTGTTATGACCGCTCACCAGTCTTAGTCGCAAATTGTTAACAGAAAGTTCTTCGGATCGAAGTGTGAAGACTTATTCTCTTTGTGTTGATGGCATCAAAGCCAAGCAGGTCGGCCGTGAAGAGCCCAATGCTCTCGTTTTGCCAATTATTTGGCAAGCTTTTGTTCGAATTAAGTGGCACACTCGTCCGAATGGATGAGCTTTCCGCCATTCCGCAAGCATTGCGAGAACTTGCTCTCCAACGTTTTCAATTGCTTCGACCGCACTTGGAAGGAGACCGTACTCTGCGGGCAATCGCTTCCGATGCATCGATTCCCTATCGAACCGCCTATAGATGGGCAAGTGGATACCGCAAGGATGGACTGGCCGCTTTGGCCCGTAAAAGCCGGACCGATCAGGGACAGCGGAGACTAGCATCGTCACAGTTGATACAGGCCATCGAGGGCCTTGCTCTCGAGCGGCCACCGCTTCCGATCAGCTCCATACATCGGCAAGCGCGTGCGATGGCGGAGACGCTTTGGGAGCACAAACCGAGCTCTGCCGTGGTTCGGCGGATCGTAAAAAGCCTGCCGGCAGGGCTGCTTATGCTCGCCCACCGCGGCAACAGAGCTTATAGCGAAGGCTTCGATCTTGTTCATCGACGAGAAGCGTACTGCATCATCTTCCGTACCGTCTCCCGCGACAACCCGAACTCCCTGGCTACCGCTCGCTGACTCCGGCCCTCAACACGAACCACACGCCCGTATATCTCCACCTGGAACATCCCTCCGGTGTTCCATGAACCATGCCAGCAAAGCAACAGCTCACGAAGTCCAGGGATAACAATGACTTATGTTGAAGCCGACGACCATGGACCGCGAGTGGACTTGTGCTGGCTAAGCTGACCGGGCAATGCCCCCTGACAACCGGAGTTGTCGTGGGTTACAGAGAATCGCTCAACACAAAGGTGTTCGTCTGCTCCAGACGATTGGGTCGACTCCGAAAGAGCCATCGAGCCGGGCTCGTTCAACGCATGTGCGAGTACACGGTCATGCCTTCTCAAGATCCCGGCCTCGGACCTCGACAATCATGGCGCAGGCGATGGCAGCGCTTGACGCGAAGACTCCCGCGCTTGAGCGATCTGACCAAGTGCTAACGCCATTCGCTCAACCACTGGTTCCCATTCCTGGGGTGCACTCTGTCGGAACAATCGAGCTGTTGGATACCAAGGACTATCCTCTCGCTCCAGCAGCCATCGAAAATCCACATTTGTTGACAGAAGGATCCAAACTGGTTTTCCCAGAGCGCCCGCCAAGTGAGCGACCGATGTATCGACGGTTATGACGAGATCCAAACTGTTGATGTAGGCGGCAGTATCACCCATGTCTTTAATGAACGGGGCAAGATTAGTTATAGGCATATTTGCAACAGTGAGGTCGTCTGCGGCTTTCCCGTATTGCAAAGAGAAGAACTTGACATGCTCAATATTCATCAATGGTTTGAGCAGTGCGAGAGGTATGGACCGAAACTGATCTCGCGCATGCCCTGGGTTTCCCGCCCAGACAAGCCCAACAGAAAGATCCTCAGTTTTGCTCGCAAGAGGTTGGTCTGTGCCCTGTGTTATCGCTGGAACAAACAAATACGGAACCTGTGCAGGTATGCTCTCAAGCGTTGTACCGAAGGCCAACGGAAGACTCATGAGTGGGCAGTGCCAGTCAAAAGCAGGAAGCGGTTCATCTGGAACAGCAACTTCAATATTGCCGGTCAATGAACTGAGGGCGAGAGTCCTCAAGGTAGCTGGGATCTTTAGAACAACGCGACCGCCCGCTGCTTGAACCTTAGATATGTAGCGGAGGAATTGGATGCTGTCGCCGAGCCCTTGTTCACTATGGAGTAATATCCGTGATCCATTCAACAGTTCGCCACGCCATATGGGTTGCTCAAATATAGGCTTGTGCGCATGGAACAGCGGTGTCTCCCAGCGATACTCATAGTTTAGCCATCCTGTGCTGAAGTCGCCCTCAAGCAGCTGGAGCACACTAAGATTTGAGCGGGCCTCAGCATAGCGTGGCTCTATTCGGAGGGTGCTTTCGTAGCACCTGCGCGCTTCATCAAATTCGCCCCACTGAGAATAGCTAATCCCAAGATTGTTGTACGCCGCAGCGTATAAGGGCTTGAGTGAAATAGCTTTCTCTAAACATAAGCGCCCTTCTTTCACTTTTCCGAACGCAATCAGAGTGTTCCCAAGACCATAAAAAGCTTCAGCTAACCCTGGATTGATCGATAAGGCTTGTGTGTAATGAGACACTGCTTCTCGAAGTGACCCCATTTGTTCGAAAGCCGCACCGAGACTGTTATGTGCTTCGGCGTAATCGGGTCGGATCTTTAATGCTGCCTCGTATTGCTGTATGGCTTCAGCAAACAAACTCTTTGCGGAAAGAACATTTCCAAGATTATTGAATGGCTCCGCTTCATCTGGTTTGCAAATCTGAGCGTAGCGATACTGTTCCGCTGCCTCATCCAGTCTGCCCAATGCCTCGAATGTTACTCCCAGATTGTTTAGCGCGGCGACATACCCTCGCCTTTGCCTCAAGGCCTCTTGATAGCTAGGGATGGCTTTTTCTAATTGCCCATTGAGCCGCAGCGCATCGCCGAGATGGCAGTGAAGTTCTGCAATGTTTGGTCGTAGATGAACTGCTCGTTCAGAGCAGGGAATTGCGTCTTCTGGTCGTCCGATAGCGAGAAAGGCGACGCTTAAGTTGTGTAATGTATCTGCAAGCTTTGGGTTGATAATCAGCGCCCGCTCGTAATGTTGTACAGCCTCACGATAGTTTTGCTGAGCGCTGAGCTTATCGCCTAGGGCGGCATGACGAGCAGCTTGCCGAATTTTCATTTCAACTTCTCGCGGGCGTGTGAAACAAGCCGGGAGCTCGGTCTTAGGGCGAACTCCCGGGAATAGCTTTCTCACTGAACTAGGGCAAAACTATATGCCGTAGCCAAGACAAAGGGGCTACAAGGTGGCACTTAAATTATACGTCGTGGTGCCGCTCGGCACACCGGAGATATATCCGCCTACAACAACAAATTGCTGGCTGAACCTGGTTTCGGCAGCCTGGTTTGTCCCAGTTGGATTTACAATATAGAGTTGGTAGCTCAAATTTACATTGTCAACGCCAGGCAATTGCAGGGTCCATGAGTACGGAATTGAGGCGGTGCAGGAGGCAGTAGTGCCGCTTATGGTTGCCTTGCCCGACCCTCTCTCTTCAATCTGGTAGTTTAGAGTACTGCTATTGTGCTCGGTGGTGCTTGCTAGAAGTACACATAGCACCGCCGAACCCGACGGAACGGGGGTAACGAGCTTGATTGTGAAATTGGTCACAAATGTTCCAGTCACAGGCGTTACTGAGGCAGCGGCTTCCATCTGAGCTGCGTCGCGCACAGGCAGCTTCTGCTGTGGTGAAGCGCTGCTGCTGAGTTGGCTCGCAGCCGCAAGTTGGCCTGATGCATGTCTCGCGACAGTCGAAAGACTCAATACTGATACAGCAAAGACAAGTGCTCGCAGTTTCTTATACATTGGCTCTCCGTTTGTTGAGGTGCTCGACATGATGAGCCTAAAGCAGGCCGATCACGAGTACCTGCGTTAGGCTATGAAATTGTGGGTGCTGTTTCTCTTCAGCGAACCCGGACTGGTTAATAACGCGCTGCTCCGTTTCCCACGCCTATTGAGGAGAAAGCGCATAGAAAACTTCCTGAGATGGGTCAGGCACCACCGTGACTATAGTCACGTTACGGCAAGCTCGATGTAACCCAAAAGTGCCATTTAGGCGCTCTTGATCTGTTCTGTACCATTGCGGCCACTTCCCTTACCTGCTTGCGCTCTCTGAAACGTCCGTTTAAGCGTTGATCCGCCACGCTTGTACTCTCTGAAACCACCGTTTCAGCCGAGTACCTCAGTGCACGCGCCTTACAGCGCGTTCCGCTGCAAAACACAGAACGATCATCAAAGGCCAGGTAATCATCAGGCTGTATGCATGCCACCTGCTGTAGTCGAAAACGGCTTGGCTCACTTCATGGAATGCCTTCCCCCCATGGTAGGGCCCATAAAGGTAGTACCGGCCTCCGTCGATTTTGCCATTTACGGCGTCGCCGCCAAGGTAAGAAGCTCCTACCAGGAACGATATGAAGTCCAGCAGGCCTATAGCAGCGACGACAGCAGCAAGCTTAGACAGGAAGCCACTTCCTGTCGTAAACATCCTTCGTCTGGAGTCCTCTCGGATCGCTTGGGCAAGATCCCTGGATTCCTCCGCTTTGGCCGCTTTCGGCATAGCAGCATCATAGCTTCACCATGAAGCCGGAACGGCTGCAGGCAGAAATGGCCAGTTTGTTACTCCTGAAACGGACGTTTCAGCCGGTACCCGTCACATTCGGTCGCATAAGATCAGTCCGCCTATTCGACACTCCAAACTTTGCGCTCCACATCCAGAACAAAGACCTTTGCATTATGCGAATGAGCTTCCTCGCCGCCCTGTATGGAGAGAATTTCTCCTCCAGAAACGCGTATCGCACCAGTCGGCGATGCTATGGCGCGATGTCTATATATCCATCCTGGGCATTCACCCGTCGTCTGTAGAGGCTCCATCTCAAATGTAGTTGTGTCTAGACGGTAGACAGGCGTCAGCCCATGCCGACGTGCGGCGGGATATCCCAATGACCCAATCAAGTAGATTGCGTCGCCAACAGCCGTTGCTGTGTGAAAATCCGTAGGCGGGAATACAGAGTCTGGATAGCCATAGATCACAATGCTCCCGTCGGGCGAATGGACGAATACGTCGTTGTAAATACAAAAGTCAGGGTCGTAATGGTCTTCGTGCTCCCCCGCGATTTGCAATATACGACCGTCGGGTAGGAACGTAAGGGATTGCCCAAACCTTTGAGCGCACCAGACCTCTGTGTATCTCCCGTAAAATTTCTCTTCGATTCCAAGCGCCTCTCTCGCCTCATGCGCACTGGCCCCCGAGCGAATCATCCCCTCCCAGAACGAATTGTTCATGACTTCCGGGTTGTGCTTGCCGAAGCATCTAAAGCGATAAGAGTCGAGGTCACTCTGCGAAGGCTTTAGCAACTCCATTTCGGTGTCCGTCGAAAATCCCAGAATAGCCCGCCGTCCGTCGCTGCTAAGCTCTTTCGGGTCGGCACCAGCTTCTAGAAGCTTCATGACGATGTTCCGCGTACTTGCGTCACCTAGTGCAGTCCCTGTTTTGATTTGTCGATCTACGTTTGCTCCAGCGTTCACGAGAATCGAGACAATCTCTTCGTTGCAGTGCTCAACGGCAAACCTCAGCGCAGTGTTGCCAAAATCATCGGCTTGTTCGATATCGATTCCGATTTCGAGCAGCCATTTGACCATTGGCGCATGGCCATTCTCGATGGCGTAAAACATGGGAGGCTTCCCACAGCGGCCCCTCGCGTTCTTGTCCACGCCGTGTTCGAGTAGAAATTGTGCCTTGCCTATATCACCTGTCTGAATTGCGAAGAGCCAAGGTGTTCGTTCCCAGTGATCACGAGTCTCCAGTGCCATTCCGCTTTGAACCAAAGCCTCTATGTCAGTGAGAGTCCCGAACGCAACTGCTTCGATGAGGGGAGTGAGTTTAACGTCTTCAGGGTTGGCTCCCGCTCTCAGCAGCAGCCGAACGGCATCAAACCGGCCAATGCGAGACAAGACTCGTACACAAGACTCACCGTAGCTGGTCATACCCGTGAGCGACACACCGTTCGCGATGAGTAAGTTCAAAATGTCCAGCAATTGCGGATTGTTAAGGACATCATCGCCGTATGCCGCATTGATCAGGGCGTCATAACCATGCTCCTTTTTATAGCGGATGTTCGCTCCGCCATCTATCAACTCGGTCAGCTTTTGCAGATCGCTGAGCGCATACGACACGCTGGTCTGATCGATGGTTGCGCCATGACGAATCAATGTACGCAATAGTTCTACGTCCGCTTCGGGGTAGGCCACGGCGTACATCAGCGGCGTCCACCCCTCATTGTCGGCTTCGTTTATGCCTGTCGCTAAAGAAGGATCTTTCAGAAGCTCGCTGACGCCGCGCAAGTCTCCATTTTTGACGGCATGATGTAGTGCGTGAGAGGCCATCTGATTCTCTTACACGGTGGATCGAGATAAAGCAAAAGAGTTGTAATGAGACCGTTCGTACTACGCATGATAATGCGCATTATCATGCGCGAAAGCGGCGGATAGACGATCCGTTGGTCTGCGGCGCGAGATTGCCGAAAACAACGGCGATCTCAACCGGTCGATGCAACATCATCTGATTTAGATCATTCTCAGAGGTGGTGTGTATGAGACAAGGAAGGCAGCATGGGCTTTCTGCTGAGCAGAAGGCTGACATCTGGAGGCGTTGGAAGTTGGGCGAGTCTCTCCAAGAGATTGGTCGTGCC
>NZ_JACHIP010000021.1 GCF_014203275.1 Granulicella aggregans
AGCGTGTTGAAAAAGGTTCCCTCCTTCGTGAATGTTTTCTGAGATCGCGGAGGCCTTCGGCATCAGGGGCAGGACCAACAGCGGAGCGACGGCCTCCGCTCCTCCAACCTGGCCACCTGTGCCTTCTGAGGTTACGCAGAAGATCCGGGTCCTCTCTCAAAGAGGATATTTCGTGCATCCTCTAACCGCGCGTAGATGACTGGATCGGCATTGAACCCGACCATGTTCTTAGTGAGACCAACGACGGTGTAGTCGAAGTCTGCGAGGTGCACCTGTTCGCCAAGCTGTAACCCTGTCTTTAGATCCGCGACGATTTCATAGTGGCTGGCTTCAATCTCCCTGCCGGCTACGATCATCGGGGCCCGTCGAGATGGCCTGGGGCAAAGCCCACCAGCAAGAATTTCAGCTCGGGTGCCATTTCGGTCCAAGGTCGTTCTCCCATCGTGGCGGTCCCTATGCGCGCGTTCTCATACATGAAGAGCATCAGACCTGCCGCTTGAATCCGATGTTGAACGTGATCCCATGCCATGACGAGCGGACTCGCCTCGGCCACGCCTCGCAAGGACTGGATCGCACGGTAATCATCCTCGGGAAGTCTGGAGACCTCTACGAATGGCCCAAGCCAACCTTTCTGGACGACCCACAGGTCAGCTCCGGTTGCTGTGACGATGGTCGAGGAATCGAGGATAGAGAAGACCCGAATAGCGAACGGTACGGTCTCTGTCGACCCGAGGGCACATCTTGTTTACTTTCCTCAGGAGAGTGTTGACGGTCGCCCGGGGCTAGGAATCATGCGACCTGATGAACAGAAATAACGGCCGCGAGAGTAGAGGATGAGGGAAGGAAAACCCAGGTTGGCGTTGGCCGACCGAAGCAAGTGTTCCTCAGCATACCACCAAGCACCTTCGGAAAAAGCCGCATTTCTTCTCACAAAAGGCTAGCATTGGGCATGGAAGCGCAGGAACATTGGGAAGGACTCTACGGAACGAAAACTCCTGAAGAGACGAGCTGGTTTAAGCCGCATCTTCAAACTTCTTTCGATTGGATATCAGCAGCAACCGAACACAAGTCTGTCTCGATTATCGATGTGGGAACTGGCGAATCTACGCTGATTGATGACTTGCTAGCAGCGGGGTATCGTGACATCACTGTCCTGGATATTGCATGGACTGCCACCAGAAGCTTCAGGAACGCTTGGGGGCGGTGGCGCAGTCGATCGTTTGGTTGGTTGGCGACGTAACAAAGCTTCCTCTTCCTGCCCGCTCTTACGATCTGTGGCATGACCGTGCAGTCTTCCACTTCCTTACCCACGCGGAGCAGCGGGCCGCGTATGTACGCCAGCTTACCTTGACGCTAAAGGCCGGAGGGCAAGTGATCGTGGCTACATTCGGTCCGGAAGGTCCACTAAAATGCAGCGGTTTGGATACTGTGCGCTACGATGCAAAGTCACTGGCATCGGAGCTTGGACCAGACTTCCAGTTGGTGAGAAGCTCCACAGTGAGTCACCGAACACCATTCGGAACGACACAACAGTTTCTCTACTGCCACTTTAGCTTCAACCCGCGCCAGAAAGGTCACAAAGCATGAAATCCCAGACCATACCGATTGTCTATGCACTCGGGTTGCTAGCAACACTCGGCTTATACGGCCATGACTTGATGGCCCAGCAGTCCACAACGACACGAACGTCGCAGACAGAGACAACGATACCTTCTTCCGCATTGCTACAGCCAGGAGAGCTTGTAGGAATATTGCAGACTTCTGACAAACCCGTACTGTTACAGATCGGCTCGCATGTTCTCTATGCGGAAGCGCACATACCGCGTTCAGAGTATGCCGGGGCCGCAGGCACTGCGGCGGGTTTGCAGGCGCTCAGTATGCGGGTCTCCAACATGAAAAGAGATCAGTTGATCGTCATCTACTGCGGATGCTGCCCCTGGGGCAAATGTCCAAACATCCGGCCCGCTTACGAAGAGTTGCGGGAGCTCGGCTTTACCAACATAAAGGCACTCTACTTGGCTGACAACTTTGGCAAAGACTGGGTTGACAAGGGTTATCCGATCGCCAAGGGAAACTAAGAAAGCCATGAAAATGATCGATCAACTCAGGGTGTTGCGAACTTCTTTCCTTGCGTTCATGATGGCGGCTCCGTTGTTCGGAGTCTCGATGGCTTCCGCGCAATTGACATCTCCCGGCACCGCTCGCACAGCTCCCAACTTTTCCCGGTTGGATCTGAATCACAACAATATCCGGCTGTCGTCTTACCGTGGGAAGGTAGTCTTGCTCAAC
Organism: Granulicella aggregans; assembly: GCF_014203275.1. Lineage (GTDB taxonomy): Bacteria > Acidobacteriota > Terriglobia > Terriglobales > Acidobacteriaceae > Edaphobacter. The sequence goes on from NZ_JACHIP010000021.1 coordinate 2,290, forward strand.
TTCTGGGCGACGTGGTGCGGACCGTGTCTTACGGAAATGCCGATCTTCACCGCATGGCAACGAGAGTACGGTTCCGAAAAGTTCCAGGTGATTGGAGTGTCCATGGACGACGGGGCTCCAGAGGTGATCGCAGCCACCCGCAAGATGAAGATTGACTATCGCGTGTTCATGGGAGACGCACATCTGGGGATTGCTTATGGCGGCGTCCTGGGACTTCCGGTAACGTTTTTGACCGACCGTAATGACAAAATTCGAGCGCGATACGACGGAGCTGCCGACCCGGAAGGCCTCAGGAAAGATATTGAAACCCTGCTAAGGATGAAATGAGTGATTCGAATACATGAACTACGGAGACCACGAAATATGAGTGAAAGTTTGCCCTTGCTCCATCACAGGGTGTCTGCCCAAAGCGCATTCACGCCGGAGGCACTTGTGGAAGCAGTACGGATGGAGCGGGGTCTCAAGGGTAAAGATGTCCCATCTATCTGTTTGCTCGACTTCGATGGCGATCTCACAGATTGGCTGGTCGCTTCCGGTATCGCTCGTCCCTTCCCGACGTGGGCCTGCTTCCACACAAAGATGTATTCCTTTTGGGTCGATGGATTGGAGGTTGGGATCGTGGCTCGAACAATCGGCGGTCCTTATGCCGTCCTCGTCGCCGAACAACTTCTGGTTTGCGGAGCTGAAATACAGCTCGGCCTCACATCGGCAGGCAGGATCGATCCGACGCTGTCGCTACCCAGCCTTGTCGTCGCAACGAGCGCCATACGGGACGAGGGAACTTCCTATCACTACGTGGCTCCAGCAGAGACAATCGCTGCGAATGCGGCTTTAGCTGATTGCCTTTATGCAGGCCTTCAGGGGTTGAAGAATCCAGTTCATCGAGGCCGCGTATGGACGACAGACGCTCCCTATCGCGAAACTCTACAAGAGATTGATGAAAATGCGTCCAGGGGAGCGCTTGCGGTCGAAATGCAAGCGGCATCGTTATTTGCCTTCGCGGAGGCTCGGACCGCGAGAATCGGCATAGTTGCCCATCTGACGAATGCAGTAGATCATACAAATGAACAGTTCGATAAAGGATCGAACGAAAATGGATGGGAGATCGTGCTGGCAATGTGTAGAAGCGTTCGGCAGTTGCTCTCCGAACCCACAGCCGGTCGCGTGTTCCGCTAATGCAATGCAAGTCGAAGCACTGCCAACGACGATCCAGAGCAACACACCCTGGAGCAACGGCCGGAAGCCAACCTCTTTGAGTGTCTTCGTTCAGAGGCTGGTCCCAATGAGGAACAGTGTCGTGGTCAAACCGAGTTTTCCAAGGTGCTTCATCTCGTGCCTTCTTGGTCCCCACTGATTCCCTCTGGATTTCGAAACTATACTTCTACTGCCGGGGGTGCTCTTCGGACGGCCAGGCTTACAAGCGAAGGTTTCGGTAGACTTGTCTCGTTCCTCGCGAGGCTGCATCCAGCAGTCTCTAGCCGCATGCGTTCTTCTCGCCGCAGACCGAATCAAGGCTCCCCGCGAGAGATGCGCATTTGCGCGCTCAGGGGAGCTATGCCCACCAATAAGATCGCGCATGTTGAGTTTCCTGCAACCAGCTCAAATGAGATGATGACCTTTTACGTCTCTCTATTCCAGGTCGAAGTCCTACAGCGAGGATGAGACATGACGACCGAACAGGAGTTGCGCCAGAAGCTACGGAAGATCGCGGCGCTTTTCGAAGGTGCTACGAGCGCAGGGGAGCGAGACGCCGCCGCCGCCGCGCTCAACCGTATCCGAACCGCCCTGAGTGCCGCGGAGAGGACCGAACAGGTGGCCGAGATGACCTTTCGGCTCCCGGACCGTTGGAGCCGCCAGCTATTCCTCGCTCTCTGCCGCCGCTACGGGCTCACGCCTTTCCGGTACCCACGACAGCGACATTCGACCGTCGTTCTGCGCGCTCCGAAGACCTTTATCAATACCACCCTGTGGCCCGAGTACCTGGAGATCGCGCAGGCCCTTGAGGAGTATCTGAACCGAGCTACCGAGCGGATCATTCAGGAAGAGGTTTTCGGCGATGCTGCGGAGGCCGAGGAACGGCCAGGAGATCCGAAGGATTCAGCGGCAGTCGGTTTTTCGCTCGAAGGATGAGGAGGAGGAGAAGCAGTGAATATCAATCGAGTGCATGTATCGCTTCGGGAGATCGATCCACCTGTTTGGCGGCTCCTTGAAGTCTCCAGCCGCACCACGCTCAAGCAGCTTCATCACATTCTGCAAATAGCCATGGGCTGGGAGGATTCTCATCTGCACGAATACATCGTTGCCGGACAGCGGTATGGAACGCCTGATCCTCACTACGACGCTCCCGGCGACGTCGCGCCTGAAACAGGAGTCCGTCTGGAAAGGGTCTTACCTGAACCCGGCGCGAGCATACTGTATCTCTATGACTTCGGAGACTACTGGCAACACGACATCCGGTTGGATACGGCATTAACGGCAGAGCCGGGTGTGACGTACCCTCGGCTTTTGGGTGGCGCGCGCAGCTGCCCGCCGGAAGACTGCGGCGGCGCGCGCGGATACGCCGATCTGCTCGAGATCCTTCTCGATCCGGAGCATGAGGACTTCGAGCAGATGCGCACATGGGTCGGACCGCGCTTCAATGCGGAGGTTTTCTCCGCAGTTGCCGTCAATCAGCGTCTGCAGAAGAGACAGTCAGCCTAATCTGCTGTCATCGTCCCAACCCTAAACCGTTTTCATATTCGTTCTGCGAGTGTGCCCGGCCCACCGGCATTGCGCGGCCAAGCGCAGCGCCATGATTGGTCGACTTCCCGTCTTGGCTGTAAAACTGGCCTTTGCCGTCGTTGTGGATGTTGCGCCCCGTCTCGGTGTGCTGGTACGTCTGGACGCTTCCGGTTTCGCCCTTCCACTTGAACTGCGCCGCATCTTCAGGCTCAAGTGCCTCACGGATGGTGGCATAGTGCCGCTCGATCTCAGCGGGCGTGTAGACACCCTCGGTCGTCGGACGGAAGTCCACGGCGGCGGTCTTGGTGATCTCGGTTGCAAGCCGCTGGCCGATGGTCGCTGCGTCATTCGTGTAAATACGCGCGTCCTCAGACGCTCGGGAGATGGCGACATAGGCAAGCCGGGTGTTGACAAGGCTGCGGGCAGTCTCTGAGTCCATATTGGCGATGATGCGGCCTGTCGTCAGACCCTGGGAGCTGTGCGAGGTCACCGCGTAGCCGTGATCGAAGTGCCGCATCTCCCTGGGGTCGAAGGTGACGATGCGCTCGTCCTTGCCGTCCATCCGCACGGTCACTTGATGAGGCTCGACATTCCTCACGGTGCCTAGATTGCGGTTGGCGACTGCAAGCTCCTTGTTCGACGTGGTGAACTGAACGCGCTCGCCGTTGGCGATCTCCCGCTGGACTTCCCTGTAGACGTTCACGCCCTTCAACCGCTTTGGATCGTGCGACACCACTTCCCCGTCCTGGCGCTGGATCGTGAGGGTGTTCGTCTTTGCGTCTACCGATTGCACGGTTGCGTAGCTGCCGCGCTCGATCCCATTAGCCTTGCTGCCGGTCGTATACAGCAACACGTCACCGGTGTTGTACCGGGCCGCCCACATCCGATCGGCTCCGGTCATGTCAGAACGATGGGCGAGGGTGCTGAATTGCTGGCTGTCCTTCGCCAATGTCCCGTTCGCCTGCAACTCAACCCGAACCGCCTGGTCGATTGCCACCCGGCTGCGGTTATCGGGAGAGACGATCAGCGTGTTGTTGGGCAGGACGGCATAGTCTCTGGCGATGGCCTCGATGCGATCTTTTGGATTGGCGATCTCGGTGATGCGCCCCTGGTCTGCAAGCATTTTCACTCCGGTTGCGGTCTCACCCTTCGTCAGATGCTCGACCGCCTTCAGCAGCGCGGGATCTTTCTGGCGCATAATCTGCGAAAGCTCGGAGGTCCGCATCCCGGCCTCCTGCATCTGTTGGAAGGGTCGGCCCGCGTCCACGGCCTGATGCTGCCGGGTGTCGCCGATGACGAGTACGCGGTCTTCGGGGCCGATCTTGTCGAGGAAGGCCCGCATCCGCTTCGTGCTGGCGAGGCTCGATTCGTCCAACATATAAAGATGTCTGCTGGCAGGGTCTTCGCTTCCCTGCCCGTCCTTGACGATGAAGCTCTGCAAGGTGGTCGCGCTGATCCCGGCCTCGCGGAGCTGGCCCGCCGCCTTTGACGACGGCGCGAATCCTTCAACGGTGTAGCCGTTGCGCTCGGCTCCTTCGCGGATGCTCTCAAGAACAGTTGTCTTTCCCGTGCCGGCCAATCCTTGCAAGCCGTGGATGCGGTCCGGGGAAGTGAGCACATCGTGGATCACTCCCTTCTGCGCCGCATTCAAGAACGCACGGGTCTCCGCCTGCGCCGCCGCCTGGTCCCGGGTCATGATCGGCTCAATGATGTTCTGGCCGCGCATGAGGCATGGACGGGGGCGTCCCGGGGTTGCAGTTTCATCCAAGCGTCAGGCCGGCTGTAGTTCGAGTTGCTCCTTGATGACTGCAACGGCTTCCGCGAGTGCACTGGCACCGATTCGGAAAGCTCGTTCGACGATGCGAGCCTCGCCGCGAATGTCCTGGGTGAGGTTGAAGAGTGCAGCCTGGCCCTTTCGTAGCGCTTGCATTACCTCAAATCCCATGATGGTCGCGTAGGCCGTCTTCAACGTCTTGAATCCCCGCACGGGGCGGATCAACTGCTTGAGCTTGCCGTGATCGGCTTCGACAATATTGTTGAGATACTTGACCTGTCGATGCACCGTTTCTTCAGGACATTTGCCCTCGGCCTTCAGTTCCGAGATCGCGATGCCGTAGGTTGGGGCTTTGTCAGTGTTGATGACAGTTGGCTTCTCCCAATCCTTCAAACCGTTCAGCGCCTTGACCAGAAACCGCTTTGCCGCCTTCGCGTTCCGTGTCGGCGAGAGATAGAAATCAATCGTATTTCCTTCCTTGTCGAGCGCCCGGTACAGATAGGTCCATTTGCCGCGAACTTTCACGTACGTCTCATCGACCCGCCAGCTCGTCGGTCGCGGGCACCGCCATTGCCAGCGCAGCCGCTTTTCGATCTCAGGCGCGTACTTCTGAACCCACCGATAGATCGTGGAGTGATCGACGCCAACGCCGCGCTCGCCCATCATCTGCTCAAGATCACGGTAGCTGATCCCATAGCGGCAGTACCAACGCACTGCCCACAGAACGATCTCGCCTTCAAAATGACGACACTTGAACTCTGACATGATCGGCTCCGTTCGGGTTCAGGCCATTCTCAAACGGCCACCAATACTTTGCAACAGAGCCCCTCGGCATCACCGCGTTCATCGGGAAGAGTCCCGACTTTTGCAGTTGCTTCCAGCTTCGAGTCCACCTCGGAACCAATCGCGCCACCCTATCGAAGCGGACCTGCCGGCATCCGTTCCGCCACGGCGGGCTTTGTCTCGCCACTACCTCTTTTCACATTGAGGATCATCTTGTTCCCTTCTAAGTGTCCCGAAATCTCAATTGAACTGGAAAACAGACGCTGCCTTCCAGAGGCCGCGACCTTGACAGCTGCCCCGACATAGTAACCGTGGCTGATGGTCATGGCACCTCCAGTCTGGGGTGTGACCGTTCCGACCAACGAAGACCCACTCTCGGTCAGGTCGAGCGTGAAGATTTCCTCTTTGCCTTTAGCGTCGTGTGCTCTTAGTTGCCACTTGCCGGTCAAGTCGGGACGCATTGCTTCCTGGGCCCCGACGGACACAATGCCTACGAGGCTTAGAGCCAACACAGTCGCGCTCCAAACGAGGGATCTTCTAAGCATTGAAGCACCACCTATACTTCCATTTTGAACACTTACACATCTTCGGTTAGGACACTTCATCGAACATCAGGGTATAGACGGCGCGGCCGTTGAACGATGGAGCCCAACGGGGCTTCCGCAATAGGGTTTAAGTCTCGGTCGTTGGGTAAGGCCTCCGAGCTAGGGAGCTCCTTGTAAATTCGGATGTGCCGCGAAGTCGCCATCGATTCGGTTCTGCACGTGCACCAAGACACCTTCTCGCGCTGATCGGCTCCCCGATAACCCGATACGCCATTTGAGGCTCATGCTGCCTCAATTCGGCGGTGTCCCTCGTTTGTAATTTTGACAGCGGAACCCAACCACTGAACCCGACGATGCCTATGGCCACCATGATGACAATCTGAGGCTCTATAGGTTCCCGATAGTCCATGGACGAGTGCGTCAGGTAATACGGAAGCGGAAACACAATCAGCAAGAACAGATAAGGAATCGCATGACCGCGATCTTCGCGCCACCAACGCCCTATGCCCCGCAACATGAGAAGCGTGACGAAGGTGCAGAAGAAAACATTTGGGCGATCCAGCGGTTCGGATTGCAGATAACTTGACCGGGCACTCCAGAATCCAGTCCAAAAGCGGACTACTCGCCGTAGTGAGACGCTGGCGAAAAGAAGGGGATGGTGACGCAGGAAGCTCGTTGCCAAGATGTGCTTGTGTTCGAGGTAAAGCGTCTCTCCCTCGGCTTCAAACGCGTTCATTTCGACGGCGTTGCTGGCCGGATGAGCCCATGCCGGATTTGAGGTGGTGGTATCGCCAGAATTCCCAGCCCAGAATTCAAGCCAGAAACCGTCTCGGACGGGAGATGCGGCGTGCATGACGCGATCGTTGCGGATAGCCCATGGTCCAACGACAGTGGCAAGCGCGACGACGGTCACAATGCCGCGGAGCAACCATCGGCCACCAACGCGTCTAACTTTCCAAAGAGCTGCCGCGAGAAGAAAGGGAAACAGCGAAAGGACGGAGGGATTGGAGAGTGCTGTGACACCGAAGAGAGCGCCGAAGCCAAACCATACCGCAAAGCGTTCTTGCAGATGCAGTCGCTGGGCAAAAGAAAAGCAGTTTGCAAAGAGGAAAGAGGTCAAGGCATAGTCCCATACCTCAGCCCCGGAGAAGTAGATTGCGAATGGATAGATTGCCCAGAGCCACCCGGCCAACCGTGCCGGGCGTTCGCCCGCGACGTGCTTGAGGCTGAAATAAATCGGGATGCATGTGAGTGCAGAGAATATGCTGTCAATGGCCAAGATCGCGAATGCGGACTTCGCCGTGTAGATACCGAAGATACGGAAGACGATCGCAAGGAGAGCCGGGAAGAGTGGCGGCACAAGAGCGGTCGGTCCGCTCATGGGCAAGAATGGCGAGCTGAAGCCATGCCCCGAAGCAAGGCTGCGGGCAACCCAACCCATTTCGGCACCGAACTGCCCATGATCATGAGAAGGGGCTGCAATCCTGAGAAAGCTAAAGGCAACTACAACAACGCGTAGAATCAAAGCACAGAAAACCATCGATAGAAAACGTGTCGTGGTGGACCTGATATGAAACCTATCTGATCGAGTGGCCGAGGCCGTTTGCGTAAGGTCATCTTGATAGAGAGTCGTCATTTCCTGCCTTGAGTGAGTCTGCAGGCCGAAGGTGGCCCGAGGGGTTGAGCTGGCTGCGTCGAAGGAGCGTACTGTTCGGATCGCACTCGGTCTTAGCCGAACACCGGAAGAGGATTTATGTACCGCAAGGAATGAGGATGATGCGCACCTTCTTCCCCGTGCTTCCCTGACGTTAGCGGGGTTCGCAGCACGATGCCGTCAAGATGTGTCGCAAACGTGCAAGGATTTGTATGACATCGGTTTGTCCGAGAGGACAATGGCCGTGTCTGTTTGGCGGAAACAATTACTGGCGCATGAATCAATCAAGGGCGGTTTGTGAGGACGGTCTTACCACCAGCTGCTGCAAGCCGATAGACGGGACCGTAGCGTGAAAGGTCGGCACCGCGCGCAGGGTTGTAGGTAAGCAGGAACAGGCGAGGGGACTTCGAGGCCCACAACTTGTGTAGAGAATCATTCGTCTCGAAGAGATTTGGGGCATCAGGCCAATAGCTGCCATACCAGGTTCCATTCATCCGTCCGTCGACCAAAGCGACTGGCTGCTGGGTGTAGAAGTTGAGAGTTGAACCAAGCGTGTATTCGCCATCAATGAGGATGCGGTCGCCTGGCTGATAAACGCCGTTGATAGCGAGCGCAAGGGACTTTGATCCAAGAATTGGATAGAAGCGGGTGAGCCCTTCATGCACGCACAGCAGCACCGCGAGGCTCGCGATAGTCAATGAGATATTGGCAAAAAGATGTCGACGTCGTGTGCGGAACAAATGACTGAGTGGGCCGCCGAGCAGCATGGCGAAGCACACGAAGATCAACGCTGCCCGGAAGAGACCCATGGCGCGGCCTGTCAGGTCGAAGATATGTCCGAGAGCGAGGTTATAGCTTGCTGGGTTGGAGAGAAGCAGGGACGCGATGTCTACCCCAGTGGTCGGTGTGGGCGCTGTGACCGCGAAGTAGCCAGTGACTGCAGCAACGAGAAGCGACAGAGGCAGCAGGAACCATCGGCTGGCTGCAAGCACTTGCCGCTCGGCGACCGAATCGCCTTCCTCAGCTCGCGTTAAGAGACCGCCAACCAAGAGTGCGAGAGCCGGCAGCGCGGGCAGTGAGTAATACTCTTGGCGCGATGAGAGACAAAAGAAGACGAGGACGATACCAGCCCACAACAAAAGGAGGAGAGCGGTATAGCGATCTTCTACTGGCACCGAAGAGTTCCCACGGAGAGCTTGAAAAGACCAGGAGGCGGCTGTGGGTAAGAAGCTGGCCCAAGGCGCAAGCCATAATGCTGCAAGCACAAGAAAGAGCAGCAGTGGTACTTGACCGTAGTCGTGCGGAATGCGCTTGCCGAAGAAACGCATGAAATGTTCGTTGATGATGTAGAACCAGAACCATCCGCGAGCGACGACTGCCCCTGAGACAGCAGGATTTCGCAGAGCAACCAGTACATGCCAGGGAGCAGCTATGAAGGTAAAGACAATGGCGCTGGAATAGGGGTGCAGGCGCCGGACAAGGTTCAGTTGGTGAGTCACAGTAAGATAAGCGAACACAACGCCAATAGGAAAAACCAGACCGATGAGACCCTTGGTAAGCACGTTGAGGGACATGACGGCGGCGAATGCCCAACAGGTGATTCGAAGGCGATTGTAGTCAATAGGGGGTTCATTCAGGAGACTGAGCGCCTTCAGGAACAGATGGACGGCCATCGTCATCCATAAGGCGAGCAGCACATCCGGGATAAAGAATCGCGTAAATAGATACGGGCCTATGGAGGAAGCAGTAACCACCGCAGAATAGAATCCGCCGCGTTCCCCGAAAAGCCGCGAGCCAAGCAAGTAGACAGCAAAGAAGAGAGCAAGCGTCAGCAGCGCAAGAGGCAACCGGGCGGCCCAATCGTGAATGCCGAAGATGCGCATGGAAGCCGACGCAAGCCAATACATGAGCGGCGGTTTATCGAAAAATCGAATACCGTCCACATACGGCGTGACGAAATCATGCCGAACGAGCATCTCCCGAGCACTCTCGATGTAAACGGAATCGACATCATCGAGTAATCCAGGCGAGAAGATACCGTAGAACTCCAAAGGAAGCCATACGCCGATCAGTGCAAGAAACGAGAGCAAACGCCCGAGACCCGCAGTAGCCGACCCTGAAGAAAAGTCTTCAGAATGGCCGCTTGTGCGCAAATACGTTGTCTTTGAATCTGGTACGGTACTTGTGTCTTCCGCGATGGCGCGCATAACGTCCCTTCCCCTGACTCTACTGATGTAACTGGTCGGTTCTTCGTCCTGAAGCTAGATACGGGAAGAGAGGCCAGACAAGATCACTCAGGATCTGAGCGATTTCGGTTCTGCTCAACATCGATGCTGCCGGCCCGGCTGGGTAACTGAGCCTCACGTAACTGCTGATTTCTCAACAATAGTTCGGCGACCAGTCGCAGCAAGCGAGAATTTTCTACCTCTAACTCCACAACCCGATCCTCTATGCATCTCTTCGTCGGGCCAAGCACGGCAGGTTTCCTAAAGATAGTTGGTATCTGCTCAATGGATGAAGCTTGCACGATACGGAGAGTGAAGCCTGGGAACAGCAAGCTACGCCCTCCGTATTCGTGGTCTCTCTATGGCTCGACAACCTGTGCGATGCTCTGCACCCGGGCTGACAGCTACAGGTCACCTTGTAGCTGTTGTCAGCGTATCCAACAGAGGTTCGGGATGCGGTAAAGAAGTGTGGAGAGAGTGTATGGATTTGTACGCGAAGGGACTTTTGCTTCGCACTGGCGCTGAGGGTTGGAGACCATGAATTGGTCGATCGTCGCTGAGCGACCCAGCGGCTCAAAACACGACGTCAAGATCAAAACGTCCATGCCGGTCGTAGCTTCCGAAGAACTGACCATATTGCGGATCGGCAGTGTTGCTGTGAATCTGAAGCGCATTGAAGTGATTCGTAATGTTCGCGATGGATATGGAAGGTCTTAAGGTGTATTTGGAGTTGAGCTTAATGTTTTTGGCGACGCGCGCGTCCGCGGCGAAGTAGGTCGGGAAACGTAGGCTTGCGGTCTTCATATTCTGGATGTAGTTTTGATAGACGTCGACGGATTGAAAGGGAAAGCCGCTTCGCAATTCGATCTTGGGGTATATTTTGATCTTCCATGGAAGCGCCACACTGCCCCAAGTCAAGAATCGATTCGGAATATCTCCTGTTCGATTGGTATACAGATTGGCGCGAATGAACGGCAAGGAAAGGTCGCCCAGGTAAGTGTCGGATTCATTAAGCGTGCCCTCGGACAAGCTGCGGACATAGGAGGCATAAAACTTGTTATCGCCCTGGAACGAAACTTGTGTCGTCAGTTCGAATTGACGGTATCGGGAACCTCCGTCCCCTGCAAGCACATATGCGCTCTGTCCCTGGACAACCTGGGGAGAGATCGTTACCAGTCCACTTGCATGGTTCTCAAGGTACTTGGCGCGCACGGTCAGGTGTTCGGAAAACTGTTGCTGCATTTGAAGATTCCAGGCAACGGTGTACGGTGCAAAGTTTCCGAGTTTATGGTCTTGGTCGACAAGAGGCGTCCCCGATGCCGCCGCTTCCGCGGTCAAATTCAAATAGGTTTGTGGGCTCCCTGATACCGTTTCATTCGGCAGATAGTTCGTGATGATCTGCTCAGGGTAGTGACTAAACGCGTAGACGTTCAAGGGCACGCTGTCATAGAAAATCCCAATTCCTCCGCTGACGGTGGTGCGTCCGTCCTTAGATGGGTTCCAGACGAATCCGGTTCGCGGAGCAAAGCGGGTCGTTGCCGTGATGGTCTGCGCCTCCCAACGTAGTCCGGCATCAATCGCAAAGTGCGAGTTGATACTCCAATGATCCTGTACAAAGACCGCCGGCTGCTGATCAGTGCGATCGTAAGGGCTTCCAAGAGAGAAATCGATCGTGCGAATCTTGACTCCCAGGTTATCGAACATAGTGATCGTCTTTGCATTGAGTTGCCCCTCGTCAGCCACGCTCGCGAAGGAAGATCCTAACTGGATCTTATGGATACCGTAACGGTTGATGGGCTTAAGAGACCACAACTCATTCCATTCAAGTCGGCGAGAATGCCGCTGCTGCTCACTAAAATAGTTTCCGCCGTCGCCGCCTGGTGCGACGGTCATCCCAAGATCGCCTTGCGGGGTCACCGCGGTTGTGAACTCGCTCACCGAGAAGGTGCTCTGCAGGAGGGCTTCCCCCAGCGCGATACGATGGGTGATAGCGCCGGTATAGATCCGAGTATCGTCATTCGGAGTTACGGGCTGCGGGTTGAAAAAATCGAGGTCGGAATAGCGGACGTTCTGCGGAGCAACATGGAGGGTGGCGGTGAGGCCCTGCCGAGGCGTCAGCGTCACATCCGTCTGTGTAAATGAGTTCAAGGATGTCGTTTTGGTCTCGTTGAAAGGAAACGGCAGCGTACGCACGGGGACTTTATTATCGACGAACTCTAAACCTTCCGAGTAGGAGATACGATCTGGAATAATCGGCCCTCCGAAGGAAAACCGGGGCGTGGCTGACTTTAGACCGCGAACGTGGCCACTGCGAATCCTAAATTCGGGCAGGGGGTCGTTGAGATCGTAATGCCATCGATTGCCACCCGGTTTCGTCTCCGCCGTGACTACTCCGGCAGTGAAGCGGCCGTATTGTGCCAGATAAGGGGAGGTCAGTACATGGATCGAATCGACGACGTCGATGGGAGCGCTCAATCCCAAACGTCCTGTCGCCGGGTCGCCCGCGTCCACTGAATCCACAATCAAGGCGCTATGCATCTCTCCGGAACCCTCAATTTGGATTTGGCCATTAAGCGCAACTACCACTCCCGGAACAAGGGGTAAGGCGTCGGTCAGCGTAAGCGGTCGTAGCGGGCTCTCATTTGCCTCCTCGGGCTTAATGGACTCTGCTGGCGACGAAGTCTGCTCTGTGATGTCTTGAGTCGACGCTTGGACGCTCACGGTTTCCTGTACCCGGGGAACAGATACGATCTTGATATCCAGAACCGGCTCCACAATGGATCGGGTGTCGACGACCTGCGCTATGGGTGCGTAGTCAGTTTGATGGATAGATAAGGTGAACAGGCCGCGACCTACCCGAACCGAAGCACGGCCATCAGCCGCGGTCTTAAGTAGGGCGAGAAAGGTGTTGTCCTTCATGAGAAAGACGTCGACGTTCTGCATGATCACGCCCTGCGTGTCGACGACAGTGACGGTAAGAAGTGTATCTTGCGGTCCTTGATACCCCTGCATGGGAGTCGCACAATACCCCAGGAGCGCGAAAGTGAGAAGTATCAGTTGGCGCATCCAGGCACCCGCGCGCGTTCCCTTCGCCGGCGTTCGAGATCTCGTATCGCCATTGGGCCAGGGCCTCATCTGGGCACCTCATTGTTGGTGCCTGAAGTCGAGGCTCGACTATGGCGCTTCCGCACACCGGCAAGGGGATCGAGACCAACCCTTAGCATCACATCCTCCAATCTCCGAGCTTTCAAAAAGAGGAGCAGTTCCTCCCGCTGCCGCCTATTGTCTATGTAGATCTTCCTTGAGCGCCCCGAAGCAACGCGGAGGTGGAGTTTACGTCGTGGTAAGTCAAGATAGGCAATTGAGCCTGCGGTAGCGCAGAGCCACACTCCCAAACCGATCAAGAGCACTCGTTCAGTTGGCAACTGGCTAAGCGCTATTGGCGCGTCCACATTGAAGATCAAGCCGTATGCTCCTAAGGCAAGACCAAGCAGAGCCGTGACAAAGACAGCCAGCCCGATAGCCGAGTCCCCTTGGACCACAGTCAAGTCGCACAACTCAAAAACAATCTCGTCCTCACCTTCTTGATAGAGTGTCGCCTTCTCTTCATCGACGACCAGGAGCGGTAAATAAAACGTAATCCTGGCCTGCCATATTCCTATCCCTGCTCCTATTACCGTAGATGCTGCCCCGCTTAGCCAAGCGCGTTGCAACAGCAGGAGACCAGCAGTTAGACCACAGGTCAGTGCGGTCGTCAGTGCAAGGATGGGAGCTCGGGAGTGGATGAGCATTCCGCCAGCGGTGTAAAGAGAAGAGTGCCAGACGAGCGGCTGTGTGTCGCGACCGGATTTCCTCGAAATTCTCACTTTATCTCTCGCCCCCGCAACCCCGGTCTAGATGACCCGCTCCAGTGTTGGTTCGTCTATGAGAAACATCTCGTTTGTCATTTGGCCTTCACTTCGTCGGGGAGAAGACCGCGATACGGGGATGAGCAAGGAGGCTTGCGTAACCCACGTAGACCTTATGCGAGATGGGATCCAGCGCCAGGGTATGTGCGCCGTAGTGAGTGCTTATTTCGTCAAGCACATGGTACGCGTTCGGGCTGTCCTGTTGAATGATGGTCAATTTTCCACCTTTTCCGGCGGAGTAGATTCGGCGAAGTATCGGATCGAATGCAACCGAATCTGGGCCTCCACCGATCTTGAGCGAGGTAACGACACGATGCAGATCGAGATCGAAGACCACCAACATAGCGTTGCCCGAGCAAACTGCGAAGAGGCGTCGCAGTTTGGGGTCAATGACCATGCCGGTCGGCCTTTCGCAAGGATTGAGAGGCCAGCGCCCTACAATCGTCCGTTTGCCAATATCAATTGCTGCTATCGAGCTGATGTCCTCAAGGTTTTGATAGAGGAAGCCACTCTGCAGATCTTGCGCAACAAACTCAGGCTTTCCAGGAAGAGGTATGGTTCCGACTGTGACACGGGTCTCGGGATCGATCAGCGTTGCCAGCTTTGCGTCGCCATTGGCTACATACACGAGCTTCGCTGACGGGACATAAAGTATGGCATCTGCGTCATCTGCCACCGGAATGCTTTGAAACTGTTGAAGAGTCTTTGGATCGAAGACCTGTACCATGTTCTCTTCACTTCTTGTGAGGAAGGCGACATTGGAGTCGGGAAATAGCGCAATGCCGTGAGCCGCGCCGGCACCAGGCATTTCGGTCACAGGACTGATCGGCGGCCGATCAGGATTCAAATCGATCTTGAATAAAGACCCTGTTGACTCGCCGGTGACGAACAATGTTTTCCCGTCTAACGTCAGATAATCAAGGATATTGAGTAGCCCATGCTTTGGAAGCTCAATGTATCCATCGAAGGTCATGAAACTGGATTTGCCCGGCGTTCCGGGATAAGCAAGATACACGCCCACTATTGAAAGACACACGAGGATCGCGGCTGCAAGCACCGCTGTGATTTGAAGACCTCGTTTGATAGATCTGTTCATTCTGCCTCCTACAAGGTTTCTCGATCAGGTTGGTCACTGCCACAATCCTCTTAAGCGACTGCTATGCACGGCTGGTTCACATTTCGATCTCTGTCGAGACCCAATTAGGCCGGAGCCATTCGTAATGAAAGAAACTGCCGTTCGGTCAGCATCAAAGCTTCGAAATGACTTCACTACCCGCAAGCACACAAGGCACTAGCTCAAAAGGATAGCCATGCGAATTACAAAGAACGAGACTGTCCATGCAATCTGGGTGAAATTTAGCAGAATGCTGCGCTTCATGGTTCCTCCACTGTGGTTATTCACAGCGCGGTATAGTTGTGCTGTCAGGAACGGTATTCGAACTGTCACGATTTGTAGGTTTGAATAGGGATGAATGTGAGCGGTGTTTCAAAGGTCATGAATGAAGCAAAGCCGAGCCGAGAAATGATTACGCTTGTTCTGCTTGATGCAAAGTTGATCAAACTGAGCGATCAATGTCGAAAGATCTCTGCCGTAGCATCCCCGGCACGTTTCTATGGTGTACCGGAGGGCGGGACGTTCGTCGTAATGCGTTTGGAGAAGAACTCACGAATAATTGTTCCACCAGCTTTCCCGGCGATTCCAATGGCGGCATTGGTGAACACCAGCCCGATGCCTCGGTCTGCGTGGGGATAATACAGATTAGAAATTGCGCCCGATCCTATGTCGCCGAGGAAATACGAATAGTTGGGCATTGGCTTCCCATTGTCACCGCGGGTGATGATTGCATAACTTGCCGCATGGATCAATCGAGACTTGATGGTTCCTGTCCCCTGGTAAAAATAACGCGGATCTTGGTGAAAAAGTGAGGGGAAGACTGCATGGCTCAGGAAGTCACTGGTTCGCCCGTCTCCAAATTGAGCGGCAAAGCGCTTGCCGTAGCCGGCTGCCCCGTACCCATAGCCTGGATACTTGTCATTTGCCTGCTCAATACCGGCGGCAAGACCGACACCAATCAGCGAAACGGGATCGAATGTGTCATGACTAGCAAGTGAGAATTTTTGCTTTATTGTCATCGGAGCGGGGTCGTGAACATAGCTTATATAAAAGTTCGGAATTACGCCGATGAACCGCTGCTTCTCTTCCGCCTTTATCTGTTCAGCAGCGATCACTTCGGTGGGACGAACCGTCACCTCCGTCGTGGCTGAGGCAACCGACAAAGCGATACTCGGGACCATATAGGACTGGTCTGGGGAAAGCGTAAATTCCGCTGTGGTGTAAGACGCAAAACCTTTGGCGTTTACGATCACAAGATAGGAACCAGCGGGCAGTTTCGTAAAGACGAAGTCCCCGCCCGCGGCGGAGAAAAGCGTGTGCAACGGTATTCCGTCTCTGTGGGTCAAGCTGACCTGCGCCCCTGGAATCTCAGCTCCGCTGGTGTCCAATATGGTGCCAGCGACACTGGCTGTGCCTACCGCAGAGGGTGTTTGCGCCGCCGGGCCCAGGACATCTACCTGGGGAGATGGAGCATCCGGCAGAGAACTGCTGCTACTCGTCTCAAGCTTGGCGGTTTTTTGTTGGGCGTGTGCAGTTGCCCCGAGCAGGCAGAGCAACAGAGGCGAAGCGCAAAGGATCGACGGCAGAGGCCACCTTGACTCTGTTGAATCTAGCCTCCCGCGTCGGGAAGGAGCCGCGGAGCGGAGTGCATCCAGACCGAGCATAACGGCGCCACGAATAACCAGTTCCATAGTTGATCTACCCTCGAAGGCTTGTTGAATATCGGGTGGCCCCACATGCGGATGCGTACCCCATGTGGGGAAGGAAAGTCACGGTAACAACGGGAATTACAGCATCTCACCGCGGGCAGCCGTGGCGTGGATCGTTCTGGTCTGGCCCCACTTTTTAGGACCTACGATATCGAAGGTCATGGTGTCCCCGACGAGATGACCAGTTGCATTGAACTGTTTTTTTTGCGAGGTGAAGCTGAAGGTCAACGTGTCCGCTGCGATCTTGCCATTCTCAATCGGCGAGGCGGCTCCCTTTGGAGGCGTCCAATTGCCGGTGATAGCGTCCCCCGATTGGGTGAGCACAAGGGTTGTCGCCTCTGATTTTCCATCAGGTAGTACATACCATTTGCCGACTGCAATCGCTGCTTGAGCATAGATGGGGACTGACAGTGCAAGCATCGCCAATACTGCAGGCAATACGCTAACGATCGGACTTTTCTTCATTCGTGGATCTCCTGTAGTAGCAGGTGTTCGACTCGCGGCGGTTCATTCTAGGTTGCCGATTGTTTGAAGTTTCGAACTACGTCTGAGATGGTTGCGTAAGAGACACGCTGCCCCATCCAATGCGATTCTCTTGATCGCTATGAGAGACCGCCAAACTCGCGATTGAGCGCAACAATAGGCCACGCGGGCATCGAGGATAAGCGAAGTTGTCTGCCTCTGAAGCGAACAAGCTGTCGCCACGACGACCATCCGCATATACATGAACTTAAGCCATCACAGATGGGCGTGCAGTCAGGAAACGTAGGCGCTGTGTAAGGATTTGTATAGAGAGAGTAATGCAACTGTCTGGCGGCTGTTCTTTCCCGTATATATCAAAGCAGGGATCATAATTGAAAGGGAGGGCACGTGCCTCATCATCGTCACGAGCGGCGCGGCTGGGTGAAGGCACGAGTGCCCATGTATCGACTCTTCGTAACCATTTTCTTGTGGTTTTGGATCGCAGCGTGGGGCATGTTTGCTATGGTGTTCCTAATAAACGACCTGAAAGGCATACGGCAGGTCTACGCACCCAGTATGTATGCGACGATTGCTCCCGTTCTCGCTGCGGAGGCCGTTCGGACGTATGAAGTAGGCGGCCCGGATGCGTTTGCTGTTTTTTCGCAGCGCGACTTTCATCAGAATCGCCGTATCTTCCTGCTGGACGGATTCTACAAAGACGTGTTGGGTGGGTCGCTGACGGACGACGGCCTTAGAGTTGCCCACGCGACGAGAAACGGACAGCTTTTCATGCTCGGTAGGAACATCGCGGCATATAAGCTTGTGTCTGCTTCAGGACGTCCTTACATCCTGCTCATCTACCTCACGAAGTCCTTGTGGATCGAGTTGATCGACGCGCTAGTGGGAAGAAACCTCCCGTACACGATCGGCCTCTTTCTTCTGGTGACCGCACTTTGCTTTGTACTTGCGTACCATATTGCGGCGCCGATTCACAGCATCCAGTCAACAGCGCGAAGAGTTGCGCAAGGCGATCTGAAAGCTCGCGTCCCAAGCAATGTGGCGAAGCGCTTCGATGAACTGTCAGCTCTGGCGAAAGACTTCGATTCGATGGTCGATCGTCTTGAGTTGCTGATTGAAACGCAAAGAAGTCTTTTGAACTCCGTATCGCATGAGCTGCGCTCGCCACTTGCAAGGATCAATCTGGCGGTTGCCATGCTGAAAGAACGCTATGCAGCGGATGCCGACGATATGCTTCAGCATCTGGATCGAGATGTCGAAAGAATTGATGTACTGATCGGTCAACTCTTGATCCTCTCGCGGCTAGAGTCTGGGCTTTCCTCATCGGAGCGAGAAGAAGTGGACCTTGCGCAACTCGTCGAGGGTACAGTTGCCGACTGCCATTTTGAAGCAGAGGCTTCAGGCAAGTCAGTCAGCTTGCATACGGCGGGCGCATTTCTTCTAAGGAGTGCCGATCCGCATGCCCTTCGGAGCGCTTGCGAGAACGTCATTCGCAACGCAGTCCGATTCTCTCAACCGGGAACCAATGTCGAGGTCCTATTGGCAATCGACAGAAACGGATCGGAACCACAGGTGACTCTATCCGTCCGT
Organism: Granulicella aggregans; assembly: GCF_014203275.1. Lineage (GTDB taxonomy): Bacteria > Acidobacteriota > Terriglobia > Terriglobales > Acidobacteriaceae > Edaphobacter. The sequence continues at coordinate 20,793 of NZ_JACHIP010000021.1, forward strand.
GACTATGGCCCTGGAGTTCCAGAAGAGGCACTTGATGCGATCTTTCAACCCTTCTATCGAATCGCGGGCGACGGGCAGGAGCCGGACGGGAACGGTCTCGGTCTGGCGATTGCGGCTGAGGCGATACGTTTGCATCGAGGCACCATCAGTGCCTCCAATTGCCGTCCCATTGGACTGGAAATAACCATCCGGTTGCCGGGCGATCTTGACATGGACATCGCCTAGAGAGGACGTGCGCCATCTGCGCTTAGCGCGAGCGTTCAGAGCGCATAGCAGGCACCAGGTAGCAGTCGTCATTGACGACCCTCGCACGTGCCCTGAGCGCTTGTGGAAGGGGCGCCAAGACGCAGAGCGCACTCCGATCTTGGATCACTGCTCTCATACGGCAGGCTACCTCTATACAAATCCTTACATTCGGCTGACTGTTCCTTACGGCGCAGTCTCAGTGTGCCATTCACACTAGGGACAGCTCAGATACGGATTCATAAAGGAGTTGGCAAGTGATACAGCATCTCGACGAAGACCACCAGGAGATCGGCGCGGATGCTATTCCGCGGCAGGTTAGGACTGAGCGGCCTGTAACAGGCGTTAAGCCTATGTTTGCCCTACTTCTGATCCCAATTCTTGCGGTTGGCTGCTATTTCGCGCTGCATTCAAAAAACGATAAGCAAGTTCTTGCTAGCGCTGAAACTGCGAGCCAGGCCGTCATCATTCACGCCGGGTTGGCGACCAAGGGCGACATCGGTGTTTTTATCGACGCCCTCGGCACCGTGACACCCATCTCTACGGTGAATATCTACAGTCAGGTGAGCGGCAAAGTTGTAGCAATTCATTACCGGGAAGGTCAGACCGTGCAGAAGGGCGATCCACTCATTGAGATCGACCCGCGGCCTTACCTAGCACAGCTTCAACAGGTCGAGGGATCGCTCGACCATGACCTCGGGGTTCTTAAACAGGCAGAGATCGACCTTGCGCGCTACAAGGATGCGTTCGCTGAACACGCAGTTGCCAAGCAGATTCTCGATGACCAGGAGCAAGCGGTCGTTCAGTATCAAGGAACTGTCAAATACGATTTGGGACAGGTCGAGAGCGCCAGAGTTCAGCTAAGCTACTGCTCTATCGCGTCCCCAATCTCAGGGCGAGTCGGTCTCAGGCTTGTCGACTCCGGTAATCTCGTCGCCTCAGGAGTCTCGAACCCGTTGGTGGTGATCACCCAACTCCAACCGATAACGGTCGTATTCAACGTATCGGAAGACCATCTTGGAGATATCCGAACACAGCTTCGGGAACGGACACCTCTGGTCGTTGATGCATTTGATCGCTCGGCTCGAATCAAAGTCGCTACAGGAGAGCTGCTGACGTTCGATAACCAAATTGATACCTCGACCGGGACCGTTCGCTTTCGAGGCGCGTTCACGAACCGCGACTTGGCTCTTTTTCCAAACCAGTTCGTCAACGCGCGTTTGCACGTGCACAGCCTGAAGGGTGTCGTTCTCGTCGTGAACGCGGCGATCCAGCGTAATGGGACACAGGCTTTTGTGTTCGTCGTCACTAGCAACCACACAATCTCCATTCGCAACGTGACTGAGCAAAGCACAGACGGGAACCGGACGGCGGTCGAAGGGTTGGATGTAGGGGAGCAAGTTGCTTTGTCGAGCTTTGACAAGTTGCAGGACGGGACTTCTGTCACCGTCGTGCAACAAGCCGATCATGCGAGTGGTCTTCCGACCGGGAGCGGGCTGTGAGCCCTTCCCGTCCGTTCATTCTTCGCCCTGTGGCAACTGCGTTGTTCATGGTGGCGATTCTGGTCGTCGGCGCCGCCGCCTATCTCAAGCTGCCGGTTTCGGCTTTGCCTGAGGTGGAGTATCCCACGATCCAGGTGCGGACCTTCTATCCCGGGGCCAGCCCGGACGTAATGTCTTCCGCGGTGACAGCTCCCCTCGAGCGGCAATTCGGCCAGATACCTGGCCTGACGCAAATGACCTCCACCAGTTCGGACGGTAGTTCGGCGATCGTGTTGCAGTTCAATTTGAGCCTCAATATCGACGTCGCCGAACAAGAGGTTCAGGCCGCGATCAATGCAGCGCAAAGCTACTTGCCAACCGATCTACCCGTCCCTCCTGTTTACAGCAAGTCGAACCCGGCGGATGCGCCCGTATTGACGCTCGCCCTGACTTCGAAGATCCTTCCGCTGTCGAACGTAGAAGATTTGGCAGATTCGCGTCTCTCCCCTAAAATCTCGCAGGTCGGTGGAGTTGGGCTTGTGACGATCAGTGGCGGCCAGAAGCCCGCGGTTCGCATTCAGGTCAATCCGACAGCCCTATCGGCTTATGGGATCAGCCTGGAGGATCTCCGAACCGCGCTCGTTACCACAAGCGTCAACTCGGCGAAGGGGACCTTCGACGGGCATACGCAAAATTACCAGATTAATGCGAACGATCAGCTGCTCTCCAGCAAGGACTATCAGGATGTGCTGGTCGCCTATAAGGATGGAGCTCCCGTAACACTCTCCGACGTTGCAAAGATCACGGATGGAGTCGAAAACGTCCGCCTCGCAGGATGGATGAACCAGACGCCCGCCGTAATCCTCAACATTCAGCGACAGCCAGGTGCGAATACGATCGCGGTGGTCAAGAGCATTGAGGATCTGCTGCCCAAGCTGCAGGCTGGCCTCCCGACCGGAGTGCAACTCACAGTGCTCACTGACCGGACGACCACCATTCAGGCATCTGTTGCCGATGTTGAGTTCGAACTCATGCTGACGATCGGATTGGTCGTGATGGTCATCTTCGTCTTCCTGCGCAACCTTGCAGCGACGATCATTCCTGCCATCGCAATTCCGATCTCTCTCATCGGAACCCTGGCCGTGATGTATCTGTTGGGGTACAGCCTCAACAATCTTACTTTGATGGCTCTTACCATCTCCACGGGGTTCGTCGTCGATGACGCGATCGTGATGATCGAGAATATCTCGCGCTACCTTGAAGAGGGATATGGACCTCTCGAAGCCGCGCTCAAAGGGGCCGACCAGATAGGCTTCACCATCATCTCTCTTACTATCTCCCTCATAGCCGTTCTCATCCCCTTGCTACTTATGGGAGACATTGTGGGAAGGTTGTTCCGCGAGTTCGCGATTACACTTGCAGTGACGATTCTCATCTCCGCCGTTGTGTCGCTGACTCTGACTCCGATGATGAGCGCCCGCATTCTGCGACATAAGGCCGAGTCCAAGCAGGGCCGTTTCTATCATTGGTCTGAACGCATGTTCGAGCGCCTGATCGAACGGTATGGTCGTACGTTGCAATGGGTGCTTCGTCACGAAGCCGCAACGCTTTTGGTTGCGGCTTCGACATTGGCGCTCGCGGTCTACCTGTACGTCGTAATTCCGAAGGGTCTGTTTCCTGTCCAGGATGTCGGCATCATTCAAGGAATATCCCAGGCTCCGGAGTCCATCTCCTTCGAGTCTATGGCTCTCAAGCAACAGGAGCTTGGGAACGTCATCCTGGAGGACCCCGCCGTTGCCAGCCTCTCCTCCTTCATCGGAGTCGACGGTACCAATGCGACCTTGAACAGTGGGCGCATTCAAATCAATCTAAAGCCTTTCTCGCAGCGCAACATCAACGCGACCAAAGTGATTGAACGGCTCCAGACCAACCTGCAGAAGGTAGCTGGAATTCATCTTTTTATGCAGCCGGTGCAGGACCTTACGGTAGACGATCGCTCCAGCAGTAGCCAGTATCAGTACACCCTGGAGGACGCGGACCAGTCCGAACTGGACACATGGACTGCAAAGATGGTGACGGAACTGCGGAAACATCCAGAGTTAAAGGACATCGCAACAGGCCAACAGATGCATGGATTGGCGGTTAAGTTTGTGTACGATCGAGCGACCGCTTCCCGCATGAACATCTCCGCGGACCAAATTGATTCCACCCTGTACGATGCCTTCGGTCAAAGGCAGATCAGCACTCTATACACGCAGTCAAATCAGTACCACGTCATTCTCGAGGCATCGCCAGAATTCCAGAGGAACCCGCAAAGCTTGGTCTACATCTATCTGCTGGGCTCCTCATCGAGTGGCAGCTCGACCGGCGGTTCAACCTCCGGACGCACCTCTTCCAACAGCGCAGGTACTACAGTTTCTACATTGAGCTCCTCTTCTACGAGCGGGGTGGGAACGGCCCAATCGAACGTTCTATCGAGTTCTAGCGGAATTTCCTCGCTCTCAGCAAAGAGTTCGAATGCGCTTTCCTCTTCCTCCAGCACGTCCTTGTCGACGAGCGCATCATCCAGCCTGTCCGGCACTTCAGGTCAGACTTCCGGATCCACTAGCTCAAGTACGGCATCACCATCGTCGCCGATACCGCTCTCTGCTTTCACCCGCTTAGAAAAGACTTCCAGCCCGCTGACGATTTCCCATCAGGGACAGTTTCCGGTTGTGACGCTTTCATTCAACCTGGGACCGAACACCTCGTTGAGTCAGGCAGTCGCTGTAGTCGAGAAGGTGCAGCGGGGGCTGAATATGCCCGCCAGCCTTCAAACAAGCTTCGAGGGCACAGCTCAAGCTTACAAAGCCGTCGGTGGCAACGAGGGGCTATTGATTCTTGCGGCTCTGGCGGCTGTCTATATCGTGCTTGGAGTGCTTTACGAGAGCTTTATTCACCCCATCACAATTCTCTCGACTCTCCCCTCCGCAGGCGTAGGGGCCTTGCTGGCGCTTATGTTCTTCAAGCAAGACCTGGGAATTGTCGCCATCATCGGAATCATCCTTTTGATCGGCATTGTGAAAAAGAATGGCATCATGATTGTCGACTTCGCCTTAGAGGCCGAAAGAAATAGCGGCCTCAAGTCCGCTGACGCAGTCTACGAAGCCTCCTTATTGCGATTCCGGCCAATCATGATGACAACCCTCGCCGCGCTCTTGGCAGGGATCCCGCTTGCTTTCGGTTCCGGGATCGGTTCGGAGTTGCGACGTCCTCTAGGTATCGCGATGGTGGGCGGTCTATTGCTCAGCCAAGTACTGACGCTTTACACAACCCCAGTGATCTACATCTTCTTCGATCGACTTGGGAGCCGTTTCGCAAGGGCGAAGACGCCTGAGATTCCTGTCAGAGCGACGGAGCGAGCATGAACATCTCTGCACTCTTTGTCAAACGGCCTGTCGGCACCACCCTTCTTGCCGTCGGGGTTTCAATCGCCGGAGTGATCGCGTTCAAGCTTCTGCCTGTCGCTTCCCTGCCTCTGGTCGATCTCTCCGCGATCAGTGTAACGGCGGCACTCCCTGGCGCGAGTCCTGAGACGATGGCGTCCTCGGTCGCCACCCCGCTCGAAAAACAGTTCACTCACATTGCTGCCATAACAGCCATGAGTTCGACGAGCACGTTAGGTGTCACGCAGATCCGGTTGGTCTTCGATATGAGCAGAGATGTAGATGGCGCAGCGCGGGATGTAGAAGCCGCCATCAACGCCGCGCGAAGCTATCTTCCCACCAACCTTCCGGCGAATCCAACCTATCGCAAACTCGATTCCGCACGGGCGCCCGTCCTCGTTCTCAATCTCGCTTCAAAGACTAGCGACTCCGGCACACTGTACGACACGGCATCGTCCATCATTCAGCAGAAGATCTCGCAGATTAAAGGCGTCGGCCAAGTATCGATTCTAGGTGGTTCGTTGCCAGCAGTCCGGATCGAACTGAACCCACAACAGATGAGTCACTATGGCCTGGGCATGCAGAACATCGCGAACGTGATCAGCCAGCAAAACGCGAACCGGCCAAAGGGGCAGATCTCCGACGGAACTACGATCTCCGATGTGACCGCGAATGATCAGATCAGGAAGGCTCAGGATTATGCCCCGCTGGTTGTGGGAATGAAGGATGGCGCTGTTGTGCGGCTCACGGATATTGGGAGTGTCACCGACTCGGTCGAAAACGTTCGATCTGTAGCCTACGTTAACGGCAAAGAATCGGTCAGCTTATTGGTGTACTGCTCTCCCGGAGCGAACGTCATCAGCACAGTCGACGAGATCAAGCACCGTCTTCCGGCGATTCGTGCTTCCATTCCAGCGAATCAGCAACTCCTGGTCACTGGGGACCTTACGACTACAATCCGCGCGTCGGTGAAGGATATCGAGAGAACCCTGATCCTGTCGATTGTCTTAGTAGTGTTCGTAGTATTCCTATTTTTGCGAAACGCGAGAGCCACTTTGATTCCTGGAGTCGCGGTAGCAATCTCGGTGATCGGCACCTTTGCGGTCATTTATTTCTGCGGCTATACGCTGGACAACCTCTCCTTGATGGCGTTGGCGATCTCCACTGGGTTTGTCGTGGATGACGCCATTGTTGTCATGGAAAATACCGTCCGACTGATGGAACTTGGCGTTTCCGCGAGGGATGCAGCACTCAGGGGAGCGGAAGAGACCGGTCCGACCGTGCTTTCAATGAGCTTATCTCTCATCGCAGTCTTTATCCCGATCCTTTTCATGGGCGGAATACCCGGCCGCCTGTTTCACGAGTTTGCATTCACCCTAGTGGTTTCCATTGCGATCTCGATGGTGGTGTCCCTCACGGTGACGCCTATGATGTGCGCTTACGTGCTCCGATCCGAGATCGAGGCGACGCATGGCCGGCTTTATCGATTCACCGAATGCGGATTCGACCACTTGTTGGCTGGCTATCGCCATAGTCTGACCTGGGTTTTGAAACATCCCACAACCATCTTGATCCTTTTCCTGGGCACGCTTGCTCTTAATGTTGTTCTGATGGCGCGCGTCCCGAAGGGCATGTTCCCCATTCAGGATACGGGATCTCTCCTCGGTGGAATCCAAGGGCCGCAGGACGCCTCTTTCGGAGCGATGCAGCGTTCATTGAAGGCTATCGAGGCGGTGGTTCAGACTGATCCGGCCGTCGATGTGGTTACTGGATTCACAGGAAGCAGCTCCGGTCCCGGGAGCAGTGACGGCAGTAACTCCGGCTTCCTCTTTGTAACCCTGAAGCCGTTGGAACAGCGAAAAGTGAGCGCTTCTGAGGTGTTGGATCGGCTTCGTCCGAAGCTGGAGGCGATCCCAGACGCAGCAACTGAATTGAAACCCTTTCAGGACATCCCCTCAGAAGGCAAGGACAGCAATGCCGAATATCAATATGAGTTGTACTCCGATAGCGTGACGGACCTGAGCAAGTGGGGACCAATTCTCTATCAAGAGATGAGAAAGATGCCTGAGATAACCGACGTCAGCATCGACCAGCAGAATAAAGGCCTGCAGGCTCTGGTAGATTATGACCGCCCCACGGCAGCTCGCTATGGCATTACACCGCAACTGATTGATCAATCCCTCTATGGCGCGTTCGGGCAGGCGCAAGTTTCGACCATCTACACCTCGCTCAACCAGTATCACGTAATCATGGAGGCAGCTCCGCAATACACTCAGAGCCCATTGGGTCTGGGTTCTATCTATGTCCACCCCTTCGGCGGACCCTCCGTTCCCTTGGATGCTTTTGCTCGACCCACAAAGTCTACGTCGCCTCTGGCAGTTAACCACGACGGCCTCTTTCCTGCGGTGACCGTTTCATTCAATCTGGCGGCGGCTACATCTCTCGGCCAAGCGACCGCGGCAATTGAGCAGTTGAAGCAGCGGCTTGCCCTGCCGCGGACAGTGCGAGGTGCCTTTCCCGGAACCGCCGGAGGGATGAGTAAATCATTGATCGACATGATCGTCCTCATCGTCATGGCCTTATTCGCGGTATACATCGTGCTCGGTGTCCTCTACGAAAGCTTGATGCACCCGCTCACCATCCTATCGACATTGCCTCCAGCCAGCGTTGGTGCTGTGCTCGCCCTAATTCTCTTCAAGAGTGAGTTGGACGTGATCTCTATCATCGGCATCGTGCTGTTAATCGGGATCGTGAAAAAGAATGCGATCATGATGATCGATTTCGCTCTGTTGGCGGAGCGAATCGAAGGGAAGAGCCCGCGAGATGCCATCTTTGAGGCTTGCCTGCTCCGCTTCCGCCCGATCATGATGACCACGATGGCCGCCCTGTTTGGAGCACTCCCTCTTGCGATGGGACACGGCACTGGATCGGAGCTCAGGCGCCCACTGGGAATTGCGGTTGCCGGTGGCCTGGTGCTCAGTCAAATCCTCACGCTCTATACGACGCCCGTGATCTATCTCTTTCTCGACAGGCTTCGGCTCCGTTTCCGGAGTACACGCAATACCCATGAGTTGCTCGCTCCCGGAGACATCCTCTAGTGGAAACTGCAATCAAGATTCCCGCCCTTCTGCCAACGCCGTGGAACGCTCACAGTCGTGGGTGTTACATCGCACTCTTCCTCTCCGCCGTTTTCGGATTGCAGGGATGCAATGTCGGACCGAAGTACCACCCACCTGTAATGCCGGCTCCCCCCGCATTCAAGGAGCAAGGCCCACAGCAGGCGCCGGACGGCACGACGTGGAAAGAAGCGCAACCACAAGATGCTGCACTTCGCGGGAAATGGTGGGAGATCTATCAGGAACCGGAGCTGAGTGCCCTGGAAGAGAAGGTCGTCATCTCCAACCAGAATGTGGCAAAGGCATTTGCCAACTTCACGGCGGCCCGAGCTCAGGTAGGGCAAGCACGTTCAAGCTACTACCCGACCATCAGCGTAGGCCCCTCGTACTCGCGCAGCCGATCTTCTCAGACCGCTACGACATCATCGAACTCAATTAGCAATCCAAACATCAATTTATTCAATCTTCCATTCGATGTCTCCTGGGAACCCGATCTCTGGGGCCGTATCCGCAATTCCGTGCACCAGTATGCCTACGCCGCGCAGGTAAGCGCAGCCGATCTCGCAAACCAGACATTGGCTGAACAGGCGAACTTGGCGATCTACTACTTTCAGCTGCGAGGGCAGGACGCGTTGGAAGATCTGTATCAGAAGACTGCTGAGGCGGACCGCCAGTCGCTGGCGCTGACCCGTGTCCAGTACCGGACTGGGTTGGCGAATGATGAGGTCGTCGCTCAGGCCGAGATTGCGCTTAAGACTGCCGAAGCATCTGCAACCAACGCAAGCATTGAGCGGGCTCAGTATGAGCATGCCATCGCACTAATGATTGGAGAGCCCGCCTCGTCGTTTTCGATTCCGTTCAAAGCCCTTGCGACCCGGTCCCCTGTCATACCGCTCGGAGTTCCCTCCGAACTATTGGAACGACGCCCGGACATCGCAGCAGCGGAAAGGACTATGGCAGAGGCGAACGCTCTCATCGGCGTAGAAAGAGCCGCCTATTACCCCACGCTGAATTTCTCTGGCACTTTGGGGTTCGAAACGACCAAGTTCTCAAAGTGGATGACTGCTCCAAGTCGATATTGGTCGGCGGGCCCAACGGCCTCTGAAACTATCTTCGATGGCGGCTTGAGAAAATCCACGGTCTCGCAGTACAGAGCTCTCTACGACGCGGACGTCGCGAATTACAGGCAAACAGTCCTCACTGCATTTCAGCAGGCGGAGGACTATCTCGTCTCTCAGCGTTTACTCAAAGAGCAGATTGCGCAGCAGCAAGAGGTAGTTCAGTCGGCCCAACGCTATCTGGAAGTTGCCACTGCGCGTTATAGAACCGGGCTCGATCCATATCTCAACGTATTCACCGCCCAAAGTACTTTGCTCACAAACCAGCAAACGGTCATTACTCTGCACATACAGCAGATGTCCAGCAGCGTCCAGCTGATCGAAGCTCTAGGCGGAGGCTGGCGAGTCTCAAGGTTACCGACCGAGCAAGACGTCAGTTCAAAAAAGCACTAAGCGAAATTGACGCTCGCTAAGATGATGTGTCGGCACTGAGTGAATGCCCGCGACAAGTGGGGACTTTGATGTCGACAGCATCGAACTCCGCGCAAAGATTGGCGAACTTTCTGACGCACAGGATACGATTGCGATTCTTGCCGCCATTAGTTATTTGTTGAAGATAGATTTGCCACGCTACGAAAAGGATCTGGTCGTCAGGCAAAAGGAGATGGAAGACCTTCCGGATGTTCCAAAGCAGCCTTCTTCTGACGAGAAGGATCGTCGCCGGATGAGCGCTGAGGCGATCATCGCAGGCGAACAAAAGTACACCGAAATTGAATGCCCGGTCCTCGCAATCTTTGCTGACCCCTCATGAATGGAGCGGCCCGCCGATGAATGATAAGCAGAAGGCAGCCGCAGCGGCTCACGACGCAGACTTTACCGAGGCCCAGGCGAAAGCGTGGGAGCGGATCGTGCCGACCGCCCAAGTCATTCGGATCCCACCGCAAACCACTATTTTTACAAAACGAATGAGTCTGAGGTTCTGAAGGATCTGGAGGCATGGGTGGATGCGCTGAAATGACGCAGACCCCTCGCTTCATCCGGTTTTTGCCATCAACAACGATGGTTCGTATCCTTCGGGCCACACCTTTGCCGGCTTTATTTCTGCCTATATCCTGATTCGGATGGTGCCAGAGCTGAAGACGGAGATCCTTGCACAGGCCGATGACTACGCCCACAATCGACTAGTGTGTGGAGTGCATTACCCTTCAGACCTCGATGTAAGTCGGCGTGTCGCTTTCTCTACGCCGGGAGTCTGCTCGGTGACCCACGCTTTGAGCGAGAGCTCACAGCTGCAACTGCAGAGGTGCGGACCCAGTTGCATTTGAGAGCGCTCCCGACCGAAAAACAACTCGAACAGCGGGCAATCTGGATGAGACGCATGACTAGGTGAGCGTCGCGGCTCGGGGAGATCACCCGACTTCGACTTGGTTCTCGTTCATGTTTAGTGAGACCGCATTCCAAGATGGCGTGCATCCGTGAGTACCGCTTCACGGATGCACTCCAAGCATCGAGAGTGCCTGCAGGACGGTGGTGTCGGATGAGATTGCACGCCAGCCGGACTTCGACTCTTCGCTCTGCTTATTGATTGCCTTGAAGAGGGCCGCGCGACCATTCAGATTGAGTTTCGTGTTCTTTGTCTTCCACACTCCTGGCCCAACCTCGACACGCCGCAACATATAAGTCCCGCCCTTATCCAACGTTCCAAGAATCCCGTAGCCGAACTGCACTTGTTCCGCCACCACAGCGTCTATTCCTGTGAGACGCATGTTCTTTCTTTCAACATAAAAGGTGCCGGACATACCATGAATCGCTCGCTGTTCAAGGGTTTGCGGCTGAAATGCTGGATCAGGCTTAAAAGCGATCGTTTCTATCCCGTCTGTCTGGCCTCGATCCTCCAGCAAGAACATCTTTGGGAGCGCCTGCATGAGTGTCGCGGCATCCTTGTTTTCCGTCAGCATTGCCGTGTGCATGGCTTCCCGGGCCTGAGCGCTCCTAAGCAGCCCTTGAAGCACCTTGTCATTCTTGCTTTTTTCTGCACCATCAGGCGCATGGCCATCCACGCTAACGAGCAGATCCACGTCTCCATCGAGAGTCTCGATTGTCCGTTCGACAAAGACATGGCCTGCCGACCGCCGCTCGGAGGTGCTTTCCCAAAGCGTATTGCTGGATTGTTGACGTATATCGTTTGCGCAGGCAACATCCATAATCTGCTGGGCTGTCTGTGCAAAACCGGAAGGTGCAAGAGCTAGCAAGAGTGTAAGTAATCCGCTGAATACGAAGGCTCGATGTAAATAGGTGGAGAATGAGATTTGCATACTCAAGTCTCACGTCTTGCACGGCCAAGCAGCGTTTGACTAGTGTTAGCTTTTGTATGGATTTGTATGGGAACGAATTTCTGATTCGATGGTCATGGTTGGAACGAGCGACGGCCTCGCAACCGGCACGCGAGTTGCGATGCAATCGCTGGAGGCAAAGGCATAGCATACGCACCCGATACCGCGCAGTCAGATCAAGGAGTAAAGGACTCTGTCAGCTCCAGGGAATTAGCTTGCGGGCAGCAATGAAGCGAAGGGCGGCCACATTAGGCTTGTTCGACAGCAACAAACTTGGAAACGCTGGACGGCACCGACCAAATCCATTTTCCCTTCAGTGCTACAGTCGCAGGCTCAGGCACCTGAGCGAGTTGGCAGTTCGCCTTGACAACCCGCTGGTACCGTAGGCACTTCACGGGACAGGGTGAGGCCTTCAACGCGTCAGGGGCCAAAACTCGCCGGAAGTCACTGTCGCCCGGAAAGATCGAGACTCTGGAGTCAACACCTTTGTTCTGGACATTCTAATGGACTCTTGCGGTCTCACCCTTCTTAAGTCCACGCCGGCTGTTGCGTGGCGCTTCTTCTTCGTGCTCACGACGGCAATGAGTCGGCTCTACCTGGTGCCACACCTGGAAGATACTGTCCGCATTGACCAATAGGGCCCACGTCGTTTGGACGTAGGCCCATAAACGGAAGAATTGTCGCCGCACTCTTGCGTAATGGAGCTTGCTCAATACTGCGGCAGCACCACGGCGCTGCGTGTCATTCAACTCGCATCCACGATGGACTCCACCAGTTCCATTTGCCCATCAAGGACACAAGCGCCGGTACTAGGAGGGTTCTGATGATGATGGCGTCGACTACAACGCCGGCGGCGAGGGTGGTGGAGATAATCTTAGGAATCTGGTTAGGATCTCCGCTCAGCGAGAGAAACGAGATCATCAGAATGACGGCTGCCGAGGTTACGAGGCGTCCGGTGCGAGCGAGTGCTTGAACGATGGCCTCGTCTGTCGCCTGCAGGCGGTCATACTCTTCGCGGATGCGAGACAGGACGAAAACCTCGTAATCCATCGAAAGACCGTAGAGGCAGGCAAATACAACAACCGGAATCCAGTCGCGAATCGCGGCAGTGGCAGGCACGCCGAAGATAAGGTTTGAGCCATACCCTCGCTGCCAGAACAAGACCATAAACCCAAATGCAGCGCCAAGGGAGACGACATTGAGCAGGACAGCCTTGAGGGCGAGGACTAAGGAGCGAAGCGCTTTAGTTAGGATAGCGACGCTAAGTAGACAAACAATGGTAAGCATCAATGGGAAGTGACCGTAGACTGCATCAGTGAACGCCACATCGCCAGCGGTGGATCCCCCGACCTCTGCCCCTCCTGAAACACCTTGAATACGCTTGCGCAGATCAACGACGATCGCTTTTCCTTCGTGCGTGCCCCCCTCTGCCTTTGTGATCACCGTCAGAAGGCTATCGTCTCCATGACGGAAGGACGGGGTATTGGGCGAGACGACCGCAAAAACTCCTGGAGTCGCCAGAGCAATCGCCGTCGCCTGTTTTCTGCCTTCGTCTCCTCCATGAGTGATCACCTGGACCGGAAAGTCGACCGCGCTGGGAATACCAATGTGAAGAAGTTCTCTGAAAGTTTCAGCTGCTGGCCCAGTTTGCGGGAGAGAGCCAATGAGCGGTTCTGCCGTGTTGATGGAGAGAGCAGGGATCGTAAGGGATCCAAGCACCGCAAGCGCGACCACCGCGGCCAGCCAGCGATAACGCAGAATCAGCCTCGCCCAACGTTCCCAGCCGCGGCTGAAGGTTGTGGAGGTCTTCCATAGACGGCGACGCTCAAGCCAGGGACCCCACGCCGCGAGTGTGATCGGTAGCAGAGTCAACGCAGAGCCCGTGGCAATGAGCGGCACAAGCATACCGCCGACGCCTACACTGCGCAGGAAAGGCACTGGCAAGAGCACAAGCGAGAACAGCCCGACAGCGACGGTCACGCCGCTGAGGATTACTGTTCCGCCGGCGCTGCGAATGGCAGATCGAATGGCCGCGTCATTGTCTAGCCCGCGCTCCCGCTCCTCGCGCCAACGGGTCACTACGATGAGAGAGTAGTCGACCGCGAGTCCGGGACTAAGGAGAATGATCATGTAGGGAACGAAGTAACTGACCGGCGTTAGGTAGGTCAGACCCAAAGCGCTCAGGAAGGTGACCAAAATGGCGGGAAGCGCCATCATCACAGGCACGATCGCGATGGCTGAACCGTATACCAACAGCAGTACAACTGCGGCGGCTACGATACCAATTTCCAATCCAATAACAAGGTTGTGCCGATTGGGCCCCGCATTGGACAACATTTGAGCGAAGCCGGTAAGCGTAAGTTTAGATCCCGGCATTACCGCCTTCTGCATAGCAGGAGGGATGCGTTCCTCGAAGCCAGCGCTCGGCCCCTTGTCAGGATTTGGCAGATCGATCAGCGCCCATGTGGTCTGTCCGTGATCAAGTATGAAAAGCGAATCATGCGTGTTCGCATAGTCCGCGATAGCAACGATCGAGGCATTCGAGGCAGAATCAAAGGTCTTTGCCGCCATCGCTTGGCCAGCTGGTGTATCCATGCCACTCCCTTGCGGCAGGTGAAGCACGGCAAGAAAGGGCTCGAAGGTTGCGTCGATACCAAAGCTATCGAGGATGTGCTGGTTTGCAATAAATCCGGGCTGTCCCGGCGTGGTGTACGTGTAGTCCATGCGGTGCATCATGACGCCTGCATATTTGGCCCCACAGAAGGAAAGCAGCAACCAGAAACAGACGGTCAGGATCTTGTGACGCATTACGAAAGAAGTCATCAGTGTTGTATCTCTTCTTGGTCGGATTGGTATTCAAGAATTGTTGAGGCGGTCGCTTTGCGCAAGAGACAAATGAAGCGCCCGCAGGGCTGGTTGCATGTGAAGCTGATAGCTCGTCCCATCAGCACCGGAGTCACACACTTTCTGCGAGCGGATCTTAGCCGTTCCGTTTGAGTGAGATTAGACAACGCCCGCTTGCGAGAATTGGTCAGGATTTGTACAGCGGTTGTGAAGTTTTGTAAGGCATCCGAAACTCCAATTCGACATGATATTAACGATTCTCTGTTGCTACTGAGTCGCAGCAACCTGAAGATTGCCTGAAAATGCACATCGGTCACTGTTGCCGCGATAGACTGAGTTCGCCAATGCAAATCGGTATGGGGAAGACGATGATTCACGTTTTGCTGGTCGAAGATGAGAAAGCAATGGCGGGATTGCTACGCGCCGCTCTCTACGAACAGGGATTTTCTGTTCAAGTCGCTTTTGATGGCACCGATGGCCTCCATCTGGCGACGGAGTTTCCGTACGACGTTCTGGTGCTTGACGTCATGCTACCAGGCATGGACGGTTTTGCGATCGGACGCGAACTGCGACGCATAAGAGTTTCGACGCCTATCCTATTCTTGACAGCCCGGGATGAATTGACCGATCTCGTCTACGGTCTTGAGAGCGGCGGGGATGATTATCTTACAAAGCCATTTTCTTTTGTAGAACTGACCGCGCGCCTGAAAGCGCTGGCGCGCCGCCGGTCAGAAATTCATTCGGAAATGCTTATCCTTGATGACCTTGTAATCGACACCACTTCGAGAGAGGTGTCTCGCGGCGGAGACATTGTCGACCTCACGCGGAAGGAGTATGTATTGCTCGAGTTTCTGGTGAAGAACAGACATCGGGTCGTTACCAGGCAGAGCCTTATCGATGCCGGCTGGGGATTTGCTACGAATGTTGAGAACAATTCGCTCGATGTCTACATGACCCACTTGCGGGTGAAGATCGATGGGGGGAGATCCGTGCGTCTGCTACAGACGGTCCGTGGGGTTGGATACCGGATTTCCTCCCCTGGGCGGAAATAATGCTCTCTATACGGCTGCGACTCACCTTATGGTATTCGTCTATCTTGCTTGCAATCCTCTTCCTATTCGCTGGCACAATTTACTTCGGCGTCCGGAGGGCACTTCAGGCAAGCGTTGATGGGGAACTGCAGTCTCGCGTGAACGGGGTCGAGAGCTACCTAAACCGTCAAGTGCCTCGATTCGATCTAAACCGAATTCGCGACGAGCTTGAAGAGAACGTCCTTATCCAGGTGTCGAGTACAAATGCCGATCTGGAGCCTCTGGGTGGGGAGATGCTACAGATCTCGGATGGCCAGGGCCGATGGTATTGCCAGTCGCGATCCATGCAGGAATTGAAGATCGCTGCGCCAGTTTCCTCACATGAGACCGGATTGGTGACGCGCAAGGTGACGGGCGCTCCCATGCGAATTCAGACCGCCTCGCTTCAAATCGATGGCCATGCATTCGTGATTCAGGTGGCTGCCTCAATGGCAGGACTCCAAGCTACCCTGGCGCGCATCGCCAATCTGATGGCGTGGTCCATCCCTGTGTTCGTCATCGCCGCTTCCGCAGGCGGCTATTGGCTAAGTCGGCGCGCTCTTACGCCAGTGGATCGCATCATCGAGACTTCCCGCGCGATTGGCCATCATAACCTCTCCCAGCGGCTAGTCGTTCCACAGAGCGGGGACGAATTGCAAAGGCTCTCCGAGACTCTAAACGAGATGATCGATCGGCTTGATCGCGCCTTTCGGCGTGTCACCCGGTTTACCGCAGACACATCTCATGAACTCCGCACGCCAGTGGCATTCATACGAACAACGGCGGAGGTTGCGCTATTGCAGCCGCGCCAACCGCGAGAGTACCAGCACGCATTTGTCGGCGTCCTTACGGAGGCAGAGCGAATGACAACGTTGATTGAAGATCTGCTATTGTTGGCTCGTGCCGATTCAAACTCTGTGCCGCTAATCAGAGTTTCGCTGGACCTACGCGATGTCCTGCGGCGAGCCGTAGAGCAGGTAAGGGATTCCGCGCTTGATAAAGGGATCGATCTCTCTCTCGAGCTTCCCCAGAATACCGCGACCCTAGTGGGCGAGCCCTCTGCGCTTTACCGGTTGTTTCTGATCCTGATCGAGAATGCAGTGAAGTACACCGAGCGCGATGGTCGGGTCAAAATCAGCCTAGTGGCAAATGCAAGAAGCAGTGTTGTGTGGGTACGAGACACAGGAATCGGCATAGCCGAGAAAGAGCTGCCCTTGATCTTTGACCGATTCTACCGTTCCGACAAAGCGCGCCAGCGTGATCTGGGAGGTGCAGGACTCGGACTTTCGATAGCATCGAGTATCGCTGACGCCCATCAAACACACATCGAGGTGGACAGCAAGTTGGGTGAGGGCTCGACCTTCTCAATCGCCTTCCCTCGCTGAGCGACGTCCGCTTCCCTACTATCTCGAGCTGCGAAAAAGGTTTCCTATCGTCCGGATGGGACCTTCGCTTCATTATGTCGAAGCGTCGTGAGCTGCCCGCGCCCAAGACGGCAAGTTTCGATCCCTGCACTTTGACCTTTCGTTCTCAAGCGGCTTCGACATTTCAGTTGATTTTCAGGTAACAGTCATTGAACCGTCACTGTCGCTCCCTAGTGTTGCTACAGTTCGTTCCGCAATCGACACATTTACTTGACACCACAGCCTTGCAGAACAAGGCAGCTGAGGTGCTGCGTTTCTACAAGGGAGATCATCATGAGTCGAGAATCAAGTCACAATCCTGTTTTCGTCAGGCTTGGCAAATGTCTTGCATTGGCCGTCGTCATGTTCCTAGCCGGGTTCACCAATACTCTGCTACTTGCACAGAGCTCGGGTGGATCCCTGTCAGGTTCCATGACCGACCGTTCGAACGCAAAGATCGTCAATGGTGCGATCGCGGTCACAAATACCGAAACCGGAGTCAGCAGGACCGTGACGACCAACCGGACAGGCAGCTACTCGCTGCCAAACCTGCTTCCTGGAGCTTACGCGGTAGATGTGTCAGCCTCGGGATTCGGCAGAAAGCACCTGACCGGCATCACAATTACTGTAGGCACTGCACAGGTGCTTGACGTCTCCCTGGACGTCGAGGGTCAAACGGAACAAATTGTTGTTCCGGCGAACATTGAGGATCTTCAGCTAGCGACCTCCGATATCAGTGCATTCCTAGGCGGTGAAACGATCCGCGACCTGCCGTTAAATGGGCGAAGCTGGTTCGATTTGGCCGTACTTCAGCCCGGTGTAGCAGCCATTCAGGCACAGCGTTCTTTCGCTATCGGAACCGATCGAGGTACACGCGGATTCGGTTCGCAGTTGACAATCTCCGGTGCGCGGCCGCAGCAGAATAATTATTTGCTCAACGGAACTAGCCTGAACGACTATGCAAACGACTCCGGCAGTGTGATCGGCGGCAACCTCGGTGTCGACGCCATCTCGGAGTTTACGGTGATCACAACGAACGCATCCGCGGAGTATGGACGGTCAGCTGGTGGGATCATCAACGCCGTGACGCGCTTCGGCACGAATGCATTTCACGGCAGTGGATACGAGTTCGTTCGCAACAGCATATTCGACGCCCGTAACTTCTTTGACGGTTCTACCCTCCCGTACTTCAGCCGCAACCAGTTTGGTGGATCGTTGGGTGGCCCCATGAAGAGGAATCGCACGTTCTTCTTCGTGAACTACGAGGGCATCCGGCAGAATCAGGGAAATAGCGGCGTGGCAACTGTTCCAACGGCAGATGCCCGAAACGGAATGCTCCACAACGCTGATGGGACCGTGACCAACGTTGGCGTCGATCCATCCGCAGCAAAGTATCTGACGTTCTGGCCCCTCCCTAATGGCGGACTCGCGCCCGGCGGGAACGGAAACATAGGAATCTACAACTTCAGTGAACCGCAGGTCGTTCAGGAGGATTTTGCAGTTGGCCGTGTTGATCATCGTTTTTCACAAAACGATTCCATCTTTGCGACATACCTCTACGACCGAACGCCTTACACCTACCCCGACAGCCTGAACGATATTTTCTTCTTGAGTAAGACCTCCAAACAGATAGCCACGATTGAGGAGACCCACACATTTTCTCCAGTGATCGTGAATACCTTCCGAATCGGACTAAATAGGAACTTTGTCGTCAATAACGTTGGCGCTCAGGCTATCAATCCGGCGGTGCTGGATCCCAGCCTGGCGTCGGTACCAGGTCAGTATGCAGCACAAGTCTCAGTACCCGGGTGGACTGGCTTTACTGGTGGTTCAGGAGCAAGCGGCTCAGACTACGCGTGGACCTCCTATCAATTGGGCGAGAATGTCTTCCTCAACCGCGGCAAGCACTCCATTAAGACCGGCATCGCGTTTGAGCTGATGCACCTAAATGTCTTGAACCATAACACCCTGGACGGGCAGTTCGTCTTCACCTCGGTGGCTGGCTTCTTGACCAATCATCCCTTTGTTTATAGCGCCCCTTCGAGCGGCACGGTCTCCCCGCGCAATCTCCAGGAGATGCTATTTGCGGGTTACGCTCAGGACGATTGGCGAGTCAGCCCAAACCTTACGCTTAACCTGGGATTGCGTTACGAAAATACCTCGGTCGTTCGTGAGGTAAGGGGCAAGCTTTCCAACTTGATCAATATCAGCGATCCAACACCCCAACTCGGTAATTCATTTTTCAAGAACCCAACGACTCTCAATTTCGAGCCTCGTGTCGGTTTTGCGCTGAGTCCATTCGCAGGCTCACAGACCGTTATCCGTGGCGCTTTCGGTGTATACGACGTTCTGCCTTTGCCATATGAATTCATTCTCCCTGCTACGTTTTCTGCGCCATTCACAAAGTACGGAATCGTTGAGGGCACACTCCCGGCCGGTACTTTCTACAGTGGGGCTGGGGCTTATCTCAATCCATACACTCTTTTCGGGACTCACGTTCAGCAGTCTCCAAAGCGCAACTATGTGATGCAGTGGAATCTGAGTGTAGAGCGCCAACTCACGACCGACATGACGCTCTTGGTCGCGTATTTAGGTTCGCGCGGTCTGCACCAGCCCTATTATTCCAATCAGTACAACATTGTGTTGCCAACTGCGACCCCACAGGGGAGTTTCCAATGGCCACTTCCGATCGCAAGCGGAAATATCTTGAATCCAAAATATGGCACTATCCGGGGTCTGGACTGGATTGGCGATTCTTACTATGACGGCCTTCAAGTCGGCCTTCGCAGGAACATGAAGCACGGCTTGCAGTTCCAGGTTTCCTACACCCAGAGCAGAAGCATCGACGACAGCTCTTCCAGCCTGGCGGCGGATTCCTTTGGTAATTCAGTTTCGACACTGCCCTTCTTTGCGCCAGCCCGTGGCCGTGGTCCGTCCGACTTCAATCAAAGCCGAGTTCTGGTGGTTAATGGCATCGCACATTTGCCGCAATTGCATGGAGATCAGCCTGTGATCACTTGGTTGACCAAGGGCTGGCAGTTGGGCACAATCTTGACAGCGAGCGACGGCATCCCGTTCACCCCCATATTCGGATCCGCCGGAGATCCGCTGGGTTCGAACGGTCTTCAGGACTACCCTGACCGCCTGGGCGGCGCTGGCTGCTCCTCGCTCATCAACCCGCGGAACTACTTGAATTATGTAAAAACGCAGTGTTTCCCTGTTCCAGCCCCCGGTGTGATGGGCAACGCTGGGCGCAATATTCTCGTCGGGCCAGGCTTGCTTGATATGGACACTTCCGTCTTCAAGATTGTGCAAATCCCGAAGGCCGGGGACCGCCTCAACGTGCAGTTCCGGGCTGAGTTTTTCAACATCCTCAACCACACGAACTATGCGATCCCAGGCAATACTGACATCTACAACCCCGATGGAACGCCAAGCGCGACTGCAGGCCTAATTACCTCGACAACCACACCGTCTCGCCAGATCCAATTTGGTGTCAAAGCCACTTTCTAGCGACCGCAAATTAGAGGCCACCAGCTCAGTAGCTGGGCCGCTCCGCGTTCACCATCGGAGGAAGTACGCGTCGATTATATATTGTTCACTTTCTGCTATCGATCAGTGTGGCTGCCTTCACGCAAAAGGACCGCGCCGCCTTGTCCGGCCACGCGGCCGAGTCTACCGGAAAGTACGTGGTTGGCGCTACGGTGTCCGCCACGGAAGTTGCTGTCAGCACTACGTGCACCACTGTGCCCAGGTCTTGAAAGCAGTTCCTATCGTAGGTTTTCGGTTGCAGAGATTTCCACCTGGGTAAAAAGGTGAATTTAAGGTTGAAAGTGCATACTCTCGCAATGTTCAAGAAAATTTTGGACTTGGGGTATAGGGACGGTGCCTTCGTGGACGAAGCTGTTGAAGCAAGAATAGGCAGAACCAACGTACTTCCGAATTGCACAGACCTAATCTTCACGATTGCATCTCTGTCGTTACACATCGAGCCCGATCAACCCGTGGATGAACAGGCTACCTCTGATGCAGTTGATGACCTCAGGACATTCCTGCTACGCACATTAATCGTTCTCGTAGAACGCTGGACTGCTGGCTTCCGGAGAAGCTGGAACGCTTTAAGCGGTCAGTCAAGCGAGCTATGGCATACCGCGTGAGTATTCCAACAGGGATCAGCTCAACCCTGCAACAAATCCAGGAGATTTTATGCAATTCAAGGTCACACCAAAAGTCGGCCCGCGTTACTGGACAGCCATCTCAATCGCTAGCATCTGCGGGACAAACCTAGGTGACTACGTTCCCGACGTCCTCAAGATGGACCCCGGGACCGGTCTGCTGCTCTTGGCGGTGGTGTTCGCGGGACTTGTCATCGTCGATCGCCTCAGTAAGCGCGGAAGCGAGGCCTTCTATTGGCTGGCCATTCTCACCGTACGCGCCGCTGCCACCAACATCGCGGACTTTTCTATCGGTAAAGCGCATCTGGCGTACACCTTGGTTGCAACCGTGGTCACCTTGCTTCTTTGCTTTCTCGTCGCCTTACAACTTCGGGTAACTCCGCGATCTTCGACAGGCGACTTGCCCCCAACGAGCGGCTTCTATTGGCTCTGTATGTTGACAGCTGGCACGCTTGGCACAGTTATCGGTGACGGCCTTGGCCATTCCTTCTCTTCAGTCTCGATCGGCGTACCCATGTCGGCGGGGCTATCGACCGTCGTTCTTGCGACCCTTCTGGGTGTTAGGGCTCGCACGGTACTGAACTCAATCGTCAGCTATTGGATCGTCGTTGTTGCAGTGCGGTGGTGGGGTACTAATGTCGGAGACATCCTGGCGTTTGTCATGTCTTTGTCGCTTAGCCTCGTCGTCTCCGGGCTCTTGCTAGCCCTCACTCTCGTGCTATGGCGCAAGCGGGAGACCCAGCGTGGTATCGGGGAAAGCGCGGTCGGCGCCTGACGCACCTATAAGCAGATCCGAGGAGGACCGTCATTCCTACAACCTGGGGTCGGGGAGGCGGCTAGAATGCTCACTCCCTACACGACAGGCCCAGCCCGTCTGCAAATGAGTCGCCCAAAAAAAATGGGTCAACGCTAGCCAGCGGTAAACGCGCATTCGCATCCCCAATGGTAAAAGCAGTGGAAGTCGCGAAACTAGGGACTATTCCATGGCTCACTCCTTTATCTCAAACTAGTGAGCCGAGGAAACTGACGATCTCCTGAAGCTGAGTAGATCTCGAATCGCCGCCACCGATTAGCAGCGGTTTGCCGTCTAGACCGAGCGCTCTGCTCACAGTCCGGCGTTGGTTCTGTATCTCCCTGATTGCTTCTGGAAGCACTGCACGCTGGCCGTCCCGTAGGCCTCATACAAATTCTTACACTTACGTACATGTCTTGACGGACATGCGGTTCTCTATCGGTCATATTGGTATGCACGCCCACTCTAGG
>NZ_JACHIP010000022.1 GCF_014203275.1 Granulicella aggregans
CCAACATCGTGAACACGTTGCTCGGAGCGACATCCACCGACGCGGCGAACAGCTCGCTTGCCTCTCTGGACAAGGTTTATGGCTAGAAGTAAGCCCTTTGCGTAGCGTCACCGTCTCAGGCAGTTCGAAACACGCCAGAAGAGTGAGGGTCACTTCATGGCTTCGTTACTCAACCGCCAAGGCCAAAGGATTTTCGGGTCTCACGGACTGATTGCTCGGTCGGACGATTCTTTCGATAAAGAAAACCTGATCAAGCACAGCGGATCAGACTGCTTGAAAGTCGTTGTTTTCGGCAACATCGCCGCTAGCGCATCTGAGCCAGAGCTTCAATGCTTTTTCACGCATGATAATGCGCATTATCATGCGCGGAAAGATGATCGGAATATGACGACGACTCAAGGCTTTTATGATGATCTCGCGGAACATTACCACCTCATCTTCGAGGACTGGAGCCGGAGCATTGAAAGACAGGCAGGAATTCTTGGGCCGCTCCTAGAGAGGTACACCGGTCTTTCGGCTCTCAGACTATTGGATTGCTCCTGCGGAATAGGAACGCAGGCCCTCGGGCTTGCCCAGAGAGGTCATACGGTTGTCGCCTCTGATCTCAGCCGCGCCTCCGTTGCACGCGCCCAGCGAGAGGCGAGACGGCTAGGAGTCGAGGTGCAGTTCCATGTGGCGGATATGCGTGAGTTGAATTCGGTCCCGGCGGAAGGATTCGATGTTGTATTGGCTGCAGATAATGCATTGCCCCACCTGCTGTCCGAAGTAGACCTGAGTCGAGCATTCGAGCAGATGGGGAGCAAGCTGAGGCGCGGCGGTACTCTCGCCGCAACCGTCCGGGACTATGACCAACTGATCCAAACCCGTCCGGCCATGCAACCGCCCGCCTTCTTTGGAGCCGCTGGGCAGCGCCGGATCGTTCACCAAGTGTGGGATTGGGATGGAACGGAGTATGACCTACATCTCTACATCTCCTTTGAAACGGCAGTAGGTTGGGTTTACAAACACTACATCTCCCGGTACCGTGCGCTCTTGCGAGCTGAGATCTCGGCTTCGTTGGAGAGAGCCGGGTTTACCGGAGTCGAATGGTTGGAACCTCAAGCGACTTCGTTTTACCAGCCGATAGTTGTCGCAAGGAAGGAGCCGTCTTGAACTCTCCATTAGTTCTTGCTCCGCTGACTTCCCTGCCCTCGATATTCACAGTGCGGCCAGAAGCTCGCACCCGGATGCGTGATTTCTTCAGCTCGCACATCCGCAATCCCAACACCCGACGTGCCTACCGCGAAGCGGTACGGCAGTTCTCAGAGTTTTGTGCCGAGCATCGCATCGTGGATCTCGCCCAGGTCGAACCGGTCCACGTTGCCGCCTTCGTCGAGACGCAGCTCAAGACTCAATCCGAACCCACGGTGAAACTCCGGCTGGCGGCGTTGCGGATGCTCTTCGACTGGATGGTCGTGGGCCAGGCTATCCCCATGAACCCAGCCCACGCAGTCCGTGGGCCAAAGCACTCGCAACGGCGCGGCAAGACGCCGGTGCTGCAGGCGGACGAAGCCCGCACCCTGATCGACGCGATCGAGCACCACTTCCCTGCCCGGTCTGCGCGCCCACGCCCTGATCGGCCTGATGGTCTACACCTTCGCCCGCGTAGGCGCGGCCATCTCGATGCGTGTTGAGGACTTCTTTGTGCAGGGACGCCGCGGTTGGGTCCGCCTCCATGAGAAGGGGGGCAAGGAACACGAGATGCCGACCCACCATAATCTGGACCGCTATCTGGAGGAATACATCGCGGCTGCCGGCATCGGCGAGGACCGCAAAGAGCCGATGTTTCGCACGACCAGGGGCCGCTCAGGAGAGCTGACCACCAATCCCCTGCTACAGTCCGACGTATGGCGCATGATCCGTCGACGGGCGCTGGCGACCGGAATCAAGACCGAGATCGGTTGCCACACGTTCCGGGCGACGGGCATCACGGCTTACCTCAAGAATGGCGGCAGGTTGGAGATCGCTCAGCAAATGGCAGCCCACGAATCGGCTCGAACGACGGGGGTTTACGACCGAAGGAGCGATGAGGTTTCGTTAGATGAAATAGAGCGAATGGGAATTTGAGATGTCGCTAATGAGCTCTGGGGGCACATAAGGTCCAGTGCTATGGCCGTCACATAGGATTGTTCAGCGATATACAACCAGCCGAGCTTCAGATCTGGTTGCTCCAAAACCCAGCCAGTATCTGACGATCAAAGAGGAGATCTTAGTGGCTCGCACGCATGGACATGGCAACCCCGATTGGACAAGGGATGAAACGATCCTTGCCCTAGCTCTCTATTTGGAGACTGGTGAAGCTGTCCCGTCGAAGAAGGACCCGCGTGTTCAAAGGCTATCCTCAACATTGCGAGCACTTCCCTATCACGCAGAAGCTGCCCGGCGAGAGACGTTTCGCAATCCGGACGGGGTCGCTTTTAAGCTCCAAAATCAGTTAATTGAAGCCCTAAGTGCCCTGGCATCGTGGACTGGGAAGCAAAACCTTGGGTCTGAAGCCTTTTTTAAGGCGTCTCAAGAGTCTTGAACGCGTTCCGGAGAGTCACCCAAAGTGCTCCAGATCTCTCGGTCCATGGCAGAAGTGTTGCCGAGTCCCTTGCCTGTAGCCACACTCCGAAGACTTCCCGGGACGGCTCTGGTTCTGAGTAGAGCGCAAATGACGCAGCGAGACGCGGACTTTCTGCTTACGGCCTATGAAGAGGCACTGACGCGAATCATTGCAACGGACCGTGAGTTAGGCTTTCTTCTTTCCAGTCGGAAGTTCCGACAGCTTAACCCGCCCCGGTGCGGCGGCGGCTCAACTTCAAGAGCTATATAGTGCGGTAGCGGGCAGCCAAAAGTCCGTCATACCTCTCTCAAAGCCAATTGCAGATCAGGTCGTATTCGAGGGCAGCGCCCCCAAGACGCCCATGCCTAGTAGCGACGCTGATTCAATATTGGGTCAACTCTATCGTCTGTCGACCGGACAGGATTCAGGCGGTTCGCAGCCGCTGCACGCCGAATCCGGCCCAGAGCGTATGAATTTCTTCGGCGATCAACTGCTTGCGCTCAGCATGAAAATTGGAGACGATATTTCCTCCTGCCGCACATGCAGCCGCTATCGTTCGAACAAAATACTTCTGGATGCATTCGATCTGCTTCCCGACGGCCCGACGCGTGAGCACGTATTAGACCAGCTCGCTCTGAATCTAGCTTCTGATCAACTTCAGACAGACATGCCTTCCGTATGGGCGATTTATTTCAATGTCCTGCTCAACATGTCACGCACCGTAACGCCCGCTCAACAGAAAATGCTCCTTGAATACAAACGGAGCAAGATTTACCCTCCGTTCGTCCCTCGGACTATGCAATCAGAGATACGGCAGGCAATTCGACATTCACAGAATCGGATCATGCTGGCCTACGCAAGTGTCGATGAGATGATCGACGCACCTTTCTCATCTCCTTACCTGAACTGAACTCGCCCTCTTGACAAGAGTCTTTCAAATTCTGTCGGCTACCGCATCGGCGAGGCAGAGGCTCTATGCGCACCGTGGTCGAATCAGAGATCGGGGTATCGGGAAGTGTGTAGTAAAACTGCTCAGCCCTGAGGTTTCCGCCAGGATTGTCTTGATAATTTTCTTGCAGTTCATGGGGCACGGGGGGGAACTCTGCATACGTCACTTCTACGTTACCCACTCGATCTCTCTTCTTGCTGGCCCATGTCAACGGAGCACCACACCCATCGCACAAGATTTGCAAACGGGTGTTATCGAGCCAAGTGGCCCTCACAGGCCAAGCACCAGAGATCTCGAAAGCTATTTGATCCGTTACGATTCGATCTCCTGGCTTTTTGTTGAAAGCTGCCGATCCCTTGGTGAGATAAACGAAGATCCATGGGCTTGTCAGGGCCGCGTTGGTGCTTTCGCGAAGGACCGTGACGCGAGAGCTCCCATCCTGGTTGATCGTTGAAGAATCGATAGATTCCATTTTGGAAGTGGGTGTGTACCGGCACCCGGTGGCGAAAAGCAGTGAAAGGCCGACGAGGTTTATCAGCTTGTTCCTGAGCTGTTCCCGGCCCTCTTGCGGCTTTGATCCCATCCTCAAATACTAATAGGCGGCTTAGAAGAGCCAAACGCCCGCAAAGTCGGTGTTTGCGGAAACTTCGCCGGTCCGGAGGATTTGGCGAGGCCGAAACTTCCGCAAATGCCGTTTTGCGGGAGGCCATCATAGCAATCTCACGCTCGTGCCTGGATCGCTGGCAGTCCTACTCTTTAGGCGCGGAAACGGTCACGTTTCGGATGAAGGAGTAAGGGGTTGGATTCTCACCCCATCCCTTTCCAGCTGCATTCGCCAACTTCGAGAGTCTGGTGATATCGGTCTGACGGATTGAATCGGTAACCTAAAACCGCGTCCTGTCTAACGCCATAGCTTCGATTGTCCGCAAGTATTCAGACAATGCAGCTGCCTCCACCAAGACCTTACCCTATCCAGCCCAGTGGCGATCTTGACCGTTCTTCTTTATGCCAGAGACCTAAAAGGACTCGCCGGTCTCCATATCTGTGTAATTGCCCCCCGACTCACCGCGTCGCTGGCCCTTCAACTTCATCAAACCTCGCCCGTCGAAGTACACGGTTCGGCCAGTTTTTGATGTACTACCGTAGCCGATCCAAGCCGGACCGTTATCCGAATGACCGCTCTTAAGCTCTATGTAACGGAGAGTCTTCATAGTCTTGAGTTTGGCCCAGGATCAATCCTTCACACCAAGCCGTCTTCCAGTTCTTTCCGCGAAGTCGGTGTTTTGGGAAAGAACGCAGTCCCAGCCCCCGGACGGGTCGAACTTTCCGCAATCACCGGCGGTCTCAACTGGTCGATGCAACACTATCTGATTTGGAGGTGGTGTTGATGAGACAAGGCAGACGGCATGGTCTATCTGTTGAGCAGAAGGCTGATATCTGGCGGCGTTGGAAGTTGGGGGAGTCGTTGCATGAGATTGGTCGTGCCTTCGACAAGGATCATGGTTCGATTCAGTTCCTACTATCGAAATACGGTGGGATCGCTCCGGCGATCCGTCGACGCTCGGACCGAGCTCTTACGCTGGCTGAGCGGGAAGAGATCTCCCGAGGCATCGTCTCCGGCTCGTCGGTCCGCGAGATCGCCAGAGGACTACGACGAGCTGCGTCGACGGTAAGCCGGGAGGTGACACGTCACGGCGGCAGGACGGTGTATCGAGCCAGCGAAGCTGACGACCGCGCCTGGAAGTCAGCTCTGCGGCCTAAACTATACTGGCTTGCCAGGCACAGGCGGCTGCGCTTGATCGTGGCCAGTAAACTGATGGAGAACTGGTCGCCCGAACAGATCTCCGGCTGGTTGAAGAGACGATATCACCGCAACGAGAGCATGCGCGTGTCACACGAGACTATCTATCGCAGCTTGTTCATCCAGGCGCGAGGAGCGCTGAAGAAAGAGTTGGTACAGCATCTGCGATCCAGGCGGCAGATTCGCCGCTCGATCCATGCTAAGGCTGCCGGACAGTCCCGAGGTCAGATCGTCGATGCCATCTCCATCAGTGAACGGCCTGCAGAGATCGAAGATCGCGCCATCCCTGGTCACTGGGAGGGAGACCTGCTCAGCGGCTCCGGCAACAGTCACATCGCGACTCTGGTGGAACGGCACTCGCGCTTCACCATCCTGGTGAAGGTTCCCAGCAAGGAAACAGCCGCCGTCGTCGAGGCGCTGACTCGGCAGGTTCGTAGACTACCCGCATCTCTTAGGCGCTCGTTGACGTGGGATCGCGGGCTTGAGATGGCGAAGCATAAGACCTTCACCGTCGCGACGAAGGTAGACGTCTACTTCTGCGATCCGCAGAGCCCATGGCAGCGCGGTACAAACGAGAACACCAACGGACTTCTAAGACAGTACTTCCCAAGGAAGACAGACCTCTCTGGCTACTCTCAGGCAGATCTCGACAAAGTAGCGAAGCAGCTCAATCAGCGCCCACGAAAGACCTTGGACTTTGAAACTCCAGCGAGTAGACTTCACGCCAGTGTTGCATCGACCAGTTGAGACCGCCGGTGTTTGCGGAAACTTCGCAGGTCCGGACGATTTTGGGGAGCCGAAACTTCCGCAAATGCCGTTTTTCGTGAGTCTAAATATGAGGTGAGAAAATCTCTCGTGCTCAAACGAATCTACGCCTCGACCATGTCTTCTTTGGTTTTGTTAATTCCTGCTGCACACTGCCAATCCGTTCAACCCCGAATCGCCGCCGCGACCTTCGCTCTCATACCCGCATTGACCCCGTCCCCAGAACAAAGACCCTCGCCGAATGTGCAGGCGTCGAAGGATGAAGCCGAGATTCAAGCGTGCACACTCACCATGGGCACCATTACACGCATGCTGCAGGCTGCCCAAGAGTTGTTTCTGTTGAAGCCCGATGCCGATGATCGGAAAGATAACGCCGACGACAGCAAAGCCGAGCAGTCGCTCGACCAGCAAACCGCTGGGCTCGCTAAGCGTCCCCAGATCGTTGCTGTCCTGGGTAAGTATGGCTTCACACCGCGCACGTACACCGTCGCCTTCTATGCATATCTCTCTGCCCGAGAAGATACGGTGACTAAGGCGCACGTGAACCAAGCGAACATCGCTCTTGTCCGGGCGCACAAAAAAGAGATTGACCAACTTATGAACAAATACGTGTACCCGTACTGGTGACGACGGAGTGCTCATCTAGCGAACGAATTACTGAACGGAGCACTGCTCTGTTCGGTTACTCCCAAAAGTCGTGGCGGTCTCAACCGGTCGATGGGTTCCTGCGCCGCTTTGCCTACGGCGCAGGCACTTTCGTGGACACTCAGGGTCGCAAAGGCGACCTTCTACCGGCACTTTCCAAGCAAAGATGACCTCATGATCGCATATCTTGAATATCGCGACCGATCATTTTTTGAGTATCTCGATAGTCCTGCGCCGGCCGCAGACATTCATGAGGCGTTAGCCAGGATCGAACGCGTTGTGAATCGAGTCGATATCATCGGATGCCCGTTCCTACGGATCGCATCCGAGTACCCGGATTTCAACCACCCTTTTCATCGCATAGCGGTCGAACACGAAGACAAGTTTCGTGCCTATCTCATGAATTTGCTGAAGACATTTGCCTTCGACAAGAGAACGGTGGCTGCGGCCTTACTGAGCGTCGTCGATGGTGGCCTCACCACGAGAATGCTCTATGGAACATCGAAAGAGGTTCCCATTGTCGCGCCTGCTGAGGCAGTGCTCAAGAGCTTTAAGAGCGCACGAAACGCGATGAAGTCTACTACCTGAGCTACCCATGCTGAGGGGGTACTTGTGAAAACCTGATCGCACCTGAGAAGTAGAGCTATCGGGTGGCAGAGGCCGGTCTGCTGCGTCGGCGGAGGATCAGCTGTTTGGGTTGCTGAGAGAATGTCAGTATAGGACCTTTGAATAACTCGTAGTAGTCGGTGCGGTGGGAATGTGTGAAATCGCTGCACTTGCGATTTCCAAGGACTGTGGGAAGAGAGGGAAACGGCTTTATGTTTTCCTCGCTTTCCATCAGGCCGTCATTTCCACCGCGGGGGCGCCGTCGGACTTTGGGACGTAATCCGGCCCATAGACCCGACGTGGGTTCTTCTTATAGCCGTTCTTGGCACTGTTGGTCAGGATCTGAGGCAGGTGCTTCGTGTCCTGCTGCGCCTTCACCGTAGCGAGTGCATGCCGCAACCTCTTGTTCTCGACGATCGCTGTGTGACTGACACGTTGGTCTTTGCTGAAGATGCGGTAGGGAAGTAGTTGACCCTTCCATCGCACTTCAAGCGGCCGATCTGCGAAGTCATAAATCTCGACATACTGACCTGCTAGGCCATCCGCTATATCACTGCGCTCCAGGATGATCTGCCTGCGATCGTAGGCCAGACTGAGCTGCTGACCGACGTGGCGCTGTTCACGATGGCACAGGATGTCAGCCAGGCGAGGAGCCTGCACATTCAGCTTGCGATGCAGATCCTCAACCTTCACAGCGGACAACGAAAACCTCTCGTTATAGTGCTTCATGAACTCGGGCAGGAAGGCGTTGCCAGCGTCCATGTCGCAGACGTTCTCAAGCCGAAGTTCCTTCACAAGACGATCCTGCAGCGTACGGTTCGCGCGTTCCACGCGACCCTTGGCCTGGCTTGTGTTCGCACAGAGGATTTCGATGTTGAGCTCTGCCAGGGCGCGCCCGAACTGCGTCATCCCTGAGCCGCCCTTCGCATCCGGCTTGTTGACGCGGAAGACAGTGTGCTTGTCGGAGTAAAACGCAACAGGGCAGCCATGATCGTTCACGTATCCCTTGAGCGCGGCGAAGTACGAGTCTGTGCTCTCGCTGGGCACGAAGCGCAGTTGCATCAGCTTGCTCGTGGCATCGTCGATGAAGACCAGCAACGTGCATGGCTCCCCACGCTGCTCGAACCACCTGTGGTCACTGCCGTCGATCTGGATCAACTCGCCATAGCTCTCGCGTCGCAGACGGGGCTGGTGGAAGCTTCTGCGTTGCTTGCGTGACTGCCAGAGACCTTCCTCTAACATCCATGATCGCAAAGTCTCGCGGCCAACCTGAAGGTCATGCTTCGCGAGCAGAACTTCGGTCGCCAACGTCGGCCCGAAGTCAGCGTACTTCGATCTAACCAGTTCGAGCACATACTCCCGAACGCCAGCGCTCACGCTGTGGTTCGAAGACTGGCCTCGACCCTTATGGATCAGCCCGCCGCCACCGTCCTCCCGAAACCGGATCAGCAGCCGGTTGACCTGCCGCGCGGTGATCGCCAGCACGACCGCGGCCGAAGCTATCCTCCGCCGGCCAGAAAGCACTTCCGTCAAAACCTCGATGCGCCGTACGTCCCGTTCGCTCATCAGCACCCATCCCATAAACATCCGTCTCCCAGGCCAGACCTAGGAGAGTACTTGGGACATTTCTATCGGGCGAGGGTAGGACATTTCTATCCGGCGCTAATAGATTCACTATACACAAATAGCGTTATCGGACGTAAGTCTCTTGCAATCAACAGTTTACCTAATGCACTGCTGATTGATAAGAGTCAAAGGATCGCTCATTTGTTCAGGGTCCATGGACTTTTGGATTGTCCCTAGCGAACAGGTAAACATTGCACCAACTTTTCGAGACCGAAAGCTACTAGCCATCGATATAACCCCTTTTCATCGCGATAATTACCGCGTGAGTTCGGTCGCTTGCGTCGAGCTTGGAGAGAATGTTCTTCATATGGCCTTTGATTGTCGCTTCTGAGACGTTCAGACCATCTGCGATGATCTTGTTCGAGTTTCCTCTCGCTACGCTTTTCAGGACCTCGATCTCCCTCTCGGTCAAGGCATCGTCGGTCACATGGTCGGCAAGATCCGCCGCAATCTCCGGGGGAATGTACCTTCGTCCCCCGTGAACCGCCCGGATCGTATCCAGCAGATCCTTCCGCAGCATACTCTTCAAGAGATATCCGGAAGCACCTGCCTTCAGCGCCCGCAATGCCTGCACATCACCCTGGTATGTCGTCAGGATGATGAAGCGCGAGGCGGGATACTCGCTACGTATCGCTAAGATGGCCTCGATGCCGTTCATGCCGGGCATCTGTAAGTCCATGAGCGTCACATCCGGCCGATGCACACGATACTGTTCGATCGCATCCATGCCGCTCGAAGCCTCGGCGACGAGGACCATGTCCGGCTCGCCCTCAAGGACCGAGGCAATGCCCTCGCGAAGGAGTTGATGGTCGTCGACCGCCAGGACCTTTATAGGATTCATTGAAGCGCGCTGCTCCTTGCGCTGAGATACGAAGAGAATACCCTAGCCCGCGAAATCAATTCCCTTCGAAAGAAGGGGGCCAATGTACTACTTTCGAGGTTGCCCCGGGGCGATCTGATAGCTAGCATTCCCGCTGTGCAAAGACTGTTTTCCATCTTTCCTTCAGGGACGGCGGGCACCGCGCTGCTTCTCCTGCGTGTGCTGGTAGCCATCCTGGTCCTTGTGGATGGAAGCGCGCACTGGGCCCTTATCACTTCATTCTGGATCGGCGCAGTCTTTGTACTTCCGGCGGCACTCTTGTGCGCGGGATTGCTAACCCCATACGTTGCATCATTAGGTCTTCTGATTTTGGCCGGCGTGCTTGTTCTAAGCCCGAACAGCGATGCGTTCCATCTCAGCTGCGCGATCCTCACATGCGTGGTTCTTGCCTTGTTAGGTCCCGGAGCCTATTCCTTCGACGCCCGGCTCTTCGGACGGCGCGTGCTGACTGTGTCTTCGCGCGAATAAGCATCGATCTTATCTCCGGTTGAGCTGGAATATCGCGCCGCTACAGTCATCACCATTTCCAATGGTGGTATCCGCAAAGCAATCGAAATGGGTGCAGGAGATCGGCCCGGATGGGGCTGTCCATTGGGAGTAGGTTGTCAGAGACTCAGGACAACGGCAAGGATCCTCGAACCTCAAGGTGATCGTCATGCAAACTGCGTATGTTGAACCTTCAACCTCCCCAATCCCCTATCGCGTCCAGATCGCCAGCCGCCTCGTAGAGGACATATTCACGCTCAGCAAACAGGCGGAAGAGACGGTCTATCTGGTCAGCGAAGAGGAGCAAGTCCACCGCGAGACGGCAGAGGCTTTGGAAGACCTCGGGATAGAAGTAGTCAGCGCCTTCTCGGAAGAGGAGTATCTTTCCATGCCGCGCAACGATGCAGCGGCTTGCCTGATCCTCGACATGCAGCTCTGCGGCAACTCGGGTCTGGAGGTTCAACGTCGGCTGCTGACGGGCTTACATCCTCCCGTCATCTTCGTGAGCGAACCCAGCGATACACGAACGACCGTCTCCGCTATGAAGTGCGGTGCGATCGACTTCCTCACCCGGCCGGTCGATGCTCGAGCTTTGCAGGCCGCGATCAGGACGGCCTTCGATCAGGACTACCGGACGCGGCCGAAGAAGGCAGAGTTGGAGAGACTTCAACGACGCCTGTCGCTGCTAACTCCCCGAGAACGCGAAGTCCTCCCGCTCGTCGTCGGTGGACTGCTCAACAAGCAATCTGCTTCGCTCCTGGATATCTCCGAGGTCACGCTACAAATTCATCGCAGCCAGGTCATGAAGAAGATGGCGGCAGAGTCCTTGGCAGACCTCGTCAGGATGGCGCTGAAGCTCCGAGTCCCGCACTGGCGCGAAAATTAGTGCGTCCCAAGGCTTCTGATCTAATTTCTAGATGGAGAAGCCGATGAATCCCAGCCAGGCCTTTGGTCGATTCAACCTGAACGAAGTTGCGCAAGCGTTTCCAGAGAGTGCAGAGACGCTGCTGCTCGACACCTATCTTACGAACGAAGAGGCCGCAAGCGCCCGGGTCTTCCGCGTCTATCGCGGGACGCCGCCTCACTATCACGCAGGCTCGGACGAATACCTCTACGTCCTCTCTGGTCGTGGCACCTTCTGGATGCAGGACCCCGCCAACCAGACCGAGTTCGCGTCGGGCGATCTGCTCTTCTTCAGACGCGGAACTGTCCATGCTCTGCCTGAGATTCTCGAAGGGCCAGTCGTCTTCTTTTCGGTTGATACCCCGAGACGCGACCCCACAGACATCATCTTTGTGAACCCCGAAGATGGAACTCCCGAGAGCTTCATCCAGCAGAGGTAGCAAGCGCCTCCTATAGTTTGGAGCTTCCGTTCCGAATGAAGTGAAACCGGTCACGAACTGGCGATTGTTCATAGACCAACCTTGCCGGCAGCGTCACCTCAATCTCGGTTCCTGCGGCCTTTTTGCTCCAGACTTTCAGCTGCGCCTGCATCTGCCGTGCACGCTCCTGCATCCCTGGAATGCCCCAGTGCCCGGGCCGACCGCCGCTCTTGAGAATGTGCGCATCTATACCGATTCCGTCGTCACGAAATCGAAGACGAAGATGAGAGTCGCTATAGCTGATCTCTGTTTCGATCCGATGAGGCTGGGCGTGAAGTAGCGAGTTCCTCAGGGCCTCACGTCCGATGCGGCAGATCTCTTCGCTGATCAGACTGGAAATCTCTCTCGGTTCCCCTTCGACAATCAGGGACCATGCCACAGTGCTTGCGTCCTCATGGCGGCATTCTTCGTTCAGATCGGCCATGATCTGGTTGAGGGCCTGCGCAAGGTCACGCGTCTCCTGGGTGGAAGAGCGAAGGCTTCGGATCGCGTTGCGGCTCTCAACCAGTGCCTCATCTGCCCGGTCAAGAGCGCCGCCAAGAGCCGCCTTTGCATCAAGCGGACGGGCGGGCAGCATCCGGTCCACCGCATAGAAGCGAAGCATCAAGCCCTGGAAGCTTTGCAACAGCGTGTCGTGCAGTTCCCGGGCGATGCGCGTCCGTTCGGCAAGTCGCTCCTGAAAGCTGAGGTTGAGCTGACGCGTCAAGCGGTTCATATGCAGGCGATAGAGCAACAGCGACCCCAATACGATGGCCGCAAAGCACGCTATCCGGAACCACCAGGTCTGCCAGAAAGCAGCCTCAACCGTGAATAGATAACTATCCTCGGTGCCATTCCACAGGCCCTGGCCACTCGAGGCCGTGACATGGAAACGATAGCTGCCGGGGCCAAGATTTCGATAGATGACCTGCCGCGAGGTGACGATATCGCTCCACCCCTGGTCGTAGCCGTCGAGCTTATAGCGAAACTCCAACCCTTGCGGAGCGGATATGTCGGCGGCATCATATTTGAGAGTAATACTGCGAGGCCCAGGAGTTAGGCTCCGCAGCGCGTGCATGTCTTCCTGGATGCCGTTCACCGACATCTCTGAGATCCGAACACCGACGGGAGTGAAGCGAGAGAGAAACGACTCCGGGTCCGCCACCGCCAGTCCGGAGCTTAGCGCAAGCCATATGTGGCCGGAGGAGTCGGGGGCAATCGCACGGTCGCGGCGCACTTCACTGATTCCCAGAAGCCCGTCAGTCGCGTCGTAGAGTTGCGAGTCCGATCTTCCAATGGAACCGGAGGCCAACCCATCGCGATTTACTTGGACGACGTGGTCCGGGGTTGCGAACCACAGCGATCCGTGACTGTCTTCCGTGATACCGAGGATCTGTTCGCGAAGCGCCTCGGGCACGACCGGGGGCCGGTGAAGACTTTCGGAGGAGATGTAGGCTAGACCTTCAGAGGTCGCAATCCAAAGCGTCTTTCTCGAATCCTCGAAGAGGGTATCTACCTCCGAGGAAGGCAGTCCGTCTCGTGCGGTCCAGGACATCCAATGGCCTTCCACCAAAGAATCGAGGCCGCGCGTCGTAGCGAACCACATCGTTCCATCCTGCCCTTCGACGATCGAGTTCACCTGGTTGGACGACAGTCCGTCAGCGGTCGAGAAATTCCTGATTTGCGAGCCCTTTACTTTGCTGACGCCTTGGTTGACTGTGCCCGCCCAGATCGTTCCATCGCGGTTGCAGTGCACCGAAAAGATACTGCCCTCAGCCAATCCATCTCGCGATGTCAGGCTGCGAGTAGCGTAAGCCGTTCCGTTCATCTTTAGAGCCGTAAGCCCGCCGCTCTGCCGCCCAACCCAGATCTCCCCATTGCAGCCGGTAATGGAGTTGACGACATCCTCCCCCAACCCTCCTGCTGTCACCCGGACAACGTGGCCCT
Organism: Granulicella aggregans; assembly: GCF_014203275.1. Taxonomy (GTDB): domain Bacteria; phylum Acidobacteriota; class Terriglobia; order Terriglobales; family Acidobacteriaceae; genus Edaphobacter. The sequence goes on from NZ_JACHIP010000022.1 coordinate 13,651, forward strand.
GCTTCATCCAGTACAGACCTCCCGTAAGCGGGGCAAACCAGGTGCGGCCATCGCCATCGACGTAGACAGGCCCCGTGCCTGTTGGCGGAAGCCCCTCGGCACTGGTGTAAGTCGTGAAGATCCCATCGCGCAATCGTTCCATGCCGCGCGAACCTCCGTACCAAAGAACCCCTTCGTGATCCAAGTAAACGGCCGTGACGGCGTTCTCCTGCTGCCGGTCGACGAACTCGGAAGATACTGCCCTGGAGGGAGAGACCCTGAGAAGACCTCGGTTCGTCCCTATCCAGGTATTGCCTTGTTGATCTACCGTGAGTGCCAGGGCTCGCAATCCTGCGGTCTGGACGGAAAAATCATTCTTCAGGGCTCCGTCAGACTCGAGCTGAAGAATGCCACTCTCGGTAACCGCCCACAACCAGCCATTATTCGACGGCAACAGCTCGGTAATTTTTCTGCCAGCCACTACTTTGGAGACATCGGAAACGATTCCCCCGTTCGTGCGATACAGGCCGCCCTCCTCAGTAGCGATCCAGATCGCGCCATCGAGAGTGGAAGCCAGAGAGATCACGGCACCCGGCACCTTCTCAGCACGCAAAAGACTCTCCACCTTGCCATCGCGGTAGAGGAAGATACCCCCTACCGTCGCGGAGAATAGAACCCCACCGCCATGTTCGGCTGCCATGGCGGAGAGCGTGAGCGCTTTGAGAGAGAGGCGGCTCGCCATGTCCTCGAATCTTCCATCTCGATAGCGCAGTAGTCGAGGGCCATCGGCCCTGATCCAAAGACTTCCTTCGGCGTCCGAGACCAGATCGCGAACCGGGCCGAGAGAGCCGGAGTTTGCAATGGGCCGTTGAATTAACACCAGGCTGGCCCCATCGTAACGAAGTAGTCCACGCTCGGTTCCAAGCCAGAGGTAGCCATCGTTCGATTCGCCGATCGCATAGACATGGCCGCCAAGAAATCCACGGTCGGCGGCCCACCGATCGTGGACGTATTGCGTCATGGTCTTGCTTTCGTCCAGGGCGTGAGCATTGCCTGCTGTGAAGAACACGATCAGCAGGACGTGAAGCCACCTCCACGAGTTTTCACGAGAGCTATGACGATCACGGCTGGTAATCGAACTTTTCAATCACCACCTCGGTCGGGAGCTTGGCCGTATGCCGCGAATGCAGGAAGTCCAGTAAATCGATGTAGATCTTGTGGTTCGCCGGAGTGGGAACATCTTCCGTGAAGACCTTTTCGCTGACGATCTTCGGCCCCAGAGTATTCACAGTACCTTGCAGCGTCCTGAACGAGACCTCCCCAGGCTCCCAGCGAAACGTGTGAGTCAGCTCTCCCGCAGGCGCTTCAAACTTTGCGACATGCTTCGGAACATAGTACGGCTGAAGGACATAACGCGCATTCTTTCCTTTAAGGTCGTCCCAGCGGCTTAGCTCGATGTCCAACTCATCGTTGCGGCGCTCGTTAGCAAGCAGGAGGTCATAGGCGAAGATCCGGAAGGTGCCGGAAGGGTCGAGGTGCCCGGTGTCCTGCACTACAAATTGATAGGTGCCATAGCCCAGGCTTCGCGTCGTGTGAATCTCGGCGCAGTACCAATGTCCGTCTCGCTCGTTCATACGCAGATGCAGGTATCCCTTCTCGTCCACCCAGGCGTTGTTGGGATCGTAAGACTGTGTCTCGCCGGCCGTGTCGTTGTCCGCGCCCTGCGCGATCCAGTCGTACCCGCTGAAATGGATCGTTTTCTGCACGATCGCGGGGCCGCTGCCCTTTACGATCGAGGTTGCCAGCACGCCATTACCAAGGGGCGGGATCGAGCCAAGCTTGAGCGCAGGCCGATATCCAGGCTCCACCAACAGTGCCGCGTAGTCCGTGCCCAGATGGGTTGAATTCCTCCAGGTGGAATCGGGTTGAATGTTGGTAAGGCCAGCATTCTTGAATGGCTGTATCCACCAGACCTCACTGAGGGCATAGAGCACTACCTGGTCTCCAGCCTTCGCGCCGGTTACCTTGCCTCCCATGTAGTCCATCACCCTTGGCCCACCCAGGCTCGCGGTCGGCACGCGTGTGATCTGGATAGCCGGCTTGAGATCCCGTTGCGCGGTGTGACACCCGAGAAGCACAACTGGAAGCGACGACAGAAGCACGCCAAAGATCGAATGCAACAGCCTTCTCATAATGCGACGAGTCCCGATCCCCTGCGCTGTTGTTCTTCTTCCGCGCGGGCCTGAGCCATCTGGCCCGCGCATCGATGCGGAATGCGAAGCTTTACCGCCATTCGAACCAGGTCCGCCACGGAGTCCGCGCCCATCTTACGCATGACCTGACTGCGGTGGATCTGTAGCGTCACCTTGCTGATACCCAGCACCGCCGCCGCCCGCTGGTTAAGTACACCACCAACGACAAGGGGAAGCACTTCCCGCTCACGTGGAGTGAGCAGCGACAACTGCCCCTTCAGTCTCGCCAGTTCTGCGTTCTTCTGCCGTATCTTCCGGTGCTGTTCAAATGCCAGTCGAATCGCGACCAGTAAGGAGTCGAGATCTACCGGCTTCTCAAAGAACTCCATCGCTCCCGCGCTCATGGCGGAGACAGTATTCGGAACGTCCGGTGAGCCGCTGATGAAGATGACCGGAGGACCGCCCTGATCCTTCAATTTGCGAAGCAAAGCAAAGCTACACATGTCCCGCAAGTGGAAGTCGACAATAAGGCAAGCGGCGCCATCTCGCCTCGGATATTTGAAGTACTCGCCAGCGGACGAAAAGCCAACCGCTTCGAGTCCACGGGAACGGAGAAGCGCCATCAACGACTCGCGAAAGCCGACCGCCTCGTCGATCAGGTAGACCACCTCCTGAACGCCTCGGGACGACACTTCCTTGGAACTAGTGAACTTTGCGACAACCGCCCTGTCAACGGGCTGCAAACGCGAGGGGAGAGCAATGGGGTGCATGGTGGGACCGCCAATCTGAAAGATTCGAGGATAGAGGGCGGACGCTCTGTAGGTACCACCCACCCGCTGCCGGTACGTTGCTTGCTACTCTGCGGCAAGCCCGAAGAGAGCGCGTCACGAGATGCAGTGTTTTTTCGTTACCACTCTAGCCTTAGTGGCGCATACTTCTTTCGAGGTAGATAGCGGGCAGCCATCGTCTTGATTGCTCAGGCAGCAATTGCTCTTTCCCCCCGCTGAAGATATACAGGATGTGTCCAACAAACATGGAGATTTCAGGTGGAAGGTCCAACGAGTGCCAATACGCGACGTTCAGGCGTTTCGCTCATTCGCTCGACATGCGCAACAGCGTCTCTTCTCGTCGCGCTGCTTCTAGGCGCGTGCCGACAGTCCGCGCCGGAACCTGTCACGCTAAATTACTTCCGCCTGGGCTGGTCGCAACCCGATGAACTGCCGACTGCGGAGCCTCTATCGCAGCGATTCACCCGTGAGACCGGCATCCGCCTAAAGAATCTTCCGGTTCCGGAGAACACTCTCGATCAGCTCGACCTCTCGCGTAGGCTCCTGGAAGGCAATGGAACAGGCCCCGACGTGGTGAACATCGACATGATCTGGTCCGGCGTACTTGAAAAAGATCTCGTCGACCTGCAGCCTCAATCTGCATCCGAGATCGGCTCGATCGCGCCATCGCTGGTGCCAAGCTATCGGGTCGATAAAAAGCTGGTAGCGATCCCTTATCAGGTCCAAGTGGGGACACTCGAGTATCGCGCCGATCTCCTTCGCGAATATGGATACACCCACCCCCCCACGACTTGGGACGAACTTGAACAAATGGCGGAAAAGATCCAGCGCGGCGAACGGGCCAAAGGCAATAAAGACTTCTGGGGATACGTCTGGCAGGGAGCAGACTCGGAAGCGTTGACCTGCAATGCCCTGGAGTGGCAGGCGTCTGAAGGCGGCGGTCGCATCATTGAGGACGACCGTACGATCAGCGTCAACAATCCCGCGGCGATCCGGTCCTGGCAGCGTGCGAGGCGATGGATCGGACGCATCTCGCCGCCCAGCGTCGTCGCGTTTCGCGAGCTCGACTCCATTAACGCCTTCGACTCAGGAAAGGCGGCCTTCAACCGCGTTTGGGGAGGCACGACCATCACGCGCGGCGGCCAACATCGCCAGTTCCACGGCAGGCCCTCGCCGTTCGAGACGAAGACCGCTTATGCCATCATGCCGGGAGGAGTGGCGGGGTCGGCAGGCACACTGGGAGGCTCAGGATTGGCAGTCTCCCAACACTCGCCCCATGTTCCAGATGCAATCAAGCTCGTCCGGTTCTTGATTCAGGCGCAGATCCAGTCGAACCAGGCAGAAGATCGCGCCTTCGTCGGCACCCCACAGGTTCCGGTGGATAGTGAGCCGTCCGGATCCAGCAAGTCGAATCGAAACGTGAGCGGGGTTGTGAATCGCCCATCGAGCGTCGTCGGCAACAAGTACGAGGACGTCAGCCGGGCTTACATCTCCGCCGTACACTCGGTGCTGACCGGAGAGAAGGGCGCGCCCGAAGCGGCCGCCGACCTGGAGAAGGAACTAGCCAGGAAGACAGGTTTCAAGACCGGGCCTCCGAGAGCAACGGAATAGCAAAGTCGTGAGTAGCGTAGCGCCGTTCCAGCGAGATCGAATGAAATCACCAGACCTCAACCGCTTCATCATCGGTCCTCGGCTTGTGCTCACGTTCGCCGTGCTGATCGCATTGATCGTGGGCGGCAACGGCCTGCTGCTGTGGCAGTTCCACATCGCTCGCGAGCAGACCGATAGCCTGAACGCCGTAAGTCAGCAGGTCATCTCCGTTCTGCGGTTGCAGGATACTCTGCGGTCGTTTCATCAGCAGCTCGATGAGATCGCGAAGACACAGGACGCACGTCGTCTTACCGTCGAGGTCGCACCTCTGCGCTCAAGCCTCCTAATTGAGACGCAGCGCACCCGGGACGTCGTCACCCACTTCCCACCGGAGATCAAGGTGGATCCGGCTTTCCTCCCCACTCTGGAGGCGATCGAGATCACGCTTCCGTCGCAGCTCGACGCGATCTCCGCTCTGGCTACATCGGGCGACTGGGAGGCGGTTCGCAGGCGGCTGGCGAATGAGTTGAAGCCGCTCGAGACGCAAACCTCCGTCCTGATCAAGAGCATGGACCAGGAGGTCAGCGCGGAGTTGACGCAAGCCGTCGTCAGGATGAACGGGGTACAGCGCAGGATCCTCTTCATCGTTCCGGCGACCGCCATCGTGACACTATTCATCGCCGGCTTCCTGGGCTGGGCCATCACGCGCCGGATCATTCTCCTGCGGCTCGAAGAGCGGATCGAGGAGCGCACCCGGATCGCCCGCGAACTCCACGACACGCTGCTACAAGGAGTAATCAGCGCCTCGATGCAGCTCCATATCGCCGTGGATTGCCTGCCTGCTGATTCTCCCTCGCGACCAGCGTTTGCCCGAATTCTGCAACTCCACAAGCAGGTGATCGACGAAGGACGCAACGCCGTGCGAGGCTTCCGCGCGACGGACATAGAGGCCCATGAGCTCGGAGGAGCGCTCTCCAGGGTTCCGCAAGAGCTGAACTTTCAGGACGCGACCGACTTCCGCGTCATCGTCGAAGGCCGCCCCCAGTCCTTGCATCCGGTCATCCGTGACGAGGTCTACGCGATCAGTCGAGAAGCCCTCGTCAACGCCTTCCGCCACTCCCGCGCAAACCATATCAGGGTCGATGTCGATTACTCGTCCAGCCACCTGCGCGTGCTGGTCTGGGACGACGGCTGCGGCATCGATACGCAGGTGCAGGCGTCAGGCCGCGACGGCCATTGGGGGCTCTCCGGCATGCGCGAGCGCGCCCATCGAATCGGAGGTAAACTCAAGGTTCTCAGCCGCCCTGGAGCAGGCACCGAGGTCGAACTTCGAGTGCCTGGAGAGATCGCCTTCGAGTCCCACTCCTCTTCGGCATCAGCGTGGTTTGGCGGAGTCTTCCGGCGCTTTGCAGCAACAACAGTAAATCCAGACCACCGTTGAGCAGGATCGATGCCCTTGCCCGAGCCAATTCGTATCTTCTGCGTGGACGATCATCCGCTGATGCGTGAAGGCATCGCCGCCGTCATTCGGAGTCAGCCCGACATGCTGCTCGTCGCCGAAGCCTCCAGCGGCCGCGAGGCGATTCAACGATTCGCAGAGACGGCACCCAACGTGACGCTGATGGATCTGCGACTTCCGGACATGAGCGGCATCGACGCCATGATCGCGATCCGCTCTCAATTCCCGGGAGCCTTCGTCATCATCCTCACCACCTTCGATGGCGACGTCGAGATCACGCGCGCTCTCCAGGCCGGAGCTCGCGCGTACCTCCTCAAGAGTATGAATCCCAGCGAGATGGTAGAAATCATCCGGCAGGTCCATCGAGGCAAGAAACGAATCCTTCCGGAGATCGCCGAGCAACTCGCTCAGCACTTTGCCGATGAAGTGCTTACCGCACGCGAGGTGGAGGTGCTCCATCAACTGGCAGGCGGCAACCGCAACCGCGACATCGCCGAGAAGCTCTTCATCACCGAAGAGACAGTCAAGGTACACGTCAAGCACATCATGGAAAAACTCGGAGCCTCAGACAGGACACAGGCCGTCGCTATCGGGCTTCGCAGAGGCATGATCCAACTATAAAGATCCGATACCTGAATAGTGGTAGGTGAAGACCCCGATACCGGGGGATTCGCTCTCCTCCACCTGCGCTTAGTCTTCTGCTAGGCGTGGGTGGTCGCTTATCTTCATGTTCTCTGCATACCCTGACGGATGGCCTGGGGTGGGGCTTTTTCTCCTACGAGGGGCGGGCGGGAGTGTTCTGGTCGTCCAGGGCATCACGCTCTACCAACAGGAGCGGGCACTCGGGCCTATGGTGCTGGCGGTCATCGTCGTCACGATTGTTGTCGGGATTCTGCTGTGCCTGGGGTTTCTCACGCGCTTCGCCATGGCGGTAGGGGCGTTGGGAACGATTGGCTCGATGTTTTACTGGCTTCCTTTCCCGAGGTCCGGCCTGTTCGAAACTCGTTCCACCGAAATTCTGGCACTTGTGATCGCTGCAGCCATCGCCTCCGTCGGCCCCGGAGCCTTCTCGGTTGATGCGCGGCTCTTCGGGCGAAGAGAGGTCATCATCCCCAAGAGCCGCGATGACCCCCACTTCTAGCCTGAAGGCGGAATGACACAGAATTCAATTAAATTTGAGCAGATCCGCCATCGACAAACAGCTCAATTCCGGTGATGTATGAGCTGTCGTCTGAAGCGAGAAACACGGCGACGCTCGCGATTTCTTCTGCATCTCCCACTCTCCCGAGAGGGATATCTTTTGCGAAGCCGTCAAGCAGCTCCTGCTCTTGACCCGCTGGAGCTAGACCGAGCAAGCCTGGAGTCTTCGTGGCACCCGGACTTAGTACGTTCACGCGAATCTTTCTGCCGCGGAGATCCAAAATCCAGGAACGGACGAAGTTGCGGATCGCCGCCTTGGTTGCGCTGTAAACGCTGAAGGCCGGTGTGCCAGTGATCGACGTTGTCGAACCTGTAAGGATGATGGAGCCGCCCTGTCCCATGAGCGGTAGGGCCTTCTGCACCGTAAAGAGAACTCCCTTTACATTGGCTGCAAACGTCTTATCGAAGTGCTCTTCCGAGATATCACCGAGCGGACTGAACTCTCCTCCGCCCGCATTCGCGAAGACAATGTCAACGCGCCCAGCCTCATCCTTGACTAGCTTGTAGAGTCGGTCAAGATCGGCCAGCACACTGACGTCGCCCTGAAATGCTGTGACATTCTCCCCGATCTCACGTACAGCTCGATCCAGATCGTTCGCGCGCCGACCGGTAATGTAGACTTTCGCGCCTTCAGCGACAAACCGTTTTGCGGTTGCCAGACCAATGCCACTGTTGCCACCTGTGACGACTGCGATCTTGCCCTCTAGCTTTCCCATGTTCTTCTCCTTGTTCATGTTGATGCAGACTGGTTTACGACGCTCATAAGCGAACTGTCATGCCTATTCGTGTTCGTTGTCGGATACGTACCTGTCCCGATACGTGGCTCTTCTCATTAGCGCTCGGACTTTGTAGGGAGAGAAGGAATCGTGAACCGGACCGTCTCACTTGTAATGACCTTATGAGTAGGATCAGCGAGCTCGACCAGCACCTTATGCGGCCCAGGAGCAAGCCCGACGAGGATGATCGTCTCCCCGCTCGCATCGACGAAGTGCCACGGCGCATCGTCCACCGTAATGTGAATATGTCCAATGCGCGGCGACACCGAGAGCGCGCCTTTGCCAAAGACCGGTATCACTCGCAGGTTCTCCGTCCTGTACTGGATGAAGACTCGTCCGGCAGCCAGCGGCTCGGGCATCGGCGGATCGACGATCAATCTGGGCTGCGCTTCATTCTCAACGGCTACAAGAGGAGATGCGCCGCGGATCTCACGCGCACTCTGAGCGTTGGTACTACCGGGGGCGAAGGTACAGAGTGCCGCACCGGCCATAAGTGCGATTTGAGCTTGAGTATTCATGACACACCTTTCAAAAGAGATCTGATTCGAAACAAACTAGACTCCCCTGAACACCAGCCAAGTAAAGAGATCCGGGGAGACAAACCCCTTGCCCCACTTCGAATCGAATGAGGCCGATGGCTTGCTAGCAACGGCCTCCTTCGCGGAGGCCCCGGAACTCTTTAGCGATGCGACTCTTCCGCGCACCTCAACCATCATCTGTTCGAACGCAAGGACATCGCTGCGACCACCGGCAGGACCATGACCGCCCACGACGATCGTGGAGGGACCGATGAGGGCCAGCGTCTCGCGACAAGCTGCGATCATGCCGTCGATGTTGCCGCCAGTGTTGTAGTCGATGAAGGGGTAGTACCGGCTGAAGAAGCTGTCGCCGGCGTGCAGCACGTCCGCATCGCGAAGAAAGACGGATATATCCGTGTCCGTATGGGCGGGGGTGTAACGCGTGAGCGTGATCTCCTGCCCGTTGGCCTGCAACGTCTTGGTGTGGTCAAACGTCTCTGTCGGCAACGCACCCCATGGGCTCGGCGAATAGACACCTTCGAACTCCGGGATGTACTGTGTGTGCCGCATCCGGTCTAGCGTCTTTTCGTGGGCGAAGATGGTCGCGCCAGCGTCATGCATCCACGCGTTGCCGTCCGTATGGTCGAAGTGCCAGTGCGTATTAATGAGATAACGCAGGGGAGCGGAAGAGATCGACTGAAGTGCCCTCTTCATCTGCACCTTCGATGTCGCAAGACCACTATCGATAACAAGCATTCCATCAGGTCCTGGGAGTACGAGAACGTTTCCCCCGGACCCGGAAACGAGCAATACGTTGTTGCGGAGAGGCTCAATCGTCAGCTTCGCCAGCCTGCCACTGGCACGCATCTGCGCCGTGGTTATGTTCGCTTCCTGAGCGGATGCCTCATTATTGCCAGCGAATACGAGTGCGGCCGTAGTTCCGAGGGATGAAGTAATGAATCTGCGTCGCGTTTGCATAGGACTGGTCCTCGCCAGATGGCCCGAACTCTGAAGCTAAGGCTATGTACCCTTACAGCGCATCACAATCACGTCTTCCCAGGGTAAGAGACCAGGAAGCATCGAGGACATCTCACATGTCGCTTGCACTCTGGCGGCGCAATGCGGTCTTGGCCGAATCAGAGAGCGTAACCGCTGCCGCTGCAAGCATGATGACGTCCTTGACAATCAACCGGCCTGCGCCCGAGAGATATGGGAATCCGTGATTGGCGTCGCCGAGGGGAGGCACCCAGGCCTCAGGCGTAGTGACCAGAAACGACAACGTAGTACACGCCATCAGGATCAGCAGGCCGCTGCCCAACGCCGAGACCTCAGGCCATATCGGATAGAGAGCGATCAAAATACCGATGCTGATAATGACGGCTCCCAGCCCGTGCGAGAACGTATAGGTGCCGTTAACCCTATGCCATTCGCGATGCGGAAGATTCAGCTCCCCTTCCTTGTTCATGTGGGTTCGATACTCGGCGGGCTGGTGATAAAGAAAGCTCATCACGGGACTATTCGCGACGAGCGGAACAATGCTGTCAGCCTCGTAGTCCACGAACTTAAGGCCGCCGATCCATACCAGCACGATAAATAAAGCGACGCGCAATATGGCCATGGCTACGCGGTCAAGCCTGGAAGCGGTGGACAAGGCTGCCCACGTCCATTTGCGAAGCATGGAGCGATTGTCATACTGCAAACTGTCAATCATGGCACTCTCCTCAGACGTCTCAGGGTTGTGTTTTGTCTTACGACTGGAGGAACGCCAGCAGGTCGGCGTTGACCTCATCGGCATGGGTGACGCTCATGCCATGCGGAGCGCCAGGGTATACCTTCAACGTGGCGTTCTTGACGATCTTAGAACTCAGCAGCGAGGAGTCCGCGATCGGTACGATCTGGTCCTGATCCCCATGCAGGATCAGCGTCGGCACCTCGATCTTCTTCAGGTCCTCTGTCAGGTCGGTCTCGGAGAAGGCCTTGATGCACTCGCAAGTTCCGACAACGGAAGCCTGCATTGCCTGCAGCCAGAAGGAGTCGCGAACGCCCTGCGACACCTTCGCGTCGGGCTTGTTGTATCCGTAGAAGGGCAGGCTGAGGTCCTTCATGAACTGCGAGCGGTCCGCGACGACACCGGCGCGAAGCCCGTCGAAGACGGAGAGTGGCAGGCCGCCCGGGTTCTTTTCGGACTGCAGCATCACCGGCGGTATCGCTCCGATCAGCACCAGCTTCGAGAGCCGCTTGTTGCCATGGCGGCCCACATAGCGTGTCACCTCGCCGCCGCCCGTGGAATGCCCGACGAGCGAGATATTTCTCAGATCGAGTGCTTCGATCAGTTCGGCAAGATCATCAGCGTAGGTGTCCAGGTTGTTGCCTCCCCACGACTGCCCGGACCTCCCATGGCCGCGGCGATCGTGGGCGATCACGCGATATCCCTGCTGCCCCAGATAGAGCATCTGTGCATCCCACGCATCCGAGCTCAGCGGCCATCCATGCGAGAAGACGACCGGCTCGCCCGTCCCCCAGTCTTTGAAGTAAATCTTCGTTCCATCTTTCGTCGTGATCGTATCCATCTTCGTTCCTCCTTGTTTGTGCGCGAACTTCCTGATCGCGGGTTGTGGTTGAGAAAACGTGCTGAAAGCTTGAGGCGCGAAGACAAGCCTTTGGCACAGGATGTCTATGCCTCTCTCGAGTGGAAGACTCTCACTTAACATTTCCATGCCCCTGAATACCGCCGAGGCTTTGGCGCGAACATCCACAAAAAGGCCAGCTTTACCGCCGTCCCAAGTAAGGGAATGAAGACAAGGTTGATCATTGTTGATCTACCTTTCTTTCGCTTTTGACGGATCGCCCCGTAGGGCCGCCGCAAAGAGGGGCTGTGGTCGCAACTCGATTCCGTGCCCTAAGGATTTGATTTGTCCACGAGTAGCCTGTCGTCATCGCCAGCACGATCAGAGCGCCCGGAATCGCGGATGGACTGCCGACCGGCACATCGAAGTACCGGCAACCCACTCCAACGGCGAAGCTGACGAGAAGGCCAATCGTGAATTTCATACGCTGTCTCCGAATACAAGACAGACACTACCCTGGCATCGCACCCGTCGCTATCATGTCTTTGCATGAGGCCTTTGAAGGGGCTGAAGACCGCTGCCACTCGCTAACGAACAACGCCTTCAGAGGTCCAGCTCGATCTTCGACAACGGCGTTGCGCAGCAGATGAGAACGTCACCCTCTCCCGGCCGATCGAGTGGCTCTGGATCGTACTTCACGCTGCCACTGATCGTCCCGGTCTGGCAATTGTGGCAGACGCCCACGCGGCAGGACCAGCGCACTGGCACATCGCAGGCTTCGGCAAATTCGAGCAGGCTTGCGAATCGAAGGTCCCACGGAACCGTAAGGCCGCTCCGTATAAACGACACCGCCGGGCCTGCCCCAGCGTCTCCAGGTGGTGGGTGCGGCGTCTTCGTTGGAGCAGCAGCAATCCCCGGTGTCATCGCGGGCCCGGCACCAAAGGCCTCGGAGTGGATGCGACTGCTAGGAATCTCCCAGGCCTTCAGAGCTGAGGACATCTCGTCAAGAAATGCCTCCGGCCCACAGAGATAGAAATCTGCCTCCTGAGGTACACCAGTCTCCTGTAAAGACGAGAGCCTCAGATGTCCCGCTGCGTCATAGTCCACGCCGACCCTGTCTCTCTCTTCCGGGGCACTATAAACAACGAACGATCGGCTCTTTGAATGGTTCTCGAGGGTCTCCCGTACTTCGTCAGCGAACGGATGTTCCCTGCTGTTGCGAGCGCCGTAGCACCACCAGATCTCCCGCGCAGGATCCGCTCTCATCATAAGTTCATGCAGCATGGAGAGCACCGGTGTGGCTCCGATCCCCGCACTGAGGAGCACAACAGGGCGGGCGCTCTGGGCGAGCGTGAAGCTGCCTCGCGGAGCACTAACTTGCAGTGAATCGCCAGCTTTAACGCTGTCGTGGAAGTACTGGCTTCCCGGCCCGCTATCGCGTTTCACGCTGATGCGGTACGTGCCCGCGCCCGGAGGGCCAGACATCGAATAGCTCCGTACTATAGGCGAAGGATGGCCTTGGGGCTGAATCCTGAAGACAAGGAACTGACCGGCTAGCGCAGTCGGCAACGGGCTGCGATCCTCTGCCTCTAGGACGAACGACCGTACATGGTCACTCTCACGTCTGACCTCAGCAACGCGCAGTGTTCGAAAACCGCTCCACGCAGGGGCTGGTGTCGGGGCAACAAGCCCGGCATTACCACCCTGATCGCTTGCCTCGAGCAAAGCCCTTAGAGACCCCTTCCATCCCTCGCTCAAAGAGGGAACTCGAAACGCCCGCTCCAGTTGATCGCGAGGATGGCTGGGTAGGTACAGCAGCGCATCGACCTCAGCTACGGTGACATGCTCCGGCCCATCGGCAACCTTGACGATGTTGTCTCCCGCACCGATCTCGCCTTCTTCAATAATGCGGCAATAAAATCCCGGCCTCCGATGCGAGACCAGCAAAGACGGCATCCGGGGTTCGTTCATCCGGATGCCGACGCGGTAGCAGGTCACTCTCGGCTGCGTCACTTCGAATAAGGCCGCGCCGATACGATAGCGATCTCCGATACAGACCTCATCATCTGCAAGGCCCTCGACGGTGAGGTTCTCTCCAAACTGCCCGTACTCGAAGCCGTGTCGCTGAAGGTGTTCTTCCCAGTGGCGATAGGAGTCAATCTGGTAGACCATCACAGCGCGGTGTTCTCCGCCATGGCCTGCGAGATCTCCCTGTCCATCGCCATCGAGATTGAGCCGCCGCGCCATCACTCGTCCCGGCACAGATCGCTTCCAGACTGCGGTTCGAACGACCTTCCCTTGCCACATAACATCTTGCGGAAGTCCGACATTTATTGAGACAAGCGAACCCATACAAAGCCTCCCGTCCATGAAGATACATCCATGCCGCCGTAGCGCCCGTCATGAATTTCTATGAATCTCTGGCGGACGCAAGTAATGGAAGAACATAATACCGGTCGCGAACCTAGGGAACTAGGATCGCTTTGTCGATGCGAGCTTACTCCGAAAAGGAAGCTCCGAACACCGACAAACTTGTCTCCAGGAGCGGCACAATGACCGACGTTATCCCAAGCACTTCACGGCGTCACTTTCTCACGGTTGCCGGTGCTTCAACCGCTGCAGCCCTCTTCCCGGCCCAGAAGCTCGTTGCGGAGGAAGCTGATGGAATGTCCGCCGATCCTCCATCAACCGCGCCGACATCGCTCAAACTGAGCCAAAGCGATACTGCGGTTGTCTTTATCGATCCGCAGAATGATGTGTTGAGTGAGACCGGGCTGGCATGGGAGGCGGTCCGCGAGAGCCTCAAAGAAAACAACACCATCCCGAACATGGAGCGGATCTTCAAAGCTGCGAAGGCGCATGGGTTCGAGGTCTTCATCTCGCCACATTATTTCTTTCCAGAGGACAAGGGGTGGAAGTTCAACGGCCCGCTCGAAGCCGATGAGGCAAGAACAGATCTCTTTGCCCGTAAAGGCCGGCTGTCCGTTGCCGACTTCAAGAACTCTGGCGCAGACTGGCTCGATCGCTTCAAGCCGTATATCGAGGACGGCAAGACAGTCGTTGTCTCACCGCATCGTGTATGGGGCCCCCAGACGAACGACCTTGTGCTGCAACTACGCAAGCGCAGGATCAGCAAGATCATCCTTGGCGGCATGCTCGCAAATATGTGTGTCGAGTCGCACCTAAGAGAGTTCGTGGAGCAGGGGTTTGAGGTTGCCGTGGTGAAAGATGCGACGGCCGGACCGCGGCACCCCATCTGGGGTAACGGCTATACAGCCGCAATGATCAACTATGCGTTCATCGCCCATGCGGTCTTAAGTACGGATGAAACAGTCAAGGCTATGGAGCGTGGCTAACAACCAAATGTAACGTTCGAATTGAGTGCGCTTATGAAATTTCTGCTCTATCTGGCCGGATTATTTATCGACACCTTCGGCATCACTCATCCTTCCGACGAAGCGCGATATCAGGCTGCGCGTTACATAGCTTTCCTCTTGCTTCTCACAGTCTTATTGCTTTGTACGGTGATTGCTGTCGCGGCACATCTCCTGCATAGGTAAAACCCGCATGCATTCTTATCACTATCTTCCATGGAGGTGTCGAAATGAGAATCGCTATAGCCGCTGATCACGCTGGCTTCGCCCTGAAGGAACAGATCCGTGAATTCGTCGCGGGCCTCGGACACTATGTTCGCGATCTCGGCGCACACGACGAGTCGCCTTCCGACTATTCCGACTACGCGGAGCTGGTTGGGGCGCAACTCATGAAAGGGGCCGTGAGCCATGGCATCCTCATCTGCGGATCGGGGATCGGCGTCTGTATCGCGGTGAACAAGATGCCTGGTATCCGGGCAGGCATCTGCCACGATACCTATTCCGCTCATCAAGGCGTGGAGCACGACGATATGAATGTCCTCGTCATGGGCTCCAGAATTGTTGGATCTGCGCTCGCCTCCGACATAGTAAAGGCTTATCTCGGCGCTACCTTCGATACATCCCAGGAACGGTTTGCCCGTCGCCTCAACAAGGTGAGAGCAATCGAACAAACCTACATGCCTTCAGTAGCAAAGTGACTGACTTCACAAATCCATCGACAAATTAATCAAAGGAGTTGGACATGACTGCATTAATGGAAGAGCTGAAAGAGCAGGACACAACCACCAACGCATCCACCACGCCTGTAGTTCGATATAACACGATTCACATCCGCGACGTCGACGTCTTCTATCGCGACGCTGGCCCGAAAGACGCGCCCGTGTTGCTTCTTCTACATGGCTTCCCCACTTCGTCGAATATGTTTCGCAACCTGATCCCCAGGCTCGCAAAGTCATTCCGGGTAATCGCTCCGGACTACCCTGGGTACGGCTTCAGCAGCGCACCCGATCACAAGGAATTCGCGTACACCTTCGAAAATATGACCAACATCGTCGAGGAGCTCACGGAGAGGCTGGAACTGAGCACGTACACGCTCTACGTCATGGACTACGGGGCCCCTATCGGTTACCGGCTTGCACTTCGCCACCCTGAAAAGGTCTCTGGACTGATCGTGCAGAACGGCAACGCCTATGAAGAAGGCTTGCTCGAGTTCTGGAACCCGATCAAGAAGTACTGGCAAGAGGCGACCGCAGAGAACCGCGCCGCATTGGCGTTTCTGGTCAAGGCAGAGGCGACGAAGTGGCAATACGAAAACGGCGTAAGCGACCGGAGTCTGCTTGACCCCACTACATGGACACTAGATCAGGCGTTGCTCGATCGTCCGGGCAACGGCGACATACAGCTGGATATGCTCTTTGACTATCGAACCAACGTCCCACTGTACCCAGAATTCCAGGCCTTCTTTCGCCAATATAAGCCGCCGACTCTGATCGTCTGGGGAAAGAACGACTTCATCTTCCCGTCAGAAGGAGCACTTCCTTACAAACGGGACCTGCCGGACATCGAAACCCATTTGTTGGACACCGGACACTTCGCCTTGGAGACTCACGGAGATGAGATCGCGCTGCGGATCGAGAGATTTTTCTCGCCGCGACCCGATCATACGTAAACTTTTGGCCTACGAAGAAGTTCTTCTGACAGGTGGACAGACGTTTATCCGTCCGCCTGTCACCGTCTCAGCCAAGAAGTGGGCACGCCCAGGGACGATAATGTAGGGCAACATCTCAGACCCTGCGCCGTGGATTCCAGGCGCCCGCCTAAGATGCGGGCGCAGAGTTTCCCAATATTATGCTGGTTATCCTCGATTGGTCGTCCGCCGCCATCCACCCATCTGTCGCCTCAGAGTCCTCAACTCAAGAAGAGCAATAATATTATGCTTTGCGCTTACAGCGTGCGGTATAAATAACGGTTGTTATCAGACGTAAGTGATTTGCAGTCAATTACTTACACGATATTTCCCAACGTGCTCAGAGTCAACCCGCCCTCTCGCGACAGGAGCATAACGACCATGGGTCGCGCGGCCTTTTCGATCAGAGAGCGCTTGGCCACAGAACGAATAGGATCAGTCATGAATGCTGCATGCAGATCCACCCTCATTTCAACCTGTTGCTGAGCAGCGCCTCGCAGTCGAGCTTTTTCTTGCCGGCGGGAATCTTCGGATCGACGCCTATGCGGGAGCGGGCAAAACAACTACGTTGAAGATGCTTGCTGGCAGCAAGCTCTCTCCGGCTCTCTACTTAGCCTTCAATCGCTCGATTGCCTCCGAAGCCCGAGGGCGCTTCCCGGCGCATGTGAAATGTGCAACCACGCACTCGATCGCGTTCCGGGTAGTTCGCAGGAGCTTGGGCTATCCAGAGTGGAAGCTCACAGAAAGCCTGACACCCAACCTGATCCTCCAGGCATTTCGCCTGCCGGAAGAAATTACCTTCCATTCAGGGGTTGTGCTTGAGCAAAAGTCTTACGCTGCCGTCCTCCGCGACGGATTGAAGCTGTTCCTCCAAAGCCGAGATGCGGCTCCCTCTACGTTGCATGTCCCCCGTTATGGGGTCTTTGAGCGGCTGGGCTCTGAACAGTTCGAAAGCTTTGCGAAACAGGTCGCTGAGCACCTTGGATATCTTTGGTCGAGCATGCTCGATCGATCAAAGGGCCTGCCGCTCGGGCATGATGGCTATCTAAAACTGTGGGCGCTGTCGAATCCTCGCGCTCAGGCTGACTACATCATGGTCGACGAGGCGCAGGACCTCAACCCAGTCCTACTGGAAGTGCTGAATCGATCTGAGTGCCAGATTGTCTATGTGGGCGACGCGAACCAGCAGATCTATGAATGGCGCGGGGCTGTGAACGCAATGGAGCAGGTTCAAACACGCCATCGGTGCTTACTGTCACAGTCCTTTCGTTTTGGTCCCGAGATCGCGGCGGCGGCGACTATCGTACTTCGCACGCTAGGTTCGCGCGAGCCGCTTCGTGGCTCTACATCTGTCCCCTCTCACATTGGTCGCGTCAAGCCAGATGCCATCCTTGCGCGCAGCAATGCAGCGGTGATGTCAAACGTCCTTAGGTGCCTTGCTCGCAACTTGCGGTGTGCCGTCGTTGGCGGAACAAAAGACTTGGAACGTGTCCTTACAGATGTGCAGCGAGTGAAGCAAAATCAACCTGGGCAATCCCCGGAACTAATCGGGTTCCAAGGATGGAAGGACGTGATGAGCTTCAGCAATCGGCCCGAAGGTGAGGGCTTGCGACCGCTGGTCAATCTCGTTCAGGAACACGACGAGACTCGTATTTTGGGGGCCCTCTCTAAATGTGAGTCCGATGAGTCGACTGCGCAGGCCATCTGTTCGACTGCTCATCGATCCAAAGGAAGAGAGTGGGATTACGTGTATCTCGACCCTGATTTTGAAGCTGGCTTCCTGAGAGCGAAGCGCCTCGGGTCAGCAGAGGCCGCAAAGGCCACTGCATCGGAAGCGAGACTGCTGTATGTCGCCATGACTCGCGCAAAACTCGGGGTACAACTGCCACGCGAGGTAGCAAAGCGTTTCGGTATCCGCAACACCACCACCGAGATACGCGGGCGACCGTTTCACCCTTAGAGCGCTGAGCAAGCTCGCGCAAATGATCGATTTCCTCAAGGAGTTTTCCGCTTCAGAGGCTCTTAGTTTAGAAGCTGCGGCAAGTGATCTTCAGGTCTGGGCTAATCGCTCGATTGAGTCTAAGTTCTCCTGATCAAGACCGCGCAACTTATTTAGACCGAGTCGATGCTCTCGCAGTAGGGTGGCGAAGACTCGAGCTAGAGCCGAGTATCGGAAGTCGAAGGTACGGTCGATCCGTTCTCGCTGCTCGGTAAGCCACGTTTCCATCTCCCACAAATCCGATGCTTCGTTGATTTGTTCGGCCCGTTGCATGACCTCCTGGATGACGGCTGTCAATTCCCTGTCCAAAGCAAGGTTGAAAGCTCTGCGGGCGGTGAGCTTTTCCTTTGCCGACCACTTCCAACCGATCATTCCTCTGTTGTCATGACACTCGCCGTGATCATGCTCCTCTCCTCCTAGACGGCATTTTAGCTTTCAATTCCCTGCTGAAGAATGACATAGTGCGGTGGTTGGTTGCCGAGAGCGCCGTTCTTGCAACAAGCGATCCCTGTCGTCCTAAACTAGTCCCCACTGTGTTTATGAAGCTTGCGATAGACCTTGTCATTCGAATTCGTAGAAATCTGAGCTTTTGAAGTCAGTATCGGCAATCGGCCACCGAGACAGGCCCGTTTCCCCAATCGTCGCTTTTCATGCGCCCTCCGGCATGTGACATTCACTCGAATGTGAGAGATCCCGACATAGAAGTTATTTGCCGTAGGCTCACTGATTAAGAGCGAGAGTTGATCACATGGCTCATCAAGCATGGCGAATACGAAGTGGCCAGGGCCTCGAGGGGTAGATTGCCTTCCGGGCCTACGGGAGCGTTGCACTTGTGGCTGTACGTTAATTGAACGCTCTCTCATGAACTCCAGGAAGCTGTCGGCACAAGACGCCTGCGATGGCTGCCCACCGCTGCAGGGGAATGGAACTCAAAATCATGCACAATAAACATTGACTCGCTTATACTTTTGGCCATGCCTGCTTCCACGTTAGCCGTGCTCGCGACGCAGCTACCGGTACTTGAACATCTGGTCGACCAGATTAGTTGCTGTGCCGAACGTTCACCACATCTGCCCGCTAAAGACTTGCAATTGCTCAACAGCTTGGCTGACTCCTACCTGCGAGCGCGCGAACAACTACAACACACCATAACGACTCTGGGCGTTGATGATAGGCTTTAGCCGACCAGAGCCCTGTTCGCACATTCATCTCTCTTTTCTATACTGTCGGTACGGATGTTCGACTCTCATCTCAGAGTGTCACGAGGGCTATAAGGTCTGCGTACTCGCCCGGGAGTTGCCGGCACGCAGCTGGATCAAGGAATACGAGTCGAAAGCGCACTGTCTCACGGAACTTGCCTATGTTGAGATCGCGCCTCCCGGCGAGATCGCCGAGGCCCTTAACACAGACTTGGAAGACAACATCGCTATGCTCGTGCTGGAGTCAGATGTCGATCCCGCCGTGTTGAGGGCGGCAGGATTCACGGAGAAAGTCTTGGAATACGTCAACTGAATGCGCGGCAGCCGAACGTAGTTTCCGCAAACCCCGTTTTGCAGGCGCGATATGCGCCCGATTAATATAGTCGTTTCAGAGAGTACAGAGCCTGACAGAAGGCAGAAGGGTTGTTCCAACGATGTAAGCCTACCAGCGGTCGCTTTGGTTCCGCTCACCGTAAGCTTGCCGTGCAGTCCTATTCTTGAATAACAAAGGGCTCGAATGACAGTTTTCCTTAAAACGCTATTGCTTCTATGTGCGGCGGTTTTCGACACATCGTGTGTGTTCGCCCAAGCTGCCCCTGCTTCCCCTCAGCTACCTGTCCTTGCTGTTGCTGCTATCAAGCCCAGTAAAGCAACAGGGTGGCGATTGCAGCCAACGCCTGATGGCTACACTGCGACCGGAGTTTCCTTGCGGATGCTGGTCCAAGAAGCATATGGAGTTTATGACGAAAAACTCCTCTCAGGGGGACCTGGCTGGTTCAATTCTGATCGGTTTGACCTCGAAGCCAAAGTAGACAGCGCTGAAGAAGCCAACTTAAAAGGGCTCACCTACCGTCAGCGCGCCGACATGCTCCAGGCGCTCCTTGCAGACCGGTTCAAGCTCGAGGTCCACTACGCGGTAAAAACTTTCCCAGTTTTCAACCTCGTCGTTGGAAAAGGTGGTCCACGTCTCAAGCCGACAAGGGTTCCGCAAAATGACATGGGGATCGGAATTACTTGTCAGGTCCTGCAGAATCGGCACGGCTACACTGAGCGACAGGATTGTGTGGTGGGCTCCTTGGAGGGTTTACTTCAAGGGGATACGGGTAGATCAGTGATAGACAAAACCGGTCTGACTGGCCATTACGACTTTGAGCTTCGATGGAGACCAGAGAGCACATCTCCCACAACAGCAATCGATGAAAATGCCCCGTTCATCTTCAACGCTCTGCAAGAACAGCTTGGCCTGAAGCTCGAACCCTCTACGGCCCCTCTAAAGGTCCTTGTGGTCGACCATGCCGAGCATCCATCCGAAAACTGAAACCATACTTCTGACCGCGACAACTACGCTTATCGGAGTGAAACCATGGGAAGTCGACGTTGTCGGCAACTTCGGTTCTCCGGCCCCCGAATGGGTCGAAGTTAGCCATGCCCCGTTTTGCATGAGGAATCTCGGCAGTCGAGCAGCTAAGCGTACTAAACGGCGGACCGGGAAGGAGCTGTTTGCTTCTTCAACCAGGTCTCGGAAAGAGCTAGGCCAGATGAACAGGCGAGCATGGCAGTCCCATAGAACAACCAACGCGAATGGCCGATTATAAAGCCGCCAACATACAGTAGGAGTGCGCAGCTGTAAACCACCCACCGCAATCTCAGCATCCACGGCAGTAAAGATTTTGGGTGTATGTTGCGCTTTCTAGTGGCGATGTACAGCGCGGCCCAGATAGCAAAGGGTGCGATCACGAGAATAGACCCGATTCCAATCGCAAGCGGCTTGGACGAGATGTCGATGTGCATTCTTATGTCCAGAACCTGCGGGATTGAGAGCCATCTGAATCAGCTCAGCTGCAGCGAAATCAACCTATGACTTGAAATAAAATCATACCTGCCACGAAGTCGGTGTTTGCGGAAACTTCGACACGAACCTTCCGCAATCCCCGTTTTCAAGGCGCAACCTGTACCCCGGTGAATCGTCCGTTTCAGGAGTAACAGGCCGACGCCGATGCAAGGAAGGCGGTTTGCGGGGAATGGTAATAGTTTTTGACCGCGCGCTCGCGAGAGGCCGACGACCATGATGGGCATTATGAAAGCTTGTGAGCGCGATTGAGTAGAGATCGATTGGTCATCACTTCAGTAAGAAGGAGGGCGCCACCAGCAAAAAGCAAAGCGTTCACGAAGGGAGGCAAGCTTCTCTTTTCTCCACTAGCATTCAGCCAAAAGGGAGAAAGATGTGGCTGGATTAGGAACGCTCCGGTTTGTAGAGCAATGAGAGCGATGAGGAACCCAGCGTGCCGGAGTGCAAGGCGTGGAAGTTCGCCACGGACAAAGGGACAAGAGAAAAGATAACGCTGCATCCCCCGGTTGCGACTGAATGTATAGAGGATGACACCAGCCGTGTAAGAGACCACCGACGCAGTTTCGGTGCCGATCCGGGTCTTGTCGAAGAAGAAGAAAAGCGAAATACCGCCAGGTAGAAAAATCAGAAATATCAACGTGAAGAAGCAAAAGCGAGACCAGGAATAGGGTGATGGTTCAACGCACGGATCTTCTGATGGCATTAATTCTTTCATCGTCTAGGAGACCCTAGCGCATGACGAAGTCGTAGGCAAGCCTTTCCCCACAGACGGCTTGATCGGAACCCGGACATCTCTAATATGACCCACGACAACTCCGGGTGTCGTGAGGGAGACGTCCGCAAAGTCGTTGTTTGCGGAAACTTCGTCGGTCCGGAGGATTTGGCGGAGCCGAAACTTCCGCAAACCCCGTTTTTCGCGAACCGGGAAGAGCCGTAAGCTCGGATCGACGTTAACGGCTACTCCCGAATGATCGTCAGGACGGTGATGTCATCTGCTTGGGGTGCTCCGATGCCGAACGCGCATGCCATCTCTGCAATGGCGGCAGCGGATTGGGTGCTGATGGCCCGGGTGCGGTCGAAGCCGAAGAGCTCTTTGTTGGGAAAACTGGTGGCTTCGACAACGCCATCCGAAACAAAGCTAAGCCGGGAGCCCGAGGCGAGGGTGAACGTGGTCTCATCGTAGGTGATCTCTGGGGCGATACCGAGAGGGAGGCCGGGCAAGGTGGGGACCTCTTCGCCGTCGCAGTAGGGCGAGGGGTTGCCGGCATTGGCGAGTATAGCGCGGCCATCCGAGTGCAGGAGGATGGCGCAGCAAGTTGCAAAGCCGGAGACGTTACCCGTGAGAGCGCGGTTGAGACGGGCGAGAACTTCAGCGGGCCTGCGTGAGATCTGCATGCGCAGTCCGCCGATGATGGTGGAGACGACCATGGCGGCTTGCAAACCCTTGCCGCTGACGTCGCCGATGACGGCGAGGAGGGACAAGTCGGCGGTTGGGTCCGGCGCTGGAAGGATAAGGAAGAAGTCTCCGCCAACCTGTCGGGCGGGCAGATAGACACTTTCTACGAGGAACCCCGGAGTGGCGGGAGAGGATGGGGGGATGAGAAGCTGCTGGACGGTTCGGGCTGCTTCGAGTTCGGCGGCAGCGATTTCCTCATCTCTACTTATACGAATGAAACGCATAAGGATTACGGCGAGAAGGCCGCCAAGGAGTAGAAGTAAAGCGATATAGGAAGGTGAAATTCCTACCCCTCGAACGTGTAGACCCATGACCAATTCGGTAAATCGAGGAAATGGACCTGCAGCCTGATCAAGCAGAGTCGACAGCGGAACGCACATAAGCGGGATCAGCAACAATCCGCATTCCTTGTTGCCGCGGCGGTAGGCGGCGAGCAGGAGGCAACCAGCCATCAAGACCCAGCCAACATTTTCAAAAGGTTGAAAGGCGAAATAAACGTTGTGAAGAGCGGGGAACACCGCCAGGAGAGGGATGAGAAGCACGATCGCTTGGTAGATTCGGACAATTAGCTTGTTCCTAACTACGGCAAAGGTAGCGACAAACTCTAGGCAGGTTATCGGGACACAAGCATCAAGAAGGTTCGATAGGTTGTCTGATAGAGGTCCCATGGGCACAACGGCCATGAATCTTGCGCCAAGGTACAGAGTGTCAACTGCGGTGGTTAGGCAAAAGATTGCAAGCCACAAGTATTCAAAACGATTCCTCTGTGCTAGTTGGAGGGCTAGACTCACGGGGACAAAAGCCAAAAAGATGAGGCAAACGACAACCTTAAAGAACCAATAAGACTCAAAGTCGCGGTATCTACGCAGACTAATGATGTTATCGACTGCCTCTGTACCACCTATACTGACCTGCTCGAGTCGGAAGTAACGCACGACCTTTTGCCCGGGATCGACCATATGAATGGCGATAAGGATGTCAGGGCCTGGAGGTAAGGTCACCCGTTGCGGATAGGTTCGACGCTTTACGCGAGCGTCGAAGTCTGATGTCTCAGCGATCTTTTTCCCGTTCGCGAAGACCTCAAGCTGAGTCGTATATGAAGGCTCCACTAAGAGCGCGAGGGCGGAACTTCGATTGAGTAAATGTATCCGTATTCTCGCCCAGCCATTCCCGTCTCTTTCATTCGGGGAATGAGCATTCGATAGCAGTTGATCGCCGCCTGGTCCGATAAGAGGCCAAGACGAGTCATCGAACGTGGGGTTGGCGAAGACGGAGTTGTCTTCTGGGAAAAAGCGCCAAGGGGCGGTAAGCTCGATGATGTCGTTGACGCGAGATGCATCGATAGTGACGGAAACATCGGGATTATGGGTAATGGCAGAAGGCTGGGCGAGGGTGGTGGCCGTGGAGAGGCCGCAGATAAGCACAAGAACGAGGATTGGCAGTAGCGGCGGGTGCTTCATCCTGAATGGCTCCAACGTGTAGTGGACTAACAGAGGCATCCGGCGGAAGACGGCGGACTGTGCTGTCTGGTGTGAATCACTATATCGATAAGGCCGGCAGAACACGAGATTTTTGGCGAACCACTTGCAACGAGACATTGCGCCCGACTTCCTGCTTCGAGAAATCGCTTGAACCAAATATAACGACTTACGCATGGCAAGTTTGTAGCGATAGCCACGACCGTTGACCCGCATGGCTCCCGCAAATGTATGGTCCGTTGCAGGACTGCAAGGGAAAAGTTTGGGGTCGAGAAGACAAGTCTGCGCAAATGTATTCGGTCTTCGTGGAGAAGGATTCTCCTGACCAGGATGAGTTGCGCGCGTATCTATCCTTCAAAGTCGGTCGGTCGCGATCGACCATTTGCGGGATCAGGTTGAAGATACGCCGTTGTGACTGTTCTTTCGTCCTTGCTGTTCTCTGTGCAGACTTCGGTGGGTAAAGTTAAGCCGCTCAAGTTCGTGATGCGAAGGAAGTGTCAGCTCACGCTGGCAGTTTGTTCGGTAAGGGCCTGTACTCTTCTCCGCTTGATAGGACGGCCCAAGCGATGCGTGCCAGCTTGTTGGCCATAGCAACCACGACAACGTTCTTGTGTGCTCTGAGGTCAAGCGCGTCTAACCAGGCTCCGATCGGCGCTCGATCGCGCTTGATCCGCAGTACGGCCGCTCTCGCACCATGGATGAGGATCTTGCGGAGGTAGACGTTCCCTCGCTTGCTGATACTCAGCAGCTTCGCCTTGCCGCCGGTCGAGTACTGGCCTGGGACGAGGCCAAGCCAGGCGGCAAAGTCGCGGCCCTTGCGAAAGGCGGCACCGTTGCCGATGGCCGCCACAATGGCCGTTGCTACCACTGGCCCGATGCCGGGGATCTTGCGGATGCGCGTGCATCCGGCGTCCGCCGCGGAGATCCGTTCCAACTCATCGCCGAGTTGTTCGATCTGTTGCTCGACCATCTTCCACTCGCCCCACAATATCTCGATGAGGTGAAGCATCTGCGGCGTCAGACTGGCACCGGCGTTTTCAAGGACCTCCGGCATCGCGTCACGGAGCTTCGAAGGAGTCTTCGCGAACACAAGCCCCCGTTCAAGCAGGAACGCTCGCAACTGGTTGATTACGGCAGTCCGTCGAGACATCAGGCGATCGCGCACCCTATGAATCGCCTGCAGGTCCAACTGATCGTCGGTTTTGATCGGTACGAAGCGCATGTTCTTGCGCTCGACAGCTTCGGCGATCGCTTCGGCATCGATGAAGTCGTTCTTGTTCGACTTCACAAAAGGCTTCACGAACTTCGCCGCGATCAGCCGCACATCGTGGCCTTGACTCCGCAGTGCCCGGCCCAGAAAGTGAGCCCCCGAGCAGGCTTCCATCCCAATCAAAGACGTCTGCATGTTCGCGGTGAAGATCAGGAGCTGCTTCTGTGTGAACTTCTTCCGCACAAGCACCTTGCCAGCCGCACCCAGCGCCACGAGATGGAACGTTGTCTTGCCGAGATCTATGCCAACCGAATGTATCTGCTAACGAGGATCCTCCTTGTACAAGCTGCCACCACAATCCCTCTATGAAGCTGAGAAATCAAGCGGCGGACCATCTCATTAGTCGGGGTTGTCGGCAACATTGATCCCCGGAAGCTGCCGAGAGCGCCGGGACCGGCTAGAGGGCGAAGTTCCCAGAACGCCGTTTTTCTTGCGGGATCGTCGTGCGGCCTTCGATCTAGGGAGTCCCGGCGGTGAAAGAGGGTCCAACTCGGTCGCCTCCCCGTCAAGAAACACTTCGATTAGAGTAGAGGCGTATGGAAAGTCCTATGGTTTGTCCGTGTGGCCGTGTATGGCTGAAGGAGACTCATTCGTCGGATTTCTTACGTCGCGGCAGAGTGCATTGCCGATGTGGTGCCGTTCTTGGCCAAGATGAGGATGGTAGCTGGGATGCTTTGTTGCTCACCCCTCGTGAGCGGTTTGGTGCAATCCGAAAGCTCGTCGGACGTAGCGCGTGGATATTGTTTCGGCTGAGCCACCGGATCGGAATACCAGCTTGGCGATGGGTCAGGCCCAGCTCAATTGCCTCCTTGCTAAGCCCGAACACGGCACGGCATGTTCGTGTCGAAGTGAGAGTTCTCCCTGTACCGTCCCGATATTGAAAGCCAACCGCCTATGGAGCGGCAATTCCTCTGAAGTCGGTGTTTGCGGAAACTTCGTTTAGGGTGCCCGGGAATCAGGCTCAAGGCCGATCTTGTCGTTCACTGCGGCAACGATCCTCTGCCGGGAACCAAGGTAGCGTTCTGTCGTCTCAGCGGATCGATGCCCGAGAAGAAACTGAATCTGCTCCAACTCACCTCCAGCTGCGTGGCAGAGTCGTGCGCACGTCCGGCGCAAGTCATGTGGGGCGAGTTGATCGATTCCGGCGACCTTTGCTCTCTGCCTGACGATCGACCAGACCAGTTTCTCGCTAATCTTCGGACCCCATACGGTACCCATTCGGCTTACGCGGCGAAAGATGGTGCCTTCCGTGATCGCGGCGGCATCCAGCCACCGATCAAGGGCTTCTTTCACCCAGATTGGGACAGGGACGGTTCGGATGTGGCCGCCCTTTCCGTAAAGGTTTACGATCGCCCAGTGGTCGTCACGCTGCTGAAGGTGTCCGAGCGTCAAGCCGGTCAGTTCCGCTCGACGCAGCCCGCAGCCAAGGAGGACCGCCAGGATGGCATGGTCGCGCTTGTCACGCGTCGAGTTGCCAGAAGGAACGGCGAGCAGGCTTTTACCTTGAGCCGCCGTAAGCCAGTTCCCAAGCCTCATTCCGAGACGTTTCGCGCCCTTTACCCGCCGAATCCCGGCAGCCATATCCGGATTGAGCAGGCCATTGTCGGACGCCTCGTAGGCAAGACGACGAACTGCAGCCAGTCTGAGATTGATCGTCGCTGGCGCGAGGCGTCGAGCTTCCAGCTCATACCGGTATCTCAGGACTACAGTCCGACCAAACGCCAGACGGGGCTCGGAACAGTACCAGGTGATGAAATCCTCAATCGCGCCAGCGTAGGTTCGCTTCGACGCCACCGAGCCAAGACTTTGCAGGACTGACAATTTCGAATGATCGAGGTCGGGCAGGCGCAGCACCGTCCGGGTAGACCGCTTCTTGCTCTTTCGCTTCTGAATCATGGATGCGGTCTCCCTTACCGCGCATCCATGATCTCCATCGGCTCAGTGTTCGATGTTTCCGCAAACACCGACTTTCCGGGCACGTCTTTGATGAGCGACCTATCGCGCACTAAACTGGGGAGCATGGAACCTGCAAGAAGAAGCCGCACGTCGGTTTGGGTTGCTTTTGGGATCAGCATGGCCCTATACCTGATCTGGAAGTTCGTGCTCGCTCGCTGACTGTTGGCCGCGTTGAGCGAGCTCGTCGGATGGACGTTTCCGCAAACAACGACTTTCCGGGGGTTATCATCTCTTCGCGAGGAAACGTGGATCGTGCCTGAAATCACATTCGGATCCCACCAAAAAATCATGTTTGTTCGTGCGATCCAGGTTTTACTTCTAGCAGTCTCGGCCCTGATGCATCCGCAAGCCGCTGAATCGCTTTGGTCATGGCTCGTCTACATACCTCTGGCCGCCGCTCTGTTTGGTCTATCTCGCGTGGTGTTCGCGAGGATTACAGTAGGAGGCTTGGAATACCTGCGCTTTGGCAAGCCGGTCTTCGTGGGTTGGGCTGAGGTCGATAAGGCCACAGTCAACTCGTTGGGGCAGATCACGGTTCAGTTATCCGGTCGATCATGGTGGACAAGGTACCTTCTCTTGCTGCGCCCTTCTAAACCACTTGCCGGATTTGCTCCCGGCAATCCCGACGCGGCCAGACTGATCGAACTCTGCGTTCGATGAGCCTCGAAAACGGCATTTGCGGAAGTCTCGTGGCGATGTTGCCGCAAACAACGACTTTGCAGGAGTTTGGCATTGCACTAACCTGTGGCCATGGCTCATCCTTACACTGAAGTTGAGAAAACGCGCCTCTGGGCAGCTGTGGAGTCGGCGATAAGGGATTTGGTATCGAACAACAATTTGGTCGAAAGCACCGCCCAGCCTTACGTTGTGGGCTATCTCTGCCAAAAGTTACTGAATGAGCGTCAGGTTGTAGGCGAGGGAATGTCCGTGAGATCAGAAACGATCACCTCGCACAACCACGAGGAGATTGAGTGGGACGAAAGCTACTTCAAGTTTTGCGACTTCGAGGAATTTTCGGAACACGGGCTGGTGGGCTCTGACTTCCACACATGTTCGTTCAAAAAAGTTGACTGGTATTGGAGTCTGTTTTCCGGTTGCAATTTCATAAACTGCAGCTTCGTTGACTGTACGTTCGCGGGTACTAGTTTTCCAGACAGCAGATTCATCGATTGCGAACTGGTGAACTGCAAGTTCATACAAGACAATCTCGGAGGTGAATGCGACTTCTCAAATTCCTGGGCACATGGTTGCTCAATAGAGAACAGCCCTGGATTTCAACCTGAAAATAGCAGCGACATTCCGTGTGTCCGGTTCTGGCAGGCAGTCCGTGCGGCTGAATGAGGAACCATATGTTCGGGCGTAGTCGCTCCCGCAAAAACGGGGTTTGCGGAAGGTTCGGCCGCTCGGGCGATCAAGGTCGACATTGGCGCAAACACCGACTTCGTGGGAAACCGTTGTCTCGTGGCCATCAGCGCGTA
>NZ_JACHIP010000023.1 GCF_014203275.1 Granulicella aggregans
ACGCCCGGGGACGGCAAAGTCGTGAGACTCAATCGCAAAGGCATCGTCGAGGATGTTGTCACCGGTCTCACCGTGCCAGCAGGAATGGCCTTTGGGCCGGATGGAGCGATGTACATCTCGAATGCCGGGGCTGCACCCGCTGGAGCAGGCCAGATTTTGCGGGTAGCCACCTACTAAGCGTCACTCTGAGACGAGCGGTCTGTGTCGCCTGGTCTGCCCGATCTTTTGTACCGTGGAGTGTTAGTGTAGCGCAGCTTCTTTTGTGATCAAGTAGCCGCCGTCGAGGGTGTGGGGAAGTGGGAAGCGCAGTTTGCTTTCCATTTCTCCATACCCTGCTTTGGTTTCGGGTGCTGGTGGTCGATAGCCCAGGGAGGAGTGCGGCCGGATGGTGTTGTATTGGATCCTCCAGCGCTCGGCCCGGATCCTGATCTCCTTCATGGAGTAGAAGATCCACCCATTGAGGAAGGCTCTGTTGCAAAAAGTAGGCATGGACAGGGGCGTCCCGGGGGCGGTTCCATCCGGGCGTCAGGCCGTTGGAGTGCGAGTTGTTCAGTGATCATTGCGGCTGCTTCGGCGAGTGCAATGGCATCGATTCCGAAAGCTCGTTCGACGATGCGAGCCTCGCCGCGGATGTCCTGAGTCAGGTTGAAGACTGCGGCCTGGCCCTTGCGTAGAGCACGCATCACTTCAAAACCCATGATCGTCGCGTTGGCCGTCTTCAACGTCTTGAAGCCTCTCACTGGACGGATCAGTTCCTTCAGTTTGCCGTGATCGGCTTCGACGACATTGTTCAAGTACTTGACCTGTCGATGCACCGTTTCCTCAGGGCATTTGCCTTCGGTCTTCAACTCCGAAATCGCGATGCCGTAGGTAGGCGCTTTGTCTGTGTTGATGACCTTCGGCTTCTCCCAAGCCTTGAAACCGTTCAACGCCTTTCCCGGGAAGCGCTTCGCCGCTTTGGCGTTCCGAGTCGGCGGGATATAGAAGTCGATCGTGTTTCCTTCCTTGTCAAGCGCCCGGTACAGATAGGCCCACTTGCCGCGAACCTTCACGTAAGTCTCGTCCATTCGCCAGCTCGTCGACTGCGGGCGACGCCACTCTCACCGCAACGCTTTTCGATCTCAGGCGCGTACTTTTGAACCCAACGGTAGATCGTGGAGTGGTCGACTCCCACGCCGCGCTCGCCCATCATCTGCTCAACATCACGGCAGCTGATCCCATAGCGGCAGTACCAACGCACTGCCCAAAGGATTTTCTCGCCTTCAAAATGACGCCACTTGAACTCTGACATGGTCGGCTCCGCTCGCGTTCAGGACCGTCTCAGGCGGCCACCCAAACTTTGCAACAGAGCCGCAAGCAGCGCTCGAACCGAACGAATTCGTAGCCTTAACAAAAGCCATTCACTGAAGAATGACCCAGCCGTGTCGAAAGTATAGGCGAACCGTTTCGGTTGTTTTTCGGTCCCTACGAGGTCAGGAACATGCTTGGCGCTTTCGAGTCGATAGACGATGTCGACGACAAGGAGCTCAAGCCTCTATTTCGCAGGCCGATCCGATCAGCTCAACCTCAAAGGGAGGTGTCCTTACAGATGTGCAGCGAGTGAAGCAAAATCAGCCTGGGCAATCCCCGGAATTAGTCGGGTTCCAAGGATGGAAGGACGTGATGAGCTTCAGCAATTCGGTTGGAACTGGTCTGCGAAGGAGAAGCTCGCCGCCCGTATCATGCTCCCCTCCTCCTAGACCGCATCTTAGCTTTCAATTACCTGATGCGGAGTGACATAGTGCCGCGGCAGGTTTCCGACAGCGCGGTTCTTGCAACGAGTGATCCCTGTTGTCCTAAAGGAGTTCCCACTGCGTTTACGAAACTTGTGGCAGACCTTGCCGCTCCAATCCTGAGAAGTCTGCGCGATTGGAGAAAGTGTCGGCAATGGGCCACCGCGGTAGACCCATTTCCCAAAACCCCGTTTTCCGGTCGCCAGCCCTTCTTGAGGTATATCCTGCTGGGGAGATTGGATGGACGGAGGTAAATTGCCACGCCTTTCTGCCCTTTTCGATGCGAGCGCGGTTGTTCTTCTCGTTACTGGGCTGATCAGTTCACGGTTCAGTTTCTCAGCCGGTATGACAGTCACGCTGCCAAGGAACACCTACCTCATTCCGTACCATCTCTTGTGCTTCGGCGCGGCCTCTTGCCTCGCGGAGTTACTTATTCGGCAAAAGCGAAGGAGTAATGACTGCCTGCGGTTTGCCCGCGTAGTAAGCGGTGAGGGTGCGCTCTGTCGCACCTGGATAATCTGCGGAAACACTCACCGAGTGATAGACGCCAAAGGCGTCGCCTGGATCAGCATCGAAGGTCATTTCGTAGAAAGAGTTGGCGTCGGCCAAGCAACGATTGATTTGAGAGGGTAAGTCTCCGCTTTTTTGTAAAACCAAGCCACCCGAGTGGACGGCCAGTACCTGGACACCCAGATTGGGCGAATCGGCCTTCCCAGGAGTCGTTATGCCCTGAAGGAAACTTTGGTAAAGGAAGCCGCTTTGGGCAGTGCCATGGGAGAGATTGAGTGGGACCACGGAGTATATGGTGATCTGGGCCCGCGTCATCTGCGTCGCGAGGCCGACCACTGTATTGTAGTAGCGGCGCGCACCGCTGCGCGTGTGATACTGCGGACATCATGGGCTGCTTGGACTTCCTGAATCGATCGTCGCGACCTCTGGCTAAGTCTCAGCCACTGAGCGGTTTACAGGCGACAATCGATTCAAATCCCATAGACGACCGCATCCGCCGCACACGTCAGCGGCTTCCTCCAAACGCCCCTATCAAAACTGCCCCGGACCCTGCTTCAGGGCTGCCCCGCACCTCCGCGGCTGGGGCAGCCCTGATAGGTTCCTAACGTTTCCCAAGAGCGGCTAGTCGTAGCATCGCAGGACGCTTGCAGCGATCCCAGACGCAGCCCTGGCTATCGGAGGATACATCGGTGAGGTGAACTCCCGGACTGACGTGAAGCCACCACAGTGTGACACCTGCGCTCTAGCTTCAAAAAGCGATAGCGAGGTAGCCAAAATGATGAGCAGTTTTGATCTTCTCTCTTGGTCATCTGCATTCTGTTCGCTCCAGTAGGAGATTACGCCTCACTCTCACAATCGGCGTTTTGTGAACTTCGTGCTTTGCCATTACCGCAAGGAGATCATTTCGAAGCTATCTCCCACGGAACCCGGTAGTCAGGTTTGAGCAGGGCTGTTGCCTTTGCCGACCCCTGCGTGAAGGCAAACCGCTCTGCATCCCAGACAAGTGGCTCATGAGTCCGCACTGCGATGCAGCCAAGCAGGAGGGTCTCAACAATAGGAGCTTCGAACGCATAGTTGGCTCGTGCCGGTGGGCCACCTTTGCAGGCATCAATCCATTCCACGTAGTGCGCCGCATTGGCCCCGCTCGCAGTCCCCCCAAGCTCCGGCGCTTCTCTTCGGAAAGGTTCCGGTGCCGAAGCTACCTTTGGAAACGGCACCTCCAGCTTACCGCTCGGCGACAGAACGCGCGGATTTTGACCCATAAATGCCGTCAGCAACTTACCGTGCTCACCGTGATAGATCACACCTTCTCCGTCTTCGCCGATTTGCTCGGACACAGGGAGTTGCGGTGGACGCGCAGGTTCAATACCACCATCAAGCCAGTTGATGCGTAGCGCTGGACGAGTGCTCGTGGCGTCAAAGTCCATATGGACGGCCGATGCGACGGGATAGCAAACCGGAAAGCGATCCGTCGTGCTGGCTTCGATGCGGGTGGCGGCTGGTAAGCTCAGGACTCGCGCGAGTGTGTCGAAGCCATACTCGCCCATATCACCGAAAGCTCCGCATCCAAAGTCATACCAGGCACGCCATATGAAGGGCATGTAGGCATGATTGAAGGGACGGAAGGGCGCGGGGCCGATCCACATATCCCAATTCAATCCGGCGGGCACGGGGTCGGCCTGTATCGGCGTTGCCAGTCCTTGAAGCCAGAACTTCGATGCGCGCTTAGTCCAGATGTCAACAGAGCGCACTGAACCGATGGCACCCGAGGTCAGGATGTCATGGATTTGATGCGAAGCCGGGAGGTTGGAATTGAAGATGGAGACCTGCGTCGCTCGATGCGTCTGTGCTGCCACTCGAACCATCTCCCGGCACTCCCAGACGTTATGGGCCATTGGCTTCTGGCTGTAGACGTGCTTGCCTGCTCGCATGGCGGCGATAGCAATGACGGCATGCCAATGGTCTGGTGTGCTGATCGCAACCGCATCGAGGTCCTTCTGCTTAGCGAGCAGTTCGCGGAAGTCTTCATAAGCGACGCAGCCGGTCGAAGTTCTCCCCGACTGTTTGCCATAGAACGCGTTCACAATGCTCTGGGCGGCATCACGTCCAGAGGTGGGTCCGGGATGATTAGCCCCCCAGCTGGTATCGCCAAGGACCGTCCTGACCTTGTCGCGAAGCTCGTTTGGACCCCAATCCAGGTAATCGCTGCTCAGACGGTTGACGTCGCATACGGCGACTACTCGTACCTGTGGTAACCGCAACAGATCGAGCAAGACCCGCAGCCCTTGAGAACCTGTGCCGATGCAGGCCACGGTGAGCTTGTCACTCGGGGCGGATCGCTCTGCTGATGACTTTAGGCCAAGCAGACTAAAACCGACGGCGGACGCGCCGACGCCGTAAAGCAGTTCCCGACGATTCAATTGCTGTCTCCAAGGGAGAGTATCCCAAGCCATCGCGCAAAGAGTACACGGTACGGTCAGCTGCTGTCTGCATTAACAGATGGTTTGGTTGACGGAGCTTCCGCCGTGCGTCGTGGCTCGCTATAGGGTAGTGACGGCAATCACTTGTTCAGATTGCAGGCCAGCGATGTGTCCTCCTACTCGGATCGCTGTGTCGATCAAGACTCAGTCGGGATTGGCCGGGTTTCGACTGCAATCTCGGCAAACGCAATTTCAGCAAAGCCCCTGACAACCGGAGTTGTCGTGGGCGACGGATGAAGTTTGAATGCGACTAGAGGAGGTCGCGCAGTTTAACGTCGTATACTTGGGAGCTCTCGCCGCGCTTCACTTGGAGGTGAAGGATCGTGCCGACGGGCTGCTTGAAGAGTGGGTTGTCCGGTTCGTCCGCTGGCTTTGTGCCGTTTATCGTGAGTATGCGGTCTCCTTGCCTGAGGCCTGCGGCCTCGGCCGGGCTACCCGGAGAAACAGTCTTGATCTCATCCGATTCGTGGTCGTAATCGACGAGCATTCCTGTGCGATTGAAGCTTTCGGGCTTGTTCCATAACGAAGTTTTTTCGAGACATGACTGCGTGCTTGCAGTCGACGGTGACGATGAAGCGATTCAGAATATCCTGGCCGATATTGCCGGTAAGCTTGTCATTGAAGCTGTCATTTGCAGTTTGAAGGCGCGAAATGGGGCCTTTGATTTTCAGCTTGCCCACCTGAAATCTGTGAAGGCGAACATACCATGCTTGGGGTGAATCGCCCCCGAAACCACGGCCGTTATAGCCGCGATACCGTGCGTTGAGCTTCGGCACGAGATGGTTCTGAGCGACAAAGACGGAGCTTAGAAACGTTCCAAACTGGTTGCCGGAGTCGACGAGGAAGCGGCCTTTGATCCCGTCGACTTTCGCGTCCACATCGATTCCATTGCCGTTCGTGTGCAAGAAGAGCGGAAGTGATTCGCCCTTACCCTGATAGCGAAAGTGCGTGCCTTCAAAGAAAGTAATTTCATTGCGCTTGGAGTCGATCTCGACAGCGAACATCTGCATGAACTCCCAGCAAACGACCATTTGCGGAGTGCCTGCGTCTGAGGGGATGTCGAGTACATAGAACGTCTGGTTCTTGATGTTGAGTCGGCCAGGTTATCCCCCTGAACCCAGCTCACGCAGTCCGTGGGCCGAAGCACTCGCAACGGCGCGGCAAGACACCCGTGCTACAGGCGGACGAAGCCCGTGCCTTGATCGACGCGATCGACACCACTTCCCTGCCCGGCCTGCGTGACCGTGCCCTGATCGGTCTCATGGTCTATACCTTCGCTGGTCAGACTGTTGACTTTCTACTCAGTAAGAGACGGGACGTGGCAGCAGCGAAGGCCTTCTTTGAGAAGGCGATTCGAAATGAGGGTCGACCACCGCAGACCATTACTCTGGACGGCTACGCCGCCACCCATCGCGCGGTGCGCGAGATGAAGACCGACGGCCTGCTTCCAGGACGCACGCGGTTGCGCTCGTCGAAGTATCTGAACAATTTGATCGAGCAGGATCATCGCGGTATCAAGTCCAGAACTCGGCCCCATGCTCGGGTTCAAGAGCTTCTCCTCTGCTGCCATCACCATCGCAGGAGTGGAACTGCTTCGTCGTATTAAAAAGGGCAATTCTCCCTCAGTCGTCTCCGCCTCATAGACCACACTGCGCCCACACTCTGGAACGCAGTGCTCGCCGCTTGATCGTAGACCCCGCCGCAAAAAATCTGAGAGCATCGAAAACTTTGCACCAGAGCCTCTTGGAGAAGGCGCCACTTCGAATGGGGACCCCTCTACAGCTTTCGCACGACACTAGATTTGCATTGGATCCAGAACGGAAGTCAGAGGTTTCAGATCCGCCTCTCGCCGTAAATTATCGGTATTCAGCAACGGCAGCGAGAGCCCATAGTGCGCGAACAGGCTAACGCACTTGTTGACCCTGAGACGCGGATGTTCAGGGCTATTTCAAGATCGGAACACTAAGAGTTTCCGGCTTCACCGGATCAAAAGGAGGCGCTATGCGCTGCTTGGGCGCTCTAGTTAAGCCCGCACGTCTTCACCCCATATCCTGGAAGGCCTCGTTTCGAGAGATACTCCCAAGAGCTGACGCCTCTGCCACGGATATGGCCTGCTTACTGATCAACTCGTCCAGACTATCGCTCACAAATTCGGAGACCGCCGCCGCACCCAGCAA
The DNA here is from genome assembly GCF_014203275.1 of Granulicella aggregans. Classification (GTDB taxonomy): domain Bacteria; phylum Acidobacteriota; class Terriglobia; order Terriglobales; family Acidobacteriaceae; genus Edaphobacter. The sequence continues at coordinate 6,940 of NZ_JACHIP010000023.1, forward strand.
GTCACGAGCGTCTGCGTAGCGTTTCTTCAATGCGTCAATCACCCGGCGGCGGTCGGATTCGGAGAGATCATTCGATTTGAGCGCTGCGCGGACCGCCTGCTTGAGCGCATTCTGTGCGGCCGGCAGATCGCCCTGGCTGAGGAGGTCGATGGCCAGCTGATAAGGCTCATAGATGGCGCTTAGCGAGTCGAAATCATCTCGAGAGTCCACGCGCTCGATGCGTAATACCATATAGTTTTGACCGGTCAGGGGCTTGCCCCGTAGGAGAAGATGGTGGTCAACGAGGGAAAGGTCAGCAGCCGCGATCTCCTGCGGCGTGGCGAACAGGATGGCATAGGAACCCGACTGCAGGTCAGTTCCGGAGAGGGTGGCGTCGAGGCCTAGCATCATCTCCCCGTTCGTCACGCCAACCAGAGCGCTTACGCCTTGCGCTAGGGGCTTGGCGATGTCCAGCGCCATCGAGAGTTGCGGCACAGCCAGCTTGGTGCTGATCTCGCCCAGCACATCGACCAGCAGCTTCACTGAGTTCGTGCCTTGCATGGCGAGCAGCGCGGCGTTGATGCGAACTGTGCCGCCACGAAAGGGCATCAGCGCGGTCAACGCAGTAGAAAGCGTGATGACGCGGTCCAGGTGATTGGTGTCCACATCCTTCAAACTGGACGCGCCGGCAATGCGTGTGATGACCTGGGTCTGGTCGCCAAACTCGAACGTAACGGCGGAGTGGACCGCAGGATGCCAGGAAGAGAACCAGTCGCGGTCCCGGCTGAGAAACATTTCGTCGAGCCAGAGTCGGAAGTAGTGCTCGTTCGCCTTCAGGGAACCGGCACCGTCGGGCAGGAAAGATGCTAGGCGGTGTTCTGCATCGTGCCGAAACTTATCACTGAACCAGTCAAGAACCGTATCGAAGGGATTCATCTCTGCTCCTGGAGTCAGTTCGAAGTGGCCGGTTTGGAGGTTCGCTACTTCTGGGCCCCCAGCTCAGCCTTGGAACTGGTCGCTTCTTCAGGGCGTACCCGGAAGTTGACCCGTTCCTCGACGTATAAGCATATATCAAGAGCCAATTCATAGGGAACGTCGGGAGAATCGTGGGGGCTGGCACCCACGAGCTCCTGCAGGCGGCGAGTCAGGGTGGTGAGACGATGGGCGGCGTTTCGGGCGTTGCTCCTAAGTTCTTCAAGGAGTATCGACGAAGCCGCATTCCCCAGAGCGAGAGGCAGGGAGGGCAGAACAAGCACGGCGGGAATGCCGCACTCAAACGCACGTGCGCCGAAGCGTTTCAACTGCGCGGCGATTAGGCGGTCGGATGAGGTACGCTCACGAACGTCGGTCGGGGGTGCCTGCACTACCAGAAGGCGCAGACTGGGGTAGCGGCGTTGTATCTCGGGGGGCGAGATCCAGTAGGGGACGGCGCCCGACTCGTCACCGCCGACGCCAAGAAAAACCTCGGAGGAGCGTTCGACCGGCGAGCCGAAGAGATGAGCGATGCCGGTACGGTACCGCACCTGCTCGAACTCGGACGGGCGCGTCAAAACTTCAGCGCCATATCTGCGCGTTTTGGAGCCGAAAGTTTTCCGCGATGAAAAGGTGCTGCGCTCGAGGCCGAGACCCCTATACGTCCAGGTAATGAAGCCGACCGGGCTCTCCCAATTGGGCTGGGCGAGCAGGGAGCGCCCGGAGACGGTGCGGCTGAAGCGCGGGACGACATCGGCGAAGTGTGCAGTGTCGCCGGATTTCGTTGCCAGCAGAGCTTCCCAGTTCCCGCCGGCGGACGCTGCATCGACGGACACGCGAAACTCTGGTCGCAGTTTTAGAACCTGTAGGACTCGAAGCGTCGTTCGCATTGCGTCGGTGCCGAGTGGGCCATCGCGATAGACGAAATATCGACCGTCTGTAATGGCTTGGAGACCGAACGTTATGGATGAAGACTGGCGCCAGTAGAAGTAACGCGTCACAACTTTGACGCTAAACGCGGTCGAAAGCGGGCGATTGGGGTCGGCGTCCAGAGCGACTTGAAAGTTATATTCGGCAACAAAGGGCGAAGCAATTCCGCTCAGGGAGGTGAATCGCCGGGTCAGCCACTGCACCAAGGCAGCAAAACCCGAGATCAGTACCAGGAAGAGAACGGTCAAAAAGAGAACAGCTAGAGCGTGAAGACTAATAGTCCAGACGTTGTGCCAAGAGATACCGGGACGCAGGGCAAACCATCGGCCCCCGGTAGCCCTCCAAAGCCACCACCAGTAAGCCGAGCCAGCGGCCAGGAGAATGGCACCCGCTATCGCGATGCCGATCATATTGCCAATGCTCTCCGCCAAGCCAGGCGTACGTTGCAGGAAGGCCTCTTCGAGCGGAAGCACGCGTTGGTCGCCCACCTCGCACGCGTGGTTTTCGACCAGCCACTTGACGATGCGTTCAGGGTGTTGGGCCTTGCTCGGTCTGGCTGACCGCGCAAAGACCGCGAGCGCGCGGGCGATCCAGGGTCGCCAGTCGGGTCGAAGGGCGTCGAGGAACGCGGGGTCATCGTCGCGGGCGGCAAGGCTGATCTGGTCCCAATTGCAATCGGGGATTTCTGTGTCAGTCATCCTCTGGATCACGGCGCTGAGCGGCTTGCCCTTGCGGGCGCGCCAGCTAGCTTCGATGACGTGACAGAGGAACACGCCCTTGGCGTCACCGATTGCTGTGAAAGCCTTCGCGGTCTCCTGGCTGAGAGTGCTCACCGTGGTGTTATCGCGCAGTTGAGCGAGATCAAGGCTCAAGAGCCGCGACTCCACGTGCGGCCAGGTGCCTTCGCGCGTCTCAGGCTGCTCATAATCGATCAGGGCGGCGACACGCGGCTGCAACAAGTCACCGGACATATGCAGCGCGCGTGTTACTCCGTCGAGCCAGACGTCGTACGGCTGATCGGACGCGGACACTGCCGGAGGAATCAGCCAGTTCTCCGACATCATTCGCTGGCGCAGAATCACGCGGGTCAACGCGCGGTCGGCTTCGAGGGAGACATCAAGGAGGCCAGCCGCTTTTGCGACCTTGGAGTAGCCGAGCAGCAGGTGAAGATTTTCGACGGGGTTGTGTCGTGCGTTCCTCTCGGCCAAGGTTACATCCCGCGGCGGGAATTGTCGGTGCGCGTTGCACAGCGGCCGTGTCGCCACGTCGATCGTTACCAAAAGACTGTCCGCCTCCGAGCGCTCCAGGAGCGTATCCCGTTCGCGGATCAACGCCGACCATAGGCGGTCCTCGTCGATACTAGGTTCGGACCTGGGCCGCCCCTCTGCTTGAGCAGCGATCTCTTTCACTTCATCGGGAAAGGCCCGCAGAAATTCGAGTTCGAATCTGGCGACCAGGTTGTCGGGCGCGCGCCAATCAAGCCAGCTTTGCCGCTTAGGTACTCCATCCGCGGCCTGGACTGCTTCGCGGAATCTACTTCGGGCGATCTCTTGGGGGGTTCCCTGCGACCTGTCCGGTCGCTTCACACCCCCCTTGCTCGCAGAAAATTCCAGGCGAGCGGTTAGAGACTTGGCGAAAGACTTCAGGTACGGATCGGAATCGTTGTGGAGCAGATAAAGAGTTCCGTACGGTAAGCGTTCGGACGGCGTTCCATCGCGCTCGACGCGCTCGGTGAGTGTCTCCACTGCCGCTAGCCACGAGGCTCGGCATTGCTCGTCTTCGATCATGTCGCCGAGAGAAGGAACCTGCCGGAAGAGGATCCTGGTACCACATTGAATGCGAAATGCCAGCCGTGCCCTTCCGGTCTGGGCCGGATGGGCGGGCAATGCGGCTTCGGCACGCTGCCAGATTGTGCCGGCGTCTCCACCGGCATGCACGATTACCGACGCCTCAGTGGCGAGGACGGCGGCGCGGAAAGAGGTCTGAAGGTCCGAAGAAAAGGCCGGCTCGGCGAGCAGGTGAGAGGTAAGGTCCTGTCCCCAACTTGGCCATGCATTCTCCGCGAGCAGACGGTTCTCGACCTCGGACCACCAAGCGGTTGCCCTCTCGGGGTCGTCCCGAAGCGCATCGAAGGCTGCGCTGAAGTATTGCACCGTAAGCTCCTCGAAGGGGCGACACAACGTCATGGCTGTCAGCGTGTCGGCCAGGGAGCGGCGGCTGGCGACGAGGGCCGCAGCTTCGCGATCATTGTAATAGGCCAGGATGCGCTGGCGAAGACGCGGCTCGATCAGCCACATATCGATCGCCGTTGCGCGGTCGCCGCGGACCCATTCCTGCGCGATGACCTCCTCACGAAGCTGCGCCGCGTTCTGATCGACTTGAGTAATTGCCACCAACAACGGACGGTCAAAGCGGCCCAGCAGGGCAAGTTGGGGAAGCAGCTTCAGCAGTTCTTTGTTCAAGCGCAGAACTATGCGTTCCTCCACATAAAAGTGAGAGTCAGCGTTTCGCAGTTGATCCACGCTCAACTTGGAGTTCTTCACCGCCCATTCCGCGTACATGTCGAGGTCGTAGGGATTATGGCGGCCGCTCGACAATTCGGCGTCTGCCGCGGCTTGGCCGGCGACGGTGAACCGCCGGTATTCCGCGTCCTCGGTGGAACGCGTCCGCGCCAGGATGGGATCGCGAAAGGCGGCAGGCACCGGCTTCCCGTCGATCTGGTAGGCCTCCAGCAGGTGACGAGCCTCGTCGTCGTCGAAGCCCTGCACCACAAAGAGGCGGAGATAGTCTCGAGCGGACAACGACGACTCCGACGGTGTTACCTTGAGCTTCCATTTGTAGCCGCTAGTGGCCAGTTCGCGCCGACCCGAGAAGACAACCCGGACGCTATTCGCGAGAGACGTCAACCTCTCTAGGACCTCGAAAGTGACGCGAACATTTTCAGGGACCGTACCGTCAGGACGTAGCTTGGCCAGTTCCTCGCAGGTGTCCAGCATCAGCACGACGCAACGCGGCATACTCGTGGCGGGATCGAAAGCGAGGACCTGGCAGGCTGAGGCGAAATCATTGATAGCGTCGCTGAAGAGGGGATGCTCTAGCGGAAGAAGACGCATGGCGCCCGGCCGACGGGTGGCCTCGTCATGCAGGCGAGCGATGCTATGGTCGAAGCTGGTAAAAATCGAGGTTGCCTCGTTGCCAGCCTGAAGGCGTAACTCCGTCGCCAGTGCGGAGAGAAGCAGCCCTGGAGCGCGGAAAGGGTAGTCGGGATTGAGGAAGTCGAAGTCGACGCGGGAGGTCACGATAGGAATGCCAAGCCCGTCGTTGGTGGGCTTGGACGCCATGTCTGTGAGATAACGCAACAACATGGTCTTGCCCATTCCGCCATTGCCGACGAAGTGTAACGCCCAGTGATGGGGGTCGTGAAGCAGATCGCGAAAGGCCTCGATCTGGGCTTCGCGCGGCAGGTAATTGTCCAGCTTGCGCCGATCATAAGCTCGGCGGTTGAAGAGTTCGCGGCGGCGGCGGGCGAGGGTAAGGGCCAGCTCGAGTTTGCCCTGAAAGATGTCGGTGAAGAATTCGGCGGCTTCGATCCACCGCAGGACCTCAGGAACCGCCGTCTCTTTGCGGGCCTCGGCTTCGGAGATTGCTGCCTTGACCTGATCGTCGAGGAAGGCACGCAGATCGTCGTCCGAGGCGGCGCGTCGCGCGAGTTGCGCCCAGCGCCAGAGTGTTGGATAGTCCGGCAGCTTATCGGAGGCGAGCATCGCCAGGGCAGCGTGGGTGAGCTGGGTGCGGACGTAGGCCAGTCCGGACTCCTCGCTTCCCAGATCATTATCTCGTTCGGTGAGGAGGTCTTCCAGCGCCGCCAATCGTAGCTCAGGCGAGAGGCGGAAGGTATCTCCCTCCCAGGGAGTGAGTGCGGTCGATGCCTGAACGATAGGACGCGCAGGGCGAGACACCTTTCTCACCTCACTCTGTGCAGCTGCCGGGACGTCAGCAGTAACACCCGCTGCGCGCCGCAACATCTCTCTAAACCCATTGTGCGCTGGTGCAGGCGTGTCCGTCGCGGCTTTCGGGGCGCGCCGCAACATCTCAACCGGCTCGTCTCCCGTTCCGAGCGACGAGGTCCAGGAAGATGACTCAATCCCAAAGCCGACCCGATCCACTACGGGGAAACCCAGGCGAACGATCTCCTCGGGCCACTCCGGAGCGAGGACCAGCCATGCGATGGCTCGGCGTGGCAAATAGGAGAGTCTTTGGCGTAACGCCTCCCGTAACAGCTGTTCAGGATCCTCTGAGTCGTCGCGTGGTTTGCTCCCGGACAACATTGCCATCTGCGTTACACTCCAAAGTCTCGCAGCGCGGTTTCGTAATCGGCGTTCGTGAAGGCGTCGCTGAAACGGACACCCTCAATGAACGCCTCGACATCCAAAGCGATAAACCTCAGCGGGACGCCACGGGTCTTCTCCTGGAGCGCCTTGAAGATTGCGTTGACCGTAGTGCCTGCCTTTGGACTGAGCTTGGGGGCTAGGCTCCATTGTGAAAGCAGTAATTGGCGATAGACCATACTGATTTCTACTTCCGACTCGAAGCGTCGCAGCGAGGGGCGTCGCTCCATTGGAAGAGACTTCACTTTTTGCCAGATATTCTGGCCGTCGGAGGTGCCGGAAAGATAGTTCATGATCACCGGGATGGGGCAAGTATCCTCGCCGAGACCGGCGAAGGAAATGTTTTCAAGCACCTCGGGATATACCGAATCCCACCGGTGAAACTCGTCAATTAAGATGAGGGTACGGTGGGTGAGTTTCGTCTTCGCCTCAATGTCAGAGATGAGGCGTGCGCAGTCGTCCTGAATCGCCTTGAGGACCAGGGCAGGTTCTACCGGAGCCATCTCCTTGAGGATGTTACGCAAGCGCATCATGGTGCGATCCCGTTGCTCAGCGGCCGGATTTACGTTCAACGAATAGAAAGCGAGCAGGCGCGATTCGGTCTCGACGAGTGGAGGCAGCCCAAAGTTCCTGCGTGTCTGGTTGATCGCATCGGTCAGGACCAGCGCGAAGTCGAGAAAACTCCGTGGCACTTCTCCTTCTTTGCGCACGATGCAGGGCACGAACATGTCGAGGATGGACCGCACTGCGAACTCTTCGAGCAGCCGGGTCTTACCAAGGCCAGTGTCGCTGTCCTCCACGGAGACAGCGACCAGGAGCTTACCCGCGCCGGGTTTGGCGGTCAGGCTGACCAGTCGGTCGTAAGCGACCATCATGTCGTAGCGGTCGCACATCATGGCGGGAACGGTACCATCCTTGCGGAAGCGCTCGGCCGCGGTGACGAGGTCGAACGTGGGCCCGGGAGACAGCTGAATACAGCCTTGAAGTCCTTTCGCGATAAAGAGCACGGGACGCGCCCACTCGATGGATTCCTGATAAGCAGGCCACGCGGTAAGCACTGTCCGGCGCGCCTGCGAGGCGGCGTCGACCACCGACGTACCGGTAAGCAGAGCCTGGTAGAAGCGAAGTGTAAACAGCTGACAGGCGGGATCGGCCACTTCGCCGGCCATACCCAGGGCGATTGCGACGCCCCGATGGACCAACCGCGCAGCGAAGGGCAGATGGACGTCCTCGATGCTTGCGGTCTCCTCTGCCGAGGTCGCGCTGTAACAGGCGTTTAGCACGATAACTGGCGGAAGCCATCCTGGTAGTTGGGTCGTGGGATCGTCCTCTTCGAGGAGGTCTGCAAGCTCGTCGGCGGTTACGGGGAAGGGTTCGGAGCGGCCACCGGCTTCGCCTGCGCCGTCGGCACGTTTGCGCAGGACGATCATGCTGGCACTGCCGGCTGGCCCAAGCCGGCCGTGACAGATGAAGTGCAGCACGGAGGGGCGGAACTCCCGGCACTCCTGCTGAAGCCGCTCGATGTCGGCTTCCGGCAAGAAGCGGAGCTTGATCTGTGCACTAACGAAGTCACCGCGGAGCTGCGGATTGGCAGGAATCTTGAGGTGGCGGAGCAGACCCAGGAACTCCGCGCCCGGGCGCAAGACGGTGTCGATCTTGGATTCGGCCACAAAGAGAACGCGTAGCGGGAAATCGACGTAGGGTTCGCTGCGCGCAGGCTCCGCATCTCGAAGCGGCACTTCGCGGTTGATCGCGAAACGGCCGGTGGGACGTGCGCAGAGCGGCGCATTTGGACGGGAGACGACGACCTGCGGGCCGTACATCATCTCCCACGGCAGGCGCTGCAGCCCGGGGTCCTCGAAGACCAGACGAAGGTCGACCGTCGTTGGCGAGTTCTGGAGTAGATCGAGATTGGGGCCAAGCAGGACGGCCGTCAGGAACTCGCCGAATAGCGCCACATCGCCACTCTTTGGGTTGTCGTCGAGGATGCGCCGGTAGACCGCGTCGATATCGTCGTATTCGGTTGCCGCGCAGATCGCAGCGTGTGGCTTGCCCGCCCAGAGGGCAGACTCGGCAGCGGGAGGAACCGGCAGCACTTGCGCCGTCGGCAGCGTGTTTTCGTGTAATACCCCAATAAAGCGATCGGAGAAGGGCGCGGCCAACGGAACGTCGGACGCGAGACGCAAGAGCCACCCATCGGATCTTTTCTGGGCGAAGACGCGGCAGATCATGGTTTGGTTTCCAAGCCACAACGTATAACACAGATCGGGCGTAATCGAAGCGCCTTCTCCGCATTGTTGTTGGAAGACCTACACGCCTTCGAGAAACTCGAAGAGGACGTCGCCAGGTTTGCTGGCGGGTCTGGCCGAGGAGGAGCGAACACCCGGCATTCGCGCAGCCTGCATCGCGCGTCGGGCTCTTGAACCAAGCTGATCGAACTGAGAAGTTGAGGGGAGTTGAGCGGCTGCAAACACCGCCTGATCCCACGCCTGGACCGACCCGGCGGCTACCAGGCGGGCGCTGTCGGGCTTTTGTGAGACGGGCTCTGGACTGCCATTGCGGATATGGAGTGCCCACTGATCCGCCAGGCCGCCACGAACGAAGTTTTCCGGACGCGGACCAATGCGTTTCGCGATTGTTCGACATTCGTCCATGGCGACGATAGCTTGTGCAACCGCGGCCACAGCTTTACGGTCTTTATCGTACTGTGGGGATCCGCCCGGAGCTGGCCGGTCAACAGCGAGCGACTCGAGCGCCGCCGTTCCAGGGAAGCCATAGTCGTCCGCAAGCGCGGCCATCAATTCCAACCGAACCAGTAGCGACGGATAAACGCCGCCCCGAAGTGTATTTGCGGCCATCTCGCCGGTGCCGAACTGCGCGATTGGGTGAAGCGCCCACTGGCCCATGGTCAGTATCGAGTACCAGTCAGCGAAGATCTCGACGGACCATTTTCCCCATTCGGAATCCGCCGCCGCTTGTTCGATGACACGTCTGAAAGCGCCAACGAAGTCAAACGGATTGGGGGAGATCATAGGTTGGACAAAATGGCCGATCTCGTGCCCCGCGAGAGCGATGACCCACGGATTCGACACAGCACTGATCGGCAGTTTGAGAATCGGCATTGGTAGCTTCTTGAAAGCGAGTTCAAGGAGTTCTTGGCGGTTAGGACGCTCGCCCAGCACTGCGGTCTGGTCGCTGCGGACAGCGACTGGGGAGTATTCCATCTCGATATACGGGAGAGGAGCGGGATCGGGAACAAGCTCCCCGAGGGGCTGTCTGAAGAACGGACGATAACAACTCCAAACCACCTCGTCTGTGGCGTGCAAGGTGTCGGCATAGCGGTCGTCTTGACGCTGATCGAACTTCGCCCGGAAATATTCCCAGGCACGCCACAACCAGGCAATTTGCCGCTCCAGTCGGCTACATTGTCCATACGCCGCACCGGAGGACAAGGCGGACACATTTTCGAGCGCGGAGCGCAGGCGGATCGTGCAGGTAGTAATCTCGCCGGATAAAGCATCAAGCTGCGTCGTGTACTGAGGCAACTGAATGTCTGCGTGCCAGGTCACGAATTCATGATGAAGACGGTCGATCTCAACGCAGCCTTGTCGACGCCTCGCGATTACGGATAATGGCATCCGCTCATGCTACTCGGTCGCGGCCATCAGGCGCTATTTGATTTTTTCGAAGAGTGTCAGTCGCGATTAGCCAAAATGATTATTGAAACAATAACCAAGACCTAGCTTTCGCTTGGCCAAAGTTTTCGAGATGGTAAGTGCTTATGGGTGTATTTCCGGTCTTGAGTTGCAGATCTGCAAGTGAAATCTTCGGTACATGAGTCGCATTCGAAGCACTCTGCGCCAGGCGGGTCGCTTTACAGCTATTGAAGTCACCACTGCACCTACGAGCAATGCGATAGATGCGATGGCTTTTGACCAATTCCAGAGATGCTGGCCAGGTTCGGCCGCTCGAGAGCTTCAGACTTCATTGCATATTTAACAGTCCGCGCGATGGCGTTATAGCAGTTCGAACGCTGCGGTAAATCGTGATCGAGGCGCTTCTGCATCCTCCACCTCGATAAGCTTCACCACCTGCGCCGCACTATCCAGAACTTACTGGTCAGATTAACTCCATCTTCGCAAGCAGATACATCCTCGAATCCTTTCCATGACCGTAGTGCCCATGTTGATTAGAAGGCTCTTGCGAACCAAGCAGGCTGCCACCTATCTCTCCATGAGCGAGTGGAAGCTGAGACGCCTCACCCAGACCGAGCTCATCCCGTTCGGTCAGGATGGGTGGAAAAGGAACATAGGGAGACTGACAGCTCAGGTCGGCTAAGCCCTCCTGCTGCGACGTTCGCCAGTTTGGAACATCTAAGGCATCACCGGGCGTAAGTACGTCGCGTCCCTACAGAAATCAACCTGGCTTCAAGAAGGATCTATGGCTAAGTCCCATCCAAATCGATTTCTTGCCGCCATCTCCCACAAGAGCAGGAAACATCTGCTGTCGACTTCGTCCGATGTCTAGCTGGGAACCAAAACTGTGCTTCACGAGTCGCAAACTCGGCCTGTGGTTTGCGAATTATTCGTCGTAGATTTTGAGGCGCTATTTGTCGTAGGCTATGGTCGTGCAAACGTTGACGGCCATCTCCGATACCGAACGCAAGCTTGCTCTTGAGCGCTTTCGGCTCCTCGAGCCTCACTTGCAGAACGGCCGGGAACTACGTTCCGTTTCAGAGGGCTCGGGCGTCTCCTTCCGTACACTTCAGCGATGGGTGGCGAATTACAAGCGTGACGGATTAGCTGGGCTTGTCCGAAAGGAGCGCATAGACGTCGGTGAACGACGGGTCACTTCGCCTCGATTGCGCGAGGCGATTGAGGGGCTGGCTCTCGAGAAACCGCCTCTCCCTCTCAGCTCAGTACATCGCCAGGCGAAGCAGTTTGCAGAGATCATCGGCGAACCGGCTCCAAGCTACTGGATTGTGCGCGACATCGTTCACAGTCTGCCGAATGACCTCCGAACTCTTGCACAGCAGGGCTCCCGCAGGTTCGGGGAACTAAACGACCTGGTTCATCGTCGCGAGGCATCCAGGCCCAACGCGCTTTGGCAAGCGGACCACACTCAGCTGGATATCATCTTGCTTCGCGAGGATGGCACTGAGGGCCGGCCTTGGCTGACCGCAGTGATTGACGACTACAGCCGCTCTGTCGCCGGATATTTTCTTGGTTTTGACCCTCCTTCGTCGCTTCGCACCTCGCTCGCGATGAGACAGGCAATCTGGAGAAAATCCGATCCTCACTGGCAGATATGCGGCATTCCGGATGTCCTCTATGTCGACGACGGGGCCGACTTCATCTCCAAACACCTTGAGCAGGTGGCTGTCGATTTGAAAATGAGGCTGGTCTTCTCGACGCCGGGCAAGCCGCAGGGCCGCGGCAAAATTGAACGCTTCTTTCGCACCGTAAACGAAATGTTCCTCTGCGATTTGGAAGGCTATACGCGCAGAGGGCGTCGCAAACCGACGCTCACCATCGACCAACTGGAGCAGCATTTCCGCACATTCCTTCTTGAGGTGTACCAGCGAACACCGACAGCAGACGCGGACCTTGCGCCGGCTGCGAGATGGGAAGAGGGCGGATTCTTACCTCGCGTACCAGACTCACTCGAACAGCTCGATCTATTGCTGATCGAGGAGGTCCGGCCTCGGAGAGTTCGCCGCGATGGTATTCACTTCCAAGGATTTCGCTACATCTCTCTCACGCTTGCCGCCTACGTGGGAGAAGACGTAACGGTTCGCTTTGATCCTCGCGATATGGCTGAAATTCGTGTCTTTTTCAAGGATCGCTTCCTTTGCCGAGCCATCTCCGCAGAGATTGCGGGAGAGACGTTTGAGCTCCGCGACATCGTTCGCGTACGCAACAGCCGCCGTCGTGAACTGAAGAGCATTCTGGACAGCAGGCAGAAGACTGTTGAAGCACTTATTCAACTCAAGAAAGGGCAAAGTATTGAGCGAACACGGATCAGTGCGCCCGCCGCAACAACCCCAGCAACCAGAATCAAGCGCTACAGAAACGAGTGAAGTAAGCTTCGTCGCGACTTCGGAACACCGCAGGTTTGTCGAATTCTGCGACGCCTGCAGGGCGTATCGGTATATCGGCTTGTGCTATGGCCCTCCTGGTGTCGGCAAGACGCTTTCTGCGCGCCGGTACAGCCGGGCAGATTCTCTGGATCGTTATGATCGGTGGGATGAAGAAACGATGCCTTCCGTGATCTTCGACACGGTCTTATACACCGCAGAGGTCATCAACACACCCTCCAGAGTCGCAATGGACTTGAGCAGATCACGAGAGAGGTTGACTGGCATTGCAGTTCGGCCGATCGAGCGAAAGGCCGAGGCTGTACTCGAAGAGATTAGGCTGCGCGACGAGGCACGCCGTCGCGAGATTCTAGAAAAACCAGGATGCTCGCCGGAGAATCGTCCAGCAGTGTACGCTGCCTACTTCCAGACTTACCAGTTCTATCAAGCTGGCAAAAAGGAAGTCTCAGACCCGACTTCCCTCACTGTTGTCGATGAGGCTTCTCCGTAAAGTCGCCGTTTCGGACAAGCGCCGCAGCGTGGATCTTCTATGCCTCTTCATTTGACTGTTCCCGGTTGAAGCGTCCGTTTCAAGAGTAACAAGATGATCCGGCACCGCCTGAAGGGTACCTCTCAGTAAGCAGGCGTCACCTCAAGAAACGGAATTTTACGTACTCTAAGCACGTGTAGTCGGCCTGTGTGGCGTCTCAAAACGTCACCGTTAGCCAGACGTTGTTTTCGAGACGGGTAATGGGACAGGTTTTGGTGTCCCAGGCGCCTTCTGCAAGCCCTTTTGCGGTCGTCCGAGAAACGGTCGTTTTCGCTACACGTGCAGTGTGGCGCAGCCGGTAAGCTGTTTAGACTCAGCGCCGGGACATCGTTAGCATACCTAAAATTCCGTTTCTTGAGGTGACGCCTACAGGGGTGTGGTTACGGCGATTCGGCTGACGATTGAAGGGAATTACAATCACTTGCAGTCAATCTGGAGCAAACACATGACACGCAAGATGGTCTTGACTTGGCTCGTACCGTCACTCTTGGTGCCCGTCGTCATAGTCGGCGGATTGTTCGCATTCCGCGACAGTGCTGCCGACCGTTTACGGTTTCTTCTGATGGCACGCACCGTGGGGATGACGAAACAACAGGCAGACCATCTCGAAGGAAATGTTAAGTCTGATCCGAAGAGCTTCGCCGACCGTATGGAGCTTCTGTACTTCTACAGCTTTAAGAAGTCGTCTCCCGATGGACTATCTCCTGATGAACTGGCTAATCGTCGACAGCACATCTTATGGGTCATCGCAAACAAGCCTTCTTCTGGATTTGCAGGAGAACCCGCTATGGAGTTCTACCCGAAGGATGAAGAGGTAGACCCCGAGGGCCTCGATGAGGCCAGAAAGCTTTGGCTTGTACAGGTCCAAACGAAACCATCGGATGCACGCCGGAATCATAACGCCGGAGAATTCTTCTCATCGATCCACGACTATCCGCAGTCTGAGATGTTGCTTGAACGTGCTCGCACGATTGACCCCGCGGCTTACGATGTCACCTTTTCATTGGCCACCGACTATTGGCACGACACCAGATACTCAGCTACAAGCGCCGAACGTGTCACGAACGCCAAGAAAGCCCTCGGCATGTTTGAGCAGGCATTGAAAAACGCCCACGGCAAGCAGGAAAGACGGTTTGTTCTTCCTGATGCAGCTCAGGCTGCTCTTGAATCTGGAGACGAAGAAAAAGCAACGTCGTGGTCAAAAGAGATGCTGGGCATGGCCGATCAAGCGACAAAAGGGGAGGATTTTACTGATGAGATTCACTACGGCAATATTGTCCTCGGGCGAATAGCTCTTCAACATGGAGACATTGCGGCGGCGGGATCGTATCTGGCGAAGGCTGGGTTAGCGGATGGAAATCCTCATCTTGATACGTTCGGCCCAAACATGATGCTTGCGAAAGAATTGCTGCAGAAGGGCGATGACAAGCCGGTTCTAGCGTACCTGGTGTCTTGCGGTAGGTTTTGGAAAGACGATAATGGCAAGCTTGCGAAGTGGCGCTCAGACGTAACCGAGGGCAAAATGCCTGACTTCGGGGCAAACCTGAACTATTAGCCGCCGCCATTCCTGAAATTCCGCAGCTCCGAGTTCACCCCCGACAACTCCGGTTGTCATGGGTGATTTCCCATAATCCCGTTTTTCACGAGCTTAAACACTGATGGCCCCCGGTGGGAAGATAATCTCTCATGGTTAAACAGATCTACGCCTCGATGGTGTCTTCTTTGGTTTTGTTAATTCCTCCTGCACACTGCCAATCCGTTAAACCCGAATCGCCGCCCTGCAGCAAAGAAAGTCAGAGACTACATTAGTCTCGAAGTTTAAGGCACGGATTGCGGCAGCACCAAGCGCGCTGGGCTGCGCTAAAGAAAATCAGCAACGTTGCCAAGCCCGCAGCGAAGAAGACCTCTCTAAAACAGAACAGAAAGACTGTCAAGTCGGTGAAGAAGGCCATCGCCGCTTAGCATGGGCCGGCCGTAAAGCTTGTCGCACCGAAAGAAGTGTAAAGTGTCGTCTCCGGTACAGCGTGGGTCGTCCTTGTCACCACACCTGAGCTGGCTCAGGATCTATGACCATCTCCGCATCGGACGGACGCCGATTCGAGCGCCGTAAACCGGAGGAATTTCCGTCAGACGCCTAGGTGCTCGGATTCGATGGCTGCTTCCCTTTCGTACTTCCAAAGGGCGCGTTGCGCCCTCCCAAACGTCAAATGAGGATGGACGCTCGAACAACAGACTTACAGATCTTCTTCTATCGCATCTATGAACACTCATTGAACGTTCCGTGCACCCGTTATGTTGCCCTGCTTTACGGTCACGCGAACGCCAAGAGAGGCTGGCATACCGGCAAGACCCTCATGGGACTCAGGGCGTCGTTCGATACAATCTCCGGCGTCGATTGGGAGACGGTGGAAGCGGACCTGGCGCAACGCGGCCATCACAATTGCGTGGCAGTGGCGGAGCACTACAATTTCAGTGCTCCGCTGATCCAGTAGCTATCATTGGGTTTAGGGCCTCACGAATTGAGGCCGAGCTTTCTTCCTAGGATTCGCCAGGGCTTCGAGCTCGGTGCCGTCTCCTTCATAACTTGCGCCGATATGGGAAGGTCGCTCTCCATCCTGATGTCAGGTATGTGAACTGGATTCGATGTAACAGGCCGTGAGGACTGAGGTAGGACAGCATGGGGCCTGTGTTGGGACAAATGGTTGTGTACATCAGAGCTCTGGTGGAAGTTCATGGCTGCTCCGGAGATCGGTGGCGTGCCTGAGAAGTGCCCGTCTTAAGCGAAGCAAAGAATGCTCGAGGCGAGAAGGGGAGAATACTCGCGTACTTGGACAACGGTACGCCTATATTTCTCCTTGTGCTTACCGAGCAGAACTAAGCGTCTCCATTCTTGCCCGTGCGGGATCATTGCACTTGCTCTGCAGGGTTTTCAACAGCGCGTTTGGAGTGAACCGAGCCAAACGAGAAGGCGCAAACGTGATCTTCCTCACCCCCTTCGAGTTCTGCCTCGACCGGTCGTGACGAAACTGTTGCGAGGCAGGCGAGACAGATCGAATCGTGCGAACCGTCTTCCTTTCGTCGGTACGTGAGGGTATTGGAGTTGAGATTCGGCAATGGGGAAGACCTCACAAACCATTCTAAATGGGCATCGGATTGCGTGGTGTCCTATCGAAGACACTTCAGCGAGTAGCAAATAGATGAACCATGGCCATAGCCCGACACTGGCTGCTTATCGGATCCTTGCCAGAGCAACCTCTCTCACCCCCGCAGCCGTGGATTCTGTAACTCGCTCCGCGAAAAGCATTCGGGCGGATAGAACCGTGAGAGTAAGCCCGAAGACACAAAGATAACTAAAGACGAGCCACGCAATTCTCTGCGGCTCGAGGCCTCTCCCAAGGATAAGCGCTATGGCTGAAAGAATCGCAATTGCGGCTGAAGCATAGCACCATCTTGAACCGTGATGGATCGAAGTGTGGCGCGCAACGATGAACTCGGTGATGGCAGTGCCAAGAGCCTGAAGGGCTGCGAGAATGACAAACCATTCCAGTTGCGCCCGATCGTAGACGAGAAAGAAAAGCAGAGTTCCAAGGATCGCCCCTCCGATTCCCTGCGCCCGTAGAGCGAACCGCCCAGCGGGGTCGTGCCGGATCATAAAGCTCGTGATTAGTACGATGACGCTATCTGCGACTCCATAGGCAGCGAGACACAACATCGAAACCAGAATCGCGAAGGGTATCAGGAATACGAGCGTGATCATCGACGGAAGGACTAGCACCGCGAGTCCCGCAAGAATGGCAACGAGACCCCTCACAAGTGAGGTCGTCCAATATTTAGCGTACGTTTCCATGGCGCCTCCGTTGGCGGCTTAGCGCTACGCTGCTTCCGAAAGCAACCGCGCATTGCCGCTTTCATGAGGATGATGGTGCCGGACCTAGATGGCAGTGACGCCGGTCACAGACCATACTACGTTCGATTGCTCTAATCAGACTCAAGCCAAGTCTCAGATGTCGCAAGGCGGAAGAGGTTCTTTGCTCCCGAAGGGATCTATGCGAGCCATTGGGAGCTGTCACCGTCCGCGCCAATCGCGAATGGGAGGTTGAAAAAGGAGCATGCAACTTAGAATTCCCAGGTCTGCTTTCCCGGTTAAGAAGATCCTTCTGGCAACTGACTTTTCGGCCGCGGCAGATGCCGCATTTCAAGAGTCGCTTCTTCTCTGTGCCCAATTCAGCGCGAGTCTCTACATTCTCAATGTCTTTGATTACTCCAGCAGCGCGCCACCCGAATCGGGTGGGCTTTTCATCGACCTCGCCAACTTCCGCGAAGAGGCGAAGCTGTCGCTCGAACGTCTGATCTATACGGCACGTCAGAGCGGAGTTTCCTGCGACGGCACCGTCACGACCGGGCTCGCTCACGCAACGATCCTCAATACGATGACCTCGCAGTCTTGTGACCTTGTCGTCCTAGGGACGCGAGCCATCCGTGGATTTGAGCGGCTTGTATTTGGATCTACGGCAGAAGCCGTTCTTCGTAACGCAGCACGACCTGTATTCACGGTGGGCCCGCAGGGAGGTAAGAACAGGGCGGTGAGGTTGGCGCGAGACGGCGTCGTTGTCTTTGCGACCGACTTCCATGTAGCGACGACCGAGGCGATTGCTTACGCAGCGTTGTTCGCTCGCACCTTGAATCTACCTCTCCACTGCATCCATGTTCTTCCCAGGAGTCTTGATGAAGATAAACCCGAGCTCCCGATCGTCCAAATCATCACAAAGGCCTTGCAGCACCTTACAACTGATATCAACCGGCAGAACGATCAGCCCCCTGTCTGTGCGATCACCTACGGCAGCGAGATTTCGAACTCCGTAGTTGAGTACGCGCGAAAGCACGATGCGAGGCTCATTGTTTTAGGCGTCCGTCGCGCATCTTTCGCCGCGTCCCATGTGCCCGCGCACATCGCCTATCGAATCATTGCGGAAGCCGATTGCCCAGTTCTCACAGTGGCCTTCCCTCTTGAACCCAGACCGATCAAAGCCACGATTGCACAGGAAGCTCTACCAGAAGCTGTCTCTGTGCTCTCGCTTACCGGCTAGCTATTGCCCTTGTCGGCTGCGTTTGTGCACAGGCGAGGTCCACTTGCAACCACTTTTACACGTAGTGACTGGGATGCATTTGCAAAATGTGTCTGATGAAATGGACCGATACGGCTCTCAGTATCCGCGCAGGGCAAATCATCTTCACGGGTATCGAGTGCATCAGTGACCGCCGTCACTGACGGCCTCTGAAGTCAGGAGCAAACTTTCTTTCAGAGGACTTCGACATGGTGGCATCGACGCTACAAATGATTTCGAGCGCGCAAGAGATCTCCGTCATGCGTCTCCCCCAACAGCTGAAGGCCGGGAATGACCGATATGTCCGTTCATTTGATGGTCCTTTGCTGGCTCCGAGCAATGTCCTTTTGTACGGCCATGACTTGCATCTTTCGGGCTCGCGCAAGATACTCTTGGAGTCCGTCGGCTATAAAGTACGCTTTGCGGGAAACGCCGACGAGGCCTTATTGCGAGTCATGAGAACGCCTATCCAACTATTGATTGTCTGCCACACCGTACCATTCGAATCTGCTGAGAAACTCTTGTTAGTCGCTCGTACATCGCAACCCGTGGTGAGAGTTCTCGTCCTCACTGCGGCAAAGCCAACTCCCTATCAACATCTCGGGGAGGAGGTCCATGACACTGCTGATGGACCCGCCATGTTCCTCGCGAAAGTCCAAAACCTTGCCTTGATGAACCTCCGCACAAACTAACTGTCTAGACTGTCCATGTCCTACCGGCGCTTACCGGAAACCGTTCAACTCCTTCACAAGGAAGAGGCCTTAATTATGAACACCGCTGAAACTTTACGGAACGATGTTGAACAGGAGTTGCGCTGGGACCCCAGCGTCTCGGCTGAAAAGATCGGCGTCTCTGTCAACAGAGGCGTGGTCGAACTCGATGGCCATGTAAGCAGTCTCTATGAGAAGTGGGCCGCTGAGCGCGTTGCTCTTCGAGTCCTAAACGTTACCTCAATCGCAAGCGAGATCGTCGTGGACCTTCCCTTCGACGGCATCCGCACGGACGAAGACATCGCGCTCGCGGCCACGACCCATCTGACCTGGAATTTCCAAGTTCCCGACACGATTAAAGTGACGGTAAGCAAGGGTTGTTTGACGCTCACTGGTGTCGCTGAATGGCATTTCCAGAAGGCCGAGGCGGAGCGAGCGGTCCGTTCGCTTAATGGCGTTCGCGGAGTCTTTAACGAGATCGAGTTGAAGCCGAAGGTAAGCGCTCTGGGCGTCAAGATCAAGATCGAGAATGCACTGAAGCGCGATGCTCAGATTGACTCGAATAACAT
The DNA here is from genome assembly GCF_014203275.1 of Granulicella aggregans. GTDB lineage: Bacteria > Acidobacteriota > Terriglobia > Terriglobales > Acidobacteriaceae > Edaphobacter. Next base: position 26,219 of record NZ_JACHIP010000023.1, read on the forward strand.
CACGGTTGAGACAGTGGGTAGCGATGTCACGCTGCGTGGACGTGTCCACTCTTGGCACGAGCGGCAGGATGCGGAGTATGCGGCTTTCGGAGCGCCTGGTGTCGCCAGCGTCTCAAACTTGCTTACGATAAGCTCCTGAGCGGCGGCTTCCGCACTGGCACAACAAAGGGGTGCAGAAGCGACGTGCTTCTGCCCATTTTCTCAGAGAGTTGCGTTATGACGCCACCTAAATGGAATGTGCAGCATACGGAACGGTTGCAGGCATTTCTGCTCCATTTGATCAATTTAGCGCTTACGCACAGGTGATGGCAGGGGTGTATAGTCGGCCAATAGAACCACGTTCTATGTGGATCGAGGCACCCGATGCCTAACTCTTTGACACTTCGCACCAAATCGTTGGACTGCAATAACTGCGAACACCGTTCTTTGCGTACGTTCTGTAACCTGGACGAGGCTGCGCTCAAAGACTATGCTGCAATCGGGGTCGAAACCAGCTTCGCCAAGGGAGCGACTCTCTTTAGCGAAGGAACCCGAAGCAAGGGCGTTTATGTGATTTGTACAGGACAGGTGAAACTCTTCTGCACATCCAAGGACGGAAAGACACTCATCTTAAAGATAGCGATGCCCGGCGACGTTCTCGGGTTGGGAGCTGTTCTTTCCGATTCAGCCTACGAGGTGACGGCTGAAACCATCCAGACGACAGAGATCAAGAGTATTCGTCGCGAGGAGTTCCTACCTTTTCTTGAAAAGCATGGTGAAGGTAGTCTTCACGCTGCAAAAGCGCTCTCGGACGACTATAAAGCTGCGTTCTTCGACGCCCGGCGTCTGGCTCTGTCTGGCTCAGCAGCCGGTCGACTGGCCGGCGTGCTGCTCGATTGGGGAAAGGCGGCTGCGAGCTGTGGCAAGTTGGAGATGCGCTTCACGATGGCCCTGACCCATGAAGAGCTAGCGAACATGGTAGGAAGTTCACGCGAAACGGTCACGAGGATGCTGACGCGCTTCAAGAAAGAAAAACTGATCGAGATGCGAGGATCCTCCATCATGATCTTGGATCCAGAGTTGATGGAGAGCTTGGTGGCTTGACAGCGCTTCCATCATCTGTGACTCCTGTCACAGATTTGTTGGAGCGGATCACCTAGCTTGCTATCAGAAGAGGTGATCCATGTCTAACGGTCTTCACTCAGTGCCTCCCATGCCCGCATTCAGGTTACTTTCGAATGGGGGGCCGTCGTCGGCGTTTCAGCTCGCCAGGAGGATGACAACAACCAAGGGTCTGTTCGAGGTGGACTCTGTGGTCGCGATCTATGACCGCCACGATGAAGCCGAGCGCGCTATACGGACGCTTCAGGCAAGCGGCATCGACATGAGGACTCTCTCCGTTGCCGCCCGCGATCCAGAAATGACGGAGCACGTCACCGGTTACTACACTGCAGGAGACCGGATGTTGCATTGGGGCAAGCTCGGAGCTTTCTGGGGAGCTTTATGGGGCATCCTCTTCGACTCCGCACTGTTCGCGATTCCTGGCATAGGCCCAGTCCTGCTGGCTGGCCCGCTGGTTGCATGGATCGTAGCGATCCTTGAGGGTGCCGTGGTGGTCGGTGGGCTTAGCGCTCTCGGGGCCGGTCTGGTCAGCATTGGTATTCCAAGGCAAAGCGTAATCGAATACGAGACCGCGCTGAGGACCAACAAGTTCCTCCTCATTGTTCACGGCACAAGGCGCGAAGTAACCAAAGCGAAAGAGATCATCGGCAAGACTCAGCCCCAATTTCACACGCTTCATAGCGAAAGAGTCTTCGCAAATTAATGGGGACCCCACTTCCACTTAATTTCTTTCAGCATCAACAAGGAGCTCTATGCAGATTCTCAGGCAACAGACCAGCTTAGACATTCAGTTGCTCTCTCATAAGCAGGGCCTCTATGTACCCATGCGCCAGCGATCTGTTGAATTTAGGTACAGATTCAGCCCGATGGAGAGCGATCCCAGCAAGGAGCTTTTGGTAAAAGTAACAAGCCAGGACGTGCGTTCCATACCAGCATCGCGCCACGCCTCGGTTGCATAAATCCAGGCACCCACCGACCAAGGCTTGCCAAAACTCTCGATAGGTCATCGCAGAGGTTCGGGGAAGCATATGAAAGCTGCTGTCCTCCCTCCGTTGAGGTCTCGCAATGGTAGTTTCCTGGACATCGAGGATGTGCCACGGCCGCAGGTAAGGTTGGGGTTTGTGCTCCTTCGTGTTCTCGCCTGCGGGATCTGTCGGACTGACCTTCACATCGTCGAAGGGGATCTCCGAGGCCCGTTGTTCCACGCATCCCTGGCCACCAGATAGTCGGCGAGGTCGTAGAGGGCGAAACTGGCGAGTTACCCGTTGGAAAAAGGGTTGGCGTTTCATGGATGGGCGGCGTTGACGGAGACTGCTGGTACTGCCGCCACAAGATGGAGAATTTGTGCGACAAACCGATTTTCACGGGATACACGGTCGATGGTGGCTACGCGGAGTTCGTTCTAGTTCGTTCAGATTTCGTATTTCCCCTTCCCGACGGCCTCGACAGCATTCACGCCGCCCCTCTGTTGTGTGCGGGCATCATCGGCTTTCGAAGTCTCCGGGTAGCGGGAGTAGAACCGGGTGATAGGGTTGGGCTGTTTGGGTTTGGCAGTTCGGCGGGACTCGCGATGCCGATCCTGAAGTCGTGGGGGTGCGAAACATACGTTGTCACTCGCGGGGAGAACCACCGAAATCTTGCCACGTCATTAGGTGCTAGCTGGGTTGGGACCGAAAAGGACAAGCCGCCGGTTGAGCTCGACCGGGCCGTGACCTTTGCTCCAAGCGGAAAGGTCGTCGTTGACGCTCTTTCAAGTCTCCGAAAAGGTGGTGTGGTTGCAATCAACGCAATTCACCTAAACCAAATGCCCGCATTCGACTACGACACGCTTCTGTGGGGCGAGAGGCAAATTCGTAGTGTGGCCAATATGACTCGACAGGATGCTCGCGACTTTTTGGCTGTGGCACATCAACTCGACATCCGGCCAGAGGTGACAGTGATTCCACTGGAGCATGCGAATGACGCGCTGTTTGCAGTGAAAGATGAGCGGGAGCCTGGGTCCGCGGTGCTCGTACCGTGAGGTTCGATTTCTGACGGATGGAGCTCCACTTGATCGTCCGCTCTGTTTCGCTGAGCGTGACCCTTTGGTATGTTGGTCCTGATCGAAGCCCACTCGCTTTGAGAGCCTCAATGTTGCAAACTCTTGAGTTGTGTAAAAGCCCGGTGACAGCCATCACAGCCTTTTTTCTCGCAGAGCCCTACAGTCTTTCGAGAGGTGATTTATGGTCGATGTTTGCGTAAACCCCACATGCAAAACGGCGTTCACAACGCTCACCACCGGTGACCTCTATGCGCTTGAAAACCGATCTGCGAATACCGAATTCTTCTGGCTGTGTTCAGCCTGTGTACCCTCGGTAGTGCCGTTTCTAGATCTCCACGGGCGCGTGAGCGTAGGAAGCAGATTGGTACGCATTCCCTGGTCGAAGTTCGACGCGGAGATTCAGCTCCGGTTGGTTCATAGCTCCCGGGAATCACGATCGTGGTTGCGGACGGGGGTGGCGCGTGAGTTCAGCTCTCGGAGTGATCTGCCTTTGTCTTCATTGGAGGCCGCATGATTGGCGCTGACTTTTTCCGAAATGGAATTGAAGAGGAGTCTAAACTTCCAGTTGCGCCCTCCGATCTGTCCTTCAAGAGCGTCCTTCTGGCGACGGACTTTTCCGATACCTCGCGAGCAGTTTTCAATAAGGCGCTTCAACTGTGCCTCTCCCTCGACGCCAGCCTCTCCATCCTGCACATCTTCGAATACGCCAGTTGCTCAACCCCGTATTCCGGGAGCAATTCGAACGAGGCAGATAGGTACTACGAGAGGGCCCGGCGCTCACTCGATACATTCGAACAAACAGCTCGAACAGCCGGAGTTCGCTGCACCTCATCCATTGAAACCGGTATCCCGTCATCAGCGATTTTGGATACGATCGTCGCGAATCACATAGATCTTGCTATCTTAGGTACTCGGTCGATCCGAGGGGTTGAGCGTCTCGTGACGGGATCTGCCGCGGAGGCTGTCTTTCGCAAGGCACCTTGTCCAGTGCTGACAGTCGGTCCCCACATTCGGGAGGTTCCTGACACAAGTCAGCTCGGATCGCCCGTAATCTTCGCTACGGACTTCCACATCGGAACCATCGATGCGATTGCATACGCGGCATTCTTCTCGAGCTTGATGGCGGCACCCCTTCATTGCTTGCATGTGCTTCCGCTGATCCTTGCCGGCGCAGCCAAGAGTCCTGATGTGCCACAAGTCATCACAGAAGCTCTAAGGTATATATCCGCGAAGGACGGCAGGGCTATTGAGCCGCCTATTTGTGCGACCGCTTACGGCAATGAAATCTCAAAGACTGTCATTGACTATGCGAATCAGCACCATGCCAGGCTTATCGTGCTCGGCATCCGAAAGGCTCCGATGCTCGCCTCACATCTCCCCGCCCATATCGCGTATCACATCATCGCGGAGGCTCCTTGTCCGGTCTTGACGATGGCTTTCGCGCTAGAGTTCCCTGCCTTGCATTCTGACCGCTACGTATCTGAGGACCGCATTAGCTCCCTGCCGGTCCTCGCAGCGTCAACCCAACCGGTAAAATTGGACGTAAGAGCCGTCGCCCGGTGACTTCGCACGTCGTGAACGGATCCAAGATTCCTGACCCAATCGATCGCCACCAGTAAGCACTCTTGGTCGCGCCCGACCCGGTCGACAAGACATTCGAAGCAAGGTGTACAGCCCTCAGAACACAGCTTCGAAGAAACACCAATCTTGGGAACGTAAGTGCAAAACCGGCAGCCAACCGGAGTGTTTGACAACGAGTGTCGTAGATAAGGCGGTCCACCATGAACACAGCTTCCATGATGAAAAGCAATGTCGAACAGGAACTACGCTGGGACCCTAGCGTTCACGCAGAGAAGATCGGTGTTTCGGTCAACATGGGTGTCGTTGAGCTAGATGGCCATGTTGGCAGTTTTTACGAGAAATGGGCGGCAGAGCAAGCGGCGTTGCGCGTGATCAATGTTTCGTCCGTTGCAAGCGAGATCATCGTCGATCTACCGCTGGACGGCGTTAGAACAGATGAAGATATTGCATCCGCCGCCAGCAGCCACTTCAATTGGAACCTGCTCGTGCCGAATACGATCAAGGTTCAGGTAGCGAAGGGCTACGTGACGCTTTCGGGCACAACTGAGTGGCAATATCAGCGGGAAGAAGCCGAGCGCGTCATCAGATCTCTTAGCGGCGTGACGGACGTCAGCAATAATATCGAACTGAAACCCAAGGTCAGCGCAAACGGTGTGAAGGTCAAGATCGAGGAGGCCCTCAAGCGTGATGCACAGATCGAAGCGAAGAATGTGGAAGTCGAAACGGCTGGCAATATCGTCACACTTCGCGGTCACGTTCACTCGTGGAGAGAGCGCGAAGATGCGGAGCACGCTGCCTTCGGCGCACCCGGCGTCACCGGAGTCGTGAATCTCCTCACAGTCAGCCACTAGGCTAAAACCGCTCGCATGAGCCACAACGAATCAACAGACACACGGAGCAGAAGACATCTTCTGCTCCGTCCCGTTAGGTTCACGGTGGCAACGATCAGCCTGAAGCGGAACTAAGTTATCCCTTTAGGGGGCGTTCGCATGAGAGAAACGCCTGCTGCAATTGCCAAATGAGTGGAAGCGCTCCAAACAGCCCAGTAGACGCTTCGCTCGTGGTCACAACACGACGCTGCGCACAACGCGTCGCTGGTAGCTCATCGAGGTTGTGACAAATCGCGCGTCCCTCAGCTGACAATGCTTCCTAACTGTCTTCGTCTGGGTTGGGGCATTTGGTTAGATCTTCGCCTTTGCTCCGGATGTCGTGTAAGACAGTCGACGAATAGAGCACGATCTCTCCATCATCGAACGAGATGACAATGGCATCGCCTAGTCTGTCGACACCGACAATGCGGGGCAAAACTCTCATCTGAAAATCGTGGATGAAACGCCACCTAAGTGTCGGTCTGATGGATTACAGAAATGCCTCAAAATCTTCAACAATGGACATCGCATCGACAATTAACGCGATCCATGACTTGGGTACTGTGGCGGACAGACATCATCTGATGGAGTGTGTACGCTTGCGGCTAAGGAGGTCCATTAACCTCTTTTCCCTGAGCGACGCCGGAGCGGTCTGGCTAGGTAGCTACAAAGATTAAGCGCACAACATACCCACCTGCACTTCTGGTTTCTGGTCGCTTCTGTTTTCAAGGCCTTGGATGTTCGGTCTATGCAGAGCGATGACTAAGATGAACCCGAATCTGTTTCCATCCTCCCTCTGAGTCCTCCCTAGACAATCATTTGCATACCGTAACCGCGTGCTCCTACGTGCCTTCGCGGAGTGTCGGGATATCTCAGTTCATCGCTCATTCTGAGTCCAGGAAAGGGGAGCCGCACCTATGTTGAGTGTTCAATCTGTGATCTCCATCTACGCGACACCCAATCTCGCAGCGGACGCGATCCGGCTCCTGCAAAAGGTCGGAACATGCGTTGAACGCATCTCGATCGCGGGCAGTCACGAACCCACAGTCGCCGAAGTCAAACAACCGGAACTGACAAGATACTCGAGCGAGCAAGGAGCGGCATGGGGTGGACCCTGGGCCTTGCTGCATCACTCCGCCATTTTCAAACTGCCGGACTTTGGACCCGTCCGACTCGCCGGGCCACTCATATTCTGGATGAAAGCAATCCAAGCTAGAGGAATAGCTTTCCCGGGAGTAACAACCTTTGGCGCGGGACTGGTAAGCATTGGTGTCCCCATTCAAACTGCGCTGACGTGTGAACACGCATTGAGGGCACACCAATTTCCCCTCATCGTTCATGGCCAAAGTGAGATCGTATTCGCAGCCAGAGATGCAATGGCGGCAGCGCTACCAGCCTCATTGATGGTTCATGGGAACGCACCCTGTAATTAGGGCCCTGTCAGCACGCGGCGCAGTTTCGCCAACTAGCAGGCTCCCTATACCGAGTCTGATTCCAGACTGTCCCGGAAACTCACCATCGCAGATTGAACCTGACATTCGTGAGTCAGGAGACAGCTGTCGTCAAGGGACTGATGGGACATTGAGCCAAGATGGGACTTCTACAATTCAGCGGACGCAAGGGAACAATTGGCTATCTAAGTGGTTGCTGACGACGCAATCCCGGCCGTTGGCTTTGGCTTGGTAGAGCGCTACATCTGCGGAATGCACCAGGTCAGCAGAACAGCTAGACGTGTGAGCGTAGTCGCCCCCGCTGAAGGCGGCGACGCCGGCGCTGATCGTTATCTTTTGTAACCGAACGTCTGAGTGCGGAAAAGACAGAAGTCGAATGGCTGCTAGAGTTCGCTGCGCAATCTCAAGGGCACCGTCGCGATCGGTGTCGGGCAGAATGAGCGCAAACTCCTCTCCGCCGAAGCGCGCGGCAAGATCGGCGGGTCTTCTGATCACACCATCGATCGTTTGTGCAATCAGACGAAGGCATTGGTCTCCGATGAGATGTCCAGCAATATCGTTGAAGCGCTTGAAGTGGTCTATATCCAGGAGGACTAGCGCTATAGGCATCTGCGAGCGGCGAAAACGATCGATCTCATGCTTCAAAACTTCGTCAAACCGTCTCCTGTTGGGGAGGCCGGTAAGGTAGTCCTCCTGCGCTGTGCGGGCCAATTCTTCAATCGCTACCGCAAGCTGTAAAGCTATGACGTTCCGCTCGTGAATGTCTTCTAACGTTCCGTACCATCGTATGATCTGTCCGCTTTCACTTCGGCGGGGATAGGCGCGTGCACGAACCCAATGCCATTCTCCGTCTCTATGAGCGATGCGGTATTCGGAGTCGTAGGGCTCGCCGGTTGCTAGAGAGTGCCGCCATATTGCCGCCGTCGGTACCTGGTCGTCTGGATGCAGATACTCCGCCCATCTTTTGAGATGATTGACTTCTTCTTGCCCACCCGTGAGGATGTTCCAACGTGGACTGATGAAGGTCCACTCCCCCGATGCATCGGCAGTCCAGGGAATATGGGGTGTCAGTTCAACCGCAAAGCGAAGATTTTCAGCGCTCTCGCGTAAGGCTGCTTCCGTCCTTTTGCGCTGCGTTATATCCAGGAGTGCGACTGAGATACCATAGACAGTGCCGTTTTCATCACGCACCGGCTGCGCGGTGCGCAAGTAAATGAGATCTTTGGAAGTTGGCGGGTCCGCGTGAGGAAAAAAATTATCAAAGTTGATCTCTTGCTCCACGATCCCACCAGCTTCTAACGCATGATTTAAATGAGCGGTGATCTGTGAAGCCAGTCCAGGGACAGCCTCTTCGACCGTTCGGTCGATGAAGGCCTGCTTGGCCAGGCCATGCATACGAGCGAAGCAAGTGTTTACCGTCATATAACGAAAGTTGAGATCGAGAACACACAGACCGATCGGAGCGGCGTCGAAAACGCTTTCAAGGCCGCACAGTCTCTGGCGCAATGTGGCTACGGTGGGCAAGCCTTTGTTAGCATTTTTCGCCATTCGGTCACCTGGTGTTTCGACAGCCCGTCCCGAGCAGGACTTGCTCTTTGGGGCACGCCTTCAGCGTCGTTGCGTATTGCGAATAAGCACACGCCGGGACAGGCACGAGCGTATTCGATGCACCTGGCCGAAAATATTGCATGGCGTCACGCCGCGTACAGGGGACCTTCAAAAGTTATATCGTGGGATCAGTCGGAGGCGGCTTAGTCGAAGAGCCGCAAGACGCTGAAACGAGCATGGGGAGTGAAGCTCGGTTCGTCCATGCGGCAACATTAGCAGCTTGTGAGCCTAACTACAACCACGTCAGATTCTTGTTGTTGGGTCATCTGGCTCGCAAGACATGGATAATGAGGCGACCAGGAACGCAATTCCCCCGCTACGTTCTCCTGGAAGAGCAAGCCTTTCCTAATGTAGCGGCGGATCACCTCTCGAACATATGCGGGGTCCGGTTCATGATCTCGCGTTCGTTTGCTCTGCTTCGGTGGGACTTCAGATCTCTCCGAAGCCCGAGAGACCCCTTCAGCTCGCATCAGCGTACATAAATTGCCCTTTCTTGAGGTGTCTCCCTCTGCTGCGGGTGCAGGGATTTTGGATTCCGATAGTGGGAGACGCGAGAGCTTTATCAGCGTCTTCCAAGCGGCTGTGCGAAGGGTGGAAACAGCACCATCGTTTTCCGGGCTTTGCATAGGTGCGTCATTTCCATGACTAATTTCCTTGCGTAAAACGTGGGGAGTCCCCAAATACATTTCTTGCACTCACGCGCCCGGCCAGGAAACCAAACCGGCTACGAGTGTGCCGCGCAACGCCCGTTACGCTGTGGACCTGAGACATTCGTTACAAGCCCTTGCGGTATCAACGCTTCGGTTGAGGGCACACGAGAAGACAAATATCCCGAGTCGTCGAGGCAGGGGAATCTGGTAAACCCGAAAGTATTTGCAAAGCGGGTGGGAAGCGAACTTCATCGCTGTCCATGCTCTGTCATTTCACGGCCTGTTTTGCCCGGCGACCTAGATAAATCAGCCACGCCACCTAGCCAGCTGCCACGACCGCTTATCGTGATCGGTTGTCAATGAGCGCATTGGCGGTTTGCACTAGAGATTTCTCATTCAGTGACGCGAACTCACTACTGCCGACGGCGAGTGGATGCGCTGTTTCTGGCAGGCGGCAAAAGCCTGTGTTCCGATGTTGGGACGGTCGCGGGAGGCCACGCCGCGAGGCCTGGCAGCGATTGCGCTGTACAGGTCTTTGCGCTTTGCTCCCGTTCCTGAAAACTGACAACCCTTCTCTCCTCAAGTCGCTCCAACGGGGCGCGCCTGTATGCTTGACGTGCGACAAAACGGTGAAATCGGATCTCTAATATGCCAATGCGTTTCGGGGTCAAATGAACAAAACGACGGTTGTAGCCACCACCTTGTTCGCTGCCCTGTTCGCGATCTCACTACCGATACTGATTGCGCTCTATTTTTCAAACAGAGAAGCCCTCGATCAAGAGAGAAAAGTTGCACTCTCCTACGCGAGAGACGTGACGCACCGAAACGAGTCTATCGGCGACCAAGTCGTGATCGGCTTAGGCATGCTGGCATCCGCCCACGCTAAAGACCCATGCTCAGAGGACAATATCGAACGAATGCGGGAGGCTAACGTCTCTTCCAGCCGCGTTCGTGCCTTTGGCGTTGTAGCCGGAAATCGTCTAATTTGCTCGTCTTTCGGGAGTTTTGGAGCAGGTTTAGATCTTGGCAATGTTGCTTACAGTACGCCTTATCCGGCGCAATTCCGGTACGACATTGAGTTTCCATCTGCAATGGGAAGTAAGTTCGTAGTGGTCGAGTCTAACGGCTACGCTGCATTCATCGATAGCAATCTCCTCACTGATTGGAAACTTGCGGAAAGTGACGCCTCCATCATGGTGATTTCGACGTTCAGCCCTCAATCCATCAGCTTGCGTGGCAATATCCGTCCGGAGTGGATTGGCGCAAAGCCCGACCTTCAGGAAACCACCTTTTTGGACAATGGATTTGTCGTTGCCATTGCCCGGTCGAGCAAGTACCGCATCGGCACGGTTGTCGCACTTCCTACCACCCACGTAACCGAGAAAACAAAGACTCTCGCAATGATATTGGTTCCCGTCGGCACCTTCGCGGGACTGGTGCTGGCGTTGGCCATTATGTATTTGGGAAGGGTTCAGCTCGCGCTGCCCGCTGTGATAAGGACTGCGCTCCGGCGAAACGAGTTTTTCCTCGTGTACCAGCCTATGGTCGAGTTGAGCACCGGACGGTGGGTTGGGGCAGAGGCGTTGATCCGTTGGAAGCGCCCAAACGGCGAACTCGTGAGCCCGGAGCTGTTCATCGCCGTAGCAGAGGAGGCCGGGCTCATACAACGAATCACCGAGCGTGTTCTGGAACTTCTTGCTGAGGACGCAAAGGATCTCTTTCAGCGCTACCCGGATGTCCACGTCTCAATCAATCTTTCTCCAGCGGACCTGCACAGCGAAAGAACGCTCGGGTCGCTTCAGAAACTTGCCCGAGAGTTGAAAGCAGGTCCCGGCAACCTGATTGTCGAGGCTACCGAACGCGGAATCGTGAAGGCCGAGGAGGCGATCGAAGTCATGGGTTCAATCAGAACGGCGGGGATTCAGGTTGCCATCGACGATTTCGGCACCGGCTATTCGAGCCTCTCTTACCTGGAATCGTTCGAGGTCGATTTCTTGAAGATCGACAGGAGTTTTGTCAAGAGTGTCGCGACCGAAGCTGCTACAAGTCATGTTGCGGACCACATCATCGACATGGCCAAGGCTCTGAAGTTGAGCATCATCGCGGAAGGGGTTGAGACAGAAGCCCAGGCGCAGTACCTGCGCGATCACGGCGTCAAATTCGCGCAGGGTTACCTATACGCAAAACCGATGGCCTTTTCGGACTTCGCCGCCCAGTTGGAATGCGACCGGGGCCTGTAAGACAGTGCTGTTAGCCGTGCTGACGCCCGATGTTGGCACTTGCGCGGTGGGCTTCGACGGGGCTAAAAACAGAAAAGCAGCCATCACGAAACAAAGCCTTCGTGATGGCCATTGATATTCCGTCATGGTGTCTCCCCGTGGCTTGCGTATGAAGGTCAGGCAAGTTGAAAGCTGAATGCGGTGTGATCTTCACGTCCGTCATACGGTCAGCGCAGCCAAAGCCTTATGCCCAAACAATGCGGTTCCCGCTGACGACCGCCAACGCGGCTCCAGTCGACTCTCCGCGTGCAATTCCCTGAGAAATTCTTTCCCGGACGTCTTCAACGACTTAGTCGGGTTCCAACTGTAGCTGACGGCTCTGCGTGAGCGCTCCTAACCCTCTGGCTGGACACAAAGCTCGCTGCCGAGACCGATACGAGCATCTGCACAACATCACGTCGACTTCGATGGGCACCCGTAACAATCCTCGTATCGATCACTGACTCTTTGTTTCTTGTGACGGCCCGGCGCAGATCGCGAACCAAAGGGTTCGGAGGGCTCTCTTGGGAATGATAAATCTGCTTGTGTGGATCAATTCCAATCTCAAATGGCGATCTCAGGCCGAGTCACTCATTGACCGAGGCAGTGTCCAAAATGGCTCATGCTGAATAGTCCCCACGTCCGCTCCGAAAGCCCAACCCCGGTTCCCTTCGGACTTCGTGATCCGTAATCCGCGAACCTCGCATTTGTCTCCCTCGCATACAGCCTCTCTGCGCCGTCAAGATTCTATCGAGCGCAGTGCATGAGCTGTTGCCCAAAAAGCCAAGCCGGAAATATCGTCAAAGCTCTTCTCTTCCCTACCAGGCAGTTTCAATTTCAGCGACTGCTCCTTGATCTTTTCGTCCAGGTTCGGCCTCGTCGCAAGCAGGACTGCCCAGACGCAAAGGCACCGGGGATTACACAGATAGATCCAACGTCATCGGTGAAGACGTACGATTCGTCCGGAACTCAACATCGCAACCCAGGAAAGCTGGAAGAACGACAAGGGCGACTACGAGAACCGCACCGAATGGCATCGCGTCTATGCCTGGAGAAATCTCTC
>NZ_JACHIP010000024.1 GCF_014203275.1 Granulicella aggregans
CGCCAAGAACCATCACCGGCTCTGCGCGAACTTCGCCCTCATCAACCTCTACTTACACCGCAAGCGGCTGGCAGGGCTCGCTGCATAGCGCCCGAAAACGGCCAATGAAGTCTTCAACTCAGCGGGAATCCCCACCAAAACCAAGCTAAACACCGCAGTATCGAAACAAAGCTGGCGGCCAACTCAAGCCACTCACCGACATCGTCAAATCAGCCGCCTGCGCAGAGGCTCCTTAGGTGTTCTGAAGTCGACGGATGACAGTTCTAATATCATCTGCGGCGACTACGTTGCGAGAGCTTTTCATGGCCCCGTCGCCTGCTGCGCGCCCAGCTTTCGGAAGGAGGCGACGACGGAGGGATCCGTGGAAGTGTGCAGCTACGGTGAGCCTACTGAGGGAAGGGGCGTTCTGTAGACGAAGGCCACCGCCTACGGCTATGTCAATGCGGCTCCCTGCCTGGACAACGAGTTGGGAGAGGGTTTGGGTGCCGGCGACGACGTTGCGCTGGCCTCCAGATGTAAGAATGCGGTCGCATCCAGTGGCAATGACATCTTCGAGCGCTGCAGAGAGGGAGGGAGTAACGTCGAAGGCTCTATGGAAGGTGACCTTCATGGGGTAGGCTAGTTCGACGAGCGAGCGGGTAGTGGGGATGTCAACCGTACCATCAGGGGCCAGGATGCCGAGAACAACGCCGCTGGCACCAAGTGATTTTGCGTGCGCAACGTCATCACGCATGACGGAAAGCTCGTGTTCACGGTAGAGGAAGTCTCCGCCACGAGGGCGAATGAGGACATGCACCGGCAGGCCGCTGTGTTCGATGGCGGCGCAAATGAGTGCGTGGCTTGGGGTGAGGCCTCCCTCGCTGAGGCCTGAGCAAAGCTCGATACGGGCAGCGCCGCCATCGCGTGCGGCGAGACATGCGTCGATGGTCTCGGCACAAAGTTCAAAGACTATATTGCGCATTCGTTTGCTCTTGAATAGAAAGGGGGGGCATTCGGCATTGACTTCGAGGGAGGGGATGCCTATTCCATGAGGTTTTCGGGTCTGAGTGTGCCTGCGGGAAGAAAGGCTTCGTGGCCTTTCTTCCCGCCGGCATTAGAAAGCGTAAGTCAATGCGAGTTGCAGACGGCGCTCCTGATTGCGAACAGTGCTGATCAACCCGAAGGAGGAATCATTGATGTTTGCGTCCGGGTTGCCGTAGTCAGCTACGTTGAGAAGGTTGAAGGCGTCTGCACGGAAGCTGAACTTTTGGCCTTCGGTGATGTGAAAGTCCTTGAAGATCGAGCTATCGACCTGATAGAAGCCGGGTGCGCGCTCCGTGCCGATGGCTCCAGTTCCGAAGGTGTATGCCGCAGTTTGCCCATAGGCGCAAGTACCATTATCGATCGCGACATTCTGAGCGCTGACTGCGGTGCAAGGGGTTGCCGAGGGATCTTTACCCCACCAGTTGTTCACAGAGCGTCCAACGATCTTCATGTGGCGGTACTGATTTGGTCTCTGTCCACCGTAGGCATTGTTAGTATTGCTGTTTCCATTGTCGCCAAGCGTCACGGGAACGCCTGTGAAGGCGACAAGGGTGCTAGAAATCGACCAACCACCAAGAGTTTCGTCTAGAAGCCGGTTGGCGTGTGAACCGAACTGGCGGCCTCGTCCATACGGAAGAGCGTAGACGACGATGGCGGAGGCGTTATTGCGAACATCCTGCCCTGCCGGTCCGTAATCAGCGCGGCTGTTGTAGTAGTCCTGAAAGGCTCCTGACGACCCGGTAACACCCGGTGTCCCAAAGTTTCCGGAGCTGTTCGTCATGGCCCGTGCATAGGTGTAGTTGAAGGTGTATTCCAGGCCGTGGCTTTCGCGCTGACGTAAGGTAAGTTGCAAGGCGTTGTAATTCATCATGGCGCGAGATTCGGTGATGAGCAGTGTTCCACCCTGTCCGACGAGATTGGCATAAGGTGCAACTGCAGCAGCGGGAATCGGAGCGCCCGAAGCAAGGCCGCCGATGATGGCTGCCTGGGCTGTAGTTAGTTGGTTGGCGTTTCCGTAGTCCTCAATGTGCTGACCGGTCTCACCGACATAGCCGACCTGAAGAGAGGTTTTGGAGTTGATAGCGTATTCGGTAGTGAGGTTGAACTCTTGGATGTATGCGGGTTGAATATTCTGTGGCCATTGGCCATATCCTGCTCCGCTGGCGTTGACGTCAGTGGGATTGGAACTGAAACCTTCCTGAACGGTGTAAGCCTGACCACCGCTGGTTGCGCTTGGCGCGAGTGACTGCTTGCTGCTGTAGGAGACGAAGGGATTCTGGAAGGTGAGGCGCTGGTTGGCATCATCGCCTTCGAAGAAGCTGGTTGCGCCGTATCCACCGCGAACAACGAAGCGGGGGGTAGCTTGATAGGCGAACCCTAGCCGGGGCATGAACTGCTTATAGTTGGGCTTGTAGCAGGCGCGGTTCGGGCAGACTAATGACCCAGCCGGGGCTCCCACCGGGACGGAGCCGGCGTATTCGACGATGCCTCCGGGGAGCACATTGCCGTTCCGGTTGTTGACCTCATAGATGGGCTGGTCGTACTCGTAACGTAGGCCAAGATTTACTGTGAGCGAGGGGGTAAGCTTCCAGTCATCCTGAAAGAATCCAGCGGTGCGCCACTGGCGGTTTCCAAACTCACCACCGACCTGAAGTTGGGCCTGGTTGACGTTATTGAGGACAAAATCCGCTGGGCCGTAGCCCTGAGCGCCGACGGCTGGGTTAGACGTGAATACTCCGCTGTAGTTGAAGACCCCATTCGCACCAGCATTCTGAGATTGCGTGTACTGCTGTTGGTAGCGGAGGGCAGTCACGCCCATGCTGAGGAGATGCTTGCCACGTTGGATGGTGAGGTTGTCGCCATAGGTGAAGGTATTGTCAACAAAAACCTGCGGGGCGGCGCGCGTACCAAAGGCGCTGATCTGGCCGGGATTGTTCCCTAGTTCCTGAGAAGCGAATCCGACGTAATGTTGAATTCCGAAAGGAATGCCCACGATGGAATCACCCTTGAGGCCAAAGGCACCTAGCGGGTCTGTAGGAACTCCCTGCCCCCAGTTGACGCGGGTGAAACCGAGGCGGGCTTCGTTGACAATGGAGGTAGAGAAGGTGTGGACCCAGGTGCCGCCGCCAAGCGTCGAAGGGTAGTTGCCTTGGCCGGGGAAGGAGAGGAGAAGGACAGGCACAGTGATGTCATGCGCACGAGATTGGGCGTAGAAGCCAGAGATTCTGTCCGCAGAGCGGGGATTGTAGGAGATCTTCACGTCAAACTGGTTGTTGACGACGGAGGTCTTGGTTGGGCCACTGTAGTTATTGTGGGTCAGGTTGTCTGCGGCCGCGACATTAGGGAGGGGGTATAGCTCCGGGTGAGCGAAGAGGTAGATGGCGACGGGGTTAACAATGGGCAACTGGTTGTTCAAGTAGGGCGTGAAGCCGTTCTGCGTGTCGTAGAGTTGGGTGGGAAAAGCGGAGAAGTCGCCGGCACGCATGGCTGCGGTGTAGACGCTGGCCTTGCCACTGCCTCCGCTATGATTACGCGCACCTTCATAGTCGCCGAAAAAGAAGAGCTTGTCGTGCCCATCGAATAGATGAGGGATGCGGACTGGGCCGCCGAAGGTACCGCCGAAGATGGTCTGGGTGAACGGATTGCGAGGGGTTATCGTGGGGCTGTTCTTATTGTTCCATGAGTTCGCGTCGAGATTCTGGTTCTGAAGGTAGCCGTAGGCACTGCCGTGGAATTTGTTGGTTCCGCTCTTCAGGAGCGAGACAACTGCTCCGCCATTGACGTTGCCGTATGACGCCGGAGCGTTAGCGGAGATGACCTTGATTTCGCCGATAGCGTCGGGGGCGGGGTTGTACCCGATGAGGTTGTTTTGGCCTTCATTGAGGTCGATTCCATCGAGGAGATAATTATTGGCCTGGTTGCGATTGCCATTGATAGAGACTGTACCGTTGTTCGTCGTCTCACGCTCAATGGCGTTGTTGCCAGTCAACCCGGTTGGATCGGTGTTGACAGCCCCCGGCTGGAACAAAGTGGCGGAAGAGAAGTTGCGGCCTTCGAGCGGGATGTTCGCAATCTCGTTGGTGGAAAGGGTAACTCCAAGGGAGGCGTCAGTGGTATTGAGGATCGTGGCTGCGGTGCTATCAACCTCAATGGCTACTTGACTGTTCGCTCCAAGCATGGTGTTGAGCTTAACTGTCTGATTGATCTCAAGTGTAAACGCCGGGACCGTTTGAACCGCGAATCCTGGGGCGCTGACTGTGACGCTGTAGTGGCCGATGGGGAGAAAGCGAACAGTGTATACGCCAGCATCATTGGTGCTCGTCGGGGATTGCACTCCTGTGTCGGTGTCGATCACAACGACCGAAGCCTTAGGGATGACCGCGCCTGTATTATCAGTGACCTCGCCGGTGACCGAGCCGGTGACTGTTTGAGCGTTGACCAGGCAAGTGCCGAGGCTGAGCATTATTGCCAGCAAGAGGTACAGAAAAGTGGAATTGCGACTTTTGTTGGTGGTCATCATTGACGTCTCCCCTGATGTTGTGTCGGCGCGGTCGGCATATGTGAAGCAGCGTTCGCGATACGTGCGAATTGGGCTGGCGAGTCATCGATTGCAAATTGATCGATTGTTGCTGAGCATAGAAACCCTTTAATCAAATGTCAATCACAACAATCACAAATCTGCATTTTTGTTGCTCAGTTGCGCTAGGAACTGCACTATTTGGCGCCGTATATCCCATTTTTTGGATTTAATGCGCAAGCTCGAAGAGGCAAAAGCCGACGTAACATAACCTAAATCGTGAGAAACGAGAGGACATGGCGGAAAGCAAACCAGACCGGGCTACCCAAATTCTGCATTTCCTGCTGCAGAAGGGTAAGGGGAGTATCGATGAGATGGTGCGGGCAGTGCAGTCTTCCCCGGCAAGCGTTCGGAGGGACCTGATCAAGCTTGAAGAGAGGGGGCTGATCAACCGGACGCTTGGCGGGGCTGAGATCGCCGGGAAAATGACGCATGAGCCGCCCCGGTTCGACGCGGCGTTCCCGTTGCGAGAGGGACGGTTTGCAGAGGAAAAGCGGAAGATTGCCCTGGCAGCGGCGGAGATGGTTGCCGATGGTGAGACGATAGCATTGTCTCCAGGTACAACGACGACGCAGATTGCGCGGTGTCTGCGGCATCGTGAGGGGATCCATATTGTGACGAGTGCGGTAAATATCGGCATAGAACTTTCAAGCGCGCCTAATATGCGGGTGACGTTGACTGGCGGGGCGATCCGGTCCCCGGGGTCATTCTCCATGGTAGGAGCGACAGCATTTGATGGATTGCAGAGATTGTTCTTTGACAAGCTATTCCTGGGGGCCTGCGGAATTCATCCGCAGCACGGACTAACAGTAAATGAGTCGGACGAGTCGTTGATCTTGAGCGAGATGGTTCGGCGGACGAAGCAGGTGATCGCGGTGGCAGACGCGAGCAAGATAGGGATGACGAGCTCCATGCAGGTTTGCGGATGGGAGAAAATTCATACTATCCTTACGAACGACAATGCGGATTCAGAGGTGATCGAAGCGTTTATCCGGCAAGGAGTGAAAGTGGTGATGGTCTAAGATTCCCCCGTTTTTTGGGGGGGGCAGCAACGGGCGACGCGTCGTCGCGATAAGACCCTACAACTGCGGTTCATATCTGTAACAGCATTGGTGCAACCTAACCGTGCCGCAGTTCTCCTCGCGATAAGGGGAGCTTGACGCAGCGATCAAAGGTGTCTCGCTGAACCCACATCACCCCTGGCGACCAGTTTTGACTTTCTAATTAGCCTTGTCATGCAGCTGGGATTCATTTCTGAGTACTGGGATTCACTCGTAAACGTTGCTCGTAACGTCTCTCGGTAATGCCTTCCGCGCAGAGGATGGCCTAGACCGCGCATCATTTCGCCATAAGGAAAAACATTAGTGACGGAAGTTAGCCGATAAGTACGCAATTAGCCAAACCTGCCATATATGACACAATTCTTCACTAGTGTTGCGAAAGGTCTCATGAGCCAACTATTGGCTGTTGGCGTCTTGCTAGCTGCCCTAAGTATGGATATCGTTGCTCAGAATATAGGTATTCCGATAGCTAAGGCCTTTGCCTCCGGCCAACTTCCAGTTGTGCCATCCACACTCTTTATTCCGAAGAATGGTCAGGCTACAGATGAGTGTCAGCGGGAACTGCAAACGTTCAAAGTCATTGCGTCTAGGTTCGCGCTACCACGGAAGTGGAGGTTTTATGTAGTTTGCGATGAAGCATCTTGGGATAGTTACGTGCATCATATCCGCGTCGAAAAGCATCTCGCGCCGAGTACTCCTGTCTACGGCGTTACCTACCTAGATGCCGGATACACCATAATGCGTGGCCCTAAGCTCCTACGTCCCGACGCCCTGACGACTCCAGAGCACATCGTAGCTCATGAGTTGGCACATATTTACTTGCAAAGCATTGACGAAATATCCGTGGAGGCCCTCGCGATGCTTTGGTTAGCTGGCAATAACGCGGCTCCCATTCAATGAGTTGCTTGGCGGCAGGCCACGGCTATATATACAGTCTAAACAGCGATGCAATAACTTCACATCTATCTCTGCAAAAACCTTCTTTTTCACTTGCACTGTCCAACCAAAGCGCTTATAAAGCAACGTAGTTTCCCTGTTGTGCCTTCGTAAGGGTCAAAAGCACATTATGTGAAACACGAGGTGCACTATGAAGAGATACACACTTGCAACGTTCGTTGATATTTCATATTTGCGTGTACTAAACGCCGCTCGGCCAGCATTTTTATATTATTTGGCCACAGGCCTATTGCTGATCGGCTTACGTCCTTTGGCCGCGCAAACTCAAGCGACAGGAGCTCGACCGCTAACAGTACCGGCCAGATATGTCGTTACACCCTTCGGATACTTCGATCCGGCGTGTGTGGCAGGCCTATCAAAAGGGGATTCGTTTTTAAGAGATTTGGGCGTGATTCGGCGTGCGAATGGAAATACTGATATTGTTCCGACATGCGCTTCCCCTCGCTTCAACGCAAAAGGAGAAGTCATATCTAGCAATAGCGGAAATCGAGATATACCCCAGCCAAGCACCAACGGTTATATCGTTTATGAGAGTCTAGTCGGCAATACTTCGTACGGCGCGTTAAACGCAAATATAACTGTTCCTGGGGTTCCAAGTTCGAACGATGGCCAGACCCTCTATTTCTTTCCAGGGCTCGAAGACCATACCGCAGACATAACCATCCTCCAGCCTGTTTTGGAATGGAATGGTCTCACCCAAAATGCTTGGGATATCGCTAGTTGGAACTGCTGTTATAACAATGTTATGCTCCATAGTTCGCCTGTAGTAGTAAATTCTGGTGACAACATCTTAGGGACAATGCAGTCCACGTGCCAAGCAGGAACTCCGTCGTGTTCTTCGTGGAACATAACGACTAAAGATGTCACGTCAGGAAAGTCCACTGTTTTGTCACAAACCTCCAGCTATGGACAAACTTTTAATTGGGCATTAGGTGGAGCGCTAGAAGCCTACGGTATCGCGCAATGTAGTGACTTTCCGCCTAATTCGTCAACAACGTTTTCGAACCTAATGTTGTCGGACTACAACTTCGTCGCTATTTCTCCGAACTGGTCACTCACAAACAATAGTGCTGGTGATTCAGTTCAATGCAACTATGGCGCCCAGGAGACAGCAAGCCAGATAACACTGATCTATGGACAGCCGACCGCTGCAGCTCCATATGTTACGTCATCAAAGTGGGTGTACCCCTCTCCAGTTCACCACACGATTGAGTTTAAGATTACCGTCGCGGACAGTACGCCAGGGGCCGTAATCACGTATATTTTTTACGACAGCAGCGGAAACAATTTAAACAGTGGCACAACCACTTCCGGGGGAACGATTACTTCTTCTGCCGTTGGGACGTCGAGTAGCGTCTCTCTTGTGATAGGAGCGAACGCAACAAACTATAAATTCAGCGGCTACTCGGGAATGATGCAATACAGCGAAAGTAATACGCAAATGGGTAATTAATTCATTGCGCATCAAACTAAATGGCACCACCCCTCGCGGCGAGCATTCGGAGTCATGCCAACGCTGAACGTCTCGTGGATTTACTGATCGGCACGATGCAGAAGCTTGACGGTGTTTAAACTTTGGTGTTCCGACCAGAAAGCACACCCTTCGAACATATTCGGCCGCTCGCAGGATCCCCGTGGGTCATCCGCCGCGATCGTCCTTCGGGCGGCCTTGCTGCGTCTGGAAAAGGTTGCCTCGCATTGGCTGGATAGGTGAAATTTCATCCCCAATCTGAATTGGGTCAGCGGCTCCCGATTACCTACCCAGCCCATGGCCACGGCCGATGCTCCGCTCGATCTCGGGCATTTCAGGTCTTTGGGTTAGCTCCGCCGATTGGGAATGCCTGACTCCTGTCGGCATGGCATGATCTAAAGCCTGCCTTGCTGTGATGGGGTTCCCATCCTGCCGATAGAATTGTCCGTTGGCTCCGTCGATGTGCAGCACCCGCTGAGTTTCAAGATGCTGATAGCTCTGGATGGTGCCGGTCTCGATCCTCCACGCAAACTGCTTTGCCTCGTCAGGACTGAGAGCCTGGTTAAGCGGAGCCCAATGCCTCTCGTGCTCCTCTCTGCTGATCCCCTTCTCGACTTGCTTCTCTTCGCGCGCTATGTGCGCACTCTGCTGAGACACGTCGCGGCCCAGAGCCTGCGGTAGCTTCTCGCGGTCGTTGGTAAAGATCTGAGCATCACGCGCTCCACGCGAGACGGCGACATAGGCCATGCGGTTGTTGAGCAAATCCTTCGCGCCGAGTTCGGTGTCGACGTGGATGAGCACGCGGTCTGCGGTCTGCCCCTGGCTGGAGTGGCTCGTGACGGCGTAGCCATGGTCGAAATGCGGATGCTCTCGCGGATCGAAGCTGACACGGCGGCCGCCGCGGTCCATCTTCAACTGCATGCGTCCATCGTCTGTAATGCTCTCGATGGTGGCGAGCTCGCGGTTCGCGACTTTGAGGTCGGCTGATTTCGCTGGGGTGCTAAATTGAAGACGATCTCCGACCGAAAAAGCCTTTTCCTGGTCGCGATAGACGGAGACACCCTGCTGTCGACGCGGATCATACGTCCGTTCCGATCCATCAAACCGCACGACGGTGAGCAGGTTCTTCTCCGCGTCGACTTGCTTCACTCGGGCATACTCACCCTTCTTGATTCCGGTGTCTTTCGAGCTGCGCGAGTAGAGGAGAACATTGTCGGGCTCATAGCGTTGCGCCCACGTCCGGTCGGCTCCCGTAAGGTCTTGCCGGGGGACCAAAGTGCCGACCTTGTACTCTTCCCTGGCGACGATGCCCCTGGCCTGCAGTTCACTGTGAATCTTCGCGTTGATCTCCGCTCGTGAGCGATTATCGGGCGAGACGACCAGGGTGCTCTCGGGCGCCCTGGCATACTCCTTCGCGATCGCCTCGATACGCTGGGATGGGTCTTTAACCTCATGCACCCGCCCCTGCCGCCCTAATCCCTCCACCGCGTCTCGAACTTCGCCTCGAGCAAGCTGCTCGACCACATGCTTCAGCTCGGGATCTTTCTGGCGAACGATCTCGCTTAGTCTGACGGTCACCATCCCGGCTTCTTGAAGCTGGGCGAAGGGCCGGCCGGCTTCAACGGCCTCATGCTGTCGTGTGTCCCCAACCAGGAGAACTCGGTCGTTCGGATGGAGCCGTGTCACGAAGTCGTGCATCTGCTTCGACGATGCCAGCGAACTCTCATCGACGACATAGAGCGTCTTCTCCCCGGTGTCGTGGCGTTGTCCTTTAGCGAGATGCATCTGCAAAGTTGAAGTCTCAATGCCCGCTTCCGCCAACCGGGCAGCCGCTCCGCTGGTAGGTGCGAACCCCTCGATGCGGTAACCGTTCGCCTCTACACCTTCTCGGATGACCGCAAGGGTCGTTGTCTTGCCCACGCCAGCCATACCGTCCAGGCCGACGATCTTCTCGCGACTCGCGAAGATCTGCTCTGCTGCCTGCTGCTGGGCGGGATTCAGCTTCGGGTTCTGCTCAATCACCTTGGCACTGGTCTTGGCTTCAACCAATGCAGACTGATTGGCGTCGAACTTGTTACCAGCCTGCATATGCCCGATGGTCTCCCGTTCCATGCGCAGCATAGCGGCGGTCGTATATTGCTGCCCGGCTGAGGCTGGTGCATTCTCGACGGGGCGGAACTCTCCTTGCGCGATTCGGCGATCGAACTCCTCCCGCACCTGGCTGGAAGAGGCTTGTCCCATGCTCCTGTTCATCGCGGCAGTCATGATCGCGCGCTCATCCTGCACAGAGCTCTTCTCGAAGACATGATCTCGGGCGTAGGTAACAGCTTGTTGAGCGACCTTCGGTGAATCGATCTCTTGCCGCTGGTGATTCGAGAGCGCTCGCGTTACCACCCAATCGGCCTGATGCCCATACTGAGCAGCAAGCTCACGGTGGCGGTGCAGCACCTCTGCCGGCGACTGCAACTCCTTCGAATCCCTGGTCCGATGGGCAGCGACCTGGGCAGCTCCCGCTCCCTCACGCCCAATCTCCTGCAGGTGCTTCTCAATCTGGCCACGGCGTGGGCTCGACGCCTCAAGATATTCCTGGGTGTATCCCTTGATCTCCGGCTGACCATGTTTACCGCGCTCGATCTCGTAGCCGAGATCCTGGAGCCGGGCAGCAAGCTCGGTCCGGTAGACCGTGGTCGCGAACTGTTGCGACTGGAAGAGACCGCGCTCCTGGAGAGCGCCTGTCTTCAGCTCACCCGTCTGACTGTTCTCGCGTTCGGTGACATTGAAGATCACGGCATGGGTGTGAAGCTGGGGAGCGGCATAGCCGTCGACCGGGCGAGCGGTGTCATGCTCGAAGGTCGCGGCAGCGAACTTGCCCGTCAGCTCCGGTGCCTGAATGTTGCCGATCCGCGCCTGGGTGTACCGCTCCAACTCACCAAGGGCGATACGGACACTTTCACGGTGCGCCTCGCGGACCCGGTCGTCTCCTCCAACCAATGCCGTCAATGAAACCGACTTCGGTGCTGAGAACGTCGCATCCCATCCCGCCCGGTGCTCGACCGAGGTCACTTCTCTTCCGAACTGGTTGTCATACGTCTTCGCTGGTTGATGGCGAACGAGTTGCTCTTCGTTCATTGGGTGCTGGCCTTCGGTCAGCCGGGCGAAGTGTTCAGCCCCGACCGAGCCTTCAAGGCCCCACTGCTGTGCGAGCTTGCCCTGCCACTCGCTATGGCCCTGTTGGTCTTTGCTCCAGTAGTTCGCCTGCTCGGACTTGAACTCACGAGCGTGATACGTCCTTGCCTGGCCGCCGGAGAGAGACTTCGAGATCGTCAGCACAGGGATAGTTTATGTCTGGATGCGAGGTCGCAAGTCGTAACTGCCGAAAACATCGACTTTCAAGGACCTACGGCTATGATGCCGTATGAGCCGACCTCTTCAGCTTCATCCTGATCTTCAAGCCCTTATAGATTCCCTCCTATCGTTCGCGAAATCGATGTTGGTCGAAGAGGGTTCATTCAACCCGTTCGGAGCCATCATGGACACGGGCGGTGCCATTCAGTGGGTGGCGGCCGATTCGGGGGAAGAGTTTCCTGCGAGCCAAGTTTCGATAGACATTCTAACCAACACGTTCAAAGAAATGGCAGCTTCCGGAGATGTCCGCGCCGCTACAATCTGCTATGACGCACTCGCAGTCCCACCTGGTAAAACGGTCAAGGTTGATGCCATAGGCTTTGCGCTTGAGCACCGTTCTGGCGAGTCCGTTACAGCGCTTATCCCTTACATTCGGGGAGAGAATAAGGATGTCGACTGCGGGGATCTCTTCACAGTCGAACGCTCGCCGCCATTCTTCGAGATACGGTGACGTCGGTCATGACCGACGTTCCTCCGAAACGGCATTGTCGGCAACTTCGACCCGCCCGGCGATCACAAACGGCAAGACTTCAGATAACGCCGACAGCCACGAGGTGATGCCTTAAGAAGCGGGCCACAAGCGGCCCCCAGCAGGCAATCGCAGAAGGCTCTCAGTTGTGCCGCAAAGAATGAACACATCATGCTCCGTCTCTGCCACTAGCCACGCACCACTCCGATCAGCGACGTAGTATTCGAAGAAGGGACATTCGCCAAGAATCCCTTCTAAAGTCGCCACATCTACAGCGTAGACAGGGAGCGGGTGACCATCGTCCACTTCAGGTATGAAGAGAACCCTTCCTTGGGATACTGGCAAAATTTCGCTGAGACGAGTCGAGCCAATCTCATAGTAGACATAAGGGGTCTTCAGGCCCAACCACCACACTCGCGGCTCGCCTGTAACGAATTTGCTTTCCAACAATGTTCTGACTTGCCTGGACGCAATCTCGTCGAGACGTTCGATGTCGATGCCCAAAGTAAGGGCTGCGGTTGAGATCCAGCCTTCGATTTCACTCATGTGGGGACAAGAACTCTAGACGGGTCATGGTCTGCTCAGAATACCCGAGGACAAGAGCGCAAGATTTTCTCGTTGGGGAGACCTCCCGCAAAACGGCGTTTGCGGAAGTTTCGGCTCCGCCAAATCATCCCGGACCGGGGAAGTTTCCGCAGCCACCGACTTTGCAACAGTTTAGCCTTCCACTAAGCTGTATCCATGCCTCGGGCGTCTAGTCGCTGGGATCAACCCGTACCTCAAGAGGAGCTCTCAAATGCGCTCTGAAAATGTTTTCCAAGCAGCGTCACGTATTCCAAACCGGTATACCCTCTGCCACGCACTCGCTCAGGCGACACGGCAATTGCATGTTGCTTCTACACGGACTCAAGACACGACCAATAAGGTTCTTGTCGACATAGGTAGTGGAAGCTATGGCATGGTAGTCAAGCCTCAAATACTGCAACCTCCACCGATCGAACTCGACGTTCTTACCATCTAGCGGAAGCCGGCATGCGAGTCTCGCGTCCCGTCTCCTGGGCCATCGAAGTTGCCGCAAACACCGGCGGTCTCAACCGGTCGCTGCAACACTGGCTTGGAGTTGAATAGCCGGAGTATCACAATCCAACGTCTTGCGCCGGCGCTTCTCTCGTTGTGCCCTTGTACTCATGACTATAGATGTTTCTCTGCTACTGGCCTATTCCGAGACTGCTTACTGGAGCGGCGCCCAGAAACGCAGTTGAGAGGCCGCTTGGCGGCTTGTAGGCTGCCTCACGTTTGACCCAGATTGCCTCACCCCGGGCGACAGGTGCTCCCGTCACAACGACGTATTGGTGTCCATCGCTGGTGAACGAGATACGGTTGATTTCAATCTTCCCCGCAACCGCGCCGTCGATCGAGTTCAGCGACATGACAAAGCGTCCCTCCCCTGGGATGTAGAGATACACCGCCTCGTTTGGCTCATCTGCCAAGGCCGTGGCTCCCTCCATATCACCTACAACCTGATTGTTCTTAAGCAGAAGAGGTGACGTCAAACGTAGCTCATGGGCAGATGGATCGAGATACTCATTACTCCCCATCAGCACCGGGATGTGGTCTGTCCATTGTGCTGTCAGCCTGACTTTAGCGACGCCGCCTAACAAAGTGTCGGTGGCTTCTTCTGAAGAGACCCAAAGCTGCGTTTCGGGCATCGTTTCGGCCTGCTTATCATCGGTGCTCACGGTTTGCTGACCAGATTGCGAACGCAGGCTCAGCAACGCCCGATCACCATTCTTTTTTAGGAAATGAACGACATAGCTGAGATTACCGCCCGCTGCTGCGGAAACACCACCGCATCGCTGAATACGCTGATCCATTGAAGACAGGGGACACCTGGCTTCATTGCCGTCACCGAACTTGATCTTCAGCAACAGCACAGGACCATCCTCATGGGCACGAACCTCTACAAGCGCAAGCCGAGACCCAACCGCAACCACCAACATCACCAGCGCTGCAAACGCAAAACGTGGAATTCTCATGCTCTGCCACCCTTTCTCCCACAACCCCGTTATCGTGCGCCCTTGTCGTTCCCATGTGCGTTCCGGCAATTGTTCCGCGCTTTCGAGACTGCCGAAGCGACGTAGCTCAGCTCCCATCTCCACAAAGCTTCGGAACAACTGCTGACATTCGCCACATTGGGTCACATGTTCCGCGGCCTCCTGCGGAACAGTCTCGCCGTCATACATCGCCGAGACAAACTCCTCCACCTCATCGCACCTCATGCAAATCTCCTTTCCTCGCCTCACTCACCCAGATAACGCGCAGCGCCTGACGTGCGGTAAATAGTCTGGAGCGAACGGTTCCTAGCGGGATATTCAAAATGGAAGCAAGTTCGGCATACGACTGTCCTTCCACCTCTCGCAGCCATAGCAACATCCGCTGCTCTTCGGGCAAATGTTGCAGTGCGTCCGCAATTATCCAGCCGCGCTCCGGATCCTCTCCCGAGCGGCTGTCCTCTGGAAATGCATTTTCCGGGCGAGATCGACGCCACCACTCTGCTGCCCTGTGCCTTGCAACTCCAAACAAGTAGGCGCGGAGCGTACCTCGATCTGGATCGAAGCCACCGGGCCGCTGCCAGAGTTGGGTGAAAATTTCCTGAGTGACATCTTCGGCTGCTTGCCGGGAGCCGACCAACTGGCGCAGGAATGCTCGTATCCGGGGCGCATTCTCGACATACATCGCATCGAATGTCGACGAATCACGCGACCATGCTGTCGGAAGCTCTTGCTTGGTGTTCAATATGCGTCTCCACCCTCTACTTCGGGGCCGACGGCAAGAAAGTTCATCGTCCGTCTGAAAATACGCTGCAACCCCGGCTCCAGCTCTACAGGAAGAGCGTTCTGGGGCTGTACTCACTGAAACCACCATTTCTACAAAGTACTGCGCCCCAGGATGAGCCTTCATGGCCTACTACCGCCTTGCGATTCGACCGGAAGGTGAGAACGGCCCGAACTGGAAGACCTCGCGAAGCACGAACGAACATGGCAATGAACGGAGCCGGTGGTTGAGTGTCCTATCCTCTGTCGAGGCCGTCCATTTTCGGACATGCGTTGTCATAAACGGGCAAGCGTTGAAGCGAATTGAAAGCTTTCTTGCCCAAAACGCCGAGAAAAACCCAATTGGTTTTGGCGCCTCAAATGCTGCAGGTGAAGATCGGAGGAACCTCGTGAGACATTTCGCCCAGGATCTTCGCTTCACTATTCGCCAGCAGAAGCGAGCGCCTGGCTTTACGTTACTAGTTGTGCTCACCCTGGCACTCGGCATCGGCTTCGCTACCGCTGTCTTTTCGGTTATCGATGCAGTCCTTTTACTACCTCTTCCCTTCTCCAATCAGGAGCGCCTCGTTTTTCCCGACACCCATGCGCGCTCCGGTTACACCCAGCCCTGGTCGTGGCTCAGCTATGTCGATGCCCGCGCTCAGTTACGGACTTTCGAGGCTTTCGCTGGCTACACCGACTATCTCAAGATGAATCTTGATTCGCCCTCTGGACCAGTTTCGCTGACTTCGGTTCGGGGCACTGATAACTTCTTCACTGTTTTCGGGATCAAACCTCTGTATGGCCGAACTTTCTTGGCAGGAGAAGACCAACCCGGCCACGACGCAATCGTCGTGCTGAGCTATGAGGTCTGGCAGTCCAACTTTGGTGGCCGCCCCGAAATCATCGGCAAGACAATCCGTTTGGATGGCGTTCCGTCTACGGTTATCGGCGTCATGCCAGCAGGCTTTCGCTTTCCGCTTTCCGCCCGCAACGCGATCTATAAGCCACTGAACCCGGAACCAAAGCTCAAAAGCAGCCGGGGCGCACATTGGATGCGCGCGGTTGGCCTTCTCAAGCCCGGCGTTACTGCCCAGCAAGCTCAGGCCGATTTCACCTACGTGTTGGACAATCTCGGCCGAGCTTACCCCGATACTGACACCGGTCGTACCGTTCACATCATTCCTCTCCAGGAGAGTGTGACAGGGGAAGCCAGTGGCCCCCTCAAAATTCTTCTGCTCGCCGTATGTGCGTTGTTGGGTATAGCGTGCGTTAACGTTGCCGGTCTACTCCTTGCGCGGGGCATTCGACGTGAACGCGAGATGGCACTGCGCGCCGCAATCGGTGCAAGCCGTGGTCGTTTGCTCCGCCAGGTAGTCACGGAAGGTCTCGTATTGTCTGCCATCGGTCTCGTCGCTGGTATCGCGCTTAGCTGGCTGCTACTCACCACCATACGAACCTTCCTCGTCAGTGCACTCGCTCGGGGGGCCGATGTCCATCTCAATGGAAGGGTCGTATTTTTCGCCGCGCTCATCGCCGCAGCCACCAGCGTTGCCGCTTCGCTCGCTCCGGCGCTCCGGCTTTCGAAGGCCGACCCCAATCAGGCGATGCGCAGCGGGAACTCGATAGGCGGTTCCCGCGAGCAGAATCGCCTTCGTTCTGGCTTCGTGATCACCCAGGTTGCCCTTTCGCTCGTCCTCCTCGTCATCTCGGGCCTTTTACTCCGAAATCTGCATAGCCTGCTGAATACTCCCCTCGGCTTTGATCCGAATCGCATTCTTACCACATCTATCCAGCTTTCGCCCGCCGAGTACGAGCACCGGGACCCGCTCGCAACCTTCTATAGTCCCCTACTTGAACGTGTCTCCCATCTTCCTGGAGTCCAAGCCGCTGGCATCATCAACATCCTTCCTATTAAGAATTGGGGGAGCAATTCTGACATCCACATTGCTGGACAACCTCCTAATCCAGCTCAGCAGGAGATGCTTGCTGAGGTCCGCGTGGCGTCTAGCGGCTACTTCGATGCAATGGGCATTCAGCTCGTGCGTGGCCGCATGCTCTCTCCCGCCGAGGACACGCCCAATCTGAAAGTTCCAAATATTGTCGTCAACGAAGCTTTCCAGAAAAAGTTCTTCTCAAGTGGCGGCGAACCGGTCGGCGCGCGAACCGACGAAGGGGATAAGAACAACATCGTTGGTCTCATCACTGACGTTCGCCAGCATCTCGCTGAGCCCCCACTCGCTGAATTGGACTGGCTCATTGACGAAATTCCGAAGGATGAAGTCGGCGAGTTTTTTAGCATGAGTCTGGTGATTCGCTCCACTGGCGATCCCAAGGCCCTGATTCCCGCTCTTCGCGATGCCATGCACCAAGTCGGCCCCACCGTCCCGTTCTCGGCACCAGAAACGATGGCAGACGTCGTTAGTGAGAGCTTGGTCTTTGAGCGAATGGAGAATTGGCTGTTCGGTCTTTTTGCCGCATCCGCCCTTCTCCTCGCCGCGATCGGCCTATACGGCCTCACCAGTCACGAGGTCGAATTCCGTACCCGAGAGATCGGCGTAAGAATGGCCCTAGGTTCTTCTCGTGGGCGTGTGGTTCGTCAGATTCTTGGCCGGGTTTCCCTTCTTCTATCCTCAGGAATTATTAGCGGCTGGATTCTCACCCTTGCCCTCCGCCAGATCCTCGGCTCAGTCGTTCAACTCCACCCCGGCCACGACTTCGTCCTACTCGCTTTACTAACTCTCTCGCTCCTTCTCTTCGGACTTGCAGCCTGTTTTCGTCCCGCCAGCAGCGCCGCTGCGATCGATCCGATTCATGCACTTCGCTCGGAGTAGCGGAGTATCGAAAAAAGCCTACTTGTGACCAATCGCCTCGCTTGCCTTGAGTGTTGCACTTGGTATCCAGAGAAGACTAAGTGCAACTCTGTTTACTATTAACTCAGGCCGCGCATTCATGCACGGCCTCTTTGGTTTATGAACCCAAAGACCGTTAGAAACAGTTCGAGCAACTTCAATAAGTGACTCGACCTGTTAGCACTATTGAAGGTTCAAGTGCAGTTGACTAGGATTACATCGGTCTGACTTCAACTGCTTCGCAGTGCGACCATGGGGTTCACCCGCATGGCCCTCCGTGCCGGCAAGATGCAGGCTGCCGCTGATGCCAGCAAGAAGACGCCCGAGATGATGCCCAATACACCGGCGTCGCGCATGCTGCTCTGCGTCCACCTGTGCACTGAGTCGCTTAGGCCGACGCTTAATCCAATGCCGAGAAGGAGGCCGATCCCGGCTGTCCACGCGACCGAAGTCAGGGTGAGTATGAGCACGTTAACGCGTGGTGCGCCGAGAGCGATACGAATGCCGATCTCGCGAGTACGCTGCTCGACGGAGTAGGCCACAACGCTGAAGAGACCGATAGCTGCCAATCCAAGCGCCACGACGGAGAAGATGCTGAAGAGTATCGAGATGAAGCGGTCATGCGACCAGGCGAAAATCGACAAGAAGTCCTCAAAAGCGTACTCCTGAGTGACGGCCTGGTTTTGGTTGAGGGCCCGCATGGAGGCACCGATACTGTGCATGGCAGCGCGTGGATCGCCGGCTGTGCGTACAAGAATGCTGGTTCCAGTAAAGATGACGATGGTGGAAGGAACGTAGATCTGGGGTTGGATGGGCTCATGCAGTCCATCGTTGCGAACATCGCCGACAACTCCGACGATCTCGTATGGCTGTTCCGGATTTGGCGCGATCACGGCACGCGGGAACGGCCTTTGAAGACCTGTAGCGACGACCTGCCTGCCGATCGGATTCTGGCCGTCGAAATAGCGCTTGACGAAGGTCTCCGTTATCACTGCCAGATGAGAACCGCGCAGCACCTCCTCACGGGTGATAGTTCTTCCCTGTAGCAACGGGATACGTTGGACGGCGAAGTAGTCGGCGCTGACCATCATCACGCCAGCTTTGCGGCCGTCGTCTGCGGGAGCTCCAACCAGGTGCACTGGCTGCCGCCAGACGCCCTGGGGCGGAAGTCCCCCGTCAAACTCCGTCGCAGCTAAGACTCCGGGAGTCGCCTTGATCTTCTCGTTTAGCGCGTCGACATACTGCGACCTCGCCGCCCAAGTAGTGTAAGCACCCTCGGGAAACTGGGCGAACATCAGCAAGGAGTTGTGCGGGTCGAAGCCAAGTTTGGCGGTATACGCCTCTAGAAAATTGCGCATGGCCGCTCCCGCTCCTGCCAGCAGCAGAACGGTGAGCGCGACCTGCGCGACGATCATCACAGAACGTACTTTGCCGCCACGAGAGGTGACGGTCCTGGAGTCTCCGGCCTGCAGGATGGCGTTCAGTTGAGGCCGGGAGAACTGCAGCGCTGGAGTCAGGCCTGCGGCAATGCCAATGGCCACGGATACCGCGGCGCTGAAGAGCAGCACAGGAATGTTGAGGCTAATGACGACTTCGTGCGGAATGGAATACTCAGGCAGCAGGCCGATGATCAGGTGGATCGCGAGGTATGCGAGGGCCATGCCGAGCACGCCTCCCGTGACCGAGAGCAGCACTGCTTCAGTGAGCAACTGACGGACGATGCGGAGACGCGCTGCCCCAAGCGCGGCGCGCATGGCAAGTTCCTGCTGACGGGCGGTACCGCGCGCGAGCATAAGGATCGAAACGTTCCCGCAACCGATCAATAACAGGAGACCGACCGCTGCGAAGAGCAGGAAGAGCGTACCTTTGAATTGGCCAAGGAGGCTGTCATTGAGCGTTTCAACCCGAAGATCGAAGTCGCCAGGCGGCACTAGATCACGATGCTCGTGAGCCAGCTGCCGGACAAATCCATTAATCTCGCCAGTTGCCTCACCTAGGGTTACTCCTGGCTTAACGCGGACCAGCGTATTCAATCGCGTTTGCGGATCAACA
Source organism: Granulicella aggregans (assembly GCF_014203275.1). GTDB lineage: Bacteria > Acidobacteriota > Terriglobia > Terriglobales > Acidobacteriaceae > Edaphobacter. Next base: position 19,681 of record NZ_JACHIP010000024.1, read on the forward strand.
TCCGCAGACAATGGCATGTAGACCTCGCCGTCGCCCCAGGTAAAGCGGGGGCCGACGACACCAATCACAGTGAAGCGACGATGATTCAGGTCTAAGCTTTTTCCAATAACGTCGGACGACTGATTGAAGTGGGTTTTCCAGAAGAGGAAGCTGATGACGGCCTCGGCTGGGGGAGCGACGCCTTCGGGAGCTTCCTGAGCGGTGAAGGTGCGGCCAAGCATCGGAGGCGCGTCCAGAAATTGGAAGCCGTTGCCGGTAAACTCATACGCCTTGACGGATACCGGCAAATCGCCGTCCGTCGAGATCATGTCGAGTCTGCGAACGCCCAAGACCGAGGACACAGACTTGGCCCCGCGCAACTGCTGAATCTCGGCTAGGGTGAAGAAGAGGTTGCCCTCGTCGCCTTGCTTGTCGTGCAGGTTGATCATGGCGATGCGGTTCGCATCACGGTACGGGTAGGGGTCAATGAGGACGCCGTAGAGAACACTGTAAACCGCCGTGGTGGCGGCGATGCCGAGAGCCATGGAGACAATGGCAGTTATTGCGTAGACGCGATGTTTCACAAGCTGGCGCAGAGCAAAGAGAAGGTCGTGGGAAAAAGAGGACACAGAAACTCCGCAGCGTACACAATTCACTTGTGACGGAAAGTGTATCCGAGGGATAGCGGGGACGAGATGTTTATTTGGTTTTTCGCGCGGATCGCAGAGCGCTGCAATATGAATCGACGGTCTAATCCGTGTCGACGCCGTTAGGGCTCGCAAAACGCGTAGACCCGAACTCGAATGCGGCATCTTCCGATGTTCGATTTGAGATAAATCGCCGATGTGTTCATCGAAGCGATCCAAGTCTTTTCACGCATGACATTGTCCTCCACTATGCATGAAAGGCTTGACGCATTAACGCCCTCAAGAGGCGTTCTATCACTGCACCATCTATGCGTGCCTCGTTCATTGGCAGCTATCGACTTCCATCAGTGGAAAGGTACGACTCTCGGCCGATTGGGAGGGCTCTCGGGTTCTTGATGTGCGTCTATGACGGCGGCCTCGAGGTCGTCCCAAGTCGTTCCCCTCGTTACGATCATCGCTACCTCCCAAGTCCCGGCGCGGAACAAACCACGGGCATAAGCCTCATTGTTCTGCATCTTGGGATGCATGGCAGCTAGGGCTTCCCAAAGACTGATGTGGAGGGCATCATGCGGACGGGAATAAAGCAGCGGCCCAATCTCCAGCATCCGCCGTCCAGCTCGAATCGTTGTTTCGGTGTAGGGCGCTGTGAAGTACTCGAGAGTCTCCTCAATCAGGATTGTCTGCAACACCTGGACAGCCTTTTGCGTTGCTGAAATCCCATCCTCGAGAGTGTCCATAACCATCCTCCTATGCGATTCGATGCCTCGATCCTTCATAGAGCGTTCTCTATTTCTCAATCGATCCAGCGGCTTTGATCCCACTCGCGCGGCGTCCCCTTGTCTGTCCATTTTTTGCGCTCAAAGGGGGACTTTGGTTTTTCGAACTTGCTTGACTCCTTCTGGGGAGCCTGCGCTTCAACCGGCGAAGACGCGGGTATGACAACATCTTTTAGGTCTACTGTCTTCTGTTCCGAGACCGCATCTTGTTGTGAGGACTTTAGAGGCGGTTCTGGTATCGGCGGTGGAACTGACCGTGGCTCCGGCACCGTCATCTTCCTCGCTATAAACTCCGCCTGAAGCTTTCTCAGCGGCGTGAGCGCGAAACTCACCGGCATGACTCGATTCCCTTGTTTGATGTATCCACGCAGCGGCTCGAGCCCCGCGATCTCAGAGGCCATGACGAGCGGTTTGGTGGCGATCTCCATCGCATAAGTTTTCTTCGACCCAAACAGCTTGGGCGTCCTGGACTCCTTCAGACGCTCAACTTCAATCTCACCCAACGTCTCCGAAACCCACTTTGCCGCGCGCGGCTCGGAGGTCTTGAAAAAGATCTTTGTAGCCGGCTGGGAGAGCATGGCCTCGGCGTCCTGACCGTAGCGCTTTTCAAGCTGGCTGCGTCCCTGGAAGCCGAGCACGACTGGGATTTCGTACTTGCGGTTCTCGGTCACTGCAGTATGGAGCTGTGGCAGTTTGTTGAGGCTGGCGAGCTCATCAAGGACGAACCAGACAGGTTTGGCCTCGTTTGCGCAGGGCTCCATCATGCGCAGAATAAGTAGATCGAGCCACGCCGAATGCAGCGGTAAAATTCGGTCTCGCATGGTTGGCTTTGAGGTCATAAAGACCCACTGGGTTCTCTTGAAACCCCACTGCGTTGTCTCGAAGAAGCCGCGCTTTTTGTCCTGTTCCGGAAGCAGTGCGAGGCTGTCGGCGATCATGTTGAGGCTGGCCAGAACGCCGCCCCGCTGCGGTCCGGCGTTGCGGTCAAGGTAGGCCGCCTGAGGTGTGCCCTCCAGCCGGCGCTCGATCTCGGCGGGATCGGCCATCCACGCCAAAAGCTCCTGAACGGACGGACGGCTTTTGAGCAACCGGGACAGAACCCGGCGGGGCGCATCGGTGAAGAATGCCTTCTCGTGCTCCTTCTCGGGAAGCATCGCAGCAGCGATCGCATCCGAAGTTCCGTAGTCATAAACCTCGTTTGATAGGTTCCAGGAGGGGCATCGTTCGTCGAGCGGGTTCAGCACAAAGTCCGCGCGCTCGGCGTTGTAGAACTCCTGAACGAATTCGCCAGCCGGATCGTTTACGATGGCTGCCTCACCGCGCTTCTGGATCTCGCGAAGGATCTGACGGATGGCGTTCGACTTGCCGCTTCCGGTGTCCCCCATGAGCAGGATGTGACTCGACTCAAGCCTGCGCGGAATGGGAAAGCTCGATGGCAAGATGCCGAACGTTGGCTTCAACCGAAGCTTAATCCCGCCGTCTCTTTCTGCCTTGTTCGCCCCCCAATCCGAGACCAACTCCGGCCCCCTGGTCCGCCGGCCGTGGCGATCTTCATGGCTCGACCCGGCCCGAATACGGTTACGGATGAGGAGCACCGTCACGAACAGAGCCGCTCCGAAGAGGACCGGGGTAAGCAACAACCGACTGAGACTTTCGTCGTCGAAAAAGCCTTCTCGCAGGACCTTCTCCAGCCCGTCAGCCGATACGACCTGTCTGGCCGAAACCAGTCCCGTCCACCCCGCCGCCTGCGCCTTGGGAGAGAGGTTGAGTGGCAACGCCGGGTTCTTGGAAACCGGATCGGCAACGACATCGCTCTCGACCGCGATCTCAGGTTTACGCTTCGGAGCGGTCTTCGAAACCCACCAAACCTGAGCCTTCGCCCGCCGTCCTGCCCCTGTGCTATGGCCTCTCGGGATCATGAGATAGGAGTTGAAATATTGCTTCTGCAGTGGAGTCAGGGCGAACGAAAACCAGAGCGCGTATTGGACGAAGAAACAGATCAACCCCACCGCAATCCAGATCGGAAAGAACAGCCTGGACCGGCTCCGGAACTGGAGCGGACGGGACACTATTTCTCTCCCGCGTAGGGCTTGACCTGGTCCTCGAGCCGGCGCAGAATCTCGTCCGCCTTCCCCTGCTTCACCGAGTCTGCCTGGGTCACGATGCGCTGAATCGTCTCCTTTGGAAGGTCGACTGCGACCGCAGCGAGCAGGTTCACGACGATGCTTCTGAGTCCGACAATCTCGGCTAGCAGGGTCGGATCGGGAGTCGATTTCTTGATCCGTACAGGCCGGTTCAGATGCGCGATCGCGGCATCGCGAAGCCACTCGGAGCAGGTCTTGTTGGCGGCCGAGGCCGCGGCTTCGACCGCCTCCATCTCAGCTTTCGGGAGACGGGTTGCGAGGGTTTTCGCGCGGAAAGAAGGCTCTTCTATCTTCGCAGGCGGCTCGGAAAACAGCGGGGGAGGAACGCGATGATTGCTCATGATAAGGGGAACGGCTCTATAGTTTCCACCCTACGGGCGAAGCTCAATGAGGTCAAATTTAACACGTTTCCGGGCGTAAACAATTGTCTACGTGGGTTTACCGACGTAAACGAAGGTGCGGAAATGGCTGATTTTGGCAAGGCGCAGATACTGGTCGAGCCTGCGAGTGGCTCGGATTCCTGTTTACGCAGGTTTACCGTTGGTTCCGCCTGGACTCCGAAGTGAGCTAAACCATTGATTCAGCGAACGTAGACAGTTGTATACGCGCGTTCACAGGCAGCAACCCTTTGGGGATGACGTGTCAGCCCTACTTCCGATGCGAAGCAGCGTTCCTTTGCACTTTTCAGTGCGTGCCAACTACACCCCCGCCGCCGTGCCTGTGGGTTGTGGGACGCGTGCAACGCGTTCCAAGTGCAGCGGCAAATCCATCAGGTAATGCAGAGACAAACTGCGCGGAAGACTTCTTTCGGAGCGACACAAGCTATGAGCGTTCTCGATGACGGCTGGGCTTCAATCCACTCCTCAAATACGCGCGGTCAAGCGACGTCGAGTCCGACCGTTCCATAGGAAGAAAGCTTCATCCTCTCTCGCTGCATCCAAGCTGTATCTCGTATCTCAGACAGGATCACCCTCCATGCGCAGACTCATCTTTTGGACCACCGTTGTTTCTGGAATCGCTGCGGCCTACCTCCTGTACAAAAAAGGTGTTCCTCCAGGCACGATCGCATCAGAGGTCATTGCCAATCCAGTTGGAACTCTGATTCACGAGCTTTAGCCTGCTCTGGCAGGTTAAGAATGAGGATCCGCGCAGCGGATCACTTCAGCTCCGAGTGTGGACCTGCCGCGATCACGCCGTTTGCTTTTCAGAGCCCGCAGGACGAGCCAGAGCGCTGGTAGAAATAGCTCGATGAACCAGAATGCCATAGCTTATGTTCGAGCCTGGTGGACGGTTGCGCAAGACAGTCACAGTCGCTCCATGTAAGGCTGGGTACCATATGCGCAAAGCTACGAACAAAGAAGTGCTCTTCTTGCTGCTCGCCTTCGCTCCTCTCAGCGTATTCGGGTTGCGGGTCGGCTCTCAACTCAACAATTACTTGCAAGCCACGAACCTTCTCGGGAGTCATGCCTTGGCCGAACCGCGCTGGTACGCCATATCGGCGCTTATGGCATTCTGTGGAGCGATCGGGTTTGTCGGCGCGTTGATTGGAAGCAATGCACCGAGACGTTGCTGAAGCGCTTCGGAATACAGTAGACCGGCAGCGCCTTATCCACAACTCTGGAGCGCCGGGAATTTGAGATTGAGTGTTAAAGTTTCTGGGTCGACGGAGACGGCAATTTGATCGATGGAAGCGATGATCCAATCTGCTTCCTGAAGCTCATTCAAGCGATGCGAAGAAGCGACCGCGAGCACCTGGCAACCTGCAGCCTTGCCGGCCCGAACTCCTGCCGGTGCATCTTCGATCACCAGACATTCCTGGGGCTGGCGGGTGAGAATTCCAGCACCCCGAAGGTAGCCCTCCGGATGTGGCTTTCCTAGCCTAACGGTGTCACCGCCAACCGTGTGAGTGGGTGTCAAAATACCAGCCGCTGCAAGCCGACTTCGCATTATCTTCTCAGATGCTGACGTGACTACAGCCCATCGATAGGACGGTAGCGATGCCAGCAACTCCACGACACCGGGGTAAGCAGTGACATCGGATTGCTCCTCTTCCGCAAACGAATCGAGCTGTGCGAGATGACTGGTCAGCGATTCGGGGGTGGGGTGCGGAAGATATTCTCGGATGGTGTCCACTCACGGCGGCCATGTGCTCGACGCAGGTCAAAGATCTCGCTTAGGCCATGATGCGCTGCCCACCGTGTCCAGCATCGCTCATCTCCGTGAGTGGACCTTACGAGTACGCCATCCATGTCGAATAGGAGGCCGCCGACTGCGATCTCAATGGGAATGGTCAAGGCGCTCTCGGTCGCAATCTCGCTGGCGGGCATAGGGTGAGATTATCAGTCCTCAATCCGCGGTTCGAGGTGATCGTCCGCCCAGAGTTTGCTCTGCCGCGCCTCAATACCCTCTCGATCCAATTCCGCGAGTTTGAGCTTCCATTTGTCGAGCAGCTTCAGCGCCTGCCGGTGCCGTCGCCAAGCGCGGGCCAACATACGCTCTGCATGGGCGCGTCTGCGGTCTGAAGGAAGATCTGCCACGGCTGAATTGATTCTAAGGTCGCGGCTTGGCAGAGAGTTGGCGTCCAGTCTTCCTCTTCAAGCCGCTCTATACTACGGCGGAGGATACCCATGCCGCCCCAAACCGACCAATCGCTCGTCTGTCCCCAGTGCGGCGAAGCGATCAAACTCACCGAATCACTGGCTGCACCACTGGTCGCAGCGACCCGCGCAGAGTACGAACGGCAGCTCGCGAACCAGGCGAAGACTTTTGAAGCTGAAAAGCTGACATTGAACGCGCAAAAGGAAGCGAATGATCGGAGAGCGGCCGAACTGGAGGCAGCTGCCTCCAAGCAGCACCAGGAAGTTGCTCAAGCTGTCCGGGATCAAGTCGCGAAGCAGCTAGTCACCGAGCGTAAGACGATCGCCGATCAGGAATCGGCACGTGCTCGACAGCAGATGGAAGATGAGCTGAAGGCAGAGCGAGACGCAAGCATGCTCCAGAAGGAACGTATCGAGACGCTCACCAAGAAACTGACCGACGCTCAAGCGGCAGAGGCGGAGCTTCTCAAGAAGAAACAGCAGCTCGAGGATAAAGAGCGTGAACTCGCGTTAGATCTTCAGAAAGGAATTGCTGCGGGGCTGGCTGATGTGCGAGCCAAGGCACTCGCTGAGGCACAATCCACGCTCGATCTGAAGGTGCAGGATCGCGACAACAAGATTGCGGATCTCTTGACCCAGATTGACAGCCTGAAGCGCAAGGCGGAGCAAAGTTCACAGCAGTCTCAGGGTGAATCGCTGGAGCTTGCGCTCGAGCACCAACTGCGTGCCCAGTTCCCTTTCGACCTCATAGAACCCGTCGCCAAGGGCGAGTTTGGGGGCGACGTGCTACAGCATGTCCGTGATCAGAGTGGCCAACTCTGCGGAAAGATCCTTTGGGAGTCAAAGCGGACGAAGGCCTGGTCGGATTCATGGCTTACTAAGCTTAAAGGCGATCAGCGTGCCGCACATGCGGATTTGGCAGTGATCGTGTCGCAGACGATGCCGAAGGACGTTACGCACTTTGACCACATGGAGGGCATCTGGGTGTCCAGCCTGGGCTGCATCCTGCCGGTTGCCAATGCCCTTCGGGTGAGCGTGATTGAACTCGCCGGCGTGCGCCGGTCCAGCGAAGGGCAGGAGACAAAAGCGCAGCAGATCTACGCTTACCTGACCGGTCCGCGGTTCAAACACCGGATCGAATGCATCGCCGAGAAGTTCACAGAACTGCGCGGCGATCTCGATAAGGAACGCAAATGGATGAACAAGCAGTGGGCGAAGAGAGACAGTGAGCTTCTGGCAGTTCTCGAGGCCACGTCCGGCATGTACGGGGATCTCCAAGGGATCGCAGGACAGAATCTCAAGGAGATCGACGCGCTGGAAGGTCCCATGCGGCTCGAATTGAACAGCTAGGGTTAGTGTCGGGCGGCACTCAAAGACCGGAAGATGATTGATTACAAAGGACAGAATTTCCGGGATTTGAGTGCAGCGTGACAACTGTTTTGTACATCTACTCTGCTTAAAGCTCTTGGCAATTGTCAAATTGCCCCTGGCGACAGCATTGTTAGCTCCAGCCCTCTTTGTTGGTATTGAACTCGTGTCATTTCGTTAGCGTGTGCCGTTCCCATGTGACTGTTCAACCTCCACTTTTGCCTTATGTAGGCCCTAGTGTGCTGTCCCAGAGATTCGTGAACAAAGTCGTGCAAGCTTCTGAAGGATGGAGTCTGCTGTTGCGGTCCACGCGAATGGTCGGCAGTTACGGTTGTAGTGCTGGACGAAGTGATCGATTCTATCGATCAGGTGTTTGACGCTCCTGAAACTACCTCTGCGAATCGCCTGCTGGGTGATGAGCCCGAACCAACGCTCGACTTGATTGAGCCAGGAGGAGTAGGTGGGAGTGTAGTGGATGTGGAAGCGGGGCCGCTGTGCCAACCAGAGTCGTACGTTGGCATGCTTGTGGGTGGCGTAGTTGTCGACGATCAGATGGACCTCAAGGCCTGCCGGCACAGCCTGATCGATGCGCTTGAGGAACGCAAGAAACTCCTGATGACGATGACGCGCCTTGCACTCCGTCAGGACAGTTCCGGAGGCGATGTCGAGTGCGGCAAACAGGGTGGTGGTTCCATGGCGAACGTAGTCGTGGGTGACTCCTTCCACGTAGCCCAACCCCATCGGCAACACAGGCTGAGTGCGATCAAGGGCCTGAATCTGAGACTTCTCATCGACCGAAAGCACGATCGCATGGTCAGGAGGGTTCAGATAGAGTCCCACCACGTCGCGGACTTTTTCAATGAAGAACGGATCGCTGGACAGCTTGAAGTTCTTGCTGCGGTGAGGCTGAACGGCAAATGCTCGGAAGACGCGATGGACCGTTGATTTTGAAAGACCGTTGCTATCGGCAGCTTGGCGTACACTCCAGTGACTTCCTGCTGGAGGCTTGTTCTTCAAAGTGCGGCGGAGCAGCAAGGCCACCTTCTCATCGGAGACCGACCGGGGCCGACCAGGTCGAAGTTCATCGTAAAGACCGCTCAAACGCCGCTCGATAAAACGCTGGCGCCACTTACCGACCGTCGCCTTCGTCCACTTCAACTGGGATGCGATCTCCGTGTTGGTCTTGCCCTCGGCCGACCACAACACCAACTTCGCCCGAGCCACGAGAGCGTGAGGCAAACTACGGGAAGAAGAGAAGCAGCGCAACTCAGCCTCTTCCTCCGCACTCAGTTCCAGGGATGTCTTCGGTCGGCCGGTCAGCATAACCGGAGGTTAACTCAGCCAGCCACATTTAACAACTATATCTGGGACAGCACACTAGGAGCTTGTTGAAATAGGTTCCGCACTTCGTCTGATTTGCGCTTGTCATGGTCTTATGGAGTATGCGTGGAGACGAGCGGTTGCAGGGTGGGATGTTCAGCTATGTGACGTTGGAGCAGCGTGTTCCTCAGGATCATCCGCTGCGTGAGATACGCAGGCTAACGGATGTGGTTCTGGCTTCTCTGAGCACGGCGTTTGACGAGATGTACTCGGCGTCCGGGCGTCCCTCGATTGCGCCTGAGTATGTGCTGCGGGCGCTGTTGCTGCAGGCGTTCTACTCGGTCCGCTCCGAGCGGCAGTTGGTCGAGCAGCTGGACTACAACCTGCTGTTCCGCTGGTTCGTCGGCCTGGGCATGGATGACGCGGTGTGGAACCACGCCGTGTTTTCGAAGAACCGGGACCGGCTGCTCACCAGCGAAGTGGCGCAGCAGTTCTTCGCCGAGGTCAACCAGCAGGCCAGGCGTTTCATGAGCGATGAGCACTTTACCGTCGATGGGACGTTGATCCAGGCCTGGGCATCTCAGAAGAGCTTCCGCAAGAAGGACGGCTCCGATGGCGACGGCACGAACTTCCACAGACAGAAGCGCACCAACGAGACGCATGAATCGACGACCGATCCAGACGCCAGGCTCTACAAGAAGAGTTATGGCAAGGAGTCGCACCTGGCCTATCTCGGCCACGCGCTGGTGGAGAACCGCAACGGCCTGATCGCCGCCGCGATGGCCACCCAGGCCGATGGCTATGCCGAGCGCGAGGCCGCGCTGCTGCTGCATGAAGCGAAGCAGAAAGGCAGCTCACGGCGGATCACCGTTGGTGCCGACAAGGCCTACGATACGAAGGACTTCGTCACTGCCGCCCGGACGCTGAACGTGACCGCGCATGTGACGAAGAACGAGAAGGGACGCCGCTCGAATATGGATCGCCGAACCACTCGGCATCCCGGATATGCGATCAGCCTGAGCCGGCGGTGGCTGGTCGAGAAGGGCTTCGGGTGGCTCAAGCAGACCGGCCCACTCCGCCAGGTGAAGCTGCGCGGTCTGCACAAGGTGGACTGGATCTTCGTCTTCAACTGCGCCGCACACAACCTCATGCGCCTGCCCAGGCTGATCGCAAGCCATCTCCAGCAAGACCCTCGGCAGAACTGCGCCTGAAAACATCCCGTTGAGTGTTCAACAACGCACGCAGACAGAATCGCACAGAGACTACTCAAGCTAAACAGCCTCGCAGACCTCAAATACCCCTTCGCGCAGAGCCCATGAACCCTATTTCAACAAGCTCCTAGAAGCGACGGAGGGCGGAGGAGATATGAACAGGGTCTTCTTCCTACCGCGCAGCTTGGGGTGTCATTTCAGGCACTAACACCGGGCTGCAGGTGAGCGTATTGGAAATATAGTTCTTCCCTCCGTCAACGGAGATCGAGAGCTTCACGTCGAAAGATGCTGTCTGTCCAGGAGTGCCACGTCCCCTGTAGCCGAAACTTGGCTGAAGAGAAACCCCCGGATCGATCACGGTCGGGCTCGGGCGACCGAACATATATCCACCGAGCGTTGAATCCGAGAGGCCGAAATTATTGCCGACATTGTCTGTCATCGTGCCGCCGGTTTGCGCCACAAGGATAGGTCCGGCGCTGATGTTCTGTAGAGTCGCGATTGTCCGATAGCCGATGAACTTGCCATTTTCAAGAACGAGTTTGACCTGGGCTGGACCGAGCGCCCAATTTTGCAAACTGAGGCCACTGCACAAACTTCGCTGGGTCGCAGGCTCCGGCTGCGTCGGAGTTGTTATTGCCTGCTGCGTCGTTGCTGGCGGCGCAATCGAGGTCGTGGTCTTAGGTGCCTTAGCTTGCGGCACGGCCTCCGCAAGCGGAGTGTTGGAGTTGTAAATCTTGTAGCTCGTAATTGCCCCGTGAATGATGCTCGTGACAATCCCTGGCTCTGTCGGATCGGTTTTTTTATTGAGGGAGATGAAGGCCGCTGCAATGGCCGCGCCGGCCGCGATCAAGCCAACGATGAGGGTCGCAATAACACCCAGGAGCGCGCTTCTGCGGCCGTGAGCCGCTTTCTGTTTCTCAAGCTCGTGTTTATCCCGCTCCAGCTGATAGATCCGATCCCTATGCTTCTCTTCAGCTTCTTCCTTGCGCCGTAAAGCTTCGCGTTGCTCTGCTAGGATGCGCTCATCACCAGGTATCGGGTTACTCATCGGGGCCCTCGCCGACTTAGTCTAGCTGGAAATTTAAGGTCTTTCCGATAATCAATCAAACTTTTAATTGACCCGGATTTTTCAAGCAGCCGGTCAAGCCAGGACACCGTCCACCTGCCTTACGCCTCTGCCACCGGCTCTGCGGCAGCCTTCTTTACAGTAACGGCTCGCTTCTTGCTGACCTTAGCAGCTATCTTCTTCGCAGCTGGTTTGGCGGCAGGAACAGCCTTCTTCGCAGGCTTTGGGGCAATCTTCTTTGCAACAGGCTTTGGGGCAATCTTCTTTGCAACAGGCTTTGCGGCAGCCTTCTTCTGAGCCGCCCAACGCGCCTTCTGCGCGGCAGCGATTCGTCCTTTGCCTTCTGCGCTCAAGGTCCGCTTAGCCGGTTTGACCGCAGCGGGCGCGACAACTTCCGCCTTCTTGTTGACGGAGCCCTTCGGCCGGCCACGGCGCTTCCCTGTTGCGGGCTTCGCCGCCACCGGCTTGGTTGCCTGGATGGCGGGAACGTCAGCGAGCAGCGCCCGTGCCTGCTGCAACTTCAAAATCTCTTGGTCGATGGCTTCGATTATCTCGGATGTATTCATATTCCCTCACCCATCAGCATACCTTCTGAAATTGCACACATTGAGCGAATTAATGCGCCCCACAGCTAATCAACTAAGCACTTATGCTGCTCAAGACCTCGCGCGCGTCTTTGAGGGTCACGACCATGAGTCGGGGATCTCCAACACACTCGGAGAAACCGAGCTTGAGGTAGAAGGCTCGGGCATCATCGGAGATGGGATGGACGACGATTCCGCGGATACCGATGGTGTCCGCGGCGTGCGCGACGCGCTGGACGGCATCCTTGAAGAGGCCTCGACCGACGCCTTTGCGGGCGAGGCTGAGATCGACAGCGAGCCGCCCCAGCATGACGACCGGAATGGGGTCCGGCATGTTGCGTCGGAACTTGCCCGGCAACCCAGCCAGGCTAACCGAACCCGAGGCAAGAGCGTAATAGCCGAGGACGCGGTTTTTTTCACAGACAACGAAGGTCCTGCTTGCGCCATCGGCCTGATTGGCGCGAGCGCGCTTGATGAGCCATTCGTCGAGCGAAGCCTCGCCCGATCGGAACTGAGTGAGGTTATGATGGTCGGCCAGCACAGCTGGCGCAGATAGCTCCACCGGCTACTCCCAGGGCGCGAGCATCTGCAGGCTCTTCTGCAAGCGCTGGTTCGGCTGCGGCGGCGCATCGAGACGCTGGACAAATGCCTTGAATGCAGCGGGGCTCAACTGGAGGTGGACCTGATCGAGCAAGGTAGTCTGCGCGGCCTTGCGTGCGGCATCGAGCACGAAGTCAGTACGATTCTGGCCGGCAACCTCCGCCGCCCGGTCGATCAGGATGCGCAGATCGGGCTGAATGCGCATGTTCAGCGTGGCGCGCGTCTTCCCTGCCGGCTTCGCCGCAGTACGAGTTTTGCGGGTAGAGACGTTTTTCGTGCGGGATTCAGCGATAGCCATGACAGACCTCCAACAGCTTGAGTGTAGCAAGACGTAAATACAATGTCATTACGGACAGCAGCCTGAGCGCAAGTTTCGCGCCGGGATCGGAAGGGTGACGTGTAGAGGCGTTTTCTCTGAGTTTTGGGTGCCTGCGGCTGTCTGAGGCCTCAACGGGACGTTGTGGGGCTTCTCTGCTCGATTTCCGGAGGCTCTAATCGTTAGCCCAAACCTTCAAAAGCACCCCACTTTCATAAGGGAGCTTTTACTTTTGTTGTTGTATCTGCGGGGTTTGGGGCGGCAGCCCCAACGGAAAAGGGCCGTTAGGCCCTATAGGGTGCGGCCGAAGGACGCGCTCCTTTTGCTTTCGCGTTGTTGGGATTATTAAAATCCACAGGAAAGCGGGCACTACTACAAGTGGTTTATGTATTTAATACAAGTTCTTTAACTACAAGAGACGAGCTAAACAGTTGAATACAATAGAGATTCATCGTTTTTTGTCGGGAACGTATGCGTGGAAAACTAGCTTTTGTCGGGAACGTATGCGCCAATTGAGTGGAAATGACCCTTTTTAGGGTCGGGGACGTATGCGTGGAAAACTATTAGAATCAACAGGTTTTGCACATTTTCAGTGTCGGGAACGTATGCGCTATTCGTAGATCCTATGCGTCGGGAACGTATGCGCAACATCTGAATGAGCCATTGATTGCTGCCAGCTCTGGATGAAGAGAACCGCCTAAATTGGCAGCTTCTCATAACCCTCTTGTAATGTGTTGCTTGCGAGTTCTTCGATCCAAATAGGCTTGTATACACCGGGGATTGTCACGGAGGGAGTTACAGTGGCGCATGTCGTTGTCGGGAACGTATGCGTAGATCACCGTCGGGAACGTATGCGTAGCTCAGTCGAACCTTGGGATGTCCGGTACACTACTTTCGCCTGGAAGTAGTCTGATTCCCCGACCGTCAGTGTGCTCTTTAATGCTCGGCGCTGCTTTTCTAAATGCCATTCTGACGACCTCCATTTGCTTCAGGAACTCGCGCTTAAATTCATGACGTCCCTGGCGGGTGTCCGCGTAATTGGCCCCAAACTGAAGCTGTAGCTTGCCCCATGGAATGTCAGTGGGCCGGCTAAGATACTTCATCCGGTAATTCAGCCACAGGTAAAGATCGAGAGCTAGCGGACTTTGCGTCTTCTCTCGAATCACTTGGACAACTCGCATATCGAAGGGGACGGGTCGGTTGGTAATCTCTTTATAGAAGGCCTCGCTTAGCAGAATAGTGGAAGACCAAAGTCCAGGCTGATCTGACTTCCCTGCCTGCTTCTCCTCCCACAAAAACTCTGCTTCTTCGATCATGCCAACCTGACGCAAGCTCCAAGAACGACCATTGTCATAGGTCACCGACAGAGTAGAAGAGGCCATGCGCTTCATCTGGTCCCGCAGTCGGGTTATAGTGCCTGTCTTTCCACCCGTCAGCGAAAGGTTTAGCTGCATCATGAACTCAGTTAGAGAGTGCCCCAACTCTAGCCGCCTGTTCTTCTTGAACATAGCTTCACGGGTCATCCACATAAACATCAGGCGAGGCAATACACCGAAAGGAAGGCCTACGTCGGAGGGAGCCATGATTGTTAATCGGAAGTTATTTGCTACACGCGAGAACTCATTGGCAGGAATTCGCCGGTAGGGAAAACAGGCCTGAACGAGCATCCGAGCGATATAACCTCGCTCTTCCTCGTTGGGATCGCGCTCGCTGATAGACGCCATGAGCTCAACCAACTCGCGCGATCGATCATCCGTTATGCTATTGCCCCCAAACAAATCAGACTGTTCTTCGTTAAATTCCATCAAGCCTACCTATCTACATGTCTACATATCGACATGTCTTCTTGTCTACAATGATTCATGCGATTGGGGGAAGATCGTACTTACGAAAGAGATCGTTGAGAGCCTCTTGCAAAAGCTCCTGCATAGTCTTGTCGCTCTCTATCGCGGCTTTTTTAATCTGCCGAGACACTTCCGGCTCGAAAAATCCTGTAATTGGCTTCTTCCCTGCTCGAGAGGGTGCTACAGATCTTAATAGTTGAGGCTTCGACTTGTCTTCATCGGATTGGGCCTGCTGGACCTCAATGTCCCGTGCCGGTTGCCGGGAAAAGGAATGTCCTGCCGCCTGACTCAATGCGTGGGCCATAGAATTTCGTTTCAACGTAATCCTCCGAGGTGCCATACGACATTACTACTCATAGACATAATGTAATTGCTACATGCATTCATGTCTACATGTCTAATTGTTTCCGCACCCATTTGTACAATTCGTGCGCTTCCTCGGCGGCCTTGCCTAATGGCTCGTATTCCTGCGCAACTTGCCCGTTTACCAAACAGTGATAGTAGGCCGCCCGCATCGAGAGATGAACGGGAGCGATAGGAGCATCGTAGGTACCGATGGCCATATCTGCTTCAGAAGCAAGCCCCCCGCGCGGAGGAACGGCATTGACAACCACGGCAAAGGGCTTCTTCGCTAGGCGCGCAAGCTCAATTGACGAGCCTATGGCTTTCAAGTCGAGCAGATGTGGTCTGCAGGGGATAAGCACTAGATCGGCTGCGCGAGCCGCCGAAAGCGACGAGCTTTCTGAATTGGGCGAGGTGTCGATTACAACAAAAGCAGCTCCTTGCTTCTCCGCTTCAGCCAAGATCACACCCAATCTATTTACTTGTGCGGGCTGGACTATGGGTGTCTCATCTTCTCGAAGATCCTTCCACGTCGCGGCACTCGCCTGAGGATCAAGGTCGATGATTACAGTGGGCTTTCCATCCCTCTCTGCCGCGACAGCTAAATGCAGAGCTACTGTCGTCTTTCCGACGCCACCTTTTTGCGAAACGATTGCTACTGTCTTCATGTCTACATGTTCTATACGTTATTTTCCGACATTGCAACATGTCTACATGTTGTAACGTCGCATTGCCTCATTGCGGAGCTAAGCGTCACTCAGTCAGAGCTTGAGTGGTCTGCAGGTACCGTTCTTTCAGAGCGCTCCCTCTCCATCGCTTCGAGCTCTGCGAAAAGAGCATCGATCTCCAGAGCGACTTCGGGCACTTCTGGCGGCATCTCCGGCTCGTAGGCCTGGGCGAAGGCATCGACATCGGTCTCGAGCACCCTGGCGAGCGCAAACATCGCCTCCGCCAACTGTTCCACGGTAGCGAAGCTGACCTCCAGCCGCCCCCGGCTCAAAGCGATCGACTCGGGCAGGGAACTGAGCGTGGCGGGCTCGGTGTCGCGGGGAACCAGCGCCCGCACCTTCTTCCTGGAGACGCCGGCCTTCTCCGCGCGGACCTGCTCGAAGAGAGCACCGACATCCTCGGCCTCGCGCACCCGGTCGAGGAAGACCACCAAAGCCTCGCGCTCTACGAGCAGGGAAGTACCGATCTTGACCGTCGGCAGCATCTCGAAGAGCTTTTGGGCGGCGCGGGGCTGCAGCTCGAAGAGCTGTTCCAGGTCGCGGCGGCCGTAGTGCGAACGCACGGAGTTGGCGACGGAACGGCGGATCTCATGGAGGCGCGGGAGCCAGGAGATGGGGCGCGGCATGGCGGGCGAGCCCTCCTAAAGGGAGCAACAGCGCTAGTTTAGGAGGTTTCGGGAGGGAAGGGAATAGCTGCGCGATCGCGCAGTAACTGCCTAAATCTCACTTCGCCAGGAGGGCTTTTTACTACAACATAAAGGACGTTATGTTGTAGTACTTCGGGTCGCGAACTGTTAATCTCGTTTCGTGGAATATCCCCTATCGATCACCAGTCTTATCGGGGGTAAACCCAACATTGCTGTCACCAAGGGCAATCTGGTACAGGGCGGTGATGGTGGGTTCTAGGTAGCTGCGCCGCACCAGCCCCTTAAACTT
>NZ_JACHIP010000025.1 GCF_014203275.1 Granulicella aggregans
TTCTCCCGGTTCGAGAAACTCGACGTGCTGTTTATCGGCTTCCTCCACTTCGCACTCATCGTCGAAGCACTCAGATAGCGTGAACACGCCCTAGTTACGCGGAACGAGTCCGCCTCGACGCCGAGTATGCCATCCGATGGAGTGCCGCTCTGGATTTCCAAATCCTGATTCGTACGCTACCGGCGGTATTGAGAGGAAAGGGAGCATACTGATCCTGAAACGAGTGCCGCGTGACAAGAGCTACCCCAATGCCCCCGTTAGTCTCGATGCCTACTTGACTTTTTATTTGGCGAACTTCTGTGCTAATTTATTGGCACAACCGCCCGGGATCGGGAGGCGTGTCAGGCTTGTCCGACGACGAGGTTTTCGCGAGCTGTTTCGACAACCTCTACCGATAAGGGGTATCTACACCAAACGTCAAAAATCGTACGCTTGTATTTTGAATTTGTGGCTGATCGTTCGTACACAGGTCTTCGAAGACCGAGCTTAGCTGTGGGTCGCCACACATGCTGCCTCAAGCTCGAATGAATGCCTGGGCCGTGTTGAGCCCGTATCCGGCAAGCGCGAGTACGGGGTGGACATCACGCGCGCGAGGCACTCCATGAACGAGGTATGGGTTAGTGTTGACGTTTCCAAGGGAAGGTTGGACGTGGCGGTTCGGCCAGGAGATGAGACCTGGTCGGTCGAGAATGGCAAGGCAACCATAAAGGCACTGACGCGAAAGCTGAAGAAGCTCTGCCCTCAGCGGATTGTGTTGGAAGCGACGGGCGGCAGTGGCGTCCTTTGGGTTGAGCTTGAGAGCGTCGGTGAACTTTCTTCGCGCATGGCTCCAGCACGCGGCGTGGACCATGCCGGGACCGCCGACACCGTCATAGGCAGCGTAGCCATCAGTTTGTAACAAGCCTTGATACAGATCCAGGAAGGCCTTCGGGCCCTCGCGGGCGCGGCCCATGCGGAAGTCGAAGACAACCGCGCCGCCGGGCGTGCCGTACTGCCAGAGATAGGCCTGATGGTTGGTGCCGCTGCCATCGTGCTTCTGAACGGCGACCGGCGTCTCGTCGGCCTGGATATAAGTGCCCGCGAGTAACTCCTTTCGCATGCAACTTACAAGAGGAGTGAGTAACTCACCGACCCGCATCAACCCAACCGTCCATGGTGTCGCGGCTTATTTCAAGGCCCGTGTCGCGTTCGAGCAACACGCTCTGGCGATAGAGCGGAAGATGCGCGACATGCTTGTTGAGCACCGTGTCGATGACTACACGGTCCGAGACCAGGCTCTTCGGGATGATCGCGTCGGCGAGCGGCGCGGCGATGACCGTGCTCTCCACGCAGGCCTTGCATGTAGGGTGAGGACTTATTTGTCGTAGAGTTTGAGGCGGTATCTGTCGTATGCGGCAATACCTCAGGCCTGACCGATCACAAGGCTGTCCCTGGCGGCTTCAACGATCTCGACCGAGATGACATCAGCGTCGTTGACCGTAAGGACGCGTTCGATCTGGGTCAGAAGCCGTGTGAGGAGTCGCAGGTTGCCGCTGGTCATACGAATGAGTCGGGCAACGACTTCGGGGGTAAATGCCGCACGTGGCAAGGTCACGCCGGGCGGAGCCCAGCGCTGTTCGAGAAGATCCTGGACCTCAGCAGACCCTAAAGGACGGAACTCGTGTACAAAGCCGATCCGCGAGTAGAGCTGCGGAAAGCGAGCAATTCGCTTCTCTATACCTGGCATCCCGATCAAGATCATGCCGCCGCTATCGAAGATCGATCGGACCTGCTCAAGACTGTTCATCTGCAGTCTGTCAGCCTCATCGACCACGATGAGGGAAGTCGGGTCTGAGACATCCTTTTTGCGAGCTTGATAGAACTGGTAAGTCTGGAAGTAGGCAGGGTCCACTGCCGGACGATTCTCCGGCGAGCATCCTGGTTTTTCTAGAATCTCGCGACGGCGTGCTTCGTCGCGCAGCCTAATCTCTTCGAGTACAGCCTCAGCCTTCCGCTCAATCGGCCGCACGGCAATGCCAGTCAATCTCTCTCTTGCTCTGCTCAAGTCCATCGCGACTCTGGAGGGTGTGTTGATGACCTCTGCGGTGTATAAGACCGTGTCGAAGATCACTGACGGCATCGTTTCTTCATCCCATCGATCATAACGATCCAGAGAATCTGCCCGGCTGTACCGGCGAGCAGAAAGCGTCTTGCCGACACCAGGAGGGCCGTAGCACAAGCCGATATACCGATACGCCCTGCAGGCGTCGCAGAATTCGACGAACCTGCGGTGTTCCGAAGTCTCGACGAAGCTTGTCTCACTCGTTTCTGTAGCGCTTGATTCTGCTTGTTGGGGTTGTTGCGACGGGCTCACTGATCCGTGTTCGCTCAATACCTTGCCCTTTCTTGAGTTGAAGAAGTGCATCGACAGTCTTCTGCCTGCTGTCCAGAATGCTCTTCAGTTCACGACGGCGGCTATTGCGAACTCGAACGATGTCGCGGAGCGCAACCGTCTCCCCTGCAATCTCTGCGGAGATTGCTCGGCAAAGGAAGCGGTCCTTGAAGAAGACTCGGATCTCAGCCATATCGCGAGGATCGAAGCGAACCGTCACGTCTTCTCCCACGTAGGCGGCAAGAGTCAGAGAGATGTAGCGAAAGCCCTGGAAGTGAATGCCATCGCGGCGAACTCTCCGGGGTCGGACCTCCTCAATCAGCAACAGATCGAGCTGTTCTAATGAGGCTGGTACGCGAGGTAAGAATCCGCCCTCTTCCCATCGAACTGCCGGCGCAAGCTCCGCGTCTGCTGCTGGTGTTCGTTGGTATACCTCAATGAGGAATGTGCGGAAAGACTGTTCCAGTTGGTCGATAGTGAGCGTCGGTTTGCGACGCCCTCTGCGCGTATAGCCTTCCAAGTCGCAGAGGAACATTTCGTTTACGGTGCGAAAGAAGCGTTCAATCTTGCCGCGGCCCTGCGGCTTGCCCGGCGTCGAGAAGACCAGCCTCATTTTCAAATCGACAGCGACCTGCTCAAGGTGTTTGGAGACGAAGTCGGCCCCATTGTCGACATAGAGGACATCGGGAATGCCGCATACCTGCCAGTGGGGATCGGATTTTCTCCAGATTGCTTGTCTCATTGCGAGCGAGGTGCGAAGCGACGAAGGAGCGTCAAAACCGAGAAAATACCCAGCAACAGAGCGGCTGTAGTCGTCAATCACTGCCGTCAGCCAAGGCCGGCCCTCGGTGCCATCCTCGCGAAGCAAAATGATGTCCAGTTGAGTGTGGTCCGCTTGCCATACCGCGTTGGGCCTGGATGCCT
This sequence comes from Granulicella aggregans, assembly GCF_014203275.1. Lineage (GTDB taxonomy): Bacteria > Acidobacteriota > Terriglobia > Terriglobales > Acidobacteriaceae > Edaphobacter. Next base: position 3,296 of record NZ_JACHIP010000025.1, read on the forward strand.
CACGACGATGAACCAGGTCGTATAGTTCTCCAAACCTGCGGGAGCCCTGCTGTGCAAGAGTTCGGAGGTCATTCGGCAGAGTGTGAACGATGTCGCGCACAATCCAGTAGCTTGGAGCAGGTTCGCCTATCATCTCTGCAAACCGCTTCGCCTGGCGATGTACTGAGCTGAGAGGGAGGGGAGGTTTCTCGAGAGCCAGCCCCTCAATCGCCTCGCGCAATCGAGGCGAAGTGGTCCGTCGTTCACCGACGTCTGTGCGCTCTTTTCGGACAAGCCCAGCTAGTCCGTCACGCTTGTAATTCGCTACCCATCGCTGAAGCGTACGGAAGGAAACCCCCGAGCCTTCTGAAACGGAACGGAGTTCCCGGCCGTTCTGCAAGTGAGGCTCGAGGAGCCGAAAGCGCTCAAGAGCAAGCTTGCGTTCGGTATCGGAGATTGCCGTCAGCGTTTGCACCGCCATAAGTCTACGACAAATAGCGCCTCAAAAGCTACGACGAATAATTCCACAAACCACATTCTTGGCCAGCCGGCCCCTAACCCGCGGTCTCCTGATGGAGTACCGGGCGACGATGGACGCTCTCTCCCCTTCGACAGTGAACGTCCGGCTGTCCGCCGTCCGCAAGATGGTCTTCGAGGCCCGCAAGAACGGCATGATCGGTGCGGAAGAGGCCGCTACTCTGACCGAGGTCCCCAATGTCCCGCAGAAGGGAACCCGGCTTGGAAACTGGCTGACTCGGGAGCAGGCGAAGGTGTTGCTGGCCGTTCCCGATCGGTCGACGCTCAAGGGCAAGCGGGATTACGTCATCCTGGCGGTCCTGGTCGGTTGCGCTCTGCGTCGGGAGGAGCTGGCCGCGCTCGATCTCGATACCATCCAGCTGCGGGAAGGGAGGTGGGTGCTGGCCGATCTCGAAGGAAAAGGGCGCCGGGTCCGCACCGTGGCCATTCCGGTGTGGGTGAAGCAGGGAATCAACGCCTGGATGACCGCCGCGGGCGTGGAAGACGGCAGGCTGCTCCGGGCCGTGACAAAAGCTGGCAAGGTCAAGGGGAGCATGAGCGGCTGGGCCGTCTGGTCGGTGGTCGAGCAATCTGCCAATGAGATCGGGATCGAGCGGTTCGGGGCGCATGACCTGCGACGCACCTGCGCCAAACTCTGCCGCAAGAACGGCGGAAATATCGAACAGATCAAGTTCCTGCTCGGACACTCTTCCATCCAGACGACGGAGCGCTACCTCGGCTCCGAGCAGGAGATCGAAATCGCGGTCAACGATAATCTAGGGTTGTAGAGCTAACGAAACACCATCTGTACGTGTTTCGCTACCTGTATGTGAATCGCTTCGTTCGGCCTCAAGCTTGGTAGGAGCAGCTTTCTGATTATGTTCGTAGAAGACGATAAGCTGCCATTGGACGTGCTTTGCAAGAGTTACGGTGAATCTCACCATGCACTCTGTTGTCTGGAATGCGGCTATCAGGCTGATTTCAACCCTCCCTGGAAGGTTCGATCGGTCGGCCGCTCGCCCTTTTACTTCACCATTCCTGCGAAGCGGACGACACATTTCAAGTGGGTGATGGCGACTAGATACTGAGAGGGGCGTAACGCTACCTGTACGCGAATCGTCCTGCCAATAGCAAGGGCGACGTCAGATAGGATCTGATCAGGGAATAAATGAAGCTAACGAGCACACATCATTCAGACGAGTTCAAAGAGATCCTCGGCATCATTCAGGCTGGACGGTCGCGAGCTTTCGAAGCTGTGAATGTTGCCCTAATTGAGACCTATTGGGCGATCGGAGAGCAGCTCTCCCGAAAGGTCTCTGAGGCTGGCTGGGGAAAAGGTGTGGTTGCGGATCTGGCCTCCTGGCTCGCTGCCGAGGCTCCGGACCTCAAGGGATTCTCGTCCTCAAACCTCTGGCGCATGAAGCAGTTTTTCGAGACATATTCACCCCTCCCAAAACTCGCAACACTGTTGCGAGAATTGTCCTGGTCCAAGCATCTCCTTCTGCTGTCCAGCTGTAAGTCTGAAGAAGAGAAGGAGTTCTACCTGCTTTCTGCGACCCGCGGGCGCTGGTCGCATCGTGAACTCGGCCGACAGATCAAGAACTCAGCATTTGAACGGACAATGTTGTCCGATCTGAAACTCGCAACAGTGTCGCGAGTTCTGCCGGAAACCGCAGTCGGCGTCTTTAAGGACAGCTATATGCTGGACTTCCTCGATCTTCCCGAGACCCACAGTGAGGCGGATCTTCAAGCGGGTCTCCTCCTGAACCTAAGAAAATTTCTGATGGAGCTGGGAGATGGCTTCGCCTTCGTCGGAGAAAAGGTCCGTGTCCAGGTCGGCAATCAGGACTTCGAACTCGATCTGCTTTTCTACCATCGGGACCTTCAATGTCTTGTTGCATTTGAACTGAAAACTGGTCGATTCCAGCCTGAGCACATGGGCCAGCTCTCGTTCTATCTGGAGGCCCTTGATCGGGATAAAAAACGGTCGCATGAAAATCCTAGCATCGGCGTTCTGTTGTGCAGAACGAAGGATGATGAAGTCGTGGAATATGCAATGAGCAGACATCTCTCGCCGGCGCTCGTCGCCCAGTATGAAACAAAAATGATTCCTAAAGCACTTCTCCAAGAGAAACTCCACGAATGGAGCTTGCTCATAGAAGATTCGGTCGACGAAGTTGGCAGTTGAACGCTCTAAGGGTTTACGGCGTCAGTCAGAACAACAGCTCCTAGGCCGACTCATACATAGCTTTACTGCTCCAAAGTCCACCACGACTGTCATCAGCACAGCTGCTCCAAAGGCCTCATACACTGTTGCTGTTGAGCGCATTTGTGCGAAGTGAGCAATTGGATTGTCGGAAAAACCACAGCACCCTAACGAGTAAAGAGCAAGTTCTTTCACCGAGATGGGTTGCGTGTCGCGGAATGAATCCATGACTGGTGTTTGATCTCCTAATGAATGTGAGACGTATGCAGGATGCTGGTTTTCTTAGTCAACTCTTCTTTCAGATCCCCGATTCGCTTCTTAAGTTCCTCGATATGGACTCTCTGATCTGGAGAGTCCTTATCCCCCGGCAACGGTTTCAGGATGGTTTCTGCTTGCTTTAGATCGGATTCCGCTTTACCTACCTGTTCCGGAGTCACCTTTGTCACAAGATCTTTTCGTGATGGCAGGTGTCTTATAAGCAACGTGGCTTCATCGACATCAATCTCTGCGTCTTGGTCTGGTGTCAATTTAGCGGAAAGGGACGGCCCTGCGAGAGCATCCAAGATGGGGGTAAGCTTATCCGCAATGTCTGCGTCCGCTGTTGTCTCTTCCTTCATAAAGCGGTCGAAGCCGGTGCTGGCAATTACGAAGGAATAACTGGGGCTGAAATCCTGAGCTACGGTCATATCGGGCAGAGCCAGAATGGTTCTCTTCTCTTCGTCTGTGAGCCCGAGCAAGTCCAAATGTTGAATCAATCGCGCATCATCTTCATCGCTCAACGCAGAGCTGTCACGTTTTAAGACTCGTCGTATTTCTTGGGATGTCTGCTTGAGGGTTTGAATCTGCCCAGCGGTCAGACCCGATAGTGGACTATCGCAAAGAGCATTCACGTTCACATGAGCGGCTTTATAGTCGGGGTCGGTGATAGTCCCTTGGACTTTCTCGAAACTGTAGCCTGCTAAGCATAGGCTTAAGAGAGATATCGTGGTCGCGGCCATACTGACAATATTCTTTGACCAAAATGAATCAGCTGCTCTACCTGTGTTTGTTGCTCGTACCTGGGTGACGAACTCGCTCGTCGCTCTGATCAATTCCCCACCGGCTTGTCCGAGCTTATCGACATCTTTCGGTGCCATAGAACCTCACTTGTTAACTTCGTTGTTGCATGGCCGTGTGGCGATTATTCCGAAATGCTCCCGACCGTCACTGCGTAAAATGTCAGGCAAACCCGTTCGCGTGTAGTAGAAGGAGCGTTCAATGTCGAATCCAGCGATCCGGAATGTCTCGCAAAGCGGGACCGCATCGAGGTAGTTCATGAAGACTGGGATCGCATCGCGAAAGTCTGAGGCAACGAACTCGCGTGCGCGGCCAGTCTCGCCTGCCCATATAACTCCCGCACGTCTACGTTCTTCAAATACGGGAAGCAATCGCTTAATGTGTCCGGCAAATACGGTGCCGACTTGCAGAAAGACTTTTCCTCCGGGTCGAAGCCAATCATACATTTTGGCCGCGCCGACCTCGATCTGAGCGCCGGGCAGGAAATGCAATACGTTGGAGCAATGGATAGCGTCCAGTCCCGCAAAGTGAAGGGAGTGTGGAAACTCACCAACGACCGTTGTCAGTCGGCAATCAATCGATCGATGTGTCGCCTCTTGCCTAATCGACTCCAGATGTGACGCTTCAAGATCCAGTGCGATCACCTTCGCGCCGACCTCTAGAAGGGGAAAAGTTCCGACTCCCAGACCAGCGCCGATATCTAGTACGACCGGAGTTCGCTGCTCTAGTGTTGTGAGCCATTCAACTAGAGCAACTGTGATCTGGTTCGGGACTGTTGAAGTCCACCCGAACCCGTTATGCGTGTAAACGATCTGCCCGTCACTCATGGAGGTCCCACGTTGAGCCAAGGATAAGATAGCAAGCGCAGATGGTGACGCTCGGAGACCAAACAGCATGTCCCGTCACACCTTCCAAGAAATCAAAACCTAACCGTTCAAGCGATTGCCTTCTCGCAGGAGTGTAGGCCGGCGCGATGATTACGGTTCTGGCATTCCACTCTTTCGCTCTTTGGATTCGGACCAGATCAAGCCGACCTCCGATTCCGAGCCCGCGATGAGTCTTGAGGACCACCAGGCGGTTCATGCTAGCTACTGGAAGCGCTACATCAGCCTGAGCAAACATCGATCCATCCGGAGCATCATTCAGGTTTGCGTGGAGGCATAGTCTAGCCGCAGCCACGATCGTGCTCCCGTCGAAGACACCCCAGTGGCTAGCGTGTTCATCGTGATAGTCCGCGATCGTTTCCGTCTCTTGGTTATGAATGACCGCTCCCTCGGACTTCCAGACGGTGTAGCGCAGGCGCTGGGCAGCCCGGATTTCCGCCAATGTAGTCAACTCGCGCACGGAAACTGATGAAGCCGCCAGGGGTCGGCTCACAGCCATGTGTCGCCTCCCTCTGGCACCATTTCGACACCGCCGATGTCTCGACTGAAAACACAGGAGGGAGCAAAGGTGACGGTTCGATGGTGCGATTCACCGAGATTTCTGAACCCGGCTGCCCTGAGCTGGCGCATCCGAGCTGGAACGTGTGTAACAACTACTGCCGATCGGCACCCCTCTTCTTGGGCTGCAGCAAGTCTCATCCCATCCAGTTCCTTACTCAAACCTCGCCCTCGGAACGCAGGGCTGACAACCAGTCGGGTAAACGCCGCAACTGGAGGGACAAGCGAATCCTCATAGCCGATAAGACTCGCTATATCCGGGAGTTCGGAAATACGTTTGTGTACGCATAAACGCGCAGCGGCGATCGGGAGCCCGTCGCAGAGGATCACCCAGTTGACGGCATGAGAGTCGTGTTCATCGATCCAGACTTCTGCTCTTGGCGCAAAAGAAGGCAACTCTCCATCGGCCTCCCACGCGAGAATTCGCAGTCGTCCGACCTGCTGGAGCACTGCAGGATCTTCGACGATGATTGGAGCGGAAACCGGGAAGCCAGAAGACATAGTCGATCGAGTCTCGAAATGCGAGGGAATCCTGAACAAACAAAATCTATTTTGCTCAAGATAATTCACCACGCATCGACTTCCGAGGCTTAAGTGCGAAATTTGTTAGATTTTGCTGGAAAATATGGTCCCACGATCCAAGTGCTCTCCAGCGAGATCTGAAGATTCATGCCGGATTTGGTTGCGATAGCGAAACGCTACCTGTATGTGAATCGCATCGAAGCCCGGATCGGCGCAATTATGGGCACAGAAGTCAGCGCTTGCAGAACCTTCGAGCGGGAGGCCGGGTACCTGGAGCTGCACGGAGTGTTTTCCATCAGCTTGCGCGCGCCAGGGACGGAGTCCATCAGCAGGTCTGGTTACGTCGCTTGCGCGGCGGCGCGGGAGATTGCCTCTGAACTTGCTGCTGCTGGTTGTCGGGTGTTGCGGGGTGTCCCCGCAGAGGAGGGTGATGGAAGACGGCAGCGCCGGCTGAAATCAGGGAGGAGGCTTCCGCCCTCGCTTCGCTTGTCTCAGTTCCCTAGAGCTGCGCAATTTCAGTCACTGAATTGACGGTTCTCTAAGATAGAAGCAATGAAGCTTACTGCTCTCTTTTTGATCCTGATCTTGTTTGTTGTCTTTGGAATCGGTTTTCTGTCGTTGATTTGGAAGGATATGCGGAACGGCGATGTCCACCAGTCGACACAGCCGCATGTCGAGCAGCATCGGCGGCGCGATGAGCGAGGGACATCAGGAACCGACCGGACTTCCAAGAATCAAAGAGAGAGGAGTGAGGCATGCTCGAGTCTCGGTGTGACGTGTGCTTCGCAATACTTTGCATCGTGGACATGGCCCGCGGACGGCAGCTGCCAAGCGAGACTTCGGGGCGGATACCCTGAACCGGATCCACGATGCACACCAGGCGGTATCGTTCCTGGCATCACCGCTGAGACTTTACGCGATCCATCCTGGAGGACGCGGTGTATCCGCAACTGCCAAAGCAGCGAAGTTCAAAAACGTGCGACCTACGCCTGGTACGCTCTACCTCGCCCAGACAACAACTCGGGCAAGAATCAGACCTGTGAGCTGGATCACCTCGTCCCGTTGGAACTCGGTGGCGCGGATGGGATGGGGAATATCTGGCCGGAGTGCGGGCCCGCCGATGTCACGCTCCGCGAGCGCTATTTCAAACAGAAGGACCTCGTTGAAAATTACCTCGCCGCGAAAGTTCGATCGGGAGAGATACCGATCGGGGACGCGCAGCGTGGCATCGCGTCCGATTGGGTTCAGTATTTGACGGTCGCGCGAGCCCATTGCAAGCAAGCGCGGTGTGATGCCACAGATTGAGGCAAGGCAAACTCCTGGTTGGCAGCTATGATGTGAATCGGAAAGATGAAGCGGCGCATTTGCTCGTACGACATGGTCGAAGTCCCCGACGAATCGTATGTCGTCACCGACGACATCGGCGAGATCTATCTGTGTGACTCGCGCTGCCTTTGCATCTGGGCTGTGTTGCTGGCAACCAAGCCGAACCTGGATGAGAAGATTAAGACTCAGGCGGTCACCCTGAGACTTCCAAACCGTGAAGAGATGACCTTCGACAACATCTCCGGTCTGGCCTTATGGGCTACATCGAACGCATTACACCGCGCTGAAATTGAGCGGGAAAGAGACAAAATGCTATTCAAGCTGGCGTTCAACAAGACGATTCAAGGCACCCTGCGCGTTTCCACCACGACGGCTCGCGGATCGGACCATGTCCTAGCGATCTATGACAATGACGAGGCGTTTACACGCCTTCTCGAACATTCAGGGCTCGATGCGGACACAATAGGTTCTCTGAAGGGGTCGGCGGAACTCGCGTATGGGTCGTAGAACACCCCAACGTGCTGTGAAGAGGTTGAGCTGAGCGAAACGCAGCTCAACATCCTCAGACTTGGCGAAGCCAAGAGGCTTTACGCCTGATTTTCTATCGCAAATTAGGCAGAATCGGCGTATGAGCGGATGGTCAGCCGATTTCTCCACTTGTTGAAGCAATGCTGTGGCGACGGCCTACTCATCGCGAAGCGTTTCTAACGGATCGGCGTACGCTGCACGGCGGGCGGGAATAAGCGTGGCGACGGTGCCGGCCAATGCGAGTACGACGCTCGCAACGATGATGGCGAGAGCATTGGCGTTGACCGAACCGTATAACAGATGACTTGCCGTGCGGAGCGCGAGGATCGAAATCACTGCGCCCGGCAGAACGCCTGCAAGCAGGATTAGCCCGGTCTGGCTGAGGATGAGTGCCTGAACGTGGCCGCGAGTTGCGCCGAGCGCAAGGCGTATGCCGAATTCCCTTTTGCGGCGCCTGGTGCGGGATGACATCACGCCATAGAACCCGATGGAGACAAGTAGCAGCGTGAGGCCCGCATAAATTCCAGCCAGGCGTGCGAGGAGGGTCTCTGTGCCGAGGTCTCCGTTGAGTTCTGCAGATAGAGGCAAGATCTCGTCGACAGTTAGAGTTGGATCGATGTCGGAGAGCGCACGGCGCACGCTCTCCGACAACGCCCGTGGATCACCCACAGCCCGCACCCGAATGCTGTTCACCGGTGCAGGATTCTGATTGATGTTCATGTAAACAACCGGCGGTTCCTCACGCTGCGCTCCATTCACGCGCGCATCAGCCACTTCACCTATGATCATGAACTTGTGGTCAGCCGGTGCCGGCCCATAACCAACCAGGTGACCAATCGGGTCCGCATCTCCGAACAGTTGACGAGCGTAGGCACGGTTGACGATCGCCACGGGCTGCCCTCCCTTCGTGTCGCTTGAAGAGAAGTCGCGACCTCGCAAAAATGGAATGCCCAACGTCGAGAAGAAGCCGAGTCCGACGTGGTCTTCCTGCCCATGCACCTGACCATCCGTCAGATTGCTACTGCCTTGCACGTAGAGTGCTGTAATCCAACCGCAATGAATGCCACCGCACATCTCGACGGCTGCGCTGCGCACGCCCGGAAGTGCTTGCAGGCGCTCCTGTATCTGGCTGTAAAGTGCGGGCAGCAATTCAGGATAATCGGTGTATTTTGGTTGATGGAAGTCTGGTCGCACAGTCAGGACATGCTCGCGATCCATGCCAACGTCTACAGTTTCCCAATGCACGAGCGTCGCAGAGAAGCAGGCCGACATAGTGGAAAGGAGCAGCGAGAGGCCTACCTGGGTGCTGAGCAGCACGTTCGAACGCAGGCGTTGGCGCGCCGTCTTGTCGCTGCCCGCTATTCTCGCGCTTGATCCTGCAGTCTGTGCAACGCTTGAGCGAATGAAGAGTAGGGCCGGGATGATGCTGAAACTGATCAAGGACACCAGCATGAGACCCACGCCCAGCGCCGCGAGGGGAAGATTGGGATGTAGGTCCAAAGTGAAAACAGCATTGCGATTGGAGACCCAGCGAATGAGAATGCCGCTGGCAACGCGGCCACATGCATATGCGCAAATAGAGCCAATTGCCACTACCAGCCCATCCTCAAGAAAAATCTGCCGGATGAGCCGATACCTACTTGCACCGAGCGCCATGCGGATGCCGAGTTCATGTGATCGCGCATCTAGCCGCGCTAGTTGAAGACTTGCAAGATTCAAGCACCCGACAAGAAAAATGGAAGCAGAAAGCGCCATAAGTAGCGTAAGCGGGGACATGAATCGCTTTCGCATGCCGTTCTCGCTGAGCGGGGCGAACGTTGTCTTGACACTCAAGAGCTGAGTCTTTGTAGCTTGGTCGGCGGTTGCTTCCGTCATCAACTCACGGTCGGTGCGAAAGACCTGATCCCAATGTGCGAGCACTGCGGCGCGGCGTTCTGGCGCGATGCGCGCGGTGAGAAAAAGCCAGAAGATCGTGGGCTGGTTATACCAGGGCTTATCAAGCGATACATCGTGGCCCGGCCCCAGCGAGTCCCACGGAATCGCGAATGCGCCGGTGGTTTGAAGCGCTAGTGGAAACCAGATGTCTGGAGCGCGGCCAGTTACATCGCCCAGGAATCTACGATGCGCAACGCCTACGACGAGGAACTCTTTCTTATTTCGAAGAATATGCTGACCGACGGCGTGTGCGGCGGAGCCAAAGGTATTGCGTGCGAATTCGTAACGAAGGACCGCAGGCCACTCATCCTGGCCGATACGTCCGTCGGCTTGTACAAACAACCGTCCCGCTGCCGGAACGACACCAAGCCCGCTGAAGTAGTTGTCAGAAACAGGCTCGCAGGCGACCTGGACCGGTGAGTGGTTGGGCAGCTGAAACGTCGCGTCATTCGCGTACGCTGTTGCCATGAGTGGGGTGTCAGGGGTAGCGGCACGAAGCCGCTCGTAGGCGGGAGACGAAATGGTCCAGCTCTGATCAAAAGGGCTACGCGCAGCGTGCACCCTCACGACTTCGGTCGGTTGCGGAACGGGCAGATCAGCCAAAACGATCGCATACAGCAATTGAAAGACGCCAAGGTTAGCACCGATGCCAAGCGCCAGCGTAAGTAGGGCGGTGGCCGTGAATGCGGGGGAACGACGAAGCTGTTGTAGGGCATGACGGAGGTCATAGAGCATATTCTCGAGCCACACCCATCCCAGTTGCTCCCGCGTCACGTCCTTGATGAGTGGGACGTTGCCGAGTTCACGCAGCGCTGCGGCGCGAGCTTGCGTAGGATTCTCCCCGTTCGCAATGCGGCCCGCGATGGCCATACGCAGATGGGAATTGAGCTCTTCGGATAGATCTTGCTTTGCTCGCTGCCAGGGTCTGATTCTCAAGCCTCCACCTCCGCCCCCATGACTGCTCCAATAGCCCGCACCAACTCGAGCCATCGTTCATGATCCGTGACGAGCTGCTTTCTGCCCGATGCCGTGAGCTGGTAGTACTTAGCACGCTGTTTGCTCTCAGTCAGCTTCCACTCCGATTTCACCCATTTCTGTCGTTCCAATCGGTGCAAGGCAGGATAAAGCGAACCGGTCTCTACCGCGAAAGCCTCGCCGGATCGGCTGCGGATGATTTGTGCAATCCCATATCCGTGATTAGCCTCAAGCGACAGCGCCCGCAGAACGAGCATGTCAAGCGTTCCTTGGAGCAGCTCAATACGATTCTTATATTGACTAGATTCCGTCATGAGGATGTAGACATACTACTGCCATGGAGGAAGAGTGTCTACGGCTTGCATGATCTGTTTCCCCCCTCGGTTATAAAGGGAACGCAGGGCAAGAGGTACTACCGAGACGGCTCCCGGTACTCAAAGACAGGCATCATGATTACGGAGCGTTCTGCCCGGATCCCTCCGGCAACCAGTGCTCTGGTCCAATAGATCGGTCCCCTTGCAGCATGCGCAAGCGCATGAAATGTATTTGGCGTTGCGGGGTTTACCCACAGAGATGGGTGACCAAAGACGGCTGTGTTTTGCCGGCTGCAGAAGCGAACAATTCCTCTTGTGTAATCTCCGCTCTCATACTTCCTTCCTCCAACTGACCATCGCGGTCCTAAACAGGGCGCACGATCCCGATCTCGTGTAAAAGCAGTCTTCCACAGACCGCTGTTGCAGTTTCGCTTTTTATTCTCCTATACTTTGGCCATGGGGACAATGCCAAGGAGAGAGGCGCGGGAAGAGCAGGCGCGGGTCAACGCGAAGTTTGTCTCCACTGTCGTCATCGCCGCGGCCATCATTGTGGCGGTTCGGCTAGCGAGAGAAGAAATCGCCCAACCGACGCCTCGGCTTCTCTGTTCCGCCGGTCAGAGTGTAAGCCTGGCAAGGACCATTCTCAATGAAGTGTTGCGCAGATTTCCCGGTGCTTAGGAGACGTATGACTCTCGATTTGAACTTTCAAGATCTCAAGCAGATAGCCTTGCATGGTCGCGTGGTGAAGAATGGCATAACACTGATGGTCGGCCGGCCCCTGATTCCGGATGTGAAGACGGATGAGACAGGAGATGCGGGAGAGGTCCGGTTTACGGTTGACGAAACAGAGCGCCGTCCTCGAGGTCCTTGGCTGATGAAGCCTTCTCAGGTTCGAGATGTACGTAAGCCATCGCGAGGAACACACTCATAGGAGTGTGACAGCTAGGACAACTAAAGCTGTCACACTCGCGTTTCGAGGCGCTTGGGCAGGATAGCGCTCGGGACTTGCTCTGGAGACATCTTGACCCAATCAACCGTGAACCGTCCGCAGTACCCGAAGAGCCCTCCCCAGATCCGGTTCTTGGCACTCACATCGATGCAGAAGCATTCCTGATCGTCGTCATACCACTCACAAACATCTGCTACTCCAGTGAAGAGCCATGGAAAACGAAAGGCGACCGGTCCTTCGTAGAAGCGTTGTTCTCCAGAGCGGAGCCGAAGGCCGCCGTTGTCAGCAACGCTTACCTGTATGTCCACCGCCAGGTGCTGGTGGGTGCCGAGGTAATCGATGATGCAGCCCCGTTCTTCACTGAAGATCATGTAGGCGTCGAAGCGGCGCTTCCGTTTAGTTGCGAAGGTCCGCACCCAACTCACAGTTTCTCGACCCAGAGGATCAACGTAGGCGTAGTTCTCGATCGTGAATGGAACATCCCTTCCATGTTCGGGGAACATGATGCTCCGCCACGTGCGACGTACAAAAAAGGCAATGTATAGGGAGCTCCGTGCCATATTCGTTCCATCGTTCCGGTGCCCACTGCACCGACCCCGGACTGCGAATGAAGTGAGAAACGGCGTTGAATCTGGGGATGAAGCTTGAAGAAATCGGCACCCAGAGCGCGTTCGTAGATGGAGATCATGGTTGTTCCTTGGCCGGCTTGCGACCGCAGCGACTCGCTAAGGCCAGCATGGGTGAAGACAGCCAGCCCGCAAGAGAGAGCGAGATGACGGAGAGGTTTAGCGTTACAGGATTGAAAGCTGCCCGGATGTACTCCGGTGAATAATGAGCAACAGCGAACGTGGCTAAAACCATGATCAAGATATTGATTGGGAAGATATAGCGCCACCGCCAACTGCCCAAGATGATCAAGGCAAATACGATTTCAAGCACACCCAGTGAGGGCAGAAGCCTGATCGATAACCCAGCCTGAACGAGCATTGCCTGTTCGTCAACGTGGTGAAACAGGAGCTTTGGCACAAGCCCATGCCAGAACCAGATGGCCGCCAGGCTGATGCGGGCCACACCATGGATCAGGGAGAGCCTGAGCGTGGACTCGGGTGTCTGTCCGGTTTCAGCCCAAAGGCGAAGCCGGTCGAAGCTCCAGGCAGTTGCCCAGCTCATCAGGGGCCGGAAGAGCAGGCGGTCGACCCAGCGCCCCAGAGTGCCAAAGCGCACCTAGTAGTCGTACCAGGTAAGGAAACGTACGCCACGCGGGTTAGGAAGGTAGCGCCAATAACCGGACCCAGTTGTGATGAGCGACTTCCAATCGTCCGACGCAAATCGCAGCGAGGATGTTCGATCTCCTTCTGGAGAGTCCCGCTGCCCCATGCTCTCGCCGGTGCCGGCGACAGCAAGACCGAAGCCTATGCGTGTCTGATAGAGGAAACGTTGCGGTTCGTTAGGATTCGGTCGCGGGAGGTACTCAATCTCGCTGAAGCGCAGGTCCCAACGCTGATGCGAAGCCGGATCCTGGGTGAGGCGCCAAACAAGATCGATGTCAACTTGGATGTCGATCTCGATGTATAGACCAGAAGTTGCGGTCACAGGCCATACCTCCGCGAGCGGGCAACGAGGTCCGGCGCAGCCTGATGCCATGTTGGATAGCGGAATGTAAACCCTGCATCTAGTAGTCGACCCGGCACAACGCGGCGGCTCTTCAGAACCAACTCGGATTCGGTGCGGAGCAGGAACGTACCGATCTCGAGCATCCACGGTGGCGTCGGCACTCCGAAGCGAGCGCCCCACGCTTCGCGCAGAATACGGAGAAACTGCGAGTTTGGGAGTGGATGAGGAGACGCAACGTTTATAGGTCCTGAAATGGCCGGATTGCCTATCAAGAATTCGACTGTCCGGATAAAGTCAACCTCATGGATCCAGGAAATAAACTGTGTTCCGGGTAGATTCGTACCACCTATGCCGTGACGAACCAGTTTTGAGAAGACATCGAAGACGCCCCCGCGGTCGGGACTGAAGGTCATGGCACTTCGCAGAGCCACCTGACGCGTCCCTGGAGTATTGATGGAGAAGAACGCCTCTTCCCAGGCTTTTGCGACTCCGATGGAGAAGTTCCACGTATCCGGTGCTCCCGGCTCGTTTCCACCCAATTCTCCAGTGGCTTCATCCATCGAGCGATCAAGCGCATGACGATAAATAGTCGCGGTGCTGGCGTTGAGCCAGACTTCAGGCGGCCTCTCAAGCCGTGTGATCGCTTTATGGAGAACCGACGTGGACAGAACGCGTGAGTTTAAAATGTCGCTACGGTTCCGCTTGTTATAGCGGCAATTCACACTTCTGCCTGCAAGATTGATCCAGACATCGCTATCGTCTAGGTCCGCGAGCCAAGGCCCCAGTGTTTCACCGTCCCAGTGAAGCGTTAGCCATGGCGTTTTCTGCACGTGCCGGCTCAGGACTAAGACTTGGTTGCCCTCGTTGTGAAAGTGTCGAGCGAGAATCGTGCCGACCTGTCCGCTTCCACCTGCAATGACGATTTTCATAAGGACGAGCACCTTTCCTGATCAGGCTCGCTCTGCAGATACCGCTGCCAGTCTGCGGATTCGGCCACTTGCTTGATGACAGCGTTTCGCTCACGCAGAAGCGCAAGCATGTAGCGGCGCAGGAAGATAGCCTCGGCAATCGGACCAAGCACTGGAAGAGGGGCCGCGATACAGAAGCGATCGGTCATTTCGGTGATACCAGGCTTGACGGAGCGGAACAGGTGGTCGGCCTGCATGAAGCGGAAGATCCCTCGGACCATCGTCACCTGAAAATATCGAGGCGACTCCATAGCGGTCGTCTTGCTGGTCAGGGTCTGCCAGACGCCGAAGTGTTTCGCCCGCCACGTCACCTCCTGTGAGAGCCCCACAAGGCCGGACGTAACACCGCCGAGGGCCATGGCTTGTTCTCCGGAGTGAACGTTTGCGAGTAAGTGCACTTCAACACTTCGGGAGAGATCGAAGCAGCGCTCAATCGGGGCGTGGATGAGAGTGGTTTCATCGATTTGGATCATAGGGAATCTCCTGGGAGCAGTTCAGCTTGTTGCAACAACTCGAGAACCGCCTTCCGGATGGGCTTCAGGATGGCAAGTTTTGCAAGCCCAAGCAGCTTCAATGTCAGGTTCAGGGCACCATCCGCCATTCGGCGTGTTCGTTGCTGGTTTTCGGAGTCGTCGTAGAGAAACATCACCAGCAGTCCCATCTGCAACGCCCAGAGTGCAAGGGGAAGCAGGACACGAAGGTCCTGAGGCAGCTTTTCCTCTGCGATGGCGTCCTGGAACACCCGGGTGCTGCGACGGCGAATCGCGGCGGTGCCAGGACCGAGGCAGGAGAGTGGATGGTGGGGCTCACCGGTATACCTAAAAACCACTCCGAGCAGGTTGCGATCATCTTTGGTCAAATCAAACTTCGAGTGAAGAGCTGTGACCAAACGGGTCTTCAAGTCTTTGGTCGTGACAAAGAGTTCTTCGCAAAGACGCTCCTGCGCGGCCTGAACATTCTCGTAATAAGCCTGGATCAAAGCTTCTTTGCTGGGGAAGTAGTAGTAGGCGGCGCTCTTCACGACGCCGGCATGAGCTGCGATGGCTTGCATGGTGGTGGCATCGAATCCGCGCTCCCGGAAGAGCTCGAGAGCGCTCGAAAAGATTTGCTTGCGGGTTTGCTCGCCTTTGTCCGTCGCCAGCTCATTTTTGACCATGGTCAAATCATGCGCGTTCATTTCGCCCAGGTCAAGAACTATTTGAACGCGGTCAAATTACTTTCCGGCAGACCGTGGAAGTGACAGGTGAGGAAAGCATGGAAGCCAAAGGACCGGCTCCCACCCTTCCCTCAACCCTTGGAAATCCCTTCGGGATTCCCACACTCCCACCGTTTCGACGACGTGTGTTGTGGGAAGCAAGACATAAATAGGGCTTGCATTTCCATTCCACATAAACGGAAACCTGTCCGGAAGAGTTACGGATACGCTGCTCTCGATGGTTCCGACTATCGAAACGTACTCGATTGATGAGAGCTTCTTGAACCTGGGCGAGTTCCGCGAAAGGGAAGTGGAGCCCCTTGCGCGAGAGTTACGCGAGCGCGTTCGTCGCTGGGTGGGTATACCTACATGCGTAGGCATCGCCCCAACTAAGACACTCGCCAAGGTCGCCAACTTCATTGCAAAGAAGCGTCCGCAGTATCTCGGCGTCTGCGATCTTCGTTCCAGCCAAGTGCGGGCAGAGCTGCTCTCGACTGTGCCAGTTGATGAAGTCTGGGGAATCGGGGCGGCGTCGGCGGCGAAGCTCGCAAAGATTGGAGTCCAGACTGCCGCCGATCTCGCCACACTCGATCCAGACAATGCGCGGGCGCTGATGACCGTGACGGGTGGCCGCACCGTCTATGAGCTTCGCGGGATCTCTTGTCTGCCTCTGGAGCTGATGGAGCCGACGAGGAAGGGAATTGCCGTCACTCGTAGCTTCGGGGCTCCGGTCACAACCTGGCGCGAGATGCGTGAAGCCATCGCAAGCTACGCCACACGAGCAGCAGAGAAGATGCGGCGCTACAAGGTCGCCGCCGAAAACATCTTCGTCTTCATGCACACGAACAACTTCAACAATGACCCGTTCTACTCCAATGGAGCTTCGGCCCGGTTCGCAGAAACGACCAACGACACCGGGGAAGTGGTCGCCCTGGCCGTGCGCCTGGGCGAAAGGCTATGGCGAGACGGCTTCCGCTACTCGAAGACAGGAATCATGATTACCGAGCTGCTGCCCGAAACCATCGGGCAACCGGCCCTCTGGGGCGATCTCGACCGAGAGAGAAGGGAACGGGCCTGGAAAGCGATGGACAAGCTCAACGCGACCCTCGGGCGCGATACCGTCCGTATCCTCGGTGCCGGTCCCAAGAATGCCGCCTGGAAGCTCAGGGCAGAGCATCGCTCGCCTCGGTGGACAACGCGGTGGGATGAACTGCCGAGGGTGCGATCACACTGATAAATGGATAAATGGATATCCGTTTATGCGGATGTCCTGCGAAGCGGTCACCACATTTAGGTCGACGGGCGATACGCGCTCCGTGGTCCCCAAATAGTAGGCGTTGCGAAAAGGAAGGTGGCGTGAGGGTCTATGGAGCAAAAGGCTGCGAATCGCACTTCCAGTTCGAAATAGCCGAGAACAATGACTTGGCGCTGAAGTCATCTGACTCAGTGCCGGTTACTTACCGAATAAGCCAGAGCTGGAGGCTCTCACGTAGAATAGCTGCGTTCTCTTGATCAATCCACTCTTCCAGCGGAGTTGCCTTCATGGCTGTTGTAAGCGCGAACCACACCCAATTCAATAACGGTCCAGTCGAGAAGACCAACTACAGTGCCATGGCAATGGTGACAACCCTCTTTTTCGTATGGGGGTTCTGTACCGTTCTGAATGACACGCTCATTCCTCGCCTGCAGGTGATCTTCGGGCTGAGCTACACCCAGGCGTCATTAGTGCAGCTGTCCTTCTTCGGGTCCTACTTCCTGTTCGCGCAACCCGCAAGCAAACTCATCGAGCGAATTGGCTATCAGAAAACCATGGTCGTCGGGCTGTTGGCAATCGGCGTTGGCTCATTGCTTGTTCTGCCTGCCGCTTCCGTGGCTTCCTACCCCTTCATCCTTGTAGCCGAGATCGTTTTGGGGGCCGGGATCACGGCGCTTCAGGTTTCGGCTAACCCGTACGTCGCCATTTTGGGACCGCCGTCTTCCTCTGCCAGCCGCTTGAATTTGACGCAGGCATTCAACACTCTAGGAGATACGGTCGCGCCATACTTCGGCAGCATCCTGATACTTGGTACCGCTGCTGAAGCGGCAGCCCTTCCATCCGGCGAGGCAGCGCTGAATGCTTACCGAGTTCACCAAGCAGCGAGTATCAAGCTTCCCTATCTACTAATTGCCGGGGCCATGGTCGTGTTGGCTCTTGCTATTGCGCTGTATCGCTTTCCCCGTCTGGAGGTGACGCGCGACTTCCGACCGGGAAGTCTCGATTCCAAACAGGACAGCATCTGGAACCACCCTCATCTGTACTTGGGAGCGCTAGCGATCTTCATTTACGTAGGCGCGGAGGTGAGTGTTGCCAGCTACCTTGTAAAGTACTTGGCTGAACCTGAAATCGGGAACTTGCCTCTACAGACAGGAGCAAAGCTGCTCTCACTGTTCTGGCTTCTAACCGCGCTTGGACGGTTTGCAGGATCAGCGGTTATGCAACGGTTCGCTCCGAATCGGCTGTTGGCCTGGGCAGGGGTAGGCGCAGCCGTTTTTGTGGGCGCGTCTTTTCTCGGCCATGGCCTGTTCTCCGTTGTCACCATCATCTTGGTCGGCCTATTCAACTCAATCATGTTCCCAACCATCTTCACCCTCGCCGTTGCAGAGTTGGGACCGCTTACTGGGCGAGCTTCTGGGATCTTAGTGCAGGGCATTGTTGGCGGTGCGGCGATACCGGTTCTTATGGGCTGGCTCGCGGACCGATACGGTATCCATCACTCGTTATTCGTTCCGTTTCTCTGCTACGGATTCGTGATCTTCTATGGACTTCGGGGATACCGCATCACGCCAACTGAACCGCACTCAGAGATTCAGGCTGTCTAGCGGAGCAAGTCTTTGGATGCTTTACAACGTAGTCTCTGAGGTTCTCATGCCTCTGACGCCCTTGCTGAGGCCCTTCGGAAGGAAGGGGTACCCTTGGCGCGGCGCGTGGATGATTTGGCACCAACGAGGCTCAACCTTACGCAGGTACGACGCTGACCTGCCGGGCTTCGTCCTGGCTCGATGTCCGAATTAGAATGAAGCCGTTGCCAAAGCCCCGAGCCAAGCCGTCCGTGCCATCACAAGCGGCACCCTCGTTCGCGGGTGCGCGTCTCGATCTGCTGATTTATCTGGCGCTGCTCGTGGCGACTTTCGCGGTCTACGCCCAAGTCCGCAACTTCGATTTCGTCAACTATGACGATGGCGATTTCATCACCAACAACCTGAACGTCCGGCAAGGGATCACCGCGCAGGGACTAAAGTGGGCTCTGACCACCGGCTACGAGGGTAACTGGGTTCCGCTTACTTGGGTTTCACATATGGTGGACTGTCAGTTCTTTGGTCTGGATAGCGGCTGGCATCACCTGAACAACGTCCTGCTTCACGCGCTGGCGGCCATTATGTTGTGCATGTTTCTGCAGCGGGCGACGGGCACGCGCTGGCGCAGTGCGTTGGCGGGCTTTCTATTCGCGTTACATCCGCTTCATGTGCAATCCGTGGCCTGGGTGGCCGAGCGCAAAGACGTGCTCAGCGCATGCTTTTGGTTCCTTACGATGTGGCTGTATGTTCGATATGCAGAGCGCCCCAGCACGGGCCGATATCTGGCAGTTGCTTTAAGCTTCTGGTTGGGCTTGATGGCCAAGCCGATGATGATCACGCTGCCGTTCGTCCTGTTGCTGCTGGATTACTGGCCGTTGGCGCGTTTACGTCGGCGGGGCCGCAAAGTCATCTGGGAAAAACTCCCGCTGCTGGGACTTGCTGGCGCTGCCTCTGCCATCACCTACCTTGCGCAGAAACATTCCGAGTCGGTAAACCTGATCCCGATTGGAGTCCGTCTGGAAAACGCGGCACATTCCTACGCACTCTATATCTTTCAAACATTCTGGCCGACGCGGCTGGCGGTCTTGTATCCGTATCCGCCCGATCTTGTCCTTCCCCTCTCGCCGATCGTCGCCGCTGGGGTGCTTCTAGGCCTTATCACGACGGGCGTGGTCGTGCTGCGCAGCCGCGCGCCATACTTGTTGACGGGTTGGGGCTGGTACGTGGTCACACTCGTCCCGGTCATAGGCTTTGTCCAGGTGGGCGATCAGGCCCATGCCGATCGCTATATGTACATTCCCATGGTCGGTCTTTTGATCATGCTGATATGGGGTGCAGCGGAAATCCTAGAACAGTTGCGGGCCAGGATGCTGGCAATTCCTCTGGCCGCAGCCGCCTGCTTGGTCGCAGCGGTGGTGAGCTGGGTCGAGGTCGGCTATTGGCGCAATGGCGAGACACTGTTCCGGCGCGCCATCGCAGTCACAAACGACAATAAGATAGCCGATAACAACCTGGGCAGCTACTTGATGAACTCCGGGCGCGTGTCAGAGGCTCTCCCCTATCTGGAAACAGCCGTGCGCATCGATCCAGAGATGGGGTCTGCGCGGAACAACCTCGGCAGCGCGCTGGGCAGGATGGGCCGCGTGCCCGAAGCCATTGAGCAATTGCAGGTGGCTGTACGGCTGTGGCCGGATTCGCCTGACCCCCACACCAATCTAGGGACCGCCCTGGCTCAGGCCGGACGTATACCCGAAGCCGCAGACGAATTTGAAGCCGCCTTGCGCATGGATCCTAACGATGCCCTAGTGCAGAAAAACCTCGGCCAGGCCCTCTCTGGGATCCCCGGCCGCCTGCCTGACGCGCTACGGCATCTCGAAGAAGCCGATCGCCTTAGCCCCGACCCGGAGGTTGAGCAGGCAATCGCCCAACTTCGGGCAGCGCAGCAATGAGGTGGTGACGGGACAACCTACGGGGCAATGGTGTCTTATATTCGCATGATCAACGGAAAGCTAATTGCGGTTGTGTTGCCCGCGTACAACGCCGAAAGGACCTTGGAAAAGACCGCGCGGGAACTGTCTGATGTCGTCGACTTCAAGATTCTCGTCGATGATCACAGCCAGGATCAGACAGCAGCTCTTTCCAAACGACTCGGCATAAAGACTTACATCCACGATGCGAACTATGGATATGGTCGCAATCAGCAGACATGCTACCGAGAAGCCCTGGCGACAGGCGCTGACATTGTGGTGATGCTTCACCCCGATTATCAGTACACTCCGGCCCTTGTCCCCGCCATGGCAGCCATGATTGCAAGCGGGGTCTATGACATGGTGTTGGGTTCGAGAATCCTCGGCGGTGGGGCATTGAGCGGCGGGATGCCCCTGTACAAATACATCGCCAACCGTTTCCTCACTGCGTTTCAGAATCTATTTTTTGGAGTGAAGCTATCGGAATACCACACGGGGTTCCGGGCCTTCTCTCGAGAATTGTTGCAGAGCCTTCCGCTACTTGAGAACTCCGACGACTTCGTCTTCGACAATCAGATGATCGCGCAGGCTGTCATATTTGGCTTCAGCATTGGAGAGATCTCGTGCCCGGCGAAATACTGCGAGGAAGCGTCCTCAATCAACTTCAGGCGAAGTGTGAAATACGGATTTGGTGTGCTGGCTACAACCGTTGGCTTCGTAGCGCACAAGATGGGGGTGCTTCACGCACAAAGATACGATTCCAAGGGAAGGAAAGTGACCCCGAAATACTATTCCGACAACGTTGAAGGCCTATGAGATTTAGGATGGCGGTCTCCAGCGCAACCCCTTGGGGCACCGGTGGACTGAACTGGGGTATCGCAACGATCGGTACACAATCGGCTCAGATGAGGCAGGGCACCAGAGACAACCTCTTGCCTGCAGTTCAGCATATGATGAGAAGACTTTTAGACATCATGGAGAGTGAACAATGGCATTGAAGACAGTTTTGATCGACGAGTTGCGCGATATGTATAGCGCTGAAAACCAACTGGTGAAGGCACTCCCGAAGCTCGCGAAGGGCTCGAAGAACCCGAAACTGAAGTCAATATTTACCGCACATCTCGCCGAAACCGAAGGCCAGGTCGAGCGTCTGAAAAAGGTGTTTGCTGAGCTTGGCGAGAAGCCGACCGGCCAGCACTGCAACGGTATGGAAGGCGTGATCGAAGAGGGCAAGGATGCCCTTGAGAAAGACGAAGAGGGCTCCTCCTTCGAAGCTGGGCTCATTGGGGCAGCGCTTCGCACCGAACATTACGAGAGCGCAGGCTATGAGGCGTGCATCTCGATGGCGACGGCACTCGGACTGCCGAAGATCGTCAAGCTCTTGAACTCCAACCTCAAAGAATAGCTGGCGGCAGCCAAGAAGATTACTGCTGCTGGCGCTCCGATCATGAAGCTCAGTGCGAAAGAGCCCGAAACTCCGAAAGATCCGAAGTCGGGCAAAGAAAAGTATTCCGCCAAGAAGAGCAAGGAAGACGAGGCGAAAGCGGCATCCGATCTAGCCGCCGAACCTGCCGCGGTATAAGCCCGCAGATCGTAGAGAGGCCCCGCTCCGGCGGGGCCTTTATCGTGTTTGCGAGAGCGGACGCATCCAAGAAAGCTCTTCGCGGCGGTTGGATCGTACGACACACGCCAAGATCGCAATTCACCCGACCGGGCAAAACGATAAACGGATAAGCTGATAGCCGTTTATCATGAAACCGCTGGTAATGGGCCATAGATCAAGTAAGTTGCCATTATTTCTCTCCTATTGACATCCTGTAGGAGTTCCGCGCATACTCCTATCGAATGTCAATAGGAGCGACAGTGGGAGAAGGGCAGACACATCTGTTGCAGGGCACGCTCGATATGCTGATCTTGAAAGGAATTGGAGACAGCGAGTTCCATGGCCTGGGGATCTCAAGGCGGATTGAGCAAATCACGCAAGGCACGTTCCGTGTGAAACCGGGATCTCTATTTCCAGCGCTGCACCGCATGGAAGAGGCAGGATGGTTGACGTCATTCTGGGGTAATTCCGAAAACAACCGTCGAGCGAAGTTCTATCGGCGAACAAAAGCCGGGCATCGGCAGCTCGGTACTGAAACCGAAGAATGGACGACGATTGCGCAAGCCATTGCGAGCGCACTGAAATCAACCTAGGGGCAAGCGATGAACGGATGGCGGCGCATCAGAGCGGTTTGCTCAACCCTGTGGGACAAACGAGAAGTAGAAAACGATCTCGATGCGGAGATAAGCGCGTTCGGGGAGATGCTGGCTGACGAAAAGATGGCAAAGGGAATGACTGACAAAGAAGCTCGCCGAAGTACTCTAGCGGAGCTGGGCGGCCTGGAGCAGCTTAAGCAGGCAGTGCGGGATGAGCGAGCGGGGAACGGTGTCGAGCAACTTTGGCAAGACGTGCGCTTTGGAGTCCGGCAATTGCGACGGTCCCCCGGCTTCGCTGTAACCGGCCTTCTGATTATAGCGATAGGGCTGGGGTTGACGACGACCATGTACAGCATCGTGTATGCCGTGATCTTGAAGCCTCTACCCTTCGCTCATCCCGAGCGGCTAGTTGCGGTAGAAGCCAAGCCCTGGAAACCCTTCAGTCTGCCCACGATCGCGGACTGGATGAAGGGCAGCCGCGCTTTTGAGTCGATGTCAGCGTATACCGGCTGGTCACCCCGCATCGAATCACCCGCAGGCGTAGGACACGTAAATGCCGTGCTGGTTTCCCAAAACTTTCTGAGCGAGCTTGGTCTTCCTTTGCGGCTGGGGCATGATTTTACTCAGTCCGGCAATGAGAAGGATTGCTTTGGCCAGGCGATTGTGACAGAGCGCTACTGGCGGCGGATGGGTGGAGGCGATGCTCTTGCTCGCCGTACTGTTCAGCTCGATTACCAGACTTACACAGTCATCGGGGTTGTCGCATCGCGCGCACCGCTCGAGGATATGGATGGGTTGGATCAACCGTCTATCCTGACCCCGATCGGCTGCGATCCTGCGAAGCATCCTGATCGGCGCGGGGATGGCTCCTTCCAAGTAATCGCGCGGCTTAGGCCGGGCGTCTCGATGGGAAACGCCCTCGAAGAACTTGCAGTTGCGCAGAAGAATCTCGCGCGGACGTATCCTCGAGAATATCCGGCGGAGTTCGCTCCGGTCCTAATTCCATTGAACGATTTCATCAGCGGAACGGAGAATCGTTCGGCGCTGCTTGCTACGCTCACGGCGTGCGGGATGTTGCTGCTCATCTCGTGTGCGAACCTAACAAATCTCCTGCTGGCGCGCGATATGCGTCGCAGGTCAGAGTTCGCATTGCGCACGATGTTGGGCGCGGGGCCGCTGCGAATCTTTCGACAGGTGCTGACGGAGAACGCAACACTCGTTGCGCTGGGATCAATTCTCGGGATTATGCTGGCGAGCGTGCTGGTGCGGCTAGCAAGCCGGAGTAAGCTGATGAATCTTCCCCGGCTGAACGAAGCAAGCGTCGATCTTCGGGTCGTAATGTTCGCTGTTGCTCTGTCTTCGGTGATTGTGATCCTACTTACGATCTTGCCCGCGCTGCGTGGTCGACGGACTGAACTGACGGAGGATCTGAGATCCGGAAGTTCAAGCTCCAGCTCTGCACCGCGTGGACTGCGTAGGGCAGGTCACTTGCTCGTAGCTGCTCAGGTAGCAATGGCTTTCGTGCTTGTTGCGGTTTCCGGATGGATGGTCTCTTCGGTATACATCCTGCTGCATCAGCCGCTTGGCTTCGATCCGGATCATCTGCTCTTCGCAAGTACGGATCTGCGTGGTCCTGAGCGTAGCGCAAGCATTGATCCGGCAGTGACAGTGGCGAAGTTACGCAAAATCCTGAGCGATGTCAGCAGAATTCCGGGTGTCGTGGAGGTTGCTGCCGCCAACGACAAACCGTTGGGCGGGAGAGTTAACCAATACGGCTTCTGCTCGGATCTCCATCCGGAGGATTGCCAACGGGCAAATCCGAACGCTCCCGATGTATTCGCGGTGACTCCGAGGTATTTCGACACGGTGAGCCAGATGCTGTTCCGTGGTCGGGCATTCAATGATGCAGACGACGGCAAGGACCATGTGGCGATCGTGAATCGAGCGCTCGCGCAGCAGCAATGGCCTGGAGAAAACCCGGTCGGCCATCGGATCTTTTCAGGCGGCCTGAATGGGTGGGCTATGGTTGTGGGGGAAGTTGGTGACGTGCGCAGCTATTCGCTTGAGCGCGCTCCCATACCGAACCTGTACCTTCCCGAGGCCGATGGGCGACCTGATACCTCAATGACGATCATGCTGCGCACCGTGGGTGATCCAAGCGAGCTGGATGAGA
Source organism: Granulicella aggregans (assembly GCF_014203275.1). Classification (GTDB taxonomy): domain Bacteria; phylum Acidobacteriota; class Terriglobia; order Terriglobales; family Acidobacteriaceae; genus Edaphobacter. Next base: position 27,995 of record NZ_JACHIP010000025.1, read on the forward strand.
CGGTGCGACGTATTCTGCGAGAAGATGCAGGGATCACCGTGCGCTACGTGGAGAGCATGCCGGAGCTGATGGCGCACGCGGTTGCGATACGCCGGTTCTTCATGTGGGTGGTAGCGGCCTTCGGCGGGCTGGCGCTCGGACTAGCCACACTGGGCACATATGCGTTGTTGACGTACGAAGTTTCGGTAAGAGAGCGTGAGATCGGAATCCGCCTCGCGCTGGGATCGCAGCGCCGTGCGATTCTAGCGCTGCTGATTGGGCAGGAAGCACGATGGATTGCCCCTGGACTGGCCGCCGGCCTCATAGGGGCAGTTTTGGCGGGATATTTGCTGCGTGCGGAGTTTTACCACGCTTCCGCAGCTTCGGCTTCGGTATTGGGCACGACGTTTGGTCTGCTCACTGTGTCAGCGTTGGCAGCGGTGGCTATTCCTGGCCGACGCGCAAGTCTCCTTGACCCGAGCGAGACGCTCCGGCGCGATTAGGCGGGGGGCCTACACAAACGCAAAAGTCACACGGTATGGCTCTATCGTCGACCCAGCGAGCTGGATCGTACGATACAAGCTGCGATCGCATTTCACCCGACCGAGCCTCTTCGCGTTCTGCGAGGGAAGGGAAGTGGTTAGGCAGGGATGGTGCGGCGTTGCTCTTCTGTTCACATCGCGCGATGAGGAATACGACCATGATGCAAAAAATCAGCGCACGGAGTGGGTAGACCATTGCCAGGTAGTCGTGTCGGCCCGTGAGGTCCACCGTGAGGCCGATCAAAGCGATGATCACGTTGATGCCCCAATTCTCCATCGGCGGCCCCGGCGGCGGCCCTACCGATGTTGTTGACGCAATCCTATGGTGTAACAAACATCAGGGAACCGACCTATCAGAGCAAAATCCAACCACTTTCATCAAAGACGTCATTCGAGGGCACGGGGCATCGGGGATGTGGCCTCGAAGCCTGCATGAAAAAAGGATCGGGGGCCGCCAGGTCACAGGGGACAGCAACATCTTTGAATTCGTCCCCTATGAAGAGAATCAGACGGAGGCGTTCCTAAAACGTTCGGGTTTCACGAAGGCGTTCCGCAGCATGAACTCCAGAGTATGTCGATGCCCTTGGCTTCAAAGGCGCTCGGGCGGGACGATGAGACATACCTCATACAGGTCGCAATCAAGCTCGGCCTTGTAGAGACTCATTTTGCTCTTTACTCAAGTGTCGATGTAATCGAGCTGAACCATCTTCAGATCGGCATCAAGCTCCGTCTCACCGAGGTCGATTCTCTCTATGCGGCAACCTATCAAGATGCTGAAGGTGTGAAGCGTCAGCTCATAATCACTGTAGAAGCAAAGAAGCGTCGTCAACGCATCCTGCCCGAACAGATCGTCCGGCAGGTCAAAGCTGCGTTCAACGCAGCTCTAGTCGACCTCGTAGTTCCTATGGCATCGGCTAAGTGGGGGCATCTACGTCGCGGAGTTGCCCCTATAAGAGGGAAGGGCACGAATCTCTCGAGGCGCTTGAGCTCGCAGTCGAAGTTCTTTACAAGCTCAAGCCACCCGTAAAGGGTATTTGAGCAAGCACTGGACCCAACAACGCTGTCACCAGGGGCAATCTATGATGTACTGTCCTGCCGATTCAGCCCGTTCCGACGCAGGGTGGGTCACCGAAGGATCCCCACGAGGCCGCTTTTGGCAGAAATTGTAAGTTTCGCGACGAGTCTTATCCTCGATATTAGGCCAAACCGTGTCAAGCAGATGGGTCTCAAAAGCGGCGAGTATTGCTATATGTTTTGCGACGGATGAGAGCGTGTTGCGGAATGCGGGAACCCACCAACGGCAAATCTATGCCACCAGATTGCCCCTGGTGACAGTATTGTTGGGTCCGCCCTCATGTGAAGGATTCTGATATAGATGGGGTGAGTATTTAAACCTTCGACATTTTCTTGACAACGGCTGCAAACGTTGCCTCAAACCAATCCTTCTTCCACTCCGTGTGGAATTGGATGTCTTCAGAATCAGGCTTATTCACGAGTTCCCCTACTCGCACTATGGTCGGCAGGTTGCAGGCGTCCCCCAACAAGATGCACTCGCGTTGCTCTAGGGTAGACAGCGCATCCGTCACGCCACAAAGGTCGTCGGGAAGAAGTTTCCGCACGTATGCCTGATCGGCGGGGTTCGTGAGTCGCATCGCTACATAGTTATTGCACTGCGAGAAAATGGTTTCTGATACCTCGGAGGGTCTCTGGCTGACAACCATCAGCGAGAGACCATATTTGCGCCCTTCTTTGGCGATTCGCTCGATAGAGCGCCGCACACTGCTGAATCGTGCCCCTCCCTGATTGGGAACATATCGGTGCGCTTCTTCATAAACCAGGAGGATCGGAAGTTCCTCGCCTATTCCCTTGATTCTCTTGAAGTGCAGAGCGAAGTCAAACGTGAGCCGTGAGATTAGAGATACTACTACGCTGAGAACTTCAAATGGAATACCGCTTAAATCAACTACGGTGACGTTTGCTTTGCCATCAGAGCGATAGCCAAGAACACCTCTTAGGATGTCCTCCAAATCCTCAGTCTTCAGATCCCTACCTTCAATTTGCCTCGGTGTAAGAAGAAAGCCTAAGCGATCATCGGCCACTTTCGTTTCAAGTCGTGAGAGAAAACGGTGAAACTCTCCATAATAGGGCCCATCATTGACTTTACCGGTGGCCTTCTCCTCGAACTCAATTTCCTCAAATAGCCAGTAATCACGATGTATTCCCGCAAGAACCTCAACCGACTTGATCTTCAGTTCAGCAGTCTTTGCATCCTTCGTCGCAAAGTTCTGGTTCTTGATGTACCGCACTACCTCCGTCAGGCTGAAGTAGATGGGTGAATCATAGTTGACGCCACTGATGTTGGGATGGTACTTCTGCTTGTTGAGGGTTACAGCACGCTTGAACATAGAGGCTTGATTGTAGGAATTGCTTTCGCCGGATTCGATGAACATCTCCTCGAGTTCCTCCGAATTCAGCAGCCAATAGGGCAGAGAGAGATTATCAATCGAGAGGTTAGTGGCTGCCGGGAAAGCTGGTTCATATTCGCCATGAATGTCAAAGATGATTATGTGGGCGTTATTGAGAGCCGCTCGCGATGTCTGGTCTGAGGACGGAGCAATACCTTCTTGTAAGATTTTTGCTACGGTACAGGACTTTCCAGAGCCCGTAGCCCCCACAACCGCTATGTGCTTTCCAAAGAATTTATCGCCGTCCAGCGTCACCGCGATATTTCTGTCTTGCGCTAAAACACCAAATGAGAAAAGCTTCTTAGCGTCCTCGGGCTGATAGATTGCCTTGAGTGTTTGCTCCGCTGCAAGCTCAACATTCGTGGGTGGAATAGCGATCTGCTGGCCGCCACGCCGAAAGTCTCCTTTGTCGTCAAGGAAGCCCACGGGCTGCGCCTGAAGCATGAAAGACATACCGGAACCTGGTTCATCTAGCACCGAGGCTGACGTATCCTTCAGCTTGAAGCTTTTTACAATTGCAATTATGGCCATGCCATCGTCATCAGAGATCTTGAGGTAGCTTCCGATTGTGAGGGGGATGTCGGCCTTGCTCTTGAAGCTGACGGGATCAAGAACCTCTATTTCGATCTGGTTCGGGGAAACGGAGACAATGCGGTAAGCTGATGCATCTTGAGCGTTCATGTGACCTCAACGTGCGATCAAAGACAGAATCATACTTCGACTCCACTCGCCGCCAATGTTGACCTTTGTACCACATGCAGCGCTGACTTTCGACTGCACGTCCGGATCGGAGACACAGATCAGAGAATCTCCGAGAGATAGGTCATTGAGGTAGGGAGCTGCCGCATGAAAACTGACCAGACGGATTGTGTATGAAGCGCGTCCAATCTTATTACTAGGTTTCTCTCTCACTGAGTGCCGGTTTATTATGGGTGTGTCAGTAAAGACCTTTGGAGTGAACTGCACCAATTCGTAGCCGTCATTGAAGACGATGCCTTGTTTTAGGAGTTGCTGCTTCGTCTGGGTCAATTCTTCGATTCGCGTATTGACGATGACTGTCCAAGGCTTGGCGGACCACAGTGTTTTTCCCACGCAGAATGAGTGGAGAGCTAGCTTTTCGATGAAGTCAGCCAAGGTCATCTGAACTAGCCCTGGCCCGCGAGCCTCATCCAGATCAATGATGACGGATCGGTCTCTGGTGCTGCTAAACAGTGATGCATGTTTCAACGTGCGTTGAATGAACTGATAGGCTTTCTCCGTCCCCAGCATCCGTACAAGCCATGGAGTGGTGATTGCGATGGAGGCGTGCTTGATCTCTTTCAAAACATCGGCAGGTTTTACCGTTCGTTGCTCTCTAGAGAGTTTTGTTGCGATTCCCAGCACGACGGCCAAGCTTTTGGGGTAATAGAAGTTGGCTGTCTCTACTGGAGTCGAGCTGAAATGTGCTGAAATCGCTTTGTGAAGCTGCTTCTGCTGGTCTACATGACTTGGCCCTGGCGTAAGCGTGAAGTGCTTCAAGAACCTTTCGAGCTCGTCGTCGGAGAAACAGTTGTCCTCATGAAACCTGCGTGTCACCTTTGCCTCTTTGTACGTCAGGATGGACTTGAGCGTTATCAGAGTCAGTGTTGGAAGCTTGCTAGTGTGGCCGTAATAAACATAGAGATGAAACGCCCAATTCTTCTTCAAATCGGCTTTGAATTCAAGAAGCATTGATTGAATTGGTTTTCTGAGGGTCGAAGGTGTCCCTTTTTGTGCTTCGTAGTATTTGCACTGAATCGCTTTGTGAATGCCTTCGGCGTTTACATCGACATCCTCTACTCCCTCAACGGTGACTTGAGCTCCTGCGATTTTGGAGCTGAAGATCTCGAGGAGTGCTTTGTCGAGCTGGTAGTGATACCCCAGAATAGAGGCGTTTGCGGCGCGTGTTTCGAGCGGGCTGGACAAGGTTTCTAGATTTTACGACTTGGAAAGAGATAGCGCGCGCCCCGGGGACTTTTTCGCAGGCGAGAATCAGAACAACAAAGGAGCCGAGAGTAAGAGTCGCCACGACATACGCTGTGTTGTCTTGCGGTATAGCCCAACCCTACGTCCGACACCCTGCGAAATAACGTCGCAATAGAGTCGCCTTTTGTAACCTTCAGAGCTATCTGGCGGGGTTTCTTCATCGCTAATCGTCAAGCGCGATGCTCATCGAGGAGTGCTGAGTGGTGGCGGACATGACTGCGAATCTGTGCTGCTCTGAAGAGAAAACTGCGGTACCAATCCGAGGCTTGCTCCAGTAGGACGAAACGTAAATGGCAATATCGCACCCCCACGTTCGACCGTAAGGTCAACAGGTTTAGTCACGTCATCCCAATAAACTGACAGCTTTATCACTTTGTCGCCTTCTTCAATACCGGCCTTTTGAGCTTCACTTCCTGCCTCAAGGTTAGTGACTACTCGTTTGTTTTCCAGTTGGTCCCGGCTCATGCCGATATCAAATCTCGGTATGTCAACGAGCTGCTCCACGGCACACGGCTGGAGGGCATCCCCGGGAAACTTTACGTTGACAATCCCATTAACGAACGCCTTCATTTGGGCCTGCTCGTCCACACTGATGTACTTGCTGGTGACAGCGAAGACTTGATCTGACGTCAGCTCCGGGAACGAATGTCCCTGCGTGCGACCCTCAAGGACTAGCTCGCGCATGACGTCACCAAGCGTTTTCTGTGAGTGAGTCTTCCGACGAATACTCCAGTCGAGCCACAATGCTATCGCTGCACCTCTGTCGTAGGAGATCTGGTCTTTCCCATGACCGCTCTGAGCTAGTTGAATGAGTTCCTTGGTAGTGATGTTCCTCGATGGCGACAAATAGTAGTTCCGAAGACTTTGGTTCATAGCGTTGAGGTACTGCTGAGTCGTCAGGAGGCCGCCACGCCACAGCAGAAGACTCTGGTAGTACGTAGTGAATCCTTCTGTGAACCAGTAGATGTCTTCAGGAGCATTTGGCATTCGCCCGATCTTGTAGGGGTTCCAAGCATGGAAAAGCTCATGCGTGAAGAGTGACAACAGACCTATGGTGAAGCCCTCTTCTGGGGCAGTATGGATGCTGAAGGCATCTGTGAACCCGCCGCCGCCGCTCACACCTCTCTGGCTAGAATCAAACGGAACGACCGTCACGAGGTAGTAGGGGAAGTCATCGTCCTTCCAAAAGGCTCGCTCGATTGCGAAAATCTCTGTGATTTTCTTCTTAGCTTCATCATCCGAGACACACCAAGTGCCTCGAACTGCCAAGAAAAGTCGCTCCCGGCCCCTCTTTTGTTTGTGGATCCTGAAGTCTCCTGCAACGAATACTGCATTCTGGACGCGATCCCAAACTCCTCGAAAATGCTGCTGCCTGTCCCTGACGCCGAAGCTGGTTGCTAGCGACCACCCAACTGGTATGGACCACTCGAAAGAACAATCCACAGGATCAGATGGCTTAAGAGCGGGATGTATCAAAGCGTTGCCTGTGTTGATCTCGATCCAGGTCGGCTCAAGGTGCACGAGATGTCGTACATTCTCACGTAAGGGGCCATCCCAGTCTTTTAGGACGTCGTAGGAGATGCTTGCAGAAGTGGAATCAGAAACTTCCAAGAACTTCCTCAAAGGATCGGAAGTGTCTGTAATCTTGGTGTTCGCAGATTCTGCTCTCAGATGCTGAATCCCATTACCAAGTCCATTGACATCGCCCCATGTCGAAGGCAAAACCAGGACCGAACGCTTCGAAGTCATACCCTTCATATCGAGACGAACATGAAGGACTAGCTGTTCATTATTAAGCTGCGAGTCCAAGTGATAGCGCAGTTTGATTTCTGTCGGAGTCACTGCAAAAGCGTTGCCATAGTTAAACACAAGAAGGCAGAATACAAACTGAATAATGCAACGTAGCGGCGCTCTCATGTTAATCATCGTGAGCATGTGACGGCAGAAGTCTGTGAATGGTGTTGCCTTCTTTCGATTTGCCACTAGCGACGTTGCGCAACAGCGTACGGTAGACGGTCGGACGAGAGATTGAGAACAGCTCTGCCAGGTCGCTGATCGTGTATTGGCCGGTTCCATGCATGCGGCCCAGCTCCTTCTGCTGTTTGTCTGACAGCTTGGGCTGTTTGCCCCGGAGCCCGCCTTTGGCGCGGGCGATCTTCATGCCCTCCCGCGTGCGCAGCCGGATAAGGTCGGCCTCGAACTCCGCGAAGATGGCCAGGATATTAAAGAACATCTTGCCCATGGGATCGACCGGATCGTAGCGGCTTTGGCCGAGTGCCAGCGTTACGCCCCGCGCTGCCAGCTCATCTGCGATCGAGCGTGCATCAGGTACCGAACGCGCGAGCCGGTCCAGCTTCGGCACGACCAGAGTATCGCCCTTGCGAACAGCAGCAAGCGCTTGGTTGAGACCTGGCCTGGCTCGGTTCGTGCCGGTCAATCCGTGATCGACGTAAATTCGATCCGCAGCTACGCCTAATTCAACAAGTGCTTCCCGCTGGGCGGTGAGGTCCTGTTTGTCCGTGGAGCACCGTGCGTAGCCGATGAGAGTTTTTGGCATAAAGATCTGGCACGTTTGACGGGCCTTATGTGAGATTATCACCGTACCAGGTATGTGAGACACGAATAGCCGGGTTTCCGGTGGTTCACGGATCGTTTACAGATTGTCCGTTGAAGGATCGTCTGACGGACACAGGAGCAATGCGTAAAGCGGGATTGGGACCATTGGTCATTCGTCGAGCCGTTCCTTCTTATTTCGAGAGATCACTCGCTCCATCCACTGGCCTTCAAGACTCCCTCAGACGAATTCACCTTTC
>NZ_JACHIP010000026.1 GCF_014203275.1 Granulicella aggregans
GCCACCGCGTCGGCTACTGCTTCCGAGGCCATCCGGCGCATCGGCTTGCTCTACGCCGTCGAAAAACAGATGCGCGGAAGCCCGCCAGAGATCCGGCACGCAGTCAGACAAGCACGTGCCAGGCCGGTGATGGAAGAACTTCGCGCATGGCTTGATCAGATGCTTCAGACCCTCTCTGCCAAGAGCGATATGGCCGGAGCGACTCGCTACGCGCTCTCTCGTTGGGTCGCGCCTACACGCTACCTCGACGACGGCACCGTCGAGATCGACAACAACGCCGCCGAACGCGCGTTGCGCGTCGTCGCGCTCGGACGCAAGAACTACCTTTTCGCAGGCTCGAACCCAGGAGGAGAACGCGCCGCCGCGATCTACTCGCTGCTCGGAACAGCCAAGCTCAACGGGATCAACCCGGAGCACTACCTCAGATACGTCCTCACCAACATCGCTGACCATCCCGTCAACCGCATCGCAGAGCTCCTGCCCTGGAACATCCCCGTCGCTCCCCGATCAGACATAACGACCCACACCTAACAAGTGTCCGCCTAAAATAAACGGACACTTAGCCCACACAACTCAGACAAATGTCGATTCGGCCAGAGGGGAAGATCAAACGCTTACGAAGAAGGAGCTGATTCAGCATCTTCGGTCCAAGCGATTCATTCGTCGCTCGGTACATGCTCGAGCAACAGGGCACTCCCAGGGTCAGATCGTCGATGCCATTTCTATCCGCGAGCGGCCTGCGGAGATTGAAGACCGCGCCATCCCCGGTCATTGGGAGGGCGATCTGCTCGCAGGCAGCAAGAACACTCATATCGCAACCCTGGTCGAACGGTATTCGCGTTTCGTCATCCTGGTCAACGTGCCCAGCAAGGACACAGCGACCGTCGTCGATGCGCTGAGCCGGCAGGTTCGTAAACTCCCCGCGTCGCTGCGGCGGTCACTGACCTGGAATCGAGGACTAGAGCTGGCCAGTCACAAAAACTTCACCATCGCCACCAAGGTCAACGTCTACTTCTGCGATCCGCAGAGCCCATGGCAGCGCGGCTCCAACGAAAACACCAACGGTTTGCTACGACAGTACTTCCCGAAGAAAACCGACCTGTCCGGATATTCCCAGGCCGACCTCGATAAAGTGGCACGGCAACTCAATCAACGCCCAAGGAAAACGTTGGACTTTGATACCCCTGCTAGTAAACTCCATGCCAGTGTTGCGTCGACCCGTTGAGACCGCCGGCAATTGCGGAAACTTCGGCCCGTTTGGATGCTTGAACCGCGTTCTTTCCCAAAACACCGACTTTGCGGGAGTGACCTAGAAACGATCATTCAACAGGGGCGGTCACTAGGACTAGTACGATGTTCAAACAAGTCATCGCTGCGATATAAAAGACATTCCTGCGCGTGATGGTTGCCCTCGGAGGTGAACATGCGAAACTCTTCAGCTCTTCTTTTCTGCAGTTGTTTCCTGCCAATGGCGACGATGCAAACCTACGCGCAAGCATCAACACAACCATGTGGGCCTCCCATCAAGCTTTCTGCCAGTGTGATGAGGCCTTTGTTGATTCATGAGGTCACCCCAAACTATGGAACGATTGTTCGTCGAACGGGAGTCAAAGGCGCTTTACTATTTCGAGCGCTCGTTGGCTGCAACGGAAATGTGGAGAGTGTGACGATTGTTAGTGGTCCAGAGGCGCTGCGACAAGAGACAGTGGACGCGGTCAAGCAGTGGACCTATCGTCCCTACATCCTCGATGGGAGACCGGTTCCCGTCGATCTGACCATGGGCATATCTGAGAGCCTTGGTGCTGGGGTGCTTTTCGAACCCGTGTCACCTGGCCGCGTGCGCGTCTCCTCAGGCGTGATGGCTGGACGGGTCTTGTATAGAACAGAGCCCATCATCCCTACATTGCCCGTTGATGCAAAGGTCAGTGGAGCGACTGTCCTAAGCGCCGTCATTGGACCGGATGGTACAGTCCTGGAGCTAATGCCGATTTCTGGTCCTGAATTTCTTCGTATACCCGTCGCGGATACTGTCAGGCAGTGGCGTTATAAACCATTTCTTATCGACGGCACCCCGGTGGAGGTCGAAACAACGATCACGCTGAACATAGACTTTGGACATTAGAGAGAATAGCGTGAAAGAGTTCGGGCAGAGCTGATCCAACTAAGTAGTTCTCGTGGCAAGCAGCAGACTTTGATATCGCACTTCAAGGAAAACGGGGTTGTCGGCAACTTCGATCCGTTCGGACGGCCACACCGGCGTTCTTTCCCAAAACACCGACTTTGCGGGAGAGGGGAAGCTGCAATTAGTTCGCCGTAGGATACTCGATGCCGTCTATCGTAAACAGGGTTATCGAGTCCTCTTCCTTCTTCAGCTGGACGCCAAGCTGTTCCTTTATGGCATCGATAAAGTTCGGTCCAGAGTCGTCGCGTGGCGTACTGCTAAGACCTTCTCGATCTAAAGACTCAGGATCAAATTCCAAAACGAAATCCAATGTCCCTTGCAGCCCAGTCTTGTCGACGATCGGGCGCTCCGTGTCGCCAGCGCCGCTCAGCCAGTCCGCAATCGCACTCATCTTCATGTCGCGACCGCCCTCTCTAAGCCTGTACCTCGAGATTCGAAGCTCAGTGCCGTCGCCACAAGTCGCTGGCCACCTTCCAACCAGACTCGGGACGAGTGTTTCCGTTGCAAGGAAGGGCAGCGTCAAACACGCGGAGTTGGGGATATGTGATCGCAACTGAGGCCCTGTCATTCCGGATTTAGTTAGGTGCATACCAAGAACCGGCTTCATCTGCATCTCTCTGTGAGCTTTCAACTTGAACCGATCTTCGAGAAGAGATTGAACCATCGATCTCATGTCGTCTTTCGTTGGCGATTCCGACCCGGCTCTCGCGTTAATGTCGAATCTCTCTGATGTGGCCCATTTAGGAAGATGACCCATCAATCCGCTGCTGAACTCACTGACTTTTATCTTGTACGCAAAAATCAGCAGAGTAACAACGGATTGATTCGTTGCCACGAAGCTCCCCCCCGTGGGGGAATAGGTTTCGCTACGGTCGAGCGGAAAGCTGGAGTTCGCCTTACCACCTAACCGGCTCTCTCTAATGGAGGCCACCTCGAACTGTAGTTTGTGAGGCGGCAGCAACGTGTTCTGTGAATGAGCCGGGGCTAAACACAACCCCGTGCTGGCTGCCACACCAATGAACAACAGCATGATCCGTCGCATACCGTTAGCGTAGCAAACTGATCTGCCTAAACACGGGGCGGTCTCAACGGTCAAATTTTGGGGAAGCACGTATATCACTACGGGATCAGGAGTGACGTTGCGTCATTGAAGTGAGCCAGTGCCGCCAAATCAGCGAACAGGCAGCATTTGGGACGTCACTTCCAGCTTATGGAAGTCTGTATAACGGGAAGAGAAAGCATAGCTTACAGCGTCGTCCGATTCGTTTGGGACTGCCGTCGAATGAAGGACGGATGGCATCCAGAAGGTCTTTCCCATCAAGACCACCGGTGCATAGTTGATCGACAGGTGCCAAGTGCCAATCTCTGCCGCGTCAATGACGCGGTTCGGTGCCGTAAATTCCATTCGGGTGACTCGCAGAGTTTTCGGGTCGACCAAGACCTGACCAGAAGCCTCGTCGTGCAATACGCACTCTGGTCGTCGTAACGAGTCCGGTCGCGTAGTGAAACGGATGATGTAGGGGCCGCGTTCATTACTATCGCTTACCGGCTCTAGGACATAGTGCATGCAAGCATTCTGGCTGGTTGAAACGGTTTCGAGCCCCCCTGTAAGCACGCCACGGATACTGCCTGGACCACCGAAGGATCCCGCCGGGACAGGGGGGCCAGTAACAGCCTGAATTTCATGCGATTCCATGAGTGCTCCCGAGGCTGAACGTATGACCTTGAAAATTGAATCCGTGACCGTAACTTGATGCTTTCGAGAATAGTTGAGAGACGTGGCGACGGTCTCGCTACAGAAGAAACTTGGTATAGCTTGTTTGTAATCGTCCAGATTGCTTTGAAGGCGAAGTAAAAGTTCGTCAAGGGTTGGACGAGGAGCAGTCTGACCAAACCCCATGCTCAGAGACGCGGTTACGCAAGCAATCAAGATCGATAGGAAGCGATAGCCGCCAAGTCGGGTGTTTTCCAGCATTGCACTCCTCCCCCACCAGCCGATAATAAATGCCTGCCCTAAGCCACTCAGGATGCCAGTCGTGCAATTTACATCTCTGAAAGGCCGCTACTCCCTTGGCCACCGCTATGCGCGAAAAATGGCGTTTGCGGAAACTACCCCTGACAACCGGAGTTGTCGTGGGTAAGCTCTGAAACCGCCGCTTACTGGGACGGATCGCTGCTCACTCCGGCCAGTCTGTGTGTGAATTGGCCCAATCCCGCGCGTGTTCGTACCTGTCTCGGTTGCCCCATACGCGCTCCGACCACTGCGAACCCAGTTCCGTAAACAGCTTTAAGGCAGTCGTCCGATCTCGATTGAAGTATGCCAGTAGAGCCAGCTCGTTAGTGAGCCGTTGATCACGGCCATACGTAGCGACGAGGGCGGCATATCCCTCTTGTATGCGTTGCCAATCCATCTCCTTAGCTAGGGTGTTGCCACGGCCAAACCTTGCGAGAACTCCCGCCAGCCTGAAGTAAAGCGCGTCGCCAGCATCACCCCCAACGCCGTCCGCTGACTGTTTTGCGAAGGTCGCAGCTTCTCCTTGATTGCCATACCATTTTGGCTGCAGGAATGTCGAGTACTCCTCTTGCAGGTAGAAGTAGCCAGGCTCTAGAAGAAGTCCCCGCTCCATGACGGCCTTTTCCTGCGCAGGCTGCCAGCCATTTGCCAGACCCACAGCCATCATGGCACCAAACCACTGCGGACACATGGGGGTTATCAATTCCGAGCCGCGCAACACAGCCTCAGCCTCTTGAATTCGTTGCTGAAAGAGCGGCCATCTGTCTTGCGCTACTTCGTCTGCAAAACTCTTGCCGCGTGCCACCCAAGCCCATCGTGTCAGGCTGGTTGCCAGCGCCACCCGCGCCGTAATCGATTGAGGGCTAGCGGCCATCCAAGCACGCAGCAAGTTAAGGTGCGCGACGGTGTCAGGCTCGGACTTGAGCGGACTGTCCAGCGCGCCATAAAACTCGTGTAGGCGCCAGGCTCCTCCGCGTGATCGTGTTCGGTCCCGGCGAAGTGTATCGGCGAGTCGATCCAGATCCGCGAATTGATGTTCGATGAGCAGCGTCGCCACATGCTCGGCAAAGCTGCTGTCGGAATCGTTCACGTCGGCCACTGCAACCGACGTGACAGGAGTAGCTTGTCCGTCAAGAGTTCCAGCATTTAAGAACGTCGCCATCAAAACGATGGACGCAAACATATGCATAGCGGTCCTCCAGCCAAAGGCTGGTCACAGCGTACATCGGCGTCAGTTCCATGCCACGACCTAAAAGCCATACTTTTACGCTTCTTACGCTTCGCGAACCCTGAAACCGCTGTACTCGTCTGAAACCACCGTTTCAGCGTTGTACTCAGAATCAGGCGACGACTTCCAAGCCTTTTTTGTCTACGAGGGAAAGCAGCTTTAGAGACGCTCCCTGGGGGTGTTTCTCCCCACGTTCCCACTTGCTGACCAGGCTAGGGGTGACGTTCAGATAGGCGGCAAAGACAGTCTGACTGGCCTTTTCACGAGTTCGCAGAGCGCGAATCTTCTTAGGCGTCATCTCCTGGATGGGTGTAAGACACAGCGCGTCGAACTTGCGCATTGTCTTTTGATCCATCCCGCCGACGCGGTGCAGATCGGCTGCCGTCTCGTGAATGGCAGCTAAGGCGTCACTCCGATGTTTACTTGGCATTGTCTTCTCCAGGCTCTTCCACGTTGAAGAGCGCTCCATCGTTCACTCGTTGTTCGATCTCAACATCCGTATAGCCAAGGATCACTTCCGCAAGCTCTCGAAATGCTTCCAGTTCCCGGCGGTCGATATTGGCTGCATCCTTCTTTTCGAACCCGTAGACGTACACAGCGCGGTTGTCCTTTTTGAAGAGGATGATCGACCGCGAACCTCCGGACTTCCCTTCCCCTGCCCGAGCGATTCGCTGCTTGATCACCCCTCCACCGAGATCGGCGTCGATCAGGCCATCATTCGCCCGCTGTGCTGCCTGCCAAAGATCGGCATCGGTAATGCGAGCTTTTCTGGCGAAGCGGACGAACGCCTTGCCTTTGTAGACCGACAGCGTTCTGGAGGGTGCCGGTCTCATTACCTAAAGTCTAGCACTTAGTGCCATAGACGTCGGATGTCATCCCCTCAGGCTGCGACAGGATCGGTTTGTTACTCTTGAAACGGGCGTTTAGTCCGCTTCCCTTTCTTGCTTGCGGTCGCTGAAACATCCATTCAAGTACCTGCTGATTCAGTGGGGACTTGAAGGCTGCCCGAGGGATGTGGCCTCTGGATCTGCCCAATAGCTGCTTCTGGCTGTGACCCTGAGTGTTGAATAGTCTCGCAAACGCAGGCTAAGAACGTGCGGCCCCAGGTGCGGAGCTTGAGGCTGAAGACTTAGGACGTAGCGATTGGGGAGGTGGTTGGAGATACTTTCAAGCTGCGTGCAAGGCTTTTGGAGTCAGTGAGTTTGAAGTACTCACCACCAGTAAGATTGGCGACGGTCTCGGGGATGTTGCGGCGCAACCCATCAGTGGCTGCGATGGCAGCCATCTTGGCTATTGCTAGTGGCGGTGCGAGCAGGGCGAGGCAATCGTATCGCTGCCCCTTCGTAATGTTTCCGGAATCAGGGCTGGTCTCCTTTCCCATGCATCCGTTTGAAGGGTTCGAGTTCGGGTTCTCGAGCGCGAGCCAACTGCCGTTTGATTGAATACGCTGAGTAGGAAGCTCCCTTGAGCCGTAGTGCGCGGCCTCGGATCTGCCGGTGGAGAAGCCGACGCTATAGATGGCGGTGTTGGTGTCGCTGATGGTGCGCAACGCATCTTCGAGTTTGAGATGGCTGCCCCGATCTACAGACTCCGAAATCAGCAGAATCGCGCGGCGATATTCAGATGGCTGTTTGCGGAGAAGGTCGACCGAAAATCCAAGGCCATCGAGAATTGCAGCTCCGTCATCTCCTGAGCTGAGATCGTGAATGGCGGCTGCCGTCGCCTCAGTGCTTGGAGTGAAGTCCTGCGTCAGCGCGGGCTTACTGTCGAATGCGACCACAGCAATTTTGTGGGGAATATTGCCGACGACGGATTCAATCATTGGAGCCAAGGCGCCGAGTTTATCCAACTCGCGGGCACCCGCGCCCCCTGTTTCAACGGCGAGGACCACGGCCAGGGGCTCGCCACCGGCGTCCTGTTCAAGCGTGAGCTTCTGTGGCACTCCATCGTCGGTAAGCACGAAGTCTTCGAAAGTGAGGGTGAAGACCAGGTTTCCAGACTTCGTGCGGACAAGGGCGGGCACAAGGACCAGGGTAGAGTGCGCAGTGAGAGAGGGAGTTTGCGAGCCTTGTGGAGTAGAGAGTTGCGCGAGTACGAACGACTCCTGAGCTGCCAAGGTCATGCAGCCGATCGCGATCGCAGCTCGGAGATTCATGGGCGAACCTTCTTCAAGGGGACCCTTCCAATGAACTCTTTCGTATCGTAATTGGGACTAGGCTATAGACGGTTAAGACCTCATCACGATAGCCGCACTATCACGCATGATAATGCGCATTATCATGCGCGAAAGGTCGTGCCTGTCCTGCGGTTCTCATCACAACTAAAGTTTCGCGGTTCTAATCAACCACACCCCACTCCTCCTTGCTGCTATGTGGCTGAGAAATTGTTGCCTGCGCGTAAACAAGCACTATTATCAGAAAAGTGGTCCGGAAATCACACTCCGTCCGCATACCCGACAAAGGATACAGTCAGAATGAACTTTGATCGCCGCAAGCTGATCGCCCTCGCCTCCTTCGCCGGCTTCGAAACCCTTTTTAGCCCCAGCCTTCTCGCCGAGCAGCCCCCCCATAATCTATATCGCGTCAGCGACCCTACAATCCTTTTCGCCGCCACCCGCGCCCTCATCCTTCAGGACACCATCACTACCTTTATCACTCTCGACGCCAACGGACACCCCCGGGCCCGCTCCGTCCTCGCCTCCGCCCCCGATGAAGACCTCTCTATTTGGATCGGCACCCGCAAAGGCAGCCGCAAACTTGAGCAGCTCGCTGCCAACCCGGCCGCCACCCTCCACTTCAACGACGATGCCAATGGAGCTTACGTGAGCCTCATGGGGGAGGCTCATGCTCATACCGACGCAGCCCTGATCGCCGTAAAGAACCCCTACAAAGGCGACATGATAAAAAGCTATTTCCCCCAATACCCCGCCGACTTTGTGCTCATAGGCTTCAAACCGCATTGGCTGGAAGTAATGACAGCAGACCTTAGGGGCAAACCCGAAACTTGGCAACCCGAAGGCGTGACGACTTAAAAGCACTATGAAGTGATCTAGCCCCCGCTAAACGTATCCCATAGCTGAGAATCAGCGAAGGGGCAACCGATGATGAAGGCGATGCGGGCGCGGTATACGCTCGACAATTTCAATCAGGTAAGTGCCGAAGACACTTGACCAAAGACCTTCACTTTCCCGCATCGTTTCAACTCACTTCCGATAGGGAGAAATAATTGTCGCCAGCAAGGAACTTTAAGTGTCGCTGATCATAGCGCGATCCGTTCCGCCAGCTTCACGAAAGTCGTTTGACCGAGGTGCCTGTTTCGCTATAGTACGCATGAGGATCAAATCCATTGAGGCTGCCGGTCCCGAATGCGCCGAGATTTTTTCTCATCTTCTTGCTCTCTCTTGTCGTCCGCATTCCTACCGTTGCACAGTCCTCTCTCCATGCCCCTAACGACGTCACCCACATCACCGTCGGCCAATCGGTCTCTCTGCTTGGAGGCGCATGGAAATTCACAATCGGAGATTCGCCGCTTGATCCTGTCACTAAAAAGCCACTATGGGCCAACTCTTTGTTCGACGACTCGGAATGGGAGACGATCAGTCTCACCCCAGCTCGGCCCACGCTCGATCCCTTTTTTGGTTACCCAGACTATGTCCCCGGCTGGACAGTCAATGGCCATCCCGGCTACTCCGGTTATGCCTGGTATCGAATTCGCGTAAAAATTGACGCACCGACAGGAACACGCCTCGCCCTTACTGGCCCCGACACAGTAGATGATGGCTTCCAGGTCTTTGACAATGGCACTCTAATCGGCAGCTTCGGCGACTTTTCCTCCAGCCATCCAACTGTCTACTCTTATCAGCCGACTATTTTTCAGCTCCCGTCGGCTGCTCCCAATGGGTTGGCCGACGGTACGCGTACGTTCGCGTTTCGCGTCTGGATGGCACCTTTCACGCCCCTTATGGTTCCAAATGCAGGCGGCTTTCACGGCCCATTGCGCCTCGGTGAGGCGGATGCTGTCGCCAAGCTTCATCAGCTTCACCGACTCAACCTGATTCGACTGTTTGCCGAAGAGCCGGCCGAAGCACTCCTGTGTTTTCTGTTCGTTCTTCTGGCCATCGGCTTTTCAGTCTTTGACCGCTCCGACAAGGTCTACTCCTGGATCGCGGTCGGCTACCTTCTGCTGGGTGCCCTGAGAGTAGTGGAGATAATCTATTCCGTAAACCAGATTGTAGGTTCCTCGACGGCAAATATCCTCATGGACGCCGTTCTCACTCCAGTGATTCTTGGGGTGTGGGTTATGATGTGGCTTGTCTGGTTCCGGCTGGAGCGTCCCGTCTGGCTGCCCGGCGCGATTGGAGCCTTGACGCTGCTCTTCATGGTTGGGGACCTGATTGGCGAAGAACTCATCTTCGGTCTCTCCTCGCATCGGGTCGCCGCAGCCTTCCTACTGCTCACAGTTGTAGTGAGGCTGGGTTTCCTTGCTCTGCTGTTTCTGGTAGTGATTCTTGGAGTTCGCAAACAGGGCCGGGAGGGTTGGATCGCCCTGCCCGCGGTACTGCTACTCGGGCTTGTCCGCTTCCAGCGCGAGCTAGTTCTCCTAACTCGGTTTGACGGCTGGGAGATCTTTGGAGTAGGAGTGACCCCTGCCGTCGTCGCTGATCTTCTCCTGGCGCTCGCACTCTTCCTGCTTCTCTTACGCCGCCTTTTCTTCTCGCTCCGTCTGCAGCGAGAGCAGGCTCGGGACATTCAGCAGGCCGCAGAGGTTCAGCAGGTCATCCTTCCCGAATCCCGCACCATGTATCCCGGCCTTCTCATCGAGACCGAGTACCGCGCTGCCCGGCTGGTTGGCGGCGACTTCTTCCAAATCATCCCGCACGCCTCTAATGGCAGCATCCTCATCGTCGCTGGAGATGTGACCGGCAAGGGCCTCCAGGCCGGGATGACCGTCGCTCTGCTCGTCGGGGCGATCCGAAGCACAGCCGAACTTAACGCCGACCCGCTGTTCCTCCTTGAAGCCCTGAATCGCCGCCTTGTCGGTCGAAACTCCTCCCAGGCCACTTGCCTTGCCCTTTCTATTGCCGCTGACGGGAATGTTACTCTCGCCAATGCGGGTCACCTTCCGCCCTACCTCAACGGTTTGTCTCTTGAAATGGAAGGAGCGCTTCCGCTCGGCATGATCGAAGCATCGGAGTTTTCCGTCACGCGTTTCCACATCGCTCCAAGCGATAGGCTCGTCATCATCTCCGATGGAATCATCGAGGCAACAGACAAGAATGGCCAGCTCTTCGGCTTCGATCGTGTATCTCAACTCCTCCGCGCGAACGTTGCGGTCAAGGTCCTCGCCGATGCCGCCGAACATTTCGGCCAAGAAGACGACATCAGCCTCGTAGCCGTCACTCGCCTTGCTTGAACTTCAGCGCGGGTTAAGACTCCGGCTGGCTATTCCTCGGCGGGGTGGTCTCCACCAGGGTCGGCCCCCGCCTCACCAGTTGTGCCACAGTGTGCAACGAATACAGTAGCTTGAGAAACAAAAATACAGCCAACGGCGGGTGTACCCTTTGCACTCTGTCTCAACTAAAGGGTTCACCCCAAGGGGGCCGTGCCGGCAACAGATACAATCATTCTCCAACCCCGATGCCTCACAGATGGCTTTACGGGCCCTTAAAGGACATTCAGGCGAGCTTCCTCCAGCCGCTAAATTGCGGGCCTTGGAGGTTCCCATCCTCAAAAACGCTGGTTTGTGGGAAGGTTTGGAATCGAGAAATCCCCGGGCAAAGAATCTCACGTCCTGCGTTCTCGCAATCAGTTCTCGGTTGCTGTTTGCCCGCATTCAGCAAGATGATGAGTTCTGAGAGGGAGCACGTCGGTGAACGGCTCAGCGGAGGGGCCGAATCGCTAACGTGCTCTATCGTGTGCGCCGTGCCAAGGCACGGTTTTCCAGCGGGTGCGAATCCCGCCCGGCAGCTTTCGCTCCAGCCGGTAGCAATCGGGGCAGCCGTGGAGGCAACGAAGCGGCTGAAGCCTCCGGTGGAGAGGGTCATTATGTGACTTGGCGAGTATGCAGGCCGTAACGCGAGTAAACGCTGAGCAGGCCTCGAAAAACGCAATGCGGAAGCCGACCCGCCATAATAACGGGGAAGGCTGCCATCACGGGGGGAGTGAGCGAGGAAAGCACCCTGTGGTTCCGCCGGGGTAGTGGCGACAGCATGCATACAAGAGGAAGACCGATGCAACACGGGAAGCCCCACGCGTGATCGAGCGCATCGGTCAACCGGCAGCCGGTGACGGACCGGCCGGGCGCGATGGGGTGGCGGAGAGGCTCGTAGTACCGAGGATGCCGGGTAATGCCGGTGGAGGGAAGGAGCCTCAGTTCAGAACCAACGCGGAAAGCGGAAAGGGACAGGAGATTGGGCGACCTATCAACTCCGGAAAGCGTTCAGAGACTGCGGACGGCGTTCCATGCAAAAGCGAAGGATGAACCCGACTTCCGCTTCTACGCTTTATACGACAAGATCTACCGACCGGACGTGCTGGAGCACGCCTACGCTCGCTGCCGCGCCAACATGGGCGCAGCCGGAGTAGACGGCATCACGTTCGAAGCGGTGAGGCGTATGGGCGAGAACGCTGGATCGGGGAACTTGCGCAACAACTCAGAGAGGAGAGCTATGGCCCGGACGCAGTACGACGGGTCTATATTCCAAAGCCGAACGGCAAACAGAGGCCTCTCGGCATTCCGCGGCTGGCGGACAGGGTATGCCAGATGGCAGCCATGTTGGTCCTCGAACCTATCTTCGAGGCCGACATGCCATCTGAGCAATACGCCTACCGGCAAGACCGGAGTGCACAGGACGCCGTGCGTAGAGTGCACCGGCTTTTGACCGGCGGCCACAGGAGTGTTGTGGACGCCGATCTGGCCGGGTACTTCGACACGATCCCGCACGCCGAGCTAATGAAATCGGTGGCGCGTCGCATCGCGGACAGGCGTGTTCTGCGCTTGCTCAGCATGTGGCTCGACGCTCCGGTGGAAGAGCGAGACGAAAGGGGCCGCAAGAGGCGCACGACGATCAACCGAGATACCAGGCAAGGTATTCCGCAGGGTTCGCCTATCTCACCGCTGCTGTCCAATCTGTACATGCGGCGGTTCATTCTGGGATCGAAGCGGACCGGCGCGGAGCATCGGCTTGGCGCACAGATCGTCAATTACGCGGACGATCTGGTTATCTGCTGCAAGGAGGACAATGCCGTCAAGGCGCTGGAAACCATGCGGCGGCTGATGGGCCAACTGAAGCTGACGGTGAACGAAGAAAAGACGCGAACGTGCCGCGTTCCGGAAGAGCAGTTCGACTTCCTGGGGTACACCTTTGGTCAGCGCCACGCGGCGAAAACCAGGCGGCCTTATATCGCCACCTGGCCGTCGCGCAAGAGCACCCGGCGCATGACTGAGGCTGTGCGTATCCAGACAGATCGGAACATGGAATGGATGGATGCCGGCGATATGGTGCGATGTCTGAATCAAAAGCTGGGTGGGTGGACCAACTACTTCAAGCTTGGTCCTATCACGAAAGCCTATCGATTCCTCGACAGATACACCACGACCCGGCTGCGCCGGTGGCTCGGCAAGAAGCATAAGCAGAGCAGCGGGAGACCGAAGCGCTATCCCGACGAGTTCTTGTATCAACAGATGGGACTCATCTGCCTGCCGAAGCTTCCGCAGAGCCTTCCGTGGGCTAAGGCATGATGTTCGGTCCGAGAGCCGGATGCGCGAGATCCGCATGTCCGGTTCGATGAGCGGGATGTGAAGACGGGGCACGGAATGGATAATGAGGCACCGGCAAACGAAAGGGCCGGAAACAGATAGGCCATTCCTAAACCACCGCGTCACATCCCGACTCTACCCGTTTCGGACGGGATACCAAGCAAGCATCGTCTTCAATCTACTCCGATCTCTGACACGTTGAGGTCTCCAGGCACCGCTCGTCCACGTTACTGGCTCAGGCTGAACAGCCTCCGCTGCACTTAGTTTGGAAGCGCGACAGTATTCTGCCCGGAAGCAAACTTCCAAGTACCATCGATTTGCTTGATTGCCAGATATTTGAAGTGGGTGACAAGCGTGCCTGGAGATGACTCGACGATCCCGGGCGGTAGACCCACGAAATGGGTGACTGTCTGGTCAGTGTCGACTAGGACGGCGGAATCTGATATCTGGTTGAATTTGCGTACGACGATGGTGATGTCGCTGCCCTTAAATGGCCCGGCAAATATCTTGGCGTGCTGCTGCTGAACCGCTGGTTTTCCCGCAAACACTTGACCTCGAATATTGATGAAGTCTGCGTCATCGGTGTATTCAGCGGCGTATGAAATGCTGTCGCCAGCGTTCCAGGCTGACTGTTCCGTGGCGAGTACTTTCTCGATGGCAACCCGAGGGGTGTCTTCAGCTGCTTTTACCCCGCTGCAACCAGTGGTTCCGAGTGTAAGCGTCATGATGAGTGCACCTATCCAATTTCGAATTCGCAATTTGGCATCCCTGAGCCGATGGGTCGACTTGGATTCATAATGACAAGAACCTTTCTTCAACTCCTGAACATGGTCTGGAGTTTTTCTGAATAGCGGAGAACGAGCGGTGAGCGATGGTATATGGAAGATGGACGGCATCGAACTCGACAGACGAAGCTTTTCACTACGCCGTGATGGAACAATCGTGCGCTTGGACCCAAAGCCTCTAGAGCTACTGTTCTTGCTGGTTGAAAGCCGGGGCGGCGTGGTGTCTCATGACGAGGCCCTACGCCGGGTATGGGGCGAAGACGTGTTTTTGAATGGAGAAGCGGCGCTTTACACGGCGGTAAAGAAGATTCGACAGGCGCTAGGCGACCCGGCTCTGATCGAGACCGTCACCGGCAGAGGTTACCGACTTCGGATGCCGGCTGGCACCAAATCAGAGAGCGCTCGTCCCAACACCACGCTGCCTGTGCCGGAAGGGCAGAGACTCGCCATTCTTCCGTTGCTGAATCTCTCCAACGATCCGGAACAGGATTATTTCTCTGATGGATTGACTGAGGAGCTGATCAGCGCCGTCTCACGTCTGCTACGTGGACAGATAGGGGTGATCGCCCGGACGTCCGTTATGCGGTATCGCAATGTGAGCAAGCCGGTCGAAGAGATCGCTCGGGAACTCAAGGTTAATTACCTCGTGGAGGGAAGCGTAAAGCGTGACTCTGGAAGAGTTCGCGTCACAGTGCAGTTATTGCGCTCGATAGACGGAATAGCGCTGTGGAGTGAGAGCTTTGAGCGCGTGCTTGATGACGCGCTCGCAATGCAATCAGAGATCGCGCTCGCAACGGCTACCGCAATTAGCATCCAAGTCGCGCCACATGCCGCAGCGAGCATTCACAGAGGTAGAGCCGTCCCTATCAATGTGGAGGTGCACGACCGCTATCTCCGCGCACGACATCTCTTGAGTCAGCGCACCAAGCCTGCTATCGAGACGGCCATACGCTATCTGCGGGAGGCTCTTGCTATCGATCCCGTATTCGCACCGGCTATGGCAAGTCTCGCATTCTGTTATGCAGTGCTGCCGATCACCAGCCTCTTGCGTCCGCATGACTGCTTCCCGGCGGCACAGGGTTTGGCGAGCGACGCACTGTCGCTGGATGCATCGCAAACGGATGCGCATATCGCGTTAGGGCTGGTTGACTTCTGGTATCGGCGTGACTGGAATGCTGCCCGGCACCACTTCCAGCACGCTTCCACACTGAACCCAGGAGACAGCGCTCCCCCAATGTTCTTGGCTCATCTTCATTCGATTTTGGGCGAGCACGAGCAGGCGCTGACAACTCTCGGCACAGCGCTTATCCTAGACCCAATTTCCCCTATTGTGAGAACTCATCATGGCCATTTTCTCTACAACGCAGGTCGGTCGCTGGAGGCGCTTCGTCCGCTCGAACAGGTGCTGGAGATGGCACCTCAGTTCTGGGTCGCCCATCTCATGCGCGGGAAGGCACTCGCTACGCCTGATCATGTTCCGGGGCAAAGTCACGGTCTGTCAGCTACGTCCGGTGAGGCGATCAGCTCATTCCAGGTTTCAGAGCGTTTTGCCATGGGCAATAGCGAACCGTTGGCTTTTCGCATCCATACCCTCGCTGCAATGGGCCGAAACGGTGAGGCCGGCGAAGCTTTCCGGACGATGCTGGAGATGCACTCAAGAACTCCGTCCCCACCCCTGCATCGCGGGCTCGCCGCAATGGCTGTCGGTGCTCATTCCACCGCCCTCGAGCTGGTCGAGGAAGCATTCGCGGAGAACGATGTGCGCCTAGTCTTCTTGTTAGTTGAGTCGCGCTGGAACGGTTTGGGAGAAAGCCAGTATGCGGACGCCTTGGAAAGAGCCAATCTGGTAATCCCTCCCTCGCAGGTTCCTAATCGGGGCCATGTGAACAGCGGATGATCGGGTACGCTAATTCTGCATCACCGATTCAAGCAATATTCGGCGCCGTGACTCCATCGATCTCGGCCTCGATTTGCGTTTGTGATCTTCGTCCTAATTAGAGAACTGCGCTTTTTGGTCAGTAAACCAAAGGGCGAACAGTTTAGGTAGCTGAAAGGATGGCTTCCGGAAGTACAGATCGGCGCCGTTTCGAGCAGGTGGCCTAGCTTTTGGAAAAAGTATTTACGATGGCAGTGATGGGTTCGGGTCTCGTAATCATGTCGGAATGACCCTATCCCGGGGTGATCGTCACAGGAATATCGCCGCGCACTCCACCGAAGACCTCGGCGAACTTCTCCGGGACAGACAATTCGTCCTGGCCACCACCGAAGACCTGTGCTGGCTTCTTGATAGCCCCTATATCTGCCTTGTAGTTGCTTCGGGGCTTGCGGTAGAGCTTGAGGGGGCTCTGGTGCAAATTTCTCGACGGCCGCGGTTCTTCTGGCGACGTGGTTTCTGATTAGGCAGCGAGCACTGCATTCCAGAGTACGGTCGCAGCATGGTCTTTGAGTTGGAGGCGGCTGAGGGAGAATTGTGCCTTATGAATACGACGAAGCAGTTCCACTCCGGCAATGGTGACGGCAGCGGCGGAGAAGCTCTTGAACCCAAGCATGGGGCGAGTTCTTGACTTGATGCCTCGATGATCCTGTTCGATGAGGTTGTTCAGATACTTCGATGATCGCAATCGTGTGCGTCTTGGAAGCACGCCGTCGGTCTTCATCTCGCGCACCGCGCGATGCGAGGCGGCATAGCCGTCCAACGTAATCGTCTGCGGCGCCCGCCCTTCATGCCGGATGGCCTTACGAAAGAATGCCTTGGCTGCTGCCACGTCCCGTCTCTTGCTGAGCCGAAAGTCAACAGTCTGACCGGACTTGTCCACGGCTCGATACAGGTACGTCCACTGGCCGCGTGCCTTGATATAGGTTTCGTCCACTCGCCAGGATCTGCCAACAGGCTTGCGAAACCGGTTCCAATGCTTGATGAACTCCGGGACATATCGCCGAACCCAGCGCAGAATGGTCGTATGGGCAAGACCCAGTCCGCGTTCAGCCATCATCTCGACCAGATCGCGATAGCTCAGCTTGAAACGGAGGTACCAACGCACACATAGAATGATCACCTCCCGGTCGAAATGCCGCCCTGCAAACAACTCCTCCATGCTCCTCAGCTTGCCCAAAGTCGGTCCTCAACTTCCCGAAAACCCACTCTACTCGGTTCGATGCTCAGTTTGCACCAGAGCCGAATAAAGTCCGTTAGATCGGCAATCTCGTGCGTGGGGGAAAGCATGACATGATCAAGCCACTATCAGGGCTGAACCAACCCCACGATTGTTTGCAATAAATGGATGTATCGCTTCAGCGTCGCAGCATTGTTGTCCTTACGCCAGACAAAAACCAGAGGCAGGTCAAGCGAAAGGTCTCGCACAGGCAACAATGCGACGTGACGGGGTTTCCTATCTGTCAGAGCGGAATTGACGAAGCCTAAACCGATACCAGCGGAGATAAGACTAAGCATACTGGTCCCGTTCGTGACCTCCTGGACGATTTGCATTGGAAGTCCTGCCGCCGTGATTGTCTGTAGGAGAGCATCGTGAAATCGTGGGGCGTCCGACCGGCGGTACCAGATGAAGGGTTCGTCGCTGAGGTCCTTCAGCCGGAGGTCTCGTCGCTTTCCCCACCGGTACGTCTGTGGCACCCCCAAAAGCATTTTGTCAAACCGAAGAGGCATGTTCTCACATTCAGAGGGAATAGTTTCAAAGGAATAGCAAAAGCCTCCGTCAAGATCGCCGCACCCGATTCTCGACAATTGCTCAGCCGAAGCCATAGGTAGCAAATGCAGACTGACCTTGGGAAATTGCGATCGATATCGGTGAACGCTTTTGGGAAATGCTCCTCGCCACGATGCAGCGTCGACGAAACCTATTTGAAGGGATCCGGCTTCACCTCGTGCCGCGCGCCGAGCGGCGGATACAGCAGTCCCCATATCGTCCATGATTTTCTGGGCTTCAATTTGGAAAGCCATTCCACCGGGGCTGAGACGCAGTCCTCGTGGCAAGCGTTCAAAGAGCTGAACTCCCATCTCTCGTTCGAGATCGGCGATCTGCCGTGACAACGCCGGCTGGGCGATGCCGAGTTCTCCCGCAGCGCGCCTCATATTTTCCCTGGCAGCTACCGCGAGGAAGTATTTCAAATGTCGAAGTTCCACTGATGCCTCCAAGGTATCGAAATGCTAACCAGATAGTATTGGAAGTATCGGACGGGGACGCTTATTCTTGCAAATATTGCCGCCGATCTTTCTGCATCTGAATAAGGCCCCTACGTTTAAGAATGCTGAAATTGGTGGCCACCCGGCAACCACGCCGACGCGTTCCCAGGGGCGAACGCGCCGAGACTACCTGAAATCGAGAACTGTATATGAGTGAGAAGCTGACCGCCTATATTTGCCGTTCGTGCGCAACGCAGTTCACGCCGTCGTCCACACCGCCCAGCGAGTGCCCATTGTGCACCGACGAGCGGGGAGGTCCTATCGTCCCTGGACCAGCGTTCACCGACCTCGTTGCGATTCGCAAAGAACACAAGCAGCTAATCCATAAAATCGCACCGGAACTTTACGGCTTTGCAGCCGAGCCTAAAATTGCCATCGGCCAACGTTCCATGCTTTTGCGCTCGCCTAACGGCAACATTCTTTGGGACTGCACGCCGCTTGTCGATGACGCCACAGTAGAGTGGATCGAGATGCTTGGGGGTGTCAACGCCATCGCCCTTTCGCACCCTCACTTCTTTTCCGCTTTCGCTGAATGGAGTCACGTTCTGAAGGCGCCGGTGTATGTCCATGAGGACGATCGCGAGTGGGTCATGCGCGACGACATTCCAGTCACATATTGGTCGGGCGACCGGCACGATCTCCATGACGGAATTTCTCTTATCCGTTGCGGTGGTCATTACAAGGGAGCTTCTGTTCTGCATTGGCCTGGTGGCGCCGACGGCAAAGGCACACTGCTCACGGGGGATGTGTTGCAGGTAATCCCTGGTCGCGACCGAGTCGCTTTCATGCGCGCCTTTCCCGGCTACATTCCGCTTCCTGCGGCCTCTATCGATGCGATTGAAGCGGCACTTGATCCCTTCGAATTTGAGACCATTCATGGCGGCTGGTGGGATTTTATCGTTGCGCAGAACGGCAAGAGGGTGGTCGAAGCATCCTTGAAGCGCTACCGAGGCGCTCTTGCAACGAGCGGCGATTAATAGGAAGACTCTTGCAATACATCTAGCTAGATATGCGGTACTTTGCAGTGATGTCAGGAGATGACGGGATGGCTTCACAAAAGTTCGAGCGAGTTACCTTCGACAACGGGAACGTTCGGTTGGTCGGCCATCTCTTTAAGCCGGCTGCGGGCGTTGGACCCGGAGTCGTCGTGACTGGGTCCTGGACGACGGTCAAGGAGCAGATGGCAGATCACTATGCGGCAAAGCTAGCCGAGCAGGGGTTGACCGCTTTGACATTCGATTTCACGCATTACGGGGAGAGCGGCGGGGACATCCGCGAGTTCGAGAATCCTTTGGAAAAGGTAAAAGACATATCCGCGGCGGCGCGCTGGCTCTCAGGCATTCTGGGTGAGCCTGTTGGGGGGCTTGCGATTTGTGCCAGTGCGGGCTATATGTCTTACGCGATAGCTGAAGGCGCGCCAATTGCGGCCTTCGCATCCGTCGCGGCTTGGTTGCACAATCCGGAGACCGTCGCAACTGTTTACGGGGGTGCTGAAGGCGTGAGGCAGCGAACCCAGGATGGCGAAGCAGCAAGAAAGCTTTACCAGGATACGGGCGTGGTGCATCATGTCCCTGCTTACTCCGCGACGGATCCGAAGGCAGGAATGGGCACGGCAGTTGGCGACTACTATAGCAATCCTGCAACTGGAGCAGTGCCGGAGTGGTCCAATCGGTTGGCTGTCCTTTCCTGGCCGGAGTGGCTGGGCTACGACGGCTCGGCTCGAGCGAAGGAAGTTGAAATTCCAACCTTGATGATCCACAGTGAAGATGCTGCCTTTCCAGAGAATGTACGCAGGTTTACCGGTATGCTCGCTGGCCCGCATGAGTTGCTCTGGCGAAAGGGAACCCAGACCGACTTCTACTACAGGCCGGAACAGGGCGCAGCCCGCATCAGCTGAATCGCCAGGATGGTTCCCGAAACACCGCCGCCGACGATGACCACATCGAAATGCCTCATGGACATGAACAACCCGCTTCACTCTCTTGGCTCTGATCGAACAGAGGTCTTGAAATGTCCTAGAGGGAAAGTCCGACACTCGCGGCAGTACGAATCGCGTGTGCCGGGGCGTTCTCAATCGCCCGCATGACCTTGGCTGAACTCTCGCTAAGAGTCTCACGGTCGGTCATGCAATGCACGTCCGGAAACTCCGGGCCTTCATAGACGTCGTCAATGCCCGTGAAGTTTCGGATCTCTCCATTCCGCGCTCGCGCGTAGAGTAATTTTGGATCGCGTCGTTCACAGACCTCGAGCGGAGCATCGACGAAGACCTCCAGCATCTCCTGAAATCTGTGGCGAAGCGCAGACCGTTGTTCGCGGTAGGGTGCAATCACGGCGACCAGAACGATTACGTCGTTACGTTCCAGCAGCGATGCGAGCCAAGCGATGCGGCGCACGTTCTCTTCGCGTTCCGATCTCGAGAACCCCAGTTCGCGGCAAATACCTTCGCGCAACTCGTCGCCATCCAGCAACTCGCATCGCTCGCCAGCCTGTCGCATCTGATCGCATAGGCAGCGGGCGATTGTTGTTTTACCAGAACCACTAAGACCAGTCAGCCAGATCACCATGGGTAGTCCTCGATGAGTCTCGAAAATTGGTTGCCAAGATGCGGACAGCGGATGAACTCAGAGACTACTCCACGCCTTACGGCGACGTCTGATGCCGAATCGTCAGCCGCTGAATAGAGACAGCTTCAGCATCTCGTAGATTGAGGTCACGAGCGAGACTGCGGCGGCACCCATGACAAGGTACATGGAATACAAAATGACTTTATTTCCAGATGAGCGGCTGCTCGGTGCCTGTCGCAGTGTTGCAAGAAGGAGCGCGTAGAACACCTCGATCATGACGGCATTGAAGATGGATTGTCCATCCCAGCGGGCACGCCCCGCGGCCCAGCAACCCAAGGCCAATAGCGCGATTCCGCCCGATAACGAGAGCCAAAACCATGTCGCATCTTTCGTTTTCGTCATATGCACCGCCTCGCTCCATGTCTACGACGTAATCTTGCAGTATCCGACGACAACGCCAGCGACTGTCGCAATGATCGCAAGACCGCCCACGATCGCCTCTGGGCCGAATGCACCAAGATCGAGAGCATATTCAAGAGCAGCAGCAGCCCACTCGACAGTTGGAGCTGCCTCTTCCAGCGCCGTTGTATACGCCGCTACGGCATCAGCCGATCCGCTAGCAGCCTTCACGGAGAGGGTGAAGAGCTTCCAACCAGCCGTGAGCCATGCAGAGACGCCTCCCGCTCCGGTTCCTGCAACGGCGACCGCATCGCAGACCGTTTGCTTTTTCGACTTCGGTTTGACCTTGCAGATGAACTCAAGGTGAGCAGCGGCGTGCTTCGCATCGAACACATCGATACCCCTAGGGGACACTGGCGGCTGCTGGCGGTGAGGATGATAAGCCGCAGGTTGATAAGCCCCGGTCTCGATGGCAGCTTGAAGGGCGGCAGCGGTCAGCTTGAACACATCCGCTTGGCAGCGCAGGATCGCTGAGAGGGAGTACTGTTCCGGATTTTGAAAGACTCCAGAGGTCCCCGACGCGGACTGCGCGATCTGCGACATGTACGAATCCAGGTGAGACGTCGTTAGATCCGGATTTCGGGCGTTGAGTCGATTCAGTACCCGCGCTGAGATCGAAGGAGGTACATGCACACTTGGAACTGCGGCTGTACTTTGCGCAGCCGAAGAATCAGAAGAAGGCGAAACATGCGGAAGTGTAATCGGCAGGGTATCGACGTGGCTAGCATAAAGATGAAAGTGCGACGCCGACTTGAGCAGATCGGCGGGTGTAATCGCTTGTTGCGATGCTTTGTGGACGTGGAGGGAGATGTGGTCCATCACGTACGCATGCATCTCCCTGGAAAACTTTGCTGTTGGTTTCTTTGAGGTCGTTGTGGCACCGAAGGCATAATTGCCCGACAAAATGGCACCGGAGCCGGCCATTAGGATGCCGGAGTTGTTGAGTAATGTGCGACGAGTAAGCGTTGGCATGAATCACTCCTTAGAATTCGGCTATCAGCTTATGTAATGGATCACAGACTGCTCACGGAACACAGCATGGACATGCTGACCGCTCCGATGAGTGGGCGGGACGTGCCTACTCCTCTTCGATCGGTCCGCCGCTATCGCAACCGCCGCAGCCGCCACATCCTCCGCAGCCTCCGCAATCGCCACCGCCATCGCATCCGGAACCGTAGTCCGTACCCGTGTCCCCTCCGGTATCGGGCTCGCTGCCGGCATCCGGTTCGAACGAGTCACCTGCTTCATCCGTTGCGTCGAACAGGTCCGTGAAGTCGTTCAGGTCTCCGTTGTCCCCGTTATCTCCGCAATCGATGGTGTCGCCTGAATCGCCTGAATCGCCCGCGCCGTCGGAGCCGCCATCCGTTCCGCTGTCGGCGACCAGTTCTGGGCTAGGTCCCGCCTGTCGCGCTCCGGAAGCCGCCGCCGACTTTACCGCAACCAGCGGAAGCGCTACAGCCGACAGAGCCGCGACGGTTCGAATCAGCGAAGGACTCTCCTTCGGTTTCATCGGGCCCTGCTGAGCACTGTCTGGAACACCCTCGTCGAAATCATGCATGTTTCACCTCTTAAGTTCCTTGAGCGTTGTTTGTGTTCTATATCGTCGCGGGGCGGATGCGCGTTTTGCGCACCTTGCTCAGTCGGTGGACGAGCTTCGCAAAAGAGGGCCTGGTCATCGCAGTGAACTTGTCATGAAGTATCTGCGCCTGCTGCTTCCTCGACATCAGATACCACCCCTTCGCACCCCTGTTCGGCGGGCGTTGTGCGCTTCCATGGGCCTTCAGCATGGTGCTGATCTCGGTATCGCTTGCACCTGCCTTCAGAAGCCGCTTCACCGCTAGGGCCTCATCGTGCTCTCCGTTGCGTCTGGCCCGCAAGCGCGATACAAGATGATGCTTATCCTCACCTATGAACTTCCGGTCGCCGAAGACTGCGGCCTCGACCTTGGCGGTGACGGCCGTCGCGGTCTGGAGCTGCGTGAACAGGAAGTCAGAAGGCTCCTTATGCTTTACTTCATTGAACCAGTTATCCTTCAGCTTCCGATAAGCCTTCGGGGATAAGCTGAAGAATGGGGTCACAATACGAGTCTCGCCCTTGCGCAATATGTCGGTTTGTGCGGACGCTATTGTGCGCCCCGCGCGCGCGCGTCGCTTGCTGCCCGGCGCGGCAAACCGAAACATTGCAGTTTCATAAGTTCCCGTCGGCGTATTCGTAGTCCAAGACATGGACAACGCCCGAAGCGCAGGCCCGTGGTCGTGAGAGATCAACAGGACAAGAGGGGCGAGCGTCTGGAACCGGCTGTCCCGGGTGAGGCCAGGATACAAGCTTTCGATCTTGTCACTGAACCCAGCGTCGGAAGAGGTTAATACGGTGAGTGCCCGATCGGCCAGACTAAGGCTGTGTGAAGGCTTTTGCGTTGCGGCCTCCACGGCAACAGATGGCAAGGCAAGCGCAGCCGTACCACCCACAAGGAGCTTTCTGCGTGAAAACGTGGACGTCAATTTCATTACGCGACACCTCTTTGATAGATCAAAACGAAGCATGGCGGCGCAGACCGCACAGGCATGCAGATTCAGCGACAAAGGAGCGGATCGTTCTCGCATGGAGCGAAAAGGCCAGACACAGTGCATTCTATGAATTGCTAAGCTTATCTCGGCAAGGCAGGCAGGGGGGAGGGCCAGTAGGACTCTAAAAATGTCTTTATCATTTAGGCGATACTGTCTTTAGGACAGAAACGCACTTAAAGCAGCTGTAGATTAGCCTAAGGCTTCTGCAATGTCAACTGCTTTTCAAGAGAGACGTTGGACGTTTTCTTGCCGCTTGACCGCGTTGCCTCGTAAAGAAAAGATTAACAATCTCTTCCCGCAGCGCAGCAAATGATTTTGTTTATCCTCGTGCGTACGTCTGCATATTTTTGTTTGAATAGCAGGTGCTTGCTTCGGCAGAGCGTCATATGTCAATTGAGAAGACGCAATCGGGCTAAAGGTCATTATAAGGAGAGGCCAATCAATGCAAACAGAGTTCACCTGGCTACTGGCGCCCACCACAATAGAGAGTTTTAGGGACGATTTTTGGAGTAAAGCACCTCTTCGTATTCCCCGCAATAATGCGGACTATTATTCCGTCTTGCTTCCCGAGCATGAACTCGAATTTATACTTCAAAGCGCCTCGCGTGTTCCCCGTGCATTAGAGGTTCTTGAAGAAGAACACCGCGCGTTGCGAAATCAGTCCTTCGGCCAAGTGCTCGCCGCGTTCCGGAACGGAAAATCACTGCGCATCGATGGAATTCAGCGTTTTTCCCTTCCTCTGATGACTCTCAGCCGCGCTATGGAGCGCGTGATCGGATGTCCCATAAACATCAACCTGTATCTCACGCCTGGGGCTGGCAAGAAAGCACTTAGCCGCCACTATGACACCCATGATGTGTTTGTTCTTCAATTGTTCGGAAAAAAAGTCTGGCGTCTCTACGATCCTCCAGTCGAGGCTCCGCTTGAGCATCTACCGCTGCAACGCCGTGAAGGCATACGAGAGATGAAGTCGTTGCGCTTGCGAAACAGTCAGGACGCGCGTGACACCTGCACACTCACCGAGGAATTTGCGATGACTCCCGGCGATATGCTCTACCTTCCTCGAGGTTTTTGGCATGAAGCAGAGAGTGAGCCCGGTAAGATCTCCTGCCATCTCACGGTCGGGGTTCAACCGACGACGTACCTCGATCTGATGACTCTCGCACTGGCGAACGCTGCCTCAGCTAACCCCCGTCTACGCGCCTCGCTCCCTTATGGCTTCACCGTCGATAGAGATGCGGTAACTGAGATTTTCGAGACGATGAATGGTCTGATTCAGCATTTGCCAGCGGATCTACAGGTACCCGAAGCGTTGGGACAACTTATGTCGATCACGCTGCGTGGGACGCGAGCCGGGTTCGAGAGTCATATCTTGCAGCCGGTCGATACGCAGCTCTCCGACTACGTTCAGGGAGATACTCCTTTACGCGTCGGAAAGGGCGTCGTGTTCGGAATCGACAGCAGCCTGTCACCTGCAGTCTTCGTCTCGGGCTCTAAACGGTTTCAGATCACGGAAGCGTATGAGCAAGCATGCCGCTTCATCGCGAGGATCGGCGAGTTCACCCCTGCCCAGGTCCCAGGCGAACTCGGTCTGACGGAAAAGCTGATACTCTGCCGTCAACTCGTCTCGGAGAACGTACTCGTACTCTCCACGCCGATGGCATCAGCCTCGCCGGCAAGTCCAGCGTTGTTCGAAGCACAGCGAAAGCCGCAATGGATTCCCTTCCGCATCGATCTCAATCAGCGCAGCGTCAGATGGATCGACATCGGTCTCCGGCCCTTTACTGAACCCTTTCTCCATCAAACGATACGAAGCCTGCAAAAGAGTGTTCCAAGTACCAAGACCAAAGCCACTCCTCTCCGCGCGCTGTTGAAGGTGCAAGAGAAGACGAGGCTGGCGGGCCTGATCTTTCATATCTCTCGCTGTGGTTCGACGTTGCTCTCTAATAGCTTGAAGCATGTGGATCGAGCGATCGTAGTCTCTGAACCTCAGCCCGTTGGAGCGATTCTCGATCTGCGGGCACGAGCAGAAGGCGGGGAAGATATAGAGCGGGCAGGGATGCTTCTCAAGGGCGTCGTGCAGGCCTACGGTATACCCAGGATGGGAGACGAGGAGAGTCTCGTCCTAAAACTTTCGAGCTGGAATTTGCTGCACCTCGAGACATTTCGGGCAATCTGGCCCGGTGTACCAATGGTCATCGTCGTGCGGGACCCGCTCGAGACTGCGGTCTCCTGCATCGAAGATCCGCCCGGCTGGATGCAGTGGCAGAAGAAAAGCCCATCGAAGCTGGAGCGGGCGTTCGGTTGGACGAAAGACGAGATACAGGCGATGTCGGCGGAGATCTTCTGCGCGCGCATGCTCGGCATGTTCCTTTCTCTGGCGCGGCAGGCTGCGGCGGCAGGCTCCCTGATTGTCGATTATCGCGATCTCACTCCAGATCGGGTAAATGAGATCGCGAAGCTCTTCGGCCTTGCCGTCACGCCAGACGCGCAAAGACTGATCGTTGAGAACTTCTCTCGTTACTCCAAAGATCCGGATCTAAAGCGGAAGCACCAAGACGACATCGCCCGGAAGCGCAATCAGGCCAGCGAGGAGCTTGCTTCTGCGATCGAGCAGTGGGCGCAGCCCTCGTATCGTGAGCTGAACCAATTTTTCGCCGGCAACACAGAAACAGCCGATCGTCATGAATAGATTCGGGCGAACGGCATCACTGGAATTGGAAGACCTCGTACAGCCGTGGGGCGGTCTTTTCAGCTCTTCGGCGACGCATGAGACCTCGGCCATCGAGCCGCGCTATGCCATCCGTGTGGCGCGTTCCGGTGACCTAGGCAGGCTCTGGGGCATTGACCCCTTCAACCGTGCGGTCGGAGAGCAGCCGATCGTTCTTAGTGGTTCAGGAGTCGATCTAAGCAGTGACGCAACGCTGATCCCAGCACTGGCCGAAGGAGTCGAGCGCTACTGCGCCACGACATACAGCGAAGGACAATTCGTGCAAGCAACCGCTGATGAACTGGGTGTCGCCGCGCTTGACCTCGACAGCATTCCTCAGTGCAGCGACACGGAACTAGCTGACCCTCGATGCCCCTTGAAGCGGCCATGTAAGACCGAGCAGATTCGCTGGATAAAGGGCGTTTGTTTGCTGTCGGGAGAGATCACGTACGTCCCCGCGGTGCTGGCGTATCTGTATCTGAAGCCGACTTCGCCAGCGGAACGGTTGTGTATCCAGATCACAACCGGATGTTCCGCGCATCGAACCTATGAGCAGTCTCTGCTCGGCGGACTGATGGAGCTAGTAGAGCGGGACGC
Source organism: Granulicella aggregans (assembly GCF_014203275.1). Taxonomy (GTDB): domain Bacteria; phylum Acidobacteriota; class Terriglobia; order Terriglobales; family Acidobacteriaceae; genus Edaphobacter. The sequence goes on from NZ_JACHIP010000026.1 coordinate 27,066, forward strand.
GATCGGTCTGACATGGCTACAGAAGCTTCCCTTGCCGCGCGTGGAGTTTAGCGAGATTCCAGATCGGCTCGTCCCTTACTGGCAGAGTTATCTCCAGGCCTCGAAGCATCTCGAATATCTCTTCTTTGATGCAACGACAGACATGGGCGTGCCCACTGTCTATGGCCTCCAGCGGTCTCTCATCGATCCGCAGCTCGCCACCATCGTCTGCTGTGCGAGTGCTTCCGATCCGGTCGACGCCGTGATAAAGGTCATGCGCGATTTCGCTTCAGTCCGCCGCTACATTCGCCATGCGCATGCTCCACCTGCGGCATTCGGCGACTTCACGGAGCTATCGCATGGCGCGGCTTTTATGGCTCGGTCAGAACAGATGCACGCCTTCGACTTCCTGACGAACTCAGGAAGGACAGTGCGCCTTGACGAGATGAAGACGCTTCCTCAATCCGACGACTCTTCGATGACGTTGAGGCTGCTTTTGGAGAGAGTCCGTTCCAAAGGAATGCACGTCTACGCGGTCGACCTCACCAGCGACGAAGCTTTGCGCTGCGGCCTCAGGGCTGTGCGCGTCATCGTACCTGAGCTGCAACCCTTTGCCTTCCATTATCGCGCCCGTTATCTCGGCCACCCGCGGCTGTATGGAGCTCCGCGGCTGATGGGACTCCCATCGTATCGCGAAGAAGAGTTGAATCACTGGCCGCAGCCATTTGCCTAGAAAAATCGTCTACGCACCTTCATTGAGATCCTCTTGAAGCGAATCCTCTATCAAGCACCGGACAGTTTTGGCGAAGATGTCTATTGCTATCTCGCGCAGCTATGTCCCGATGTCACGTTCCTACGGGTGGCCTTTGCTTCGCCGTTCGATGGCCCGATGCCTTCCGATTTCGACGCGTTCCTTGTCGTCGCAAGTGCGCAGGCTGCGGAGTTGTGCACTCTCTTCGACGACCTCGCGCACCGACAAGCTAAGCCCCTCCTGACGCTGCTGATTGAAGAAAATTGTCTTCGCCTGGGCCCTCTAGTGATGCCACGGTCAGGACCGTGCTGGCAATGTGCCTATCGAAGGCAACAACAACATACGCAGGTGGCCAGCGACAGAGGCCTGTCGAATGCCAGTGCATCGATGGCTGCAGCGCAGCCGACTGCACTGGATATGCAGGAAAAGATATTTCAACCGATCCTGCTTCTTGCGGCGGCCCGCATCGCACACCTGCTTCGTACAATTGACAACGGCTGTGCGGTCGCGGGCTCAGTATGGCAGATGAACCTGCTTACATTGCAAGTCCAGCAGAGCACCGTCGTCGGGATACACGGATGCCCAAAGTGCGGCTTGCAGCGTTCCCTTAACTTGCTCAGCACAGGTGAATTACAGCAGACGATCAAAAATCTCTGGGCACCGACCGCGGAGGCAGAGTGAGCGATCTTTTGAAAACGCTTGAAGGGATCCCGAAGGCCACAGCGAACTATGTGCGAACCATCCTAGGGTTTGAGAGCAAGGGTCCGGAAGAATCCACGCCCGGAGAAAATCTACAGATTGACGCAGCATGTTATCGTATCGCAGCAACCAGGATCATGATTGCGGCACTGCCGGACGTACACGTCGCTCTCTCTGGCTACCTGCTGTCTTCGCTAAAAGATGTTGGCTTTAATAGAGTGGTACTCGAATCAGTAACAGGCCTGAACGAGAGGCTGGCAGACGACAATATCGGCGATGAGCCTCTCCTGATTCTGTCTGTAGCATCCTCGTTTGGGAAAACGAGCACACATGAAGACGCTGAAGCATTCTTATATACGAAGTGTCTACGGCCCGGAATAAGCTGGTTTCGGACATTCTTAGATATCGGCCAGGGCATCGCCGAGATCGGGCCTGTATTCACTGAGCGCACAAGCTGCCTTACGTGCTTTAAGAGACTGCATGGTTGCTCGGAGGAGAGGTCTGCCGGATTCCCACGTCGTATGGAAAACGAGACGGCATTGTTCTGTGCCGGCCTTATAGCGACAAAGCTCATCGCATATATCGTTCTCGATCGGGATGGATCGTCGAACCGCAGCTTCACGCGATTCCGGACAGACGACTGGACAAATAAGGATCTCTTTGCCGTCTCTCTCGCCGGTTGTGATCGATGCGCTCCCAGGATCAAGAGTGCGGAGACAGAGCGCTCACCCTCACTACAGCTTCATGCGGCTGTTGTCTTCGAACAAGCTCTTTCGGTGCATCCCGCGAAGCCGCGCGGCGGAGCGTCGGTCGAAGATTTAGAGAAGCTCTACAAAGAGCTGGCGTCGCAATCTAAGGTCCTTCGAAACTGTATACAATTACCGCTGGATCGAAGTCCGGCAGCGCTGCCTGGGAACCTACTCAAGCTGCTTCGAGAGCCCTCGGCAAATCCTGAGGCGACCCTTTCGGCCGCGAAACTGGCGGCATTGCTTACGCTGACGGCAGGAATACGGCATCGCGGGACACCGGAAAGACCCGTCCGGCGCTGGGCAGCAAGCGGGGGAAATCTTGGCTCGGTGGAACTCTTCCTGGTCACCCGCGGGGTAGCTGGTCTTTCCGCAGGTACCTTTTTCTATCAGCCGAAACAGCACACGTTGGCCAGATTGGAGCGATGGGTGGAACCCTTTTCGGTGGAGGAGGCAATACATCTGCTTACTCCCGCTGCGCCGGATGCCCAGGCTGTTATCGTTTTCACCTCAGCCTTGAGCAGGCTCAAGAGCAAATATGGGCCATTTGCTTACAAGTTGTCGAATCTGGATACAGGGGTCGCCATCGCTCAGATGCATCTGGTCGCGCGAAGTCTGGGTTTATGGTCGCAGACACAGACTCTCTGGCCGGATGACGTGGCCGAGTCCATGTGTGCACTCTCTGCAAAGCATGAGCGCGTCACAGCCGTTGTTGCTCTTTCGGGCGTCAGGACGAACACTCTAACGTCAGCGGGAGTCCGAAAGTATCGGCTTGCAATAGCAAACGAGACCGCCATGAGCGAGATCTCTTGCCTTGGCACGGACGACCTGCTCGACCATTTGTGTGCACAGAGCCGCACCGTACAGGCTTCTCTGATCACCACCTCTGCGGCGCCTGGCGGTCGGGACGCGCCTGAGATCGAACACTTTGAAAGGTTGGTGCCGCCGAATATCATGCACACCTTATCTATCGGTGCTGTCCTCACCGGAAGGCGCAGTGTTCGTAGCTTCTCTTCATCGCCGGTTCAGCTCGAGCAGATCGGCACTCTGCTCTACAACGCGAACGCCTCCGACTCGATCAATTGGCCCAGCGAGGACACAGACGATCGATCACTGGTCTTCTTTCTCGCAGCGAAGAGAGTGGAAGGGCTGACGCCCGCTCTGTACCGCTTCGATGCCCGAGATCATATGCTCCATGCAGCGAGTGCGCTGCCCACGCCGAATCAGGAAAAGATCTTCTTTCGAGGGCACGACTATTCCTCGTCTGCATTCTTCGTCTGGATCTGCGGCAATCTACAGGCCGCCTGTGACAGTCAGGGTGCCTTCGGCTACCGTTCACTCTTACTTCGCGCGGGTGCAGCGGGGAACAGTATGTGGCTCTCGGCGCTCGCGCTCAATCTGGGTGGCAGCCTCATTGCGGGAATCGATTCCAATGCCGGAGGCCTTCCCCGGACGGCCCCTTATTATGCTGGTCTGCTCGGCTTCATAGGAGGGGTCAGCGGGGTCTCATAAGAGTTTGGGGCAGGTGTCACGCTGCATGTCGTTTTTCCTTTACCTGTAGCGAAGTGCGTGAGCACCGACCTCAAGAAGAGAGCTGTTCGGTCTGCAAGGGCAAGCTGAAGAAGCTTGGAGAAGATGTCTCCGAGATGCTGGAGTATGTGCCCGTCAGCTTCAAGGTCGTTCGCCATGTCCGGCCTCGGATGTGTTGCACAGGATGCGACCGTATCGTGCAGGCGCCGGCACCTTCACGGCCCATCGATCGCGGCATGGCCGGACCCGGAATGCTCGCTCACTTCCTCACGGCCAAGTTCTGCGATCACTTGCCGCTCTATCGCCAGTCGGCGATCGATACTCAGGAAGGTGTCGAACTGGATCGTTCCACCCTGGCCAGATAGGTCGAAGAGAGCAGCTCGTTGCTTGGTAAGCGTTTGGTCTTCCCATCTGGCGCGTGTGCCGATGTGGGCCTGACGATAAGTGGATGGAAGCTCCTGGGGTGTTGGTCCGGCAGGTCAGGAAGCGTCGTTCTGCTGCTGAGAAGCGGCTGATTGTGGAGCAGGCCTTGGAGCCGGGTGCAAGCGTTGCACGAGTGGCTCGTGCTCACGGACTGAACGCGAACGTGGTGTTCAACTGGCGCCGCTTGTATAGCGAGGGCAAGCTGTCTGTCGAGACGGCTCAAGCGATGTGGAAGGTCATGCAGACCCCGCCGCGATCCGTGCAGTGCTTGAGGTTTTGCGAGGGTGATCGATCTTCTCGTGAAGGAGCAGGGCGCGGGCACGCGGATCCAGAGAGACTGTACCACTCGAAGCCTGGGGCCACACAAGAGCCGTGCTCAGTTGTCGATGTTGCTCGAAGGGATCGACTGGAGAGCGCCTCTTCGCACCGCCGAACGGGTGATGAGTGTTTAAGGTTTCGTCCAGTGTTCACAAGGGTTTTCTTCTGTTAAGTGGGGCGTGATTGTGGCATACTTC
>NZ_JACHIP010000027.1 GCF_014203275.1 Granulicella aggregans
GCTGGCTCGGCCTTCCATCAAGCCGGTGAGTACCGACTGTTCTATCTCTACGGTGCGAAGAAGAGACAGCCTCGTCTTGCACTTCCATTTGATTTGGAGGACGGTCAGACGACGCTTCCGAACGGGAAGACCGTACCCGTCCAGCTCTCTGCACTACCTCTGTCGCAGGGCTATCGATCCTTCGGGCGGAATCCTCCGCGGAAGTTTCAAGACGCCTCGCTGTACCGTTGGCTTCGCTTCACGTATTTCAATGGCGAGAGCGTTCCGCGCCTGTTTCTCTTGAGCTTCATCGAGGCCGGGGTAATGCTCGCCATCATGCTCTGGTTTGCAGTCCCAGCCGATATCAAGCGGCTCAAAGTTCTGAAGTATGGCCGCGTCCTCCGTGGCCCCGAAATGATGAGCCCACGCGAGTTCCACCGCGCCGTCATGCGCGAGTTCTGGCGTCATCCTCTGGGCGAGTTCCGTGCATGGAGAGCCGGTAAGAAGGGCGGCAACCAAGCCCATCTCGGGCTCGGTTTCAAGACTACAGAGATGACCGGGCTGATGCGGATTCCTCCAGGCAAAGAGTCCCAGCACTTCCAGATGATGGGCGACACCGGCGCAGGCAAAACGACCCTCATCATGCAGCTACTTCGGCAAATCCGGGACCGTGGCGATGTGGCCATTGTGTATGACCCAGCCTCGGAGTTCGTGCAACGATTCTACGACAAAAAACGCGGCGATATCATCCTCAATCCGCTCGACGCGCGGTGCCCGTTCTGGTCGCCCGCGATGGAGATCGAGAGCAACCAGGAAGCCACGACTATCTCCGAATCCCTGTACCAGCCTTCGGGCGGCAGCTCCAACAGTTCGAATAAGGAATTTTTCTACCGGACGCCCGCCCAGATATTTGCCCACCTGCTCCGCGAAGGCCCGACGCCGCACACGCTGGCCGAGTGGATGGCAGATGAAAGTTTCCTCCAAAAGAAGGTTAAGGGAACGGAGATGGCGTTCTACATCGACCGCAAGGCTGGCCCCCAGGCGGCCGGCGTTCTGGCCAGTCTCGGGCTGGTCGCGCAGAGCCTCCGGCTGCTCCCGAGGAAGGAAGAAACCAAATCCACTTGGAACGCCACGGATTGGGCCAAGCAGCGCGAGGGCTGGATCTTTATCACCTCCAAGAAGTCCCAGCGCGAAGTGCTGCGGCCTCTCATCTCGCTCTGGATCGACATCCTCGTGATGCGGCTCATGGAGATTCCCAAGCCGGGGCAGAAGCAGGTCTGGTTTGTGATTGACGAGCTGGCTAGCTTGCAGAAACTTCCCCAGCTCCACAGTGCCATGACCGAGAGCAGGAAATCGAAGAACCCGCTCGTGGTCGGATTTCAGGGTCGGGCCCAACTGGAGGACATCTACGGCAAGATCGCCGAGGTGATGTTGAGTCAGCCTGCCACCAAAATCTTCATGAAGACCACGGAGGGCAAAGCCGCCGAATGGATCTCCGATACGCTGGGCAAAGTCGAGATCGAGCGCCTGAAGGAGACGCATTTCGACGGCTCCCGCGCGGGTAAGAACTACACCATCGACAGGCAGATTGAGCCGCTGGTCATGGCATCCGAGATCTCTGGTCTGGAAGACCGCCGCGCGTATCTCAAGCTCGGCAACCGGATCGCCCGGTTCGACTTCGATTACCACGGCCTGCCGATGGTTACGGATGCGTTTATTCCTCGCGAAAACGCCGACGACAAGCTGAAGTTCGATCGCCGCACCCTTGAGCCTTTGACACCGGCAGCATCCTTGGCTCCGGTCGAATCTCCGGCGCAGACAGAGCCCAAACCGGACGCCAAAGCCCCGCAGGAACCCAAGCAGAAAGGAGGGGCGCAGTACCGACGCGCCCTCACGCTGGCCTGGGATGGACCCGAGGAAAGAGCCAAACCACAGACGACCATCGAGCAGCCGGCAGCGCAGATCACCGGCATAGCTGCCGTCGCTGCCGAGTTTCTTCAGGAGTTGCAACAGTTCCGCGAGTCACTGGAGGAACAGGGCCGCGACTTCACGGAAGACGAGTTGAAGGCGGTCAAGGAGGAATGGGCCGACATCGTCAAGCGGGCCGAAGAGCAACCGGAGCAGACCACTTCCGACCCGATCATGCTCACGGATTTGGACCCGTATCTGATTTCAATACATGATCCTCAGCACCATCCCCATGTTCTGCCGCCTCACGACGATGAGCAGTTCAGCCTCTCTCTGGAGTAACCGCCCATGCTGACGATTTCGAAGGCACTCAACGCCTCGCAGGCTGGCACGTATCACACCAAGGATTTCGTGTCCGAGACGCAGAGCTACTACGCGAAAGACGACGCATTCCTGGGCGAGTGGCAGGGCGAGTTGGCCGACAGGCTCGGCCTCTCGGGAACCGTCAGCAAAGCCGACTTCATGGCTCTCGCCAAAGGTCAGAACCCGCAAACCGGCGAGCAGATGGTGAAGCATCGGCACGCCCAAGAACAGACAAACCCGAATGGTTCCATCACGAAGGCAGTCGAGCACCGTGCTGGTTGGGACGCTACCTTTTCCGCGCCAAAATCCGTGTCCTTGACCGCCCTTGTGGGCGGTGATGAGCTCGTGCGCCTGGCTCACCGGGAGGCGGTGACCGCCGCACTCTCCGAACTGGAGAAGTACACGCAGGCGCGGATCGGAGGCAACAACCCCGCCGAGCAGACCGGACGATTTGTCGCGGCCAAGTTCGAGCACGACACCGCCCGACCGGTGGACGGCTATGCCGCTCCCCAGCTCCACACCCATGCCGTTATCTTCAATGTGACCGAGCGGGAGGACGGCTCTACCCGTGCCCTCCAAGAGCGGGCGTTCTTTGAAAGCCAGAGTTACGGGACGGCGGTGTACCAATCGCACCTGACGTATAAGCTCCGCGAGCTGGGCTATGAGCTGGAGCGTGGGCGATCTGGTGCCCCGGAAGTAAAAGGCTTCTCGCAGGAGTACCTGGATGCGTCCAGCCCGCGTTCGGAAAAGATCAGGGAGCATCTGGAGCGGAACGGGATTAAGGGGCCCGAGGCCGCAGAGATCGCCGCGCACGCCACCCGCGAGAAGAAACAGGACCTCACGAAAGAGCAGGTGTTGCAGGCGCACCGGGAGGTCGCCGCCGAGTTCGGAAACGAGGCAAGCCGAGTCGTTGCAGAGGCGCGGCAGCGATCCATCGAGCAGGGTGTACGGCAGCCGTCGCCCGTCCGCGCACAGGAGGCGATGACCTTTGCCCGCGATCATTTGTTCGAGCGCGAAGCCGTTGCCGATGAGCGAGCGATCATGACCGCCGCGCTTCGGCGCAGGATGGGCGAGGCGACCTTTTCCGAGGTCCGCGACCAGTTCTCGGCACGCCGTGAGCAAGGCCAGTTTCAAACGGTCGCCCAGCGGACCTATGACTCTGCGCAACGGTATACGACGCCGGACACGCTCGACGCCGAACGTTCCAACATCCAGCAGGTTCGGGACGGGAGACACGCCCTTGCGCCCATGATGACGGAACGCGAAGCCTTCGCACAGGCCGAAACGCGGAGCTTTCTAAATGATGCTCAGCGCCGCGTTGTTCATGAGGTACTGACCTCGACGGACCGAGTTCATGGGCTCCAGGGGCTAGCCGGTTCAGGGAAGACCGCGAGCCTTGAAACCATCCGAGAAGGCGCGGAAGCGAAGGGCTATAAGGTGGAGGGTTTTGCGCCCACGTCCCGCGCTGCTGCCCAGCTCCGCGAGGCCGGAATTGAGGCGAACACCTTACAGAGTTTTCTCGCCCGCAAAACAGGAACCCAACCTGCCAGCCGACATCTCTACATGCTCGACGAAGCCTCGCTCGCCTCTTCGAAGCAAATGCGGGACTTTCTTCGGAAGGTCTCGCCTGACGACCGGGTTCTGGTCATCGGAGACATCCGCCAGCATCAGGGCGTGGAGGCCGGAAAGCCCTTCGAGCAGATGCAGCAGGCCGGGATGCAGACCTCGCAACTGGACCAGATCATGCGCCAGAAGGATGCGGAGCTGCTGAAAGCGGTTCAGCACCTTGCCACGGGAGAGACAGAGAAAGGCGTCGAGTTGCTGGCCCAGCAAGGCCGCGTGACCGAGGTAAGGAATGGCGCAGATCGTATCGCGGCTATCGCCAAGGACTATGCCGCCCAACCGGAAAATACCCTCGTCGTCTCCCCGGACAACCGCAGCCGTCAGCAGATCAACGAGGCCATCCGTGCCGAACTGCAAAGCGCCGGCCAGCTCTCCCCGGAGAGCCGCGAGTTCCAGACACTCGCGCATCGTTCCGACCTTACCGGCGCAGGACGCACCTGGTCGGCGCTCTACAATCCCGGCGATGTGATCCGCTACGAGTCCGGCAGCCACGCTCTCGGCTTCGAGCGGAATTCTCAGGCCCGCGTGATCGGTGTGGACGCCCGGACCAACACCCTCACCGTCCAGAAGCAGGACGGCGAACAGATCTCCTACAATCCGAAGCGGCTCTATGGTGTGAATGTCTTTGAAGAGCGTGGCCGGGACTTCAGTTTGGGCGAGCGAATACAGTTCACCTCCGGAAACCGCGATCTCGACGTCGCCAATCGCGACCTCGGCACCATCACGGCACTTGAGGAGCGCTCCATCACCATCCGCATGGATGGCAAGAGTGGGCGCGAAGTAACATTCGACCCGACCGAATTCCGGCAGCTCGACCATGGTTACGCGGTCACGTCCCACAGCTCGCAGGGACTCACCGCCGACCGCATGATCGCCAATATCGACACCGATTCCAGCCGTTCGCTTATCAATGACAGGCTGGCCTATGTCGCTCTTTCCCGGGCCGCCTACGATGCGCGCATCTACACCAATGACGCCGGGACCTTGGGCCAGCGGCTGGCCACCGAGGTTTCGAAGACCGCAGCCCTCGACCTCAGCGATGTCCGGCAGGCTGTGGACAGCTTCCGGCGCGATGACCCACAGTCGGCAACCGCGCTCCTGCGGGATACCAACCGTATCCATATCTACAGCGACCCGGAACACCGCTTTTCTGCCGTGGCCCAGGACTACGTTTCCAAGGAAGACCGCGCCGTCATCTTAGCTCCTGACAAAGCGGAGCGTGAAGAGCTGACCCGCCTCATCCGTGTGGATCTTCATGGGCAGGGCAGGCTGGGCGAGATCTCTAGAGCCACCGTACTATCTGACAAAATGCTCTCCGATAAGGATGCGAAGATCGCCGCGAACTATGAAGTCGGTGACGTGATCCGTTACGGCAGCAAGGGCAGCGATGAGCTGGGCATCTCTCCGAACACCTACGGAACAGTGACCGGCGTAAATGCCGAAAAGAACCTCATCACCGTCACCGGAACGGATGACAGCCCCCGCACCTATAATCCTGCAACCGAGTGGCAGATGCGCCTCAAAGCGACCGTCTATAGCCGCGAGGAGCGCGAGTTGGCCGAGGGGGAGCGTATCCAGCTCACCCGTTCCGAGTGGGATCAAGGTATCCGCGTCGGCAATCTCGCCACCATCGAGCACATCCATGAGGACGGCGGCCTCTCCGTCAAAGTAGATTCGGGAGCCAGCCTGCAGCTCACCCCCGAACAGGCGCAGCACGTCGAGTATGGCTATGCCATCGAATCGACGAAACGCCTGGCTGTCGATCGCGTCATCCTGAGCGGCGAGGCCGAACAGATCACAGCGCAGCGCCACGCCCTCTCCCAGCTACCGGCCAAGCTCCATGAGTTGATCGTGTACACATCGGATGGCTACCAAACCGCTGCGCCTGAACTGGTAGTGCAGAAAGAAGTTGCCGGTCCGGCTCTCACGGAAATTCCCACGCCGGAGATCAACGTTCCTTCCATCGAGTTCGAGGGATACGCCATAGAGTTCTAATCGACTGTCAGTAGATCGTCCTCTAGTCTCCATAGCCTCTTGCAGTTCAGGCCCGAATCGCGATCTAACAGGAATGCAGCTGATTAGCGCCTAGCAGATTCTCGCTGTTTTCCTGTCTTCGTGAGACGATGCTGCGGGAATGTGCTAAGAACACCGGTACCTGGGTGCCAACACCATCCGATCCGCCACAACCTATGGACAGTGTTGATTTGTGCGCTTGGCTTGGGTAGCGATCATGCAATTGTGGCGGAGGAAAGCCCGGGATGAAGTCGATTGGGACGTGCCCGCACTGCAGCGAAGAAATTCTGATGAATCGTCCCGTTTGTCAGCCGAGGATCCGGGGTGCATCGTCTGACCGAGTGAGGATTGCCCGAGGCCGTTCCCGTGGAAACGGCAGAACCGTGGACGACTTGACCGGAGCAGGCCGCCTATAGCATCTTACGCTGCGCTCGGAATGCGCCTCACCCTGATAAACGTTTATCAGCTTATACGTTTAAACTGATAAAAAATTGCAGAGACAACGGCCGCCGATCTCGCCGCACTCGATCCAGACAATGCGCGGGCGCTGATGACGGTGACGGGTGGCCGCACCGTCTATGAGCTTCGCGGGATCTCTTGTCTGCCTCTGGAGCTGATGGAGCCGACGAGGAAGGGAATTGCCGCCACCCGCAGCTTCGGGGCTCCGGTTACGACCTGGCGCGAGATGCGCGAGGCCATCGCAAGCTACGCCACACGAGCGGCGGAGAAGATGCGGCGCTACAAGGTCGCCGCCGAAGACATCTTCGTCTTCATGCACACGAACAACTTCAACAATGACCCGTTCTACTCGAATGGAGCCTCGGCACGGTTCGCAGAGACGACCAACGACACCGGGGAAGTGGTCGCCCTGGCCGTGCGCCTGGGCCAAAGGCTCTGGCGAGACGGATTCCGCTACTCAAAGACAGGAATCATGATTACTGAGTTGTTGCCCGAAACGATTTGGCAACCGGCCCTCTGGGGCGATCTCGACCGAGAGAGAAGGGAACGGGCCTGGAAAGCGATGGACAAGCTCAACGCAACCCTCGGGCGCGATACCCCGCATTCTCGGTGCCGGTCCCAAGAATGCCGCCTGGAAGCTCAGGGCGGAGCATCGGTCGCCTCGTTGGACAACAAGATGGGATGAACTGCCAAGAGTGCGATCAAACTGATAAATGGATATCCGTTTATGCTGAGGCACTGATACATCTTTAGCAGATGGCCTTGGTCGTGGTCAGAAGGAAAGGAAGGGAAGGGGTGTGGGGGCTAACTGAGTCGGACGGGCGAGCAAACATGCTTGTCTTCTTCCTTTTGCGTCCCAGACTCGACCATGCTTGATGCGATTGTTGCGAGGCAGGAAAGGCAGATCCGATCCTGCGAACCATCGTGTTTTCGTCGGGTTATGGGATTTGTGGTCGCTTGAATAAGCATCGCAGAGGCCCTCCGGGGCGGAGTCTACTTCCGTCCTCGCAGCGTTTCTGATCTTTTCTATACACATTGAATGAATTTGAACGATGTAAGCTATGTGGATCACACGACATTGCCAGCCAATCCGAATCAGTGAGGTGACGGCATGAAGAGTCCAGCGACAGTCGCCTTCGATCCGGCAGCGTTCTTAGCTACCGCCGGTCTTGGTCGACGAATAGTAGAAATACCTTCAAAGGGCGATTTCTTTACTCAAGGAGATCGTGCCGAACACGTCTTCTACATCCAGACAGGCCGGGCGAAACTGACAGTCGTCTCGGGAGCTGGTAAGGAGGCGACCATCACGCTTCTCTCTGCTGGCGACTTTGTTGGCGAGGAGTCAGTAGCCGCCATCGTCGGGCTTCACATGGCGACCGCTACCGCCGTAACCGTGTGCAGCGTGCTCAAGATCCGTCGTGATGAGATGCTGCGCGTCATGCATGAGGAGAACGCTTTTTCGGATATGTTCCTCTCCTTCCTGGTCGCCCGCAGTATGCGGATTCAAGCCGATCTAGTCGATCAACTCTTCAACTCAAGCGAGAGGCGCTTAGCTCGAATCCTGCTGCTCATGGCGGAGTTTGGACAACCGGGTGAGCCTGAGAAACTAATTCCGAGGATATCGCAGGAGACACTAGCAGACATGATTGGAACCACCCGATCCCGGGTGAGCTTCTTCATGAACCGTTTTCGAAGCTTGGGCTTCATTGAGTACAACGGCAGGATCCATGTAAACAAATCCTTGCTGAACGTCGTTCTTCATGACCAGAAATTCGAGCACAATGCAGCACTTCTCAGTAATGACAACGAGCAGAGGATCAAGCGCAAGGTAGCTCCTAAGAAGTCACGGGTGGGGACGCCAAGACCGAGTTCTTAGCTGGCGGTTCACGCAAGGACGGGCTCAGCGTCGATCTTTGACTCTGCGACGTAAGCCGTCATAGCTTGGGCGAGCTGCGAATCTACCTCGTCCGCGATCGCCATCACAGCCTTTAGAACTAAGCTGAAATTCACTCGATGGAGATTATTCTCTAACGTTTGGAAGATGCTCACCTGCAACATGCGCGATTCTTCAACCATCATCGCGGCGGTGTAGCCCTGTTCCCTTCGCAAGAGCCCATGCTCCGCAGCGGCAGGGGAGATATGCGCGCGGCTCCCCAAAGGAAGCGGATTTCGCAGACGAAACACGAGGTCGGCAAATAGCTGCGGGAGATGAGCTGCTCGCTTGGCTTTGTTCAGGTCGATCGACAACACGATGCGATCGGCCTTAACGCGGGCCAACCAGTCCTCAATCGTTGCCTGTGTCTCTTCTTCGAGAATGGTCGCAATGCTGGTCAGGATTCGGGCTAAGGCTGGTCCCGTCTTCAATTTGTCCCGAATCAGTGCCACTAAGTTACCTACGGCAGCAGGCTTTACGAGTACGTCGTCCGTTTGCGCCAATATGGCAGCTGCCGCCGCCTTCATTTCTGGATGAGCGCTGAAGATGATGGTGACTGCCTTGGGATTCGCGTGACGCATAGCGCTGACCACGGTCAGCCCATCGCCATTGTTGGGCATGTGCAGGTCGCTGACGAGAACATCAAATGTTTCGGAGCCGATGAGCTTTATCGCTTCATTGACGTTCTCGGCGCAACGCACTTCGAAGCCGCCATGCTCAAGAATCAGGCTGATTGTCTGACGCAACGTGGGGTCGTCGTCGACAAGGAGCAATCGCGTTTTAGTCTTCTCGGTCATCGCATCTCCTCTGGGCACTAGGCCATCCTCAAGCTTGTCAGAGTGAGAAAGAGAATGTTGCCCACAATTGCTCACCTTGCCATCAGCGCAATCGGCCCCCCAAGAGCACTGAAAGACCTAAACGGCTTCTACCGGAGATCCGTTCGCGCTATCCCTGGGACCGTATCGGCGAGCTATTGGAGATGATCGCGTACTGTTGCATAGCATTCACAAGAGATACGCTCCAATCCAGGGCGATCGAGAATCTTGATTTTGCTGCGGGTGTATTCAATCACTCCCAGACGCTTCAATTTGCCAGCAACAACGGTAACGGTCGAGCGCCGGGCTCCGATCATCTCGGCTAAATCATCGTGAGAGAAGGGAAGTATCCGGTCGACGTTTCGATCCGCACAAAGCAAAAGCCACCGGGAGAGGCGCTGCTGGGTTGAATGACGCGAATTGCAGGCTGCGGTTTGGGCTGCCTGAACAAACAGCGCCTGGTTGCAATGCAGTATGAGGTCCTGAAAAACACCGCAGCGGTTGAATTCCTCTTGAGCCATAGGTGTTTGAGTGGCGTAGCCGTAACCTGCAACGCGCATAAAGACGCGGTTGGGACTCTTCTTGAATCCCGGGAGAGCCGACGTTCCCAACACCGACTCGATTCCAGCTAAAGCGATTTCTGCTCCCCCACCATCATGGAAGCACGTCGTCATTGAGGCGACGCCATCCTCAAGGAATACAAGCTCGTCTACGCGCCGGCCTGGAATCTCGATCTCGTGTTTCGCGGGCAACTCGACACGCCGGAGCTCCAAGCGAGCGATCGTTTTCGGATCAAATCTATGAAGTAAGCCGTTTCTGAATGGTCCGTTCATATCCTCGCCTTCTGGCCTTTGCTGATATCGGGCCGCCGATGTAGATGTGGCAGTACGTCGGAGACAACCCGTTACCTCTGGTTCAGCATATGATGAGAAGGCTTTTAGACATCATGGAGATTGAACAATGGCATTGAAGACAGTTTTGATCGACGAGTTGCGCGATATGTACAGCGCTGAAAACCAACTGGTGAAGGCTCTCCCTAAGCTCGCGAAGGGCTCGAAGAACCCGAAGCTTAAGTCCATCTTCACCGCCCACCTCGCCGAGACCAAGGGCCAGGTCGAGCGTTTGAAAAAGGTGTTTGCCGAACTGGGCGAAAAGCCGACCGGCCAACACTGCAACGGGATGGAAGGAGTGATCGAAGAGGGCAAGGACGCCCTGGAGAAGGACGAAGAGGGCTCCTCTTTCGAAGCTGGGCTCATCGGAGCCGCGCTCCGCACCGAGCACTACGAGATCGCGGGTTATGAGGCCTGCATCTCGATGGCGACCGCTCTGGGATTGCCGAAGATCGTCAAACTCTTGAACTCAAATCTGAAAGAAGAGCTGGCCGCAGCAAAGAAGATCACCGCTGCTGGCGCTCCGATCATGAAGCTGAGCGCGAAAGAGCCCGAAACTCCGAAGGAACCGAAGTCGGGCAAGGAGAAGTATTCCGCCAAGAAGAGCAAGGAAGACGAAGCGAAAGCGGCACCCGACCTCGTCGGTGAACCTGAACCTGCGGCCGTGTAAGCCCTCGGATGGTGCAAGAGGCCCCGCTTTGGCGGGGCCTCTTGACGTTGTGGGCGGCTAGCGCAGCATCGGACTCAATTGCTCCATCCTCCAAACGGGACCGCCCTCGTAGAGGGCCCCTTCCTCCCGAATGAACGCAGGCGGTTTGCCGTCCTGGAGCCAGATGTGGAAGTCGGGCGGCTGCTTCCCGATGATGGGTGCAACGACTCCAGTGATGCCGCCGAGTTCGACGTGGAGTGTGAAGTCTGTGGCTTTACGTCGAAGTGTTCCGACACTGAAGGCCGCTGTACCTGTGGGTTTGATGGAAATGTGGATCAGACGAGGCTTTTTGCCAGCAACAATGTAAAAAACCTTCGTCTCTGGGATTGTTGGAGAGATATTCACGAGCAGGTTTGGCGGGAGCCCGTTCGACACGTCATCTGGCAGGTCCATATGCGTTTGGGTGCTGGTTCCATTCTCGTCACGCCAGATGAGCTCGCCATCCAAGGCGTTGATCAGGAGGTCGATCGGCTTCGGAAACGACGGGCCATGTTGGATGTGGTGATCAGAGATAAGGCGGAACACGCCTTTCTGAGAAAAGATCGTCTCATCGTCATCGATCGACCCGTCGCGAAAGTGGAAGGTCAATCTTGACGTGACCTGAATGCCGCGCACCGTCTGCGTCGACTCGCCGGTCGCGATGATCTTTCCGTCTAAAGTCCTCAGCGCCAGGAATCCGTGAGTTGAACCTTGCGGATACCGCACGCGGATGGTCTCTGCGCTCGCTGTGAAGGCTACCGTTGAAATGAGCAGGGTTGTTCCAAGCCAGATTCGGGATAAACGCACGTGTGTCCTCGACTTCGCCGTAGCGGATGAATGGAGTCTGTTCGTACAGGGGGCGGAGCCGACTATCTGGATGTTAAAACCCAACTTATATCAGTTCGACTCGCGGACGGCGTCGATTTTGCTGCCGTTTCGAAGAATGCGCACGGAAGCTCAGAGCGAGCATTGGTCGGCGCGATGGGATGAACTGCCGAGAGCCACTCACATTGATAAAACGATATGACGATAAACGTTATCCATTTATGTCCATGCCATGCACCGGCATTCTCCGATACTGGTGTCTGTCTCCTATTGACATTCGATAGGAGTGGCGCGCATACTCCTATCGAATGTCAATAGGAGCGACCGTGGGAGAAGGGCAGACACATCTGTTGCAGGGCACGCTCGATCTGCTGATCTTGAAAGGAATTGGAGACAGCGAGTTTCATGGGCTGGGGATCTCAAGGCGGATTGAGCAAATCACGCAAGGCACATTCCGAGTGAAGCCTGGATCTCTATTTCCAGCGCTACACCGCATGGAAGAGGCGGGATGGTTGACTTCATTCTGGGGTAATTCTGAAAACAACCGTCGGGCGAAGTTCTATCGGCGAACGAAAGCAGGGCAGCGCCAGCTGGGTACTGAAACCGAAGAATGGGCGACGATTGCGCAGGCCATTGCGAACGCACTGAAATCAACATAGGGGCAAGCGATGAACGGATGGCGGCGCATCAGAGCGGTTTTCTCAACCCTTTGGGACAAACGAAAGGTAGAAAACGATCTCGATGCAGAGATGCGCGCGTTCGGGGAGATGCTGGCTGACGAAAAGATGGCAAAGGGAATGACGGAGAAAGAAGCTCGCCGAAGCACGCTAGCGGAAGTGGGCGGCCTTGAACAGCTTAAGCAGGCAGTGCGGGATGAGCGGGCGGGGAGCGGTGTCGAGCAGCTTTGGCAAGACGTGCGCTTTGGAGTCCGGCAATTGCGACGGTCCCCCGGCTTCGCTGTAACCGGCCTTCTGATCATAGCGATAGGGCTGGGGTTGACGACGACCATGTACAGCATCGTGTATGCCGTGATCTTGAAGCCTCTACCCTTCGCTCATCCCGAGCGGCTAGTTGCGGTAGAAGCCAAGCCCTGGAAACCCTTCAGTCTGCCCACGATCGCGGACTGGATGAAGGGCAGCCGCGCTTTTGAGTCGATGTCAGCGTATACCGGCTGGTCACCGCGCATCGAATCATCCGCGGGCGTAGGACACGTAAATGCTGTGCTGGTTTCGCAAAACTTTCTGAGCGAGCTTGGTGTTCCTTTGCGGCTGGGGCATGATTTTACTCAGTCCGGCAATGAGAAGGATTGCTTTGGTCAGGCGATCGTGACAGAGCGCTATTGGCGGCGGATGGGGGGAGGCGATGCTCTTGTTGGCCGTACTCTTCAGCTCGACTACCAGACTTACACAGTCGTCGGAGTTGTCGCATTTCGCGCACCCCTCGAGGATATGGATGGGTTGGACCAACCATCTATCCTTACGCCGATCGGCTGCGATCCTGCGAAGCACCCGGATAGGCGCGGCGATGGCTCCTTGCAGGTAGTCGCGCGGCTTAGGCCGGGCGTTTCGCTGGGAATAGCCCTTCAAGAACTTTTGGTGGCACAGAAGAATCTTGCCCGAACGTATCCTCGGGAATATCCGGCGGAGTTCGCTCCAGTCTTAATTCCATTGAACGATTTCATCAGCGGAACGGAGAACCGTTCCGCGCTGCTTGCTACGCTGACGGCGTGCGGGATGCTGCTGCTCATCTCGTGTGCGAACCTGACGAATCTCCTGCTGGCGCGCGATATGCGTCGCAAGGCAGAGTTCGCATTGCGCACGATGCTGGGCGCGGGGCCGCTGCGAATCTTTCGGCAGGTGCTGACGGAGAACGCAACACTCGTTGCGTTGGGATCGATTCTCGGGCTCATGTTGGCGAGCGTGCTGGTGCGCCTAGCAAGCCGGAGTAAGCTGATGAATCTTCCCCGGCTGAACGAAGCAAGCGTCGATCTTCGGGTCGTAATGTTTGCCGTTGCTCTGTCTTCAGTGATTGCGATCCTACTTACAATCCTGCCCGCGCTTCGTGGTCGACGGACTGGACTGACGGAGGATCTGAGATCCGGCAGTTCAAGCTCTAGCTCTTCACCGCGTGGATTGCGGAGGGCAGGTCACTTGCTCGTGGCTGCCCAGGTAGCAATGGCTTTCGTGCTTGTGGCGGTTTCCGGATGGATGGTCTCTTCGGTATACATCCTGCTGCATCAGCCGCTTGGTTTCGATCCGGATCATCTGCTCTTCGCAAGTACGGATCTGCGTGGTCCTAAGCACAGCGCAAGCATTGATCCGGCCGTGACCTTGGGGAAGTTACGCAAGATCCTAAATGAAGTCAGCAGAATTCCGGGTGTCGCGGAGGTAGCTGCCGCCAACGACAAACCGTTGGGCGGGAGAGTTAACCAGTACGGCTTCTGCTCGGATGTCCATCCGGAGGATTGCCAGCGGGCAAATCCGAACGCTCCCGATGTATTCGCGGTGACTCCGAGGTATTTCGACACGGTGAGCCAGATGCTGTTCCGTGGTCGGGCATTCAATGATGCAGACGACGGCAAGGACCATGTGGCGATCGTGAATCGAGCGCTCGCGCAGCAGCAATGGCCTGGCGAAAACCCGGTCGGCCATCGGATCTTTTCAGGCGGTTTGAATGCATGGGCTACTGTTGTGGGGGAAGTGGGTGACGTGCGCAGCTACTCGCTTGAGCGCGCTCCCATACCGAACCTGTACCTTCCCGAGGCCGATGGGCGACCTGAACCTCAATGACGATCATGCTGCGCACCGTGGGTGATCCAAGCGAGCTGGATGAGACGGTGCGACGCATATTGCGAGAAGATGCAGGGATCACCGTGCGCTACGTGGAGAGCATGCCGGAGCTGATGGCGCACGCGGTGGCGATACGCCGTTTCTTCATGTGGGTGGTAGCGGCCTTCGGCGGTCTGGCGCTCGGACTAGCCACCCTGGGCACCTATGCGTTGTTGACGTACGAAGTTTCGGTGAGAGAGCGTGAGATCGGGATCCGCCTCGCGCTGGGATCGCAGCGCCGGGCGATTCTAGCGCTGCTGATTGGGCAGGAAGCACGATGGATTGCCCCTGGACTGGCCGCCGGGCTCATAGGGGCGGTTTTGGCGGGATATTTGCTGCGTGCGGAGTTTTACCACGCTCCCGCAGCTTCGGCTACGGTATTGGGCGTGACGTTTGGTCTGCTCACCGTGTCAGCGTTGGCAGCGGTGGCTATTCCTGGCCGACGCGCAAGTCTCCTTGACCCGAGCGAAACATTGCGACGCGATTAAGGGCAAACCCAACCCCCCTGGGGCGATCTGGACCGAGAGAGAAGGGAACGGGTCTGGAAAACGATGGACGAACTCAACACGACCCTCGGGCGCGATGCAAGTCGATCTTCTCGGTGCCGGGGCCAAGAGTTTCGCCTGGAAGAGTCAACCAACAATAAGGTCTCAGAGCGTATATCGATCGTCACTTGCTAGGCGCGTCTGCCCAAGCACGGTGAGGGTTTCCAGTATTTCAGCTACACGGGCACGACTGGCTGGTTTGAAGCCGGTTGCGATCTGTTGGGGTGTCTGCAAGGGCTGAGCCCTTAGGGAATCCTTGATTGCGCGAACCTGGTCGGTGAGTGTAGCGGGCCAGGGAAGTTTGCGGCGGGTTGCCGTAGTTGATTCTATTGGCAGGAGATCGCCCAATGCAGCCTGCACGGGGGCGGCGTTAGGTGCCTGAAACTCTGGACGGAGCCAGCGCACGAGACCGCCAGCTTCTTCGGAATGACGTTGAGCGTTTAAAATCACAAGGTTTTCGAGAACTTGCTCCGTAGACAGCGACGGACTCCAACCGTAGGCGGCAAATACGGCACTGTCCAACTCATCATGTAGATGTCGCAGGACGCCAACAAGTCCGGCTTCATAGATGTTGCGATCTTCCTCGGTAAAGCTTTCGCCGGACCGTAGAACCTCCAGGATGTTGTACATCCCGGTGAGTGTCAGCCATGGATGAAGTTGCTGCTGACGTTTCCGGTGAGCGTCGAGGCGCTCCGCTATTTCCCGAATGGAGTGCTTTTGGGTTTCAGTGCAATCCGGGAATGGAAAAGGGTCAAAGCATCGGGTCTTGTTATAGCGTGGATCGTTTCCAATTCCGAGGCGGCCGCCTGCCGCGAGTGCCCAGTGGACGTGGATGCTGCTTGAGAGCACGCCAAGCGCATAGGCGTCGGTAGTTGCAACATTAACGAGCATGTTGTCTGGAATTACTAGCCCCTTAAGAAATACAAACACGCGGTGTTTTGCCGTTTCAACCGTTGAGATGTACCGGTTTAGACCCGCTAACGCCGGTCGGAAAAAGCCGCGGGGCTCTCCGAAGATCCACCACTTGGTGCTGTAACTAGCCCTGCGATTATGATCTCGCTCGGGTTTTACGTGGTCGTATACCCATTGATAGACCTCTGGGAAGCGACGCTCCACTTCCTGCGCTGTCAGACCAAATAGGTCGATAACCATGACATTACGAGAATGGCCCGTCAGGTCCCGTCCGTTGAGGTAGGGGCGGATATGTATATCCAATCCTGCAATGCGGCCCAACCCAAGCGAAGCGGCCTGCTCTGGCGTGACAATGAATCCCGCACCATGCAACTTTACTCCCGGACAACTCAAATTCTCATTCGACTCCAGCGATGAAGCACTTGCAACATTGATCCCTACTTTAAGGTCGGCGAAGATCTTGCCGGATTGTTCTGCAAGCTCGACGTCGGTGCCTTCGGCACGAGCATTGCCCTCTCGGATGACCCGGTATAGATGTCCCTGATGCTCGCCGCGCTCCGCGACCGTCATTGCGATACGCACAGCCGCGTACCGGGTGGAAGCCCGTTCCTCCTGCCCGAGCGATTTCATCCACGGGTGATCCGGGATAGCGAAAATAAGAGAGAGCGGGTCTTTGGTTGCATTGAGGTTCTGTGCGACCACTTTCCGATTGAAGATTTGCGGCAGGCTGTTGGTGGTAATCAGACCAAAGCGACGCAGGGCGCCCGACCGAGAGAGTTCTGCTGAGCGCTGCCACCAATACATGACAAAGTCGGCGCTGTCGGGCACTTCATCATAGACCTCGCGGAGGACCGTGACATAGCCATCACCCAGCTCTGCGCGAATATCCTTGCCACCGATGAACGGGGGATTTCCAACAATGAAATCGGCATCGGGCCATTTATAACGCTTAGCATCCACGTATTCGTAAACCGGGCGTCTAGCTGTCTCATCGGGGATCTCTTGGCCGGTGGTCGGGTTAGTCTTCTTCGTCAAGCCGTCCCACTGCGTGACGGGAGCGCCCTCCTTGTCCAAAACCGGGATACGTTTCTTCCAGGTGAGCAAGGCATCGGCTTCTACGATGTTGTGGAAGTTGCGAATGACCGGAATCGGCGGCTGCGCGTCGCCACGGGTACGAAAGTGCCATTGCAGGTAGCCGATCCAAAGCACCAAGTCGGCAATAACAGCAGCGCGTGGGTTGAGCTCGATACCGAGGAGTTGGTGTGGGTCAACCGTAAGGCCAGTGTGTTCCAAGGACTGCTGCGTTTCACCGAGGGAATGCAGCGTTTCAAGCACCTCGCCTTCGAGACGCTTCATGTGTTCGAGCGCTACATAAAGAAAGTTCCCCGACCCGCAGGCCGGATCGAGTACGCGTGTAGAGCACAGCTGGCGGTGGAAGGCCTTAGCTGTTTCAATGGCTCCAGCATCGTCGCCTGCATTAACCTGTTGAGTTATGACCGCCTGGGCATTGCGCCAATCATCGCGGATCGGTTCGACTAGTGTGGGGATGACAAGCCGTTCAACGTAAGCGCGGGGCGTGTAGTGCGCGCCGAGAGCGTGGCGTTCTTCGCGGTCGAGCGCCCGTTCGAGAAGGGTACCGAATATGGCGGGCTCCACGTCTCGCCAGCGTGAATCTGCCGCTTCAATAAGGAGTCCAAGCTGGTCTCGTGTGAGCGGTAGAGCCTTTGTGGATTCAAAGAGGCCGCCATTGAATCTGAGGATGTGACTGCGAAGGATTGGTGAGAAGCCTCCGTCGTTCATGGTCTGCCAAAGTGCCTCAGCCATAAGCGGAAAGTTGTCGACATCCTCGCGAAGACTTTGTAGCAGGTTGAGCCAACCTCGCTCGGGCAAAAGGCGAACGTCCTCGGCAAACGAAGTAAAGATGCAGCGCGTCAGGAACTCGGCAACCGCCTTGGGGGAGTGCTGCTGCTCAAGATTGCGAGCCAGCACAGCAAGCTTACCTGCGACCTCACGGGTCACTTTAGCCGTCTCGCGAGCCGGATCGAGTGAGAGAGGATCGAGCCAAATGGCCCTCAGTCGCTCATTAACGGCAGAGAGTGTCAAGTGATCGATTGAAATACGGAACGTTCGCGGGTCAGGGAAGGGAAGATATGCCTTGCCCGTAAGCGAGAAATCTGCGTAGAGCTCTATGGAGTGGCCGACGTCCACGACGATCAGGAATGGCGGCCATCCCTCGGACGCCGGGAGCGCTTTTGCATAGCGTTCAGCCTGTCCGCGTGCCGCGAGCATAGCCTCGTCCCAACGTATTGTGCCGCGAACAGCTGTTCCGCGCTTCAACTTACGGGCGGTGAAAAGGGAAGTGCTGGGGGTAGATTGAGGGTTACTACCCTGTTTTGCTTCGAGGACAAAGGCATTGCGCTTGTAGAGGTCAATGAAGTTGGTGGTGGAGGAACCGTCAAGTTCTTTGAAAACGACAGCCTTATCGATCACATAAGTATTTGCATCTTCATCGGACGTGCTTGGTTCCGGTCGCGGGACCTGAATCAGATCGCACAACTCCGAGAGGAACAGAGCATAGTTCGCCCGTTCTGAGGCAGAGGATCGTTTCCACCGAGCAATGAAAGATTCAGCGAGATCGAGCAATGAGATTCCTAACGACGATTTCCAATGTGATGAAGCAGCGTCAATGCTGAGAAACGCGGTTAGGCCAACATCTTCAACCCATGCTTTTGCACAATCATAAGCAGCTTGATCGCCATGCCACTCGGCCGCTTCACTCCAGTTTCCCATTTCTCGACGGTCGATTCACTTGTATTGAGGTAACGCGCAAATACGGGCTGGCTTACTTGTTGGCTTTCCCGGATCATCTTGATCTGCTCAGGGTCGATGGTATCGGGCATCACGAGACAAGATTCATCGAACCCACGCATCGTTTCTTTATCGATACTGCCCGCCTTGTACATTCCCGTCGCCGCGCTGTGAATCGCTCCGAACGCATCACTTTTATACTTGCGACTGTTTTTCATGGCATATCTCCACGAGTTCTTTGAGTTGCACTTCCTTGGCGAGCTCCCCCTCTGTTTTCCGGGCATACAGCCCAGCTAACGCACGGAAGCTCACAAGTTCGTCATCTTCAATGTCGGCTCGATCTTGCTTAGCAAACAAATACGCGTAAACCCCATACTGCTGCCCCCGAGCCAGGATTATTGATCGATACTGGTTCTTGCTCAAGCGTTTCTTATAGACGCCGCCACCGAGATCGTCAGCTTGACCGAGCATGACTTGAAGAATAGCGGTACAAAGCTCGTCATCGGTGATGCGAGCCTTTTTTGAGGCTTTGGCAAACCAAGCTGTCTTGAAGACCCGTTCCGCGCCAGACGTCATCCCCAATAGTATCACCAGGTGCTACTATTGTTTCGCATCTCCAAGTCGACCCTGTTGAGGAAGTGAGGATGGACTGTGCCTTTTCGTGCGTGTGGTTCACTGTGGAATCGTTGGGATCTTCATTTTCACACTCCCGCGTCATTCGACTATCAAAACAAGAGCGTAACAAATGACCAAATCGTTGCGAGTCTTCTGGCTGCGGGAGTATCGGTGGTGGCAATCACCGATCATCACACCATAGATGTCGACCGGATCGGACGCCTGCAGGAGCTTGGTGGCGACACCCTGACGGTGTTGCCAGGGATTGAGTTCCGAACAGAATTGGGAGGCAAAGACAAGGTCCATCTAATCGGAATCTTCCCAGAGGATTGCAACCTACGGGAGCTTTGGACCATGCTCTGCGGAAAGCTGGAGTTAACACCCGACAAAATCAAGGATCGCGGCGGCGATCAGGCTATCTACGTGGATTTCCAAAAGACTGCCGAATTGATCCGGCTCCACGGCGGGGTTGTGACCACTCATGCGGGTCGCAAGAGCAACTCGATTGAGAGCATCGGGAACAATGAAGCGTTTAAGATTGCGCTAAAAACGGACTTGGCGAGAGACTTCGTAGATATCTATGAGGTGGGCAGACCGACTGACTGCGAAGGATACGAAACAGTCGTCTTCCCGAGCATTGGAAAACGCCTGCCCCTCATCATGGGCTCCGATAATCACGATGCCACCAAGTATGAAGTAAAAACGCCATGCTGGATCAAGGGAGATCCTTCATTCCAGACCTTTCAACAGCTATGCAGTGATCCGCAACGTGCTGCCCTCGGTGACAGTCCGGGCGAAACGGCACGGATCGAAAGCAATCCGACAAAGTACGTGGCCGAAGTCTCGTTCACTAAAGTAGCCGACTCGAAAGTGACAGAAGAGTGGTTTGTCGGCAGTGTGCCGATCAATCCCGGGCTCGTCGCAATTATCGGCAACAAGGGAAGTGGCAAAACAGCACTCGCTGAGATCATCGGATTACTTGGGAACTGCGAATCATCGCAATCTTTCTCGTTCCTGAACGAACGTAAGTTTCGGCAGCCGCGAAACAACAAAGCCAAGGCATTCCAAGCCACTATGCGCTGGCGTAGCTCCCATATGGTTACGAGGCTGCTCTCGGATACAACGAACGCAGACGCGCCACCGGAAGTTTCGTACATCCCCCAGAGCTACTTGGAGGAGATCTGCAACGAAGTAAATGATGTTCCCGGTAGCGCCTTTGATCGGGAGTTGCAATCTGTGATTTTCTCCCACGTATCAGAAGATAAGAAACTTGGGACGCAATCACTCCAAAAGTTAATTGAGTTTAGCACCGCACCGCTTGAGGAACGCATAACTGCTCTACGGCTAGAACTGAGCGAGATCAACAAGCAAATAGTCGCGTTGGAGCAGCGGGATTCACAAACTAATCGGCAAATGTTGTTGAACCTCAAAGAAGGGAAAAACCGAGAGCTAGAGGCGCATGATGCAATCAAACCGGCGGAGGTCCCGAAACCCAACACTGATCCGGCGCAGCAGGCGGAGATGGAGGCGATCGGAGCACAAATTGAAGCCATTAACACTGAGCGCGATGCGCTAGCGAAGGCGATCACGGCCTCACAATCGATTCGAGCTACAGCAGCCATAAGAATCGCCAGTGCGGGCCGTATAACTCAGCAGCTCCGTAATTTTGAGGCTGCTTACAGAAACGCGCTCCTAGCGATCAAAGCTGATTGTGATGTCCTGGGCATCAAGCCGGAAGATCTCATCAGCATTTTGATCAACGAAGTTCCTGTGAGTGCGGCATCCGGAGAGGCAACAGCGGCGGCAGCGACCGAACTCAATAACATGACGGAACGGCAGGAGAAGGCCGCAAGGCTTAGGGCTGAGGTCGAGGTGCTAACTGAGCGTCTCGATGCCCCAAACAGTGCCCATCAACGATACGTCGAGACGCTGCGCACATGGGCGGACCAGCGAGCCGCAATTGTAGGTACGCAAGACAAGCCCGATTCCCTCACATATATCTCTCGACAGATTTATGAACTAGACCAACTTCCTACGCTCTTAGCGTCAGCCAGAGAATCCCGGACAGCAAAGGTGAAGGAGGTCTTTGCACAGATTGAAAAGATCGTTCTCGTCTACAGAACGCTGTACCATCCGGTGCATGAGTTTGTGATGCGCAATCAGGTCGCGAAGAAGAAGTTTGATCTTCAGTTCGACGCGAGTATTGTGACCGTCGGCCTCGACGAAATCGTACTTGGCAAGGTGAACCTCAATCGCAAGGGCTCTTTCAATGGCGTAGAGGAGGGCAAACGGGCTTTGAAGAATATGGCGGCTACGGCTGACTTCCAAACCGCATCCGGCGTGGCTTCTTTCTGCAATGAGTTGATGAGCAGGTTCTATCAAGATCATCGCAGTTTACCCCCGGTATCCGTGAGCTTGATGGAGCAGTTGCGCGCGAACGTCGAACCGTCGATGCTCATGGACGCTATTTACGGCCTAGAGTATCTGAAACCAAAGTATCAGTTGAAGTGGTCTGATAAAACGATCGAGGAACTCTCGCCTGGCGAGCGTGGGACTCTTCTTTTGATCTTCTACTTGCTCATCGATCGACGGGATGTACCGCTTATCATTGACCAGCCAGAAGATAATCTGGACAATCAGACTGTCTACGACATGCTCGTGGCTTGCCTGAGAGAGGCACGCAAGCGCCGTCAAGTGATTATCGTGACGCACAACCCTAATCTCGCCGTTGTATGCGATGCCGATCAAATTATTCACTCTCAAATCGACAAAAAGGGCAATCATCGGGTTACATACACTGCGGGCTCGTTGGAAAACCCAGTAACCAATAAGCTCAGCATCATGGTCTTAGAAGGAACACGTCCGGCGTTCGTTCAGCGAGATCGCAAATACCACGAAGAAGAATAAAAGTTTCCTGACAGATGACGTTGTCGTGGTGGAGTGCCCTGCTTGAAATGTGCCAGTGGATAAGAGAGACACTGAACAAGGAGAGCGTATGGGACGAGGGAAGAAGTACCAACCTGAGCAGGTGGTAAATCTGTTGCGGCAGATCGAAGTAGCCGTGGCGAACGGGAAGACGACAGCTCTGGCGTGCAAGGAAGCCGGGATCGTGGAGCAGACGTACTTCCGTTGGCGTAAGGAGTACGGCGGGTTGCAGGTGGACCAGGCGAAGCGGCTGAAGGAGTTGGAGCAGGAGAACTCGAAGCTGAAGCGTCTGGTTGCGAACCTGAGCCTGGACAACCTTGTGTTGAAGGACTTCGCCTCGGGAAACTTCTAAGCCCTGAGCGACGACGGATCGCAGCAGACCATGCGCAGCAGAAGCATGGGATGACGGAGCGCAGGGCGTGTCGGCTGGCCAACCAGCCGCGCGGCACGCAGCGCTACCATGCGATCCGGCGTGAAGACGAAGATGCACTCACGCAGGCGATCGTTCAGCTTGCCAGCCAGTACGGTCGTTATGGCTATCGCCGGATCACGGCGTTGCTGCGGCGAGCGGGCTGGCGGGTGGGTAAGGACCGCGTGGAGCGTATCTGGCGTCGCGAGGGGCTGAAGGTTCCGCAGAAGCAGAAGCCACGAGGACGTCTGTGGCTCAACGATGGATCGTGTGTGCGGCTGAGGCCGGAGCGGCGGAACCATGTATGGAGCTACGACTTCGTCAGCGCTCGGACGCATGACGGCCGCAGCGTACGGCTTCTCAACCTGATCGACGAACACACGCGCGAGAGCCTGCTGGTGCGTGCGGAACGCCGCTGGTCCAGCTCCAGGGTCATCTCTGCGCTGGCCGATGTGATGGTGATGAAGGGCGTGCCGGAACACCTTCGCTCGGACAATGGGCCGGAGTTCGTCGCGAAAGACCTACGGAAATGGCTGGCAAAGACAGGAGCAAAGACGCTGTACATCGAGCCCGGTTCGCCGTGGGAGAACGGCTACTGCGAGAGCTTCAACTCCAAACTTAGGGACGAGTTCCTCAACGGAGAGATCTTCTACTCGATGAAAGAACTGCGCGTGCTGGCCGAACGCTGGCGCGTCCACTACAACACCATCCGGCCACACTCTTCGCTAGGCTACAGGGCACCAGCACCAGAGGCCTGGCTGGCATCTACTGCTTGGCCGCAAGGGGAGCCAGTCGCTTCGCTCCCGGCTCCCCTTGCGGCCACATCCTGCATCGATCTGACCTCAGAAATCGTTGCGCTACACTAACTCATCCAATGGCACAAAAGATCGGGCACTCCACAGTACGTCCTCACTTAGGCCGCCATCAACGTGGTTCGGATCGCATCCTGGACGAATGGGACCCGGTGGCAACGTCCGCTGCTCACACTTCGTGGCTCTACAGTTCCAAGCAGCTTGAATTCGTCACCAGTGTCAATGTTGGGTTCATCCCGAGACGCATTCGCTCAACCTCAGCAGGGTCGATCTCATAGTTGCGCGGTCGTAGAGCGCGGTGGCCCGGACGGATTCATGACCAACCATCTGCTGCACGATCTCCAGCTGCCGCCGTTCTGCAGGCAGGTGGTGATTTCGGGGGCTCGGAAGCGCTCAAAAATGAGAGATCCCTCCATAACCTTCCGCAACTGGTTGGCGCACCTGTTCAGCCCTCGTTGTGTTCCGCTGGAGCTCAAGCGCCCTGCTATGGCTTACGAAACGTGTCTCTGCCTCGTGACTCACGGGAAGCTGAGGTTGGCTATGCATCGGTGAATTCAAAATCGTCTGAACGAGCATGGTGCAGCGTACCCATAGTCAAGCATTGGTCACAATCACCCAAACAGGGAAGTTATCCGACGTGACCGGTATTCTTGAGGCGAGTTGATGCCTGTTATCGGATACTTCTTCCACCTTCGATCAGGCAGACCTGTGGCGACGGACTGATCCGTGCTGCCCAACGTACTTTTTGCGCTGCCAAGAGCAGCACGAAGGTAGCCACACGCGACGCCATGTGTCTATGGCTGCGGGGCGTCCTTCCCGCTGGCTGCTTTGTCTGAGACTTTAGGGATTCCCAGGTGTCCGATTCGCATCTTCGAAGCATCACACTAAACGAATACGAACGGGTCGATGAGACAGCATCCCCCATATTCCTCTGCAAGATGTCCGCACCGTGCAAATTCCCTGTGAAGCCGGAGTCTGTTCAGTTTGAGTGGACGATAAACTGCGAGGCTCTGCACATGCGTATTGCTCTGATTGCGTCTCCCTTCATCTCTGTCCCCCCGACCCGTTATGGCGGCACCGAACTCTTCATCTCCCATCTTGCGGAAGGATTGCAGCGAAAAGGAATTGAAACGGTGGTGTACTGCAATGGCGATTCGACCGTCGGTGTAGAGAAACGCGCGTGCTATCCGCACGCCGAATGGCCCCTCGCTACCGAAACTTCCGGTATGTTGAAAGAGCTGGATCATCTGTCTTGGTCGATTGAAGAAGCCGCGAAGACATGCGACCTCATCCATATCAACAGTGCGCCAGCTATCACCTACTCCAGATACGTATCTGCGCCCTTCGTCTGTACCTTGCATCACCCGCACGAGATTGCCTTGACGCGCATGTACGAGCGCTACCCAGAGATTCACTATGCGGCCATCAGTCAGCACCAAGCTTCCGTCCACCCTACACTCGCAGTCACAACGATCCATCACGGTATCGATACGACCAAGTACAGGCTGCAAGCAAAGAAGGAAGACTACCTCTGCTTCCTAGGGAGGATCGCTCCAATTAAGGGCGTTCATACTGCAATCGAGGTCGCAAAGCGTGCGGGGATTCCGCTGAAGATCGCCGGCGAAATCCAGCCGATCTTCCGAGACTACTTCGACGCCATGATCAAACCGCACATTGATGGACACTTCATCGAGTATGTGGGTGAAGCGGATTTGGACATGAAAAACCAACTGCTTGGCGGCTCCCGTGGACTTCTCTTTCCGATCCAGTGGAGCGAACCCTTCGGACTCGTGATGGTTGAGGCGATGGCCTGCGGTACCCCCGTGTTCGCCTTCCCCGGTGGGGCTGTGCCCGAGATCGTTCGAACGGGTGTCTCCGGCACTATTAGTTCCTCCGCGGAGGAGATGGCAGCAGCTGTGAAGGATACGACTTACTCGCCAGAGCTCATCCGCAGTTGGGTCGAGCAAAGGTTTTCGGTGGACATCATGGTCCAACACTACATCGACCTGTATCAAAGAATTCTCGCCAACGGCTTCGACTCAGAAGCCAAGGTGCATCTCGTCGAAGAGGTTGCGGCATGACCTATGCTCCCGCCGCAGACATGAAACTGGAAGAAATGGGATTGCGGTCGATTCCTGCACCTCCTGAGCCTCGTGTCCGTTACACGGAACCTCACCTCTCCAATGTGGAGAGCTTGGCACTTATCCGCGGCAGAACGTTCTTCGTGTCTGACCGCACAGGTAACTTGATGCCACCGAGCGCTCCCCATGTCGGTCTGTTCCGCGAAGATACTCGCTACCTGAGCCAGATCGAACTGCTGGTGAACGGCCACACGCCAATTGTGCTCTCTGCAACGACCGAAGGCGCCTACGCTAACCGCGTGGAGTTGACTGTGAAAGGAAGCTTGCCGGGCGAGGGCCTGGACATACCGGTCAACACAGTCTTCGTACATAGGGAGCAGATCCTCGAGAATGAGGGACTGCATGACATGCTTCAGATCCAGAACTTTCACAACGAGAAGGCGCATCTCGTCATCGAGATGACCTACGACTGTGATTTCATGGATATTTTTCAGGTGCGCGGCATTATTCGTGGCAAGAGCGGACGCTATTTCGAGCCGCTCGCCACCGAGACGCGGATAACCTTCGTCTATGAAGGCCTTGACGATCGCGTTCGCACCACAACTATTTCCTTCGATCCCACTCCATCCACGATCTCAGGGCGCACCGCAAGATGGGAGCTTGACTTGCAGCCACGTGGGCAGGCACGTATTACGTCGACGATCGTGACGCAGGCTCTATCGAAGCACTCGCTGCCCTCAAGTTTCACGTCTTCGTCCATCGTGCCCCCTTGGATGAGCGAAGACGAAAAAGTGGAGGAACACGAAGAGAAGCTGCATCTTGGTCTGACTTCGTGGGAGCAGGATTGCACGAAGTTCAAATCGAGCAATGAGATCTTCAACACGATGCTCTGCACGTCTTTGCTGGACTTCTATTCGCTACAGATCCCCGAGGGCCCAAACAAGGCGATCGCAGCCGGCGTCCCTTGGTTCGCCGCACTCTTCGGTAGAGACTCGCTCATCTCATCCTTTCAGACATTGGCACTCAATCCCTCCTTAGCTCGTGGCACGTTGCGCTCTCTCGCGGCCCGTCAAGGAAAGGTGGAGTGCGCTGACAATGACGAGGAGCCCGGCAAGATTCTGCACGAACTGCGCTTTGGCGAAATGACAGCGACCGGCGAGGTCGCCTTTGGGAGGAACTACGGCTCTGTCGATGCCACTCCGCTCTTTATCATTCTGCTGAGCGAGTACTTCCAATGGACTGGCGACCAGGAGCTCTTGGAGGAGATGAGGTCGCCACTTTATGCCGCGCTCAGGTGGCTCCTTGAATATGGCGACTTGGATGGTGACGGCTTAATTGAGTATCACCGGAAGACCGACAAAGGCCTGCTGAACCAGGGCTGGAAGGACTCTGGGGACGCAATGGCGCATGCCGATGGAACGCTTGCGGCGGCACCGATTGCGCTAATCGAGGAGCAAGGGTATGCGGCCGATGCCTTCCGGCGAGCCGCTGCGCTGATGCATCTGTTTGGCGATCCCGAGCAGGCGGACCGGCTGACGACGCGCTCAAACGAGCTGGTGCAAAAGCTGGATCAATTGTTCTGGCTGACTGAGGGCCGATATTATGCAATGGCGCTTGACCAGGATAAGCGACAGCTTGCCGTGATCTCCTCTAATCCCGGGCATCTGCTATTCACCCAAACCGTCAGCGCTCCGCGAGCGCTAGATCTGGTGACAAAACTGATGGCACAGGGCCTCTTCTCCGGCTGGGGCATCCGTACCCTCTCGGATGAAGAACAAACCTATAACCCGATGAGCTACCACCGGGGATCCGTGTGGCCGCATGACAACTCGTTGATCGCGTACGGAATGGCCAGCTACGGCCATAAGCGGGAGGCCTCGGCAGTTCTGTCAGCGCTGTTTCAAGCGGCGCTTCACTTCCGCGAATACCGGCTGCCGGAGTTATTCTGCGGGAACGAGAGGCATCATCGGGATGAGCCGGTACAGTATCCAGTTTCCTGCTCACCGCAAGCCTGGGCCTCCGGGACACCCATTCTGATCCTCACGGCGCTGCTGGGTCTCAACCCAGACGCGTCAGGCAGAGAGCTCAAGATAGTGAATCCTCATCTACCGGAATTCCTTACTTTCCTTGAGGTCCGTGACCTGCGCATCGGAAAGAGCTGGCTCGATCTGGATTTTGTTCGTCTAGGGGATAGAACTTCGTGTCGAGTGGTGGGGCGAAGGGGCGAAGAACTGGCGGTCAACATCACCTATCGTTAAGTGTAAACGCTATCGCAGCCGGATCTCTTACTATTCGGATGGCGTGGTCGAGGCGCAAAATGCCAAAGGTGGACTCTTCGGGTTCGACCGCAGCCAACAGATTGCAATCCAGCCGGCAAAAGACAAAGCCGCAACGACGAAACGCTTCGGCAGATCCGACGACATTCCATTCGTTGCCATCACGAGGACGACCTCCGCAGCTACAAACGCAGCTGCCTGACGAATCTCAGGAAAGTTGATTGGCGAAAACGGCGATTTAGGCAAGTCGCGCAACTGGAAGATGAAAATCGCCGAAATTGCCGCCTGACTTGGGGCAAATCCAACAACGCTATCACTGGGGCAATCTGGCGGGACAGATTGGCCGCCGCTGATCCTGAAACCGGAAAGAATCCTCTGATCTGTCGCAAAACGTATAGCAATAGAGGCCGCTTTCGAGACCAAGTTCCGCGACACGCGTTTGGCCCATATGTGGAGGAGCAAAGCTTACAAGTTTAGCGACAAACCAGCCTATGTAGGAGCCTACAAGCACCGATCAAGTCTGAAGGAGAGAAAACGCCGTCACAGATTGCCCCCAGCCACTGTATTCTTAGGTTCAACCCTAGGATCCTGATTCTTCTGGCCCAGCGAGTTCCCGCGAAGTCGGTGCGAGCTCAAGTGGTCGATGCGACACCATCTGATAGAAATGATTTCTTTTCGAAGTGGTGTTGATGATACAAGGAAGACCGTTTGGATTTTCTTCTGATCAGAAGGTGGACATCTGGCGACGTTGGAAGTTGGGCGAGTCGTTACATGAGATCGGTCGTGCCTTCAACAAGGACCATGGCTCGATTCAGTTCGTGATATCGCTGCACGGCGGGATAGCTCCTGCCGTTCGCCGACGCTCTCTAAGAACGCTCACACTGGCCGAGAGGGAGGAGATCTCACGAGGCATTGCTTCCGGGTCATCGATCCGCGAGATAGCCCGAGGTCTCAAGCGAGCTGCGTCGACCGTGAGCCGGGAGGTGGCACGCCACGGCGGTCGGCCTTTGTATCGAGCCAGTGGAGCCGACCATCAGGCCTGGAAGTCGGCTCGGCGGCCTAAGCCCTGTCGGCTTGCCAACCATAGAAAGCTGCGCCTGATTGTAGCCAGTAAACTGATCCTGCATTGGTCGCCGGAGCAGATCTCCGGCTGGTTGAAGAGACGATATCCCAACAACGAAAGCATGCCCGTGTCCCACGAGACCATCTATCGCAGCTTATTCATCCAGGCTCGAGGGGTCCTGAAGAAAGAGCTGATGCAGCACCTTCGCTCCAAGAGGCGGATTCGCCGCTCGGTGCATGCTCGAGCTGGCGGACATTCCCAAGGCCAGATCGTCGATGCCGTCTCTATCCGGGAGAGACCTGCAGAGGTTGAAGACCGAGCCATACCAGGCCACTGGGAGGGTGATCTGCTCGCCGGCACCGGCAACAGTCACATCGCAACCCTGGTGGAACGGCATTCGCGTTTTACTATCCTGGTCAAAGTTCCTGGCAAAGACACCGCAACCGTGGTCGACGCACTGAGCCGCCAGGTTCGAAAGCTGCCCGCCTCTCTGCGGCGCTCGTTGACTTGGGACCGTGGGCTGGAGATGGCCAAACACAAAAGCTTCACCGTAGCCACGAAGGTGCAAGTCTACTTCTGTGATCCACAGAGCCCTTGGCAACGCGGCTCCAACGAAAATACAAACGGACTTCTGAGACAGTACTTCCCTAAGAAGACTGACTTATCCGGCTACTCCCAAGCAGACCTCAACAAGGTTGCCCTGCAACTAAACCAACGCCCGAGAATGACATTGGACTTCGAAACTCCAGCAGCTAAACTCCATGCCAGTGTTGCATCGATCCATTGAGACCGCCTCGACTTTCCGGCATGTTGGCTTGGCGCATGGTTTCACCTTCCGGATATCAACTGAAGCCGAAACCGTTGCGAGAGGAATGTTGCGGTCCGCGAAGGTTATGTTGGAAGATACGATGCATGAGAAGTATTCGCGCTTTGTTGCTTCTAGGTTTGCTTGGTTCACCCGGGTTAGGTCAGACCGGTTCTCGAAACGTGCAGACTGCGAGCCAGATGCTTACGCATGCTGAAGCAACCGCGAAAAGGCAGCATAAAAACGTCATGCTCGTCTTCACTGCTTCATGGTGCGGTCCTTGTCACTTACTGCAGAACTTTCTGGCCGATCCGGCTATCCGCCCGATCTTCGACCGGCATTTTGTCAAGGTTACCGTCTTCCACGCAGAGCACGTCCGTCGTCGGGACACTCCGGGTGCAGACCAGATGCTTGATTCGCTCCAAGACACGGACACGAGCATCCCGTTTATAGCCATGTTGGGTGGCAACGGAAAACTCATCGTCGATTCAGTTCGGCCGGTGTACGGTCGCGGCAGGGACATCGAGTACAACATCGGTTTTCCTTACGACCCGAACAGCCAAGTTTGGTTCCTTGAGATGCTGCGACGGGGTGCTCCGTCCCTCACGTCAAGCGAGACCCAAACAATCCGTAAGTGGTTATTCCAACACAAAGGCAACTAGCGAAAGGGACCAACCTTGAAACGGTAATTAGAGATTTGAACCGTGAGACAAACTCTGCCAAAAAAAGGGCTCCGAGAGCATCGCTGCAATACGGACTTAGGTCCCGAGAAACGGCAAGCCTTTGTTCATTCTTTCTACGGACGTAGAAGAAATGTAACAAGGGGTAAAGACGATGGCGAAGGCCAAGGTTGTGAACTACCTAAGGGTTTCAACGGCTCGGCAGGGAACTAGCGGCCTGGGACTCGAAGCACAGCGCGCCGCCGTCGCCGGATTTCTGAACGGGGGAGATTGGACCCTGGTGCAGGAGGGCTTGGAGGTGGAGAGTGGCAAGCGCAATGATCGGCCAGTTCGTGGCGGTCGATATGCCCCAGGCAAATCGGTTCGTGGTCCACATCCTGGCTGCGGTCGCCGTGCAAGAAGCTGAGGCCATCTCAAAGAGGACCAAGGCAGCTCTCGCCGCCGCAAAAGCGCGGGGAACGAAGCTCGGCGGCCGGCGCGTCTCGGCTGAGCGGTTCGCAGAGATCGGAGCTGCAGCTCGCCAGGTGCGTAGCCAGAAAGCGAGCCGGGTCCGCGCGGAACTCCTTCCGACCATCACAGCCATCCAAGCAACCGGCGCGAGCTCGCTCCGCGCGATCGCGGCAGAACTCAACGTTAGCGAGATCCACACGCCCCGAAGACTTGGGGAATGGTCTGCGGTGCAGGTTCAAAGGGTTATGGAACAGAAGTGCAAAACCCTTAGTTGACCGTGATACATAAACCAAAGGACCCCAGCATTCGCTTTACCTGTGGCATCGCCATAAGCGAGCGGAGAACTCCTCGTGAACATACGGCAATAATCGCTGTCAGAAACAGGAGCTTCGGGTGTCGTAACAGCGAATTCTCGGCAAAAAGCATAGGAGCACCCATGAATCGAGAATACATCTGCGGCTCGATAGACAAGTTTGATGAATATTACAGGTTCAGTGACCGCGAATACCCGTCTGAAATGTCCGTTTCAGGAGTAACAGCACGGACTGGGCTGCTCATTCACGCCGTCGCCTGATAAGATTGCGCCAAACCTCCAGGAGTCTCTCATG
>NZ_JACHIP010000028.1 GCF_014203275.1 Granulicella aggregans
CATCGGTGAACAACTCGAACTCCAGCCTGCTTGATGCTTGGGTAAAGACAGTGCCTCGGCGACCCTTGGCCAGCGGTATTATTTGCAACAGAGCCATCCACACTGCGGTCGTCGAGAACAAGCGGCTCAGCCACGCTGTTACGATCATCAAGGCACAGCAGGACGTCAAGCGCGAGCCGAAGGTGCAGACCAACAGTGAGAAGATCGGCCACAAGAAGAACCCTCGTCAGCTCTATGGTCCAAATTACAAACCGAACAGCGCCGTGGCGCCCGCGGTGGAAATGACGGCCTGATGGAAAGCAAGGAAGGATGAAACTGTCCCACTCTTCATAGAAAGAACTTGCTTTTCGAGAGAGTATCTTGGATACGGACATAGTACGTCGATTCCCACATTACGCACCGCACGACGACTACGACGCACTATGATGACAGAACCGCTTCGCAGAAATAGCGACTTTATCGCTTGCAGCGACATAAACTGTTATAGACGTCGAGGGTGTCCGGTCGTAGAAGGCAGCCACGGCGCAAGCGGCACTCAGGAGAGTCTGGGACTTGCTCGAGCCTCTCCGGTCAAAGAGTTCATTGGCCTCATCTTGGAAGAGATCGAGCGATCTTGTGTGCTGTCGAAAAGACAATGCAGTCATTTGTGACTCTCGTCTTTGATGCGACAGCATAATAAGATTTGCCTGTTAACAATTATTTATTCCTATGTTTCCCGAAGCAGGATCGTAGCAATTCACAAGCCACCCTTCTCTGAGTTTGGCGTCGCGTCGCCGCGGTTCGTAGATGGAACACCAGTGTTATCGTCCTTCAAAGGATACCTCCGGGGCTCACGTGTTATATCGTGACCCTGGGTACCGAATACCTCGATTAAGGCTGCAATCAGTTCGGGGCTCAGGAATGGCAGCAAGAGTGAAGCCTTTCGATAATTGATGTGTTTAGCGGGAGTGAGGCGCTTAGCGCAGAAATAAACCTACTTACCAATGAACTATAACTATGTGTCTTTCATCTCCGCTTGATGGAAAATGCTTTTCTTTCCACTTCGCGAGAGTAAGTGTGAGAAACACTATGACTACGATGAGTTCGGCATGATGCTGCTCAGGAAGGCCATCGCGGTACCCATCGTACGGATGGTGCAGGCCCGCGGGCCTTACTTTATCCCAGCGACGGCCCGCGGCGCCCTCCAGGAGGTGGGCGTTTCGCTCTCGGGAACATAAAAGTCCTCTCATCAAGGATGGCAC
Source organism: Granulicella aggregans (assembly GCF_014203275.1). GTDB lineage: Bacteria > Acidobacteriota > Terriglobia > Terriglobales > Acidobacteriaceae > Edaphobacter. The sequence goes on from NZ_JACHIP010000028.1 coordinate 1,242, forward strand.
TTTTGAACAAGCATTGACTCAAGCGCGTTTGTACTCTTGTAGAAGAACGTCGCCGTAAAAGCAGAAGCCGTTTGCCAGACTCGACGTCCTTACTCGGAGGCGGCGGCCCACGAAAGGTGAACCCTTGACTTCCCCTCTAGCCCTAACAAAGCCAGAAGCTTCTACCTCCACGTTCCGTACAGTAGCGCTGGCTTCTTTAGGAGGTGCTCTGGAATTTTATGACTTCGTCATTTTTGTTTACTTTGCCGTCGTCATAGGTCAATTGTTTTTCCCGCCGAGCCAGCCAGAGTGGCTTCGTCAACTACAAACCTTTGGTATTTTCGCCGCAGGCTATTTGGCGCGACCGCTGGGAGGAGCCATCCTCTCGCACTTTGGCGATAAATCAGGTCGCAAACGCATCTTTACTCTGAGCGTCCTGATGATGGCACTTCCCACACTTTGTATCGGGCTCCTGCCTAGCTATGGCAACGCCGGTGTTGCTGCTCCCCTTCTCTTGCTCTTGATGCGAATCCTTCAAGGAGCCGCCATTGGGGGCGAGGCGCCGGGTGGGTGGGTATTTGTCGCAGAACACGCGCCAAGTAATCAGCGAGGCCTCGCTGTCGGCTTACTAACCTCGGGGCTTAATGGGGGAATATTGCTTGGATCCTTAGTGGCCGCGCTAACCAATTCTTATTTCAGTACCATTCAGATCATGAATGGGATATGGCGATTGCCTTTCCTGATCGGGGGAATGCTGGGCCTAATCGCGATGTTAATGCGTCGGTGGCTGAGTGAAACCCCTGTGTTTGAAGAACTGCGGAAGCAGGTCATGATTCCCGCCGAGATACCTCTACGCGAAGCTCTTCGGGCTCATAAGAGAGCAATCGTCCTGTCCATGGTCAGCACCTGGGCGCTCACGGCAGCGATTATTGTCGTAATCCTGATGACTCCCGTTATCTTGCAAACCACATTCTCTCTACCGGTCTCAGCAGTTCATTTTGCCAATCTAGCCGCAATCTTGGCACTTTGTACCTCTTCAATCACGGTCGGTGCTGCAACCGATCACTTTGGCCTCGAACGCGTGGCCGTCCCTATGTACACCTTTTTGATTGTGGCGTCGCTGGCGCTCTATTTGGGGGTGATTTGGAAGCCTTGGAGCCTCCTGCCGCTCTATATCTTAGCTGGACTGGCGGCCGGCTGCGTCACGATCACACCGATTCTGATGACACGGATGTTTCCCGCAGCTCTCCGATTCAGCGGAATCTCATTTTCCTACAATGTGACCTATGCCGTAGCAGGTGGGGTGTCGCCGCTCCTCGTATCGTGGCTCGCACACCTTCACCGGATGGGTCCAGCAATCTACGTTGCTCTCTCCGCGGTCCTCGGGATCATAGCAGTCAGGTTTCGTCGAGACGAGGAGGCGTGATAAGTCATAGTTCCGGCTAGATCATTGCTTAGCGATTGACTGCTCTGAAATACTCGCAGGCCTAGGATGATCTGAATTGAACCTCTAATCACCTCTTAATGAGGTAGAGGTCCCAGAAGATCGATCTGGCGCTCCGAGCACACCCTAGTTAGCTTGTCGAGATCAGATATGGTGTTTGGCGGCAGTACCCGTTCGAGAGCAGGGTCCGCCATCTCGGTCATCATTTCGACGAATCCAGTCCCCGGCACTGCGAGGATCAACATCGTCGATGGCTTGGAGCCGCTGCATCGGATACCATGCGGGATCCCACGCGGCAAAAAAACATATCCTCCCGGCCCTACGGCAATCTGTTTTCCATCATAAAAGAACGTAAACTCACCATCCAAGACATAGAATGCCTCGTCTTCCAGTTGGTGTACGTGAAAGGGAGTGGCATGCCCAGGGGCGCCATGTGAAATACCATGGAAAAGGCACCACCGGTTGAATCCGAGGTAGCCTTAAGTATATTGAGGCTATTAAGAAACGAGTACGCTGGACCATCGGCTTCATCGACGTGTTGACGGTAGAGTTCGAATGCCATAGTGCTCTCCTTAGATAGTCTTTCTGAACACGCGGTTCGATTGAGCGTGGGTAGCAAACCCGCAAATGATTGTAGTGCCCATCAAATTAGACGTGCTAGATTTCATCATGGTCTTAGCGTTGTAAATGGGACGTAAGATAAGGTACTGATGCGGCGGGTAGCCGGTCGCCGCACGAAGCATTCGCAAGAAGTTGGTCTGCCCGATCTTTTGTACCGTGGAGTGTCAGTGTAGCGCAGCTTCTTTTGAGATCAAGTAGCCGCCGTCGAGGGTGTGGGGAAGTGGGAAGCGCATTTTGCTTTCCATTTCTCCATACCCTGTTTTGATTTCGGTCTGCCACGACTCGGGTGCTGGTGGTCGGTAGCCCAGTGAGGAGTGTGGTCTTACGGTGTTGTAGTGGATCCTCCAACGTTCGGCCAGGATCCTGATCTCCTTCATCGAGTAGAAGATCTCGCCGTTGAGGAACTCGTCACGCAGCTTGGAGTTGAAGCTCTCACAGTAGCCGTTCTCCCACGGACTTCCCGGTTCGATGTAGAGTGTCTTTGCACCTGTGTTTGCAAGCCATTTGCGCAGGTCGCGGGCTACGAACTCAGGGCCATTATCTGAGCGTATATGCTCGGGCACACCCTTCATCACCATCACATCAGCCAGCGCCTCGATCACCTTCGCGCTCGACCAGCGACGTTCTGGCCGCACCAGCAGGCTCTCCCGGGTATGCTCATCGATCAGGTTCAACATCCGTACCGTCCTTCCGTCGTAGGTCTTGGCGCTCACGAAGTCGTAGCTCCAGACATGGTTGGGCCGCTCCGGCCGCAGTCGCACGCACGACCCGTCGTTGAGCCATAGCCGGCCTCTTGGCTTCTGCTTCTGTGGAACCTTCAGCCCCTCGCGACGCCAGATTCTCTCGACCCGGTCCTTGCCGACATGCCAGCCTGCGTGACGCAGCAGAGCTGTGATGCGGCGATAACCATAGCGACCATACTGACTGGCTAGGGTCACGATGGCCTGGGTGAGAGCATCTTCATCCTCTCGCTGTGTCGGCCGATAGCGCTGCGTGCCGCGTGGCTGCTTCACCACAAGGCACGCATGCCGCTCGCTCAGCCCATGCACCTGTCGCGCATGGTTCACCGCACAGCGACGCCGCTCAGGGCTTAGAAATTTCCCTCCGCGATGTCCTTCAGCACCAGCTTCTCCAGGCTAAGGTTGGCCACGATACGCTTCAGCTTCGCGTTCTCCTGTTCCAGTTCCTTCAACCGCCTCGCCTGGTCTACCTGCAACCCGCCATACTCTTTACGCCAACGGTAGTACGTCTGGTCCGTGATCCCGCCTTCCTTACACGCCAGCGACGTCGTCTTCCCGTTCGCCACAGAGACTTCAATCTGACGAAGCAGGTTCACCACCTGCTCTGGACTATGCTTCTTCCCTCGTGCCATATACCGCTCCTTTGATCCCAGTTTGTATCAACTCCACTGGTACAAAAGAAGCCGGGCACTGCAAAGTGACTTCGGCTGTAGCCGCATTCGATTGCTAGCACTTCTAAACTCAAGTTTGTATCAAGGCCCTCCTCCATAAGACTGATCACTCTACAAAGCCGATGAATGAAGAGGTGCTTCCATCCTAGGGGAACGCTTGACAAGAGACGGAAAGTGCGGTCCCGCGGGAGGTTGATGGTCGCCCACGGGTTCGCTGTGCCACTTTATTCTAGGGACGGTGTTATGCTCTGTGTCATTCTCGCTTCCACTTCTCCTTCGACCCCCAGAGCCTGCTCTAAAAGGAACGCTACAATTGTTGCGCTAAACAAAGCCACAACGCTCGCTGTGTCGGCGTGCAGATCAAACGAACGGTTAGAACCGCGTGCGTCGGACGCGGAAGGAAGCTCGGCCCCTATTGCAAAGCGGGCGACTGTCCTTCGATGCCGCTAGCCAAGTCTTGCCCTGCAAGACTCTATCCTTGCCTCAAACATGTTAATCCGCAAACGAAGCGGCATCTACCGGCAAAATGTGCCCAGTGATCATCCGTGCTTCGTCGGATGCCAGAAACAGAGCGGCGTAGGCTATATCTTTTGGGTCTATCAACCCGAACTGCTGAGTTGCTACAAGGGCTTGCGCCTCCGGACGGTCGAGAAGCATGCGTTTAATTCTTTCCGTCGCCACACCGGCGGGGGCTATGGCATTGACCCGTACCCTGTCTTTGGCGAAGGTACGCGCAGTGCTCCTGGTCAGATTTATAACGGCGGCTTTGGCCGCCGAGTATCCCGCGCGTTCGCCTGTTAGCTTGCCAAAGCCAGCAACAGAGACAATGTTAATCACTGAGCCGCCACCGCGCTCAATCATGCTCGGTATCACGTAACGCATGGCAAGGTACGTTCCAAAGTGATCAACCCGTAGCTTGTGCCAGAACTCCTCGATGGACCCGGTAGTGACTGGTCCATCGCTGTTTCCTGATCCGCCTGCACTGTTTATAAGAACATCGATTGCACCGAAGCGTTTCAGCGTTTCGTCCACGACGTTCTCAACAGACTGGGGTTCAGTAACATCGCATGCAAGAAATTGAGCTGCTCCTTCCGTGTCAAGGATCCCTTTCGCAACGGCTTCCCCGCGATCGACATCCCGACCCGTCAAGATGACACTGGCTCCCTCTTTGGCGAACATTTCTGCACAGGTCTGACCAATACCTCTCGTCGCTCCCATGATCAGAATAACCTTCTCCGCTAAACGCTTCATTTCTTAGAGCTCCTCAGATGTTGCCAATCGCGTTCTAGGCAAGTGTTGTAACGGCACCATTGCCATCGGTCGAATCAGGAATGGTTTCGGTTAACGAGTTGTACGTCACTATGCTTTCTGAGTGAGCGCGTTGGGTTGTGCTAGTAGGCATCGCGGAAAGTTCTGGTAGACACATCGTATCTGCCCAGGATGGATCGTACCTGTGCGTTGATTAACCCGAGTAGAATGGGTGTAGTCGACGCTCCAAAGCACCTAAACAACCTCGTTCTGGAACGTCGTGATCACAGCTCGCGCCCCTGTGATGGAGAGTTGCATGCCCCTTTGCGCAGGCGTTGTGCGCACCCCAACGCCACGCATCGGACGTAGTACCGGGAGGGCTGGTTTCAGATGATGGGACACAGAGAAGGCTTCACTGGTTACAGAAGGCAAATGTTTTTCGCCTTTCATTCCCGATGGGACAAAGTACTTTCGATTCGCTCGTTGTCTCAATTAAAGAGAAAACGTTCCAACTCTTCGGTAAAAAGTCCCGGTTCTTCTAACCAAGGGAAGTGTCCACTTGCTTCAAAGATCACTATGCGTCTGTCCCTAATGCCGGCATGGAGACGTTCAGATACCGACACGGGACAGATGAAGTCGTGCCGTCCCGCCATGATGATGACTTTGGCTGTGATCGTGCTCAACGACTGGGTCTGGTCTACGGAACTGGCCCGGTCCGCTGCGTATTGAGCATTGAAAGCGTAAGACGAAATTGGGCCCGAAAGCTGTTCCTGCGCTAACGCGAGGTACTTCTCAGGGTTGTAGAGGTAGAGTGGCAGCACCTGCTGTACGAATGCTTCAAGCCTCTCATCACTGGAGGCCGGATTCTCTTGTCCCGCGAAGAAGGTTTGTACAACCCGAACTGCCCCTGCAAATTGCGGATCCCTTGAACGCTCGGACAGAATCCGTTGTGTATCAGAAGCCGCACTCATGCCCAACAACTGGCTGCCGACGAGTACCAGTCTCTTCACACGGCCCGGATAGCGGGCCGCATACCTAAGAATGATCGCGCCCGAATTCGAATGCCCAAAGAGGCTGATTTGTGCCACCTCCAAATGAATACGTAATGCTTCGAGATCGTCGGCCATCGTGATCGTCGACATCTGCCTAGCATCTGCCGGCCGACCAGATAGCCCGCTTCCGCGAGTATCGATGAAGACGAGTTTGCAACGTGCGGCCAGGAAACTGAACGCGCGTTGCAAGTAGACGGAACCCACTCCCCAACCGGGAGACACAAGGAAGAGCACTTCGCCTTTGCCGACGGTGCGGTAGTGAAGAGTGATGCCGTTTATTTGCGCTGTATGATCTTCCATGGGTCCGTCCTGAGTGCTTTCGTTGATGCTCGTCTGGGGGCGTGTCCTGTCGTGGATCATCCTGAGTTTCCGTGTTTTCTGATCAGAGACCATGGTCTTTCGACAACTCCTTGGCAGCGCGCTCACCGATAATGACGCAGGGAGCCATCGTGTTTCCCGTCGTTACGCGGGGCATAATCGATCCGTCAGCAATGCGCAAGTTTTGGATGCCATAAACCTGAAGTCTGCCGTTTACTACGGACATCTTGTCTGTACCCATCTTTGCGGTGCAGGTCTCGTGCCAATAGGTGGTCGCAGCATTACGGACAAAATCTTCCAAGCCCGGACCCTTGAGCAGGCCAGGCATAACTTCGCGCTTGCTGAACGACCGCAGTGGGGCAGCATTGCCGACTTCTCGGCAAAGCTCAACACATGCGATTGCCGCTTTCAAATCATCCGGATGCGAAAGGAAGTTGGGTTCGATTACGACAGGGTCGGTGGCTTGCGGCCCCGTGAGGCTTAGATGGCCTCGGCTTTTCGGCCGCATGAGCCCACCGAACAGAGTCCAGCCATGCTGTGGAACGTTATATCGAGCCGCGTTCTCAGGGGTAGTCTTCGGCACTTCTGCCTGGCAAGCCTGAATATCGGGTGAGGGCAGAGCGGGATCGCTCTTCCAAAAGAACGTAGCTTCGGCCATTGTGTTTTTTGGCGGTAGCGGATCCAGGTACTCCCAAACGCAATCGAACGCGACGTGATCCTGGAAGTTTTGCCCGACTCCTGGAGCATGCTGCAGCACCGGAATCCCATGACGACGCAGTTCCGATTCGTCCCCGATTCCCGATTGCATCAGGAGCTTTGGAGTCTGTATCGCACCCATCGAAAGAACCATCTCTTTGGTGGAACCGAACGTTGTGACGACACCATCAAGCAACACGTCTACACCGGTGGCCCTTCCGGCCTCGATGTTGAGCTTTAACACCAGGGCTCCAGTTAGTACGGTCAGATTCTCTTGATCCATTCTTGGGTACACATAGGAACGGAATATGGACTGACGCTTTCCGGCTTTGGCCCGCACATCGATGATGGAGGCGCCTCCATCTCCCTCCATCATTCGGCCATTTTGATTTTCGAACGTGGGAATTCCAAGCGATCGCGCAGCGTCCAGCATGGCCGGAGCGATCGGGTTCGGGTTGGTAGCGGGCTCGACGAAGACTGGCCCGCCGGCTCCCCGGTGTTCGGGGTCTGGTGAACCTTGCCAATCCTCGATACGTCGATAGATTTTCAAAACTGAGTCGTAGCTCCATGCCGGATCGTTCGCTTCTTGCGCGAAGTAATCCCAATCGCTCTTGTGACCACGCGCCCAAACCATAACGTTTATGCTCGAGCCGCCTCCGAGAACCTTCCCCATAGCCATATGAAGCACGCGTCCGTTCAGGGATCGGGAGGGCTTCGATTGGAACCCCCAATCCCTTTCACTGCCGAGGTTCAAAGGCCATTGATTCGCCTCCATCACTTGAGGAACATCGTCACTGCCGCCTGCTTCAAGCAGCAGTACATGAACATCCGGGTTCTCGGCAAGACGACTGGCGACGACGGAGCCAGATGATCCCGAGCCACAGACGATGAAATCATAGTGGGAGCGTAAGTGAGATCGAAGGTGGGATTGATTGCGTCGTACTCTCTCCGACATATTTGCAGATTCCAATCGTTCTTTGCCCATGCGGGAAGTACTTGTGGATGGTGTTGTCTCGATCTTCATTTTTACGCTCCTTGCTGGATAGCACACGGCAATGGCCGGGTGTTCCAGTTCTGATCTGATTGGCTATCTCCGGGGCGGCGTGGCTTTACATCTTGCCGGAATGGTTCAAGCCCAGTAAGCCATCACGATGAGGGGAATTCCATTGGCCGAAGGTACTGTGAGATACCTTCGTATTACCGTAGTAAGCGAAGTGCAGCAGCCAGTCGAAGCCATGCCGAAAGGTCGAGCCATGGTCCTGCTGAGATCGTGGCCAAATAGGACTTGTCGGAGGCCTCTAATCCGGTCATTACTGGAAGCTGTTGAAGATACTGCTCTTTCCAAATATTTCCGTAATGTCATCTTCTCCTTTCGCAGAGACATGTTCTGCCTCATCCGTTACTCGATCATTGCTTGATGCGAGAGGGATCGCTGTCACAAAACAGCTCTTTTTACTCAAACGTCTCGTTATTGATCGCGCTTTGCGAGAGTTCATAGAGCCGTTCTTCATTGCCCCATAACCCCGATCGATATGAGCACTTGCGATCAAGAAAGACACTCCTAACCAAGCGTCTATCGGTCTCCGCTATTAGGCTTAGTGCTGGAGGACGATTCTCTTTCCACTACAGACATTCGATCCTGGCGGCCTTCGATGTTCCTGTGTGAGCGCAAGGAGCGATTTCTGCGGAAACGACGGGATTACTATGACTTATTCACAATTAGCCCATTGGACTACCGCAACGCGGCTGCCGTACTTCTTCGCTGCGGCTATTTTGTTTCGCGTTGCAACGCTCGCGATTTCCAAGTCTCACGAGAAAGCTCTGAAAAAGGATGGTGCAGTCGAGTATGGCGCCAATAATTCACACTGGTTGACATTGGCTCATCTGAGTTTCTACCTGTCAGTTATCACTGAAGGTTATCTTCGAAAGGCTGCGGTGGATGGCATCTCTGCGTTGGGATTCGCGCTATATGCAATGGGTGTGATCATGCTGCTCACAGTGATGCACCTCCTGGGCCGCCTGTGGACGGTCAAGCTGCTCATTGCCCGAGATCATGCTCTCGTTCAGCATCCGCTTTTTAGGCTTGTGCGGCACCCCAATTACTTCCTAAGTATCGTGCCGGAACTCACCGGGTTGGCTCTCGTCTTCCACGCGTCTGCCACACTAATCGCTGGCTCTGTTCTTTATTCGCTTCCTCTCGCTCTCCGCATCCGCGAGGAGGAACGCGTAATGAAGGCAAAGTTCAGCGCATACATCTGAGTTGCGCTTTGAAGAAGACATCCGCTACAGATGACGACGGAAGTAGCTTGGCGCCACGTTCAGGGTTCGTTGGAAAACCCGCGTGAAATGAGCATGGCTGGAGAAGCCACAGTCTAACGCGATCTCCACCAGCGTAGCTTTCGAATTCTTCATCAAGGATTTAGCCTTTTCGATGCGCCGGAAGACCAGATACTGATGTGGTGTAAATCCTGTGGCGGAGCGGAACATTCGCAAGAAGTGACTCCTGCTGTAACCGCTTTCGTCAGCAAGAACAGCCAGGCTTAGGTCCCGATCTAAGTCGGCCTCGATCAGACGGAGCACCCGCTTTAGTCGATGTGGGGGAAGCGATTGGCCGATTGGCCGCGTCGACCCCTTTTGGGTGCCCGCGAGTAACAGGCGAGTGGTCAGAGCAAAGGTCAGATGATCGGCGTAGCCGGCTCCGGAGAGCCCTCCCGTCTCCACCTCGTCCACGAGAAGGCAGATCAAGTGTTCAATCGAAGAATCCCGGAAGCCAATATTCTGAATCAGAACGGACTCGCATCCGAGTTCTTTTGCGACGCGCTCAACAAACTGCTTATCGAGTGCGCAGAATGTCAGATCGGTCCGGTTGAAAAGACGGATGGCAGGCTGGACACCGTTCTCGTATAGATTGATTGTTCCAGGCTCCTTTCGGTAGGGCACCATGTGCCCTGCGCGTCCAGGCCGCTCCCCGTGACAGACAACCTTACCGTTCGCCAGGACGACGATGTGGCAGTTAGAGGCTGTTTCTGCCTTCTCCCCTGGATCCACCAAGTACCGTTCTACGAGTATGTGTTTCCATGCCAATCCACTGCTCGAGGCCAGGCGAGTCGCACGTCCGCGAACGACGGGATCGATACTCTGATGTCCCAACGTACGGATATCACTCCCGCCGCGCGTCCCGCCTGGCAACGTCACGGGAGCGTAATCCCGATGGCGGCGTTCTCAACCGGAGATCCGATCCAATACCCGTGTCGCGAGGCGGCGGTGTAAAGTGCCGTCAACTCTTCAGGGGTAGGCGGATTGGGCACGGACTCCGGCGTGAAAGGCCGGGCAAGTTCCCGGAAAAAGTCATAGATGCCTGCTTTGCTGACCAGGATGGCACGAACCACCTCATCACTTGCGTTGCGAACAGCGTGCTTAATGTTCCCCGGGATGGTTATGAACTGGCCGGAGGCGGCCGCATTCCAGCCCGCGGTTTCTTGGTAGACTTCGAGCGATCCTTTCAACAGGAAGAAGAGTTCCGGGTCTGCGTGGCTGTGAAGCGGGACAAGTGTCCCAGCCGGCAGTGTGGCAGTCATGAAGCTGATGTCATCTTGTCCGGTCCCTGGTTCGTTCAAGAACTGAATTAGATTGCCAAGCACGTCAAACGTTGGTTCGTTCGATGGGGTGATGATTGTTGGTTGCATCTTCTATCTCCTATTTAGAAACGGCTTACGTCCGTTCCAATTCATTCGTGAAGTTAATGGACACTCGCATAAAGTGACGAGCGAGGCAGCCGCATAGCCGCTAGGTCGAACAGAGCGGTCGCCGTGCGTGGTGTCGCGCTCACTAGAGACATCATTGGCCGCCGTTGATCAGGCCTTTAGGCCGTATAGCCTCCATCGACTGTGAGACTGGCACCCGTAATGAAAGCCGCATCCTCGGTGGCGAGGTATGCGATGAGGCTTGCGATTTCACGATCCTTCCCGAAGCGCCCCAATGGAATAAGCTTGGTGAGCCAGTCCACGTGTGGTCCCTCCGCCGGATTCATGTCGGTGGCCGTCGGACCTGGTTGAATGTTGTTGACGGTTATCGCGCGCGGCGCCAAGTCGATTGCTGCCCCGCGAACAAATCCGCCGAGAGCGGCTTTCGTCATGCTGTAGACGCTGCCACCACCAACCCCCGTTCTGACACCCGAGACGCTTCCGATCGTCATGATCCTGCCGCCGCTCTTCATCACGGCTGCTGCTGCCTGCGTGCCGATCACAATCGCACGAACATTGACCGCCAGCATGCGATCGAGTTCGTCTGTTTGGATCTGTCCCAATTCCTTGATCAGGAGCTGGCCAGCGTTGCTGACGAATATGTCCAGCCCGCCGAAGGTCTCTGTGGCTTCCCGCACAGCGTTGCGGATGTCGCTTTCGGATGCGTTGTCTGCCTTGATTGCGAGTGCCGTGCCGCCGTCTGCCCTAACTTCAGCAACAAGGGCGTAAGCTTTCTCTTCCGCGGATAGATAGGTGAAAGCTACGCTGACTCCGTCAGATGCCAGCCGGCGAACGATGCCGGCACCGATCCCGCGAGACCCGCCGGTGACGAGTGCGATTTTGCCTTTGAGCGAACCGCTGATGGAACTCATATTTGCCTCCTGCCCGAGTGGGCTGTTGCGGACTTAACAGTCCAGAATGAATTGTGCGAGACATCCCAATACTTCGAACGTTCCGACAGTGCTGTCTCTGTGGCTTGAATGCACTAGTTGTTTGGAATGAGCGATCCACACAGAAGCTCAGCCTCTGCGACGATTGCAGCAAGCGCATCAGACTGGCGGATTCGCTCCCCAATCGCTTTGGCCTTGGTTTGATAACCGTGTCGAACCAGTGCTTTCCGAACGGCGAGGCGGATCTGTTCTTCCGAAGGCGTGCCCGTCTTCAGATCGATACCAACGCCGCTCCAATCGACCCTCGCACCCACGTAGGGTTTGTCTTCGGTTGACCCGGCAGAGATGATAGGCACTCCAAAGCTAAGCGCCGTTTGTACGCCGTTGTAGCCTCCGTTGGTCAGAAAGACGCTCGTCTTCGGCAGGATGTGCTCGTAGGGGATATAGGGCTTCACCACAGCATTTGGTGCGAGTGCGATCCTGCTTATGTCACCGCTGCCCGCCGTAACGACTACTGTGACCGGCTCATCCGCGAGGGCCGCGATTGCTGGATTGATGAGCTGATCGAAGTCCGTATTTGCCACAGTACCCTGGGTCACGAATATCAAAGGCATCGAATCCGCCAGTTCCTTTAACCACTGTGGAGCACTCGTCGCGTCTGACGGTTGAGGTAGAAGCGGACCCGCAAACCGCAGGTTATCTCTCCTCTCGACCAGTGGGTACTCAAACTCGTCCACAGTCAGCTGCATCAATCTGTCCGGGAGCCGGTACATGGTTTCGAACATTTCAAATCCCCCTGGCACACCTACACTTAGGCGTTTCAGAATTTCGTCGATGTACTCCGTTCCCGGGCGGACCGCTTCATCAAAGTGCAAGCCGTCAGTGATGTTTCGCTTTTGACCCACAATGCTGCTGTCCGGTCCGGCAAACGGAGAGAAGCCGTTATCGCGCCACATGGGAGCGATGACGCCGCACGACATCACCGCCGGTCGAGACCCATTTTTCAGGAGAAGAGGGAGAACACCGAGGTACAGCACATCGACCACAATCAAATCCGGTTCCCACTTCTGAATTGCCACGTCAAGCGCGGCTGCCTGACCCGGTAGAGAATCTGCGAACAGGCGCTTGAGGTGAATGATGTGCTGTTCCAAACCCTCGGCTCCGCTCTCTGCTTCAGTAAACATTGAGCGGAGATTGCGCCAGTCGTAGTTGGCATGTCCGCTCAACGCACGAAAGTGGAGCCCTTGAAGCTCAACTTTCTCTTGAAAGCCGCTGGAGGTGAGAAAGGAAACTTCGTGGCCATACTTCTGGAAAGCCGCGGCGATCTGAAGCATCGGTGTGACATGGCCAAGGAGTGGTGTGGACGCAACAAGAATTCTACTCATGGGAACCTTTCGTGTAGCTGCCTAGGCAGCGCTCGTTTCGGCATGAATCGCCGCGATGGTTCGCGTTGCGACGCGATACGTCGATCTAAGTGAAATCTGCAACGACGAGCGTGCACGATGCAGACGTGTTTTCACTGAGGCACTGGTGATCTTCAATCGCTCCGCGGTTTCGCATGTACTCAACTCCTGGATTACCCGCAACTCGAAGACGGTGCGGTAGTCAGAGGAGAGATCGTCTAATGCCCGCTTTAGCAAACAGCTAAGTTCCTGTCTCTCCAGAAGCTGCAACGGAATCTCACGTGTGTCCGGTAGCGACGCCGCAATATCCTTGCCTTCGCCTCCTGAGCGGTCGTCGACCGACATCATGCGAAGATAGCGGTGCTGTCGCAGGCGGTTTCGCGCTTCGTTGATGGTGATGCTTGTGAGCCAGGTGCTGAACTGCGAGCGTCCCTGGAACGTATTCAGCTTAAGGAACGCCTTGAGGAGGCTCTCTTGCGTTACCTCCCTCGCATCTTCCTCATCTTTCATGTGCTGAAGGGCGGCTCGATAGATTCGTTGTTGGTATGGCCGGATCAGCAACTCGTAGAGCTGAGTTTCTCCTCGCAGAATCGCACAAATCAGATCGTGGTCCGACCGTAACGTATCTTCGTTGAAGCTTGTTGTCGGTGCTGGGATTGCGGTGTTCATGTAACCTCCTCCACCGTCGTGCGACCACTTGTTCATTACGACAGGCGGAGATGGCATATTCCATTGAACTAAGGTATCGCTCGATACCTTGGTATGGGGTCAGTCTGTTCGCTAAAATGTGCATGGGCGGAGTGACCTCTCGCCGAGGAGAAGAGTCCCTACAGGACAGTCCACAATGGCTGAGTTGACTGACAGGAGATCGAAGAGATTGGGCAGCGCGCAGGCCGACCGTGCGCTCGCATTCGGCAATGGAGTTGATGGCGGATATCTCCGTGAGTTGCTGGATAGCATCCCCGCTCTGGTGGCATCGCTTAACCCAAAGTGGGAAGTTGAGTTTGTCAATCAGCCCCTGCTCGACTATCTGGGAAAGCCTTTTCACGTTTTGAAAGACTGGCAGCGCAGTGATGTAGTGCACCCCGACGATCTCTCCATTGCGGTTCACAATATTGATCTCGCATCCAGAACAGGTGAGTCGTTCGATATGGAAGTGCGGTGTCGTAGGTACGACAACACATTTCACTGGTTCCAGATTCGCGCCGTTTCACTGCACGATCACGTTGGGAATCTCACGCGATGGAGTATGCACATGGTGGACATCGAGGAGAGGAAACGCTCAGAAGAGGCGTTGGAATCGACAGGAAGGGACCTGAGACTCGCCATCAACACGATGCCTGTCCTCGCATGGTCAACCAAGCCCGATGGCGAGGCCGATTTCTTCAATGAACATTTCCTTACGTACACCGGTCTGAGCCCTGAGGGAGCTGCAGGCTGGGGCTGGACGGCTGCACTCCATCCTGACGATCGAGCCCCCCTTGCAACGTACTGGCAGACCCTCCTTGCGGAAGGTGGCACGGGTGAGTTCGAAGCTCGTATGCGTCGCTCTGATGGAGAGTACCGCTACTTCCTTTTCCGTGCTGACCCCCTACGGAACAACGACGGAAAGATAGTGAAATGGTATGGAACGAATACCGACATCAACGATCGCAAAAACGCCGAAGAGCAATTGCGCCGGAGCGAGGCCTTTCTTACTGAAGCCCAACGTCTGGCCCGAATAGGCAGGTTTACATGGCGCGTTGCAACTGCGGAGATCTGGTGGTCGAACGAAATGTACGCAATGTTCGAGTTTGAGTTCGGACGAACGATCACGTTCGATCTCATCGCCAGCCGGCTCCATCCTGATGACCTGCGATATGTAGCGGACATGAACCAGCGAGCAAATGCAGCCATGAGCGATCTCGAGTATGAACACCGGCTAGTCATGCCGAACGGCGAGGTGAAGTACATGCATCTCATTGCGCATTCTCGTCGTGACTCTGACGGAACTCTGGAATACATCGGAGCGGTGCAAGATGTAACCCAGCGCAGACGTGCAGAAGAAGCTCTGGCCAAGGCGCGGCAGGAGCTCGCCAATGTAACGAAGGCGACGAGCCTTGGAGTTCTGACTGCATCCATCGCCCATGAAGTGAACCAACCGCTAGCGGGCATCATCACCAATGCAAGCACCTGCCTTCGGATGCTCGACGGAAACCCTCCGAACGTCGACGGAGCCCGGGAAACGGCACGCCGGACGATTCGTGACGGCAATCGCGCCGCTGATGTAATCGCGCGGCTGCGCAGTCTTTTCGGTCAGAGAAAGATCATTGCCGAACCACTTGATCTATCCGAGGTGGCGCGCGAAGTGATTTTTATGTCGGTGGGTGAGTTGCAAGGAAAGTTTGTGAGGCTAGACGAGGAGCTTGCAGCTGACCTGCCTTTGGTCCAGGCAGATCGCATCCAGATCCAGCAAGTGATCCTCAATCTCTTACGGAACGCCGCGGACGCGATGGACCGTGTCACTGATCGCGTCAAGGTTATTCAGATCACGACCGCGTTTGACGGCGGCCATGTAAGTCTCGCAGTCCGAGATGCCGGGGTCGGCTTAGATCCCATCTTTGGCGAGACCATTTTTGAAGCCTTCAACACGACGAAGCCGAACGGTATGGGAATCGGCCTATCGGTCAGCCGCTCGATTGTTACTGCCCATCAAGGTCGAATCTGGGCGGAACAGAATGATGGACCCGGCGCCACGTTTACTCTTGCTTTGCCAATTCCACTACGCACTGAAGCATACTGACCGGACCGCCACTCTTTTCATCAAGCGATTTTCGCCGAGGATGAGTGGCGGCATCCGAACCGATACTTAAGTACAATTACCGCGCAAGTTGTTTAGATACATACTTATCTGAAGGAGGCGGTTGGACTCGTTCATTCTTCAGCTTCTAGTGCTCGAGAATACCAACCCCTACGGCGCGCGATGATCGCCTTGCAATGACGGCGTCGATTGCACCCTTGCCCCCACGCACACCGGAGAGCTGAATCTAGATGTCCCATCGACCGCTCGTTACGGTGATTGACGATGACGAATCCGTACGGGAGTCCCTCCCTGACCTCCTGAACGAATTCGGCTTTGAGACCGCGGTGTTTCGCTCGCCGGAAGCGTTCCTGTTTTCAGGACTTATTCCCAAAACCGAATGTTTGATTCTCGATATCAACATGCCGGGAACGTCCGGGCCGGACCTCGAACGCGAGCTGAGGAATCAGGGGCTCGCGATCCCAATCATCTTCATCACTGCCCGGAAGGATGAAGGGCAACGTGCAATTGCGATGGCACATGGTGCAGTTGAGTGCCTTTTCAAACCTTTCAGTGACTTGAACCTTCTGGACGCCTTGCGACTTGTTTTCTGCAACCGGTAAACGTCCTTCATATTTAATGTGAGGTCAGACTAAGATGTTAGTTACAAGCGTTCGGGGTACAAGGGAACGGGCACATGGTATGACTCACACCAAACCTATTGTCTTCGTGGTGGATGACGATGTCTCGGTGCGCGAGTCGCTCGAGCTGCTGATCGACAACGAGGGTTGGCGAGCGGAGCTGTTCGTATCAGCTCAAGCCTTTCTGCAGCGAAAGCGCCCTGAGGTTCCGCACTGCCTGATTCTGGATATTTCCATGCCGGGGTTGAATGGCCTTGAGTTGCAAAGGCAACTCGCTGGTGAGCGGCCTGAGATGCCGATTATCTTCATCACGGGGCACGGCGACATTCCGAGTAGCGTCCAGGCTATGAAAGCAGGAGCAATCGAATTTCTCACAAAGCCGTTTAACCACCAGGTGCTTCTGACTGCCATTCATACCTCAATCGGCCGCAGTGGTGCTCTGCTACAGCGTGAGACTGAGGTGCTTGAACTACGCCGAAGATATGGACAACTTACAGCGCGCGAACGTGACGTCATGTCCCTTGTTGTGACGGGCCTTCCCAACAAACAAGTTGGTGGTGAGTTGGGGATCAGTGAGATTACGGTGAAGGCGCACCGCGGCAGCGTGATGCGGAAGATGGATGCGGGCTCACTTGCCGACCTTGTGAAGATGTCAGGGCGCCTCCGCATGAAGGCTCCCCGCAATCTGTCCGGCAGCAGTCTGGGAAGTAGCCTTGCAGTGGACGGCAGAGCAGCGACTACGATCCTGAGCATCGAGGACCACCCAATCTTTCGCGATGGACTCAGCATGATTCTCAGCTCGCAGAAAGACCTCCAGCTCATCGGTCAGGCACCTACCGCAAGAGATGGGGTGAACAAGTTTGAGAAGCTTCGTCCTGACATTGTGCTCCTCGATCTAAGCCTTCCCGATGCGAATGGCCTTGAAGTCCTGCGGAACCTCTTGGCTGTTGCGCCGCGGGCACGGGTCATTATTTTGACAACCTCTGACAGTACGTCAGAGATGCAGACTGCTATGAAGGCGGGAGCATCCGCCTACATCCTGAAGAGCATGCCGCGTGAAAAAATCCTCGGAACGATTCGAGATGTCCATAGGCGCACGGAGATACCTCCGCGAAGCAACTAAGTATTTCCATCGGATTTCGAAGCAACTGAGGAGTTTGGCTCTGACATGTTGTCGAGGGCATCGGCCAGAAAGGTAGCTCCCGTAAGACGATGATGCTCCCTACGCAAATGGTTTGTACTTGGCGGCCGAACAGGAGCGGTGTTCGGATCGGTTTGTCGTTGCTGATCATGAGCTTGTGGTTGCTAGCGCAACCGTATGCGCATGCAATCAAGCCGGAGACGCGTCTGACGCAATACGGTCATACAGCCTGGCGCGTGCGCGACGGGTACTTCTCCGGCGCACCTAACGCGATCTCGCAGACGAGCGATGGCTACATGTGGGTTGGCACAGGGGCGGGTCTCTTACGCTTCGACGGCGTTCGTTTCGAGACATTTCATCCGTTGCAAAACAAAGACCTGAGCTCGAACTATATCGTCTCGCTCGCGGCTGCAAAGGATGGACGGCTATTCGTTGGTACCTCACTTGGTTTAGATCTAATCACTTCTGGCTCCGTGCGCAGTTTCAGCAGTGGTAAAGGGCGTGTAAATCAGATCATTCTGGATTCGCGTGGAAACGCGTGGTATGCACGTTCGAGAAGCCGCGACTCCACCGGCCCGCTGTGTACGGTTCTCGCATCGGGCGTTCGATGCTTCGGGGTCAACGAGGGCCTGACGATTCCCGTGGCGTCTGCGCTGATGCAGGACTCGGAGGGAGCCTTTTGGATTGGCGGCTCTACGGCAGTTGTCCGGTGGGTCGACGGGAGAGCAAGAACCTACAGCTCGCCGCGTTTCAGTTCTGGCGAGCATCTGTCCGGCTTCGCTGCTTTGGTCGATTCCGGAAAAAGCAGTATCTACGCCGGGTTGGCGCACCCGGGTCCTGGCCTTGGCATCGAGCAAATTGTTGACGAAAGGTTCAAACCGGTTAAGGTCCCTGACTTTGATGGGTCCCGTATCGAAGCCAACACGTTCCTCCGTGATCGAGAAGGCGCACTCTGGATCGGCACTTCGAATGAAGGTTTGTACCGGTTGCATAAAGGGAGGGTCGAGCACTATCGCAGTGCCGACGGGTTGAGTGGAGACGCAGTCAATCAGATCTTTGAGGATCGCGAAGGTGTCATTTGGATTGTGACTTCGCATGGCATCGACAACTTCCGCGATCTTGGCGTTCTCACCCTATCGACCGCAGAAGGACTTACAAGCGACGGAATCAACGGTCTCGCAGTCGCAAAGGACGGCAGTGTCTGGCTCGGATACGAGAACGGGCTAAACATAGTCCGGTCGGGGCAGGTAACGAAGCTGGGGCAGGCACAAGGCTTACCGGGGAAGCAGGTAACATCATTGCTCGAAGATGAACGCGGTCAATGGTGGATAGGAGTCGATCAGGGTATCTTCCTCTACTCTGCCGGCCACTTCACAGAGATCACCGACAACGGAGAACACGTTGGGCCGATCATCGCACTCGCCTCGGATCACGACGGAGGTATGTGGGCCGTCGCCAATGGAAAGCGACCCGCTTTGCTTCATCTCCAGAAAGGTCAGGTCACATCGCGTGCCGGTCCGCCAGGCGATCCGCGCGCAGGAGCCATCTACTCCAACGACTCAGGCGGAACTTGGATTGGATATGTCGATGGTTCCGTCGGCTACCAGAAACCGGGACTCCGAAAGCGAATCGAACTGGGTATAACGGAGCAGATCTCCATCCGGCGCATCCTTGGGTTCGGTCCGAACGGACCGCTCATTTTGACCCAGGAAGGACTGTACGGAATTCGCAACGATCATCCGCAGGTGCTCAACAAAGCTAACGGACTTCCGGACGCTCATATGAGATCAGGCGTTTTCGACCTCAAAGGCGACCTTTGGCTCATGTGTGATGTTGGGATTCTTCATCTTTCGCGATCTGAGATTGAACGCTGGTGGGTGTCCCCTTCCACCTCAGTTCATTACAAACTGCTGACGGCAAGTGACGGGGTTCTTCTCTCGCAGGATCCTTTTGATCCGAGCACCGGCGTTACACCCGACAACAAGGTTTGGTTCGCAACAGAACAGAATGGTGTCGAGATCATCGACGCTTCAGCGGAGCATCTGCAGCGATTGCTGCCGCCGGTCCGCATTGAAGATTTTCATTGCGATCACAAGTTATACGCGTTGGTTGGTGCGATTCAACTGCCGCCGAAGCCGCGAAATATCATGATCGACTATGCGGCCCTCAGTTTTGCAGCGCCGGCAGACCTGCAATTCCGTTACCGATTGGATGGCCATGACAGCACGTGGATGGACGCCGGAGCCAGGCGAACTGCTTATTTCGAGGACTTGAAGCCCGGCCACTACCGGTTCCACGTCGTTGCGAGCAATCAACAGGGGCTTTGGAACCCGGAAGAAGCAGTCCTCGATTTTTCGGTTGCACCGGCTTGGTATCAAACACGTTGGTTTTTGTGCGTTTGGGTTGCAACCGCTTCACTGGTGATTTGGCTTGCGTATCGTCTCAGAATTCGCGCGGTCGCCCACGCTATGAACTCACGGTTCGATGAGCGTCTGGCGGAACGAACGCGCATGGCGCGAGAACTTCACGATACATTCCTGCAGACAGTGCAAAGCAGCAAAATGGTCGCTGACGACGCCTTAGCTGACGGCTCTGATGAACTCAGGATGAGCCGGGCGCTCGTCAAGCTGTCCGAATGGCTAGGCCAGGCTGTAATTGAGGGCCGCGCC
Source organism: Granulicella aggregans (assembly GCF_014203275.1). GTDB lineage: Bacteria > Acidobacteriota > Terriglobia > Terriglobales > Acidobacteriaceae > Edaphobacter. The sequence continues at coordinate 21,277 of NZ_JACHIP010000028.1, forward strand.
GCACTGAATGCATTGCGTGCCTCGACGTTAGAAAGAAATCATCTCGCAGAAGCATTTCGCGAGGCGCTCGATGAACTCCCTCACATAGGCATCATTGAGACCCGCATACATCTCAGCGGAACGCCACAAGAACTTCACCCGATCGTTCGAGCTGAACTCTGTGACGTTGGACTGGAAGCCATCCGGAACGCCATCTACCATTCCCGCGCTAAGCATCTTCGGGTCGAGTTAATCTACTCGCGTACGCTCACTCTTAAGGTCGTCGATGATGGCGTCGGGATTCCGGCGGAATACATCGAACGTGGAAAGCTGGACCACTTCGGTATCACTGGGATGCGGGAACGAGTCGAACGCATTCGGGGGCATATCAAGATCACATCAAGTCCGAACGCCGGAACTCAGGTGTGTGTCAGTGTTCCTTCGGCTTCTGCCTATCTCAGACTTGCGAAAGGAAAGGACCGGCGTAGGTTCTTTTCCCCTCGTTCTCGCACCCGCGAATGAGCGGAATGACTGTCGAGAATGATTCGGTAAGCAGAATCACTTTCGATCAGTGCTTCGAATATATGGACGAAGTCGATCGTGTGTCATCCGCATCGATGTTTTCGAGCCATTCCTGGAACATGCGAGCACAGCACTCAATCATAGAGGCCTGATAAGCTGCAGCATCGCTCCGGATTTTTCGAATGTCTATATCAGACGCGGTAAGCTCGGACGCATGGCCGATCAGCCACCGCTCGATCATTGCCGGCGCGTTTTCAGGATGAAATTGCAGACCTAGAATATTGGATCCGATGCAGAAGGCCTGGTTGGGACATAGGTCGGTAGACGCGAGGCATGTCGCCCCTTCCGGTAGCTCAAAGACATCTCCATGCCAATGGAGCAACGGAATGCCGTCCAGATGTCGCAGCGCACTGTTCTTTCCTGCCTCGCTGAGTGAAACTGGCGCAAGCCGATCTCTTTGAAACCGCTCGGCGTGACCTTTGCGCCCCGCGCCGCGGCAATCTGCTGCGCACCAAGACAGATTCCCACCGTTGGAAGTTGAAACTTCATCCGTCGTCGAAGCAAAGATCGCTGCTGCAGAACGAATGGGAACGTGTCGCGTTCATAGACACCAAATGGAGCTCCGAGCAGAAATAGTAGATCTGGCTCCAGCGGATCAATGGTCGCGATATCGTGAACGCCAATGTCGAAATAGTTGACACGGTATTCTGCTCGCGAGAGAACTTGCTGAAAAATTCCGAGGTCTTCGAAGTGAACATGACGTAGCGCGAGGGCTGTCTTCAAAGCAAGATCTCCTTGGATATGGGCTGGAAGCCTCATGCTTGCCAAACCCGCGTGTGACAGTTAGAACCAGCGCACGGCGTGACGTTACAAAGAAAGTTCTTGGGCTGATCCCTGCAAAAATCTGCGGCCCATGCTTCGGATTCTGTCACCATTCGCCTGTCTGTGTGTCCTATGTGCATCCGGCATAGTCCGGTTGCTGAAAGAGGAGAAGCGATGTTGATCGAGAAGGTTCTTTATACGGCGAAGGTCCATACGGCGGGCGGCAGGGACGGCGGTTGTGCGAAGAGTGAAGACGGCAATCTGGACCTTGACTTCGCCCTGCCGGGTTCAAAGAAGGTCGGTGTAAATCCCGAGCAACTGTTGGCTGCTGGATGGTCTGCATGCTTCCTGGGAGCGCTTGCAATTGCGGCTGCCAAGCAGAACGTCTCCCTGCCTCCGAGTCGCTCTGTAGATGCGGAGATCGATCTCGGTACCGCAGGCGAGGAATTCTTACTTGCCGCGCGTCTCTCCGTCAGCCTTCCCGGGATTGATCGCAAGCTTGGCGAGCGACTGATTGAGGCTGCGCATCAGACGTGTCCGTATTCGAAGGCCGTCCGCGGAAACATCGAAGTTTCCCTTTCGCTCGCGTGACCGACGCAAATGGCTTCGACGTAGCGCAGAAGGACCACAGTTCGGCAGTCATTGACAAGAAGAAGGAGACAAGATGAGTGAAGTGATCTCAGCAGAGAGAGCGACAGGTAGCCGCCGCCGGTTTTTGAGCAGAGCGGCCTTGGCTCTTGCATGTGCTGCCTTGCCGATCGAGGAAGAAGCGATAGGGCAGGCCAAGCCATCAGGGCCATTTCGATCCATTGTCACATCGGCTGCTTTCCCACCGGTTAAGCAGATTTACGCGGGCTCTTTGGACATCGGGTACATCGACCTGGGGCCTCCGGATGGTCCGGTTGTTGTTCTTTTGCACGGATGGCCCTACGACATTCACAGCTTTGTGGATGTCACTGAAATCCTGGCTAAGTCGAATTATCGAGTGATTGTTCCTCACCTGCGTGGATATGGATCAACACGTTTCCTCTCTGCCGAAACGATGCGGAATGCGCAGCCTGTCACGTTCGCTCTCGACGTGATTGCTCTCATGGATGCTCTGCATATCACCCAAGCCGTCATCGGCGGCTTCGATTGGGGCGCACGCACCGCGGACATTGTCGCTGCCCTCTGGCCGGAGCGCTGCAAGGGACTGGTCAGTGTGAGCGGCTACTTGATTGGCAATCAAAAGGCAGGAAAGACGCCGCTCCCACCCGTGGCTGAGCTTGCGTGGTGGTACCAGTTCTATTTCGCCACAGAGCGTGGCCGAGACGGATATGACAAGTATCGGCGTGAATTCGCGAAGCTGATCTGGCAGACCGCGTCACCCCGGTGGCAATTCGACGATGCCATGTTTGAACGTTCCGCGAGTTCCTTCGACAACCCGGACCACACCAGCATCGTAGTTCACAACTATCGTTGGCGCCTTGGGATTGCTTTGGGTGAATCGAAGTATGACGCGTTGGAGCAGACATTAGCGTCGGCCCCACGGATTACCGTTCCAACGATCACACTGGAAGGAGACGCCAATGGAGCTCCACATCCAGATAGCAACGATTACGCGAAGATGTTCGCTGGCAAGTATGTACATCGACTCGTCAAGGGCGGAGTGGGGCATAACCTGCCCATGGAAGCTCCTGATGCGTTCGCAAAAGCGATCCAGGACGTGAGCTCGCTGTGATGCTTTGGAAAGCGAGTCGGAACCCAATGCTGTGCAGGAGAAACGGCATGAGTGAAGTATCAAGCGTTGCGAAGAGAGTGACGCTTAAGGTTCTGTTGGCGCTGGGCGTTGTAGGACCGCCCTTCGGTGGCCTCGTTGCGAGGCCCAAACGAGTGCTTGAAAGAACCAGAGTCACCCAGGATGCGGAAAGCTTGGACAGCCTGCCACCCGGATACCGGTACTGGCGACTGGTCTCTGTCGCTCACGAAGCTGGCAAACTGAATGACCTCCGCGCGATTCTGGGCAACGATAAGGCGATAGATGCGTATCGGAGCGCAACGCTTCCATTTCCTGACGGAACGATCATCGCGCGACTGGCATGGACCTATACCTCATCACCAGAGAACAACAGTGTCTTTGGTGATGAACAATCCTTTGTGGCTGGAGCCGCAACCAACGTTCAGCTCATGATCAAGGACTCAAAGAAATACTCCGCTACCGGTGGCTGGGGGTTCGAGCAGTTCGATCATGGCAAGCCCGTTAGCGCCGAAGCCACCAGCGGGTGTTACGCCTGTCATGCTCCTGTGAAGGATCGGGACTATGTGTTCACCCGCTACACTCCGTAACGTGTTGCAGTCAAGATCGAGAGCGCATTTGTTGTATGTCTTCACGTTCGGATAGACCTCGAGCGCGTGAAAGCACTCTTCGATTCCAATGTTCCGCCACCACGCCTTTGGAGGGGTGAATCACTATGCGACAACTCAGGCCACATGATCAAGGGTCTGACCCATTACTACTCTCGAAGTTGAGATACGCTCGAGGGATGTTGGCTGCCCTGGATCAGAGCGGCGGATCAACTCCGGCAGCACTCGCGCAATACGGCGTAAATGCGAGTGAATACAAGAGCGAAGAAGAACTGTTCGAGCAGATCCACCAGATGCGGCTTCGCGTCATGAAATCCCCAGCATTCGCAGGCGATCGGATCCTCGCGGTCATCCTCTTCAAGCGGACGCTTCAGAGTCGCATCGAAGGCCGCGCGATCCCCGACCTCTTGTTTGAAAAGGGCCGCATCGCATCGCTTCTCAAAATCGATGTCGGACTCGAACAAGCGGTCCATGGTGCTCAGTTGATGCAGCCCATTCCCGATCTTGCGCAAACGTTGCGTTGGGCACGAAGCCTTGGAGTCATAGGTACTAAAATGCGCTCCCTCATTCACGACACAACACAGGGGATGGTCGTCGAGGCGGTGAGGCAGCAGTTCGCACTTGCCGAGGAGATTTTTGCCGCTGGGCTCCTTCCCATCGTTGAGATTGAAGTCTCGACTGCGCTTCCTGATGACGTACGACGTATTCAGGAACTTCAGCTACGAACGTCTATCGCTTCGGCTCTCGAACAAGCTAGCGAAGATCTTCGTATTTTCCTCAAGCTCACGATTCCGGTTACGGCCGGCTTGTACACACCGTTGATGAGACACGCGAAGGTCTATCGTGTCCTTGCACTTTCTGGAGGATTCTCAAGGCACTACGCCTGCCAGCAGCTTGCACAAAATCCTGGAATGATTGCCAGCTTCTCGCGTGCATTGCTGGAGGATCTACGTGCCCAGATGCCGGAAGCGGAATTCAATCGCATGCTGGATCGCTCCATGTTTGAAGTTCTTGGAGCGACGAAGAACCGGAAAGATTTAACAGAACAAGGATCGTTTGTTCAGGAACGATTGGCTGATTCTTACAGCGGGGTGATAGATGAGTAAAGTTTGGCTGATCACAGGAAGTTCTAAAGGGTTGGGCCTTGCGATTACGAGGGCTGCCCTTGAGAAGGGTGACAAAGTAGTTGCCACGGCACAGCAGGTTGATCAACTGACGGAACTGGCCACTCAACTTGGTAATCAGGTCGCCGTGGAGACATTGGATGTAAGAGATTGTGCCGCAGCTGAGAAGGCGATAGCTTCCGCTGTGGAGCGCTTCGGTCGGATTGATGTCTTGGTCAACAATGCTGGCTACGGCACCATTGGATCGCTGGAAGATACCAGTATCGATGACTTTCGATCACAGATCGAGACGAATCTGATGGGAACGGTGTACACCAGCAGAGCAGCCATTCCTTTTATGCGAAAGCAAGGAGGTGGCCACATTATTCAGTTCTCTTCGGTCGGTGGAAGAATCGGGGCTCTAGGCAGAACCGCTTATTCTGCCGCAAAGTGGGGCGTCGAGGGTTTCTCGGAGGCCTTGGCCAAGGAAGTTGGCCCACTCGGGATCAAAGTCACGATCATCGAGCCAGGAGGCTTCAGGACGGACTTCGCAGCAAGCTCCACCGCTGTTGCCGCGGTCCGCGCGGAATACCAGCCGACCATCGGCGCTGCCGCCCGCTTTCAAGCTGAGTACCACGGGAAGCAGCCTGGAGATCCAGCCCGAGCGGCCAAGGTGTTGATCGAGTTGTCCGAAATGGCTCATCCGCCACTTCGCCTTACGCTCGGCAGCGATGCCTTGAAGGCGGTTAGTGAGAGTGATCAAGAACGTCTCGCCGCCATCGAGACGTGGCGAGAGCTGAGTATCTCTACTGACTACCCATCGGAATAGGCATGGGAGGGATGCTTTCTCATATCTCAACCCAACGACAATGCCTCGACCTGAAGAGTCTGCAGTCTTCCATCGGTGTTCGATATGACACATGAGACCTGTATTAGGACGTCACACGGAGTGCTTGCCCTGGAGGAAGTGGGACAAGGCCATTTTCCGGTCGTACTGATCCATGGCAATTCCTCGTCGCGTGACGTGTTCCGAAAGCAGCTCGACAATGGCTTATTCACCGACTACCGTTTGATAGCAATCGACCTCCCCGGTCACGGTCGATCCGAAGATGCCGTCAATCCTGCTGAGACCTACACTCTTCCTGGGCTCGCCGGTGCTGTCTCTGAAGTGCTGGAAAACATTGGGGTATCGGACCCCGTGGTTTTAGGCTGGTCTCTCGGAGGCCATATCGCCATAGAAATGCTCGCCAGCTTCAGGCAGATGCGAGCCCTTCTATTGTGCGGCACTCCTCCAATCGGAAAGCACCAAGGCAAGAACAACATGGCTGAGGGATACAACAACTCACCAAGGTCGCTTCCCGCACCTGACCGACGTATGAATGAGAGCGAAGCACGATCGTTTGTATATCGCATCTGGCGGGGAACGGGAGACGACCGCTTGATAGAGGCGGCGATGAGAACGGACGGCAGATTTCGTCGAAGGCTTCTGGATAGTTCACTCGAAGGATCGGGAGTTAACCAGAGAAAGATTGTGGAGACCGCACAGATCCCGATCGGTGTTATCAACGGTGCTGATGACACCCTGATCAAGGCGGAGTTTTTCAAGCAACTGCTCTTTCCAAATCTGTGGGAGCGTCAAATCCACATAGCGCAGAACGCCGGTCATGCGCCTTTCTGGGAACAGCCCAAAGAATTCAATCAATTGCTAAGCCGCTTCCTGTCGTTTGCACAGATTTCGAGTAAGAAAAGCTAGCCGCATCAGCGACGCATGCACGGCCCTGAAGGGATCTACGGACCAGCACTGCCTCTGATCTCCAAAGTGGCATAGCTGCAAGCTCTACCGCTGCCCTGCTATACCTGCAACAGACGCCTGTAACTTCGCAGAGTCCCAGCCCACCCCCTTCTTGAAAACTATCTCCGGCTTACGGATTGCAGAAACGTCGTGCTCGAAGTCTCCATCCAGAAGCAAAAGGTCTGCCTGCTTGCCTGGCTCGACAGTGCCGATTTCGTTCTCCCGACCCAGATACCGCGCTCCATGACTTGAGAAGATGGCCACCGCCTCGGCAGTTGGGAAGCCTGCCTGCACGAGTAGCTCCATCTCTCGCTGGTCTCCAAGTCCCGCAACGACGCCTCCAAAGCCGGTTGGGTCACAACCCGCAATCAAAAGGCCTCCTTGTCGAACGAACTCTCGTTCAAACGCCATCTCTTTGTGAAGGAGGGCGAGAACCACGTCTGTCTCACCCATATGGTGCGGCTTTCCAAGTAGAGCCTTCAAGCGGAGGAAGTCTGCCCAGGAGAGAGCACTCAGCGTAGCGCGTGTCTGACGCAAGGTCGCGGCCGGAGGCTCGTCCGTATCAGAGTTCTCGTACGTTGCTAGCGTTGATGTAAGCGCCACGTGATGCGAGATCATGGACTTGATGAGCCGTTGAATTTGTTGACCATGAACATCAAGCTGAAGCAATGTCTGCACACCTTCGGAATTCTTCGCCGGACACACGCCTGGTTTCTTCTGCGGATCGAATTCCGAATCAACAATCAAACCATGCTCCAGGTTGTCGATACCCATATTGATGGCTTCCGTGAAGCCTACGGAGCATAGGTGTCCGGTAACCTTTAGTCCATGGGCGTGAGCCTGCTCGATCGTCGCTTGCAAATCAGCAGGCTGAATAAACATGTATGCCTTGAAAGACGTTATGTCTCGTTTGCTCCAGTAATCGACTGTTTCGCGGACATCCGAAATGCCGTTCATTCTTTGATTCTGAATGAGGAAAGTCCCGGGGCCGTCGAAATACGGCCCTGTTACATCGAGATCAGGTCCAATCTGCATACCGTTGTCGATAGCTGCTTTGATCGCAAGATCTGCAGCGGGTTCGATGGAGCCTGTCGTACGAGCTGTCGTGATTCCAGCGGCAAGGTAGAGCCTGGGAGCCGACTCGGCCTGTTCAGTACCGAGAATGAGATGCCCCGGACCACCGCCTGCCGAGATGTAGAACATATGTTCGTGCATACCCACTAGTCCGGGAAGGACAGTCTTGCCGCGTTCGTTCAGAAGCTGCGCTTCCGACGGAATTGTTACAGCGTTTGAAGGACCAACAGCGGTGATGCGGCCGTGATCCACAATGATTGTCTGGTCATGCCGCGCAGGAGAGCCACTACCGTCGAAGAGTGTTACGTGGCTCAACGCAATGACTGGCGCATTTGTCCGAATCAAAGGCCTCAGCGCATCCGCAGGAGACGAATGATTGCGTGCGCCTTGCCCGATCGCGGCGGCGACCATCTCCATAGCGATAAGTAGAAAAGTACCTGTTTGCATAGCGTTGCTGACAAAACTTTCTCTCTGGGGCATGGTTCTGGCTTCCTCTTAATTTCTTTGCAGTCCTACGGATTCAACTGTTCAGCCTTTCATGGCTTCCTTGTCGAATGAGTCCCAGCTTGCCGCTCCCTCGTGGACACAAAGGCCTTTCTGGAACATCTGCAATTAGGCCATTCCGGGATAACGATCAGTATTAGACGAAGGTATCGGTCGACGCTTTCGTCTAATAGCTCGTCGTTCCTTCATCTGGTGTCATCGTGTGGACGGAGCCCACGGAGCAACCTGTTGAGACTTCTGCAGGCGCGCGTAGAGGTTGCTTGCGCGGATCACGGTTTCGAAAGGCACAAGGGTTCCCTCGGCACGATTAACCCGGTTGTCGAGCGGCCACCAGACACTGGAGTCATCGAGTTCCTTCGACCATGTGTAGTTCACGCGTCCAGTAAGTGAATGCGCGAAGTTGACCTTCAGCTCGGTCTGCAACGCGTGATAGATGGACGATCCGTTTGCCGCAGCATAGCCGATGTTGGTCGCATACTGCTGGCCGTCGGTGTTGAAGTACTGATAGGGCAGACGCGAGTTGAATGGCGTCGAGCCAGGCGGCGGGGTGTTGATGTCGTACCTGCGGAAGAGGTGCAGGCCGTGGGTGCCAACGTACGTCGCACTGAATGCCACCGCGGGCGTGAGCTGCTGCTGAACTCCAAAGTTCCAGGCGTAGGCGACGTCCGGTTGCATGTTCTTTGCCATCAGGCTGACAGAGATGCTGGGAGGAGGAGCGATTGAAGCGGTCGTGGCCGTTGGAACATATTGTGGGAGACCGGTAACGCTCAAAGGACTGAGCGGAATGTTGCGCTCCTGAGCGGGGCTGTTGAAGACTTCGAAGAAGGGGAAGTTGCGCTCCAGGAACCCGCCAATCGCTCCGAAGGGCTCTGTTGCAAATAATACCGCTGGCCAAGGGTCGCCGAGGCACTGTCTTTACCCAAGCATCAAGCAGGCTGGAGTTCGAGTTGTTCACCGATG
>NZ_JACHIP010000029.1 GCF_014203275.1 Granulicella aggregans
CATCTGCCCCGCGAGATAGAGACCCATCTTCCTGAGACAAGCTGTTGCCCTGGTTGTGGTGGCGCGTTGCGCGAGTTCGGAGAAGATGTCTCTGAAGTCCTCGAGTACATCCCTGAGAGCTTCAAGGTTATGCGTCATCGCTTCCAATCTGCTGCAGCACGGGACCCCTCCGAGAGCCAACTTGGAAAGGAATTCATTTGGAAGACCCCGAAGGCTTAACTGTGTCTACATCGCTCTTGGGGATCGCATCAGGCTGGTCAAGGTGCGTTTTTAGGGCTCTGTTGCAAAAAGTAGGCATGGACAGGGGCGTCCCGGGGGTGCCGTTCGATCTGGACGTCAGGCCGGTTGGAGTTCGAGTTGTTCACTGATAACTGCGACGGCCTCGGCGAGCGCACTGGCACCGATACCGAAAGCGCGTTCGACGATGCGCGCCTCGCCTCGGATGTCGTGCGTGAGGTTGAAGATCGCCGCCTGGCCCTTCCGTAAGGCATGCATCACCTCAAATCCCATGATGGTCGCATAGGCGGTCTTCAGCGTCTTGAAGCCCGTCACTGGACGGATCAGTTGCTTCAGTTTGCCATGATCGGCCTCGACGACATTGTTCAAATACTTGACCTGTCGATGCACCGTTTCCTCGGGACATTTGCCTTCGGCCTTCAGCTCCGAGATCGCGATCCCGTAGGTTGGGGCTTTGTCCGTGTTGATGACAGTTGGCTTCTCCCAATCCTTCAAACCGTTCAGAGCTTTGCCGAGAAAGCGCTTCGCCGCCTTGGCGTTCCGTGTCGGCGAGAGATAGAAATCGATCGTGTTTCCATCCTTGTCGAGCGCTCGATACAGATAGGTCCATCTGCCGCGAACCTTGACGTAGGTCTCGTCGACCCGCCAGCTCGTTGACCGGGGACGACGCCACTGCCAGCGCAGCCGCTTTTCTATTTCAGGTGCGTACCTTTGAACCCAGCGGTAGATCGTGGAATGATCGACCGGCACGCCGCGCTCGCCCATCATCTGCTCGAGATCGCGATAGCTGATGCCATAACGGCAGTACCAACGCACCGCCCAAAGGATGATCTCGCCTTCAAATTGACGCCACTTGAACTCTGACATGACCAGCTCCGCTCGGGTTCAGCCCATCTTCACGCGGCCACCGAAAACTTGCAACAGAGCCAGATTGTCCGATCTGGCGATCCCAAGTCCCTTTCCAGAAACCTGCGTTCCACCCGGTTTGCTGGACGTAGATTTCTGAACGGCTTAATGCAGAAAAATCGAACGGAAAAGACGGCCTTTTGCTCACCATTCCTGCTTTCCAACAAACCGAGGTTTGTTGGAAAGCCTCAAACCGGCATCCTATGTAGGTTTTCTGTTCCGTTGCTACTCAGACCCCATGTATGGTCCGTCGCCTAATTGCAAGCAAAACCGTTTGATGACGGAAGCGGTCTGCTCCTATGTATACGGCTTCTCAGTGGAGCGGTTCATCTGCTCCGAGCCATGATGGAATCCGCACCCTCTCTCTCCTCAATACCCCAGCGGTCTCAATTGCAGACCATGGACCCAATCAGGATCAGAGCGGGTCGGTTTGACCTGTTCAGCCATCAACAATCTACTTGCAAACCTGGTGAGAACTTAATAAACCTTCGTCGCCGTCGTGAGGGAAAGTGGGAAATCGCTCTTTGATTTTCAACTTTTCCTTACGTGCTGAATGCAGCGTTATACGATTGGCCGCTCGTCAAAACGGCCCACGCCATCCTTGCGATCTTGTTCGCCATAGCCACGATTGCGACGTTGCGGGGTGACCGCGCTTCAAGTCGATCGAGCCAGCCGCCGAATTGGTGTCGCTCCCGTTTTACCTGGGCCAGCACCGCTCGCCCGCCGTGAACAAAGAGTCGACGGAGATAGGGATCTCCTCGTTTGCTGATCCCGAGCAATCGGGCCTTACCGCCAGTTGAATGCTGTCGGGGAACGAGCCCGAGCCACGCTGCCAGATCGCGGCTCTTGCGAAATGCAGATCCGTTTCCGATGGCAGCCGTGAGTGCCGTCGCGGTCAGTGGGCCAATGCCTGGGATCGTCAGTAATCGCCGGCAACCATCCTCTTTCTTGGCGAATTCGGCAAGTTCCCGATTGCTCGCGTCGATCTGCTCCTCCAGCTTGAGCCACTCATCGCGAAGCTCCAGAAGGTTATCCCCGTCTTCGAGGATGGAAGGAATTTGGCGTGTGAGATGTGCTGGTCCTGCGGGAACGGTGATCCCATGGCTCCAGGAGAAAGCCACGGAGTTGATTGATCACGGCAGTCTTCCGGCCGATCCAGCGATCCCGAACGCGATGGAGAGCCTGCAGATCCAACTGCGCCTCATTCTTTACTGGCACGAACCGCATGGTCGGCCGCTGCACAGCCTCAGCAATGGCTTCCGCGTCGACGTAATCATTCTTGTTGGACTTCACGAACGGCCGCACATACTCGGCCGGCATAAGCTTCACGTCGTGGCCTTGCTTCAGGAGAATACGGGCGAGAAAGTGGGCTCCTGGACAGGCTTCGATGCCGATGAGGCAGGTCGGCAGATTCACCGTAAAGGTGACGAGCTGCTTGCGGCTGAAGCGCTTCTTGGTGACGATGTGGCCTTCCTTGCTCAGGCCGACCAGGTGAAAGACCGTCTTGCCGATATCAATACCGCAAACGTGTACCTTCATGGGAGAATCCTCCTGTACTCGTCTTCATGCTGCCACATCTGATTTGAAGACGACGGACCATCCCATTACCCCTATAAGCACACAGTTCTGGGTTAAGCACGAATGTATGTTTAGATTGTTACGTTGCGCACATGGCGTACCATCTGTGTATAGCTGGCTAGCAGAAGTCATCGCTGCCGGCTTACGGTAGAGGTCAGCGGCATGCGTGAACCACTTTCACCCGTCACCTTCGATCCAGCAGCCTTTCTCGCAATGGCGGGTCTTGGCCGCACGATCGTGCAGTTAGAAGCGAACGAGGTGTTCTTCCTTCAGGGAAGCCATTGCGACTCCATCTACTACCTTCAGAAGGGCCGGGCGAGGCTGACGATCGTTTCTGCAGCGGGCAAGGAGGCTACGATCAGCCTTCTGGCGATCGGCGAATTTGTCGGGGAAGAATGTGTCGCTGGCATAGCGGGCCCGCGTCTAGCGACCGCTACAGCGATCACTGCGTGTACTGCCATGAAGATTGGAAGAAAAGAGATGATTCGCGCGCGCTTCATGAAGAGCATGCCTTCTCTGATCTTTTCTTAGCTCTTTTACTGGCCAAAAGCATGAGAACGCAGGCTGACCTGGTTGATCATTTGTTCAATTCAAGCGAGAAACGTCTCGCACGAATTCTACTTATGATGGCGGGGTTCGGTCAGGAGGGGGATCAGCTGACCCTCATCCCGAAGATCTCTCAGGAAGCCCTTGCAGACATGATCGGAACCACCCGGTCCCGCGTCAGTTTCTTCATGAATCGGTTCCGAAAACTTGGCTTTATCGACTACAAAGACAGGATTCGCGTACACAAGTCACTGCTAAACGTCATCTTGCAGGATCAACCGTCGAAAGAAAACTCCCAGAAAGCTTCTCTCCTGGACCGTCATCGAGATCAGTCAGAAGCCGCCAAACACTCAACAGCTAAAGCAGTTCGCCTGATGACCACCTAACCTTCAGTCATGCCCTAGCTTGGGGTTAACCCAACATAACATTGCTGTCACCAGGGGCAATGTGAGCTAAGAACTCCGACAAGCGGCCTTGTCGACGGTTATTGCTTTCTCTCCACAGGTTGCGGGGCCTAGTGCAATGGACCCCGGACTGTCACGCGCGGGACTGAATGCCTGTCTTAGCGAAGCCCCGCGAGGAAGGGGACGGCTCGCCCTTCCGCTCAACTCGGTAAGGTCTTAGAACGTAACGGTCAGAAGATTGGCTACGCTTGCAACGCCGGGAGCGCCGAATGCGGCGTGCTCGGCATCGTTCCGTTCTCGCCAGGAGTGCACCCGGCCCCGCAGGGTAACCGCGGCTCCAGAGGTCTCCACAGTGATATTGCTCGCGTCGATCTGAGCATCGCGCTTGAGCGCGTCTTCGATCTTGATTTTGACGCCGAGAGCGTTTGCTTTCGGCTTCAATTCGATTTCGTTGACGACAGCCGTGACACCACTCAACGAGCGGACAATGCGCTCCGCCTCGTCCTTCTGGAAGTTCCACTCGGCTGTTCCCGTCAGGGTAACCCAGGCCTCGGAGACCTTTACCTTGATCGAGTCGGGCACCTGCGTGTTCCAGGTTAGGTGGCTCGTCGCAGCGTAGGCGATATCGGCGTCTGTGCGTGTGTCGTCTAACGGCAGGTCGACGATGATCTCACTTGCGACCGAGGTGACGTTGACGACCCGGAGTGCAGCACGCTCCGCAGCCCACTTCTGAAATAGGCTACCGACATGCCCGTCGAGCTCGACGACGCCATCGTTGACTGAGACACCAATTTTTTCTGCACAAACGCTGGGGTCCCAGCGCAATTCCTGCTCTACATCGTTTCGCAAAGTCTCTGCCATGTTCATAGTTCGTGCCTCGTTCCTCGGTTAGTAAAGCCAAATGTTGTCGGCAATGCCGGTCTGACGACCTCCACAAGTCAGAGGGAATTCAAATTCTTAGAGGCTGTCGGCCTCGCAGCCGAGTTCCTGAGAACGTCATCTAGCAAGGAGAAAGCTTTGGACCTTCAGAACTTCTCGAATTCCTCAGCTCTGTTCCAGAAGTAATCCGCGTTTCCGGTGGGCCGTCCACCTTGCTGCCACAGTGTGTACGCCCGCCATCGCAGTCGTGCTCCGTGTGCACGCTCCCAGAACTCGTCGGACCTCCCTTCTGGACGACCGCTTTCTACCCACAATCGGTAGGCTTCGCCGCGAACCGCCTCCATAATGCCGTCCTTTGTCTGCGAATTACACGGAACGTGGTCACCGTATGGTTGTAAGGGCCCACCACGACTGATGTGCATCCGGGCGGCTAGGTCCGGAACATCTGCGCTAGGCACCAGGTGGTCCAGTACCGCTGCATCTAAGGACTTGCTTTGAAAGGCGATATTCGATGCGTTGCTTCCAGGCTTACCTACAGTGACCGGATACGTGTGAATGACATTTCCGCTTTTGTTTGCCACATCCACCAAACGCTCACCCATCTCAACCTCCTCGCCTGTCGAATGCCTCTAAGGCTCCTCTAGGAGCTTGTTGAAATAGGTTCCCTTTGGTCCAATAGTCGTTTCCTATCGTCTTATGGAGTATGCGTGGAGATGAGCGGTTGCAGGGTGGGATGTTCAGCTATTGACGTTGGAGCAGCGTGTTCCTCAGGATCACCCGCTGCGTGAGATACGCCGTCTTACGGATGTGGTGCTGACCTCTCTGAGCACGGCGTTCGATGAGATGTACTCGAACTCTGGCCGTCCCTCGATAGCGCCCGAGTATGTGTTGCGGGCGCTGTTGCTGCAGGCGTTTTATTCGGTCCGCTCCGAGCGGCAGTTGGTCGAGCAGCTTGATTACAACCTGCTGTTTCGCTGGTTCGTCGGCCTCGGCATGGATGAAGCGGTGTGGAACCACGCCGTGTTTTCGAAGAACCGCGACCGTCTGCTCACCAGCGAAGTAGCGCAGCAGTTCTTCGCCGAAGTCAACAAACAGGCCAAGCGCTTCATGAGCGATGATCACTTCACCGTCGACGGAACACTGATCCAGGCGTGGGCGTCTCAGAAGAGCTTCCGCAAGAAGGACGGCTCCGATGGTGACGGCACGGACTTCCACGGTCAGCAGCGCAAGAACGAGACGCATGAATCGACCACCGATCCGGACGCCAGGCTCTACAAGAAGAGCTATGGCAAAGAGTCGCATCTGGCCTACCTTGGCCATGCGCTGGTGGAGAACCGCAACGGCCTGATCGCCGCCGCGATGGCCACCCAGGCAGATGGCTATGCCGAGCGCGAAGCCGCACTGCTGCTGCTCGAAACGAAGCAAAAAGGCAGCTCGCGGCGGATCACCGTCGGTGCCGACAAGGCCTACGACACGAAGGACTTCGTCACCGCCGCCCGGGCTCTCAACGTGACCGCGCATGTAACGAAGAACGAGAAGGGACGCTGCTCCAACATGGGTCGCAGAACCACCCGGCATCCCGGCTATGCGATCAGTCTAAGCCGGCGATGGCTGGTAGAGAAGAGCTTCGGGTGGCTCAAGCAGACCGGTCCTGTTCGGCAAGTCAAGCTGCGCGGTCTGCATAAGGTCGACTGGATCTTCGTCTTCAGCTGCGCCGCCCACAACCTCCTGCGCCTGCCAAGGCTCATCGCCCAGCAAGCGGCGTAAGGCTACCAGCAGCGGTGCGCCTGAAAATGCCCGTTGACTGTTCAATAAGCCACTCAGCCAGGACCGGTGAGCGCAATACCCAGCCACCCAGTCGTAAAGGCCTGAAACCGCCCTCAAGCCAGCGCCAACTATCCCTATTTCAACAAGCTCCTAGAGTGAACCTGTACACGAGCGACAGGCTGAGCTGTTTTACACACCTTGAGGCGTGATCGGTTCAGGCCTGATCAGGAGAGCGAATACCCCCATGAAGGATAAAAATACGATGGACGTTAGGTGAAGAAAGCCAGATCGTTTGTGATCCTGGGTCAGAAGCCAGCAGCTGGAGAGACGAGAGACTGGCTGGAAGATTTTGTTCATGAAAGCCATCTACGAACGCGACACATTGAACCCGACAATCCCCGGCACCACTTTGGATGTGGACAGCGAGAAACTTGCTAAGTTCAGGGCGCCGTGCCAATTTGTGGCTTACGACATCAGTCTGGGTGATCGTTCCATGACTCCTGATCTCTACGGCGACGATCAGCCGGCGCGAGTCGATGCTCTTTACAAAAGGGCGTTCGATTGGCTTGGCCCATCGCCAATATCTCTCCTGGACAAATAACGTAATCCGCTTCTAGCCCTGTTCCAGCCATTCGCGCTCGGCTGCTCTCAGCGCGGCGACCACCTTAGGTTGATCGACGCCTGGAAGATCGTTGTGGGCAGGGGCTCCGTTCGCGGTAAGGATGTAGCTAAGAAAACGATAGGAGGGCCGGAACCCGCGAAGCTTCTCTTCGTCTAATTTCGGCACCTTGGTAGGATCGCGCGGGATCAGCGTATCGCGAATGTAAATGCCGCGAAGACCACGAATAAGCCACTGTCCCTCAGACCGCTGCACCCGCCACAACAAGCGCGTATAGCTTGTCGTGCCGACCTCGATCTCATCCAATAGCGAAAAGGTATGGACCGCGCATGCTGTGTCGGCAATTGCGCGATCGTTCTTGAGCCAGACGACGCCGGGGCTCATCGAATCGAAATGGACGGTTTCCGTGTCGGGGTTGTTTTTTCCCGCCTCGATAAACTTGGCGGCACTGCCCTTGAACCAGGAGACCTCAACGACTGCATCTGGATGAAAGCAAGCTGCCTCATCCGCCGCGTTGTGGGTCTCCCGGGCCAAGCGCTCGCGCAGGATGACGTCAGTGACAGCGCTAGAGTCTGCTGCGACTTGCTGCGTAGTCCGACCGTCACCACGGCCCCCGCCTGACGGCTTGACCCCATCACTTCCAGTTCCCGTAGCTTGTAGCATCTTGATCGGAGCCCCCCCCGCCAAATTGGTTATCAACCCCGAAGCGAGCAGCGATGCCCAGGCCAAGGCGCGGCGACGGGTGACTGTAAAGTAGTCCAAGCCTATGCGTGATGGACGGACCTTAGAAAGCATCGAAGATTCCCCTTATGCGAGCAAGCGGGCTCGCCGACAAAACAGTGATTCTGTAGAAGACGTTCGAAGCAGTAAAGCGATCCTTCGCGTCAGCGAAGGATCGACTGTTTAGGGCCTCGAAGAGGCGCAGTTCTGATAATGCCATTAGTCCGCGATTTTTCTATGCATAATGAGGCTTATCGGCTCATTCGGGCCATACGTAGTAATCACTCCTAGGAGCCCGGACAAACCCCACACCTTCCCAGAACTGCCTAACCCGTTGCTGCGCTGACCGTTTACCTCGGGGATTTTCGTCTTCACACCTACCGGTGAACTGCAGAGGAACTGGAACGCAAGCGATCACACCGCAGTTAGCTCCCAGTTTTCGAATAGCCATGAGAGCAATTTCCTTCCCTATGCCTTGACCACGGTATACCTGATCGAGTTCAAGATGCTCAATCAGCATCAGGTCCGAGTCAAGGGACCTATCTTCTGAAAGCAATCGCTGAACGACAGGCTTAAGCTCTTCAGTCTTATGATCGAATAGGTTCGCAAAGCAATTACAACTGTCTCCATCCAGGGAATCCATGACCTCGAAGAGAGACATTTCTTCGATAAAGATGCGTCCGCGTTCAACAATGTAGATCGTGACTTTCCGATCCTGCGCTCACTGTCATCGTTCATCGTTGCGACAGCGCTTCCTTGATAAACGGTGATGAAATCGCTCGGATCTCCAAGATCCTGCGCGATACTGACTTCAAAATCGACGCGAATGCCTATGTGCTGAGCCTCCTTGCGTCGTTCCGATGTGTTGGCTATCGCTTTACGCACGGGTACAGCATATCGGTCCTCGTGATGTTTAAGCACCTCTTCTGAAAACTTCAGAGAGCTCTAGAACGTAGAATTACGAGATGCCCAAAGCACCTGCAGCAATCACATCTCCCAAGATCAAGAAGCTCGCTCAGAAAGCGCTGAAGTCGCCTAGCATGTTGACGACCGCAGAAACGCGTGAGCTCGGCGCGTCCGTCGTTGCTTACGTCTCACCTCCAAAGGAGGGAACTGCGGTTCCAGCAAAGAAAGCGGCCTCCAAAAAAAACCCTGCAAAGCACAAGTGACCTACTAACCCGTTCGACCTCAAGGATCCCATGGCAACGAAGAAAGCACCCGCAAAGAAGACCGCTACTCCCGTGGCGGCAAAGACCAGCGCCGCTCCCGCGAAGAAAACAAGCTCCACCAAGAAGATGACGAAAGCAGAGCTGGTCAAACTGGTTGCAGAGAAGATGGAGTTGTCGTCGAAGCAGACTGCAGCGTTCTTCGATCTTCTCGCGTCGACTGCTATTCAGGAGACCAAGAAGAACGGCGAGTTCACGATCCCTGGCCTCGGAAAGCTGGTGAAAGCTCAGCGTGCGGCACGTATCGGCCGTAATCCTCAAACAGGTGAAGCGATCAAGATCAAAGCCAAGACGGCAGTCAGGTTCCGGGTCGCGAAGGCAGCCAAGGACCTGATCGCACCAACGAAGTAACGAGTACATCAGAGTAGTAAAGCGATCCTCCGCGTCCGCGGGGGATCAACTGTTTGCACCTGTAAGAGCCGTATGTCCGATAATGCCATGAACCCGCGATTGTATTAGCGCCGGATAGAAATGTCCTACTCTCGCCCGATAGAAGTGTCCGATTGCCCTCCTAGGGTTATGGCCTTGGAGGCGGACGACTATGGGTTGGGTGCTGATGAGCGAACGGGACGTACAGCGTATCGAGGTTGTGACGGAAGTTCTGGCTGGCAAGCGTACCGTGGCTTCTGCGGCGATCGTGCTGGCGGTGAGCGCGAGGCAGGTTACCACTTCCCGGACGGCCGCATAGAGGTGCGTTGGAAGGGTGTCTCGCTTCCCTATCGGATCTTCTCGAAGGACCAGCGAGTCAGCCACACGGCTGTCGTCGAGAACAAGAGGCTCGGTCATGCGCTGTCGCTGATCAGGGCGGCTCAGAAGGTCAAGCACGAGCCGAAGGTGCAGACCAACAGCGAGAAGCTCGGCTACAAGAAGCATCCACGCAAAGTCTACGGACCTGATTATGAAGAGCCGAGCGCGCCGCCGGCAAAAACGGTGGAAATGACGGCCTGATGGAAAGCCTGGAAGACCGACGATGAGACTGTCAGTCTCCCACCCTTCCCACCGTCCTTGGAAATCGACAAAGAACGTCGATTTCCACATTACGCACCGCACGACGACTACGAAACACTATGATGACGGAACCGCTTTGCATATCCAGCGACGCTTTAGCTTTCCACCAACAGGCGATATTAGCGCCGGAGAGCGAGGGCCTGGGCGAAAGGGCCGAACCAGCTCGGGTCGTGGCTATGCATCTACAGATTCGAGCTGCACCAGGGTGAACGATTGAAGGAAGCTCGAGCCACGATACGGAGAAGTTCTACTTCGAGAGTTCCGCTATCTTGACGTTATAGTTCTTGAGTAAATCGCCGGTGGTATAGTCCACCGTAGCGTGCGCTACTTGATAGTTGATCTGCGCCTGAAGCAACTCAACCTCAGCTTGTGCGAGCTTTGTTTGCGAATCAAGTACAAAAAAGTTGGTCTCCGCACCAAGCTCGAATTTGCGTTGATCCGCAGCAAGAGACTTCTGCGCCAGATCCAGTGACGACTCTCCTGCTTTCAGCGCAAGACGTGCCTCGTCCAATTGGTAGATCGCGTCATGCACTTGGGACACAATCTGTTCACGGGTCGCTTGACCAGACAGTTGGTCATGATGCCGGGCAACCAGGGCGGTGCCAAGGTTGGCTTTGGCCGCACGATTCCGAAGCGGAAGGTTAAGCGTCAGCGAACCGCCATAACCGGGAAAGCCAAAGCCGAAGGTCTGATTGAAAGAACTCCCAAGACCGCCGGGAGTTACCAAGTGGCCGTCATTGAGGTCGTAGACATTCCCTCCAGCTCCAGAACTCTGATAAAAGCCGCTAAGCGACAGATCTGGCTTCAATCCATTTCGTGCGACGCGAACGCTCAGATCATCATTGGCAACCGCGATGTCTGCCGCTGCGATCTCAGGCCGCGACGCGAGCGCCTTCGTCAGCATGTCGGCGTCCTGATCGGCTGTTGCATCGGCCACAGCGGGGCTCTCGGTCAAATCGAAGTCAAGGGCTGCAGCTGAAGGATCCTGATCCGCACCGACTGTCAGGCGAAGAGCTTCTTGCGTCTGCTTCAACGTGTACTCGGCCTGAATGATCACCAAGCGCCTGGCAGCTACCTCGGCCTGTGATCTGTAGATATCCAGGGGAGGCAAAGCGCCAAGTTCCAATGCACGTTTGTCGTGTTGATAGCTGGCATCGGCCGCATCAAGAGACTTGTGCTGCACCTCGAAGCTGCCGCGGGCCTGGACGACTGCCCAATATTGAGAGACAACTTGAAGTATCGCGTTATTCACCTGCGTCTGAAAAGTGGCACGAGATTGTTGCAGCGCGCTTCGTGCGATCACCAGAGGAGCTGTGGTCACGAAGCGACCGGCATTTCGCAACAAGGGTTGAGTGAACTGTAGACCGACCGTGGAGTTGTAATAGGGATTGTAAAAGTAGAAAGAACTATTTGTGGAGGTTCGAATGGAACCGATGTTCGCGGTAAAGCTTGTACCGGTAGAGAATGTCTGCGAGTAGCTCACTTGAAAAGACTGCGTGAGAACATCCTGGGTGGAATTTGTCCCATCGCCAACGCCCTGGAGTTGGGTGTATCCGGGATAGGAGTAGCGGTTTGCGTTGACGACACTTTGCACCAGGGGATCGAATGGCTTGTACGTTCCGAGGAGAACAAACTTCTGCGTCTCCACTTGTGTTTCTGCAATCCGGATATTGCTGTTGTTCTCGAGAGCCAGCAGAATTGCATCCTGTAGGCGGAGCGAAAGCTTGCCACCGCTAATGAACTTATCGAGGTCCTGTGGAGGAGGCAGCTTGTTCGACTTGATTTGGGGAGTCATCAGAGCCGAATAGCTTTCCGTGCGTTGAGACAATGCCGGCAGAACACTCGCTTGCAAAAGAGTAGCCAGTACAAGTAGACGCCCAATCATGCCTCGAACACTCCCATAAGAACCCTATTCATAACGTATTGCCTCCACCGGATCGAGCCGCGCTGCTTTCATGGCCGGATAAATTCCAAAGACGAGACCGACACTTATCGAGACGAAGAAAGAGATAGCGATCGAACTAACCGTAACGATGGTCGACCATCCGGCCAGCCATGCGATCATGCGCGAGATGACAAATCCAAGGACGATGCCGAGGGTTCCGCCGGTGAAGGAGATCGTTGTGGCCTCAACTACAAATTGGCGCAAGATGTCCCCTCGTTTCGCTCCGACGGCTCGACGCAAACCAATCTCGCGAGTGCGCTCAAGAATGCTGGCCAGCATGATATTCATAATTCCAATGCCACCGACGAACAATGAAATCGAGGCGATTGCGACCATTACAACATTGAAGAGGCGTTCGGTTCGCTGCTGTTCTGCCAGAAGTTCAGCGGGCACGACGACACTGAAATCGCTTGCGCCATGATGCGACGAATTCAAGATGG
This sequence comes from Granulicella aggregans, assembly GCF_014203275.1. Classification (GTDB taxonomy): domain Bacteria; phylum Acidobacteriota; class Terriglobia; order Terriglobales; family Acidobacteriaceae; genus Edaphobacter. The sequence goes on from NZ_JACHIP010000029.1 coordinate 12,276, forward strand.
CCCGAACGACATGCGCTGAGTTGCTCATATCCGCGCCGTCTCGCAGGTTGATGTAGATCCCATCGATCTCATCGCGAACGTTGCTATAGCTATCTTCGAGGCGAAGGATAGCGGCGTTGAGCGGAATGTAGATGACATTGTTATCGTCCTGGGACGAGACACCGCTGGCGCCAGACTCTCCGCTAAGCTGCGGGCCTACGACTCCGATCACCCGAAACCATTGCTCATTTAGCTTTACGAATTGGCCTGTCGGATCGGAAGCGCCAAACATATTCCATCGGGCGGCGGTCCCCAGCACGCACAGCGGTGCGCCTTCGGTCTCCTCCTGTTGATTGAAGAACCTTCCGCTCGCGACATGCAGGCCAGCAATCTGTAGATATTCGGGTCTCACACCGTAGACAGCGGGAACATCCTGCTGCGATTTCGGGATCGTCTTTGATGGAGTAAATCTCTTGCGCGGGGTTGATGCTTGAATGCCATCGACATCATCGAGGATGACGCGGTAGTCGGAAAAGGTGAGGCCCGGAGAGATTTTGCGGATCTTGTCATGTGCCTGCCACTCCGTTGTCTCCCGAGCTTCAACGATCAGATTGTGAACCCCCATCTGCTCAATAAGAGCCATGACCCTTTGCCTGGCTCCGGCGCCGATAGAAAGCATCGCGACGACCGCGGCCACTCCAAAGATCATTCCAAGCATCGTCAGCAACGATCGAAGCCCATGCAGGAAGAGATTCTGTATGCCAAGATGGATGTCCCGAATCCATTGCTGATAGCGAAGGTCTAGACTGCGGGCGGCGGAGGACGGAAGTGTCGCCACTAGGGGGTACCTCCAGTCGAAGGAGAGGTTCCAGCTTCTGGCTTTCTTGGGACCGTTGGGTCGATCAGCGCCACATGAGACCCTGCGGCGAGTGTTCCATCTTTGCCTTTGACGATCGCTCGGCTCTCGCTCTCTCCCTGCAGCGCAACCTCCTGCTGTTCATAGTTGGAGCCACGCTGTAGGTACACGATGCTTTTGCCATCCTTGAGGAAGATGGCTTGACGAGGCACCAGCAGTACGTCTTTTTGTGTGTCACCTACAAACAATAGCCGCGCGGTCATTCCAGATCGAAGGCGCGCGTCGGCATCGGCCAGTTGGATTGAGACACTGAACGTTCCACCAGGGGTCCCATCGAAGATCTGGCGAGTGGCAATGCCACCAACACTCTTCGCCGTGCCGTGATAGACCTTGCCCGGCAGGGCATCAAACGTGATCTGAACAGCTTGCCCGGGCTTAATGTTGCTACGATCTCGTTCGCCGATATTCGCTGTAAGTTCAACACCGCTGGGATCGACCACCTGCGCAATAGCATTACCGGGTTGCACCTGATCGCCGGCGCGATAGTCCGGCAAGGACATCCCTGTGAAGAAAAAGCCTCCGGAGGCATTCATATTCTTTTGAATCGAAATCAAGCCATCCATCGGTGCAGCTACATGCATCATCTTGATGTTTTGCTGAGCCTGGTCCATCGCCAATTTAGCTTTGTTGTACTTCTCCTGGGCGAGGAAGACAGATGCCTGTCGAGACGCAGTGTTTGATTCCACGTCCGTCTCCAACTCGGCGAGGGATCTTTTGGCGTGGGTCAATGCAGCATCGAACTTTGCTCCGTCGATCGTACTTACGATCTCTTTTTTCTGCACATCGAGTTCCGCTTTTTTGACCCCATAGCGGGCTTTGAGCAGAGCTACTTTGTCCTGCGCTGCAAGAACCGCAGCGTCGGCGTTTGCCTTTACGATCTCCTGCTGTGCTTCGAGAAGTTCCGACTGACTTTGCTCTACCTTGTATCGCTGTTCGCTCGGGTCGAACTCGATGACGACATCGTCCTTCTTCACGGGTTCGCGACCAATACTCAGGCGCGTGATCCGTAAGGAGCCGCCGCCGACCGGAGGGGCTGTAAGCGTCGCAGTATGGCCCGCCTTGAGTTCGCCATCTCCGTGGACCATAATCTGCAGGTCGCCACGCTTGACCTCGCCAACGGGAATGTCATCGCTGTGAGACGGAGTGGAATTGGGACGGCTTATCGCGAACGCGGCGACGAGCAAGGCCGCACACCCTGCGATCGTTACCCACCTCACCACAGAACTGCGCTTCATCGGTGCGCTCCCAAGCTCTTACTCTTTCGCTGATGGATCCTGAAGGGCGATGCGATCGCCAGCCTGCAACCCCGACGTGACCAGGATGCGGTCGCGACTTCTACGGCCCACCTCAATTGCTCGCTCCTCGTACTTTGAGCCACGAGCAAGATAGACCACTGTTTGGCCAGATCTCTGAAAAGATGCCTGAGCCGGAATCGCAATGGCGTTGGGCACGCGATCGACGATCACGGTTATCTGTGCAGTCATACCCGGTCTCAGCCGCGGGTCATTCTGATCCAGCGCAATTCGCAGATCGAAGTTTCTCGGAATGGGCCAGCCCGCGGTAAAGTCCGTAGTGGCGATGGTCCCAATCTGTTCCAACTTACCTGTGAACTGCTGGTCGGAGATCGCGTCTAGTTGCACTGTAGCTGGCTCGTGGATTGCAAGGCGTCCTCGTTCCGCTTCATCGACTCGTGCTGAGACTCGCAGTGTCGTTGCATCTGGAAGCTCGGCGATTGGAGCGCCGGACCATACCTGCTCGCCGGGTTTGAAGGCGGAGACTCCACCGTTGTGCCAGGTCGTAATCAGATTGATGATCCCGCCCGAAGGTGACAGCAGGGTCATGGTGGAGAGTGCATGTTCGGCTCGCTCGAGGTCGTAGTTTGCCTTCCTGCTTGCCGCGATCTTCGCATCGACGGCTGCTTTATTGGCGGACCGATCGGCCTTCAGCTTCGCTTCCACTTCTTTCTGCATTTGCTCAGCGTCGACCAGCTTCAGGGTTGCCTCTCCGCCCTCGATTTTGGAGACGATCTCTTGCTTGCTGGCATCCAGCCTGGCCACCTCGACGTCGTATTTGGCCTTGCTGACAGCGGTGAGGTCCTGCTCTTCCAAGAGATGTGCCTGAGCACGGGATTGCTCGATGTCAGCCTGGGCGGACTTGAGTACAGAGCGAAATTGCTTCATCTCCTGCTCTGTCTTCGATTTGTCGAACTCGACGACCATGTCGCCCTTTTTCACCTGCGCTCCGTTAGCAGCCAGCTTCAGGATCTGCATATCACCGACGTTAGCCGGCGCAGAGATGCTGACTGACTTCATTGCTTTCACGTCACCGTGAAACTCCACACTGTCGATGAAGTCCTCACGCTTCACGTCAAAGGTAGGAATGACCGGCTTGTTGCTGGAGACATGGGAGAGTCGAGCAACCGCGACCCCGGAAAGCAGCGCCACCCCCACTGCAATCAGAGCTACGCGAGGCTTTGTCTGTGACCAAAAACGTTTCTTCATCGCAGATTTCCTGCGGCACGGTTGTCCAATGGCTGAACCAGGTCCACTGCAGCCGAGAGACCAGGAAGAAGTCTAGGGTCAACGCATTTCACCGAGAAGAGCGCAGAGAAGACCCGAACCTTAGGCGAGAAGGGACCCGGCTGGCCGAGGGGATCCACAACTTCCAACTTTCCGGGACAGACGAGATCCGGATAGGCGTCAAGATGGATTCGAGCCTGTTGTTGAGCTTGGAGAGCAAGTACATCCTGTTGGTTGACCGAAACCTGGACCTCCATTCTGGAGGGATCGACGACCTGCATGAAGGGAACTCCGGGCCGCACTTGATCGCCCTCCTGCACCTCGCCCATACTGCCTTCCTTCCAGATGGTGTTCAGAACAACGATCCCGTCGATGGGGGAATGGACTTGCATCAACGCGGCGTTCGCCTGGGCGTGCAGCATGGCATCGCGTGCACGGTCGCGCTGGATTTCGAGAATGCGGATTGACGCTTGTGCTGCCTTCCGCTTAAGGTCGAAGGTCTCCTTAAGCTGTTGAACCGTAGCCTTCGCTTCATCAAGGCTTTCTCTCGCCTTCTCGGCATCGATCTTCGACATCAATTCGACCTTCTGCATCTCCAGCTCGGCCGTACCAAGGCTATCTTCCGCGGTCTGAATCTCCGTCTCGTCCTTGGCCCGGGCTGCATCTTCCTTGGCATGTCCCTGCATCAGGTCTCCGGAGAGCTTGTCACTCTCCGTCTGCTTGTCGATGAAGTCATGCAACTGCGCCTGGCTGTCGAACTCGACTAACAAATCACCCAGTTTCACCCTGGACCCCACTGGCATAAGGCGCGTGATCGTGAGCGTCCCTTCCTGTGCGCCTGAAAGAAGAGGTGCCAGAATCGCGCGCGTTTCGACAGCCTGAGTCGTACCTTTGAGACGCAAGTTTGGCGCCGTATTCTTGATGTCGCTTGCGGACTGCACAGTCCTTGCTGTGCTGACCGGCTTCCTACTCCTCAAAAGCCAGAAGGTGACCAGCGCGACCCCAATCGCGCCCAATAGAGTCAAGCCAAGCAGGACTCCACGACGGCGCGTGGTCGCGGCTCCTGCCGACGGCGGCTCTGCCTCCACAAAAGCATCTTCAGAGTTTTTTTCAGCCAACGGCAACGGCACCCCGATCATCTCCTGCTCTGCGACACAACCGGTATGACATCCGTTTGATGTCTAAACTATTGTGTGATCAATGTGCTTGACAATCATTCGACGCAGCTCTTCGCAATTCGCTTTCTTTAATCTTTTGAAAAAGTGTAACAGTGACGCATGATGTCACGTTAGGTCAGCGAGATATTCACGGCGGCAGCTGGCAAAGCGCACCTTGATTAGTCTCTAGCCTCGCGTATGGCCTGCCTGCGATGGGCCTGCGCCAGCTTCAGATATTAGAACCAGCCGTAAGCGATACCCCGCTGCGCCTCCTCGATCGGCCTGTCTCCTGATCGGACTTTGGCGGCGAGGTAAGTTTCAACGAGGTCCTTTTGCTTGAGGTATCGCTCTCGGAGCGCGACGTCCGTCGCCCACACTCCGGCCAAAGATTACCTATCCCATCCGCGCGGCAGGGTTCGAGAGGCACTAAGTGATCCAACTCGCAGGTCTCGGTCTGGCTTGAATTGTGTCTGAGCGGGGCAAACCGTACCAGAAGTTGGTCGCGTTCTTTTGTACATCAATGCTTGGGCAGTTACGGGTGCGGCGCGTCCTGCAGGACTCGTTTGGTAATGTATCCGCAATGATGCCAGGAACGAAACCGTGCGGTGTACACCGAGGGTCCGGTTCAGGGTACCCATCCCGCACTCTGGTTCTACAACTCCCATCCGCCGGTGAGGGCCATTAAGCAAAATACCTTGATTCGCAGGTCACGCCAAAACTCAAGCAAGGCTCTCTCTTCCCTGTCCGATCCCTGGGAAGGTGGTTGGATCCGGATAACCGTCCCTCATCGCGCATGCCTTGGCGGGAACACCGAGTCTCGATGAGCAGGTCCTTGGCGAACCTTACTGAAGCTCAGGGTTGATCAAAGGCAGGTCGCCAGGATCTTTCATCGCCTATTGCTGGGGCCTCAACTGCTCCTCAGCACGTAACCAGTCCTGGGCATCATCACCGTGAGGTCTGCCCCGGTCTACCCAGAGTTGATAGGCGAGCAATTCAACCTCTCTATGCGTTGGAGGAACAAGGGACGACTCTACTGGCAGAACCGTCTTCTTCTTGGCTGGAGTTTTGCGTGGTGCTGTCTTCTTCTTCGGTTTCTCGGACATAGGATCTCCTGATCTTGGCGTCGGCTCTCTAGGTAGCGTTGAATTCAAAGGAAAGATCCCCCGGAGGCTTCCGAGGGATCATGATGTTCGGTGTAGCGGATGGCATTACTTCGTCGGAGCGATCGCGTCTTTCGCCGCCTTGGCGACACGGAACTTGACGACTGTCTTCGCCTTGATCTTGATCGATTCCCCGGTCTGGGGATTGCGGCCGATGCGCGCGGCTCGTTGTGCCTTCACCAGCTTGCCGAGGCCAGGGATGGTGAACTCGCCGTTCTTCTTCGCTTCCTGTATCGCCGTTGCAGCCAGCAGTTCAGTAAACGCAGCAGATTGCTTCGTCGTAAGTTCGAGCTTCTCCGCGGCGAAACGGATCCATTCTGCCTTCGTCATCTTTTTCGCAGTGGTAGCCTTCTTTGCTGGGCTGGTTGTTACCTTCTTAGCGGCCGGAGCAGCTGTCTTTGCTGGAGCTTTCTTCGTTGCCATGGATCCTCGTTTCGTACTGGGTTATCGGTTAGGAGCGTTTCGCTGGAGACTTCTTCGCAGGCGTCTTCTTGGCAGCCGTAGGAGGGATATCTCTTGGCGGCGACAAGAAAGCCACGACCGACGCGCCGAGCTCCCGAGTCTCTTCTGTGGTGAGCATGCTCGGGGATTTCAAGGCTTTTTGCGCGAGCTTCTTAACTTTGGGCGACGTGATTGCTGCTGGACCTTTGGCCATTCCACAATTCTACCCGGCAAAGACGCAAGCTCCCCAGCAGGTACAGGGGATCCACGTTACCCGCAACTACTTCTCGCTCTTCGCTGCGCCAGTGATCGCTCGCCGTACCTTCACCGCGGAGGAAGACAGCCCGCATGGTGGGAATGTTGTAATGCTGAGCTACGGGCTGTGGAAGCATCGCTTTGGCGGCGACAAAAACCTTGTGGGGCGCACAATCCAGCTCGACAACACCCCCTATCTTGTCGTGGGCATCATCGGCCGCAATTTCTATACAGAGAAGCCGGCTGACCTATGGATTCCTTATCAATTTGAACCGAATGACCAGGACATGGCGCACTACTTTGAGGTGGCGGCACGCCTGCAGCCGGGTGTGACCATGGAACAAGCGAATGCCCAGCTCAGGCTCGCATCGGACCAGTTCCGGCGAGCCATACCTAATGCAATCGGACCACAAAACTCTTATGGAGTGATCTCTCTGCAGCAGGACATGGTGGGCGACACGCGTTCCTCGCTGCTGGTCATGTTGTCGGCCGTCGGACTTGTGCTGCTGATCGCCTGTGCGAATGTAGCGAATCTGTTGTTGGCCAGAGCCTCCGCACGCAAACGCGAGTTCGCAACCCGCGTCGCCCTCGGTGCTGGCCAGTGGCATGTCATCCGGCAGCTTTTGACGGAGAGCCTCATCCTCATGGGTTACGGGACGGCCGGACTTAGGAAGACGACAATTCGACGACACTCCCGAAAACACCGAGTTCAGGGGAGGAATCGAGATGAGGTCAACTGCCACCCAACGTTCGTCGCAATCGCCCGAGAAATGAACGTTTCTTCTGGTGAGCAAGTTCTAGCGTTCCATTTACCGGGAGCCACACTTCCTCGCCAGCTGAACTGACGTCAAAGAAGCCCACACGATGCAGTTTCGCCAATCTCTCCGCTTCGCCAGCGGCGGCAACAGCCTTAGACCAGGCGAATTCGGCATACACAAACTGCCGCCCTATGCTGTAATCGGCGAGCACGCCATCGTCATCCTGCAAATGAATCTCCGCTTCTGGAGTATTCATGTCCGGGAATGTGCGCTGCATCTCTAGAACCCATGAGCTCAAATGGGCCGAAGTGTGTGTCGGATCGTCATAGGGTCCATCGTTCCACTTCGTCAGTGCAAAGTACCACTCCATGAAGGCGTCGTGGTTCTTAGGCGCAGCTCCTGGCTCAAAAACCATCAAGTCGTAACTCATGCGATGAATCCTAGTAGCTGTGCGCTCATGGAGACGATCTTATCCGGAACATCCTGCAAAACGGGGTTCTCGGCAACTTCCGCCCGCTCGGACGTTATCAGCGGCGATCTTTCCACAAACGCCGACTTCGCGGGAGTCTCGTCCGCAGGCGCTTATCTCCGTCGGAAGCCACTGACCATGATTGCGACTCCCCCTAGCGCGAGCGACAAACCGACCACGAGCATAGTGGCAAACTGGACACCGTTATCAGGCGCCATCATCCCCGGCGAAGGTCTGTAGAGAGTTATGAGGCTGATAGCTCCAAAGATGAGCATGAGCGCACCGATTCCGATACGGTTAGGCCTTCGTTTTGCCGGTGCACCCTCGATCATTGGGGGAATGATACAGCCGAATGGAATCTGCCGACTAACACCCGTTCATGGGAAACGGCGTTAGCGGCAACTTCGACCTCCCGGACTGCCAGACGGACAACATTGCCGCAAACGCAGACTTTCGCCTGTCTGTGCCTAGAAACGATCTTAGAGAACGGTTTGGCATGAGAATTGCACATTCCATACTCGTTCTCATCAAGCACTCAGCAAGCTGTGTCGCGCCAACTTTCGCTGTGGGTGATCGGACAAGAGCTACTTCAAGAATATGCCCGAAACGGGCTGGTGGTGAATGAACGCAATGACGAATCGCATCGATTCCGATGTAGTGATGGCAGAACCTCAATCCGAGTCGATGGACGTATCCCGACTGGCGGATGAATTGACGGGGCTTATCCGAGAATCTCGCTTTGAAGAAGCGATCTGCATCCTCAATTCTGCCATCTGTGAAAACGAGAGCCCAGAGCTGTGGAATGATTGGGCGACAATCCAACACGCTGCGGGCAAGCCCGGAGAGGCTGAGAAGGGATTTCGCCGGGCGCTTGCCCTCGCGCCGACGAATCGCGACGCGTCAGTAAATCTAGGGCTGTTCCTACTGGCTCGAGGACGGTATGACGAAGCCACTCAGATCCTAAGTTGCCACTTGCACAATCTGAGCGAGGAAGAGAACACTGCGATAAAGAATTTTGAGCTCAAGCGGCTGCAACTGCTTGACTTACAGCCAGAAAGCTCGTATTCGGCGCCAGTGCAACAGAGCGAAATCTCCGCGGAAGCGCGGATTCGCAAACTGGAGAGCGCCCTCGAATACCTGCTGATCTCCAATCTCAACGCGAAGGCATCACGGGCGACGGGGGCAGCTTCCAATCAACTTCTCATAGACCGTTTTCTCGGTCTTGTCCGCTCAATCCAGCCCCAATTATTCCTCGATATCGGCGCGAATGACGCATCAACTGCCTGCCGCGTTAAGGCAATGCTGCCCACATGCGAAGTGTGGGCGTTCGAGGCGAATCCGGAGATACATAGACGGTTTGCGTCGGTGGTGACCTCGGTCGGAGTCAACTATGTGAACCTGGCCGTCTCTAATGCTACGGGAAAGGTGAACCTCTACGCCCCAAAGACACTCTCTCGGACTATCGCCAACGGCGAAGTGGTGGATTTTGCTTCGGTCGAGCCAGAGATCAGCGGTAAGACCTCGATGCGGAAGCGGAACGAAAACGCAACATATCGCGAATTCTCAGTCGATGCAATTAGTCTTAACGACTTCATGGCTGCCAAGTGGACCGATGGCATGCTGGAACGAAACGCTGCGCTTTGGATCGATGTGGAAGGAGCCGCTTTTGAGGTGCTGACGGGCGGCGAGGACGCCTTGAAGAGAGCTGCGGTCATCTTGATCGAGGCAGAAAACTATGAATTCTGGAGCGGACAGAAGCAAGCTGCGGACGTAGCGAAGTTGATCATTTCAGCGGGCTTCATCCCGTTGGATCGCGACCGCGAGTATGGAGACAAGCAGTTCAACACACTCTTCATACACCATAGTTTTGCTCATCTTATTTATTCGGAAAACTACGTGCTTGGCCCCGTAAACACTACGGTAGCTCCGCTCGCGAGAAAGCTAACTCATCGCACCTTGGGCGCCCATCTTACGGCACAGATCCCAGTATTTATTCCTGTATTCAACAATCCAACCTACGTTGCCAATACTTTGCAACAGCTTAGTGACATCGGCATGAGGAATGTCTGCCTTGTTGACAACGATTCGACATCGCACGTGATGAGAGCGTTTCTGGAGCTCGTACAAGACAAAGTATCGGTAATCAGAACAGGACAGAACAAAGGGCCCCGCCAGATTGTCGAATGTCCCGAGTATTACGACCTGTTGCCGGATTTGTTTTGTATTACAGATCCAGATCTGGAGTTTAATGCCGAGCTGCCCGAAGACTTTCTAGCCAACCTCATTCGGCTGACAAATGAATTGAAAGTGGGAAAGGCGGGATTCGCCTTAAGAATTGACGACTCCCATCTGATGCATGCGGGCACGTTCGAGATTGAACGGAAAACCTATCATGCTACTGAATGGGAAAGGCAATATTGGGAGACCAGATTGGGGGTTCTCAAAGACGGCAGTCCGGTGTATAAGGCGGGTCTCGACACCACGTTTGCTGTCTATAATAAAGAATTTTTCAGGCCCAATACCTTTGTTGACGCCGTTCGCGTAGGTGGTAGATATGGCTGCCGGCATCTACCATGGTATCGGGAATCGATCGTCGGTCAAGAAGAACTGGCATTCTACCGGGCTACTCAAAAACACGCTCTGTGTGGTGTTGTCTGACGAATTATGTGGCGTGCGTCATTGCTAATTAGTTGGCACCGTGGCTGCAAATGTGGGGTGACAGTGAACCCGGCAGATTCTCTCCAAGGAGGCCTGTCTGAGGAGGGTTGTCTTGAGCCGAAACGCGCCGTTCTAGAACGGTGCAGTGCCACATCATAAGCAAAACGACAATCTAAACCAACCTAGCTTCCCTAATACTCCCTGATTCAGGAAGCAAGGACGCCGAGTGACGCTATCATGTTTCGAAGCTCGGGGTCCTCTGGGAAGCGCCGTATACCGTCGTGAAGGATTCCATGGGCCTTATGGCGCATATTTGTATGCAGGTGCAGTGTTGCGGCCAAAACGAAGTTGAAAGCGGATAGGCCTTTCATTGAAAGGCGTCGGTTGGCAACCTCGCAAGCGTCGATAGGCCGTCCCGCGAGAAATGCTGCTGTCGCATATATATCGTAAAGTTCGGTATTGTCGAGACTCTGACTAAGGGCGGTCTCGACACGGGCCATGCCGGATTCGCTGTGGCCGAGGTTGACCTCTGCCGCGCCGAGTTTGGCGAGTGTGAGCGGGGATGCGTCGCCAAGTTGTATAGCTCGTTCGTAGGCCAGACGAGAGTTTTTGTGATCGCCAGTCTGGAGATAAACGTCGCCTAGGGTGCTGGTCGCGAGCGCGTGGTTCGGATCCAGGCTGGTCGCGCGGTGAATGTGCTGGAGTGCCTCATCATAACGACCTAGACGCGTCAAGCAGACGCCGTTATAGACCCACCCCCCAGGTTGGTACGGACAGAGACTGATCGCCTTTTCGAAGTACGGTAGAGCGGTTGCAGCTTGTTTGGCGTGATCGAGTTCCGCTATACCCGCTCCAAGGACAGCTTCGTAGCTCTCAGGGGAGCCAAGAACCTTCTTGAGCGCAAGGCTATAGTAGAGGTTCTCCTTTTGGGAGCGACGTACTGTTGTGTCCTCTACGTATCCGAAATGGTGAATAAGGAAATCCCCCCTCCGGCGGTGAAGACCGAGCTCGTCGATCCGGTCGGCGACTGTCTCGTGGACGCAGTGTTCAAAGTAAATTAGGGGATCACGGCGAAAAAGACGGGTGTTGCTAGATGGAAAGTAGGCAGGGTATCCGCCGGTTTCCGGTGCAATGACTGGGTTAGCCCTGGCTTGCTCGCCGCTTGACCGGAAGCCGGCGTCCATTACGTAATTCCAGGTTGTTACATCGTAGCCGAAGACGCTAGAATCGGTTGTGAGCGATTTAATCTGTCGCGCCGCTGCCTGATCGAGCATCTCGTCGGCGTCCAGGAAGATGATCCAGTCGCAGGTTGCGTGTTCGAGAACCGCATTACGCGCGGCAGCAAAGTCATCCTGCCAAGGTACTGAGACAATGCTTGCCCCAAACGATCGCGCGATTCGCAGCGTGTCGTCCGTTGAGCCGGTGTCGCCGATAGTAATGCGATCAGCGATGCCACGCATGCTCTCGAGACAGCGGGCGATGCTAGCCGCACCATTCTTCACTATCATCGAAAGTTCAAGTGTCAGCATGGGAGGGCAACTAAGAAGGTAAAGTCCGTTTCCTGAGGATACTGATTCGCGAACGGCGATGTACTCCCACGAAAGTACTATGCCTGAACACAGAATGGTCCGGTTTCCAATGCTCTCTGTTTTGGACTCTCTGAATTGAATGGGCCATAGGCGTGCTTGTTAGATCTCCGAGCAGCCCATCTCGTGGATCGCTCTTGATCTCGCTCTCGCACGTGAGCAGAGTATCGCTGTCGTTGTCGCAAAACGGCCTTATGGGAAACTGCTCTCCGGAGCTCAGAGTCGCTGATTCACTGCCGGCTTTTTGTAGAAGACTTTTGCATGGCCTGGATCTTGCCAACTCGTTGGCATTAAAGTGTCGGTACGGGCGAACATCTATCCAGATGCGGGATTGGGCGAATCTCTCGAATTTGCATGGCCGCATGCCTTACATGATGTGTTTATGCCACTATGTTTGTCATCGGGTTTGAAGGCGTAGCATCAGTCGGAGCCTTGACTCGACTCGGAGTGCGCATGAAGAATTTCTCGCGGCGGGATTTGTTGAAGACCGGGCTGATGGCCCCGGCGGTGGCGGCTGCTCAAGGATTGGGACCGTTGGGGGTTGTCGCTGCGGCACAAGGCCAGTCTGATCCTGTGGCGGATCGTCAGCCGCTCGGCCCGGAAGGAGCGACCCAGGATCAGTCAGCAGTTGCTCCAGGCACATCGGCAAGAGAGCGGTTACTACTCGATTTCGGATGGCGATTTCATCTCGGAAACGCGAATGACCCGGAGAAGGACTTCGGGTTCGGAACGGCTCGTGCGGGAAACTTTCAGAAGACCGGGAATTTCCTGCCCGAGGGGTCTGTGGCATTTGATGACGGCGACTGGGAGGCGGTCAATCTGCCGCACGACTGGGCGATCGAGCTGCCTTTCACCAACGACCGGGCGCTCGAGAGCAAGGGATTTTATCCACTGGGCCGGAAGTACCCAGAAACGAGCATTGGTTGGTACCGGCGAGTGTTCGAGCTGCCGGCGGAAGATGCGGGAAAGCTGCTTACGCTCGAGTTTGACGGTGCCTACCGCGAAAGCATGGTGGTCTTCAATAATTTCTATATAGGAACGCACAAGGGCGGATATGACCCGTTCAGCTTCGATGTAACTGCGTTCGCCAATCCAGGCGGCCGGAATGTGTTGATGGTTCGGGTTGACGCCACCTCCACTGACGGATGGTTTTATGAGGGGGCCGGGATCTACCGGCATCTCTGGTTGGTGAAGACGAGCCCGGTGCATGTGAAGCAATGGGGAACCTTCGTGGCCGCGAAGGTTAGTGATGGGGCAGCCACGCTCGCGATTCGTACCGAGGTCGCGAATGGTGAGAAAGAGAATCGGACCATACGTGCGATTGCATCGATCCTCGATCCCGAAGGCAAAGTCGTGGGCAGATCACGGTCGGACGCGATCTCAATTGCTGCGTTAGGGGAGCATGAGTTTACCCAGGAGATCGTGGTGAAAGACCCGATGCTTTGGTCGCTTGAGCAAAGGCATCTCTACCGGATGGTTACGGAACTGGAAACCGGTGGAGTGAGGGTCGATCGTTACGAGACCCGGTTTGGAATTCGGACGACGCACTTCGATGCAGAGAAGGTTTTTTTTCTCAATGGAAGCGCCTTGAAGCTGAAGGGTACCTGTAATCACCAGGACCATGCCGGGGTGGGTGTGGCAGTACCCGACGCGGTTCAGTATTACCGGGTCCGCAAGTTGCAGGAGATGGGTTGCAACGCTCTGCGAACCTCGCATAATCCACCGACACCTGAGCTCCTAGATGCGTGCGACGAACTGGGGATGCTGGTCTTCGATGAGACCCGCATGATGTCTTCAAACGATGAGGGGCTGAATCAGCTTGGCGATCTGGTGAGGCGGGACAGGAACCGGCCAAGTATCTTCATGTGGTCTATGGGGAATGAAGAGGGAATGGCGAACAGAGAGCGCGGTGTCCCCATTCTGTCCGCCATGAAGGCGCACGTTGATGCTTTGGATGGAACCCGTCCGGTTTCGATTGCGCCGACAGGCGCGATCGGGAAGGGCGGCCTCGCGGTACTCGATGTAATTGGATACAACTACATGGACCCGCAGGCGGAGGCGTATCACAAGGAACATCCCGATCGTCCAGTGATGGGGACGGAGACCGTGAGCGCGGTTGGCACACGTGGAATCTATGTGACGGACAAGGCGAAGGGGCTCGTTTCCTCCTACGATCCGTACACGACGAGCGGAAGGGCCTCTGCAGAAGGATGGTGGCGATTTTGCAATGCAAGGCCTTGGGTTTCAGGCGGTTTTGTCTGGACCGGATTTGACTATCGGGGCGAGCCTTCCCCGAATGGATGGCCCAACATCAGCTCGCAGTACGGGATTATCGACACATGCGGCTTCCCCAAAGACTCGTTCTATTACTACCAGTCTTGGTGGACCTCAAAGCCCGTGCTTCACCTGTTTCCGCACTGGAACTGGCCGGACTATGAAGGCAAGACGATCTCCGTTCGGGTGTACTCGAACCTGGACAGGGTGGAACTCCTGTTGAACGGGAAGAGCCTTGGCGCTAAGGATGTCCCGCGCGATGGTCATGTCGACTGGATAGTGAAATACGCTCCGGGAGTGATCGAAGCTCGCGGATTCAAAGGCAGCGAGGTGGCACTTATGGCGAAGCGCGAGACGACGGGAACCGCGAAGACGCTGGTGCTTACCGCGGACCGCCAGACGCTGAAAGCGGATGGAGAGGATGTCGGGATGTTTGCCGTGGAAGTACGCGACGCAGAAGGACGGGTTATCCCGATTACCGAAAATGACCTGAAGTTCAAGGTTTCGGGAGCCGGGCAACTGATCGGAACGGGGAACGGTGACCCGACCAACCAGCAGCCCGATAAAGGCGATTCACGCAAGGCATTTGGCGGTTACTGCATGGGGCTAGTGCAGACAGAGAAGAAATCTGGACGCATTACAGTTGAAGTTAGCTCGCCGGGGCTCACTCCCGCGAAGGTCACGGTTGAGGCGACGGCGACCGAGTTGCGGCCCCAGGTACCGGTGTGGGAGCGCAGAGTTCCTGAAGGACAAGGGATTACTGGGTTGTGGAGGCCGGTACCGGGAGCGCCTCCACCTGGCATCATGGCATTCCTTGTAGGCAGCGGAGCTTCGGTGTTTACGTTGGTGCAGAAGGGCAACTCAGTCACCGGACAGATGGAAGGAGGCGGAGGCGGCTTTCTGGGTGGAGCGGACGACGGTCCAGTCACCGAAGGAAAGGTCGACGGGGAGCATGTGTCCTTCAAATCTGGGAATGGCAGCTACGTAGGTACCATAAAGGGCAATCGAATGGAATTGCAGAAGACGATCGACCTCGGATGGCTCGGCGAAATGTTGGCCCGCAAGAGAGAACCAGGAGGTGAAAGACCCGCGATAGGACCAGCGTCGGATGGGTCTGATCCCTCGATCGATGTGCCGCCTATGAGCGGGCCTCCGGTGGTCGCAGTGGTGCTTCAGCGGTCGGAGCGTTAGTTTCGCGCAAGCAGCAGCTTCGACCGTCGTGCCGCCGAAGTGATCGAGATTTCCGAAAACACCGACTTTCCGGGAAGAATCTTGATGCACCCCTAGCCAATACTGGATCGTGTTTTTCTTCGCGGCGGATCTAATAGCCTTCCAACAGCGGAAAGAATGCCGAACAATAGGCACAGGTCTGCTGATGCGATGCCTCCGGTGACAATCGGCGAAACCCATTTTGCCGTCCAGGGAACAAACAAGATCAAGGGGACATGAAGGATGATCAGACCAAGGACGGTGGCCCAGAACCAAACACGCCTTTTGAGATCCCACTTCAGCCCAAGAAGGAAGAGGAAAATTGCAAGGCTGCCCAAAATCGGCAGAGCCAGTTCAAGTCGGCTAACGTGATTCAACAGCGAAACGACGGGCAAACAAACGGCTGCCCATGCCAAAATGGCCCACCAAGGGAGGCGCACCTTTTTGGCTGCTTCTATGTCTTTCTTTAGATCACGGGCAAATCCCATCGAGTACATCCAAGCAGATGAAGATCAGAAGTGCAATGTCTTGGAAGGCACTTTCTAGCCATAAGTGATTGCGACTCCCAGAAAACGGGGATTGCGGCAAATTCGACCGGCTGGAGACGCTGGACAGCTGATATGCGCTGCATCTCTTTTCCGAGGCCTAACGCCTACGTCTCCAAATTGGTCCGTTCAGCATCCAGCGCCAGCAATAGTCTACTGATCTCACCGAATTCGGGAGACCAACGTTTGTTGCGTACAAAGTTATTCACCAAAAACGGCGTCATGGGAAACTTGGAGCCAACCGAGGAGATCGGCCGGCTCCGTCCGGTCACCCTAAACACCTCAGCTTGCCGACACCCCGACTTTCAAGAATCAAGGTAAGCGTACGCTGGGTGGCGCCGCAGGACCTGCACTCCTTGACAGTCTAGGAAGAACGGCTCATCCTTTCTCCTAGACTATCAAGGAGAGTTTGCGTGTCGAAACAGGTCGACCTCTTGCAAGGAACTCTTGAACTTTTGATCCTAAAAGCGGTATCGCTTGGCCCGTTGCATGGCTATGGAGTACTGCTGCGGATTATCCAGATCTCCGGCGAGCAGCTAGTGATTCAGCAGGGTTCGCTCTACCCGGCGCTCTATCGGCTGGAGGCATCCGGGGCGCTGACGACTGAGTGGGCACCATCCGAGAACAATCGCCGCGCTAAGTTCTATACGTTGACACCCATCGGCCAAAAGCAACTTGATCAGGAGATCGAGCAGTGGCGGCAGATGTCCCGCATCATGGGCGCGATCATCAAGCTGGCAACCGCGCCTGAGGTTGGGGCGGAGGTGGCGGGATGAAGAACCGAGTGAAGCTACTGTTTCGATCGCTGCTCAACCGTCGCCGGGTGGAGGCAGAGATGGAGGACGAGATTCGCTTTCACCTGGATGCTCGCACCGCAGACCTGATCGCGGCCGGTAGGACGCCGCGCGAGGCAGCGCGGCAGGCTCGACTGGAGTTTGGCGCGAGCGAGCCTCACAAGGACGGCATGCGCGCGGCACTTGGTATTCGCTGGGCCGACAACCTGATCGCAGATTTGCGCTACGCTGTCCGACTGCTGCGAAAATCGCCCGGCTTTACTGCGATCGCCGTTAGTTCGCTGGCGTTGGCGATCGGTGCCAACACAGCGATCTTTTCTGTCGCCAACGAAATGCTTTACGAGCGGCTCGCCGTCCCTCGACCACGCGAGCTTCACATGTTCTACGCAGTGGGAAAGAGCCCTACAGTCATCCATGGCAGCTGGGGCAGCAACTTCCATGACGACGATGGACGCAATCATATGGACTCGGTGGCGTACCCGTTCTACCGGCAGCTGGTGGAGAACAACCGCTCCGGACTGGAGATCTTCGCCGCCAAGCCGCTCCCCCAGCTGAACGTAACCGCAAATGGGCAGGCGCAGCCTACAAGGGGGCAACTTGTCTCCGGCAACTATTACAAGGCTCTCGAGATCAAGCCCATGTTGGGCCGGTCGATCCTGCCTGCGGATGATGCCGTACCGGGGCGCGG
>NZ_JACHIP010000030.1 GCF_014203275.1 Granulicella aggregans
GGGGGGACGCTTGGCGGATCGACTGCGCTCGGAACCACACAGACACTGATCTCGGTCGATGCATTGCAGGAGTTCCGCGTTCAGAGTTCGACCTACTCTGCCGAGTTTGGCCGATCGCCTGGAGGTCAGTTTTCCCTTGGAACGCGTGCTGGGACCAACTTCCTCCACGGGAGCATGTTCGACTATCTTCGCAATGATGTATTCGACGCAAATGATTGGTTCAACTCTCACTATGGCAAGCCGACGCCTGCCCTGCGACAGAATGATTTCGGCGGCACGGTGGGTGGTCCAGTCTGGCTTCCTAGGTTATATAACGGACGCAACCAAACCTTCTTCTTCGCTTCGTATGAAGGCCTACGTCTGACGCAGCCAACGGCCGCAACAATCCAATACGTTCCGGACGACTTCATGCGCCGGCAGGCAGTTGATGCCATGCGCCCTATCTTGAATGCTTTTCCGCTGCCGAACGGAATCGACTACGGTACCGCCGCGAACCCGAACCTTGCGCAGTTCATCTCACCCTTCTCGCTACCCAGCAAGATTGACTCGACCAGCGTACGGATCGATCACACGCTTCGACCCAAAATCGCTCTCTTTTTTCGGGTTGGAGACACGCCGAGCTCTACGGTAGCCAGACCGTACTTCGCCCGGACAACCACCAGTAGCAACGCACAAAGCTACACTCTCGGGGCAACGGTCCAGTTGTCCGATCAGACTACGGATGAGTTTCGTCTTGGATATGCGCGTTCGGACTCTGCGCAGATAGGTGCGCTGGACAACTTTGGGGGCGCCACTCCGATCGATCTTGGAGCTGCGATGGGAGCCGGTTCCTATCAGCGGGCAGAGCCGGTCATTGTCATGTCGATCTCAGACATCGGATCTCCCTTATTGACCGCTTACAACGGCCGCAACGCAAGCAGGCAGTGGAATGTCATCGATACGGTGAGTCTGCTGAAGGGTGTTCACGCACTGAAGTTTGGGGTGGACTACCGCCGCATCAAGTCGCCGATCACTCCGCCGACAGTGGAACCTTATGCGATCTTCCTCAGTGCGCAGGAGGTGATCAGCGGCATGCCCAGCCTACCCTACGTCTTCAACTTCGTTCCCGCTACGCCACTGTTCAATCAAGCTGCCATCTTCGCGCAGGACGAATGGAGTGTCCACCAGCGGCTTCACCTCTCGCTTGGCATTCGCTGGGAGCTGAACCCACCGCCAACAGAGGAACACGGCCGGGACGCGTATACGTTGCTTGGAGATATCAATAATCCTGCGACTCTCACGCTCGCGCCCCAAGGCACCTCGCTGTGGAAGACGGCCTGGTACAACTTCGCTCCCCGGTTGGGCATGGCATGGACAGTCCACGACCAGCCGGGAAACGAAACGGTGTTCCGCGCAGGCGGGGGCGTATTCTTCGACTCTGCGAATGAAGTGGCGTCGCTTGGATATAGCGGGCTCGGGTTTCAGTCATTCGCGCTGCAGAGTGGGGCCGAGATTCCGTTTACCCCCAGCCAGCTCGTCGTTCCCGTCTCCGTGACAGCACCGTATACCAGCGGGACGATCACCGCGTTTCCATCTCATCTGCAACTGCCTTACACGCTACAGTGGAACGTCAGTATGCAGCAGGCACTTGGGAAGAATCAGTCCCTGACGCTTTCCTATGTGGCGGCTGAAGGACGACGACTAATCGGGCTGCAACAGAAATCTTTATCCGCGCTCAACCCCAACTTCGATCAGGTGCAGTATCTCGCATCAGGCGTGACCTCGAACTATCAGTCTTTGCAGGTAAAGTTTCATCGCTCAGTGGCCAAGGGAATTCAGGCACTTGCTTCCTATACTTGGTCGCATTCACTCGACTTTGGGTCGAATGCCAACGCGCTGCCTCTACAGCGAGGAAACTCCGACTTCGACGTACGCAATAATCTGCAGGCAGGTCTTAGCTGGGAGCTTCCTGACAACTTCGATTCGAGAGTTCCTTCATTGTTATTGAACCACTGGGGTGTGGATTGTCGCCTCAGTACGCGCTCGTCATTTCCCGTGACGCTTGGCGGAGCGCTTACGACCAATGCGGCAAACGGAAACGAATACTCCGGAGACCTCAATCTCGTGCAGGGTGAGCCGGTCTACCTTTACGGATCGCAATACCCGGGAGGCCGCGCGATCAACAAGGCGGCGTTCAGCCTGCCAGCAACGGGAGCGGCGGGTGATGCTCCACGCAACTTCATCCGTGGCTTTGGAAGCTCCCAAGTCAACCTCGCGCTCCGGCGAGACTTTCCTTTGCATGATCTGCTGGTTCTCCACTTTCGCGCCGAAAGCTTCAATCTGCTCAACCATCCAAGCTTCGGGTATGTCGATCCGACTTATACCGACGCGACTTTCGGTCAGGCGACTCAGATGCTGAACGCAAGCCTTGGAACCGTCGCGTCGCAGTATCAGCAGGGTGGTCCCCGATCAATGCAGTTCGCCCTCAAAATGACATTCTGAGGCCCGGCCTCTCCTCTCGCATCTCAAATTCTCTGTACTCACCCCATCGCAACCCTTGGAGTTGGATATGACCCTTCGTGTGCATTTCGTCGCCATCGTCTTCGCTCTGCTGTGCCCTTTATCTAAAGAAGCATACGGCCATTCGTTCTCTGTGAAAGACGATATTGCGATGGTGCGGTTTAGCGACCCATCCTTCGATCCTGCGATCGTGGGCAGCGAGATGGCGAGGCCGTCGCCGCGTGGCGACTACGTCGCGATCGTTACGACCAAAGGCCTCCTTGCAACAGACGAGATCGAGTCCGACCTCACAGTCTTTCGAATCAAGGAACTCTCTGTGTTCCTCGAGGGCGGGGGGGCTCGGCCTCAGCCGCGCATCGTCGCCTCGATCGTCTCCTACCCTCACCGTGAGCAGACAATCTCCTATGCGCCCGTGATCAAAGACATTCTGTGGTCGCCGGACGGGAAGGGCATCTACTTTCGGGGTGAAAACGGATCGGGAGCCTACCAGCTCTATCTCGCCAGTGTAGACGGAAGTGGGTCTCAGGCCCTGACGCCCGCGAATAAGAGCGTTGACCGCTTCGGCGTAGTCGCAAACACAGTGGTCTATAAGGCATCCACGCTTGTCGACAAGCACAGTTCAGAGATCGCTGGGGTCAACGCCGACGCATTGGTGGCGACGGGTGCCCGCATCCAGGATGTGGTCTTTCCTAGCCAGCTCGGTACTCTGGAACCCGAGGTTTTCGCCATCTCGGTGCTCCAATATACGAATGGTCGCTGGATCGCCCGGCGTGTGCCGGGCGATCCGAGCACCGAGATGACCTATCTCTCGGCGCTCTTTCCATTCGTGTTGTCTCCAAAGGGACACCAGCTAGTTGCGCCTATGCCCGTTTTGACGATCCCAGATACGTGGCAGCGATTCGAACCGGTAACGGGATCCGAATATCTCCGCCTTCTCCCTAAGCTGAACGGTCAAATAACAAACGCTGGCGAAGTCTTGCGGCCGCTACAGTACATGCTGATCGACCTCGAAACCGGCAAGCGAACGCCGCTCACGGACGCACCGAATGCACGGAGTCTCGGATATGCTTTCGATAACAGTCGGGTGGCCTGGGCGACTGATGAGAAGCGCGTTCTGGCGACCAACACGTTTCTCGGAACGCACGACGACAACCCGCTGGATAGAAACCGGCCGTGCGGCGTTGCCAGCTTCGACCTTCCGTCGTTTGAGCCCCGGTGCCTCTTCTTTGAAGAGAAGGATCTTGACCGAACGGCATTCCACATTGAGGACGTATCTTTTGGGGCCAGTGACGATGAGGCGATCGTCACTTTGACACAAAGGCCCAACAGGCGTTTGACCCGACGCTATCGATTCTTTCAAGATAGCTGGCATATTGCCGGGGAGGGCTCTGCCGTTGACAATAGCACCGGGTCTGCGGCCTTGGACTATCCTGATATCTCGGACGTGCAGGTATCGGTCCGGCAGAGCCTTAATGAACCGCCGAAGCTGTGGGTGTCGAGTCGCCATACCGGGAAAGCCCGCGAGGCTTGGGACCCTAATCCGCAACTCGCGGATATGAGCTTTGGCGAGGTGTCTCATTATCAGTGGGACGACAAGAGCGGCCACCACTGGTCTGGGCTGCTTGTAAAACCCGTTGGGTACCAATCCGGACGGCGATATCCCTTAGTCGTGCAAATGTACAACTACGTTGATGCTGAGTTCATGACCGATGGACTTCACCCGACGGCATTTGCCGCGAGGCATCTTGCCAGCGTGGGTTTTGTGGTTCTTCAGGTCAGGAGGCAGGTGGATACTTTGTCGGAGGACGATCCAGAGGTGCATCTGGAAGGCTACCGAAGTGCAATTGATAGTCTCGACGCGGCGGGGATGGTCGATCGTAACCGGGTGGGCGTAGTCGGATTCAGTTGGACCTGCTGGTACGCAGTCAATGCCATCATCAAAGACCCTCAGCTCTTCAAGGCTGCGACAATTGCCGACGGACTCGACAACAGTTACATGCAATATCTGATGTTTGGTGCCGGCTCGGAGTCTCTTGAGAGTCAAATGGCACAGATACGGCAGACAACTCCGTTTGGGCAAGGATTGAAGAAATGGGTCGACGAGGCTCCAGGATTTCATCTTGACCAGGTACAAGCACCGGTCCGCATCGAGGCAATCAATCCGTTGTCGGTGCTTCAGGAGTGGGAACTCTATGCATCGCTGCGGCTACAGAACAAACCGGTCGACCTCATCTACTTCCCGCAGGGAACCCATATTCATCAAAGACCTTTGGA
This sequence comes from Granulicella aggregans, assembly GCF_014203275.1. Classification (GTDB taxonomy): domain Bacteria; phylum Acidobacteriota; class Terriglobia; order Terriglobales; family Acidobacteriaceae; genus Edaphobacter. The sequence goes on from NZ_JACHIP010000030.1 coordinate 4,774, forward strand.
GCGCCTTGAGTCTCAGCAGGGAAGTGTCGACTGGTTCCGCTTCTGGTTGCAAGGCTATGAAGACCCGGACCCAGCGAAGGCGGCACAATATGAGCGCTGGCGAGGCTTCGCCAAGCTTCGAGCTGCAACCGCTCGAAGCTACGCCAGCCCAGCTGGAACGACGCCGGTCCCATCCCGCCCATAGATCAGGCGAGACGGGGCCGGCTCTAACGTCAACTGCAATTCCGAACTACTCGTCCGCCTGGTAGGCGGCGTTGGAATTGAGCAGGGTGGTGCCGACTTCGTGCGGGGTGAAGATCTTCGGTCCCTTGATGGTTGATGTAGCCTTGAACGTTGCTGTTACCTTCGGTTGGATATAGCGCATGGGTAGTCCTCGTTTCGTCTTCAAATTTCCGTCGTCGCTGGAACTTGCACCGGCGCAGGCGGATCTTGTCGGCCGCCGTCAGGCGATCAATCTTAGGCCAGCATCGCCGGCGCGTTCTCCGCTCCCTCCGCGCATCGAGCGAAGCCAAAGTTCGAATGCAGTGGCTCGAAGAATCAAATGCCACCATTTTGGGTCGCCCTCAACCGTTTGGCGCAACGAGTGACGTAGCTTATCTCCATCAACCAACCCGGCATCGGCGATCATTGAGTTTGCAAATAGCCCCTCGAGAACTCCGGATGCCTGCTGAACGGCGTGCAGTGGCGCCCGAAGCTGGAAGGCCTTGCGGCGTCTCTCAATTACCTCGTGAGGGACAATATTGATGAGTGCCCTCCGCATCAGAAAACGTCTCCGGCCAGGACGCAGAATCTGCTCCCTTGGAACGCTAAAAAGGAAGCTCACTAGGTCCTTGTCGAGGAAGGGATATCTATACTCGGGCCGCACAAGCAGCTGAGGAAACAGATGCGGAAGTGTCTCCATGACAAACCACCAGGCCAAGCTGTTATCGATGCGGTGCGGTGCGATCCCGATTCGAGCAGGAAGCATCGCCTTGACGGATTCGATTTGCAGCGCCCGCTCCCGCAGTGATTGCGAAAGCCACGGTGGAAGATCGATTTCCTTCGGGCCTGGGTTGAGATAGAGACCGCCGGTATAACGGACTGTGCGCCACAGCATTCCGACAAGCGGGCTGCGATCCACCAGAGACCAGGCAAGGGAACGGCGAAGCAGTTGAGAGACGTTCCCTGAGAGTAGATGACCAGCGAGTTCCGGCAGCGGGTCGGGGACACCGCCCAAAACCTCATCCCCTCCGATGCCAGAGAGCACGCTGCGATAGTCCCTTTTCCACGCGGCATTATGGAGCCGGCGTTCCTGTTCGATGGAGAAGCTGTCCGCGCCAGGCATCAGGTAGACGCCACCACTGCCATCATGTGGCTCGAAGGTCCGCTGAGAGAAGGCAGTATTGACGTGCGCGCCCACCCTCCCTCGTCTCGCCTCCGTGATGGAGAAGTACGGTCTCTCATTAAGTGAGGCCTCTGAGTCGTCGTAGAAGGACACGGTATCGAGAATCTCTGCGTTGGGATGCTTGCGCCGGCGCAGGAAGTCGGACATACACACGATCGCGGTGGAATCCATGCCTCCGCTCAATTGCGCGAGGATAGGTTCTCCAGGACCGCTGCGTCGCTCGACCGAATTCCGAAATAGCGCGAGAAAGTGCTCTTCATACTCGGTATCCGTGCGGTACTGAACTGTGGTCATGACCGTGGAATTCCAGTGCTGATGCCGGCTGAGCAGTCCCTTACGGACCTTCAGGAAATGGGCCGGCGGCACTGAACGGATTTCTTCAAACGGGGTCAGATCGCGCACTGGGCGGCCAGCCATGTAGCAAGCGGCGTAGTCATGCGAGAGCCGAAGCGTATCGTCCGTCACGTGGAACGCTTCTAGATAGGTCCCCCATACGGTTTCTTTTCGCGTATGACGGTAATAGAGCGATCTCGCGCCCGCATGGTCGCGGGCAAGATAGAGCGACTGATCCGCTTCTGACCATAAGGCTAGAGCCCAATCTCCAATGAAGCGGGAGAAACAGGACTCGCCCCATCGAGTGAACGCCGCAAGAACGATCTGCGAGTCTGAGAGCGTTTCCGGATGTCCGACTTCGAGCTCCTCTGAGAGAGATTCATAGTTGTCGAGACGGCCGTCGAACGAAAGAGCGCAGCGGTCATGAGGACTCTCGACTGGGCCTCGCTCCAATGTCGAACGCATATGGCTCAAGTAAGGTTGAACTCCCATGCCGAGCCTGTCGTCAAGAATCACTGATCCCGTGCTGGTCGCGTACCGTTGCATGTCAGCGCCAAGACGTTGCAAGTCGGAAGCTGTCGCAGCGACTCCGTGTTCCTTCAACACACCGTAGAGGATGCTCATCGAATACCTCCCTCAGCAACGTTCTAAGACCTCAAAGATCTCCGTTATGTATGGTTTGTCATTGATCACGCGCCCGTCGATCTCGACCCATGCGTGTGACTGGAAGGGAAGCAACTGCGCCCCGATAATCATCTCAGCGTTCCAGCCATACCGCCGCAGCAGAACAGTTGCCGCGGCCGAACGCTGAAGACACAGCACCGGCTTGAAGTAGAAGACGCAAGCAAGATCGACCGCACGGGATAGCTCGCCACCATCTGGCGCGGTATTGTCAACGGCTTGAGGCGGCGAGTTACGAACAGCAGTATGGATCTCCTGAAATCCACGAAAGTGCATCAGCCAATCGAAGTAAAGCAATAAGACCCAGCTTTCAGCTACATGTAGCAACATGTTCTCTCCGGCCAAATCGATCAAACGAGGAACGCTCTCAATAGACTTGGCGCTTGTGCAGCGCGGTCCAGATGCCTCGCAATCGCTCTCACCAAGGGGAACTTCCGCGGATCGCTGCGTTCTCGCGTCTGTAGCCAATCCTTCCTGCCGAGGATTGTGGAGGCCGCCGCGATGATCGGAGCGAAAGGCAAAGCGTCTTCGAGCACTCTAAAGTCACAGATCGACGACATGGCCTTCAAATAGGTGGTCCGGAGATGCCGGTTGCAGGAGGCCTTCAGGGATGGATCCTCGATCTGATTCAGGAGCAGAAGGTGCTCGTAAGTCACGAGAGGATTGCCAACGTAGGCTTCACTCCAGTCGATAAACACGCAATGTGTGCCGGCAAATAAGATATTGTCGACATTCAGATCTCCGTGCAAGACCGTGTCCGGAATGTCCACCTCGCTCAGGTAGTCGCAGGTATATTCAAAAATATTCTTGAGCTCGCCAAGCCGTTTCGGCCCAAGGGTGAAACTTTGGTGGATGTTTGACAGCCCATCGCCTCGTCGATGTATGCGAAGAGCGCTTCCGCGTCGTTTCGCAAGACATGCGTTCTGTGATCGACAGCACCGGCATTGAGTAAGTCGAGTTCCGCACCCACCGTTCTGATCTGCAACCCGGCCAGGGATTTGACTGCGACTTGCAGCATGCGCTCTACCTCGGGTGCTTCCTGCGGTAGCTTGCTGAGGCTCTGTCCGCTGCTGTGCATCAGCCACGCATTCCACTCCAGCCTTTCTGCCACCACTTCTGGGACATAATCCCGGCATAACCGTGTCAGCAGCAGCGACACGGAGCGCTCCTGAGTGTTCGGTGCGCCGGTTGCTTTCAGCCAATGCGTCGCTCCATCGTTCATACGAAAGCAGAGGAGACTGAATCCGTTCCCAGCGTTGAATTGCTCGATATCGGCCTTAGACAAAACTTTGCTCGTTGTTGTGGCCTCAACCCATTGAACGGCGTCATCAGCCCAGCCGATTCTTGCAATGGGATGAATTGAGTCTCCACTCAGGACGGAGAGCAGCCATGTTCGCTCCTGCGCAGATAATTCTTCGTCTGGAATTTGGTCAGGCCCGATGGACGCAATGCCCTCAACAGCTTCTCTTTGGAGGAGTTCAGCGATCGCGCAGGGGCGATCGCCATCCTTCGGGATCATCACATCGAGAACCAAGACCGGAAGTCGCCATACGTCGCGAAGCGCTTTCTGTAACTGCTGCGCTGGTCGGGTTCCGGTCGGCACGCAAACTCGAATCAGACGATACTCGCTTCGGTCTTCACGCACGAACACAGCCCGAGACATGGAGTCCACTATGAGGACTCGGTATTCATTTGAGCAGATGGGGAATGCAGGCATCATGCGTTCTCCTTCCAATGCTCAATGGGATAACAACTGCTGCGCTCGCAATGCCTCGACAAATTCGAGCACATCGCGCTCCACAGTCTTGTGGGGTGTTTCCGCTTCACGAGACAGATTGGCAATAATGACTTCGAGAGTGTCGCCACGCTCAAGGCTCTGCCACACATAGGCGCCGGTCGAGTTGAGCGTCGCAATCGACCCGAGCTTGGTGTCGAGGACAGCGGCACCGTCTTGATTCACGATGGTCCTTAGATGAGAGCTGCCATTCATCATGAGCGCACCTCGCAGCGATTGGTCTTGAATCGTGAACCGAGCTTACCTCGGTGTCGCTGCCGTGCGAGGAGAAACTGCGTATCTGGCCAAACATACTTCAATCGCGGAATCAAAGGGACTTACGAGCAGCACTCTTGGTGCGTTGCAATGGATTTTTGGCCAGATCTACGCTTCCGTCAAAGTGGTCGCTATACCGGGACCGCGACGCCGGAGACGCGGCTAACATCGCGAAGGTCATCGGCGTCGAGCACTATCTTCGAGCCAACGTCGTTGGGATTTGCTAACAATACAAAACGATTCCCCTCGCGCACTAGCCGTCCGCAAATAATTTCCACCCCTCGGCGCAGCACATAGATGGGCTGTGACCAACCCCGCTTGCGAGCGTCCACGCGCGTGTCGGGGACGCTTGATAGCGGCTCCAGAAGCATCCAAGTTCCAGGCTTGATCGCTGGACTCAGCCCTTCAATCGCTTTCTCCTGCGCCAATCGAATTACGCGGTCGTCCCAGATACGAAGCTGGGGAAACCTTACTGCAAGCAACGATGGCCATTCAGCGAACTCTTGTCGTCGAGTCTCCCAAACCTCTCGCGGCATCGGAGTGCTCGCTATCTGGCGTGGAACCAACAGGTCGGCGTAGTTCTTCGTTGTCAGCAGAGAGTCGAGCGAAAATCGGCCCGTGTCGCGAATTGTGTAGCCGCCGGATTGCAGGGCGTCCGTGTAACGCACGGAGTGCATCAACGACAGGGTGAGAAGGACATCAACGTGCGGCTCTGATCGACCCGGGCTGCGATACCGCCGCAAAGTGCGTTCGCTGAACCTCGATTTCAGTTCCGTCTCAAGAAACTGTCGAATGGATTGTTCTTCGTCATGTGATCGCTGGAACCTTCTGTATTTCGTTGCAAGCAGCCGATCCCGAGTCTGATGTTCCCAGGGAAGTACGAGCTCGCCGCTACCCTGGTATTGAGCAAGAGAAATTGTCGAATACTCTGGCAAGGGCAACCGAGTAGCGAACATCCGAATGCGTCCAGCGATGCGAACAGAGCCGGGATAGGCGAACTCCTGCGGGCCAGCGTAGGTTCGTTCCGGGGTCAGAAGGTAGAGCTTGCTCCGGATGACCATGCAGCCGCTACAACGGTAGCCGTTGCGGAATTGAAGCAGATAGATGGAGCGCGGATGCGGTTGTCGCATCTCGTCCTCCTCAATCGGCTCAACCAATGCAATCGATCCCGGAGGGAGGCTCGATCCAAGGCTGTCCTCAGTGCCGACGTGAACGTAGAACACCCCAGGACGGCGCCAAGTCGTTCCCCTCAATGAGCGCGCCGGAACATCGCGCTGCCATGTTCGCACCAAATCCCGAAGCGTCCCGTCCGATGCAAAACTCTCGGGTGGCGCAAGATCGAGCGGAACATCCGACAAGCGGTCTCGTTCGAAGGTATAGGACTCGACAATCCGGGTTCTTCTCCCATTGAGTTGCCGATCATATTCCCTGATCTCAGCTAAGTCGTAACCGAAAAGCCGATGGGCACCCTCGATCGTCAACGAGAGCGCATCCGCGATTTCGAGCAGCATCCTTAGTGTGGGATGATCTTGCGTGCGGTGGAGATTCGAAAGCAGGTTCTTAGTAAGGAGTTCCCGACGCTCGGCGGCGTGGCGCTCGCGTTCGTTCGATGGCCTACTCTGCCGATGTAGGGCACGCAGATGCTCAAGGGCATCAAAGATCTCACTGCGGGGAACTGTTCGATACAAGAAGATGGCCCTCTCCTCAAGAAAACTCAACTGCGGAGACGCGACATTGTGGAACTTGCGGCCTGTGCCCATCAAGAAACGCGCACACGTGTTTCCGTGTTCTTGGAACGAGCTAAATGCGGAAACTTCCGCTCCTTGCCAGATATTGCTGGAATCGAGCGCTTCCTAACGAAGATCTTTGTTGCAAGTCTGCCTTGATTCGCCGGAATCCGCAAGAGAACGGAATAGCCGATCAACCCAACGACGGATGGCCTCCCAGAAGAATTGAGCGACCCGCACGATTAGTCCCAGACCGGGCATCGTCAACATAACGGTGCGATTTGCAGCCTCGAGCGGGCAAGAGTTTGTTGGAAGCCTATGTTCTACGGAAGCGCCGTCCTAAGAGGCGTAGGGCAGAGTTGAAGTGGATGTGTGAGTCGACGCCGATGGCAGGATGAAGCGCGTCCTTCGGCCGCGCCCTGTAGAGCCTAACGGCCACTTTTTCCGTTGTGGCTGCCGACCCAGCAGGTTCACCATCTGCTCTGGACCATGCTTCTTCCCTCGTGCCATACAACGCTCCTTTGATCCCAGTTTGTACCAACTCCACTGGTACAAAAGAAGCCGGGCACTGCACCCGTAGTGTGCTGTCCATAAAAATGTTTGAGAGACGCTGATATCGTGCCGCAGCATAAAGATACTGCCCCTACGATGGATGACAAATCGTCTGGTATCGGGACACGCCTGACACGAAGTTGGCCTATCGGGCGCCCAAGAACCTCGCCCGATGGCCTGTCCGAACGCCTAGGACGTTCATCAAGCAGCGGTGCTCCTGAGTAGGTTTACGTCGCGTCGCGGAGAAATGCCGAACATACGGCCGTATTCACGGCTGAATTGTGAGGGACTCTCATAACCGACCTGAAAAGCGGCCTTCTCGACATTCGTTGCGTCGGCGGTCATCAGGCGCCGAGCTTCCATAAGGCGCAGTTGCTTTTGGTATTGAAGCGGGGTCATTGAGGTGACCGCCTTGAACTGGCGGTGAAAGGCTGATGGACCGAGTTGCGCAATCGCCGCAAGGTCGCCGATCCGGATTGACTCCGCGAAGTGGTCGCGAAGGAAGTGGATGGTCTGAAGAATGCGATGCTGGTGATTGTTGGTCAGTGTCATCCTGACGATCTCCCCGCTGTGAGGGCCAGAAAGCAGCCAGTAAGAGATCTCGCGCATGATGGATGGATAGAGCACCGGAATAGCGCCCGGCGTATCGAGCAGACGGACTAGACGGAGCGTGCACTCGGTAAGAGGACCGTCGAAGTCGGTGACAAAGACACCACAGCTCAGGGTCTCGCTGGGCCTGGGCAGGTCAGCAAGTTCACTCGCAACGGCCCGCAGAGTGGCAAGGTCGAGTTCGAGGATGACCCCTAGATAAGGCTCTGTGGGGCTTGCCTCCGTGACGGTGCCGAATCCAGGCATTTCGACGCTGACGAGCAGAGCCTGCCCAGCGCTGTAGGAGTGGCACTGGTCGCCGAAGGTGGCTGATTTCGTTCCCTGAACGGTAATACAGAGAGAGGGCTTGTAGATGAGATGATTAGCCCGGCGCTGGTGGTCAGAGCGCAGGATGGTCAGCCTTTCCATGCAGGTGAAGAAGGGACTTTGGCCAGGTTGCGCTTCGGTATAGCGCAAGACAAGCTCCGCTAGGCATTCTGACAAGGAATCACCCCTTCTAGACTTTTCTTTCCGACCTCCACGCTAAACCATCGAGCAGGAATGGGCAAGAAATGGGAAAGTTCCGGTATATCTCTATCGATATGTGAAAACGTACTCTTGGAGAGAACACGGATCACAGGAGCGAACTATGACTGAATCAACTGCAGCAAATACGGGCGCGAAGATCGCCATCGTCACCGGCGGAAGCCGGGGACTAGGGCGCAACACAGTGCTGAACCTGGCCCGGCGGGGCGTAAGCTCTATCTTCACCTACAACTCGAATCGTGCAGAAGCCGATACGCTCATCACCGAAGTGAACGAGACGGGAGCAAAGGCCATTGCGCTCCAACTTGACGCCGGCATGATCAGGACCTTCGATGCGTTTGTACAAAGCGTAGCGGCAAGCCTTGTGGAGATGGGAGCGGAACGTTTCGACTATCTTGTCAATAACGCTGGCACATCCCATCATGCGCCATTCGACAAGGTAACGGAAGCGGACTTCGACAGCCTCTACAACGTTCACTTCAAGGGTGTTTTTTTCCTCACGCAGAAGCTTCTGCCGCTGATGAACGATGGCGGAAGAATCGTGATGATCTCATCGGGACTGGCCCGGTTTGCCTTTCCGGGAAGTTCCGCTTATGCCTCCATGAAGGGTGCCGTCGAAGTGCTTACGAGATACCTGGCGAAAGAACTTGGTCCACGCGGCATTGCCGTGAACACCGTGGCTCCAGGCGCCATCGCGACGGATTTCAGCGGTGGAATGGTGCGTGACAACCCTGCAGTCAACAAGCAGATCGCCGGGCTGACGGCACTGGGACGTGTCGGACAACCCGACGACATCGGCCCCATGATCGCCTCGCTTCTTTCCGAGGAGAATCGCTGGGTGAACGCTCAGCGCATCGAGGTCTCGGGTGGCACGCTGATCTAGAATCTGCTTGCCCGGTTGTGTTCTTGTACTGAGAACACAACCGGGTCAAGATGAATGTACTTGGTATAGCCAGAGCGTAACGGCATCCAATTCCAACCGTTGCTTAGATCAGATCAACACCCGCGTAGCTTGTTTATCGAGGAAACGATATACCTATTTCATGTCCGAGTGGATGCGCATTGGCGAACTGGCAGGACGCGCGGGTGTCACCCTCAGGACAATCCGCCACTATGAGCGGCTCGGCCTCCTTCCAAAAGGTGAACGCGAAGGAAATGGTCAACATTATTACCCGGAAGCCTCGATCGCACGTTTGGAAAAGATCGATCAGCTCAAACGTCTAGGGCTCACTCTTGAAGAAGTTTCCGGCGTTATAGATCTTTACTTTTCAGACCCTTCGCGGAGGAGCGCCAAGCGAAAAGTGCTTTCCATCCTGAGGCAACACCTGTCACAAACCGATGAGAAAATTACGGCATTGACCAAATTTCGATCCGATTTGCAGGCCCATATCGACCGCTTTGATCAGTGGCTAAATGATTCATAGTCGTTTGAAGCTTCTTGCCTTAAACATGACGTTAACGTAACGTTTTAGGTGAGGAGAAGAGAAATGAGCGAACGGATTGGATTTATCGGACTAGGCGACCTTGGATCGCCCATGGCGATCAACCTGCTGGAGAGCGGCTACGCCCTAACCGTCTACAACCGGACGCAGATTAAAACCGAACTCTTGCAGCAACGTGGCGCAACTGTTGTCTCCGCTCCAATCGAGGTCATAGAGTCTGGTGGCGTCATCATCTCCGTACTATGGGATGCGGAGGTGGTTGAGAGCGTCGTGACCAGCCCCGGCTTCCTCGAACGACTTGGATCGGGAGGCGTTCATATTTCCATGTGTACATGTTTGCCCGCCGCCGCAAAGCGTCTGGCGGAACTGCACGCACGTCATGGATGTACCTATGTGGAGGCACCAGTGTTCGGAAGGCACGAGGCAGCGGTCGCAAGGAAGCTTTGGATGCCCGTCGCCGGATCGCAGTCTGCGAAGGATCGTATACGTCCTCTCCTAGTAGCGATGGGCGCTCAAGGAGTCTTCGACTTCGGTGAGGAGATCGGAGCGGCTACGATGGTGAAGATCGTCGGTAACTTTCTGTTGATATCGGCGACCCGTTTTCTCACTGAAGCGCTCCGCCTGATTGATGTCACGGGTGGCGACATGCAGGCGGTCGTCGATATGCTGACACAAACTCTTTTTCCGTCTCCGATTTACCAGAGCTATGGTAACCGCATTGCTGAGAGGCAGCCGACTTTCTCTCAATCCAACATTCCCAAGAAGGATCTTGGACTGTTCGAGGCTATTGCACAGCAGCACCAAGTAGCTTCGCCCATGGCAAAAACCATTCTTTCTCTGCTATAGAGCAGTTCGATTCGATAGGCTCCATGCCGCCGCGGTGGAGGCTCAGCGACCCTTCGTTCTGCGCCTTGTTCTCTCCGACCACCTCGGCATTCTCATGAAGGCCGTCCTGCTTACTCTGAGGCAGAACAAGCAGAAGCCTACCGCAGGAATCAGTTCTGAGAAGCCGAGATTAAAAATAAGGCTGCCTAACTGCGCCTGGTCTTGCCTAGGATTCGTCCGGTGATTTTGCGGGCTCCCGGAGAAGCCCCCTTCGATCTTTCCGGACCGAAGAGGGTATGAGGAGAACTCACATCCATCACCAAACTGGTTAACACGGAAAGACAAAAAGCAAGCCGCACCCTTGCTCCCTATCAGACTGCATTGATACCGCCATCGACGAACAGTTCTACGCCGGCCACAAAGCTGGAATCGTCAGACGCAAGGAAAACGGCAGCCTTGGCGATGTCGCTGCCTTTGCCGATGCGAGTGATGGGAACCATGTTCGTGACGTATTCCCGAACTTCTTTAATCGCGCCCATCGTGGATGCATTGCCTGCTGTGTCGATTGGACCCGGGCTGATGACATTGACTCGGGGACCCAGACCCTTCAACTCAGCGGTGAACGTGCGGGCAAAGCTACGCACAGCAGCCTTGGTTGCTCCGTATACGGACATCCCTTGGAATCCTGAACTACCTATGAAAGAGCCATTCAGGATGATCGACCCCGTCTTGTCCATCAACGGAATCGCCTTCTGAACCGTGAAGAAAACTCCTTTCGCGTTGATATCGACACAGGTGTCATAGAAGTTTTCGGTCACCTTGTCATATGGCATCTGTTCATAGATACCGGCGTTGGCAAACACAACGTCGAGCTTGCCCTTCTTCTCTTTGATCTCCGCGTACATGCGATCCAGATCGCCGAGCTTCCCAGCATCCGCCTGGATTGCCGCCGCGCCATGCCCAAGCGCTTGGACAGCCTTATCAAGCTCAGGCTTCCTCCGTCCCGTGATAAACACGAAAGCTCCTTCAAGCAGGAACTCCTTCGCCGTGTCGAATCCTATGCCTTCACTTCCGCCCGTTATCAGTGCGATCTTTCCATCCAACTTTCCCATTCGTGACGCTCCTCTCAATATAGTCAGTTAGACGACCACCAGGCTTGCAACGAATTGAATGATCCGACAGAAGTATTGCCTATTCCGCCAAATTGATGGATCGCAGGTCGATTCGTGTCGTTCAATAAGTATGGGATGATATGGGCGAGATGACCAGGCTAGCTGAATTGATTGACGATATGTGTCCGCGAGAAGGCTCTCACGCCACCGCGATAGGAGGACTATTCCTTACCCGATATTCCACCACTGATGTGCCGCGGAACTCGCTGCATGAGGCGGTGTTGTGTGTCGTTGCGCAGGGCGCAAAGTCCACTCTGCTCAATGAACAACGATTCCGCTACGACCCCAATAAATATCTGCTCGTCTCCCTTGACCTACCGCTCGTGGGGCAGATTGAGGAGGCCAGTCGTTCCAAGCCGTTTCTGGGTCTGAGCCTGGTACTGGATTTCGATGAGATCGCCTCGCTTATGCGCGAATCGAATCTGCCTCACGAAACCGCCCCGCCTCTGCGTCCCGGCCTGATGATTGGCTCGATGGACGACGATTTGCTGGATGCGGTGTTACGGCTCACACTGCTCCTCAAGAAACCTGATCGGATCGACGTTCTCGCTCCGCTCGTCAAACGGGAGATCTTCTACAAGTTGCTCCTGAGCGAGCAGGGTAGCCTGTTGCGGCGCATGGTTGCGGACAGCGGCAAGGTCGAGCGTGTGGCCGCTGGTCTTGCATGGCTGAGACGCAATGTTGCTCGGCCAGTCAAAATGGAAGAGCTTGCTCGTGAGATGCGGATGAGTCCTTCTGCCATGCATAGTTGGTTTCGGGCCGTAACGTCCATGAGCCCTTTACAGTATCAGAAGCAGTTGCGGCTCCAGGAGGCTCGCCGTATGCTACTTTGCGAGTCGCTTGATGCAGCTACAGTGAGCCGACGCGTCGGCTACGAAAGTGCCTCCCAGTTCAGCCGGGAATATCGCCGCCTTTTTGGAGTTCCTCCCATGCAAGACGTGGAACGTCTACGGACTGCCTCAGGTTTATGACGGACACAGCGATGGCGGTGATCTCCTAAGGACGGAGCCAACTTCACCGTCTTGCTACTTGCTGGCGCACGAAAATTATCGCCATGTTCGCCATCCACATTTCCTGCGCGAAAACTGTGCAGATGCTTCTGTGGTCGTCGAATCTTTCCGCGCGTCATAGAATCTAACAAGCGAGCGTTACGGGAGATGATGCATGGCAAAGGTAGTTCTGGTGACGGGCGCCAACAAGGGCATTGGGTTGGAGGTTTCGCGGGCGCTTGGCAAAGCCGGATTCATTGTCTTATTGGGCGCACGCGACACCGTCCGTGGCGAAGAGGCAGCGGCAAAGCTGCGCGCCGAAGCGCTCGATGTTAGATTCGTGCACGCCGATCTGGAGCGCGCGCACGAAACCGCGACTGCACTTGCTGGGAAGATTTTGAAGGAGTTTGGCCACTTGGATGTGCTGGTCAACAACGCTGGCGTTGCCGACATGACGGGGGCCGATGCGCCTGCTAGCACGGCCTCGATCGACGCCATCAAGCGAATCTTCAACACGAACTTCTTCGGCACAGTGGAGTTTACGCAGCCGCTGCTCCCGCTATTGAAGGCAGCGCCCGCGGCGCGCATTGTGAACGTCTCCAGCGGTCTCGGTTCTCTTGAGATCAACACCAACCCCGACTCGCCGTTTTACGGTGTGAAGCCGCTCGGGTATACCGCGTCAAAGGCAGCGCTGAACATGTTCACCGTAAACCTGGCGTGGGAACTGCGGGACACGAAAGCAAAGGTTAACTCGGTTTGCCCCGGCTACGTCGCCACGGACCTCAACAACCACAGTGGTCCGGGGACGGCAGCCGAGGGCGCCATTGCAATCGTGAAGTATGCACAGATCGGCGAAGACGGCCCGACTGCAGGCTTCTTCCACAAGGACGGCGCGTACGGTTGGTAGTTTGCGATCGTTTAAATCGAGAAAGAGCGGAGTCCTATGGGCTCCGCTCTTTCGTTGCGTCGCACCCACCACGAATGCATATCGTGATCGCTTGTCAATGGGTGCATCGTCGATTTCGCACTAACTGAGAAGACCGAAGTCTCACTGACGAGATACGCGTTGATTGTCAAAAGGTTCGCTGAGATCCGAGTTCTTTGCGCTCGGCCGAAGCAGCAGCGATGCACCATGGTGCGACTGGAGCTGATGAGTGAGAGCGGTGGGCGTGGCTCCTCCCATGAGACGGAAGTCTCGGATGAGGTGCATTTGGTCGTAGTAGCCGGAGGCGTGAGCGATCTCGGTCCAGGTGACGCGTTTGTTGCTCGAGGCTCGCTTGAGGCGCAGAGCATGGACGAAACGAGCGACGCGGGCCATGGTCTGAGGCGACATGCCGGCGATTTCGAGAGACCTCCGCTCAAGCTGGCGGGGGCTGGTGTTGAGCGATGCGGCGAGTTCGCGGACGGTGTGTGCGCCGCGGTCCTGCGCGACGAAGGTAAGCGACTGGCTCCAGTGGGAGACGCGCATCTGGTGGCTGGAGGACAGTCGTCTGAGCAGGAACTGGTCGAGCAGTCGGACACGGCTGCTGAACGAGCGAGCCTCGCCAAGGGCATCGTAGAGCTGCGAGATGGATCGGCCAAGGAGGGAGTGGGCTTCGACGGCGTGTTCGGTGAGGAGTCGGGTGGGTATGCCGAATAGCTCATAGATGCCGAAAGGTTGGAACATGACGGTGAGCGATTCGACTGTGCCGTCGGCGGTAAGCTGCAGGCGACGATAGGTGATGGGCCCGACGACGAGCATGGGAGCGCAGGACTCGAAGTGGTCTGTGCCGACGATAGGAATGCGATAAAGGCTCGCGAAGTGGAATTCGAGGAGGCCGCCGAGGCGTGCGGTGACGGGCTCCTGGAGATCGTCTCCTGGGACAATGCGGCGCTGAGAGTAGTAGCGCACGAAGGGGCGCAACGCCGGATGCGGCGCGGTGGTCGCGAGATCGACGTCTACCCGTTCCATTTGGTCTTGAAGGGGAACTTGATGGGGTCGACGCTGTGGAGATCATGCTGGACGATCTGCCAGGTATCGCCCTGCCGGGCAAGGAGGTAGGTGGAGAGCAGGTCGACCCACGGCGTTTGATTGCCGTGAGCAAGCTGATCGCCGGGGCCCATGGTGGGATTCTTCCATCTGGCGTGGAGAGTGGCCATGTCGGTCTTCAGCATACGGCTTACGAGAAGTTCCTGACGGGGGAAAGTGACGGCATGGAATGGACCTCCCGCCGCGTGCAGAAATTGCATCGCCCGCTCCAGCTCGGGGCGGCCTTCCAGCATGGAGCCAAAACGATTGACGACCAGGACGTCTGCTGAGTGCAGCATGGCGATAGCGAGCGGGTCGTGACTCGCCCAGGCATCATCGTAGGTTTTGAGGAATGCAGTCAGATTGGTTGGCGCGGGCTGGGCGATCAAGTTTGAAGAGACAGCCGCGGCACCTGCCAAGGAGACTGCGGAGAGAAAGAACGAGCGGCGATTGGAGACCGAAGTAGTCATGAGGCCAGGATAGGTATCCGAGCCGCACCGGTAATAGTACCGGTGCGACATTTTGGATGGTTCTGTCATCCACAACAGAACGAGATCAGATGCTCATCCGCGATCGCTTTGACGACTTGGGTCGGAGCACCGCCTCCCAGATCATGAAAGTCTCTCACCATGTGCATCTGGTCGTAGTAGCCGACGTTATGAGCGATGTCGAGCCAACTGCCGCGGCTTGACCTGTACTCCGCGATGGCACGCTGAAAGCGAGAGACCCTGGCCAGGGCCTTCGGAGACACTCCGGCCCACTGCTGGGACCTTCGCTCAAACTGACGCTCGCTGATCCCGATCATTCTTGCGGCGTCCCCTACGTTGCATCTGCCTAAGGCCAACCGGTGCATGGCGCGAGCGGTCGGATCGAGCGGACGTGCTTGCTGCAGCCGATGGAGGAAGAATCGGTCCAGCAGCCGCACGCGATCGGCGAAGCTTTCCGCATTCCCGAGACGTTGATACAGCGACGAGATCTGCGGCCCGAATACCGCATGTCCTTCCGCGCCCCCGCCAGCAAGCGGCGAAATCGGCACGCCAAACAGACGGTACATGCCCAACGGCCGAAACAAAACGTCGAGCGAATCCACATGATCGCGCAGTATCAGACGCGTTCTGCGTGCAGCTATAGGCCCGACAACGGTTGCTGCCCAGGAACGGCGGCGCTGTTCCGTCTCGTACTCCTTAACCTCATAGACTGCCGCGAACTGGAAGATGAGCATTGTGGCCGTGCGAGGAAACACCGGTTCAATGACCTCGCCGGCCTTCGAGACGCGCCGCACATAACAGTGGACAAATGGCTCCAGAACCGCATCCGGAATTGCGCTTTGCGTTGTCAGCATCGTGCCTCCATGACAGGCTAAGGTCTCTGTCCTGGGCTCGAGTAAGGAAGATCCATCTTCTCGACGTTGTGCAGGTCCATCTGAGCAGCCTTCCACTCGCTGCCCACTTTCAGCAAAGTGTACGACACAAGCATCTCGTCCTCCTTCGCCAGATCGAGCTTGCCGTCAGGATTCATTACCGGGCTCTTCCAGCTTGCCTGCAGAATGATCACGTTCGGCGCAATCTGTCGAACGTCGATCAGTTGCAGGGCCGGCGCGGTGACGTCATGATACGGTCCTCCGGGGTTGTGCAGGAAGCTGAGGGCCTTCTCGACCGCGGCGCGACCCTGGACCAGCGTACCGAAACGGTTGACGGTGTTTGCGTCAAGCGTTTGTAGGAGGCCGAGTTGATGGGCGTCGTGTTGGTTCCAGGCCTGGATCCATTTGCTCAGGAACTCTTCCGCCACTGCACGGTTAGCCGGAGAGCTGATTGAAGGTTCTGCCTGGAGGAAAGATGCTGCGGCGAGAGCGGTCCCAGCGACGAGGAAACTGCGGCGGGAAGTCGAAGAAGTTTTCATGCTCGAAGCGTATCGAGCCGGATCAATCCGAGCCTAGTACAAACCCGACATGAAGCAGAAGATTGTCGCGTTCTTACTATCAGGAGCCAGAGTGGCGCTTCTACTCTTCCTCCAGAACGGCGGAAAAGAGGAGCGAGCGATGGCAAGTGGAACTGTAATGTTGGGCACTCAGAGCGTTGTACAGGCAGCCCGCAGGCGGCAAGTGGATCATCGCTTCTATACGGGAATGGCCTTTGCGATGGCAGCTGGCGTATTCGCCGGTTTTATGAAGACCTACTATGCAAAGACTTACTTCCACAGTCCTGCAATTCCGTTCTGGGTCCATGTTCATGGAGCAGTATTCACCGGATGGATCGTGTTCTACCTGCTTCAGAACCTGCTTGCGATGTATGGACAGATGAAGCTGCATCGCAGCCTGGGCATCCTTGGTGGGTTGCTCGCCTCAGGTGTCGTGGTGTCCGGATCCGCCATCGCGCTCCGCCAGGCGCGTCAAGGGCGATTCTTCCCCTTCCCTGATGGGTACAGTCTGTTGGCTGTGTCTTTCAGCCAGATGGCGCTCTTCGCGATCTTCATCTACTTTGGTCTGCGACTTCGGCAAGATGCAGAGACGCACAAGCGCCTGATCCTCATGTCAACGCAGCTGTTCTTCTTCCCTGCTTTCGGCAGGCTCCTGCATGGGATCAATCCGCTGACTCTTGGAATCGCATTATGCTTTTATATTGCCGGCCCGATCTACGACGTGTTGAGTAGAGGTTCCATTCACCGTGCATACCGATGGGGCGTCCCGCTCCTCGTCGCCACGATGCCGCCATTCGCCGTCATCGCCTCTCATGTAGGTGCCTGGCGCTTTGTAGTGGACAAGTGGTTGCTATAAGCTAG
Source organism: Granulicella aggregans (assembly GCF_014203275.1). Classification (GTDB taxonomy): domain Bacteria; phylum Acidobacteriota; class Terriglobia; order Terriglobales; family Acidobacteriaceae; genus Edaphobacter. The sequence continues at coordinate 21,849 of NZ_JACHIP010000030.1, forward strand.
AACCGGTTTTCATCGACCCTTTGAGGATGGCTCCATTGCGAAGTGGATGAGATGCGCTGGTTCTATCTCCTGCAGCGCGGAGGTTGGGGCCTCCCCTGCGAATTCACGGAAGTCCCGAATCATGTGCATGTGGTCGTGGTACTGGGCAGCATGAGCGATCTGTGTCCAGTTCAAGGAACGCTCTGTTCTGAGACGAAGAGCATGACTGAACCGCGCGATGCGGGCCAGGGTCTTTGGAGACATCCCGGCGTATTCGAGGGATCTTCGCTCAAGCTGGCGAAGGCCAACGCCCATCTGTTTGGCGACACCAGCGACCTTGAGACCTGTTTCAGGCATGGTCAGCAGATGAAGCGCTTTCTGTACTGGGTCGATAGACGAAAGGCCCGATAGTTGCCGCAGGAAATAAGAGTCCAACGCTCTTGCTCTCTGCGAGAGGGAGATGAGATTTCCTAGCTGCTCGTGAAGTCGCGATACGTCTCTGCCGAGAAGCGCATGCCCCTCCGTTCCCGCATTCGATAGCAGTGCTGTCGGAATTCCAAAGAGCGCGTGGAAGCCGAAGGGTTGAAACATGACGACGAGCGACTCGATATCCCCTCTGATAATCAGCCGTGAGCGACGCCAGCCCTGAGGTCCAATGACCGATATGGCGTTTGGATCTTCGATTGAATCCGACCCATAGTTCCGAACCTCGTACGAGCCAGCGAATTCAAATTCAAGCATCACGCCAAGTCGCGCGACCACCGGCTCAACAAGCTCCCGTGCGCCGAGGTGTGCCTCCCGCTGGACATACGTCCGAATGTAAGGCAACAGGGCCGGGTCAGGAGAGGCGCTTTGAACGGTAAGCATCGGGCTCCTTCGAGATCGGTACGAACGGAAGGTCATCGCTACTCGTTCGCGTGCCGCTCCTCGTTGAGTAGATCGTACTCAGGCGTGTTTCATCCAGCTAGTAAAAACACGACATCTTTAGTGGTTACGGTCTCCAATGCGAGCGAGTTCAAGCTGCGATTGTTTCAAAATCGGAAGTTTCTGGTCGGCAGAACTCCACACGGTAAGAAAGTCTCGATAAGCGGCTTGTGCTCGAACCAAATCTCCCGACTGTACATAGGCTCGTCCAAGCTGCAAGTTGGCCAACGCTCCTATGGGGTCGTTCGCGACTATGCCGGGATGATCGAGGACCTTGCGGAATTCATTTGCTGCGTCACTACCGCGATGCAGCATCAGATAGGCCAACCCTCGCACGTAGATCGGATAGAGCCCACCATAGAAGCCGTCGAAGCTGCTCTGGGGTGAGCCGAGTTCAGAGGGAACATTGGCCTGCAGCAAATCGATTGCCTTCACAGGATCGTGCGCGTTCAATGCGATAAGGGCACGAACCGCTGGAGAATAGTGGAAATGCACAGAAGTATCTTCCGGGAGACGCTTCTCCAGGTCCGCCACCAAAGCTTTGGCCTGGGTCGAATCCCCAGATAGTGCGAACGCGAAAGCAGCACCATACTCGGCGTCTCGACTGTTTGAGAGACCGATTGTCGACTGCGCAAGACGCGTGGCCCGCGTGTGCTCTCCATAGAAGGCTTCTCGCAAAGCGGATCCAGCTTCCAGCCTCGCCGCTGCTTCTCGTCTGCCCGATTGCTTCATAAGCTCGACAGCGTCTTCCGAGACTTTGCGAGCCGAGTCTAGATGACCGTGGTAGGCCAATGTAGATGCGAGCTGATTGGCAAAGATGTCCTTGCTTCCCGGCAACTTCTCTTCAGCCGCAACGACCCGCTTCATGGCTGCTTCGTCCCCGGCCAGGAATGCAAGGCGGTACTGGTCAAGAGCAAGAAAGGGGTTGCTGAAGTGACGAGCCGTGGCATCGTCTATGACTCGCCGGGCGTCCGCATAGTGGCCCAGCGCGATGTCATTGAAGGCTGCGAAATGATAGCCCAGGGCAAAGTCGGGATGAATGGCGACAAGGTGCGTTGCAACTTCGACTGCTCTCTCATAAGAACCGAACACCCTCAGAATGGCGCCAGCCCGAAAGCCGTAGCCTCCCGTGTCATGGGGATAGATCTGGCTCCACGTCTCGCAGGTCTGCTCTGCCTTCTCCAGATCTCCTGTGACCTGTATCTCGTACGAAACTACGATAAAGAACTTTTCGTGATCGCTGGCGTGGTCGCGAAATTCATAGGCTTTGGCTGTGCTCTCCTCAGAGGCCTGTTCTTGTCCGATATCTCCATACATGCGACCCAGCATGGCCCAGGCCATGGCAAACTTGGGGTCGAGTTCGACGGCACGTTGCGCAAGCGGGATTGCGGCGGCGCTCCCACTTTGATTCCCCACCCGACTAGATTCACTGAAAGCCTTGAGAGCGTCGAGAGAGGAAGTTGTGGCTTCGTCAAGCGGGGTATCAAGGCTCTTGATGGAAGCGATGGACTCACCGAGACGACTCCTCAGGCTGGCGGCTACATCGCTGAGAGCTCGCAGGACATCTTCTTTCCTGGCGACCTGGGCCTGCTCCGTATCGAGACTGTCTCCCGTAGCGCAGTCGGTTGCGTGAAGGGTAATGACATATTGGCTTCCAAGTGGCGCGATCGAGCCGTCCAGCATGGCAGCGCTATTGGTCCTCTGGCAGACCTCACGAGCCAGAACCGGCGGCAAGCGCGAATCCACAGGCTGGTTCATCAGGAGAAGCGTAGACCGAATCTTCGGCTCGGAGACGAGGCTGAGGACTGGAGACTGCTCTAGCTGGACGGTCATACCCTCACGCAGAGTCCCGTCGAAGACGGCGTCGCCGGTAGAATTCTCAAAATCGCTCAGGACAATGGTTTTCTTGTCTTCGCGAACAGGGGGTTGACGGAAACTCCTCCAGAGAAAGGTTCCCGCCGCTGCAAGCAGCACGAGCATGAGCACAGTCCATACGACGGATCTGCCTGGCCGCCATTTTATGGATCTGTCTACCCGTTCGGGTGCCCGACCTGGTATCAAGTCGTCTGTCGTCAGAACCTCCGGAAGCGGTGCTTCGTTCACACCTCCAACGTGTGAGTCGCCATGCCCGGCGCTTCCCGGCTCAAGCGGACTAATTTCTGGCGCTTCCATGGGGCTCAACACGGAACCGGCCTCGTCTTCACTTTCCCCGAACTGGGGCCGCGATGCGGTCTCGACTTTTGCAATAAACCTGTAGCCCAGAGTCGGGACCGTCTCAATGTAGATCGGGGTACGCGGATGATCGCCCAACTGCTTGCGAAGGATGGCCACCGCGCGAGTCAGCGAGCTCTCCTCGACAAACGTGTCCTTCCAGACGGCCTCAAGAATTAGATCCTTTTGCAGCAGCCTCCCAGCATTCTGAACGAGGAAAAGCAGAACTTGCAGGGCCCTCGGTTCAAGGGCTACGCGGCAACCATCCCGGAAAAGGCAGAATTCGGAATCGTCAAGCTCATAGGAATCAAACAGATAGACCAAACTCTACCTCGGCCAGATGGGCCCTGAAGACCACCCTAGGAAAATCCTAAGAAAACCTTCACCGCAATCAAGCGACACTCAATGCGCGATCAGGCACGATCACCTCGTGCAATCAAGCACAGGAGGCATTTAAGATGCATGGTACCCCATACCCCTCGGAACTCCCTCCCCAAAAGTCGGCGACATGGCGTAAGAGAGTGTCGATTCCAGCCGCTGCTTTGGTTGCAATCGTGATCGCTCATCAGGCGGCAGCAGCTCAAGCCGCGGCCACCTCACCCGATGTCAGCGCCATTGAAAGTAAGATCCACGCCGAAGATTCAATCATCGGCCGTGCCATCGCCACCCGTGACTTTGCAACCGTCCAGAAGTATTGGTCACCGTCCCTGGTAGTCAACGGTCCGGCCAACAAGATCGTCAACCGCAACCAGGTCGTCGAGTCCATGCACAATGGCGGCCTCAATTACACCAGTCTCAAAGGCAAGACGGAATTCTTCACCGTTACCAACGGGGTGGCCATCGACATGGGCCACGATGAAGTAGTCACGGCCGATGGTCCGATGGCGGGCAAGCACCTCGTGCGCCGATCAACCAACATCTTTCAGCGCTCCGGTGACGATTGGGTCCTGATCGCACGTCAGGCAACTTACGTCGGTTTCGATGGAGCGATCTTGGCTGGCACGGTCACTAGTCCGTTCACACCCCCCTCCCCGGCACCCGACGATGCAGCCATCCACACCCAGATCGAAGCCAACGGTCGAGCGGTCGGCAACGCAATCGCAACCAACGACTTTGCAGCTCTCGAAAAGCTCTGGTCACCGGCCATGGTCGTCAACAGCCCCGGCAACAATATCCTCACGCGCGATCAGGTCTTCGCCGCCATGCGCGAGGACAAACTCAAGTATTCCAGCGCGAAGGCAGTCCCAGAAGCCTTCTACACCGTACGAGATCTTGCGATTGAAATGGGTCACGACGACATTGTCATGGCCAACGGCCCGATGGCCGGCAAGCCGATCAGCCGCCGCTTTACAAACGTCTGGCAGAAGAACGGCGACCAGTGGCTCCAGATTGCCCGTCAGGCGACCTATGTTGGAATTGACGGCGGTGCCGTCTACGGTCACCCCGACCCCACTCTCGATCCCATATCTCTCGCAGCGCCGACCTTCCCTCAGAATACGGCTGTCACTGGTTCTCCGGAAGACATCAAGGCGATTGAAGCGCTGGTGCACTCGAATCCATCCGATCACGTTACTGAAGATGTCAGCTTCACCAACATCTTCGGCACCGTGCGCTTCGGCCGCGACGAGTTCATCCAGCGCCATAAAGAAACTGGGCAGACCTTCTTCAAGGGAGCAACTTCGACGAGTTCCATCACCAAGCTGCGTTTCGTTCGGCCAGACGTGGCTGTGGTCGATATCTCCGGAGAGCTGAGTGGATTTCAAAAGGTCTACCCTGGGCTGCCCGTGGGCAAAGATGGCGTTCTGCGGAACAAACTCTTACTCGTCCTCATCAAGGAAGACGGGACCTGGTGGATCACAGAATTTCATAACGTAGCTCAGACACCCGAGGTCTAGCCCAGAACGCATGATCTAGCCGCCGGGCTAGGTCCTCGCGCGTGTCTCGGAGATGAGGAGATGCCGACTGCATCGTCTACCTGAATTCAATGAGATGGAGGTTCAATATGTCGCATATACGCAGCGCATCTCGATGCTTCTTCAGAAGCGTTTTTTTCTTCCTGATGGTTCTAGCGCCTGCCGCAGTCATCGCACAGAAGGTGCCCGATGAGGCCGCTCTGAGATCGCTCTTTCAGGATCAAGAAGCGGCATGGAACCGCGGTGACGGGGTGGCGTTCGCCGCAGCCTTCACTGAAGACAGCGACTTCATCAACGTTCGCGGTGATCTATTCCATGGACGGACAATGATTGCGGCGCGACATGCGGCCATTCTCTCCGGGCCCTTGAAAGGCAGCCATAACTTGATCACAATTCGGACGCTGACGCCCGTCAGTACCAATCTCGCGATTGTGGAAACTGATCATTCAACAAGCGACTTTCGTTCGCTGCCGCCTGGCATCGTCGCCACTACTCCCGGCACCCTTAAGACACGAATGACATATGTTGCCAGGCGACAAAGCGGAAAGTGGTCAATCCTTTTTGCACAGAACACGGCTGTTGCCTCGACACCTGTCACCCCGACGAGATAAGACAACCATCCTTGATTGTGTCGACAGCGGCTCCTCGCAATGTTTGTGCGAGTTTTTAGCAGAAGCCCATACACCCTCACTCTTCGAGTCGCAGCAGGGCCACGAGTCGTTTCGAGGGGACTCGACACTGAAGCCGCAATCGACCTGGCTCCTCAACTGGCGAGAACAGGCCAATGCGCGTTTGCAGCCGAGTGCCGCTTACTTTAATACTCGGCGATTTCGCATCAACTGAGTGTCCGCAGCTTACTGCTCAGAACGCCGTTTACTGGGATGAAAGAGCTCCCCTCGACCATGGTGCTTTATGAGAATCGAACTCCGCGCCCCAGGACCAAAACAAAGAAGGTCAGTACGACGACGGCAGCCAGAATCCATGGGAGACTTCGTTCAAGTGGCTTCAGGGGACCGATGTACGCGCGCGCTCGCCGCAGACTAATGAGGTTGTCCATCTGCGTAAGTCCAAACGCTGCTGCAGCTGCGGGAAGTCCCGAGGTAAGAATTTGCATCGGGCCTTTTGGGTTGAGCGAAGCCGCCGCACACGCCACGACCATTGACCCGATGTAGGGAATGAACGTGATCCTCCGGATCCTTGCTTTTGTTACGAGCCTCGCGGCCTCGTCTTCTCCCACACCGGCGAACGGAGCCAGCGGATCGATAAGCAACCGCATGCTTGCGTAGTAGCCCGCGACTGCGACTGC
>NZ_JACHIP010000031.1 GCF_014203275.1 Granulicella aggregans
CCGCAGAGCCCCTGGCAGCGCGGCTCCAACGAAAACACCAACGGTTTGCTGCGACAGTACTTCCCCAAGAAAACCGACTTGTCCGGCTACTCGCAGGCCGACCTCGATAAAGTGGCTCGGCAACTCAATCAACGTCCCCGGAAAACTTTGGACTTCGATACTCCCGCTAGTAAACTCCAAGCCAGTGTTGCATCGACCGGTTGAGACCGCCCCGACTTCAGAGGAGTTTCGCATTTCTGGCTTCGGTCGCTGATGATGTGTCGAAGTGTCTACTCTTCCGCAAATCTACGTAGCCCACAGTTAGCACACTTTCGCGCGAACACAGTCTCAGGGGTGGCAAAGAAGCCACCAAAGAAATTCCGACTACAGCGCGGACAAGGGAAGTTGCGAAGCCGCGACACCGTGAAAAGGTACAGGGCACCCCATAAGAGCATGGCGGGAAAGAACATTTTGTCTGTCGAGAAAAAGTGTCTTTCGGTACTCGCAACTAGAGCCCCGAAAGGAATGAACCCCAGAAACTCAGCTACCATGATGGCCGCAATCCGGTTACGGTGGCTCCTGAATGCCTGCCACTGGCACCGGTATTTGTGTGCGCCAACATTCTCGACTTCATAGATCATGATGGAGCCCATTCTACTGGCACCTTCATCCCGGGAAACGGGGTTTGCGGAAGTTTCGTGGCGAAGTTTCCGCAAACATCGACTTTCGAGGAGATGCATCCTCTCGGACCTAGCGCGAGCGGTTACTCCTTGTCTTCCACCTGACCTGTTTGGATTCGATTGAGATGGTTGCTCCCGAAACGAACAGAAAAGTGTGCTTCATCAACTCAGTGTTCAGGGCAGTCAACTCATTGGCTAGGAGACTATCGATTCGGCTCCTCCCGGTGGGCCAGCTAAACCAGCGCGCGTTCGGCACATCTACGTTGACCGACGCTATCCCGCTATACGTCAAGTCGTGAAGAGTGTCGCCGTCAAAGCTGCAGAACGTCGCTTCGACAGTGGTACGCAGCCTCATTCGCCGCCTCCTTGGCTCTGAATAGGCGAGCGCATCGCCCACTGAAAACTTGAAAAGGTCAGCATCAAACAAAGGCTGTTTGGGGTCCGAGAATAGCGAGAGTGTTTTCTTGCTGATTCGTCCAGAGAGATCAACTAGTTGTCCCAAATAAGCAGCTTTCAGCTCTGCGGCCTTCTGATTCGCGTGCTCAATTCTCTCCCTGTCGGGTGGCTCGGCGTTCCACGCGTTCTGTATTTCAGGGTCGTAGAAGCGGAGGGGAGATGGCGTCGCGTTTTCGTCCGGCTCCAGTCGCGTGAGACTTCGTTTCTCCATTGACTCCTCATCAGGAGAATAGCCGACGTGATCTCAGCTGGATACAACTTCCTTAGCGATTGGAGGTAACTCGCGGGAAACGGCGTTTGCGGAAGTTTCGGATCCGCCAAATCGTCCGAACCGCCAAATTTTCCGCAAACTACGAGTTTGCGGGACATTGGTTTGCCAGATGTCTTTCGCCTCCCGGCTCAACCGATGCCAGAGCCGTTGCGAGAGGAATCTTGCGGATCACTAAGGCGATGCTGGAGAATACGACGCATGAAAAGCATGCACGCTGTGTTGCTTCTAGGCTTGCTCGGTTCCCCTGGGGTAAGTCAGACCACCGATCGGGACGTGCCGACCGCCAACCAGATGCTTACGGAGGCTGAAGCAACCGCGAGCAGTCAGCATAAAAACGTAATGCTCATCTTCAGTGCTTCGTGGTGCGCATCTTGTCATTTGCAGCAGATCTTTCTGGCCGATCCAACTATCCGTCCGATCTTCGACAAGTATTTTGTCAAGTTGGTAGTCGTCCATGGGGAACGCCCCAATGACACGCGGCATCAGGACACTCCAGGTGTAGACCAACTGCTTGATTCGCTCCATGACACAAACACTAGCCTCCCGCTGACGGTCATACTCAGTAACAGCGGAAAACTCATCGTGGATTCGGTTCGTCCGGTATACGGTCGAAGGGACATCCGGGCCAACATCGGCTTTCCCGATGGTCCAAATGGAACCGATTGGCTCTTTGAGATGTTGAGGCGAGGTGCTCCGTCACTCACGTCAAGCGAGACCCAAATAATCCATACTTGGTTGCTCGAACACGGAAGCAATGAGCACTCGAAACGATGAAATGAGATGGGAACGAAGAGACAGCCGCTGTCGGAACGAGTGCGTCGGAGCGAGCGACACGGCAGCCAGACGTTAGTTCCGCAGAAACGGGATTCTCGGCAACTTCGCCCCGCTCGGACAGCCAAAAACGGCGTGATTGCCGCAAACACCGACTTTGCGGAGTTTTCGAGGGCTTCTTGGTATGGGAGGGTTGCGATTGGGCTCCTCCCATCTTTGACCCATCACATGTCGAGTTTCGCCCTTCGGCCCTAGCAGGGCTGGACCCAACAACGCTGTCACAAGGGGCAATCTGGGAGGCGCTTTCTTGCCGATTCAGACCGTTCCGACGCTGGGTGGCTCACTAAAGGGTTCGCGAAAGGACGATATTCGCAAAACTTGTAAGTTTCGCGAATATCCTGGCTCCTTCATATTGCGGCCAAACGCGGTCGCGCCCTGGTCGCGGTCATGGCCTTTACCTTCGCTCGCGTCTCGGCCCGTTGAGTCGGGCCTGAAGACACACACGATCCGTGCCAAGCGCAAGGCGCTCCCCCGTGCCGGCCAGCCGTTCTATGCCTACCACGCGATGCGGACTAAGCAATGCCGCAGGTTGCTGGAGAGCTCGATCACGCGCGTGGGGGACATCTATAGTTGCAAGCGGCCACAGCTGCAGACACGACTGGTCATGGTGAGCAGAAACAGAACGCCTGCACCGGTTCGGCGGAAAATGATAATTGGCGACGAACATATCAGGTGCACGCGTGCGGGATATACGCCATATCACCGACACCAACAGGAAGGCAGTAAGTCCCCGCCGAATCCTTCAATGCTAAAACGTCATCATAGTACCAAGTTGCACACCCTGTTTGACCAAAAGAATCATCCGGCGTCACATATTGCACTTCGTTTGAACCCTCACTGCAAGTTGCAGTTTCGCCCGTAGCACACCATTCGGTATATTCACACAATCCTACTGGGTTATAGAAACCTGTCCATCTATAGTTTGTAGTTCTGATGCTTACTTGCCATATCCACCTTACGACTTGTGACGAACAGCTGCCCGGCGGACCAGACGGTGGAAAGAACCATTCAGTAAACGTCCAGGGATACCAAACTCCGCTAGTTGCTCCAGCAAGCGCCTGACTTACCTTGGTGTCGGTTGGATAAACGCTGGAGCCTGTGGAGTACATACCATTCAACGTGCTCTCGATCTCTACAGTGCCACAGCGACCGCGCTGTGGCCCCGCCCCGTCGAGAGCAGGGTCACCAATAATATCTGTGTTAATCGGGTTGCAGTCCGCGTAACCAATGTCGCAATTCTCGTCGTTATAGTACGACTGGGCATGCGCGCCAGTAGAAGAACAAAATAGCAAAATCCCCCCAACAACTAATCGAAGAATAAGCTTGTTCATTGACAGCCCCTTTACTTGATTTCTATGTTGCATGAAGGCCCGGGATCACATCATTCGCGAACTATCATCCGAACCTTGGCGGACTGAACGAATTTTGCCAGTTTAGTTGCACCGTCAGATGAAAGCTGATTGATGAAGCTGGCGGTGGTTTCTTCGACAATAGCTTCCCGTTCGGACCTCGCCGCCGTCATATCAATGGGATTACTCGTCTGGATGTATTTGGTCTGCCATTGATGGTACGCGGTATGAAAATGACTTAATACGTCGCGCGCCGCCGCTTTATCAACATCTGATAAGCCAATGCGTTTGAAGTGCATCTCTTGTTTCTTTAGGTCGCCTTCTGTGGGCGATTGAGGTACTCGCAAGCTTAGAAAGACCAAGCGGAACGCCGTGCTATCTGGGATAAGCTCAGGTGTTTTCGAACCATCGATAACTCCAGGAGGCAAGTTAGATGTCTGGGAATGTAACGGAGAACAGAGCAGTGCGATTCCTACTATTCCGGTGATGCCCAGTATGGCCTGTCGCAAATATGACTTCATACCATCCCTTTCTCTTGTCCATTTCATGCACTTAGAACGCTGTCTTATCCGGCTTTCCTGGTGAAACGCTTTGTTCGCTAATGGCGTCCCTATGAGACGGCTCGGCGAGTAAGGAGTCAATAGATGATTGGAATTCCTGAAACGACAAAGATCCCTTAATAGTCTTCTCAACCTTAATGCGGGTTGGATCCTTGGGATCTACATACCCTAGCAAGAACGTAGGTGTGGCACCTACACCAGACTTACGCCCTTCCTCAATGTCACGCTCGACGCTGGCGGCGAATCGATTACTCTGCAGGCAGGAGTCAAACGGCTCGCTTGCAATACCAGCTGAAACCGCGTATTCCTTTAATTCCGAAACAGCTAAGTGCTTTTGGTTTGTAAACAACTTATCGTGAAAGTCCCAATATTTTCCTTGTTCGCCTGCGCAGTATGCAGCCTCAGCCGCCATCTTGGCGTAGGGGTGTGTACGCTCCAACGGGAAATTGCGCGCGACGTAGCGAATCTTTCCCGTCTGAATATATGAATCGTTGATTCGAGGAAAGGTATGCGCGTAGTACTCGCCGCAGAATAGGCACTCATAGTCTGAAAACTCGACCAGCACAACCTTTGCAGTCCCGTCCCCTAGCCCCGGGTATCCTCCGATCGCAAGGGAATCACTGTCCGTCAGCACCTTCCTACTCGCCAACATATTGGAAAGAACATTCAGAGTGTTTTCTATGCGTCGTTGCCCTTCCTGCAGCTGCTCGATTTGTTTCCTTAGCTGTCCCGCCTCGTCTGAAGAAATTTGGGCATGAGCAGGAAGTACAAAGGGTAGGAGAGGGATCGAACAGAGGAGATATAGTTTCAGGATTCTCAGCATGTGGGCTCCTTCAGACGTCTGTATTATGCACGGGCCCCTAGGCGAGCACAATAACAAATCGTACAAAAAAAGCCAATGCTGTTGTTAATTTCACCATTTCTGGAGAGGTTTGCGAGCGCGGACGACGTTTTCGACAATATCGCAGGATTTCCCGGTCCAGATAAAGAGTTTGGGCTCGTCGCTGTGCACTGCTCGGATCACTGAAGGTCGAGCCTCTGCATGGCATGGATCTTCACACCCACAGACAGGCAAAAGACGCCACGCTGGAATGGCTGCTCTCGTCCAACGATTTCAAGATGCACTCCACGTTCGGCTCTCTGAGCCCAGCACAGTTGCCGAGGCACAAGCACGCTGCGAACAATGCTCTCGCAGCATACAGGCGAGGCTCAACCGCCAATCGGGCAAACACACACACACCAGAACGCTCATGAAAGATGCATTCTGAGGGAAAGCTCACTACTTAGTAATATCGAATAGCCTAGTAGTATTCGATCTCGCGGGTGGAAGTCACCACGTAGGGTATTGACCCGCTTTTTGAGGGGAGGCCCGTAATGACCTGTTTCACCCAATTCTTGTGCTCATCGTAGTCATACATGTATGTGGTGACAAGATCTTGATTGTCATATGGGTTACTGTCGTCGCTTGTCTGCGATTTGCGCACCGGGTTTCCATAGGAATCGAATTCAGTGGTAGTTACCGTTACCCTCCCCTGTTGCTCTAATGTATCGGTCTTGTAGCGATTAGAGACAGTATATTCATGCCGAACCAAGGCGATTTCATTCATCCCCTCGGGCATCGTCAAAACATTAGTAAACGCAGAGCAACCAGCGAATAGGCGCTCCCGAATGATCTGGCTCTTTTCATCGTAGATGGCCGAACCAAATCCACGAACAAACCCCTTGTGATCAAGAAAATACCTAGCCAGAGTCAGGCCCAACGGTGAAACCAGACGCCGTTCTACAGTCACCCCGTGTAGCCGCAGGTAAACTGAAGATGTTGCCATGTGGAACGCCAGGGCTGAGTTGGAGCCTAGACCATAATCTAACGACACTGCGGTACCAACACCTTCAAGGTGGTGAAATTCATGCCGATGCTCGCTAGCCAAGGTGCCCACTTCATCGTAAAAGCGACTTACGGAGAGATAGTCACCGTTGTATGAGTGCGCCAGAACACTTGTTAAGCGATCGTCGCAATATATCTTCTCTTCCACAAGCAGGTGGCCGTCGTAACCGAATGTTCTTCTGATGACGGGACCAGCAAGATGGTGAGTTCCCTCTTGCAACCGCCCAGTGCGATCGTAACTGGCGGTGTCGATACGTTGGTTTCCGGATGACTCAACGGTCTCGCAACGATATCTCGCTACAGATCCTTTGAGTCCAGTTCTCGCTAGCGCATACTTGTCTTCAAGAATATTCATTGCGAAAGGCTCTTGGGGGTGGAGAACTTTGAAAACGGTAAATCGACCAAACCATCCAGCGCCGCCCGGAGCCCGTTGCGATCGGCGTCCTACTAGGCGTGATCAAAACGAGCGGTCACGTCCCTCGATCTGTCGGACAAGGGCTCCGGAAACATCAGGCTCCTTCGAAACGTAATCCATCGTTAGGTCGCTCACCTTCACCATAAGGTTATTACACTTTCAGCAAGGCCCCAGGCTTCATGGTTATACGGCGGCCACGTCATGCTCGTTGCGCTTCGTCTTTCCATTCGTCCCCTCGCAACCGTCTTTTACATAAGAGAGCTATGCTCATCACCACACTACGCTACTGGAAAGGCACCGTATGCCGTGCTCGATCCACCTGATTCGTTCTCTCATCGAAGAAGGTCGCCGTGCAAGATCCCGGCGTCTCTCATCGAGTCGCCATCGACTCGCATCAGGAAAGTGGCCGCCTTGTTGTCAATCAGGAAATCTGTCAGATCGAGTGGGGTTTCCAGGTAGTCCTCTGCTGGGCTTGGGAAGCCCGCAGGGACGCTCCCCTCGAAGTACGGCAGCACCAGCGGCCAATTCGCGGCCCAATCCACCAGTTGCAGGCTCATTCACACCCCCATCACAGGTATAGCAGTAAGGGCGAAATAAAAGCGAATACAATTTGAGGAAGGTTGAACGGCATCCTAGGATAAGGTGACCGATATGGATTACAACAAGTTGCTCGCCCTTTGGAGCGTCGACGAGATGCCTGCATGCGAAGAGGGGATGAAGCTGGCACAGGCATTTCTGATCTCGGCTGGGCAGGCTGTCGAACGATTGGGAGTTGAAGCGCCAGAAGATCGACTTACAGAACTCACTGCCGCGTATACGGCGCTCACAGACCACAGCTTTGACTGTGACAACTGCAATGAAACCGAAAGCCCTTCCGATCGCTCCAGGAAGGCTCCAGACTTCGGCACGATGCCCGATAGGGATGACATTCCAGGCGATGCACACGAGAAGGAACAGGAGTTTATCGCCGATCGCGAGGTCGGTTTTCACGCTGGATTAGAGGGGCAAGAACCTGATGATTCGCAGTCGAAAGGCTGGCAGCGAGGCTGGGCCGACGCACAAGAATAGGGGCTGGCGGCGAATGTGTGGGCGCTACGGAAGGACATCAGACAAGCAGCGGATCGCTGACGCGTTCCGCGTCACATCCGATCTCTCAGGTCTTTCCATGCCCGCAGCGGATTACAACATCGCCCCTTCCACGTTCCAACCCGTCATTCGCGAGAACCGAGAAGACGGTTCCCGTGAAATGGTGCTCATGCGATGGGGGCTAATTCCCTTCTTCACCAAAGACATCGACAGTATCAAAGGCATCTCTACCATCAATGCCAAGGCCGAGAACGTCCCGACTTCCCCCACCTGGCGTGAGCCCTTCAAGAAACGAAGGTGCATCATACCGGCCAGCTTTTTCTACGAATGGAAGAAGCTTGATGCCAAGACCAAACAGCCATTCGCATTCAGCGTCAACGGCAACAGCTCCATCTTTGCTTTCGCCGGTCTTTGGGACGCTTGGAAGGATGGGCACGGACATTGGCTCCAATCTTTCAGCATCGTGACCACTTCCGCTAACGAATTAATGGCCTCTGTTCACACGAGGATGCCGGTTATCTTGCATCAACGTGACTACGATCGGTGGCTCTCCAGAGAGGTTTCCGAACAACCACCCATCGATCTCATGCGCCCGTTCGAATCTGAGGAAATGGAGATCAAACCCGCAAATCGCTTGGTTGGCAACGTCAGAAACAATGGGCCCGAAATGCTCAACAGCGCATAAACCACACTGTAAACGCGCTTCCCTTCCCTCTTCACTTCAGCTCGAATCTCCCCTCCACATAAACCGGCTCCTCTTCTGCCTGTTAACCCCAGAAAATCTGGCGGGGGAGGTCTCCCCCTGTCTCCAGCCAGCGATAAAGCCGCCGTCTTCCGGCACCCCCTCTGCGGGGACACCCCGCAACGCCCCGAAAAACAAACAGCAGCAACAGCAACCATTTCACTACAGGCCGTGGAAATGCCGTGACCGTGGAAAGCATGGAAACGAGAAAGAAGAGACCGTTTCCACCCTTTCCACTGCCCCTTGGAAGGCGCGTTAATGCAGGCGCCTTCCACATTTCCACCGCCACGACTACGGGGCTATGTGTTTTCGGAAACTAAAACAACAAAACCGAGAATCGGTGGCTACGCGGCCTCTGCGACCGTCGAGTGGATCGTGAGCACTGTGCCCTCCGCTTTTTGAAGATACGCGACCATGTCAAAGAGATTGCGGGCCACAGGGTTCCCATCAGGGCTCAGCATCCTCATGAGGCTTTTGGGAGAGCGCCCCAACGCCTCTCCCAACTTTAGAAACCCAACAGTCCCGTTTACATATTCACGCAGTACGACCTTGCCAGTCTCCAGGTCGCCAGACACCATGCAAGAAACAGCCTCGCTCAATAGCGCACCCCGAAACTCAGCACTTGTTTCAAGATCCTTCTTCACCGTCTCAATGAAACTGTGTGTTGGCATAATTACCCCCGATTCCCTTTCGTTTTCTTGTATTCGATCCAGAGTGATTTTGCAGCTTCTATATCTAGCTGTTGCCGTTTTTTCGTGCCGCCGCCCAACAAAATTATTAGCTCTTCACGATCTTTGCCAAAGTACACGCGATAGCCCGGCCCAAAGTCTAAGCGCAGCTCATGAACTGCCGCGCCCACACTTTTTGCCGCTGAGAAATTCCCGATGGACAAGCGAAACACTGCGACGGTGATTCTCGATTTTGTTTGTGCGTCAAGTTGGTCCCGCCACTTGATGAATGGAGCGATTCCTGCGGCGGTGACGTATTCACGAACTTCGATCATGCATTGAGGGTAACATAGATGTTACTCAATAGCAAGATAGCAAGATAGCAAGCTAAGAAGATAACAAGCTAGCTGCTTACTAGCTTGCAAGATAGCTGCTTACTCGCTTGCAAGATAGCTGCTAGTTTGCTATCGTATAGGTATTGAGGGTGGCGATGTCTATCGAGGCGAAAACAGAATGTGAAGAATCAAAGAAAACTGTATCGTACGATACATCCCTAGCTGAACCCACGATCACAGAACGCGAGTATCAAGCCTTCCAAGCGGCTTACAACTTCCTCAACACTGAACTATTCGCCGGTTCCCTGCCTCACGTTCTTGTGACGTTCCAGCGCCACGCTAACGCCAAGGGATATTTTGCAGCGGATCGCTTCGAGGGTCGCATTGATGGGGCCAAAGCACACGAATTGGCGATGAACCCGGACGTATTCACTAGCAGGACTGACGAGCTGATCCTTTCGACCCTGGCGCACGAGATGGCCCACGTCTGGCAACAGACCCACGGAACACCTCCACGCCGCGCCTATCATGACCGCCAGTGGGCCGCGAAGATGAAGGAGATTGGCTTGCAGCCCTCGACTACCGGCGAGTTAGGAGGCAAGGAGACGGGTCAAAGCGTGACCCACTACATCATCCCCGGTGGTGCTTATTCTCGCGCCTATGCAAATCTGGCGGCAAATGGATTTCAGCTCAATTGGCAGTCCCGGGCGTTTTCACAGGAGCGCAAGAAAAAGGCTGCGAGTAAGACAAAATACACCTGCCCAGCCTGCGGCACCAACGCATGGGCGAAACCAAACACTGCTCTCATTTGTGGCGAGTGTTACGACCATGACGAAGGCGATGCGACGACTATGGAGCCAGAGGAGGTCGACACTGACGATTGAGCAATTCATCTGCCAACAAACTAGCAGATATCAGCTAACAAACTATCTTGCTACGTTGTTAGCGGCTACCTTACAATCAGCTAACAGCAATTGGAGAAAAACGTATGGCCCAGATCGTCGGTTTCATCAGTCAGAAAGGCGGGGTAGGGAAGTCCACACTAGCCCGCGGCCTTTCGCGAGAAGCGGCAAAAGGCGGTCTCAACGTAAAGTTGGCCGACCTAGACACGCAACAGGGTACTTCAGTGGATTGGTATAGGCGACGGCTAGACAGCGGTGCATTGCCAGTCTTCTCAGTAGAAAGTTTCAAGACCGCATCTCAGGCTCTCCGATCAGCCGATCAGCTTGATATGTTGCTCTTGGACGGTCCGGCACGCGCCAGCTCCGCTACGTTAGAGATCGCTCAGGCCGCGACTTTGGTTGTGCAGCCAAGCGGCGCGAGTGTTGACGACTTACGGCCCGCGATCCTTGTATTTCACGAACTCGTGAAGGCAGGTATCCCGAAAGATCGGCTCTGTTTCGCGCTGTGTCGGATCGGAACGGATGCAGAGGAAGCGGATTCTCGGTCATACATTGAACAAGCCGGATACATGACGCTGCAAGGCTCACTACCGGAGCGCCCCTCATACCGACAAGCCTCAAACGCAGGGCTTTCGATAACAGAGACCAGATACCCGCAGCTCAATCTACGCGCAGACACGCTAATCCAATCGATGGTGGATAAACTCAATGGCTAATTTTCCGAAGCCTTCTCGCAATAAGCTCCCGCCGCCGCCGCCGCCGACCGAGGCGACAGACAACCTAAGCCAACCGGAACATGCACCCGGAACTTTCGTTGATGGCCGAACGCTCCGGGCGACCGGAAGAACAACACAATTCACCACTCGAATAACAGAGGAGCTACAACGAGACATCAAGGTCTGGACTGCACAGAATGGGATGAAGTTGAACGACTTTGTAGAACGCGCATTTCAGGCTCTGAAGAAGGAGATGGGAAACTAGCAGCTAACCTACTATCAGCTAGAACGCAATCAAGCTAGCAGGGAAGTGCTACAGGCCGCGCTACCTGTACACAGCGCGTTATTTTCGTGTATAGATAATTTGTGGCCATGACATGTATATGTCATTCTTGGATCCACACTTTTAGCTTAGGTCGGGTCAAATGCGAAGATCGCTTACTCCGTCTTGTAACCTTGGAGCAATAAAAAGCCCCCTGCGTTCTCAGCGCCGAGGGCTCATATTTCTAAACCCGCATTGGAGGCGGGCCTATGAATAGGTTAGCCCAAGAGCGTCAGAATCAATCATCTGTAAATGCAAATTTTGGGCTACAGAAGCAGCTACCAATATGGCCCGAAAGTGTCAGGGGCGGCCCGAACGCAATTCTCCGGTCGGCCCTTTTTGCGGGCATTCAGAGTAAAAAGCGTCAAATCATAGGGAAGCAAACACGGCCAGACAAAAATTTGGAATCCGTCCCGATTGCATCTCAAGATGGAATCACCATCAACTTCGCTGGTATGCAGCTAAACCAGTATGACGCGGACGTGTTTTTTGAGACTCTACACCGTGCCCGCCGCCAACCGATGGAAACGGTTTGTCAATTCCAGGGTTCCGATTTCCTCAAATCGATTGGTAGAAGCTGCAACAACCTAAGCTATGAAGATTTAGAAGAAAGTTTGCAGCGCCTTAGACGGGGCTCGGTGGATCTCGAGTGGAAAGTGAATGATCGACAATACCGGTTTTCGGGTAGTCTCATAGCCTACTTTGTACGAGAGAAAACCACGAAAACGTATAAGGTCACCTTCGCGAAAGAGATCCTTACGCTCTTTGCGCCTGCAAGCTGGACGCAATTGGAATGGGACCAACGCCAGGCCATCAAGGGCAAACCCCTCGCACAATGGCTTCACAGCTACTACTCGACACACGCGGCTCCGTTCCCGCTTACGGTTGCATTTCTCCACAACAAGTCCGGCAGTCCAACCACGCTTTTGAAACACTTCAAAACTGAGCTTAACAATGCGTTTGATACGCTCTCCACGACTCTAGGGTGGTCTGTGACTTGGAATCGAAACCTAGTTACGGTGAGCCGAAATCCCTCCGCTGCTCAGCATCGACATGTCGCCAAAAAGATCGCCAAGACGAAGAGACTGATAGCCCAAAGAGAAGCGCAGGATAAACAACGTGAACAACAACAGCTTGGCTTAGGGCGGAATGATTCAACTGCGCGTTCGACTCGCCAGGATACGTTGGAAATGTTCTCAACCGGCCAACTCCTAGACCAGCTCATGAAAGCCCGCTAACCTTTCGCATCTCACCCGACCGCATTGGCAAAAGTCGGATGGAATGCGAATCGGGCGACTAGGCAGACATCCCCGTAGAGGATAGTTCGCATTTCACCCGACCGTAGCCCTGCTGCGTCGTCGAGGCATCGCATTTCACCCGACCGAAACCTCTTTGCAAGCCCGATTAGCGACAAATCCCAGGCGCTTTCCGCTATTTGCTCGCATTTCACCCGACCAAACGGGGTCTCTTGACCGCACCGGCCTTTCGCATTTCACCCGACCGGCGCTTTGAGAAGCGGATGTGGATGTTTTCTACGACGGATTTAGCCGTTCGCATTTCACCCGACCACGTTTCGCATATGGCCCGACTTCGAACGCATATGACCCGACCTTCGACGCATTTCGCCCGACCAAGGAATTTGCACAAACGAACGTAAGCCCCTCATTAACATCAGTTTATGACCACCCTTGCAAGTGCTCTAATCCTTTAAATCTCCTTTAAATCCCAATCTTAATCACCTGCAAAAACGGTTCTCCGTTGTGCATAACTAATCGTGGAGTGATCGAACAATGTCACGCAGCCAATAAGGAAGCACGATGCTTCAAGAAGAGACGTAAAAGTACAAGACGTCCGCGCAGTGCAAAATGCGCGAAACCTCAAGACGGCCCCAACCACAAAAGCAAAACCTTGCTGTTGAAAGTGGGGCTGCTGATCGGAGTTGGCTAAAGGATTAAACCTCACACCAATCGAGCAGAAAGGCCTCAAGGCGCGCGCCGGAGGCGGAGGTCGAAGTCTTGCCCCCTCACACCTGCTACGGGGCGTCCACGGTCGCGAAAACAGCGATCGTAACGATGAGCGAGCCAGAGCGCGCAAAAGGGTGTATGTTTCCCCCGCATGAACTCTCACCAAAGAGCCACGGGCGGCAGCGCCTGAGGCCCCTACCATTTGTTATTTATCGCCCCAATCGAGTACTAAGTAACCAGCCTAGTAACCAGTTATGTTAACTACCTTATATATAATCGAGCGAGACAGAATCCCCGAAAAGCCATGCGATTTCATAGAGATAGCCGCCCTGCGAAAAAAGTACGCGCCTTTTCGCCGGGCACACTTAGTATGTGAAAGGACACGCTTTCCATGCTGAGCACACGGGCCCCGTCGAACTAATTTCTAGACACGCTATGTCGTTCAGGAGTATCCACATGAAGAGACGCTTTCTAACATTGGCCATCGTAGGCACCCTAACTTGCTTTCAACCAGCTATCTCATACGCCGGTGTCGGTGGGGCCAATCCGCCACCCAAGCACGCAGCGCAAATTTCCCAGATTGTGCTAATCATGCAGATATTCATGAGCATGAGCGTGATTTAGCCAATAGAGACGACCTGTGTTAAACATCGCCGAGATAGAGAACACGCTGTGGCTTGGAAGCTTCATCGGCCATATCGCCCTGCTCATCGTGCTGACGTTCAGACGATGCGTCACAGAATTCCCTGTGTTCACCACACGCATCTCGTATCTCACTGCTACGACCATTGCGCTGTTTTACATCTCGCGCTACGGTACAGCGCACGACTATTTTCGGGCGTATTGGGCCGTGGCATTCATCGACTATGCGTTGCAGGTTGGCGTGATCTATGAAATGGCGCGTCACGTTCTTCGCTCCAGGGGGAAGTGGATCTCAGAAGCACGCCGACCGTTTCTTATTTGGTCTGCCGTTGGGTCTGCCATAGCAGTCGCTATCGGTGCAGCGATTCGGATCCCTGGAGAGACTGGACTGAGCCTCTATTCCATACAATCAAACTTCGCTACTTCATTCCTCACGTGCGGCGTCTTCCTCGCCATGTCTCTCTCTGCCGACAGGTTGGCGTTGCAGTGGACGAACCACGATATGGCAATTGGCGAAGGGTTGACTTTCTGGAACTTGTGCACTTTGATAGAGCAAATAGCACACCTCGCAACGGGCTGGAATCCTAACCAACGAGCCTATGACGACGTGAGCAGCGCGGCATACGTACTGTCCCTCCTTTTTTGGATCGTTGCTTTCTCTCTGCCTGTCTCAAAACGCCCACCACTCTCGCGAGACGTGCAAGAGCAGCTCGCATTGATCCATGAGCACACGATAGCCGGTTTGAAAACACTAGATAGCGCCGCCACACCAACCAAGCGCGACGAGAAAGAAACGCAATGAGCATCCTCCCCAGCGCCTTCTTCGCGGTCATATTCGTCTACTTCATTTCCGTTTTCGCTGCACACACATGGTCCGGAATTCGTACGCGCAAACTCTCATCGCTGTCTCCGCGCGATCTCCTCAATAAGCTCCATCCCGTGCCATTGCGAGAGATCGAAGCGCTTGCACACGCACACATGCCATCTAGTGAGCACAGCACACGTGACCCCATCACAATTTGGAGGATGCTGGGAGAAGCACGAGGCGTCAGTAACATGATCGAAAACACCGAGATTATGATCGCGCTCGCGTCTTACGCGGAGCGCTGGAATCCTGCCGATATGCAGTTCGACGCAGCACGCATGAGACGAGATGGAGTCTTGTTCCGTCGTGCCGCAGCACACTTAAGCAACAGCGTAATCACAGCTAATCCGCTCAACATTTCTCTCTACGCCCATGAAGTTGCAAGCACGTATTACGTCATGAGCCAGCGCCTCCGCACTGCAATGAATATCGATCCCCAGTTCGCAGAGCCACGTTAGATCACCGCACGACCGAGCACTCAATGGCCGATGAACCTACTGTATACAAAGCCCGTTTCGGAGAAGATGTCGATAAGAAGCTGAGGAAGCTCATATGGAGGAGAGGTGAACTCCTCAATCTGGTGATTCTCATACTTCAAACGATGGACCTTCGACACATACCGTTGGTGGACATCGACTGGGCTACAGAGAAGGTGTTGGCCACAACCGTAAAGCTGCCTGCGTCCATCTACAAGAAGCTGAAGGCGACAGCCGAAGAGCGCGGCGTAAGCATGAACGTCCTAATCAACAGCGCAGTTTCAGCATATAAGCCGGAAAAGGCGAAGACTTCACCCAAGAAGTAACGCCTTTTGGCATCTCCTAAAAGCACAAAGCAGTATGACATGTTGATGTCATGCTGCTGTACTGTTGTGTGACATCAAAATGTCATGAAGCGACTCGCCCCAAAAATATTTACACATCGCCAATGCATGGTGTATACGTTGTAGTCAATGACATGAAAATGTCATGAGCGAAGACGCTCCCTATGCGCACCGCAAGCAAAAAGTCTGCACTTTTCGCCATTTCCATGGGCGGAGCACCATGCATTAGAACCGTACGCTTTGCCCGCAACCTCAACGTACCGAGATACGAAATACAGGAGCTTACCTTGAGCAAATCACTCACCTCTCGCCTCGCGACTATGGCCGCGAAAACCCTCACCAAACAACACTTGAAAGCGGCAGGTCGTACGCTTGGTCCCGCCCTCATCGCAGTTGCTCTATCGCCTCTCGCTGCACACGCACAGGGCACCGTAGATGTCACTGGCGTAACGACTGCGATGGGAACGATCGAGAAGAGCTGCTTGCTCGGCGGAGCGCTTGCTGTCGTTATCGGTATCGTCTTCGGAGTGTTCCAGTTCATGGGGCGGAACATATCCGGTGGCTTCATGGCAATTGGCGGCGGTCTCTTCGCCGGTATTGTCATCGGCTTCGCTCCGCAGTGGGTCAGCTCACTGACTGGGCAAACGATCTCGATGGTTGTCACGCACGGCGTGAAGGTGCTCGCCTAATCATGCAGATGACCAAGCGTGGAGAGCCACTGTCGATTAATCAAGCCCTCAACAAACCCCGGCAAAAGCTCGGATTGAGCTTACCAATCTGGATGGGCATTGTGATTACGTCGATGCTGGCTCTCCTGCTTCGGTACTTTTTCCTCTCGATCCTGATCTTCATTTCGATCACCACTGTTTGCTGGGTGATCGTGCGCAAACACCCAAAGATGTTCCAACTGTGGGGCCTCAGCTTCACCCAGAAGAGCTACTATGACCCGCGCAAACGCTAACCAGTGGTTCACCGACGCAGGAGCCGCGAACGGCATTATCCCTATCGCGCGCTTCGTTACACCCACGATATTCGCCACCAAGACACGCGGCTATGGGATCTTGTGCGAGGTAGCCGGGGTTGACGAAGAAGGTCTCACGGACGCAGAGATCAACGCCAGGATACGAGCCGTCGAGACGGGCTTACGTGGCTTGGGTGAGGGTTCTTCGCTCTACCAGTACATGCGAGTGACATCCGGCTTCGAAATCCCTAGACAAGCCCAATACGCGGATCCCATCACGCAATCCTTCGTGGATCATCGCTTATCGTTCTTGGCGAAGACGGCCAATTTCAGGCGTATCGATCTTCACTGGTGCCTCACCTTAGAGCCCGAACTTTCAAATCCTTTTGCAGCCAAGCCCAAAGATCAGGCCAATGAAAACGAGCGGTTGATACACCAGCTGCAGAAGGCTGCGAACATCCTCGAAACACACCTGAGCGGCGTGATTGGGCTGAAGGTTCTGAACAAGGAAAGAGTCTTCAAGTTTTTCTGTGAGCTGTTCAACCTTGAGGAGTGGGCGGGACATACGCCCTTGATCTCAGACGTTGGAGTCGACCAACAGATCGTCAATAGCGCGATCTCGTGGGAGAAAGATCATCTGCGGGTAGGGAAGCGTCATGTGCAGATGTTCTCGCTGACCAGCACACCAGCGGCATCGCAACCCTGCCTCTACAACGGCATCACGAATCTGACCTGCGATAGCGTGCTCTGCACCACGTGGAGGCCGCAGTCGACGTCGACCGTGCGCAAGGAGATCAGTGCCCAGGAAAAGTGGATTGACTTCTTCAAGGTCGGTATCTTCCAGCGGGTGATGGCGGGCAAGAACTTTGCCGCGCTCGACCAAGGAGCGGGCGCAAAGGCTGCGTCTGAAGGTGTGGATGACCTTGGCCTCGTCATCAAGGATTTGAACAAGAAGGCGCAGGGCAAGTACACAGTCACTTTGCTTCTCTCGGCCAAAAGTGCTGAAGAGCTCAGAGAGAACACGCCGGTCGTTCACCGTACCTTTGTGGACGCGCAAGCGACCGTCATTGAGGAGACCATCGGGAACCTCTCGGCCTTCTATGCGATGTTTCCTTGCAACCACCGCTACAACGTCTTTCCCCTCTGGCTGGGCGAAGATCACCACGCCCGCCTCTCGCCGGTGTTCGCCCCGAACATCGGTCACCCACTATCCGACGACCTCGATAGTGAGTATCTGAACGTCTTTGAAACCCGGCAGGGAACCCCCTTCTTTCAGGATGTCTACGTGAACGGTGTGCGGGTGCAGCTCACCATCGGACCCCCAGGCACCGGGAAGTCGGTACACACGAACCAGATGCTTGGGCTGGAGCGCAAGTACAACGGGTTTACCTACATCTTCGATCTAGGCAACAGCTACGAGAGCATGGTGGAGCTGTACGGCGGCAGGGTTGATCGAATCGGTCTGGACGGGCCGCGCGTCAATCCGTTCGCGTTGGAGCCGACCGAGAAGAACATCAAATATCTGTTCAACTTCGTCAAGATGCTCCTCACCAATGGTGGAGCCGTCCTCAGCCCCGAGGACGAGGATGCGGTGTTCAAAGAGGTGCAAGGCATGTACCTCATTGATCGGAAGATCCGCAGGCTCTCAAATCTGCTCCTTCCAAAGCACCTGAGCCGGTATCTCGCGAAGTGGGTTGGGCAAGGGGTTTATCACGCCATCTTCGACAACGTAGAAGACTCACTTAGTCTCTCGCGCATCCAGTGCTGGGACTTCGCGGGCGTAGCAAAAGACTATCCCGACCTCATCGAGCCGTTGATGGTGTGGCTGCTTCGCCGGATTGACGACGTGGTTTATGACCCCAGGAACCTCGGCGTTCCCAAGCATGTCGTGATCGAGGAGCTTTTCTCGAACCTCAAGAACAAACAGCTGCTAGAAGGCGCGCTGGCGAGTATCAAGCAGGTCCGGAAAAACCTCGGTGGCGTGACCCTCATCGGCCAGTCCGCGAACGATCTTGGCGAGCACGCAGACAGCATCGTCAACTCCTGCACCTCGTTCCTGTTGCTGCCCGATGCGACGTTCAATCGGACTTTCTATGGCGAGTTGTTCAAGATGACCGATCAGCAGTTGAATCTCTTCGAGAGCCTGGGGCCGCGCGAGGGCCTGTTGATGCGACGTGACGGGATAACGAAGGTTGTCACGTTGAACCTCGACCCACGCAGCTATGCGATCTTCTCGACCAAGCCAAAAGACCGTGCGCGACGTGGGCGGCTCATCAGCCGATGGGGTCTGGAGGAGGGCATCACCCGCTTTGTCGCGGGCGAGGACGCAGCTTAGACCCGAGTTTTGTTTCGTACGATACAGCGCCTAGACCCGTCAGAGCATCCGCCACGCCGCGAATGCATAACCCCCACCGAGCACCGCTTGCTGATAGGAGACCACGTATGAACACGTCGAATACCTACGCCACAACCGCATTACTCGCGATAGCGGCCTACGCCGCACCCGCGATCCATGCCCAGCAGAAAGCCCCTCGTACGATCGAGGTCAATGCGACGGCGGCTCCTCCCATCATCCGCGCTTGCCTCAACGCGTCGACGCTGCTGGAGCTGCCAACCGGGGAGAAGGTCGCGACCGTCTTCGGTGGCAACACAGACGACTGGATCTTCAATGCCGGTCACGTCGCCAGCCGGTTCATCAGCGTGAAGCCGAAGGCTGCGGCTGCCAAGAGCAGCACCAACGTACACATCATCTCTGATCACGGCAACGACTACACCCTTGAACTGCGAGAAGTTTCGGCGGACCCGGCAGGCGGCTGCGATTCAACGGTGTTTCTCGCGCAGACCGACAAGGAAGCCCAGAAGAAGATCGCCGAGGCTCCGGTCTTCATCCCAGCGGCAGAGGTGAAGGAGACAGAAGATCGGCTTGAAAGGGAAGTGGCCCAAGCCAAAGCAACCGCCGCAGCAGACAAGAAGACCGCCGAGACCGCCCAGGAGACCTATCAGAGCACGTATCCCAGCAGCCTGCACTTCGATTACCGATGGGATACAGGCAAGGCCAAGGCACTCGGTGTCCGGCAAATCTGGGATGACGGGAAGTTCACCTATCTCCAGGGCAAGTTCGAGGAACCCCCAGTCGTTTACGAGCTCAAGGACGGCAAGGGTTCGCTCATCAACTTCGACTTCGCGAACGGCCTCTATACCGTCCCCAAGCTTCTCCAGAACGGGTACGTTGCGGTCGGCAAAGCCAAGGTCGAGTTTCACCGTCAGGAGGCCAACTAATGGGAACTGTGCCCGTCGTGCCGTCAGGGAAGCCGCCCATCGGTAGAACCATGCCCATCGTCCTTGTGCTGACCGGGGCCGTCGTCCTCATCGGTGCTTCGACCGCTTACAACATGTTCACCGGAAACCATAAGAAAGAACCGGCGAAAAGCACGCTGCAATCGCGGCCATCCACCGCCGATACGCAGCAAGTAAACGGCTTCGAGAAACAGCAAGCCTTGATTCAGAAGAGCGACGCTGACAACGAAAAGCTCCAACAGTCGATCGCGAACATGGAGGCCCAGGAAAGGGGGATGCAGGCGCAGGAACGTGCTGCCCTCGCACCGCCTGAAGCCGATGGCACCGCACCCATGACCCCAGCGCAGAGTGCGGCGATCTACGGCACCGGCCCAAATGCCCCTCAGCAAACATCGGCCCAATCTGAAGCTCGGGCTCAGGCCAAGCAAAAGGCCGCAGAGCGCGAGAAGAAGCGGTTGGATGCCCTCAACAGCGACACTGTGGCGATTGACTTTCAGACGCACGAGGCGAAAGAGTCTCCTTCAGTAGCCGAACCGACCGTTGCATCACCGACGGTGACCGGGCCGACGATGGTAGCAAACCAGTCGATCGCCGCCCAGGAGCCGGCGTCATCCGACGAGGTCTCCAGACCCGATCAGAGGAAGGGCAAAGACCCACTCGCGGCCTATGACTTCGATGCATACGGGGGCAAACTCTACCGTGTCTTCGAGGGAACTGTCCTAGAAGGCATCATCACCAACCATGTCGATGGGGGCATGTCGGGGCCGGTTCTGCTCATGCTCACGACCGACTACTATTCGCACGACCGGCAGAACCTGCTCCTTCCCCAGGGAACGCGGCTCATCGGTGCAGTGGCAGCAGTCGGCAATCAGCAGCAGCACAAGCTGCCGGTCGTGTTCCACCGTGCCGTCTGTCCAGATGGTTTCTCGATCGACATCGACAAGTACGCGGGCCTGGATCAAATCGGGACTACCGGCCTTGCCACCAACGTTGACCACGGCTATCTCCAAGCGTTCGCCGCCGCTGCCGCTATCGGGGGCCTGGGAGGACTCGCGCAGATCGGCAACAACGGGAGCGTTCTAACCGCCGATAGCCAAATCCGCAACGGTCTCTCCTCGCAAACCAGCCAGGAGAGCGAACAGATCCTCAATCACTTCCTCAATCGGCTGCCGATCATCACGCTCAAGGAAGGTTCTCGAGCGCGTGTCTACATCGGCAAAGACATCCTGATCCCCTCCTACGCGGAACATCGCGTCAACCCGACCCTCTAGGAGCATCCTGCATGAAGAAGTTCCTCAAAACCCTCAGTGTTGCACTCGCAAGCGGAGCCGCCACGCTCGCAATGGCGGTGCCAGCGCACGCGCAGTTCGGCGGTATCGTCTTGGATCCCACCCAATCCGCCCACGCCGTTCAACAGATCTACAACGAAGACAAAAGCCTTCTCAATCAGGCACAGCAGATTGCGTCCGGCTCTCAACGTAATCTCACACTCATCGAGCAGCTCAAGCAAGATGTCGCGATTGCCCAGACAGCACTGAATACCTACCAACAATCGGTTACCACCTACAACACGATCTTCAACAATTTGAAGTATTTCAACACGAAGCAGATCTGGCATACGGCGGAAAATGCCTTGCTCCACGGCTCCGTGCAGAACACGTACGGGGAGACCGCTGGCCTCCAGGCCCAGATGAACGGTCAATCCCAGAACTCGAGCTTGGTCTGGAAGATCATGAACCTTGCGATCTCCGGCACGTCGTCCAGCTTCTGGAGCCAGGAAGTGGTCGGGAACAGCCAAAGGCTCTCAACCCTCGCACACATTGAGGCGATGGACGCGGCATCAAGCCAATGCTTAGCCGCTTCCGGAGCCTACCAAGCCAGTCGAACCGCCAACCTGCAAGCCAACACAGCACTCAATACTTCGGTCTACGACACGAGCAACAACACGAATAGTGAAGTGGAACAGCTCAACTTGCTGAACATGCAGAATGCACAGCGCATGGAGGAGGAGCACGCACAAGGCCAGCTCCACGCCTGCATGGCGGCGCAAGCTGCAGTGACCAACATGGACAAGCGTAATGAGGCGTCGCTCACGCTCAACGACGCCAACTACAAGATCACCCAGCAAGCCAACAATCCTGCATATCTCGGCAACAGCTCGCAGACGTGGACCACGTACTACTGAGGCTGAGATGGATTACGGATACATGTCACTGATTGCCCTTCTGTTCGTCGTGGTGCTGGGTATTCTCGGCACCGCCCTTTTCAACCGCCAAAGAAACGTCCGGCGCTCTCAGATAGCACTAGCACGCCTCAACGGGGCGCTCGCGGCCATACAGAACCTTTCACTGACCTTCGATCCGTACGACACCTCAGACGTTCCAGAACGGTCCACCCCAAAGCGAGCGAGAGTGACACCATGAATACACCACCCCCAGTAGTTGATTGGCTCGGTCAGTTCACCCAAAGTCTGACCGATCTCACGTTGCAGAACGGTGG
This sequence comes from Granulicella aggregans, assembly GCF_014203275.1. Classification (GTDB taxonomy): domain Bacteria; phylum Acidobacteriota; class Terriglobia; order Terriglobales; family Acidobacteriaceae; genus Edaphobacter. The sequence goes on from NZ_JACHIP010000031.1 coordinate 22,246, forward strand.
AGCCCTCTCAGACTTTGGCATGCTGCTGCTGACCTTCATCGCAACCATGATCCTGATCGGCATCGCTGTGCGGATGTCATCCTGGTCGGCGCACTTCGGTGGCAATCGGTCGGTCAGCTTGGACGAGCTGCGGACGTTCTTGTTCCGTCTGCTGTTTTGCTGCGTGATCGAGCATTACTGGGTTACGAACCTGCCCGGCGCGAACTTCGGTTTCAATCGGATGTTCAGCTACATCGCCGCCGCGATTTCACAAGTTCTCGATCACGCCCAGCTCAATCAGATGACCGCCCTGATCGCGGAGGCAGGGCAAAAAACGGACATGCCCGCGACGTTAGCCCCCATGGAATACATTTGCTACTACTACGTCCAAGCTCTTCTCGGCATCGCGTCAGGCATCATCTTCCTGATCAATTGCAGTGGCCTCATCTTCTACGCCGTCGCTGCTTTGTTCGGACCATTGATGATCCCGCTTTACATGACCGAAACGTTTCGCGGGAAGTTTCTGCACTTCGTTGAAGTGCTCCTGAGCCTGGCAATGATCCGGGCCGTCGCCGCCGCTTTCATTTATGTGTGGTCGCAGTTTCTTACAGGCTTCATGCACCAAACGTTTCAAGAGAACTACACCATCGCCAACTGGCTTGCGAACCTCATTCCTTTCACTACGATCTATATCGCATTCATCCTCAATATGTTCCTGATCCCGAGTGTGACGCAAATGATGTTCGGAGGCGGGGCCGGGATTGCTGGAAAGATCGGCGAAACGGTAGAGAAGATCGGCGCGTTCGTTGCGGCGGCAGGCTAAAGACAAATGTTCACCATCATGATGCTTTATCGTCGCGCATCTTTGCTGGGGAAGATCTTCATAATCGCCCTCTTTCTCCTTGTCTTTTTACGCGGTCTCGGCCTGTTTCAGACGAGCAAACCAAAGCACCAGATACCGGAGAGGAACTCGAATGTCCACACACCTCGCAGTGCCCAGTAGTGCTCTCACTCCCCCACAGCATGTCGAAGCCGACAAGATCGCCAACCAGGTCTATTCGGCGCACTACAGCGAACGCAGCATGGCGAAGATTGCAATCGGTGCCTTGGGTATCCTCTCTGTCGTTCTCAGTGCCGGTTTGGTGATTGTTTCGCACCGTCCCGCCATCACCCGCTACGTCCGCATAGATGAGGCCGGGAGAGCACAGGCAATTCAATATAGCGATCTCAATTACAGCCCTCGCGAAGGCGAGATCCGCACCTACCTGACGGATTGGACCAACTACCGGCACACCATCAACCGGGAGACGATGGCGAAGAAATACCCCATGAACTATTACTTCCTCTCCGCACCTCTCGCCAGCCAGCTCATCCTCCAGGACAACAATAACCACCTCATCACGCAGGTTGTGAGCGGGATGGTTGAGCAGAGCGAGGTTCAGGTCAACAACGTGACGATCACGTCGATGACGACAGAGAACATCGAGAACGCCATCTTGTCGCGTGGAACGGCGCTCGAAAGCTTCGACCTCATCTACTCACCGCGCACGTCGAACAAGCCCCGTACAGAGCACTGGATGGCCTCAATCACCTACTATCTCAACCCTGCCCAAGTGAGCGACCAGGCGAAGACGAATCCTCAGTACGAGACGATCAACCCTCTCGGTATGACGATCACAGAATTTCACGAGAACCGCGTCTCGGTCGATCCGATCGTGGCTGACGGGTCGACGTTCCACCCGGCGGTGAAACAGTGAGCGTCCAGAGCGGATGGGAGAAGGTCCTACCATTCTTTACCGAAGATCTACAGGCGCTGATTCTGGACCCCACAATCAGCGAAATCATGATCAACGGAATCACCGGCGTGTATGCCGAGAAAAGCGGTGTGATCGAGCATATTCAACTTCAGAACGAG
>NZ_JACHIP010000032.1 GCF_014203275.1 Granulicella aggregans
TCGACAGCTACGCCACCCACAGCATGCCAAGGTACGACTCTGGTTCGCACAACGGCCCCGCTTCGAGATCCACTACACTCCTACCTACTCGTCCTGGCTCAATCAAGTCGAACGCTGGTTCGGCCTCATCACCCAGCAGGCGATTCGCAGAGGTAGTTTCAGAAGCGTCAAACACCTCATCGCCAGAATCGACCACTTCGTCCAGCACTACAACCGTAGCTGCCGACCATTCGCGTGGGCCGCAACAGCAGACTCCATCCTTCAGAAGCTTGCACGACTTTGTTCACGTATCTCTGGGACAGCACACTAGCGGCATCTAAACTCGCCGGACTATATCTCGAAATCAGCAAGTATGATGTTAGTAGGGGCATAGTATGGCCAAGGGTTTAGACAACGCATCGGCGGCAGGGCTCCAACTTGCGGAACCGCATCTTCTCATTGTGGACGACGATCGGGAGTTGTGTCAGCTGATCACCCGCTATCTCGAAGCAGAGGGGTTTCTGGCTACAGCGGTTCACTCCGGTGCAGCGGGGGAGAAAGCTGCAATTGCGGGCGGATTTGAGCTCATCATACTGGACGTTATGCTGCCTGATCGGAAGGGATTTGATGTGCTGCGCGATCTCAGACGGCAGATTACGACGCCCGTCCTCATGCTGACGGGCAAGGGCGATGATTTTGACCGCATCTTTGGATTGGAACTTGGAGCGGATGACTATTTGCCAAAGCCCTTCAATCCACGCGAGTTGGTCGCCCGCATCACAGCGGTCCTGCGGAGATCGGGTTGGCAGGCAAAAGAAAGTGCCGCCCAGCGTCCGCCCCTTGTCGTATCGGGTGATCTCGAACTCGATATGGGGACTCGTACGGTAATGCGGGATGGACACGAAGTGAAACTGACCTCTGCCGAGTTTGATCTGCTGCGAGAGTTTCTCGATTCCGCGGGCAAAGTTCTCACGAGAGAGGTACTGGTTGAACAGGTGCTTGATCGCAGATTTTCACCTTTCGATCGAAGCATTGATTTGCACATAAGCAATCTACGCCGGAAGCTAGGCCCGCAGAAAGACGGAAGTGATCGAATCCGAAGCGTCCGTGGAACCGGCTATCTCTACGCGTGGCCGCGTACAGAGTAGCCCGTAGGCATAGCGGACAACGCACCGCCGTAGCGGTCTGCTGCGCACCATTGGCTTTTCTTCCAAGCAGACGGCTATCGCCGGCGTCGTTCGGACTTCGGCTCATGGGCAGTTCGATTTCTTGTCTGAACAGAAATACATAAGGTCAATCATGACGAACAAGCTATTGCTTCGATTTCGACCTTCGGCCATTCTACGAACTCGATCGATCTCGCGGTTGGAGACATCCTGCATTCGGTCGACAAGAAAGGCTAAATTTGTTCGAAACTTTGCAGGCTTAACGAACACGCTCACACCGGAGACTCCGTCGTTCTTCAAGTAGCGCGGAATTCGATCTTCGCTTTCAGGTTTGAGGATTGAGACGATGATGCCCGACGTCGACCTTACTTCGTGACAGCCCGGCTTTCGCGTTCGAATGTTTGCTAAGCCAAACAGCCGATCCGCGCCCTCCCGTTTCCAAACCACTGAACAAGATGACTTCGCTCGACTATGGAGTGCTGAATGCCATCGGATGAACCCCCAGGCGTTTACGCAGAAAACGGCGCGCACGCAGAAGCCGGCTCTTCGCAGCGGCGAAGCTTACACCGAGACGGTCCGCCGCTTCTCTAACCGGAACATGGTGAACGTAATGAAGCATGAAGAGCCGACGCATCCCAGGTGGTAGCTGAGCAATAGCCACCCTCAAAGACTCTGTTATTTCACACTTTCGGAATTGCTGCTCCGGATTCGGTCGCCCGTCCGGCATCTCGATAAAGAATGAGTGATCGTCCACCCCCACAGGGCAGTCCAACGAAACGATCTTCCGGCCTTTTTGCTTGCGTTGAACGGTGATCGCTTGGTTCATCGCCACCCTCGTGAGCCACGTCGAGAATTGCGAATCACCTCTGAATTGCTCGAGTTTGCCGCACATACGCAAAAACGTCTCCTGAACAACATCCTCGGCGTCTTCTCGCTGTCCCGTTATACGGAAGGCAACCTTGAACACTCTTTCTCCGTACCGGGCGAGGAGTAATTCCACAGCCTCGTAGTCGCCAGCCTTAGCTCTTGTAATCACCGAAGACTCTGGTTCGCCTTCAATAACAGTTGCGCTCTTCAACTCACCTCCACCCATCGGCTGGATCGCCCGATACAGAGGCTCTCGACTGCTCAAGGTACCTCTCTGTTGCGCCATCCGCTCCTCCATGCGCCAATTCTCTTCGGCGAACAGCTCCCGTACTGTCAGGAAAGATAAGCCGATTGTTAGGATTTGTACTTGGCTGCCGCTTGAAAGAGAAGCGACTCAGGGGTCTACGCCGTAATGGCCCAAACACACACGCCTTTCGGGTGGCGACGACTCCCTACTTACTATCATTCCCACCACTCATACCCCAGTTTCGCCGCTGAATCCGCGGCATGAGGTTTGTCAATGTAAGCATTTGTATAGATTTGTAGGAGAGGTAGTCGTCGGCAACCCCAAAGCCTTAGGCAGCGGGCGATCCACGGTATGTCCGGAACGTTTTATATGAATAGAAAAAGCATGCCTCTAAGGGGGATAGATGCTGTCGTAGCTGATCAGGTCCAGTTCTAATACGGTCTCCTTGGAACACTTGAAACAGTGGCACCTACACCTTGCAGCGAATCGAGGTAGGATCTGGGGTTTGGAAGACAAAACACACAAAGATAAAATCTCAGCGGTCGGGTCGCCCTTTTCAAAAGCATCAGCAAGCAGAGTGAAGAGCGGAAGTCCGACTGGCGAGAGGTTGCCCCGAACACCACCGCCCTGCAAGCGCTTGGGATGCTAGGGTTGCAACCATAACCGCATTTAAATGACCGTGTCGCTTTAGCTCAGTCATCAAAGCAAAAGGACAAAGGGATCGCTGCTTCCGGGAGACATCATCCTGGAAGGTGGGGTCGTATGCTTCGATTCGGGCGCGACAGATCGATGGGAATGGTTAACCCGCAAAAAACAAGAGAATGTTCAGAAACACACCGCCCACGGAAAGGAGGAGCATGGCGCTACAAACCATAACAGTTCTTAACAAAACCTGACACCTTAGATCTCACATCCGACGGAACATGATCTAGGCATCTTTCAGGAAACGGTTTCTAACTCATAACCCGAATGCTGCCAGTCTCCTCTCGGTCCGAGCTCGCTTACGACATGGTCCGCTGGCAAAGAAAACATCGAGAAGCCCCACGTCAGCAATAAAATCCAGCGCGTGACTTCGTCGTAACGCGGGAACCGTTTAGAGGGTGAAATGTTACGAGACGAGGATTCAAGGCGACGCGAACTCGCGAAAATGTATGCCGCTTATGATGACGAGATGCTTCTGCGTCACTTGAATCAGGAACTGACGGAATTGGCTCGGGCGGTGCTAATTGCAGAGATTGAAATACGTGAGTTGGAGGCCTCGCACTATGTCGGTTCCGACGAGGAGGACTCCAATAACGAAATGACGCAAATTAGGGTCTGGTCAGGAAGGACACTGGCGGATGCCGAACTCGTGACACACATGTTAAGCCTTGACGACATTGAGGCCTCGCATTCTAGGCTTCAGGGTAGCGATCCGGCATATCGATTTCAAGTGAGTGTTGCCCCAGACCATGCGGAGACCGCTCTTAGGGTAATCTCTGCCGGAATATTGGAGGCTTACGCCGAAGAGTCCCTGGCACACTTACTACAGGCGGAAGTGGTCCTCCCAACATGCCCCATCTGCAGATCTTCTCAGGTGACCTTCGAGGCATCTTCCGAGGAGAATTTCTGGTCTTGTGACAAATGTATGCATAACTGGGAAGACGCGCCGCTTGGAGTTGTGAGGGCGACCCCTCATGCTTCACTCAAAAGTTCATTAGTCCAAGCTGAAGATGAGTCGACGGGCGTCAGACAGAAGAAGCAGCGCAGACGACTCAATTATCTTACGGTTATTGCGAACATTGTAATCAGCGCCGTTGTTGCTCTGAGCCTGGAGCCCCAAGAATGGACGCGAACAAATTTATTTGGTCTGACATTGTGGGTGGGTGGGATGTTGCTCTGGACCATTGCTCGCTGGCAACTGAGCTCGAACTTGACCGGTAAAGCAGAAGCCCACGATCTTGTCACCACCGGAATCTACGCGCGCGTGCAGAACCCGATTTATCTTTCGGGAGCAATCGTGCTGATTGGGATCTCGCTTTATCTTGAGAGACCGTGGGGCCTGTTGATCTTTGCCGTCCTCATTCCGCTGCAAACAAGCCGCATCAAGAGAGAGCGAGCTGTGCTTGCTGAGAGCTTCGGCGAGAGATACCTACAATACAGAAGGCAGACATGGTTCTAGTCGGCTCCGGTTGCTCCAGGTCACCTTTTAGTCCGCCCTTGACAATATGATGAGAAGGCTTTTAGAGCGTTATGGAAACGACACAATGGCATTGAAGACAGTTCTGATCGACGAATTGCGCGATTTGTACAGCGCTGACAACCAACTGGTGAAGGCACTGCCTAAACTCGCGAAGTGACCTTGCCCTTAGAACGCGTCGCTCATAAACGTACTGGTTTAGGACTTTCGTCGGGTTGGGGTTGAGCCTTCGCGGTCAGGCTGCGAGGGCGAGTGGTGAAGCGAGTGCTTGCTGCTCGAACGGAACGGGGCTGAGATAGCGGAGGCATCGTCAACTTAACGTGTGTGGGAAGCTGAGGAGGTGAGCAGCTCTGAGCGGTATCGCCGTCATCGTTTTCCGATCGAAGTAGCGGAGCACTGCGTCTGGCTGTATTTTCGTTTCTCTCTGAGCTATCGCAATATCGAAGAGATGATGGCGGTTCGCGGTGTGCGCGTGACGTATGAGACCGTCCGGGAATGGTGTCAGAAGTTCGGCGCCCTCTATGCTTCGCAGCTTCGAAAGAGTCGGCCTCGCATCGGTTCGAAATGGCATCTGGATGAGGTCTTCCTCAAGATGAACGGCGTTCAGCACTACCTCTGGCGGGCTGTGGACGAGAACGGTGTCACCATCGACATTCTGGTCCAGCCGAAGCGGGATCGCTGGGCGGCGCTGCGCTTCTTTCGCAGGCTTCTATGCGCCGCAGGAGGCGCTCCGCGCGTCATCATTACGGACAAGCTGCGAAGCTACGCCGCAGCCAAGAGGTGGATCCTGCCCGAGGTAGAACACCGGCAGAGTCGTTATCTGAACAATCGATGCGAGAACTCCCATCAGCCTAAACGCACTCGCGAAAGGCAGATGAAGCGTTTCCAGAGCCCCGAACAGGCACAACGTTTTCTCTCCACCTTCGAATCCATCAACACCGCTTTCCGCTTTCGTCGTCATCTGCTCTCAGCAGCCTCCTATCGACGTCGACTCACACATGCACTTCAACTCTGGCGCGCTACGGCTCTTGGCGTGGCACTTCCGTAGAACATCGCCTCCCAAACACCTCTTGCCGGATCGAGGATGCACATCGCAACGTTAAGTTGACGATGCCCGCCCGCGAGAGCTTGGTGATTGGCCAGGCATGATCCTGCGCTAGCGCTCAACATGCCTAGTGTCTCGTAGGGAACCGTGCGCCAAATAGCGTCAAAAGAAATACGCCACTAAATAGCTATCAGAACAACACTCATGGTGGAAGTCACGGGCCGACACGACTACCTGGCAATGGTTACCCACTCCGTGCGTTGATTGTTTTGCATCGTGGTCTCAGCCATCATCCCATGATGGGACAGAAGAGCAAAGCCGCACCATCCCCAGCGTACGGCTCCGGCATCAGGCCGCACAGAGGTGGCTCGGTTTGGTTGAACAGATTTCTCTGATTCCTAAGTGGAGATTCTGTCGTGGTTAGGCTGCCAGTTATTCTGGCAGGCGGTTGAGGTGGACCTGATTGGGGGTCTTTCCTTTCAGGCTGGAGTGGGGTCTGATCTGGTTGTAGAACTCGATGTACTTTCCCAGGCAGGTTCTGGCTTCCTGTACCGAGTCGTAGGCGCGGAGGTAGACCTCTTCGTACTTGATCGTTCTCCAGATCCGTTCCACGAAGACATTGTCGCGCCAGCAGCCCTTTCCGTCCATGCTGATCTGGATCTCGTTCTTTCTGAGTTGCTCTGTGAAGGCCTCACTGGTGAACTGACTGCCCTGATCGGTGTTGAAGATCTCCGGTTTATCATGCTTCGACAGCGCCTCTTCGACCGCTTCGAGGCAGATCTAAACATCCATCGTGATCGACAGCCGCCAACTCAGGATCTTGCGACTGAACCAGTCCACCACGGCAGCGAGATAGACGAAGCCCCGCGCCATCGGGATGTAGCTGATGTCCATCGCCCACGCCTGGTTGGGCCGCGTCACCATGAGACTCCGCAGCAAATACGGGTAAATCCTATGGCCTGGCGCGGGCTTCGACGTGTTCCTTTTGCGGTAGATCGCCTCGATGCCCATCTTCTTCATCAGCGTGCCGATGTGCAACCGTCCCGCGTCGACGCCTTGTTGATGCAGTAGACCGCGCAAAATCCGGCTGCCCGCGAACGGATAGTTCAGATGCAGTTCGTCCAGTTTCTGCATCAACAGCAGGTCTTGTTCAGAGACTGGACGCGGCTTGTAATACGCCACGCCACGGCTGATTGAGAGCACCTCGGCCTGACGCCTGATGGGCAGCTTGTGCTCGCGGTCGATCATCTTCTTGCGCTCAGCAACCCGGCCTTGGTGAGCGCCCCTTCTAAAAAATCGTTCTCCAAGGTCAACTGGCCGATCTTCGCATGCAGTGTCTTCACATCGACAGCGGCCTCCGCAGGCTCACCCTTCGACTCGCCGCCGAAGACGCCGGCCGCTCCTTCAAGCAACTGGCTCTTCCACTGTGTGATCTGGTTGGCATGCACATCGAACTGCTGCGCCAACTCCAAAAGCGTCTTCTCACTCTTCAACGCGGCTAACGCCACCTTCGCCTTGAACGCTGCTGTGTGGTTCCGACGGGGACGTCTGCTCATTCCTGCTCCTCTTTCAGGCCATCGTAGGCCAGATCAGACGAGATCCTACACTTAGACCCCTGTTCAGTTTCCCCGAGCCACCTCTCGCTTACGACGTTTCCCCGGTTCGTGCGAACACTGAACTGAGTTGCGCCGCTGTCGGGAACTGTTCCATTTGTTACTACGATCTGCGCCGCTGTCTAAGACTGGCCAGTTTGTGCATACCACGGATCTTTACCAAACACTATAGGCGATCACATGGGGAGGGCCCGGATCTCCGTCCAGGACGTCAGTAGCTAGAACTAGCTCGACGTTCGAGTCGGGTCTGACGCCGGTTGCAGCCATCCAGTTCTTCATGTCGTTTTCACTTGCCAGGAACTCTGTTGCGGCTACAGTTCCACTCTTCCCGACTCCTGCCGCGACTACCACATGCTGCTCAATCGTTTTATCGAAATAGCTTGCGACGATTGCATAGTCACGATAATTTCCATGAGCCGGTTGTAGATTGTCAAAATTCCACTTGGTGGAAGGATGTTGACTATCCTCAATAGAATATAGGTTCGCGCTTTGAGACGAGAAACGATAACGAAGTCCGGAAGTAAGCCGAAGCGTCCATAAATTGTTGAGTCCCCCAAAAAGAACAACCGGGCCCGGTCGCAGTTCATCGAGCGTGGTTTCGACCGAAGTCTGCGTCTTGTAGGGCACACCTCGGTGCGTGAGTACGTCGATCAACTTGCTATAGCTGACCATGTCGCTCACAGGCACCATGTCGGCCGTCTCCATGGCTGCAAGTGCCGTTTCATTTGCGCTGATTAGCGATTCTGCGCGCGAATCTGCGGTCATCGACCTTCCGGAACTGTCCGTAAAGTGAACTCCGACTACGATCAAAGCATCGCTACTGGGCGTATACGAGCGCCAGAAGTAATTGCTTCCGGGATTGCGTAGTCGAGACCGAACTCCCGCTGCCAGGAGGTAAGCCATGGAGATGAACCCGATCAGGGCGCAGGCGTACGTCAGCGTCGTCCAAATCCGCCCAAGCCGCCTCCACCACTTGCTCCTAGGAACGAGTTCAGCTTGTGGTGGGACGATAGTGGTGGTCGCCTCGGCGCCTTCTTCGGCGACAACGGACGGCACTGGGGCAACCGTCAGCTCTGGTGTGGGTGGACCATCCGCCGACTTGGCCTGTTGGCCTGGAGCATAGAAGTGCGGGACGTAAGACCCAATCGGAAGGTCTATGCGCAACTCCTCTTGATGGCCGGCGGTTTGGTAATACTGGGCGATACGCTTTCTGACTTCGCCGGCAGTGACACGGACAATTGGGTCGGCGCTCGTGTCGTAGTCGCTAGGACGTCCAAAGACCTCCGTGCCCAGGTTTCGCTCCTTAAGCACTTCGGTATTCTCTTCCACTGTTCGCTGGACTATGAACCGGAGAAACGACGGGTAACGTTTACTATTGCGGAAGTGGTTACTCGTAACAATGCGCTCTAGTTGTTCGAGGAGCGCTTTTCGGCTGATGTCGTCGTTCGGGCTGTATTGCGTTGCTTCTTCTGCCAAAGGTGCATCCCAGTTGCTTAGTCATGCTAAGGTAAGCAGCCCCGTTGACGGCGAGTATGGGAAGTCGCTGAACCTTACGCGCTCTGTTTAGAGCGCGAGCCGCCCGTCTACACCACCGTGACGTATTATACGTCTGCAATTGCTCGATACGCAAACCCGCAAGTTCCTATAAATGAGCGCGTTTGACGGTGTACTACCGTAAGTCCCTTGCCAACTGTTCTTTCCGATACCTAGTGTCATCCCGAATCACAATCTTGTTTGAATACTCATTCCGACATCTTCGGATGTGTGAGGCAGAGGTTTAAACAAGCGAGTGCTCTCAATCGCTCGACGATTGAAAACGCGTTCCCTTATATAGGGTGTGCATTCGGACGACATGTCGAAGCAATGGCGTCCATTTCCTTTGATTCTACAAAAGGACACCACATGATCCTGACTCCCCAGCAGCGTAGCGCTCCTTTAGGCCAGAGCGTCAAGTCTCAACTCCGCATGCTTCCAAAGTTACTTCTTCTACTCGCTTTCCTAATGACCGGTGCCAGCCTGTCCTTTGGACAGCTTACAACGGCAGATATCCTCGGGACCGTCTCGGATGCGACAGGGGCAGTAGTTCCCAATGCCACCGTTACGATAACCAACATTGGAACGAATGAGAAGCGCACCATCACGTCGAACAACTCCGGTGACTACACGTTCACCTTGCTCCCGGTTGGACATTATTCGATCTCAGTTGAGGCCTCGGGATTCCAACAGTCCCTCACGAAGGACCTCGCCGTGGAGGCCGGTGACCGGGCCCGGAACGACGTTCACCTCCAAAGCGGATCGAAGGATCAAATCATCGAGGTGACGGCCTCGACACCTCTCCTGCAGGCTGACAGCGCGACCGTAAGCTCGACAGTCACTGCCCAGGCAGTACAGGACCTGCCTCTGAATGGACGCAATTTCGTCCAACTCGTTTCGCTCGTTCCTGGAGCCAACGAGGGGCAGGGCAACGGACTGAGCAGTGGCGGCCGTCCTGACGACCGCCGCACCAACGCGGCTGGGCTCTCTATTAACGGGCAGGATGAAAGCCTCAACAACTGGGTTGTCGATGGAATCGACGACAACGAACGCATCATTGGAACCATCGGCATCAAGCCAAACGTCGAGGGCATCCAAGAGATCACCGTACAGACGAACAGCTACGCGGCTGAGGCGGGACGCACGGCCGGCGGCGTGATCAATATCATCACAACCTCAGGATCGAACCAGTTCCACGGATCAGCTTACGAGTATTTTCGGAACGATATCTTCGACGGCCGCAGCTACTTCCAGACGAGTGGTCCCAAGCCAGAGTTGCGCCAGAACCAGTATGGAGGCAGCATCGGCGGTCCGATCTTCCGCGACCGTACCTTCTTCCACTTCGACTACGAAGGTCTTCGCCAGGTAGTCGGCGTGACCGACACCGGAACCGTTCCGACGCTTGCTGAATACAACGATATCAACAGCCTGAACGGCGGGTCACCGCAGGCGCTCTTGTCGACAGAAAACGGCACAGCTCAGGCCTTTGCCACGGGCACGCCTATCAACCCGATCACGTTAAACTATCTCAAGCTTTTTCCAGCACCTACCAATAGCAATCTCTCAAACAACTTCACCATCAGCCCCAACAAGACCCAAACATCCAACACCTACGGAGCTCGCGTAGACCATACAATCAATAGTGCTAACCAGGTCTTCGTTCGCTTCTCCTACAACAATGTGCAGACCGTCACCCCGCCGAACTTCGGCACCGTTAATGGGGTTCAGATCAGTGGCGGCCGGTACAATTTTGACGGTCCCGCATCGAACGTTGCTCAGCAGTGGGTCGTCGGTTACACCCACATCTTCAGCCCGTCGCTCGTCGCCGACTTCCGCGCTGGCTATACCCGCATCAACAACCTGTCGCTTCCTCTGAACTACGGTAAGAACGTTGACCAGTCGGTCATCGGCTTCCCAGCTAGCATGACCTCGTTTAGCCCTTTCGCTAACTCTCTGACACCAGTCTCGATCGGACCGTTCGGAGACATTGGAGACGGCGCTTATGTTCCGCTGCAGGACATCGACAACACCTTTCAGTACAATGGTGCGGTTAGCTGGACGAAGGGCAATCACAATTTCAAGTTTGGAGCTGGCTTGATCCGCAGACAGGCCCGCAACGTGCAAAGTGCCTCGGCTGTGGGTGCTTACAGCTTCAACCTGACCAGCGACTCAGATCCAGATCAACTGACGCAGCAGAACAACCAGATTGCCTCCACGCTGCTCGGTGGATTCAACAATCAGTCGCGCAACTTCAACCTTTCTCCTCCCGACTATCGCGCCTGGGAACCAAGCGCCTTCGCGCAGGATAGCTGGAAGATAACACCCAAGCTCACACTGCTCCTCGGCGTTCGCTACGATGTGTACACACCGTTTACCGAGGCGCACAACCATATTTCCAACTTCGATTTCTATGAGGCGCTGAACGCCACAACCACTGCTGGTGTTGCGGGCGCCTTGAAGATCGCCGGGATCAATGGTGTCAGCGATACGGCCGGCATCCCAACTAACTACGGCAACGTCGCTCCGCGGCTCGGCTTCTCCTACTCGGTAGCACCGACTACTGTCGTTCGCGGCGGTTACGGTCTCAGCTACTTCCCCGGCAACTATACGTCGAACGGCGACTTGAAGAATGCTCCGTTCACCTCCGTCTACGCTCCATCGTGCCAGTCCAGCATTGCTATCACACTCGAAAAGTCCGTAAATGGCGGGGTGATTCCCGCAGGTCAGAACCCCGACTGCGCATCCCAAGGACAGCCCGGATCGATCAACCAAGGCATACCTGTTCCCGCACCTCCATCATCAGCACAACTCGCGGATCTATCGACCATCCCTGGTCTTGGGTTCGTTGCTGAAGCGACCAACTTCAAATCAGCTCTTATCCAACAGTTCAATCTCCAGGTGGAACAGCAATTCGGCGCGAACGTCTTCACTATCGGCTACGTTGGCAACATTGCCCAGCACCTGCCCGAATCCATCAACAATATCAACCAACCCTTGCCGTATAACCCTCTGCAGACACTTGGAACTGCAGCCAATCCCGTCAACGGCGCACGTCCGCTCAGCGGAGTTCTGCCGAACTTGAGCGGTGTCAGCTACCTGGCGACAGAGGGCATCTCCAACTACAGCGCTCTACAGACATCGTTCCAGCGCCGCTTCACCAAAGGGCTGGCCATCGACGCAAACTACACCTGGGCGAAGGCTCTGAGCGACATCACTGGCTTCTCCGAACAGGGCGACCAGGGCTGGAGCAATACTCTTCCGACGAACATCCGTGCAGTAGAGTACGGAACCTCGGAAGATCAGATCCATAACCGCTTCGCTCTCTCGCTGAACTACCAACTGCAGTATGGCAAGCAGTTCACGGGCATCAAGAAGCTGATCGTATCTGGCTGGCAGGCGAACACGATCTCCGTCTGGCAGACCGGCAAGCCCTTCTCGATCGTTGAGAGTGGGTCCGGAGCTGACAATCCTCTCGACAGCGGTCCCGCTGCGACAACACCGAAGGCATATGGTTACAGCAACCGGGCCGTTCCGCAGAACAGCGGTGGAAGCGATCGTCCAAACACCATCGGAAACATACACCTCACTCATAAGTCCAATGCGGAGTACTTCAACACCGCCGCATTCGCTCCTCAACCCCTCGGAACCATTGGAAACACCCAGCGCAACTCGTTGGTTGGTCCCAACTTCCGCCACGTTGACCTCTCGATCTTCAAGAACTTCCCGGTAGGCGAGCGGGTCAACCTACAGTTCCGTGCCGAAAGCTTTAACATCTCGAACACGCCGAACTTCTTTATCGCAAACAACAACAGTGGAAATCAGTCCTTCGGCAACGCAGCATTCGGGACTATCTCAGCGACCGACCCTAACTACACTCCGCGCGAATACCAGTTCGTGCTGAAGGTGCAGTTCTAAACCTTAACTGGGTGCTGGCGAATTACTGGGCAGGGTTCCCGAATCCACACCGGCAACTTCGTCAGCACACATTCGCAAAAGAGGCGGCAAAGACCACATTGGTCTTTGCCGCATCTTTTTATTGACGAGTGATTTGCTGATCCTCTTCGCGTTTGCGATGAAACGAACGACGGTCATGGCACGAGATGGCTACACATGTGCCGTTCCTCGGTGCACAACGCTCAATCGTGGCAAGCGGTCACTCGCTGTGCATCATTGGGAACCAGGAAGCAACGATCCGAAGCTAGTGATTACGTTGCGCCTCGCGTGCCATGCGAAGGTGACGCGGACGCTATTCCTATAAGAAGATCGACCCGAGCTGCTTCGCATTCTGTTGACTCCTTCCTGGCGGAAATCACGAACGCTTGCGAGCTTCATGCCTTCCTCACCGATACGCTTCTCGTCCATCTTCAATAGATCCAGCAGGGTCTTGTAGTTCATAGCGATTACTTCACACCTCCGAGCCGTCGCCTTCACCCGCATAGTTTGAGCCGACATAAATTGATGCGCCATTGTGCCACTTAAGGTCATGCTTTGCCGCGCTGATTTCGCAACTTGCTCCGGACGCCTCAGCCACGAATGTTGTTGCGGCGATGAAAGTCACTAGGGATATGCAACTTTTGTGTTCCCCTGTGTCTGGGTAGAGCTATGTACGCATCCATGGTCGGCTCTCTATGCTCCAATATTAGCGAGCACGAGGAAAGTACGTGAATGGCGGCTGAGATATGGAGTGTCGACGAATGAGTATGAGATCGTGCGCGCGATTGCTGCTCAACTGCATCGTTTTTGCATTAGCCGGCAATGGTTCCTCTAGCGCACAGCATTTTGTCTTCTCAACTTACGGCCAAGGCTCAGGCCTGACAAATCTGAATGTCTCATCTTTTGTTCAAGATCACACGGGCAGGATCTGGGTAGGAACCGAAAGCGGCGTCTTCATCGCTGATGGGGCTCGCTTCATCAAGCAGAAAGCCTTCGATGACGCTCACGTCGAACTTACACGAGCGATGCACGAAGACAGGTCAGGCAGGATCTGGGTTTTGGATAGCCGTCATCTTGTGTACTGGAAAGATGGCGTCCTGCGGCCCATCGATCAGTTCTCTGCTAAGATCCTATCCGCCGAAGGGGTGGATCTCGTCTCTGTATCTGGGGATCCCGATGCCATCTATGTTCTGCAGGATGGGAAGCTTCGCCGAATATCTAGCACAGACGGCGGGCGCACATGGCAGGTCACTCCCGCACTCTCACCTGCATTGCTACAGCAGTACAAGGAACTCCGTGCCCTGTCCACCGTTCTGAGCGTAAACAGTGCTCTTTGGGCAGGGTGTGGACAGTCAATCTGCCGCCTGGATTTGGCCCAGCAAAGGGTCCAGGTGTTCGGTAATGGTGAAGGCGTTGCCCCGGACACATGGAAGCGGTTCCTTCTCACTAGGGATGGTTCGCTTTGGGCTCGCGGCGGCAAACGGATCTTGTGCCTGCCACATGGAGCTTCTCGCTTCTCCGCTCCGGTCGCCGTCCCCAAAAACCTCGACCTAAACGTGCAAGAGGCAAGTTTGTTGGAGGATACAGCCGGGAATATTGTGTTGAATCTTGCAAAGGGAATCGCTTCCCTTAGTGGGCGCAATTGGCACACCATTGATGAACATAGCGGACTCCCTGAGGATGAGCTGCAAACGCTGTTCCTAGATCGCACCGGCGATTTGTGGCTTGCACCGCTGGGGCACGGAGTCATGCGGTGGCATGGCTATGGTGAATGGGAGGGTTGGACAACCTCAGAAGGATTGGGAAGTAATGTCGTGTGGTCTTCAGCTCGCGACCACGCTGAACGTCTTTGGGTCGTGACCCATGCTGGCTTAGACAGTCTTGATCCAAGGCAGAACAAGGTGGTTTCGCAGTCGGCTTCTTTACCCTTCAAGCGACTCTACACAGTAGCTGTGGATTCCCGACAGCACGTGTGGACCGGTGATGCGAGTGGTCAGGTGATTGACTTCAATCCACAGAATGGAAAGGCTCGAATCGCAACAAGTCAACTCGGACGGATTTTCTTGATCAAGATCGACAAACAAGAACACATTTGGGTCTGTTCACGGGCAGGCTTGTCTTTCTTTTCGTCGGCCGATGGCTGGACAACCCCACATCTGGCGGCCAACGGTTTTCCCGATGGTTATGCCTGGGCACTGACTGAAGGTGCCGATAACACGATCTGGGCCACGACTGGCCGTGGACTGTTTCGTCTTCAGAACAATCGATGGGAGCACATTGATCTCCCCTTCCCCGGCGGGACGTCCTACAATTTTATGATCGCGGCCGCACCGGACGGTACCTTGTGGGCTCAGAGCAAGAAGCCCTCTCCGATGCTGCACCTCAAAGTCGCAGCGAATGCTGCTCATGTAATAGGTTCTGTCGACACCGCAATGCTCGGCTCAGATAACATCACGTTCGTCGACACGGATAGTCGCGGTTGGGTGTGGGTTGGAAGCGACAACGGCGTTCAGGTCTATAACGGAACTCGGTGGGTCCAATGCACACAAGATGATGGGCTCCTGTGGGACGATACTGACTTTCATGGCTTCTATGCGGATCCGGATGGATCGATTTGGATTGCAACAAGCGCGGGGCTATCACACTTGATTCATCCGGAGCATCTTTTCACCCAAGAAGCTCCCAAAGTTCAATTTGCAGAGGTTCGTCTGGCTAATCTTGATATTTCCGGTCAGCCTAACCGCAGCTTCGATCTACGTGAACCCGCACTAAGTGTTCGACTTCTCAATACCAACTACAATCGCCGCAACGCGATTGTTTACCGATTTCGTCTCGACGGCCTCGAGCGCGAATGGCAGGATACCGATGGCGCACTAATACGTTATCCCGCATTGAATCCCGGAGCCTACTCGCTTTCAGTCGTGGCTTACGATCAGCGGTTGCATCTTACATCCTCACCCCTCACTCTTTCATTCACTGTGCTCGAACCCTGGTGGCGACGCACTTGGTTTCGATCGATTGAGGGTCTTGCAGCTATGCTATTGCTCTACGGCACCTGGCGGGTCAGCGTACATCTGTTGGTCCTGAGGCAACAAGAATTGGAAGCCTTGGTTGCCTCGCGGACCCTGGAACTGGAACGTGAAAAGTGCGAGTTGCTCAATACGCGCTCAGCGCTGCTAGAGACTACGAGACGAGACTCACTGACTGGCCTTTTGAATCGCGCAGCGATCTTCGCTGAGATGAAATCTATGTGCGCGACTGCTTTCGGCACGGGAACTCCGCTGGCGATAGCAATGGCGGACCTCGACTCCTTTAAATCGATTAATGATACCTACGGTCATGTGTTCGGAGATCTTGTGCTTCGGGAGTGTGCTGGTCGTATAGGCCACGCGGTTCGGCCTACCGATTGGGTGGGACGCTACGGCGGGGAGGAATTATTGATTTTGCTGCCCGGTCTGACGCGCTCGGATGCGGCCCATCGTCTCGAAGAACTACGTCTAGCGATTGCTGGAACGCCAATCTGCGACGGGAGAGCATCGGTGACTGTCACCTGCAGTTTTGGTGTTGCGTGGCTTGACCCAACGCCTAAAGAGATCGAAGTACTGGTTACAAGGGCCGATCAGGCGCTATACCTTGCCAAGCAGAATGGCCGGAATAGAGTTGAATTCGCTTATGAGGGCGACGAAGGTGTCCTGGCGAAAAACCATCACTTAGTGACTCATGCCGACCGTGAGTCACGGTCACGCGCAAGCTTCAGTGCGCTTACTTCCAAAATCTCTGTGGAGACGCATCGAGACTTAGATGCAACACCAGCGTGATGCTCGCCGCCATCTCCACAATGCGCCGAAACACATCGATCTCTTACGGGACCTGCTTGTTAGTCATCGTCGTGGCCACCGGCTTCGTGCATGTCGCTGTCTTGCTGATGGCTACTCATAACCTAATCGCATCCAACATCATCCAGTTGTTCTCGGTACTTACGGCGGCGCTAGTCTGTATATTCCAGGCTAAGGAATCGATGGGCGGTGTAGCCAGCCGCCGGTTGTGGCATCGCTTAGCCTTCGCGTTCCTCGTTTGGTCCTTGGGTCAGGCCCTATTCCTTCTCAGTGTATTCTTATCGGCCAAGCCCGCACGATCACCGAACAGCAGCGATGTGGCATGGCTTGCCTTTGCCTTTCCGCTTTTATTGGTTGCGGCAAGGCGCGACTCAAAAGAGGACATTGTCTCGTGGCTAGACACCGCTCAGTCCGCGGCGTTTTTCATCATTCTCTTTATACTTGTCTTCCATCAGCCGACATCGCTTTCGATGGTCACGGCCTACAATGTGCAGAGTGTTGCAATGGTTTTGGCTTGTGCCCTTCGCTACTCCACAACTCACGTCGGTTCGGAGCGCATATTCTTCCGAAACCTCTTGCTCTACTCGCTGGCATACGGATTCTTCTCTGCGATTGGCTATGCCGGACAGGGCTTCGGTTTTGGCCTAGGCTCACTCATAGATATCTGCTGGCCGCTTCCATTTCTGATATTCAGCGTTTTGACGCTCGTATGCCCGCCCAGTGCGGCGCTAGGCGACGACTACATCATTCGCGATTCTGCCCGACATCACCTTCAAGGAATCAGTGCGCTGGGATTGGCCGCAATGTCGATGCTTGCGTCTGTTGCTTTAGCTCATACTCACCCCGCACTGTGCGGCACAGCTGTTGTGATTACGTCCCTTCTATTTGCGGCTAGAACTACGGCGCGAGAGTGGCAACTCCGAAGGGCACAAGAAGGACTCAGACATGCCTCGCTACATGACTCGCTCACCGGCCTACCCAACCGCGCGTTTCTGCAGCAAGCACTCACGAAGCACCTGGAATGTGATGGTAAAGGTTGTAACGGAGAGCTGGTAATTATTTTGTTTGACTTGGATCGTTTCAAATTGTTGAACGAGGGGTGGGGACGCGAGATTGGGAATAAAGTATTGGTCCTCGTTTCCGAGCGAGTTCAACAAGCAGTTCGCAGCCAAGACCTGCTGGTCCGATACGGCGGCGATGAATTCGCCGTTCTCCTCGCCAACGTTGAACAATGTGAAGCCGGAGTGATCGCCGCCAGACTCATTGAAGCGATTCGCTCGCCCCTGTTGATTGATGGCAAATATCTCTACGTGACTGCGAGCGCGGGCGTGGCTGGGGGGAGTCCAGGCTCCGATGCGGAGACAATGATGAGAGATGCGGACTGCGCGATGTATAAGGCAAAACTTGCCGGCAAAGACCGCTTCATGAGGTTTGCCAGTGCCATGAGAGATGCAGCCAATCGGAAACTGCGGATTGAATTGGCGCTCCGGGATGCGCTCGCAGCAGAAGCCCTCACGGTCCACTACCAGCCAATCTACGGGTTGTCCGAAACTGCGCTCGTTGGATTTGAGGCCCTAGTCCGCTGGACGGATGCGGAACTTGGCGTTATTTCGCCGGCAGAGTTCATCCCTGTTGCAGAAGACATGGGTCTGATCACTCCGCTTGGCGAATTCGTTCTTCGTGTCGCGTGCCGGCAAGTATCTTCCTGGAATGCTCTCCATGGACAGCAGTTGTTCATCAGCATTAATCTGTCTGCCCGCCAGTTTGACGCGCCCGATCTATTCGCGACGATCGCGTCAACTCTACAGGAATCGGGTCTTCCCCCGGCCCTCTTGAAACTTGAGATTACTGAATCCGTGTTGTTGGACGGTCAGCATTCCGTATCCGAGGTTCTTTCGCGGCTGCGCGCCACAGGCATTCAGATTTCGTTAGATGACTTTGGTACGGGCTACTCGTCATTGAGTTATCTCTTGCGCTACGAATTCGACGTGATTAAGGTGGATCAAAGCTTCGTCCGCAATCTCGATCAGGACCCGGTTCGGGGGGAACTCGTACGTACTGTAGTCCATCTTGCCCATAACCTGGGGAAAAAGGTTGTCGCCGAAGGCGTAGAACTGCCGTCCGAACTTGAGTATCTCCGAGAGCTAGAGTGCCACATGGTGCAGGGATATCTCCTGTCGAAACCATTGCCGTGTTCGCTCATTGACGCTCTTTTGGATAATTTAAACACGGCGGATACGCGCATGGCACTAATGCGTCGATTGTGCGCATAACCGCCGGCGATTGCGGAAACTTCGACCTGTCCGCGGGCGGAAACCGCGTTGTTTCCCAAAACCTGACTTCGGGGTTAAATACCGGCCCACCAGTACGCATGACAATTGTCAGACTGGGGGAGTTCCTCCCTGCGCTATTATCTTCGCTATGGAGATCGCACAGGCGCAGAGAGATGTAAGGACGACGTTTGTGGGTGGTTTCCCTGGGACCCTGGCGTCCAGCATCGTTTGGTTTGCTTCGCCGATCGTCGCTACTTGGTTTTCCTTGCGCGTGGGTGCATGAGTACTGGTACTAGGGGAATGTTTCATCTTCCCGTTGATGCAGTTGTTGCTGCGACTGATGGGGCGTCCGGCATCATTGCCAAAGGGACATCCGATGAATGCGCTCGGGATGCAGGTGGCGTTTGTTCTGCCGTTGATGTTCCCGGTGGTGTATGGGCGACACTGTACCGGCATGACTGGTTTTATCGTTTTATCCGGCGCTGATGATTGTGGTCGGAGCGCATTATCTGCCGTTCATGTTCAGTTATGGGATGAACCACTCTGGAGCGCTGGCGGCGGTGCTGATCGGGTCGGGCATGGTGCTCGCAATGCGTGTTCCGAATAGGCCACTCGTAGGAGCGTGGACAACGGCGGTAGTGCTGCTGGTGTTGGCGTTTGTCGGCAGGCACGCCGCGCTTGCGGAAGCGGGTTAGGCGCAAACTCCATGCGGATAGGGAGTTAACGGGGCGATAGGAGCTGGAAGACATGCGGCAGTCGGTGGCCTCGCCCTGCCTGCAAAACGGGGCGGTCTCCCTTGTCTCATACACACCACCTCTCAAGAAATGATCTAAATCAGATGGTGTTGCATCGACCGGTTGAGACCGCCGACGTTTGCGGCAACTTCGCCGGTACGGACGATCTGGCGGAGCCGAAACTTCCGCAAATCCCGTTTTCGAGGCGCGACCATATACCGGGCTAAAACGCTGGTTTCAATGAGTACAAGCTGGTCGCGTTTGTTCTACGTGCCTGAGAGCGGCAAACTATTTGTTTCGAGGTTGAGGTGCTTTTGGACGCAGAGACACTGCAAGGCTCTTCTCCTGGCCTGGCAGGAGATCAACGAGTCTTCCTTGCGCCTCACCGTAAGCGTTTGTTCTTCCCCTCTAGCCGAATCGACACTTGTCTGAGTTGTGTGGGCTAAGTGTCCGCTTATTTTAGGCGGACACTTATTAGGTGTCGGTCGTTATGTCTTTCTGCAAGCGACGGGGATGTTCCAGGGCAGGAGCTCTGCGATGCGGTTGACCGGATGATCAGCGATGTTGGTGAGGATGTATCTGAGATAGTGCTCCGGGTTGATCCCGTTGAGCTTGGCTGTCCCGAGCAGTGAGTAGATCGCAGCGGCGCGTTCTCCTCCTGCGTTCGAGCCTGCAAACAGATAATTCTTGCGTCCGAGCGCGACGACGCGCAACGCGCGTTCGGCGGCGTTGTTGTCGATCTCGACCGTGCCATCGTCGAGGTAGCGTGTGAGTGCAGTCCAGCGCGAGAGCGCATAACGGATCGCTCCGGCCATATCGCTCTTGGCAGAGAGGGTCTGAAGCATCTGATCAAGCCATGCGCGAAGTTCTTCCATCACCGGCTTGGCACGTGCTTGTCTGACTGCGTGTCGGATCTCTGGCGGGCTTCCGCGCATCTGTTTTTCGACGGCGTAGAGCAAGCCGATGCGCCGGATGGCCTCGGAAGCAGTAGCCGACGCGGTGGCGGCGAAGATGTCGTGGAACTTGCGCCGCGTATGCGCCCAGCATACTGCTTCGACGATCCTTCCTCCTTCATAGAGCGGATGAAATCCCGCATAGGCGTCGGCCTGGAGGGTTCCACGGAAGCTCTTCAGGTGGGTCTGCGGGTGTTCGCCGCGGCGGTCGGGTGAGAAGGCGAACCAGACCGCAGGCGGAACTGGATCGGCACATGGACGGCCATCACGGACATAGGTCCAGAGCCGTCCCGTCTTCGTTCTACCGTTGCCTGGCGCGAGTACCGGCACGGGGGTGTCGTCGGCGTGAAGCCTGGTGGCCGAGAGCACATGAGTGCGTACCGCTTCGACCAGGGGCGCGAGAAGGGCGGCTGAAGCGCCGACCCAGCCGGCGAGGGTAGAGCGGTCGAGATCGACACCCTCGCGGGCATAGATCTCGGACTGCCGGTTGAGCGGGGTGTGATCGCAGTACTTCGCGACCAGCACATGGGAAAGCAGACCAGGTCCGGCGTAAGAACGCGCAATGGGCCGCGACGGTGCAGGTGCTTCGACCACCGTCTCGCAACGGCCGCAGCTGAACTTCGGTCGCACGTGACGGATGACCTTGAAGCTCTCAGGAACATACTCGAGAACCTCAGAGACATCTTCTCCGAACTCACGCAACGCACCACCACAACCAGGGCAACAGCTTGTCTCAGGAAGATGGGTCTCTATCTCGCGGGGCAGATGTTCCGGCAGCGTACGACGGGAAGACTGCTTCGGTTCTTGCTGCGTCTCCGTCTGAAGCGGCAGGTGCGAGGATACTTCTTCTTCCCCACGCGATGTCTCCAGCTCTTCTAGCTGAAGCTCCAGTTGGTCGACCTGCCGTACGAGCTTCTCGCTCTTCGCGCCAAAGAGCATCCGCTGGAGCTTGTCGAGCAGCAGCTTGAGATGGGCGATCTCGCTTGCACGCGAGCTGAGGCTTGCGAGGTACTGATCCTGCTGTGCCTTGATCAGATCCTGTTGCGCCTGGGACTGCTTGTGCTGTGCCCGGGCCAAAGCCTTCAAAGCCGCTACATCCATGATGTCCAGATCGGGCAGGATGAGCGTCTCAGGCATGGACGAAGTATGCCACAATCACGTCTCAGTTAACAGAAGAAAACCCGCATGAATACTGGACGAAACCTTAAACACTCATCACCCGTTCGGCGGTGCGAAGAGGCGCTCTCCAGTCGATTCCTTCGAGCAACATCGACAACTGAGCACGGCTCAGAGAGACTGTACCACTCGAAGCCTGAGGCCACACAAAACGTCCTCGTTCGAGCCGCTTCTGGAACAGGCAGAGTCCATCACCGTCGAACCAAAGCAGCTTCACCATGTCTCCGCGCCGCCCGCGAAAGATGAAGATGTGACCGGAGTAGGGCTGCTGTTCAAGCGCTGTCTGCACCTGGGCCGCAAGCCCCTGAAAGCCTCGACGCATGTCCGTCACACCTGCCGCAATCCAGATCCGCGTGCCCGCGCTCTGCTCCTTGACGAGAAGGTCAATCACCCTCGTAGAACCTCAAGCACCGCACGGATCGCGGCCGGGTCCGCATGACCTTCCACGCTGATCCGGACCTTGCCCCGGAGCTCGATGTGGATCGAACCATAGCTTGGAGTGACTACCTCTTCCGGCGGCGGCTCAACGACTTCGTGCTCTTCTACGCTCACAGGTAGAAGCTTCATCGCTTGAGGTGCTTCGACGACCAGCTTGCCATCGCTATACAAGCGACGCCAGTTGAAGACCACGTTCGCGTTCAATCCATGTGCACGAGCTACTCGTGCAACGCTCGCGCCCGGCTCCAAAGCTTGCTCCACAATCAGCCGCTTCTCAGCAGTGGAACGACGCTTCCGGACCTGCCGGACCAACACCCCAGGAGCTTCCATCAACCCATCGTCAGGCCCGCATCGGCACACGCGCCAGATGGGAAGATCACACGCTTACGCCTCACCTTCAGGCCATGACTCATATCCCTGAGCACTTACTTTGAGAAAAACTTGCTCATTGGGCGGGATCAAGAGCACTTGGTTGGAATATTCACTTCCATGCATGTACCGGACAGCATCCCCTGCACCGACAGACAATTCGGTCGACATCACCTTGATGGGTTTCCCAGTGATCAAATCGGTCAAATTCACCCGAAGGAAGCCGGCTTTATAGGGAATTTGCCAATCCAGGTGAGCGTGAAGAGCTTCTGGCCCGATCCTGATACGTGGTTCTGGAGCATGCACTGCGTAAAACATACTACCTAGAGGCTGTTATGAAGGTGTAAGTGCGGAATTGACGAGTCTTGCGCACATAAGGATGGCGAAGGCGACGAAGTGGAGTCCTTTGAGGGTGGTATCGAGTCGTTCATAGTCTCGGGCGAGCCTGCGGAAGCGTGCCGCCCAGGCGAAGCTTCGTTCCACGACCCAGCGTTTGGGCAGCAGCACAAAGCCTCGTTTGGCCATGGGGTGCTTGACCACTTCAAGCCGGATGCCGTGTTCGAGGGCGGCCTCGGCGGCATTTGGTCCGGTGTAGCCCTGGTCGACATAAGCCAACTCGACCGTGTTTCCAGTCACCTGCTGCACCTGTTCGGCCAGTGCCGCGACCTGGCTCCGATCGCCTTCATCGGCCGCCGTCACGGTCAGCGCAAGCAGGTGGCCGAGCGTATCGACGGCGATATGCACCTTCGATCCCTTGCGCCGCTTGGCTCCGTCATAGCCCGCCCTCGCGCCGCTCTCTGGTGTCGACTGCAGAGTGCGGCTGTCGAGACAAACCGCCGTGGGCTGGCCTTTTCGCCCCTTCCACTCACGCAGCAGCGACTGCACATCGGCCACCAGGGCTTCAAAACAGCCTGCCGCTATCCAGCGCCTAGTCTGCTGGTACACCGCCGCCCATGGAGGAAGATCGTGCGGCATCCAGCGCCACTGGCAGCCCGTCTTCGCAATATAGCGAAGACCGTTGAAGACCTCACGCAGATCGTGCTCCCGGTGCCTGCTATCCTCGCGGCATAACAGCAGATACGGAAGCACAAACGCCCACTCCTCATCCGTCACATCGCACGGATACCCCACACGGACCTTACCCATCTCTCCATGCTGAACAAAAAACACGCGCCCGCAAAGAACCTAGCTCGGTTCAAACTTCATAACAGCCTCTAGCTCCGGATAGCCCTTCTCCGGATCAGAAGCTGACATGACAAGAGCCTGGTACATGGCTCTGGAGCTTGGAGCGGCAAAGGCTGGGACCGAGAACGTGGCGGCGGCCGTCGCGACGGTGATCGTGAGGGCGCGTAGGGAGGGTGAGCGCAGCGAAGCGAAAAGCATGGGGAGTCCTTTCGGGGTTAGCGCCCGTGACTGCGGCGGTGTTGGACGACG
>NZ_JACHIP010000033.1 GCF_014203275.1 Granulicella aggregans
GGCAGATATGTGGTTCAACCCTCTCGCTCCCGTCGCTCCCCCGCCTGTGGTGACAGAGCGCCCGGCTGTATCGTACGAAACAAACAACGAAGGTCCAGCTGCACAACCGGCTCAGGCGGTAACGCTCACGCCTGCACTAGCCAACGCCGAACCGACAAGACAAGAGGTCGCTGTGGTGCAGCAGGAGCTGTTTGTCATACCGTCACCTCCGGAAGCCGTCACTCCACCTCCACCGGTCAACGTGCCGCCGTTCGGAGCAGGAAACCAACCCCAAGTAACCCCACGCGGTCGCCAGCTCTAGGGCAAAAAGGAGGACTCCATGCTCAGTATTTCGAAGGCCCTCAGCTCAGGCCAGGCTCAGACGTACCACAAGATGGAGTTCACCTCCGACACCCAGAGTTACTACAAACAGGACGGTGCTGTAGAGGGAGAATGGCAAGGCCAGCTCGCGGCGAAGATGGGTCTGTCCGGCGCGGTAACCTCGGCGGAATTTACTCGGCTCACCGAGGGCCGACATCCGGAAACGGGTGAGGAGATGGTGAAGCACCGGGCAGCCCAGGAGTACAAGAACGCGGACGGGACGACCACCAAAGCCGTCGAACACCGCGCCGGTTGGGACGCTACCTTTTCAGCGCCAAAGTCTGTGTCTCTTACGGCCCTCGTCGGTGGGGATGAGCGGGTTCGCGAGGCCCACAGCGCCGCTGTCACCGCCGCTCTTACGGAACTGGAACGCTACACCCAGGCCAGAATTGGGGGCAACAACCCGGCAGAGACGACCGGGAAATTCATCGCGGCGAAGTTCGAACACGATACCGCGCGGCCCGTTGACGGTTACGCCGCGCCTCAGCTTCACACCCACGTCTTCATCATGAACGTGACCGAGCGTGCAGACGGAACCACGCGCGCGCTACAGCCTCAAAGCATGTTCGACAGCCAGAACTTTGCCACTGCCGTCTACCAATCGGCCCTCACCTACCAGCTCCGTAAGTTGGGGTATGAGATCGAGGCAGGGAAGAGCGGAGCGCCCGAGATCAAGGGGTATTCCCAGGAGTATTTGGACGCTTCAAGCCCCCGTTCCCAACAGATCAAAGACCATCTGGCGAAGTCCGGTTACAGCGGTGCGGAGGCATCGCAGATCGCCGCTCACGCGACACGCGACAAAAAGCAAATAGTCTCTCTCGAGGAGGTCGTAGAGGCGCACCGTACGCTAGCTGCAACGTTCGGCGACCAGACTGAAACAGTCGTGAGAGAAGCCCGCGAGCGGGCCAAAATACAGCAGACCAAGATGCAAGATCGCACGCCGGAAGAAATCGCCAGAGCTAAGGAAGCCGTGACCTACGCCAGGAGCAGCAACTTCGAGCGCGAAGCTGTCACAGACGAGCGAACGTTGATGCGGGACGCACTTCGCCGCGGCATGGGCGAGACGACCTACGCACACGTCAAAGCTGAGTTCGATGCCCGCCACAGCCAGGGGGACTTTCGCGAGCTACGAGGGGAGAAGCACGCGACAGGCCGCAGCTTTACGACTCCAGAGACGATCGCCAACGAGCGGGCGAATATCCGGCACGTCATGGCCGGGCAGAACGCCGTGGAGCCGATAATGTCCTCCGACCAGGCCGCAGCTCAGGCCGCAAGACGGGCATTCCTGAACGAAGCCCAACGCACGGTCATCCAGGAAGTTCTTACCTCAAGCGATCGCATTCATGGCGTTCAGGGGCTCGCAGGAACCGGGAAGACGAGCGTGCTTTCGAGCATCCGGGAGGGAGCCGAAGCCAACGGCTATAAGGTCGAGGGATTTGCCCCAACCTCGCGGGCCGCTGGGCAGCTCAGACAGGAAGGTATCGAGGCCACCACCCTGCAAAGCTTCCTCGCGCGGAAGCAGCAAGACCCGAGTGCGCCTGCCAGCCGACATCTCTACATGCTGGACGAGTCAAGCCTCGCCAGCACCAAACAGATGCGGGCTTTCCTCGAAAAGATCGGGCCAGAGGACCGGTTACTCGTCATGGGAGACACCGCACAGCATCAAGGGGTGGACGCGGGTCGACCATTCGAACAGATGCAGGATGCCGGGATGCGGACTTCAAAGTTAGACCAGATCGTTAGGCAGCGGAAGAATCCAGCACTCCTTGAGGCCGTCCAGCACCTTGCTAAGGGTGAGACCGTCAAAGGCGTCCAGATGCTTGCCGATCAGGGCCGGGTCACGCAGATCGCGGACCCGAACCAGCGTACCGCTGCGATCGCGAAGGATTACGCCCGAGCGCCTGAGAACACCATCATCGTCTCCCCCGACAACCGCAGTCGCCAGCTCATCAACGAAGCCGTCCGAGTCGAACTAAAGAGCGCCGGAAAGCTTGGGCAAGAAGATCAGAAGTTCTCCATTCTTGCTCACCGTTCCGACATGACCGGCGCGGATCGAGAGTGGGCCGCCCGGTACAAGGCCGGTGACGTACTCAAGTACGAGACCGGGAGCAAATCCCACGGCATTGCCAGGAACAGCACCGCGACCGTGTTGTCGACCGACGCCAGGAATAACACCGTGACGATCGAGCGCGAGGACGGTCAGGCCGTAACCTACGACCCGAAGCGGCTCAAGGGAGTGAATGCGTACCGCGAGACAGAAAAGAACTTTGGGGAGGGCGACCGAATTCAGTTCACCGCGAAAGACAAGGCGCTAGGCGTCAACAATCGTGATCTAGGAACCATCACGAAGCTTGAGACCGGACAGATCACCGTGCAGATGGACGGCAAGACAACCCGCACCATCCAGTTCGCTCCCGCAACGATGCGGCATTTCGATCACGGTTACGCCGTTACATCCCACGTCTCGCAGGGGCTCACCGAGGGCAGGGTCATTGCGAACATCGACACGGAATCGTCGCGCTCCCTCATCAACACCAGACTTGCCTACGTCTCAATCTCCCGAGCGGAGCACGACGCCAGGATCTACACCAACGATGCCGAAACGCTGGGAACCCGTCTTGCAACCGATGTCAGCAAGACAACTGCCGTAGACTTCCGCCGCCCACCTCAGCCCGCCTCACCGCAAATGAGCCAAGGTCAGGTCTACGAGTATGCAGACCCAAACCATCGCCTCGCAGCCGTCGCCAGCGCCTTTGCCGAGCGGCCAGCGAACACGGTGGTTATCGCTAAGGATAAGGAAGAACGCCGCGAGTTGAATCAACTCATCCGAGCCGACTTGCAGGCAAGGGGACTTGTAGCACCCGATAGCAAAGCACTTGCTGTCCGCAGCGAACAAAATCTGACGAACCCAAAGAACGCCGCCGAGTATGCTCCCGGCGACATCATTCAGTACAAGCAGGGAAGCCCTAGCCTGGAAGGAATTCCTAACAATCGCACCGCTGTCGTCGTCAGCACAGACCTGAAGTTCAACCAGCTCACCGTTCAAATCTCGCACGGGGATGAGGTCACCTATAGCCCGCATCTGACCACAGCGATGACATCGCAAAGCAAGGTCTACCGCGAGGAGCTGCAGGAATTTGCCCAGGGCGATCGAATCCGATTCACTCAATCCACAGAAGGTGAGAGCTTCCGCAGAGGAGACTTCGCAACCATCACCTCTATCAGCGATGGCATCGAAGCCCGTCTCGAAAAAGGCCCGACCGTGAAACTGACAACAGACCAGGCGCGGCACATCGAGCACGGTTACGCCGTTGACAGTCTCAAGACAGGCGCTCCCGAAAGGATTCTAGTAAGCCAAGACAGCTCTCTCCCGATACCGTCTGAAATTGCTCAGCTCTCACGAACCGGGCGCGACGTGAGTTTGTACATCTCCGATGGAACAGTTCAAACGAATGTGCCGGCTCCATCCATTGCACTCCCGGAACAACTAAAACCTTCGATCGCACTGCCAGAACAGCAGCAGAGCCAGTCTCCGGCCAACGTCAACGCCCCCGAACAAGCACCCGTCGTCCAACACCGCCGCAGTCACGGGCGCTAACCCCGAAAGGACTCCCCATGCTTTTCGCTTCGCTGCGCTCACCCTCCCTACGCGCCCTCACTATCACCGTCGCGGCGGCCGCCGTCACGTTCTCGGTCCCAGCCTTTGCCGCTCCAAGCTCCAGAGCCATGTACCAGGCTCTTGTCGCAGACTACCCCCTCACTCAGGTTGGCCAGGTCATGTTCGACACCGACTACACGCGGATTACGAAGCCAGGGGCGATCCTCGCGGTCCGTCTCCCCGGTATCTATGCGGACGTTGCGAACACTAAGAACGCGATCGTCAACACAAACTATGTTGACGGCCAGATCGCCCAGGCCACCGGCTTCGCGGCAGCCTTCGGTGGCACCACAGCTCATTCGAGGACTCTGAATGCCAATGAGAAGGTCTACGTCACTCAGATCTTCGTAAAGAAGAACGCGGTGCAACTTGAACTCTTGACCGTCGATGTCGCAACGCTCGGTGACGGCATCAGTACGCGGTATCGCGCCGAGCTGAACGTAAAGCTTCCAGTCCTGGACACCATGACCCCAGACGACGTGAAGAAGACGATTGACACCGTGATCGCCGACCCTGCCGTCGCTTCCGCTGTGGAGAGCAAGACAGTCAAGCTCGGCATGACCCCAGACGAGGTAAAGCAGTCGCTAGGCAATCCGGACAAAATCGTCGATCTCGGGACAAAGCAGGTTTTCATCTACAAGGACATGAAGGTGATTCTGATCGACGGGAAGGTCTCTGACGTTCAATAAGTTCTGCCCTGCGGTGGGTCATCTCATCCACAAGTGGGAAGGATGACCGCTCTGAGACGACCACGAGGCGGCAATGTTCGTCTCTGAAGTGTTTTGAGCAAGCCGCGAAATCAGCGCGGCTTGCTCGACTTGAGTTGGCCCCATGGCGTGGTACGGAGCCTCAGACTAAACGCCTAAACCTGGTCGTCGCCGCCGACCGATGTGGAAGATACCCAGATGCAGATGAAAGGAACTTCGCTATGCAAGATACCGACTATCCGCCAGCAGTAACACCACGACTCCGCCGCCAAGTCATTCTGCCCATCTCACTCGCTGTCCTCATTGTGGCCTTAGGCATCACGACCGCAATCTATCCGTTATACCCCGGCCACCCACGCTCCCTATCTCCGCTAGAACAGAAGCAGCTAACCTCGCAGTTGGCGGCGGCCCGATCCCCAGCGCCGTCCGAAGACCAATGGGTCGAGTCACGGGATGGCGACGGCGCTCTCGATATAGAGGACATAAACGGCCCCGCTACCATCTACTTCGACAAGCAAAGCCGCACCCGGCTACTTTGCATCGAAAACATTGGCTGTTACCACCTTCGCGGACACCACGAAGCCAACAAGTAAAGCTTACTTTATGAGCGGGACCACCGAACAGTTGCTGGATCCACGCTATGAGATGACCGCGTAAACAGCATCGAGCGGAGCGAGTGAATTTGACGACAAGAGGTATAAAGCGATGGCTATGAACTACAAGAAGCTGTTGGATCTTTGGGAAATGGACGAGATGCCTGCCTGCGGCGAAGGCATGAAGCTCGCCGAAGCGTTCCTGATCGCCGCCGGGGAAGGAGTCAACCGGTTAGGGGTCGAAGAACCGGAAGATCGAATCACCGAACTAACGGCGGCCTACATGGCGCTGGTGGAGCACGGCGATGGCTGCGATAACTGCAACGAGAGCAACCTGCCTGAAAGGGACGACATACCCGCCGATCCAATTGAGAACGATCCCCAGTACCAGGCAGATCGCAAGATAGGTTTCCAGGCTGGATTGGACGGACAAGGCTCTGATGACTCAAAGTCGCATGGCTGGCAGCGGGGCTGGGCCGACGCACAAGAATAGAATGGTGTCCATCCGAAGACGAAACTGGAGACCTCATGAGTGCGGCGAACGACAAGCAGTATCGCCAGGAACGGGGCCGCTTAGATTTGCGGTCTACCTTCATAAGTCTGATCCCCAGCGACCTCTGAGATGGCAGCAGGGCGAAGTGATAAGTCCGCCCGTTCAAGATATCCCCCTTCGCCTGCTGCTTTTGATGCCATACAACTTATTCGCCTCGTGGGACTGCCAAAGCAACGTGGTTCCGGAGGTCAGAACAAGTTGTAGGTCGGAAGACATTCGTTGGATAGCCATTCGCCCCCCCAAGGGTCCATGCTTCGAATTACTTGCCTGGCGGTGAGGGAATCGACTCATCATGAAGCATTGGAGAAAAAACCCGAGCGTTCAAAGCGTAAAGCTGGCTCTCTGCACCACAATATTCGGAATTAGTGTTGCTGTACGCTTTCCGCCGGAGTTGATTCGCTGCTTTCACACCGGCGGGAATCTTCTGACCACATTGGTAAGCAGCGTCTCCTTGCTTCTTATTGTCCGAATGATCGCGCTCAGATCCAAGCAGGACAGCCGACATCAGATTGATCACGACCTCCTCGAGGCCTTTCTCAAGCACATCCCCGATAATGTGTTTTTCAAGGACCGCGACAGCCGGTTCTTGCGCATCAGCCGCGCAATGGCCGACTATATTGGACTCCCTGATCCGAGGCTGGCAGTGGGAAAACTTGATTCCGATATATTCAGTCCGGAGCACGCCGGCCAGGCTCTCGCGGATGAGCGTGAAATCATTCGGACGGGTCAGCCTCAGATTGGTGTCGAAGAGAAGGAGACTTGGCCGGATGGTCGAGAGAGCTGGGTGCTCACAAACAAATTACCCCTAACCGACCACTGCGGTCAGATCATTGGCACGATGGGAATCGCCCGTAACATTACTGACTGGAAGCTGGCAGAACAACGCCTTAAGCACATGGCGCTTCATGACGCGCTGACCGGGCTGCCAAATCGAGTCCTTCTGCAGGATCGTCTCTCGCAGGCAATAGCTTTAGCTCGTCGCACCACAACCTCTGTGGCAGTCCTCATGGTGGATTTGGACCGTTTTAAGAATGTCAACGATTTCTTCGGTCACAATGTGGGCGACCGTCTGCTAGAAGGCGTTGCGTCCCGCTTACGGGCCAGTTTACGAGAAAGCGACATTGTGGCGCGATTGGGCGGAGATGAATTTGTCATCGTGGTTCCTCTCGTTCTTGCAGACGGGGATGTCGAGACGGTGGCAAATAAGGTGATCGCCGCGCTAGGCGAATCATTCCAAATCGATGGGCATACTCTTCAGATAGGCGCCAGCGTCGGGATCTCCCTGTTCCCGGCCGACGGAGCCGATTCGACAACCCTGCTGCAGTTTGCAGATGCTGCAATGTACGAAGCTAAGAAGAAAGGGGGCGGGACCTATTGCTTTTTCACGTCAGGACTCGCGAAAGCATTACGACGACGCCAGACGCTGGAAAAGAACCTGCACGGGGCATGTTCTCGAGGCGAATTCGCCATCCATTACCAGCCGCTTGTATCGACTATCTCAGGGCAGGTGACAGGCGTTGAGGCGCTGTTGCGGTGGAATCATCCAGAAGAAGGGCTAATCTCGCCGATCGAGTTCATTCCAAGATTGGAAGAGCTGGGTTTGATGGTAGATGTGGGAGATTGGGTCCTAAAAACTGCGTGTATCCAAATCATGGTGTGGAGAAAGCAAGGGATTAATATCCCTCGTGTCGCGGTCAATGTGTCGGCGCAACAATTTTATAGAGGGAACCTTGCGCGGAGCGTCGAACGAATATTATGCGAGACGGGACTGCGCCCCGAGTGCCTGGAACTGGAATTGACAGAGAGCCTGACACTCGATGACTCTGCGATCACTATCGAGATCATGCGGAATCTTAAAGACATCGGGGTGAGTCTCTCGCTTGACGATTTCGGCACCGGCTGGTCGTCTCTTTCGTATCTAAGACAATTTCCTATCGATCGGCTAAAGATCGATAAGTCATTCCTGCGGGATATTTCATCTGATCCGGCCGCAGCTAGAATCGCTCGAAGCATTCTTGATCTGGGAAATAACCTCGGACTTAGTTGCATAGGCGAAGGAGTCGAAACACGCCTGCAACGGGAGTATCTACACGAGCAGGGGTGCGAGGAGATGCAGGGATTTCTATTTAGCCGTGCATTGCCTCCAGACGATTGCGGCGAGCTGCTGCGTTCGTGGGAACCATGGAGAACAGAGGGTCCAGAACTTCCCGAGAATAGCCTCCCGATCGAAAAGATCTGCTCAACCCGCGTTGTTGGCCCGGTGAACTCGTCTGCACGGTGTGCTTCGTCAAGTGATTCCTCAAAGGAGATACGGTGTACCACGGAGGCTATGTGGCTAGATACGTCCCTAAGGTGAACGATAGGTCTGCTGGGCGATGAGCAATTCAGGAACACTCATGAGATCGGGACGTGCGCCTCATTCAGTGACACCTAACCTCTCGCGATCTTCGCATGGATTCTATGCCGGCGTGTTAAGTGAAGAATGGGTATCTGGGCCGGCGGGTAGCGTCCGGAGAATTGCAGGCTAATGGGACATATAGGGCACACTGTACTTGAAATGCCGGCGGCGTTAGCGATCGGTTTGTCCGGGCGCAGGACGGCGGTGCTTCAGATCCTTGCGCTCGCTGTCGCGATGGCATGGTCGATACCGCAATCTGGCGGTGCACAGATGACGCAGCCGCCGATGTTGACTACGACAGGTGCGATCCAGACCGTGTCTCACGCTGAGGCTGCGAAGGCGCTCCCGGTCGATGTTGTTGTCACGGTCGAATACTACGAGGCGAAGAGGCTCAGGCTATTCGTGTCCGACTCCACGGGTGGTGTGTATGTCTCGCTGGCTTCAAAAGACGTACTCCTAATGGAGCGTGGTGACCTGATCGAGATACAAGGTGTGACGGATGCCAGCTTCCGAACCAGGATAGTGGGCGCGCAGATCCGGATGCTGGGGCGGAAGGGAACTCTGGCACAGCCGCGCGAGGAAGGATTCCGGGAGCTGATGTCTGGCAGGGAGGACTGTCGGAGCGTGCTTATCCGGGGAACCATCCGTTCAGCGAGTCCGAAGCCGGGATCAGCGAAGGACATGGTGCAGCTGATGGTCCAGATGCCGGGAGGGACGGTCCGGGTCTATGTTGAGAACGCACGGGGAATGGATCTCGAGAGCCTGATCGACGCAGAGGTGGAGGTCGGCGGGGTTGCCGGGGGAATCTTCAACGGCCGGTTTCAGTTGATGCAGACAGTGCTCTACGCATCGGACTGGCGGCAGCTGAAGGTGGTTCGGGCAGCGCGGGTGAAGTCACGAGACCTTCCGTATACCGCGATTGGCGACGTGCTGCCTACAAGGTTTATGGACGATCGGACGGAGCGGGTGCGGGTGCAGGGAGTGGTGACATTCTACGAGCCCGCGCACATGGTGGTGATCCAGCGCAATGGGGAGAGCCTTCTGGCGGAGACCCACGAGGTGAAGCCGGTTGCGTTAGGTGAGGTGGTCGACCTGACGGGTTTTGCGGATGGCAACGACGCGGGGCCGAAGCTGAATGAGGCGCAGATTCTGCCGACCGGCCGGTTTGAGCAGATAAAGCCGCAGCCCGTGAAATATGGAGAAGCCATCGGGGGCAACTTCAGCGATGGTCTGGTGACGATCGAGGGTCAGGTACTTTCGCAGCTGCATAACGAGATCTCGGACATGATGGTGGTGGTAGTCGAGGGGCATCCAGTGAACGTCCTCTTGTGGACAGGCGATCGGCCGCAGCTGCCGACGTTACCCATGGGGACTAAGGTCCAGGTCACCGGGATCTGCCGCGTGACCAAGACCGATTCGTGGGGCACTTCGGTATCGTTCCTGCTGGAGATGCGGGAGCCCGGCGACGTGACGGTGGCGGCCAACGCATCTTGGTGGACGGTGACTCATTTGCTGCTTCTACTGCTTGGGTTGCTGATGGTCTCGGTGCTGATCACTGGATGGGCGCTGGTGCTGCGGCGGCGAGTGTCGGCGCAGTCGCGGCGGATTCATAGCTCCATGGCGCTGGAGCAGCAGCGGAGTCGGCTGCTGGAGAAGATCAATTCGTCGACACCCTTGCCGGAGCTGCTGGAAGACATCTGCGGTTCGATCGGCGGGCTGGTTCCCGGCCTGGATGTGAGGTGTGAGGTGCTGGAGGCGTACCGCTTTGACTCGAAACAAAGGAAAGCCGCCTGGCAAAACGGGGAGGAACGGATTATGCCGGGGGCGGTAAATCCGAGGGGCGTGAATGGAAGCCGAAATAAAGAGGTATTGAAGGTGGAGTTGACTGAGGCATCCGGGGCGACGCTGGGGAACTTCCGAGCGCGCTGCCAGGGCGATAAAGTGCTTACGGAAGAGGAACAGCGTGCTCTGCTTGTCGGCGCAAGCCTTTCGAACCTGGCGTTGAATCAACGGCGGCTGTATGAGCGGCTGAACTTCCATTCCACGCATGACCCATTGACCGGGTTGCCCAATCGGAGGTACTCGGATATGCGATTGGAGGAGGCTTTGCGCACCTCCGGCAGGCGCGGCCACCTGGTCGCAGTGGTCTACATCGACGTGAACCACTTTAAGCAGGTGAACGACGAGTTCGGTCACAAGACCGGAGATCTGTATCTACAGCAGATCGCGGTGCGTCTAGGTTCGCAGGTTCGAACCGGAGATTTGCTAGCCAGGATTGGCGGTGACGAGTTTATCTTGACCGCGGAAGTGAAGAGCATGGAGGACGCCGAGATCTACCGTCAGCGGTTGCAGCGATGTTTTGAGCCGGTGTTTCAGCTGGAGGAAGTAGTGGTGCACGGGTCTGCGAGTGCCGGACTGGCGATCTCGCCGGAGCATGGAACGACGCCTGAAGAGCTTCAGCGTCATGCGGATATGGACATGTACGCGGCGAAAGAGGCTCGGCGGCTGGAGTTGGGGTTCAGGTCCGTGGGAGTGGCTTCGTAGGGCGGGTCGAAGTGGCGCTGTGATGCGTTTGTAAAGGGGACTACGTTGCCTACCCCGTGCTTACTGTCAGGTTGCGCAAAGGATGTTATCTCGACATGCCTTCGGTCTCCTTCTGGGCGAACTCTTGTGGTGCATCTGTATGACGAGAAGCTCCAAATGCCGCAGTTGTTTCGTGACCTCGTCTCGCGGCTGCGGAATCCTCTACCCTTGGGAACTCGAGCGCTGGTATCGCCATCGTCGATTATGCTCATGTCGAGAGAGGGCGGGTTGACTCTGAGCACGTTGGGCGATATTTCGTAAGTAATTCATTACAAAATACTTACGCCTAATAAGCTAACCTATGCCCAGTTACCTTGTAGGCGCCCGCTAGAAATGTCATGGTTCCAAAAGATGGCAACTCTTCGCCTCGGCGAAGGGCTCTTGCTAGCTTTGTAGCGGCTCTCTCACTTTACAGGCGCGATGACGTCCTTTGCCGCTTTAGCGACGCGGAACTTGACCGTCGTCTTTGCCTTGATCTTGATCGACTCCCCGGTCGCCGGGTTGCGGCCCAGACGCGCAGCCCGCTGTGCCTTCACAAGCTTGCCGATCCCAGGAATCGTAAACTCGCCGTTCTTCTTCGTCTCCTGAATCGCGGTTGCTGCGAGCAACTCAGTGAACGCGGCGGATTGCTTGTTGGTCAGTTCAAGCTTCTCTGCGGCAAAGCGTATCCATTCTGTCTTCGTCATCTTCGTTGCCGTTGCAGACTTTTTCGCAGGCGCGGCGGTGGTCTTCTTAGCGGCTGGGGCCGCCGTCTTCGCTGGGGCTTTCTTCGTTGCCATGGAATCCTCGGGTGATGCGGTTGAATGACTTAGGAACGTTTTGCCGCTGACTTCTTCATCGACGTCTTCTTAGCTACACCAGGAGCGACTTCATTCGGCGGCTACAGGTGAGCCATCACCGACGCGCCAAGTTCTCGTGTCTCTTCCGTCTTGAGCATGCTCGGAGATTGCAACGCCTTCTGCGCGAGCTTCTTCACCTTCGGTGATGTGATTGTTGCGGGTGCTTTAGCCATTGCACGATTCTACGTCGAAGGCATGAGCTGAATACAAGTCTTGTCTCCTTGCATCATGACGGACGAAGCAAACATGCTGTATTTGCAGATCGAAGGGGAGGCGGCGAGTGACTTGAGCCGCGATGAGCGAGCGCACGGCTCCCAGATTTGGTTCAACTTGCCCCCATCAGGCCAGTGTCACCAATTTCTAACGGCCGTCCATGGCTTACATTACCCCTTCCCATACTGAGGAAGTGGGGATAAAGACGACTCAACGCAATAGCCGGTGCACTCCGCACACACATGGATATGACTGTGGCGCGACAGTGGGAAGTCCAGGCAAACAACCTAGCTCTGGGCACAAGTGCTCAATGGAAGCCAACGGTGTCTGCATTGGAGTAACGGCCGCAGGCGCTCATACAAACTGGCGACGGCGGTCTGGACCATGCCATCCTCGATCTCTTGAACCAGGTCCAGGTAAGCGAGGGGCGCGAGGTCCGCAACGACGGAGCGTTCACTTATATGGAAGAGGATCTTGTTGTGTTCGATCGTCTGCATGAATCCAAGTACCTGCATTGACGACTTCTGCCACTCCAGTACGGAGTGATGAAACTGCTCGAAGGTCTTGATCAATTCGTCATCCATAGCTCGTCTCACAGTGTCGGGGACCAGGAACGCGGGTCGCGCGTTCCTGGTGTGTGCCGGCCTTTTGTTGGTAGAGCGCTAAAAACTGCTGAAGCTCTCCTCGAGAGGGAAGCTCTTCTCTGCCGATAGCTCTGACTTCGACCGTGGCTGAGAGAGCTTGCTGGTCAACTTCTTCGCGGTCACCGGCCGCCGCAGGGCAGGGTTGAATGTCGCAGGCCTGGATACGCTACGGGATGCCCGTGGCGAGAGACTAGAGCCAATTGATGCTCCGACCATCTCATTGAGACGCTCAGTGAGTTCTTTCATGGACTCTGACTGGGCGTTCAACTCCTCGGCCGCGGCAGCACTCTCCTCGGCACTTGCGGCCGTGGTCTGCGTTACTTGCTCCATCTGCGAGAGCGCACGGCCGATCTGGCCGATGCCGGTCGACTGCTCTGCGCTTCCATGGCTTACCTCGTCAACCAATGTGCCAAGATTAGTGAATTCACCCGATATTCGCTGGATGGAGCTGACGACGCCGCCCAGTTTCACCTTGCCTGCTTCGGATTTTGTGACTGAATCTTCGATCAGGCTTGCAGTGTCTTTGGCCGCTTGGGCGCTCCGTTGCGCCAGGCTACGGACTTCATCGGCGACAACAGCGAACCCCATCCCCGCTTCACCCGCGCGGGCTGCTTCCACTGCGGCGTTCAAAGCAAGAATGTTCGTCTGGAAGGCGATCTCATCGATAATCTTGATGATCTTGGCGATCTTTCCGCTGGACTCGTTGATATCGTCCATCGCTGCCATCATCTCGCCCAGTTGACGGTTTGTATTGACGAACTCTGACTTGGAGTCGCCAACCAACTTGGTCATGGCGACAGCATTACCCGTGTTTTTATGGGCCATCGAATTGATCTCTTCGGAGGAGGCAGATGTCTCTTCTAGCGATGCAGCTTGTTCCGATGCACCCTGAGCCAGGGACTGGCTCGAGGAAGAGACCTGAGACGATGCCGAAGCGATTTGCTCTGCGCCTTCTGACAGTTCGACGACGGCTTGACTGAGAGCGGAGTTGATTCCTCGCACGATATATATGACCATTGCGCCGATCCCAAGCGCGATCAAGACCAAAATCCCAACCAGCCACACACTCGAATTCACGGTGGACTCGTTGCTGGCGGCGATTTCAGTGACTAGTCCAGAAGCGATCTGATCCAAAGACTTGATACTGGCTTGAGATGCGTTCGCCATTGGCATGAGTGAGTTCTTCTGCAGCGCTGCAGCCCCAACACCATCTCCTGCTTTGGCGAGCCGGTAGAGCTCATCATGTGCCTGCAACCTTTGCTCATAGCTGCCCAGCATCTCCCGGAGGAATTGTCGAGCTTTATCGCTCGTGGTCAGCGTCTCGTACTCTTTGAGAAGCTCCTGCCTCTCGGCTGCATCATCGCGGAACTGCACGTTGTACTTCTCAATCAACTCATCGTCCTTAAGAAAAGCTCGCACGACCATGCCTCGCTCGACAGACAGCATATCGCTCGTCAAAGCTCCTACTTTGCCGGCCATTTCAAGTTTGTGCGTATGCGAAGCACTGATTTTTATCTGGTCGCCGATATGGGTGAGAGAGAGCCAGGAGGTTACCCCCAATATGAGAGCGAAGGCGGATGCGGTGCCGAATGAGGCATAGAGCTTCTTGCTGATGGTCACGTTTTCTCTCCGTCTTCAATGAATCTGGTCTTGCTGAGCCCAAATACGTTTCGAGCGAGTCATGGAAGGCGTGTCAGCTGACTTTGACCGGGAGATAATCGATAGAGGGTCAGCTGATGGGATACGTGCAGAGATAAATCCGTGCCGCATGGCTAGCTAAGAAACCGTATACCTGCGCGCCATCTGGAGTATGTCCGCTAAACCACTTATCTACTGCAACTTATATGGCATAGGTCATGATCTACGATGATGACGATCGGGCCGCCGAGTTGGTACGACAAGTTCCGAATTACTTCGCTTTGTTTTCGAGAGCCGATAGAAGGACATGCCTCGCTCAGAGCTAGTGACCAACCTGGATCGAAAGGTTCGACGAATACTGAGGACTATCGTGATTACCCATCGAGTGCGCATGACAGTTGCGAAGAAGAAGCAAAGCGACACTGGTGGCGAATTCACGCCGCTTGGAATTGGATCGCTCGGTCGTGTCGGCAACATAGAAACACCGCACTCCGAATTCACGGTGAAACTTCCTCTCCAATTTGCTTCCCTTTCGGCCAGGTACGCTTGCCCACCCTTATCTACCCACAATGCCTTTCGATGATCTCGTCGATCATGACTTTGAGGGTGGCGGGCTGCTGTCGGATGATGGGTTCGCGCTCTGGCCAGACCTTGAGCATGTCTGCTGGTCGCTCGCTGATGGAACCTCCGCCAACCCCTGGTCCAACGATCCAGGTAGGGAGGTTCAGCCGGCTGTATTCGGGATACATCTGCCTTGCATAATCCTCAAAATGTCCGGCATCGATCGCGCCGGGAGCGAGGATCAGCAGGGGCGACGTGTTTGGCGCACCGGTCGCAGGGGACAAGTTGGCTGGCGATCCGCTCTTTGGATTCACCGAAAGAAGGGGTATGCTGCGCCTTTTCTCTCTCTGCTTCAGGTTGCGCCGCGCCTTGGATCTCCTCCAAGCGTCGCAAAATTTGCCGTGTAATCGGTTCGAGGACTGCCATCCGTTGGGCGGTGTAAGGGTCAAGGGGATCGCCTGCGACTTCTGACGTGATGTGGGTGCGGCCGCGTGGCGAATCCCGCAGCACGATCCGTCCTAGCAGGCCGAGTGTTTGATGACGAAAGACATAGGCCGGAGCATCGGGCAGGTCTTCCTTGCTGCAGGAGATCTCTGGCGGAAACCGGAATCCGGACGGATTTTGCGAGCGGAAGGTCATTATTTGGAGGATAGAACAGCTGAGCCCCTCAATCTCTCGCTAGGGTACCTCCTCGTCTGGCCCGGGCCTGGTCGAGGACAGAGGCCACATTTCAAAAACCCTCATTGAACTTTTCATCGGGACTGCCGATAGATTGACCTCCACACTCGCTTCTTTGTGAGGAGTCACATGTCTCTTTCTATCTCTGCTGTCGCTCCGAACCCGTCGGGCTTCACCCAAAACGCACCCGCTCCGCTCCCCACTCCTACTCTCTCCGAGCAGGAGCATACCCTCGCCTCGTCGGGCCACTCCGTGGTTCAGATCGCCACGTTCCTCGAAATCCCTACCTCGCAGGTAGACTCCACACTCAGCATCAAAACCGCCTCTTTAACCGACGCGGTAGCTGCTGGTCTTTCGGTTCACGTCTAATCCCCCAATGCCGGGGTAAGCTCGGAATACCTGTAAAAAAGGTCACAGCGAAGTCTTGGCTCATAAGCCTTTGCACCTCAAACACGTTAGCGCTGGACCCGCGCCGTTCCGGACCCACCAGCTGGCTCTCCCTAATGTGCTCATCGATCAGATTCAGCTTCCTCCCCAGAGGCCAAGATCGGAACGACCGAAAAGAGTCTCACAGATTGCCCCCCAGTGACAGCAATGTTTGACACTGGTGGCGAATTCAGTGGATGAGGAATCAGTCATGGTGCGGAAGATGGTTCTCTGCGTGCGATGAGCGCCTCTCCGCTGGAAGATTCAACCATGTCCCTCAAACCTCAATCAGACTTCGGTGTTACGGACGAGACACGCCGCGTGGCGATGGCTGCCTCGGGCGAGACTTTACCCCCAGGTTAAGAGCGTTTCAACTTCTTCCGCGCTGTCATGCAGGAGCCAGAGGCCGACGCGCATTTTGTCGCAAGGGCCGATGAAGTGAACCGCCGAATTGCTTGACGACACGTTAACCAGCACCCGCCCTCGGGCTTCGGAGGCAATCGACGATTGAAGGCTAAGTAGAGAGCCGAAGAGGGCCTGCTTCCAGCCAGCATCTTCAGCGTCGTTGTTTTGCCCGCTCCCGCATAGGCGTCGATCCGGAGATTCCCGCCAGCAAGAAACAGCTCGACTGCGAGGCGCTGCTCAGCAACGGGCTGAAAGGAGGGTGTCTCTGAATACAGCATTCATGACTGATCCTATTTCGTTCTGTGGCGAATCGATCTAAGCCGTAAATGCCGCGTGACGTCATCGTCGGTTATGCTCACGTCGAGAGAAGTTGGGTTGACTTTGAGCACATTGGGCGATATCGTGTAAGTAATTCATTACAAACCACTTATGTCTGATAACCTGCCTTATGTATAGGTGAACTGTAGGCGCAAAGCAATAATGTCGGAGTTCTGCAAAGCCAAAGTGTCGCTGCCCCAACCTGAGGTTAGGGTGGGAGGCGATAGATTGGGCTGGGCGCAGATGGGCAAGCTAAATCTTCAGCGGGTGGAAATCTTGACCGAGGAGGTGTTGGTAGGCAGTGGCTCGACACAGTCGGCGTGAACGGTGCTGGGTGTATGTGTGGGACAGGTCCAACGACTGCTGGCCAAATATCGCGAAGGCGGCGGCGGTCCGCTCGGCAATGCTGAAATCACGATAAGGCCTGCAACAAAAGGCAAGTGAAGTCTAACTTGCGAGCAGGATTAACGTTCAACAAGCTGAACATCACATTGAGCGGCGATTTAGGTGCCCTGTGATCCCCCTGGGGATGCCGCAGACTCCTAGGGTTTTGTGGTTGTTGAGACCTATTGGCTCATACGTTCTATATGGTCTCGTGTCGACTGACGACGAAAAACGTGTCACAACTCTTCTGAGTCTCAAAGCCGAGTTCGCACGGCTTCGATCGCGACTAGCGGGCCAAAGTCGTTAAGGCGGGAACGCGCCAACAATAAACCGAATGGGCGGCCATTCCCGAGAAGGAGCGGGGGGCCAACTCCATGAAGCGGAGGCCTCCATGGTGAGTGATTGCAACTGGGGCATTCTTACTGGATACCGTTGGCTCGCAATGACATGCACGGCTCGGATTATCGCCGGTGTCGTGCTATGAAAAACCTATCGCCGGAATTGGTATCCTTATGCAATCATTTGACCTAACCCTCCCCGGTCGATCTTTAGTTTGTGCAATTCGTTGCCGAAACGCAGAGTGTGCTGAAGGTACGTATCGTTTCTTCCTCGGATTCTTCACAGATTCTGTGCTGACGAATCCAGGGCGAGCAGGGAACATGTCCAGTCCCAAAGAGTCTGTCGACAAGATCGCCCGGATGGAAGACGAGCCGCCAGCCGGAGACAGCTCCTCGTCTCTCGCCCACTCGATTGGCAAGGCTCGCGACCACAAAGCGGACTACTTGGCTCGGGAACACCAGATCGGGAGCGCCACTACCCTGTCGAAACTTCCCGTGTTGGGGCAATTCCCGGTGGGGTGCAATGTGGCTGGGCGTTTCACGGTCATTCGCTACATCGCGCGCGGGGGGATGGGCGAGGTGTACGAGGTTGAAGATGCTCTGCTTGAGGGTATCCGCGTCGCCCTGAAGGTCATCCTGCCGGAGATAGCTGGCGATGCCAGTTCGGACCGCCGGTTCGTGCAGGAAGTTCTGCTCGCCCGGAAAGTCGCTCATCCGAACCTATGCCCTATCTATGACATCGCCCGATGCGACTCGATGGGCCCGCCCTTTCTCTTCCTCACCATGAAGCTTCTTGGCGGCGAGACACTCACCTCGTGGCTGCGCGGGCCGGACCGCATCCCCCGCTCGGAATCGGTCGCCATCTTCTGTCAGATCGCTTCCGGTCTCGCGGCGATCCATGCGGCCGGCGTTATCCATCGCGATATCAAGCCCAACAATGTCATGCTCGAACGGTCGGGCGCACACCCGCGCGCATACATCATGGATTTCGGACTTGCGCGTCTCCACGATCCCGAGGCGAGTTCGCTGGGCAAGAGCATCATGGCGGGTACGCCTGGTTACATCGCCCCGGAGGTCCTCGAGGGCGAAGGCCCGTCCGCGGCCTCCGACCTCTATGCATTTGGCGTTTTAATGCACCAAGTCCTTACGGGAGCCCGTCCGCCACGGCTCACATCGGAACACACGTCAGCCCTCTCGGCTGCCGACGCTCCGGCCGCCATGATCGAGACGGTAGGTGAGTTTCTGGCGCGTGATCCGGTGCGCCGAAGCGCCGCGTTTGCAAAGATCCAACTCCAAATTCACTCACGGTCAGGAGAGGATGCCTGGCTATCCGGCGAGTCCGTGAACGGACGTCCCACCTCGCCGGCCGGCGACCATATAAAAGTTGGGCGTACGACCCAGGGAATACTTCCGGGAATACCCCGGCAACTACTCGCGACGCTGCTTGGCCTGTGCGCAGTTGTGTTTGTCACCCTCGGCCTTTTGCTTATCCCAGCCATAGGCGAACGCGTAAGAGGCATTCTCTTGTCGAGCCCCGAGAAACATATCGTCGTGCTTCCGCTCGATTCCTCCGGCGAGTCACCGGAGACCCAGGCGATCGGGGACGGCCTCATGGACTCGCTCACGGGCAAACTGGCAAACGCGAATGCAGGCAGTAACTCGCTCTGGGTCATTCCGACGAGTGAGGTGAGACAGAGGAAGATCACGGACGCCTCCGCTGCCATGCATGAACTTGGGGCGACCATCGTGGTGACGGGACGCTTCAGTCGTCGCGGTGGAACCTCGGAGC
This sequence comes from Granulicella aggregans, assembly GCF_014203275.1. Classification (GTDB taxonomy): domain Bacteria; phylum Acidobacteriota; class Terriglobia; order Terriglobales; family Acidobacteriaceae; genus Edaphobacter. The sequence goes on from NZ_JACHIP010000033.1 coordinate 19,086, forward strand.
TGTGGCTCACATTGCTCGATCCAAGACACATGAGAGTGATCGGCTATGTAGATGTGCCTTCTCCGACCGATAACCTGGCCGCGCTTGAAGACGATGCAATAACGAGTCTTGGGCGGCAGATGAATATCTCTGCCAGGGGCGATCTAAAATCCGACGCCTCTCCGCCTTCAACCGCCGCCGCCGCATACGAGGACTATCTCGCTGGAATGGGTTATTTGCCTCGGCAGGACCTGCCCGGCAATCTTGACCGTGCGATTGCGGCGTTTCGCCGCGCAGTCGCGCGGGATCCTACGTTCGGTCTTGCCTATGCACAGTTAGCTGAGGCTTCCATTCTTCAATATCAGTTGGGAAACAAACTCGCGGATCTTAAACAGGCTGAGGAGTCCAGCCGAAAAGCCGCGCAGCTGAGCGATCAGATCCCGGCTACCTACATAGCGCTCGGACAATATCACCAGGTCACCGGTCAGCGCGACCTTGCCCTGCAGGAGTTTCAGCGAGCACTGCAACTTGATCCAAAGAGTTCAGACGCGCTTAGCGGCGTCGCCAACCTCTATATCGGTCAGGGAAGGATCGCGGAGGCTGAATCCGCATATATTCGGGCTGCGGCAATCAATTCGCAGGACTGGCGCGGCTTCAACAATCTCGGAAAGTTCTATCAAAATGTAGGGCGGCCAAAGGACGCAATCCCCCAATTCCAGCACGCGATAGCACTTACTCCGGACAATTCGTGGCCCTATACCAACCTCGGTCTTGCCTACCAAGATCTCGACGATCCAAAGATGCTTCCCGAAGCAGAAAACGCTCTGAATCATTCCATTCAGCTTGACTCCACCTATGCCGCTTACTCCGATCTCGGAAGTATCTACGCGCAGGAACATCGCTTTCAAGATGCCGTTGACGCCCAGAAGAGGGCAGTATTGCTGAACGATCAAAGCGCCGAAGCTTGGGAGAATCTTGGGGAGGCCTATGAATGGTTGAAAGTCGACACGCAGGCGCATTTCGCCCGCGGCAAGGCAATTGCTCTCCTCGAACAGCGACTTCGCGTTAATTCGCAGAGTGCCGAAGACCACGCCACGCTCGCCTCCTTATACGCAAAGAACGGAGACCGAGCAGCCGCTCGGAAATATGTTCAAATTTCGCTTGCGTTATCGCCCGACGACCAGTATGTTCTATCCCAAGTCGCTGACGCCTCAGAAACGCTGGGAGATCGTCAAAGTGCGCTGAAATATCTCAACGCCGCACTCGCGAAGGGCCTGAGTAGAGTCCAGTTGGAAGGCGATCCGGCGGTCCAATCATTAGTGCATAGCCCCCTATTATCGGCAGCGGCCAAATAATGAAAACGAGGCGCTAAGTTATGGCACCGAACAAGGTCACTAGCCACAAGATCCAGATGCCGCCAAATGGCATCGTCCTCACGTCGGTCGGCCACAGATACGTGGAAAAAGCCGTCAAGGGCGAAGTTCTTGAGTTTGATTTCCTCCATCCTGGCTACATCGGCGTCGCCGATGAACACCATATTGTTGGAGATCTGCCAGAAACCCGAATGAACATAAAAGAACCAAATATTAAGGCGAAACTCTTCGATCGAGCCTACACTCTCACCTTTATCTTTTTCAGTTGCACACTCCAGCGGATTTGCTATATCAAGGTCAAAGTCAGGTAAACTCCAGCGTTCCAAGTTATATCCATATGCTCTAAGATCTGTTTTGCGAAAGGATAGGAATGGCTCATAAGATCATGATGCCGCCCAATAAAGGGGCGAAGCGAGACGATCACTTCGAATGTCTCGACTTTAGACACTCACTCGAGATTGATTTCGCTGCGGCCGGCACTCTTTCAATCTCAGATTCACAAGTTTTCAATTAATCCTCGCCAGGTGGGGAGATACCCGGCGAACGGCTCCGCCACCGGTTTGACCGCCAAATACAACTATACGAACGCCCTGTTCATCTACGTCGTCGATGGAGAACTAGATCCGTATAAAGTCATCCTTCGAGTGATCTCAGACTGCAAGGCTAATTCGTGATAATTGCGATCCTCTCGCTTAGCAGGAAGACTGTTGGTATACGACATCGTAAATTCAATCGCTTGTCTAAAATGAGGGAGATTTATGCCACACCGAATTATGATGCCGCCCAATCACGCAGTGCACGGTTGCGACGGCCAAGAATGCCATGAGTTTGCCGATTGTCTAGAAATTTTCTTTAGGGCGTGTTCACGCTACGAGATAGATGTCTGTTAATCTGTCTTTACCGATGGAATTGACAGAAGCGCAGTATGAGCGGATCAAGAGTGCGTT
>NZ_JACHIP010000034.1 GCF_014203275.1 Granulicella aggregans
TACGCGCTGATGGCCACGAGACAACGGTTTCCCACGAAGTCGGTGTTTGCGCCAATGTCGACCTTGATCGCCCGAGCGGCCGAACCTTCCGCAAATGCCGTTTTCCGAGAAGAGGCTCTATCCGCGTCTGGTATCGTGCTGCCATGCCCCTACCTAGAGCACTGAGGGTTACTGCGGCGGCTTTACTGCTCATTTGCGTAGGTTGTGGTTCTCGCGATCTTCGTGGGTCATGGCACCAGTCAAAGGATGGAAAGACCTACCTTGCGGTCGCAGATGATAACGGCGGCCAGTGTGGCGGGATCTTTCTCGACGGAAAGCCTTGGAATCACCCGATGGGCGAACCTGCATCGGTCGATCCCGGAAGACACTCTATTCACTGTGGCATCGGTTCGATCGAATTCGATGTACCGCCAGCGACTGTTTACAAATTCGACTACTGGGGCCCATAGTTGCGGGCCGGGCCTGGCCGAACTTTCCCATAACGCCGTTTAGCAGTCGGAGTCTGGTTTGGATCGGGCCAACCTATTGAACTGGAAAACACTGCACCGCGCCGGGGAGAGCCCGGATCGACGGTCGCGGGACGAACTCCACCACGGCAGGGTAGTTAATGGCAGAGGGCGTTTTTATCGCTTCGGGTGGAACGCCTTCGTCGCCCACTACCCACTCCTTTTCCCCTTCATAGCGATACCCCATGCACTTCGGTACCGTTGCAAGTGGCAGTCCGTAGTGTTTCCTGAACTTGCTCCAGCATGTCATCCCATCCTTCGGGATAGAACAATCTCCGCCAACTCGGCGCACGTAGCTCAGTGATATCTTCCCATCGGAGACAGGCGCAAACGTCGGATGACTGTCCCCGCTGGCCGAATCTTCGAATACTTTCTGCCCGGTCTTCATATCAAAGATGCGGAAAGGCATTCCAGCGTTTTCATCACCGTCTGCTGCTTTCAGGAACAGAAGGGAGCCCTTCACTCCCTCGAAACCCCACCACTGCTTTGCCACAAATCGTTCTGTCGAAGCGTGAGCTAGTCGACAGGCGGGTGACTCTCCAGCACTAACAGGAGTGATCGTTACCCACAGAGTGCCTTTCACAGCCGGGTCACTCAACTGCTTGACCATGAACTCCGGGTAAAAGAAGAAAAAAAGATGAACGCGTGAAGGATCACCCGGCATTGCGTTGGAGGACCGCCCCAGATCCACGACCTTCTTTCGGACAGGCTTGTCGAAGGATTCTGCATGCGCGAAACGTCCGAAAGCTGATTGTGTCAGCAGGACTATCGCTACCACGCCGACGAGCACGGCAACAGCCGTCTTAGTCTTCGTCCGCATTCCGAGAACACGTTCCATAGGCGTTCCAGTCTACCTGCTCGAAAGTCGCATTTGCGGCAACTTCGAGGGTCCAGGCGCGGGACGCGAAAACTCGCATGCACGGCTTCCATTAGATGGTAAGAACGTCGAGTTCGATCGGTGGAGGTGGGAGTATTTGAGGCTTGACTATCGTGCCATAGCTTCCACTACCTATGTCGACAAGAACCTTATTGGTCGTGTCTTGAGTCCGTGTAGAAGCAACATGCAATTGCCGTGTCGCCTGAGCGAGTGCGTGGCAGAGGGTATACCGGTTTGGAATACGTGACGCTGCTTGGAAAACATTTTCAGAGCGCATTTGAGAGCTCCTCTTGAGGTACGGGTTGATTCCAGCGAGCAGACGCCCGAGGCATGGATACAGCTTAGTGGAAGGCTAAACTGTTGCAAAGTCGGTGGCTGCGGAAACTTCCCCGGTCCGGGATGATTTGGCGGAGCCGAAACTTCCGCAAACGCCGTTTTTCGTGAGCCGCCGTAAAGCAGCTAGGCGTGAGAACATGCAGGTGACGTCGCTCATTTTCTTTCGTATTGGGCGTTCAACATCACGAATGCCTTGGCATTGTTTCTCGCCTTTAGGATTTTATGACTCTTGAAGATGCCCTCAGATGGAAGCGGGTGCTTTGGTTCCTCAGTCTCGATTGTTGGCAGCCATACTCTCGGAGTCTGTGGATTCGACCAGAATACGCAGTTGCCGTTCGCAACGCCATTCACAAGGCCATGAGCCTTGGAGGGCCCTTTCCCCCATATTGTTCAGATCCGAGAGAATGGACATACGACATTCTCGATCTCCTTAGATCAGAACTGAGTGAACGAGCTTTTTCGTTTCTCCTCGATTGGAGAAGAAGCATTTTTATTGAAGGCGGGAGCGATCGGCGAGCCGAATTTCAGTGGCTCTGGCTCTGTCGCAGTTTGGCTAAGCCAGATCGCAAGATCTGGTTGGGTCCCGATATTTATGAAGCGATATGCGCATGTCGCGACACCATGATTCACGATGATGCCTTGGGAGAGTTGGACGCTGAAACAGTTCTGATACTCACAGAGTGGGATGAGAATGCAATGAAGCGCGAAGAATCTTCAAAAGAGCGTCTCGGTGACCTAATTAGCGTTATGACAGTTCGAAACTCTTTTTGTGATGCGTGGCAAATCACCTGCTCCCAAAAGGGTTCACTGTTCCTACACGAAATTTTCGACAGAACCAAAGTTTTCCTCGATGAAGGTGACTCAGACATCAGCCTTACATCCGAAGAACTGCCGTTTCCATCCTCTTGGGAACTCGAGCAGATTGGATTGAAGACCGTTAAAGACAGTGAGTCGCTGTAGAGTCCGGTCGCACTCGCAACGCAAGGATGATTGGCACCTTGCCCACGCGCTTCTGCACTCAGTCTGCCGTAAAGTCCCGACGTTTTCGGCAATCTCGCCGTTTCGGCACGTCTGAACGGGTTGAACTCACCCTTTGCCGTTTATCGCTAGATCTGAGTAGCGTTCGGTCACTGGATCGTAGGTGGCTTTCCAATAACATTCGCCACCGTCTGAAACGTCGACAAGCCGACTCCGCCAATCAGCCGTTAGCCCCCTGTCGCAGAAGGCATTGACGAAGAGAAGCTTCTTGCCGTCAAGTTGAATCGGCACATATTGCCTGTAGTAGCCGCCTGGGTTGTCTATGACCCTCGTATCTCCTAGCCACTGGGTATGAAGGCCGATGATTTGTGAAAGATGCGATTCTGCTGACTCGATTTGGGTGGCCGTAGGCTGCCAAGCGTTGTCGGTGTTCAAGATATTCCCGCCTTCCGATGACGGAAGCACCACGAACCGAGCACTCTTCTGCGGCGGCGAGCAGCCTACTACGAGAGTCATCAAGCTCAACAATGTGATAATCCGCATGGTTTAGAAGAGAACACAAAAGCAACCTGCCGCAAAGTCGGTGTTCGGCAACCACGCCGACCCCGGGACCGTCCGATCGGGCGAAGTTGTCGCCATCGCCACTTCAAGGGACTACCGTCATCAAGAAGTGAACAGCCGCGTTTCGTTGCTGAACTGGAAGAAGCGGTTTGCCCTGAGCATCAGTCAGGCCCATTCTCTCAATCTCCACCGTACGGAGATACTCGGCAACTTCATTGGAACTAGCCCCGGCATTGAGCAGGTCCAGCAGGGGGGCCGATGTATCCGTCGAATTCATCTACTGCTTCTGGAGTGTCGTTCACGCCTATCGGGTCCCCTTGCGACATGAGAATCTGCCGAATTGCATTCCGTCGCTCTCGCGATTGCTCTTTATCATCCATACCGATCATTCTCACAGAGCGACGTTCCCGGAAAGTCGCCCGGTGTTTCCGGAAAGTTAGAGCTAGTCGTCCGAAACGAAGGTTTTGAACCGGATTTTGGTTAGCGGCTGACGCGGAAAGCTATGCTGGCTATAGCAAAGCAGCGGTCCAATACCTGGCCTCCAACCGGATGAGGCAGGGGCGCATCCGATTCGATAATGCTGGCTCCGGAATCTTTTAGAGAGTTTTGCCGTTTCAAAGTGCTGCACCCCTTGCTGCGCCTTCTGCGCGGAGGCGTGACGCCTCGTCGCATGGCTTGGAGCCTGGCGCTAGGGATAGTTCTTGGAATCAACCCCTCAGTGGGCGTTACCACTCTGATCGTTGTTCTGCTTGCCTGGATGTTCGGCCTTAATCAGCTTGCATCGCAGATCGGTGTGCATGTGGTCGCACCTCTCCACGTTCTTCTTTTCATCCCGTTCATAGATCTGGGAATTCACCTCTTTCACACACGGAATATTCCGCTCAACCGTCGACAGATTGAACACTTGAGCCATCATCCCTGGCGTATGGTTCGCGACATTTGGCAATGGGAATGGCATGCGCTCGTGATCTGGGCCGTTTTCGCCATCGTGGTCATGCCCCTGCTTGCTCGATATATTCGCCGAGCCCTGGTGTTGCTCATGCGTCGCCATACAACGCTGCTGCGTTCCCATTCCTCCCTCTCATCGAGTGGCTAGAAGCGCCGGATTATGCGAGATTTCACCGTTCCCGAAGAGACGGCCGAGTCGCTTCGGCTGGAGAAAACAGAAGCTCCAGAAGGTGAGCCCTCGGCAAGTTCGAACTCTCCGCCGACCCGATTGGGTCGAAGTTGGCGCAAACGCCGTTTTGCGGGAGTACGGCAGTGGCAGAGTGCTTCCATTCCGTTCGCGCTCACGGTCGCCTCTAAAAGAGGAATACTGCGGCAATTGGAGTATCTTTTCGGGACGCGGACGAAGCAGTGCAGGTAGGCAGGCCTTGCCTAGAAGGAAGGCAGAACTTGCCGATAGAAGATCACGTGGAACGTCGCCCATCGACCACTCACGCATTGATAAGCAATAACGAGATTTGAAAGACTAAACCTCGCTGCGAAGCGATATGGCCATTGGCATGCAATCACTCACGACTGAGGACTTCACATGTCGATTTCAGGATTGAGCTTTAGCAACGGAGAAACACTCTCTTTTTTGAGCAATACCGCCTCAAAGAGCACCGCGACCGCGCCGGTGTACGTCGCGTCGGCTGGAAACGAAGGATCTTATATCCAAACCAGCCCAGACGTAGCTCACCCGGTCACTACCGATGAAGACGCTATCAACAATATCCTCAATTACCTACCAGACCCCCATGCAGCGTCAAATTCCAATCTGCTTTTCTACTCTCTGAACAGATCCATTTTGAGTCCGGGCGGCGACCTTACCCAGGTTCAGAGCACCATCAAGAACTATACCGACAGCTTCTTAGGCCCCAATCAGTCGACCAACTGGGTAACACCACCCTCAGCTCAATTCCTCACGGACCTCAAAGCTATCGGAGACACAGCAACATCGGGCGATGTGACAGCTGCTACGTCTGCTCTTGCTAAAGCAAGCGGTGAGGGGACAGGTAGCGTGGCCACGGCGACTACTCGAGCTCAGGTCGCACTTCTAACCAATGAAAACATGCGAGAAGGCCTAAAGATGGAAGGCTATTCCGCGTCAGATGCGACGGCCCAAGCTGACGCAATCACTATCGGTGGACTTGTAGGAAGGACGGGTAACGCGGCCAAGGACAAGGCGGGAAGTACTGAAATCTCCGACCTCGCTCGTGAGCTCACACTCGAGGCCTTCTCCCCGGACAGCAAAACCGCTCAGTCGTCGTATGTAGCATTGGCCAACATCGTGAACACGTTGCTCGGAGCGACATCCACCGACGCGGCGAACAGCTCGCTTGCCTCTCTGGACAAGGTTTATGGCTAGAAGTAAGCCTTTGCGTAGTGTCACCGTCTCAGGCAGTTCGAAACACGCCAGAAGAGTGAGGGTCACTGCATGGCTTCGTTACTCAACCGCCAAGGCCGAAGGATTTTGGGGTTTCACGGACTGATTGCTCGGTCGGACGATTCTTTCGATAAACAAAACCTGATCAAGGTAAGCGTACGTCGACTCCCCCTGGCTATGGTTGCTGATCGTGGTTGAAGATTGCGTCATGCTGCAGTCAGGTATGGGTGAGGGTCGTCGTGTTCGCCGTTGGCGAAGTATCTCGGAGAAGTGTCAGATTGTGCAGTTGACGATGGAGCCGGGAGCCAGTGTGTCTGAGGTGGCGCGAGCGCATGGAGTGAACGCGAACCAGGTGTTCAAGTGGCGCCGCGCCTGGGAGCGTGGTGAGCTGACCGATGGCTATGCGGCATTGCTACCGGTCACCGTGTCGAGTTCGGCGGAGTCTGAGAACAAGACGCCAGCGTTGCCTACTCATGAGCAGCTGCCTGGCGGAGGCTCGATTCACATCGAGCTTTCTGGGCGTGCACTGATCAGCGTCGAACGCGGTGCCGATCCGGATATGGTGCGTTGCATTCTTGGGAGTGTTTGCAGGTGATCCAGCTTCCATCGGGAACCCGGATATGGATCGCAGCGGGCGTAACCGATATGCGTCGTGGATTTCAGGGCTTGAGCGCCCAGGTGCAGACCGTGCTCAAACTGCAACCCTTCTCCGGTCATATCTTCATCTTTCGTGGCCGGAGAGGTGACATCATCAAGTGTCTCTGGTTCGATGGCGACGGTCTCTGTCTCTTTGCCAAGCGGCTGGAGAAGGGCCGTTTTGTGTGGCCGAAGGCTGAGAGCGGCACCGTCTCCCTCTCGCCAGCCCAGCTATCGATGCTGCTCGAAGGGATCGACTGGAGGCACGTCGAGAGAACATGGGCACTCCAGAGTGCTGTCTAGTAACAGCGCAGATTCTTGTGTGTTCATAGGCATTTTGTGGATGCATGCTAACTCAATCGATGCCATACTGCGTCCATGCATGACGCTTCTGTTTCCGATCTGGACAGCCTCGATCGTGATGCGTTGCTCGCGATCTATCTTGCGCAGCAAGAGAAGCTGACATCGCTGATCTCGGCTCAGGATGAAGAGCTGAGACGGCTTGAAGCAGAGCTGGAGTCGCACCGTCAGGCCCTCTCTGAGCAACGACAGGCGCTCTCTGAACAGTCCGAGGAGCTTCACTCACGCAGCGAACGGATCGAACATCTGAAGCTGATGGTCGCGAAGCTGCGGCATGTGATCTTCGGCGCGAAGAGCGAGAAGATCCGCATCGAGCTCGAACAGCTCGAGCTCCAGCTTGAAGACGATGAGACTACGCACGCCGAAGTCGAGGCCGGAGTTGAACGCGTAACGCCTCTACGAGAGACGAAGACCAGATCTGACCGCAAGCCGTTGCCCGATCATCTTCCGCGTGAGGTCGTCACGCATGCTCCAGAGAGCGACTGCTGTTCTGATTGCGGCGGCCAGCTGCGGCACTTTGGTGACGACGTCTCCGAACAGCTTGAGTACGTCCCCGACAGCTTCAAGGTCATTCGTCATGTGCGGCCTAAGTTCAGCTGCACTGGCTGCGACCGGATCGTCGAAGCTCCGGCACCTTCGCGACCCATTGAGCGCGGTCTGGCTGGACCTGGTCTGCTTGCCCACGTCATCATGTCGAAGTTCGGCGATCATCTTCCCTTGTACCGGCAGTCTGAGATCTACGCTCGACAGGATGTCGAGATCTCACGCTCTACGATGGCTGGCTGGGTCGGCGCGGCAAGTGATCTGCTCAGTCCGCTGGTCGATGCGATTCAGAAGCATGTGCTTGCCGGACCCAAGCTGCATGCCGATGACACACCTCTCCCCGTGCTCTCTCCCGGCAACGGCAAGACCAGAACCGGCCGTCTCTGGACTTACGTTCGTGATGATCGGCCTGCTGGGATCGATACACCGCCAGCAGTCTGGTTCGCTTACTCAGCAGACCGCAAGGGCGAGCATCCTCGCCAACACCTCAGCACCTTCCAGGGTGCCCTGCAGGCGGACGCTTATGCGGGCTTTCAACACCTGTATGGCAAGGACGTCTATGAGGCCGCATGTTGGGCGCATGCCCGCAGGAAGTTCCACGAGATCCACATCGTTCACGCGTCACCGACAACAACCGAAGCTCTGGCACGGATCGGAGCGCTCTATGCGATCGAGGAAGAGATTCGCGGCAAGCCAGCAGATCTCAGGCTAAGCATCCGACACGCACGGGCCAGACCGTTGCTCGCGGAACTTCGCGCCTGGATGCAGAGGGCACAGAGCAGACTATCGTCGAAGTGCGAAACGGCAGGTGCGATCCGCTATGCACTGTATTCGTACGACGAAGTACAGGGTTTACCGAGCGGGGCGGGTTCGGATAGGCTATTGCGCCTTGGTTTGCGCGTATGCCGCAGGGGTGAGGTGGCGGACACTCTGGATGGAGCGGTTGGCGAGTCCTGGCAGGGTGGCGGCGAGATATTCGCGGATCGGCAGGCCGAGTCGGCGGCAGCTCTCGACGATGGAGAAGATCGCCGCAACTTTGGGTCCGGCCTCCTTGCTGCCGAGATGGATCCAGTTTTTTCTGCCGATCGCCACCGGTCGCATCGAATTTTCTGCAAGATTGGTTGAGAGCTCGAGCTCAGGATATTGGAGGAAGAGGACGAGCTTGTTCCATAGGGAGAGCATGTAGTTGGCGGCCCTGCCGGCGGCGCTCTTTGGCAGCACACTTTTCTGCATGGCGAGGAGGTTGGCTCGTAACTCGGCCAGCAGCGCGGGCGCTTTTTCTTTGCGCAGCAGGTCACGTTGCGCATGGTCCATCTTCTCGGCGCGAGCCTTAGCGTCAATGGCGAACAGTTCATCCATGAGCCTGACGATGCGAGCGGAAGCGATGTCGTGGGCATCGAGTTTGACGGCATCGATGAACTTGCGCCGCGCGTGTGCAAGGCAGCAGGCGTGCACCATCTTCGGCCCGCCAACGCGGTCGTACGCGGCATATCCATCCGTTTGTAACAGTCCTTGATACATCTCGAGGAAGAGCCTCGGCCCCTCGCGCTCTCGGCCCATGCGGAAGTCGAAGACCACCGAGCCTCCCGGCGTGCCATACTGCCATAAGTAGGCTTGATGGTTCTTGCCACGCTTGTCGTGTGTCTGCACGCCCACCGGCGTCTCATCGGCTTGAATATAACTTCCGGCGAGTAACTCGTTTTTCATGCGACCTACAACCGGAAGAAGTAACTCACCCACATGCATCACCCATCCGGTCATCGTCGAACGGCTGATCTCAAGTCCCGTATCTCGCTTGAGGATCGCGCTCTGGCGATAAAGCGGGAGCGAGTCGCAATACTTCGCAACGACTGTGTCGATGATGACCTGGTCCGAGACCAGGCACTTATCAAGAATGCGCTCGGCGACGGCAGCAACGACGACGCCTTGCTCCTCGCACCGCTTGCAGGCCCGCTTCTCGCGCTTGACCACGCGCACGAAGTAGGCGGCTGGCTTGAGGTCGAGCACTTCGCTCTCTTCATAGCCGATGACGGAAGTCTCTTCGCCGCAGCCGCCGCAGAGGCACTGATCGGGAGCACAGGCGATGATCTCTTCGACGCGAGCGAGATGAGCGGGCAGCGTTTGTCGACCAGGATGCTTGCGCTTCTGCTGCTGCTTTTCACTGTCATCGACAGACTTATCGGATGATTCAGAGGATGGAGACAGCGGATCGCGCTCGCTCTCGACCTGGATCTCTTCGCCACTTACTCCGGGTTCGAGATCGAGTAACTCCAACTGTAAGTCGCTCAGCGTCTCGCTCGCCTTGCCGTACTTCGAAATCCGCATCGCGCGAAGCTTTTCTTCAAGCAACTGGATCTTCAGCCGAGAATAATTGAGCTCTTTCTCTTGCGCGGCAACTTGTTGCTGCATCCGAGCAAATAACTCAACAACCACGGGATCGGAATCAGGAGGGAGCATCGGTTGAAGAGGAGCACTCACGATGTCTCTGTTTTAACAACTTCACCCGCCTCATGCAAGCGCAATGTACTGTATTCATGGGGTCTTTCGTGACTTCGCAGTGTCTTCGGCCGCAGCCCTGCGATACCACTTGCGCTTGCTTGTCGCGGCCAGATCGATGCCGCCGACAAGCAACGCAAACTCTTCGCGACTCAGCTGCACCTTGTCTTCGCTCTGCCCCGGTTGAGGCCAGCAAAGACGGCCGCCCTCCATGCGTTTCGCGCACACCCAGAGTCCTGAGCCATCGAAGAAAAGAACCTTCATGCGATCACGACGAGCGTTCGCGAAAAGATATAAGTGCCCGCTCAGAGGATCGCCCTGAAGCTTATTCGAGACCAGGCCATAAAGGCCGTTGAACCCGAGCCGCATATCGGTCGCGCCCGTGGCAACATAAATACGCGTCGCCGCGCCCAGGCCAAACACGCCGGCTACGCCTTCTCAAGAACGGCCACCAGCCGCTCCAGCGTGGAGGCATCGAAGCCCGGTGCCACTTCGATACGCCGACCGTTGGCCAACTCCACCCGCAACGGTCGAGAACTCTCACCCGCCGATACCTCGGCGTCGACAAACTCCACCGGAAGAATCCGGTTCGCCGCTGCCTCCGTCCTGGCCGATGACGAAATAACATCCCGGCAACGCTTCCGATACTGATCCAGACTCGGAACCGAAAGACCATGCTGCTCGCAGAAAGCACGACGGGAAAGACCGCTCCGCTCAAACTCCAACACCAGCCGCTCCGCTTCCACACGGCTCCGCCGCCGACGCCCAACAACAATCCCTTCGCTCATCCAACAAGTCCACCATGACAACGATCACGAAGAAAGGGGGTGTTTCCCCGTACGGATACTATGCACTCGCCCGTTGGCATGCGCTCACGCGCTATGTCGATGACGGCCTGCTTGAGATCGACAACAGTGCAGCCGAACGGGCGCTACGAGCTGTGGCACTCGGCCGAAAAAACTTCCTTTTTGTTGGATCCGATGGCGGCGGAGAGCGGGCCGCTGCCATGTACTCACTCATCGGTTCAGCCAAGCTAAACGGCCTCAACCCAGAGCTCTATCTGAGCACCGTGCTCGCCAGAATCGCTGAACACCCTATCAGTCGCATCGGTGAATTGCTTCCTTGGAACCTCGCAGACCAGCTCAAGACACACTCTCTACAAGCAGCCTAAGACACACTCAATAACTCAATAAGTGTCCGCTAAAGAATAAGCGGACACCTGTTGCGTCACTCCGCTCGCGTCAAGAGGGACACGACGGACGCTTACTCCAAGCCTCTCGTATACGACGACATTCTTGAGCGTACCCAACATCCTCGGCCATCGGCGTTTTCATTCCCCAAACAGGTTTGAAGGAGAGAAAACGCCGTCACAGATTTCCCCAAGTGACAGTATTGTTCGGTTCAACCCTACTCGCCCCGCAGCAACTCGGATGGTTGTGCTCGTCGCATCTCAATCGCGGGAACGATTGACAAGAGAAGTGCCCCGGCGATGGCTGTGACTGTCACGAAAAGGGCACAGTACGTCGACCAGACGTCAATACCGATCGTTCTGTGAACGTAGGTGACCACAATGATCCGCGCGCCCAATATCCCAGTCAGCCCCCCCGCGATCGCAATGATCAACGATTGCTTGATAAGCATCAGATTCGCTTTGCCTCTCGTCAATCCGAAGCACATCCTGATCGCTATCTCTCGACGCCGACTTCGCACCATGTGCAGTAACAGCCCGTAGAGTCCCACGGCAGACACTCCTCCGGTCATTACAGCCCCTATAAACGTGAAGAGCACCCGCAAATATTGCGGCCGCTCTCTCTGTATCAGTTCTTCACGCACCTCCGCAACACGAACCGCTGCCACGTTAGGCATGGTCCTCGCCGCGACATCATCGACAAGCTGGCGCGCCTGTCGAGGCCCTGCTCCCCCGCGAAAAGTGAAATAAAGAGGCGTCGCCAGCGTGAACAGGTTCCCACGCAGTGGAAGAAACACGCTCGGGGTGGCAGATTCTGCGCCACCCGCAAACCGCAGGTCACGGCTGATGCCAATTACCCGCGCACTTACCTCTAAATCCCAAACAGGATGATGTAGCATGACCGTGCGTCCAATAGGATCTGACCCACCAAACAGAGTGTCAGCCAGTTTTTGGTTTAGGACCACCTCCGATGCTTCACCAGTCATCACGTCGTCAGTGAAGAGCCTACCTCGAACGAGGGTATTCTCTAAGGTGCTGAAGAAGGTCCGGCTCACCACACAATAGCTCACGGCCCTTTCATCGCTGCCGGGGGATTCACTAGGATTAATAATGATTGTCTTCATCGACAACCCTAGAGGGGCACAAGAGGAGGCCGAAACGGACTGCACTCCGGGAATCCTTAGCCCGTCACTGATGACGGATGCAGCTAATCGTTGTAAGGGAAAACTCTTTTCTCCGCTCGTAATAAATGTAAACCCCGAAGACCCCTGGGCAGGCCCCATTTCGACGGTTGTCAGACCGTCAACAGCAAAGCCCACGTCTTGATTCGCTGTGGCACTGACGGCTAATGCAAGCTGGCCCGAGACAGTCAGAGCCATTACTGCACAGCTTACCTCTAAGACGACAAGCAGAATGATGAATGTACGACTCACCTTAGATTCGGTGCTGGTAGTGCTCGGTCGTGGCAGGCCGGTGTCCTTTAGTAGTCTTACCGCTGGAATCATGGCCGCAACCAGGCCGCACACTCCAATCAGACCGCTCGACGCTATGACTCCCGCCACAAGAGCAAAAAGCGTTACACCTGTGTGGCCCAATAGGTCGCCTTCGCGACGAATAAGCGATGTAACGGCTACGCTGTACATCACGCAGCCAGCAACAAGTCCGCTTCCAATGATCAATCCAGGTCTTGTAAGCTCCTCTACGAAGAGGCGTAACGGACTTGCACCTAGGACTTGTCGCAATCGCAACTCTTCACGGCGTATTGGGACTTCTGCTAATAGGATTCCACACACGTTGCAACAAACAACTGCGAGAAGAAGCGAGGACATAATGAGCATCATTCGTGCCCATACATAAAGTTCGTGGTCTTTCAGTGGATCACGAGTGACTCCGTCCGACACCTCTAAGGGCAATGTGTTGGAAGGCAGTCTGGCCACGCGGGACATCACGAGAGAGCGAAGAATCGCGGCATTGTGGACATGTGACTCAGCCAGCACAAAAAACACCGGGTACTCGTCCCAATGCTTATCTAACATCACATCGCCTGAGCTGGCCGATGCATTGCCGGTTCTGCTCAGGCCTAAGTCCAGCAGTGCAAATGTATAGGGCGTTAGCCATAGATCAGTTGGTTCCCAAAAACCCTGAAAAGACGCTGGTGCTACACCAATAACCCTGAGGGTTCGTCCGTTTAGAATAATCAGTTTTTGAATCGCGCTGGAGGGAGAGCCAAAAATCCGAGACGCCATCTTCATGCTCATGATCGCTTCGTCCGCTCCAGCCACAGAATTATCAATGAAAGTGAATGTTGATCCCCTAGACAAGGGCTCCGTGAACTGCGTAAACAGCGACGGAGTAGTGCCGGCGACGGTTGCTACCTCGCGGTGATCACCGACATCAAGAGTGAGATGAATAGGCTGGCTATATGCAGCAAATCCCACGTCTGATGTGGGCGCTATACCTAAGTTTTTAAGAGTGACCCACGGAATGGGCACAGATCCGCTCTGGGGCATCTGTTCCGCGACCGTGAGGTGCGCGCCAGGAATTAATCCGGGAGCGCTGTTAGATGACAACACCGCAAGCAGGAAAGTGGATACACCCGAACATGCTGACCCAAGGCCAAGTAGGGCAGCGGTAAAGAGGGTGAGCCATCTGCTTCTGCGGAAGAGGCGCCGTAATTCCCGCGAAATCGTGATTGAAGCAATGCTCATGGAGTTGCAACGTTGATATCCAGCATATCAATGTCTCCATCAAGTACCCGCCGTTGCCAGTGAGCCGCTGCTCTATCCTGGATAGTACACGCCTCACAACCCTCAATCGACGCTAAGATCAGCATTGGACGTCCACTTCGAAGAAGATAAGCGCGATCGCTGTCACTAAGACCTGTCAAGTGCCCTAGAAACTGTAGCAAGTCGCTATCCGTGGACATATCTGGTTTGCTGTCACGTAATAGCTGAGGGGCTGCCGCCAAGATGGCATCAGGTCTGTTATACATAGCTTTGTCGACTCGGAGTCTCCGGCGATGCGCATCAAAGAGTTCAATTATCGGGAAGCTGAACGTCTGTTCTGCTCTCCCAGTTTCTCGGAGCCGGGCGAGACCATACTGTTCAACGTTCATATGCACAGAGAACGTCTTGCCTCTCTGATTAGAGCGGCAGGAGAGTAATGTCATTAGGACACCGGTCAAGATGCAACAAAGAACAGAGCGATGAGCTTTCACTGTGATGTCCAATAACCCTACCCAGGGTTCAGGTTAATTATTATCTCTCGAATGTGGAGCTTTGGAAGACGGTCCGTTAGCCTCTTCACGGCTTCGCCCTGAGGGAGTGCCTGCTTCCAATTGGGGTACGTTCGCACAACAAGCGTGAACCGACCTCCGGAAGTTAGCGTAGCCTCCTCGGCGCGAAGAGCCGGATACATTTCGATAGTCTCACGAAGTGATGGCTTATCGGACAGCGGTGGGTGTTTGGCTAAAGCGCCAAGCGAAGCGGAGGTCAGTTTATCTAAATACGTGGCATTCGTTGTTGCATCGCCCGCTCCAAAGTAGAGTGGATGTCCATCTGGATCGTAAAGCTCGATGGCTGGCATCAACAGCTTCAAGTGGGAGGGAGGAGAACCGGGCTTCCGATGAAGTTTGGACCAATGCAAGTAGCCGACGCTCATGTCTGAAGTTGAAGCCGTCACCTCGGTGACGGCTGGGACGGAATCAGGATAACCGAGAGACAGGTATAGGGCCACAAATACGGTAAGCACGCATCATCCTTAGTGATTTACGAGTGTAAACTGCGACTTTACGCTGTCAGAAGGCCCCTAGCTCGTGCCAGGGCAACCGATTTCCACGCAAACACTACTACCGTCCGAGTCATACGTGCACTGCCAGCAACGTACTGGTTTGTTGATGGCGAATGCGGTGCAGGTTATCGAGCCCAGCAAGAGTGCCGAGGCTAATATTTTACCGAGACGACGTGACATTGGATTCCTTTCATTGCTCGCTCATCGTCGCGTTCACGATGTTGAGAACAATCTACCTTTATGCTCCCTTGCTCCTTACCTCCTTGACATCTTGTTGCTTATCGGAAACATCCCCCGATAAATGCAGCTTTGGCCAGTTCTCCCCGGAGCAACAGTTACACGCTTGTTGCTTATACGCAACACGCAAACATGGGTCGTTTTCGCCCCTATTGTCGAATCTGATCACCGGAACTTCTTCTTGGTGCGCGGGTGTCGCTGGGCTGCTGTCACGCGTGATAATGCTGTTTCTCATTCGCAACAATTCAGGTAGAGTGACCCCTATGGAGACCCCTGCCCCGGCTTCCAGCGCTTCCCTCACTCTTTACCGCGCGCCCCGAGGCTCGCAAGCGGCATCGGACCTTGGGAAACCGCATGTTTTCTTTTGCTTGCCTGCGCTTGAGAGTTATCGGACGTACTTTAGGCGGCATCTTCTACCGCATAAATGAAGTCGTCAAACGGCTCCCTACACCATTGGCAGATTCATGGACACTCCTTAACGTAGCCCACCTTCGCGCGGGCTGTATGTTTAGGAGTTTGGCGGTGCTTTCAACCCGATTGGGTTGTCACGTCGAATCTTGTATCTCTCAGACTCCCAGGCGATGAAGATGAGGAGGAGAAAGATACGGAGTAGATCGCCAGCTGCCACGGGTTGATCCGATACGCGATTGGGGCGGTGTCGCGTCAGAATTCGGACAATAACGCACATTAGTGAGAACACGAGCCTGTCGAGTCAGACACTTACAAGACGACGGTTCGTGCTGCTACTACGCAGAAGAATGAGCCGCGTAAGTCTTTATTGTTCAACGTCACAAAGTAGTAGCGTACTTTGTGGTCCGAATTCTGAAGGGACCCCTACAAACGCGCGAGGATAATCTTTGTGATTACACCGAGTACGGAGGTGCCGAGGAGTACGCCTGCAGCGGTGGGGTGATCGCTGTGGACAAGGAACGTGAACGCAAGGATCGCGACGACCAGAACCGCGCTCCCGGCTAAGAGAGACATCGTCGCGTAGCGCAGGTTCGGGTCTTTGTCGGAGTTCACCGTCTCCAGGATCAGACGTATCTTCTGCGGGCTTAGGACGACCAGGTCTTCAAGCGCTGGAACCAGGCTTACCTCTGGGTTCTTATTGGACGGCAAGCCTAACGACCCCCGTGAGGATGAGGGTCGTTGTGCGGGACTGGCTCAGCGACAGGCTTCTTCTTCGACTTCAATTTGCGGGATTGGAACGTCCCGTGGCCTTCGGTGGAGCGGACGGCAGATGATGGAGGCCGTCTGTATGGCGTTGCATCGAAGCTGGGCTTGTCTTTAAGGACAACATCATAGTCGCGAGCAGATTGCGCGGCTACAAAACGCCTCGGACCGCTGTAGGTGCTTACGGGTGCCCCGTGGAAGAAGGTGTCGTCGAAGACACTGGCTGACGCGGGTTCGGCCATCTCGGTCGGCTGCTCTGGTTCGGCGACCTGCTGCCGGACAAGGTCCTCTGCCTTCTGCTTCGTAACCAAAGCGTCTACAAGGCCCTGATATGGGAACCCTGCTTTCGCGTCCGCAAACACCTGCGTCGGGGCTCCGGGGAGCTTCGCACGAGTGAAGAACGATCCGCCACTGAGGCCATCGAGAAACGCGCCTACCATAGATCCCGCCATGCCCACCCCCTTGTTGCCATTTAGTTTAGCAAACAGCCACGTCTGGAGCATGGAAGAGATCGCCGCGTTGGTGCCGGAGCCGGTAGCGAAGAAGCGGGGGACGTACAAGAAGAATACCGCGTAGCATGAAAACATGAAAAAGCTGGCGGTTCTTCTCATCCTCTTGGGCAGCGGTTTAGCCGCTTTCGGCCTTACCGGATTCAGGGAGGGAACTCAGCGCAAACCTTAGCGCCCAGGCGAGATTTAATTCAGACGACGGGCCGTATCAATATAGCGGCCATTTTCAGTGGCCTATAAACGAGAGGTTAGAAACAACCTTCGGCATGATCTCACTCATATCCGGCGTTCTGCTCCGCAAGAATACACACTGAGGCCCTACCAAAAATGGCCCGGATTTTCTAAACCAGGCCTCTACAGAGCTACTGTCAGTAACGCGAGGCCCCTACATGCCACAAGCAAACGACATTTACCCGTCAGAGCTGATCGCGAACCTTAGCCGCATTGTTCAAAACATTAGACGTATTATCGGACGTAAGTGATTTGCAATCAATTACTTAAACGATATATCCCAACGTGCTCAGAGTCAACCCGCCCTCTCTCGACAGGAGCATAACGATCATGGGTCGCGCGGCCTTTTCGATCCGAGAGCGCTTGGCCACATAACGAATAGGATCAGTCATGAATGCTGCATTCAGAGACACCCTCCTTTCAACCCGTTGCTGAGCAGCGCCTCGCAGTCGAGCTCTTTCTTGCCGGCGGGAATCTTCGGATCGACGCCTATGCGGGTGCGGGCAAAACAACTACGCTGAAGATGCTGGCTGGCAGCAAGCCCTCTCCGGCTCTCTATCTAGCCTTCAATCGCTCGATCGCCTCCGAAGCCCGAGGGCGCTTCCCGGCGCATGTGAAATGTGCAACCACGCACTCGATCGCGTTCCGGGCAGTTCGAAGGAGCCTGGGCTATCCAGAGTGGAAGCTCACAGAAAGCCTGACACCAAACCTGATCCTCCGGGCATTTCGTCTGCCGGAAGAGATTACCTTCCATTCAGGAGTAGTGCTTGAGCAGAAGTCTTACGCTGCCGTCCTTCGCGACGGGTTGAAGCTGTTCCTCCAAAGTAGCGATGCCGCCCCATCGATGTTGCATGTCCCCCGCTATGGAGCTTTTGAGCGGCTGGGCTCTGAACAGTTCGAAAGCTTTGCGAAACAGGTCGCTGAGCACCTTGGATATCTTTGGTCGAGCATGCTCGATCGATCCAAGGGGCTGCCGCTCGGGCACGATGGCTATCTGAAACTATGGGCCCTGTCGAATCCTCGCGCACAGGCTGACTACATCATGGTCGACGAGGCGCAAGACCTCAACCCGGTGCTGTTGGAAGTGCTGAATCGATCACAGTGCCAGATTGTCTATGTGGGCGACGCGAACCAGCAGATCTATGAATGGCGCGGGGCTGTGAACGCAATGGAGCAGGTTCAGACACGCCATCGGTGCTTACTGTCACAGTCCTTTCGTTTTGGTCCTGAGATCGCGGCGGCGGCGACCATCGTACTTCGCACGCTAGGTTCACGAGAGCCGCTTCGTGGCTCTACATCCGTTATCTCGCACATTGGTCGCGTCAAACCAGACGCCATACTTGCTCGTAGCAATGCAGCATTGATGTCCAACGTCCTCAGGTGCCTTGCTCGCAACTTGCGGTGTGCCGTGGTTGGCGGAACGAAAGACTTGGAGCGTGTCCTTACAGATGTGCAGCGAGTGAAGCAAAATCAACCTGGGCAATCCCCGGAACTAGTCGGGTTCCAAGGATGGAAAGACGTGATGAGCTTCAGCAACCGGCCCGAGGGTGAGGGCTTGCGACCGCTGGTCAATATCGTTCAGGAACACGACGAGACTCGTATTTTGGGAGCGCTGTCTAAATGTGAGTCGAATGAGTCGACAGCGCAGGTCATCTGTTCGACTGCTCATCGATCCAAAGGAAGAGAGTGGGATTACGTTTATCTCGACCCTGATTTTGAAGCTGGCTTCCTGAGAGCGAGACGCCTCGGGTCAGCGGAGGCGGCCAAGGCCACCGCATCGGAAGCGAGACTGCTGTATGTCGCCATGACCCGAGCAAAACTCGGGGTACAACTGCCACGGGAGGTGGCAAAGCGTTTCGGTATCCGCAACACCACCACCGAGACACTCGGGCGATCCTTTCACCCTTAGAGCGCTGAGCAAGCTGAGCCCAGTCAGACCCTCAGGTGATTTCCTTGCGCACGAAATGGGTACTGTTCCCATCAATGGTTATTTCGTAACGAGCCCCCCAGCGCGGATGGAAAATGATTGCTGGACGAAAGCACGCGACACAAGTGCCTCCAGGATTTCTAACGCTAGAGTAAACAATGCCTTGGGACCCTGAGTACAAAAGGGTATTCGCGAGGGCTTGCCCCGCGGCATAGCACTCTGGCACAGGATCTGGCTGTAGGCACGCCGACTGTTCGCTTGGATCAAGTTGATGAAACATGCCGTCGAAGTCTGCCAGAAAGTCCTGGTATTCAAACGTCAAACTTCCGACATTGCGCATGTCTCGTAGAAAGGTATGCTTGTGATATGCCACTTCGGCAATGGAAGTTTCTAGTTCCACACCGGCGTACCAGGCACCCCGAAAAGAGTCGTTGAAGCGTGATCCCTGGGGAGTGGGATGACAAAAGGCAGCGTTGACGATCTGTGCTTCCGGTACCCCCATCAGAAGCTCGTTAGGGCCTATATGTAGATTTCCGCCTTGTTCCGCTGTCTTGCGATCATTTGTAGCGGCATCGAGTTCACTCAGATCGGAAAGAACTCCGGATGGAAGGTTGAGGTTCTCGAGCACGCTTCCGGCAACGCTGTATTTTGCTGGAACTAGACGGTGGGTGTTCTCACTTCGGAACTCAACGACATAGGCCAATTACATTCCACCTCGGCTTGCATCGAGAAGGCGTCGGACCTGCTGCAAGCCTGGTATTCCCGTCCTCATAACGTATTCCAGCGGGGTTTGCCCTCCAAACAGACGACTATCGTTTGGTTGGGTCATCCATTGATCCGCAAGCTGATCTGGCAAGAGAATGTGCAAGGCTTTGTAGATACCTACGATGTAGGAGATGCGCGTCAGTTCGTCTTGCTTGCGTGTTCCCGCAGCGGACTTGAGGCTGTAAAGAGTGGATCTCTTGACCGTCCCGCCTAAAAGCCCCTGCTGCTGTTCAGCAGTTAGATCCCATTTGCCTGTGATCGCAAAAAAGCCGTCAATCGCTGATTGACTCAGGCGTTCACGCGTGGCCAAACGGCTGAAATCAGGTACGGTGTCGAATTGATACCCGGGAACGGAAGGAGTTGAAAAGGCAAGCGCCATGAGAGTTTCCTCGTTCAAATGAATATACGTCCAAAAATATACATTTGCAAGTTCAAACATGGATTCCATTGGCTTTGAACCCACGGCAGAAAGTAACACGTCACTGGGGCAATCCACTATCGGCGGTTCATTTGGCGGTCAGATGCTGGAGTTCTCCTTGTTGGCCACAATCGAAGTAAAAACTAGACTTGACCCAACCTTTCATACGTAAGTGGTTGCTAATGAATTACTTACACGTTCCAGCGCTGCGCTATTAGTGTGCTGTCCCAGAGATACGTGAACAAAGTCGTGCAAGCTTCTGAAGGATGGAGTCTGCTGTTGCGGCCCACGCGAATGGTCGGCAGCTACG
>NZ_JACHIP010000035.1 GCF_014203275.1 Granulicella aggregans
GCTGGCTCGGCCTTCCATCAAGCCGGTGAGTACCGACTGTTCTATCTCTACGGTGCGAAGAAGAGACAGCCTCGTCTTGCACTTCCATTTGATTTCGAGGATGGCCAAACGACGCTGCCGAACGGAAAGACCGTTCCCATCCAGCTCACTGCGTTCTCGCAGGCACAAGGCTATCGATGGTTCGGGCGGGGTCTTCCGAAGAGGTTACAGGACACATCTCTATATGGCTGGCTTCGCCTCACGTTTTTCAAAGGCGAAAGCCTTCCGCGCCTGTTTCTCCTGACCTACATCGAAGCTGGGGTACTGCTGGCCATCATGCTTTGGTTTGCAGTCCCAGCCGACATCAAGCGGCTCAAAGTTCTAAAGTATGGCCGCGTCCTCCGTGGCCCCGAAATGATGAGCCCACGCGAGTTCCACCGCGCCGTCATGCGTGAGTTTTGGCGTCATCCCCTGGGCGAGTTCCGTGCATGGAGAGCCAGTAAGGAGGGTGGCAACCAAGCTCATCTGGGACTTGGTTTCAAGACCACGGAGATGACCGGCCTGATGCGGATTCCGCCCGGCAAGGAGTTCCAACACTTTCAGATGATGGGCGACACCGGCGCGGGCAAGACGACCCTCATCATGCAGCTACTTCGACAGATCCGGGACCGTGGAGATGTGGCGATTGTGTATGACCCGGCTTCGGAGTTCGTGCAGCGATTCTACGATAAAAAACGCGGCGACATCATCCTCAATCCGCTCGACGCGCGTTGCCCGTTCTGGTCGCCCGCCATGGAGATCGAGAGCAACCAGGAAGCCACAACGATTTCCGAATCCTTATACCAGCCATCGGGCGGCAGCTCCAACAGTTCGAACAAGGAGTTCTTCTACCGAACGCCCGCCCAAATCTTCGCCCATCTGCTCCGCGAAGGACCCACGCCCCACACGCTGGCCGAATGGATGGCTGATGAAAGTCTGTTGCAAAAGAAGGTCAAGGGGACGGAGATGGCGTTCTACATCGACCGCAAAGCTGGCCCTCAGGCGGCGGGCGTTCTTGCCAGCCTCGGACTGGTCGCGCAGAGTCTCCGGTTGCTCCCGCGCAAGGAAGAAACCACGTCGATGTGGAACGCCACCGATTGGGCTAAGAGGCGCGAGGGTTGGATCTTTATTACCTCCAAGAAGTCTCAGCGCGAGGTGTTGCGCCCGCTCATCTCACTCTGGATTGACATCCTCGTCATGCGCTTGATGGAGATTCCTAAGCCCGGTCAAAAGCAGGTCTGGTTTGTGATCGACGAACTGGCCAGCCTACAGAAACTTCCACAGCTCCACAGCGCTATGACAGAAAGCAGGAAGTCGAAAAATCCGCTCGTGGTCGGCTTTCAGGGCCGCGCCCAGCTGGAGGACATCTACGGCAAGATCGCCGAGGTCATGCTGAGCCAGCCCGCCACCAAAATCTTCATGAAGACCACGGAGGGTAAGGCTGCCGAATGGATCTCGGATACGCTCGGCAAGGTCGAGATCGAGCGCCTGAAGGAGACGCACTTCGACGGCTCCCGCGCGGGCAAGAACTACACCATCGACAGACAGATTGATCCTCTGGTGATGGCGTCTGAAATCTCTGGCCTGGAGGACCGCCGCGCGTATCTGAAACTTGGCAATCGGATCGCCCGTTTCGATTTCGACTACCACGGGCTGCCGACGGTGACGGATGCGTTTATTCCCCGCGAAAACGCCGACGACAAGCTGAAGTTTGATCGACGCACCCTTGAGCCGCTGGCCCCACCAGCCGCGCCCGCCGGGGCTGAAGCTCAGACGCAGCCTCTGACGGTGACAGAGCCCAAACCGGAAGCAAAAGAACCGCAGGTACCCAAGCAGAAAGGAGGGGCGCAGTACCGGCGTGCTCTTACGGTGTTCGGGGATGGACCCGAGGAAAAGGCCAAGGCGCAGACTATTGAGCTGTCAGCCCCGGAACCCAGCGGCATTGCTGCCGTCGCAGCCGAGTTTCTTCAGGAGCTGCAACAGTTCCGCGAATCACTGGAGGAGCAGGGCCGCGACTTTTCGGAAGACGAGTTGAAGGCGGTCAAAGAGGAGTGGGCCGATATCGTCAAGCGGGCCGAAGAGCAACCGGAGCAGACCACTTCCGACCCGATCATGCTCACCGACTTTGACCCTTACCTTATCCCCCTGCACGATCATCAGGACCATACCCATATCCTGCCGTCCTCCAACGACGAGCGGTTCAGCCTCACTCTGGAGTAGGCAACGATGCTGACGATATCCAAGGCCCTCAATGCTTCGCAGGCAGGCACTTATCACACTAAGGATTTCGCGTCCGAGACACAGAGCTACTACGCGAAAGACGACGCCCTGCTGGGCGAGTGGCAGGGAGATTTGGCCGACAGGCTTGGTCTCTCTGGAGCCGTCAGCAAAGCCGACTTCATGGCTCTCGCCAATGGCCAGAATCCGCATACCGGCGAGCAGATGGTGAAGCATCGCATCGCAAGCGAACAGACCAACCCGGATGGCTCTATCACCAAAACAGTGGAGCACCGGGCTGGTTGGGATGCTACCTTCTCCGCCCCCAAGTCCGTGTCCCTGACCGCCCTTGTGGGCGGCGATGAGCGCGTGCGCCTGGCTCACCGCGAGGCGGTGAGGGCTGCGCTCTCCGAGTTAGAGCGTTACACCCAGGCGCGGATCGGAGGCAACAACCCCGGAGAGCAGACCGGGCGGTTGATCGCGGCCAAGTTCGAGCATGACACCGCCCGCCCGGTGGACGGCTATGCCGCTCCCCAGCTCCACACCCATGCCGTTATCTTCAATGTGACCGAACGGGAGGACGGCTCTACCCGTGCCCTCCAGGAACGGGCATTCTTTGAAAGCCAGAGTTACGCGACGGCGGTGTACCAATCGCACCTGACGTATAAGCTCCGCGAGCTGGGCTATGAGCTGGAGCGTGGGCGATCTGGTGCCCCGGAAGTAAAAGGCTTCTCGCAGGAGTACCTGGATGCGTCCAGCCCGCGTTCGGAAAAGATCAGGGAGCATCTGGAGCGGAACGGGTTTAGGGGACCGGAGGCTGCGGAGATCGCCGCGCACGCCACCCGCGAGAAGAAACAAGACCTCACTAAAGAGCAGGTGTTGCAGGCGCACCGGGAGGTCGCAGCCGAGTTCGGCAACCAGGCGAGCCGGGTTGTTGCAGAGGCGCGGCAGCGATCCATCGAGCAGGGTGTACCCGAGCCGTCGCCCATGCGCGCGCAGGAGGCGATGACCTTCGCCCGCGATCATTTGTTCGAGCGCGAGGCCGTTGCCGATGAGCGGGCGATCGTGACCGCCGCGCTCCGGCGCAGCATGGGCGAAGCGACCTTCTCCGAGGTCCGCGACGAGTTCTCGGCACGCCGCGAACAGGGCCAGTTTCGGACGGTCAGCCAGCGGACCTATGACTCCGCGCAGCGGTTTACGACGCCCGAAACACTCGCCGCCGAGCGTGCCAATATCCAGCAGGTTCGGGACGGCAGACACGCCTTTGCGCCGATGATGACAGAACGTGAAGCCTTCGCCCAGGCCAATACGAGGAGCTTTCTAAATGATTCCCAGCGGCGCGTTGTTCATGAGGTACTGACTTCGACGGGCCGAGTTCATGGGCTCCAGGGGCTAGCCGGTTCAGGGAAGACCGCGAGCCTTGAAACCATCCGCGAAGGCGCGGAAGCGAAGGGCTATAAGGTGGAGGGTTTTGCGCCCACGTCCCGCGCTGCTGCCCAGCTCCGCGAGGCAGGAATTGAGGCGAACACCTTACAGAGCTTCCTCGCCCGCAAAACAGAAACCGAACCTGCCAGCCGACATCTCTACATGCTCGACGAAGCCTCGCTCGCCTCTTCGAAGCAAATGCGGGATTTTCTTCAGAAGCTCTCGCCCGAGGATCGGCTTCTGGTCATCGGAGACATCCGCCAGCATCAGGGCGTGGAGGCCGGAAAACCCTTTGAGCAGATGCAGCAGGCCGGGATGCAAACCTCGCAACTGGATCAGATCATGCGGCAGAAGGATGCGGAGCTGTTAATGGCGGTCCAGCACCTTGCCACCGGAGAGACAGAGAAGGGCGTCGAGTTGCTGGCCCAGCAGGGCCGCGTGACCGAGGTAAAGAACGGCGTGGATCGTATCACGGCCATCGCCAGGGACTATGCCGCCCAATCGGAAAACACCATCGTCGTCTCCCCGGACAACCGCAGCCGTCAGCAGATCAACGAGGCCATCCGCGCCGAGCTGCAAAGCGCCGGCCAACTCTCCCCGGACGGCCGCGAGTTCCAGACGCTCGCGCATCGTTCCGACCTTACCGGTGCAGGACGCACCTGGGCGGCGCTCTATAACCCCGGCGATGTGATCCGCTACGAATCCGGCAGCAAGGTTCTCGGATTCGACCGGGATTCCGAGGCCCGCGTGGTCGGCGTGGACGCCCGGACCAACTCCCTCACCGTCCAGAAGCAAGACGGCGAACAGGTATCCTACGATCCGAAGCGGCTCTATGGCGTGAACGTCTTTGAAGAGCGCAGCCGGGATTTCAGTTTGGGTGAGCGCATCCAGTTCACCTCTGGGAACCGCGATCTCGGCATCGCCAATCGCGACCTCGCCACCATCACGGCTCTTGAGGAGCGCTCCATCACCGTCCGCATGGACGGCAAGAGCGGACGCGAGGTCACCTTCGACCCGACCGAGTTCCGGCAGCTTGACCACGGCTACGCCGTCACCTCCCACAGCTCTCAGGGACTCACCGCCGACCGCGTGATCGCCAATATCGACACGGATTCCAGCCGTTCGCTTATCAATGACCGGCTCGCCTATGTCGCCATCTCCCGCGCCGCTTACGATGCCCGCATTTACACCAACGACGCCGGAACCTTGGGCGAGCGGCTGGCTACCGATGTTTCAAAAAGCGCAGCTCTCGACCTCAGTGATGTGCGGCAGGCGGTGGACAGCTTCCGGCGCGATGACCCGCAATCGGCCACCATGCTCCTGCGGGACACGAACCGTATCCACGTCTACAGCGAACGGGAACACCGCTTGGCTGCCGTGGCTCGGGACTACGTTTCCAAAGAAGACCGCGTCGTTATATTCGCCCCTGATAAGACCGAGCGTGAAGAGCTGACCATGCTTATTCGTGCGGATCTTCACGAGCAGGGGCGGTTCGGCGAAACCTTCAGCGCCAACATCCTCATAGACAAACTCTTGTCCGACAAAGATGCCAAGATCGCCGCGAACTATGAGGTCGGAGACGTGATCCGCTACGGCAGCAAGGGCAGCGATGAGCTGGGAGTTGCTCCGAACACCTATGGCACAGTGACCAGCGTAGACGCCGAGAAGAACCTCATCACCGTCACCGGAGCGGATGACAGCCCCCGCGTCTACAATCCTGCAACCGAGTGGCAGATGCGCCTCAACGCGACCCTCTATAGCCCCGAAGAGCGCGAGCTCGCCGAGGGAGAGCGCATTCAGTTCACCCGCTCCGAGGAGGCTCACAATATCCGCGTCGGCAACCTCGCCACCATCGCGCACATCCACGAAGATGGCGGCGTGTCTGTCAAAGTCGATTCGGGAGCGAGCCTGCAGCTCACCCCCGAACAGGCGCAACATGTTGAGTATGGTTATGCCATCGAATCGACCAAACGCCTGGCTGTCGATCGCGTCATCCTGAGCGGCGAGGCCGAGCAGATCACCGCACAGCGCGAAGCACTCTCCCAGCTTCCGGCGAAGCTCCACGAACTGACCGTGTACACCTCGGACGACTACAAGCCCGTGCCCGAGCCGGCTGTACAGAAAGAGTTTGCCGTTCCGGCTGTCGCGGGAATCCCCACGCCGGACATCGACGCTCCTTCCATCGAATTGGAGGGATACGCCATCGAGCTTTAGTCAACTGTCAGTAGATCGTCCTCTAGTCCCCATATCCTCTTGCAGTTCAGGCCCGAATCGCGATCTAACAGGAATTCAGCTGATTAGCGCCCAGCAGATTCTCGCTGTTTTCCTGTCTTCGTGAGACGACGCTGCGGGAATGTGCTAAGAACATCGGTACCTGGGTGCCAACACCATCCGATCCGCTACAACCTATGGACACAGTGTTGATTTTGTGCGCTTGGCTTGGGTAGCGATCGTGGAATTGTTGCGGAGGAAAGCCCGGGATGAAGTCGAGTCGGAACAATCGACTGAAGGCGACGGGGACGTGCCCGCACTGCAGCGAAGAAATTCTGGTGAATCGTTCCGTTTGTCAGCCGAGGATCCGGGGTGCATCGTTTGCCCGAGCGAGGATCACCCGAGGCCGTTCCCGTGGAAACGGCAGAACCGTGGACGACTTGGCCGGAGCAGGCCGCCTACAGCATCTTACGATGCGCTCGGAATGCTCCTCACCCTGATAAACGTTTATCAGCTTATCCGTTTAAACTGATAAAAAATCGCAGAGACAACGGCCGCCGATCTCGCCGCACTCGATCCAGACAATGCGCGGGCGCTGATGACTGTGACGGGGGGCCGTACCGTCTACGAGCTGCGCGGGATCTCCTGCCTGCCACTGGAGCTGATGGAGCCGACCAGAAAGGGAATTGCAGTCACCCGCAGCTTCGGGGCTCCGGTCACAACCTGGCGCGAGATGCGCGAGGCCATCGCAAGCTACGCCACACGAGCGGCGGAGAAGATGCGCCGCTACAAGGTCGCCGCCGAAAACATCTTCGTCTTCATGCACACGAACAACTTCAACAATGACCCGTTCTACTCGAATGGAGCCTCGGCACGCTTCGCAGAGACGACCAACGACACCGGGGAAGTGGTCGCCCTGGCCGTACGCCTCGGCGAAAGGCTCTGGCGAGACGGCTTCCGCTACTCGAAGACAGGAGTCATGATTACCGAGCTGCTGCCCGAAACCGTCCGGCAACCCGCCCTCTGGGGCGATCTCGACCGAGAGAGAAGGGAACGGGCCTGGAAAGCGATGGACAAGCTCAACGCGACCCTCGGGCGCGATACCGTCCGCATTCTCGGTGCCGGTCCCAGAAATGCCGCCTGGAAGCTCAGGGAAGGGCATCGGTCGCCACGGTGGACAACCCGATGGGATGAACTGCCAAGAGTGCGATCAAACTGATAAGACGATAAACGTTTATCCGTTTGTGCTGTTAGCGACGCAAACTGAACCGTTGTTTGACCAGGTTGGTGTTCCCTATTCAGTCAAACGGTGGGAGTGAAATACGGTAGCATCGACTCTCAATGGCTACTGATCTGGACTCCAGCAGAAACTTCAAATGCCGCGTTCTGGTTGTGGACGATGATCCGCTCGTGCTCGAAACGACGGCGGCGATCGTTCGCAGTTTTGGGTATTCGGTTCGAACCGCAGAAGACGGGTTCGTTGCCTTGAAGATCCTTCGAGAAGTCTTGCCGGATATGATCATTTCGGATTTAAGGATGCCCGGCATGTCCGGTTTTGAGCTGCTCTCCATTGTTCGCCGGAGGTTTCCTCATATCCCGACAATCGCGATCAGCGGCGAATACATCCTTGCAACGATGCCTCTTGGCCTTCTGGTAGATGACTTCTTCCAGAAGGGTGGCTACACCCCCCAGCAGCTCCGGGACAAGATGAAGGAAGTCATCGCGGAGTCGCCGATTCGGCCTCACCTTGGCAAACAAGACATCTGCCCGCTCTGGATTCCAAGAGTCGACGCCAATTACCTTGTGGTCACCTGTGCAGAGTGCCTTCGTTCCTCTTCGATCGCAGACAGCACAGTGTCAGAGGAAGTACAGGAGGCCGACTGCCTTGCCTGCGGAGCCCCGATCCGCTATCTGGTGGACTCAAGCATCCTCAAGGTGCTCGAACACAAGAGAAGCCTCGTTCCTACCTTAGAGCCCTGAAAGCAATTCATCATCCGTCCTCTGCCGTGGCGCGATCGGAAGCAGGGAACTTGACCCTGCCCGGGATTTCGCATCTCATGAGACGGCTGCATAACACCTCACGGAGACGACACAATGGCATTGAAGACAGTTTTGATCGACGAATTGCGCGATATGTACAGCGCCGAAAACCAACTGGTGAAAGCACTTCCGAAGCTCGCAAAGGGCTCTAAGAACCCGAAACTGAAGTCCATCTTTACCGCTCACCTCGCGGAGACCAAGGGCCAGGTCGAGCGTTTGAAAAAGGTGTTCGCTGAACTGGGCGAGAAGCCGACCGGCCAACACTGCAACGGGATGGAAGGCGTGATCGAAGAGGGCAAGGATGCCCTTGAGAAGGACGAAGAGGGTTCATCCTTTGAAGCTGGGCTAATCGGAGCAGCGCTCCGCACCGAGCACTATGAAATTGCTGGCTATGAGGCCTGCATCTCGATGGCGACTGCTCTTGGAATGCCGAAGATCGTCAAGCTCTTGAACTCCAACCTAAAAGAAGAGCTGGCCGCAGCCAAGAAGATCACCGCTGCTGGCGTTCCGATCATGAAGCTGAGCGCCAAAGAGCCCGAGACCCCAAAGGAACCGAAGTCAGGAAAAGAGAAGTATTCCGCCAACAAGAGCAAGGAAGACGAGGCGAAAGCGGCACCCGATCTCGCTGGTGAACCTGCGGCGGTCTAAGCCTCTAAATCGTAAAGAGGCCCCGCTTTTGGCGGGGCCTTCTTCGTCCTTCCAAGGACTGAGCCCCAAAGCTCTTGACCGCAAACGTCAACCGGCTCCGCGCGGTTGGATCGTACGATAAAAGCCTAGATCGCATTTCACCCGACCATTCTAGCTGCAACTAGTTTCAAATTCTCTTCAGTGCTCAGGGCTGGAGATGCTCCAGGGCAACGACGTACATCACACTCTCGCGGTCGATCATGATGGCAGCCAGCTCCTGGTACGCAACGTCCCAAGCGAATGCGCGGGCCGCTAGTAATCTTTCTTTTTCTTTGGCTTCTTCATCTTCGCCCGCAGGCATAAAGGGCAGCGAAACTTTCGCTTCCCGTGATAGACATGCCCCTTTAGCTCCCGCATCGCAACACGGCATCGTTTACAGGTCATGCGATCTCTGCCTCAGACTGGCCACTTGCTTCTCCTGGTCGCCCTGATAACCATTTATCAGTTTATCCGTATGAACTGGTATACAAACCGCAGAGACAACGGCCAAAGATCTCGCCGCGCTCGACCCGGACAATGCGCTGGTGACGGTGACAGGGGGCCGCACGGTCTACGAGCTGCGCGGGATCTCGTCCCTACCGCTGGAGCTGATGGAGCCGACCAGGAAGGGAATTGCCGTCACCCGCAGCTTCGGGGCAGAGCACCGCTCGCAACGTGGACGACGCGATGACTGAACTGCCGAAAGTGCGGGCACAGTGAGTATGTAGAGACTCTTGAATCCGAGTCGCGATCCGATGCGGTTGGATGATTTATGGTTGGTTAGACGCAAGCGTCACCGATTCTACGTAAACCCTTTGTTTTGAGCGAATATTAGCGTGCCAAAGAGAGAGCCGCGAAAAGAGAACATGAACATGGGGTGGCCTATTCGGACTTGTTTACGACGTACTACGGCACAACCGAGAGAGATTGAACGATGGATGAGATTGAAAGCATTGCCCTGTCAGCTGACGTTACAGGAGAAGTTCGCGCCAAGCTGCTAAGCCTTATCCCAGAAGCCTTCACTGAGGGCAAGTTGGATGTTGTTGCGCTCCAACGAGCCTTGGGTCAAGAGAATGTAGTTGAGGCAGGCGAACGATTTGCCCTTACTTGGGCAGGCAAAGGTGACGCCTACAAGGTATTACAGGCTCCCACTTCAGCTACGCTCCGGCCCCAACGAGATCTCTCAGTCAATTTTGATACTGGACTGCACACCTTCATTGAAGGCGAAAACCTTGAAGTGCTTAAGGTTTTGCAGAAGTCTTATTTCGCAGCAGTCTCTTTTATCTACATAGATCCTCCGTACAACACAGGTTCGGACAGCTTTATCTATCCAGACCGCTTCCAGGAGAAGCGAGAAGAGTACCTAAAGCGCATTAACGATCTCTCGGACGATGGCGTTCTCATGCGTGACGGGTTCTTCCAAAAGAACACTCGGGAGAGTGGCCGCTTTCACAGCAATTGGCTTTCGATGATGCTGCCGCGTCTTTACATCGCTCGTAATCTTCTAAAAAAGGAAGGCGTCATCTTCATTTCGTGCGATGACAACGAGTTGCATACACTTCGTTTTCTAATGGATGAGATCCTCGGGGAAGAGAACTTCATCGCGATCATTTGCTGGAAGAATGTCACCGATAACAATCCGACGCTAGTCAACAAAGACAATGAGTTTATTCTTTGCTATGGCCGCACGAAGGCGGCATTGCCTCAAGCGTGGAAGAGCCATCTGTCGGACTCCAAGCAGTTGCTGCAAACTCGATACACAGAACTCAAGGACATGGGCCTCACACTACCTGAGATTCAGGTAGGAATTCGGGAGTTTATAGCCGATAACCTTGAGCTAATGGGAAATTGCTTAGGTCTCCAGACTGAATCTCTTCTTGAGTGCTGTCAGAGTGGTTTGGCTCTTCATTTTCGTGACAATGCCCTGATTGGCGTACAGTCCTGGCTCTCGAAATGCTTTCTCGACAGGGACGGTGGTTGTCCACTGAACCGGCACGAAGTATTCAGACATATCGGGATCGTTAGCGTACTCGGCGAGATATTTTCCATTAGCACCGGCTTCCAGGAGAGGCACTTCCTCACCATCTCGCTCTACTCGGAACTCGTTTAGCGATAGAACGCCCCCGGTGACGACGCCAACGCCGACGTAGCCACGGCCTGGGATATAAGCGAATATACGAGCCCCAACGAACAGGTTTCGGAGTCGTCCGCTGTAGTGGGTCCCTCCCCCAGCGGACACGAAGCCGAATTTCACGGCATCTTGCCAGTTCCGATGCTGATCCTCTCCAAAGGCCACATAAAAGTCATTTCCGTTCCAAATATCCTGAGAGCGTGCGGCACTAGCCTTTGCGGTGTTCACTTCTACTTCAGATGGATCAATGAGCCAACTCCGAGTGATGAACTGGGATGCTCCGTCCTGGAAGTATCTGAAAAATACAGCGTTGATCGGCACGCCATAGTCTTCTGATAAAAAGTTCATGATGCGCTCGCTCTCCGAATCTAGGGCAGCAGCGACGAGCAAAAGGCGCAGCTGGCCGCTCAGTTCTTCGGGAGCAGCCGTTCCGAGAAATGCAGCGTAGTCGCGGCTCAGGTCACGCGTGGCATCGCCATCCGCGAAAAGGTGTTGCAGATCTATATATGTCAGAGTTTTGGCCCATGATGCATAGTCCAATAGCTGCGCTACTGCATCTCGCGGCGTCTTTCTCCGCTTTAGCTCTATGACGACGACGTTGCCCTCGCTGTCCAGGGCGAGGAGGTCTATGAACTTTCCGAACGAGGTTGGCACTTGCGAGCCTACAAGAAGCAACTGTGTCGAGAGGATGCTGATGTCTTGTACCAAGAGTTTTTCAAGCTTGGCCTCTGACTCCATTGGCTCGAAAACTAGCTCTCTGGGCTTGTCTTCAATCTTCCAGATCTTCATCTCTACAGGCATACTTACCTTTCGCCAATGGAACGGCTGGATTAGCGCAACATAAACAAGTGGATCACTCCGATATTTGTATCTGATCGGCTTTGAGCAGATTAGTTGCGAGTAGCTCTTTCCGGGCAGCTTCTGGATTCGCGGTGAAGAACAGTACGCGGAGATCTTCAAGCGCCCTTGAAAACGAGACATAGGCTAGCTTGCGACCGCGCTCGCGCTGTCCATCAGTAGGCTCCCCAGCGGTTCCCGGCGTCAAGATCCTGGCAAAGCTGTAGTTGGTCCAATTCGCTTCAACATCGTCGTAAACTACGAGAATCTTGGGATACTCTTCTCCTTTCACTCCGTGCTGCGTGCTGTATGCCGTGTTGTTGGTTATAAACGAGGCATAGGCCGGGAGTTCCACCGTGTTCATGCCAAGGAGCGCATCAGCAAGCCAGTCGCCTTTGTCTAAGACGTGAATAGCCTCATCGTATGTCTCCTCGCGTGCCTCGCGGTGAAGATGCTGACACAGCTTGTCCGATGCTCGGATCATCTGCTTGTCAACACAAAAGTTCAGTACGTCTCTGATCGTGCCCGTCTTCCAATGAGTGGCCAACTGATCAACCAATGCTAGTGACGTCTCAATCATCGCTTTGAGCGTACGAGAGGCGTTGACGCCATCGATGGCGAAAGCAGGACTGTCATTCCGCAGGATCTCGATGATCCGGCGACTGTCCTTGACCTCATAGGCTAAAATTAGTGGGTAAATGGTCTTTGTCAGCGGCAGGAGCAAAAGGTGCTCGCCTGCTACAAAGGCGTCTTCTGCGCTGGCGGATGCAAATTGACCGTTGAAGAGTCGATTGAGTTCAACAAAGCCCATTCTCCGGGCAATCATCTGGCGGACTAGAAAGAGCTTAACCACGTCGTTGCGATCGTTCCAACCCCAATCAGTAATCGCCGTGTCCATTTTCGCCAACGCCCGTTCGATCTGAGCTTCGGAATACTTTCGAGGGAGGTCCGGCTTCTCTGCCTTCACAATTCGGAAAATAACGCTTCCTTCACGGCCTTTGTTATCTCCCGCCGCATATTGCTGCACGTCCTCTCGAAACGCATTCAGTAACCGGATAACGCTCTCGGAGCACCGGAAGTTTTCTGTCTTAGAAACAGTTATACCTTCAGGTGGTGGTCCGAACGATCCAGCACTACCGTCGTAGATTTGCTGCCATGGATCTCCGAAGTAGCCAACGAGAGGAAGTCCTTCCCCGGCGCAAACAAGATTCAATCCGGACACGATCCCCTCAAACGTGTCCTGGGCCTCATCAACGAAGATATAAGGGAATCGCAGCCCCGTGATTCTTCTGAAAGTAGCGTTTGCCTCAAACAAATAGGTCGCAATCTCGATGATGTCATCATGCCCTATCTGACCCTTCGCGTAGTCACCAAACTTAGCATCACGATATCGAAAGTGGTCGACCGTGGGCAGTGCCTCAAGATTCTTCTCATACTGGGCTGCCTTGTTTCGCGCATCAATTGCTGCCCGGCTGTTGCCACCATTGTCCTTTGCACGTTCTCTGACAATCAAAGCTGGAAGTCGTCGTGTGATTAAGGCCTCACGGATGTCAGACTGAAAGCGACTCATCTGTTCCCATAAGAAGCTATGAAGCGTTGACACCCGGTACAGGTCGTCAAACCCTAGACGTACCTTGATCACTTCAACGGCTCGTTTAGTGAACGTTATGCAGGCTACATGCTGTCCATTTTGGCGGAGCTGTCGGCCCTCGCGTTGCCGGACACTCTCTAAGGCATCGACGAGTGAGCTAGTCTTCCCGGAACCCGCTCCCGCTATAAGCGCAAAACTCCGATGCTTTTCTAGACACTCGCGCACCGCTAAGTCCGCAGCCGTTTCAATTTTCAATGTCATGCTGAGGCCTCGCTTGGCAGTTCCACGAGCACAATCGGCGCTGGGTCAGGAAGCGGCCCACAAAGCCGCAGCTCAAGCCAGCGGAGGCCATTGGCGATATACGTCGGCACGGTCCACGTTGCCGCGCACGCGAGCAGAAGCATTGCAAAATCTGTCTTCTTGAAATTGTCTGAGCGAACTCGGTCGTAGATGTTCTGATATGCGTCCGGAAGCGCTACTGGAATCGGAATGCCAATAGATAGAACGGCTGTTCGCAAAAGCGTAAAGTTTTCATAAGCTAGGGTCTCTTCAAGCGTGCGGGGACGCATTGCACATTGAGCATCGTTGTCCACAACGAGTATGTCCGTTTGAAAAGCCACATACCGGTCTTTTGACACATCGATCCTTTCAGCATCGGACATTGCGATCAACCCCGCCACGGTCTCCTTGCCGAACAGCTTTTTCAACGATGCGTTCGACGTGCGAGCACCTTGTGTGTCAGCCCGACATGCGGTTGGGTACCCAGTTGGCGCAACGGAATCCAGATCGGTTATTACGAGATAAGGGATGCGTAAAAAAGCTAAGAGCCCTTCGAACCGATGAGCGAACGCACCGCCTACTTCGAGAACCGTTAGGTAGGTGGAGCGCAGCCGCTTCGCCGACGCCTCAATCATGGAGGGCATCAATAGCTTCTCTACTGATCCTTCCACTAGGATCGCTGCGTCAGCAAAGAACAGATCACAATGTGTTAGCCGCAGATACCTCTTCAGGAAGGCAAGCGCGTCAGCTGGTGATACTGTCGTTTCGTCGATTACTTCGGCTTCGGGTTGGAAGGCACGCAGGCTTCGTACGTCTGATGCATTACGGATACCAGGGCCTGGCGTCTCGTTAATCAGGTGGCATCGCTGGAAGTAGCGAATCTTCTCAAAATCTACCGCGTCGATGATGTGCGAAGAGTGTGTAGTCACTACCAACTGCGGCATCATATCTGGCTGCTTAGCAGCTATAGCAGACTGGTTTATGACGCTCCAAATGTTGGCGATAAACGTCTGCTGCACCTGGGCGTGCAGATGAACCTCAGGTTCCTCAATAAAGAGAAGCATGCACAACGGCCTGTTCTCGGCAGTCATCAACCATTGCGAATGAAAATGCCTCGCCTGGATGGCCATATAGATCAGATTCTTAAAACCTAGCCCATTGTAAAGTTCTGGGAGTTCGTGTTCACGGCCAGGATCTACGTATAAAAGCTCCGTGTTGCCGCGCAGTGCCGTTTCAGGGCTTAGAGACGAGATTATTCGGAGTTCGCGGTCGTTAACTGAAGGAACGCCAAGTCCCCTTATTAGGTCAATGAGGGGCTCAAACTGACTTTTGTAATGTGCCGTGAGCAGCTTGTTATTGTCATCAATAACTTTGTGAGCTTCTGCAGCACACTCAGCCTGCTCAAGGTTCTTTCTGTAATAAGAGGCGAAGGCGGAAGACAGTTTGTTGCTTCGGCTGCCTTCGTCATCGTTAATGTTGCGTTGGGCGTCAACGAACTCTACCCGAACGAGGTGTTTGACTAGTCGTTTTCCTTCTTCGGGATCCAGAGGAGTTGGAATTATCTCTGTTTTTGCGTCCTGGGTGACCTTGCGTTCTTCCAGGGAAAAATACTTAACCACCGAGTGACGACTGAGATTATTGTCGGTTGCGAGGTATTGATAGAGCGTCTTCGTGCGTACTCCATCGTCGTTGGCGGGGTAGGCAGCGAAATATTGCTCTCGAAGCTTCTTAGCATCGTCGATCCCATAAGAGAGACGGAAACCAATTCGGGTAAAATCCGAAAGCTTTGGCAACAGCATAAACACATGCCCAAAGGCAATACTGTTGGGATCAATTTCGAACCATAGATCGAGGCTTATGGCGGGGAGTTTGGTGGCGTCGCCCGAACCCGCAAAGCTCTCGTAATCGGCTATGCGTGCAACAGAGAAATCATGGATCTTGAAGTCCCGTCCGCCTAAAAAGCAGCGAAAGATTGCCGTTGCGGAGGTCTTACCGCTGTTGTTTGGCCCCACAAAAATCGTTTCTTTGCTTTCGACGTCGATCTTGACACTTTCAAGCCGTCGAAAATTGCGGATCGTTATCTCACTTAGCTTCATCGTTCTCCCGACTCATTCTTCTTGCTACTGCCAATACAAAATAGAGAATCGCGCTGCACCCACGTTCTACCTGCATAAGCATCGAAGGCTGCGTGATCGACCTGGGGCATCTTCCGCATCAAGTCTCATGATCTTGTCAGTGTGCTGAAAACCAATTATCTCGCAACAACACGTCGAACCCCATACGGTGATCTGTGAACGTTGAAGGTTGTTGGAACTGATAACAGGCAGCTCAGCTTATGCGATTCCACGTTGTTATGGGGTATACCGTATAGCGGCGTCGCTTTGTCGCCGGAATCGCGTTGCTTTAGAGCTGCATACCAACCTAAGACACATTCGATGCGCAAAGCTATAGGCCTAAAGCAACACCTAAGGCCTCCAGTCGAAGGGGCAACGGGTAGGGCGGCAGATCGCACGGCAGCCGTACCGCCAATATCGTTGTGTCGCGTGCTGTTAGCGCCAACTCAGCCTCAAGCTCCTCCAGAAACGTGCCTCGAACCATTTCATAACTCGGGAGAAGGCTGCTCCCGCGCTTCAGCCACACCGCCTCTTTGCTCTACGTCTAGCGTGCCTGTTAGAAGATCATACGAAACCATTCGGCGAGGGAAAAGAGAACGACAAGCGTCGACCGTGTCGCTTGACAGCTTGGTACGGCAGAAAAGCTGTGAAAACCGTACCGTGTGGACCCGGACTTAGCGAACTGCGGACCCGAATGAAGCCGTGGTGCCGGTCAATGATCTCCTTACTGAGCCAAAGTCCAAGACCGGTTCCACCCAGGCCCTTCGTCGTATAGAAGGGCTGAAAGACCTTCTCTTGGATCTCTATCGGGATCCCTGATCCCGTATCTCCCACGGTGAGAACGATCCCTTTGGCTCCGCTCTTCCAGTCCGTACCGTCACGACTCCGCAGCAGGAGCCGACCGCCATCCGGAGGAAGCGAGTCGATGGCGTTGCTAACCAGGTTGTTCAATACCTGACGAATCTCACCGTCGAACACCTCGATCGGCCTTTCCGCTCTCATGCGCTCTTGAACGATGACCTTCGCATTCGAAAGACGACCTTGATAGATCGAGAGCACTCTTCGGAAGAGACTCTCTCCGGTCAATACCATCGCACTCGTCTACTGTTTATAGAAGCGAAGGGTTTGATTGGTGATGGCGGACGCACGGCGCAACTCGATTTCAGCGGTGTCCAGATACTCTTCAATGTCCGTCTTTTCCTGCGCCGTCTTGGCCAAGTAGAGAAGATTCGTTACCGATTCCAGCGGGTTGTTGATCTCGTGCGCGATCGACGCAGCTAAGCGTCCCACAGCCGCGAGCTTTTCGTTTTGCATCAGGGCCGCTTCCGCCAGCTTCTGTTGCGTCGTCTCGATGCTCGCAGCGGCGATGCCAGTGACCTCGCCGTCCGCAGAGCGGACAGGAACGTAGTTGCTGTGCCAGTGCCGATGAACCCCAGGACTGTTGGCGAGTTCGCCCTCCGCGCTCACGCCGATCAAAGATTCCCCGCGTGCAACCACCTCAAGTTGGTTTCGCAAACCCGCGACGTCTGCGGCGAGATCAAACACACTGGTTCCGGTCGCGGACTCGATCGATTAATCCAACATTTCTGCGAGCTTCGAATTGACGCGCTGATAACGAAACGTCTTGGCATCGATTAGGGCTGCGGCGACGGCGCCGCTGTCGTCGATAGCGGAGAGCTGCGCTTCACTTTCTCGCAGCTTCCGTTCCGTCCGTTCCGCTTCGGTGAAATCGAGAATCGACTGAACAGTCCGAGAATCTTCGGCCCATCGGTCGTCTCGACCCAAATGGGATTGTTGGAAAGGGTGCAGATGCGTTCGACGAGTTGACCGTCGAGTACGATACGGAACTCCACCCTCTCAAATAGGTTCGCTTCGCCCGTCTTCATCGGCTCGCTGATAATGGCGGAGGCTTGATCGCGTATCTCCCGCCAGACCTCAAGAAACGGCTCACCCAAACTTGCTGGCTTGGTTCCAAGCAAAGGGCGATACAGATCGTTGTAGAGCAGAATGCGCTCCGGTCCCCAGATGAGGCAGGTGATCAGCTTGGAACTGAGCATCAAGTTGACGGCGACAACCAATTCGCTGGGCCAGCCTACGATCGGTCCAAAGGGCGTTTGGTCCCAGGCGTGGTGCCGAATGCGGTCCGCCATCTCGCCGGTACCGCGGATACGTTGCGACGCGAGCCCAACTCCGTTCCCATTCTGCCGATCTGTTGCTCGCGGGTCATCCATCACATACAGATTCAAGCATTTCTGCCCATTTCCGCAACCGCCGAAGGTTTGACCGCAAGCACTTCTGTGTTGGGAGCTTTCTGCCGGCCTTTGCCGTCATGCGACTACGCCTGTGCGAGTCAGGGCGCAAGTGGCTTGGGGCGTGGTCCACAACGTTCTGTAGATGTTTAAGCTCCGTTGTTATGGCGCGGAGCCGCGTCGCATCTACCGGTCGAACGACCAAGCGGGCCCGTTCCTGGGAACTTGTTGAAAAAGGCCATCGTCTGCAAAGCTTCAAAAAAAAGCCGCATCCAGGATGCCTCAGGAGGGGCGCATAGCCTCCCCCCTGACCCATCGACATCCCCCAATTCTGGCACCGGCATGGCAGTGAAGTAGTTTTCAACAAGCTCCTAGATCTCGTCCCGCATCATAGGACTTCTGCGTCTCATGCGCTTTCCCGTCGATCTCGCCCACCAGCTTCTGCGCCTTGAAACAAGTGTCTCCGAGAATGATTCGATTCCCGATTCGGAAGATCGTTGGCTCTGGTAGAGGATGCGGTATCGACGAACCTAACGTCGCCGTGGACGATTGAGGAGCATCTTCGTAGCTGTAGGCTTTTCCGCGAGCAATCCTTCGGCCTCAACAATGAGTGTTCCCAACGACACATCAAGGAGCGTTGCGAGGTCATTCATCGTGCGCATGGTGGCACTCTTCGCCCCTCGCTCAACATCCCCCACGTAGCGCAAACTGTAGCCCGCGGCAACAGCAAGGTCCACCTGTGAAAGACCTCTGGTCTCCCGTCGAGCCGAAATGACTCTACCAAATGCCTGTTCAAGAGTTGTCGGATGTTTTTTGCTCTTGAGCACAAGCTCAATTTTTTCTGAGGTGCCTCAAGGTAGTAGGCACTATAGTGCCTATATTTGGGAGTATAGGTCCGTCGATGGCATCTTCTCTAGTGCGGCTCTCCGCGCAACCTCTTCGCTCGGATCAGGATGTCCTCGATAGGAATGCGATAAAACAACGCCAGTGCGTCCAATGAGCGAATCGTCATGCTTTGTCGTCCATGTTCCATCGTTCTGATGGATCTAACAGCGAAGTTTGTTGCGACCGCGACATCGATTTGGTTGAGGTTTCTCTGAGTCCGCAAATCAAACAAAACGCGACCGATCGCCTGCTCCAAGGTCAACGATTCCGGAGTTTGGGAGGAGACCACATCTCCATGGTCAAGATTGACCACCAGGAGCGTAGGCACTATAGTGCCTACATGCGAGGCGCTACGGTGTACTTTGCGGGATCATGCGCCCCCGGCATGTGTTTCCCAATACTTCAAACTCCATTACTCAGCTCGAAGAGGGTCCTATGAGCTCCGACTCTATCGCCTATTTTCCGAATGAGCTAGTTGAAGCTTCTGAAACTGTGGAGGCAGTGGGAGGCCGTGCGCATCCATGCGAAGATGCATCGAGCAGCATCGTTCTATCTGACCCAACCGACGAGCAACTGCTCGCTCAGATCGGTAAGGGATCGAGGGACGCCCTTGGCGTCCTATTCCGCCGCCATGCCCGCACCGTTTTCCATGTTGCGTGGCGAATCCTTCGTGATGAGTCCGAGGCTGACGACCTTCGTCAAGAGGTCTTCCTCTATATCGCCGAACGGGCAGAGCTCTTTGATCACGAGAAGGGCTCTGGCGCGTCGTGGATTCGACAAGTGACGTATCACCGCGCGATCGACCGGCGCCGCTACCTAAGTGTTCGGCAACACTATAACCTGGAAGAGTTTAACGAGCAGCGACCCCCCGGATCGGAGATGCATTCCACTCCTGCGGATCTTGACGGGAAAGCGATTCGGGAATGTCTGAGCGGCCAACTCACGATCGATCAACAGCAAACGTTGGAGCTGCACCTGTTCGAGGGGTATACACTTCGCGAAATCTCTGAGAAGAGCGGGCAAACACTCGGCAACGTTAAGCACCACTATTACCGGGCTCTGGAGCGCTTGCGTTCTCATCTCTTCCCCCAAAAGCGTGGTTAGAGTGAGAGAATGGTTCGCAAACTTAA
This sequence comes from Granulicella aggregans, assembly GCF_014203275.1. Taxonomy (GTDB): domain Bacteria; phylum Acidobacteriota; class Terriglobia; order Terriglobales; family Acidobacteriaceae; genus Edaphobacter. Next base: position 19,794 of record NZ_JACHIP010000035.1, read on the forward strand.
TCCCAAGGGAACCGAGCCGGTGAACCCTCAATTTCATGACGAGTTCGTTGCTCTGGTTGCTCTCTTCTATAGCGGGGAACTCACAGACGAAGAGTGGGGCCTGCTGCAGATCCATCTCGCATTCTGCGACGAATGCCGGGAGAGGTTCGAACAGTATAAGCACGTCAACTCGAGGGTGATTCCGGAAATGGCAGCGAGTGCCGGTTCCGAAGTCGATGATCTCCCCTGGGAGTCTGAGAGCGCTGTCGCCGACGCTGAGCGGCGGCTGATGGCGCAATTGGACGACCGGCCCCAGGCAAAGGCGCG
>NZ_JACHIP010000036.1 GCF_014203275.1 Granulicella aggregans
GAGAGAGTGAAGCGCGAGGCTCTGGCCGAGTACGCCGAGATGGAGCGGATCGGCGTCGGCGTCATCCGCGTCGCACGGCAGCAGACCCAGGTTGCTGTCGCCGAGCAGATGCACGTCCCCCAAAGCGCCGTCTCCCGGCTCGAAAACCAGAATGACTGTCTCCTCAGCACTCTGCGGAAGTACGTCGGGGCGCTCGGAGGGACGCTCGAGATGAGGGCGGTATTCCCCGATGGAGCCGTCGAGTTGGATGGCTTGATGAGAATGCCAGCCGGAGCTGAAGAACAGCCCAGCCTCTAGCTCGATCGTCAGGGCGTCGCCGTGAAGCAAGCAAAACTTTTCGCCGACGATAGCCGGAGCAGGGAAGTGGAGCTGATGGCCAAATGAACTCCTAAGGGGTGTCCTGCGCTGGGGGAGTTGGGTGTACGTCCTCAATTTTGTACCCTGCCGGCACCGTGAACAACGACGCATCCGGCTCGCTTAGAACCAGATCCTCCACCTCAACCGTTGTCCGTCCTCGACGTGGGTCGTCGTTGATCATCTTCAGCAGAATCTTGTGGTCATTCGAGTGCCACTGCTCGTGCAGCACTACTAACGGAAGCGCATTTCCTTCTTGACCGGCTGGAATCGTCCTTACCGTTCGCGAACCATGTGCCGCTATTCCCGCTATCGTCGCCTCGCCAAGATCCTCGGTCCGGGACTCGTTGTCGGAGGGATGCCGCAATTGGCGTAACCTTCGCTGCTTCGCTAACTCGGCCGGATCTAAAGGTTTATGCGGTGGAGGGGGCTCGTCCTGATGAAATACATGAACGATCTTCGAGGTGTTTTCGTCTACAAGCCAAGACGAATTCGTCTTGGCGACAGGATCCGTGAGGGTAACGTTTAGCCTCGCGTGCAACTGACCATCCTCTCCTCGTTCGCATCCTTGCGCCATCTCCCCGCGTGTGCGTCCCATACTGTCCCGAGCTTGCTGAAGCCGAACAAATCCTTGAATGGAATTGCCGTCCGTCAGCTTTTGCTCAAATGTGGTCTTGAGTGTTGCACGATAGGGAGCATTGGGGCTCTGCTCAATTCCATAACCGATAAAAAAAGTGACTCCCAGAGAGCACTCCGCAGTCGCCTGGCCCTGGACAGTCGGCGCAGCCAGAAGAAACGCAGCAATCACACCGCTAAAAAAGAATCGCATAGACAGCTCCGTGCAGCTCATCTTCACTCGCAAAGAAAGCCTATCAACACCGGAGAATCACGTCCACGAAAGTTTAGGTAACGTTGGCTTTCCAGGTTTGGTCCCTCAGCAGGTGGGCCAGAACATCAGCGATCGGTGTCTAATTCCATGAAGCCAGGAATGAGGCGAGTGATTCGTTTTGGGGGCCGCTGGATGAAAAATAATCTGCTGTTTAGCTCTCTTCTGCTCGCAGTTTCCTCTTCGCTTCTTGCTGCTCAGCGACTCCCTATTTCAAAGCCGGAGGATCTCGCCGGCAGATGGGAGACTTCTGACGGCCACGGCGGAATGGTCGGCATGAATGTTATTGTCTCCACCCATATCGATGGCACGCCGGTCAGCCTGATCGGCCATCAACAGTACCTCGATTCTTTGGACATCGGACTTTATCAGCGTACGGGGCCAGACGTAGAAGAGTTCGGTTTCAACTTCTTCGCGACTAGCCCAGATGGCGGCGCGCTTTGGGATGGACAGCAGCTTCGAGTGTCTGCTCGTCAGAGAGGAGATCTTCCGAAGGTTGAGGTGAGCCTCTCTTGGGATGAAACGAAGAAGCAATGGTACGGACACTATGAGCGTGGGGAATTCAGCCGCCAGGTGACACTCAAGCGACCTGAAAACACAGCTGCAAGTTCTTTCGCAGGCACATGGTTCGAGAGCAAAGGGTTGATGAACAACTGTGTCCATATCGCGCAGCAATCCGACGGAGGATTCACCGCCTGGTCTGACGACATTTCGATTCCCGGACGATGGCGATATGCAAACGGCATCCAGCCCCTACCGCAATCCAACGAGCATTACGGGGAGATCGGGAAGGCGAAGTTGATTTCGCCAAACGTGATCACGGTTGAGTTGCGAGCTTACACGGCGATGTGTTGTTCACATCCGTTCCAAGCTGCGATTTCATCCGATGGCAGCAAGCTGGTAGGGAACTGGCCATCAGGTCCGAATCAGGCACCCCGATCGGTTGAGTGGAAGAGGATGCCGGAAAACTCTTGCCGTGCCGCAGCTAGTGCTTCCCCTGCACATTAGATTCCGTCATCGCTGGTGCTCTTCTTAGCTGATCGAGAAGTCTCTTCTACAAACATGCATGCAACGTGCTCGTTGAGTGTGGGCGCGCATGTGTGAATGCAGGCCGTGGAAATGACGCGCAACGATTGCGCTTGGAAGTCGCAAAGGGCGCGACTCCCACATTCCGCACCGCCTCGACGGCGAGCAATTTGCTTCACAGCACAACTTGAGCTCACACGTCATACTGCGATCCACGCTTACTCTTGCATGATGGGTCGATAGATTCGTTGCATCCTGTTGTTAGTATTCTGCCGCGCTATAGCGCTTTAATTAGCCTGCTCCCAGACTTGAAGACTCAACCAAATCGTCTCTGCTACAGCCAATTAGCTTGATCGAGATCTGTACCGCAACGGTACTGCTAAGCACGATGTGCTTCGCACATGGAGAATTTTGACACTCCACCCCTTCCAGGGTCGCGTTTCGCGCTAAAAAGGTTCCAGGTGGGACCTTACACAAAATAAATCACTTACGCGCTGATTGTTTCCGCCTGGAACCATTGTGTTTCCATCCGGAAACGCTCTAAAATGGGCGAAAGTGAGGGCCTAAATGGCTGACAATGATCTTGGAATTGAGGAGCGGCTGAGACGGAAAATGGGCCGCGATGCACGTACCCAAAGCGTGGCAACGCGCTTCACCAAAGCGGAAGAATCGGAGTTGCTGAAGGCAGCAGAGAGGGAAGGGAAGACGCCTCGTGAGTGGACGCGGGAGATCCTGCTTCGAGAGGCGCGACGGGCCCAGGATGACCCTAACTTTACCGAGACCGTCGCGATCAGAAGTCTTCTTAACCTGGCCCTAAGGCCGCTTCTGCTGGGCGAGAAAATGACGCCTGAACAGTTCAGCAGCATGCTTACCATTGTCCGTACAGAGAAGCGGCAAATGGCGAGAGAGGTCATGCAGCAGTACATACAGCCGGAGAAACCATAGAGTGGGAGTGAGGTCTTTGGGATCGAATCAGCTGATCGTCCGACTGTCTGTTTCCGATTGGACAATCACGGAAGGCTTCCCAAAGTATCGGACAATAGGCTGACTGAGCGAGGTCCTGATTTGCTGAAGATCGCAGCTGTCGTGCTGTCCCTGAGCCTCGTGGGCTGCCATCCCGTCAACTCACCGGACGTGATGGCCACGGTCAATGGGCAATCGATATCGCGATCCGATCTCGATAAGGCTTACAGCCAAAATCTAGGCGAGGGCCAGCAACAGGTGCCCTCTGCGGATGAGGCGAACACGGCGCGGCTGGGGCTACTGCATCAGCTCATTGATGAAGAGATCCTGCTGCAGCGTGCGGCCAAGATGAAGCTGAATGCGACGCCCGAAGAGGTGGACGCGAAGTTCGCCGAGATGAAGGCACCGTACAGCGGGCAGCAGTTCACCCAACTACTCATCGAGCACCATACCAGCGTCGACGAGGTGAAGCGCGATCTCCACCGTTCGTTGACCGAGAACAAGCTGCTGAATAAGGAGATCAACTCCCAGATCACGGTCTCGGATGCCGATATCAATGCCTACTTCCAAACGCACAAGCCCGAGTTCCACAACATCGAGACGCAATACCATTTAGCCCAAATAGTGGTGAAGAACGCAACTTCGCGAAGGCCCGAGGAGGTGCAGAAAAAGATCTCAGTGCTCAAAAATAGAGTCGATTCAGGGGAGGACTTTGGCGCACTAGCGATCAAATTCTCAGAGAATCCGCAGACGTCTTCATCAGGCGGGGACATGAGTTTGTTGTCGGAGTCGGAGTTGGCCCGGACGCCAGTGCTCTTCGCCGCGATCGCGAAGCTGAAGCCTGGCGAAACGACCGATGTTATGACGTTTCCGGACCCGGTCGATCAAGGGGGCGCGGTCGATTATGCGCTCTTCCAACTCATCTCTCGCGAACCGGCGGGCCAGCATGATGTCTCTGAGCCCCAGGTGCAGCAACGCATTCGCGCAGGATTGATGAACGCTCGGTCGCAGCTGCTAAAGGCTGCCTATTTCGAGATGTTGCAGAACCAGGCAAAGGTCGAGAACATCTTTGCTGAGCACATCTTCAAGGCAGACGCACAGTAAGCGTCCCCTCCTTACTAGCTGATCCTTTCAGAACACAGCGGTCTCAGCTGCGAAAAGGCCCACTTGCCGACAACAAAACTCCCGCGTATCGAGTGCACATCAAAGGGGCGACTGACCGACACAAAATGGCCACCCGAGGAAGGGCGGCGAAAATGGAACAGTCATAGATGGGTGAGGTCTTGGCGCCTTGTACATCTGTTATCGACCATTCTGGAAGTAAGTAGATGGAGCATCTGGGGTAGAAACCCACACAAAAGGTGTCTGGCGAGGTTTGTCGGCCCAGGCTAAATATCGACGTTGCCGAAAACGTCGACTTTGCGGGAGCATAGTCAAACTCAGCTTGGCATGAACATCAAAACTGCGGAAGTCCCAAGCGCCAGTTGGCAAAAGCGTTGACAGCCGCAAGGATAATAAAAATTACAAGGATGAAGTAAGGCGAGAATCGCCTGGCGTCTGCGCCGAGCTGCGGTGTCTTAGACAATCGTCGTATCAAAGTGGCTAGAGCTATGCCGCCCAGGAAGATGAGAACAAACACTGGAAAAGTGACAGGCTCTTTGTGAAATGACATGTCAGTCATGCTAGCGCGTTCGGGATAGCAAGGCGATGCACGCAAAACGGCATTGTCGGCAACTTCAACCCGACCGGCGGTCTCCAGAAGCGGGATTTCCGAGAACCTCGACTTTCGCGGCATGTGACTCGTCGCGGCTACATGTCAGCGTCCTTGAGAGGGATCGCGCTCTTGCGCAACATCCAAGTCGAGCAGCACTCCCGGCAACTCTGGAACGTAGCAATTGCCATCGTTCGCGTAGGTCTTCATATATGCCTGAGTGACCACGGAGCGTCTCGGGCTTTGAGAGAACTGCCACGCGATCGCACCTTGTGTCCCGCTTGCGGCTAGTGGAGGAGGTGTCACTGTGCAACCGTTTGAAGGCGGGGTGCCGTCCTGCGCGACGAAGAGCGCGATCGAATGAAGATGCTTCGACGACACAGTATCTTTGATGTTCTGCGCGGTCGTGGTCGTTTTTCCTGGGCCGTCCGGCACCGGCTGGCCACTTACATAAGCGCCCGCTCGGAATCCCCCCGTGGTCACTCCTTCCGTCCACGCGAATAGATAGTCAGCTTGCTCTTGGAGAAGACGTCCTCCCTCTTCTTGATCGAGAAAGAGGATCGCTCCTGCAGGAAAGCCTTCCCGCTTGGCAGCTTGTACTGCATCTTTTGCGTCTACCATGCCAAATGCAGCAGCCGAGGTCCCGCTCTTCAGTTTCGCCAAGATCTCTTTATCGAGCCTGCCGTTCCATAGAACAAGGAAACCTAAATCGTGAGATTTGAGGACGACACGTTTGCCTAGCCAGCTGTTGGATTGCGTGCCTGGCGGGTTGTTGAGCCAGTAACCAATGAAGGAGAAACGCTTCGCGATCCCCGATAGCGTTTCGTCGCCCGGATATAGGTTTCGATCAAGGCCCAGATAACCACCGTTGGCCAGTCTGCTTGATCCCAGAGCTCTACCGTCCGTCTGTGCTAACAAGGAACATGAGAGGACGCTGGCAATCACGAAAGGGATTCCGCGCACAAAGCTTGTCTTCTTCGCCACAACAGAAACTCCAAGGGGCACATCGTCCTATGGACAGCCCGCATCTGCGATTCTTCCCAGAAAGGATAGCCCATCTATGTGGAGAACTGGCCGATGAACATCAGCTCCCGCAAAACGGGAATTTGGGAAACTTCGGTCTTAGCGTCTGATTTTGAAGTTGGTGTGTGACGCCGACTGTGGCTTCGCCGAAGCCTTACCGAAGGACCGGATGAGGTCGTATGGGTGGGCGGCCAGTGATGATGTGTACGCGCTGGCGGGTGATGTTGATGCGGCAGTTGAGGGGATTGAGAACACCGCCGCAGGTGCGGTCACGGACCCCCAGCCACGCGATCTGAGAGGGACTAAGCATCCATGCGGTGGCGTTGGTGGCGTGGTGAACTTGTTCGAGGTAGTCGGCGGCGGTGACGTCGAGATCGGCGGCCTGGGCGTTCAGTTGCTCGCAGATACCGTTGTGTGGGGCGACGGTGCCATCGGCGGAGCCGCAGAAGTCTTCGTCGTGTTCGAGGAGGATCTTCTTGTTATTTCCAGTGATGAAGTAGCGGGTTACGACAGGGCCGACGCGAGCGCTTGTCGACCATTGGACGAAGTCGTCGACGAATGCTGGCGGGAGCTGGCTGAGGCCAAGGGTGTCTTCCTTGACTTGCTTCGAGAAGAGATTGAGCGCAGGGGTCGGTTCACCGTTCGTAGGAGCAAAGTAGAACCCTCCTAGGCCAATGCCGGTCTGGAGATCGATCCAGAGAAAGCCGCGGCCCTGGAGGTAAGGCCCCTGCTGTCCGGCGACGAGGAGATAGCGGTGGTCGCGAACTTCGATTGGGATGCGGGAGCCTTCGAAGGCCATCGAAAGGGCGTCTGGGAGGCTCATGTCTCGACCGTAGTGGAAGATGCAACTGGGGACGAAGAGCTTCATCAGCTTCTTGAATTGTTTGTCCCGGAGGAGATCCTTCGCCGGAGCTCCGGCAAACTGCTGCAGGTAGCCCAGATCGGCAGGTAGCAGCGGTGCCTGGAAGAGCGCGGGACTGTAGTTCGAGCCGGGCGGCGTGAGGGATTCTGCTGTCTCGGCGGCCGGAAGGCTCGGGGCTTGAGGGAGGGGAGCGGTTGATAAAGAGAAGGCGAGGAACTGAATGGCGAGGGCGCGAAGAATGAGCATATCCCGGGATCACCTCTAGGCTGCGGCTTGGCTCCAAGTTTAGCGTGCGTCATGTTCTCCTAGGGGTCACCACGCCTGTAGCCGTTTAAATTTGCGGATCAGATGGGTATGTCCAAATCCAAGAATCGCGAGAGCATCCATACGCAGCAGTACGCCATCCTCTGAATGACCCCGCGAGTAGCATCCGCTAAAGCTGGCCCTGACAACCGGAGTTGTCGTGGGTAAGCCGCTCCGATCATCCAAATGAAGCGGGTGGGGCGCAGCCAGAACAAGTTGCAAGCTTTCGTTGAAACCAGTTCTGAACAGGCGTAGCCTTTCAAGCAGTGAGCGTAATGGAGGGGCGAATGCGCAATGTCTGTATGGTGGCATTTCTGATTTTGGCAGGCACCAGCGTGTCAGCACAGAACGACAAAGGCAACCAACCGAAGACCTCGATCGTGCAAGTAAGTAGCGGTTGTCCGGTTGGATTTGGAGCCAATCTAAGCGGTCGCGCCGTGGTGCGCTCTGCGGACGATGCAAAGAGAGAAGGCGCTGCTCAACTCCTGGAACTTTCGTTCTTCGTCCCTTTGGATACTCCCTCTCTTAAGAAGGTTGAAATCACCGTCCACGGCCTTCCTCAGAAAGGTCGGCTGTTGCCCGTTCAGCCCTCTCCTGTCGAAGATGCGTCACAAGCATTCCAACTGCAGGCTTCAGCAGACCCGACAAGCTTGAATCGAGCTGCTGTATGGATCACACAGATCACTGCCGCAAGGTGGGTCGAAATCACAAATATTGAATATGCGGACGGCTCTTCATGGCACGCCTCTGAAACTTCTCTGTGCCATTCAAAATTAAGCGGCTTCAAGCTCGTTGACGCGACGGTCCAGCAACGATAAGACTCAAGTTGGGGATCTTCTTCTGTCGTTGTTGATCTTCGGTGAAGAGTCTTACCCCGTTTCACGACGGCGCCTGGAATCGTGGCAGATTCAACGGAGCTGAACGCCCCTGATCGTGTCCGATCTTCTTGTACTCACTGAAACCACCGTTTCAGATGAATATAGGTCGACTTGGCGGGATCCTCGGCGTTGCCGATAACGAAACCCTGCGGGAGCTTCTTTCATCTGCGAATCAGGGACAAGCACCGCCTGAACCCGTCGAGGACAAACAATCCCTGGACGAACGCAAAGAGCAAAGGCGAGACGGTAAACGCGAGAAGCAATGTCATTGCCGCAGGGGAAGACCCGTATGGCGGCTTGGAACTCTCCATTGCAACCGTAGCCCCGCAGAACAACGCGAGGAAGGCGACACTGAGCCCAAAGTGCCACCAAGCCGCAGAGGCGCTCCAAGGAACCATCCAGATGGAGTACAGAAAGGCAAATAAGCAGAGGCAAGAGGCTGCGCCGAAGCACAGAAGATGGTACGGAATGAGGTAGGTGTTCCTCGGCAGCGTGAGTGTCATGCCGGTCGAGAAACCAAACCGCGAGCCGATCAAACCCGCGACGAGAACAATCACCGCAGTCGCAGCGAAAAGTACAGGAAGACGTGGCATCTGATCCTCCGGCGAATCGAATCTTCCGAGCAGGATACACCGATAGTTGAGTCGCCCTTTAGATCTCTCCCCTCCAGGCTGTGACGGGTCATCTTGTTACTCCTGAAATGGACGCTTCACTCAAGAGCGGCCCCTTGCGGGGCCGCTCAGAGCTAGACAGCAGGTTGCATCACGGCCAATTCGTTTCCGCTTGGGTCCATGAAATGGAAACGCTGACCACCCGGATAGGCGAAGATCGGCATTGTGATCGTGCCACCAGCTTCCTGCACCCGCTTGACCATCGCCGCAATATCTGCCGTTTCGAGATGACGAGCGGGGACTTCGGCTTGGTGACTGGGTCACCATTAAAGCCGCCATCCAGGCCCGCGCCCTCGATAGCCGCATAATCATCGCCATAGTCCTGAAATGCCCAGCTGAAGAGCTGTCCATAGAACGACTTCAAGGCCGGTACATCGGTTGAGGGCAGTTCCAGGTACGCGATCTTGTCTTCTGACATGAGGCCTCCTGTAGCGCCTTTCAGCGCCTCTCTCGCAGGTCGGCCCCCATCCAACCAGCGGCGAGAAGTGCGCCGGTCAGGTAGAGACCGAAGGGACGGCCTCGCGAGGAACAAAAACATCATACTTCCCGGTTCTCCATGCACATACGATAAAGGACGTTATCATATATATGTTGGCTTGCCCGAAAAGGAGAAGACTCCATCACCTCGAACGAGATCATGACCATCGAAATTCCCTGGCAGGAGGGTGCGCGCCTCATAGACGACTGCGCCTACTTGTTCGCCACAGAGGTTCAGGAGCTTGAGGAACTGACCCTCGGTCTGACCATTGTCGAAGCCAAGCTTCAAGCTCCCATCGCATCGGCTGATGCAAAGGATCCGCTCGCCTTCTTGAGAATCGGCGCGCGTCCCATCCAGGAGGACAAGAGCTGCCGACTCTTCCAGGTGGTCTTTGATCGCAATCATCTGATTTCCTACACGGTTCTCAACGAATCGTACGGCAAATATCCGGAACCTCCGGAAACATTCACTGGCAAGCTCTTCCGCGTCTTCTCTAAGTCTCACCTCCTCGACTTCACCGAACGCACATCCTACGCATCAGCAGGCCATCCGGCTCCGCTCATGCACTTCGAAATCGCTTGCCTGAACCACGTGATCGACGTGATCTGTACAGCTCCTCCAACCATCTTGCTCGGGAAGCAGGCATAGGCATGATCATGGTCGAGACACAGAAGAGCTCCTACCCGGCGCTGGTACCTGCCTCCGTGCGTCTCCCCGCACTCTTTCAAGCCATGCCTGAGGGAGGTCGACGCTTCTGGGAGTTCTTCACCGTCAACATACGGAATGCAAATACCCGCCGCGCCTACTTCAAGGCTGTCGAGGGCTTCGCCGCCTGGTGTGAAGAGAGAAGTCTGGGAGATCTCGCCGGTGTGACGCCGATGCACGTCGCGGCGTATGTCGAGCAGCTCGGTCGCACTCACTCGAAGCCGACCGTAAAACAGTATCTCGCCGCGATCCGAATGCTCTTCGATTGGCTGGTGACCGGGCACATCATGGAGACCAACCCGGCTCATGCGGTGCGGGGACCGAAGCACAGCGTCCGCAAGGGCAAAACCTCGGTGCTTTCAGCCGACGAGATGCGCGAGCTGCTCGCTGCGATCGACACTACTTCCCTGCTCGGGCTCCGCGACCGTGCCCTGATCGCCCTTATGGGCTACACCTTCGCCCGAGTCGGAGCGGCCACCGGAATGAAGGTCGGAGACTTCTACGTGCAGAAACGGCGCGGCTGGGTCCGACTCCACGAGAAAGGTGGCAAAGTGACCGAGCTTCCCTGCCATCACAACCTGGACCAGTATTTAGAGGAATGGATTGCAGCCTCAGGCCTCGGCACCGAACCCGAGGCCCCGCTCTTCCCTACCCTGCGCCATGGCCGGCTGACCGATCGCACTCCCCTGCCCCAGGCCAACGTCCACATGATGATTCAGCGGAGGGCGCGAGCTGCAGGGCTCCGAACCAAAATCAGCGCACACAGCTTCCGTGCAACCGGGATTACCACCTACCTTCAGAACGGCGGCAAGCTCGAGATCGCTCAGCAGATGGCCGGCCATGAGTCGGCACGGACCACCGGGCTATATGACCGGCGCAGCGACGAGGTTGCGCTCGATGAGGTCGAGCGGATTACGTTCTGAGTGGCCGCTGTGAACGTGCAAAGCGAGGAACAGGTGATATCAATTTGCGGAAAAGGTAATGCGTAATTTGAGATCAGAACTCTTAAGCGCTGGGGGCAGCGGCGAGTATCGCTCGAGCTTTGCTGTCGTCCAGGCTGCCCGATCCAGATCGACCTGCGCAGACTGATCCAGATGCAGCGCAGATAAATGACCATCTGAATCGATCGTGAGGCTCACAATCGATTCTCCCGCTTGATTAGCTGACCGGCCAGTTCTGATCTCCGAGAGCCAACGACTCTTCAGATCAGAGATCATGGCCATCATGTATGGATTGAGGTTTGCTCCATGGGTGTCACTGAGGATTTCGACTCCCACAGTCGGGCCGTCGGACGCAACGGCAGGTGCTGCCTTCTGAGCGAAAACAGGAAGAAGCAAGCATTGACCTACAAACATGACAAGAACAGAACGCCCAACGAGTTTCATGCGATTAGGTTACTCCGTAGCGGTTCGGTCCGCTACCACCTGACCAATCTTTCAACGTCCGTAGAAAGATTGGTCAGGTGTCAGAAACGGGCAACGGACGTGCAATAGTGTCCTCTTATCCGCGCAGCAAAGATGCGTGGTGTGCAAAGCGAATGGGGCTAGGACCAAACGTTACTCAACAAAGCCAAGTCTACGCGGGTGGTTTTCGATATAGGCACGCAGACTACCAACGGGTGATCGTACCGAGCGGTTTAGCTGACAGAAGCTCTTATCTAGCTATCTAACGATCCATGCACCACACATGTGGAGCGCCAAACCTGCGAAAACCATTGAGCTTGTTGCACTTGCCATGGTCATCCGTATGTTGTCCAGGTGAGAGGCGTCCGGTCCACCTTGTGTGATTTGCTTGCTGAGTGCGCGATATACCCGAAGGAAGCCCGACATTGCTGCAAGACACAATACATTGGTCGCAAGTGCCAGCCAGACATGATGGCCCCCTCTAGCGGAGTGTGCAATAAAGCGAAGATCAAGCCAAGGGAGCGCGACCGCTATCGCGCCTTCCACCATAGTCAACACAAAGAACACATGCCCATACCCTTCCTGGTTGCCATGGTAAGGGACGAACACCTCCGGAGCGTTCTGATCCCAAGCTTCGCTTACTCTCATGGAGCCTCCTTGCAGATGGACGGCAGAGGTTATTCGAAGGTCTCAAAGCCAAGATCCTCAGTTTCCAGATAAAACGCGGTTCTCGCCAGTTGATCTTTCCCCTAATGGCTAGGATCAGCGTAAGACTCTGAAACTGTCATTTCATTGTGTACAAGAGGTCGTCGCGCCCATGACTGACTCGGAACCTTCTGTTTGTAACGAGTTTCGCAATACTCAACCCTCGCGGATTACCATGAACGCATGAAAGTCGCGGCCCTGCTCACTCTTGCACTATTCATGTCTGTTCGTTGCAATGGGCAGACTTCAGTGAAAACAGTCTCACTCAATGAGTTGCAATCCGTTATTGGCTTGCCGCTAAGCCAAGCTGTTGCTGCTCGTGAGGTTTACAAGAAGCCACTCAAAGCGGCGCTCGCTCGTCAGGCGGGAAAGGCGGGAACGGCCTGCCAGACTACTTCCGGGCAACAGCCGTACAACGTGTGCATGGGCAAAGAGGATGAGACGGCTGATAGCGACTTTGCGATTTTCTACAACAATCTACAAATGTTGTGCCACGACCAAAACCAATTGCTGACGCTTCAGCAATCAGAGAAGCAATGGAAGGCCTACAGCGATAGCACCATGAAGGCAACCCGCGCTGCGTGGCCTGATGGTACGGCAGCTCCGGGCGTTGCTGGTCAGGTGTACCTGTCTCTCATTCGCGACTACATGCGGCTGCTAGATGAGATCTACGATCTCAACATTTCACAGTGAGCTGAGTGATTCCTCTGTGCAGACTGCTCCTGAGTTTACCCACGACAAATCCGGTGGTGAAGTGATTTCCGATAACGCCGTTTTCGGGGGAACCGATGGGTAATACGCCTCATGAGAGATTAAGTCTTGTGAGAGCGTCGGTGGTCGGAACCTCTGAGAACCTCTTTGACAGGCTCATGCACAACCATAACCATGCGCAATAGGCCAAGAATAATAGAACTCGATACCAGCCTCGCGTCGCTTCAGAGAGAAGCACAAAGGAAGAGAAGACAACAACGCTGAGCAGCCACTGCCACACGCCGCGCTTATGCGCTCTGTCTTGCGGGCGAGCTGGAAATAGGCGCAGTCCCACTCTATAGTGGCTCAACGCCTCTTCCTGCTGTTCGGGAGACGCCACTTCGTAGGGGATGCTGTACTTGTACTGAGTCCATTCATCGAGGCTTCGGACTTGAACACTATTCTCTCCAAACATTGTCAGGCGACCCGGTTCAGGTACGGCATCCAGTGCATACGCAATGCCAGCCAGAAGAGCAGCCAAACCGGCCAGAACAGTTCTCCACGCTGTTGGGATGTCGAGCAGTTCGGCGCATCCAGAACAAATGAGAAGCACCAGGGCGCTACACGCACTCATCCGAACTGCTTTGGCAAACCACGCCGGTCTTGACTCCGCGAGTGATCGGTTGAGAAAAGACATGCTTCCCGCCTTGTCTGAAGAAGACGCTGCATCAGCATGGATGGACGCAACCAATGGTGCTTATTGCTCGAAAGTCGGTGTTTTGGAAAGAACGCGGTTCCAGGCCCCGGACAGGTCGAAGTTTCCGCAATCGCCGGTCACAATCCCGACGCCAGGGTTGAAGCCCTAAGCCAATCATCTTTTCGAAGTTGTTTGCGCCGCCTGCATCGTATCCCAGTGGGCCCTATCGACTCCTTTGACCAGCAACCAGAGACCCATAGAGAGCATCGCCAGCATCATGGGCGCGATCACATAAGGCAGGTCAGCTCGGGGAGCGAGGACAATCATAAAGTTCTTCACGACAAAGCTGGCTCCGCCAACGATGCCAACGGCACCGAGCGTACGCGGCAAGTAGCCGGAATGCCAGATTAGATACCCTCGCACAGCAGCTGCAATACCATAGAACATCGCGAAGATGCCGAAACCGTATCCATAGATGGTGATGCAGAGATACGTGAGCGTTGCCTTAGCCTCCGACGAGATCACGCGGGCGACATCAGCATCGATGGCCGGTAGCGCGGCGGCAAAGTACAGCAATTCTCCGGTGGCAAAGATCGCGGTTCCCATGAGCCCGAAACACATCGCGAGCAATGAAAGGGTGCGACTCACAGGGCGAAGCAGCGCATAAAGCAGCACATTCAGCGTAATGTCGCAGGCGACTTCAATCAGGTAAGCGGCAAAGCTGGACCGAAAGAGCCCCACCGAATTAGCCATCTCGTGGGCCGTACCGGCCAGATCGTTGGCGAGGAACAACTTATCAGGCACGTAGGACTCGCCCCACCCGCCTGCAACGATCGAAACGAGAAATAGAGCTCCAATCCACCGGGCGTAGTGCTGTGCCGTGTCTGCGATCATCGCATCACCTCGGAATATCAAAGGGTACGCTCGAACGCAGCAAGCGGTTCCTCAGAAAACATGCGAACTCCCGGCAACGGTTCAATACTCGCGAAGCCGTAGAAGCTCACAAACTGCCGAGTCACTCATCTGCAAAGCAAGCCGTTTAAAAGCGGGTTTTCTCGCAAAGTCGGTGTTTTCGGCAACATCGAAGTTTTTCGATCAGGCAGCAGAGGATCTTTTTGCTCTGCCGTTTTTTGTAAGCCCCTTCCCTGCCCTGGCCCGAACCGGTATTGAGGATTCAGGTTGGGCCAATGCCTTCATCACGAGCTGCGGATCGTGAGCGATCACCATAAGAAGCGCCCGCGCCGCCGCTTCCGGGTTTCGACGGCCCGACTCCCAATGACGTACGGCGTCCACCGACAAGCCGAAAGCATCCGCAAATCGGCCCTGGCTGAAGTGGAGCCGGTTTCTGATCCCGCGTACGTCGATGGATTCGGGCAGCGTGACTTTGTAGCCTTTCCGCTCCCCTTCCATGTAGGCGCGGGCCTCCGCTGTGCCTTGCGCCATCTCTTCAAACAGTTTGCTCATGCTTTTCTCCCATAGTCCGCGAAGAAGCTTTTAGCCATTTTCGCGAGAGCGTTTTGCTCGGCCTTGCTTAGGTTGCCCTTTTCCGCCTTCGCATACACGGTGATAAGGAAGATGGGAAAGTCTTCACCGCCGTAGAGGTATACGACTCTTGCGCCGCCGCGCTTCCCTATTCCGGCCCTTCCGAACCGCCGTTTGCGATACCCCCCGGTCCCCGGCATGAGGTCGCCTGCTTCGGGGTCTAAGCCAATGGCCGAAACAATGTCAGCCCGCTCCGCTTCCGTGAAAAGAGCCGAGGCCCCTTTGAGGTACGTCAGCGTCTCGACGACGGTTTGCATAATGGGAGTGTATGCCAATGGCACGGTATTTTCAAAAATGCAAAATCGTCACCAAGGCGAACAGCCGAGGCGACGGCTTGGCGATGTCGCTATTTCATCATCTACCGTCAGAAACCAGGCTTGATCGAGATTTTGCGCGTCTTGCATGACAGCCGAGATCTCGCGCGGCATCTCCCGCCTGTCTCCTAGTGCGCCTTAATAACTCAGGCGGCCGCGTTACGTGCCGGAAACGTTGCCAGCGACGAGCCGGGATTGGTCATCAGCCGGGGCCGTTGTAGACCGAAGAGATCGACCACTAAACTCATCCCGCCTTCGTCCGTAGAGAGAAAGACAGGAGGAACCAAACTAGGCGCTTCCCTGCCCTGCTGCACAGGTATACAAGTAAGAAGTCCAGCAGGTGCGACTGTGCACATGTAGGAATGGCAGCTTGTAAGCGATCGCACCACTATCCGTCTTCACGCGAAGGCCGAATCGAAAATTTGTAAGATGTTTTACCTGTGAGATTGTGCACATGTCAGAAAGTATGTTTGTTCTCGCGGTTATCGGGCAAAAGGGCGGCTCCGGCAAGACGACCCTCGCGCTCAATCTGGCGGTCGCGGCAGCCGAAGACGGGCTGACGGCCGTCATCATCGACCTCGACCCCCAGGCCAATGCCACCAACTGGAAAGACCGCCGCAAGTCGGAGAATCCTGCCGTCGTATCTTCGCCGCCCGGCCGGCTGAAACAGACCCTCGAGGCGGCCGCTTCTCATGGCGCTCAGTTCGTCGTGATCGACAATCCCGGAAAGGCCGATAGCGGTGCGATCAATGCCGCCGGCTTCGCCGATCTGGTTTACGTTCCGGTCGGCCCGCAGATGTTCCACCTCGAAACGCTACCCGGCGTCTACCGGCTGCTACAGGCGTCGGAAAACAGTCCGCCGGCTTTCATCGTCCTGAATGGAGTCCATCCATCCGCGACGATACAGGCCGAGAAGACCAAGGAAATGATCGGCGCGGCCTATCCCATCCCGATGTGCCCGCACCACATGAGCCATCTCGACGTGTACGCGACCAGCGCCGATGCCGGCCTCTCGCCACTCGAACTCAACGCGCAGGGGCGGGCAGGCTCGGAAATCATACAACTTTACAAGTTTACCTGTGCACAATCACACAAATTGGAGAAACTACATGGCAAATCTGGCAGGATTGCAAAACGCGCTTAACGTCAGCAGCGGCAGGGGTTCCGCCGCTGTCGCCGACCCGTCCGACGCGCCGACGCCGAGGAAAGAGCCGCGCGGACCGAAGCCGGTCTCAAAGACACCCGTGCCAATCGGCAGGGCAGGGCGGGAGAACATCGCCGCCTGGCTGCCCGGCGATTTCAAGAAGAGCATCCGCCTCATTCAGGCCAAGAAACCCGACCAGTCGCTGCAGGACCTCATGGCTGAGGCTTTTAACGACTTGTTCAGCAAGTACAACGTCCCGACGGTTTCCGAATAGTGAACCATCCTAGCTCTCTTCTAGCGACGCAGCTGCCGATGTGGCCGGAGCCGGTACGCGGCGGGCCGAACGTCCTGCTACGCTCGGCGCTCTTCGCAGGCATTGCCAGCAAAAAGCGCAAGATCCTCGGCACGCAGATGCGACCGGAGAAGAAGCCTGAAGGCGTCATCATCGCCGCGCAGGATGGCATTAAGATCTCTTTTGCCGGCACGCAGTTCAACCAGTATGACGCCGACGTGTTCTTTGAGGCCCTGCACCTTGCCCGCCGCGAGAAGCTTGAGACCGAGTGCCTGTTTCAAGGAGCCGGCTTCCTGCGACGCATTGGCCGCTCAGATACCAGCACCAACTATGAAGACCTTGAGGAAAGCCTCGACCGGCTGCGGCGCGGCAGCCTGGATATCGAATGGACCATCAAGGGCCATCGGTTTGTCTTCTCCGGCAGCCTCGTGTCGCATTACATGCGCGAGACGACCACGAAGGTTTACAAGATCACCTTCGCCAAGGAGATCGCGACGCTATTCGCGCCCGCCAGCTGGACACAGATCGAATGGGAAGACCGCCTGGCCCTCAAAGGGAAGCCACTTGCTCAGTGGCTGCACAGCTACTATTCGACCCACGCCGCGCCGTTTCCGGTGACGGTCGGTTTCCTGCATGAGAAGTGCGGCAGCCCGACCAAGCTGCTCAAACACTTCAAGACAGAGCTTAAGAACGCTTTTGCTGCCCTTGAGAGCACGCTAGGATGGGTCGCAAGCTGGGATGGGGACCTCGTGAGTATCACGAAGCCCCCAAGTGGTTCACAAGGGCGCCATCTGACGCGGCGAGCCGAGAAGCAAAAGCAGGTCAAGAAGGGGAAGAGGGAAGGGCAGATGATGCCGGTTGGCGAATTGCTGACCGACATCCTGAAAGATCAGCGCCGCCGACGCTAAGGGCCGTATTTCACCCGACCAACGGAGCGCGGCTGTGTTCGTGCCGTACTTCACCCGACCGCGACTGAAAGATCCATTGGCTTCAATGGGATAAACCGAATATGGAGCCTGCCGGCCTCCGTATTTCACCCGACCGATTCGAAGCACAAGGGTCAGCTAAACGCCGCATTTCACCCGACCAGTGACGGGAAAGGCCCTATTTGTGGGGCAGGGAAGCCATGATCGCACCTACAGCTCCGTATTTCACCCGACCGGCAGGGCTTCCAAAGTCCGGCCGCGCTCCGTATTTCAGCCGACCGCTCAAAAGGCGGGTAAATATCCACAGATGGAGCATGAGCCGTACTTCACCCGACCAGATTCCGCATGTGACCCGACCGAATCCCGTATTCGACCCGACTTTGTGCCGTATTCCACCCGACTAGAACATCGCTAAAATGGACGATAAATTCTTTATTTTCAATAGATTGAAGGCGCTCGGCAAGCGCTCCTAATCCGTATTTAATCACTTATAATCCCTACTTAATCCCGCAACACCTGTGGATATCTCTGTGGCAATCCGGGCAAAAAAAACGAAAAGGAGCGCGCCCTTCGGTCGCGTTCTGTAGGGCCTAACGGCCCTTTTTCCGTTGGGGCTGCGCCCCAAACCCCGCAGAAGCAACAACAAAAGCCAAAACTTCCTTATGAAAGCGGGGTGCTTTTGAAGGCTTGGGCTAACGATTCAAGACCTCGGCAATCGAGCAGAAAGGCACTCAGGACGAACCGGTGAGGCCTCCGGCTCGCGTACGTACCAAAAACTCAGAGCAAACGCCTTTATACCCCGATATCGTAAAGAGCTGAGATCAGCGTTCAAGATGCGTGGAGGCCATGCAGAAGACGAGGCTCCGATCGCACCCTATGACCACTACGCCAGATCCTCAATCCAGACACCGAGCCCATGTCGAACGCATGTTGGCCCGCGCCGAGCGGCGAAGCCGCCAGGCAGAGAAACTGGTCCAGAAATGGAAGTTCAGGCTCGCCGAACTCGACCGCCAGGGCGTCGCCGCAAAGCAGGCAAAACTCTTCGACGATGAGCAACCGGGGCAGGGAAGTGAGGCTGATAGCCGCGTCGGCGGCTGACGCGCGTTGTAGAGGACTCCATCAACGGCTATGGTTAGGTTTGTTGACGAAAGTCACAACAGGAGCCCTGTCCCATGCCCCCCAGCTCTTTCCGATACAGAATCCTGATTGTTGACGACGAAGCCCCCTTGCGGGATATCGGGAAGCTATTGCTTGAAGCCCAAGGTTATGAGGTGCTTTGTGCCGAGGATGGATTTGAAGGCTTGGCAGCCTTGAAGCAGGCTCTTCCGGACCTCATTATTTCGGATCTGCGCATGCCCAACATGAACGGATTCGAGTTTCTGTCCGTGGTGCGCCGCCGGTTTCCCATCATTCCGGTGATTGTGATCTCGGGTGAGTTTTCAGGCGTATCGGTCCCTGAAAGCGTCCTTGCGGACGCTTTCTTCTCGAAGGGAGCGTACAAGATTCCTGAGTTATTCGAGCGAATCTGTGATCTTGTGCATGAGCTTCCGAGCCGCCCGAAGACGGGAAAGCCAAATCAAGCTGCGGTCTGGGTGATGAACAATAGAGGCACGGTCGCGGTTACGTGTTCAGAGTGTCTGCGAACGTTTCCCGTTGCGGAGGTAGCACGTGGAGAAAACGAAGCCGAATGTGACTTCTGCTCGTGCATGGTTCGCTTCGAAATAATTGGTGAGACCGCTATAGGGAAAGTTTTCCCGGCGGTCTCAGTGCCCTCTGTCGATTCGCACATATGACCGAACCGGGGCGTCGGGATGGCGTTAAGCCATGATCCGATGCGGCAAAAGAGTCTCCGGCCATACACAAACGAAGCAATTTTCAGATCGTTTTGGCCTTTGGAAAGACCTGTCCCGACACCCACAATATGAATTAGGCGCTCTTGTGAGTGTGGAGAGCAGCGCGGACTTTTTCAACGTGGGTTCCGTGGCTCCGGATGGCCTCGTGAAGTTGATCGCCGGTCACTCCAAACTCTTTCGACCAATAAGCAACGTCAGATGCCATCTTTGGATTGATTTCTTTGGGATCGTGAGGACCTTTGGAATGCTCTTCGTGAATGGCGTGCGGCTCGTGGCCTTTCGGGACGTCGTGGTGCTCGGACATGATTGGTTCCTCGTTTCGTTCTCTTTGGTGGATGGGGAAACCATGCGGTGGGGATGTACACAGAATCCCGCAGTAAAAGCCATTGACTCAAAATAGCCTGGCCCATATGCTAATGATGATATAGTACGTGTATGGCATATGAAGTTGAGGTGTCGGATGAGTTTCGGGGATGGTACGAACCCCTGAGCGAAGCCGAGCAGCTCAGCATCGGGCGGGTGATCGAGTTGCTGGAAGAGAAGGGAACTGCGCTGGCTTTTCCCTACAGCTCCGGCATACAGGGATCGAAGCTCAGCCATATGCGCGAACTCAGGATTCAGCAC
>NZ_JACHIP010000037.1 GCF_014203275.1 Granulicella aggregans
TCGCTAGGGTCAATCTGGAGGACTTTTCGGTAATACGTCAAAGCCTTGTCCACTTGACCTCTTTGTTGCGAGATGCCACCCAAACTGTAGTACGCATTTTTATCCAATGGGTTTGCTTGAATGGCCTGCTCGAAGTAGGGTATGGCTTCATCCAATTTACCTTCGAGAATCAACAGGGAGCCCAGATCGTTTAGAGCTGAGATGTTCTTCGGGGTGAACTCTAGCGCTTTTCTAAACTCTCGTTCTGCCGCTTCCTTATCACCGAGCTGCTCCAATGTGACTGCAAAATCGACTCTAGTATCGCTGTCTCTGGGGATGAGAGCGAGGGCTCGGTTATAGGCTGGGATCGCTTGTGCCGGCTGCCCGAGCATCGAGAAGATCTGTCCAATGCTCGCATGGGCCTCTTCGTAATCGGGTTGACGGCGAACGGCCTCTTGATATTCCGTTAAAGCTTTTGCATTGTCTCCTCTCTCCCTCCACGCCCAACCAAGATCGTAAAAAAGCATGGCATCCGGTGTAGCTTCGAGCGAGCTCTCATAGAGAGCAACAGGATCGCACCAGTCGAGAACCCTCATTTTCAACCGCCATGCTCCCCATCCAATCCAGAGGGCCATGAGGCAAACGAGAGCTCCTTTCAGCACGCCTGAGTATTGACATACGAAAGCCGAAATGGCTAGCGCGAGACCAGCGGAAGCAAGGTAGTCATATCTTTCGGCCATCCCTTGGTAGATAAATACGATGCCGCAAAAAGGTAGTATTGCCATCGTGCTCCATGCCAAACCTGCGGCGAGGATGGGAGCTGTTTTACGAATCATAAAGATTGCCCCGCACAGTGCAACAACCGCACACAGGGCTGCAATGGATGAAGAAGAAGGGACATTCGGAGGCATGGAGGTTGCTCGCTGCATGCTCATATGAACGGGGGCGAGCATCCAGAGACAGTACATCCAAAAAGCGCGTCCTATTGCCCATGGACTGGGCCCTCCGCTTCCCGCGCGGGTCCCCACAAGCAACCTCGATAACAGGAAGATGAGGTCAGACCCTACTACCACGGCGAGAAGAATCCATGCCGGTCTTTTAGCCACCCTGCCCATACCATAGGCGAGAAGAGCGACCAAAGGCAGAAACAAAACACCCGCCTCGTGGCTGAGCAGTGCCGCGAGCGAAGCCACCAAGACAGCGATCAGGGAAGATGTTTTCTCTCGAACAAAATAGGAATGAGCTGAAAGCAAAGCCAGTAGAAGAAACAACCCGCATAACACATACGGTCTACCGCTCACCCATGCGACAGCCTCAGTATTTATGGGCAGACCCAGCCAGATGAGTACGGCGCTGGCCGCGATCGTAAATCGAACGCCAACTCGACGCAGAAACAAAAAGAAGAGAAATCCATCCGCCCAATGGAGAAAGATGCTTGTGAAGTGAAATCCACCTGCTCCATGTAATCCCCAGATGTGACGGTCGATAGATAGGCTTAGCCAAAACAGCGGCCGATAATTAGATCCTCCCACCCCTCGAAAGTGGCTTGTGAAAGCGGATGGAGCGAGGAAAAACAGGCGGAAAGTGTCGTGAAACGAAGCAAGCTCTGGATTTTTTACGATTTGATCAAGGTCGTCGTATACGAAAGGGGCTGCTAAAGCGTTCCAATAAAGAACAAGCACCCAGGCGGCACTCAATAGACCAAGAACTAGCTTCTGATGCGCGATACACCAGTTAAAAAAGGTGCTCAATCGGGAGTTTTGGATTTGCTTCTGTGCTGATGTTGAGGACCAAGAGGAGAACAAATGCATGGTTCAACCATACCTGTTTAGATCAATGATTCGCGGTAGGATGCGCGTCACTGCGCACTCCGAACAGGTCCAAAGTCTGGAGTTCGAGGGGCTTCGCCGCATCTTGCCATTGGTTCTAGACTTAAACTGAAGTGTCCGCCCGTTCAGGCGGACACTTCGGTTTAAGCATCCCGAAATCGTCTTTATGGGTTTTCAACGTTCCACTGTGCGGTGACGGGAGAAGGATCGGTTCCGTACCCAGTACACGAAGTGTCTCCGTTCAGTGTAAGGAATGCGCTGATATAAAAAGTCCCTGCTACTGTTGGAGTCCAGACGTAACCACTTGTATTCCTTGGGGTATACGAACCAAGCAGGCTTCCAGCCGTGTCCGGCGTAGAGGACGAATAGATGCTCACTGCTGCATTTCCCGTACATGCAACGTTCACATCAAATGAGACACCGCCGCCGCCGATCGTGATAAAACCGCCGCTACCGCCGCCGGTAAGCGTCATGTAGGTATTTGAAGAGATGGACTGTGCAGCAGCGGTGGGGATGTGACAAAACGCTGCTAAAAAAAGAAGGGCTAATGAAAGTTTGGTGAACGAAATTGATCTCACTCGTAATCCCATAGGTAATCTCCTTAAGTACCTTCCTGTAGATCCCGAACTTGCACTAAGGTAACATTACTATTGTTTTTGTCAATCATTCACTAGATTGATTTCGCCAAGCCCTCTGGCGCTCAGCTACAAGGGGATCCCGGGATTATGCAGGTTCTTCGCGCCCTAGCCATCCAGCTCCTTGCCCTTAACCTCTCAGCCGTTGCCGCCATCCAGCAAACCACGACCTCCTCCGCAATCCAGCCAACTGAACCACCTTCACTCGGTTCGAACTACGATCCCGGTATCTTCCAGGCTCCCCTGCTACCTGCCGATCTCACGTACCTTCGACAGTTCGCCGGAGCCCCAGCGAAAGATATCCTTCGCGATAAGCAGTTCAAGAAGCTAATGAAGCTCTTTGTTCCCGGCTGCATCTTCCACTACGGCCGGGACATGAGCCTCCCCGACGCCCTCTCGATGGCCTTCGACGGCTCCCGTATTCCGGTAGAGCTACGCGACAACCGCAACCTCCTCGTCGTCGGCCAGCAGGAGCCTTACCTCCAGGGACGTGGCTTTCTCTGGATCGACCTGCAAACCGGCATCGCTCTAGGCGGCTTCTACTTCGCTCCCACCAACGGCGAACCAACCCCTGCCCTCAATCTCTTTTCAAAGCAAATTAAGGAAGACACCTTAGGCCTCAGCCAGTTACCCCCGGCCTTCGTCGATGACTTCATTCAGTGGTCGACCAGCGCCCGCGTCGGACCAGTCGTGACTGGCTACTTCATCACCGGCAACAATAAAAAAATCCTCGTCGAGCACGATAAAGACTTTTGCGTCTCCGCTGACGGCACCGTCGCCCCGCGTAACGGTGTCTGTGAGCAACTCAATGCCCAGGCTGCCGACCTCGACGTCACCGCTGCCGACTACCTCGACCAAGTCCACCACGCGACCAACGCCACCGCCTGGATGCTGAGCCCCTCGCAGGTCGCGTGGCTGGGCGTCGGCGAACGCACCTGCGGCGGAGTACTCGACCCACTCCCCTGCCGCATCAATATCACTCACCAGCGCATCCACGTCCTTACTGGCCGCCCACCCATCCGTCCTCATCCCGTCCATCGCTAGCCCACCAAAACGCACGGTAACGGCGCTTCTGAAATCCACGCACGGCGGTTTTTGGTTTATGAATCCAAAGGGCCAGGTTTCCGGGTAATCGCTATGGTACCCTGCACGTAGCGCAGAGGGCGCATCCGGTCCGCGGATAGGACAGAAGTCCACCTTGCCGTCACAACTCAGTTGATGAACTCTCTTTCTGCCCGTAAATTGCGGACCTGGGCATACGAAAGGAAGTTCGCATGCCGGTAAAACGCCTCCCGCCCAATCCCAGTCTTGACCACCTCAAACATCAAGCCAAAGACCTCCTCAAAGCCCACTCTGGCAGAGACCCCGGTGCAGCCCAGCGCCTCCGGGAGTTCCATCCACGCTTCTTGAACACAGCCGATGCGGACATCTTCACCGCCGCGCTCAAGCTCAGTGACGCCCAACTCGCAATCGCCCGAGAACGCGGCTTCCTCAGTTGGTCACGCCTCAAGTCGCACATCGAAATGCCGGAGCCTTCCGATCAGATCAACCTGCCTCGTCACGAGCGGATCAAAGATTCCGTCTTTCGCCGCGCCGTGGATCTCCTCGACGCTGGCGACGTCGCCGGTCTCTGCGACCACCTCAAGTTGCATCCGGGCCTAGCCCGTCAGCGTGTGGTCTTCGAGGGCGTCAACTACTTTCGCAACCCCACCCTGTTCGAGTTCATTGCGGGAAATCCGATCCGCCATGAAACCATGCCGCCGAACATCGTCGATGTCGCCCAGACCATCCTTGACGCTGGCGTAGAACAGGTTGCGCTCGACGAGACCCTCATGCTCGTCGCCACCGGTGCCCGTCCGCGCGAGTGCCGCCTCCAGGTTCCGTTGATCGACTTCCTATGTCGCCAGGGGGCCGATCCCAGTTCCGCGCTTCAGGCAGCCGTGCTGCATGAGGAGTTGGAAGCAGCAACGGCGTTGATCGCGTGCGGTGGCCGCATCACCCTCCCCGTTGCCGCCGGGCTCGGGCTCATCGACGACTTCAACCGTCTCTTTCCCTCGGCGTCAAGCGAACAACGCCACCTCGCACTCACCATGGCAGCCGACCTCGGACACTTCGAGATAGTCAAGCTCCTACTCGATATGGGCGAAGACCCAGACCGCTACAACCCCGTCGGCGGCCACTCCCACACCACACCATTGCATCAGGCCGCCTGGCGAGGCCATGACAACATCGTTCGGCTTCTCGTCGAACACGGTGCGCGAATCGACACAAAAGATCTACTCTGGACCGGCACACCTGCCGGTTGGGCAAGACACGGAGGCAGGAAAGAAATAGAGGCATATCTCCTCGCGCAGGAAGCAAAGAAAAATTAGGAGTGAAGAACTTCTCTGTATGCGGGGACAGCTCAAGAAAGGGAAATTTACGTACTCTAAGCACGTGGAGTTTACCTGCGTGGCGTCTCAAAACGTCACCGCTAGCCGGACATTGTTTTCGAGACGGGTATTGGGACATATTTCGACCACCCAGAGCGTTTCTGAGCGCCGTTTTCGGTCGTCCGAAAAACGGTCGTTTTCGCTACACTTGCCGCGCCGACGCAATCGACAAGCCGTTAGGATCATTGCCGGGAGATCGTTAGCATACATAAATTTCCGTTTCTTGAGGTGACGCCAAGTAGGCACGAAGAGCATGGGCCACACTCAAGGCAGGCTATGGATTTGACGCGCAAGCGCTTGGAGCGCGGAAAAAGCCCGCGTCCCACAAATCCAAAGCCTCGGCGGCGGGAAATTGAGATTGCCGAGAATGCGGGCGGAAAGATTTGGGTCGCTACACTCGTCAACGTCCGCACATTGGCTCTCAGGAGAACGTCTGAGATCATAGGTAACCGAGGAGAGACCATGTCACGAGAAGAGAAAGTCGCATTGGTTGAAGCTTATCTCGATTGCTTTGAAACCAAGGACTTGTCCAAGCTGTCCTTTGCCGAAGACGTGACATTTGAAGGTCCGCGCATGCCGATGCTGGCGGGCCGAGAAACCGTATTAGGATTTCTCGCGCACATTCTCCCAATGGTCAGGAATATCCAGCTAAAGCAGCACATCGTCGAGGACGAATACGTTGCAACCGTCTTCGACATGGAAACGGCGAATGGGGTCGATCACGTTTTCGACCGGATTCGCATCGTAGACGGACAGATCAAGTCGATACATGCCTTTTATTACTCAGAGCAGACGACCGAGGAACAAAAGTAGTCGGCTAGTCGTGTTGTGAACGAGCGTCCCTCGAAACGAGGTCATCGGCAATCACCAATGACAACCGGAGTTGTTGTGGGTCATTCCTTAGCCCCGAGAGCAGATGAACCTAGCATCTTCCAGGTGAACCACGGATGCAGCTAGTTGAAGGCACTCAACTTTCTAACCAAATCACTGAGCTGACTTTGAATGCTCTCTCGTTCTGTTTGCGCCGTTCTCAGGCGATTCTCTGCGTCTTCCAGCAGCTCTGACATTGCTGCCTCATGTGCTGATATTGCTTGCAACCCATTTTTCAGGCCTTCCAATTTATCTATGGATTCTTGGTCTGGCGTTGTCACCTTTGCCATTCTCTCCTCGAATCTGACCACTTCTGCCTGCTGTGCTGATCGGTCCCCCTGCAATCCCGCGATCTGAGCCTTCAGATTATCCCTTCGTTGAGTGGCTTGATTCAACGAAGATTGTGTTGTTTGTAGTTCGACCAGTAAGAGCTGAAGCGTCGTATTCGCACGTAATTCATGGTGAATTGCCCGCAACTCCTCTAAAATCTGCTGCTGGACTTGGGAGTCCGTGTGATTAGTTTGGCTAAAGACTGGGAGAACCGACAAACCGATCGTCAAGAGTAAAGGGGCCATTCTCATGCTTGCCATTTTCCCACTACGCCGCCGCTGTGTCCGATTTGTGGGCAGATCTTTGCAGGTCGTGGCGAAGACCGCGTAACGGGCTTTAATCTGCCCCCGCCTTGTTACCCTGAAACGGACGTTTCGGCAAGTTTCGCGAACCAGCCAGGGAGTGCCAAGCCGCCCTTATACAAAGGGATGCTCGTCTTGAGCACCAAAAATCTCTTCCGGATTGGGCAAAGGACCACTATAGTGGGCCTCTCATCTGAATCGAGAGGTCATCCATGCCATCGCTAAAGGCCATTGTTCTAGCCGTCGCACTCTTCCTAGCGACCCTGTCTCCGGCCTATGCGAACCCAACGCCGGCACCGCACTTCCATTCAGAGCAGGAAGCCAAACAGCACTGTCCGAACGACACAGTCGTTTGGGTAAACACCAAAACCGGTGTTTATCACC
Organism: Granulicella aggregans; assembly: GCF_014203275.1. GTDB lineage: Bacteria > Acidobacteriota > Terriglobia > Terriglobales > Acidobacteriaceae > Edaphobacter. The sequence continues at coordinate 6,762 of NZ_JACHIP010000037.1, forward strand.
TAAGGGGAGAACGATGGTATGGGGCGACGAAAGACGGAGCCTACGTCTGTCGGAAGGAAGCCGATGCGGAGGGCGACCGCATGACAAGAAATGGACAGTGAGGGTTTGACCGGCGCTCAGGCGAGCCGGTCTTCACCTATTCACGCATGGTAATGACCCTTGACACCGGAGTTTTCGTGGGTAGCGGAGAGGGCCAGTTGTAGAATGTCCCAATTGCGCTGGCGCGCTCGGGAGAGTCCAGATGAGAGCATTTCTGTTCGCCGCGATCTTCAGCTTTGCCGCCTCACTCTCCGCTGCCACCGTACGTCCCAGCCTCAGCGGGACTGTCCTCGATTCAACCGGTGCTCCAGTCGTCGGTGCCACCGTCATGGTCTATCACGCCGGGGTCAAAGTGGGTTACAGCACCTTTTGCCCAAGCTGCTATACCGACTGCGGCAAGCACGTTATCACTGACGCAAGGGGTGCCTTCGAGATCAAGGATCTCTCCCCCGATCTCTGGTTTACACTGCTCGCAGCCCGCGACGGTTATATTCCCGAGATCACTAAGTCCATCGATCCTGTGAAAGCTCCGACTGTTTCTCTGAACCTCTCCTCCAAATCAGCGACCACCGATTTCAGTGGCACTGTTCGCGGTCGAGTCATCGAGGCCGACGGCTCGCCTGTTCGAGACGCGATCATCAATCCAACCGGTTTGATCGACGGAGCTGCCAGTACCTACGGCACCCTTCCCGGACTTCAACCCCTTTCCGTCACCAACAAAAACGGCGAATTCGAACTCACATATTCAAAACCTACGCCAAAGATGCTGCTCGAGGTTGAAGCCCGCGGTTTGGCTCCTCAGTTTGCCGTCCTGGAGACTGGACCCAACCGCCATACCGTAACCCTTGCAGATGGTGCCACCATTGTCGGACGGCTCGTTCAAAACGGTCAGCCCGTGCCTAACGCCCAGATTGGCCTTATAGCAAAAGATCGCGGCGGGTTCGGCGTTGACCTAAAGCTCCTCGGCAATCCGTATGAAGTAGTTCGCATAGGTACCGATGCCAAGGGCCGATTTGTTATTCCCAACGTTCCCGTCGCCATCGATTGGTACGTCTACGCCACTATGGATTCCATCTCAACCATGGGGGCAGCCAGTCCAATCGAGATCCACGTCAGCAGAGATGGGCAGTATCTGCAAGCTCCGGACCTCATTATCAAACCAGGCTTTCACATCCAGGGTGCTGTCGTTACAAGCAACAAGAAGCCGATTGCGGACGGTATGCGCGTAATGCTCTCGTCCGACACAGTTTGGGATTTCAAGACTGTTCCCCTCGCCCCTGACGGCCACTTCGAGTTCACCAACCTCCCGGCTGGAAAATACACCATAAGTGCGTCTGTTAAGGGCTACCACGACAACACGCCGCAGTACGGTCCCGCTCCCTTTTCGGTTGAGCACGACATCGTCAACTTCACCACCACCATCTACCCGAACGTTCCCTAGCGATTCAAAGGTGCCCCACGTTAGCTGTGGCGATTAGCTCTATGATTTTCCGCCAGGATGATTTTGGACTTACTTGACGCTCCTTGAGGTAGTACAAAAACGAACCCACCGAATGTTGGATGATCGGGTTGCCGAACCAATTGGACCCGAAAGCTGCTGAGGGAATGATTTAGAAATTAGGCTCCCGCTCCGTCGTCCTTTGACCGATAGCTAATCTCCTGCAAATAATTCTTCGTCGGAATGAACTAAACGTTCAAAAGCTCCGAATCAATTAGTGAGGAGCATAGTGAACGAACAGGAACAGTGGACGCGGATTGTTGCTGGTGATGCACAGGCGTTCACAGCTTTCTATCAGGCGACGGCTCCTCGGTTGTTGGCGTTTTTGCAACGCATGGTCGGCAGTCGTGAGGCGGCCGAAGATGTGGCTCAGGAGACATATGCCGGTATCTGGCGGCATCCGGGGGGCTACCGTCGAGAGTGCGGCACGGTGCGCGGCTATCTTTTCGGCGCAGGCCGCAAGCGCGCGCAGGAGTGGTGGCGGATGCGCGGTCCGGTGATGGAAGAGGTCGTCGAGACCGCCGCTGAGGCTGGCGTTGAGAGTCAGGCGATACTTCTCGACACCCTCGACTGCCTCCCTACCGAGCAGCGCACGCTGCTCTGGCTGCGCGAGATTGAAGGCTTATCGTACGACGAGCTTGCCGAAGCACTCGACATACCTTTGGGCACTGTTCGTTCGCGGCTTTTTACGGCGCGCGAGGCGCTGCGCCGCATTTGGTTTGACGGCAGGAAAGGGGAACACAATGAGATGTGATGAAGTTGCCGAGTCCGTCTCGGCGCTCTGCGATGGCGAACTCATTACGCACGAAGCCGCAGCGCACATACGCACTTGCAATGCTTGTGCAGAGCGCATGGAACAGTACACCGTCCTGGGCGCGACGCTGCGCCGCGAGGCCAGTTTCGCCCCGGACATCCTACCCTCAATCCCGCGCTGGGAGACAAGAACTGGAATATTTACCCGCTTTTGGCGGAAAGGATGGGAGACCATGCGAGTTCCTCGTTTAACTTTTGCGGCTTTGGTTCTAGTGGTCCTGCTCACGATGGGAGCTGAATTGAAAAGAGCTCGCGTGGGTGCTGAAAGCGCCGGCTCTGTTGTGCTGGTCACCATTGATCGTGAGGATCAAAGTGTTTTCTCCTCCTGTGCACTATCCCTGGTCGATTCCACTAAGGACAGTATGGCTATGGGTGGAATTCTGGATCCCAAGAAAGATCTAGCAGCAGCCATTTCACTGAAGCTTGTTGGCCGTGCCGAGGGCGGTGTCAGGCTTTTGGTAAGCTCCTATGCTGGTCCGGTTGCAACAGTAGACACGAGCGATCTGGCTAAGTTACCTGAGCGCGAGGTGATCTTGATGCCCGGGGTGCCCCTTAAAGTGCCTATCGGAGCTTCTGGCACTCTGATCCTGCATGGCGAATGGTTCGATCACATTCCGGCAGAGGTTGGAATGGGGATCAAAAGTATCGATCCCGCTGCGAGCGAGTTGCGAATCCAACAGCCGGTCCTCTTAAAGGGAGATATGCGAATAGGCGAAGTCGACGTGTGGACGGACACGCGCGCTGGATTTGATGATTCAGTCTACGTAATCTTCCCGAAGACTGGCCGCTATCTCTTTTCGCTGTCGTCCACGCAGGATGCCATCGAGGGGAAAATTGAGAAAAACAGGATCACCTTCGAATATCAAGGTACGAAATACACTTTGTTGACGGGCGCTCCGATCGCCCGGCAGGAAAAGGTATGGGTAAGAGTGGAACCGGACTATGAAATGCCAGACGATCCTGGCAGCTATGGACTCGGCTCTATTAGCAACGCCACGCTGACTCGGGCGAAGTAGTTGCAGCCAGTGGCACCCAGACCGCAGGTCGGACTGGGTGCCTGATGGAACTATCGGAGAAGATCAAGATCATCTCGCCTCTCGCTTTTCGCGCATGATAATGCGCATTATCATGCGCTACCCCTCGACACCTTTAGGAATAAAACACCCCGTTGTTCGGACCACCCGGCGCGACCCACCCCGGATGAACTCTTACTTTGCCACTCTTTAGGCATCCGCCAAGTTTGGGCCTTGTAGGCGCGCATATCGGCGGAGTGCCATTACTTGGGGCGATATCACTAATCTTTCCGAACCATGCCGTGGTTCTCAGGGCTGAATCCAACCGGAAACGATGTTGTCGAGTCATACTTGCAGCCCGTCAGTATGGCAGTAGCCAAGTTTGCGTTTTTGAGGTCCGCACCGAATAACGTACATGGCGTTCCCATGGCGTCTGGAATTAGCTGTGCCCCCTCGAAGTCGGCTCCACTAAAAATCGCTTCATCCAGTACGACTCCCTGAAGCAGAGCTCCCTTGAAGCTGCACTCCGCGCAGTTAGCACGGTAGAGATATGTTCCATATAAATGAGCATTGCTGAAATCAGAACGCCGTAAATCGGAATCGGAGAAGTCGACAACGCGAAGGAATAGCCCTCGAATAACAGCATCTCTGAGATCTCGCTTGTTCACGGCCGCGTCGGTATCAGCCAAAACTGTCCCATCTTTTCTTCGAACCAGCATTGCGACTCCGTTCATAAGGCTAGTAGGAGAATTAGAGCCTTTTCCAAACGGCTATGATAGGCGGACTGTTTCAGTATCGGTCAATATCGTTCCGTCTTTCGTCGAATGATTACCGCACCTACGTTGGAGTGGTCATAACAGAAGAAGACCTGCTAATACCTCTGCCAATATTTCCCCCGCGGTAGCCCCTTCAGCAGCCTCTGCCGCAGTCCCTGCCATCGGCAAGAATATTGGAGGAACAACTATTGGAACCGCGGATGGAGCAGGGCTGTGAGTAGTAGATGGTCCCGGTGGCCCCCCGCCGCATCCTTGGTTATATTCATTCGCCGCCTTTGCCAGGTTCTTTATATAGTCTCCAAGGTCTACTTGATGGTCATAAACGCCCCCTCCACGCGTTGCGGGTTCGTAGTAGCCGCGTTTACCTGGATTGTTATTCAAGTTAGTTTGCTTGTCAGCGATTTGCTGTAAAATGTTGTTAATTTTATTAGCCAGCGCCTGACACTCCTTCGGGGTGAGTGGGTTACGTGGGGGCTTGGAACACGATGCCGGGGTTGCGGCTAATCCCATAGGATCCACGTATGCTGCGGGATTGTCCGATGCATATGCATAGGTGTTAACGCCACCCGCCAGGCCGATTAAGTCGCTTTCAAGGTATCTCCCGAGGGCTGGGGCATAGTCTCGCCACCCATTGTGATTGAAGCCGGTGCTGATTTCGAATTCTTGCCCTGGCATACGGAGATCATTGGCTATGGTGTTGCCGCTCACGTTGTTCGGGGCGTTGAATGGATCGCTGACAGTCGCGTTCCAGCCAATAGCTTTCGTGGAAGACGTTGCCAAGCGCGGCGTACCGAGCCTGTCCGTATGCAGGAATGACAAAGTTCCCGTACTCGCGTTCGGAACGAACGTCGCTACCGGCATGCCCTCCAGATAGATGTAATCAAGCTTCGCTGTGTCGGTGTTGTCGGTCTGTTCGATGTACCGGCCCAGCCAGTCATATGCCTCAAACCGCTGGATAGTGTCGGTCTTTCCGATCCGCTGCCCGAAACCGTCATACAGGTAGCTGAGCACTGTACCACTACCGCTGGTCGCGGTCGCCAGCCTACCGGCATTGTTATAGGTGAAGCCCATTGGCGTGCTGTAAGCGATGCCGGTGACCGAGCCGTTCGCATTCGGAGTGACGGTTGTCGTGCCCACCGCAGTCAGGCGATTGCTGTTCGGTGTGTAGCTCCAGGTCGTCGTGCCGGCGAGATTGCGGTTACCGTTTGCGTCGTAGCCGAAACTCTCGCTTCCATACCCGCCAGCAGCCGTCTTCAGTCGATCGAGAGCGTCATAGGTGAGTGTCTGGCTGTTGCCGCTTGTAATGGCATCGGTGATGCCGGTCACGTTGTCGTTGGCGTTCAGCGCGTAAGTCAGGTTCTGGATCGAATTGTTGTCGGTGACGTTCGTCGCCCGATAATCGCCATCGAGTGTGATGCTGTGTGCGATTCCATTGCCGAAGGTGAAGCCCGTCGTCGGGCCGAAGGGGGCATAGGTAGCACTGCTCAGGATTGGCTGGCTTGTTCCGGAACTGGTGGCTTGAAGAGCCAATGCTGTGATGCGCTCCATCGTGTCCCGAGTTTGGGTCAGTACCATGCCGGACGGGTAGGTGATGCTGGCCAGCAGCCCAGCTGCATCGTAGCCATAGGAATTGGTCAGCGTGTACGTGCCATGCGTGTGGCTTTCGGTCGTTATGTTGCCGCGCTCGTCGTAGCTGCGCGAGAACGTTCCGGCCTGGTCGGTCATGCTGGTTAGGCGACCGGTTCCCTTCCCGTGTCCGCTCTCGTCGTAGGTGTAGACCACATTCTCGGAGGTGCTGGCCGGGTAAGTGATGCCGGTGCGACGGTCGAGGCCGTCATAGCTGTAGTTGGCAATGACATTCAGCGCGTCCTTCTTTTGCGTCAGATTGCCATCGGCGTCGTAGTAAAAGTAGGCCGTTCCGCTGTCGGAGCTGACCTGCTTCGCCATCTCTTCATAGCCGTCGTAGAGGTAGCTAGTCGAAGCGCCATTTGGCGTTGCCACGGTCAGCGGCTTGTCCATTTGGTCATAGGTGTATTGCGTGATTCCGGCGGCTCGATCGGTGATCTTCGAAGCGCGATTTAGCGCGTCGTAGACCATCACGGTTGCGGGATTATTCATTGGGTCGATGATGCTGGTGACGTTGCCGTTCGCGTCGTATGCATAGTGAGTAGTCTGACTGGCGCCGCCGGTGCTGGTGAGCCTGCGCCCGAGGCTGTCGAACGTTGCCGACGAGGTCTTTTTCGTCGTGCTGCTAGCATCTTTCACGGTCATCGACGTTACGTTGCCGAGGGCATCCAACACATAGTTCTTTGTTTGGCTAAGCAGATCCGTGATCTTCGTCTGTCGGTGCGCGTTGTCGTATGTGTAAGTGAGTTTTGTAGCACTTGGCAGCGCAACGCTCGTCAGGTTTTCAGCGGCGTCATAGCCGTAGGTCGTCCTTCGATTCCCTGCAGCGGTTGCGACCGTGCTGGTCAACAGATGATTGCGATTGTCGTAGGTCAGAACAGTCGTGACCCCGGCCGGATCGGCAGTCGTCAGCGGAAGACCGCCCCCCCTGTAGGCCGTGAATGTCGTCAGATTGGTGCGTGACCCAGTCTGCTGGCCATAATTGATTATTACGCCGCCGGAATAACCCCATTGCTGGTTGTAGGTCACGACAGCGCGTGGCCACTGCACAATCTTGAGCTGACCAGTCGACGTGTAGGTATAGTGCCAGGTCTTCGATGTCGGTGCGTAGCCGGTGACGGTGCCTATATCGGTCAGAGTCTTCGTTAGCATGTTGCCCGTGGTCGCATCGTAGGTGAATCCCTGCCGCTGATTTCCGACCGTGACTGTAGACGGTTTGCGGACCCAGGTTGTGTCGTAAACGACCTGCGTGTCTCGCTCGACGTTCGGACTCGAACCAGAGGCCTCGGCGATGGTAGTCGGATTGCCGTTTGCGTCGTTGGTGTAATTGGTGATGTTTCCATTCCAATCGACGACCTGGGCGAGATAACCATTCGAGTCATAGCTCGTGTTCTGGGTCGCATCGGGCACTGTCCCGGATGGATCGTGACGGCTAATGCCGCCTACCTTGTCCAACCCCTGCATCTGATACAGCTGATAGGTTTCCTGCATACCAAGCGGGCCCGTTACTGTACGGTTGCCAGTGGTGTCGTCGTAAGAGATCTGCGTGTAGCCGACACTACCTGCCGCGCAGGGCGAGACTCCGAGGCAGTTCGCAATTCCGCGGTTTTGTGTGTCGTATGACCAGGTCTTGTAGCGCGCTCCGTTTTCGTCGGTGGTGCCCGTAAGCGAAAACGGGAATGATGTGTTTTCGTAGAGATAGGTGATATTTGTTGCGGGAGTGGTGTTGTAACCGACGGTCTTGAGACGGCTGCCGCCGGTCGGCGTGTCATAGCTATAGCTCAGCACCAGAGGGTCTGGCGTGGTGACGCCGGTCAAGGTGGTCCCGGTGTAGGTGAATGAGAGCGTCCGGCTGTAAGAATCGGAGACGCTATTCAGCACCGCCCCGGTATAGTTCAGCGTCTGCACGTAGCCTGCGCTCGTCGCGATCGTGTTGAGTTGAGCCTCGCTGGAGCTGATCGCTGTGTACACCTCCGTGACGTCCTGGTGGTCTTTCAGCGTCCAGGTTGAGCCGGAATTGGTCAGCCTCATATCGACATCGGTATCGGAGACCCAGTTGCCGGTCGAACTGTTGTAGCTGAACGTCAGGATACGTCCATCGGGACGCTCTGCGTAAACAAGGGTGGAAGAGATCAGTTTGATATATCGGTCGTAATTGCTTCGCCAGTTGACCCCGAATAAGGAAGCAAACGGCGTCGATTGAGTGTTCGCCTGGCTGTTGTAATAGCGGACGAAGGTGAGCGGATTTGGACCGACTGTCGTATAGTCCTCTACCTCTTCAAACATATTGCCTGTCCCAAGCTCGATTGGATCGGCCACCGAGACAGGTCCTGAGCTGCCAGGGTCCGTCGAACAGCTCGGGCATTTACCGAGGGACTTTCCAATGATAAGGTCTGCAGTTGGCTGAAAAATCAAGTCACCACGGGCGTCGATGATCACCATGAAGTCCGTCTGGGGAATAGCGGCTGCGGCGACTGTCGCATCGAACGTGATCTGGCTGCTGGAAACAAAGGTGATGTTTGAGATGGTGACATTTGGGTCGTAAGTAAGGGAGCCACCAGGTGTGAAAGGCTTGAAGGCCCCAGAAATACAACCAGTGTTATCAGGGGAGAAATAAATGCCATTCAAGACAACGTGCGTTGTCTTACCCACCACCCAATGGTTGGGCGACATGACTTGGTTGAAATAACCACAAGACTGGCCAGTGAATTGACCGTATGAGCTCTGAGGAAAAAACACACCGCACAGAAGAATGAAAAATACGCTGAACCTGGCTGGGAAACTCTGCATGGGCCCTTTCGGTTGCTTGATCTCTAAAAGATGCTCGATAGTAGCAACACCTTGTAGGGTTTCCGTGAATATTTGGTGGTATTGACATAACTCGCTACATATGACCACCAAGAAAGGATCCTTAGCTGCGGCGGGACCGCAAAGTTAAGTCTCGAACAGACAAGAATGTAGTGTCTTTTTGACACTTACGCCGTCGTCGAGGCTGTGGGTTTGTGGGACGAGTGTCTTTTGCTCGTTCCAAGTTCGCGCACTTGCGAACGCCAAATCCATAGCCTGCCTTGGATGAGGCCCGTGCTCTCGGGTGCCTACTTCGTTTTCCCTTTGTGGGCCGGTGGGTTCTGGTGCAAACAGAAGTCGCAGCGGGTTAGAGTGGTCTTTTCAGAGAACTGAGGACATGAGTGGGCAAGGAGCGCAGCATCGAGGAATTATTTGCAGGGCGGCACTTCGACCGCGAAGTCATCATTCTTTGTGTGCGGTGGTACTTGCGGTACAAGCTCAGCTTCCGGGATCTGGTTGAGATGATGGCGGAGCGCGGTCTGAGTCTTGCCCATACGACGATCCTGCGCTGGGTTCGGAGATATGCGTCGGAGTTTGTCAGGCGCTGGAACCGGTTTGGAAGATCCTGTGTCGTTCGTGGCGAGTCGATGAGACCTATATCAAGGTACGCGGCAAGTGGGTCTACCTTTATCGAGCGGTGGACAAAACCGGGCAAACCATCGATTTCAGACTGAGCAGGACACGCGATGTGGCCGCAGCGAAGGCCTTCTTCAACAAAGCAGTCACGCATGAAGGGCGGCCGCCGCAGACCATCACACTCGATGGTTATGCCGCGTCGCATCGAGCCGTTCAGGAACTGCGAGACGACGGGCTCCTACCCAAACGGACAAAGCTGCGGTCTTCCAAGTATCTGAACAATCTGATCGAGCAGGATCATCGTGGCATCAAGTCTAGGACCCGTCCCATGCTCGGTTTCAAAAGCTTCCCATCCGCTGCCAACGCGATCGCCGGCATCGAACATCTTCGCCGCATATACAAACGCCAGTTCGCGCTGAGTCGGCTAAGATGCAAAGGCCAAACTGCGCCGGCAATCTGGAATGCGGTACTTTCCGCATAGGTGCAAATCGGTTCGCCCGAACGCTTCCCCCCAATCACTCTGGCCGTTTGCACCAGAGCCGTCCGAAGATTCCGCACTCCAACGATCTAGAGGAACGATCTTTTCGATGCGACCGTGATGGATTGCCGAGAGCGTCTTACCCACCCCCGGGAGGCCTGTAGCATAGACCGATATAGCGGTCTCGCCGGCATGCCTCGCAAAACTCCACAAATCGTTTGTACTCGAGGGTCTCTATAAAAGCCGGCAATGCTCTACTCGTTGAAGTAGCGCTTGAGTTTGGAGGTTATGGTTCGGCTGCGACGACCGTGCTTGCATGAGCTTCCTCTCTTTGCATGCCTCGAAATTCAAGCAACGAACTGTCTTCAGTCGATCCTTGACGATGCTCTTAAGCTGCTCACGCCTGCGCTTGCGGGCGTTCACAATCTCGCGTAGCGGTATCGTCTGACCAGCCAGATCAGCCGAGATCGCACGACAGAGGAAACGATTACGGTAGAAGACACGGATTTCACCCATGTCTCTCGGGTCGAAGCGAATCGTGACGTCTTCGCCGACGTAGGCCGCAAGTGTCAGCGAAAGATAGCGAAAGGTGTGAAAGTGAATGCCGTCGGTACGGACCTTACGGCTACGGATCTCGTGAATTAATAGAAGGTCGAGCCGTTCCACGCTGGAGGTGACGCTTCGACTCATGTGGGTTATTGGCGACGTAGCCAAAGTACTGTGGAGCTGACCCTCATCCGGTAGTGCATTATCGGGAACCGGGCAAGTCTGTGCTGTATCTGACGATCGCTCTCTGCGCGGGATGTCATGCGAAAGTCCACCGGACGAAGGTTGTCCTTACTGAGTTTCCACCACTTCTGCTGGTGCTGTGGCGGGAGCAGCACCCCGAAGGTCACGAACAGACGTACCTTGATTTCAACGTTCGCAAACCAGCGGCTCAACGTGTGCCACTGAACTTTGAACCCGCCCAGAAAGATTGAGCTACCGACCCTGTATGTGTAGGGCCTTGCAAACATCCGCAGCTCTGCTCATCGGCTCGATAGTGCTGGTTTAAACGGAACGCTTGAATCGCGCCGTCAGCTCGCGCAGGTAGTGGCACAGGACCTTCTTCACGGCGTTCTTAAGTTTGTCGTTCTGTATGCTTATCCGAAGCCTGCAAAGTGTGTGAGGTACTATGCCCCGTGTCGGACTTCCCGAGTCCTCGGCCAGCGCATCCGTGCTGGTTTTCGCTGCTGTGATATTGCTGCTGATCTTTGCCAAAGTTCTTCTGGTGCCGCTGGCCTTCGCGCTCACGCTCTCCTTTCTTCTACTGCCGCTCGTCGATTTTTTGGAGAAGCGTGGTTGCCGTCGGGCGTTCGCCGTGGGGATAGCGGCGGCTTTGGCCACCGTCACCCTGTTCTCCGGCACCTATGTCGTCTCGCGTCAGGTGGTGAACGTTGCGAGCACGCTTCCAGGCTACCGGGCGAATATCGAGAAGAGACTCGCCTCTCTCCACTCCCCATCGGCGGCGTCTCTGGCAAATGCGCTTGCGATGTTGGAGGACCTGAGCGGCGACCTCGATCCCAACCGCGTTGGCGCCGAAGGCCACGCCATCCCGGTGACGGTGGTCGGTCAGCGCTCGGATAAGTTCCAGGCGACGATGAAGCTGCTTGGTGTCATCTTCGAACCGATCGGTCAGATCGGCATCGTGATCGTCTTCGCGATGTACATGCTGACGAACCGCGAGGAGTTCAGGCACCGGCTGCTTCTGCTTGCTGGAATTGGCAACCTGAATCTGGTGACGCGGGCGCTCGCGGATGCTACGGAACGCATCAGCAAGTATCTGCTGCTCCAGGTGGAGGTGAACGCCTGTTATGGACTCCTGTTTGGCACCGGCCTCTATTTTCTTCATGTCCCGGAGGCGACGCTGTGGGGAGTGATCGCGGGAACGCTCAGGATCGTGCCGTTCGTAGGAACACTGATGGGAATGGTCGTTCCTCTTGTGCTATCCATCGCCATCTCCGACAGTTGGTGGCCGCCGATACTGGTGATCGCGCTCTTCGTCGTGCTCGAAGGAACGACGGGCAATTTCATCGAGCCATTGCTTTTCCGCTCGAAGACAGGCATCTCGGAGCTTGCGCTGCTGAGCAGCGCCATCCTCTGGTTCACGCTGTGGGGATGGCCCGGATTGGTGCTCTCGACCCCGTTGACCGCATGTTTCGTGGTGCTGGGAAGGTACGTTCCGCAGCTATCGTTTCTGCACAGTCTTCTGGGATCGAACGCCGCCCTTTCGCCGGCAGCGCATCTCTACGAGCGGCTGCTTGCGATGGACCAGGATGAAGCGCGAAACATCACGGAGAAGTTTCTCAAGAAGCACTCGCTGCTAGAGCTTTACGACACGGTCGTTCTGCCGGTGCTCGGACTAGCGGAAGAGGATCGCTATAAAGGAGCGCTGACAAATGTTCAATCGAAGTTTGTGCTGCTGTGTCTCGGCGATTTGATCGCACGGCTTGCGGAGCATCCGTCCGAACCTATAGAAGAGCCAAGATCGGAGAGGTCGGTGTTGATTGAAGCCCACGCGCCTGCGAGGAAGCAGTTTGCCGTCATCTGCATCGCGACCGGTGAAAAGATGGATGAACTGGCTAGCGTGATGCTCACTCAGTTAGTCGAACGCGCGGGACACGCGACCGCAATTCTCCCGGCTGCGGCCCTATCTGACGAAGTGCTGGCGGGGCTCGCAAACGAAAACGACACAGTGATCTTTCTTTCTGCTCTGCCGCCGTTCGCGTTTGCTCGGACGCGCGCATTGTGTCTGCAGGTTCGATCGAACCTACCTGGGAACCGAATCGCGGTTGCGCTTTGGAACTCAGGCGAGGACGCGGATGAGGTCACGACGCGCTTTGGCAGCGCACACCCGACGGTGACGATTACGAATTTGGGCCACGCAATTAGAGAGGTCAATAGGTGGCAGAGGGAGACCCGGCATTAGGTCGTCAGCCAGAGATACCAGCGGGCAGACGACAATGCGGCGATATCGCTGGACTCCGTCGGACCACTCATTCTGGTAAAGCTGGTTCTTCTTCCTTTTGAGGCGGGGGGCAATGGGATTTGATTTCGAGAGTAACTTGGCAAGGAGGAGCAGGGTGCGCAACTCGAGTGAATGTGAATTCAACATGAGTGTGATTTGCAATAGCAGTAAATGGACCGATAACCGTCCCCGCGATATGGTCTCCATTAACGAATGGCTGATGGAAGAAGTTAGGGTTAGTAATGGCGAGGTTGCCTGATTCACTAGGGCGTGTTCACGCTATCTGAGTGCTTCGACGATGAGTGCGAAGTGGAGGAAGCCGATAAACAGCACGTCGAGTTTCTCGAACCGGGAGAA
>NZ_JACHIP010000038.1 GCF_014203275.1 Granulicella aggregans
AGCGCTATCTCGGTTCAGAACAGGACATAGAGATCGCCGTCAATGACAACTTGGGACTTTAGTCGACTCGCCATCCGAAGGTCCATTCGGCTAATAATGGTCCTCAATCCCGATGATTTTCTGGTGATAGGACGGTTCGGAACTCTCGCTTTTACTACAACATAAAGGACGTTATGTTGTAGTAAATCCACAGCACAGCCTGCTACATTCGTTTCGTGGAATATCCCCTCTCCATCACTAGCCTTATCGAGACCGACCGCGAGGGTCACTCGCTCCGTAGCCCTCTGACCTGCGTGATGGCCGAGGCCGACCTTGGCCCCTACGCCAGCTTTGGGTCGCCCGAATTCTTCTTCGGCAAGCTCGTCGAGGTTTCGGAGAACACGATCCAGCACTTCAAGAACGCTCCCGAGGTCGAGGTCCTATTTCGGAGAGCTCGCTATAGCTTCGAGGCTCTCTCACCGACCGGTTCCTTCAAACTCGTGCGGAGAAGCTGAAATGGAAACCGGCAGCCAACTCGTCTCTAACAATAACGATGATCTCAGGATCTTGCTACCGGCACTTGTGGGCAGGGAAGGGGAGCGGGCCGCGCGGCGGTTCCTTGAGTTCTTCACCGTTCACATCCGTAACGCCAACACCCGTGCTGCCTACACCCGCGCCGCAGAACTCTTCCTGAGCTGGTGCGAGGCGCGAGGGATCTCCGAGCTGCGAGCGATTCAGCCGATGCACGTCGCCGGCTACATCGAGGACCTCCACAGAGAGCGGTCGGCTCCCACCGTCAAGCAGCATCTGGCCTGTCTCAGAATGCTCTTCGACTGGCTGGTCACCGGCCAGGTCGTTCCATCGAACCCAGCTCACTCCGTTCGAGGGCCGCGGCACTCGGTCACAAAGGGGGCCACGCCGGTCATCTCCTCAGCCGAAGCACGCGAGTTGCTCGACAGTATGGACGAGACCTCCGTCGTCCGTCTGCGCGATCGCGCCCTGGTCGCCGTCATGACCTTCACCTTCGCTCGCGTCTCGGCAGTCGTCGACCTCAAGGTTGAGGACTACTACCCGCAGAAGAAGCGTTGGTGGCTTAGGCTCCGCGAGAAGAATGGCAAGGTCCACCAGATGCCCTGCCACCACAAGCTTGAGGCCTACCTCGATGCGTACCTCGCTGCTGCAGGGATACGTCAGGACGGGAAAGGCTGGCTCTTCCGTTCAGCGATCGGACGGACGGGGAAGCTCTCCAGTCGGCCTGTCTCTCGCACCGATGTCTGGTACATGGTCCAGAGGCGCGCGAACGACGCTCAACTGGAGACCGCGATCGGTTGTCACACCTTCCGGGCCACGGGCATCACCGACTACCTCACCAACGGGGGCGCGCTCGAAGTCGCGCAGCGCATGGCAGGGCACTCGAATGCCAAGACAACTGGGCTCTATGACAGAAGAAGCGATGACATCAGTCTCAGCGAAGTGGAGAAGATTGGAATTTGAGGTTAGGGCGCTTCAAGAAGGTATGCGGTAACAGCCGTGAAGCGTACATCGGTGCCCGACGCTCACGATTTTAATCTAAATCCGCTTGACACATTCCTCAGTGGTACGGCACCATCCACATATCTCGTCGTTAGTTCGTTCTGATTCACCGCTGTACTCACTTCCTATCCAGAGCTCTATGAGGTACTGCTATGACGTGTTTGCCCTTCCCCAGATTTTCCCTTCTCTCTCCCCTCCCCATAATCTCCTCCTAATAGACCTCTGCCTGTTGGCATCGACAGATATCTAGCCATGAATAGATGGAACTCCCTGGCCACGGCCCACGGTGCCTTCACGGGCTGCCTTCTTCGTTGCTTGCACAGAACCATCGATCCCCGGAGGTAATACAGTGATTGCTCTACGTAAATTCGCCTCATCAGCGCTTTTGCTCGTTCTTCTCGGATGTGTTCTCAGCCTCGTATGGTCTAACCACAGACTCATGCAGCAAAACCAGGCGCTTAACGCTCGCATCGAGAGTACTCAAAGCTTACAAGGGCCACAGGTCGGATCAAGTCTTCGGAATCTATCCGGGTTTGACTTGAATGGCAAGCCTCTCCTCGTGACGTTCAGCTCGGCTTCCGACAAGACCCTTTTGCTCGTATTTTCTCCACATTGCCAATACTGTAAGCAGAATTGGCCTAGATGGCAGAAGGTGCTCGATTCAGGGAAGGCCATGCACGTGCTGTATGCGGATCTTAGCGGCGATGCCGACATGGCGTATCTCGACGCGTACGATCATTCGAAGAGCAGGCAGCTGATCCGCTTAGATCAGGAAACTAAAAGAGCTTACAGCTTGTCCACCACACCTACGACTCTCATCATCGGCAAGGGTGGACATATTGATGGTGTTTGGATCGGAACACTGTCAGAACCGCAGGCCGAGGCGATCGTTTCTAAACTCTAACCATCTGAAAGGAATATATCAATGAGTGTAAGCATTGGTCTTTTTGCGAGAGTTTCCATAACTGCGGTAGCCCTTCTAGCCCTAGCAACATCAGCAAAAACCGTCTACGCGCTTAACCACGAACAATTTTTGCCCGCTGGGGGGTGTAGCAGTACCGAATGTGAGTATCAAGGATCTTTTCACTGCAGAGATGTGGGTGGTCCCGACTGCAAATGTGTCAACCCTGACTGCATATCAAAGTAGATAGGCCCGCTGCATGTTACTTAAGAGGCTTTATAAGAAATGAAGCTCCCCCTAAAACTGTTAGCGCTTTCAGTTTTAACTGTGCTGTTAGGGGCTGGAAAACCACTCGGGTCGAGTCCAGCCCCTGCTTTATCCCCATCCAACTATGAGTTCCGATCGCTAATGGATCAGGTTAGAAGCCTACCGCTTGAATATCGTGCAGACATCACTTTCTACGCAGCTACCCGCGTTAACGATCTCGACGCGCGGACGCTCCACGAATGGTTCGACCCAATTTTCAATACTGCGGGAACTGCGACTCGTGCATATCCGGTTATCGATGCTGTTCCTGCTTCAGATTCCTTATCGGCGGCCCAAGCACAGGCGTCTTCATTAGGTTTGAGTTCGCTCGACATCAAGACTCGAATTGCACGGATATTCATCGCCAAAGACTATCCCCACGCTCTTAGGCTCGCTGAAGAGATTCGAGTTGAACCCAAAGAATCCCGCTGCACGGACTTTGTTATTGAAACGGCCAATCCCTACTTTGATCTTCTCGGGGCCTTATCTGATCCACCTACACGTCGTGACTCCCGGAATCGTCTGAGGTCACTCCAGGTTAATGCAGTACGCAACCTTCATAACGCTTCCGAGATTGAAGCTGCCGGTCGGATGATACTCAGCTTGCCCATCTCCGAGCCAGTGCTTCTAGAATTGCTTGCCGCCTATAGCCAGGGTATTTCGACTATCCGCTCCGGGGATCGGGAGATTGGAGGACTAGATGCCGCGGGACAACTCACGAAGGTGGTTGCCGCCGTTGCTAAAAGAGCTGAAGAAGCAGGAACATCTCCTCTTCCTCTAGTGAACGCTTTCCGATCATTCCTCTTGGCGAGCCTCTCAAACTCTCGCTGCCGCTTTGCTCCAACTGATCGTCGGCAAGAAGCGTCTGCATTCAACGGCGCGTTTAGGCACTACCTGTCACCGCCCCTCTCCATACTTTCCGAAAACGACCTTATTGGCCGTACCGGACCCTCGGGTGGCGAGGAAGGCGATCTGCCATATTACCAACAATTCAGACAGCCTTTCCATGTGTTGTTTATTGCACATGATGCGGAGATGGGCCGAAGATCTGATGCCTCCGCAAGTCGGTTCACTGTAGGTATCGAAGATGTCGATGAGTATATCCATCTTCTTGATGCACTTGAAACACGTGGCGACCCCTGCAAAGAATGTCTATTCATTTCCATGGGGCAGCTCTACCACATTTTGCTCGATACCATACCCACCTACATAAACCCCACTAGTGCCATTGATTCGTATGTCAGTTGGTTCGACCAGAGTTCGATGCAGAAAGATGATCCGGAGCAGTGGCTTTACCGGTTTAAAGGTTTCCTTAATCTCAATAGAAATATGAATCAGCCCGATGTAGATAGAGTGATGAAACTCACCTCACAAGGGAAGTCTCTCGTTGCGCTCCCTCATCCCGGCTATTCTGAGATTATTACAGCTAGCGTTCGCTCACAATCCGCAATAGTGCGCACATATGGAAGGGCGGAGCTGCTTTTTCGTCCGACTTACGACATAAAGCATTGATGATTTGTTACGCATGTATCTTGCAGCCGCCCGCATACGCAAGGACACGAAGGCATGGTTCTTTCGCGCGGCGATCGGATGGACAGCCAAGCTTGCCAGCCGACCTCTCTCTCGCACCGATGTCTGGTACATGGTCCAGAGGCGGGCGAGCGACGCTCAACTGGAGACTGCAATCGGGTGCCATACCTTCCGCGCCACAGGAATCACCGACTACCTCACCAACGGCGGCGCGCTCGAAGTCGCGCAGCGCATGGCAGGGCACTCGAATGCCAAGACAACTGGGCTCTATGACAGAAGAAGCGATGACATCAGTCTCAGTGAAGCGGAGAAGATTGGGATCTAGATCTGAGCGTTTAATAATTTAGGCGGAAGCGTTCGTCGGCAGTCTAAGCCACTTCTGGTAATAGCTACTTATCGTAAGCATTTGCACTAAGAGCCGCAAATTGCTTGTCCCTATACACGCCGCCCAGCGCATCGGCGATGCGAAGGCAGGCACACCCTTTCGGAAACGCCGCCAATGCTACGCGGCGCGTCTCGTCCGGAACACCGAAGTCTTGTTGAGGTTTGAGGGACATGGTTGAATCTTCCAGCGGAGAGGCGCTCCTCGCACGCAAAGAATCGCCTCCCGCAGCAGGGTTAATTCCTCACCCACTGATTTCGCCACCAGTGTCAACATTGCTGTCACAAAGGGCAATCTGGGGGAATGGGTGTCAAATGTCCAAGCGTGCGGGCATAACGGTTCTGTAGAGAGTTGCAGGGTTTTCGAACATATAACTTCTGTCTCCAGAGCGCACGCGTTGCGATGAAAATGAAGAGTTTTTAGGAGTGTTAACAGTCGCAGCAATTACAAGTAGTACACTTACACTGTTCCTCCTACATACCCATAGACTAACAATCTTGCGTATAAACTCCCCAACACCCTAGAGCATCATGCCATTGGAGCTTTCATGCGTTCGAGCAGCACACCCGTGTCGGTTTTTCATATTTTTCTCAAGCAATCGGTAACTTTCATGGCCGCAGCGTTCCTCCTCTGCGGCGTCGCCAAGCCCGCAACCGCTCAGACCGTTTTTCCCAATTTTCCTGCAGTCGCTACGGAAAGCGATTCCGCGACTCCAGTTAGAGGCGTGTCGCTCATCGATTATCACACCACCGTCTTTGCTCATGTCCTCTATGAGTTCTACGTCGACTCCACGGGCCGCGTGGCCTATGGCTACTCAGGCGACGGAAGCAACTTTACCGGTGGTTCGAGAGCCCAAGATCCGAATGCCAACTACTTTTACGCGGACACGAATGCACAAACAGGGGACTCAGCCGCTGCTGTGGCATCCCTTGTCGTCGGCTCTGACCTTTATCTTGCCTACATTGCCGCAAACACGCACGTCCTGACCGTTCTCAAAGCAGTGCAGATTCCGGGAAGCTACTACTACATGTATTTCCAGCAGGTTTATCAGGATCCATTGCCCGGAATCTCCAATACGAGCGCCGGTATGGCCTATAACTCGTCGACAGGCGACATCTACATGATTACCGGAACAAACCGAAACTCCATCATCAATGAAGCGTATACCACTCATTGTGTCGCCTCAACCATCGATGCGGCTCACTGCTCGGCATACGATGCCAACATGACAACGCCGACCCAGCCGGGCCTCGCTTTTTATCACGGGACTTTCTACATGGTTCAAAAGATCGATGGTGGTGGAACTACCATCTTTGTCAACAAACTTGACGCCAACGGTAGGTTTCTCAGTGGCGGTCAGATTTCTGGTTCCGGCACCAGCTTCCGCAGCATCGGAGGCTTCTCAATGCTCGCTTGGAACAACGAATTGATTTTCGCTACAGTAGACCGGGACAACAGCAATGCGGTCGACATCTACGCGTCGACGGACGGCACTAACTGGAGCGGGCAGACCTTGACGAACCGCCTGACCGGATCGACACCTGGCCTCGGACTTTTCAACAGTGGGTTAACTGTGGCTTACAGGGCACATGATACCCGCTATGTCACCTACGCTTTGCACTCGACCCCTTAGACCATCTTTGTGCGCCCTCTGCGGAGGGCGCACAAGACTTTCGACAAAACAATGAAAGCATTTTTTACTTCGTTATTGGTTTTCGCACTCAGCATCGATCAGCTGTCATCCCAGGTCCATCCACCCAACGGTGGAACGGTCGAGGGTTGGATCACGTGTTCCGATAATCACAGGATGGCGCGTTTCGCTTCAGTCAGTATTGTGAGCCTCGACGGAAAACAGACCGTAAGAGCGGACGCTAGCATCGACGGCAAATTTCAGATCCCAAACGTTCCGGCTGGGGAATATCTCGTGTTCGGTGTTTATCCGGGATACCTCTCGATGACAGAGCTATACCTGAGTTCGTTGTTGGCGGGCGCCGCGCATGATCCTCTTTCGACCAAAACGCTCGACGGGTTTTCTATTCCTCATGTTCAGGTGTTGGCGGGGCGAACCACTTTCACAAGCGTCGTATTGGAACGGGGAAGCGTGATCTCCGGTGTGGTGAGGTATGACGATGGCGGGCCGGCGGAGGGTTTCCTTGTGCAGGCTCTATTTAGCCAGAACGGCTTGACCTCCCCAAGCGGTCTTGGAGCGGCAATCTCCGATGATCAGGGACGGTTCACAATTTCCGGGCTTCCCTCGGGCGTATACGGGGTACGCGTCGACTATCCCGATCGCCGGTCCGTGCCCTTGTATCTCGGCGACACGCCGAAGCTTGAGGAGTCGCATCAGCTTCGAATCGGCATCCAGGATCAGTATGCTGGCGTAGAAATCACTGTCCCAACCAACCCAACGGAACTGGTACCTAGCATCATCAAATAACTGGGTCATGCCATGACGGATGTTTGCTGTACGCCGGAATGACTTTATGGCACGACCAACAGAGTTATATCTGCCCGTCTTGTGATGCCAAGAGAAGCGTCTGTTGCCACAAGCTGGAATCTGTAAGTGCCGACCGGTGTCGCGTCTGGATATTTTCCTGAACAACCGGTGAGACCTGTAAGCATGAACAAAGTCGCTGCAACAAAATGATAGGCGGCGACAAGTCGCAGCGAGCGTATTTTTACAATCCGCCGTCGAAT
The DNA here is from genome assembly GCF_014203275.1 of Granulicella aggregans. GTDB lineage: Bacteria > Acidobacteriota > Terriglobia > Terriglobales > Acidobacteriaceae > Edaphobacter. Next base: position 7,329 of record NZ_JACHIP010000038.1, read on the forward strand.
ACACCAGAGAATCGGCCCTCCGGCAAGTAAGCAAAACCAGATTCCAGATGTAGGCTTCTGCTTTTCATTCGCAAAAAGTAGGAGAGTGCTCGTATCGAGAGAAAAGCTTGTTTTGGCAGTAGCACCGCTCCCGAGTGAAATCGAGGTAGTCCTGAATGTACAGCTTGCGTCCGATGGCAGGTTCGCACATGAAAGAACGATGTTCCCCGGCGTCCCGACGGTCGCGCTGGCAACTATCTGAACCTCAGCGTGATGCCATCTTTGCAGGGATAGACTTGCAGGATCTGCCACGATCGTGAAGTCGGGTCCGCTTGCTGGCGGGGGTTGTGGCGGAATCGACCCAACGACACCCGCCCGCTCGTATGCGCCCATATCAACCTGTGCATGGCCCAATCCCGTTGCATCCTGGACGCGAGGATTTCCCAAGAGATCGGAAGTCGCGTAGACCTGCGCATTATTTCCGCTATCGACGGCTGGCGAGTCCTGAGCGAGTTGAAAGGCGTTTTGATCAATCGGGAGGGTTGATAGAAACTGTGGATCTGAGGATATATTGCCATCGAGCCCAGGTTGGCTTCCGCAGGCGCTCGTATAGGCGACGGAAGGATTTGATGGGTTGAAAACATCATTGTGATCGAACCTGGCCCGAACTAGCTCATTACTCTTGATTCCGGGCACGCACGCGATGGGGGGGTATATGTCAGAGCCGCTAAAGACGTTGTTGCTAACTATGACTGGAGCATCAGAGAACCCTACGTAAAGTTGCGATCCGTATCGGACTTCAAAGACCGGCTGAGAAATGGCCTTATTCTGATAAATGGTATTTTCAGCGATGATGCTTGAAGAGCTGCCAAAAGCTTCGCGAATATCAATCCCGGGAGCAAGTGGGCTTCCAAAATTGACTGTTTGATCTGTGGAGTTTCCAAAAACCAGATTTTGCGTGATCTCCGGCGTGGTCGCATCAGTTGTCATGATTCCTGCACCGGTATCACCTGACTGATTGTTCGCGACGACGTTGTTCGCGATCAGTAGGTTTCCCGCGCTGATCGCAAAGATTCCTCCGGCCCGCAAGAAAGAGGAGTTCCCTTCGATGCGGTTCCCAACAATCTCGGCATACAGCCCGTCAGGCGACTTATTATAAAGAAAGATTCCTCCGCCACCCTGCGATTCGCCTCGACCTGGCGATGTCTCTGCCGAAACAATCATGCAAGCAAATTCAAATGGTGCATTATTGCCTTGGATGAGACTTCCTTCTACGCGGGGTGCCCCGCTGAACACTCCAAGGCCGCATTGCAAATTTTTCTGCACTATCAGATCCTTTAGGGACGGAGACGCCTGAAAGATATAAATCCCCCCCGCGCTGCCATTGATGGCTGCGACAGTCCCGCGATCGAATGCACGTCCATTCTGGATGGTGAGATTTGCAAGAACGGATGACCGTCCCTCCCCGGAGGCGAAGGTTACGACCGGTCCGTTAGCGCCGCCATCCAGAATCACATCGACCGCGCTCGAGCCCCTTACGGTGATTTTCTTGCCATGGAAATCGATGCGCTCACTATAGACTCCGGCCTCAACGAGGACCGTATCCCCGTCTTCCGCAGCATCTATCCCCCCCTGAATGCTCGGCGTGTCTCCCGGGACCCGGATCATCCTCTGCGCAAAAGCTAGTTGAGTGACAAGGGCCACGCTGCATGCCAGAGAAACGTAGAGGGGAGGGTATTTCTTCAACAAAGAAAGCAATAAATTAACGATTTGCTAATCCTTTTGGCTGCTGCACCATCGGAACTCGATTGGTCACGCAGCAAGATCGTGACCTTAACGTGCGGTCTGTATAACTACTAACCGCTAATTTGCTTTAAGCAGACGCAGCGTAAACACTACGAAGCCAGGAGCATGGAAATGGTCCCTATTCGATTGTTACACATCTCGCAGCGGACGATAGTGACTCCGGAATCCAGCACTGATTACGAAGTCGCCGAAACGCGACCGATTTCGAGGTGACGGTATATGCCTGAGATCACAGTTCATAAGAAGTCGATTGAGTGGCGAGATCTTAGGAGGATAACTGTTGTTCCTTAAGTAGTCAGACACGGGCAATTAGTGTTGAAGGGTTTATCCCGCAATGACGTCGGGGCTTGAAGCGACCGGATGGCCTCGAGATCGAAACGCAGGGACAACTTGACTCTAAAGAAGAGCTGATTTCTTCGCTGAACGGAGGAAGAGGGGGTAAAGAATAACTATGTGTCTACAAAACACCGGGCTTTCGCACATAGAGTTTGAATTCTGACGGCTCTTCTCTTCGGCTCCACCAATGCTGGAGGACCTGTGACCTCCATGCAGATTTCATTTCATACTTTTGGCGGATATCTTCGTCCAGAAGCGGCCAGGTTGCTAATTTGTCAAATCCTCTTGCGTCCCCAAAACAAAATTGATTTGTCTCCACAACGACGCGTGGCTTAGCCAGTTGGTATGAATTCCAGAATTTTGTGCGGTAGCGTTCTCTTTCTGTCGATTCGCTGGAGAACAGGTAGCAGTCATAAATAAAACCTGTACTCTGACGAATCTGGAGGTCATAGAGGCTGTTGATACAACCTCCAAACGTATCGAGACACTGTACGTGACCTGACAGTTCCGTAGGTGAATCCAGCCCAAGGAGACGTTCAGAAAGTGCATCTTGAAAAGGTGTTGTATTCGAGAAGGTGGTCGTCAACCAGGCATACCGAGGGGCAAAAACGAAACTACTTAAAATGCAAGTTGCCATTGCAAATCTTCCGATGGCTCCTTTGATATCAAGCGCACGATTGAGATCCATGCCAATCAGCACCAGAAGAATCGCAAGTAAAGGGTAGCGCTGGTATGGATATCCTTTTCCCTGAGCTATATATGCCACGGCCGTACCGACTATGCCTATCATAAGTTCGGCTTTTTCAGCAGAAATCTTCCGCCTTTCGAGGACTTGAAGGACCAGCCAAAGTGCAGCGAGTAACGCAACCGGGGAAAGAGCATGCGACAGCAGGAACGATAGCGTTTTCCTTCCCATCTGGGCGTGAAGCGGCAGAAGACCAGTAAGGATACTCAGGAAACTCTGGAAAGCGCCGATCCACTTCAACCATAGGAGCACGGCTCCCACGGGGATGATGATGCCGATGGCTCCTGCGCTGAGCAAGCTCCAAACTCGTAACCCTCTCCGATGAGCTATCCAACCCAAAGCAAGGAGAAGAACCAGGCCAAGCGGAAGCAGGACTGGTTTGATGGTGGCGGTTGCTCCTATGAGTAGCCCGTAGAGCAGCGCCATCCATACTGCCCTCTTCGCGCGCTGCACTTGGAAAAGAGCAACATACGCCCATAAGAGAAGTGCCGTCATCAGCAGATCGCGCTGTCCTCCCTGTGCAATGCCATCCTGCAGATGAACAAGTACGAAGATTAGCGCACTAAAAATGCCCGCGAACAAGTTCCGCTTTCCAGCGAGCACCATGGCTGATCCAAGGACCGAGACCAGCAAGAAACAATCGTACAGCCTCCATCCGAAGGCACCTGCTCCAAAAGAACGCATCGCTACCTCTTCGAATAGGTAGGTACCAGGCAGATTGATATCAACGATGTCCCTATAGGGAATCAAACCCTGCTTTTGGAGAAACACGACGTAGTGCATAAGAGAGGCGTCGCCCACTAGGGGCCAATGCCTACTTGTAAAGATAGCAACCAATACGCTCAAAACGAGCGCAACGCTGCACATAAAGCGGAAACTAAACGCTGCGGAAACCCTGGGCGATATTATAGAAACCACTTTTATCCAGTCTGAGCTAGTATTCCTACATTCCGCCGAGGCTCTCATACCTGTGGGTCCGCGACGTGGCTTGCCTGCGTTTCGCAGCTCCTCGTATTTGCAAGCGTCAATGCCAGAGGCTACTCTTACATCGTAAGCTAAAGCCACTCACTTCGGCCTGCCTTTCGGAGCCGCGTTGACAATCGACCGCTGCGTAGTCGGCACGGATTGCTGTAGGCCGCCGTATTGCTCAATCCAGTTTATGTGCTTCTGCATTCCGTTCTGACTGCTTCTCGTAGGCCAGCAACCGATTAGAAGCCCCATTGCGCCTGGGAATAAGATCAGGCCACTTGTCAGCCCTTTGATGGGCGCGACCTTGAGATGACATGCGAAGTCCAACTCCGACTGCTGCCGTTTGCGCTATCGCAGACCGCCCACGAGGAGATCACCGCGAAGTTCCCGCCGACTGCTCGATCGTCAGCGGCGGCTTTACGAATTCCTCGACTACCGCCAGGCCCGCACTTCTCTTGCGATTGGAGAGTCTCGGCAACGCTGCACAGCCTCGCTCTACACCGCGATCATCAGCGGCATCCTGCACTAGCTCGCCACAAGACAGCTCTCTCCCCGCAAGATGGTCCACCCTTAGCAATCATCTAAGGAATGCAAGCCCGACGCTGAGTAGGTGACCATGTTGATGGCAGCGTGTACAGAGTGGGTGGAACACCTTCATTGGACTTTCTCGTAAAGTATGAGAAATAATGGATTTAGGTTTGGCTTCCTAAGCCAACGCTAAGCCTCTTTTCGATAGTAATTTTGCAAAGCCCTCTATCGAAATCTTGCTGTTGGTGACAGGGGATACTAACTTGACTTTGGGTAATCGATGTGGAACTTGGAACTCTAGGATTTCTGTGACTGGGTCTATTCGTTGGGTCGGCGCTTTGGGTGTATTGATTTGTGCGGTGCTTTTTTCAGGATGGTCGTTACACTGGCCGCTCGTGGGAGATGCATCGCTTATGCATTATATCGCGTTTTTGATGGACCGTGGAATGGCTCCCTACCGAGACGTCATCGATGTAAATATGCCGGGCACGTATGGCACGGAATGGGCGGTGATGCATGTCTTCGGCCCGAACGCGATGGCTTGGCGGATCTGGGACATTTTTTTGGCATGCGCCGCGACTGGGGCGATGATGGTGATTGCCAAGCCCGTAGACAGGCTGGCTGGGCTGTTTGGGGGGGGATTGTTTTTTCTCCTGCATGGGCGAGATGGAATCGCTGAATTAGGCCAGCGGGACCTGTTAATGGCTACAGCTCTTTTATGGTCGACGGCTCTTTTGATTCGGTCGGCGCGGAAAAGAAGTTTTCTTTGTCTGGCTTTGGGGGGGCTCCTTGCGGGGTTTGCTACAACGGTTAAGCCGACGTCAGTTTTGTTTTGGCTGGCGATGATTTCGTTTATCGCGATTCAAGATAATGGCCCGTCTAAGGTGCGCTGGAAGTTCTTTGTTATCGGTTCTGGTGCAATGCTTGTGGCGCCGCTGACAGCCGCTTTGGCGCTTTACAGAATTCATGCACTGGCCGCATTCTGGAATATTTTGACTGGCTTAATCCCTTACCACAACGCCATGTTCCGATTGCCGGCTACTTATTTTGCGTCGCATCTTATTCCTTCCACACTGCTTCCTTTGTCGTTAACCATGCTAACGATTATCTGTTTGCGCCCGCGTCGTGGGATGGAATTCGTTTCTCGGGACGAGGCTTTGATTTTAATTGGCGTGGTTTGCGGGGCGGTATCGTTTTGGGTCCAGCGCAAGGCTTTCTCGTATCACCGATATCCCATGAATGCTTTCCTGATTCTGCTGGTGAGCCTGGTTCTCTTCAAGGCAATTCGTGACAGAAATGCAACCACTACAGTTCGCGGGTTGGCGATGGCAGGAGTGGCGCTGGGTGCCTTTGTCCTGGCTCCGCAATGTCTGGTGCGAGTGCACGAGTTGAGTTCGAGTCCAAACGACTTCAGTAATTTGTTACAGAGGGATCTGCTTCGTTTGGGGGGGCTGGATGGGAAGGTGCAGTGCATCGATTTTACTAGCGGATGTACGACGACGCTCTATCGGATGAGACTGGTGCCGGCCACGGGCTTTTTGTATGACTGTTATGCGTACGGGCCAGACACAAACGCGGTAGTGAGGGAGTATCGTGAAAGCTTTTGGCGGGAACTTACGCGTCGGCCTCCGGCAGTGATGGTTGTGAGCAACCAGAGTTGTAGTGCGTCAGAGACCGATGGCTTTAAGAAGCTGGAGCGCTGGCCGGCGCTGGCCGACATGATTCGGGATCAATATGTGTTGGAGAAGGAAGTTATTCCTCCGGATGCAGTGAGGTGGGTGAGGCAGGTAGCTGTGCCGCATCGCTATCGGATTTATTTGCGGCGCTAGGTTGGGGCCTGCCTAAAACTCAGCGTTATAGGCCTTGTTCAGATCTTCAATCTTGCTGAGGATCTGGTTGCAGCGGTGGAAGATCGACGGCGTACGCCTTCTGCCGCTATTTGGCGCAGGATACCCCCGGGCCGCACGGATCAAAGAAGGCTTTGTTCTTTCGCTGGGAGCGATCAAGCAGAAAACGTTGATGAAACGGCCACAATCGTCATCTGACGAGAACTGCGGGAGGGCTGCTGCGAGCAGCTTATGCCAAATAATCCCACCGCGAACGCGCCACACAATGTCAAAAGCTACACAATGCCGTCAATGAGACCGACTTCGGCGCTGAGAAGGTTGCGTCCCATCCCGCCCGGTGCTCAACCGAGGTTACTTCTCTTCCAAACTGGTTCTCGTAGGTCTTCGCTGGTTGATGGCGGACGAGCTGCTCTTCCGCCGTTGGGTGCTGGCCTTCGGTCAGCCTGGCGAATGTTCAGCCCCGACCGGCCCCTCAAGGCCCCACTGCTGGGCCAGCTTGCCCTGCCATTCACTATGGCCCTGCTGGTCCTTGCTCCAGTAGTTCGCCTGCTCGGACTTGAACTCGCGAGCGTGATACGTCCTAGCCTGGCCGCCGGAGAGAGACTTCGAGATCGTCAGCACAGGGATAGTTTATGTCCTATCAAAAATGCTTACACCTGCCGCTTTTCAGTTCCATCTTTCGTAAGGAACCGTTTACCGAAGGGCGGTAACGAGTGCGGGCGCATCAGCCCCTTGAGTCTCGCCCCCCTTTGAGGCGCATCCATCAGGGTTGCCAGTTCACCAGAAATAAAACGAAAACGCTAAAGGTTTTTACCCGCCATCGCCGTTTCACTCTTCAGTCCACAATTAAGCTGAACGCCGTCGTTATTCCTTGGCCCTAGGTCCTGTCAGTGTAAATCGATCGCTGTGGCGGGGCGACGGGACTGCCTCTCTTTGTTCAATTCAGCGTAGTTCTTCCCGGGCCAGCCAACACTACAAAGCAACTTATTGCACTGCCGATCGGCGGCCCGCAAAATGCGCAGGGCGCCAGATCCTTTGGTGCGTGTCAATCCATCAACTGCCCATAGGGCGCGAAAACTGGAGAAAGGTTCACGATGAGCAATCCGAACATATCCCTTGGTGTAGGTTTTCATTACGACGAGGTTGATCCGAAGACCGAACAACTTATTGACCCCGCTGCCGCACGAATCATCTCCATCAATCCCGGTCTTGCTGGCCTTCTTGCGACACGCACGACACTTAGCGAGCAAAACAATGTCGTAGGTGAGCCGCTAGGCGATCTGATTGGTTTCGTGAATACAGTCGATCCAACACGTGGGTTGAACTTCGCGGGTCGGGGCTTCAATACGATCTTTCGACCGCAGAACGCGAAGACGCCAGCTTGTCTGCCGATTCCGGTCGCGGGCGATAACGTGCTCGAACTGAACCTGACGACCGAGACACTCAGTTTTTCTCCTCCGTTGGGGAACGTACCGAATCGCGGTTCGGGAGACCAGCCCGACATCTTCCTGAACGCAGTACCGTATGTGCAATCGGTGAACGACGTGACTTCGCTGCCAACCACTGGAATACACTTCGAACCCGGCATGTGGCTATCGGTACCGCCCACGACGCAACCAGCGGTGGGCACGATGACTTATTCACGCATGGCATCCATACCGCACGGGGTGACCATCAATGCACAAGGGATATCGCTTGGAAGGACGAACGGAAAGCCAGACTTTACCCTTCCAGCCTTACAAGTCAACATTAATCCGTTTCCGATTGGCGGCGCGCAGCCGCCCACAGGAACTCACAATTTCCCGAGTCAAGATGTTGCGAATGAGGCGACAGCAAGGATTCCGCAGGACCTTACCTCGTTTGTCAACGCAAAAACCATCACACAGGAGATCCTCGACAACCCCAATGTTGTCCTCATGAATGAAATTGCGTCGCAAAATGTCCAGGACTTTGTGACGCTTATCATTACGACCGACTCTGCGGGTACGCTGCCGACTCCGCCGCCCGACCCGACGACTCCGCCTGCGCCTCCAACCACCAAAGATCCAGGTTTCGCCGGCGGTACGGCCGAGATTGCATTCCTCACCGGTGACAACAGCAGCCCACCACAAAAACCAAATGCCCAAACCTTTAAGATGACGGCAGTTTTTTGGATCGAGACCGTGCTTGAGACGATTGTCGTCCCTGTCTGCCAAGCCAACGGCTTACCGATCACCATTCAAGCAGCCCCCCGTGCCGGCAGCAGTCTAAGGCCAGTCTTCACGGTAACCCCAACCAGTGACATAACCGATCCGAAAGCGATTGTTGTGCCTTTCACTCAGATTCAATACAGCCAAACCGTCTTTCTGAACTTCAACACCCTGACTTGGCCGCACGTATCCGTTGCTACCCTCATTCCCGCAGATCCCATCGTGGTTCCGGCCTCATTGTTGGCTTAGCTTGCGAATGAGGGGCGTTTTAGGCCGGCGAGAACGCCTCTCGACGCAAGAGTAAGCCGCTCGAATCATGACCAGCAACAATGATGAGGGGTGATGAAAGACGAGAAATCTCTGTCACCTAATCTCGCAACATCTCGTGCTCTATTGTGCTTCCTGAGCTAGCTCACGCACAGCGGCGAACATCTTCGAACGCTGCATGCAGGGTCTCGCCACTATGTTGACTCTAGAATGCCTTGCGGTTCTATTTCGGATTTGTTCGCCATACTTATTGCACGCTGAAGTTGAACGAAAGTGCCGTGGCAGTGGTTGCAAAACGCCATGTGAACTTGCAATAGCCCCCACTCCTCATCGGAAATTCCTTCCGCGTAAAAGCGTCCACATAAAACCTGCAACTCTACGTGCATCTGAGGTGTCATAACGAATTCTCTTTGGCTTGAACCGCACCACTGTAACAATATATCTTCCCTTCGCCTTGGGTGTAACGTGGATATTAATGTGACGAATTTCGTCCTGGGTGCTCGGTCGGCCGTTATCAGTGCCGCTCCGCAAGCGTGCGCAACAAGCTTCGGATAAGGGAACAGTTTGTCCATCTCTCCCTTTTCACGCATGACAACGCACATTATCATTCACAAAAACGAAGGAAACTTTGTTCGCGACCACGCCCATGGCGTTTAGTATTTCGTCGCTAAGCTTAAGGGTCGAGCTGTGATCTCGACGTCCAGGGAAGGAAGCATCACAATCCTGGGATTCGCTGGTTCATTGACTACCCCCCCGGAAATGGCATAGGTGTAGGTGACAGTGAACGCGCCGGCCGTTTGGGTCGAGAAGCGCCACGTCTCCAGATTCTCGACGGTCGGCGTCTCTAAAAGCCTCTGTCCCTGTGTAGCGTTAGGTTGAGACAGAATCTCGGTTCTGACCACCAGACCGTGTTCGACGGTCGCTCGAATCGTCACTTGACCAGTTACATGTGCAGCCCTTGCTATGGGAGGGTACTTTGGCATCGCAGCGTCTTGCAGAATTGGCACTGCAACAGTTGGGCCAGTTTGACCTGACAACGGCAAAGCGAAGAGAAGTACAAAAAGGCTGTTGAGAGCTGGGCGCATGACGACATTCTAATGACCGCCTGCAAAGTCGGGCTACGGCAAGGACCAGCTCTCCGATCCGGGCAGCGCAGGCCCGTACCCGGTGATAACGTCCGTTTCAGGAGTAACAAGCCGGGGTCTCCACTTAGAGAGCTACTTCACTCGGTGGCGAGGGGTCATTCGAATGGCCTTCCAAACCAGCCAACCGCCGATCCCCATGTAGATTGGTCCTGCGATGAGGCTGCCTGGACCATCGCCTAATGGTTTAGCTAAGCCCACCAGCATAAGACAATCATGGGCGAAGGCATACATGCCAGCAAGGAGCAGTGCAGACGCTGCGACGACACAGATTCCCTTCAGGAGGCTACCCATGGCCGTATCTTACCGAGAAGTCTCTGGATTCGGGGAACGTCGAGTCGCTGGCTCGCTAGGCCACTGACGTACTCGGACTAAACGGTGGTTTCAGAGAGTACAAGCAAATAAGAGCGCCAGAGGGCTTGGCGAAATCAATCGAATGAATGATTGACAAAAACAATAGTAATGTTACCTTAGTGCAAGTTCGGGATCTACAGGAAGGTACTTAAGGAGATTACCTATGGGATTACGAGTG
>NZ_JACHIP010000039.1 GCF_014203275.1 Granulicella aggregans
GAGAGAGTGAAGCGCGAGGCTCTGGCCGAGTACGCCGAGATGGAGCGGATCGGCGTCGGCGTCATCCGCGTCGCACGGCAGCAGACCCAGGTTGCCGTCGCCGAGCAGATGCACGTTCCCCAAAGCGCCGTCTCCCGGCTCGAAAACCAGAATGACTGTCTCCTCAGCACCCTGCGGAAGTACGTCGGCGCGCTCGGAGGGACCCTCGAGATGAGAGCGGTATTCCCAGATGGAGCCGTCGAGTTGGATGGCTTGATGAGGATGCCAGTCGCAGCTGAAGAACAGCCCAGCCTCTAGCTCGGGCCGACAAGAACGTCGCCGCAACGCAGGGGAAACTCTTCGACGACGATCGGCCGGCAGGGAAGTGAATAACACCAGGCCACGGGTGCGTCTTTTCCGCAGCTAACTTCCTTGGCCAGGGGGTGTCTTATTTGGTGGATCCGAGATTGAGATGTGTACATACGCTTTGAGGAGGAACGACTTGCGAAGAGGTTTGGTAGAGGTAATCTTTGGAGCTTCGATGGTTTTAGCGAGTGTGGCCCGAGCGCAAACGGATGTATCGGCGAGCGTCTACGGAGCCTTCAGCGGAACCAGCGACGGCAATGGAGTCATGCAGAGTCCTGCGAACGCGGCTGGCGGGCTGATTGAAGTGCGGCATATTTCGAACCCGTTGGTTGGATTTGAGGGAACCTATGCGTTCAACAGGGCGAATCAGAGCTATGCCGAAAGGACTCCTGGGATCTGCGGACTGCCGTGCGGCGTTGGATCGACGCTTTCGACCCATGTTCCGGCAAATGCGCATGAGGTCACGGCAGACTGGATCGTGTCGTTCAAGTTTCTGAATGTGCGCCCGTTCGTTCTGGCGGGTGGTGGGGTTCTGCTGAATGTGCCAAGCGCGGGGGAGTCGACCGGTGGCACGACAACGGCACAAACCCAGACGCAGACCAAGGGCGTCTTGGTATACGGCGGCGGCGTGGATTATGGGTTACTGCCACATCTCGGTCTGAGGTTTCAGTATCGCGGCAATGTGTACAAGGCTCCCCAACTAACGACGGCCTTCTCTTCGTCTGGACAATTCGTTCATACAGCGGAACCGATGATCGGTGCCTACTTCAGATTCTGAGAACAGGAATGCAAGGATACTCACTCGGCAGCAGACCCAGGTTGCCGTCGCCGAGCAGATGCACGTCCCCCAAAGCGCCGTCTCCAGGCTCGAAAACCAGAATGACTGTTTTCTCAGCACTCTGCGCAAGTACGTCGGGGCGCTCGGAGGAACGCTCGAGATAAGAGCGGTATTCCCCGATGGTGCCGTCGAGTGGATGGGTTGATGAGAATGCCAGGCGGAGCAGAAGAACAGCCGAGTCTCTAGCCTGGTCGACAAGGCGTAGCCCCAACATTGGTCATTTGGCCTACGCGGGTCCTCAAAGTGTGAGGGGACAGTCCACTACGCGCGCGACCTCTTGTACTAGCTTGGATGGTGAAATCAGCGCCTCAATCTGTAAGACCAGCGTTCGATTTTGCGCGGCGAGAGATGCAATTGATTCGCGTTCCTCTATCGGCACGGTATGGCAGAGGATCAACAGATCGTGAGAACCAGATCCCGATTCGAGGCGATCAGTTAACTTGTGCGGATCTGTGACTGTGCAGATGTCGAATCCTGCCTGTTTCAGGATCAAGCACCGGGTCTCCAGCAAAACCGGATCGTACCCATGCATCAGAAGCCGAATCGATTTGGGATCTTTGTTCATGACTATGGCTTTGGAACCACGATACACCCCTAATCTTGAGTCTCGTAGCCGTGCTGTCCAACCGATGCGCGCCACCCAACATCGGAAGAGAGGTCGGTCCATGAACCGACAGGGGGATTATGAGCGCTACCAACAACACGCTCGAGATCCTCGTGAATCTGATCTATCTTGCGAGGCACAGCATCGACGATCCGCAAAAGGTCATGGAATATCTCGAGCAAGCTCAAAGCTATATCTTGCAGATGGCGGAGACCCTCCCGAAGTCCTCAATCGATTGAGGTTCCTATGCGCATATAGGACCGCACAGGGGTATTGGTATGGCGATAAGCTACGATTCGCCGCGGATGCAACCAAGAGTGCGGATGTAGTTTGATGTTCAGGATATTTGCTGCTTGCAGCAACCCAACTCCAACGATGTAGCGAACTTTTCGCATCGCCGCAAATCGCTCTTTAGGGCTGAGTAGGACTGCAGTAATCGATCCATTGGTGCTTCTTGCAAAGATGGTGCCGCACCGACAGACAAGGTTTTCGGAGCGGTTCGTTGGGAAGCAGTAGACAACCAACCAAACGTGCCCGCACGAGCAAGCGCGCTCTTCGGGAAACCCATCCTTCAAACCATCCACGGGATGCCTCACATTAATCCAAGTCCGAGTCGCTGGCTGGTTTCTTGACGGTGAGGGTAAGCCCGAATTGAGCGGCTTTGAGTCGTTCCGGAGAATCGGAATAGAACTCTTCGAGCATGGCCTTGAACTTGCCAGCGGACCCCTCTGAGATCTGGCACTGATGGATCATGGCCACGCCGACGAGGATCTTGGCGTGGTTCTCGCGTTTCTTCTGTTCCCGGATATCTAAGGCTCGTAGCCGTCGCTCACTGGACTTGAGTGCCGCTACCTTCTCCGCTGTCGCTTTGCGGATGGCTGCAACCTCTGCTGCTGCTGCCTCTCTGATCGCTTTCTTCTGTGCTTCAAGTTCCTGGATACTCTTTGGATTCGACCGGGCCATGCGTTCCAGCATACAATCAAGACCGTGGTAGCGTAAAAATCTGTTAGTAGCAAATGCGCGATACCTCATGTCTACGACATGACACGCGGTTCTGGCTTCGCCAGAACAAGAACAAGCAACCGCAAGTGCAGCAGCAAAGGCAAGAACAACGACAACCGCAAGAACAACGGCAACCGCAACAGCAAAAGCAGCCGCAACCGCCGCGACAACAACAACCGCAACTACAGCAGCAACTGCAAAGGCCAGAGCATGGCGATCGTGCACGTCTCCTTCAAGTCGTCGAGCAAGGCACCGCCCGCAGCGGCGCACGCGCAGTACATCGCCCGTGAAGGCCAGTACCAGCAGCGCGGCGGCGTCGAGCTGGTCGAGTCCGGCAATATGCCGGAGTTCGCCCAGGCTGATCCTCATGCGTTCTGGGTAGCCGCCGACGCTCACGAGCGCGCCAATGGCCGCACCTATACGGAGCTGCAGATCGCTCTTCCGCGTGAGCTGAATCCGTCGCAGCGCGAAGAGCTGGCGCGTGAGACGACGCGGGAGCTGCTGGGTGACCGATTCGCGTACACGATGGCCGTCCATACTCCACTGGCCAAGGACAACATCGAGCAGCCGCACATGCACTTGATGTTCTCCGAGCGGGCCGTCGATGCGTCGACGCGCGGGCTAGCCGAAGATCGTTTTTTCAAACAAAACGGAGCCAAGAAAGACCGCTCGTGGAACGACCGGAGCAAACCGGACGAGGTTCGCGAGAAGTGGGTCGAGATGATGAATGCGGCCATGGAGCGGCACGGCCATATTCATGATCCCGCGCAGCGCCTGGACGCCCGTTCCTGGGAGGAACAGGGACGCATGGACCTCGCCTCCCTGCGGGAGGAAAAGACTCTTCAAGGTCATGGCTTGGAGGCGATGGAGAGGCACGCGGAGATCGATCAACTACGCCGTGAGCGGGCCGAGCTTCCGCCGCCTCATCTCGACCGGGCGGCCGCCATCGAGCATCTCGAACAGCAGGCTGACAAGCAGATCGCTGGCGTGAAAGAGCGTGAGACTCAGGAGGTTTCCCGGCTAGATAAATTGATCGCCGCGGCTCGTGAGCTGGCGAATGAAGTGAAGGAGCGGACGGTTGCTGTCGCCCAGAATGTTGCTGATCGAGTGGAGCAGCTTCGGGGCCAGTTTGAGCGTTGGCGGGAGCAGCGGACTGATGCCAAACCCGAGCAGCATTTAGACACTCAAATAGCCTCTCCAACGCAACAGAAACAGGAGCTGCAGCGAGCTGGTCCCGAGCAGCATATTGATCCACAAATCGAGCAGAGATTGCAGGCCTTCCGGGATCGGTACGAGGCGAATAAGCAGGCGCGGGAACCGGCAGTTGTTCCAGAGCCTCCGGTGAAGGAAACCGCGCTCGAAAAAGAACCAGAGCAGGAGCTAAAGATCGAACGTGGCCGAGGTTTCGGTCACGGGCTGTAGAGAGAGGAAATGGGCCATGGAACAGAACCAGGAACAAGAAGCAAATCAGGGCAGTGCGGGCGAGATGATGATCCTGGGTCTGATCGATCATGCCGACCGTCTCGGCAAGTCGGCGCAGGGCACGCAACGTGCTTTGAGTGAGCAGATCCAGGAGCTGGGGCAGTTGCAGCAGTGGGCTGTGAATGCGGCTCTCGAGATACAGAAGCGGGCCGATGCCGCGATCAGGAATCTGGAGACCGAGCGGGGGCGGATTCAGGGAAGCCAGACGAACTTAGAGCGCAACGCCATGCAGGCTATCCATGATGCCGTGGAGAAGCAGAGTGGCAAGATTGGACGGCAGGTCGAGAACGCCCTGGCCACACCGCTACATGAGATCAAGCAGGCAGCTGGGCAGGTGATGCAGAACGTCAAGGAAGCGAACCGGCTGACTATGGGGTTCGTCTTTCTTCTTGGCATGGTCGGAGGTCTGCTGTTCGGATATCTTGCTGTCATGCGCACTCAGAGCAGAATGGATGACCGGCTAGACCGTATGGAGCAGGTCCTGTCTACGCCTGCACAGCCGGTTCCTGCAGCGCCCAATCCGCCTGCACCAGCGCACAAGGGCAAAGCGAAGTAGGCACGGAGAGCATGGGCATCACCCAAGGCAGGCTATGGATTTGATAGGGGACAGCTCAGGAAAGGGAAGCTAAAGCTAAGGCGGTCCTTTTTGAGGGGACCGCCCCCACTTTCTCAACGGCGAGGATGACTTGTTAAGAGTCATCCGGGATCTAACAAGGAGATGTTGCTAAAGACATTCTCTGCTATTAGTCACTGACCTAAAATGACACCTTCGGGGAATGATGCATCTTGGTTGGCATGGTATGTGCCGGCCTATCCCTATCGACCTCCTTTATCAGTCTCTTTAGAGAAAAAATGGACCGAATAGTGCCTTAGGTAACACGTTCGCGTGATTGCTCCCTTTTTGGAACCTTCCTATCCTCGATCCAAGCCAGAAGCCGCTCAAGGACGACTGGAAGTGACAGGAGAACTAACATGAAAAACCTCACAAACTTGCTCAAGAATCTGGTCAACGACGAGTCCGGCCAGGACCTGATCGAATACGCTCTCGTTGCGGCCCTGGTTGGTCTCGGTGCCGTCGCCTCCATGAAGGGCCTCTCAACCGCTATCGGAAAGGCATTCGGCAGCATAGGCACTAGCCTCACCAGCGATGTTTAAAATGTGGCGGTCGACGAGGGGGCCGGAGGTTCTTCGGCTACCTCCACTCGACTCCATCGGCGGCCTGGTCGGTCTTCGGCCAGCCAGCGATGTCATTCACAATACGTTCTTATCTGTGCTGCAGACTTTTCCGCCATCGCTCTAGGGCTCTTATCCGTGCTCTCTGAAATGTCGTTTTCAGGCCCCCGCCAACCGGAGTTGTCGTGGGTAACGGAGGATTGCGCAAGATGGCGTCGCAGCATGGGATTCTAAAGTCCTTCGCGCTTAGTGCTGGGTCGTGAGCCGAGCCGGACGAAGAACACGTCTAATCCCCCAAACGACCAGCTTTGGTTCTTCTTCCTGAACATAGTGACCACTTCGTGCCGTCGTAACGAGGGTTCCATCTGGCACCGAACGAGCGAAGCGCCCCAATGACAGGAGCCGATAGTTAAGCATGAGCTGCTGGTACTGTGCCTGATCATAAGAAACGGGTAGATGCGGGTCATTCGTGAATGGATATCGGGTTGTGGCAATTACGACAATGGGCACCGGCGGCATCGGTAAATTCTTGAAGTCTCTAAAGTCATCTCTTCTTTCGTCGCGGGACATCTGGATGTCCGCTTCGACTCCAGGATCGAAGTGACCTGCTTGCTGTGCATAGTAAGCATCTACGGCTGCACGAAGTTTTTCTCCGTCTTCGCCGTGCCCCAAAAATTCATAGATGTAGCGCCTTCTCTCTTCCGCTGTCTCCCCGAAGTCGGTCGGTTCTACCAATACCAGTCCGGAAACGTCTTTCGGGAACAAGCCAGCGAAGGCCCTCACGAGCGGACCTCCCCAGGAATGTCCGACGAGTACATATGGCGGCGACGCCACATGGGCAAGTGCTGCGTGCAGAACAGTTGCGATGTGCTCGGGAGAGGGTGGTACGCCATCTGGCGCAGAGCCGTTCATTCCAGCTCTCTCGTACGTGATTGCCATAGCGCCTTTTGGCAACTGATCGATCACCTTTTTCCAATGATCCTCGCCACCGCCCAGCCCGCTTTCGAACACAATAGTTGCGTGTTTGATTGCCAGACCCTTTACTGCATAGGACGTCATAAGCAAGTGATGGCCAGCATTGCTCGCGTCGATCTTGCGTGCGACCATTTGGCCGCTCAGGCTGTCGGTAGCGTCGTCAATGCAAGAGCAACTAGGGTGCTGCGATACCCTTTTAGCATCGCCCGAATCTACCACATGCAGATCACGCGCTTTCTCCTGAGACGGCTCATAGGACGAGTCCTTCTGAACCCTTCCGTAAATGGATTAGCTGTTTGCAGCTCTGTATTCACTGAAACCACCGTTTCAAATGAGTACACGAGCAGCCCCTTGGCTGCTGATAATTCTCCTTTAGAGGAGGTATGATTTACGGACGCCACTTCAGCAGTTGAGTACCTAGCGAGACCGCCCAGAGATGACCATGATGCAAGGCTTCCACATTCATCACCCTGTTCTGTTTCTCATCCCGGTCATGCTTCTTCTCACGATCATTCAACTGAGTGCCCTGAGACGACGGAAGCGTGGACTAGCGGCTGAGGAATGGCCGAAGACGGCTTGCGTTGTGTTAGCCGTGGTACTTGGCGTCGTGTTTGTCTTCGCAAAGTTCTAAAGCCCGTTTACTGCCGAACGATCGTCTTGTTACCCCTGAAACGGACGTTTCAGTCGGGGACATAAGCAGCTTTTACGTGTACATGTAGATTGCAGAGTCGTCTGGGGCAGATGATATCGTGGCGCTAGTTGGCGCGGACGGTGAACATGATCGAATCCACATTAACTACGAAATCTTGTCTCCCGAGAGCAAAAACCCGCGCCGGCCTCAGTCTACTCGCATACCATGGGGTCGCTTTGATCATCGTGCTTATCTTCTTATCGAAGAGCATCGATGTCGCGGCAACTGTTATTCCCATGCTCGCCACATCCCAAATCTTGGCTGCGACCATTTGGTGGAGTGGGTCTTGGATTGCGCCAGTTCTTCTGGACAGTCCCTTTCAAATCCGTCGTTGGTGGTTGCTAGTGGTCCTTGGATCATGTCAAACATTCGTCGCGCTACTGGTGAGCCACGTAGTCCTAAAGCAACAGCCTCTCTCATCGCCGACGTACGATGCTTCGTCTATTGCAGCCACCATCGGGTTCAGTCTTTACGGGGGATTCAGCTCGCTCGTGTATGTCTTGTTGCTCCGACTCTCCGTTAGTAGAAAGACCCTGGCGGTTGAACCCGATAAGAGCATTGCCTCCGACGAAATCTAAGATATGCGATTCGTCACTTTTCGCGCATGATAATGTGCGTTGTCATGCGTAAACCTGGGTGGTTTCGAGTCGATTTGAGAAAGTTTAGTCCGTGAAAAGCGGCACTGCGATGGCCACCGGACCAGGCTTCTCAAAGCACAGGATCGTCTGTTCATGGCCACTCGGGTGCTGTTCTCTCCAGAGCTCCAGGAGCAAAGGCGGCATGGGTCGGCGCATGACCTGGGTTCGGCTCACGATGGCGTGGCAAGCGGGGCAGAGGGAGATCATCAGCGCCATCTTCGAAACGCCTGGTATCCGGTGATGCACTACGATCGATCGTTTCCCACGTCCGGAGGCTCCGCAGACTCGGCAGCAATAGCCGTCTCGTGCAAGTACCTGTTCACGGAGCCCGCCAAAATATTCCTCGTCTTGCCGCTTGAGCGTGTAGCAGGTGGCGCACATGCCCAGTGCGAGAACCTTACCCCGTCCGCAGCGGCAATGGAGTGCCCGCTGAACGCCTGTCCGGATCTTCTTCACTTCCGTCTGCCCTTCCCTTTGAGGAAGAGCATCTCGCTTCCCCGAACGACTCCCGGGCGCACAGTCTCCACGAACCCAAGCTCGACTAGCCGTGCCAACGGAGCTGCGAAGCCGCCTGACTTCGCATTGCTGTACCCTGCTTGTCCGGCCAGCTCCACACGAGTGAGGCTCTCAGGGAATGCAGCGATCAGGAGTGTGAGCATCTTCCGTTCTCCCTCCCCAAGCAGATGGAAGATTCGAGCTTGCAATTCGTTTGTGGTCGCGGGACGGGTCGGCATGTTTGCAACCGATCGGCCGGCAGCAGTCAGCGTAGCCTTGCCGCCGCTCGAACCCGCCAGTCCTTTGCGGATCAGCGCCGCGACGGGCGCAGCGAACCCTCCGCTCTTAGGGTTTGAGTACCCGGCGAAAGCGGCCAGTTGAGTCTTCGAGGGATCGATGACGCCGACGGCCTCAAGGCTCGCGAGCGCATCCAGTATCTTTTGCTCTGAAGTCGAGACGGGGCTTTCCGCGTCGGATGCATGGTCAGCCGCAGATGCTTCCGTGATAGTTCGTGGAACCACCACAGGCCGGGGCGGAAACTTCAAGGGCAGCTCTTTTGGAGCGCGCATCTCCAAAATCGGTGCCGGCTGAACCTCTCCGTGGTGTTCGAGCTTGGCAATCAGTGCCAGAAGCTCTCGAAAGATTTCCTTCCTGATCTCTTCGGCTTCATGGAGTTTGATCCGGTAGCCGGCGGCCGCCTCAGCCGCGGGCTTTAGCTTGCTGATCTCCGCCTGAAGTTTTGCCAGTTCGATACTGCTGTCCGGTAAAACGCGATTCCCTTCCCTCTCCAGGTCGGCGATTCGTTGGCGTAGGAATTCTGGGGAGTTCTCCTGAGCATGTCGCGCCGAATCCGCGATCTCACGGCCTAGTTGCTCAATGTCGATCGGAGCCAATACCTTCGGCACCCGCTGTCTCTCTCCCGGTTTGGGTGTCGCGCCGGAGTTGAACGTCTCCCGTTCGCGTACTTCGACCCGTTGGCCGATGCCGAGCGAGGCTGAGCAGAAGAAGGCACTTCCAACCGGGAGACTTGGTAGCGCACTCTCTACCGCTCCCGCAAATTCGACAGAGACCTCGCTTTTGATCCAATCTGTCGCGGCTTTGATGTCGAGTGGGTGGCTCATCCTCAGTACGGTGAGGATATCGACCTGACTGAGAACCTTCTTATTAATGTCCGCCGGCCGTTGCGTAATCATGGTGACACCGACGCCTCGTACGCCGCCCTGTTTGACCAAGCGACTCACGGTGCCGAGGCAGACTTTCTGGCCCCGGTTTTCTGTTAATTGCGGAGCGAACGTGTCGGCCTCGTCGATGAAAAGGTGAAGCGCTGTCCGATTGATCCGAAGTAGTTCACTTGCAAAATCAGAGGTAAATCGGATCTGGTCTTCCGTCACCATAAGACCAACATCGAAGATCGCCGAGAAGCCATGCTCGACGAGTGCCGTAGCCAGCATTCGACCGGCATGCGGTTCGAGCGGAGCATCGGCGTGATCCCCGCCGAAGACAACGACCGGATATCCCGGCCCATCGCCTGCAGCCGAGGATCGTAAGCCCCACCAAGCACCCGTCGGGTCAATCGTGGCAATTTGCTGCTTGTGCCGAAGCAGCTCCTCAGCCTGGACTGATGCCGTATAGCTTTTGCCGCTTCGCTTGCGGGCAAGAATCGCTTGCGTCGACGTGACCAGTTCGATCGGAAGCGTGAAGCCGTCCTTCCCAATCAGCAGTCGCGTCAATTCCCTGCCCCCCCCTAAATCATTGGTAAACACTTTATAGAGCCCACCGCAACCCTAAGCTTAACGGACATGGATCAGTTGAGTACGCGCTGAACCTGAATAGCTGCCCACTGGCCGCCCCTAGGCGCTTCAATCTCCCTGGTATTGAGCTGAGCGGCGATCGCCCGAAGCGACTTACAGCCAGAGGCTTGAATTTGGCGGATGATCGGAAAAAGCTCAGCACGCTGCTTCGCCACCCTCTCGCTTCTCACCTGCCGGGCCACAGCTTGGATCTCAGCGAAGCGCTTAGCTGAGACACGACGCCCACCCAACTTCGTTCCGCGAGCCTTCGCTGCTGCGAGCGCCGCCTTGGTCCTCTTGGAGATGGCATCGGCCTCTTGCTCGGCTACGGCAGCGAGGATGTGAACGACGAAGCGGTTGGCCTGGGGCATATCGACCGCGATGAACTCCACCCCTGACTCCATGAGGTTCGAGATGAAAGCAACGTTGCGGGCGAGACGGTCGAGCTTAGCAATCACCAGGGTAGCTTTGTGTTTGCGACAGAGCTTGAGGGCTGCGGCGAGGGCTGGGCGATCGTTGCGCTTTCCGCTCTCGACTTCGAGGACCTCTTCCACCAACGTCCAATCGCCACCATTGAGATATTCGGCTACGGCGGCGCGCTGTGCTTGGAGGCCCAGGCCGCTTGTGCCCTGCCGTGCCGTTGAGACCCTCAAGTAGCTCACAAACCTGCGCTTCGCCATCGTTTAGGCCCTCTGTTACGTTTCTTCTACGTCCGTAGAAAGAATGTAACAGGTGCCTGGAGACTCTCAGAGAGAGGATGGTGCGAAGTTGCCGCAATTCCCGTTTGGCGGGAGTAACGGTATCAGATGGACCAAAAGGTTCAAGATCAAGATCATTTCGGTTGCGCAGTGGACGTGCCAAAATCCAGCGGCATTACTTTGTTCGCGGTCAATGAGCCCTGGCTGGGGCATAGACTGGACGCCATGAAAGTAGTTTGGCCGAATTGGATTTGTTTGCTCGCGTCCGCTCTTGCACTGTCCGCCGCAGCCACAGGCAACGCGCAAAACACGCCTTCCGTAGCCGCGCCGCCGCCCGGTTCGGCCGCCACGCAGCCGCCTCCTCTCTGCAATCCTGCATCTATCGATGCAACGTTCACCTTCGCCAACATCCCTGCTGGCGAGCAAACGGTCTCTTTGCATTTCCAGAACCAAGGCAGCACAGCCTGCCGTCTCGAAGGCCAGGCAGGTGCCTCCTTCGCGGTCGACGGACACAGTATGGCTATCGAGAATTGCTGGCTGTGTGACCAGCAAGACAGGCCGTTGCCCTACCCGGAGCGACAGACCATAGACCAAGCCCTGCTGGCACCAGGCGAACGCGCCACCGTTGATCTGCACTGGGCCACGACTGGATCGTCGTGTCAATGGGCCGATTGGGCCGACTTTGTCGTTCAATGGGCACTCCCGCCAACCGGCTATCTGTTCATCCCCTCAGGCTGGCCTCTTCGCATTTGCTCGTCAGTCAGAAGCTCCGGCTACCGCCTGGGAGCGGACTTGCCATCGATCGCTACCGTCATCGACGGAGCCTTGCGAATCTCTGTCCTGCCCAACCCCGTCTATAGCGACGAGCGGGCGACGCTGCATGTAGAACGAACGGATCAGAAAGCCCCAGCTGGAGAGACCACTGGTTGCGCAAACCTCTACACGGTACGGCACGGACCTGAGATTGGCACGCGACTCGACCCGCTGACCACGAAGGTGTCATATCCCATCGCTTCGTTCACACCGGAACAGATTCGGGAGGATCAGGAGCGAGCGTGGCCATCATGGAAGAGGGATCGAATGCGAACCTGCGACGTGGGAGCTGGCTGGACAATCGTCGATGCCGAAATCAGCGCCTCCGATCTTGCCCAGGTAACTCACATTGAGTGGCGTACCGCTCTTGCGCAGCCAACCTTTCTGACCGCGGCCGCGAAGTTCACCGTTCTGGGCGTCGATACCCTCCCGCCCAATTGGGGCGAGTCGGCTGCCGGTATCCGAGCCGGTCTATCAGTTGACCACGCCACCTTTATCGAGGGTGAAAAGATCCCGCTCCACCTGCGCTGGGAGAACGTAGACGCGACCGAGCCGCTGGGGCAAGGCGAGTGTGCCGAACCAAGGCCGATACTAGAGATCCAGGATTTCGAACATAATGTACTGCGGACGATTCCTATGGAACCAATGTGTAGCGGCCACGGCTGGGGACCTTTTGGAATTGACCACGGAAAGCCGCAGCGAGCGTTTTACGAATTTACGACGACAGAGCTGCCACACCCCGGCGTGTATTACCTAGTCAGCGTCTGGTCGCCCCATGTCCTCTACGGCGAGGCTGAACCATCGCGCAGGAGGGCGGGCAAGTTTGGCGGTGTATATTCGACCGCACGCTCACTGCCAGTTCGTGTCGAAATAGTGGCGAAGCGTAACCCGTAGTTCAAGGTACAACTAAACGACTTTGCAATTGCAGCCGTCGCCCTCTCAGCCTTTTCCCTGCGAATACGATGAAGACGAACCTGTAGTCTTCGACCTGCACGCAAAGTCGACGTTTGCGGCAAGTTCGTCCGTTAAGCCGTCCGGAAGGTCGAAGTTGCCGCAATCACCGTTTCCTTGAAGTGCAAGATCAAGGTCTGCTGCTAGCCACGAGAGCTACGTGGCGGCATTAGTTCTGGCCGAACTCTTCACGCTATTTTCTCAATGTCCAAAGTCGATATTCAGGGTGACCGTCGTTTCGACTTCGACTGGGGTGCCGTCGATAAGAAATGGTCTATAGCGCCATTGCCTAACAGCGCCCATGACTGGTCCGCGAAGTAATTCAGGACCAGAAATAGGCGTTAGCTCCAGAACTCTACCGTCCCGCCCGATGACAGCACGGAGCACAGTCGCTCCACTAACCTTTGCATCAAGGGGCAATGTAGGGATGATGGGCTCTATCCTCGACAAGAGCTGTCCAGCCATCACGCCTGAAGAGACGCGCACGCGACCAGGTGACACGGTTTCAAAAAGCACCTCAGCACCAAAGCTCTCGGATATGCCCATGGACAGATCGACAGAAACCTTTTTCCCATCGATGAGGTAGGGACGATAGGTCCACTGCTTTACCGCGTCCACTGTCGTTTGCCGCAACGCCTCTGGACCACTAACAATCGTCACACTCTCTACATTCCCGTTGCAACCAACGAGAGCTCGAAAGAACACAGCTCCGTTGACTCCTGTTCGACGAATAATCGTTCCATAGTTCGGGGTTACTTCATGGATCAACAATGGCCTCATCGCACTGCCAGAAAGCTTGATTGGAGGCCCACATGGTTGTGTTGGTGCTTGTGCGTAGGTGTGCACGGTCGCCATTGGCAGGAAGCAACTGCAGAAAATAAGGGCTGAAGAAGTTCGCATGTTCACCTCTGTTGGTGTTTGCGGAAACGTCGAAGTTTTTGATCAGGCTGCAGAGGATCTTTTTGCTCTGCCGCTTTTTGTAAGCCCCTTCCCTGCCCTGGTCCGAGCCGGTATTGAGGCCTGAGGTTGGGCTAATGCCTGCATCACGAGCTGCGGATTGTGAGCGATCACCATAAGAAGCGCCCGCGCCGCCGCTTCCGGGTTTCGACGGCCCGACTCCCAATGGCGTACGGCGTCCACCGACAAGCCGAAAGCATCCGCAAAGCGGCCCTGGCTGAAGTGGAGCCGGTTTCTGATCCCGCGCACGTCGATGGATTTGGGCAGCGTGACTTTGTAGCCTTTCCGCTCCCCTTCCATGTAGGCGCGGGCCTCCGCTGTGCCTTGCGCCATCTCTTCAAACAGTTTGCTCATGCATTCCTCCCATAGTCCGCAAAGAAGCTCTTAGCCACTTTCGCGAGAGCGTTTTGCTCTGCCTTGCTTAGGTTGCCCTTTTCCGCCTTCGCATACACGGTGATAAGGAAGATGGGAAAGTCTTCACCGCCGTAGAGGTATACGACTCTTACGCTGCCGCGCTTCCCTATTCCGGCCCGTCCGAACCGCCGTTTGCGATATCCCCCGGTCCCCGGCATGAGGTCGCCTGCTTCGGGGTCTGAGCCAATGGCCGAAACAATGTCAGCCCGCTCCGCTTCCGTGAAAAGAGCCGAGGCCGCTTTGAGGTACGTCAGCGTCTCGACGACCGTTTGCATACCGTGAGTGTATGCCAATGGCACGGTATTTTCAAAAGTGCAAAATCGTCACCAAGGCGAACAGCCGAGGCGACGCCTTGGCGAATGTTGCTATCTCGCGGCCAAAAAACAGCGGGGAGGATGACCGTAGTCGAAGCGAAGCGATCCTACGCCCCGCTCGGTATTCTCGCGCGACACCCCGGCTCATTCCCTCTCAGACGCCATAATGGCCGACAAAACGAACAAGGGAGAACCTAGATTGCACTTCCCCGCCCCGCCGCAACGCGCTACTTTCAATAAGTACTGCTTTATTGAAAGGCTACTTTCATGAAAATTATTCTTGTAACCTCTCAGAAAGGCGGCAGCGGCAAGACCATGCTGACGGCGCATTTGGCCGTAGAGGCCGAGCGCGCGGGCGACACCCCTATCTGCGTCATCGACACCGACCGGCAAGGCACGTTGACGCGGTGGCATGAGCGCCGCGAGGCCGAGACGCCGCAGCGGGCCGATGTGAGACTGGAGCAGATCGAGGCCGGTCTAGCCATGCTGGCAAATCAGGGCACGGAATACTGCTTTCTCGACACAGCGCCGACGATCTCCGACCAGACAGTGTCCCTTGTCCATCTTGCCGACTTTGTTGTCATTCCCGTGCGGCCTTCTCCCTCTGATCTTTGGGCGGTTACGGAGACAGTGCAGCTCGTGAAGGAAGCTAAGAAGCCATTCCTTTTCGTCATCACCCAAGCCAAACCACAGGCCAGCATCACGGCCCAGGCCATTGCCGCCCTGTCCGAGCATGGCCGAGTTGCCAAATCTTTCATTGCAGACCGCGTAGGCTACGCCTCAGCGATGACCGGCGGAAATACTGCCCCAGAGATTACCCCCAGAGCGCCGGTCGCTTTGGAAATCGCCAATCTATGGGTAGAGCTGAAATCATGCTTTCCTCAAATCATGAAATCAAGAAAGGTTGCCAATGGCTAAAACACTCTCTCTCGACAGCAAAGACCTCGCGCCCGTCAGAGCGCAGCACCTTAGTGGTTCCCGACAACGTGGCGTGGTCGCATCGGCGGAATATGTACCGATGCAGTTCAAGCTGCCCCCGACATTTGTTAAGTCCTTCAAGCAAGCGGCGCTCGATAACAACATGAAGCTGAATGAATTATTGATAGCCTCCTTTCAGGAATTCATGAAAGTAAAGGGATCGACCCAAGGATGATTGATCGCAAGGACAGACGCGGCGGACAGGACGAGAGCAGGGAAGGGGAGCTAAACCCCCTATCGGCGTTCCTGCCCGGCATCATGGACGGGATCAAGCCGGCACCGCCGCCCAAGCCGGAGACGCCGCAGGGCCGACATCACCACACGGTCATCAAGCAGATTGAGGAACTACAGGCAATCCCGCACGACAGCCCGGAAATGGGGTTTATGACGCGGCTGCTGACCTTGTGCAGCTTGCCCCGAACCGATCCCAAAGACCTGAAAGAGTACGTTCGGAGAACCGGCCCTTACGTTTTCGGCATGACGGCGGGTGTCCAGAACCGCTTGCCCTATGGCAATCTGCCGCGTCTCTTGCTGGCGTGGCTTTGCACCGAGGCCGTCAAGACGCAAAGCCGGGAGCTACAGCTAGGCCACTCGCTTGCGGAGTTTATGCGGCAGCTCGGCATGTTGTCGGACAGTGGGGGAAGCAGGGCCGACCGGACGCGCTTGCGGAACCAAATAGATCGGCTGTTCAACGCGCATGTGCAGCTCATCTCCGAAACACCGGGCCGCAAGCGCACGATTTCATCCACCGTGGCTGACGAAACAGATCTTTGGTGGGACTACAAAACCCCGACGCAAGACACGCTCTGGCAGAGCCGGGTGATGCTAGGGGAGCGCCTGTTTCAGGAGATCATCGCTCATCCCGTGCCGCTCGACATGCGCATCCTGAAAGCGATGCGGCGATCATCTCTCGGGCTAGACCTGTACATGTGGCTTTCGTACAAGACGTTCACCCTGCTTACCGCGACCGGGCCGAAAACGCAGCGGCTTTCATGGCACCAGCTTTACGCTCAGTTCGGCAAAGATCCGGATAAAGCGCACGACAAGGACATCGTGAACGACTTCCGCAAAGACGCACTGCGCGAACTTCGCAAGCTCCGGCTATGCTGGCCGACCCTTGACTTCAAGACGCCCAAAGGATTTCTGGAGATAAAAGGCTGTGTGCCGTCGATTCCGCCCAAGGCAATAGGCAACAGCGGGGCAGGGAAGGGCCTGGAGCGCGGTTGAGAGCTTTCCGGCAGGGCAGAGGGCGGCGATGGCATCGGCATGCACTACGGCGGCTCCTGCTCAAGGACGGACATCTGAAGCGTTGATCCACCTGTGTGAAAGCCTGTGTGTTTTGAAAGTTATCCCCGCTGAAACACCCCCACTCGCCAGAAAAGGCGATTATTTGGCATATCCCTCTTTATTTTCAAGAGTTTAGACTCCCGCTGAAACACCCCCACTCAACTTTATGCACGCTGAAACACCCCCACTAATGACCGCTGAAACACCCCCACTTAACAAGTAGTAGAAACACATAACCTAACTACAAGTAGTCAGGGCCACTTCGCTGTGGAAAGAGACGGGGCAAGGAAGAGTTGCAAAAAACAAAGGAGCGCGCCCTTCGGTCGCGTCCTGTAGGGCCTAACGGCCCTTTTTCCGTTGGGGCTGCGCCCCAAACCCCGCAGAGGCAACAACAAAAGCAAAACCTTCCTGATTAGAGTGGGGGCTGTTGGAGGGTTGCGGCTAACGATTGGAACCACGAGGCAATCGAGCAGAAAGGCACCCAGGACGAGCCGATGAGGCTTCGGACAAGCATCCCAACCAAAAACTCAAAGCAAATCGCTCTACGAGGCACTCAGTGACCCTGAGCGCAAAGCCTGCAATATGCTAATGGTGATATAGTACGTATATGGCATATGAAGTTGAGGTGTCGGACGAGTTTCGGGGATGGTACGAACCCCTGAGCGAAGCCGAGCAGCTCAGCATCGGGCGTGTGATCGAGCTGCTGGAAGAGAAGGGAACTGCGCTGGCTTTTCCCTACAGCTCCGGCATACAGGGATCGAAGCTCAGCCATATGCGCGAACTCAGGATTCAGCAC
>NZ_JACHIP010000040.1 GCF_014203275.1 Granulicella aggregans
GTAACGACTCGCCCGCTTTCCAACGCCGCCAAATCTCGGACTTCTGCTCCGCAGAAAGACCATGACGTCTCTCTTGTCTCATACACACCACCTCTAAGAAATGATCTAGATCAGATGGTGTTGCATCGACCGGTTGAGACCGCCCGATGTTTTGGGAAAGTTCGGCTCGCAGCCGTCGATAGGGCACCCGGACGGCAATCAAAGGCGAATCTCCAGATAACCCCGTTTTTGCGTGAATTAGGAGGGGATGCTTTCGCTCCAACGGCTCCCGCCCTTCTACTTCAGCCACTCATTATTTCTTTGCTCGTCGCGGACTCCGTAGCCCTGGGCGAAACAAGGGTGAGCCTTAGCAGCTAATGTTCTGATTGCTGCGGTACTTCATTCAGTCGCTACCCTACTGCAGAATGGTGAAGTTGACCGTGTTCGACATGGAGCTCGCATACTGTGCGCTACCGAGGTAGGTAACGGTCATTGTGTGCTGTCCCACCGTTGTGTTCGGCAAGCTGCCGTGGGAACTGTAGTTGCCGTTCGCATCAAGTGTGACAGTCGCCCAGTTCGCACCATCTTCCTGGAAGAGCACTTTTCCGCAAGCCGAGTTGCAGCTCACATGAACAGAGACACTTCCAGGGGCAGATGCCGGGAACGAGGCCGTATTGATCGTCGCGGTAGTGGTCGTTGCCGGAGGCAGGATGGTGAAGCTGACCGTGTTGGAGGTGGAGGCCGCATACTGAGCGTTCCCGAGGTAGGTAACGGTCATCGTATGCTGCCCGGGCGTTGCGTTCGGCAAGCTGCCATGGGAACTGTAGTTGCCGTTCGCATCGAGTGTGACAGTCGCCCAGTTCGCACCATCTTCTTGATAAAGCACTTTCCCGCAGGCCGAGTTGCAGCTCACATGAACAGAGACGCTTCCAGGAGAAGATTCAGGGAACGAGGTCGTATTGATGGTCGCGGTTGTGGTCGTCGCCACCGTAGGTACGTACAGGGTGAATCCGCTGGTTGCACTCTGAGCACCCGAAGTTCCACTGACCGTGATCGAGTACAGTCCGGGAACTACGTTGCTCGCCGCACTGAGCGTCACGGCGCTGGAGTATGTAGTTGGGTTGGGGGAGATCGACGCTGTCACCCCGCTTGGTAACCCCGTGAGGGCGAGTTGCACCGGGGCGGTGAGGCCATACGGAGCATTGATATACAGATAGTCTGTCGTAGAGCTGCCTTGGAAGAGACTTACCGCTGTGCCCCCAGTGATGCTGAAGGTGGGCGCATAGATACCCAGCTGCAACGTCGTTGTAGCAGTCTGTGTCCCTGACGTTCCTGTGATCGTCAGAGTGCTCTGGGCCAGGGCTGCTGTGCTCGATGCGGTGAGCGTCAGAAGACTTTGGCTCGTCGTCGGGTTCGCAGAAAAGGTTGCTGTCACGCCGGCGGGTAGCCCCGATACGCTCAACTGAACCTGGCCGGTGAACCCGTAAAGATTGTTGATCGTGATATAGCTTCCAGCCGATGTTCCCTGCCCGATATTCAAGGAATTCCCTGTGCTTCCCAGCTGGAACGTCGGTACGTAGACGCCGACAGTGAATGCCGTCGAAGCGCTTTGTGTCCCGGATACACCCTTGAGCGTCACGGTGTACTGCCCAAGGCTCGCCGCGCTTGATGCCGTCAGGGTGAGGACGCTTGTGCCCGTCGCCGGATTCGGAGAGATGGTTGCAGTCACGCCGCTAGGCAGACCGGATGCCGTGAGTTGAACAGCTCCCGTAAACCCATTCTGTCCGTTGATGTAAACATTGACTGTGCCGGATGTGCCTCGACCGATACTGGTCCCGCCATAGACGTTCAACGTGAAGGCGGGGCTGACAACCAGAACGGAAACAGGCACGGACACGACCAACGAACCGGATTTTCCGGTGACGGTAAAGCTGTACTGACCTGGCTGAACCGTGCTGGCTACAGCCAAGACAAGACTCGTCCCGCTCGTCGACGTCACGGGTGAGAAAGTACCAGTCACTCCTGCAGGGAGGCCCGAAACAGAATACTGGACGCTGCCTGCAAATCCGAACGCCGGATTCTCCGAGATGTATTGCTGCCCCGTCGTCCCCGCCCCGATCTGTATACCGCCGTACGTTGAAAGAGAGAAGGAGGGTGTGCCCACCGTAAAGTTCAGTTGTGTCGTCGCGCTTAAGGCACCTGAAGTACCCTTCACTGTGGCCGTGTACTGGCCAACCGACGTCGTGCTCGACGCAGTAAGACTCAAGATACTGCTATTCGTCGCCGGATTTGGCGAAAAAGCCGCCGTTACACCGCTCGGCAAGCCGGTGATGGAGAGGTTGACACTCCCCTCAAATCCGGTCTGGCTCTGCACGTATACATAGGTCGTAACGGTGTTGCCCTGCCCCACGAGTGGAGCATCGTAGTCCGCGACCGAAAAGCTCGGCGCCAGCACCGTGAGCACGACAGGTGCCGTTTTGACCTGCGAACCCGATGTGCCAACGACATTCAAGTTATATTGCCCCGGCTTCACGGCGGTCGTTGTATTCAGCGTCATATTTGTACTACTCGTCGAGGAGGACGGGGAGAACGACGCGGTCACGCCTGCCGGTAGTCCGGTCGCAGAAAACTGGACCGCTCCGCTAAAGCCATAGGTGGGAGATACAGAAATATATTCATTCGAGGAGCTTCCCGCGCTGACAGACACGCTGTAGGCGTACAGAGTGAAAGATGGTACTCCTGCATCGACCTGGACCTGCGAGGTCGCCGTCTGTCCTCCTCCAGTGCCTGTCACGGTAAAAAGGTACTGCCCGGCGACAAGCGTCTTCGCGGCAGCCACAGTCATGACCGTGCTCCCGGTTCCGGGATTCGGCGAGAAGCCAACCGTAATCCCGCTTGGCACGCCCGAAGCGGCGAATTGCACAGGTTGCGTAAATCCATTGTTCGTTGAGACATAAATGGTCCCGCTGTTGGATGATCCGATACCGACAGATATGCCTTGACCCCAGAGCGTGAAGGTTGGCGCCGCAATGGTAAGAGGCACAATGACCGTCGATGTTGCTGTCCCCGAGACGCCGCTGACTGTGATGTTGGACTCACCCGCGATTGCAGACGTCGCAGCCGTAAACGTGAGCGTGCTCTGAGTCGTTGCAGAGGCAGGGGAGAAGGTCGCAGTCACCCCGGCCGGCAGCCCGGACGCGCTAAGATGGACTGCGCCGCTGAAGCCGTACATCGATGAGATCCCGACAGAAATCGGGGTGCTCGACCCAGGAGCCAAAGTCGGCGCCTGATAGGTCGACAGGGTGAACTTTGGTGCATAGATCGAGAGGTTTAGTGGAATCGTCACGATTTGCGTGCCGTAAGTCCCGACGAGTGTTGCGTTGTATTGCCCCAGAGGAGCCGTAGTACTAGCCGTCAAAGTCAGCGTGCTGTTGCTGTTTGTGGGAGTCGGCAGGAAGGAGGCGCTGACCCCGCTGGGAAGTCCCGTAACCGAAAGCTGGACGCTTCCGGTAAATCCATTGAGAGGGTTAACTTGAACACTGGTCTGCGTCGACGCCCCTTGGCCCAATGAAAGTCCGCCGTAGCTGCTAAGTGTGAACGACGGCGCGGCAACCGTGATGTTCAGCAGACTGGATGCCGTCAGCTTGCCAGAAGTACCGGTAACGACCGCGTTGTACTGTCCAACGCTTGCGGACGCCGATGCCGTCAACGTAATGGTGGCGTTGGAAGTCGCTGGGTTCGGCGAGACCGTTGCAGTGACACCACTCGGTAGCCCAGAGACGGCGAGGGTGACGGCTCCAGAAAATCCGTTCTGTCCCTGGACATAGACCGAAACCGGTGACGATGTCCCCAGCCCCAACGATGTGCTTCCGATTCCAAGATTGAAGGACAGCGGAGACACTGTAAGCGGAAACTGGGTCGATGCGGTGACCGAGCCGGACGTTCCCGTGATCGTAACAACGCTGCCTGCCAGCGCCGCAGTGCTGCTGGCCGTCAAAGTTAAAGTGGAACCGGTCTGCGTTGCGGTCGGCGAAAACGACGCCGTAACCCCGGCCGGAAGACCGCTGGCCGACAGATTGACTGTCCCAGTGAAGCCGGAGACCGGTGTGATGTAAATCGAAGTAGTTGCGCTCTGCCCCTGGCCAATCGTGTAACTGTATGGCCCTGAGAGTGAAAATGACATTGGTTGGATCTGGATCTGAAAGTTTGTTGTCGTTGTCGTCTTTCCCAGAGTTCCCGTAATCGTAAGATTTGTATTACCCGTTGCTGCCGTGCTTGCTGCGATCAGCGTCAGCACGCTTGTGGTGCTCGTTGAAGTCGGAGAGAAGGTTGCGGTCACACCCGCGGGCAATCCGGAGATGCCAAGAACAACATCGCCCGTTGTAACCGGATTGGACCAAAGCACCGAGACAGTACTGGTAACCGTCGCTCCCGCTGCGAATTGTGCAAATCCATTACCCGCCTGGAGATAAAAGGTGCCCGGCGCGATCGTGAGTAAGAACGTGCTCGTTGCCTTCACCGATCCCGAAACACCCGTCACCGTCACCGTCGAAACCCCCATCGCAGCCGTGCCGCTGGCCGTCAGATTTAGCTGGGAATTCCCGGTTACGACGTCCGGAGCGAAAGAACCGGTCACCCCAGCCGGTAGCCCGCTCACCGAGAGGGTTGCGCTGCCCGTAAAACCAAACGTAGGGTTCACAGAGACGTAGCCGCTGGCCGTGCCTCCCGGAGTGATGGATACACCTCCAGTGCTAAGCGTGAAAGTCGGAACTCCAACCTGCAGCGGAAAAGATGTCGTCGCGGTCGTTGAACCCGAAGTGCCTGTGACGGTAACCGTACTCGTTCCTACCGTCGCCGTGCTGGTCGCCGTAAACATCAACGTGCTCGACCCTCCCGTGATCAGCGCAGGCGCAAAACTCGCCATAACTCCGCTAGGCAGACCAGAGACCGTCAAATGAGCAGTGCCGAGAAACCCATTCACTGGGCTCATGATGATGGTGATCGTCGCTGACGATCCCTGTCCCACTTGCGTCTGGCCGCCATAGTTTGAAAGAGTGAAGCTCGGCGCTCCCACCGTGAGTGCAAACGTGGTCGAAGCGGCCTTTGCGTTCGTCGACGTACCGTTAATAGTGACGGTATAGTTCCCGGGTTTAGCCGTACTGTCGGCGACCAGGTTCACGAATGCATAATCAGTCGTCGGGTTGGGGGAGATGGATGCGGTAACTCCGCTTGGAAGCCCCGCGAGAGAGAGCGTCACACCACCGGTCAGTCCAGACCCTGGATAGATCGACACTGATTCCTGGGCAGAGCTCCCCACACCTAAAGTGACCGATCCAGAGGCATACAAGGTGAAAGTCCCCAGGCCTACCGTCAACGGGATCGACGTGGTCGCAGTTTGCGTTCCCGAGCTTCCTGTGACTGTCAATGTGCCATTACCTAACGCCGTAGCCGTGCTTGCAGTCAACGTGATTGAAGCAGCGCCCGTCGTCGGATTAGGCGAGATCGCCGCAGTAATTCCGCTTGGAAGTCCCGCGACTGTAAGGTTTACGCTCCCCGTGAATCCATACAAAGCGTTCACGGAGAGAGGCATTGTCGTTGAGGTGCCCGGAGCGATGCTTACAGGTCCGTTGTTACTCAGAGTGAACGTCGGCACGAAGACCTCCAGCGTCATGCTCGCCGTCGCCTTCAGAGAACCGGACGTACCTGTTACCGTCACCGCGCTCGCGCCGATTGCTGCCGTGCTGCTCGCTGTCAGCGTCAGCGTGCTGTTCCCGGGAGTCGGATTCGGAGTCAGCGATGCCGTCACTCCGCTCGGCAGCCCGGCGATCGCAAGATTGACTGCACCCGTAAATCCATACATCGGATTCACATAGACAGGAACTGTCGTCGTCGTTCCTTTCCCAATCTGTACGGTGCCCAATTGCGTCAGCGTAAAGCTTGGAGCGACGACGTTGACCTTGAACGTCGTCGTCGCCGAAAGACTGCCGGACTGACCCGTCACCGTTACCGTGCTGGTTCCCAGAGGTGTCGTGCTGCTTGGGGTAAAAGTCAGATAAGAGGCCGACGTCGTCGGATTCGTCCCGAAGGTCGCAGACAAACCACTGGGCAGGCCCGCGACCGACAGAGTTACAGCTCCCTGAAAACCGTAGTAATTTTCCACGTAGATGGTATTGCTCGCCGAAGCCCCTGTTCCGAGCGTCACATCTCCATTGTTCGCGAGCTTGAATGTAGGCTTCAGCACCGTGATCGGAACGATCATTGTCGCCGTCAACTGCCCGGATTTACCCGTGATAGTGATGTTGCTTGTGGCCGCCACCGCAGCGCTGGTGGCTTGAAGCGTCAAGAGGGTCGTTCCACTCGTCGGGTTGGTCCCGAACGTCGCTGTGACCCCAGCAGGAAGACCAGAGGCCGTAAGGGCCACACTGCCTGTAAACCCAAACAGCGGTGTCACGATCACGCTCGCTGTAGTTGGGCTTCCGGCAAGGACCCCTAAAGTGTCCGGCGAGGCAGATAGAGAAAACGCGGGCGGGTGAACTGCAAGGGTAACGTGCGTCGTTTCGTTGATACTGCCGGAGGTTCCCGTGATGGTCAGCGTGGTCGTCGTGTTGGTAGCTGTGCTCGCCGCCGTCAGCGCCAAAACACTGCTTCCGGTCGTTGGATTGGTTCCCCAGGCTGCTATCACTCCGGTGGGCAATGCAGACGTCACAGCGAGCTGCACTTTGCCCGTAAATCCTCCAGCATCCACAATGCTGATCGAAGTCGACCCATTTCCTCCCGGATTCACCTGGACCGTAGAAGACGACGCCGAAAGCCAGAAGCCAAGAGTCTGCGGACCGGCGAGCTCGTTAATCAGATTCTGGCCTGTGGGGCTGCCCCATCCCGTCACCAGGTCATAGCCCGTCCCAGCATTGAACCAGATTGGCTGCCCTTCAGTGAGGTTATCGCCAGTGAGGATATCGTGAAAGTCGTTTGCGTATCGCGTCCCGCTGCCAATCGCATAGAGCGCGGGATTCAAAAAGCCGATGCCGCCTACTGGCGAGGTCCCCATCTCCGCAGCCTGCTGATTGATCAGAGCCGTGAACGCAGCCCAGCGTGGTGCGGCGAAACTCGTACCGGCGTTGTCTCCAGCGCAGATGCCCTCTTCGCAGTTGTAATTGTCGAA
Source organism: Granulicella aggregans (assembly GCF_014203275.1). GTDB lineage: Bacteria > Acidobacteriota > Terriglobia > Terriglobales > Acidobacteriaceae > Edaphobacter. The sequence continues at coordinate 7,142 of NZ_JACHIP010000040.1, forward strand.
GTCCCCCTCCATCGAGACATCCGGAGCATTCCGGAATGACGTCGAGCCCCCATTCGCTGCCGTTACTGCGCCCGTCTGCCAGCTTGGAATCGCAATACCGTCGGGGCTGATACCCCCGCCGCTGCCATACGGAGGTCCGTTCCAGGACGTCTCTGCCTGCCATGGCCCGCCCGCACCCACTGTCGTCAGATGGGTTCCGCCTACCGTCGTCACATACGCGTCTTCCGCCGGATAGACCCATGGCGCAATCTCGGTGTCCCACGCGCCATAGTCACCCGAAGCCACAAAGAAGCTTTGTCCCTGGGCCGCAAACTCCTTGAAGAAGACGTCATCGGTGCCGGGATCATCCGGATACCAGCCCCACGAGCAACTCAGGGACTTCGCGATGTTCTCCGATGCCATCGAGTTGAGAATATCGGCATCGTCTGTGCCGATATACACCCGGACCTGGCTTAGCCCCGGAGCCATTCCAATCGCCTGCACGATGTCCAGTACCTGCTCTCCGTCACTTCCATTCGAGAGACCGGTCGCACCATCCAGCAGCACATTGTTGATAGGGACAGCGTAGCTTGTCCCTACGCTGCTGAAGGTTTGCTTCACATCATTCAGGTCATAGCCGCCAAACTCCAGTAGGCCCACTGCCTGTCCCATGCCGGTTAACTGGGTACCGCCGTAGTACGCCGTACGCATATCGCCTGCCAGGTACGACCCGTTGGGCCCCGAGCCGGTTACGGCGGCGGCCATGCGACCATCTGCCGCTCGATGCATCATCGGTTTAGGCACGGAAAAATTGTTCAGTCCGCTGATATGGGCCACCGGAACACTCAGGGCAAGCGAAGGCTCACGGTCCGGAGAAAAGAAAACGCGGTTTTCCGTAGGGTGCTGGTACAAACTCATCCGCACATGAAGCGCAGTATTGATCGCCGCAACCGTACCTTTCAGCGGAATAACCATGCGATTCGCCGGCGTGCCGGTTACCTCGAGGCCATTGGCCTTAGCAAAAGTGAGTACCGTCGCGTAGTCCGCAGCCGTAGGAGCAAACCTTTCGGTAAAATCCGCTACGCTAAGAAATTGCCGGTAGTCGGCGCTCGATGGATCGTACAAACGCTGCAGCAATGCATCAAGGTCTGCTTCATTCCGCAGCGGCAGAACAATGGAGAAGCTCAACTTCCCTTCGTCCGGCATCGAGCCTGCCAACTGCGCCCGCCCCTGCGAGACCGCAGGACGCACATGACCACTGAGCCGCTGTACGGAGCTCTCTGCACGCGCCGCCAATACGACAAAAACCGTCAGAATCGCACACCCGATAAACCGCCTGCTCCGCCCGCCGCAAACGCACTGGAGGCAAGCACAAAGAAAAACCCAAAAAGGGTGCACACAACTCCGAAAGTCACCCAAGGCAATAGGCTCCAGTGGTACTAGTTTTATGGGGGAAGGACGCGGATTGAGATTACTCGCAGGTTACCAGTTACATCGAGCTGCTTATTCTCTGATCTATTGCGAAATAGGCTCAATCTTTGCAAGCAAAGACTAACACATGCATTTCCTGTCTACGTGAAGGTCCCTTGCACCCAGACGACGGCTTCGTGTGGACAATGACGAGAACACAAAAAGGAACAGCAATCTGCGATCTAAGGACATAGTATGGACTGCTCTATTCGCTTTGCCCGCCAAGGGAAAACGCGCGTGCCAACACAGTAGGGCGAGCAAGACAGCCGCAGGCGCTCCGAACGAACCTGTTGCATCGTAGAGATCCTCGCCGAAGAGAATGATGTGCCGCAACAGTGAATTGTGCTTCGCGGGCATAAAAATGCCCACCAGAAGAATGCGGCAAGTCTCAACACAAGCACAGCGCTCTGCCTTGGGGTCGTATGCGCGTACATACATTACCCTGATTTGGCAGTCCGTCGGAATGCGATTGCCCAAAAGTCGGGGCGATCTCAACCGGTCGATGCAACACCATCTGATTTAGATCATTTTTAGAGGTGGTGTGTATGAGACACGGAAGACGGCATGGTCTTTCTGCGGAGCAGAAGGGCGAGATATGGCGGCGTTGGAAGGCGGGCGAGTCATTGCACGAGATTGGTCGTGCCTTCGACAAGGATCATGGCTCGATTCAGTTTCTGCTCTCGAAGCACGGCGGCATCGTTCCGGCCATTCGTCGTCGCTCGCATCGAACGCTGACGTCGGCCGAGCGTGAGGACACATCGCAACCCTAGTCGAACGGCACTCGCGCTTCACCATCCTTGTCAAAGTGCCAAGCAAAGATACGGCGACCGTCGTTGCCGCGCTCACTCGGCAGGTTCTAAAGCTGCCCGCATCTCTGCGGCGCTCGTTGACCTGGGATCGAGGTCTCGAGATGGCTAAACATAAGACCTTCACCGTGGCCACAAAGGTGAACGTCTACTTCTGTGATCCGCAGAGTCCCTGGCAGCGGGGCACCAACGAAAACACCAACGGTCTCCTAAGACAGTACTTCCCAAGGAAAACAGACTTATCCGGCTACTCTCAAGCCGATCTCAACAAGGTAGCCCTGCGCCTCAATCAACGCCCGCGCAAGACGTTGGATTTTGAAACTCAGGCTAGTACTCCATGACAGTGTTGCATCGACCGGTTGAGATCGCCCGGGATTTTAGGAACTTCGCCGCGCTGTACGCTAATTGGCGACACTGTCTCCCGTTCACTGACTTCCCAAGATGTTCGGTCGCAGCGTATGTCGACGGATATTTGGTGACGTGGATGGGGCATGATACGGCTCATCCCAGAGACTGTGTTTCCGGAGATGGTTTACCCCAACGGGTCGACGCGTCGCTATAGGGGAAAGTAGACTAGACGCGCTGGGAGGGGTGGAACATGCGGGGATTCGTTGCGTTGATTGCGGTTGGATGCTCGCTGCTTTCGGTTGCGCAGGAGCCGCGGCCCAGGTTCGATGCGTTTGAAGTGGCGACGGTGAAGCCGGTGGACGTGGACGCGAAGGCGGGGCGGATGTTCCGGATGGATGGGACGCATCGGTGGGTGGCTACGAACTTCACCTTGTCGGCCTTGATCGCGCTGGGCTACGACATGAATCCGAGAACAATTTCGGGAGCGCCAGGATGGATGGGCTCGCAGCACTTTACGATCGAGGCGGTGACGCCAGGGGACGTCCCGCCGACGCGGCTGGAGCAGATGCAGATGCTTCGTGCACTGCTGGTGGAGCGATTTGGGTTGAAGTTCCATCGCCAGGACAAGGAGATGTCGATCTACACGCTGAGCCTGACAAAGGGCGGACCGAGGTTGAAGGCCGCTGCGAAGCCGGACGATCCGCCTAAGATTATTGGGGTGGTGTATCCCGACAGAGTCGAAGTACCGGCGCGGAGCGTCACCATGGATGACTTTGTCGCGATGCTGCAGCGCGCGACGTTGGACAAGCCCACCCTGAACCGGACAGCCCTGCCTGGGAAGTACGACTTCGACCTGAAGTTCGCCCAGGATGAGACAGAATATGGGGGTGAATTGCCCAAAGCTCCGGATGATGCTCCGAATCCGCCGCTGTTTACAGCGATCCAGCAGCAGTTGGGTCTGAAGCTGGAGGCGACGCGCGGCACAGTCTCGACGATGGTCGTCGATGCCGCGTTGAAGCCGCAAGCGGATTAGGAATTGCGCAAGCGGGTTGAGAGCTCGACTACCGCTCATGGAAAACGGGTTATGGCCAACTTGGCCCGATCCGGGGCCAACCGTGTTCTCTACCAAAGCTCGGCTTGGCGGAATGAGAAGACGACTGGATCGAACTGAGTAGTAATCTGTATTCGATTGCGGTGCTGTGGTGGGGAGCAAGGCATGAAGCTTTCGTTGATCGGGGATGTGCTTCGCGCGGGCGCTCTCGTGACTGCGTTTGGATTAGGGCTCGCTGTGGCGCCAGCGCAAACCGACGTAGTACCACTGTGGCAGAAGGCTGCGGGCGGACATTCAGACTTCGATGTAGCGTCGGTGCGGCTAGACAAAGGGGAGTTTCGCCCACCGACCTTCGCCCTATCTGCGGATGATTGGTTTAGAGAGCCGAATGGACGGTTCTTCGCAGACTTCACGATCGAGACTTACTTAGAATTCGCGTACAAGCTATGGCTCACTGACGAGGAGAGGCACGCGATGCTCGCGGCGCTCCCGGGCTGGGTGAATAGTGATCGTTTCGCGATCGAGGCAACCGCTCCACTGCACGCAACCAAAGACCAATACCGTTTGATGATGCAGGCGCTCTTGGCGGAACGGTTCGGAGTAAAGCTTCACGTCGAACAACGAGAGATGCCAGTGCTTGCGATGACGCTTATCAAGCCAGGAAAGACTGGCCCTAAGCTGATTCCACACGATAAGGGCGTGGCATGCGAAGCCGCAGCTTCGCCGGAGGTCTATCCACCGTTCTGCTATGGATTTTCGGCCAGGCCGAAAGGAAAGGGCACTGAGTTCGGTTCGCGCAATTCGCCGATGGATCTCATCGGAAAGTTTCTCGGGAGCGTAGCCGGTGGAGCGGGAGAGATTTCGAGGCCGGTAGTGGACCAGACCGGATTGATTGGGCGCTGGGACTACACGTTGGAGGTCGCACAACCGTTCGGACAAGGGCTTTCGGACGCCAACGCAGAGAACCAGGGCCCTACGGTGATCGAGAGTATGCAGGAGCAGTTGGGCATCAGGTTGAAGTCATCGAGGGCGCTCATTCCAGTTCTGATTGTGGATCAGGTTAAGAGACCGACAGAAAATTAGCAGCGATCCGGTTGCGGTAACCGACAGTGGCTCGCTCGCCGGTCGAGCGAGAACTATCGGTGTGGGCAGTAGATCCGAATCTCTCCGAAAACGAGGTTCCGGGAAACAGGCTGCGATACCTCGACTGTGCCGTAGCGCCCATGTGGAGGGCATTCAGACGAGCTGCCTCCAGCCGCCCGAGCGAAAATGCAATGCCTGTCGTTCTCATAAACGCACCGTCTCGACGGCCGGAGAATTTGAGATTGCCGATAACGTGATTTGAGTGGACATTTGCAATCGATGGCCGCGTTGAGTCCACGCGAAATCATAGGTTAGTGCGCCGGGATTGTAAGCTTCAATGTCCCGAACTCTCCAGTCGAACGATCTCGAATACCAAAAACCAACACGGTTGCGCCCGGTTTGAGCGCGATGCTCTGCCTTGCAGCGATTGTCTCAGCGGAAGAGCTAGTCTGCTGTGCGAGATCCCTGCTATAAGAAAGCCGGATCAAGGACTTCTCAACCGCTTTGCCTCTGGTATCAAATTCCAGAATTGCACAATCCAAATCTGCTTGGAGCTTGCCATCTGTGCCTTGGGTAAATTGCACAGTCGACGGGTCGATCACATACTGGAACTCTGCAGACTCGTTTATTGAGAGGGATTTGACATTAAACAGCAGCGATGTTGCGGAAGGCACACTCGGACTTAGCGCGTCTCTGAACTCAGCCGCGGTTGGAGGCTGTTTCGCATGCGCATTGCGTGCGTAGTACCCTTGCCGATAAATCATCCGAACGCGTGGCCGCTCCACCGCGACCTCGAAACGGTGATAAGCGCCGTCCCAAGATTTGTCGTCCGGCGTATACGAAAGCGTGTAATAGCTCTGACTCTGCTGTACCCCCTGCAGTAGGCTCTTTGTAAGGTTGCCGCTGAAAGTTGCAACGCCGCCGGTCGCATGCGCAATCTCCAGCATCTCTGATCGCTGGCCGATCTTCAGGTCACTATCCTTGCTAAAGCATGTTCTGCACGCGCCTGTTGTGTCGGCGCTGGTTTCGCCCTCAATGTCGGCGACAGCTCCTCCGCGTACATCGAGCGGATAAATCGCAACGCGAGCAGCTTCAAGTTGCTGGTCGGTCTCGTCCTGCATGGGCAATTGCTGCCCCTTTGTGGATGCAGCAAGGCTGTTGTATATGGCGCTGCCCAGCGGTTTCGCTTCGATTGGAAATCCCGACGACAGCCAGAAGACGTTTTTTTTGCCGGCATAGGCTCCGAGCCACTTGGCGATGAAACCGAAGTCCTCCAATGTCATCTGCGCCCTCTGGGCTTGCCGTTCGACATCGATATTCGCCTTTTGTTGAAGGCTGTCCAGGTGCTCAGCGTCGATTGTTTCCGCGATCTCGCCTCGCTCAACGATGTTTGCAGGGCCGCCGACATCTAGAGGTCCGAGTCCTTTCTTTAAAGAGGACAGTAGTTCCGACTGCCCTGCCAGGAACGGGCTCAGCACCTTGATTCCATCTGCCATGGAGACCAGCGCCACCGGAGTGCCCGGCGGCATTAACTTGGCGAAAGCCTCTAACTGGTCCTGTAGGTGGCCGCGATCTTCTTTAGGGGTATTAATGAGATCCACTGCGATGACGTTCCACAACGTCCCATCGGGCGGTTTGTTGCTGGCCGCCATGTTGTCTACCAGAGTGGCAGACAAAGACTGCGGCGATCTCCGGCCTTCGACGGCGACATGTTCTTCAAAGTGAGCGACCTTCTGGAGACGACCGGCATCCTGCAGTTTAAAATCATCTGCTTTCAGGCCCGTAACCGGCAAGCCTCCGCTGTCCAGAATCGTGACGTCGAGGGTAACCAGGCGAGTTTGCGCTCGCAACGGGGCTTGAGGGATGTCAGAACTCGAGATCGCTGAGCCTGTAGTGGATTGTGGAGGTCCGGCATAGTAGGCAGTATTGGTTCGAACGGTTATCCCTGGGCGGCTAATAACCCTCATTTCAAGTGCCCGATACTGACCGAGAGGTTCTCCTGCTGCAGCATCAAAGGTGGCTTCGTAGTATCCATTGGCATCAGCAAGACAACGCCCGATTTGGCTCACCAGATCACCACTCTTGTAGAGTGCTAAGCCGCCTGAGTGAATGGCCAGTACTTGCACGCCCAGTTGCGGGGAGTCTGCCTGGGCAGGACTCGTGACACCCTTCAGATAGCTCTGAAACAAGAAGGCAGATTGTGGGTCGCCGTGTGAAAGATTGAGTGGTGCGACGCTGTAAAGAGTCATGTGAGCTCGCCTTACAGCGGTCGTGATATCCACTATGGAACCGTAATATCTGTTTTGGTTCTCTTTGCTTGGTGAGCCGCTTCTAGCGCCTGCGAGCAAAGGCCATCCCGGCCCCAGCCAGATCACCAGCTTTCGTCCTGGTTTTGTCACCTCGTAGGCACTGAGCATTTGCAGGGCGTGGAGAGAGCGTTGAGCTCGATCCATCGCGCCGCCTATACCTTGTTCGGAGCCTAATACCTTGTTTGGCGTCTGAAGCTTCTTGAAGTCGTTGGCGAGTCCCACGCCATCTGTCGACGCCTTAATTACCTTAACCCCTGTGTCCGCCACAAACACGATCGATACAGGAAGCGGAAGATGCCCTGCGTCTCGCCTCAGAAAGGAGTCCACGCCATCCCGGATGAATCCTACATCTTCAAAGATAGAATTCATTGCATCGACTACCAGGACCGCTTCCACCGGCCGTGAGTCCGGTCCATTAATCTCGTGAAGAGAGGTCAGTGGGCGGGCTTCGCCTTGGTCAAGTAGGGTGAAATCGCCAGCGTTCAGTCCGCCGACCGGCTTTCCCGCTAAGTCGGTCGCTTGAATATCCAGCGTCACACGCCGATCTGCTTGTTGCTTCTTTGCTTCAGATTCAGGGGTTCGCCTGACCAGTTCCGGCGTTGTTTGAGCCCAGAGACCGGCGACTGCACACAAATCAATTGCAAGAGCCAGGAGCAGCGAACGCACAAGAGGCCTCCTCGAAGACCTAAAAATCATACTCCGCAAAGAATAGTCCACGCGGCCTGTCACACGTGCTTTCTGAAACTCTGGCTTCAGTATTGATTGGCCACGCTTGTACTCTGAAACCAGCATTTCAACCGAGTACATCTTTGCGCTCGAAGACGGAGTTTTCGGAAGCTTCGACCCGCCTAAGAGGCCACAGCGGCGTGACTACCGAAAACCCCGACGTTCATGGAGCTAGGTAGAGCGCGGTCCCATCGACACCTTACTAAGCTGGGGCGCTGCGGTAGTATTCACAAGCAGAGATTGGGGCGGATGCCGCGAGGCTAAGGATTCGCTCACATCTTGAGGATTGTCGGAGTCCATCTTGAGCTTGTTGCCGCGTGCCACGGTTGCTGCCGCGATCCTCGGAGTGGGTTGCATTGGAGCGATTGCGCAGTCGCCATCAACAGCCTCGCCGCCACAATACGAGACTGCGGCTGTCCACCCCGCGCCCGAAAGTCCGCCGTTTATGGGTTGCGACCCACAGCCCGCACGCTTACGCTGCTTCTTGAATCTCCAAGCCTTGGTTTCACAGGCTTACTCCGTCCGGTACGAGTTCGTTGTGCAGGGTCCCAAATGGATTGTCGACAAGGTCTGGGCACTGGACGCAACGATTGATCCTGTAGACCTAGATCGGGTGAAGGCACTTACGCGGGAGCAACGGAGTGCGATGATTCAGGGCGTTCTAGCCGACCGCTTCGGACTGAAAGTCCATCAAGAAATGCGGGTCGAGCCTGTTTACGATTTGGTGATCGCCAACGGCGGTCATAAGCTCCAGCCTATGGCTGCGGCAAGCGACGCAGAAGCCACAGATCTGCCGAAAGGCTATCCGCGGATCGGCATCTTTACTATGTCTGGGGAGACAGCACGAGCTTTCGGAGAGACGATGGACGAGATCACCAAACAGATTTCGGGCGTTCTCGGTTCGGGACAGATCGACCGTCCCATCCTTAACAAGACCGGACTCGAAGGCAGATGGAACTTCACACTCAAGATCGCTCCGGACGGTGAGCAATCCCCATCACCGTTTACGGTGATTCAGGAGCAGCTGGGACTGAAGCTGATCCCAGCGAAGGAACCTGTTCCTGTGCTTGTGATCGATGAAGCCAACCTGCCAACTGCAAACTGAATTGCTGCTTCTTACGATGCACGCCTTTTTATGGCTGTTCTTTGAAAACGGGGTTTTCGGCAACTGCCGACCGGAGCCGCAAATCGGGACTCACTTTTTCCGGTAACCGACTTTCCGGGCGCCGCAAGTTGCCTGAAAGGGCTGACCCGCGCGGACTGACTATCATGGCCTATGTTCATCGGTATCTTTGGAGTCTTGATAGCTACGTGGATACTCATAACGCTGAGACGCAGCCGGAAACGGAAGGCAGCAATCAAAGAACTGGCTTCGGGAATCGATTTCAAATTCCTCGATACCACTCTTCCAAGAGATCTCGATGGATCGGGCAAAGTTTTAGCCCGCAGCTCTTCATTTTCCAACGTGATCGAGGGCGTACGCTACGGTGTCAGAGTGATTGCTTTCGATGGTAGCGTAGGAGCCGGTGGCTACTCCTGGGAGCGAACGTACATAGCGATTAGCAGCATTCCCTCTGTCCTGCCAGAATGGTGCCAGGGTCTCGAGGCGGAAAACTCAGGCGAATGGGCAATCCTCTTTCGGTCGCCCTCGTATTACTTCCGTAGCCTCATGCCGGTTTCGGAACTAGGCTTGTACCTGGAAAAGCTCTAACCATCGAGTCCTGTTCCCCAAAGCGCTTTTTCTGAAGATTCGGCAGCGAGGTTTCCGAAAACAACGGCGGTCTCAACCGGTCGATGCAACACCATCTGATTTAGATCATTTCTTGAGAGGTGGTGTGTATGAGACAAGAGAGACGTCATGGTCTTTCTGC
>NZ_JACHIP010000041.1 GCF_014203275.1 Granulicella aggregans
TCCCAGTGCCCAGGGATGGCGCGGTCTTCGATCTCAGCTGGCCTCTCGCGAATGGAGATGGCATCGACGATCTGACCATGGAACTTACCTCCGGCCCGAGCATGTACCGAGCGGCGGATGAATCGCTTCGACCGAAGATGCTGAATCAGCTCCTTCTTCAGCACTCCTCGAGCCTGGATGAATAGACTGCGGTAGAGGGTCTCATGGGACACGCGCATGCTCTCGTTGCTGGGATACCGTCGCTTCAGCCACCCTGAGATCTGTTGTGGCGACCAGTTCTGAATCAGTTTACTGGCCACGATCACCCGCAGCTTCCGGTGCCTGGCAAGCTGGCAGGCCTTAGGTCGCAGAGCCAACTTCCAGGCCAGCTGATCGGCTTCACTGGCTCGATACACCGGACGGCCGCCGTGACGCGCCACCTCTCGACTTACCGTCGACGCAGCTCGGCCGAGCCCTCCGGCGATCTCACGAATCGACGAACCGGAAGCAATCCCTCGCGAGATCTCTTCCCGCTCAGCCAACGTGAGCGTTCGCTGCGAACGGCGACGGACGGCCGGAGCGATCCCGCCGTGCTGCGCTAACAGGAACTGGATCGAGCCATGATCCTTGCCAAAGGCGCGTCCAATCTCGTGCAACGACTCGCCCGCCTTCCAACGCTGCCATATGTCGGCCTTCTGCTCCGCAGAAAGCCCATACCGTCTTCCTTGTCTCATCAACACCACCTCCAAATCAGATAGTGTTGCATCGACCGGTTGAGACCGCCGGTGTTTGCGGAAACTTCGCCGGTTCGGACGCTTCGGCGGAGCCGGAACTTCCGCAATCCCGTTTTCATTCACGATTGCTGAAGCGGTCTACCGAATTGCTTAGGCCTTATCTTCACCGCGACCCAGAATGAGACCAGCGCTGCTGCCAAGAACATTGCGTCTTCTCTGGCGAACGCTTGATATGAGACACCACGAAGCGGGCCGCGTCGGAACGCGGTGTATGTGAGCAAAGCGCACAAGGCGGACTCCAGGAAGCAAAAGGCTGAAAAGCAGAAGCTGATCATCGCGATAACAATTTTCAGCCATGCCATGCTTTCAACCTCGACGTAAACGCAGTGCGACAACGTGACGATCCAATGATATCGACCTATCCCATTCTTGAAGGTCGTCATGTCCGCAAAGTCGGTGTTATCGGAAGTTTGGGTGCTGCGGGGGCCAGAAGACGTTCGTCGGCTTGCCCTGCCGGTCAAAAACAAAGCGTCTAGTGGTTGCAAAAGCCTATTGCGATTGCCTTTTCAGTGGCGATACGTTTGCGCAACAGATCTTACCGTACGATTTTTGACGTTTGGTGTGGTGACCCCAAATCAGGTCTCTCTGACGACTTTCTGCGGGTCTTTGTCATCCCGTAAGGCGACAAATTTGGTGTGACGTAGATGATCGGCCCCGGTCCACTCAAGAAAGTCGAACCGTCCCACCGCCTCGGGCCGCAGCCAAACGCACTCCTTCATTTTGTCCGCCGTAAGTCCTTGCCCCCAACGGCCCGCCCCCGTCTCAGGAAGATTCACGAAGGGGCACCGCTCTGTCTTCAGGTCTTTTATTTGAGCGAATACCTCGCGGCGGGTCGCCGGGACGAAGCCCGCACGGACTCTGGCAGCGTAAATGAGTTCTTTGCCCCGGTAGAAGCCAATGATGAGCGCGTCAAACCCCTGCGTCCCTTTGGTGTAGCCGCCGATCACAAATTCCTGGCCGAGATTGATGCGATGCTTCGCCCACAGGCCTGTCCGCTTACCGGGCTGGTAGATGCCGTCTACTCGCTTTGCGACAACGCCCTCTAGCCCATGCTGGCGCACAAAGGACAGCATTGCCCTGGAATCAGTCTGAACCACCGAAAGGCTGATGTGGTCGTTCACTGGCAAGATCTTTTCAAGGATTGCTCGACGCTCCGCCAGCGGAAGATGTGTGAGATCTTTGCCCTTCGAAACCAGGATATCGAATGCATAGTAGTGAATTCGCAACTCAGCCGAGCGGAAGTTTTGAAGCAGGTTGAAGTCGGTCCGGCCTTCGTCATCGAGCGCAACGAGCTCTCCGTCGATGACCGTGTTCTTGGGAAGTCCTTTCAATGCGCCAGCGATGTAAGGAAACTTCTGATTGAGCATGTTGCCACGGCGTGAGAAGAGCGTTGTCTCTGATCCATCCTTGACCGCCTCCAGCCGAAAGCCATCGAGTTTTATCTCGTAGGTCCACTCAGGACCTTCGGGAATCACCGGGACTGCTAGACACTCCATCGATTCGATAAAGCCGACGTTGGGGGCATCCTGCTTGTTGGTCGCAGCGCTCATGAGGTCTCCCATATTGCTTTGCACGGTGGATCTATCTAAGACTTGAGACTCTTGGGCCTTACGATGCGGTCGATGGTTGAGATGGATACGCCGAAGGACTTCGCAAGATCAACCTTTGTTTCCTTTCGGCCTGCCCACAAAGCTTTGATCTGACGTATTTGCTGGGGCGACATCTTGTGTTTGCGCCCTCCGGTTCGTCCTCGGGCCTTCGCTGCTGACAATCCAATCATCGTGCGCTCTCGGATCAACTCGCGTTCAAATTGTGTAAGCGCGGCGAAGAAGTGGAAGACAAGCCGCCCTGATGCTGTGGTTGTATCGAAGTTCTCCGTCAGCGAACGGAAGTTGACTCCTTCTTTCTCAAAGCGGGCTACGAGTTCGAGCAAGTCGCGGAGCGATCGCGCGAGACGGTCAAGACGCCACACGACAAGTGTGTCTCCGGCCTCCAGATTGTCCAGACACTTCTCCAGCTCCGGTCGATCCATCGTTCGACCGCTACCCTCCTCCTGGTAGATGCGTTTACACTTCGCCCCTTTCAGTGCGGGTGTCTGGGCTTCGGTATTCTGGTCGGCGGTCGACACTCGTGCATAGCCAACGATCATGAGAGACAACATATCATAAACGGATAATCTCCCAGAAGTGCAATAACGCTGTCACAAACGGTTGTAGACACTGTATGATTGTGACGTTGAGTTATGACAGTTTTTTTCGCGGTTTCGATCAACGAATTGAGCTAGCTAAAAGACGTGTCGCAAACGGTCGTTTGTGACGGGTAGGTTTGGGACAGAACCGCTAACATCTTCAGCAAGACAAACAGCACATGGAGGTCACGGAGTGACAAGAGCTGAATTTCGGAAACACAGTCTGGAACTGTGGAAGCAGGCATTGAACAAAATTTTCTCCAACGGGATACCTACCTCCGCCCAGTGGACCGACATAGCTAAGATGAGTGCGGTGCTCGAGATCGTCGGCTCGCAGCCAAATTCCAATCATATGTACTTCCCAAGGAGCGGCGGTTTGGATCTGGCTGGGTCAGCACCGTACAAAGAGGAGCCGGGCTGTCTTGAACTGAAGGTTGGCGACCATGCCTCAGAGGTCGTAAAGCCCTCTGCGTTGCTTTTTGAATCATTCGGAACTGATCTGCAATGGGCCTACTTTAGATTGGAATGCGAGCCGCTACAGGACAGCGGTGCATACACCGCTCCGCAGGGCGGCAGCGAAGAAGTCGTTTTACTCGCTCCAGGAAAGGCGTATGCACCCCGCTCTGCTTGGGACAACGGCGAATATGAGGGGAAGAGCCTTCCGATCTCGGCTCACCTAATTACTCGCTCTACCGGCGGCGGCCCGCTGGTGATTTTCTCTAAGGGCTCCAGCTACAACTTCAGCGAGTCTGACACCTACGACGGACGTCATGCGAACCTAAACGCGGCGGAGTTCCGGGACTACATTCAAAGATCAGCTACGTCTTCCTAAACTGCCTTCGTTTCAAAGGAGCTCATGAGAAGAAAAGGCGCTGCGTTAGGGTTGGGCTTTTCGCGTACGCTGTCACTTCGGATTTCGGAAGCGTTGGCTACTACTTTAGAGAAGCAGCGAGTGACCACAACGAGCGAGGTTGGAGCCAGTGTCTCTGCGAGTGATGTCGTGAGGCGTGCAGTCGAAACATATTTGGTTGGGGCTGGTCACGAAGTTTCAATCACCCCATGGCCGAGTGCGCCAAACCTGGAGCAAAAGGTTAAGCACCTGGAAGCGGAGATTGAACGTCTGCGGAAGCTGGTGCCAAATGAGGCTGCTAGTGAGTTGGCAACGAAACCGTGGTTCCAATGACGGTCGTTTGCGACATCGCTCAAAGCAAGGCACGGCGAAGGGAACTCAGGAAATGGCGATTCTTCATTTCAAGTTGCATGGTCCACAACTTGGCGTTTCGGCTCTCCAGAGGTATGAATACCTGGCGGCGGAGTTACCGCATTTCTCTCGGGGGCAGGTCGAACACGTAGACTCCGGCAATCTTCCGGATTTCGCTGAGGGCAGGGCTCGTGACTTTTGGTGTGCTGCGGACGGGTACGAACGCGTCAATGGGCGAGTCTTCAGTGAGATTGAAGCCGCTCTTCCGCATGAGTTGACGGGCATCCAAAATGAGGCTCTCGCGGGTGAGGCGGTGCAGGACTTTCTTGGCGGAACATTCCCTCACACGATGGCGATTCATTCGCTCCTGGATGCAGAAGACAGACTGCAACGCCATATGCACATTATGTTTTGTGCGCGTCCGGTAACAGCAGCAACAAGCGTCTTGCCGCCCGAGCGATTTTTCAAGCGTAATGGTGCAAAGAAGGACAGGGGGTGGAATAACCGCACGAAGCCCTATTCACTGAGGGTTCGTTGGTGCAATCTGCTCAACGGTTCGCTAACAAGGGCAGGTTTCGCTGGTCAACTATCCCCTGGGAAGAAACTGGATGGTTCGGTAGAACCGAAAGTTGTTGGGCTAAGCGGAGAGGTCAATAGCGAGGCAGCCCGGCAAGTCAGAGCGATTCGTAAGGAGAGACGGGACATCGCAAGCCTCGTAGAGGAATGCGAGAGGGAAGCAGACATGAAGATCGCTGCACTCGAAGCGAACCTCATAGCGGAACTATTGAAACTTGACGAGCTGGCGGCAACACTATGACTTGCTTCGCATATGGCACGGGTCGGGAAGGGCACACATGAATATCGACGTAGAAATTGCCAACGCTCAACGGGATCAGTTCGCTTATTACATTGTCCGGATCTCCGTCGCTCTGGGCATCATAGATGGCAAGCAGCCATATAACGGGGAACAAGTGGCGTTTCTGGCAGAAACGTCGATCAATGCGATCCGCACCGCCTCAGTACGGCACAACAAGGAATACGCAGAGGAGCGACAAGCATTCTTGGATTCCATGCCGCCGCTTCGACGACTTTAGGCTGTTAATGGAGATCTGGTTATAGAGAGGGCGCGGCGATGAGGGTACGTTGGTTTCAGTGCAATCTCCGGCTGAGTGGCTGGCTCGCAGCCGGAGGCATGATTGCGCTATCTGCGGCCTTGGCCTTGGGGCAGGAAGCCGGTTTCCTCGATACGCGTCCTGGATCTCAGCCTCCACCTTCGATCACGGGCGGATCGGCTGATGGCGGCGGCATAGGCTGCGGGGGGTGTGTCGTCATGAACCCACTAAAGGTTGAGATTGAACGTTTGACACTGATCGATCGGGGACCATCCCCCGGAGTTGAATGGACGATCCGAGTTACCAACCAGACGAAAAACCCCATTCAACTGCCTAGTTCGCTGTCGTGGTCTGGTTCGGCGGTTTCGGGGAGCATGGGTCGAACCAAAGCCCAACGGATTTACTTTGGCGAGACCGCTGACTGTGAAGCAAGCAGCGACAGGGCCGCCTCGAAATACCGCGCGGGTGCATCCATGTATGCTCCACCGGACGGTGCGAGGGATGTAGTGACTCTCGAAGCGGGGCAATGGGTAACTGTCGTGGGCTACGGTGCCGCTTGCGGTTTTCCTCGGGCGGGTTCGGACTCGTACGCGGTGAGTGTGGGGTTGACGCAAGTCGAATGGTATCGGGCAAAGGAAGGGGATCGCGAAGACAGCCGATCCGTCTATTCCATGGTTACATCGCAGCCGGTCAAATGGGACGGCGCGCATGACTTCGTAAAGGCAGAGACTATTAGGGGAGGGAACTGATGCGGGTTTTGGTCGATGGAGTTGATACGGTAATTGAAGGGGAAGTGATCGGCGGGACACCGGTGGGTGGTGTCGATGGGCAGTTCGACCTAGGAGATGAGTTCACCGTGCGTTGCGACGATGGTCAGTGTTTCTTGATTAACGGCTGGATGGTCGACGTCGAGATCCTAAGCGATGCGCCCTTGTGGGTGATGTAGGAGATGGGACGCCTCGTGCAGCGGTCGATATGCTGTCCTTGTGGGATCGAGAAGCTTCTGGCCCGTGGCCTTTGCGCGACCTGCTACACGTTGAAACGGCAAGACGAAGAATACTTCGGCGGCCATCGGGAAAAGGTCTTGGCGCGAGACGGCTACAGGTGTGCCGTTCCTCGGTGCACAACGCTCAAGCGTGGTAAGCGGTCACTCGCTGTGCATCATCGGGAACCCGGAAACAACGATCCGAAGCGAATGATCACCTTGTGTCTTTCGTGCCATGCGAAGGTCACGCGGACGCTATTCCTGGAAGAAGATTGGCCCGAGCTGCTTCGCGTTCTCTGGCGAGAACAACACCCGAAGGCGAAAGAGCAGAAGTTCCTGAATTTCAAGGCTCAAGACGGTGGGCGCGAGACGCTTAGATTGTTCTCGGACAGCGGCGAGGACTCTACCGCCTTAGCTAGCCAACCGGATAACGGGATATCCTGATATCGGGTTCCACGGTTGTGGATTGCAGCAATCGTCCTCTGGACCAGGCTTGCCGTACGGTTCTTGCTCCTCCAGATATGGGCCAAACGCGTGTCTGGGAAGTTGGTCTGGAAAGCGGACTCTATTGCTATATGTTTTGCGACGGATCAGAGAATTCTGTCCGGTTACAGGATCAGCGGCGGCCAATCTGTCTCGCCAGATTGCCTCCAGTGACAGCGTCGTTGGGTCTGCCCCTGGAGGCAATGCCAGCGTGCAAACCAAGACCACGCTGAGCACCTCCGCCTAGCGGTAAGCGGGCAAATGATGAGTAGAGGTAAGATCTTCTGGGACCCGGATCGGTGTCAATCCCCGCTGTTCAGCGAGACTCTCCATAGCGGAAGGCCGTTGTTCCATGCAAGTTCCCCAAGACCGCCCAGAGAACGGAACCCGAACTAGCGCCTCCATACACCGGTGATGCCTCTTCGACCTCCTTGTCCTTCACTCGATATGTGTCGAGCACCGAGACGCTTGCGCGGCCACCTGGAGCGGTCTTGCTGATCTTTTCAAACGAAGCGACACCGCCTCCACCCAAACTACATCTTTCATGGCATAGACTGTACATCCCTGCTCCCTTACGCTATTGGCAAACGCAACCACGGCTGAGAACGCATGTGGCAACATTTTAGGAGTCGTTGCATATGTCCAATTTGAGTATTGCTAACAGCATCAGCTCCTACATCCAGCAGAGCGAACAGGCGCTCCAAACTGCTATAAGCCAGGCATCAACAGGAATCCGCGTTTCAACGCCTTCTGACGACCCAGCATCGGCGGCGGCTCTTGTTGGGCTACAGGCCGCGGCTGCAACTGTCGACCAGTACACGTCGAATACACAAACCTCGCTCTCCCAAGTACAGCTAGCTGATTCTGTGGTTACATCGGTTGTCTCACTCCTGAACCGAGCGATTACTCTTGGCACCGAGGGCGCAAATAGCACGAACTCTTCAGTTGACAGGCAATCCATAGCTGCCGATGTCAATGGAATTCTTACAAGCGTGGTTTCGCTTGCGAACACGACATTTCAAGGACAATCGCTTTTCGGTGGAACGGCTAGCGGCACTACAGCTTTCACTGCTGATGCGACATCGAGTACTGGATACACCTACAACGGCAACAGCAATATCAATAAGATCTCAGTCGGAGACACACTAACGGTACAGGTTAATATTCCGGGCAGCACGCTTTTCGACAACCCCAGCGCCAGTGTTCTCGGCGCACTGAGTAATCTGGCTAAGGCTCTTGCCAGCGGCACGAGTGCGGACATAGGCAGCGCGACGAATGACATCAGCAGCGCCTTAACCGCTGTTTCTCAGCAGCATGCCGTCTATGGGTCTGCCAGTAACCAACTCACTTCGCAGGAGAGTTTTTTAGCCCAAGAGACGGTCAGTTTCACCTCCAGGGAGACCTCCATTGTCGGGATTGACGCTGCTACCGCCATCGAAAATCTCAACCAAGCCCAAACCTCGAATTCAACTGTCCTTGCGGCAGCAGCGAAGGTTTCACAGCAGAAGACACTCCTGGACTATTTAAACTAAACTGTCTTGTATTTCTGAGATCAGTCAATGCTCAAAGGTCAGATCTGCTGCATTCAACTTCCAAATGGGTGACGGTAGATCCCTCCTCCAGAAGGAGCGTGGCAGAGTGCTCCGCATAACGGGCAAGAAATGTAATGCTGTTATAGGGGACAGACCTGACGTCCGCCCAACCATATATACGGTATTCTCCCCGTGGAAGACCATGAATTGCGAACGATCCGTCTTCCCGGACAGGGATAACAATGGCACTCCGTGACTCCAACGATTGGAGTACTACGCCTGGCCTCGTTTCCGAGCCATCAAGCTTAAGAACTCCATTGACCGTTCCCAAGCCATGCTTAGCGGTAAGAACTAATTGCTGTTCGGATGTTCCGTCACCAACCATGACGGAAAGATCGGTTAATGGCTTGTCGCCAAGATACGCTTGGTCAAGAGCTCTTTCATCTTCGATAGGTAACGCAATGCGGTAGAGACCTTCTGGGATGCCCTTAAGATTGAACGACCCATCTGATTGAACCGATCCGCT
Source organism: Granulicella aggregans (assembly GCF_014203275.1). Taxonomy (GTDB): domain Bacteria; phylum Acidobacteriota; class Terriglobia; order Terriglobales; family Acidobacteriaceae; genus Edaphobacter. The sequence goes on from NZ_JACHIP010000041.1 coordinate 8,801, forward strand.
ATAGCGCTGCCCTAAGTGCTCCCCCGTCAGAGGCTCTAAAATGACTTTCGAGATAGCAGACGGCAGCTTATCTTGATCAATCGCCGTTCCGTGAAGTTCATAGAGTTGGGTCTCGTTAACAGATGTCTCCGAGACTGTCGCCTCCGCGACTGTTAGGGTTCTGACGGCTTCGTGGGGCTGACCCTTCTCCGCCCAATTTTCAACAAGCCTGTAGTGGCCAGGAAGAATTCCTCGCCACAAGTAGTTCTTCCCTGACCGATCCACTTTCGGTTGGATATCGAGGGGAATGGAGAAATCATCCCCCTCAACGAAGAATTGCATATGTGCCCCGTTGGTGCCATGGACCGGCGTGACTTGGAGTATGGCAACGTCCCTTGTATCGATTTCTATATTTGCTACCTGAGTTTGATCTGCTGCCAGATGAATCATGCTTCCGTTATCGAAACGTGCCGCGCTGGGAAAACAAACGAACAGCGGGAGCGAAGGTTCTGCCTGATGGGGCTCTGAGTCTTTCATGCCCTTCAATAAGACAGAATCTTCCGCGCCGTCGTAACTCTGTGAACTGCTGTTGTCGGACCAGTGCGACCCCGGAAGCGTGATGACCAAGACGTAGACGCCGGCCTGAAGACGCTCGCAGCGGAAGTTTCCCTGATCGTCGACGGCCTGAGAGCATTGCGGGTGCGGCACGGTCACCCCATTGCGTATCTCGAAGCGATACCCAGTGACTGTGGCGCGGACCGTCTCTCCATTCACAGTCCTCACAGATCCGATGATTGAACCGTTGCGATCTGACTCTGCATGAATGAGCTGCGTCCATGCACCACATAGAACAAGAACAAGCCACCCTGCGTATCGGTATAGCATCACTTCCCCTTCAGTAAGCAGGTCACATTTGAGCCCAGCTTGAATGACCACGTAAGCTAATCATGACGTCGTATTGGCTTGACCCGCTGGCGGCCGTCGACTCTTGATCGGACGTAATCGCTCCTCTTCGGAGCGCTTATGAACCGGATACGGATGTGCTGAACATCCAGTCCATTGCGAGGCATTAGAACCACATGCGCGAACTAGATAACGCTCTTCGTCACCATCAGGCTGGACGATTGGTTGAGGCAGAAAAGGCCTATAGAAACATCCTGAAGCGTCATCCCGACCATGCTGATAGCCTTCACTTGCTCGGGCTCATCGCCCACGCGACCGGACATAACGAGGAAGCTATCCGGTTGATTCGTAGAGCCATAGAGGTCAATAAGTCCAATTCCATATATCACACGAACCTCGGCGTCATCTGTGGAGAACAAGGGCATTTCGATCTGGCGGTCATGCTTTACAAGCACGCCTTGTTGCTCAAACCCGAGAACAATGACGCGATGACCAATCTTGGTAATGCCTACCAAACATCAGGCAATTTCGTTGAAGCAGAAACCTGCTACAGACAGGTTCTTGAACGCGATCCGAGGCACGCGTTGGCTCATTATAATCTTGGAATGTCCCTTCAGGCGCAGGGACATTACAACGACGCCATGCGGAGTTTTTCGCATGCAATCACTGCAAGACCTGACTACGCGGATGCTCATCTTGCCCTCGGCATTGTTCAACTCCTAACAGGCGACTTCGCGCAGGGTTGGCCGAACTTTGAGTGGCGCTGGCTCGTCAGCCAGTTCAAACGAGGGGTCCGGAATTTCGCCCAACCGCAATGGCGTGGTGAGCCGTTGGATGGAAGACGGATTCTGCTTCACAGCGAGCAAGGTCTTGGCGACTCCATTCAGTTTCTTCGTTACGTGACGATGGTTCAAGCTGCGGGAGGAATTGTCCTCTTGGAGGTCCAGGCGGCCCTTCTGAGAATGGCTCATCAGATCCCCGGCATCACAGCGGTCATTCCCTTTGGAAATCCTCTTCCCGACTTTGATCTGCACTGTCCTCTCATGAGCCTGGCTTTGGCGTTCCAGACAACCCTCAACACAATTCCAGTACACGTTCCTTATCTTCATGTTCCGGTGGACGCTCAAGCAAGGGCACTATTGCGTCCGTGGACTTCAGATCGAATCAGGGTTGGGCTAGCGTGGGCTGGTAGCAAAGATCATGTCAAGGACAAATCGCGCTCGATTTCATTCGCGGTTCTAAGGCAACTCATACGCGTAAGTGACATCAGCTTTTTCTCGCTTCAACTAGGAGAACAGTTGGGCGCGGAAGACCTGGAAAATATGGTCGATCTGGCCTCTGAAACAGACGATTTAGCCGATACGGCTGCTCAGATGAAGCATCTCGATCTGATCATTTCAGTCGATACTTCGATCGCTCATTTAGCGGGGGCTCTCGGGAAGCCTGTATGGATACTCTTGCATTGCGATGCAGATTGGCGGTGGCTTCTTGCTCGTGATGACAGTGCATGGTATCCGACGGCGCGTTTGTTCCGTCAGACCGATCCCGGAAATTGGACGGGCGTTATAGAGAGGGTTGCCACCGAACTTCAGCGGCTGTTCGCAAGGGATACTGCAGAAACGCCAGGAAGAACGGACGACTGTGAGAACTGAGCAGCCGGTGGCCGATATGCAACTCAACCACCGGCTACAAGATAGAGAGAAAGCTTATTTGCCAACTTCCCGAATTCTCTGGTTGTAGGTGTCGGCTATGTAGTAGTGAAATGTGGAGTCAACTGCTATTCCAAGAGGTGTGTTCATCTCTGCGCTGGTTGCAGCTCCCCCATCACCCGAAAATCCATTCGTTCCATTCCCCGCAACGGTCGTGATGATCTTAGAGCTCTTTGTCCATTTGCGAATACGGTAGTTACTCGAATCAGCGATGTAGAGATTACCAGTCGAATCAACAGCAACCGCCTGTGGAGAGGACAACTTAGCGCTTGTACCAACTCCCCCATCCCCCGAGAAGCCATTTAAGCCTTGTCCAACTACGGTGCTTATGATATCGGTCGACACAATCACCTGCCGAATGCTGCCGTTTCCTGTATCCGCGATGAAGAGGTTGCCTGACCCATCGACCGCCACTCCGGTAGGAATAGATACTTGCGCCGAGGCACCTGCGCCGCCATTTCCGGAGTATCCGGCCGTCCCGGTCCCAGCGAGCGTGTAAATGTCCCCTGATGACTTTGGGATCCACCGCACGCGGCTATTTGATGTGTCCGCTATGTAGATGTTCCCTGTTGTGTCGACCGCAATGCCTTGAGGGTAGTTCAACTTTGCGCTGGTAGGAAGTCCACCATCGCCCGAATACCCGCTTGTTCCGTTCCCTGCAATTGTCGTGATGAAGCCGGTGGTTTTAGTCACTTTGCGAATTCTTTGGTTTCCGGTATCAGCGATGTATAGATTGCCTGAAGAATCAACCGCAACCGCTGTCGGATCGCTTAGTTCGGCGCTCGTAGCTGCGCCGCCATCACCCGCGAACCCCCCGGTGGCGCTACCAGCCACAGTTGAGATCTTGCCGGTCGAAGCTGTGACTAGGCGAATGCGATTATTGATCGAATCCGCTATGTAGTAATTGCCTGTAACAGTAGGATCGAGGGCGACTCCGGTCGGGTTGAACATCTTCGCCAAAGTGGCTGCGCCTCCATCTCCTGAAAACCCCAGCGATCCGTTTCCCGCTACGGTGCTGATGTTCGTCGTGAGTTGGGCGTGAGCGAAGGTTGTAAATACAAGGGCTGCTGCTAACACAGAAAGCGTTTTGGGACTTGGGAAGGTTGTCAGAGCTTGAATCGATTTCCGCATGATGTTCTCCGAAAGCGGTGGAATGAAACGCCAGCATTATAAGAAGCGAGTTTTATCGCAACTCAGGCCTGTTCGTTCCCCACGCCCATTGACAAGGCGTATGAAAACTTCCTGAGACGGGTTCAGGTGCCACCGTGACTATAGTCACGTTACGATCAGCTCGATATGACCCAAAAGTGCCATACAGACTCTCTTGATATGCCTGTACTGGCTGTAGCCACACTTATAAGTCACTTCCGTTCCCTGCTTGCGCTCTCTGAACGTCCGATTCAACCGCGAACTGTCACGCATGTCGCGCCAACCCGCTTATGCTCTCGCTTCTCGTCTTTTTACAATTACGGCATGCCAGACGGTTGCTACTCGGACCCCAATCCAGCCTGGAAACCTATCTTGCGATCTGCCTGATACTCGGGATCGTTCTCCATTGGATCGACGGGTACGTCGTCCCTACCAGGCAGGTTGCACTCGTTGCAGTTATCGCAGCCATCGCAGTGCTCCACCAGCGCCATGTAGGCCGCCGTTAGTTCGGTGAGTCGGTCTTCCGGTCTTCGATCCCTAACCGGTTAACTACTTCTCCTGCGGCGATCACGAACACTTCGGCGAGCTTCATGCCTTCGTCGCAGGCAGGCATCTCGTCCATGTTCCAAAGATCCAACATCTTCTTGTGGTTCATGGCCATGACTTAATACCTCTTGTGGTCAAATTCACTCGTACCGCTCGATGCTGTTTACGCGGTCATCTTCATAGGATCCAACGGGTAGTATGGGCTGTTTGGTTTAGCGTGAGTCCAGCAACTGTTCGGTGGACCGACGCTCCTAAAGTGAGCTCTACTTCTTGGCTTCGTGGTGTCCGCGAAGGTGGTAACAGCCATTGTTTTCGATGCAAAGTAGCCGGGTGCGGCTTTGCTTGTCGAAGTAGATGGTAGCGGGGCCGTTTATGTCCTCGACATCGAGAGCGCCGTCGCCATCCCGTGACTCGACCCATTGGTCTTCGGGCGGCGCTGGAGATCGGGCCGCCGCCAACTGCGAGGTAAGCTGCTTCTGTTTCAGCAAAGATAGCGGGCGTGGGTGTCCCGGGTGTAACGGATAGATTGCGGTCGTGATGCCCAAGGCCACAATGAGGACAGCGAGTGAGATGGGCAGAATGATCTGAGGGTTGAGTCGTGGTGTTATTGCTGGCGGATAGTCGGTATCTTGCATAGCGAAGGTCCTTTCATTTGCAGCTGGATGTCTTCCACACCGCTCGGCGGCGACGACCAGGTTTAGGCGTTTAATCTGAGGCTCCGTACCACGCCATGGTGCCAATTCAAGTCGAGCCAAGCCGCGCTGATTTCTCGGCTTGCCCCCAACACTTCAGAGACGAACATTGCTGCCTCGTGGGCGTCCCCAGTGCGGTCATCCTTCCCACTTGTGGATGAGATGACCACCGCCGGGCAGACCTTATTGAACGTCGGAGACCTTACCGTCGATCAGAATCACCTTCATGTCCTTGTAGATGAAAACCTGCTTTGTCCCGAGATCGACGATTTTGTCCGGATTTCCTAGCGATTGCTTTACCTCGGCTGGGGTCATGCCGAGCTTGACTGTCTTGCTCTCGACAGCGGAAGCGACGGCAGGGTCGGCGATCACGGTGTCAATCGTCTTCTTTACGTCGTCTGGGGTCATGGTGTCCAAGCCTGGAAGCTTTACGTTCAGCTCGGCCCGATACCGCGTACTGATGCCGTCACCGAGCGTTGCGACATCGACGGTCAAGAGTTCAAGTTGCACCGCGTTCTTCTTTACGAAGATTTGGGTGACGTAGACCTTCTCATTGGGATTCAGAGTCCTCGAATGAGCTGTGGTGCCCCCGAAGGCCGCCGCGAAGCCGGTGGCCTGGGCGATCTGACCGTCGGCATAGTTTGTATTGACGATGGCGTTCTTTGTGTTGGCAACATCGGCATAGATGCCCGGGAGCCGAACCGCGAGGATGGCACCTGGTCTGGTAATCCGGGTGTAGTCGATGTTGAACATGACCTGACCTACCTGAGTGAGGGGATAGTCTGCGACTAGGGCCTCGTACATGGCTTTGGTGTTTGGTGCGGCAAAGGCTGGAACCGAGAACGTCACGGCGGCCGCCGCGACGGTGATCGTGAGGGCGCGTAGGGAGGACGAGCGCAGCAAAGCGAAAAACATGGGGAGTCCTTTCGGGGTTAGCGCCCGTGACTGCGGCGGTGTTGAACGACGGGTGTGGGTTCGGGCGCGTTAATGTTGGCCGGAGATTGGCTCTGCTGCTGTTCTGGCAGTGCGATCGAAGGTTTCAGTTGTTCCGGGAGTGCAATGGATGGAGCCGGCACATTCGTTTGAACTGTTCCATCGGAGGTGTACATACTTACGTCGCGCCCGGTGCGGGAGAGATGAGCAAGTTCGGACGGTATCTGGAGAGAGCTGTCCTGACTTACAAGAATCCTTTCGGGAGCGCATGTCTTGAGGCTGTCCACTGCATAGCCGTGCTCGATGTGCCGCGCCTGGTCTGTGGTCAGTTGCACGGTCGGGCCTTTGTCGAGACGGGCTTCGATGCCATCACTGATGGAGATGATGGTTGCGAAGTCACCTTTGCGGAAGCTCTCACCTTCAGTGGATTGGGTGAATCTGATTCGATCGCCCTCAGCAAATTCCTGCTGCTCCTCTCGGTAGACCTTGCTTTGCGATGTCATCGCAGTGGTGAGATGAGGGCTGTACGTGACCTCATCTCCATATGAGTTGCGAACAGTGAGCTGGTTGAACTTGGAGTCCGTGCTGACGACTACGGCGGCGCTATCGTTGGGAATCCCTTCCAGGCTAGGGTTTCCCTGCTTGTACTGAATGATGTCGCCGGGGGTGTACTGGGCGGCGTCTTTCGGGTTCGTCAGATTTTGTTCGAGGCGCACGGCAAGGGCCTTGCTATCGGGCGCTACAAGTCCCCTGGCCTGCAGGTCGGCTCGGATGAGCTGGTTCAACTCTCGGCGTTCTTCCCGATCCTTGGCGATCACCACGGCGTTGTCCGGTCGCTCGGCAAAAGCGCTGGCGACCGCTGCGAGGCGGTGGTTTGGGTCTGCGTACTCGTATACCTGACCCTGGCTCTTTTGCGGCGAGGCAGGTTGGGGTGGACGGCGGAAGTCTACGGCAGTCGTTTTGCTGACATTGGTTGCAAGGCGGGATCCGAGCGTTTCGGCGTCGTTGGTGTAGATCCTGGCGTCGTACTCCGCTCGAGAGACGGAGACGTAGGCAAGCCGGGTATTGATAAGAGAACGGGCCGATTCCGTGTCGATATTCGCGATGACACGACCCTCGGTAAGCCCCTGCGAAACGTGGGAAGTGACAGCGTAGCCGTGATCGAAATGCTGCATCGTGGCCGGGTCGAACTGGATGGTGCGGGAAGTCTTGCCGTCCATCTGCACGGTGATCTGATCAGCGTCGAGCTTCGTGATGGTTCCTAAATCACGGTTGTTTACGCCGAGTGTCTTATCTTTCGCGGTGAACTGGATGCGATCGCCCTCCGCGAAATCCTTCAGCGTTTCACGATAGGCATTCACGCCTTTGAGGCGCTTCGGGTCATAGGTGACGGTCTGTCCGTCTTCCTGCTGGATCGTGACGGTGTTGCTCCTGGCATCAGTCGACAACACGGTCGCGGTGCTGTTCCTGGCGATGCCATGAGCCTTGCTTCCTGTCTCGTACTTGAGAACATCACCGACTTTGTAGCGCGCCGCCCACTCTCGATCCGCGCCAGTCATGTCGGAGCGGTGAGCAAGAATGGAGAACTTGTGATCCTCGGCTCCAAGTTTTTCGGCGCTCTTGAGTTCGATTCGGACGGCTTCATTGATGAGCTGGCGACTGCGGTTGTCGGGAGAGACGATGATGGTGTTCTCAGGCGCTCCGGCGTAGTCCTTAGCGATCGCAGCGATACGCTGATTCGGATCGACGATCTGCGTGACCCGGCCCTGCTCGGCCAGCATTTGGACACCTTTGGCGGTCTCCCCTTTGGCGAGGTGCTTGACTGCTTCTAGGAGTGCTGGGTTCTTTCTCTGACGCATGATCTGGTCGAGCTGCGAGGTACGCATCCCGGCATCCTGCATTTGTTCGAACGGTCGGCCCGCGTCCACGCCTT
>NZ_JACHIP010000042.1 GCF_014203275.1 Granulicella aggregans
GAGTATGTGCAGGTGCTGCGGCTGATGGAGACCTTCGATCTCTCCGAAGTAACTCATGCCATCGAAGATGCCTTGAAGTTGGGCACGATCAGCTTTGATGCAGTCCGCCATCTCATGCTGTGCCGCATCGAACGAAGACCGCCGCGACTGGACATGGAAAACTACCCACACCTGCCGTTGGCCCAGGTGCACACCACGCAGGCCGCCGACTACATGAGCCTGCTTGTCGAGGTGTGTGCATGAGCAACGATGCTTCGAACACCGCGACTCATACCTCCGACACGCCGCAGTTGCTGCTGGAACATCACCTGAAGGAACTGCGTCTGCCCACCATGCTGCGCGAGTACGATCACATCGCCCGACAGTGCGCGGTTGAGCAGGTCGACTATCCACGCTACCTGCTGCGCATGACGGAGTTGGAGTTGCTGGACCGCGAACGCCGCGCCATCGATCGCCGCGTCCGGCAGGCGAAGTTTCCAGTCGTCAAGACGCTGGACAGCTTCGACTTCCTCGCCGTGCCTTCGGTGAACAAGACCCTGGTGCTGGAACTGGCGAGATCAGAGTTCCTCGCTCGCCGCGAGAACGTGCTGCTGCTGGGCAACAGCGGCACCGGCAAGACTCACATCGCGCTCGCGCTTGGCCTGGCTGCATGCCAACAGGGACACCGCGTGCGCTTCACCACCACGGCGGCTTTGGTCAGTGAGCTGATCGAGGCCCGTGACGACGAGAAGCTGCTCCGTTTTCAGAAGCAGATCGCCAGCTATGAACTACTGATCGTCGACGAGCTGGGCTTCGTGCCCCTGTCCAAGACCGGTGCCGAACTGCTCTTCGAGATGCTCAGCCAGCGATACGAACGTGGTTCGACCCTGATCACTTCGAACCTACCCTTCCAGGAGTGGACCGATATCCTCGGCTCGGAACGCCTTACCGCAGCCTTGCTCGACCGCCTTACCCACCACGTCCACATCCTGGAGATGAACGGCGACAGCTATCGCCTCAAGCAGAGCCGCCGCAAGCGTCCCCCATCTTCCGAACGCTGACTCTACCCCCGAACGCGCCTCGGGGGAGAAGGGCCGCTTCCGCTACGCTCCAGCGCCCCCACTCCCCCGAATACTCAACAACCTGACTGCCAACTACTGGCCTACTTTTACTCCGCCCCGTTGGTCTGGTTTTACTCCGCCCTTGACAAGGTCCCTTACGACTCGACAAACATACTCCTCCAGCAATCTGGAACGCAGTGCTGGCTGCTTAGCCGCACAGGTGGAATAACCCCATCACGGCCATTCTGGCTATTTGCACCAGAGCCCGCAGAAGTATGTCACGGCGGTCTACCGGTCGGAGTTGGCTATGCGGTTGCAGGGGTTGGGCTATCAGCTCGAACGTGGTGAATACGGCCAGCCGGAGATCAAGGGCTATTCGAAGGAGTATCTTGAAGCCTCCAGCCTCCGCCGTGAGCAGATCCAGGATTACAAGCGGGAGCAGGGGCTTGACGGTGCGTCGGCGGCGCAGATCGCCGCGCACCGGACGCGCGATCGCAAGGAGCTGCTGTCGCCTGAGGAGGTCCTCGAGCGGCATCGGGATCTGGCCGCGCAGTACGGTCATCAGGCTGATCGCGTCGTTGCCCAGGCGAGGGAGCAGGGGCATACGCACGCATACGAACCCGACATTAAGGTCGCGCAGCAGGCCGTGACCTATGCCCGCGATCATCTCTTCGAGCGTGGGGCCGTCCATGCCCAAAAAGACATTCTGGCGTCGGCGCTTGATCGAGGCATGGGGCAGGCGACTTCCAGCCAGGTGCGGGAGGAGTTCGAGCGCAGAGTTCAGACTGGGGAGTTTCGTCAGGTCGATGTTGGGACCGGACCGCAGTACACGACCGCTGCGATGCAGCGTCTTGAGCGCGAGACCATCTGCCACATGCAGCAGGGCAACCGGCGCGGTTTCGAGGACCCGATGCTGGTCTCTCCGAACATCCGGATCGCGACGGTGGATCGTCATTCGGAGCTGAATGCCGGTCAGCGTAACGCCGTCGATGAGGTCTTTCTATCTCGGGAGAAGATCGTCGGTTTGGATGGAGTCGCAGGCGGTGGCAAGACCACGACGCTGGCTGTGGTGCGCGAGGGTGCCGAGGCCTCTGGGTACACCGTGGAGGGTTTTGCGCCTACGTCGAGGGCCGCGCAAAAACTGGCCGAGGCGGGCATCGAGACCAAGACCCTGCAGGCGCATCTTGCCCAGGGGCAGCGGGTGAACACAGGCGAACATCGTCTCTATGTGGTGGATGAGAGTTCGCTCGCGTCGACTAAACAGATGCACGAGTTCATGAGCCGCCTGCATCCGAACGACCGGGTCGTCTTAGTGGGCGACACGCGCCAGCATGAGTCGGTCGAAGCGGGCCGCGTCTTCGCGCAGTTGCAGGACGCGGGCATGAAGACGGTGAAGCTCGATGAGATCGTACGGCAGCGCGACCCGGAGCTGAAACAGACCGTCGAGCAGCTTGCGCGTGGCGATGTTGGCGCGGCAATAGAAGGGTTGGACCGGCAGGGCCGCATCCACGAGATCAAAAGTCATCAAGAGCGTATTGCTGCGATAGCGACGGAGTATGCGAGGTCGCCGGAGAGCACGCTGGTCGTCTCGCCCGACAACCGCTCCCGCACCGAGATCAATCGGGCCATCCATGCCGAGATGCAGTCAGAGGGTGTTGTCGGCAAAGACGAGCATCTCGTCCAGGTCCTTGTCCCGCGTCAGGACCTCACCGGGGCAGATCGCACCTGGGCCGAGCGGTACAACGTGGGTGATGTGCTGCGCTACTCGCGCGGCTCCAAAGAAACCGGCATCGGAAAAGGTGAGTACGCAACGGTGAAAGACATCGACGCGGCCGGCAACCGGCTCACCGTAGAGACGAAAGACGGCACCGAGCGCAGTTACGACCCGCGCCGTCAGCAGGGCGTCTTTGTCTACCGCGAAGAAGAGCGGGCCTTCTCCACCGGCGACAGGGTGCAGCTCACCGCGCCCTCACAGGAACTGAAGGTTGCAAACCGCGAGCTGGGGACGGTGGAGGGCATTGGCGAGGACGGGCGGCTGTCCCTCAAGATGGACGGAGGTCGCACGGTCGAGATCGATCCGGCGAAACATCCGCATCTCGATCACGGCTATGCGGTGACCAGCCATTCCAGCCAAGGACAGACCGCCGATCGCGTATTGATCCATGTCGATACTGAGCTGGGGGCCAAAGACCTGCTCAACAATCGCATGGCCTATGTCGCTGTCTCGCGCGGAGCCTATGACGCGCAGCTCTTCACCAACGACAGCGAGAAGCTGGGTGTTGCGCTGGGAAGAGACGTCTCGCACCAGAGCGCACTTGCGCCGGAGATGACGTCCCAGAAGTCCATCCAGCCCCGGCACGAGATCGCGGCGGAGAGCGAGCACAGTTATAGCAGAGGGATCAGTAGGTAATCTGCTTGCCCCGGATCTCCCCTAAAGGCAGGCTATAGATTTGACGCTCTTCGAGCTTGGAACGGGTCCTTGCGCACATTTGGAGAAGGCGAACCGAAAAGAGCCGAAGAGAAGCGAGGTTCATATGCGCCGCCGAGCCTGTGAGCTGGCGACCTCCCAAGGCTTCTAAAATCAGCAACAGATTAGCGGCTCTAAGCGCAATTGAGCAGGATCACCAAATGTGCGCAAGAGCCCGGAACGAGCAAAAGGCCGCTCGTCCCACAAACCCACAGCCTCGGCGGCGGGAAATCGAGATTGCAGACTTTGCGGGAACTCGATGGGCCAGAAAAATCAGGATCGTAGGAGGTCACGACTTGAGGGCTAGATTGGACGTATTGAAACTAGGAGATTCGATGAATACGAATTGAAAGTACGGGTATATTTGATCCCGGTTCGACATCCAGCCGTGTCAAGCAGACGGGGCACTCGAGACGCCAGTTGTGTGTTATCGAATGGCAGTGTGGGCATTTAGCTTCATTAACATAGCGCATTGCTACCCTCCATAAAGCTCCTCGGAGTGGTGCAATTCGAATGCGTCTCACCGATGACATTTACGCTATCTTTCGTCGCCGAAAGGCGCCATCCCCTGTAGGTGGCTATGAACGAACGGAATGGGTACGGGGAGCCTCACGATTGCTCAAGCGTACTAGATCAACATGAATTCAAACGACCGTCAGGCTGCCTCGGTCACCGCAAACACAACTTCCGGGAGATCAGATTCATTCCGAAAACTTGTCGCGGCGGTAATCCTGCATTTCTAAACCTTGGTCATCGACTGGCGAACGCTCGCGGGAATCGTACGTCAGCGGGTATCGTATCGATCGGGCGCTTCGACTGAATGGAACGAAAAGACAAGGCACAGACGTGGTCCTCTTCTTCCCTTTTAAGACCGGCTTCCATGAGCTTTGATGAAATCGTTTCTAGGCAGGCGAGACAGATCGAATCGTGCGATCCGTCTTGTTTTTGTCTGTGCATAAAGGTATTTGAACTCGGATTTGTCATTCACTTCACCTATGAGGTTGGAATCTACAGCGTCGACTGATTCGTCGTCTGTCTTCATTTGCTCAGCCGGCCCGTTTTACACCAGACGAAGCGAAAGATCGATCAACGCGAGGTCCGTAAGCATCCAACTGCGGAAAAACGACGTTATGCGCAACTTCGACCGCAGCAGGCCATCCGGGAGACCCATCCGCTGCCTCCAGGTCCTCGTACTTGCCGACCACAAGGCTTTCGAGGAAGAGTTTGGGTTGAGCCTTATTGTGCAGACTGTGCGTCCGGCGTATGCCAACATCTCAGGATGAAGATCAAGAGAAAAACGACAGGGTCCGAAAAGAAGCTAATTGCCAGCGTTGATAAGGAGATGCAGGAGCCACGATTAGCAGAGTCCGTCCGCGAGGCAGAGCAAAGAACAGGTTCGCCAGCCACCGAGCAATCAACTGCTCACGCAGCGTGGCTCGTCCCGCCGCAGGTGCATTGAACATCTTCTCTTGAAGAGGGCCACGTTCAAGACCGCATTAATTGGGCAAGTTCGGCTCTAAGGGCTCCGAGGTTTTCTTCGCACGCTGGAGAATAAGTAACTCGGTTACCGAAAACGCGGCGTAGCTCTGATCGGAAAACTCGACCATGATCGTCTCATCGTCGATCAGACCGATATTGACAAGCTTTACTGACATAATCCTCCTAACCCTGTGATCCTTTGAGCGACCCGGATCGTACCAACGCAATAGACTCTTGAGAATCGACGATATGCCAAGACTCTGCGATTGCTACCGAACCTCCGAAGTGGCCAAAAGTGATCATATCCGTCCGTCATGTCCATGACATACTGATTCGGCCAGTTGAGCAAGAGGGCATCCGATGACCGAAACCGCTGTGCCAAGAGTTCTAGTCGTTGACGACGACGACAACCTCCGCGAAGTTATGACCTTGATTCTCGAACAAGGAGGGTTTCAGGTAAAGTCCGCCTGGGATGTGAACAGTGCGCTCGGACTCATTGGCTGTCAGACCTTCGACGTATTGATTAGCGATCTTCACATGCCTTCCGCTGGGGATGGCCTGACGGTTGTGAGTGCAATGCGCCATTCAAATGCCAAGGCCGTGACGATCATCTTTAGTGCGTATCCGGAGATGAAGGCAGCCGCCTCAGCCATCTTGGCCCAGACGGACGACATCATTGTGAAACCAGCAAACATAGGGAACTTGGTGGAGCTAGTGCGCGAAAAGCTCTTGAAGGGGAAGAGTCCACCACGAGTCCTGGCGAGCTTAGCGACCATTCTCGAAGAGTGTTCGGAGGCGACAATAGATGACTGGCTTTCTCGTGTTCGCAAAGAAGACCAGGTGCTTACGGTGTGGCTGGATGACTCTATCCGAAGCGCGCATCTTCCCCAACTCTTGCGCGACCTAGTGTTCCGACTCAGACATCCCCAACCTTTGGGCAGCCGCGCACTGGCTTCCCCCTCCGCTGCCGAACACGGGCCGGCTCGGAGGGTTCAGGGATACACCGCGTCAATGATGGTCGAAGAATCGCGGATGTTGCAAGTGAGCATCTTCCAGCCCTCCAAAACAACCTGAATCGAGTGAACTTCAGCTTGGTTTTGGTGGGCGTCATGGAGATAGCTGACGAGGTAGACTCACAACTGGCACAAGCGATGACAAGCTATGTGGCTCAGTCGAAGATCGACGCTCTACCAATCACTGCCTAATCGGCCACTATCCGGCGTCAACGTCTTCAGGGGTACCTATTCGTAAAGTTTGAGCGGGGCGGAAGTAATGGGACTGTGGATCGTACAGGTGGATAAACTTGCTGAAACGAGCCTGTCCGTCTACCTTTCGGATGGCTCGACGGTGGAAGTAACGCTCGATGATCTTCTATGGATTCGGTCCCAGAGCGAACACGATGCTCAAGCCGAGTTGAATTCGTCAAAATGGGATTAGAACAGCTAAATGAGGACCACGGAGCGATAGCTTTTTGCTGCGTATCGGTCGTTTATAGAAAACGACGTTATTGAAATGACCCATGACAAGCGAAGTTGTCGTAGGTGATCCTTGCTCGATGCTGGCTTGCAATTATCGGGCTGCCTGTCCCCTGACCACAACGACGTTGCTTCTGAATCCGGCCGCTTTCCAATAAACCTTGTAGTCGCGTGCCTCGGGGAAGTATTGGCGCAAAGAGAGACCTTTTCCAAATTGGTAGGTAGTGCCCGGACGGACGATGTCGTATCCACCTGTAGGTTTTCCACCCATCCATAACTGTCCCCCGGGATCGGGCGCTTGCTTATCGTCAATGACCAGCACCCATGAACTGGTCGCCGAGTCCAGAGTCTCATCAGAGTCATTCATCAACCGAAATGTAAGCGTCTCTAAACGATTATCCCCGTACCAGCCATGCTCCGCCTTCAGAGTTGCATGAAGACCAGCTTTACTTTGAGAAGACTCTCGCTGCGCGTTCTTCTGAGGTTGGCCGGACAGTTCAACACAGCAGCAACAAGCTAAAGCGAAGCAAGAAAACAACACAGCTACCCGGTGTTTATGTCGCATAGCTTTGCTCCTTCCTAGGTGATTGTCTCGCTCGCTCAGTGTACGTCTCGCACCAAACGTGCCGCAAACCTGTACTCACTGAAACGACCGTTTCAGACGAGTACGCGGCGTTCCAGCTCCGGGTCGCGTAGTTTCATCAGCCAAAGTCTAAAACCCCGGTAGTCAGAATCCTGTACACGAAGCTGCAGAAGGCCAACACTTCGACCGCGCATAGCAGGGCATCTATCCGTGCTTTCTGACTGTTTCTCACCTTTAGGAGAGAAAGCAAACCGGCCAAAGCGATTGCTAACGTTGAGAGCACGAGCCAAACGACATCGGCTCGGAAACCGCCGAGGCGAAAGCTGCCGAACAGATGATCAACCGCGCCCACTCTTGTCGCGTTTCCCTCGAACCAGGCTGACCAAGATAGGGCGATTCGAACAAGGTTGAACCCAATGATGCATCTGAAGCCGGTAAATTTCTGTGTTGGGGTGTCTTGCAGAATAGACCACTGTCCCGGAATCGGCATTCAGAGACTGCCATGACAGCTTGTTACTCCTGAAACGGACGTTTCGGCAAGTTTCGCGAACCAGCCAGGGAGTGCCAAGCGCCTCATACAAAGGGATGCTCGTCTTCAGCTCCAAAAATCTCTTCCGGATTGGGCAAAGGACCACTATAGTGGGCCTCTCATCTGAGTCGAGAGGTCATCCATGCCATTACTAAAGGCCATCGTTCTAGCCGTCGCACTCTTCCTAGCGACCCTGTCTCCGGCCTATGCGAACCCAACGCCGGCACCGCACTCTTCCATTCAGAGCAAGAAGCCAAGCAGCACTGTCCGAACGACACAGTCGTTCGGGTAAACACTAAAACTGGTGTTTATCACTTTAGGGGAGAACGATGGTATGGGGCGACGAAAGACGGAGCCTACCTCTGTCGGAAGGAAGCCGATGCGGAGGGTGACCGCATGACAAGAAATGGACAGTGAGGGTTTGACCGGCGCTCAGGCGAGGCGGTCTTCACCTATTCACGCATGGTAATGACCCCTGACACCGGAGTTTTCGTGGGTGGCGGAGAGGGGCCAGTTGTAGAATGTCCTCATTGCGCTGGCGCGTCCGGGAGAGTCCAGATGAGAGCATTTCTGTTCGCCGCGATCTTCAGCTTTGCCGCCTCACTCTCCGCTGCCACCGTACGTCCCAGCCTCAGCGGGACTGTCCTCGATTCAACCGGTGCTCCAGTCGTCGGTGCCACCGTCATGGTCTATCACGCCGGGGTCAAAGTCGGTTACAGTACCTTCTGCCCAAGCTGCTATACCGACTGCGGCAAACATGCTATCACCGACGCAAGGGGCGCCTTCGAGATTAAGGATCTTTCCCCCGATCTCTGGTTTACGCTGCTCGCAGCCCGCGACGGTTACATTCCCGAGATCACTAAGTCCATCGATCCTGTGAAAGCTCCGACTGTTTCTCTGAACCTCTCCTCCAAATCAGCGACCACCGATTTCAGTGGCACTGTTCGCGGTCGAGTCATTGAGGCCGACGGCTCGCCTGTTCGAGACGCGATCATCAATCCAACCGGTTTGATCGACGGAGCTGCCAGTACCTACGGCACCCTTCCCGGACTTCAACCCCTTTCCGTCACCAACAAAAACGGCGAATTCGAACTCACATATTCAAAACCTACGCCAAAGATGCTGCTCGAGGTTGAAGCCCGCGGCTTGGCTCCTCAGTTTGCCGTCCTGGAGACTGGACCCAACCGCCATACCGTAACCCTCGCAGATGGTGCCACCATCGTCGGACGGCTCGTTCAAAACGGTCAGCCCGTGCCTAACGCCCAGATTGGCCTTATAGCAAAAGATCGCGGCGGGTTCGGCGTTGACCTCAAGCTCCTCGGCAATCCGTATGAAGTAGTTCGCATAGGTACCGACCCCAAGGGCCGATTTGTTATTCCCAACGTTCCCGTCGCCATCGATTGGTACGTCTACGCCACTATGGATTCCATCTCAACCCTGGGGGCAGCCAGTCCAATCGAGATCCACGTCAGCAAAGATGGGCAGTATCTGCAAGCTCCGGACCTCATTATCAAACCAGGCTTTCACATCCAGGGTGCTGTCGTTACAAGCAACAAGAGGCCGATTGCGGACGGTATGCGCGTAATGCTCTCGTCCGACACAGTTTGGGATTTCAAGACTGTTCCCCTCGCCCCTGACGGCCACTTCGAATTCACCAACCTCCCGGCTGGAAAATACACCATAAGTGCGTCTGTTAAGGGCTACCACGACAACA
Organism: Granulicella aggregans; assembly: GCF_014203275.1. GTDB lineage: Bacteria > Acidobacteriota > Terriglobia > Terriglobales > Acidobacteriaceae > Edaphobacter. The sequence goes on from NZ_JACHIP010000042.1 coordinate 9,288, forward strand.
CGCCGCAGTACGGTCCCGCTCCCTTTTCGGTTGAGCACGACATCGACAACTTCACCACCACCATCTACCCGAACGTTCCCTAGCGATTCAAGGGTGCCCCTCGTTGGCTCTGTCGATTAGCTCTATGATTTTCTGCCAGGATGATTTTGGACTTACTCGACGCTCCTTGAGGTAGTACAAAAACGAACCCACCGAATGTTGGATGATCGAGTTACCGAACCAATTGGACCCGAGAGCTGCTTAGGGAATGATTTAGAGATCGGGCTCCCGCTCCGTCGTCCTTTGACCGACAGCTAATCTCCTGCAAATAATTGTCCGTCGGAATGAACTAAACGTTCAAAAGCTCCGAATCAATTAGTGAGGAGCATGAGTGAACGAACAGGAACAGTGGACGCGGATTGTTGCTGGTGACGCACAGGCGTTCACGGCTTTCTATCAGGCGACGGCTCCTCGGTCGTTGGCGTTTTTGCAACGCATGGTCGGCAGTCGTGAGGCGGTCGAAGATGTGGCTCAGGAAACATATGCCGGTATCTGGCGGCATCCGGGTGGCTACCGTCGAGAGTGCGGCACGGTGCGCGGCTATCTTTTCGGCGCAGGCCGCAAGCGCGCGCAGGAGTGGTGGCGGATGCGCGGTCCAGTGATGGAAGAGGTCGTCGAGACCGCCGCTGAGGCTGGCGTTGAGAGTCAGGCGATACTTCTCGACACCCTCGACTGCCTCCCTACCGAGCAGCGCACGCTGCTCTGGCTGCGCGAGATTGAAGGCTTATCGTACGACGAGCTTGCCGAAGCACTCGATATACCTTTGGGCACTGTTCGTTCGCGGCTTTTCACGGCGCGCGAGGCGCTGCGCCGCATATGGTTTGACGGCAGGAAAGGGGAACACAATGAGATGTGATGAAGTTGCCGAGTCCGTCTCGGCGCTCTATGATGGCGAAATGATTACGCATGAGGCCGCAGCGCACATCCGCACTTGCGACGCTTGTGCAGAACTCATGGAGCAGTACACCATCCTGGGCGCGACACTGCGCCGCGAGGTCAGTCTCGCCTTGGGCAACCTGCCCTCAATCCCGCGCTGGGAGACAAAAACTGGAATATTTACCCGCTTCTGGCGGAAAGGATGGGCGACCATGCGAGTTCCTCGTTTAGCTTTTGCGGCTTTGGTTCTAGTGGTCCTGCTCACGATGGGAGCTGAACTGAAAAGAGCTCGCGTGGGTGCTGAAAGCAACGGCTCTGTTGTGCTGGTGACCATTGATCGTGAGGATCAAAGTGTTTTCTCCTCCTGTGCGCTATCCCTGGTCAATTCCAGCAAGGACAGTATGGCTATGGGTGGAATTCTTGATTCTAAAAAAGACCTAGCAGGAGTCATCTCATTGAAGCTGGCTGGTCGTGTCGAGGGCGGCGTACGGCTTCTGGTAAGGTCCTATGCTGGCCCAGTTGCAACGACAGACACGAGTGATCTTGCCAAGCTGCCTGAACGCGAGGTGATCTTAAAGACCGGTGAGTCTCTCAAAGTCGCCGTTGGAGACTCTGGCACTCTCACCCTGCATGGCGAGTGGTTCGATCACATTCCGGCAGAGATTGGAATGGGAATCAAGAGTATCGATCCCGCTGCGAGCGAGTTGCGAATCCAACAGCCGGTTCTCTTGAAGGGAGATATGCGAATAGGGGAAGTCGACGGGTGGACGGACACGCCCTCTGGATTTGATAATTCAGCCTACGTAATTTTCCCGAAGACTGGCCGCTATCTCTTTTCGCTGTCGTCCACGAAGGATGCCATCGAGGGGAAAATTGAGAAAAACAGGATCACCTTCGAATATCAAGGTACGAAATACACTTTGTTGACGGGCGCTCCGATCGCCCGGCAGGAAAAGGTATGGGTAAGAGTGGAACCGGACTATGAAATGCCAGACCATCCTGGCAGCTATGGACTCGGCTCTATTAGCAACGCCACGCTGACTCGGGCAAAGTAGTTGCAGCCAGTGGCACCCAGACCGCAGGAGGGACTGGGTGCCTGATGAAACTATCGGAGAAGATCAAGATCATCTCGCTTCTCGCTTTTTACGCATGATAATCAGCGATGCCCGCGGTGCGGCCGCACCTGAGGATGAGAAGGGTTTCCGTTGACCGGAAGCTTGAGTGTGGTGGAGACTTCAGGGGCGAACAGGTAAAGGGTCGCGGACTTATTGGTGGTTTGACCCCGAATGATAATCTGGCCCGCCGGCGGCTCACGTACACCTGACTGGTGCCTCTTCTGAACCCGTAGAACAATATGCCGAGCCCGCCGCCGGCTGCTTGTCCGCACTGGAGAAGTAGATGATCGAAGCTATCCTTGAACGATGCGCCGGCATCGATGTTGGCAAGAAGTTCGTCGTGGTCTGCGTTATGACTGGTAGCGCAAGAGACGAACCCCACACGCAGATCAAGAAGTTCGGCACGATTGTGAGCGAGCTTCAACGGCTTTCCGAATGGCTGGTTGCCGAAGGTTGCACTCACGCCGTGATGGAGAGTACCGGCAGCTACTGGAAGCCGGTCTTCAACCTGCTTGAGGCGCACGTCCGTGTGATCTTGGCGAACGCTGCGGACGTGCAGAACAGGCGCGGACATAAGACGGATCCAAACGATAGCCGCTGGTTGGCTCATCTGCTTCGCCACGGCATGATCCGGCCAAGCTTCATCCCTCCGTTGGCGATTCGTGAACTACGGGACCTGACGCGTCGTCGCAGGCAGCTCATCGGGGAGAATTCGAGGGAACGGAACCGGGTTCAGAAGGTGCTTGAAGACGCGAACATTAAGCTCGGTGACGTGTTGTCAGACGTCTTCTGTGTGTCGGGCAAGTTGATGCTGGCAGCGCTTCTCGACGGCCGAATGACCGCAGAGGAGATCGCTGATTTGGCCAAGAAGAAGGCCCGAGAAAAGATCCCGCAACTTGCGGCTTCCGTTGCCGATCATCGCTTGAGCGACCATCAGCGCTTTCTCATCCGGCATGCTCTTCGTCATCTTGAGTTCCTTGATGAACAGGTAGAAGCGCTCAACGTCGAGATCCGACGCCGCCTGACGGACTCGGCATTTGCCGAAGCGTTCCATCTGCTGCAGAGCATTCCGGGGATCAAGGAAGAATCCGCCGCCAGCATCCTGGCCGAGATAGGCGCGGACATGGAACAGTTCCCGACAGCAGCGCAACTCAGTTCCTAGGCTGGTCTTTGCCCGGCAAACCACGAAAGCGCTGGCGTCAAGAAGAGCGTTCGTACGAACCGGGGAAACGTCTGGCTGAAAACAACGCTCACGCAGAGCGCATGGGCAGCCACCAACCGAAAGGGATCACGGCTGCAGTCGCGTTACCATGCACTGAGATCGCGCTGCGGAAACAAACGCGCCATCGTGGCGCTCGGGCACACGCTGCTCAAGACAATCCACGCAGTTCTCTCAGCGAAGTTACCCTATCGAGAAGACCCTCTGATCACTCCGGACGACCGAAATGTCGAACGCGCCCAGCACCACATACGCTGCTTGAAGAAGCTCGGATACAACACGTTTGCGGTCGAGTAGGAGCTATCTATTCTCAGAACAATGCTCCTTGGTTTACCTAGTGAGCAGATCCGTGAAGTTGGACCGCAATAGGAGCTAAAAAGGCTGCCTGAAACCTAAACCCAAGACTTACTGTTCGGTTGCGCGGAGAAGGATGGCGGTCCCGAGAACAGCC
>NZ_JACHIP010000043.1 GCF_014203275.1 Granulicella aggregans
GGCCCCAAATCGGTCGGCACGCAAATGCTGCTCAGGTACGACCAGCAAACTGCCTGACAGATTGCCCCCGGTGACAGCAATGTTGGGTCTACCCCTATCGAGACCACCCGTGAGGGTGGCTCCCTCCGTAGTCCTCTGACCTGCGTGATGGCCGAGGCCGACCTCGGCCCCTACACCAGCTTTGGGTCCCCGGAGTTCTTCTTCGGCAAGCTCGTCGAGGTTTCGGAGAACACGATCCAGTACTTCAAGAACGCTCCCGAGGTCGAGGTCTTCTTCCGGGGAACTCGCTACAGCTTCGAGGCTCTCGCACCGACCGGTTCCTTCAAACTCGTGCGGAGAAGCTGAAATGGAAATCGGCAGCCAACTCGTCACTAACAAGAACGATGATCTCAGGATCTTGCTCCCGGCACTTGTGGGCAGGGAAGGGGAGCGGACCGCACGGCGGTTCCTCGAGTTCTTCACCGTCCACATCCGCAACGCCAACACTCGGGCGGCGTACGGTCATGCGGCGGGATTGTTCCTGGACTGGTGCGAGGCGCGAGGCCTCTCTGAGCTTGGAGCGATTCAGCCCATGCACGTCGCCGGCTACATCGAACAGCTCCAGAAGGAGCGATCAGCTCCGACCGTCAAGCAACATCTCGCCTGCCTTAGGATGCTCTTCGACTGGCTGGTCACCGGTCAGGTTGTTCCGTCGAATCCAGTTCACTCGGTGCGGGGGCCGCGACACTCGGTCACCAAAGGAACAACGCCGGTCATCTCTTCGGCCGAGGCGCGTGAGCTGCTCGACAGCATGGACGAAACCTCCCTCGTCCGCCTGCGCGATCGCGCCCTGGTCGCGGTCATGGCTTTCACCTTCGCCCGCGTCTCGGCCGTCGTTGATCTCAAGGTCGAGGACTACTACCCGCAGAAGAAGCGTTGGTGGCTTCGGCTGCGCGAGAAGAATGGCAAGGTCCACCAGATGCCCTGCCACCACAAGCTTGAGGCTTACCTCGATGCGTATCTCGCTGCCGCTGGGATCCGCCAGGATGGGAAGGGCTGGCTCTTCCGTTCGGCGATCGGGCGAAGCGGCAAGCTCTCGAACCGGCCGGTCTCGCGTACCGATGTCTGGTACATGGTGCAGAGGCGCGCGAACGACGCTCAGTTGGAGACTGCCATCGGCTGCCACACTTTCCGGGCCACGGGCATCACCGACTACCTCACCAATGGCGGCAAGCTCGAAGTCGCGCAGCGCATGGCTGGGCACTCGAACGCTAAGACCACGGGGCTCTATGACAGAAGAAGCGATGATGTCAGTCTGTCAGAGGTGGAGAAGATTGGAATCTAATCTGAGCGCGTCATCGTTTGGGTCCTGGAGCATTCGTTGAGACTTAGAAACGCTTCCGGTAATAGCTACTTATAGAAAGCGTTTCGCGTAGAGTGCCCACAGAGGCCTTTTTCGTGACCCCTGTCCATCTGCAAACCTATACCGCTGCCTTTCGCGCCAAATCGTTGAAGGACCCTGGAGAAGTTCAGCCTCTGAAGATCGGGAAACCATCTAACGACGTCAACGACTCTCTCGTCGACAGACTGGAACACTCTTCGGTTCTAAATGCCCTCTCGCTGGAGCCCAGCGGATCCTCTGCCGCGATCGAGCTTCGGCGCGCCGCTCTGGAAAGCGAGATAGCAGAGCTGCGCACCCACTCACTCTCCGCCAACAGCCAGCGCGGGTATGCGGCCGACTGGCGGAACTTTAGCGACTGGTGCGCCCTCGAGGGCAGGGAAGCGCTCCCGGCTTCGGCTGAGACCGCCTCCCTCTATATGGTCGACCGCTCAGCGAGACTGCAAAACGCCAGTCTGACCCGGGCCATCGCGGCGATCAGCCGCCAGCATAGAGAGGCCGGCTTCCAGTCCCCAACCCGGGAGGGGAGCTTCCGACAACTTTTGGCCGGCATCCGGCGCAAGAACCGAGCGCCGCAGGAAGCGAAGCAGGCGCTCCTGGTGCAAGATCTCTTTGAGATATTGAGGCAGATCCCTGGCCTCGGCAAGAGTGAAGCGGTCGAGCATCGCGACCGGGCCTTGCTGGTGATCGGATTTTGCGGAGCCCTGCGCCGATCGGAACTGGTCAACCTCGATGCCGAAGACATCCGATCGGCTCCCGAAGGAATCATCCTGACGCTGCGGTGGTCGAAGACCGACCAGTCGGCCGATGGAGTCGAGATCGGCATACCCAAGGGCCGCAAACCGGCGACTTGCCCTGTCACCCTGCTGCGAGCCTGGATCGAGTACGCGAAGATCAACACCGGTCCAATCTTCCGTCCGGTCCAGCAAAATGGCAAGATCCTCGATCGCCGATTAACGGACACCAGCGTCGCTCTGATCGTGAAGCGCCATGTCGGGCACGCCGGCTTCGCGGCCGAAGACTTCAGCGGGCACTCTCTGCGCGCCGGCCTCGCAACCTCCGCGGCCGAGGCAGGCCAGAACGAACGCGAGATCATGAAGCAGACCCGGCACAAGTCCGAGAAGATGGTCCGCCGCTACATCAGGAAGGGATCGCTCTTCCAGGGAAATGTGGTGGGGGAATTGGGTTTTTGAGGCGACGGCCAGCGAGCATCAAGCGATGCAACCTCAATGTCTTGATATCTATCCAGACAACCGCTAAGAGACTTATTTCCTACAATGGGTGCTGTAGAAATGTCATGTTTGAGGTTGCTAAATTCGTTCTGGGGAATATCCCCTCTCGATTACCAGCCTTGTCGAAACCGACTGTCACGCGGCACTCAATTCGCGTAATTCACTTCGGGAGCTCAGGAACTGCAATCAAATCTCGGAATTTGAGGCGTGTTTTGTACTCAAATCGCGGACAGAGTGTAGGGGGCCCGAGACCGCATGAAAGCACGTGTTTCAGGCCGGGCGGCGCCAGGGCCGGTGGGCCGTTTGCATCTAAATCGCGGACAATATTGAAAATTAAGGGCCTGAGTTCGCGATTTGAGTGCCGCGTGACATCAGGTGACCGTGTTTGCTTCAAGCATCAAAGTTATGGAATCGAGTGAACCGGAAACGCAGTAGAAATCGTGGCACCGGCGAGCTGAGGCGTCATTGGAGTGGCACCATGTGTGGTCGATACGGTCGTCGCAGCGACAAACAGAAGATCGCGGAACACTTTCGCGCGAAGCCTTCACCGGCTGAGTTGCCGATGCCTGATGCCGACTACAACATCGCGCCGACGACTCATCAGCCCATCATCCGGCAGAGTCGCGAGACGGGTGAGCGAGAAATGATTCTGGCCCGCTGGGGACTGGTGCCGTTTTTCACGAAGGATCTGAAGGACGTAAAAGGTCTCTCGACCATCAACGCAAGATCAGAGACGATTACTAAAGCTCCGACGTGGCGTAAACCTTTCAAGAAAAGGCGGTGCCTGATTCCCGCCTCGTTTTTCTACGAGTGGCCGAAGGAAGGGAAGCCTCCGAAGCAGCCCTATGCCTTTGAGCTGGGGAATAGTAGCCTCTTCGCGTTTGCGGGGCTTTGGGACGCCTGGAAAGACAAGGACGGTCACTGGCTTCAGTCCTACGCCATCGTGACCACAGAGGCGAACGAGCTGATGGCGAAGATTCATCCGCGTATGCCTGTCATCCTTCACGCACGCGACTATGACCGCTGGCTGGACAGGGAAGATACGGAACGTTTGCCGATCGATCTCCTCCGGCCCTTCGAATCTGAAGAAATGGAAGTCTATGAGGCCAATCCGAAAGTCGGGAACGTAAGAAACAACGGCCCGGAGATGCTGAAGGCTGCCGAAAAGGCCTCCGTGGATGGCGCGCTGCCACTCTAGGCCGGTTGTTCGCGGTTGGGGCAAATGCGTGAACCTTGGAAACAAACGAGATATCGCTCGCGCACAAAGAAGAAAGACCGCATCTTCGCTTTCCTTCGCCACACCTGCTATGCCTGAGGTGAGGGGTAGCGATGAGCCTGATTCAGGTCGAGTGGGCGTGTGACTGGCCGTTAATCCTTCCATACTGCGATGGCAGCGCGCCTGCGGGCTTTCCAAGCCCCGCAGAGGACTACCTGGAGACTTCTCTCGATCTGTCCGAATACCTGATCGAGAACAAGGCCGCGACGTTCATGATGCGGGTCAGTATGAGGGTACAGAGGGGAGGATCCAAAGCCTATGTTCATTACCGCACTCCCCCAACAAAAAATGCCGCTGTTGGTTAACACGCAGCGCTTGAGGCAAGAGATATAGCTGTATGTGCGTTATAAATCTAGGTGTACATCTCACGATAAAGGTCTCTATGTCTCCAGAAGAATTCCTGAGAGTCTTCCCATTACGATCAAAGACCCTCGGGTGGTTCCTTGGTGCTGGTGCATCAGGATCGAGAGTTGGCTTTGGCCAGGCTGGATTATTTCTAAACGAGCTACGACAATGCGATGTGCTCGCGTGCTCGCCGAGGTTTACCGTACGATGTGGTAGGTTTTCTGAAGGGACCTCTGTATGGGCGAAGCCAACTTACTTCTCTACTTAGATTCTTTTTGACTTTCACGATCTTCTTCGCATACCATCGGGTTCGTTCCGTAAACGACCTCAACATAAAGCCTCTTGCCTGCGTGCGCCCGAGACGCTAGAGGTTACGCTTTATGCATACTTCAGTAATGCTCTGAAATCTTTTTTCTCTCTTAGTCTGCCAACCTCCACGTACAATTTACCTAACGAAGCCCAAAGCCAATCGTTTTGCATCACGCCGTTCATTGGCTCTTTTTGCGCTCGCGAACAAGTGCGCCCATTGCTTCGCAATTCGCGTAGATCCGTAATGTTCCATTTAGGAGTCGCAAGTGAAGCGCTCTCTCTGTTGCATATTTCTCGCCTGTCTCCTCGTACATTTTCCAAAGGCTGCGTGGTCACAAGCCGCTCCGGAGAACTGGTTGGCACCCACGACGACGACCATCATTCGTGATGCGAATTCCGTCGCTCTTCTGAGCAGTGCTTTGGCCGCCATGAGCCCCGCGTCCGGGCCTCCTATCACTGATATTTCAGTGAAATATAGCGTTTCGGAGTGGTCAGGAAATGCCGTCTCCGGCCTTGCCACCGAATCCTCCGTCGGCCTCTTCGCGCATTTGCGCTCCGTTACGGTTGATGGTGTAGTGGTGAGCCATACCCTGCTGAAAGATGGCATCAGGACAAGTGCATCCGATGACGGTATCTCTCGGTCAGTGAGTGACCGGCGTGCCATCGAGCATCTGCCGTACCAACCTGTCTGTCTTCTCCAAGAGCTTTTACTAAACCCTTCTGATGAAATCCGGCCTCTGCCCGCCTCCGAGGATACTAACGGTGAAGACGGCGTGCGCGTCACCGTCCGGTTGCCAAATTGGAAACCGGAGCAAAGAGACCTCACCTCCGCCACTGTCGATCTCTATTTTGCGCAAAGCACTCATCTACTGAGCCGGATTGAGGGTATGCGCCATATTGACGGACATCCGATGCACACCCTCCCCTATTCGCTTGTTTATGGCGACTACCAATCAGTTCCGCCGCTGCTCCTGCCACTATCCATTGAAGAACGTATCGCTGGAAAATCCACCAACGTTCTGTCCGTTACCGGGGTTGCCATCAACCAGGGTATGACCATCTCTAGCCCGCGATAGGAGCATAAGTCGAATGATCCGTAAGATCGATAAGGTCTGTGCGATTGCACTAACTATTGGAATGCTGACCTTGTCGGCAAGTCTCCGGGCTCAAAGCGACATCAATACTCTCATCTCCGCACCTAAAGGAACGCCCACGATCCCTGTGCGGAATGGATCGATCAACCTCAATACAGGCAATCTGCAATTAGACATTCCGCTTGTAAGCATGCCCGAGCGTGGCGGCGGCCCCAGCACAATGTCACTGCGCTACAACAGCATGTTCTGGAATGGCATTACTTGGAACAACGGTGGCGTTGGGGGTAGCGTGATCTATCCCCCGAATAACGAAAGCTACTGGAACATTGCAGTGGATTCCGGAGCCGAGCCAATCGGCAGTGCTTACCCCGTCAATGTAAGGACTGACAGTTGTGGATCGGGCTGGTATGGCTCAATCCAAGAGTATTCCATCTGGGAGGTCGTTGATTCGACGGGAACCTTTCACCAATTTCAGCCGGGAACAACCTACACTCAAAATTGCTCTTCGGCCACCGGGGCCCCCGAGTACCCTAATGGGTATGGCACGCAGACCGCCTCCGGACAAGCCTTGGACGGTTCAGGCTATTTCATCTCGATCCAAAATGGTAGCTCTCCCACCCTCTACGCCCCTGACGGTTCACGTTATGGGGTGAGTACAAACGGCAATCAGGCGTACCTCAACTCCACGCTGCAGGGGCCGGGAGCTCCAGGGACAGGGACTGACGCTTCCCCGGGAAGTGACGCAGGATGCAACCGAAACTCCTCTTCTGTGGCTCAGCCTTATGCACCAAAAGCTTCACAGGTGTGTCACCTTACCTACAGGCCATTGAACGGTGACCAGTCTTCGGCGATTACGTATACACTCACTTTTACCTACGTGCCAGTGTGTACTGGTTTCTATTCCGGATCGAGCACGACACTTCAAGCCTACGATTATTGCGGAGGAATTTGGGCATTACAGAGCTTAGCAATGCCGGACGGGGTATCCAGCTATAGCTTTACGTATGACACCGGCACCACGCATGGACACTATGGGCAACTTCTTAGTATGACTCTGCCCACGGGTGGGACCGTGAGCTACAGCTACTATGCCCCGACAGGCGTGGGTACATCGTATCAGTCTGACTTCCGAGGCGATATCAAGAGTGTGACGGATTACGGAGGGACGACGGGGTTCGCTCGTACGTTTTGCGCTAAGACCGGTTACTGCGCAGTGCCGTTTCTAACAGCCATTGTTACCCCACCCACCCATGCTCCAGATCCCTCACAGCCAAGCTCGACCGTGCAGGACCAGACCGTATACACCACATCTACATCGACTTCGGGCACTACCGTCAGCACGATGCTCACGGAGCAGGATTATCTAAACGGGGTTCTCGTCACCACCAAAACAGTGGATACAACCAGAATCGGCACTCCTGCTTACAGTCAGACCACTTGGAATCAAACAGGGGCGACAGACAGAATTCAATATCAATACACAACGGGCGATGTCGTGAGCCGTGCCGACGAGCTCGTCAATGGCGTCACTTATCGATCGGTACTGAAACAATATCAGCAAGATACATCAACGATTCCGTACGTTTCGCAATTTCACATGGTGAACTATCCCGTACTGACAAAGGTTCTTGATGGCAGCGGCAATATCGTGGCGCAAGAGAGCAGAGCTTATGATGAATATGGTGCGTCATACTGTAACGTTGCCCCATCTGGTCTCTCAGCCATCCCTATGCTTACGAACATCACAGGGGCAATTGGACACGACGATGTGAACTTCGGAAGTACGCGCTGGGCGCGTGGGAATCCGACCACCATTACGAAGAGCACTTCGGCCACAACGTCTGTGACCACCCACCTCTGCTACGACACCCTAGGCAATGTCACGCAAACGGTGGATGCGAGAGGCAATCCGACCAGGTTTAGCTATGCCGATAACTACTCCGACACGAGTTGCATTTCAACTTCAACTAAAACCTTTGCGTTTCCCACGTTAATCACCGATGCATTGGGTCATCAGACAAAGACTTCTTATAACAGTTGTCTGAGGGAACCTGTTCAAATACAAGATGCGAATGACCTCGCTAATTCACGGCCAGGTACGCTCTCGACATATGACACTCAAGGGAGGCCCCTTTGTACAACGAATGCCGATGGAGGCCAGACCTGTCGTTCGTATCCCAGCGCAACAGTCGTGCAGTCTTCTCAGTTACTTGCAGGTACAACCTGGCATACGTCTAACACTACCGAGAGTTCGTTCGGCGAAGAAGGCAGCGTAGTGGATCTCGCAACGGGTGCTGAGGTTGATAGAGTCTATGACAATGCAGGCAGACTAAGCTCCGTTTCGAATCCCTACCCATCGGGCGGAAGCGGCGCGAATGTAGTGACTTCCTTTGGCTACGATGGCTTCGGAAGAGTCGTGGAAAGTATGAGCCCTGATGGTTACCCGCAGAAGACAGTATTCACTGGGCAGAATCGCGATTCCTATGATGAAAACGGGATTCATCGTCGCCTTAACTACGACGCCATCGGAAGGCTGATTGCGACCTTAGAACTTGGCTCGACATCGGCACCTGCGAGCCTTGAAACAGACTACACCTACGATAGTCTCAATAACTTAACACGAGTTGATCAGTGGGGTGGCGCTCCTCAAAGTTCAGGCGATCGAGTCCGATCCTTTTCCTATGACTGGCTCTCGAGGCTCCAGAGCGCGTCCAATCCTGAGACTGGCACACTATGCTATGGCCAGTGGAACGGGAGCAACTGTATCATTGGATACGATGCGAACGGTAATCTTCTCTATAAGGCCGATGCGCGGGGTATTCGAACGGCCTATACCTACGATGCGTTAAACCGCTTGATCTCCAAGACCTACACGGATACAACGCCGTCCTCCTGCTTTCAGTACGACACTCCTGCGTTTGGACCTTCTACAGTCGGACGGCTTACGAAAGAGTGGACACAACCTGGTGCTTGTGCCTGGGGCGCCACGATGCCGGCCAATGTAGTCACCTATAAGCAGACTCTTGGTTACGATGCAATGGGCCGAAGCCTGGGCGATCTTTCGTGTGCTCTCAACTGCCAGACATCGGGTTCGCTCCTTCTCCTAAAATATTGGTACGACTTGGCAGGTCATCGCACAGACCTTCGGGATCCAATTGGGAACATTATTACTAGCACGTTTGATAGTGCCGGGCGCGTGAGCACCGTAGCGAATACGACCAATGCGTCTTTTCCTGTAGCGCTCTTTTCTGCGACCACATATGGACCAGTCGGACTGTTGAACTCCACTCTTGGCAATGGTCTTAAGGAGTCAAGGACATATGACGTTCGGGCGCGACAGATAAGCTATGACGTTAGCAGTCCGAGCGCTCCCTCCAGCAGTACGCCTCCCATCGGCAACGTTGCGGCTCCTTTAAACGATGCGAGCCAGACTAACGTTGTGGCCCAGGGCGACACCTTGCACGTGCAAGGCTGGGCAGCAAGTCCGACCGGAGGATGTCCGATTGCCTCGGTAGAGGTAGATCTCGGAGCCTCGAAAGGCGGCCCCGGGATTGCAATCGGTGAGGCCACGACCGGACTGACGGGATGGATCTACACCTCTGGATTCACTACGTGCGGATTCAGCTTCGATGATTCTGTGGGCGACATGCCTCCAGGGCAATACTATGTGAACGTGTATGGGACTGATGCGAATGGCCAAAGGGCACTCCTTTCAAATCAATATCCCATCACAGTTACCAGCGCGCCTCCTCCATCAGGCAATGTTGACGGCGTCAGCGCAACTGTACCCTATGGAAGTTCGACTTCCGTTTCGAACGGAGGGAAGATCACTCTGAGCGGATGGGCGATCGACAGTCAAATGGTGGCTCCCGTGGCGGCTGTAAAGGTGTCTGTAGATGGAAATGATATCGGGTTTGCTACGCTCGGCATCCAACGCCCTGATGTCGTCAGCATCGTGGGCAACGGCGACTCTCGGTACCTAAAAAGCGGATTTGTGTTTACGGGCACAATGGGCAACCTCTTGTCGGGCCAACACAGTGTTGCCGTGACCATCTATGATGCCCTCGGCCAACATACCAGCCCGCCATCGGTCTATCCGATCACAGTGGTCACGGATCCCACCGCGCTGAGCGGTAACTTAGATAGTACGAATGCGTCGACGAATGGAACCGTCGCGGCCGGTTCAACTCTTACAGCGAGCGGATGGGCTGCTCTTCCTGGCGTCTCCGGATGTGGCGTCGGGCAGACTGTAGAGCTGTGGTTGGGTACGATATTGATCGGTCACACAACAACAAGCGGATCCAGACCGGACGTAGCAAATTCCCTTGGAAACCAGTCGTGCATCAATACTGGGTGGAGCATCAGTGGATCCGTGGCTGCAGTTCCTTCTGGACTATATGCTCTCAGAGTCCGGGTTTATGATGCCACCGGCGGTTCAAATGTGCTCAATTCAATTCCTCAGATTATGGTGAGCCCAGTTGGGGCTACCTCAATCCCAGTCGGAACAACTGTCCCTACTCGGTACTCCTGGGCTGTTGGCTATGCGCCCAACGGGAATGTGGATTATAGCGGCGACTCTGTAAATGGGAACTGGGTCCATCTCTACGACAACCTGAACCGTCTGGTCGCGTCAGCGTCGGGCGCAGGGAACGGACTCGCATGGCAGTACGATAGCTTCGGCAATATGCTCTCCCAGACCGTCACGCAAGGAGCTGGATATGCCTTCGAAAAGGCGATTGCCTCGAACAATAGGGTCGCCAACTCATGCTACGATGGGGCCGGAAATCAACTACAGGATTTTGGCTGCTACAGCCCGTCTCAATACAACTACGATGCGGAGAACCGCCTCAGTTGGTCGGGCTGGGGTGCGACTCTCTATACATACGACGCTGAGGGGCGACGTGTCGCCAAGCAATCTGGCGGCCAAGTCACAAACGTCTACGTTTACGACGACAAGGGACAAAACATAGCTGAGTTGACGGGGACAGCAGGAGTTATTCGACGGGAGATCTATGCTGGAGCTCGTCACCTGGCAACTTACAATGATGCAGCAGGAGGTGCGACTGTATACGCGCTTTCGGATTGGATCGGAACCGAGCGTGCTCGTAGCGATTCGACGGGAAATCTATGTCAGACCACAACGAGCCAGCCCTTTGGAGATGGTCAACGAATAAACGGCACATGTTTTCCGAGTAATGCCTTCTTTACCGGCAAAGAACGGGACGCGGAATCAGGACTCGACTACTTCGGGGCCAGGTACTACAGTTCCAATGTGGGTAGATTCTCCAGTCCAGATGATGGAAGCGATCAGGACCTGGGTGATCCACAGAGCTGGAATCTATACAGTTATGTGCGGAATAGTCCGCTTATGAACAACGATCCAGATGGGCACACTTGCAGGAAAAACACATCGGACAACAATTATTATGACGATGGGGATGGTCAAGGTTGTGCAATAGTGGATCACCAAGACGAGGTGTACCAAGCTCTCGGCCTAGCTTCGGCAACAGTAACTGCAAAGCTGCCGCAGATGGACCAAGGTGCAGTTATTCCTGGAGATCTTGGAATCGGCGCATTTTACGCACTATCTGGTACTGCAGACCTAGCTAGCCTCGGCGTGCGAGCGATTGGCTCCGGACTGGAAGGGTCCGGAATAGAAACACTCGGCAATCTGGTAGACCTCTCGAGCCTCACGAAAGCGGAACGGGTTGTTGCCGATGACCTTATCGCGAATGGCAATCGAGTCTTGCCCATAGCGCGTTCATCGATATCCGGGGTTAAGACCGCCGACATCCTCGTAAATGGAGTTAAGACGGAAATAAAAACCGTTACGGCTGACGGGCCCACAAGCATTATGAATGCTATAAAAAATGCTAGCAAGCAATCCGACGGTAGCATCATCATTGATGCTCGAGGGTCAAACCAAACACTCGACTCGGCCGTCAATCAGATGGAGAGGGCGATGGCTTCCCCACAAACCAAACCATTTGGCACAATTACATTGATGACCAGAACTGGGTCAATTACCTTCAGGAACGGAATGGTGGTGTGGTAGTTATGTCACTTAGCGCACTCGTATACAAAAATCAAAGCCTAATTCAAGATGAACTGGCAATTATTGACTCAAAGGATAGGGAGACAGGGGAGCCTCTGTTACGGAGTGGTGACTCTGCTTATCCTCTGTTCGCCGCTCAGGAGATTTTTATTGGTAATCTGTTGGAAGTTGCGGGTCTAAGGGATGAACTGGAACGAAGCGCACCACAGATGAGTGGGAGTATCAGAAAGCTTATTCTGTCGAACGGGACTCTCTCGGGCGTGGGGATAGGCCAGCTCGATGTTTCCCGTATCGTCTCGGAGTGCAAGGAATTGTTAGCAGACGGACAAGTCGATTTAAGCAAACCGCTGCTATGTTTTCTTGTGGCTTTGAGTGATCTCGCCAAGACTGCAATCCAGGAAAATAGCCCTATTACACTCGTTTGACCGTCGTTGTGGAGCTCGATGGGCTGTTGCTTGGCTTTTTATTTGGCGAACTTCTGTGCTAATTATTTGGCACAGAAGTCCGGGATCGGGGGGCATGTGTCAGGCTTGTCCAACGACGAGGTTTTCGCGCGCTGTTTCGCGACCTCTACCGATAACGTCTCAAGGCCGTTGATCATGTAGGCGTCGAAGCGGCGCTTGCGTTTAGTGAAGAAGGTCCGCACCCAACTGACAGTTTCCCGACCGAGAGGATCGATGTAGGCATAGTTCTCGATCCTGAATCGAACATCTTTTCCATATTCGGGAACATAATGCTCCGCCACGTGCCGACATATAAGAAGGGTAGGGTGTAGGGAGCTCCATGCCATATGCGTTCCATCGTTCCGGTTGTTACGCGGCACTCAATTCGCGGAATTCACTTCGGGAGCTCAGGAACTGCAGTCAAATCCCGGAATTGGAGGCGTGTTTTGTACTCAAATCGCAGACGAAGTGTAGCGGACCCGAGACCGCATGAAAGCATGTGTTTCAGGCCGGGGGTGCCAGGGCCGGTGGGCCGTTTTGCATCTAGGGAAACTCTGCACAAGTTCTGCGTCGCCTGATGGATTAATCTGATGGTCAGGGGTGGATGGCGATGAAGCAGCAGACGTTTGCGTCTCAGTCGAGCTTTGAGAAGTATGGCCGGAAGTCTCGCCG
>NZ_JACHIP010000044.1 GCF_014203275.1 Granulicella aggregans
ACCATCGTCGGCCCGGTCACCGTCGGTGATGCAACGGTCGGTTCGGCTACTGAAGGAGACTCTTTCGCCTCGTGCGTCTGAAAGTCAATCGCCACGGTGTCGCTGTTGAGGGCATCCAACCGCTTCTTCTCGCGCTCTGCGGCCTTTTGCTTGGCCTGTGCCCGAGCTTCCGATTGGGCGGATGTTTGTTGGGGAGCATTCGGGCCTGTGCCGTAGATCGCGGCGCTTTGAGCCGGGGTCATAGGCGCAGTGCCATCGGCTTCAGGCGGTGCGACGGCGGCACGTTCCTGCGCCTGCATCCCCCTTTCCTGGGCCTCCATGTTCGCGATCGACTGTTGGAGCTTGGCGTTGTCAGCGTCGCTCTTTTGAATCAAGGCTTGCTGTTTCTCGAAGCCGTTCACTTGCTGCGTATCGGCGGTGGATGGCCACGATTGCAGCGTGCTTTTCGCTGGTTCTTTTTTATGGTTTCCGGTGAACATGTTGTAAGCGGTCGAAGCACCGATGAGGACGACGGCCCCGGTCAGCACAAGGACAATGGGCATGGTTCTACCGATGGGCGGCTTTCCTGACGGCACGACGGGCACAGTTCCCATTAGTTGGCCTCCTGACGATGAAACTCGACCTTGGCTTTGCCGACCGCGACATACCCGTTCTGCAGGAGCTTGGGAACGGTGTAGAGGCCATTCGCGAAATCGAAGTTGATGAGCGAACCTTTGCCGTCCTTCAGCTCGTAGACGACCGGAGGCTCTTCGAACTTGCCCTGAAGGTAGGTGAACTTCCCGTCATCCCAGATTTGCCGCACACCGAGTGACCTGGCCTTGCTTTGATCCCATCGGTAATCGAAGTGCAGGCTGCTGGGATAGGTGCTCTGGTACGTCTCCTGGGCGGTCTCGGCGGTCTTCTTGTCGGCTGCGGCGGTCGCTTTGGCCTGGGCCACTTCCCTTTCGAGCCGGTCTTCCCTCTCCTTGACCTCTGCGGCTGGTATGAAGACCGGCGCTTCGGCGATCGTCTTCTCTGCTTCCTTGTCTGTCTGCGCGAGAAACACCGTCGAGTCGCAGCCTCCTCCCGGGTCCGCCGAAACCTCGCGCAGCTCAAGGGTGTAGTCATTACCGTGGTCGGAGATGATGTGCACGTTCGTGCTGCTCTTGGCAGCCGCAGCCTTCGGCTTCACGCTGATGAAGCGGCTGGCTACGTGGCCTGCATTGAAGATCCAATCGTCCGTGTTGCCACCGAAGACGGTTGCGACCTTCTCCTCGGGGGGCAGCTCCAGAAGCGTCGACGCGTTGAGGCAGGCGCGGATGATCGGGGGAGCCGCCGTCGCATTGACCTCGATCGTACGAGGGGCTTTCTGCTGGGCGTGAATCGCGGGTACGGCATAGGCGTAGAGCGCAAGAAATGCGCTTTCGGCGATGATGAGCGGGGTCTTCATAGGTCTTCTCCGGGTGGTTGGTTTTCTGTTCCTAAAACTGATCAATGCGTGGCCGTTGGCTGTGGCAATGTGGGAGACAGCAGAGCATGAGCGCAGTCTTCCAAGGGCCGTGAGAAGGGGTGAAACAGCTTCATCCTCTCCACGCCTTCCATAGCCCTTTCATTTCCATAGCCAAGCTTTCGGTTCGAGAGACTACCCGTCTTCACCCGCGACGAACCGAGTGATTCCCTCCTCCAGTCCCCATCTCTCAATCAGTCGGCCTCGGCGGGCGCGATCCTTGGGCTTGGTGGAGAAAATGGCATAGCTGCGAGGGTCAAGGTTGAGAGTGACAACCTTCGTGATCCCGTCCCGGCGCATCAACAGCCCCTCGCGCGGCCCCAGACTCTCGAAGAGGTTCAACTGTTGTTCGGTCATCTTGAACAACTCGCCATAGAAATCCCGGTTGAACGTCGCATCTGGCAGCAGGAGAAAGGAGGTGCAGGAGTTGACGATGCTGTCGGCGTGCTCCCCGAGATCGTTCGCGGACTGGCCGATGAGTGTGACACCGCCGAGATTCTTGCGAACCTGCTTGATGCTCGCAAGTGCGCCCTCTAACAGTTGCTTGTTCTTGAGGTTCGAGAACAGCTCCTCAATCACGACGTGCTTCGGGACGCCAAGATTTTTCGGGTCGTACACCACGTCATCAATCCGGCGCAGCAGCCACACCATCAGCGGTTCGATAAGATCGGGATAGTCTTTGGCTACGCCCGCAAAGTCCCAGCACTGGATGCGCGAAAGACTAAGTGAGTCATCAACATTGTCGAAGATTGCGTGATACACGCCTTGCCCAACCCACTTCGCGAGATACCGGCTGAGATGCTTCGGAAGCAACAAGTTCGAAAGCCTGCGGATCTTCCGGTCGATGAGGTACATGCCCTGAACCTCCTTGAACACGGCGTCTTCGTCCTCGGGGCTGAGGACGGCCCCGCCATTGGTGAGGAGCATTTTGACGAAGTTGTAGAGGTACTTGATGTTTTTCTCGGTCGGCTCCAGCGCGAACGGATTGACGCGCGGCCCGTCCAGACCGATGCGATCGACCCTACCGCCATATAATTCCACCATGCTCTCGTAGCTGTTGCCGACATCGAAAATGTAGGTAAATCCGTTGTATTTCCGCTCCAATCCGAGCATTTGGTTCGTATGAACTGACTTACCGGTTCCCGTAGGACCTATGGTGAGCTGCACCCTGACCCCGCTCACATAGGCATCCTGGAAGAAGGGCGTTCCCTGCCTGGTCTCAAAGACATTCAGGTACTCGCTGTCGAGGTCGTCGGACAGTGGGTGACCGATGTTCGGAGCAAAGACCGGCGAGAGACGGGCGTGATGATCCTCGCCCAGCCAAAGCGGGAAGACGTTGTAACGGTGGTTGCACGGGAACATCGCATAGAACGCTGAAAGGTTCCCGATCGTCTCCTCAATTACCGTAGCCTGCGCGTCGACGAACGTCCGGTGAACCACTGGCGAGTTCTCCCGCAGCTCCTCGGCGCTTCTAGCTGAGAGAAGCAACGTGACGGTGTACTTGCCTTGCGCCTTCTTGTTCAAATCCTTCACGACGAGGCCGAGATCATCCACGCCTTCGGACGCTGCCTTCGCCCCCGCTCCCTGGTCGAGGGCAGCAAAGTTCTTGCCCGCCATCACACGCTGGAAGATGCCGACCTTGAAGAAGTCGATCCATTTCTCCTGGGCACTGATCTCCTTACGCACGGTCGACGTCGACTGCGGCCTCCAAGTCGTGCAGAGCACGCTATCGCAGGTCAGATTCGTGATGCCGTTGTAGAGGCAGGGTTGTGATGCAGCCGGTGTGCTGGTCAGCGAAAACATCTGCACATGGCGCTTCCCTACCCTGAGATGGTCTTTCTCCCAGGAGATCGCACTATTGACGATCTGCTGATCGACTCCAAGGTCTGAGATCAAGGGCGTATGGCCCGCCCACTCCTCAAGGTTGAACAGCTCACAGAAAAACTTGAAGACTCTTTCCTTATTCAGAACCTTCAGCCCAATCACGCCACTTAGGTGTGTTTCGAGGATGTCTGCGGCCTTCTGCAACTGGTGTATCAACCGCTCGTTCTCGTCGGCCTGGGCCTTCGGCTTAGCGGCGAAGGGGTTTGAAAGCTCAGGCTCCAAGGTGAGGCACCAATGGAGGTCGATGCGACGAAAGTTGGCCGTCTTCGCCAAGAACTTAAGGCGATGATCGACAAAAGATTCCGTGATGGGATCAGCGTAACGAGCCTGTCGCGGGATATCAAACCTGGATGTCACCCGCATGTACTGGTACAGCGAAGACCCTTCGGCGAGGCCACGCAAGCCGGTCTCGACCGCTCGCACCCTGGCATTGATCTCCGCGTCTGTGAGACCTTCTTCGTCGACGCCTGCGACCTCGCACAAGATCCCGTAGCCGCGTGTCTTGGTAGCGAAAATCGTAGGGGTGACGAACCGGGCGATCGGGATGATGCTGTTCGCGGCTCCTGCATCGGTGAACCAATGGTTAGCGTTTGCGCGGGTCATAGTAGCTCTTCTGGGTCCAGCTCAGACCCCACAGTTGGAACATCTTTGGGTGTTTGCGCACGATCAGCCAGCAGACGGCAGTGATCGAAATGAAGATCAGGATGGAGAGGACGAAGTACCGAAGCAGGAGAGCCAGCATCGACGTAATCACAATGCCCATCCAGATTGGCAAGCTCAATCCGAGCTTTTGCCGGGGTTTGTTGAGGGCTTGATTGATCGACACTGGCTCTCCACGCTTGGTCATTTGCATGATTAGGCGAGCACCTTTACGGCGTGGGTAATAACCATCGTGATCGTCTGCCCAGTCAGCGAGCTGACCCATTGGGGAGCGAAGCCAATGACGATACCGGCGAACAGACCGCCGCCAATTGCCATGAAGCCACCAGAGATGTTCCGTCCCATGAACTGGAACACACCGAAGACGATGCCGATGACGACGGCAAGTGCGCCACCGAGCAAACAGCTCTTCTCGATTGTCCCCATGGCGGCAGTGACGCCACTCACATCCACGGTGCCTTGTGCGTGCGCCGCTAGAGGCGATACTGCCAGGGAGATAAGGACTGGTAGAGCAAAGCACACTAGTGTCGAGCGCTTACGTAGAGATGGGAAAGTCATAAGTTGATGAGCTCCTTCAAGAGTTGTTGGGTTGGGATCCGCGGTAGCCAGCAGATCCGCAGTTGGCTGGAAATGAAGACGCAGGTCCGCGGCCGGCTGCGAGTCCGTAGGAGGAGCGCTGATTTGTTGATCGGTCGTTGAGTCAGCGGTTCGCTGAGGAACTTAGGCCGAACCTTGAATAGAAAGCATGGTCTACGAGCGATTTGTCGTGTTGTCTGGTTCGAGATCTACATCTTGTTGGCAAACCGTTTTTGCTTGCCAATGATCGTGAGCTTAGAGCTCGAAATGGCCGGTGTCCAATGACCAATTTTCATAACAGGACCCGGCATCGGAGCCATTTCCGACCAATAAAAACACGCCTCCCAGCGCATCTGGAGGCGTGTTCTAAACCTAACTTTGTTGGTTGCTACGGCTTCGTTGGAGGAGGTCGCAAGACGTGAAAGGGCTTCTTCTTGAGCGTTCGTTCAAGTCGCATCGCCCAAACTGACGTGCTACGACTTCGTAGCGATGGTCGGTAAAGTAGTGCGGTGTCTACGGTCCATTTGAGACGGGCGAACGGTCTTGTGACTAGACCCTGCGGAATGTCGCTGTGCTCTCGAACGAGAGTCAGCCCGAGGCCAGCCTCAACCATCTGGAACTGTCCGTCAACGGATGATGCAAACAATGGAACGCCGGTCTCAATTCCCTCTTCTTCAAGCAACTTCATCATATTGACGTGGTTTTTCCAGTGGACTGCGGGCGGTTTGAAAATCTTGAGGCGACCTTTGAGCTGCGAAACATCGACGGCGGAGCTCGCTGCTAACGTATCGTCTGATCTCATGCAGACGAGCATGCGTTCTTGAGCGAGCGTCACTACTCTGGTGGAGGGTTCGTCGGAGGGGAGAGTGACGATGGCAGCATCGATGTCTCCTGATGCAAGCCGTTCCAGTATCTGCTCGGTCGGTGCGAATGTGGTCTCAATGTCGGATGCTGGAAAGAGCTTGCGATACACGCGTTCCGCTATTGCCACAATGCGCTTATCAGCAGCAGTTTCGCACCCTACTCGCAGGTTGCCATGTGAGCGACCGTGAAGCTGCCGCACCTCCTGCAATGACTCCTCGTGGAGTTCGAGGATAGGGTGGGCGTATTCAAACAACTGCAGACCACCAGCAGTTGGGCTGACGCGATTCGAGTGCCGGAACAGTAGAGGTGTTTCCAAGCGATCTTCAAGCTCTCGAATACCCTTGCTTATTGTGGATTGGGTGACGCAAAGCTTGTCTGCCGCCCGGGTGAAGCTTCTATGATCGAAAACCGCAACGAAATAGCGAAGATGACGCAACTCAATACTCTGCATTAGAACGGTGCCTCAGGTTGATTCGATGGTCGAGGTCGATCGGTTTAGGTTTCCTGCCACGGTTACTGCGTTGCCAGTCTCGTAAATACGGATTCGTAGCGTGCACTTCGGTACTTGCCTAACATCTGTGCCTAAAAACATTAGTACCTATTTGGTTAGGTACGTTAGTTCTACTGCAGAATGCCCGAAGACCGCAGTCGATGTCAACCCACCGAGGAGAGATTACTATCGTCACAACTGCGTGATCGCGAGGGTCTAATCAATCTGTTCTGTCGTGTGCTACACCATAGAGAGAAGAAACTTAGACTTTCGCAGGCGGCCAATGCAACACACGTACGAATTGTTTTTGAAGGAGCTTGGCGCAAGACTGAGACAGATGAGGAAGGAGCGTGGTTGGACTTACAGAAGCATGGTCGTCGACCACAGTTTCCACATCAGTCATTGGCAGGGATTTGAGAACGGAAAGGGGATCTCCCTTCGTTCTCTGTTCAGGGTGTGCGAAGTCTTCCAGATCTCCCTTGAGGAGCTCGTTCGCGGGCTTGATTCCCCCGCTGCGCACGAAAAATCGGCTAGCCAAGAAGAGACTCACGTCTCGGCTCCCCAGGTGCCGAAGCGGGCAAAACCGTCGAAGAAGACTGCCGGCCACAAGAAACTAAGCTAATCGTCTTCTGGAGTCTCGTCGAACTCTTTCAGGATCTCTTCTGCATTTTCGACAGGATCCACTTCGACGGACTCAATGCCTGAATTGAGGACAGGAATGTTACGGATGACGAGATCATCCATGGCCCTGTTGAACGCCTCGATTGCGATTTCCGCGTACTTCTTCTCAGTCAACACAAATGGAACAATTTTTACAAAACACATCAGCTTGGGCCCGCGCAACTCTTCACATTAGCGATCTGTCCCAAGATAACAACTTAGGTTCCCCTACAGAATTAATTAGCAAGGGAGATTCCCCCCTTCGTAATGAAACCGCCTTACCTTGGTAAGCAAGTCAATTCATTGAAAATCCTCAACGTCAGGTAGGGATGTAGTTTGCATCGCTCACTAAACTATTGTCTGCATGGCGGTCTGAACACGAGATAGTGACAGTTCTCTGCTTGACGGTCGCCATTGCCCGTCTCGGTCGGGTTAGAAGAGATCTCCCTGAGGATTTGCAGCGACCCATTCGTCGAGAGTTGGAAGGGTGAGTTCCTTCAAAATATCGGCGCGAAGAGCATTAATCAGATACTCCCGGCGGTGTTCCTGTCGCATCCTGTCTAGCGTCGTCGAGATTGCCTTCTCTTCCCGCAGTTGGCTGGAAAGCGCTTTCAATCTTTCATGCAGACGGTCACCAGGAAAGCGGAGCGCTATCACTGCGTCCGCTTCTGCGTGCGTCCATTTTCGATACTGTTCCCTAAGGAGCATGGCGGCAAGTTCCCTACTGGATTCAGAGGCCCTCTCAGCTTCAAGGGCAGCACGCCGCCTCTCATCGGCTTGACGTTGCCGCAAGGTGACGAAGGTAGGCGGTATTTGCTGCTCGGTCTCCACGAACGTGATCAGGTAACCAGCGGGGTTCTTGATTGTGCCTTTGCGATCCGCGGAGACTTGCGAAGTGACGTATTCGATCCGGTCCATGAGCTTGAGTGGTTCCAGTTTTCTAGCAAGTTCTGTTGCCTTTGCCGAGCTGACTCCTTGTTCAATCAGAGCTGCCCTCGCTTCTTCTCGCGACTGAGAGAGTGTAATTTCGGTATGACTGGTCGCAAATGCCAATTGCTTCCGCTGCGTCATGACGAGCACTTCCTTCATCGCGCGTCCAGGCGTCAGGACGAGCTTGTAACCAAGCTTGGATGACATGGGCTTCACATCCCAAGTCTTGAGATAGCCGATGTTGACAAGATCTGTCAGAGACAGCCCCATCGTCTCCTTTATTTTGGATACATGCTCATAGCTGCGCACGTTGAGTAACGCGCAGAGTTCTGTATAGTCTTTCTCGACCTCCTTCCCTTGGCTCGCAAAAAACCACAGGTACAGGTAGACAAATATGCCCTTTGCTGTCGGCCTGACCAGCTTTCGGTACATCGTGAAGTCTTCGGGAACAACGAAGGATGCGTTCAAGTTCTCCAGCAGCCAATCTTCCAATTCAACTTCGAACATGTCAGTCTTGTTCGAGTTGTCGAGATTGCTAGTACCCAAACGGGTGAAACTGCGGAACACATGAACCGTCCGATTCATGTACTGTTTTTTTACCGTGGAGTAGATGACCTGCTCAGAGGTAATCGTCGTGTCCGCCATCCTCATTCCCCAACTGTTCAGGGCCTCATAATTTTCTCCAGAATCACACTGTCCGAGTATGTTCAAGAGGCTGTATCCAGAGAAGCGAATTGGATTGGCAATGACCCCATTTCGAAGCTTCTGATCCATCGCCAATTTCATGAAACCCATGTACTTATCACGATCAGACGTCGACGGCAGGCCGAGCTGATCGGACGAACGAAACGTGGCCGAGACCAGTATCTTCTTACCGTCACGATTTACCCATTGTTCAATAGTCCTACTAGAGGTGTCTTGCTTACCTCGGCGTTCGTGTGCTCCGAAGAAGCCAATTTGAAGCAAATTCTTCTCGAAACGAATCAAGTCAACAGCATCAGGCATCGTGACAAGCGTCGGTTCCTGGGAGGTAGATCGTTTTGCCATTCGTTAGGCCTCTCCGAGGCTGTTTGTTATGTGTAATAGTTCTCTAATAAGTCAATACTGTAAAGCAGTCTAAAAGCTATAGCGCTTTGGAACCTACAGATAACAGGGATTTTATGGGCAGTATATTTCCAGCCCACTGCGGGGATCTTTCCAGCGGACTGCGGGGATCTTTCCGGCCTGATGCGGGGGCTCGTTCCAACGCAGTGCGGATATCTTTCCGCTCGGCTGCGGGCAGATTTCCAAGCTGCTGCGGAAAAATTCCAACCAACTGCGGACAATGAGGCGTCTGACGTTCGAAATTTCCAGCCCACTGCGGGGTGAGGACAATTTGGCGGCCGCTTGCACCGCGAATAGTGCATTTCGGAATGTTTCGCACGCGGTTTGCTGAACAAATGCTTCCTTTTCGTGGCCTAACGTTGTCTTGCCGCTGGCTTTTCAAGTTCTCGGGGTACATGAGCCACGAGAGGCGAATCGCTCCGCAGTCGACTGGAAATGGTGAAGAAGAGAAGCCTACGAAACCGGTCGAAATACCGAAGATATGCCTACACACGAGGAAGATTCCTTTACCCATTCTGGTTTCCAACTGTGCCCGCAGTGGGCTGGAAATCTGCAAATGTTTCCAGCCCACTGCGGGAAACCAATCGAGAAAAGCGATTCCCGACCCTGAAATCCAACGGCTGGAACCGTGCCTCGGAACTCCGCAGTAGGCTGGAAAGAAAGCGTCTTTCTAGAGCGATCCTGCCCTATGGAGGCGATAAAAATTCACTGCAAACACCACGAATTCGCCGATGTTGGTTACTGAACTCTGCGGATCCTGAATGAGTTCGCTTGCGTCATGGAGGATCTCAGCTTTCTCTTGTTCCGTGATCTTTATATTCAGTTGGATGTTTGCGCCGCGGCTGCGAAGTTTCCTTCCGTCAAGCTTGCTACCTACACCGCGCTCAGAGAATCCCACCTCGCGTCCTGCTTGAACGGAAGCTTGCGTGGTTAGGGCATTGACTTTAGGGCGCGGAGATAGCGTTTCAATCCCAGACATGAAATCAAGCTTGATTGCGGGGCGAATGTCAGACACTTGTTGCTACCTCCATTGGAAGGGGCGCGCCAATCAGAACGTCTCGAATCTCGCGGGCAAAATTCTCGGCATTCTCGATCGCGGCGGTTGGATTGTTTGCTTCTCTTTCTGTGAGGTCGTAGATCGTTCCTCCTAGCCTGAACGGCGCCTTGAAAGCGGCGCGTTCAACAACTGCAGTGGAAAGCATAGGAATCGAGTTTTCTCTCATTTGATTGCAGATATCCCGCATTCCTTTGTCCATAATGACGGGCGAAGTTTGAGAGAGGAAAACGCGGAAGGGAATTTCTCGCCGAAAGATGGTTTCCTGTTTACGAATGACCTTGATTACATTGACCGCTTCGTCTGCATCGAGCTGATTCCCTTTCATCGGAATTAAGACAAGATCTGCACGACCAATAGCGACGGAAACCTCTTCATTTCGACTGCCTTCAAGATCCACAATGACATAAGGATCAATAGCGCTGTCGATGAAATCCGCAACGTCGGTCCGGAAGGCTGTTTTTACCGTCAGTGATTTGGGAACCCCCGACGGGAAACGCGCTGACCAAAGGGCAAGTGGCGCGTTTGGATCTGCGTCAATCAGAGTGGTTGGTGCACCATGGTGCGTCAGGACACAAGCCAATGTAAGCGCGGAGGTTGTCTTGCCGACCCCACCCTTACTAGAAGCAAACACGATTACCTGCATGAGGGCCTTTCTTTGGAGCGAGTACCGGCTATCTAAAAGATACCCAGTACCGCGAAGATACCGGATACCATATGGATATTCGATACCAAAAAGATACCCGGTACCAAAGTGATACTCGGTACCCACGTCTATTAGGGTTTTGCCGCTAATCCTTCCCTAACTTACACCTATAGTCCTTCGCGACTAGATACTGACTAGGTACCCGCTATCTACCATAACCGGGTAGATACTGACTAGGTACCCGGTAGCTATACACTAGCTACCAGGTAGCTCCATGAAAATGGCGAAAGATCTTACAGGGCGACGCCTGAATATGCCCGGATTACTTGCCGCATCACCGAATTGCTGGTTCCGTCCACCAAGCTCATCTTGCTGCCCGCAGCCTCTCAACGCAAGCAGAGGCTACCGTCTATCTTTCAGGTACCCGGTAGCTATCCTCTAGCTCGGCCAGTTCCTCAAACATCCTCGCTACCTCATCGCTTTCCGGGTTGACTTCGAGAGCTCGAACTTCAAATGCGTTAGCGAAGTTATCCAGATCGCTGTCGAGGATTCTTGCTAGCGCGTACATCGATTCGGCGAGTTCATCCACCGTTGCGAATGTCACTTCGAGTCGCCCAGGCGCTAACCGGAGGGAATCGGGGAGCGAAGAGATGTACAACGGATCTCGATCTTCACGTATCAAAGATCTGATTTTTCTCTTTGAAACCGTCGCCTTCGCCAGCCTCACACGCTCAAAGTACGCGGTTACATCATCCGCGTCCTGGGCTCCTTGCAAAAAGTTGAGCAACGCGTCTTTGTCCACCAGCAAGGAGGTTCCAATTGAAACCGTAGGGAGCAGCTCGATGAGTTTTAACGCTGCTCTGGGTTGTAATTGAAACAATCCTTCGAGCTCGCGCCGGGTGTAATGAGACCGTATTGAGCTTGATACCGTGCGACGAATCTCGTGCAATCGGGGGAGCCAGGAAGCCGGCCTTGCCATAGAATTACCTCAGAAACCCAATAACAACCGTAGTGTAGAAGGTTTTGAAGGAGAAGGGAATAACCGCGCGATCGCGCACTAATGCCGAATTGTATGCGAGTTCTTTACCCACGACAATGTAGATTGTCGAAGCTAAAGTCCTGCTACGCTAATTGCAGCGAAATCGGCCCGGCAGCCCAATTGTGCAACAGCCTGTTGCGCAATTGGCTGAGATCCATCTTGAGTTCCTTATGAGCGACATTACGCCGACCTCGAACGAGCCCGAAGATCTTGTCTCAGACCTTCGCCGGCTGATCTCCGACGCACAGTATCAGGCAGCGTTGGCAGTGAACTCCGGGTTGACCCTCCTATATTGGAAGTTGGGCGACCGAATCAGGCGCGAAGTGCTCGGTTCCGAACGCGCAGGCTACGGAGAGCAGATTGTCGTGACACTGTCGCGCCAGTTGATGGCCGACTTCGGCCGCGGGTATTCGGATAAGAACCTCCGTCGCATGGTCCAGTTTGCCGAGGCTTTTCCCGAGGAAGAGATTGTCGTGACGCTGTCGCGACAATTGAGCTGGTCTCACTTTCAGGCCTTGCTTCCTCTAGACAGACCCATGCAGCGAGAGTTCTATGCGGAGATGTGTCGTGTCGAGGGCTGGAGCGTACGCACACTCAGAGGCCGGATCGACTCGATGCTCTATGAGCGGACGGCGCTTTCAAGGCAACCTGACGAGCTGGCACGGCTCGAGATCGCGGCGCTCCACGCGAAGGGGGAGGTGGGACCCGCCCTGGTTCTCAAAGACCCTTATATTCTGGACTTCCTGGAACTCAAGGACCATTACCTTGAACGTGACTTCGAAGACGCGATCCTGCGAGAGCTGGAGCTGTTCCTGCTCGAACTGGG
>NZ_JACHIP010000045.1 GCF_014203275.1 Granulicella aggregans
GCTATGATCGCCGCCAAGTCTCATGAAGACAATACCTAAGCCAGTTCGCGTAGAACGGTGATTGCGGAAGTTTCGTGGCGATGTTGCCGCAAACACCGACTTTGCGGACGGTCTCACGACAGTCCTACCACGATAGACTCGCGAGATGGGCGAGAAGGTCTCTAAGGGAGCGGCAAACGCGATACGCTGCCGCTCTCAAGGAGCTATCTGATGGGATCAAGCCCGGCACGTCGCGGCACGAAGTAGAAGCGTACCTTCAGCTGCGACATCACTCATTCGGGCAGATGTGCTGTGTTCGCGTGCAGCGAAGCGCATATGCTGATCTCGTGGAAGTTGGTCAAGAGAAGCCACCCTGGTTCTGTAATCGGAACGCCGTCTATGTAGCCTTCGAATTCGAGACGACGGAGCCCCACGGGCTTAGAGCGGACGCTCGCGATTCAGATAGGCTTGCGGGTGTGACGCTGTTTCCCAGACTGGAGCAGTGCCTCTGAAGTTCGCTGCTCATGACGGCGTTAGGCTACTTGCTCCAGCAAAACGGCATTATCGGAAGGTTCGTGTCGAAGTTTCCCATACCAACGACTTTTCGGGGAGAATCTTGGCGCATCCCTAGCCAATACTGGATCGTGTTTTCCTTCGCGGCGGATCAAATAGCCTTCCAATAGCGGAAAGAATGCCGAGCAACAAGCACAGGTCTGCCGACGCGATGCCTCCGGTGACGATCGGCGAAACCCATTTTGCCGTCCAGGGAACAAACAAGATCAAGGGGACATGAAGGATGATCAGACCCAGGACGGTGACCCAGAACCAAATACGCCTTTTGAGATCCCACTTCAGCCCAAGAGGAAAGAGGAAAATTGCAAGACTGCCCAAAATCGGTAGAGCCAGTTCAAGTCGGCTGACGTGATTCAACAGCGAAACGACGGGCAAACAAACGGCTGCCCATGCCAAAATGGCCCACCAAGGGAGGCGCACCTTTTTGGCTG
Organism: Granulicella aggregans; assembly: GCF_014203275.1. Taxonomy (GTDB): domain Bacteria; phylum Acidobacteriota; class Terriglobia; order Terriglobales; family Acidobacteriaceae; genus Edaphobacter. The sequence goes on from NZ_JACHIP010000045.1 coordinate 984, forward strand.
CTTCTATGTCTTTCTTTAGATCATGGGCAAATCCCATCGAGTACATCCAAGCAGATGGAGATCAGAAGTGCAATGTCTTGGAAGGCATTCTCTAGCTAGAAGTGATTACGACTCTCAGAAAACGGCGTTTTCGGAAATCGCACCGGTGGGAGTTCGTTCATGCAAACCAGTTTCTTTGCTTCGCTTGTGCGTAGCAAACCGGTCCAGCCACCAAAGCTGCGATAGTCGCCACCGGGATACCGATAAAAGCCCCGCCCATCCCTCCCTGGCCGTCATGGGGGGCCTAGTGCAGGTCTCGAAATAGCATGGGAACGAAGATCACCACAAATGAGACTACGAAGGCTACAAGCGCCACTAGAAGTGAGACGATTGCACGGATGAATGTCGTCATTTCAGTCATGCTACCGCAGGAAACCTCGACTGCTCCCGCGAAAACGGCGTTTGCGGCAAATTCGATCCGTTCGGACATTCTCGCGTGGGCGAGATTGTGGAATGCCTGACTCGGAGAGGCCATGACTTGTCGTCCAGAGCTTCTCTCGCACTTGTAGTATCGATTTCGCCTATTCTAGGTGCGAGGTCGAAGCATGAGTGAAGGTAGCTTGAACAACGAAGTTGAGGATTTGCTCTCGCGTTGCATCCATTTCAATGGAGCCATCGGGGGCAGATGTGAAGCTGGCATCAGCTATAAAGAACTCGTTGGGTCTGACAGTGAATTTTGGGCCAGAATCCCATGCCGCCCCCCGCTTTTCAAATTTGAGGGGGCTGCCATTAGGTTTCCTATCGTCCCTTGCGAGAAGAAAACCACCGTCTCCCGTGAAATAGCAGAGGAAAAGGCGCGTTTGGTCCGCCATCAATTGCAGCAACGCCTCAACATTTCCAAGATCGTTCGTGACCTTGCGAACGCGAAAGGTTTTGGCAGGCAGCCGGAAGGCCAGAGCGGATCGTCGGAACTACAGTGCCCCGTCTGTATTACCGGAACACTGCGTTACGCAGTAGACGGAGCAACGGGCAAACTTGCCGCATCCTGTACGACCGGCGATTGCGTGCGGTGGCAGGAGGAAGACAGATTTCCCGGAATCACGAGTTTAAACTTCAAATAAGAGCACGAAGGGCAGGCTCCGTGCGCCAACGACGGGCAACTTAACTTGGAACGTAGACGGAGGCACAAGCAAAACGGCGGTATCGGCTAACTTCGACCAACTTGCTGCGCTGAAGAGGCGATATTGCAGCAAACACCGACTTCCCGGACGCTAGTTCACGCAAAAGAAGTCCGTGGTCCGAAACGATCTAGGGTCTGCCCCCACCGCTCTTGCTTGATCAGGGTCGACCGGTCCGGTTTGCGCCTCGGTGGTTATCACCATCTCAGCGGATGGTGTGTCTTTGGCGAGTTCGGACATCAGTGAGATCACTTCTCCATACGAGACCCGGCGGTCCCCTTGAATCCATAGCAGCTTCCGGGTTCTCGGGCTTAGCACCCCGGCGACCTCATTTCGGAGAGAGTTCTCGTCTTTAAAGGCAACGCCATCGAGCAACAGCTTGCCACCGGGCAGATATTTGACCACGACATCCCAGCGATCATGAATCTCGTCTGGCGGATAGTTGCAGGGACGTGCGAGTCGAACCTTCATTCCCGTCGGGCTCGCTTTCGGCGGCGTACAAGCCACCGTAAGAAGTGGGACCGCTGCGATCAGCAAACCTGCTACGCGACAAGACGAGAGCGCCATCTCTATATAGACACCGCAGATCATTAGACCGTTCCCCGGAAACGGCGATCGCGGGAGGTTCGGGCCGAAGCTGCCGCAAACACCGACTTCCGAGCAAGTGGTTACCCCTCTACTCCAATCTGTCGTATGAACGCGGAGATGTCGGGTGCGATCTCCACACAACTGCTTGTGCCAGCAATCGGATCAAGCATGACGATACGCCAAGGAGCATCAGTCGTTATGGCGAAGCCGATCATCTCCAACCCGCCGTTAGTTCCGAAGAACACAAAACCGGGAAAGCTTGTCGCTACCGCGCTGTCAGAATGAAAAAGCTCGATGCATTCCGAAGTGGAGTAGAGTGCAAACCATAAAGGTTCTAAGGCCAGCGGTCCTTCGCCCCCGTTGCTGTAACGAAGCAGGTCAAGGTATTGCGTTGGAAGTGATACTCGGGAACTCGCAATCAGCAGCGACATTTGCTCTGAGTTTGCACCTGGCTTGGCGCTCCAGTGCCTCTCAGACTCTCTAAAGAGTTCTCGAATATCCACGTGCCACCTTCCCTAGAAGAGCGTAGCAAGCTTATATCTTTGTACAGCCACTCTGGAATGAACGTTGGTTCGCGGAAAACGGCGATTGCGGCAACTTCGACCTCCCGGACGGCCCTACGGATGACATTGCCGCAAACACGACTTTGCTGAAGCAACAAGAGAACTTGCTAGGTGCCTAACTGCAAATCCTTGAGCAAATATGTTGCTATTTCAACGATCTTTGGGTCCGCGTCTGACTTCATGAGCGTCAGTATCGGATTCGCAACTTCCTTCGGTTCTTTGCCAATTCCATAGAGTGCAGCCATCCGAGTTGGCTGCCACATCTTCCAGTCAAGTGCCCGCACCAACGGCTGCACTGCATCAGAACCCCCCACGTCGGCAATGAGCCTTACGGCGATTAGCTGAGCAAACGTGCTGTCGTAGTTGTCGGCAATCAAAGCAAGCGTGGGAATGGAAGTCTGGCCAAGAGCAAGCACTGCCTCTCGATCTTCGTTAGAGATAGGTATAAACGTCCAGCCGTGAACACCGTCTGACATGATGAAACTGCCTCTACACACCGTTTGGCTGACGACCGCTCTTACAAAGTCTTCTTTAGATAGACCAGGCCGGTTCGACGCCATGGAATCGCAGGACGGATCGGGAGTCCGTGTTGTGACAGGGTGGCTGGGATCGCTGCTCAATCCCTGCGCATTCCCCGGCCATCCTAAGCAAAAGACAAAACCAAGCGCCGCGTAACGCTGCATAAAACGCCTCCTGGCAACACATGATAATCCGAATGCGAACTAGCGCCCGGGAAACGGCATTTGCGGAGGTTTCGAGGGCTACTTGGTATGGGAGGGTTGCGATTGGGCTCCTCCCATCTTTGACCCATCACATGTCGAGTTTCGCCCTTCGGCCCCAGCAACAGAGGCGCGATCATGTGGGGGACTGACTGTATCTTCCCATGCGGTGCCGTCCTCGGAAAGCCGCGATGTTTGCAAGACGGCGATGTCGGCAAGTTCGACCGCTCGGACAGTCGGCAACGGCGAAACTGCCGGCAATACCGACTTCACGGGAGCTTGGTGGAAGTAGGATCGTCGGAGGTATCCTCTCCAAAGACTTCTGTGGCTGGTATAGACCGCAAACCTTTCGTTACGACCGGAATGCTCCTTGCGGGACTTCTATCACTCGGCTCGTCTCTCTACGGATGCATCATGATCTTGGGTCTGCCGGTCCCCTGAGACTTGGAAAGATGGCTTGTTGGAGCTTTCTTTGCTCAGCGGATTTCCGCTTTTCTTACTCTCGCTCAGGCCAGTTCGCCTGTGCGCATTCGGTTTGTGGCTCTAATTCATAGCGAATTGGATCTCGTGGTGCCTCGAGAGCGTGCCCCCCAAATTCTTCTGGCCGACAGACGTCTACGCGATCATGGTCCTAGCACCGGCACTTCTTGTCCAACTGTGCTTCCTTGTATGGCCACGCAACCGAGAACGAAGCCCTCGTCTTTGCGACATCCTCGCTTGAATGGAAGTGAGCTTACGACCGTTGGCAAAAGTGCGGAGATGTCGGCAAGTTCGACCGCTCGGACAGTCGGCAACGGCGAAACTTCCGCAAACACCGACTTTCGAAGAACTATGATCGCTTCTTGGAGCGAGACTAATGGAAATACCTGTAAACGCAAATCTTCCGAGCGATCTACCAATCAGCCGAGCGTCCTTCTTTGCCTGGGGATCAGAGATTAGCCGGGTGACTGGGAGTTCTACCGATGAAGTTCTCGAGTGGACGTTCCTCTGTAGCGTTCCAGGGGACTTCGGATTTTGGCAAACGGTCGTCGCTTTCAGAACACCAGTTGCACTCAGGAGGCTGTCTAGCTTATGGACAGCTTCAGAGCTATCTTGTGAGCGATTGAGCGACTACCTTCTCGTGTATCGGCCACGTACAGCGATTTCGTCCAAAGATCTACCTGCGTTCGTGGAGGATTGTCGGGGTCTCCTCCGCTACTTGCAGTCCGACGAATAGCCGAGGCTCCCCAGAAACGGGGATATCGGCAACTTCGGATCCGAATGGCCCAACCGACGACGTTTCCGCAACATCGACTTTGCGAGGGGCTATCGTTTAGCGACTCGATGAGAGTGGGCGATGACTGCCGTGAAATGATGGCGACCGATCTTGCGGGCAAACAGATTCACCGCGATTGATCATTGTCCGAGGTGCGGCAAGATGCAGGTATCAAAAATGATGCCAAGCCACAAGACTATAACGGCGGAGCGACCCACCCAGCCCCATATCGATATCACCCTGAACAGCTCGGGCGTATCAAGTTTGTTTTTCCTCACGTAGGTAGCCCAGATTCCACGGCCCCTCGGAATCAGAGGGGCATGTCCGGTGCTCTGATTCCACTTATCCACGGCCCTCTTCTGCATAAATCTTGATGTGATAAAGATACCCGCACACGCGACGAACAGGATGAGTTTCGAATTTATAGGGGCCAACACCATGACCTCGTCATTAGGTGTCTGTAGGTTAAATGCAGACTATGAACTTTCCCGACTACAGCGTGCCCCGTAACCGGCGTTAACGGTAACTTCGTCCCAAGCGTTTACGGAACACCCCTAAGGCCTTTATTCATTCCTTCTACGGACGTAGAAGGAACGTAACAGAGGGCCAAAACGATGGCGAAGACCAGGTTTGTGAGCTACCTGAGAGTCTCAACGGTACGGCAAGGCACAAGCGGCCTTGGACTCGAAGCGCAGCGCGCTGCCGTCACCGGATTTCTGAAGGGGGGAGACTGGACCCTGGTGCAGGAGATCCTGGAGGTCGAAAGCGGCAAGCGCAATGATCGGCCTGCCCTCGCTACCGCCCTCAAGCTCTGCCGCAAGCATCGCGCTACGCTGGTGATCGCCAAGCTGGATCGCCTCGCCCGCAACGTTGCCTTCATCTCGAACCTCATGGAGTCCGGCGTCGAGTTCGTGGCCGTCGATATGCCCCAGGCGAATCGGTTCGTGGTTCACATCCTGGCCGCCGTTGCAGAGCAGGAAGCCGAGGCCATCTCGAAGAGGACCGAAGCAGCCCTCGCCGCCGCAAAGGCGCGCGGAACGAAGCTTGGCGGCCGGCGCGTCTCGGCTGAGCGGTTTGCGGAGATCGGAGCTGCAGCGCGCCGGGAGCGCAGCAAGAAAGTGAGCCAGGTCCGTGCGGAGCTCCTTCCGACCATCAACACCATTCGAGCTACCGGCGCGAGCTCGCTCCGCGCAATCGCGACAGAACTCAACGCTCGCGAGATCCCAACGCCTCGAAGACTTGGGGAGTGGTCAGCGGTCCAGGTCCAAAGGGTGATGGAACGATAGAGAGCACCCAAAGTCCGGGTTTCCTAGAATGCCATTTTCCCGAGAGTAAGCTCGAATTGACGGAGTTTGTCGGAGTTCAACGGCACAAGTGTTCACCACTTTCTTTCTGCTCGCCTTCGGTGTGTTCTGGATCGGCTCCGGCATTTTTATGTGCATGAGACCGGATTCCGCCTTGCGCAGAACGCAAGCGCCTTGGACCGCGCTTCCGCAGTGGGGCATGCGAGCAGTTGGTGTTCTCGTCTTGGCGGGCGGCGGCTGGTTGCTGTATGCCGGTATCGCCCATATCCGATAATTTCTGTTATTGGCAAAACGTCGTCATATAGGAACGTGACGTTTTCCGCTCCTCGGACTGCTGGATGTACCCGACTGAAACGTCCGTTTCAGGAGTAACAAGGCGATATGACGGGATCGCCCAGCACGTCATGAGAGCATAGCTAGCATGCGCGAAGCTAGAAAACTCTCGTTGTGGGCGGCCCTGTTCTGCCTCACTTCGCTGGTCAGCGCCGTGCTCTTATGCTTTGGCTGCTCTTCGCACAAATACAGCCGACAAGGGCTAGCTCAGGATGGCGTTACGCACCTTCTGGCTGGCGGAACCTACGTGTCGCTCTTGTCGTTCATCGCGTCAGGTATTGCTTTCGTTGGCTTGCTAATCAGCAAGAAATGACGAGGCCATAGCCCTAACTCAGGTAGAGGCAAAACCCTATGGCAATCGAACGGATCAGGATTGATTACACCGTGTATTCGCCCAACTACAAGCCTGGAGAGGGTCTGTGTTTAGGCTTCGACACCTTTCAAAAGGCCAAAGCTCGTGCAAGAGGGCTCGGTGCAGGATCGCGGGTATACAGGAACTTCAACCAAAAGAATAAGAGGGGGCAGGTGCTGGGTGACTGGTGGACCGCCGACTGTTACTGGCTTTGGGATGGAGGCAAATTCAAGAGATTACCTGATAGTTCTCCGGTGGTGGTCGGCTGAGTTCATTACCCACGAAAACTCCGGTTGTCGTGGGTGATTCTAGGTCAGTGCAGGCTGCAATTTATGGACTTGCCTGTCCTCTAATCACAACGACGTTGCTCCTAAATCCGGCAGCTTTCCAATAGACCTTATAGTCGCGTGCCTCTGGGAAGTATTGACGCAACGGGAGAGCTTTTCCGAATTGGAAGGTAGTGCCTGGTCGAACTGTGTCGTATCCACCTGTAGGTTTGCCCCCCATCCATAGCTGTCCTCCAGGATCGGGCGCTTGCTTATCGTCAATGACCAGCACCCAGGAACCTGTGGCCGAATCCAGCGTCTTATCAGAGTCATTCATCAACCGAAACTTAAGCGTCTCTAAATGATCATCACCGTACCAGCCATGTTCAGCATTGAGAGTTGCGTGAAGACCACGGCTGTTGTCAGAGGAAGCTAGCTGTGCGCGCTTCTGAGACTGGCCCTGCTGCTCAACACAGCAGCAAAAAGCTAAAGCGAAGCCAGAGCACAATACGGTTGGCCGGTTTCCAAGTCGCATAGCTGATCCTTCTTAGGTGATCGTTTCCCTCGCTCAGTGTACTTCTCGCAGGTGCATCCTGAGAACTTGCTGCTCCTAACGCGCGTCCAAGGCGTGGCGCAACTCTGTACTCACTGAAACCACCGTTTCAGCGTTTTACTAAGAATCAGGCGACAACTTCCAAGCCCTTTTTGTCTACGAGGGAGAGCAGCTTTAGAGACGCTCCCTGGGGGTGCTTCTCCCCACGTTCCCACTTGCTGACCAGGCCAGGGGTGACGTTCAGATAGGCGGCAAAGACCGTCTGACTGGCTTTCTCACGAGTTCGCAGAGCGCGAATCTTCTTAGGCGTCATCTCCTGGATGGGCGTGAGACATAGCGCGTCGAACTTGCGCATTGTCTTTTGATCCATTCCGCCGACGCGGTGCAGATCGGCTGCCGTCTCGTGAATGGCAGCTAAGGCGTCACTCCGATGTTTACTTGGCATTGTCTTCTCCCGGCTCTTCCACGCTGAAGAGCGCTCCATCGTTCACTCGTTGTTCGATCTCAACATCCGTATAGCCAAGGATCACTTCCGCGAGCTCTCGAAACGCTTCCAGTTCCCGGCGGTCGATATTGGCTGCATCCTTCTTTTCAAACCCGTAAACGTACACAGCACGATTGTTCTTTTTGAAGAGAATGATCGACCGCGAACCTCCGGACTTCCCTTCCCCTGCCCGAGCGATACGCTGCTTGATCACCCCTCCACCAAGATCGGCGTCGACTAGACCATCATTCGCCCGCTGTGCTGCCTGCCAGAGATCGGCGTCGGTAATACGAGCTTTCCTGGCGAAGCGGACGAACGCCTTGCCTTTGTAGACCGACAGCGTTCTGGAGGGTGGCCGTCTCATACCCTAAAGTCTAGCACTTAGTGCCATAGATTACGGTACTCTGATTTCTTCAGCGGCGGCAGGCCGCCTTGTTACTCCTGAAACGGACGTTATCGCCACGTACGCGTCTTTCTCTTCCTCTTCGGTGCTTCGCTTTAGGGCTGGGTTGTTGAAGCGCAGGAAGACCTCAAAGGTTCTGGGGCAGTGGGTAACGCGGGATCGCAAAGCTCTCTCCGATGCATCCCGAGCAGCATGGTCTGCTGGGTTGGCGTCAATCCGCCAAAGTCCCGCGCTATTTCCGCGCGAATGGTTAATGCGTCCGCAGCGTTTAGCAAGTGGGTATGCATCATCAGAAAATAAGCGGTTTCATCGTGAACCAAGCCGGTCCGCTGCGGAAGGCTGGTGGCGATCTCCCCATATTCGCGATTGATCTCCGCAACGACTTCCGCGTGAGGCATCATTCTTCCGGGTACACCGTGGCTGTCGTACAGTTCAAAAGTTTCGTTTTGGAGGAAGGCTTTTGTTTGTTGCAGTGCGGACTGCAGCACGCCGGTCGGAACCCGTCCCGTATCGTCCCACGCAGCCTGGAGCAGATCAAGTTGCAACTGGAGGTTGCGTGATTGAGCGAGACCATGCAGCATCACATCACCGGTGGCGTCGCCGCTGCCGTCCTCCTTATCCATGAGAAGCCAGCGTACCTTTGCGCGGACCGCGTCGTCTCCCTGAAGGTACGAAAGCCGCGTAGCCGTTTTTTGGCGCGATTGCGTCTGGGTGACGAGGCGCGCCTCATCTTCAGCTTGCTTTGCCTGTAACTTACCGACCAGGTCCATGGTCAGTTTGGGGTCGGCAGGCGGGTTCTTTACTTGGTTTTCGAGTTGGCGGATCAAAGGCTCATTCTCTTTTTTCCACGCTTCGGAGGCGAAGGGCTCCGGCATCTTCTCGAGACGGGTGGAAAGTTGCGTTACTAGAACGCTTTCCTCATGCTCACCTCGCGGCAAAATGTCGATGCCGATGGCATTTGTGGTTTCGTTCCTATAGGTACAGCACGCCCCTGCCGCTTTCGCTGACACGCCTGTTCTCGACGGAACAAGGCGACTTGTTGTGACCGTTATTTCATAGTGGCCGGGCTGTTCGAATACGATACTCCGGTTCAACGCAACCGGAATACGAACCGGCTGTTGGCTAAGGTTCTCTGGTGACCCACCAGGCCGGTTCCCAACAGAGCGAAACCAACCCACCGTCGGCGTGATGTTCACGAGATCTTGTGGGGCGTTGAATCTATTGCCGTCCATGAGGACTGCGTATCCGTTCGACATGGCAGTGAACACCAGGTCGACTGTGATTGGGTCGCCCATCTTGAACTCAGTCTGCTGCTCGTGTGACTCTAGGCGGACCGTAGCGTTGGGCCGTCTGCTGGCGCAACAGGCGCTAATTCTTGTGCCAACCCCGGACGACATGAGAGTACCACCACGGAAACGGCAATAGACGAAGTGAGAAAGTGCATGAACGCCATGGGTTAGCACCGCCCTGTAGCAACGATGTGAGGATTGTAGCCTGTGTCTGACGACCGACCATTGCTAGAGATGTCTCAGCCGCGTATCTATCGTTCTGAACCTGCACTGCCGACCATTCCCCAGCTCTTCGGGGCGTAGGGATCTCGGGAGCATTGAGTTCTGCTGAGATCGCGCGGAGCGAGATCGCGCCGGATGCTTGTATGGCTGTGATCGTCGGAAGGAGCTCCGAGCGGACTTGGCTAACAATCTGGCTACGCACCTGGCGCGCTACGGCACCGATCTCTGCAAAGCGCTCAGCCGAGACACGACGGCCGCCGAGTTTAGTTCCCCGCGCTTTTGCGGCTGCGAGGGCTGCCTTGGTTCTCTTTGAAATGGCCTCAGCCTCCTGCTCAGCAACGGCGGCCAGGATGTGGACCACGAACCGATTCGCCTGGGGCATATCGACAGCCACGAACTCGACGCCAGATTCCATGAGGTTCGAGATAAAGGCGACATTGCGGGCGAGGCGGTCCAGCTTGGCAATCACCAAGGTAGCTTTGTGTTTGCGGCAGAGCTTAAGAGCGGCGGCGAGGGCGGGGCGGTCGTTGCGCTTTCCGCTTTCGACTTCGAGGACCTCTTCCACCAAAGTCCAATCGCCAATATTGAGGAATCCGGCGACGGCGGCGCGTTGCGCTTCGAGGCCAGGCCGCTAGTTCCCTGCCGCACCGTCGAGACCCTTAGGTAGCTCACAAACCTGCTTTTCACCATCGTTTTGGCCCTCTGTTACGTTTCTTCTACGTCCGTAGAAAGAACGAACAGAGGCCTCAGGCTCGTTCGCGGAAACGCTTGGAACGAAGTTTCCGCAAACCCCGGCGGTCTCAACCGGTCGATGCAACACTGGCATGGAGTTTACTAGCTGGAGTTTCAAAATCCAACGTCTTGCGTGGGCGTTGATTGAGGCGCA
>NZ_JACHIP010000046.1 GCF_014203275.1 Granulicella aggregans
GACTGATGGAGACATCGTTCGACGGATACACCTCCAATGTTCGTTTCAACTGGGTGATCTTTGGGTTTGCAGCGGGCGTCACCCTACTGACAGGGGTACTCTTCGGCATCCTGCCGGCGTGGCGCGCAACCCGCGAAGATCCGAACCGTGGCCTGAAAGAGACTTCGCAGTCCATCACTCGACGCCGTTCGGCGTGGTCCGGCAAGTTGACGGTTGCTTTTCAGATCGCACTCTCTACTCTGCTCGTCGCCAGTTCGGCACTTTTTCTCCGGACGCTGATCAACCTGAACCGGGTGCAAACAGGCATCCAGGCAGACAATCTGCTGCTGTTCGATCTCAGCGCGCCCGAGGCAAGGTATCCCGGTGCGGCCGCGCCAGCGCTGTTTGACCAGCTTGAAAGACAGTTGGCTGCAACTCCGGGGGTGACCAGTGTGTCGGTACAGACACCATCGTTCCTCTCCAACAGCAGCTGGGACGGCGACTTCGATATCGAGGGAGTTGCTCCCGTAGCCATAGATGAAAAAGATCCCAGCCGTTACCCCAATCTGATGATGGTTGGCCGGGACTTTTTCAACACTGCCGGAATACGGATCGTACGCGGGCGCGGCTTCGGCCAGCAGGACACGGCGACTTCACCTTCGGTCTCAATCATCAACGAGTCCCTAGCGCACAAGTTCTTCGCGAACTCTGATCCCATCGGCCGCCGCTTTAAAGACGATGAAGACGAGAAGCACGTGAAGCACTACCGCACAATCATTGGCATCTGCGCAGACACGCTCTACAACAGTGTGCGCCAGCCTGCGGGACCAATCCACTTCGACCTATACGTGGATAAGAAGGAGTTCCGTGGGGCCACATTCATGGTGCGCTCCACGCGGTCGCCTGACGCGCTGGCCGAGGAGATGCGAAAGATTGTCCGCAACATCGATGTCGACATACCGCTCACCCAGGTTAGGACGCAGAGACAGCAGATCGACGCAAACCTACAACAGGAGCGGCTATTCGCCACGCTTACCTCGGGCTTCGGCCTGCTCGCGCTGTTGCTGGCTATGGTAGGCATCTACGGCATCATGGCGTACACGGTGACCCAGCGCACCAACGAGATCGGCATTCGGCTGGCGCTGGGAGCGCAACGAAACACCGTCCGTTCCATGGTGCTGCGCGAGGCGGTGTGGCTATGCGTCCTCGGAGTCGCGGTGGGTATTGCCGCCGTGCTGGCTGCGGTAAAGCTGGTGAAGTCGATGCTCTACGGTCTGGAGGCACGCGACCCCGCATCTCTGATCGCAACGGCCGCGATTCTGCTGACGGTGGCCTTGGTGGCGGCATGGATTCCGGCTACACGGGCTTCAAGGGTGGAACCGATGGATGCTCTGCGGCACGAATAGCTCGTGTCTGCATATGGCTCGCCACCGCGCGGCCAATGCCAAAAATATTGCGTTGCCAGTTGAGCCCACGACAACCGGAGTTGTCGTGGGTGATCGTAGAGCTGCGGATTGTGGCAGTTTGCGAAAATCGATTGCGCCCGGTACGGTGTTCGCATGCGACTTCCACTGAGAAAAACAGTTGCAACTCTCGTCCTCTGCACTTTTGGTTCCATGGCGACTGGGGCTCAACAGCCAGTCCGGCCTTCGTCTAGGCAATCAGCCGTCATAGCCAAGGTCTCGACGCTACAGGCCGGTGACAAAATCAGTGTTGTGTTCATGCAGGCTCCCGAGCGTTATGGAACGTTTCAATCTTCGCGACAAGATGACTTTACCTTCCACGACGTAGACCAGGACGGTGATGTGACGTTCCCCTATGCAGACGTGAAGAAGGTGAAGAGTGGATATGGCGGGTACAACTCTCTGACCCACAAACACACTGATCACACCAAGGCATATATCGGAATCGGAATAGCAACGGGCCTGATTGTTGCCGTCATTGTTGCCGCTGCAGCTGCCAAGAACTAACTGCTGTGCCAAACCAAGAGCTTAGGCCAGGCGTGATACGCAACCACTGTACTCACTGAAACCACCGTTTCAGTAAGCCTCCCGAAAAAGTAGACTGGATACCGATGCTGGCACCGGTGCTCACTCTGTTGTTCTTATTGCCCTTTCCTAATGCCGACTCCACTGCGAGCCGGCAGATTGCCGCTCCGTGCCAAGCGGTTGAGGGCAAAGCAATTCAGTATTTTGAAGAACACGATTTCTATACCAAAACGCAGACTGAGGGCGATGACATCGTCGTAGATTTAGGGAACCACAAGGATGCTTCTACGCCTTCTGCGAAGCCCCTATCGCTCAATCGGCGCTCCATTCACAAGTACACGCTCCCCAGACATCTCTCACCAGCGAAGTCATATGCGGACTTTCGAGTGGAGGGCCACCTTCGATTGGCAAAGGCTGCTGAAGCGTCCTGCAATGTGACCCTTCGTTTCGACATCAGCGCATATGAATGGGTGTGGTCTCTTGCTGCAATTGACGACGGCTACCGATCAAACTTCATCTCGAACGGAACACTTGAGAAGCTTTACATCGATCCAATAGCCGAAGCTTTCACAGAAGCCAAGCACTAGGCATGCGCGGCCCGCATTTGGCTTGTTACTCCTGAAACGGACGTTTCAGCCAGGTACACACGTGCGACGACCAAGCAAGAGTTCTCATATTAGTCAAAGACTAAGATTTTGCAGGAACAGGACCTCTTCCGTTAGCATCCGCGCATGGTCCAGTTCCGTCATCCTGTCCTTTTGTTGCTCGCGATAGTTTCGACCTCCGGCAGTAAGGCGCACACCAGTAAGCCAAGCGCCTCTGTAGACGGTCCTGAACGCACGGTGAAAGGCCTTTACGGCAAAGTTTTGGTTCGCGCCCCGTCGGGTCTTCTTGACGGGGCAAATAGGAGAATCTTTGCACCCTATCTCAGCCGGTCTCTGCTTCTAAAGATGGGAACAGCCCGGATCTGTGCGCAAGACTGGTTTCGACAAAACCGCGGACAGATGATCAAGGCTCCATTTGCTTGGTCGGAAGCTGGGATGTTCACCGGAGGCAACGAGCGAACCTACCCTGGTACCTTCCGGATTGAGAGCACACAGGCAGAAAAGGATGGCTCCTTCCATGTCACCGTGAGCTTTACGTATCGAGCATCTGATGGCCCGGGGTCATGGCGCGTTGTGGATACTGTGGTGCGAGAAGATGGTCGCTTTGTAGTGGATGAAGTGGCCTTTCCTTCGGAAAGATCCGAGGGTGCTTACACACTTTCGCAGACGCTATCTGAAGGATGCAAAGGGCCTCGTTGGGTAGGGACGCAATAGCTCTTCCCTGCATGGAATCTACATACGTAAAGGCGTTATCTATCTTCCCATCACCCTTTGCACCTGGACCGCAGACCATTCCCCGAGTCTTCGGGGCGTCGGGATCTCGCGAACGTTAAGTTCTGCTGCGATCGCGCGGAGCGAGCTCGCGCCGGTGGCTTGTATGGCTGTGATGGTCGGAAGGAGCCCAGAGCGGACCTGGCTCACTTTCTGGCTACGCACCTGGCGCGCGGCAGCTCCGATCTCTGCGAACCGCTCAGCCGAGACGCGCCGGCCGCCAAGCTTCGTTCCCCGCGCTTTCGCAGCTGCGAGGGCAGCCTTGGTTCTCTTCGAGATGGCCTCGGCTTCTTGCTCTGCAACGGCGGCCAGGATGTGCACCACGAACCGATTCGCCTGGGGCATATCGACAGCCACGAACTCTACACCGGATTCCATCAGGTTTGAGATGAAGGCGACGTTGCGGGCCAGACGGTCCAGCTTGGCGATCACCAGGGTAGCGCGGTGCTTTCGGCAGAGCTTGAGGGCGGTCGCGAGGGCTGGCCGATCATTGCGCTTGCCGCTTTCAACCTCTAGGACTTCCTGCACCAAGGTCCAGTCTCCCCCGTTGAGGAATTCGGCGACGGCGGCGCGCTGCGCTTCGAGGCCCAGGCCGCTAGTTCCCTGCCGTGCCGTTGAGACCCTCAGGTAGCTCACAAACCTGCTCTTCGCCATCGTTTTCGCCTCTTGTTACGTTTCTTCTACGTCCGTAGAAAAAACGAATAAAGGCCTCAGGCTCGTTCGCGGAAACGCTTGGAACGAATTTGCTGCAAATCCCGTTTTTCGCGAACCACCGCAACCGCTATCATGTTGGGCAGATATGACAAGGCTTTGGACACTGATCCTGCTAGCTCCGTTCGGGCTGGCCATTGATGCCTGTCGGGCACAAGCTGCGGTTCCCAATTCTTTGCCCGTCTTAGACTATCCGCCAATTGCCCGAGCCGCACGCGTTCAGGGTGACGTAGTTGTGAGCTTCCGGAAGACGCCGGAAGGCAGCACAGCTGACGTGAAGCCGATCTCCGGGCCTCTGATGTTGCAAGGTGTGGCGATTGAAAACGTGAAGGCTTGGCATTTCGCAGCAGCCGAGACCTCGGGGCAATCCGATAGAGTCACATTTCATTTTCAACTTGATCCGCCTAATGACGGGTACGACAGCCAGCCAGTGACCAAGGTGGAACTGGATGGAACCGGCAGCGTCCGAGTGCTTTCGATCTCTACGACGGGGCTTGAGCGCTCCGCATGTCCGCCTACCGTCGATCGCGTACCTCCTTCGGCTGTAACCGCCGGCGATTTTGTGGAGGTGAGTCGATGGAACGAAACTGTAAGGGTCAGCGCTGACGGTTCAATCGTCTGGAAACAAAGAAGCCTTTCGCAGAGGGGGCACATAAGTTCCGATCAAGCCAGGTCGTTACTGGAAAGATTTCGTACTCCGGATGCCTGGGGGTTGTGCGGCCACTACTACCGTGCTGGACTGATGGACGGCGGAAGCAGTTCGCTAAAAATGCGCATTGGCGGCCGGGAGAAGAGCGTCAGCGATTATGGCGATATCGCGCCGCCGATCTTTGAAGAGCTTGAACTCGCAGTCGATGCAGCGAGCAACTCGCACCAGTGGCGGCACGGTGACCCAAAGGCCGAAAGCATCGTCGATATCAGTTACGAGTATCTGCCCAAGCCGGGCAAGACGAAGCTCATGGACGCCGCGCATAGCCACGACATGGCGGGAATTCAAGCCGCAACCGCGAAGGGCGATAAGCTGACCGATGGTGACGCGAGTGGCTGGACCCCTTTGATGTACGCCGCTGGCTCATGGGATGGATCGGTTGTCGGCGAACTGCTCAAAGCAGGCGCAGACGTAAACGTCAGGTCTCTAAGAGGGGAAACGGCGCTGATGGCTTCGGCTGTTACGGGTATGGCGGACGAAGACCTTCTAAACGCGGGGGCAGACGTAAACGCGAGCAACGATGTTGGAATGACAGCGCTGATGCTGTTAGTCCAGCGTGGGGAGCCTGACGAAATCGCGATTTTGCTAAAAGCGGGTGCCGACGCGCATAGGAAAGACGGAGCGGGGCGTACGGCCCTGGATTACCTGAATGCAGCAAATTGCGGACGACCCATCGTGCAGGAAAAAGATCCCAGAGAGAATGAATTGGGGTACTCGAGATGCAATGGCCTGGACAATGACGACTACGCTAAGTCGAAGCAACTGCTGATCGAAGCAGGCGGGAAGGCAACTCGGGCTGCGACACCTAAAAGATTGCTGATGCCAGCGAAGAAGTAGCAGTGTTCCGTCTCGTCCCATCGCCGCGCTCCTATTAGCAACGCGCAATCCCGCAAAGTCGTTGTTTCTATGAGCAGGTCACTTTATGTCAAGCGGCTTTTGTTCTTGTTTTTTCTTTCGTAGCGTCTTTGCCTTTGCTGTTGTTTGTTCCGGTTGTTGTTGCCTCTCCACCTTGTTTCTATTCGCACTTTGAGTGAGCCGTTCTTGGCTCTGTGACGGGATGGGGTCAGACGGAGAAGTCGATGCTGCTCGTTTTCGGACGGCCTTGTGAAGGCCCACACCGACACGCAGTCATCGGGACGCGGGGTTTAGCAACGGTAAACATGATTCGGTTCCTCAGGCTGCTTCGGCATGGAACGGGACGTACGGTTGTTGCGTGACCCAGATGCGATGGAGCAGAACAGCAAGCTTGCGGGCGACGGCGACGATGGCTCGATTACGCGACTGCTTGCCTCCGCGTTCCGCCAGGTGCAAGCCCCACCGTCGCAACGTCGAGTCCTTTCCTCGCGGCCCGAGGACATGGTTCCCGCACTCGACCAGCAGGGACCGCAGGTAGACATTACCCGCCTTCGTGATGCCCAGTTGCGGGTCGCGGTCTCCGGACTGACTGCGTCTCGGCCGCAGGCCGAGGTAGCATCCGACGTCGCGACTTCGCTTGAAGCGTTGCTTGTTGCCCAACGTCAGAACATAGGTAAGGGCCGTAAGCTCGCCCACGCCGTAGACCTTGATCAGAGCCTGGGTCTCGGCGTACTCGGTCTGGGTGAGCTGCTTGACGAGACGGTCGTAGTGCTTGATCTTCACCGTCAACGAGGCGATCTGTTCGAGCACTGGGCCAAGTGCCTGCACGAGTCCAGGTGGCAGCACCTCCATACATCGCTTCGCAAAGCAGAGCGTGGAGGACGCTGGTAAGCGATAGCCACATGGCTTCGCAAGACCACGCGTTGCGTTCACCGCAGCCGTCCGCAGACGGACCAGCAGGTTGCGGGCGCGGATCAAGGTGAGTGCTTCCTGCTGTGCGACAGTCCGGTGCGAGATAGGCCGGAGGATCGTTGGATCCAGTCGCGCATAGCGTGCCAGCTTCTCCGCATCTACCTGGTCACTCTTGCGATCACTGTGCGAGATGGCCCGCAGCTCTCGAACGTTGGCCACAAGTACTTCGTGACCAAGCTCCTGCAACTGTTCGCTGATCCAGATGGAATGTGTTCCCGCTTCCATCGCGATCCGAACTCGTGGCAGATCGGTAAACCACTTGTCGACACCTGTGGGTGTCGTTCGGAACCGACCCCGATCAACTACTTCACCGTCCTGGTTGAGCGTGCAGTAATGGCTCCAGACATCTCCAAGGTCGATCCCGATCGTCATCTCGACCTTCGAGCTGCTGCGTGGAACTTCAGCGATAAGGTGATGCGTAGGCTTTTTCATGAGAAACAGTCTCTCCGATCTTGGAGACCTGCTCATCCCATTTTTCGGAAACCACCCGCGCCTTTCAATGGCAGGCCCGAGGCGGTGTCCCTACTGCCTGCTCCTTGTAATCAGGTCGCCCTCTGCGTCTGCTTCTTGCGGCGGACGTAAGCGCCTTCCTTGGTTGCCCCGTACCCTATAGCGACCCGCGACGCTTGACGGAAGCTACGTGAATCGGACAACGGCTGGCCGTACCGTGTAGTCTTTCGCGATGGCTTGGGATACTGTACCTCGGAGATAGCAATTGAATCGTCGGGAACTGCTTTACAGCGTCGGTGCGTCCGCCGTTGGTTTGAGTTTGCCTAGCCTCAAGTCATCGGCAGAACGATCCGCGCCGAGTGACAAGCTCACAGTTGCCTGCATCGGCACAGGTTCTCAAGGGCTGCGGGTTTTGCTCGACCTGTTGCGCTTATCACAGGTAAGAGTCATCGCCGTATGCGACGTCAACCGCCTGAGCAGCGATTACCTGGAATGGGGACCAAACGAGCTTCGCGAGAAGGTTCGTACTGTTCTCGGCGATACCAGCTGGGGGGCTAATCATTCCGGTCCTACCGCCGGACGTGATGCCGCCCAGGGCATTGTGAATGCCTTCTATGGCAAACAGGCAGGGCGACCGGCGACCGGCTGCACCGCTTATGAAGACTTCCGCGAACTGCTCGCCAAGGAGAAGGACCTAGACGCGGTTGCGATCAGCACACCAGACCATTGGCATGCTGTCATCGCCATCGCCGCCATGCGAGCAGGCAAGCACGTCTACAGCCAGAAGCCAATGGCACATAACGTCTGGGAATGCCGTGAGATGGTTCGGGTGGCAGCGCGGACGCGTCGAGCCACGCAGGTCTCCATCTTCAATTCCAACCTCCCGGCTTCGCAGCAGATCCATGACATCCTGGCCTCGGGTGCCATCGGTTCAGTTCGCTCTGTTGATATCTGGACTAAGCGGGCATCGAAGTTCTGGCTTCAAGGACTGCCAACGCCGATACAGGCCGACCCCGTACCCGCCGGATTGAACTGGGATATGTGGCTTGGCCCTGCGCCTTTTCGTCCCTTCAATCATGCTTACATGCCCTTCATATGGCGTGCCTGGTATGACTTTGGATGCGGGGCTTTCGGTGATATGGGCGAATATGGCTTCGACACACTCGCGCGAGCCCTCAGCTTACAAGCCGCAACCCGGATCGAAGCCAGCACGACCGATCGCTTTCCAGATTGCTATCCCGTCGCCTCGGCCGTCCACATGGACTTTGACGCTACGAGCACTCGTCCGGCGCTACGCATCAACTGGTTTGATGGTGGCATTGAGCCCGCGCGTCCATCGGAACTCCCTGTGTCCGAGCAAATCGGCGAAGACGGAGAAGGTGTGATCTATCACGGCGAGCACGGTAAGCTGCTAACGGCATTTATGGGTCAAAATCCGCGCGTTTTGTCGCCGAGCGGCAAGCTAGAGATGCCATTTCCGAAGGGAGCTTCAGTACAGGAACCTTTCCGAAGTGAAGCGCCGGAACTTGGCGGGACTGCGAGCGGGGCCAATGCGGCGCACTACGCGGAATGGATTGATGCCTGCAAAGGTGGCCCGCCGGCGCGAGCCAACTATGAGTTTGAAGCTCCTATCGTCGAGACACTCCTGCTTGGCTGCATCGCAGTGCGGACTCATGAGCCACTTGTCTGGGATGCCGAGCGGTTTGCCTTCACGCAGGGGGCGGCAAAGGCAACCGCTCTGCTCAAACCTGCTTACCGGGTTCCGTGGGAGATAAGTTCGAAATGACGTATTCGCGATAATGGCCAGTCGCGAAGCTTCCCCGAATGCCGTTTCCGGGGAAGAACACTTGTCATTCGTAACTGATCGCGATGACTGTGGATGTGGCTCTGTATTATTGATTCGCTTTCAAGATGGCATCAGTCCACTGCTCGCTGGTGCTACGCGTCCATCTGACTGATTCATCACCTGCATAACGGGCACTGACATAGGCGTACAGCAGCCGATTTTGAACCCGGAGAACTATCACTGCCGTAACCATATTGATGGAAGACTCTCCACTGGAAATTGGCGAGATCATTCCAAAGCAGTAGGCATCAGGTCTGGTGAAGAACGCACCAAGTTGAACAGGTTTGTCGAGTGCAACTTCGTTCGCAGACCCCAGCGCCTTAAGCTTGTGGTTAAGCTCATCTTGTAGCGGCTTAAGATCCGTCTGTGGATTGTTCTGGCCCGTTCCGTATTGCTGGGCAAGTGTGGCAGACATCTGCTTGAAAGAAGTAGCATCCACCTCAGCAAACTCGGCGCGGCGCAACGTCTCGACAAGGGCGTATCGGGAAGCACCTTTTGGGACTTCCCCTCGAAGATTCGCAGCATCGTCGGCAAGCACGTACCCTGCGATCAGTCGGTTGGTATCAGGGGCCAAGTGCTCTAGGAGCACGCGGTAGTCAGAGCCGACTTCGTTCAGGTCAGAAGTAGGAGACGGAATGGCAATTGATTTCAAACCAGAGCGGTAGGTTGGGATCTGAGCGCTTGGTCCTTGGCCGATCGTCGGGGTAGCAATCGAACAGCACGCGAGGGGTATGCCCACACAGAGGCAGAAAAAAACGGATTTCATTCGTTCTCCGAAGTATCTACGAGCTGATCCTATCGCAGAACGCTATTGCGATGGGATTAGTACCGATAGGCCCGCTGCGTTTACCAATCCACTCACGAAGCCCGCAAAGTCGCTGTTTGCGGTAACATCGTCGGTCGGGGCGGTGCGGCGGAGTCGAAACTTCCGCTAATCCCGTTTTGCCGGAGCTTATTCCTTCGCGGGTGTACTCTGTGCTGATAGTTTAGGCATCTGGACCGTGGCGGTGCAGACCATGAGGAGTTATATGCCGCGCATCCAAACTCTTTTTGCAAGTGCTGCCGTAGTGGTTCTTCTTCTTGGCCTGC
>NZ_JACHIP010000047.1 GCF_014203275.1 Granulicella aggregans
GAATGACCGAGGCAGTGGCACGCCCTGAGTCTCATCCGTGAAGGTGCAGCGCCAGCGGTCGTTGACCAGGACAAACGCCATGCGAACCCGCCGCGGCTGATTCGCGGGATCGCAACGGGATGTCGACTCGCCGACGGCATTGCGTCGAGCCGCTGCTTTCGAGCTTGCGGTCAGCGTGGCTACCATAAGGTTGACGATGGACTTGCATTGCGGTCGGATCAATCCGCACGAAGCGCACGCAGATCTGTTGGCAAACTGCGAAGGATTCGACCCTGTAAAGTTTGTCTGGCACGTATCCCAGTCCCGATCACCTGTGTCAGAGTTCGATTGGCTCGAGCCACCATCGCCCGGCTATCAGCGGACCAGGCTGGCGCTACAGCACTACATACCTATGCTGTCCAAACCTGAGATCATTCTCCAGCGGGTCGGCAAAGCGGTGAACGTGGGGGATTCCTACGCCGGATTAGCTGCTCTACGTGCTGTCTTAGTGCGAGACGGGGACCTGACGCCGGGTGAGATGGTCGGATCATCTTTGATCTATGACGAGAGCACTGCCACGGCAGTCAAATCGTTCCAACATCGGCATGGACTGAATCCTGATGGCGTTCTAACTGCCGAGAGCTACCGGCAGTTGTCTGTGTCGATCGAGGACCGAGTGGCTCAGTTGCAACTCACGTTGGAACGTTGGCGATGGATTTCGCAGGCGTTCGCTGAACCCCCAATCGTTGTCAACATTCCCGAATTCAAACTTCGCGCTTATGACTCTAACCTGAGGGTTGTGCTCGCGATGGAGGTGATCGTTGGTGGAGCGTACCATCGCCAGACGCCAGTCTTTCAGAATCAGATCTCCTCCATCATCTTCCGGCCCTATTGGAATATTCCTCAGGACATCCAGCACCGTGAGATGGAACCAGCGATGCGGCGCGATTCGACTTATCTGGCCAAGCATGACTACGAGAAAGTGAGTATCCCCGGAAAGGGCTTCCGTATTCGGCAGCGGCCTGGCGACCGCAATGCGCTTGGCCTGATCAAGTTCTCACTTCCAAATCGGTACGACATCTATCTTCACGGTACGCCGCTCCCTAAACTCTTTGAGAAGACTCGTCGCGACTTCAGTCACGGATGTATTCGACTGAAAGATCCTGCTGCATTGGCTGTATGGGCTCTACAGCTGAATGGTGGTTGG
The DNA here is from genome assembly GCF_014203275.1 of Granulicella aggregans. Classification (GTDB taxonomy): domain Bacteria; phylum Acidobacteriota; class Terriglobia; order Terriglobales; family Acidobacteriaceae; genus Edaphobacter. Next base: position 1,187 of record NZ_JACHIP010000047.1, read on the forward strand.
TCCAAAGAGAAGGTAGAAGCTGCGATGCATGGCGAGCAAACAACAACGGTATCCCTCGTCAACCCTATTCCAGTCTTGATTGTGTATGCAACAGCATTCGCTGGTGAAGACAACGTTGTGTACTTCCTCCCCGACATTTACAAAGAAGACAAGAGCCTAGCAGCACTGCTGCAGGCGGCCAGCAAGAAGCGTCATGCAGAGAATGTGGAAGATGCCGGCGCCCTCTCTGGAGCGATCAACAATCAAGTCGAAGGCAGGAACTCTAAAGGGTCTTTATAGAAGCCTTCACCGGGGAGTAGCGTATCTAAATGACTATGACAATGACAAAATTTCGCACTCTCGGATGCTCCGGTCTTGTGGTCAGCCCTCTCGCCCTTGGCGCAATGACGTTTGGTACGCCACGCTGGGGCTCGCCCGACGATGTCTCCGAAGCAATCTTCAATGCTTACGTCGATGCTGGTGGAAACTTCATCGACACCGCCGATGTCTACGCCAAGGGCAAAAGCGAAGAGCTGACAGGTGGGTACATTGCTGCGCGTAACCTCCGCGACAAGCTGGTTCTCGCCACCAAATTTTCCTTCAATGCGGAGCCGGGAAATCCCAATGCCGGTGGCAACGGCCGAAAGAATCTCCATCGCGCTCTTGAGGGCTCGCTGCGTCGCCTCAAGACTGACTATGTTGATCTCTTCTGGATGCACGTCTGGGACCAGGTAACTCCAATGGATGAGGTCCTGCAGTCGATGGGTGACCTCGTTCGCTCCGGCAAGATTCGCTACTTCGGTTTGTCAGATGTCCCCGCTTGGTACGCCGCGGCGATGGCCGCCATGGCACGCGTTCAGGGTGTCCCCGGCCCCATCGCTTTGCAGATGGAGTACTCGCTTACCGAGCGTGCCATCGAGTACGAGTACATCTCGATGGCGCGCGAATTTAGCCTGGGAATCACCCCCTGGAGTCCTCTTGCCGCTGGTTTTCTGGCTGGAAAATACAGTCGAGACAGCAACGGCAATGTGCATTCGGGCGGTGGCAGACTAGATCTGAACCTGCCATCGTTCCAGAAGTTCAAGGACAAGAACTGGCGGGTGCTCGATGTACTGCGTAAGGTGAGTGACGACGCAGGCGTTCCATTGGCGAAGGTGGCGCTTGCCTGGGCATCAGCACAACCAGGAATTACGTCGCTGATCCTGGGAGCCAGCAAGCTTGAGCAGTTGCATGACAACATCGCCTCTCTTGAGCTCACGTTGAGTCCAGTACAGGTCGAAACACTTAACGAGGGAACGGCTCCAGAACTGGTGAGCCCCTACCTGATGGCTCGACCTGAAGTGAAGCGTGGCATCTTCGGAGGTACAGAAGTTCAGAGCTGGGGCTGAGCTACACGTTTCTACGCGGACAGTCCGTTAGATGGTTCAGATTCGCAAGTTGGCAATGCATGAGAGAAAAGAGGATAGATATGGCAAGCAGGATAGACCCACTATTAGTTCAGCTTGAGAAAGATCGCTCCGAACTCGCAAGAGCGCAATTTGAGCAACAAGCAATCGAGGCACAGCCAACTCATCTGGGGTTTAGCGACGCAACTCAGCGGATCAAACTCGTCTATGAGGAAGATGCCCTTGCTGAACGCATCCACAAAGACCGAGAGCGTTTGGCCGATGCGGATTTACTCCCGCCACCAGTGAAATGATTGGGCCGTATGCTAACGAGCAGCCGGATTGAGAGGCTGGTGTCGACTCAGTCGATGCCAGCCTCTCTTCTCATTGCTTTCTGTAGAGGAAGGTGGCCGAAATGGCTAATGGCCGTGACCGCCGCCATGATTGCCACCGCCGTGATTGCCACCGCCGCGTCCCTGAGAGCCAGCTCGATGTTCGCCAGCGCCGCTATGGCCGGCCTCGCCGACATGCCCTTGTCCATCGCGTGCTTCGTTGGGTTGGAAATGATTGAAAGGCCGATCCCCGTGGCCAGGCATAGGGCCAGCATATCCGTGTCGCGGATCGAAACGATTATCGACGTGACCGTAGAAGCCCCGGTGGCCATGGAACCACGGGCCTGCTCCAATGAATAAACCGCCATTGAACCAATCAGGTCCATAGTAGCCGTATGGGGAGCAATCGTAGGGAGAGTAGTCGTAGTATCCGTAGGGGCATCCAGGTTCCACGCCAATGCCAATGGCAATCTGGGCGGGCGCTGCCGTCAGAGGAGCGATCAAACTGACGCAGAGAGCCGAGAGGGTCAGAATCTTTATGTGAGCCATAGTTCTCCTAGTTGCTAAGAGTTAATATCTGCCGTTGTTTGTGCCGGAGCTGAGCACTGTTGCTCAGAGACTTAGGGACTGAAAGCCGCACACGGCGCGCCGTCGGGATCATCAATGAGATCTGATCACGGTGAACCTGGAGGCCAAGACTCTGGCGAGTCAGGATGCCGCAAAAGTTACAGTTGAGCAAAAGGGAACAGCTTCTCTGCTGTTGCTGGAGATACGGTTGGGATCAGCGGTCTCGATGCGGCATGTGGCTGCCCTCAGCGCTTCCTTACGCGCCACTTTGGAGGAGCGATGTCAGACGAACACGCGATTCCTCACACAGGTTCCGTTATTTCCATAAGGGGCAGTGTTGTAGATGTTCTATTTCCTGGACGATTGCCCTCTGTGTTCTCGATTCTGCGCTGTGGCACGAATGAATCCATAGTGATTGAAGTAATGGAGCAACTTGATGAACGTCGCGTGCGAGGGATTGCGCTCACTGTGACCCAGGGGCTTGCTCGTGGAATGGTAGTCAGAGATACGGGCACACCTTTGCGAGCACCTGTAGGCAAGACAATCATCTCGCGCATGTTCGATGTCTTTGGTCACGCTATCGACCGCCAAGCAGAGCCAGTGGATATATGAGCGCCGGAGCAAAAATAGACCAGGTAGCGCCGCGTGAGCGGGGCTTCGTGGCGGTGTAAAAGGGATCCACCGCCGGAGACTGGTTTTGCGGGGAGTTGCCTTGATTGGCGGCCCTGTGGGACACCGGAGGGATGTTCAAGGTGGAGCTATACGGGCGGGTTCGGCGCGCGGTTCTGGTGGATGGTGTGAGTCAGCGGACGGCGGCGCGTGAGTTTGGGATCTCGCGCAAGTCGGTCCGGAAGATGGTGGCGTTTTCTGTGCCGCCTGGGTATCAGAGGCAGCAGCCAGTGAAGCGGCCGAAGCTGGGCCCGTGGGTCGGCGTGATCGACGCCATTCTGGAGGACGACAAGCAGAGACCGGCCAAGCAGCGGCATACCGCGAAGCGTGTCTGGGAGCGGCTCAAGGAAGAGCATCAGTTCACGGGCGGCTACACGATCGTGAAGGACTACCTGCGTTCGGCGGCACAGCGTAGCCGTGAAATGTTCATTCCGCTGGTGCATCCCGCGGGCGAGGCGCAGGCGGACTTCGGCGAGGCGCTGGCAGTGATCGGCGGCGTGGAGTGCAAGGCGCATTATCTTGTGGTGGATCTACCGCATTCCGACGACTGTTTTGTCATGGCGTTTCCCGCCGAGACGACCGAGGCCTTCCTCGAAGGTCATGTGAAGGCGTTCGCGTACTTCGGCGGCGTGCCGACGCGCATACTCTACGACAACACGAAGATCGCGGTGGCGAAGATCCTTGGCGGCACCGAGCGCAAACGCACGCGGGCGTTCTCCGAACTCCAGAGTCACTATCTATTTGCCGATAAGTTTGGACGGCCTGCGAAGGGCAACGATAAGGGCAAGGTCGAAGGCCTTGTGGGATATGCGCGGCGGAACTTCATGGTTCCGGTACCGTGCTTCGCGACCTGGGAGGCGTTCAACGCGCATCTCGAAGCCAAGTGCCGCGAGCGGCGGGAGCGCAAGCTGCGCGGGCATAAGGAGACCATCGCCGAGCGCTTCGAGCGTGACCGGGCTGCGTTGCTGTCGCTGCCTGCAGCGCCTTACGAGGCCTGCGAGAAGGTCTCGGCGCGAGTGAGTTCCTTGGCTCTGGTGCGCTATCGCGGCAACGATTATTCGGTGCCGACACGGCATGGACATCTTCAGGTGCTGGTGCGGGGCTACGTCCACGAGGTCACCCTCGCCTGCGGCAGCGAGGTCATCGCGCGGCACCCGCGCAGCTACGAACGCGAGGCCGTGGTCTATGATCCGCTGCACTACCTCGCGCTGCTCGAACAGAAGACGCGTGCGCTTGACCAGGCCGCGCCGCTTCAAGGCTGGCACTTGCCCGCGTGCTTCGCCACCTTGCGCCGCCTGCTGGAAGCGAGGCTGAAGCACGGCGGGCGCGAGTATGTGCAGGTGCTGCGTCTGCTTGAGACCTTCAAGCTCGACGAACTTACCCAGGCCATCGAAGACGCGCTTGAGCTCGGCACGATCGGCTTCGACGCGGTCAAGCATCTGCTGCTGTGCCGCATCGAGCAACGACCGCCACGGCTCGACATGGAGAACTATCCACACCTTCCCCTGGCCCAGGTCCGAACCACGCAGGCCGCCGATTACATGACTTTATTGGAAGGAGCGAGCGCATGAGCGAGACCGCCGCAACCATCGAAACGCCGCAGCTTCTGCTCGACCACCACCTCAAGGCGCTGCGCCTGCCGACCATGCTGCGCGAGTACGACCACGTGGCGCGGCAGTGCGCGGCCGAGGACCTCGACTATCCCCGGTATCTACTCCGCATGGCCGAGCTTGAGCTGCTCGACCGCGAACGCCGCGCCACCGAGCGACGCATCAGGCAGGCGAAGTTCCCCATCACCAAAAGCCTCGACAGCTTCGACTTCCTCGCCATGCCGACGCTCAACAAGGCGATGGTGCTGGAACTGGCGCGGTGCGAGTTCCTCACGCGCCGCGAGAATGTGCTGCTGCTCGGCAACAGCGGAACCGGCAAGACCCACATCGCGCTCGCCCTCGGGCTCGCCGCATGCCAGCAAGGACACCGCGTCCGCTTCACCACCGCCGCCGCACTGGTCCATGAACTGATCGAAGCTCGTGATGAGCGGAAGCTGCTGCGCTTTCAGAAGCAGATCGCCGGCTACGAGCTGCTCATCGTCGATGAACTCGGCTTCGTGCCGCTGTCGAAGACAGGCGCCGAACTGCTCTTCGAGATGCTCAGCCAGCGCTACGAGCGCGGCTCGACCATGCTGACCTCGAACCTGCCCTTCGCCGAATGGACCGAAGTCCTTGGCTCGGAACGCCTCACCGGAGCTCTGCTCGACCGCCTCACCCACCACGTCCACATCCTCGAGATGAACGGCGACAGCTTCCGCCTCAAACAAAGCCGCCGCAAACGGACACCCAACTCCTAGCCCTACCCCACCAAACGCGCCGCGCGGGGGCGAAGGCCTCTTCCGCTACGCTCCAGAGGCCCTCGCCCCCGCAGTCCCCAACAACCTTCGCAAACTCAAAAATGGCTCCCTTTTACGCCGCCACACTGGTCTCCTTTCACGCCGCCCTTGACAGCACGCTGTCGTCTGAGCCACCCGCCTTGCTTCGAATGAGTATGAAAATATCCAAGGCGTTAGCAATATTACGTATGTTTCCCGCGACGCTCATAAGCTCATCAACCCCGGGAAGAGCGTCAGTCAACGTTTCAAGACGTTCGCTTATGTGCCGTAACTGGTTAGCTTCGACAGAGATATTTTCAAATGGACCGAGGTAGTTCTTTTCAGGCAGGAACCCCTTCCTATCGGGTGCCTCTGACTTAGAACTAATAACGATCGGTGAACCCGCATCTTCAAGCATGCGAACCGTCGCTGTTTCGCCAAGTAAGGTTAGGAATAGTCGGAGCATCTGAGCAATCAGGATGATTCCCACCTCCAGATCGTCATCCCCACGCAGTGGGCCTTCACGCTCGCCCAGGCCGTGCAACCCTCCATCTCCCGTGACGTTCACAGCATCGAGAGTTGGAAACTGCGACTTCGCTAGATATAAGGCGCGAGAAGCGAGAGCATGAAACGCGTCAACCCCGACAGGAGCACAAAACCGCGTGCGAAGCTTTTCGTAGACCCGCAGTGTAGCCAGTTCGCTCTGTACTTGAAGTGAGCCAGCATCGACCTCGGAAGCAATGAGCCTCCTGGCCCAGTCGCAAATCATTGGCGGAGGCACCATCGGTTCTCTCCTTGAACACTATCCTGGCTTTGGCAAGATAGACGTACTGAAACGTCGTTTCTGCCCGCGGTTCAGCGGCGCTTACGAGGCAGAATTTGCGTCTCGACACAATACGGAAGCTACCACGAGGGCATTTTGAAAAGTGGAGCACTATTGACCGCGTTCAGCCAGTAGAACTGGTGACTTGTCCCTAGCTCACATCTAGCACGCCCGGCGCCGACTCCGTCGTGCGCCGGCCTGCCAGCACCTCAGTCAAGACCTCAACCCGTCGTAACTCCTGCTTGCTCATCTGTAGCCAACCCATCTGCCGCCTCCAACCCTCAACTCAGGATGGGGCATCGACACTTTGGCTTTGCAGAGCTACGACATTATTGCTTTGCGCTTACAGGAGCAACTATACATATTATCAGACGTGCTGTAAATAGCCGCGTCATTCAAGGACTTCGGAGTTGGAATTGCGTATGTACATACGCAATTCCAGGTAGGCCTGGCCTGGTGACTTCAAAGAGTCTTCACCAATCGATGAACATTTGAGTGCTTGAGTCCGCGGCGGAAGAATGTTAATCTCCCTTCATGATGGCGAACAAAGGGAGAAGCTAATGAGCCACCCAACAGATGGAAGTTTCCAACTCACGGCGCTACCTGACGGGCTTAGCGAACAATTTATGGAAGCCGTGCTCGAAGACATGGATGATCCCCAGCCGAAGCGTCCATTGCAGTGCGTCACTGTAAAAATGCCTCTTCCGGCGTATCTAAGAATGAAGAAGGCTGCGCAGAAGTGGAATCTTACCTATACCGATGTGATCAATTTCTGCACGGAGCGCGTCGTGCCAGTACTCGAAACACCGTCGGGTAAGGTCGCAGAAAAGCTCGAGCAGCACCGGCTTGAGGTCGAGGCCAAGAAGGCGCTGCGGGCTGCTCGATCCAAGGTCAAGATTTAGCGCCTGTGGGTGGCGGGATCACTATGTCCGATAACGCATCTTATGTACAGTAGGTACAATTCAGCATGGCCACTGAAGAGCAGCTCCGTAAGTTGATTTCAAAATGGACCGGCGACAGCGACGGCTTCCGGGCGGAGGCACGTCGCTTGGAACTCTCTGACCTTAGCCGTCACGCAACCTCAGTCGCAATGCTGGAAGCTCGTACTCAAGCAATTGACCGGTGCATAGTTGACGTGCAGATTTTGCAATAAATCGCTATCTAGCCATTTTGCAACTGCAGCTCAGCCCCTAACCCGTACCTCAAGAGGAGCTCTCTCAAATGCGCTCTGAAAATGTTTTCTTGGCAGCGTCACGTATTCCAAACCGGTATACCCTTTGCCACGCACTAGCTCAAGCTACGCGGCAGTTGCACGTTACTTCTACGCGTACCCAAGACACCACGAATAAAGTTCTTGTCGACATCGGTAGCGGAAGCTATGGCATGGTTGTTAAGTCTCAGGTACTGCCCCCTCCGCCGACCGAATTAGACGTTCTTCTTTCCATCTAACGTAAGCGATACATGCATGGTTTCCGATCGATTCAGTCGATCGCGTTGTAGTCCTAAACCGGGTTATGACCAGTCTCGACTGAAGCAGCCCGTCCGGACGCCTCACGGTAGCCCTGCGGCTCTCGAACTTGCCGAGAACGCCGACTTTGCGGCAGGTTGCTTTTGTGTTCTCTTCTAAACCATGCGGATGATCACACTGTTGAGCTTGATGACTCTCGTAGGCTGTTCGCCGCCGCAGAAGAGTGCTCGATACGTGGTGCTTCCGTCAGCAGAAGGCAAGAGGATCTTTACCACCGACAACGCTTGGCAGCCTACGGCCACCCAAATCGAATCAGCAGAATCGCATCTTTCACAAATCATCGGTCTTCATACCCAGTGGCCAGGAGATACGAGGATCATAGAGAACCCAGGCGGCTACTACAGGCAATATGTGCCGGTTCAACTTGACGGCAAGGAGCTTCTCTTCGTGAATGCCTTCTGCGCCAGGGGGCTAACGGCTGAGTGGCGGAGTCAGCTTGTCGACGTCTCCGACGGCGGCGAATGCTATTGGAAAGCCACCTTCGATCCAGTGACCGAACGCTACTCAAATCTGGTGATCAACGGCAAAGGGTGAGTTCACCCCGTTGAAACGTGCAGCAACGGCGAGATTGCCGAAAACACAGGCGGTCTCAACCGGTCGATGCAACACTGGCATGGAGTTTACTAGCCGGAGTTTCAAAATCCAACGTCTTTCGCGGGCGCTGATTGAGGCGCAGAGCTACCTTGTTGAGGTCGGCTTGAGAGTAGCCGGATAAGTCGGTTTTTCTTGGGAAGTACTGTCTTAGAAGTCCGTTGGTGTTTTCGTTGGTGCCGCGCTGCCATGGGCTCTGCGGATCACAGAAGTACACGTTCACCTTCGTGGCCACGGTAAAGGTCTTATGCTTGGCCATCTCGAGTCCGCGGTCCCAGGTCAGCGAGCGCCTCAGAGACGCGGGCAGTTTCCGAACCTGCCGAGTGAGCGCGGCAACGACGGTCGCCGTGTCCTTGCTGGATACTTTGACCAGGATGGTGAAGCGTGAGTGCCGTTCTACCAGAGTCGCGATGTGACTGTTGCCGGAGCCGCTGAGCAGGTCTCCCTCCCAGTGACC
>NZ_JACHIP010000048.1:0-6229 GCF_014203275.1 Granulicella aggregans
TTGACGGAGAACACCCTGCCGCTACGCCCGCGCGAGCGGCGAAGCCGGGTGCTAAGGTCGAGATCATCGGGAGATGCTGTGCGGCTCATAGCTACCTCGGAAATGCTGGATTCCTATAGGAATCTTCGAGTTCCTACAGGAATCCAATGCCTGGTAAGTGATTCATTCGAAAACGGATTCCTATAGGAATCCACTTTCGGCTGAGACGACACCCTTCGAGGGATGGAGTGTCAACATTCTTCCGGTGCGCAGCACCGTTGTGTTCTGGCCACTGAATTCGAAGGCAGATCATGCCTTCAGACCCGCTACTGCTGCCGTCGTTTGCACAGCAGATTGCGGCACGTTCGCCGGCTTCCTGGGCGATACTTCCGATGTCTCAGCGACAGGGCCTTTGCGAATGCGAAGAGTCGAGGATGCCTGCTTCGCTTGGGGCGTCTTCAGGAAGTCCTGGAAGTCGCGGTCTTTCGAGAAGACATACGCGAGCGCTTGCTCGACAACATCGTCGGCGGAAGCGCGGATAAACGCCGCGTACTGATCGACCTGCGTAGCGGTCGAATCCGTGAGGCGGATGGAGGCGCTGACTTGGCGGGTTTGGATAACTTCGAGTAGAGGCATTTAATTCTCCTTTAGGTAATGAAGAGAGCGAACTATCTGCGAGCGACCATCCGTTGCGCTGTGGCAGCGGTCTCTCGCGCACGAGCGGAGCAAAGTGCTGCAGGAATCTCAACCTGTCTGCGGCTCTCAAGGATGGCGATCACCTCGGCAGCGGACGTGCCTTTCTCTAGCCAGAGACGAGCAGACGCCATGTCCACAGTCCGTTGCGCATAGTAGGCGGGATTGGGCTTGTCGGAGCGCCGCGAAGCCAGCTCCAGAGTGAGCTCTATGGCATCTTTCCCGTGGGAAAGTTCACGCGAGACCCAAGCCCAATCATGCTCGGAGTTGGTCTGCATATCGCGACGCACAGGTTGCCGTTGGATAGGAGGGACCATGCAGGCTTCCCGAAGGACATTCAGATGGAAATCGTCTGGCTGATAGGTGACATCGGCGAGATATTCAACGGTGACGAGCTGCGCTGGATCGTACTTGCAATTCTTGAATCCAGGAATGCGAAGAACTCTATTGCAGTCGGTGCAGGAGATATCGCCGTGGAAAGCCATAGCGAGCAGCTTGAGGGTCAGCTCCTGCGCGTAGAAGTCGAAGTTCTCCACGCGCCAGAGCACCTGATACTTCCCTGCCGAAGTGGAGATGATTACGTTGGGCTCTGGCACAAGGTTGGAGGCACGAAGCTCAGCGAGCCGGGCCTCGCCGTTCACATCGATATCAATATAGAGATGGCGAACGGAAGCGATGCATTCTTTCGTGCGTTTAAGGCTTCCGGGGAGCAGAGGGTTGGCAGCCACATAGATATTCGTCTTATTACGGTTCTCATGAGCGAGCCAGCCCTGGTAACGTGGCGCGAGCGCGCGTTCCAAAGGAACGATGCGCTGCTGCGTCTTTGCTACGCTCTCGTTGCGAAGCAAGAGAGCGATCGTGTCACCAGGGGCGAAGCACCGGGTGAGAAAGTCTTTGACAGTTTCGTTCATCACAATTCCTCCGGTCTGTCCATGCTGCGAGCGCAAAAGACAAGGGGCTCTTAGCAGCCGAAGAAGTCCGGCTCGATGCCGGACTCTCCGGGAAAAGAGGAAGGCCTATGCGGCCTCTTCCTCTGAGTTGTCTTCGGTATCTTCCGCCGTCGCTTTGGCCGCACGATCCAGCTTGAGAATCGAGTTCACCCGGATCTCCCAGATGGTCCTCTCATCAGGCTGCTTCTTGCCTACCTTTGCGGGCTGATACCTGCGGCTGCGCAGCTCACCCTCGACCTGGATATGGGTACCCTTCTTGAGCGTGGCGGCGAACTCTCCGAGCTTGCCGAAGACAACGCAACGGTGCCATTCGGTGTGCTCGATGTACTTGCCGTCCTTCTTGTAGGAGCTTTTCGTTGCCACTGAGAGAGTGGTGAGGCTGCGGTCGTTGTTGGCGCGAACCTCTGCGTCGTTGCCGAGGAATCCGATGAGGGTGACTTTGTTTGAGTACATGGTGGTGATCTCCGTTTCGTTGAAATTCCCGTAAGCTGCTCGGGTCACCCTTCGCGTAGCGAGCGAGTGGGCCCGGCTCCCAAGTGCCAAGGAGTGCTTTCTTGGCGGGGCCCGAAAGAAGTTTGAGCGGCGCTCTCTGCCGCGGCCTTCAAACTTCTTTTGGGAGGAACCGAGACCCCGAAGGGGCGACACAGTCGAAGCAGAACGACGCCGAGCCGCAGGGCGCCGGTTTGGCCCCGAAGCGTGAACCCGAGTAGAGGACGGGATACGGGACGGAAACAACTCCAATACGCGGAAGTCACCCAACCGATCCCAGGCGTGCAGAGTGCCCACAATCGCAGCCGATTTCTCGACGGCAATTGAGCCACGAAAGGAAGGCATTGAGCGCTCGCACTGTCGCGTCAGGAAAACCAGGGACGCCATGATGGGCGCTTTCAGAGACGAGTTGGGCTGTGCAGCTGCATGAGCCGCTTGGAAGAGCATGGGAGTGACCTCAGATTCGGGTTGGATTCTCTAGCTGGAGATACTCGCCTTAGGCGTCGGAAGCACGGTAGACCTCCTCCGTCAGGAAGCATTGGTCGGCATGACTGTAACCGGAGACCGTTATGAGCTCACGGACGCGGCGGTGGCCCTTGGCGTTGCGCTCGCAGTACAGCACGAAGTCAATTGCTTCTGCGGTCTCCGAACGCATGAAGGCATGGTTCAGATTCGCTCTGGCACTGAGGGCGAGATTCGACAGCCGACTGAGGGCATCCCACGCCGATTTGGCATGGATCGTCGAGAGCGTTCCGCCGTGCCCTGTATTCATGGCCTGCAGCAGATCATATCCGCACTCATTGCGAATCTCGCCCATGATGATGCGGTCGGGCCGATGCCGAAGCGCAGCGGCCACTAGCTCGCTTGGAGTGATGGCGACTTGACCAGGGATCGCTTCCACTGCCTCCCAGCGAACGGCGTTGGGATGGGCCACTTTTAGCTCCGCTGGCTGCTCGATGATGCAGAGACGTTCGTTGAGCGGGATGTGATCGAGAAATGCCTTCATTAGGGTCGTCTTCCCTGACCCGGTTCCACCGCTGATAATGCCATTCTTCTTCTGAATCAACATGGACACGACCGCGTCCCGGACGCTGATCGGAAGGCTGCCGAAGTCGATCAATTGCTCTGACGTATACCAGTGGTTGAACTTGCGGATGGTCATCGTAATTCCGTTGATTGAGGCAGGTGGTCCGACGACGGCAACACGGGAGCCATCGGGAAGGCGTGTGTTCAGGACAGGGTTCTGATCCGACAGGTTCTGCCCCAGCTTCCTCGCGATCTGTTGGGTCGCAGCCAGGAGAGTCTCAGTCGTCAAAGCACAGGCGAGAGCGATCGGTTCGACGACGCCGTTGCGGTCGGCGAAGACACCGGTAGTCCCATTGATCATGAGATCGGAGATCGAGTCATCAAGGATGAGCCTCTGCACCTCTTCCGGGAAAAAGCCGAGCACCAGATCCCAACTCATCGCGCGCCTCCCGCTGGAGTGTTCGCGGCAGACTGAGACTGCACCGCCGGGGACTGTGAAGGATGCACCGTGTCGATAGGTTCTACTGACAAACGGTTCTCATGGAATTCAGTGATCGTAAGCCCGAGCGGATTGATGGTCTCGAACTGCGGAAAGGTCTGCGCTGCCAGACTCACTTGGGCAGGGTTTAGGTAGTACGTCACCGACAGCGCCCAGTGCTCTCTACGTGGCTGCCGGGAGTTCCGAGGGGAGTAGATCTTCGTGATGTTCACGAGAGCCGTTCCACGCGCGATAGCGGCGTCTTTGACGGTCTCTTGCGACATCGAAGTGATGGTCACGCCATCGACCTCTACATCGCTTTGCTCAATCTGATTGCCGAGAACTTGCGAGACCAAGTGAGCGGCATTGTCCTCGGCCATGTATTGGTTCGCAAGCTGCGTTGAAAGAAAGTAATAGTTCATCGGATACTTCTTTACTACGGTCTCGCGATTGATCGTGTAGCGGTAGTTTGCCCAATCCGTCAGATAGGTGCGGACCTCGCCTTCGCGCGGCGAATAGGCGAGGTCTGAATACTGGATCGCTGTGGCTTTTCCCATGTCGTCGATGCGTATGTAGCGAGTCTGAACCGGACGATGTGCAAGCGAGATGATGACAGCGAACGAACCGAGGAGGAGAAATGTCTCTGATGCGATGACCATGCGACTCAATTTGCGCTCTGCGTAGAAGCCGACGTACTTCTCGTTCGCGATCTCATCAGTGAGCATTATCTGGTTGGGAGTGAGACGTGCGTGTGTCATTGAGTCTCCTTCACCCGATGCGATTTGACCGAATCGTACTGGTGACCATGTTTTGGCAGCGTCTGGAGGATGTGAGAGAACGCAATCAATGAAAAGATCACTATCGCCAGAACTACAAGAAGAGCAAGTACTCGAACGATCGGCTGTAGTGAACGTGGAACAAGGTGATAGAAGCCAAAGAGTGTGAGCATTAGACTGACCCCACAACAGCTGCGCGGATGAAGGCTGTTTCAACGATCTGGCCGATCTTGCCAGCGGCACCCGATCCGCCACCGAAGAGCGTTTGTGTAATCGTAGGCACCATCGTCATATTCAGGATGAAGGCGATGAAGACGGCTATCACTCCGTAGAGGTTCGCGATCCACATCGGGAGTGAATAGTCGCCATTGAAGGTCTGCTGAAGGAAGGTCATAAGGAACCCCGACCACACAAAGATGAAGGCGGCGGCGACCGCCCGGATCATAGCGAAGCTCAACAGCACATCTACAAAATGATAGAACTTTCCGCGGAACGTGCGCGTCATTAGAAGTGGAACGAAGATGGGTCCGAACAGCGCCGCGACACCGTAGAAGATGAACGACGAACAGTTGATGAGAAACAGAATGCCGCCGGCCAGCCCGACGAAGAGATAAACCAGCAGGTAGGTCAGGATCTCCATCGGTGCGAGATAACTTGGGGGCGGGGTGCTGTTGACTGCCGTGCTCAGAGCGTTCTGGAGTTGGCTCAGTGAGTTCTGGTCAAGAGCCGCGACAATGACCTGGGCGAAGTACGAGAAGAGATGGTTGAACCCAAAACTCGCACCGGGGAACGGAGTCACCCAGTAGTTGATGATGAGCAAGCAGATGATCAACTGCAGGAGAAATTCCACCAGATCACCTACACGCACCGGGTGAGCGTTCAGACTGAGGGTCATTGTCGAGATGTTCCAATGAGCAACCATGCGGATGAGCTTCATCATGCTGACGAACGCCAGGAGGGTCATACCGACCGAGGAGAGAGCATCACCATTCTGCGTCGTGAGATTGGTGAGATTGTTGGTGAACTGATAGAGCCAGTCAACACCAGGTGCGGCTGCTTGAAGGAAAAGCGCAGAGGAGGCCATTGGGGGAAGGTTCATTTTGTGGTGTCTCCTCTGTCTGGGAAGTTTGCTGCCGTGCTGGTTGTTACTGCTTTACCGCGTTATTTGCCTTCTGAGCGCTGCGTTCGCGAATCCTTTGAACTGCAGCCTTATCGTCGCGATCGATCTGGGCTGCTGTTTCGCGTTCTTCTGCAGTCTTCGCTGCTGATACCGCAGTCTGTTGGTTTACATGCAGCTCGCGTGCGAGAAGTACACCTATAACGCTAAGAGCCGCAAGGATGCCGATCAAGACTTTTGTTCTGAGAAGTTGCTGCATAACTGCTCCTTTCACGGCAGGTAGTTGTCCCAGGTTGGGGAGCTGTTCGCAGGCGCTGAAGAAAAGACCGACCGCTGATGCTGAACGAACGCAGCATTGTTGATTTCATCCGCCGCCGCTGCACGTTGCGCCATATTCTGCACTGCCGCCTGAGCCGCTTGACAGGCATGGAGCGCACCTTGCGCCTGCGACTCATTAAGGTGGTGCGCGTTCGCGACGTTCACTAGGTTGAGCTGTTCAAGTTCTGTGGTGGTAAACGATGATGTATCGAACTGGGATTGCGTAAGCGATCCGCGAGACAGCTGATTGCCAGAGCGCATGGCGTTGTAGTCGCCCACAGAGTTCAAGCATTGGCTCGAAACCCCGTCCATCGCTTCCATGCGCGAAAGAGTTGCAAGCGCATGGCTGGTGCCCAACACCTGCTGGCTTAGGTAGCTGGAGGATGTTGAGTTGAGCCCCAGG
>NZ_JACHIP010000048.1:6323-7493 GCF_014203275.1 Granulicella aggregans
TCGCCATCGTGAGTTGGGACTGGATCGTTGCCCAAATGGATTTGCTGCTGAAGTTCTTCAGGTTGCCATGGATCATGTTGTAGTTCGTGACGGCCTGCATGTAGTCTTTGTCAGCGGTCGCCAGCAGCTGGATGGTATTTGCAAGCTGCTGCTGCCAGGTGACGCTGTTCTTCACGTTCTGGGCGATCTGTTGGAGTGCATGGCCCGATTGCACGGGGTCGATGAAAGCGCCACCAAACTGCGCGCGGCCGGGTAGAACGGCGATCATGAGGAAGACTGTAGTGAGTGCTCCGTTCCGGCATCTACTGGGGACTTGCTTCATAAGTTGCTCCTTGGTCACAGGGCGGGTTCGACGCGGTGTTCTGCGTAGGAGGGGATTAGAAGGTCGCGTCCGATATAGACCCGCGCCCGAGAGCCTTCCTTCAGCGTGAGGATCGGAAGGCGATTCAGGAAGTGGTTGAGGATCTGTTCGGCCTCTTCACTCGATTGAGAAGAGATGCCGTTCCGGATCTGTGCCGAGGGATTAAGGATGTTGTTGTTTCCCACCTGAGCAAGACCGCCCAAACCGCCGATCGCGGCAGCGACGACGAATGTTTGAAGGTATCGGTTATCTACCTTCGTGGCGAGGCCGGTTGTTCCAAGCGGGTCGAGACCGGCAAACTTATCGAGATCGACGGAGAAACCATCTGGGCAGATAGCGCGATGGAAGGAAACGACCATCTTCCGTGCTTGGCTCGTATTCACCGCCTGGACGCTCCCAATCAGTCGCGTACCCTGCGGCAAGAGAAGCTGCTGATGATCGTGGGAGTAGTAGTCGGTAGACAGCATTAGCAAAATCGGTCCCGCTAAACCACCATCGATGTGGTTTGTCACTACGCCTTCGAAGACGCTCCCTTCGAAGATTCGATATAGCTTGCCTTCAAAACTGTCGAAGTCATACTTCTTCGGAGCGGCATCTTTCGATTCAGGCTTGTCCTTCTTGGGTTCGTCTGAGTCGGGATCGACAGCATGATTTTCCGCCTTGACCGACTCGGTTGCGGGCACGCCGCGTGTTGCGGTGTGAACGCTCGACGGAGCAGCCTGCGAGAAATCCACCGCGACGGTGTCACTGTCCAGTGCGTCCTGGTGTTGCTTCTCCTTAGCCAATGCAGCTTGTTTTGCCTCGGCATG
>NZ_JACHIP010000048.1:7588-9523 GCF_014203275.1 Granulicella aggregans
CATGCCGTTCTGGGAGCTGCGACGTCGTCTTCGGGGCGTCCGGGTTCTGCAAGCCATACATCGCGGCCCGTTGCGCTGGAGTCATCGGTGGAGCGTTCGGAGACTCCGGGCCGGGTGCCTCCGCACCCTGTAGTTGCGCGAGCAGTGCAGCAGTTGCAGCGCGTTGCTGCTGTTCTTCCAGGTCTTTCTTTGCAGTCTGCTCCTGCTGAGTCTCAAAGTTGTTCACTTGTTGAGGACTGGCGGTCGCTGGCTTGGTCGGCATCTGACTCTTGAGCGGCGCAGCCTTCTTCCCGGCATTCACAACACTTGAGATCACGAAGATCAGCAAGATGATGAACAGCAGAATGAGCAATGGTTGCTTCTTGTTGAGAGGCGACGATGCCTCTGGCTGCTCTGGCACAGTTGCAGGGGGAGTTATCGGATTCTCGGCCATGGCTAGCTCCCTGCCTTCGTCTGCCTGAAGTCGACCCGCCGCTTACCGATCGAGAGATACCCCTGTATGACGGCCTTGGGGATCGTGTAAAGGCCGTTCGCGAAGTCATAGTTGATCAGTGACCCCTTACCGTCCTTCAGCTCATAGAGCGCGGGAGTCTCCTGAAATCGTCCTCTTAGATAGGTGAACTTGTCATCGCGCCAAATCTGCTGGATGCCAAGCGCCTTCCCTTTCTTCTGGTCCCAGGCGTAGTCGAAATGCAGAGTCCCCGGATAGGCAGCTTTGAAACTCTCGGCCGCAGTCGCGGCGGCCTTATGGTCTGCCTCCGCAGTTTTGCGGGCATCTTCAGCCTCTTTCTTGAGCTGTGCTTCCTTCGCCTCTGCCTCTGCTGCGGGAACAAAGACAGGAGGCGTGGCGATGTTGTCGGTAACCTTTGGATCGCTCGATGTGACGTAGACCTTCGAGTCAAAGTGAGGATTGTCCTTGTCGCTCGACACCTCGCGGAGTTCGACGGTGTACTCATTGCCGTGGTCGGAGACTATGTGCAGATCGGTCGTGCTGTCTGCGACCTTAGGCTTGATCGATATGTACCGGCTGGCAACATGGCCTGCGTCGAAGACCCAGCTCACGGTATCGCCACCGAAGACCGTCGCGACCTTCTCTTCAGATGGAAGCTCGATCAATGTGGACTGCAGCAAACCAGTGCGGACAACGGGCGGGGCCGACGCGTCCGCGGTGACGATCGTCCGAGGTGCACTGGGCTGGAGATGAGTCGTTTGGGCGTTGCCCGCTGTACCGATGGCTGCGGCGGTTACGAAGATACAAAGACTTAGGGTCATGGCTGATCCTTTGGGGTTGATGTGCGTGCGGTTGTTCTAGGCGATCTCGCCTTGTGCGAAACGCTCGATGCCTTCGTGAAGCCCGTACATCTCGACCAGCTTCGAACGTCTGACCTTGTCCTTTGGCCGGGTCGAAAACTTTGCATAGCTGCGAGCGTCGAGGTTCAGTGTGATCACCTTCGTGATCCCGTCGCGCCTGACATAGAGCCCCTCGCGCGGACGCAGGCTCTCGAACAAATCCAATTGGTGTTCGCTGAGTTTGAACAACTCGCCGTAAGCCTTGCGATTGAACGTCGCATCCGGGAGGAAGAGGAAAGAGGTACAGGAGTTCACGATCAAGTCCGCGTTCTCGCCGAGATCATTGGCGGACTGGCCGATCATGGTTACGCCGCCCAGGTTCTTGCGCACCGTCTTGATCGAGGCAAGCGCCGCTTCAAGCAGCTGCTTGTTCTTCATGTTTGAGAAGATCTCTTCGATCAAGACATGCTTCGGGACGCCGAGGTTATTTGGGTCATACACGATTTCGTCGATGCGGCGCAGTATCCAGACCATCAACGGCTCAATCAGGTCGGCGTACTGCTTGGTATTTACCCCTTGGAAGTCGAAGCACTGAAGGCGGGACATCTCCAGGCTGTCTTCCACATTGTCGAAGACGGAGTGATA
>NZ_JACHIP010000049.1 GCF_014203275.1 Granulicella aggregans
CGGATCAGTTCCTTCAGTTTGCCGTGATCGGCTTCGACGACATTGTTCAAGTACTTGACCTGTCGATGCACCGTTTCCTCAGGGCATTTGCCTTCGGTCTTCAACTCCGAAATCGCGATGCCGTAGGTAGGCGCTTTGTCTGTGTTGATGACCCTCGGCTTCTCCCAAGCCTTGAAACCGTTCAACGCCTTTCCCAGGAAGCGCTTCGCCGCTTTGGCGTTCCGAGTCGGCGAGAGATAGAAGTCGATCGTGTTTCCTTCCTTGTCAAGCGCCCGGTACAGATAGGCCCACTTGCCGCGAACCTTCACGTAAGTCTCGTCCATTCGCCAGCGCCCTCGACATACATCTCCAGCATCGCCAGAACCGGCGCCTTTTCGCTGCGCTGGTAACGCTCGAACAACTCCGTCTGGAACTCGCCATCCCGGTCCTTCGGAACCATCAACTCCAGCTCGCCCACTCGCGTCTTCAGCGTCCGAGGCTTGTACCCGTTGCGCCAGCCGCGCCGCTCGCCGTTGCGCTCGTAGCTCCCTGCACCCAGAAAACTCGTCATCTCCGCTTCTAAAACCTGCTGCACGGGTCCGCTGCACCAGCTCGCGAAGAAAATCCTCTCCACCGAAGCCGCCTTGCAACCCGTCCACGATCCCAATACCCTGTCCCTTGAGGCAGAGTTGGCCAGCGTGGGTTGCGCGACCTCTGTGTTTCGCTCTGGGCTCTGTATGCTGCATCATTACGTTCCTGGTCGCTAGCTAGGACACGGCGTAGATCATGGTGCTTCTAATCGGGATGCGTAGTTTTCCATAACGTTGTTATCGGAAACAGTGTGGAGGGATTTGCAGAATCGCGCGTAGTAGCCGAAACCGTTTTTCGTGCAAATCGACTTCCGAACCAGAGAATCACTCGCTGTCGAACGAAGTCCGCAAGTTAGATACCACACCTTCTCCGACGACTCCGCGTATGATTGCCGACAAGATTCTTGAATTGGACATGGGTCGATGCAAGCAGTCGTCTATCGCCGTTACGGCTCTCCGGATGTGCTCGAATTCCAGGAGATCCCAAAACCCACGCCAGCAGAGGGCGAGGTCCTGATCCGGGTTCACGCCGCCTCGGTGAATCCGTATGACTGGCACTTCCTGCGCGGTACACCGTCGTTCATCCGCCTGTTTACCGGAATGAGCAGGCCGAAGTCTCCGCGGCTTGGCGCCGATGTCGCCGGGACAATTGAGGCAGTCGGTGCCAAGGTTGCACAATTCATGATCGGCGATGAAGTCTTCGGTACAGCCAAAGGGTCGTTTGCGGAATATGCTTGCGCTGTCGCATCGCAGCTCGCCGTGAAGCCGCAAGAGATTTCGTTTGAACAAGCCGCATGCCTACCTATCGCTGGAATCACCGCGCTGCAAGGCTTGCGTGACAAAGGCGATATCCAGACAGGACAAGCTATTCTCATCAACGGGGCAGCGGGCGGAGTGGGAACCTTCGCCGTGCAGATTGCCAAATCGCTTGGCGTGCGTGTCACAGGGGTATGCAGCACCGGTAATATCGACTTTCTCCGGTCAATTGGGGCGGACGAAGTGATCGATTACACGCGCGAGGATTTTGCCCGGTCAACCAAACTCTATGATCTGCTCTTTGATCTGGTCGGCAATCGTTCGTTAGCCGACTATTTGCGTGCATTGCATCCGCGCGGAACGTACATCTCGTGTGGCGGCGGCGGCCCAGAGAACAGCACATGGAATCTGCTCTCGGGATTGCTTGCGAATGCGATTCGGTCGCGTTTTGTCAGTCAGAAGATGCCTGGTCTGTTCGCCAAAGTCAATTCCGGGGATTTGGCAACTCTCGCCGCTCTAGTCCAGGCAGGAAAGGTAGTTCCCGTTGTCAACCGCACCTACGCTCTGCGCGAGATTGCAGAAGCTGTTCGCCAAGTGGAGTCCGGCCACGTTCGCGGCAAAGTCGTGATCGCCATCGCCTAGGAGTGCGTCCTTGCAACAAAAGCGACTTGTATGTTTCGGATCGTACCGCATTGAACCAATGGCCAGGACCGTACTGCCCCGAAAGCTTCTTGTCAGCGGAAAGAGTAGCGATACTAAGTGATCAAGCCAGCTCAGTTTCCGAAAACCGCCTGTGTTTCGGCAATCATTCCACTCGGATCGTCCGAGCGGTCGAAGTTGCCGACACCCCGTTTTTCGCGAACTCGAAGTCAAATAGTGTATTGGCCGGTGTCGCGGATGCCGAAACGCTTTGCCACCTCCCGTGGCAGTTGTACCCCGAGTTTTGCTCGGGTCATGGCAACATACAGCAGCCTCGCCTCCGAGGCGGTGGCCTTGGCCGCCTCCGCTGACCCGAGGCGCTTCGCTCTCAGGAAGCCAGCTTCAAAATCAGAGTCGAGATACACGTAGTCCCACTCTCTTCCTTTGGATCGATGAGCAGTCGAACAGATGACCTGCGCTGTCGACTCATTGGACTCACATTTAGAGAGCGCTCCCAAAATACGAGTCTCGTCGTGTTCCTGAACGAGATTGACCAGTGGTCGCAAGCCCTCACCCTCGGGCCGATTGCTGAAGCTCATCACGTCCTTCCATCCTTGGAACCCGACTAGTTCCGGGGACTGCCCAGGTTGATTTTGCTTCACTCGCTGAACATCTGCAAGGACACGCTCCAAGTCTTTCGTTCCGCCAACCACGGCACATCGCAAGTTTCGAGTAAGGCACCTAAGGACGTTGGACATCACTGCAGCATTGCTGCGAGCAAGTAGGGCGTCTGGCTTGACGCGACCAATGTGAGAGGAGACGGATGTAGAGCCACGAAGCGGCTCTCGGGAACCTAGCGTTCGAAGGACGATAGTCGCCGCCGCCGCGATCTCACGACCAAAACGAAAGGACTGTGACAGTAAGCAGCGATGGCGTGTTTGAACCTGGTCCATTGCGTTCACAGCCCCGCGCCACTCATAGATCTGCTGGTTCGCGTCGCCCACATAGACAATCTGGCAATCTGATCGATTTAGCACTTCTAACAGGACTGGGTTTAGGTCCTGCGCCTCGTCGACCATGATGTAGTCAGCCTGTGCGAGAGGATTCGACAGCGCCCATAGTTTTAGATAGCCATCATGCCCGAGCGGCAGCCCCTTAGATCGGTCGAGCATGTTCGACCAAAGATATCCAAGGTGCTCAGCGACCTGTTTCGCAAAGCTTTCGAACTGTTCAGAGCTCAGCCGCTCAAAGGCTCCACAGCGGGGGACATGCAACGTCGAGGGAGCCGCATCGCGACTTTGCAGGAACAGCTTCAAACCGTCGCGAAGGACGGCAGCGTAAGACTTCTGCTCAAGCACAACTCCTGAATGGAAGGTAATCTCTTCCGGCAGACGAAATGCCTGGAGGATCAGGTTGGGTGTCAGGCTTTCCGTGAGCTTCCACTCTGGATAGCGCAAGCTCCTTCGAACTGCCCGGAACGCGATCGAGTGCGTCGTTGCACATTTCACATGCGCCGGGAAACGCCCACGGGCTTCGGAAGCAATCGAGCGATTGAAGGCTAAGTAGAGAGCCGAAGAGGGCTTGCTGCCAGCCAGCATCTTCAACGTAGTTGTTTTGCCCGCTCCCGCATAGGCGTCGATCCGGAGATTCCCGCCGGCAAGAAAAAGCTCGACTGCGAGGCGCTGCTCAGCAACGGGTTGAAGTGAGGGTGGATCTGCATGCAACATTCATGACTGATCCTATTCGTTCCATGGTGATTCGCTCTCGGCTGTAAAAGACCGCGCGACCCTATCGTCGCTTATGCTCAAGTTGAGAGAAGGCGGGGTGACTCTGGGCGCGTTGGGTGGTACCGTATAAGTAATTGATTGCAAATCACTTACGTCCGATAACGCATCTTATGTATAGTTGGCTTTTTAGACACTCGATAAACTCGGGAGTGATGTCCACAAGCAGCGAGTCCACGGAGAATCTCGTCGGCAAGCTGCATGTTAGATGGTTCATCAGCACGGATAAATCGCTAAGCCTCGAAGGAGATCAACACGATCGAGCCGCGTCCAGCTATGGAGGGATTGGCCACTTCCTTCTTATTCACCACGCAAGGCCTCTACGGGGTTCATAAAAGCAGCGCGGGTCGCGGGAACGAGGGTTGCAGTCAAGGTGGCCATCGTAACGACTGCGGCCACAACCAAAATAGTTGAGGGATCGGACGCGGTTATTCCAAATAACAAGCTGCGCATGGACATCGAAATCGCCAAGGAACATGCAACACCTAAGGCAAGCCCTATTGTTATTAGCCAAATGAACTCTTTGAGAAAGAGTTCGAAGATTGCTTTCCGCTGTGCCCCCAAGGCCATGCGAATGCTGATCTCCCAGGTTCTTTGGCTGACCGAATAAGTGACTAATCCATACAGTCCTATCAGGCTGAGGATCATCGCTAGCAAGGCTAGACTGCTCATGAACCAAGCTGCGGATCGATGCAAGTAGGATGACTCAGATCGATCAATCTCCTCATTCATGGAAACAAGATCGTAGGTAGAGATGTCTGCGTCTAACCGATGAATGGCAGCGACCAACAGCGGGAGGAGGGTTTTGTCAGTCCGTGAGCTTCGAACAATAAGCGAATAGCCAGTCACCGGCGCTTGATTGAAAGGTACGTACAAAGCGGGCCAGATATCTTCATCGAGGGAGCCCTCTCTAACATTTGCGACAACACCCACGATCTCTCGAACAACTGAAAGATCGGCATTACCGATTCGCTTCCCGATGGGGTTCTGACCTGTAAAGTATTTTTCTGCCAGCGCCATGTTGATGATTGCTATAGGTGGCTTATTAGAATCATCGCTTTCTGAAAAGAAACGTCCCTTCAGCAGTGTGGCATCGATGGTTCTGAAGAAGTCAGGACTGGTGACTCGATACCCCACTTCATTGTGCTCTCCATGAAAAGGTGCATCGAGGACCCTGATCAACGTCTCCGGTCTATTGTCACTGACAGGTAAATGACCGACCCCGACTCCTATTACACCGGGAAGTTGCTTGATTGTTTCAGTGATGCTTTTCTCTAACGCCGCTTGCAGGACAGGAGTGCCATACGTCTTTGTTGGGCTCAGAATCGTTAGCGTTGAAAGGTTTTGAGGCGAAAAGCCCAAGGGGACCCTAAGCAAACGGTAGAGGCTTTTACCAAGAAGGCCCGCATTGACCAGTAAGACGACCGCCATCGCCAATTCAAGGACAACGAGCGCTGATATTAAGCGACGCCACCCAGGATCTCTTATAGTTCTAGTCCCCACGCTCAAATCTGCTTGCAAGCGGCTTGAACGCAAACGCGCCATGGGAGCAGCCGAAAACACCGCAACCAAGCAAAGGAACACCACCAGGGCGAAGGTTAGAGCGTGGAATGAAAGGTGAACGCCACGGAGATAAGGCATCTCGAATAACGTTTCTTCAGGTATGAACGCTTTCATGCTTCTGACCGCCAAGATTGCAAGCACTAAACCAGAGCTGACCCCTGCCCCTGCCAATAGCACTCCTTCAGTCACAAATTGAATCAAGAGGCGCGCACGAGATGCCCCAAGGGCTCCCCGAATGGCGATTTCTTGCGATCTTCCTCTGGATTTGACAATGATAAGACTTGTCACGTTTGCGCCTGCGATAAAGAGAAGGAGCAAGACGAAGCCAAAAAGAAAGGTCACAATGGAAGTAACGCTTCCAAACGTAGCGTCCGCTAAGGAAACAACCCTGACTGTCTTCCCTGCATTGGAATCCGGATACAGCTTGGAGAGACTTGCAGCGATAGCTGTCAGGTTGGCTCTTGCGCTATCGATCGGAGTCTTCTCTCTCAGGAGAGCAACACAGAACCAGTTGTGATAGTTACGTCTCCGATCAGCCTTGTTGAGGCTCCCCACAGGCGTCCAAAATTGGGCGAGGCCTCTTGGTGCAAAATAGAAATCTTCCGGCAATACGCCAATCACCGTATAGGCCTTATCACTCAGGATGATCTGTGATCCTATTGCGTCACCCCGTCCCGCGAACCACTCTCGCCACGCATCAGCACTCAAAAGCACACTGGGCGTGGCTTCCGGCGAATCTTCACCTTGGTAGAAGTCTCTCCCGAGCTGTGGAGAGACGCCCAATGTGCGAAAGAAATCATCGCTTACCCGTGTTCCCGAAACCTGGGCGGTAGCTAGCGCCGTCTTCGCCGTGTACGAGGTAGGCGTCCAGGCTGACAGTGAAATGAAGGCACTGTTGAGTCTTTTCCAATCCAAGTAATTTGGGTAAGAAGTGAGGTCTCGTAAAAGCAGAGAGGAGCTTTCCGTCACGTCCACCAGACGGTTTGGATGAACATAGGGCAATGGCTTGATGAGCACTGCGTCAACACACATGAAAACAGCCAAGCTTGCGCCGACGCCTAATGCCAACGCTAAGATTGCAGCCGTCGTAAAACCAAAGCTCCGTCTTAGTTGTCGAATCGAGAAGCGGCAGTCCGCAGCGACCGTTTCAACCAGAAGAACGGTATCGATTGCAGCAGTGCGCTCCCTGATGCTTGTGGGATTGCCGAATCTCAGAAGCGCATCCCGACGAGCGACATCCGGGTCCAGGCCAGCGGCGACACTATCGGCTATCCGCATCTCAATGTGAGAATTCAGCTCATCTTCGATCTCTTTGGAGAGAGCCGAGCGGCCAAAAAGTGTCTTCATTCGGGCGAATAGGGACATCGGAGTGCCTCAGGCATATTGCATTAAGGACCGAATACCACGGACAAGCTGATTAAAGCTATTCTCGGCATCGGCTAGATGCTTCTTCCCTGCCGGCGATAGTCGGTAGAATTTCGCTTTGCGATTTGTCTCGGTGAGAGCCCACTCCGACTTGATCCAGCCATTTTGTTCCATCCTGTGAAGTGCCGGATAAAGTGAGCCCTCTTCTACGTGGAGGAGGTCTTCAGATGCTCTTTGGATGTGAAGCACGATTCCGTAGCCATGCAGATGACCAACCTGCGAAAGAGTCTTGAGCACCAACAGATCCATTGTGCCTTGGAGATCATTCTTCCCCAAACGCGGCCACCTTTGGCAGACCCTGAGAAAGGGTCAATCCTTAGCGACAGGATAGAAATACAACACCTAGTTGTCAAGGGGTATCATGGAGACCACATATTCGTAACGCAACGCTGGCTTCATCTGTGAAACATTCGGTTCTAGAGAGGCTCCACATGCGATCAATTGGCTTGATCTTCCTCATCGCGACTGCCTGCTTGGGAGCGCTCGCGCAGGTAACGACAACAGATGTGTCTGCACATCGGGTAGAAATGGTAGCAGTAGAGCCTGGAGTCAAGCTCGAAGTTCTGGACTGGGGTGGGACAGGCGAACCACTCGTTTTCCTGGCAGGGCTAGGGGGTACAGCACACAGCTTTGATACGTTCGCCATGAACTTTACCAAAGATCATCACGTCTACGGGATTACTCGCCGGGGATATCCAGCTTCGGACGTTCCAGAACCAGTGAATGACAACTACGACTCAGATCGTCTCGGGGATGATGTCCTTTCCGTGCTCACCGCTCTCAAGATAGAACGCCCAGTGTTGGCGGGTCATTCTTTTGCGGGCGAGGAGATGAGTTCGATAGCAACCCGATTTCCGAATCGGGTTGCAGGGCTAATTTACCTCGATGCAGCAAATCGGTACGCCTTCTCTCCAAGTGATCGAGGAGACTTCCAGATTGACACTCTTGAGCTAAAGCGACGCCTGAATGATGTGCTGAGCGCTATATCTCCAACCGAGACCAGGGCAGCAATTGACGCAGTGATCGGTGCACTCCCGCAGTACGAGAAAGACTTGCAACAACAGACGAGAGACTGGGCCCATGCGCCAGACATGGCCCCAACAGCATATGCGGACGTTGTCAAGGAACGGGCCACGCCTGAAGGAAAGATTGAGATAGCTGCCTTGCATGGTGAGCGACGCTATACACAGATCAACTGTCCGGTGCTTGCGATCTTTGCCCTGCCCCACGATCATGGGCTTCCTCCTGGCCCCGAGCGGGATGCAGCAGACGCATGGGATCTAAAACAATTTGGACCTTTGGCAGACAGCTTTGAGGCTGGGGTTCCAACAGCGCGAGTGGTACGGATTCCCCACGCACAGCATGCGGTCTACAAGTCGAATGAAGCCGAGGTAGTCAAAGAGATGAAGGCATTCCTCAAACGGCTTAACTAAACGCGTCACGTTATCCCCAAGTGCGACGCGAACCCTCTCTTGGGCCTCAGGCATCCTGCCTACCTGCGAACCGCTGGCATCGTCTTAGCCGTCGCGAGGGCATCGTCAACTTAACGGTCCGATGTGCATCCTCGATCGGGCAAGAGGTTTTTGCGAGACGATGTTCTACGGAAGTGCCACGCCAAGAGCCGTAGCGCGCCAGAGTTGAAGTGCCTGCGTGAGCCGACGTCGATAGCAGGCTGCTGAGAGCAGATGGCGACGGAAGCGGAAAGCGGTGTTGATGGATTCGAAGGTGGAGAAAACGTTGTGCCTGTTCGGGGTTCTGGAAACGCTTCATCTGCCTTTCGCGAGTCCGTGTAGGCTGATGGGAGTTTTCACATCGATTGTTCAGATAACGACTCTGTCGGTGTTCTACCTCGGACAGGATCTGTCTCTTGGCTGCCGCGTAGCTTCGCAGCTTGTCCGTGATGATCACGCGCGGAGCTCCTCCCGCGGCACACAATAGCCTACGAAAGAAGCGCAGTGCCGCCCAGCGGTCCCGCTTCGGCTGGACCAGAATATCGATGGTGACGCCGTTCTGGTCCACAGCCCGCCAGAGGTAGTGCTGAACGCCGTTCATCTTGAGGAAGACTTCATCCAGGTGCCATTTCGAACCGATGCGAGGCCGACTCTTTCGAAGCTGCGCAGCATAAAGGGTGCCGAACTTCCGACACCATTCCCGGACGGTCTGGCTCTGTTGCAAGTTTTCGGTGGTCGCGTGAAGATGGGCTGAACCCGAGCGGAGCTGGTCATGTCAGAGTTCAAGTGGCGTCAATTTGAAGGCGAGATCATCCTTTGGGCGGTGCGTTG
>NZ_JACHIP010000050.1 GCF_014203275.1 Granulicella aggregans
GCCAAGAACCATCACCGGCTCTGCGCGAACTTCGCCCTCATCAACCTCTACTTACACCGCAAGCGGCTGGCAGGGCTCGCTGCATAGCGCCCGAAGACGGGCAATGAGTCTTCAACTCAGCGCAACCCCCCGCCGAAACCAAGCTAAGCACCGCAGTATCGAAACAAAACTGGCGGCCAACTCAAGCCATTCACTGACATCGTCAAATCAGCCGCCCGCGCAGAGGCTCCCTAGTCGGTACGCCATCGTCAGCCTACTTTGCATCCCTGTGTAGGATGAGGCCACCGGCAAGCATAGCCACGCCGACACCGATTTCGATCCGTTCATTCATAGACCATCCAAACAAGCCACTGTACGGCGTACCGTCAGAAGAAAACCGCGTGTTGGCGCTATACTCACCGCTAAATCCGCTGACACCGAAGGCGACCAAGCCGCTGCCAAATAGGATGGTCAGAACCGCTATCTTTCTCATGGATGCCTTTTTGCCCGCCGTGGAGGGCACGGCAGCAGGCTACCACTTCCCTACCCTGCGACGCGCTTGAGGATCAGCCGCGCAAGCGCTACGCTGTCCGCGATGACGGCGAACAGCCGAGGCGATGGCTTGCCAATGTCCGGCTCCCGCGCCAGCCTCACAGCTGCGATGATGGCGGCGGCAATGATGACCGCGGAGACAAAGCGATCATGCAGACGACGTTCAGCTTCTTGGGGTAGGCCCAACATTGACACTGGTGGCGAATTCAGCGGATGAGGAATCAACCGTGGTGCGGGAGATGATTCTCTGCGTGCGATGAGCGTCTGTCCGCTGAAGATTCAACCATGTCTCTCAAACCTCAAGAAGACTTCCGTGTTCCGGACGAAACGCGCCGCGTGGCTTTGGCGGCGTTTCCTAAACGGTGTGCCTGCCTTCGCATCGCCGACGCGTTGGGCGGCGTGTATCGGGACAAGCAGTTTGCGGCCCTGTTTCCTCGGCGCGGCCAGCCGGCCGAGTCTCCCTGGCGTCTGGCGCTTGCGACGGTGCTCCAGTTCACGGAAGCGTTCTCCGACCGACAGGCGGCGGATGCGGTTCGGGGCCGAATCGACTGGAAGTATGCACTCGGCCTGGAGTTGGTGGACTCGGGCTTCGACCATACCGTGTTGAGCGAGTTCCGCACTCGTCTTGTTGAAGGAAAGCTGGAGTTGATCTTGTTGGATGCACTTCTGAAACGGGTGCAGGAGCTGGGATTGCTTAAGCAGCGTGGCGAGCAGCGGACCGATTCGACGCATGTCCTGGCTGCGGTCCGGACGATGAACCGGCTGGAGCGTGTCGGTGAGACGCTGCGGGCGGCGCTGAACGGCCTTGCTGTCATAGCCCCGGAGTGGCTGATGGCGGTTGCCGAACCAGAGTGGTTCAAGCGATATGGAAGCAGGGTCGAAAACTTCAATCTTCCCAAGACCGACGTCGCGCGAGCACAACTGGCGGCTGTCATCGGCTTGGACGGTAGGAAGCTCTTGCAAGCGATCGAGACCTCCATCGACCGGGAACGTCTTCGAGCGCTTACAGAGATCCTCATCCTGCAGCGAGTATGGGACGAGCAATTCGTCGAAGACGACGACGGACAGCCTCGGTTGCGTGACGTGAAGGAGATGTCACCTGTGGCCGCTCTTATCTCGTCGCCCTACGATTCCGAAGCTCGCTTCAGTACCAAACGTGGGGAATCCTGGGTCGGATATAAGGTGCATATTACGGAGAGCTGTGACGACGATGCCCCGCGACTGATCACCAACGTCGAAACCACACCGGCCACAACCCCCGACGACAACATGGTAGAGGTAGTGCATCGATCACTTCACGGCCGCAACCTACTCCCCACGATGCACTTGGTAGATAAGGGCTACACCGATGCCAAGGTACTGGTTAATAGCAATCGCGATCATGGCGTCGAGATCGTCGGTCCGGTAGCACAGGATCCAGGCTGGCAAGTCAGAGAGAAAACCGGCTTCGGCAAAAGCGCCTTCGTCGTCGACTGGGAACATAAGACGGTCACCTGTCCCTCCGGCAAACAAAGCATCTCATGGTTGCCAAACACGTATCCCGCAAATGGCGTGGTCTTCGAGGCCCGCTTCGCACGACGCGACTGCACTCCCTGTCCTTCACGCCCTCAATGTACACGATCAAAGGTGGAGCCGCGTATCGTCGGTCTGCAAAGCCGCGAGCATCACGAAGCGCTACAGACAATGCGAACGCAACAGACAACTGAGGAGTTCCGCAAAGCCTATGCTTTACGCGCGGGCGTCGAAGGCACCCATGCCCAGGCGATCCGACGCAGCAGCTTACGACATGCTCGCTACCGAGGACTTGCAAAGACCCATCTTCAGCACGTCCTCACCGCGGCTGCCATCAACATGGTGCGGATCGCATCTTGGACAAATGGAACGCCCGTCGCAAAGACCCGCTGCTCACACTTCGCCGCGCTCCAATTCCAAGCAGCGTGATTTCGCCACCAGTGTCGTCGTTGGGTTTGCCTCCTATACTGATGAGGAAACGCATGCGCATCCTCACCCGCTACATCCTCCGCGAGGTTCTTTCTTACGCCATCCTAGGTGGCGTCATGTTCACCTTCATCCTGTTCACCGCGCGCCTAGGCAGCATTTTCGAAACCTTTGTACGTGGCTCCGCCTCGTTCACCGACGTTTCGCTTCTCATCGCTTACTTCCTGCCCGACGTTCTCGTCGTCACCATTCCAATGGCCGTTCTCGTCGGCATCCTGCTCGGCCTCTCGCGCCTGGCCGCCGACTCAGAAATTACTGCCATGCGCGCCGCCGGAATGGGAGCGCTTGACTTCGTTCGTATCGTCTCACTGGTATCCTTCGCCGCGGTTCTGCTCGGTCTTTTCAACTCCTTCTACCTCGAACCTCATGCCGCCTCCTCGCTCCTGAAGCTCGAAGACCGACTAAAATACGCCCAGGTTTCTTTTGAAGTCGAGCCCCGCGTCTTCGACGAAGACTTCAAGAACACGATCCTCTACGTTCAGGACGTCGTCCCGGGTAATGGTGCCGCGCTCTGGCACCATGTCTTCATCGCCGACCTCACCCAACCCGCGAACCCCCTCGTCAAAACCGCCGAGCAGGCCATCGTGACCACCGAAGGTCCGGGAGATCTGCACCTCCTCCTAAAAGATGGCGGTCAATACCAGGTCTCCGACGCCAACCCGAACACAGACAACATCGAAAGATTCACCACGGCCGACATCCCCATACAGTCCGGCGCCCAAAACGATACCCACATCTCCCGCTCGAATACCCGCTACGAGGCCCTGCCGCTCTCCGAACTCCGTCGCAAGATCGCCCTCGGCAATGCTGACCCCGCCGCCAGGATAGCCGCCCGGCCCTACCGCATCGAGCTCAACAAGCGATTCTCCTACCCCTTCGCCTGCCTTGTGCTCATGCTCGTCGGCGTGCCGCTTGGCCTTTGGTCGAAACGCGGAGGCAAATCAGCCGGCTTCGTTCTCACCATCCTGCTCGTCTTTACCTACTACCTTATCTCGTCCATCGGTGTCGCGCTTGCAACGCAAGGCAAACTCCCCGCACTTGTCGGCGTCTGGGGAGCCAACCTACTCTTTACGGTCGCCGGCCTCATCCTCCTGCAGCAGATGTCCGTCGGCGGCCTCGCGCTCTCAGTTGTCTCGAGCATCGGCCTCACCTTGTCCAACGTTTTTCGCAAGCTACGCCCTGGAAGCTCCAAAACAGCGGAGTCAGTCGAAGAAGCCAAGGAACCCACCCGCAGCCTTGCCCAGCGGTTTCGCTCCAGTCTTCACATCCAGTTTCCGCTCATCCTTGACGAGTACATCATGCGCGCGTTTATCTCGAACTTCGCGCTCGTCCTGATCACCTTCTGGATTCTCTTCACCATCTTTACCTTCTTCGAGTTGATTGGCGACATCATTCGCAACCGCACACCGCTCGTCACCGTCGGTGACTATCTCCTCAACCTCATCCCCTACATCCTCTACAACGTGACGCCGCTATGCGTTCTCGTGGCCGTCCTCATTACCTTCGGCGCGCTCTCACGCTCGTCCGAGCTCACCGCCATGAAGGCCGCTGGCATCAGCCTTTACCGCATCCTCATACCAGTCGTCGTCCTGGCAGCGGTTATCGCCTGCTCACTCTTCGCCTTTGACGAGTTCTACCTTCCCGCGGCGAACCGCCGCCAGGAAGCCCTTCGCAACACCATCAAAGGCAAGCCCGCCCAGACCTTTCTTCGTCCAGACCGTAAATGGATCTCTGGTCAGTTACCCACCGACCAGGGGCGACATGCCGTGCTTACCAACTTCTCCGGATCTCGCCAAGCTCCGCCGCAAGCGCGAGCCGTCGAGCCCGTCCGCATCTTCTACTACCAGTTTTTCGATTCCGATCGCAACGTCTTCGCCAATCTCACCGTCTTCGAATTAGACCCGGCCACCTTCACGCTCCAACGCCGCATCTTCGCCGCCTCCGCACGCTGGGATGGCCGCGTCGACCGCTGGCTTTTCGAAAGCGGGTGGGTTCGCACCTTCTCCGGCAAATCCCTAGCCTCCTACCAACCCTTTGTCCTCACGACCTTTCCGCAGATCAAGGAAGAGCCGCAATACTTCAAAAAGGAAGATCGCCAGTCGCAGGAGATGTCCTTCGGCGAACTCTCCAGCTATATCTCGGACCTGCGCCAGTCCGGCTTCGATACTAAGCGGCTTTCCGTCCAACTTGACCGCAAACTCGCCTACCCTGCCACTGCCTTCGTGATGGCGATTATCGGCATGCCGTTCGCCTTCTCGACCGGCAAACGCGGCGGCGTCGCTGGATTCGCCGCAGCCATTGGCATCGCTGTTGTTTACATGGGAACAGACAGACTCTTCGAAGCGATGGGCAATGTCAGCGCGCTGCCACCGTCGCTCGCCGCAGGGGCGCCAGACCTTCTCTTCGCGATCGTTGGCAGCTATCTACTCCTTAGAACACCTACCTAGGGTGCCCTCATCGCAGGCGGCGACCAGTCCGTAGAGGTAAAGAAATACCCCTGACAACCGGAGTTGTCGTGGGTGAACTTAGGTCGCCCAGGTTTCTGAGATGCCGTATTTCAGAGAATCTCCGTGCTCCCGCGCGGATGGAACGGACTGGGACCGTTACCGTCTACTTGGCAATTCGGAAGGCTTGAACGGCGTCCGCGAGCTGACCTCCCAGTCGTCCGATAGCGGTGGCGAAGAGGATGCTTAGGAGCACCACGATGCACCAAGTGTAGCCATCGTGACGAACCGGAGCCCCTCGATAGGCGAACTCTGTAAAGCCGCGTCCAAGCCGCAACACATGGCCTTGTAGATCAAGAATTGTAGGATTCAAAACGTTTACGTTCCGAAGAATCTCCAATGCCATCAGCGGCAGAGACCCAACGAGAACTGCGCACGCGGTACTCCAACCAGGAGAGCGTGAGCCTTCTCTCCTGAGCCAATAACCAATACCGAGTTCCAGAGGTAGGTAGCCGTACCAAAACACACTGTAGCTTCCTGGGGACATTGCGCAAACGGTGTTCACAGTGAGACCTAGCAGAAAATACAGTGCCAGCAAGGTGCCGGCGTTTATCCAGGAGGAAGAACTGCGAATACGTTGACGCAGGCCAGAGAACAGCACATTCCAGAACATTGCCGGCGTGACTTTATCTTGTTCCAACAGTGAGGAGAGCTCAAGTCCATACTCGGCCCTCCACTCTGCTGGGAACATCTTGAGAAGTGCCACAACTAAGCCCCGGTCATTCATGAGCGCGTAGCCTCCTGAGTGCAACAGCAGACAATGCACGTAGTTTATTGAGTTGGTCACACAGGTGATCCTTGCCGCTGCCGGTCAACTTGTAGGGACGTTGTCGCCCCTTCTCCTCACACGCTGTGATCCAACCGCTTTCCACGAGACGCGAAATGGCGGTGTAGAGCGTTCCAGGCCCCAACGTCACGTTGGCCATCACGCGTACGTCGGTCATTATGGCGTAGCCGTGCTTCGGGCCGGTTGTTAGGCTCGACAGGATTAATAGTTCTGGATCAGAGGCTGGTCCCTCGTTTGGCCGTCTTGCCATAGTACGAATTACGATATAGCTGACCTTTTCTCCCGTCAATAGCGAACTGGAGTGCCGTCCTCGCCGATGACCCAGGACGCGCTTGCTTGTATTCTCTGAAACCACCGTTTCAGAGCAGTGCGCTGCCCTGCCCTGCCCTTTGGTTTATGAATCCAAAGGCGTTCACTGTCTCTTTACATCTCACCTGTTCTTGCTTGCGGGGCGACCGCAACTCTGGCAATCCGATTGGTGTGTTCAACCTTCTTGCATAAGTTGAAGTCCGAGTGACCAATTTGGAGGACCTGACCAAGCAGAAACGGTCGGTTGACCGCAGCTATTGTGAAGGTTGACAGCACGAAAAGGTAACTATGCACAGGGATAGTCATTTTCAAAGTCAATGTCTTGCCTCCACCTTTGCAGCTTCCAGGAGACCTGAGATAGAAGCATGATCGAAGTACCGGCCATGCAGCCACACGGCCTCAATCTGAGTCGTGTTGTGAATGTCCGTAAGCGGGTCGGCGCGGAGCAGGACCAGATCGGCACTCTTGCCAGCTTCTATGCTTCCCAACTCGGAGGTCCGACGTAGAAATCTCGCGGGATTGATCGTTGCCGTTTGTAGGGCGGCAAGCGGCGTGAGACCTGAATCGACCATGAGCGCTAGTTCATCATGAAGGCTGAAACCCGGTAAGCAATAGGGATTCATTGCATCCGTCCCAGCCATGAGCGGAACGCCAGCCCGATACATGCTGCCCACAATCTTTTCCTCCACCCCGAATATGCCCCGCGCCATTTGATAATCCGAGTTGTTCCAGCGCCTGATCTGCGGCTGTGTTCTTTCCTCCCATCTCTCTCTGGATTTGTGATCGACATAGGTCAATCGAGGATCGGAGGTCATCTTCGAATCGTCCAGCCTGCCCCACATGCGATTCACAGTCAGCGTCGGTACCTGCCAGGTATCGTTCTGACGAAACTCCGCGAAGAGAGCCTGGCATTTTGCTTGGTCGAAGCTGCGGTAGCCCTCAGCCTCAACCCTGAGCCGGTCGAGGAAGAATCGTGCATGTTCGATGGCGGCCTTCAGATTCTCCTGTTTGCTCGAACACGCCAGGGCAATTCCTGTAAGGTGTTCGATCGAGCGCTGACCGGCCGCTGAGGCCTCCTGTGCTGTCACGGCCTCCGGGACATGGCCTTCAAAGTCGATGTGCTGCAGCTTCGCCTCATCCGCCAGGGCGAAGTAAGCTTCCCGGGGAACGCCGTCGTAGACCTTAATGAAGTCTGCCCCGCCAGCTTTGATCTCATCGACTGAACGGAGGGCGTCGGCAGGTTTCTTGACGACGATTGAGCCGGGCCACATTGGAGAGCTGCCATCGACGATGGCGCTTGCCAGATATATATCCGGGGCTGGGGTCTTCTTGGAAAGTTCGGCTCGCAACGCCGCTGTATCCCGCTCTCCCGCCATCATGCGAACTCCCGTTACGCCATTCGCAATGTAAAGGGGCAGCTCTCCTGTCTCATGAACATGGACATGCATGTCCCATAGGCCAGGAATGAGAAAGCCACCATGGGCATCGACTGCACCGGGAGCTTGACCGTCTTTCGGCTCCGTCGACGCGACAGACAGAATTCGGCCTCCTTGAAGCTTGACCGTTTGCTCTTTAAGCTCTTCGCCCGTCACTACGTTTACGACCGTGACGTGTTGGATCAGGGCCATAGATGATGAGGATTCCTGGGCAAGAATTTTAGAAGCTGAGACGGCCAGCGTCAGCAGTAGTCGCTTCACCTGTCCTCCTTGGAGTGTTCCCCATCAGCAGAATAGAACGACGGGGAGACAACCTCACGCTGTTCCTTGTCCTTGGTCTATAAAAAGCCTTTCCTAGAGCGGGTTATCCTCACCGAGCTCCCACGGGCGCACAAAAAGTACAAGCTCTCCAGGGACAGTGGTGCCGGCGGTCTTGCTACATCGATTTGGCTTTGCGACCGGCTGCACAATACCCGTCGACAGTATCTCGCTCACCTTGAAGTCGTTGTGAACCAGTCCGCCTGGCTCGTCGGCGCAGGCGACGTAGAGCTTTGTGTTGTGAGTGAAGATCGTAGAGTCCCTCGATATGCTTATGGCTGCGACGCCGTTTTGATCGGTTTGCACGGCAATCTCCCGGTAGCCGGGGAAAACTTCGAGCCCCACTTCAGTGAGCTTCAGTGGCTCTCCGTTTAGGCCGTTTAGCAGCTCAATGCGAATCACGGTATTTGGCTTTTGGGCAATGGTGACAGAAACGGCCAAAACTAACGAAGCTAGGCTGAACATCAAGTTCCGAACCATGATCGCCTTCCTTTGTACCAAGGGTCTGCCAGATATACTCCGAAACGACATTATCAGCTAAAAAACACCCTTATTGGATGCTTCTCAGTCTCGAAAAGGGCATTTCGCCATAACTGCAGCGTGGATACTTCAGATAAGCTGTTTAGGATCAACGTCTGGATATCGTTAGCATTCATAAATTCACGTTTCTCGATGTGTCGCCCCATCATTCCATCAGCTGCAAGTGCAAAGTTGCAGTAGGGTGGTCTCATGGCTCTTAACAGGACGTTTTGGCCAGGTAGTCGCATGCGCCGGCCAGTCGAGATCTCGTTTTTCGCCCAAAACACAGACTAGAAGCGGTCTCATAAACGTTTGAGCAGCATATGGACGCAAGCGAGTTGGACGAAGCCGAGGAAGTTTTCGATGTGGAACTCCCAACGCGTGACGAGCCTGCGGAAGTTGTGCATC
>NZ_JACHIP010000051.1 GCF_014203275.1 Granulicella aggregans
GACGTAGCAGGTTGAGATGAAATCCACCCTACCCCCTACCGCGAAAGTTGCGAGCCCATGACCCACGGCTTCGTGGCTCATGTCCGCCACCATGAGAGCCAATACTCCAAGAGCCAGGAGTGTGAGTCGGTCATCGGTATCGACTGGTAGCATGAGTGAATCATAACGAGTCGAAGCGTGAAGAGACCGGCCGTATCCCTCGGAATCTGTGAGACACCGCAATACATTACCCGAACAGACTGAGTTTGCTCTCGATCTCGTCGGCTTTCTGGGAAACGATAGGGCGCTCACATGGTGACTTCAGGCCAGTGCACTCGTTCATACCTTCGGGGTCGATAAGTGCGTCGGCGATTTAGCGTCAATCAAGAAGATTCGACTTACCGTTCCCGACGAGCGTACCCGCCGCCAAGCGAGAAGTGCCATGTTGACGCTTCTTCTCAACCGGACTAACCTCTCCACAGCGGAACCACGCGCTAGTCCTTCTTCGATCCGCCCCAGCCGGATCGCATTGATGGGGGCAAAGGGGAGCATATCCTCGTCGGTCGCTGGAATCAGGCAGCCTGCCTTCGGATGAAGACGCTGGGGATCTTCGTCGCGAGGGCGAGAGGCGTGCCCATGACGGCCAGAAAAGATTTTAAGCGAATCGTGCGGGAGACCGCACGCCGAACCGAACAATCCTACGCGGCCGTTCAGCGACGCCTCCGAGACGACGGCACCAAACCGTCCACGGAGAGACGACCTATGAACATCGTTCGCACCATACCAGACGTTCGTTCTTTGAATATGCCAGCTAGCCGCGCCTTCTATGAAGGTGTACTGGGCTTCAATGTTGCCATGGAGCATGATGGGATGATGATCCTGGCATCTGCAACTCAGCCCAAGCAGCAAGTGTCTGTAAATGCCGATGCAGCAGACGCCAAACCGCTGCCTCCCGGCTTTGCCATAGATGTCGGTTTTCCTGAAAGCGTCAGC
Source organism: Granulicella aggregans (assembly GCF_014203275.1). GTDB lineage: Bacteria > Acidobacteriota > Terriglobia > Terriglobales > Acidobacteriaceae > Edaphobacter. The sequence goes on from NZ_JACHIP010000051.1 coordinate 973, forward strand.
GAAATTCATCAACGAGGAGTCTCCCAAGGAGTGACCATCATCGAGCCGTTGGAAGATAAGCCCATCGGAATCCGGCGATTTTCCGTACTGGATCCGAACGGAACACGCGTCACGATTGTTGCCCACCTGAATCCGGCCGATCAGCCCCCACGGTAGACGCAATCATGGGCGCTTCGGTCCCTATGCCGAAGCGTCTATCTCTATCTTCGCAAAACAAAGGTACGAGGAGGAATCGTGAAATCCAACTACAAATTTCTAATGGCTATGATTGCGGGCCTTCTGGTCGGCGCCGCGGGCAAAAGTGCGATGCATGGCGAGCAAGTGAAGATGCCACCCGTCTATGTAATCTCGGAAGCTGAAACAATCGCAGACGACACTGCTGTAAAGAACTATGGAACGAAGGTGCAAGAAACCCTCGTGCCCTTCAAAGGACATTATCATTTCGTCGACGGCGATGCGCCTCCTAGGGGGATCGTCGTTATCGCATTCGAAAGCTCCGAACAGGCACTTGCGTGGTACAGTTCGCCGGCTTACGCAGCAATTAAACCGATCCGGCTGGCCGCGGTGAAGGGCCGCATGTTTATGGTGGGAGGCTTCGCACAATAGCCAGGCATCGCCAGCCTAGCCGTTTCCACCAAACACTTTCATCGCGTCTCAGATTCTCGCGTTCCATTTTAACTTCCCGGTACCAAGAAGCCGCAGGTGAGAGACTCGGCGATTTACCGTCATTCGAGTGATGTCGTTTCTGGGCGAGTTCTCTCAACCAGTACGCAGCCGTGACACCGCCCTCCATAAGGAGATCGCTTCCCGTAATGAACGCACCGTCGGGTCCAACAAGGAGCGCACCGACTGTGCCAACCTCGTCCGGCGGCCCAACTCGTCGGGCGCCGAAACTTCCAACATTCGTCTGTAGCCGGGACCGCGTGTGGTCCTTTCAGTTTGTCATTGGCGAGCAGCTTGGTGATGATGCCAGGGCTGATCGTGTTGCCCCTTACGCGCCGTGCTTTCCCCAACGAACCGCCTCTGCCCCTGACGCGCAAAGAGTTGCCGCGCTTCGATAGCTGCTACGCGTGTAAGGAATCTTTGATCCGTGGTCCGAGCAATGATGTTGTCCACAAGGAGAACTTCGCTACAGATCACGGTGAATGTTCAAATTGATGCATGATTGCAACTCAGCAAATCTGCGCCGGTTCAAGCGAATCTGACTAGTTTGGCCAGCGCAAAAGATAGAATTGCGCCACACCTGTGTGACTCATGATCGCTGGCTGGTTGTCAGCGGTTATGCTCAGCAACGCCTCGTCATTTTTTGCATTGATGTTTTCGACTCCCACAACTTTCTCCCAGGTACCCTCTGGCACACTCAGGCGATAGATCCCCTTACGCTCGTTCAAAGTAGCCATATAAATCGACTTGCTATCGCGTGACCACGCGTAGAAGCCGTCTGGAAACTCAAAGACCTTTAGCACCGACCAGGTTTTTGTCTTCGCCGAAAACATCATCATTCGCGCTGGGTTCTTGGTAATTGCCACCAGATACTTGCCATCTGGGGACCAGGACGCCAGATAGCATTTCTCCGCTCCTGCCATGGGGGAGACCTTGCGGGTGGCCAGATCCAGAATCTCCAGAGTGGCCGGTTCGTGCACTCCGTCCCAATAGTTGAATACAATCGATTTGCCGTCGGGAGACCAGGTCGGTACAAGCTCATAATTTCCTGTAGCGATCAGAATCTCCGGCGGCCCACCGTCTGCCGAGACCCTGTAGAGTTTGTAGTCATCTGTATAAACAAGCCACTTGCCATCCGGCGACCACTGCTGAAAGGATGCACCGCTTTCTGTCAACTGCGTCGCCTCGCTGCCGTCGAGACGGCTCTTCCACAGATGGTCACTGGGGAATTCGGTGTAAGCCATCCACTGGCCGTCGGGAGAGATCACGAATGAGCTTGCCGAGAACCCGCTGAGAAATGGAACGAGGTTCCTGCTCTTTGGGTCAAAGACCTGCATCGCGCCTTGATCAAGCCTTCCCAGGACAAGCAGACCTTTGGTGGTTCGTGAGGGGACGGAAGCTAAAATCTCGATCTGATTTCCGGTAATTCTTACCGCCTTGGGCTTTCGCCAGAAGTGCAACCAGTCCGGCTTGACCACCTCATACATGTTCTGGCGTCCTTCGCCGTCCGAGCGAAAGACAAAATGCCGTCCATCCCGAGTCCACCTTCCGTTCCGGATGTCCCAGTTATCGGGCCATTCCACGGAAAGCAGATGCGCCTGCGTGCCGTCGGGCCGCATGATCCAGATTCGCGAAGCGTAATCCAGCTCCGAGGTGACGCAAAGCTGTTTCGCGTCCGCAGAATAATAGAGGTCAGTGATCTGTCTTGGTGCTTCCCAGAGCTTTCTCAGGTTGCCGCCATTCTCGTCCATGCCATAAAGGGCCGTGCCGACCGAGGAGACGATCGAATGTCCGTCTGGTGACCAGATCGCCCGGTCTCCCAGATGATCACCCAACTTTCGGGGTGTACCTCCAATCGTCGAACTGACCCACAGAGATCCGACGCCAGTCAAGTCGTTCAAGTCCGCCTTCCAGGCCAACAGCTTTGAGCCATCTGAAGATAAATCTCGCAGATGCATTCCCGGCTCCAGCGATCGCATGGGAACCACCTTGCCACCGCTCACCGCCATCTCGGATGCCTCGCTGTGATGTTCGAAATAAAGTCGCGATCCATCGGTGAAGATGGGTCGTTCCTTAAACTCGGTCGAGAACGTGATCTGCGTCGATTCCAGGGGTCCCGCCACCTCGGGTGTGTGCAGGAGAGTCGCCATCACCATTGCAGCAGCCAAGCCAACCCCGTAAAGCCAGAGCTTTGGCTTAAGCCAGATGCGCCTTGCGAGAACAGGTTCAGGTTGTCGAACAGCCGGGTGCATTATCAGGTTAGCGGGCGCTGCCTCGACCGGTTCCAGCTCAATGGCGTCGCTTTGACTGGCCACCGTTGCGGCGGGCCGTTCGCTCGCCTGGATTTCGGCGGTGATGATTGCCGGTTCATCGAGCACCGCGAGTGCTTGCCATGGCTCCGTCTCAACGGCCGCGATAAAGCGGTAGCCGAGCGTCGGCACCGTCTCTATATAGCGAGGCTCCTTGGCATCATCTCCGAGAACTTTACGGAGCTGGCCTATAGAGCGGTTCAAAACATGGTCAGTTACAAAGGCGTCACCCCAAACCGCGCTCAATAGTTCGCGCCGCTCGATCAGGCGTCCTTGGTTTTGAGCCAGAAAGATCAGGACATTCAACGCTTTAGGTTCGATCGCAAGCGGCTTGCCTGCCTGCAGGAGACGAAAGCTTTGCTGGTCGATCAGGAGATCGCCAAACCGGTATTGATGCGTCACAAAACGACCTCAGCATTCCATTCGGAATTCAATCGAAAAACATCGGCGTGCCGTGAGTACCGCATACCCTTCGCCGCCCTAAGTTCCTCCTCAGCAAAAGGAGGAACACATGAACTTCACACGGTTCGCGAAATGGGCGGTTGGAGTGGCCCTATTCTATGGCACGGCTGCCGGAGTTTGCCAGAGCATTTCCGCGGGACCAGAAACGAATCCGCCGACAGCCGAACAGGAGCCGGCCAAGACTGCGGCTGGCGCTGCGCCGGCGCGTGCACGGATGTCCGTCCAGTTCATCGCTACCGGAGCGAAGGCAGGCGATCCGACCCCAAAGAGCTGCCAGGAGATCCTGGCGGTCCTTCTTCCGTATATCCAGGCTTATCCCCATCCGGACGACTGGACCTGGGACGTCGCCTGTGACGCGGCAGCTTGGGCGCGGATTCAGCTCCGCCAGGGCAACCAGGTTGGCAGCGGCATTCTGGCTATCACCAACAGACCGGCGCATTCCACCATCATCCGGGGTTCGGCCATGGTCCATGCCTACAGCGGTGATTTTCGGGCACAGCCCGAGCACATCATTGCCCACGAGCTTTGCCATATCTATCTGCAGAGCAGCGACGAATACAAAGTCGACGCGCTGGCAACGCGATGGGTCGCGGAGCGCACGGCGCTCCACCTTGCGGCTCTCAGGCCTTAGCTCGTCCGTAGATCATCGCCGTCGGTATTTAGGGCCATTTTGCCCGAGAAGTGCACGTCCTCTGCGAAACATTACAACGCCCTCAGAGTTTCGTGAGGACTCCCGCGCCCGCCTCACGCCATAGTTGCTCTTGTTGCACCGTTACCACTGCGGAGCATGGCAACACTTCTGGTCTTTCCGAGCTACAGGCCGTCATTCGACTCAACCGCCGCACACAGCGGCCCAACTAATTAGGAGACAGAGATGAAATTCAGCTCACGGCTTATGGCATGTTCCTTCGTCATCATGATGCTTCTTACGTTCGCATCCTCCGCGCTGGTCGCACAGTGCGGAGGCCCCTTGAAGTACAGTTCCTTCTCCAGTCAGGCAAATTCCGCCCCTCGCTTTACGCTGGCTGGTTGGCCGGAGAATGGTGACAGTCGGTGGGGTGACGAACGTGACGAACATGGCTTCGAACCGATCGTCGGACTCTGGCACGTTGACATGGAAGACACATCCAAGGGCTACGCCGATAAGGGGTATGCCGCGTGGCACAGCGACAATACTGAATTCTTCAACTCGACCAAAGCTCCCGGCACCGGTGCCGTATGCCAGGGCGTCTGGGAGAAGATCGGCCGCTCCACCTATCAACTCAACCACTTCGCTCTTGGGTACAACGGAACCGTTGCGCCAAACGACCAGGGAATTACCGTACCCACCGAAACCGAGCCCGCACAGATCGTTCACATCCGCGAGATTGTGACCGTCAGTCCGAACCATAAACGCTTCAAGGGGACTTTTTCGGTGGAGGTATATTCCTACGTCGGCCATAACCTCTTAGTCTCGTTTCACGGACCTATCACCGCGGAGCGCGTCACCATCGACTCGCCGCTTTCATCACAATAGAAGCGAGCTATCGGCGCGATCCATGTCGCCCCGTTTGAACAGGCCAGCATCTGGCAATATCCTGGGCCACATGTTGGCCGGCTCGCTAGGAAGATAGAACCGTAGTGGGTTCTGATCGGTCGTAATCCGACGCTACAGGAGTGCATAGCCGATGAGGTCTCCTTTTGTTCAGAGTCTTTCTTGGTAAGCCTCACTTGGCGATATCAGGCCAATGCGCGTTTACAACTTAGATCGCGTTCGAAATGCAGCGGCGATTATGCGCTTCTTGAGAGTCAACGGCTGCGGCGGTGTTTGTCGTGGGCTGTCCGGCTCAGGGGGTGGAATTTGATCCAGATGTGCGCATGAGGGCTTCGAACTTGGGAATGCCGCATACACGACGTAACCGGATGATTCAATCGTTCTTGGCAATCAGGGCAACTCGTGTTATTTTCTCTTGGATCGATTTACCCAATACCTAGAACGCGTCGGACGAGTTCCTAAGACACCGTTCCCGTATGCGCTAGCAAGGCCGATATCCGGAGCCAGGGCACGAAGGATCCGCATTAATAACAGCAAAAGGGAGGCCTTGATGAACGCCGGTCAACTTTGCGCAGGCGCCCTGCTCGCGTTCGCGAGCTTCTATCCATCCGCAGGATTCGGCGATGTGGTAACGGAGTGGAACCAGCATGCCAACGCTTGCGTCCTGGAAGCGAAGATAGCTCCATTCGCTGGCACGCGCGCAATGGCCATTGTGCACACGTCGATGTTCGATGCCATTAACTCGATTGAAGGTCGCTACACGCCTTACAAGTTCAAGATATCCGCTCCTCCCGGCAGTTCGCCCGAAGCAGCCGGAGTTGCCGCCGCGCACGCAGCTCTCGTATCGCTTTTCCCCGAGCAGAAGGTAGCGCTGGACAAGGTATACGCGGCCTCGCTCAGAAATATCGCGGAGGGGTCGGGGAAACTAACGGGGATTACTGCAGGAGAAGAAGTCGCATCAAAAGTGCTGGCGTTGCGTGCTTCCGATGGCTCTGACGTTGGCAATACATATCGGCCGACGACCACTCAGGGCGCTTACGTCTCGACCTCTCTGCCCGTCGGTACACAGTGGGGGAAAGTTACACCCTGGGTGATGGAGAGCGGATCCCAGTTTCATCCGGCACCACCTCCGGCACTGGGCAGTGCAGAATGGGCGGCAGACTACAACGAGATCAAAGAACTTGGCGCCAAGAAGGGTTCGCGCCGTACCAGCGAACAAACCGAGGCTGCGCGCTTCTGGACGATCACGGGCCCGCAGAGCTTCGATCCGATCGTGCGCCAGCTCGCAGCCGCACCAGGGCGCAACTTGAGCCAGAACGCGCGATTGTTTGCCTTGGTGGAGATGGCGGTCGCGGATTCTTATATTGCGGTCTTCGAAGCGAAGTACAGCTTCAACTTTTGGCGCCCTGTTACAGCGATTCGCAACGGAGATATCGACGGCAACGATGCCACCGCCCGCGATCCTGGATGGGAGTCGCTGGTCGACACGCCGATGCACCCGGAGTATCCCTGCGCACACTGCATCAACTCCGGCGCTGCCAGAGCGGTTCTGGAGTCAGAATTCGGAACGGGACCGATTGCCCTGACTATGACTAGCCCAACGTCGCCCGGCATGATGCATAAGTGGCCTACGATCGCGGATTACGCGGAAGAGGTATCCGCCGCAAGAATCTACGGCGGCCTTCACTACCGGAACTCAACCGTAATAGGCAAAGCGATGGGAGAGAAAATTGGGAACTTGGCCGTTCAGAAATACTTGAAACCCATTCCATAGAATCCACACTTCAGAATCTATTCGCGAATGCGACGCTTTCGTGCCTAAGGCTGAGAGCAGAGGCGAATCGTATGTCGTCCATTCGCAGCCGTTCCGAACGAGCGCATCGCGACAGCGCACTCATTGAGGAGACCGATTCGGAGACATGCATTTGCAGGTGTCCGACGGTTCGTGGGCTTTGTCTCAGGATTGGCGACAACAGACCTTATCGCGAATTGACATCTCCGGAGAACAGGCAGCCAAAGCGATCGTTTACGGGCTCTTCCAAGTTCTGCTTGCATCCGAGGTAGCGTTCTGTTGTCAGGACGGAGGCGTGACCGAGAAGAAACTGTATTTGCTCCAGTTCGCCGCCGTTCACATGGCAGAGCTTTGCGCAGGTTCGCCGAAGGTCGTGAGGTGCGAGGTGGTCGAGCTCCAGACGCAGTGCACAGCTCCGGACTACGTACCAGACGACGTTTTCGGATATGCCCTTACCCCAGACGGTTCCGTGACGACTGACTGCCCTGAACACTCGTCCCGTCGTGACGGATGCAGCTGTCAGCCATCTGTCCATGGCATTCTTCACCCAGACCGGCATGGGGACGGTCCGAACGTGGTTACCCTTGCCGACAAGGTCAACGATCGCCCAATGGCCCTGTCGGACTTGTATGTCTTCTCAGCGCAGGGCAGACAGCTCGGCTCGGCGCAGACCGCAGCCGAGCAGGATCGCTATCATAGCGACATTCCGGGCGTGGCGTAAGCCTTGCCCATTCGCTTTCTCAAGAAGCAACCGAGCCTGGTCCTGATTGAGCCAGTTACCCGCGCGGCATCCGAGTTGCTTGACGCCTTTGACGCGCCGTATGCCAGCAGCAAGTTCCGGACTCAGCAGGCCCGAGTCTGCCGGGCTCTGTTGCAAGTTTTCGGTGGTTGCGTGAAGATGGGCTGAACCCGAGCGGAGCTGGTCATGTCAGAGTTCAAGTGGCGTCAATTTGAAGGCGAGATCATCCTTTGGTCGGTGCGTTGGTACTGCCGTTATGGCATCAGCTATCGCGATCTCGAGCAGATGATGGGCGAGCGCGGCGTGCCGGTCGATCATTCCACGATCTAC
>NZ_JACHIP010000052.1 GCF_014203275.1 Granulicella aggregans
TTAGTCTTTCGCCCGTTTTGTTCCTGCTAGTTCAGGGCTTCTTCCTTCTCGATGGCTTCCGTCGCGCTTGGCCTGTCTTTCGAGGCTGAAGATTAACTTCCACAAAGTCGGTGTTTGCGGCAACGTCGTCCGCCGGGCGGTCTGACGGAGTCGAAACTTCCGCAAACCCCGTTTTTCACGAACGACTGCTTCACCATCCGTTTGATAGCCTCTTCCTCATGAGTCCTCTTGCGACAGTTACTCGCGGATTAGTGCTGCTAACGCTGTTGTCGGCGGGCGATAGCGGCACTTCTTCAGCTCGGACCTTTCGATCCTCTGCTAATAACGGGAGCGCCAAGCACCAGCGAATTACGATACGGGTCAGGAATGGCAAGACGGGTTTTCCCATCTGGCTCGCCTCACCCATCGTCTACGTGGGGAAGGTTGATGTTCAGCATATGGATGAAGCCCGGAGGAAGACAGTTTTGTGGAATGACGCCCATATAAATGTTCAAGGAGCCGATCCGCGTCGCGTGACAGTTGTCGTTGAGTTAGTGGATCGCGACTGCCGTGATGCTGCCAGCGATGGATCGCTGAGCGCGACGAGCGAATTTGATCTTGATCTCGTCTTGTCTAAGGGGGTAGTTGCGCCCAATCTATGCAGCTCGAAGACGCAAAAGCCCGAGCCAGGAGTGATTACACTCTACGTGTTGCCGGAAACGATAAAAGAGCTTTGGAATCGTTGATTCGCGTCGCCCTAGCTAGACTCCCGCAAAGTCGGTGTTTGCGGAAACTTCACCGGTCCGGACGATTTTGACGGAGCCGAAACTTCCGCAAACCCCGTTTTTGAGGCGCAACGATGTAACCGGCTGCAAACGAGCTGGCAGATATCCAAAGCAGCAAACCTCACTTATAAGGCAAAGCAGTATCGGCCCAAGCGGTGATCTTGTGACCACTTCGCATTCTTCGGGAGGGGCGTGCAGTTACAGAGATCCGCACGGTGGGACCCAGGTGAGCAGATCGCCAAGTACAAGAGCTGGGGATATAGTCCGCAGTAGATGGATCAAATACCGGAATCTCGTCGCTTAGAGCGGTGCCCGGCAAAACCGAAATCCAGTGCCCCTCAAAAGGAATATCTCGGCAAGGCCCGACCGAAAAATACCCGGGATGAGGAGGGAGCGAGCTGCTTAGCGAACGTCCTGACGGCAAAAGGTTCGTCTCTCCATCAGACCATTGCTGAACGTCCAGGGATAAAATTTGCGGCCGATACTGAAATTGAGGCCAGCCTGGCGACTGTGGCAAGAAAAGAACTCGTTTTGACGTGTTCGCAATCCTGACTTTGACTAGGAATCCATGGGCCTCGCGCCGAACACTCGTCACATTCACGGTCAGATCGCCAGACTGCCGGTTAGCTTGGGCTGAAGCATTTGGGATGACTGTGATCAATGCAAGCAGCGTTAGTACCTGAGCAAGCATTCTGAACTCCTAATTTGATAGACACCACGCGCAGCATACGTGTTCCCTGAACACAGGGTGTCAGTCCAAATTCCCACGACAACTTCGGTTGTCGGCACAGACGTCTGCAAAGTCGGTGTTATCGGCAATGACGAGGATGCGGCTCCGAATGCGCCGCATCCGGGTTTTAGCGGCTTCCTTTGGTCAGGTATCGGTTGAGATACATCACTCTTTTTGACGTCGCGGCGCTTTGGCGTTGTGGCATCATGACGTCATGAAGTCAATCGCATTCCTCAGCCAGAAGGGCGGCAGCGGGAAGACAACGCTTGCTGTCCATACGGCCGTTGCCGCTCAAGAATCTCGGGAGAAGGTGTTCCTGATCGACACCGACCCACAAAAGTCCGCGACCGTCTGGGGAGACGCTCGCGAAGCCGACAAGCCTGTAGTCGTCACGATCTCTGCTGGCGAACTCGACAAGGTTCTCAAAGCTGGCGCTGAAGACAAGATGACTCTTGCAATCATCGATACCGCACCACACACAGCGCCTGACGCTGCCCGTATTGCAAAGTCTGTCGATCTGGTCGTAATTCCCTGCCGCCCGACCGCCTTTGACCTAGCGGCCGTCAGCAACGCTGTTGAGATTATCCGAGCGGCAAAGAAAAAAGCTGTCCTGGTGTTATCCGCTTGCCCGTTTCGCTCCCCTGAGATCGCCGAGACGAGAGCGGTGTTGGAGCAGTACGGATTACCAGTATGTCCCTCTGACATTACGGATCGTCGCGCCTTCGCTCGAGCCGTGGCAACTGGCAGAGCGGTTACTGAGTTCGAAGCGGACGGCAAGGCAGCACAGGAAATTCAAGAACTTTGGAAATGGCTAAAGGAGCAATTGAGATGAGCGGAAAAGTCACAGGCCTTGCAGCATTCACTAAACGTGGTGCTATCCAACCAGAAATCTCCGCAACACTTGGGGATCAGGATTCAACTGTGGGCCGCCAAAGGGCAAAGAAGGAGGTCGTAGCTCTTACCGTGCGCTTGCAACGCTCTGAATGGGAACGGCTTCATCAGCTTGCTGTCTCTGAAGGGATGAGCATCCAGTCGCTTGCGGTTAGAGGACTCAACCGCGTCTTTACTGATAAGGGGCTGCCAAAGCTGGCAGAGTAACGCGATTGCGTCATGACGCATTGACGTCATAGCGTCAGGACGCTGTTTAGGAGCATCACAGAATGCCGCGAAAAATGAAGGAAGACGCCCTAGAAGGGAGCTATGCAGACAAGCTGATAGACGCAGCTGTCGACATTCGCATGAACCCAGAGGCGGTCGAGCGCTCCTACATGGCGCGCCAACTCGTGCAATGCACCCTTCCACATTCAGACCCGGGAAACCTGATGCGATGGAGCCGGACGAACGGTCATCTCACCCTCGCCATCCGCCCCTACGTCGATGAACACAATAAAGCCCTTTACCCCTACGGTTCTATTCCTCGACTGCTGCTGTTCTGGCTCGTCACAGAAGCCACACAGAAGAAAAGCCGCCACATACGACTTGGAAACAGCTTAGACGGCTTCATGCGTGAGATCGGGCTGAACCCCAGAACCGGGGGAGGGAAGCGGGGCGACGCAGCACGCCTGCATTCTCAGATGGAACGCCTGTTTCGCGCCATCATCACCTTTGAGGATCGGCGCGAGTGGTCTAAGAGCTATGTCGATATGCAGATCGCTCCCAAAGGGACGTTGTGGTGGGATCCAGCCAAGTCACACCAAGACAACCTCTGGGAATCTTGGGTGGAGTTGGGCGAGGAATTCTTTGCTGCCATCACAGCCGCGCCGGTACCGATCGACATGCGCGCGCTTCGAGCCTTGAAGCGGTCTCCGCTCGCTCTCGATCTTTACGCATGGCTGACGCACACGGCCTTCAGCGCTACTCGCAAGCGCGAGTCCCGCATCATCCCCTGGGAAGGACTACACGGTCAAATGGGAGCCGAGTACGCTCAGCTCCGCGACTTCAAGATCAAAGTCAACATGGCTCTAAAGAAGATCCAGCTCGTCTATCCCACGCTCAAGCTCGAGACGACGGGGGCGGCCCTCATCGTTCATCCATCACCCACTGCGATCGCCTCAAAAAGCTAAGTCCTTTGTTTTACACATGGCGCTACGGTGAAACGGTCGCGCGAGATGCCCTCTAAAGTGGCTTTTCTACGGTGAAACGGTCGCGCCACTACGGTGAAACGGTCGCGCCACTACGGTGAAACGGTCGCAGTTTTTGAATGCTTAAAGGAAGCCTATAGTTTTTGCCTTTGTAGTTGTCTGTCTGTAGTTCTCTAGTCCTCTAGTCGGTGGGGTCGAGCTGTGGATTTTGAAACCGGCAACGCCCAAAACCCATACGGTGAAACGCTAGCGCCTCCCCGATCTGCAAAGCCGTAGCCAGCTCGGGAGTCGTGTATATACAATGGCTATATGGATGTGTACTCGACGCTGGATGGGCAGGGCTTTGTCTGGGATAGCGACAAAGCGGCCAGCAATGCCTCCAGGCACGGCGTACGGTTCGAGCAGGCCCGAGAGGTCTTTCTCGATCAGCTTGCCCGCTACGAGGACGCCAGCCCCCAGGAAGAGGCCCGGCAGGCTTGTATCGGCCTCACGACCGACTACCGGCTCCTCTATGTCGTCCATGTGGTTCGGGAAGGTGATGTGCTCCGCCTCATCTCCGCAAGAGTTGCGGAACCGGCGGAAAGGAGACGCTATGAAAATGACTGATCGCATCAAGCGCAACATGCAGCCAGACAAACCCATGACCCTGATCTCCCTCCGGCTGCCCGATCACGTCATCGAGGATCTCAAGGAGGTCGCCCCCTCGCTCGGATTCGGCGGGTACCAGGCGCTCATTCGGGCCTACATCTCGAACGGGCTCCGCAAGCACCTGGCCGAAAGGGAAGCGCAACGGGCCAAGGATTCGGCCGTCGAGGAGTTCAGCCAAAGGCTCATCGCGCACGGAGTGCCAGAGCAGGCCATCCAGGAAGCCGTCGCAGAGATGAGAGCGGCACGGTGAAACGGGGCTACAACCACGGATTGAGCAGCTGGACACCGCAGTCATCGAAATCAGCAGTGTTGCGAGTTGCGATCGTGTAGCCATGTTCCTTGGCTGTAGCTGCGATCATGGCATCCCGGTCGGGTCGGCGGTCAGGGACGTGCATTGCGGCGCACAGAACCGCCGTGGTGCTCCCGAAGGGCAGTACCTGTGAGGAGAACTCCTTCATCACACCCTGCAGCCAGGAGCGAAGCAGCTGGCCTTGTTGAGCGTCCTTCCGCTCCATCAGCAGAACACCCGTCTCCAGTTCAAGGATGCTGACGGACGAAAGATAGAGCTGATTGCCAGCGATACTAGCCGCCCAGCGGCGTACGGCGGCAGATGGATTCGCCTTGCCCACCCGTAGCTCCGAGATCACATTGGTATCGAGTAAAAACACTATTCGAGCTCCGCTGGCTTGAATCCCATGCTGTCCAATTTTGGTGGGTCGAACTCAAACTGGCCGCCGGGCAGCGAATCCATGATGTCGAGCAGGCTTCGCGGCTTTTCGCCGGCGAGCTTGTAGTAATCCTCGATCTTCAGCAAGGCAAACGTCGGCTTGCCTCGATCCGTGACGAACACCGGGCCAGCTGTCGTTGCACGCTTAGCCTGCGCCAGATCCCGGGCAAAATCCCGCGATGAAACGGTCGTAATGGACATTGCCACTCTCCTCCATTTGCAATGTATGTATGTTATGACAAGATGGGCCATAAGGGAACAAAGCCCTCGGAGACACATCGCATGAAGAGCTGGACGAAGGTTAGTGAAGAGTTGCCGCCAGCGAGCCAAGCTCGCCTGGAGGAGACGCTGGCGGGGCAGTAGCTGCGAGCTGACTTCCCGGATGGATCCATCAACATCGACCTGCACGCTTCCTAAATTGCTCCACCGGAGCCCGCTGCGAACTGCTCCATTGAAAAGAGGAAACGTAGACCCTAATCGTCCATCAGCTATCCACTAAACTGCGTAGATTTTTCGATGGCCTGAAGAAGGCAACACGTTTGGCTGGTATCTCGACACGCGCTCCTGTCTTCGGATTACGGCCGATCCTTGGGCTTCGCTTTCGAGTATGGAAGCTGCCAAACCCTCGAATCTCCACCTTGTCATCTGCCTGGAGGGCGGCAACCATCGCATTGAGGATGGTGTCGACGATGACTTCTCCGTTGCGAGGAGTAAGGTCGCCAAGCGTAAGAAGTTTCTTAACAAGATCCACTCGGGTCATACCTTGCTCCGATGCACTTTCTACCGAATGAAGAGCATGTTCGAGAAACTCTCTAATTTGAACGGAACCATCTCAGCTGTAACGAGACTTTGACCTTTTCACTTGAGGTGGAGGCGTTGGTTTCTTCGTATAGGTGACCGACGCCCAATGCTCTTCCGGCACCCATCTTCCTTTCTCAAGCCTTGCAGAGACGACAAGCCCGCAGAGCTCGCAAGGGTGATCTCTACGTAGAGCGTTGCTCATATCGCTTACAAGCGATTCCTGGATTTCAGAAGAAAATTCGCCTGTACATGGTTTGGCGGGCATAGGTTCAGTCCTGCTCCTGATCGCTGCTTGGTTTCTTCACCACCAATGTAAGCCCGAAGAGCGAAGCCTTGAGCCGGTGAGGTGAATCGGAATAGAACTCTTCGAGTAGCGCCTTGAACTCTTTCTTGTACTTTCTGTAGCCGATCCACATCAAGAAAGCTCCTGCTCCCAAGCCGACAACTCCTGGCCATAACTGATTCTCTTTGAGCATTTGAGTGATGGAACCCACGGTGAACGCTGCGCCAACAAGGAACGAAGCAGCTAGTCGCCACATGCCTTTCTGAGGTGATATTGCGCTTAGGGCAGCGACGAACGCGGAGGCCAATCCCAGCAGAATCAGGCTAAGTGGAAGAACTCGGGCCGCGATCATGATCACCGGTTTCATTCCCTAATCGTCCTCTTTCATGGTCTTGTACTCACTGAACCACCATTTGAGCCGAGTACGCAGCGTTCTAGCGGCGGGATCGCGTAGTTTTGTAAGCCAAAGTCTAAAACCCCGGTAGTCAGAATCCTGTACACGAAGCTGCAGAAGGCCAATACTTCGACCGCGCATAGCAGGGCATCTATCCGTGCTGTCTGACTGTTTCTCACCTTTAGGAGAGAAAGCAAACCGGCCAAAGCGATTGCTAACGTTGAGAGCACGAGCCAAACGACATCGGCTCGGAAACCGCCGAGGCGAAAGCTGCCGAACAGATGATCAACCGCGCCTACTCTTGTCGCGGTTCCCTCGAACCACGCTGACCAAGATAGGGCGATTAGAACAAGGTTGAACCCAATGATGCATCTGAAGCCGGTAAATTTCTGTGTTGGAGTGTCTTCCATAGGTGTCTTGCAGAATAGACCACTGCCCCGGAAACCGGCGTTCAGAGATTGCCATGACAGCTTGTTACTCCTGAAACGGACGCTTCAGGCGGGTACGGTCAGTAGTCCGACGAGCCGAACACGTCACGTTTCCGACAACCCAGGATAAGCGATGAGGATGGTCTTGAACTCGCGTTGATCTTTCAAGGTTACCGCTTTCTTCCATGGCGAGCTCGATACAGCTCGTACAGCATTGGCGAGAGCACCGCAAAGACAACACCAACGATCCATGGGTGTTGATAGGAGTTCATAGTAGTTGTCACCGTGCCTCCTCCATCCAGACGTTCCGTAATGGTGTTCTGATGCCATGGCATGTATGCGACGGCGGTGATTCCACCCAGCAAACCTACGATTCCGAGGATCGCATCGTGCCAGAGCTTCGAGCGATGGCCTTTCGAGGCTAACGAAACCAGCCAGCCGCAGCCAGCACCGATAACCAGTCCGACTAAGGAGTCGAGCAGCAGGAATATCGCGAGTATGACGGGTGAATCAGGCAGCATGTCGACCATGCTATCGCGGTGTACGTCGAGATGCCCTGAAACGGCATTACCTGCAACTTCGACCTGTTCCCAGCATGCCTTCGCGGGAGTCAACGTCAGTGATGTCTAAAGTCGATCACCACCGCTCCTAGCCAAACGGCGGCTGCAATTATCCAGTACAGACCAGCCTTCCATCGTTGCCTACGTAGAACACATACTCCCCAGGTAACGTTGATCACAAAGAATGCCGCGACTATTGGCAGAATACTGATGAACCAGATGAACGGCTCTCCAGTGGTGACGTTTATTCCCGCTGCGACTTCTTCCGGTATTTTCCAGCCACCACGGGAGGCGGCGATGTCATAACCAATCGCGCCCAAAACGTTGAGCACCACCAGCGCCATTGATTCGGCAGTAGAGAGCCGCGTCATCGTTCCATCGCCCTTTGAACCTGGACCGCTGACCATTCCCCAGCGCTTCTGGGTGTAGGGATCTCACGAGCATTGAGTTCTGCTGCTATCGCGCGAAGCGAAATCTTGCCGGTGGCTTGTATGGCTGTGATCGTCGGAAGGAGCTCCGAGCGGACCTGGCTCACTTTTTGGCTACGCACCTGGCGCGCTGCGGCTCGGATCTCAGCGAACCGCTCAGCCGAGACGCGGCGGCCGCCAAGCTTCGTTCCCCGCGCTTTTGCGGCGGCGAGGGCTGCTTTGGTCCTCTTCGAGATGGCTTCGGCTTCTTGCTCAGCGACGGCAGCCAGGATGTGCACCACGAACCTATTCGCCTGGGGCATATCGACAGCCACAAACTCAACGCCGGACTCCATAAGGTTCGAGATGAAGGCGACGTTGCGGGCCAGACGGTCCAGCTTCGCGATCACGAGCGTAGCGCGATGCTTGCGGCAGAGCTTGAGGGCGGTAGCGAGGGCAGGCCGGTCATTGCGCTTTCCGCTCTCCACCTCCATGATCTCCTGCACCAGGGTCCAGTCTCCCCCATTGAGGAATCCGGCGACGGCAGCCCGCTGCGCTTCGAGTCCCAGGCCGCTAGTTCCCTGCCGTGCGGTCGAAACTCTCAGGTAGCTCACAAACCTGGTCTTCGCCATCGTTTTTGGCCCTCTGTTACGTTTCTTCTACGTCCGTAGAAAGAATGTAACAGGTGCCTTGGAGGGTCCGGGAGAGCTTGAGACGTAGTTTCCGCAAACGCCGTTTTGCCGGAGCTTGTTCCTTCGCGGGTGTACTCTGTGCTGATAGTTTAGGCACCTGGACCGTGGCGGTGCAGACCATGAGGAGTTATATGCCGCGCATCCAAACTCTTTTTGCAAGTGCTGCCGTAGTGGTTCTTCTTCTTGGCCTGC
>NZ_JACHIP010000053.1 GCF_014203275.1 Granulicella aggregans
CTCTTTCATCCCAGTAAACGGCGTTCTGAGCAGTAAGCTGCGGACACTCAGTTGATGCGAAATCGCCGAGTATTAAAGTAAGCGGCACTCGGCTGGAAACGCGCATTGGCCTGTTAGCGCTAGTTAAAATCAACTTTGGAATAGCTGTGATTCGGGAGCGATCGGGAGTAACATCCGGAAGCCAAGTTCTCGGTATTGGCTCCACGCATTTTCAGTCTTGCGGGCCGGTTCACCGTTTGCTCCGCACTGCTGTCCTTGGCTCCTCAGCATTTCAAGCTCCTGGAATTCAGTTCCCATCATCAAACCACTATAAAAGCATCGGGCAGAACACTCTAAGAAGATGCAGGTTTGGTCATTTCTTCAACCGGAGTCGCAATCGCGGGAATGATCGAACAGGTTATGCTGCTGCAGGTGGATCTGGAGGCGGAGGAGGCAACACCGCCGCGACCTTGTCATGAAATACGCGAACCTGCCGCACAATCTGCCATCCTGCCGTATTGCGATGCCCCTCCACCGTCCGGAACCACTTGGATAGGTTCGGGAAAAGTCCGCCGAACGGCTCTTTCTTAGTCGTTGACTCGGTGAGCTTCAGATGCTGCTCCGCGGTATCAAGAATGCTTAGTAGATTCGCTGCCGCCAGTCTGGCATACTCTGCCTTCTGCTCCTTAGTTGGAACCTCCTTCGACCGCGCGCTGCTCCACACCGCAAATGTGCAGACGAGCAGGCCAAGCCTAACGTTCAGGTCGATTCGGATCTTATCCGGTTCTGGGCACCCCGCTGTTCTGCTCAAAACCTCTTCATATCCGCGAACCGCCTCGGAAACGCCCTCATATTCGATCTCGCTTAGCATCCATCCATCCTTAAGCTCACGATCCCGGATGACTCTCTGCTGCTGCAGCGTCGATACATTGCACATTGCCTCCAGCCCAAGCAGCTTGTGCGCCTTCTCTCCCTCGGTATCCCTGTCGGAGATAGGCTCCTGGCAAAGCGACGCGGCCACCCGAAAGTGTAGCAGCGGGTCGTCCTCCGGATACTCTTCCGTGCTGGCCGCCGCGCCCGCCTTCGCCGCATTCTCCGGCTTGCGCAACGTCAGCGCAATGCCCTCGAAGAAACCTATCGCACGCGCATCGCAGGAGAGTTGCGTGTCCTGCAGGTTCTGCTTGCCGATTCGCAGGCTGCGAATCGCAAGCCGCAGCAGCGATTCCTGCCGCTCTTCGGTGGTGCGCTCCGGCTCCGTCGCACTGGTCTCGGCGGCTGCGGAGGAAAGAGGTGTTTCTGGCATTGAGGACCTCACAGTAACAGCAGAAGAAGACTCATCCCCTGAAAAAACGAGGCAACGGCACCAACATGATCCGGGTGAATCCCAGGCTCCGCCAGACGATAAAACAGCTTGAATGCCGCACGATGCGCCGCCAACCCCAAATGATCAGCAAAACGCTGCGGCTCCGACGAGGCAAACACTGAGATAGTGTTCGTCTGCACCGCCACGCCGCCAACTGTTAGTGGGGCAGCCACTGACGCCGCCGTCGCGGCGACGCTCGTACGCGCACTCCCAGCAGCAGCCGAGGGAGTCGTTGCCGCCGTGCCGCCCCAGCCACGCTCGATGTTGCACGTCAGGCGAATCGTCGCCACCTTATCCTTGTCTTCGCCGGAGCTCCCCACCGTGGCTTGCAGCTCGGGGTAGCCCTGGTAATACCAGCGCCGTAGGCTTCGGTACGCGGAAAATACTCCCCGGATGTCGGTCCCCGCCACTTTCAGGTCGATGTCGTCCAGAGCCTCCTCGAACGAGAAGGTGTGCCGCCCCATCTCCGCCACGGGCACGGTCTCGATCGGACAGCTCCATTTACGGCCCGCAAGAAAGTTCCACCAGATCGTGATGCCTTGGCCAGGTTCCTGCTCCGTAGCTGGCAACGGGGAGAGCAGCAACGACGGCGCTACGTACTGATGGAGGTAGTGGTCGCGAAGCAGAGTATTATTCCCGAGCTTCAATGCCTCCATGATCACCCCAGCCGCGCCCGTACCGTCTTTGTCGGTGATGTTCCACACTCGCCATCCGGTCCTGCCGTTCTTCCCGTCCCGCTCCTGGCAACTCTCACGCGCATTCCTGCGCTTGGTCGCTATCGCCAGAACAACCAGCCATAGACCTACGCCGATTCCTAGCACGTACACCACGTACTTCAGCACGCTCACCAGGTAATTGATCGTGTTGAGCACCCACGTCCCGAACGCCTTCAGCTTGGGATACAGCACCGGATGCTCGGAAAAATCGCCGGGGCGCATCTGCAGCTGATCGGTGATGTATTCGTTCGGCCCGTCCATTTCGGACGGCCATGACGCGTACTGCTTGCGCAGCGCGTCGCTCAAGCTAGCGGCATGTGCAAAGTCTTTTTTCCACAGCGCCGTATCGATGTCACGCAGCGAAATGCCGATCTCCCGATGCTGCTCCGCATGGATGCCTCTCGTCGCCGTCGAAAAACATGCCGTCGCAGCTTGACGCTGCTCCACCGTTCGTGCGGTCACCAGAGCGGACTCACACGCGGTCCGGGCACGGCTATAGTTCGGATTCGGAAGGGCAAGGAAAGCATTTCCCACACCAATCCCGCTATCCGTTGCCCTCCGTGCGGCACACTCCTCCGCCGTCTCGCCCTTTACGCAATCCGCCGCAATCACCACCTGCCTGGGGAGACTATTGCCCTGGCCGAGACAGGAAACGCTCACGGAGACCAGTAAAGCGAACAACACCGCACCCCGTCGCTCGGGCTTGTTCAAGACAACCATCGGTCCTCCTAGCCAGATCGCCAGCTGCAATCGTCGGTCGTTGTTACCCCTGTCATGGCATGCTGCTTCCAGACTGGTCTGGAAACGGACTGCGAATAGAATCTAGCGCAGGAAGAGCCGATGGAGCAGGGTGGCGCAAGAATACATCAAATCAAGGAGCATGTACTTAAATCTTTCCTTACGAAAACCGGCTAAGAATCGATGACATCCTAGCACCTTACTGGTGGTGCGGACGTGTCTACAAAAGTAATGCGTAAGCTGCAGGTGATCGTTGATGTGACTGGGCCTGCAAAAGCATCGCCGGCCAACGACTACTCTCGCATCGACTACGTTGACGGAGATAGGAAATGCTACTGCTCACCTGATTAGCAAGTCGCCGAGGCAAAGCGGTAACGGACGACACGGGATAGGTAAAGCTTCGCAGCTGGCCTTGAACGGGACATCGACGCCGTACGCGAAGCTCTTAGACTGCCGTGGAGCCAAGGTCATGTTGAAGGGCAAGTACACAGGCTCAAGCTCATTAAGCGCCAGATGTACGGCAGAGCCGGCTTCAATCTGCTGCGACTGCGGGTGTTGAATCAGGGTTGAAAACCTACTCTGAATGGCAACGAAAAGGCACAATCGTTCATCACCAAATGTGCGCCAGAACCATTTCTATCCGGCGCTAAAAAATTCACTATATATAATCAACGTTATCGGACGTTGTAAATAATTTATACGATTAGTTTTACGGCTAGCTATTCTCTTCAAACTGTTATCGGGCAGAAAACTGTACAACAAACACAATCCCTCCCTAGCTGCACCAGCCAATCGTCGTGATGATCATCTTATATGGCACTGGAATCGCTGGGGCGTACGTAAGGCCTAGTGATCGAGGCCGCACTCCGCAATGAAACGAATAGGATCAGTCATGAATGCTGCAATCAGATACTCCCTCGTTTCAGCCCGTCGCTGAGCAGCGCCTCGCAGTCGAGCTCTTTCTTGCTGGCGGGAATCTTCGGATCGACGCCTATGCGGGAGCGGGCAAAACAACTACGTTGAAGATGCTGGCTGGCAGCAAGCCCTCTCCGGCTCTCTACTTAGCCTTCAATCGCTCGATTGCCTCCGAGGCCCGTGGGCGCTTCCCGGCGCATGTGAAATGTGCGACTACGCACTCGATCGCGTTCCGGGCAGTCCGAAGGAGCTTGGGCTATCCAGAGTGGAAGCTCACAGAAGGCCTGACACCAAACCTGATCCTCCAGGCATTTCGTCTGCCGGAAGAGATTACCTTCCACTCAGGAGTCGTGCTTGAGCAGAAGTCTTACGCTGCCGTCCTCCGCGACGGGTTGAAGCTGTTCCTCCAGAGTCGCGATGCGGCTCCCTCGACGTTGCATGTCCCCCGTTATGGGGCCTTTGAGCGGCTAGGCTCTGAACAGTTCGAAAGCTTTGCGAAACAGGTCGCCGAGCACCTTGGATATCTTTGGTCGAACATGCTCGATCGATCCAAGGGGCTGCCTCTCGGGCACGATGGCTATCTGAAACTATGGGCGCTGTCGAATCCTCACGCACAGGCTGACTACATCATGGTCGACGAGGCGCAGGACCTCAACCCAGTCTTGTTAGAAGTGCTGAATCGATCAGAGTGCCAGATTGTCTATGTGGGCGACGCGAATCAGCAGATCTACGAATGGCGCGGGGCTGTGAACGCAATGGACCAGGTACAAACGCGCCATCGGTGCTTACTGTCGCAGTCCTTTCGTTTTGGTCCCGAGATCGCGGCGGCGGCGACTATCGTACTTCGCACGCTGGGTTCGCGAGAGCCGCTTCGTGGCTCTTCATCTGTCCCCTCTCACATCGGTCGCGTCAAGCCGGACGCCATACTTGCTCGCAGCAATGCAGCGGTGATGTCCAACGTCCTTAGGTGCCTTGCTCGAAACCTACGGTGTGCCGTGGTTGGCGGAACGAAAGACTTGGAGCGTGTCCTTACAGATGTGCAGCGAGTGAAGCAAAATCAACCTGGGCAATCCCCAGAACTAATCGGGTTCCAAGGATGGAAGGACGTGATGAGCTTCAGCAATCGGCCCGAGGGTGAGGGCTTGCGACCGCTGGTCAATCTCGTTCAGGAACACGACGAGACTCGTATTTTGGGAGCGCTCTCTAAATGTGAGTCCGATGAGTCGACAGCGCAGGTCATCTGTTCGACTGCTCATCGATCCAAAGGAAGAGAGCGGGATTACGTGTATCTCGACCCTGATTTTGAAGCCGGCTTTCTGAGGGCGAAACGCCTCGGGTCAGCGGAGGTTGCCAAGGCCACAGCGTCAGAAGCCAGACTGCTGTATGTCGCCGCGACCCGAGCAAAACTCGGGGTACAACTGCCACGCGAGGTAGCAAAGCGTTTCGGTATCCGCAACACCACCACCGAGATACTCGGGCGAACCCTTCAACCTTAGAGGGCTGAGCAAGCCCGTGCAGATGATCGATCCTCAAGGAGTCGTCTGGTTCAGTTGCTCATAATTTAAGAGCCGCGGTGAGTGGTCTTCAGGTCTGGGCCAATCGCTCGATTGTGTCTAACTTCTCCTGAGCGAGACCGTGCAACTCATCTAGACTAAGTCGACGCTCTCGCACTAGAGTGGCAAAGACTCGAGCTAGAACAGAGTAGCGGAAGTCGAAGGTACCGTCGATCCGTTCTCGCTGCCCGCTAAGCCAAGTTTCCATCTCCCATAAATCCGATGCTTCCTTGATTCGCTCGGCCCGTTGCTTGACCTCCTGGGTGACGGCTGCCAATTCCCTGTCCAAAGCCATGTTGAAAGCTCTGCGAGCGACAAGCTTTTCCTTCGCCGACCACTTCCAACCGATCATTTCGCTGTTGCCATGACACTCGCCGTGATCATGCTCCTCTCCTCCTGGACCGAATTTGAGCTTTCAATCCCTGCTGAAGAATGACATAGTGCCGTGGTAAGTTGCCGAGAGCGCCGTTCTTGCAACGAGCGATCCGATTTGGCGGAGCCGAAACTTCCGCAATCCCGTTTTCTGCGAACCGATTAGCTGCAAGCGGTATACGGCATGAGCAGTAGAAGCCGTACGGGCACGTCTTGCACCGATGGACACATCACCTCGCCGCACTGCCATCTCAAGGGACGCTGAGGGTCAAACATGTGTAGATAAACGGCAAACCTTTGCGGTCCGGTTCCGTGGACACAGTTCATCTTGCGGTCGATGAGGGTCTCACCGTCTGCCGAGAGCAAGCCCTCGTCGTATCCCACTTGCATCCGCTTTGGATCATCGGGAAACTCAGCCTGCATCTGTCCAAACTCGCCCATGTCAAAAGGTTCCTCTAGGCCGTTCACAGTGGCTTCGATGAGAACAAGCTCGTCAAAATGCTTCTTCGTGTAGGCTTCGTCGTCTGTCACTCGCAGTTGCTCATTCCAAGTCTCGGCGCTTATCTGCGGACGATATACGCCAATTATGTTCAGTTCTGGTCCTGGCATTCCTAGATCCTAACCGTCGACCGACGTCCCTTGGATCTTCCTTCCCGGAAATCGACTTCCAGGGAAGATCGAGACCCAGTCGGAGCTACATGACCCGATTGACTATTTTTCCCCGTTGAACAGTGTCGTCACTTTAGCCTTTGGCGTTTGATGCTTGTACATGAAGCGGGAGTAAGCACGTACAAACCAGCCGATTTGGACAAGAAAAATGATGGCAGTCGCGACGGTCCTGGCTATATGTGCCATCCCAGCCATGCTATCGCAGCAACACACGACGTCGCTTTTCACGAAGCGGCGTTCGACCAAACTCGACCCAATCGGACGGCTCAGGCAGTGTAGTTGCCGCTAACACCGACTTTCGAGCAAGTCGGACGCTTGGCAGAGGGGATCCTTTTACTTCACTCGTAGAAGAAGCCAAAGGGCAACAGTTCCAACGATTACACCGAGCGTGAACGCGATGACGATCCACCGCTTTACACTGCTGACTTGATGAACAGGGTCCGTGCGCGGACTCGCAACAGGTTTTTCCGGCGCAAGATCCTCCAAGGCTTTTTCGGGACTGGCAAAGCGCGTTGATAGTAGGACATGAGCATGAATGAGTATCCATTGGTCAATTTCAGCTTGAATCTCTGCCTTGACGCCCGCAACTGTAGTGCGATCTCGGGCGGCTTCCAGTGTGGCGACTTTTGCCCTAATACCGTCGATATCAGTTTGGAGATCCATCTCTATGCCAGAAAGTTTATCCCAGAGGCTGCGCCATAGGGCTTGGTCTGCCAAGAGCATGAGAGACGGCATTAGCGGAAGTTTCGACTCCGCCGTACCGCCCCGACCGGCGAAGTTTCCGCAAACAACGACTTTCGAGGAGTCAGCGAGGACCCGTCCCGGATGTCCCCTTGAATAGCCCTGCATGTGAGGTTGCTAAATCAAATGAGCGACCTCAAACGTCACGCCTTTCAACCCTCTGCGCTTCACCATCTGGCGAAAGCGCTGCGTGCAGAAGAGGGCTGTGTACGGGCGGCGATGTTCTTGCCGTATCCCAAAGCGCTGCAAGCTCTGAAATACATCCGCTCCGTCCCAGCCGGACTTCTCGGCGGTCACTTCGGAGAGTAGCCACCGATCTGTACAGTGACCCAGAGGACATGCAGGGCGCAGGTCAAGGACCATTAATTCACCAAGTCGTGTCGGAGGCACGACGCTCACCGATTGTGAGGTAACCAGCATTTGGTGCCACGGGCCGCCTGTACCTTTCCTGGACTTGAACTTCGCACCTCGAACAGGGGCGTGCACTGGACGGAAATCCAACCCGGTTAACTCTTCGTCCCGCACGCACTCCAGGAACCGTTGCGAAACGACCTTCTCCACTGCAGAGTCTGTTCCTAGCAAATCTCTCGAACGTGAGATCTTATTAAGGTTTAGGAATAACGCAGAGAGTTGATGCGCCCCCGAACCGCAGAGTGGGCACGCTGTTTCTTCGTCGTAGACAGTGCCATAATCTTCACCCGCTTCGCGTATGGACGGGGCTATCCACATTGTCAAGAACTCGGCTTTTTCAAGCTCGGATGACTTGTACTTGCGGCAAAGGAAGTGCCCGCCGTAGAGAAAATGCCGCTCGGCTCTCAGTTGATTGTGAACTCTAATTATCTCGGGCAGCCGGTGGTCGTCGACATCGAGGATTACTTTGCGAGTGAGCCCACAGCTAAGTTTCTCTCCTTCGTCTTCGCGAAAGATGAGATGGGCGTTTTCCTCCCATACCCTGAGTTCTATGTATTCGACCATCGCTCCTTGCTCTCTGTGAAGATTGTGGCTCAGCTTTCCTCGAATCACCATGACCCATTTAAGTCAGATCGCCAGTCGCTCGATGACAGGTTGCTGTGCAGACGTTCGAATCACTGCGTACGGACCATAGCGATGGGCCATTAGGATCAAATGATAGGCAAGTTCGCGCAAAACGGGGCGGTCTCAACCGGTCGCTGCAACACTGGCATGGAGTTTACTAGCGGGAGTATCGAAGTCCAAAGTTTTCCGGGGACGTTGATTGAGTTGCCGAGCCACTTTATCGAGGTGGGCTTGCGAGTAGCCGGACAAGTCGGTTTTCTTGGGGAAGTACTGTCGCAGCAAACCGTTGGTGTTTTCGTTGGAGCCGCGCTGCCAGGGGCTCTGCGG
>NZ_JACHIP010000054.1 GCF_014203275.1 Granulicella aggregans
GAAGTATGCCACAATCACGCCCCACTTAACAGAAGAAAACCCTTGTGAACACTGGACGAAACCTTAAACACTCATCACCCGTTCGGCGGTGCGAAAGAGGCGCTCTCCAGTCGATCCCTTCGAGCAACATCGACAACTGAGCACGGCTCAGAGAGACTGTACCACTCGAAGCCTGGGGCCACACAAAACGTCCTCGTTCGAGCCGCTTCTGGAACAGGCAGAGTCCGTCGCCGTCGAACCAAAGCAGCTTCACCATGTCTCCACGCCGCCCGCGAAAGATGAAGATGTGACCCGAGTAGGGCTGCTGTTCAAGCGCTGTCTGGACCTGGGCCGCAAGCCCCTGAAAGCCCCGACGCATGTCCGTCACACCTGCCGCAATCCAGATCCGCGTGCCCGCGCCTTGCTCCTTGACGAGAAGGTCGATCACCCTCGCAGAACGGCACGTATCGCGGCGGGGTCTGCATGACCTTCCACACTGATCCGGACCTTGCCCCGGAGCTCGATGTGGATCGAACCACAGCTGGGAGTGACTGCCTCTTCTGCCGGTGGATCGACGACTTCGCGCTCCTCGATGCTCACAGGCAGAAGCTTCACCGCTTGAGTCATCTCGACGGACAGCTTGCCTTCGCTATACAAGCGACGCCAGTTGAACACCACGTTCGCGTTCAGGCCATGAGCACGAGCCACTCGCGCAACGCTTGCGCCCGGCTCCAAGGCCTGCTCCACAATCAGCCGCTTCTCAGCAGTGGAACGCCGCTTCCGGACCTGCCGGACAAATACCCCAGGAGCTTCCATCAACTCATCGTCAGGCCAGCATCGCCTAAAGGCTAGAGGGGAAGACCACACGCTTACCCTTCTTCAGCACTCCTCGAGCCTGGATGAATAGACTGCGGTAGAGGGTCTCGTGGGACACACGCATGCTCTCGTTGTTGGGATAGCGTCGCTTCAGCCAACCTGAAATCTGTTGTGGCGACCAGTTCTGGATCAGTTTACTGGCCACGATCAGCCGCAGCTTCCTGTGCCTTGCAAGCTGACAGGCCTTAGGTCGCAGAGCCAACTTCCAGGCCCGCTGATCGGCTTCACTGGCTCGATACACTGGCCGGCCGCCGTGGCGTGCGACCTCTCGACTTACCGTCGACGCAGCTCGACCGAGCCCTCCGGCTATCTCACGAATCGACGAGCCTGAAACTATCCCTCGGGAGATCTCTTCCCGCTCAGCCAACGTGAGGGTTCGCGGCGAACGGCGACGGGCGACCGGAGCGATCCCGCCGTGTTGCGCTAACAGGAACTGGATCGAGCCATGATCCTTGCCGAAGGCGCGTCCAATCTCATGCAACGACTCGCCCACCTTCCAACGCTGCCATATCTCGGCCTTCTGCTCCGCAGAAAGCCCGTACCGTCTTCCTTGTCTCATCAACACCACCTCCAAATCAGATAGTGTTGCATCGACCCGTTGAGACCGCCCCGTTTCGAGGGAACTTCATCCTCAATCGATTCGAGAGCCGCCCCTTAGTGAGTGACTTGGCCTGCTCTCGCCAACTGAAGTTGGCGTTGGTAAACACAAGCCGACTAATGAGATGGTGCGCCTCTGTAACCATCCATCTCGGGCGTGGAGCCAGCTCAAAGAGTGAGCTGAGTATTGCAAATAGCCTAAGCAAACTGCCTAACGCATCGTTGCAGGTATTCGTCTCGACTTCATCGATTGCCGGTCTCCACTTCGTTAGCGCAGGCGTCGATGAAGACGAGTTTGTGGCGAAATGGCAGCCTCTCGATATGCTGCATGATGTCCGAGAGAGGCATCCCATTGTCCTGCGGAAGGATTATGCCCCTTGTTTGTGGCTGAGTCAGTTCAGCTCTCAAACTGGAGGGTGGAAATGAATCGGCTGCGGCAAGCCGCTGAACTCCCTTCGAATTCCATCCATGGCCGGCGAAGTACAGAACGAAAGTCCCAGAATCGTCACCGTTCGATGCGTATTCGTCAATCTTCTTCAGTATCTGATTTTGCGTGACATCGATCATGGTCGATACTTCCGCGCCATGTGATTTCATCAAGGCCGTAAAGGCCTGAGCGTCCCTTGCTGAGTAGAGCAGTGAAGGAATGGCAGGTGAAGTGTATTTCGCTATCCCGATCGCAAGAACTTGCGTCTTGGCTGGCGCCCAAAGCGGGATGCTCGTTGAGCCATCGTTTACGACGAACGGCATCGGCTGACTCGGCGTGCTTAATGCTATCCGGGGATTTAGATAGCTGGCTAGCTTAGATAAATCAAGAACGCCTTGTTTCACTGGACCGATATTCGATTGCAGTGTGTCTATTAGCGCATGGGTGAAAACACCGGCGCCTGCCGCGGCGGACTCGAAAGTGTATCCTCCAGCAGGAGTAGCGTAGACTATGGTCGTTCCACTACCAACCGCAGCTTGCACTCCCACACGTTGAGCGGCTTGGTAGGCAACGACAGAGCGCTTCGGGTCTTCTTTAGATTGCGCGACGGACATGTCGGCAAGAATTCTTGATACACGGGGATCGTGCGACGCCTGCAACGTGTCTGTCGCGGTACTGTATACGGACTGGTCTTTAGACGTTGACGCGACCACCGACACAATATTGACGACGAGATCATCGTCATCCTGAACCGCCCGGCGCAGCGCGATCAAAGCGATTCGTTGTTTGGCGGGTTCTCCGCTGAGCAGATACTGAATCAGGTCCGTTGTGGCTTTGGCGTTCTGATTTCTCTCCTCGCGCCTCGCGGTTTCCTGTGAAGCCTTGAGTTGTTGAGCCTGCATATCCACTTGCGTTTGCTGAATGGTGTGGTTCAACACCAGAGTTAACGAGGCAATGACAACGCTCGAAAGTATGCTCGCGAGCACCCCTGCTTTGTCCCAGGAATCCTTCTTCTTGACTTCAGGGGCGGCAGTTCGCGGCAACGCTAGTGCCTTTTCGCGGAGGGACATTCGAGGCTGACGGAGATTCGACACGGCTCTGTTTTGTTGACGAGGCGATTATAGAACAGCATCCCGGTCATACAGCAAGAGTTTGCATGGCGAGCAACTGCGCTATGTCCGGTAAGTTGAAAGCCGCTAGTTCTTGATCCGCTCAAGCTTATCCTTCAGCGCCCTCCGCGCGGCCGTGAGTGCCTCATCCACGCATTCGAGCACATACTGCAGGTTCGGTACCAAGCGGGACAGGGCCGCGTAGTCTGCTTCGCTCAGGTAGGCACACGTCCTTGTC
Organism: Granulicella aggregans; assembly: GCF_014203275.1. Lineage (GTDB taxonomy): Bacteria > Acidobacteriota > Terriglobia > Terriglobales > Acidobacteriaceae > Edaphobacter. Next base: position 3,227 of record NZ_JACHIP010000054.1, read on the forward strand.
TGTTGCGGCATCTCGTTCGCCATCTCCCCGTAATGCCATCGAATGACGTGTGCGGCATGCGACGGTGTCTGAGGTTCGCTTTAGCGAATGTCGATCTAAGCACTAGGAACACTCGGTGGTTGATAAATCGCCGAGTCACTCATCGACTAAGGCGGAGCGCCCCGGGCGAGATTGCTGCAAAGTCGATGTTTGCGGCAATTACGGGGAGTTCTGGGCTGCCAACATCGGTCGTGATTGCCGCATTGTCGGACCAGTTCGTCCGGTTTGGTGGAGCCTAACCGGTACTACAATCGGGAATGCTCACGAACGGCCCCACCATCGCCATCTTCCGGGAGATTATCCAGGCGTGTCAGATCGACAAGGAGACGCTGGAGCACCACAAGATAGAGGAAGGGGCCGACGCTCCCAACCAAGCTGAACAGGCAGCGATAGAGCGTGTCCAACTCGTCCTCCGCGAGGCTATTGAGCTGATTAGAGCCGAGCTACCCTCAGAGGTTCCTCTCCAGGACATCGCGGGCTGGTCTGGGGATGTCTTCGCGTAGATGTTAAGCCGATCCCTTGCATTATTTTGGAAATCGTGGCGTGCGGACGACAGAGCCGGGTTCCCGAGCTGGTCAGCTCGGAGTTGCCGCAAACACCGTTTCCCGTGCACCTACGGAAGATTGTGAGCTCGGTCTGAAAGGACTCCTCCGGTTCACCTACGGGCGAAATCCTTCGAACTTCACATGAACTCCGTAAACCAAGTCAAGTTTGTTCGATGCGTCACTGAGCCTCTTGCCACAGCCGTCACACAAAACGATCAGTGTCTTGTTGTCTGACCACCGCAAGATCAACGGTTTCGTCTTTCGTAACTCCAGGACGTCTTCCGGCCAGTGGCCGTTGATCCGTTCCAACTTCTTGTTGTATTGGAGGGGTAACCGTTCGATTCTAACTGTGGCCAAATCTGAGATTGGGGTGTCGGGAAGCGTGTAGTAAAACTGTTCTGCCCTGAGCACCCCATCAGGATTGTCTTGATAAGTTTCTTGCAATTTATGGGGCACAGAGGGAAAGTCTGCATACGTCACCTCTACGTTATCCCACAAGCTTCTGAGCGCGGTTGAAGTCCTTTTAGGACAAAAGGGGATCGCTCGTTGCAGAACGGCGCTCTCGGCAACTCCACCGCGGCACGATGTCATTCTTCAGCAGGGAATTGAAAGCTAAATGCGGTCTAGGAGAAGCGGAGCATGATCACGGCGAGTGTCATGGCCACAGCGGAATGATCGGGTGGAAGTGGTCGGTGAAGGAAAAGCTCGCCGCCCGCACAGCTCTCAACCTGGCTTTGGACAGGGAATTGGCCGCCGTCATCCATGAAGCCAAGGAACGGGCCGAACGAATCAAGGAAGCATCGGATTTGTGGGAGATGGAAACGTGGCTTATCGATCAGCGAGAAGGGATTGCCCGCACCTTCGACTTCCGCTACTCCGTTCTAGCTCGAGTCTTTGCCACGCTACTGCGCGAGCGTCGAGTCAGTCTAATTGATTTGCGCGGTCTCGCTCAGGAGAAGCTAGACACAATCGAGCGATTGTCCCGCACCTGAAGACCGCTTGCCGCAGCTCTTTAGTTAAGAGCAGCTGGCACGGACGACTCTTTGAGGAATCGATCATTTGCTCGAGCTTGCTCAGCGCTCTAAGGGTGAAGGGGCCGCCCGAGTACCTCGGTGGTGGTGTTGCGGATACCGAAACGCTTTGCCACCTCCCGTGGGAGTTGAACCTCGAGTTTTGCTCGGGTCATGGCGACATACAGCAATCTCGCTTCGGATGCAGTGGCCCTGGCCGCCTCCGCTGATGCGAGGCGTTTCGCTCTCAGGAAGCCAGCTTCAAAATCAGGGTCGAGATAAACGTAATCCCACTCTCTCCCTTTGGATCGATGAGCAGTCGAACAGATGACCTGCGCTGTCGACTCATCGGGCTCACATTTAGAGAGCGCTCCCAAAATACGAGTTTCGTCGTGTTCCTGGACGAGATTGACCAGCGGTCGCAAGCCCTCACCCTCGGGCCGATTGCTGAAGCTCATCACGTCCTTCCATCCTTGGAAGCCGACAAGTTCCGGGGATTGCCCAGGTTGATTTTGCTTCACTCGCTGCACATCTGTAAGGACGCGCTCCAAATCCTTTGTTCCGCCAACCACGGCACACCGCAAGTTGCGAGCAAGGCACCTGAGGATGTTGGACATCACCGCTGCATTGCTGCGAGCGAGGATGGCGTCTGGCTTGACGCGACCAATGTGAGAGACGACGGATCTAGAGCCACGAAGGGGCTCTCGCGAACCTAGCGTGCGAAGTACGATAGTCGCCGCCGCCGCAATCTCGGGACCAAAACGGAAGGACTGTGACAGTAAGCAGCGATGGCTCGTTTGAACCTGGTCCATTGCGTTCACAGCCCCGCGCCACTCATAGATCTGCTGGTTTGCATCGCCCACATAGACAATCTGGCACTCTGATCGATTCAGCACTTCCAGTAGGACTGGGTTGAGGTCCTGCGCCTCGTCGACCATGATGTAGTCAGCCTGTGCGCGAGGATTCGACAGCGCCCATAGTTTCAGATAGCCATCATGCCCGAGCGGCAGGCCCTTTGGTCGATCGAGCATGCTCGACCAAAGATATCCAAGGTGCTCAGCGACCTGTTTCGCAAAGCTTTCGAACTGTTCAGAGCCCAGCCGCTCAAAGGCTCCATAGCGGGGGACATGCAACGTCGAGGGAGCCGCATCGCGGCTTTGGAGGAACAGCTTCAATCCGTCGCGGAGGACAGCAGCGTAAGACTTCTGCTCAAGCACAACTCCTGAATGGAAGGTAATTTCTACTGGCAGACGAAATGCCTGGAGGATCAGGTTGGGTGTCAGGCTTTCTGTGAGCTTCCACTCTGGATAGCCCAAGCTGCTGCGAACTGCCCGGAACGCGATCGAGTGCGTGGTTGCACATTTCACATGCGCCGGGAAGCGCCCTCGGGCTTCGGAGGCAATCGAGCGATTGAAGGCTAAGTAGAGAGCCGGGGAGGGCTTGCTGGCAGCCAGCATCTTCAACGTGGTTGTTTTGCCCGCTCCCGCATAGGCGTCGATCCGAAGATTCCCGCCAGCAAGAAACAGCTCGACCGCGAGGCGCTGCTCAGCAACGGGTTGAAAAGAGGGTGTATCTGATTGCAGCATTCATGACTGATCCTATTCGTTTCCTTCCGGAGTACGGCCCCGATCACTGGCATTACCTACCTGCCCAGCAGTTGAGCGGTTGTATTTCAACTGATAGTCGTTATCGGACATAGGGCGTCCCCTGCCACACAATCCGTACCCAACGGCATCATCCGATCGTCGTGATGAAAATACTGCGATAAACGATGGTCATTGCCAAACAAGAAGATCTCCGCAAATTGATCTCCAAATGGACTGCTGATAGCGAAGGATATAAGGCTGAGCGCATCGGTTGGAACGCTGCGACCTCAGCCGCCATGCAGCCTCCGTTGCGAAGCTAGAGGCTCACTCTCAGGCGATCGATCACTGCATTCTCGAGGTGCAGTTTCTGGGCAAATCTGATTGAATCTCGGACTTGATCAAAGGCAGGTCACCTTGAACTGTCATCGCCTACTGTTGCGTCCTCAACTGCTCCTCTGCATGTAACCAGTCCTGGGCATCGTCGCCGTGATGATGGCCCCGGTCGGCCCACAGTTGATATGCAAGCAATTCGACGTCTTGGTGCGTTGGAGGAACGTTAGATGGCTCCGCCGGCGCCGTCTTTTTCTTGGCTGCCGTTTTCCGTGGTGCTGTCTTTTTCTTGAGTGTCTCGGACATAGGATCTCCTGCTCGTGGGGTGGGCTCTCGTGTTGGATTCAAAGGAAAGATCCCCCGAATGCCTCCGAGGGACCATGATGTTCCATGTAGCGGATTGAGTTACTTTGTTGGAGCGATCGCGTCCTTCGCCGCCTTGGCGATACGGAACTTGACGACCGTCTTTGCCTTGATCTTGATCGATTCCCCAGTCTGGGGATTGCGGCCGATCCGCGCGGCTCGCTGTGCCTTTACCAGCTTGCCAAGACCGGGGATCGTGAACTCGCCGTTCTTTTTCGCTTCCTGTATCGCCGTGGCAGCCAGCAGTTCCGTAAAAGCAGCAGATTGCTTCGTCGTAAGCGAGTTCCCGCGTCTCTTCTGTCGTGAGCATGCTCGGGGACTTCAAGGCCTTTTGCGCGAGCTTCTTAAGCTTGGGCGATGTGATTGCTGCTGGAGCTTTGGCCATTCCATCAGTCTACGCGGCAAAAGACGCGCCTTATCGACGATAAGAGTCGGCGGAATCCATCTGTACATTGCGGAGATGCGCATTCCAATATGGACGTCGCTGGGAATTGTCAGACCGACGTTTCCGTCGACGTTTTGAAACTTACAGCGAGCATCGGGTGTCGCCAACAGCCAGGAGTCAACGAGCGAAATCGAGCGACCCTCAATCTGTCTTCGCGATCCGTCGTTCGGCGAGTAATTCAGGTAGACATACGTGGTTGAGTTCGGAACGCGCCGTTGCCGCCTTGCGTGAGCATGGCATCACTATCGACGATGAATCTCTGGCTCACCTGTCACCCATCGGCTGGGAACACATCAATCTGACCGGCGACTATACCTGGCAGGCCACTGGCCGCCTCCGAAAGGGTGCTTTCAGGCCTCTAAGACCCTTCGCAGCCTCAAACGAGTGATCGAAATTCCTTAGGGAGCCTCTGCGCAGGCGGCTGATTTGACGATGTCGGTGAGTGGCTTGAGTTGGCCGCCAGCTTTGTTTCGATACTGCGGTGCTTAGCTTGGTTTTGGTGGGGATCGCGCTGAGTTGATTGGCCGTTCTCGGGCGCTATGCAGCGAGCCCTGCCAGCCGCTTGCGGTGTAAGTAGAGGTTGATGAGGGCGAAGTTCGCGCAGAGCCGGTGATGGTTCTTGGCG
>NZ_JACHIP010000055.1 GCF_014203275.1 Granulicella aggregans
AAGCGTGGAGAGCCACTGTCGATCAATCAAGCCCTCAACAAACCCCGGCAAAAGCTCGGATTGAGCTTGCCAATCTGGATGGGCATTGTGATTACTTCGATGCTGGCTCTCCTGCTTCGGTACTTCTTCCTCTCCATCCTGATCTTCATTTCGATCACCGCCGTCTGCTGGCTGATCGTTCGCAAACACCCAAAGATGTTCCAACTGTGGGGTCTGAGCTGGACCCAGAAGAGCTACTATGACCCGCGCAAACGCTAACCAGTGGTTCACCGATTCAGGGGCGGCGAACAGCATCATCCCGATCGCCCGGTTCGTCACGCCCACAATCTTCGCGACGAAGACGCGCGGCTACGGCATCCTTTGTGAAGTCGCAGGGGTCGACGAGGAAGGTCTCACAGACGCAGAGATCAACGCCAGGGTGCGAGCCGTCGAGACGGGCTTACGTGGCTTGGCCGAAGGGTCTTCGCTCTACCAATACATGCGGGTCACGTCCGGGTTCGACATTCCTAGACAGGCCCAGTACGCCGATCCCATCACGGAATCCTTTGTGGATCATCGCCTTAAGTTCTTGGCGAAGACGGCCAACTTTCGTCGCATCGACCTGCACTGGTGCCTGACCTTGGAACCGGAGCTTTCGAACCCGTTTGCGGCCAAGCCGAAGGCTCTGGCAGACGAAAACGACCGGCTGATACACCAGCTGCAAAAGGCCGCAGACATCCTCGAAACCCACCTGGGTAGCGTGATCGGGCTGAAGGTTCTAAACAAGGAAAGAGTCTTCAAGTTCTTCTGTGAGCTTTTCAACCTTGAAGAGTGGGCGGGCCATACGCCTTTGATCTCAGACATGGGAGTCGATCAGCAGATCGTGAACAGCGCGATCTCCTGGGAGAAAGATCATCTCCGGGTAGGGAAGCGCCATGTGCAGATGTTCTCGCTGACGAGCACGCCTGCAGCATCGCAACCCTGCCTCTACAACGGCATCACGAATCTGACCTGCGATAGCGTGCTCTGCACCACTTGGAGGCCGCAGTCGACATCGACCGTGCGTAAGGAGATCAGCGCCCAGGAGAAGTGGATTGACTTCTTCAAAGTCGGCATCTTTCAGCGGGTGATGGCGGGCAAGAACTTCGCCGCCCTCGACCAGGGAGCGGGCGCGAAGGCAGCGTCCGAAGGTGTCGATGATCTCGGCCTTGTCGTGAAGGATCTGAACAAGAAGGCACAGGGCAAGTACACCGTGACCCTACTGCTCTCGGCGAAGAGCGCCGAGGAGCTGAGGGAGAACGCGCCAGTGGTTCACCGGACGTTCGTGGACGCACAGGCGACGGTGATTGAGGAGACCATCGGGAACCTTTCCGCGTTCTATGCGATGTTCCCTTGCAACCACCGTTACAACGTCTTTCCCCTTTGGCTGGGCGAAGACCATCACGCCCGCCTCTCGCCTGTCTTTGCCCCGAACATCGGTCATCCGCTTTCTGACGATCTCGACAGCGAGTACCTGAATGTCTTCGAGACCCGGCAAGGCACGCCCTTCTTCCAGGATGCCTATGTGAACGGGGTGCGGGTGCAACTCACCATAGGACCCACGGGAACCGGTAAGTCAGTTCACACAAATCAGATGTTGGGTCTGGAGCGGAAATATAACGGATTTACCTACATTTTCGATGTCGGCAACAGCTACGAGAGCATGGTGGAATTATACGGCGGCAGGGTCGATCGCATCGGTCTGGACGGGCCGCGCGTCAATCCGTTCGCGCTGGAGCCGACCGAGAAGAACATCAAGTACCTCTACAACTTCGTCAAAATGCTCCTGACCAACGGTGGGGCCGTCCTCAGCCCCGAGGACGAGGACGCGGTGTTCAAAGAGGTGCAGGGCATGTACCTCATTGACCGGAAGATCCGCAGGCTCTCAAACCTGCTCCTTCCGAAGCATCTCAGCCGGTACCTTGCGAAGTGGGTTGGGCAGGGCGTGTATCACGCCATCTTCGACAATGTTGAAGACTCACTTAGTCTTTCGCGCATCCAGTGCTGGGATTTCGCGGGCGTCGCCAAAGACTATCCCGATCTTATCGAACCGCTGATGGTGTGGCTGCTGCGCCGGATCGATGACGTTGTGTATGACCCGAAGAACCTTGGCGTTCCCAAGCATGTCGTCATCGAGGAGCTCTTCTCAAACCTCAAGAACAAGCAGCTACTAGAGGGCGCGCTGGCCAGCATCAAGCAGGTTCGCAAGAATCTCGGCGGTGTGACCCTCATCGGCCAGTCCGCGACCGATCTTGGGGAGCACGCCGACAGCATCGTGAACTCCTGCACGTCGTTTCTGCTGCTGCCTGATGCAACGTTCAATCGCGATTTCTACGGCGAGCTGTTCAAGATGACCGAGCAGCAATTGAATCTCTTCGAGAGTCTGGGGCCGCGCGAAGGCCTGTTGATGCGCCGGGATGGAATCACGAAGGTGGTGACCCTCAATCTTGACCCTCGCAGCTATGCCATTTTCTCCACCAAGCCAAAGGATCGCGCCCGCCGAGGCCGCTTGATCGAGAAATGGGGTTTGGAGGAAGGCATTACCCGTTTCGTCGCAGGCGAAGACGGCTGATCGCCCCTACCCCGAGAGCTTGGCTATGGAAATGACAGGGCTATGGAAATCGATAAAGCTGTTTCACCTCGTTCCCACAGCCCTTTGGAAGACGGCGAAGCTGCTGCCGTCTCCCACATTGCCACAGCCAACGACGGCGCGGTTATCGGTTTCAGGAACAGAAGCAAAGACTAAACATTCCAACGTTTTGCAATTTTGCAATTTCAGCCAGACGAAACAAAGATTCCCCGCTACAGCCATCATCCTCAACCCATCAGGAGACGACCTATGAAGACCTCGCTCATCATCGCCGAAAGCGCATTGCTCGCGCTCTCCGCTTACGCCGTACCCGCGATCCACGCCCAACAGAAAGCCCCTCGTACGATCGAGGTCAATGCGACGGCGGCTCCTCCGATCATCCACGCCTGCCTCAACGCGTCGACTCTACTGGAGCTGCCCACCGAGGAGAAGGTCGCTACCGTCTTCGGTGGCAACACAGACGACTGGATCTTCAACGCCGGTCACGTCGCCAGCCGGTTCATCAGCGTGAAGCCGAAGGCGGCGGCTGCCAAGAGCAGCACGAACGTACACATCATCTCCGACCACGGTAACGACTACACCCTCGAATTGCGCGAGGTTTCGGCGGACCCGGCTGGAGGTTGCGACTCGACGGTGTTTCTGACGCAGACCGACAAGGAAGCCCAGAAGAAGATCGCCGAGGCTCCGGTCTTCATCCCAGCGGCAGAGGTGAAGGAGACAGAAGATCGGCTGGAAAGGGAAGTGGCCCAAGCCAAAGCGACCGCCGCAGCCGACGAGAAGACCGCCGAGACCGCCCAGGAGACGTACCAGAGCACGTATCCCAGCAGCCTCCACTTCGATTACCGATGGGATCAAGGCAAGGCCAGGGCGCTCGGCGTGCGCCAAATTTGGGATGACGGCAAGTTCACCTACCTCCAGGGCAAGTTCGAGGAACCCCCAGTCGTCTACGAGCTGAAGGACGGCAAAGGCTCCCTCATCAACTTCGATTTCGCGAATGGCCTCTACACCGTGCCCAAGCTTCTCCAGAACGGTTACGTCGCAGTCGGCAAATCCAAGGTTGAGTTCCACCGTCAGGAGGCCAACTAATGGGAACCGTCCCCGTCGTGCCATCAGGGAAGCCCCCCATCGGTAGAACTATGCCCATCGTCCTCGTGTTGACCGGGGCGGTCGTCCTCATCGGTGCTTCGACCGCTTACAACATGTTCACCGGAAACCATAAAAAAGAACCGGCGAAAAGCACGCTGCAATCGAGGCCATCCACCGCCGATACGCAGCAAGTGAACGGCTTCGAGAAACAGCAAGCCTTGATTCAGAAGAGCGACGCTGACAACGCCAAGCTCCAACAGTCGATCGCGAATATGGAGGCCCAGGAAAGGGGGATGCAGGCGCAGGAACGTGCTGCCCTCGCACCGCCTGAAGCCGATGGCACCGCACCCATGACCCCAGCGCAGAGTGCGGCGATCTACGGCACCGGCCCAAATGCCCCTCAGCAAACATCGGCCCAATCGGAAGCCCGGGCGCAGGCCAAGCAAAAGGCCGCAGAGCGTGAGAAAAAGCGGTTGGATGCACTCAACAGCGATACCGTGGCGGTCGACTTTCAAACCCACGAGGCGGGAGAGTCTCCTTCAGTAGCGGGACCGACCGTTGCATCGCCGACCGTGACCGGGCCGACGGTCGTAGCAAATCAGTCGATTGCCACGCAGGAGCCGGCGTCGTCCGAGGAGGCCTCCAGGCCCGATCAGAGGAAAGGCAAAGACCCGCTTGCTGCCTACGACTTCGATGTGTACGGCGGCAAACTCTACCGTGTCTTCGAGGGAACGGTCCTAGAAGGCATCATTACCAACCATGTCGACGGGGGCATGTCCGGGCCAGTTCTCCTCATGCTCACGACGGACTACTACTCGCATGACCGCCAGAACCTTCTCCTGCCCCAGGGAACGCGGCTTATCGGAGCAGTGGCAGCTGTCGGCAATCAGCAACAGCACAAGCTAGCCGTTGTGTTCCACCGTGCCGTCTGTCCAGATGGTTTCTCGATCGACATCGACAAGTACGCGGGCCTCGATCAAATCGGGACTACGGGCCTTGCCACCAACGTTGACCACGGCTATCTACAAGCGTTCGCCGCCGCTGCCGCCATCGGGGGCCTGGGAGGACTCGCGCAGATCGGCAACAACGGGAGCGTTCTAACCGCCGATAGCCAAATCCGCAACGGCCTCTCCTCGCAAACCAGCCAGGAGAGCGAGCAGATCCTCAATCACTTCCTCAATCGGCTGCCGATCATCACGCTCAAGGAAGGTTCTCGAGCGCGTGTCTACATCGGCAAAGACATCCTGATCCCCTCCTACGCGGAACATCGCGTCAACCCGACCCTCTAGGAGCATCCTGCATGAAGAAGTTCCTCAAAACCCTCAGTGTTGCACTCGCAAGCGGAGCCGCCACGCTCGCGATGGCGGTGCCAGCCCACGCGCAGTTCGGCGGTATCGTCTTGGATCCCACCCAATCCGCCCACGCCGTTCAACAGATCTACAACGAAGACAAAAGCCTTCTCAATCAGGCACAGCAGATTGCGTCCGGCTCTCAACGTAACCTCACACTCATCGAGCAGCTCAAGCAAGATGTCGCGATTGCCCAGACAGCACTGAATACCTACCAACAATCGGTGACCACCTACAACACGATCTTCAACAATTTGAAGTATTTCAACACGAAGCAGATCTGGCATACGGCGGAAAATGCCTTGCTCCACGGCTCCGTGCAGAACACGTACGGGGAGACCGCTGGCCTCCAGGCCCAGATGAACGGTCAATCCCAGAACTCGAGCTTGGTCTGGAAGATCATGAACCTTGCGATCTCCGGCACGTCGTCCAGCTTCTGGAGCCAGGAAGTGGTCGGGAACAGCCAAAGGCTCTCAACCCTCGCACACATTGAGGCGATGGACGCGGCATCAAGCCAATGCTTAGCCGCTTCCGGAGCCTACCAAGCCAGTCGAACCGCCAACCTGCAAGCCAACACAGCACTCAATACTTCGGTCTACGACACGAGCGACAACACGAACAGTGAAGTGGAACAGCTCAACTTGCTGAACATGCAGAATGCACAGCGCATGGAGGAGGAGCACGCACAAGGCCAGCTCCACGCCTGCATGGCGGCGCAAGCTGCGGTGACCAACATGGACAAGCGTAATGAGGCGTCGCTCACGCTCAACGACGCCAACTACAAGATCACCCAGCAAGCCAACAATCCTGCATATCTCGGCAACAGCTCGCAGACGTGGACCACGTACTACTGAGGCTGAAATGGATTCCGGATACATGGCACTGATTGCCCTTCTGCTCGTCGTGGTGCTGGGACTTCTCAGCACCGCCCTTTTCAACCGACAAAGAAAAGCCCGGCGCTCTCAGATAGCACTAGCACGCCTCAACGGGGCGCTCGCTGCCACACAGAACCTTTCACTGACCTTCGATCCGTACGACACCTCAGACGTTCCAGCACGGTCCACCCCAAAGCGAGCGAGAGTGACACCATGAATACACCGCCCCCAGTAGTTGATTGGCTCGGTCAGTTCACCCAAAGTCTGACCGATCTCACGTTGCAGAACGGTGGAGCCCTCTCGGACTTTGGCATGCTGCTGCTGACCTTCATCGCAACCATGATCCTGATCGGCATCGCTGTGCGGATGTCGTCCTGGTCGGCGCACTTCGGTGGCAATCGCTCGGTCAGCTTGGACGAACTCAGAACCTTCTTATTCCGCCTGCTGTTTTGCTGCGTGATCGAACACTACTGGGTTACGAACCTTCCTGGCGCGAACTTCGGTTTCAATCGCATGTTCAGCTACATCGCCGCCGCGATTTCACAAGTTCTCGATCACGCCCAGCTCAATCAGATGACCGCCCTGATCGCGGAGGCAGGGCAAAAAACCGACATGCCCGCCACGTTAGCCCCCATGGAATACATCTGCTACTACTACGTCCAAGCTCTTCTCGGCATAGCGTCAGGCATCATCTTCCTGATCAATTGCAGCGGTCTCATCTTCTATGCTGTCGCCGCCCTGTTTGGCCCATTGATGATCCCTCTCTACATGACCGAAACCTTTCACGGGAAGTTCCTTCACTTCGTTGAGGTGCTCCTGAGTTTGGCGATGATTCGGGCCGTGGCCGCCGCCTTCATCTACGTCTGGTCGCAGTTTCTTACAGGCTTCATGCACCAAACGTTTCAAGAGAACTACACCATCGCTAACTGGCTTGCCAACCTCATCCCGTTCACGACGATCTACATCGCGTTCATCCTCAATATGTTCCTAATCCCGAGCGTGACGCAAATGATGTTCGGAGGTGGGGCTGGGATTGCTGGAAAGATCGGCGAAACGGTAGAGAAGATCGGCGCATTCGTTGCGGCGGCAGGCTAGAGACAAATGTTCACCATCATGATGCTTTATCGTCGCGCACCTTTGCTGGGGAAGATCTTCATAATCGCGCTCTTTCTCCTTGTCTTTTTACGCGGTCTCGGCCTGTTTCAGACGAGCAAACCCAAGCCCCAGATCCAGGAGAGGAATTCAAGTGTCCACACACCTCGCAGTGCCCAGTAGTGCTCTCACTCCCCCACAGCATGTCGAAGCCGACAAGATCGCCAACCAGGTCTATTCGGCGCACTACAGCGAACGCAGCATGGCGAAGATTGCAATCGGTGCCTTGGGTATCCTCTCTGTCGTTCTCAGTGCCGCTTTGGTGATTGTTTCGCACCGTCCCGCCATCACCCGCTACGTCCGCATAGATGAGGCCGGGAGAGCACAGGCAATTCAATATAGCGATCTCAATTACAGCCCCCGCGAAGGCGAGATCCGCACCTACCTGACGGATTGGACCAACTACCGGCACACCATCAACCGGGAGACGATGGCGAAGAAATACCCCATGAACTATTACTTCCTCTCCGCACCTCTCGCCGGCCAGCTCATCCTCCAGGACAACAATAACCACCTCATCACGCAGGTTGTGAGCGGGATGGTTGAGCAGAGCGAGGTCCAGGTCAACAACGTGACGATCACGTCGATGACGACAGAGAAAATCGAGAACGCCATCGTGTCGCGTGGAACGGCGCTCGAAAGCTTCGACCTCATCTACTCACCGCGCACGTCGACCAAGCCCCGCACAGAGCACTGGATGGCCTCAATCACCTACTATCTCAACCCTGCTCAGGTGAGCGACCAGGCGAAGACGAATCCTCAGTACGAGACGATCAACCCTCTCGGTATGACGATCACAGAGTTTCATGAGAACCGGGTCTCGGTCGATCCGATCGTGGGTGACGGGTCGACGTTCCACCCGGCGGTGAAACAGTGAGCGTCCAGAGCGGATGGGAGAAGGTGCTACCGTTCTTTACCGAAGATCTACAGGCGCTGATTATGGACCCCACAATCAGCGAAATCATGATCAACGGAATCACCGGCGTGTATGCCGAGAAAAGCGGTGTGATCGAGCATATTCAGCTTCAGAACGAG
>NZ_JACHIP010000056.1 GCF_014203275.1 Granulicella aggregans
CGCAGAGCCCATGGCAGCGCGGCACCAACGAAAACACCAACGGACTTCTAAGACAGTACTTCCCAAGAAAAACCGACTTATCCGGCTACTCTCAAACCGACCTCAACAAGGTAGCTCTGCGCCTCAATCAACGCCCGCGAAAGACGTTGGATTTTGAAACTCCGGCTAGTAAACTCCATGCCAGTGTTGCATCGACCGGTTGAGACCGCCGGGGTTAGCGGAAACTTCGTCCCAAGCGTTTTCCGGAACGAGCCTAAGGCCTTTGTTCATTCTTTCTACGGACGTAGAAGAAACGTAACAGAGGGCCAAAGCGATGGCAAAACGCAGGTTTGTGAGCTACCTGAGGGTCTCAACGGTACGGCAGGGCGCAAGCGGGCTGGGGCTCGAAGCGCAGCGCGCCGCCGTCGCCGGATTCCTGAACGGGGGAGACTGGACCCTAGTGCAGGAGGTCTTGGAGATTGAAAGCGGCAAGCTTAATGACCGGCCCGCGCTCGCGACCGCCCTCAAGCTCTGCCGCAAGCATCGGGCTACCCTAGTGATCGCCAAGCTGGATCGCCTCGCCCGCAACGTCGCCTTTATCTCGAACCTCATGGAATCCGGCGTAGAGTTCGTGGCCGTCGATATGCCCCAGGCGAATCGGTTCGTGGTCCACATCTTGGCCGCCGTCGCAGAGCAAGAGGCCGAAGCAATCTCGAAGAGAACCAAGGCAGCCCTAGCAGCCGCAAAAGCGCGCGGAACGAAGCTTGGCGGTCGGCGCGTCTCGGCTGAGCGGTTTGCGGAGATCGGCGCGGCGGCGCGGCAAATGCGTAGCCAGAAAGCGAGCCAGAACCGCACGGAACTCCTTCCGACGATCACAGCCATACAAGCTACTGGCGCGAACTCGCTCCGTGCGATTGCGGCGGAACTCAATGCTCGCGAAATCCCCACGCCTCGAAGACTTGGGGAATGGTCTGCCGTGCAGGTCAAAAGAATGATGGAACGATCTACGGTTTTGGTATAACTGTTATACGTATGCGTTTCGACTTCGACCCCGAGAAAAGCAAGCGGCTCAAAGCGAATCCCGAGCGGGGCATTGGCTTTGAGGAAGCGAAGGCGCTCTTTGAATCGGAATACATCACTGACAGACGTTCCGATGATCCCGAGCAGTTTCGCGCCATAGGGTGGGTCAGTGGAACGCTGTACAGCGTGATCTACGAGGTTCGGGAGGATGCCGATGGAGAGTTGTATCACCTTGTGACTTTGTGGAAGGCGACAAAAGAGGAAAGGAGAGCGTATGCCGAAAACATCGAGTAAACCGATCGACGCCGAGGAGATTGCCCAGATGGCGGATCAAGGGCAAGACATCTCAGCGCACTTCACAAATGAATTCACCGTGAAGAGGCTAGTCCAGCGGGTGAACGTTGATTTCACCTCGCCGATGCTCAAGGAGTTGGACTGTGAGGCCGAGACGCTGAACGTCAGTCGGCAGGCCATCATCAAGACCATGCTTCGTGAGGCTCTCGACCGACGCTATCTTGCGAAGCAGGCGCGTCAGGCGCGTCAGGCTCGTTAGCTCGCTAGCTGGAAGCCAATGGGAGCATACTGAGTGCAGGAGGCACGCCATGACACATTAGCTCGCTAAAGGAGAGAGCACATGTGTCGCGTTCTTACCGCAAACCCTATACGGCCGTTACGGGGACCAAGAGTGCTCACGCAGACAAGAAAGTTGCTGCGCGTGGCCTGCGTCGTCGTCAGAATCAATGGCTTTACACCCTACAAGACCTGGAGGAAGGGTTGATCCCTCACCGCCTGGAGTGCGCCTTCAACAACACCTATGACTGGGGACGAGATGGGCGTCAGCACCTGGTATTTCCAGACTGCCAAGACGCAGATCGCTCCGACTTCATGTACCGCTACTGGCTAAAACTCCACCGGAAATAGCACCGCATCGTCCCGTTCGGGATCGTGCGTCTAGCGCCTCAGGTTTTGGCTTGGGGCGCTATCGCGCGTTTCTGGCTGAAGCGTCCATTTCAGGAGTAACAAGATGACCCGTCACAGCCTGGAGGGGAGAGATCTAAAGGGCGACTCAACTATCGGTGTATCCTGCTCGGAAGATTCGATTCGCCGGAGGATCAGATGCCACGTCTTCCTGTACTTTTCGCTGCGACTGCGGTGATTGTTCTCGTCGCGGGTTTGATCGGCTCGCGGTTTGGTTTCTCGACCGGCATGACACTCACGCTGCCGAGGAACACCTACCTCATTCCGTACCATCTTCTGCGCTTCGGCGCAGCCTCTTGCCTCTGCTTGTTTGCCTTTCTGTACTCCATCTGGATGGTTCCTTGGAGCGCCTCTGCGGCTTGGTGGCACTTTGGGCTCAGTGTCGCCCTCCTCGCGTTGTTCTGCGGGGCTACGGTTGCAATGGAGAGTTCCAAGCCGCCATACGGGTCTTCTCCTGCGGCAATGACATTGCTTCTCGCGTTTACCGTCTCGCCTTTGCTCTTTGCGTTCGTCCAGGGATTGTTTGTCCTCGACGGGTTCAGGCGGTGCTTGTCCCTGATTCGCAGATGAAAGAAGCTCCCGCAGGATTTCGTTATCGGCAACGCCGAGGATCCCGCCAAGTCGACCTATATTCATCTGAAACGGTGGTTTCAGACAGTACAAAGGGTGGGCCGACCAGGAGATATCACCAAGCTGCTGCCGCAACCTAGGCTACTAAGGACAAGCACGTAGCTTTTTGGAGCTAATCAGAATGAGCGTCGTTGAATTGCTACGGCAGTCACGAAAACAGGCTGAGAGTGCAGCGCCTTTAGTACGGGCAGCGGCAAAACTGCGTATCGCACGGGTCGAAGCCGTTGCCGATCGCGCTAAGGGACGGATCACGCTGGAAATGGCGCTGGAAGAGATCGGCACATTGCCAGAGCCAGAACGCTCAGTTTTGTTTGATCACGCCCGGGTGTTTGCAGCAGCGGTTGAGCCTTCATTATTGCCTGGCATACCAGAGGAATCGAGAGCTCCCCAAGGACATACCGGATGGATGCTGGGGAAAACGATGTTGGAGCATGGGCATGCTGAAGCCGCACTTCAGTTTGTCCTGCAGGATGGGCCTGCAGAATCCTTTCCCTTTCTCTTCGCAATGAACATACTTCACGACTGCGAGGATCAGACGCAACGTTTGGCAGTGATGCGGAAGGCTGTCAAAGCATGGCACGAGACAAAAGAACGCGAGTTCCTTAAGCTTTTCGGAAGGTACTGGACGGTGGTGCCTGCTATAGAAGCTTTGTCTATTCTGCACTCCGTTGTTGAATCTACCCTGAACGATTCGGAATGGCCGATGCAGGGCTCTTTCGACAATGGGTTGCTGTTATTTACGTCGGGTCGGGAGTTCATGCTCTTTGAGATCCTCCATATCTTGCGACGCCTGGACCCTACACTTGCGGCAGAGCTGATTGCGACGCATGAGCAGTTGGCGGCGGGTGCGCGACGTTATCCCAATGGATGGGATTCGATTCAGCAGGAAGCAGAAGAAGAGCAGAAGCGCCGCAAGCTTGAAGGGGGTCCGACCTGCGGCGGTCGTGCTTATATCGGCTCCGGCGCTTCACAGGATATCGCCTTCCAGTTCGCATTGCAGGACGGCGACTTTGACCGCGCTATGGAGCTTGCCCAGGAGCTATATCGGGAGGATACCGATATAGAAGCACCAAACTTTGCTCCCAAAGTGCTGTGGCCTTCGGCGGCAAGATTCCGCAGCGTTCTCTACCATGCTGGTAGACGGAGGGGACTTGAAAAGCGGGATTTGCTGGCGCGAGTTCCCGATGAAGACCTGCAATTGCTGGCTCGTATTGAGTTCGCAGCTGCGGTGGCCGGACTGACGGAGATGCCTAATTCCTCTCGGCGTCAGACTAAGGTGCAACATGGTCGACTTCGGGGCAAGGTGCGGCGTTTACCTGAGGCGGACGGCCCAGCCATGATCGTTGATGGGGCACCTGTGCGGTGTCCGGAGTGTCAATGGCGTCCTAAAACAGGCAACGTGTGGGGTTGCCGCTGCGGAAATGTCTGGAACACATTCACCTCGCGCGGACGGTGCCCCGCTTGTTCGTATCAGTGGCCTGTGACGCAGTGCATGCAATGCGGGAAGGTGTCCCCCCATGAAGACTGGTATGGAGAAAAAGAGGCTTAGCCCCCATCGGCGCTTTCTTCTTTCTCCAGCACCGAGCTGCGGTTTGGAGGAGAGGTCTCTATGCTCGTTCCAAGCTATGGCTGCTCTGCGTTACCCACGACAACTCCGGTTGTCAGGGGTTACGCAGTCTTCGAACGCGCCGAGGATGCTATCGGGGCGCGTAAGATAACCGCATGAAATTCATGCGCGTTCTGCTAGTTCTAGGCTTGTTCGCCAACTCAGCGCCAGGGCAAACGAGTAAACCCGATACCCAGACTCAGCTACAGATACTTGACGAATTGCGGGCGATTCATCGTGATTTGCGTGCAAGCACAACCCTCCAATTGCTGCTGGTCGAACTTCAGGTAACGCAGACAACGCTTGACCGTGCCATTCAGAAAAGAGACACGTTGAAAACACAGCTCACTCAAGTTCAGGTCGATAAGGCATCTGCTCAGGCAGAGGTGGCCAGATTTGAAGGCGGAATGGAAAAGGTCGAGAACCCGGAGCAGCAGTTTATCGACAGACTGGTGGAGCTCAAAGCTGTACTGGGGAAAGTCACAGCACAAGAGGTGGCCACATCAGAGCAACTACAAGATGTTGAAGGTCGATTGAGAACAGCCGAAGCAGAGCGAGAAAACGTCCAAGCCCAGCTCAGCGACTTGGTAAAAAAGCTAGGTGCTGTCAATTAGCTATCCTGCCGGGTTATTGAAAATCGTTTTGGTGCTTCTCGGCCCGTCGCCGTACATCTGATAAAGTACGTTATCATGCATCAAGCTGGACTGTTTTTAGTCAATTTGAGAAAGTTTAGTCCGTGAAAAGCGGCACGGCGATAGCCACCGGACCAGGCTTCTCAAAGCACAGGATCGTCTGTTCATGGCCACTCGGGTGCTGTTCTCGCCAGAGCTCCAGGAGCAAAGGCGGCATAGGTCGGCGCATGACCTGAGTTCGGCTTACGATAGCGTGACAAGCGTGGCAAAGTGAGATCATCAGAGCCATCTTCGAAACGCCTGGTATCCGGTGATGCACTACGATCGAGCGTTTCCCGCGTCCGGACGCTCCGCAGACCCGGCAACAATAGCCGTCTCGTGCGAGTACCTGCTCCCGGAGACCGCCAAAATACTCCTCGTCTTGCCGCTTGAGCGTGTAGCAGGTGGCGCACATGCCCAGTGCGAGAACTTTGCCCCGTCCGCAACGGCAATGGAGTGCCCGCTGAACGCCTGTCCGGATCTTCTTCACTTCCCTCTGCCCTTCCCTTTGAGGAAGAGCATCTCGCTTCCCCGAACGACTCCAGGTCGCACAGTCTCCACAAACCCAAGCTCGACAAGCCGTGCCAACGGAGCCGCGAAGCCGCCTGACTTCGCATTGCTGTACCCGGCTTGTCCGGCCAGCTCTACGCGGGTGAGGTTCTCCGGGAATGCAGCAATGAGGAGTGTGAGCATCTTCCGTTCTCCTTCCCCAAGCAGATGGAAGATCCGAGCCTGCAATTCGTTTGTGGTCGCGGGACGGGTCGGCATGTTTGCAACCGATCGGCCGGCAGCAGTCAGCGTAGCCTTGCCGCCGCTCGAACCCGCCAGTCCTTTGCGGATCAGCGCCGCGACGGGCGCGGCGAACCCTCCACTCTTAGGGTTTGAATACCCGGCGAATGCGGCCAGTTGAGTCTTCGAGGGATCGATGACGCCGACGGCCTCAAGGCTTGCCAGGGCATCAAGTATCTTTTGCTCTGAAGTCGAGACGGGGTTTTCCGCATCGGATGCATGGTCAGCCGCAGATGCTTCCGTGATCGTTCGAGGAACCACCACAGGGCGGGGCGGAAACTTCAAGGGAAGCTCCTGCGGAACACGCATCTCCGAAACCGATGCCGGCTCCCCTTCTCCGTGGTGTTCGAGCTTGGCAATCAACGCGTGAAGCTCTTGAAGGACTTCCTTTCTGATTTCATCGGCTTCATGGAGTTTGATCCGGTACCCGGCGGCGGCCTCAGCCGCGGGCCTTAGCTTGCCAATCTCCGCCTGAAGCTTTGCGAGTTCGATACCGCTATCCGGTAAAACGCGATTCCCTTCCCTCTCCAGATCGGCGATTCGTTGGCGTAAGAATTCTGGAGAGTTCTCCTGAGCATGTCGCGCCGAATCCGCGATCTCGCGGCCCAGTTGCTCGATGTCGATCGGAGCCAATACCCTCGGCACCTGCTGTCTCTCTCCCGGTTTGGGTGTCGCGCCGGAGTTGAACGTCTCCCGCTCGCGCACTTCCACGCGTTGGCCGATGCCGAGCGAGGCTGAGCAGAAGAAGGCACTTCCCACCGGGAGACTTGGTAGCGCAATCTCCACCTCCCCTGCAAATTCAATAGAGACCTCGCTCTTGATCCAATCTGTCGCGGCTTTGATGTCGAGGGGATGGCTCATTCTCAGGACGGTGAGGATATCGACCTGGCTTAGAACCTTCTTGTTGATGTCGGCTGGCCGCTGCGTAATCATGGTGACCCCGACGCCTCGCACGCCGCCCTGTTTGACCAAGCGGCTCACGGTGCCCAGGCAGACTTTCTGGCCCCGGTTTTCTGTCAATTGCGGAGCGAACGTATCGGCCTCGTCGATGAAAAGGTGAAGCGCTGTCCGATTGATCCGAAGTAGTTCACTCGCAAAATCAGAGGTAAATCGGATCTGGTCTTCCGTCACCATAAGACCAACATCGAAGATCGCCGAGAAGCCGTGCTCGACGAGTGCCGTAGCCAGCATTCGACCGGCATGCGGTTCGAGCGGAGCATCGGCGTGATCCCCGCCGAAGACAACGACCGGATATCCCGGCCCATCGCCTGCAGCCGAGGATCGTAAGCCCCACCAGGCACCCGTCGGGTCGATCGTAGCAATCTGCTGTTTGTGTCGAAGCAGCTCCTCAGCTTGAACTGACGCCGTATAGCTTTTGCCGCTTCGCTTGCGGGCCAGAATCGCCTGCGTTGACGTGACCAGTTCGATCGGAAGCGTGAAGCCGTCTTTCCCAATCTGCAGTCGCGTCAATTCCTTGCCCCCTTAAATATCGAAACTTTGTAGAGCCCACTGCAACCCTAATCTTAAGGGACGGATCAGTTGAGTACGCGCTGAACCTGAATAGCTGCCCACTGGCCGCCCCTTAGGTCTGACCGGAGAGCCATCATTCATGAGGTCCTCACCAAATGGTGCCGTCTTCAACGTTACGCTGCCTGTCCTTCCAGCAGCTCAATGTTTCAGGAGGTGTAGGTCATCTTGTTACCCTGACGCGGACACTTCAGCCGGTTACGGTTAGCCAGGCGGTAGCATCATAAGGATGCCCGCCCAGACTATCGCCGAGTTCTTTGCCACTCCCATACCGGCAAAACTTTGGCCCTATACGTCGGTTGACGCGCGCGAAAGTATTCTCTTCACGCAAAAGATCTGGGCGACAGAAGCTCATAGAAGACGAATCGACCTGTCTCTAACTAGAAGCGGTCTCATAAACGTCTGAGCAGCATATGGACGCAAGCGAGTTGGACGAAGCCGAGGAAGTTTTCGATGTGGAACTCCCAACGCGTGACGAGCCTGCGGAAGTTGTGCATC
>NZ_JACHIP010000057.1 GCF_014203275.1 Granulicella aggregans
GTGATGACAGAGGATACGGGCGCACTCTATTTCGCCCTCGTGATCGCGCCACATAGCGGTGAAGAAAGCCCGCCACTTAGCTCTGAAGATCACAGCTTTTTGATTTATCGTACAGGTAATGACGAAGGTCAAAGAGCCTATTCGGACACGTCGGCCCGTGCGAACGCGCAAGCCGTCCAAAGGCCACCAGGTCGGCTACCTGCGCGTCAGCTCCCTGGATCAAAACGAGGTCCGCCAGCTCGAAGGGTTGGCCCTGGACAAAACCTTCACCGACAAAGCCTCCGGCAAGGATGCGAAACGGCCCCAATTGGAGGCCATGCAGTGCTTCGTCCGTGAGGGAGACACGGTGTTCTGTCACTCGATGGACCGGCTGGCCCGCAACCTCGACGATCTGCGGAAGATTGTGCTGGGGCTTACTGAGCGGGGCATCCATATCGTCTTTGTGAAAGAAAACCTGACCTTCACCGGCGAGGATTCGCCCATGTCGAATCTGCTGCTGAGTGTCATGGGGGCGTTTGCTCAGTTCGAAAGAGAATTGATCCGTGAACGCCAGCGTGAGGGAATTGCGATCGCAAAGAGGGAAGGGAAGTACAGCGGTAGGAAGCCATCTCTGACACCCGCGCGGGCGGCCGAGTTGCGGCGGCGAGTTGCCGATGGCGGCTCGAAGGCTGCGCTTGCTCGTGAGTTCAGTATCAGCCGGGATACGCTATATCGGTACGTGCCGGTCAAAAAGCGCCGTGCCGGGAAGCTTGCAAAATGAATCGTGAGCAGGGAAGGGAAGCAGAATGCGGAGGGCACATGCTGAATTCAGAGAACAACGCGAGTAGGAGTTTTGTGAGTCCAGAGCTGAAGGAATGGGTTCCTGCCGAGTACGAGGCCGGCTACGCAGCTCGGTTTGCAGACGCCTCGGAATCTCTGACAGCGACTCATTGCTGGCGTGTGGGGTGGGAGGACGCCAACACGGAGCTGTTTGAGAGTGCCCGCCGAAACCGGCTTATCGCAGAGGGAACGGAAGAGGCGTTCACGGAGACGTGGGGAACCCTCTACGACATTGGCGGGGATGCCCGTGTGAATGGAATCCCGTTCGATGAGCACCGAACGGAATCGTGGAAGCTGGGCTGGATCGACGTAGACATAAAGTTGGGAACTATCGGAGGAAGGAAACGATGAGTGAATCGGAGATGCAAGCGGAGCTGGAGCGCCTGCGGGCTGAGAATGCCCAGCTCAAGAGCAAAGACAAGGGCGGCCTCACTTTGAAGGTGAGCGAGAAAGGCGGGCTCTCCCTGTACGGCATGGGGCGCTTTCCGGTCACACTCTACAAGGAACAATGGCTCCGCATCCTGGCGAGTGCGCCGGAGATCGAGGCGTTCATCCGCGAAAACGACTCCAAGCTGAAGACGAAGGAGTAGGCCTTTGAAGAATGGCGCCCAGACCGCGATTTGTTGTCCCTGCGGGAAGGAGAAGATCCTCGCCCTGGGCCTCTGCGCGACCTGCTAAACGCTGAAACGGCAGGACGTCGAGGATTTCGGCGGCCTGCGAGAGCAGGTCTTAGAGCGCGATGGATACGCTTGTAGGGTGTGGGGTGATCCCCATCCGGGAGTGCATCATCGGGAACCGGGCAAGTCTGTGCTGCATCTGATGATCGCTCTCTGTGCGGATGTCACGCTAAAGTCCACCGGACGAAGGTTGTCCTTACGGAGTTTCCGCCGCTTCTGCTGGTGCTGTGGCGGGAGCAGCACCCGGAAGGCCACGAACAGACGTACCTTGATTTCAACGTTCGCAAACCAGCGGCTCAACGTGTGCCACTCAACTTTGAACCCGCCCAGAAAGATTGAGCTAGGATCACCGGTAGCTGTCATCGGGGGGAGGAGAACGAATTGTCTCAATTGTGGAGAATAGGCACTTGTTATGTTGGGCGTGTGATGTTTCCCACGTTTATATTCCTGATCGCGGCTGTAAACCTGTCGGAATGCTTAGCCCAAAGTGCAGTAATCTCTTTTCACACAATCGTAGCTCCAAAATCAGGCGAGGATGTCGCTAACCCATGCGAATACGAGCTGCGAATCTTGTCCGAAAACAAACGAATCCATGGATTGTTTGTGGTCTTCGAGCGGGGGCCGGAGCTGCAACATTTTTACGAGGAACCTGAGATCACTGCTTTCGCAAGAGAGCACGACTTAGCGCTGCTCATGCCAATGGGGTGCCCTGCGAAGGATCATGGAGACATAGACGTCGACCCGAATCGAGGCCTTGGCCGAGCCTTATTGGCGGCTGTGGATCAATTGTCCGTTATAACGGATCATCCGGAACTCAAGACTGCTCCTCTTATCGTTCTTGGTTTCTCGGGAGCCGGAGCGCTTGCGGGCAGGCTTGTTGGTTTTGCCCCTGACCGCATCGAAGCAGCAATTGTCTCACACGGAGGGCAAGTTTCGCCATTTAACCTCGATACGATCAGCCTCTCAGGTGCTGCGTTGAAGATTCCCGAACTCATTCTCGTGGGGGGTAAAGATGAGGTAGTCCATCGCCAACTCGCTCAACATCGCCACCATCGCCCTCGCGCAAAAAGTAGGCTAAGAACTCAAGCGGCAGCCAATCAGATGCCGATCCGCTCGACCTCATCGAGCGAGATCTCGTCGCTCCTTCGCTCGTAAAGCCCAGTGGTCCGTGCCGACTCAGGGGCTGCCAGCTGCTGGGCGATCTCCAACCGGCCACCATTCTTGAAGTACGCGGTGATGCCCGTGGCCCGGAAGGTGTGGCAACCAATCTCGGTCTTGATCCCAGCTGCCAGCGCCCGGCGGCATTAACCCGCTGCCTGAGATGACTCGAAACCAACGAACAAGGCTTGGCGAATCGCAAGTCAGCCCTGAGCTGGAATGCCGCTCCCCTTGACATCCGACCAGAATCCGATCTAAGCTCAGGTCGAGTGTCGACCCGAAGAACGGACAGCCAACTCGAACTCATGCAGGGCACATTGGATCTGCTGATCCTACAGACTGTAGCCCCCGGCCAACTTCATGGCCACGCCATCGCAAACTCCATTGAGCGTCGCTCCGGGGAAGCGTTGCAGGTGGGTCACGGCTCCCTGTATCCGGCACTGCAGCGTCTGCTAAAACTGGGCTTCATCGTCGCCGAGGACGGAATTTCAGAGAACAACCGCAAGGCCAGGTTCTATCGCCTGACCGCAAAGGGCCGTAAGCAGCTCGTCGTTGAAGCTTCAAAGTGGCAGAAGTTGTCAGACGCGATAACACGCATCCTGGCTCCTGCGGCCGAAAAAACTCCCTTGTAGGAGAACTCGATCATGTTCGACTGGAAAAGACGCAGAAAGCAGTTGTTTCAGGAGTTCGAGGCACACATCGACATCCAGACCAAGGAAAACATCGAAGCTGGTATGCCGCCTGAGGCTGCAAGACAGGCGGCCCGGAAGAAGTTCGGCAATGTGCTGCTTGCAGCGGAGCAGTCCCGCGAAATTTGGGGCGGACTCTGGCTTGAGCGAATGTTGCAAGATCTTCGGTATGCAGTGCGTAGTCTGAGCGGGGCACCGGCCTACACCGTAGCCCTTCTCTGTACCCTCGTATTGGGGCTGGGTTCGGTCACAACCATGTCTGCCATCGTCGAATCGATTCTGATACGACCGGTCGCTCTTCCCCATTCCGAGCAATTAGTGCAGATGTACAGTGAAGACGGTCCGGGCGGATTCAATGCATCGCAGATAGCCTTGTCGTACAAAGCAATCGAGGAACTGCAGCGGAACGCGCATTCTTTTTCTAGCTTGACCGGATACAACACCATGGCGCGGCCAGTGACCGCCTCAGACGGAACGAGTATCTCGGTGCTGACAGTAGCGACGCCCGAGTTTTTCGCTACCTTCGGCGTGCAAGCAAAGCTCGGGCGCCTGATCGGCCCCGGCGATGCCAGGGCGGCTGTGGCTGTCGTCACCGACGAGTTCTGGCGTGAACGGCTACACGCTGATCCGAAGGCAGTGGGGGCGACGATAAAGGTCTCGGGCCAGGACCAGACAGTGATCGGAGTGCTGCCCGCAGGAGTTCACGTTCCTCAGGGAACAGGTGGGCAGATCGTTTATCTTCCAGTATCTATTAATGCTTCAGGACAAGACGACTTCAAGCTTGACTCAGCTTTGGCGGTTGCAAGACTCAAACCCGGCATTTCGCCAAAGCAGGCCCGGGAAGACGCGCAGAACGTATTCTCCCACGCCGACCGCTCGAACGCGGAGCAGGGAAAACGTCTGGCAATGCGCTCGTATCAGGACCTAGTGGTCAGCGATCTCCAGCGTCCTCTGTTGACTCTGCTGGGGGGTGTCGGGGTGTTGCTGCTGATCGCGTGCGCCAACGCGGCCAATCTTCAGATCGGTCGGGCGACCAGCCGTATGCAGGAGATGACGACGCGCTCCGCACTGGGTGCCAGCTTTGGTCGACTGCTCCAGCAACTCGTTACGGAGAGCATCCTGGTCTCTCTGCTTGGGGCGACGCTGGGAGCAGCATTGTCCTATGTCGCCATCCAAGTGCTGCGGAACGCTTATCGCATGCAATATTCGCGCTTCGACGAGTTGTCGATTCATCCCATTGTTTTGGTGAGCACTGGCCTGCTCGCCATCCTTGTGGGAGTGCTCGCGTCCATTGCACCTCTCTTCAGCATCCGTCGACAGACAACGGCACCGGTCAATAGCAGGAATGCTTCACGCACATCCCGGCTTGCTGGAGTCCTGGTCGCAATCCAGGTTGCGCTGACTTGCGTGCTTCTGGTGGTGAGTGGCCTCTTTGTGCGTACCTTGCGGTCGCTCGAACATGTAAATCTAGGATTCGATCCCCGCAATGTGACGACGCTGATCCTGATGCCTGAACAGCAGAACCAGGATCCCGAGCGGTCGCGCGAGATCGAGACACGGCTGTTGCAGCGGTTTGAGACGCTCCCTGGCGTGCAATCGGTGGCCATGCAAACCGATATCCCTTTTTCCAACTACAACGTTGTGCTCAATGGAACCTCAGAGGTCTCCGGGCGAGCGTATCACGAGGGCGATGCCGCCAACTACAGCATGGTCAGTTCGAACTTTGTCCGGGCAAGCGGAATCCGTCTGTTACAGGGGCGCGACTTCGTGCCACAGGACGCGGCCAGCCCCGCCATGCTGATTCTGGTAAATGAGACCTTCGTGAAAAAGTACCTTGTAGGCCAGCATCCCATCGGCGCAAGCGTGCGATTCCATCGCAATCCTGGGGAGACAGACGCGGATATTCCTTTCAGCCAGCCGATGACGATTATTGGCGTGGTCGAGAACGAGATACAGGGAGGTGATCTCGGGGCTCCGCACCAGCCAATGGTTTATCTCGACTACATGAAGCTGCCAGGGAGTTCGTTTCTGAGTGCGGTGTTCAGTATGACGGCACAGTATGCCATACGCTCTCCGCTGGCTCCTGCCGTGATGGCGTCGGAGCTGCGCGCCACGGTTGCCAAGGAAGCGCCCAGCATGGTGCAGATGAATCTACAGCCGATGGAAGACGCGATCGCTCAGTCGCTTGACCAGAGGCGGTTGGCCCTGCGACTGGTGGCAGGGTTTGGCGTGATTGCGTTGCTGCTGTCCGCCGTAGGGATTTACGGTGTATTGGCCTATTCAGTGGCCCTGCGCCGTCGCGATATCGGGATCCGCATGGCGCTTGGTTCCACCCGAGGCAAGGCCGCAGGGCTCATTATGCGTCAGGCTGGAATCATGACATTGATCGGTCTGATTCCCGGCATCGCGGGTGCGTGTGCTACGGGGTATGCCGTGCGTTCGTTTCTATACGGAGTGAAGATGTTCGATCCGGCATCCATCGTCGTCTCCGGCTGCTTACTGGTCATCGTCTTTCTTGTCGCCGCATCTCTTCCGGCTCTACGGGCAGCCCAAGTCGATCCGGTGGAGATGTTGCGAGCGGAATGAACCCCGGATGGTTGCTTAGCGGCCTGCTCCGAAAGTCCCCCGTACCATCTTGAAACGGTGGTTTCAGAACGTACAACACACACTGCGACTCCCGAGAACAATCGGCTATCCTCTCATTAGGGGGCACATGCAATTTCACTGGCAACAAGTTTGCTGCCTTTTCGTGTGTTTAAGCGTGGTCCCTTCGGGGATAACTCAATCTCCGCAGCTTTCTGACGCAGCGCTTGCCAGACGAATCGAGACCTCACCAACACTGCCACTCACAGAGACGCGACTTCCTTTGCATGCCCCGTCTCCCGATTGGGAGCTTGGCCCCGTGTCCGGTGTAGCGGTCGACGCAAACGGGAGTGTGTACGTCATCCAGCGAGGGAGGAAAGCTGATCCTATTTTAGTCTTTGACAAGCATGGCTACCTTCTTCGTTCTTGGGGAAAGGGCGACTTCATCCTGCCCCACAGTCTCCGGCTCGATCCTTCAGGGAATGTGTGGGCTGTCGATGCGGGTGCTTCCAAGTTGATAAAGTACTCTTCATCTGGCAAAAAACTCCTTACGATTGCTGTCGAGCCGGTGCCCGATAACGGCAGCCCTTTTCGTGGAGTCACAGATCTCGCCTTCACCTCGAATGGGCACATGTTCATCACGGACGGCTATGGTAACGCCCGCATTCTGGAGTACACAGCCGATGGTAATAGAGTCCGTCAATGGGGGCACCCTGGTACAGGGCCTGCCGAGTTCCATCTGCCACATGCGATTCAGATTAGTCAGCACGGCACGATCTATGTGGCTGATCGAGAGAACGGACGCATCGAGAAGTTCGACCTGAACGGAAGGTTCTTAGGAGAGATCGACCAACTTGGAAGGTGTTATGCGCTTAGACTTGACCGCGGAGCGTTATGGGTGAGCATGAGTTCCATGGGCGAAGATGCCGGAGCTCCAGGATGGCTGGTTAAGCTGGACCCCGAGAGTGGACAAATTCTCGGTCATCAGACACTACCTGAGCAACGTGTAGGTCACGCTCTCGACTTTCTACCGTCAGGGGAACCTATCGTTACAGCCGGAAACAGTGTGATTTTGTTTCAACGGCGATGACGATCAGCCCGAGGCGTCAGAGACCAAAGGCATCTTCATGTGCCGATGATAAATAAGCCCGATTCAATCCGCTGGTTCTTTTCCCGCAGTCTTCCCCTAAGGGATGGCGGTCTCAACCGGTCGATGCAACACTATCTGATTTGGAGGTGGTGTTGATGAGACAAGGAAGACGGTATGGGCTTTCTGCGGAGCAGAAGGCC
>NZ_JACHIP010000058.1 GCF_014203275.1 Granulicella aggregans
TGGACTTCGTCTCGCTCTCATATAGGAACAGCCAGCTGATGTTCTTCCCTGGAAACGGCGACGGCACGTTTAAACAATCGTCTACTCTCACTGTTCCAAATCTGTTCTCTCCCGCTTCGATTGCCTCAGCTGATTTCAATGGTGACGGCAAGCTAGATCTTCTGGTGGGTTCTAGCGACGTCGCGTTTTTGGTTGCGGGCAATGGTGACGGCACATTTCAATTGAATGCTCCCAGCGCTCTTCCTCTGCCTGACCAAACCAATTTCAGTCAGGGCATCAGTCCCTTGGTTGCTGCCGCCGACATGAATGGAGATGGAAAGATCGACGCAATCGCCGCAGACGATGGATCTGACACTTTGAGCGTCTTGTTGAATGACGGCACCGGAAAGTTCTCTCAGTCCATCACCGCAGCCCTCGATGATGGCTCAGGGGCGATCCAAGTAGGGGATCTGAATGGCGATGGCCTTCCAGACGTTGTCCTTGTCAACTACAAGACTCAGAAGATTTCCTTCTTCCTTTCGGCCATCGTGAAGACTACACCCACCGTTTCAATTCAGAGCAGCGCCGCACAAGCGCTCGTCGGTAGCTCCGTCACTATCACGGTTCAGGTTAAGCCCTCAGCCTCGAATACGCCTACCGGCACGGTCACGCTCACAAGCGGCACAACGTCCTACGGTCAGCAGACACTGAATACGAGCGGTCAGGTCAGCTTCACACTCCCCTCGCTCGCCGTGGGACAGTATCCACTCTTCGCTTCCTATGCTGGCGACACCTACAACAACAGCGCGACCAACACCTCTGCTTTCGTCCAGGACAGCACTGACTTCCAGTTTTCCCTGTCTTCGTCCACTCAGACCGTCGCTACAGGAGCGGCAGCGACTTACAACTCCACCGTCACACCTACAGCTGGATTCGTCGGCCCGGTCAACTTCTCGTGTGTGGGCCTTCCGGCGGGATACACCTGTTCCGCTCAAACGGTCACCGTGACTGGGCAGGGAGTGAACTCGCCAGTGATTGTCTCGCCTCCGTTGACGGCCTCAGGTTCTGCGAAACGACTTCCTTTCCAGTCGGGCGCGACGACCTCCTTCCTGGCATTGGGTGGTATCTGCTTCTACTTGCGCCGCAGGCGAATCAGTCAGCTTTTGCTTTGTATTGTGGCGCTTGCTGCGTGCAGCGCTGCAATAGGTTGCGGTGGCGGCAATTCAGGGTCGAAGCCGTCTGGTTACAAAGGAACGAGCAACTTCACCATCACGGCAAGTACTACTCAAGGCGGGATCACCGTGGCACATCAGGTGTCCGCAACTCTTACGGTTCAATAGTCACTCGTGAGCTCCTTCTGTTGTCTGATGGACGATACTCTCCCGGTTGGCCCAGTCCTCGTTTCGGAAGAGTACCAGGACGGCCGAACGTAGGAGTCACTAGCGCAGCGCGTTCGCCCACGACAACTCCGGTTGTCGTGGGTAGCGCCTTCTGCCATGCATGCGCGAACTTTTACCGCGGCACAGGACGTAATCAGACCTTCCCTAAACCGCTGCCGACTCCCCCATCCCCATATCGACCGTCTTCAAATCCACCGACATCCGCTCCCGCGTGTCATCCGCCGCAACCCGCACCAGCTTCACCACCGAGATATCGTCGCTCTGCCCAAAGCTCTTCGCTGCCTCCGCAATCGTCCGCACGCTCGGCCTGCCGCGCATCAACTCCGCCGTCCGCTCAAAGCCGTACATCTCATCCTTCGCGTTCTGCGCCTCCAGCACGCCGTCTGTATAGAGCGTGATCTCGTCGTCCTGCTGCAACTGGAAGCGGACCGCCTCGAACTCCGCCCCGGGGATGAGGCCCAGCGGGAGCGATCCCTCCACCGACATCTCTTCTCCGTTCAGGAACGGCGCAAGATGTCCGGCGTTCGCCATTGCGACCTCGCCGGTCGCGCTGACATGGAGCACCACGCAGGTGGCAAAGCCGCCGCTGGTGCGTCCGATCAGCCGGCGGTTCAGGCCGTTGAGAATCTCGACCGGGTCCATCGTGTAGTCGGCCAGCGTCCTCACCGTGCCCACGATCAGCGAGACCGTCATCGCCGCCTTCAGGCCTTTGCCGCTCACGTCGGCCAGCACGATCAGCACGTCGCCCGCATCGCCGGGAAGCACCTGGAACATATCGCCGCCCACCTCTTCGGCCGGCCAGTAGAGGCTGCTGATGGCAAAGCCTTCCACCGGCGCGACCGACTCCGGCACCAGCACCTGCTGCACCTCGCGCGCGGACTTCACCTCTGCCAGCAGCGCCGCCTGCTGCCGCCGCTCCAGCGCCTGCTGCCGGACGACGGTCCAGACCATCACCACCAGCACCGCAATCTCGAGCTGGGTCTTCAACGTCACGTGGTACGGGCCAAGGTGGATCGCCGCGCCCGCGATCAGCGCCGGAAAGTCGATATGCGTAAACCGCTTGAACTGCCCCAGCGCGCCGCTTACCAAGTTGTAGGCCTCGAGGGCCACGCAGGCCAGGGCCATCGGGAGTAGCCCAAGATCGCGCCGCCGCCGTAGCCCCGCCGCGACCAGCACAAACAGGTAGAGCGGCACCACCGAGTAGATCGCCGTCGTCACCCCGTCGATGACCTGCAGCACTGGCCGCCCCGAAGCCCACATGGAGATTGTAGCCACATCCACCGCGTTCGAGATCAGGTACACCGCGACGAAGATCGCTGTCGTTCGCCGCCACAGCCTCTCCCTATCCAGGCCGAAGAGCGTTACAACCAGCATCCACACCCCAATGTCGGTGCCCGCGCCGACAAGCTGCGTCTTCAGTTGGGCCCATGCAAAGTCCGCGGACCGCTGAAGAGCCGGAAACGCAGCCGTAATGGCACACGCGGAGCACAGCAGAAAGACCCCAAGCCACAGGTTCAGCCTCCGGCTCCTGTTGATCGCCCACAAAGCAAGGGAAAAACTTCCAATCACCGCGAAAAAGACAAACAGGACCACGGGGATCAACCGTGCCTGCTCGTACTTCACGTCGGCCAGTTTCAGCCGGTCTTCCAGCAGCTTGCTGTCTCCAATCGTTGGCGGGCCATTCAATCCGCCTCCGTCACTCGCATCCTGGGAACTGAGCATGGACTTCCACACCCGCACCGCCAGCACGCCCTTCAGCCTTCCCTCCGCGTCCGGCTTGGGCAGAGAGTAGACATCTGCATAGTTCCGCAGGTGCCAGTGCGCATGGGGCGGCAGCGACCCATCTCCGCCGATCTTCTCCCCGTTCCAGTAGAGCTCGTACACATCGTCGACCGGCGGCATGGCGATCGAGATCGGCCCCTTCACGCCATCCATCTCGATGGCCCGCCGATACCAGGCGAAGCCGGTGTAGCCGGGGTGCGTCTGCGCGCCCCAGGTATCGTCGGCGGTGATCGCCTCCCAGCCGGCAGCCGGAGTGGTGTCGTCGAGCTTCGGGTCTTTCCAGGCGAGGTCATCGCCGGTGTGGAAGCGCCAATCGCCTTTGACCGTCACCACGCCCTTGCCGGGATAGGGTGCCTTAAACTCCTCCGCCTCTCCTTGCGGGTTGAACCAGCCAAAAACACACAGCAGCAGCACCAAGGAGCCAAGCAAACGCTTCATGCAAACCTCTTACGAAAACTCTGGGGAAGCGATTAGCTTACGCCTCAGAGCATACGGCCCAACCTCCCCTTACTCCAACTCTTCAGGCACCGCTTTTCTTTGGGAAGGCCCCCGAGAAATGACACAGCACAACGGCAAGAACCTGGTGCCTTTCTCTTTATTTAGTTAATCACCCGCCGCCGAGGCTGTGGGTTTGTGGGACAAGCGCTCTATGCTCGTTCCAAGCGCTTGCGCGTCAAATCCATAGCCTGCCGTGGGTGAAGCCCCTGCTCTGCTATGCCTACTTCGCTTTCCCTTTATGAGCCGGAGCAGGCGGATTGGGCGCTACAGGAACCGTCTGAGCAGGCGTAGAGAAGAACTGCTCCATACGGCCTAGCCGATCATCCATGGCGTTCTGTGTGCGCATGACGGCAAGGTATCCGAATAGCAGACCTCCGACCATGCCAAGAAGAAAGACAAATCCCATAGCCAGCCGGTTCCCCTCCTTGACGTTCTGCATGGGGTCCCGTCAGAAAACGAACAATAAAGCACGCTAGCGATCTGCTGGCTCCGCTAAGCCGCTCATCAGTGTGAGCAGTTCTCAGAAGTCATCTTCTTCTTAAACGCCTGCAAAACCGCAACCGAGAACCGATTGCGAGAACGCTAAAGTAAGGATCTAGGCCGGTGCTTTCTCGATTGCAATCATTCTCGCAAACCAGCGTTTGTGAGAACGTTTGGATGTAGCGCTTTGGACTTCAACGCCGGAGGAAGCTCGCCTGAATGGCCTCCGCAGGGCCGCCTGGGCATCTGTGAGGGGTTGCAACCGGAGAATGGTCCCTTGTACAGGCGGTCAGGCCCCTTAGCGTGCTTTATTGCCCATTTTCTGACGGGACCCCTAGTAAGTGGTTTGTCGTTATCCTTGCTTAGCCTATATCCATCCTGTGTAACCTATACGACGAAGCTTACGTAGTGTTGCCTAGGCAACTGTCGCACGTGCGACATAGTAGTATGATTTTCACATCTGGTGGGAACGCAAGCCAGTTTCTCATCAGAGAAGTGAGACATTGGGAGCCCCCCAAACCCGTCTCCTCTGCGATAGCAAAGGAGCCCATGTCCTCTCACCTCGAAAGCCGTCTGCTCAGCTCGCTGTCCTCCAACAGCCGTAATTTTCTCCTCTCGCGTTGCATAGAGGTCGATCTTCCCCTTAAGAAGTGCCTTTACGCCGCCGACGTCATCCCTGCTGACGCGTATTTCATTACCTCTGGCATCGCCTCTATCGTCACTGCCATGCCTGATGGTACGAGCGCTGAAGTCGGTCTCATCGGCCATGAAGGGATGGTTGGGGGGTTACATCTTCTCGGTCCCACGAAAATCGCTACCGAATGCTTCGTTCAACTCAACGCCACCGCCCTACGCATCCCCTTCGCATTCCTATTAGAAGCCTTCCACACTAATGAAGAGATACGCGGGCGACTCCTGGAATTCACCCAAGAGCAAGCTGTAACTCTCGGTCAGCTTGCAGCCTGCAATCGTCTGCATGAGACCGAGCAGCGCCTTGCTCGCTGGCTCCTAATGGCTCAAGATCTCACCAACTCAAGCATCCTCGAGTTCACTCAGGAGTTTCTAGGCATGATGCTCGGATCCCGCCGAACGACAGTCACGGTCATCGCCGGAGCCCTGCAGCGCGGCGGAATGATCGAATACAGCCGGGGCAAGATGAGGATTCTGGATCGCGAACGCCTTGAAGCCGCCGCCTGCGTTTGCTACCCAATCACTCGATCTCTTACCCACGACCTCTACACTCACCCGCTCGCGTCCCATCCGTGGAACCATCGCGTTCTTGTCCCTATTGGACTCGCCGTAGTCCACGCCTAAGCCACTTCTGCCTGCTGGGTGTAGTGACCCCAACAAGGCTACCCCGTTGCAATGATGGTTGAATAATCGCGGATGTTGCAGGTGAGCATCTTCCAAACCTTGCAAAATAATCTCCACCGCGTGAATTTTCAGCTTGGTTCTCGTAGCTGTGATGGCGATCGCGGATGAGGTCAACTCCCAGCTCGCTTAAGCCTTGACAGGGTACGTTGCAGAGTCAAAGATCGACGCTGAGCCCGTTTTTGCGTGACAACTGGGCTGGGAATTCGGTCTAGGCGTCACTTGAATGTGCCTTTTTAGGTGCCTTCTTGCCCTTGATTCTTTGCTCATTTTCATTACTGAGGAGTGCCGCATTGTGCTCGAACTTCTGATCATGAAGAACTACGTTCAGCAAAGACTTATTTACGTGGATCCTGCCGTTGTACTCGATGAAGCCCAAGCTTCGAAAGCGGTTCATAAAAAAGCTCACACGAGACCGGGTGGTGCCGATCATGTCGGCTAGCGTCTCCTGAGAGATCCTTGGAATCAATTTTTCAGGTTCACCAGGTTGTCCAAACTCTGCCATGAGCAGCAGGATTCGGGCTAAGCGCCTCTCACTTGAGTTGAAGAGCTGATCGACCAGATCGGCTTGAATCCGCATACTGCGGGCGACCAGGAAGGAGAGGAACATATCCGAAAAAGCATTTTCCTCATGCATGACGCGCAGCATCTCATCACGGCGAATCTTAAGCACACTGCAGACGGTCACGGCTGTAGCGGTCGCCATGTGAAGGCCAACGATGGCGGCTACCGACTCCTCACCAACGAAGTCACCAGCAGAGAGAAGCGTGATGGTCGCCTCTTTACCAGCTCCCGACACCACCGTCAGTTTCGCCCGGCCTGTCTGTATGTAGAAGACGTGCTCAGCGGGATCTCCTTGAGTAAAGAAAACGCCTTTTGAGGGTATTTCTACTATCCGTCGACCTAGACCGGCGGTAGCTAAAAAGGCTGCCGGATCGAAAGGGACTGTTGCTGAAATCTTCATGCCGTCACCTCACTGATCGGAGAAGCTGGAAATGTCATGTGATCCACATAGCTTACATCGATCAAATGATCGAAGATGTCCAAGAGCACTCTTCCCTTCTGGTCTCGATCAGGCCGTCAGCATACGGTACCCACGACAACTTCGCTTGTCATGGGTCATTTCAATAACGTCGTTTTCTATAAACGACCGATACGCAGCAAAAAGCTATCGCTCCGTGGTCCTCATTT
>NZ_JACHIP010000059.1 GCF_014203275.1 Granulicella aggregans
CTCTCAAGAGACATATGGAGGAGAAGCAATGAATTCGATAAACGTGATCGGCGATGCTATTGTTCAGGAGGTTCAGATCAAGGCTTCGCCGGGGCAAATTTTTGATGCTCTAACGAATCCCTCCGAACTCTTAAAATGGTGGGTAGTCAAGGAGCAATTCAAGACTACAGATGTAGAAGTGGACTTGCGGCCCGGTGGCAAATGGATGATGCGCGTAGAGGGCGGCTGCGGCCCCGGGACAACCTCAAGCATTGTCCATGGAGAGTATCGGAAGATCGAACCGCCGCACCTATTGGCCTTCACGTGGATCCGCGACGGTGAAAATGCTCCGGAAACACTCGTGTGCTGGGAGCTTCACGAGGGTGACGACACCACGACGGTTCGGGTGACACACTCGGGTCTAACGAGCGAAAGTTTACGGCTCCGCAACAGCGGCTGGCCACTCATCCAGAGCCTGTTGCAAACCTACCTTGAGCAAAACCTCTAAGAATTCCTACTATCCTGCTGGGAAATGGCGATTTCAACGTCCGACTAACACTCCAGTGCGCGGGGTGGGGCTGTAATGCTCTTATCGATTGCTCGGCTCAGCAACTACAACCATGCTCGTCAGAGCCTAACCTTCAGGAATAATGGGAGTGATTCACAATGGCAAAACGCGAAATCTGGCATGAGATTCTCATCAACGCTTCGTCCTGTGAGCTGTACGAAGCTGTGACCGACGTGAACAAGCTTGCGCATTGGTGGACCACCGATGTTCGCGGAGAGTCCGCTATCGGCGAAAAACTGGAGTTCTGGTTTAGCGGGTTTCGCGCAGCGGTGATGGAGGTAACCACGCTCAAGCCCGGTGAGCTTGTGCAATGGCATGTGATCGACGGAGGTTCGGAGGACTGGATTGATACTAATGTTGAATTCAGGATCTTTTGCGATCAGGGCAAAACTCTCCTCCATTTCCAGCACTCTCTATGGCAAGAAGATGCAAAAGCGTTTCCTCACTGTTCAATGGGATGGGCAATTTTTCTGTTGAGCCTCAAGGAATTTGTGGAGACCGGGAAAGGCCGCCCCCATCCGTATGACATGCCGATCAACATGTGGAGTCCACCCCAGTAAGAGGATGAGAAACCTAGGGATTAGCCGGGCAACAGTTCGCATGGTTTTGAGCCACACCTCCGGCCTGCCCAATGGACTGTGAGCCACCTTTTGAGTGAAGGAATGAGTCCATCGAACGCTGAACTAACGAATACACGTACGAACGCATGAGCAAGACAATTTCTATGGATCGACTGGCCGATGTGTTTACAGCCGTTTCTCACCCGACTCGTCGAGCGATGATTCATCGAAATTCGACCCGGGCGCGTTCGAAGCGCTAAACCAGAACAAGGAACAATCATGGCAGAGGTAATCTTTGGAAATCATTCGTCGGTTATAGTTCCGGTGCAGGACCGAGAGAACATTCGTGGGTTTTATTGCGACGTTCTCGGCGGCACAATAACCAAAGAGGAAAGCGATAGGGATATCCTTCGCCTCGGGGACAACTTCTATATCGTGTTTCTCTATGGAGATGTCCCTGATGAGAGCGCTTTTTTACGGACTGCCAGGTCGGTGTGGCTGGAAATCAAGTCCGACAATGTGGAGGAAATGAGCGGAACCATCTTGGAGTCTGGTCTTGTGAAAAAGCTCGATATACCGGATCCTCACCTTTATTTTCAGGCTCCTGGGGGCCAGTGTCTCCGGTTGGTCGGAATCGACGAGGACCTCTCATTTTATGAGGGTGCCGGAGAAGGCCCGAACGTGGCAAAGGTAAGAGAGGCCCTTGAGAAGGATGTGATGACCAAATGAGCCATGGTATTAGGTGTTTACCCCGTACCCCGGTACGGGCCGCTGGAGACCTGCTTGAGCCCCTTCGTCGAGGTAGAAATTGGAATCACCCATGAAGCGCGCACTACTGCTTCTCGACCTGCAAGTTGATTTCCTGGCGCGGGATGGGCGGTTGCCGATCGCAGTCGAGCAGGTCGATCCTCTGCTCTTGGCCGTTCGGACGGCTGTGAATCACGCGAGTCGCAAACATGAACCCGTGATCAACATAGGTAACGAATTTCGTAGCACCGATTTCGTTTCCAACGTGCTCCGCCGGTTCGCCACCATGCAGCGGTCGGTCGGCTCTCGTTGGGATCCGCGAGCGTCCAAAGGTGCGTCGGGATACTTCTCAAAGGCATCTGGCGATGCTTTCAGCAATCCAGACCTCGACCCTCACCTCCGGAGCTTGGGCGTCGCGACAATTGTCCTCTGCGGAGTCTATGCCTCGGAGTGCGTGTTGAAGACCGCCCGTGGCGCTTTAATTCGGGGCTATAAGGTTCAAATACTGGCTCCGGCGGTAGGGGATTCATCGGCGCGAGCCCGCACACGCGCCATTGGTAAGCTACGCGGGATGGGCGCTCAAGTCATCACCGATTACTAGTTTATGAGGTGTCGAAATAAATTCGACTTGATTGAGGGCATTCTTGTGGCATTTAGAAAACTCCCGCAACCGAGGGAGAGTTCACAAGAAACGGAAATTCATGTACGCTAACTCACCCGCGAGGCGCCAGGGTGCATTTTCCTATCAAGCGGATGGCTTGAGGATGGCCCGGTAAAGGGTGGACCAGGGGCAATCTAGCGGGACTGAGTCGGCTATTGAGTGTTCAAGCCGCAGGCGTAAGGATTCTGTATATGGTTGCAGGGTGGATGCTGAATGTCTTGGCGACATCCCTGACAGACTTTCCTTCCTTCAGCAGCCTTCGAGCGAGCTTGAGTTGCTCGTCGTTCATCTTCTTCGGGCGTCCGAAGCGAACGCCGCGTTTCTGCGCGTCGACGCGGCCGGCTCCGGTGCGCTCGCGGATGAGGTCGCGTTCGAACTCAGCGATGCCAGCGAAGATGGTCATAATCATTTTGCCGGCGTGGGTGGTGGTATCCGCCCACGGCTCGGAGATGGATTGGAAGCGGGCACCGGCCTGGCGGATGGCCTCGACGATCTCAAGCAGGTTGCGGGTGGAACGCGCCAGCCGGTCGAGCTTCCAGACAGTAACGATATCTCCTTCGCGGAGCTGATCGAGCATCCGGTTTAGTTCTGGTCGGTCACGATAGGCTCCTGAGACCTTCTCCCGGAAAACTTTGCCGCATCCAGCCTCCTTGAGGGCCTCCAGTTGAAGAGTTAATCGCTGATCCTCGGTCGAGACGCGTGCATAGCCGATCTTCATCTGAATCGCCTTCCTGCTCTCGCAAAATATATCGCACTCAGGATGCTTTATGCGAGATACTTACGCGACGCGAGATTGGCCGATTTCGAGAGGGTCCGCGGTTCTCGCGAAACTTAGGAGTTTTGCGACGGACCGATGAAGCGAGATTGGACCCAGGACGAGCTGATAGAACACTGGACGCTCGCACCCGGCGAGCTCGTGCTGCTCATGAATAAGAGCGGCCCCGGCCGGCTGGGATTCTCAGCTTTGCTGAAGTTCTTCCAAGCCGAGGCTCGCTTTCCGGCCACAAAGACCGATGTACCCACGGCTGCGGTCGATTATCTCGCTCTCCAGACGAAAACCGCGCAGACGGCTTGGGCCGAGTACGACTGGCAGGGCCGCACCATCAAGTATCATCGTGCCGAAATTCGGGCGCTCTGGGGTTTTCGCGAAGCGGCGGCCGAGGACGGCGAAGCCCTGATGGTTTGGCTCTGCGGTGAGGTGCTCTCGCAAGAGCGGCATCCGGAACTGATTCAAGAAGCTGCGCTCCAAAGGCTGCGAGAGCTGCGGATCGAACCGCCTACAGCAGACCGTATGGAACGGCTCATCCGTTCGGCACTCCGCAACTTTGAGGACGATTTCAGCAGGCGCTTATCCGCCCAACTCTCTCCGGAGACGAAGGAGCGGCTTGATGCACTGCTAGAACTAACTTCGCCGGAGTTGGTTCGCGTTCCGCTGCACGAGCTTCGAGCCGATCCCGGTCCCGCGAGCATTGAGACGTTGGAAGAAGAACTGGCTAAGCTCTCCTTGCTCAGAGATCTCCACTTGCCACCTGGTCTCTTCGACGGGCTTGCTCCTCGGATCGTCGAAAGCTATCGCAGGCGAGTGGCAGTCGAAGAGGTTTTCGAGTTGAAGCGGCATCCCAAGCCGCTCCGCCTCACTTTGCTCTCAGCCTTCTGCCATCTGCGAACTCGTGAATTGATCGATACGCTCTCCGACCTGCTCATCGACATGGTGCATCGGGTCGCACACCGGGCGGAGGTGCGGGTAGAACGAGAGCTGATCGCCGACTTCAAACGGGTATCCGGAAAAAACAGTTTGCTGTTTCAGATCGCCGAAGCGTCCCTTGATCACCCTGACAGCGCGGTCAAGGATGTTGTTTATCCCATCGCGAGTGAAGCCACATTGCGGGAGTTGGTAAAGGAATTCAAGGCCACCGGACCCGCTTATCGGCAGCAGCTCCACACGGTAATGCGGAGCGCCTACCGCTCGCATTATCGGGCCATGCTGATCCGGTTGCTCGGCACCCTGGAGTTCCGGTCAGGCAACGAGCTGCATCGTCCGGTCCTCGATGCTCTCGCCATCGTCAAGAAGTACGCCGGCAGCCGGCTCCAAATATATCCGCAGGACGAGTTCGTTCCCACTGCCGGCATTGTTCGTGGACCGTGGCAGGAAACCGTCATCGAGCGCGTCAGCGATGGTACAGAACGTGTCAACCGGCTCGCGTATGAGGTGTGCGTTTTGCTTGCCCTTCGCGAACGTTTGCGCTCGAAGGAGGTCTGGGTCGAAGGAGCTGATCGCTACCGCAACCCCGACCAGGATCTGCCGGGCGACTTCGAGAGCGAACGCCCCGCTTACTACGCCGCACTCAGGCTGCCCTCCTCAGCGGACAGCTTCCTTGCCGGCGTTCAACGCGAGATGCATGAAGCATTGGCCGCGTTTCACGACGGCTTGGCGACCAACGAGAGTGTGCGCCTCCTTAATAAGGAGGGAGGCTGGATCTCACTGTCTCCCTTGCCGGTGCAGCAGGAACCGGCAAATCTGGCCGCCCTCAAAGCCCGGATGCTTGAACGCTGGCCGATGACGAGCCTGCTCGACGTGTTCAAGGAAGCGGATCTTCGCATCGGTTTCACCGACGCGTTTCGCAGCGCTACTGCCTGGGAGAACCTCGACCGAGAAGTCGTTCAAGAGCGGCTTTTGCTTACGCTTTATGGCTTGGGCTCAAACGCAGGCATCAAGCGCATGAGCGCCGGACAAGCCCGGACCAACTACAAAGACCTGCTCTATGTCCGCCGCCGTTATGTGACCAAAGACCAGCTTCGCGCCGCGATCCGGGAGGTCGTGAATGCCACGCTGACGGAGCGATCTCCGGCAATTTGGGGTGAAGGCACCACGGCCTGCGCTTCCGATTCCAAGAAGTTCGGTGCTTGGGACCAGAATCTCATGACCGAATGGCACGCTCGCTACGGCGGGCGCGGCGTCATGATCTATTGGCACGTTGACCGTAAATCGACCTGCATCTACTCGCAGCTCAAGCGCTGCTCCTCATCCGAAGTCGCGGCCATGGTGGAGGGCGTACTCCGCCACTGCACCGATATGACCGTCGAACGTCAGTACACCGACAGCCACGGGCAAAGCGAGGTGGCCTTCGCCTTCTGCAAGCTGCTCGGCTTCGAGTTGCTGCCCCGCCTCAAAGCCATCCACTCGCAGCGGCTCTATCGTCCCGACAACACCGTAGCCTACCCAAACCTTGCGCCTGTGATGTCCAGAACCATCGATTGGGATCTGATCGCCCAGCAGTACGATCAATTGGTCAAGTACGCGACTGCCCTAAGACTCGGAACCGCAGACACCGAAGACATTCTTCGCCGCTTCAACCGCACCAACGTCCAGCATCCCGTCTATCGCGCTCTCTCGGAACTCGGCAAAGCCGTGAAGACGATCTTCTTATGCCGTTATCTTCATTCAATGGAGCTGCGGCGAGAAATCAACGAAGGCTTGAACGTCATCGAAAGCTGGAATAGCGCAAACGACTTCATCTTCTTCGGCAAAGGCGGCGAGATGGCCTCAAATCGGGCGGATGACCAGGAGCTCAGTATGCTGTCCCTGCATCTGGTCCAACTCTCGCTCGTCTACGTCAACACCCTCATGATCCAACAGGTCCTTGCCGAGCCTGCCTGGCAAAACCGGCTCAACGCCGACGACCGGAGAGGTCTCACCCCACTCGTCTATGGGCACGTCAACCCGTATGGCAGCTTCCGGCTTGACCTCAACTCCAGGCTTCCCATCGACCCACCCCGGTTCGGCCCCAAATCGGTCGGCACGCAAATGCTGCTCAGGTACGACCAGCAAACTGCCTGACAGATTGCCCCCGGTGACAGCAATGTTGGGTCTACCCC
>NZ_JACHIP010000060.1 GCF_014203275.1 Granulicella aggregans
GCTGGCTGATCGTGCGCAAACACCCAAAGATGTTCCAACTGTGGGGTCTGAGCTGGACCCAGAAGAGCTACTATGACCCGCGCAAACGCTAACCAGTGGTTCACCGACGCAGGAGCCGCGAACAGCATCATTCCGATCGCGCGGTTCGTCACCCCCACGATCTTCGCCACCAAGACACGCGGCTACGGGATTTTGTGCGAGGTCGCGGGTGTGGACGAAGAAGGTCTTACGGACGCAGAGATCAACGCCAGGGTGCGAGCCGTTGAGACGGGCTTACGAGGCTTGGCTGAAGGGTCTTCGCTTTACCAGTACATGCGTGTCACGTCAGGGTTCGACATCCCCAGACAGGCCCAATATGCCGATCCCATCACGGAATCCTTCGTGGATCATCGCCTCAAGTTCTTGGCGAAGACGGCCAACTTTCGTCGCATCGACCTCCATTGGTGCCTCACCTTGGAGCCAGAGCTTTCGAACCCCTTCGCAGCCAAGCCGAAAGACCAGGCCAACGAAAACGAGCGGCTGATACATCAGCTTCAGAAGGCCGCAGACATCCTCGAAACACACCTTAGCGGCGTGATCGGACTGAAGGTTCTAAACAAGGAAAGAGTCTTCAAGTTTTTCTGTGAGCTGTTCAACCTTGAGGAGTGGGCGGGCCATACGCCCTTGATCTCAGACCTTGGAGTCGACCAGCAGATCGTCAACAGCGCGATCTCCTGGGAGAAAGACCATCTCCGAGTAGGGAAGCGCCATGTGCAGATGTTTTCGCTCACGAGCACGCCAACGGCATCGCAACCCTGCCTCTACAACGGCATCACGAATCTGACCTGCGATAGCGTGCTCTGCACGACTTGGAGGCCGCAGTCGACGTCGACCGTGCGTAAGGAGATCAGCGCGCAGGAGAAGTGGATTGACTTCTTCAAGGTCGGCATCTTCCAGCGTGTGATGGCGGGCAAGAACTTCGCCGCCCTCGACCAGGGCGCGGGCGCGAAAGCAGCGTCCGAAGGCGTGGATGATCTGGGTCTCGTCGTGAAGGATCTGAACAAGAAGGCACAGGGCAAGTACACCGTCACCCTGCTGCTCTCAGCAAAGAGCGCCGAGGAGCTGAGGGAGAACTCGCCCGTCGTTCACCGGACTTTCGTCGACGCGCAGGCTACGGTGATTGAGGAGACCATCGGGAACCTGTCAGCGTTCTATGCGATGTTTCCTTGCAACCATCGCTACAACGTCTTTCCGCTTTGGCTGGGCGAAGACCACCACGCCCGCCTCTCGCCGGTCTTCGCTCCGAACATCGGTCACCCTTTGTCTGACGACCTCGACAGTGAGTATCTGAATGTCTTTGAGACCCGGCAAGGAACCCCATTCTTCCAGGATGCCTATGTGAACGGGGTGCGGGTGCAGCTCACCATAGGACCCACGGGGACCGGTAAGTCAGTTCACACGAATCAGATGCTTGGATTGGAGCGGAAATACAACGGATTTACCTACATTTTCGATGTCGGCAACAGCTACGAGAGCATGGTGGAATTATACGGCGGCAGGGTCGATCGCATTGGTCTGGACGGCCCTCGCGTGAACCCGTTCGCTCTGGAGCCGACCGAGAAGAACATCAAATACCTCTACAACTTCGTCAAAATGCTCCTCACCAACGGCGGTGCCGTCCTCAGCCCCGAGGACGAGGACGCAGTGTTCAAAGAGGTTCAGGGCATGTACCTCATTGACCGGAAGATCCGCAGGCTCTCAAACCTGCTACTTCCGAAGCATCTCAGCCGGTATCTCGCGAAGTGGATTGGGCAGGGCGTGTATCACGCCATCTTCGACAATGTTGAAGACTCACTTAGTCTTTCGCGCATCCAGTGCTGGGACTTTGCGGGCGTCGCCAAAGACTATCCCGATCTTATCGAACCGCTGATGGTGTGGCTGCTGCGCCGGATTGATGACGTTGTGTATGACCCGAAGAACCTTGGCGTTCCCAAGCATGTCGTGATCGAGGAGCTGTTCTCAAACCTCAAAAACAAGCAGCTCCTAGAGGGTGCGCTGGCCAGCATCAAGCAGGTTCGCAAGAATCTCGGCGGCGTCACACTCATTGGGCAGTCAGCGAACGATCTCGGGGAGCACGCCGACAGCATCGTCAACTCCTGCACGTCGTTTCTGCTGCTGCCTGATGCGACGTTCAATCGCGATTTCTACGGCGAGCTGTTCAAGATGACCGAGCAGCAATTGAACCTCTTTGAAAGTCTAGGGCCGCGTGAAGGGCTGTTGATGCGCCGGGACGGAATCACGAAGGTAGTGACCCTCAATCTTGACCCTCGCAGCTATGCCATCTTCTCCACCAAGCCGAAGGATCGTGCCCGCCGAGGCCGGTTGATTGAGAGATGGGGGCTGGAGGAGGGAATCACTCGGTTCGTCGCGGGCGAGGACGGCTAATCGCTCACACCGGGCTTGGCCGTGGGAATGACCGGGCTATGGAAAGCCTGGAAACGAAGAAGCTGTTTCCCAACCCTTCCCACAAGCCTTTGGAAGACGCCGATGTTGCTGTCGTCTCCCACATTGCCACAGCCAACGACGGCGCGGTTATCGGTTTCAGGAACAGAAGCAAACTCAACATTCCAACGTTCTGCAATTGTGCAATTTCAGCAAGACGAAACACAGATGTCCCGCTACAGACATCATCCTCAAACCATCAGGAGACGACCTATGAAGACCTCGCTCATCATCGCCGAAAGCGCCATCCTCGCGCTCTGCGCTTACGCCGTACCCGCGATCCACGCCCAACAGAAAGCCCCTCGCACGATCGAGGTCAACGCGACGGCGGCACCGCCCATCATTCGCGCTTGCCTCAACGCATCGACGCTTCTGGAGCTGCCCGCCGAGGAGAAGGTCGCGACTGTATTCGGTGGCAACACAGACGATTGGATCTTCAACGCCGGTCACGTCGCCAGCCGGTTCATCAGCGCGAAGCCGAAGGCTGCGGCTGCCAAGAGCAGCACGAACGTCCACATCATCTCTGATCACGGCAACGACTACACCCTTGAGCTGCGAGAGGTGTCGGCGGACCCGGCTGGAGGTTGCGACTCAACGGTGTTTCTGACGCAAACCGACAAGGAAGCACAGAAGAAGATTGCCGAGGCCCCGGTCTTCATCCCAGCGGCAGAGGTTAAGGAAACAGAAGACCGGCTTGAAAGGGAAGTGTCCCAGGCCAAGGCGACCGCCGCAGCCGACAAGAAGACCGCCGAGACCGCCCAGGAGAACTACCAGAGCACCTATCCCAGCAGCCTCCACTTCGATTACCGGTGGGATCAAGGCAAGGCCAGGGCACTCGGTGTGCGGCAAATCTGGGATGACGGCAAGTTCACCTACCTCCAGGGCAAGTTCGAAGAACCCCCGGTGGTCTACGAGCTGAAGGACGGCAAAGGCTCGCTCATCAACTTCGATTTCGCCAACGGACTCTACACCGTACCCAAGCTACTCCAGAACGGATACGTCGCGGTCGGCAAAGCCAAGGTTGAGTTCCACCGTCAGGAGGCCAACTAATGGGAACCGTCCCTGTAGTGCCGTCAGGCAAGCCACCCATCGGCAGGACCATGCCCATCGTCCTCGTTCTGACCGGTGCCGTCATCCTCATCGGAGCTTCGACCGCTTACAACGTGTTCACCGGGAGCCACAAGAAGGAACCGGCCAAGAGCACGCTGCAATCGCGACCGTCCACCGCCGATACCCAGCAAGTCAACAGCTTCGAGAAACAGCAAGCCTTGATCCAGAAGAGTGACGCTGACCACGCTCAGCTCCAACAGTCGATCGCGAACATGGAGGCCCAAGAGCGGGGGATGCAGGCGCAGGAACGCG
The DNA here is from genome assembly GCF_014203275.1 of Granulicella aggregans. Lineage (GTDB taxonomy): Bacteria > Acidobacteriota > Terriglobia > Terriglobales > Acidobacteriaceae > Edaphobacter. The sequence continues at coordinate 3,844 of NZ_JACHIP010000060.1, forward strand.
GTAGCATCGCACCGCCTGAAGCCGATGGAACTGCGCCCATGACCCCGGCCCAGAGCGCCGCGATCTACGGCACAGGCCCAAACGCTCCAAGAGAGACATCGGCTCAGTCCGAAGCCCGGGCGCAGGCCAAGCAGAAGGCCGCAGAGCGTGAGAAAAGGCGGTTGGATGCCCTGAACAGTGACACCGTAGCGATCGACTTCCAGACGCACGAAGCGAACGAGTCCCCATCAGCCGCCGCACCGACCGTTGCAGGGCCGACCACAGTAGCCAGCCAGTCGATCACCGAGGCGGGCCTGGGTTCGCCCGAGGCAAGTGGTAAGGCCGAAGAAACGAAGGTCAAAGATCCGCTCGCGGCCTACGACTTCGACGCGTATGGTGGCAAGCTCTACCGCGTCTTCGAGGGAACGGTTCTTGAAGGCATCATCACCAAGCACGTTGATGGCGGCATGGCAGGCCCCGTGTTGCTCATGCTCACGGCCGACTATTACTCGCATGACCGCCAGAATCTGCTTCTGCCTCAAGGGACGCGGCTCATCGGCGCGGTCGCGGCGGTCGGGAACCAACAGCAGCACAAGCTAGCGGTTGTGTTCCACCGTGCCGTTTGCCCAGACGGGTTCTCCATCGACATCGACAAGTACGCGGGGCTGGATCAGATCGGCACCACCGGTCTCGCAACGCATGTCGACCACGGCTATCTCCAAGCGTTCGCCGCCGCCGCCGCTATCGGGGGCCTGGGAGGACTCGCGCAGATCGGCAACAACGGGAGCGTTCTAACCGCCGATAGCCAAATCCGCAACGGTCTCTCCTCGCAAACCAGCCAGGAGAGCGAACAGATCCTCAATCACTTCCTCAACCGGCTGCCGATCATCACGCTCAAGGAAGGCTCGCGAGCGCGTGTCTACATCGGCAAAGACATCCTGATCCCTTCCTACGCGGAACATCGCGTTAACCCGACCCTCTAGGAGCATCTTCCATGAAGAAGTTCATCACCCGCAGTCTCCCACTCGCCAGTGCACTTGCCGCGCTTGCGATGGCGATGCCTGCACACGCCCAGTTCGGCGGTGTCGTCTTCGATCCCACCCAATCCGCTCACGCCGTCCAGCAGATCTACAACGAAGACAAAGGCCTGCTCAATCAGGCACAGGAGCTTGCATCAGGCTCCCAACGCAATCTCACCCTGATTCAACAGCTCACGGAAGACGTACAGATGGCTGGGACTGCACTCAAGATCTACAACCAGTCCCTGACGACCTACAACACCATCTTCAACAACCTAAAGTATTTCAACTCGAAGCAGATCTGGCGCACGGCGGAGAACGCGTTGATGAACAGCTCTGTGCAGAACACGTATGGGGAGACCGCTGGTCTCCAGGCCCAATTGAACGGTCAATCCCAGAACTCAAGCCTGGTCTGGAAGATCATGAACCTTGCGATCTCAGGCACGTCGTCGAGCTTCTGGAGCCAGGAAGTTGTCGGCAACAGCCAGCGACTCTCAACTCTCGCGCACATCGAAGCGATGGACGCGGCATCGAGCCAATGCTTAGCCGCTTCCGGAGCCTACCAAGCCAGTCGAACCGCCAACCTGCAAGCCAACACAGCACTCAATACTTCGGTCTACGACAC
>NZ_JACHIP010000061.1 GCF_014203275.1 Granulicella aggregans
GAAGACTGCCGGCCACGAGAAACTCAGCTAATCGTCTTCTGGAGTCTCGTCGAACTCTTTCAGTATCTCTTCTGCATTTTCGACATGATCGATTTCGACAGACTCCACGCCTGAATTGAGAATAGGAATCCGACGGATGACGAGATCATCCATGGTCCTGTTGAACGCCTCGATTGCGATCTCTGCATACTTCTTCTCTGTCAACACAAATGGAACAATTTTCACAAAACACATCAGTTTGGGCCCACACAACTCTTCACATTAGCTATCTGTCCCAAGATAACAACTTAGGTTCCCCCAAGAAATTGATTACCAAGAGAGATTCCCCCCTTCGTAATGAAACAGCCTTACCTTGGTAAGCCCATACCTTCAGTGCTAAGCGCGTCATTCGGTTGGGAAGAGCCCCTCGATCCGAGGTTTGGCTCACCTCTCTGCCACTGAATATAGACCTTCCTACAAACCTTAACGGTGAAGTAGACTACGCTAGCTAAACAGATCGATCTGGCTCGAGCTCGCCAACCAGTTTTCAAAGCTAGGTAATGCCAATTCTTGCTTCACTTCTTTTAGGATGATTTGCATGGCGACGGCAGGGCGACTCCTTTGAGGAACTCTTCTAAAATTCTCATCTGAGTGAGTGCGTTCTGCCACGATCTTCTCAACCAGTGATTGAAGAGCTGGTTCCGGATACTTCTCATTCACCGCCGCTTGCTGCTCCCGTTCGATCCACCGCATGTAAGCCACCTCCGCTTCGGCGCGATCCTGGCGTTTCGTTTCCTCTAACCGCGAGTTTTCTTGCGCTTCTTTTCGTCGGCGCACGCTCAAGAAACCAGCCGGGACTGGTAGTCCATTTTCAAGGGAGTAAATGATGAGTCCGGCCGGGTTTTCGATGTTCCGGCGTTTGCCTGAGGTCATTTGTCCTTCAAGATATTCCACGGTATCCATCACGCTGTCGGAGCCAAACCTTTGGACGAGCTGTCCCGCCTTGGCCGGAAGAATTCCGTGTTTCTCCAGCAACGCGAGAGCCTCTTGCTGATCACCGGTCATGCCACTCTGATTACCCTCTCCTAAAAGCGTCTGGGCAAGATCCAAAACTTCCCGACGTTCGGGGCGTGAGTTGTCGAGCACCCGAAGCAGTTCCTCGCCCGCTTGGAGGACGATCTTGTATCCAAGCTTGCTGGACATCGGCAGTATTTCCCATCGTGAAATGTATCTAATCTTGACCAACTCGTTGAGCGCGAGACCCATTGTTGATTTGATCTTCGATAGGTGGGGATACGCCTGTACATTCAAAAGATTGCATAACTCCGCATAGTCTTTCTCAACTTGTCGTCCTTGGCTGGCGTGAAACCAGAGATGCAGATTGCCAAAGATCCCTTTTGCGGTCGGCCGAGCTAGTTGCTTGTATGCGTTGAAATCTTCCGGAATTACATATCGTTGGTTGAGGTTTTCAAGGAGCCAATCCTCGAGGACAACTTCGTAATGCTCCTGCTTCTCGGCACCGTTTAGGTTGCTGCTGCCGGTCCGCCGAAATGATCGAAATACATGCAGCACCTCATCGGAATAAACTTTTTTCGCGGCGCGATACACGACTTGCTCAGAAGTAATGGTGGTGTCGGTCATCCGTTTGCCCCATTTCAATATCTCTTCGTATATCTCTCCGTTGCGCGAAAGGCCAAGTTCTTGAATGAGCCTATATCCGCTGAAGCGGATAGGGTTATCTATCTGCCCGGTTCGCGCGCGATCTTCGCTAATAATTTTGAGGAGGGCTATGAACTTGTCGCGGTCCGTCGTTGACGGTAGTCCAAGCAGTTCTGAGCCTCTGAACTCGGCAGCGACTTTGATTTTGTGACCGTTCCGATGAACGATCTGCTCAATGCGTCGCGAGGTTCGGTTCTTGTCGCGTGCATCGTTTGCTCCAAAGAATCCGATTTGGAGCAGATTCTTCTCAAATCTAACGAGATCAACATCAACCGAAATTGGCATCAGAGTTGAAGTTGTTGAGCTATTAGCGGGAGTTTTGCGTTTGATAGACATGTTCTAAGTTGTTGGTTGAATCGTATAGGAATTGCAACATCTGTAAATTCAGTTAAGAGCTTTAAGGACGCGTAGGTTATTGATATAACGATGGTTATGAGATGTTTTTTGCCAGCGCACCTCTCTAAAGTTGCCAAGCAACCTCTCGCTTTCTGCCAGCCGAGGTCGCTATCGGGCTGCCAGGTAACCTCTCTAGGTCTGCCAATGAACCTCTCCCATTTGGCAGCGCGCCTCTCTATTGTTGCCAGCGGACCTCTCTAGGCGCCCTCGTTCCTGGTCATGAGGTCGAAGTTGGTTTTCTGTGTGGCTCCGTTGGCGGATAATTCTCGACTTTTGCATAGAAAGAGGTGCAAATCTGATCCAAAGGCGCGAGTTTGGAAGCGATGGTGCCAGCCAACCTCTCTATCCGGGGGCGAGAGGTTGGCTGGCATGCCATAAGGATCTAAAAGCGAGAGGTTGGCTGGTAAAAACTCTCAACAAAGAAGTAAAAATGCGGTTGCAGGCCGATGTATTCATTGATATTGGCGATCGGTGTGCCAGCCAACCTCTCTAGCGGTCTCCGGGGGTCAAATTGATCCCAGAGACCCGAGAGGTTGGCTGGCAATCAATGTCCGTCGAGGAGCGCTCGAATCGCTTCGCTATAGGTCAAGCGTCGGCCGTCAGCGAAAGCCAGAAAGTCTTTATAGAGCGATACAGGCATTCTGATCGCAAGCTGTTTGGTTTCTTCTGAGGTGGTGCCGCGGACCGGTCTTCTGACGGGAATTCCACCGAGAAACCGATCAGAATGATCTCGGCTTGCGAACCCGTGGGTTGTGGCCAGTTTGTCTGAAATGTCGGGACTGAGGTGAGGTCGCGGCTTCGAAACTGGCACTTTTGCAAGCATTTCGCGAAGGCTCGCGCCGTCTGGCGGCTCCTCGGCTTCACCAGAATCAAGATCTAGGAAGTTGCTCATCTTTGTTGGTCTCCTCTGACGAAATTTTGATTAGTTCTCGCGCAAGAGCTTCGACATTGTCATAGGCGGCCTCCAGGTTGCCGGCCCTTCGGTCACCTGCCAATTCCTGCAAACTCAGCCTAAGATTGAACATTGCTTTGAACGCTTGGCGCTCGGCCAATGTGTTAGTAAAACGAGGGATTCCGGCTTCGGTGAGATCCCTCTCGAGCTCTCTTTGAGACAGGGATACGGGCGCACCTGGAGCGGGCGTGCGGGTTATGAGAATGCGGAAATTGATTCGGCGGCTCGGGTCGAATCGTCGGACAGCCTTTTCTTCGTCCTGGACAATTTTGATCGCTTTGCTCGCTTGGCGGACGTCGATAGCGCTGGCTTGCACGGGCACAATGACGAGATTTGCGGCGGATATGGCCCTAGAAACAAGAAAGCTAGCGGTTCCCTCTAGATCTACGAAAATGAATTGAAATTTGGAGATCTGCGCGTCCAGTACGTCGAAGAAGTTGCTTTCATTCACGTCGGCTATCACCGCAATATTCGATTGTGAATTCCCCTTTGTCTTCCAGTCTTGAATTGGGCGGTTGGGATCGGCATCGATGACGCAGACGGACGCGCCTACATGGGCTAGATGCGTCGCTAGGATTAGGGTCGTGGTGCTTTTGCCCGAGCCCCCCTTTGGATTTGAAACAGCGATAACCATTTAACTCCTAATGAGGCTGTACAGCAGCTGTATAGCGATAGCAATCTTATAGTAAACATGCAGCAGCTGTACAGCTGCTAGCTGCGATGTAGCTTGAAGATGCCTGCTGTACAGCTGGCATATACGGAAAGCTCCTAGGTAGCAGCTGTACAGTCGCTATATAGCGGCTGCTTTATAAATTTAGGCGTAATTGCCTTCCGATTCAAAAGGTTTATCACATTCTTATGTTTGTAGTAGCTGTACAGCAACTAGCTAGCGGAATGGTAGCAGCTGTACAGCTAACAGGCAATCAAAGAATCGGCCGCTCAGTCTCCTGCGAAAGGCGCTGATTCCGATCTTCCTCGTCTCTCTCGAGCTGGAGAAACATAAGATCGACCTCTTTGGAATCTATATCGGATTCGCGGACAGCACATTCCTCATACCGGCGCGCAAATTCCTGCTCATCGTTCTCGAGCACCCGTGCCAACGCATACATTGCTTCTGTGAGATCCAAGACGGTCGCGAACTTGATTTCTAGCCGACCCGGCGATAGCTGGAGCGTACGGGGCAGGGAGGAGATCGTCAAAGGCTCTCGATCTTGGCGCACCAGAGATCTGATTTTCCGATGTGAAACCGTCGCCTTCGCCAGCCTCACACGCTCAAAGTACGCGGTCACATCATCCGCGTCCTGGGCTCCTTGCAAAAAGCTGAGCAACGCGTCTTTCTCGACCAATAGGGAAGTTCCAATGGAAACAGTAGGGAGGAGTTCGATGACTTTTAGGGCTGCTCGGGGCTGCAACTGGAACAATACCTCGAGTTCGCGCCGGGTGTAATGAGACCGTATTGAGCTTGATACCGTACGGCGAATCTCGTGCAATCGGGGGAGCCAAGAAGCTGGCCGTGCCATAGAATTACCTCATAAACCCAATAACAACCGTAGTGTAGAAGGTTTTGAAGGAGAAGGGAATAACTGCGCGATCGCGCACTAATGGCGAAACGTATTCGCTCTATTTACCCACGACAATGTAGATTGTCGAAGGTAAATTCGTGCTACGCTGAATGCAGCCAAATCGGGCCTGGCAGCTCAATTGTGCAGCAGCCTGTTGCACAATTGGCTGAAATCCATCTTAAGTTTCTTATGAGCGACATTACGCCGACCTCGAACGCGCCCGAAGATCTTGTCTCAGACCTTCGCCGCCTGATCTCCGACGCACAGTATCAGGCGGCGGTGGCGGTAAACTCCGGGTTGACCCTCCTCTATTGGAAGTTGGGCGACCGAATCAGGCGCGAAGTGCTCGGTTCCGAACGCGCAGGCTACGGAGAGCAGATTGTCGTGACACTGTCGCGCCAGTT
>NZ_JACHIP010000062.1 GCF_014203275.1 Granulicella aggregans
AGCCAGTCTCCGGCCAACGTCAACGCCCCCGAACAAGCACCCGTCGTCCAACACCGCCGCAGTCACGGGCGCTAACCCCGAAAGGACTCCCCATGTTTTTCGCTTCGCTGCGCTTGTCCTCCCTACGCGTCCTCACGATCACCGTCGCGGCGGCCGCCGCCGCGCACTCCGTTCCAGCCTTTGCCGCTCCAAACTCCAGAGCCATGTACCAGGCTCTTGTCGCAGACTACCCCCTCACTCAGGTCGGCCAGGTCATGTTCGACACCGACTACACGCGGATTACCAAGCCAGGCGCGATCCTCGCGGTCCGTCTTCCCGGCATCTATGCCGATGTTGCGAACACGAAGAACGCCATCGTCAACACAAACTATGTTAACGGCCAGATCGCCCAGGCCACCGGCTTCGCGGCAGCCTTCGGTGGCACCACAGCGCATTCGAGGACCTTGAATGCCAATGAGAAGGTCTACATCACCCAGATCTTCGTGAAGAAGAACGCCGTGCAACTCGAGCTTTTGACCGTTGATGTCGCCACCCTCGGTGACGGCATGAGCACGCGATACCGTGCAGAGCTAAACGTCAAGCTTCCAGGCTTGGACACCATGACCCCGGAAGATGTGAAGAAGACGATTGACACTGTGATCGCGGACCCTGCCGTCGCTTCAGCCGTCGAGAGCAAGACAGTTAAACTCGGCATGACCCCGGACGAGGTAAAGCACTCGCTAGGCATTCCGGACAAGATCGTGGATCTTGGGACCAAACAGGTCTTCATCTACAAGGACATGAAGGTGATCCTGATCGACGGAAAAGTCTCAGACGTACAGTAGCTTGTTTTGTTTACCGAGGCTCAAAGCGGTCGGCGGGACAGTGGGCAATGTATGAGACGCTAGTTTCATCATGGTCTTCCAAGCGCGGTGTGAAGAGTGGGACAGTTCTCCGTCCGCTCTTTGCACCGCACGTCATTTCCACTGTTCGCTGATATCGAATGGAAGGTGACGTGCTTGTTCAATCTTACAGCCGCTATCTATTCGACGGCTCTTGAGGGCCCCATGCAGATCACATCATCCCTACCGATCACTACCGAGTCCACACGCAGCTTGACTTCGGGCGGCACTTTCAGCCCGGAAGACTATTTGACGGCCGCCGATTTGAAGATGCTTGAATACGTAACGGGAACGGCCAACCTGAGCGCGGCAGAAGGTGATTCTTACGCGAAGACCTTAGCGGAATCGATCGGCTCCCAACGCGAGCAGGGCAAGCTTACTGGGGACGCCGCGTCCATCTATATGCCATCCCAGTTGACCGCAAGCGATGCGAATGTGGTCGAAAAGCTCACTGGAGCGAGCAATATCATCGACGCCGCCCACACCAGCAATACGAGTGTCGCAAACCTAGTCCAGCAGATTGCCGCAGACAGGCAGAGTGGCAACTTGAAGGGTGATCTCACAGTCAGCTATTTCAGAACGACTGCGCGCTACGATCTGAACCGGCTCCTCTTTCATCACTTCAAGGGGATTTCCGTATCGTTTGGGACCGTCTTCAGCTCGATCAAATATCTACAATCCAGCGCTTACAGTGCTTATGAAGCGGCATCTCACCCCACCGAGTAGCGAAGATGTCGGCCAAATGTCGGACCTCTTCTAGGCAAAGCTTGCCTAGCAAGTCGGCACAATATGGCTCGGCAATCATTGGCGATACTATAGCGGTATCCTCAAACGCCAAAGCGTTTGGAGCTATCCCGTTATCAGGATGACTGGCTAGCGCGGTAGAGTCCTCGCCATTTGTCAGCGAACAGTCTTAGGGTCTGCGCACCCAATTTATCGATTTATCGTAACGGGAATCACCTTGAGATCGTAAAATCTTGTCCTGGGCTCCGCGCACCACCCGGGATCACCTGTGTCATTTCTCCTGGACCTTCCCAAAGAAATGAACCTGAGCTAATGCCCCCATACACTGGCCAGACCTCTTCTATTTCCTTGTCCTTCGCTCGATATGTGCCGCGCAACGAGACGTTGACATTGAAAGAATAGGCGTCGTGGTCTTTCCCAGGATCGTTGCATGTGTCTGCTAGCCCAACGATCGTTATCCACTGTCCAGGATCAACAGTGGTCATTCCTGTTGATCCCTCGGGCGCACCATAGAGATTGATCTCTACCGGCACACGCTGGGCACCTGCCGGAGTCGCACATGATAGGGAAACGATGATCGACATGTTGAGGACGGTGTGGTGTCCTGGAGAGCTCTCTACGGTGTTTTCAGCACGGGAGATAGAACTAGGTACTCGAATCGGCTTGCTGGACTGATTTCCGAGTCTGATGGTCTAGTCTACCGACCCCGGCCCTAAATCCATCTTGATGAGTTGGAAAGAAAAGGGGCGCTCCAGTCTGCAGTTATCGCCACACTGTCCAGGCGTCATGTCTTTCTTTAGTTTGTCAGTTCGCCTCGGCTCCGAAATCCCCCGTGCATCCACGTAGCCAGCTTCTTGGGCTACACCAGGCAGCGCGAAGGGCGTCGACAGACCCATTACAAAGATGAGCTTCAGGGGTGACATGAAGCCGCATGAGCGAATCAACGAGATCACCATATTCCAATCTCTTGGTCGAAGGGATCGGGGCGAAATGCAACCTGGACCAACCTAAGAGCACGCCCCATTGTAAAGAAGTGCGTCGCCGACAATGCGAAGGGACCGTGTTTGCCGGGTCACTAGGCAAAGTCTGCCTAGCAGTGCGGTCCCGTTGCCGATCGTATCCGCGCGGCATGCTCCGTTTGTGCAATAGATTACGGGCGTGTAGCGCTTTACGCTACCTGGGAAGAGATGGCAGATGACGTGCTTACAGGATCCAGTGATTCAGAAGGGCAACCAAGCTCAAGGAGATGACTACTCGATCAATCGTCAGCGTGGCTCGGTAAGGAAAAGCCTCTGCGATTCAATCTCTAAACGATTCCAGACTTTATGGGGCATCGCAATGGATCAAACCAGCCCATGCCCTCAGAATTCAAACAGAACAACTCTTCCAGGCAGAGATCAGGAGCACTTCCGATGACAGTAGCAGGTGTAAGCAATTACGGAACTTCCGTTTTAGCAGAGCTTCAGAGTCGCTCGAAAATCACAAACTCACCGGCGGCAAGCTCAACAAGCACAGACTCTATCTCTCTAAGCACAGACAGCATTGATTTCGCTTTGAATGGCGAAGCCCCGGACATAGAAGCATCTACCGCGAATTCGCTTTTCTACGCGGTTAATCAGGACGTTCTATATCCAACCAAAAACCTTGCCAGCGTGGGGAACGCAGTTGATGCCTACACCAATAGTCTGGCCGGTTCCAACGTATACGATAGTTCTTACACTACCCCGTCCGCGCAGTTCCTAACCGACTTGGCCAATTTGAAGACTGCGGCTGCGTCGGGCAACCAAGCTGATACAGAATCGGCCCTTGCCACTGCCAAGGCAGATGCCCCTGATGATGTGACCACCGCGTCGGCAACTGCGATAGCAAGAGGTGATACGTCGGGTCTCGCAGCTCTTCAGGTAGAGGCAACTGCGAATATCAGAGACAATCTCAAGGCCAAGGGATATAGCTCCCAGGATGCTACGGCAGAAGCGATTGCCATTGAAATTAATGGCGATACTTTGAACGCGTCATTCAGCAAAACCTACACAGCACAAACGAGGTTGCAGCAAATCGAAGATCTCAGCCTGTTCGCTGCTGAGAACACCGGGTCCACCAACAGCGTATCGTCGACAACCAGCAGCCCTCTGTTCAACATCTACAAGACTCTGCTAGAGGCGAAGTCCGGAACCGCCACCGATCAGAGCCTTACAAGTCTGGATGCTCAATATGCAGGTCGCACAGCCAACAGTACGAGTACCAATGCCTAAATCAGAGTGAACTACGTCCACTCCAATGAGTGGCGAGCTCTGAAGCCCGCCACTCTTTGTGCTTAGTGAACCCTTCTGATCCGGCTCTGTTGCAAACCTCTTCAGGAAGAGTGAAGATGGGCTGAATCCTAGCGGAGCCGACCATGTCAGAGTTCAAGTGGCGTCATTTTGAAGGCG
>NZ_JACHIP010000063.1 GCF_014203275.1 Granulicella aggregans
CAACGTCCAGTCATGGCCGAACACGGAGCCGCTCAGAGCATTTCCAGAATGCAACAGATCACAGCCCTTGGGTATTTATGAGACTGGTTCTAGAGATGATCTTTGTTAGCGGTTTGGCATGCGAATTGCAGCTTCCATAACCGTTCTCATCAAGCACTCAGCAAGCTCTATCGTGCCAACCTTAGCTGTGGATGATCGGACAAGAGCTACTTCAAGACTGTGCCCGACACGGGATGGCGGTGAATGAACGCAATGACGAATCGCATCGATACCGATGTAGTGATGGCAGAACCTCAATCCGAGTCGATGGACGTATCCAGAATGGAGGGTGAATTGACGGGGCTTATCCAAGATTCTCGCTTTGAAGAAGCGATCTGCATCCTCAATTCGGCCATCTGTGAAAACGAGAGCCCAGAGCTGTGGAATGATTGGGCGACAGTCCAACACGCTGCGGGCAAGCCCGCAGAGGCTGAGAAGGGATTTCGCCGGGCGATTACCCTCGCGCCGACGAATCGCGACGCCTCGGTAAATCTAGGGCTGTTCCTACTGGCTCAAGGACGGTACGACGAAGCCACTCAGATCTTAAGTTGCCACTTGCACAATCTGAGCGACGAAGAGAACACTGCGATAAAGAATTTTGAGCTCAAGCGTCTGCAACTGATTGACTTACAGCCAGAACGCTCGCATTCGGCACAAGTGCAACAGAGCGACATCTCCGCAGAAGGGCGAATTCACAAACTGGAGAGCGCGCTCGAATACCTGCTGATCTCCAATCTCAACGCGAAGGCATCACGGGCGACGGGGGCAGCTTCCAATCAACTTCTCATAGACCGTTTTCTCGGTCTTGTCCGCTCAATCCAGCCCCAATTATTCCTCGATATCGGCGCGAATGACGCATCAACTGCCTGCCGCGTTAAGGCAATGCTGCCCACATGCGAAGTGTGGGCGTTCGAGGCGAATCCGGAGATACATGGACGGTTTGCCTCGGTTGTCACCTCGGTCGGAGTCAACTATGTGAACCTGGCCATCTCTAGTGCTACGGGCAAAGTGACCCTCTACGCGCCAAAGACACTGTCTCGGACTATCGTCAACGGCGAAGTGGTGGATTTTGCTTCGGTCGAGCCGGAGATCAGCGGTAAGACCTCGATGCGGAAGCGGAACGAAAACGCAACATATCGCGAATTCTCAGTCGATGCGATTAGTCTTAACGACTTCATGGCTGCCAAGTGGACCGAGGGCATGCGGGAACGAAACGCTGCGCTTTGGATCGATGTGGAAGGGGCCGCTTTTGAGGTGCTGACGGGCGGCGAGGATGCCTTGAAGAGAGCTGCGGTCATCTTGATCGAGGCAGAAAACTATGAATTCTGGAGCGGACAGAAGCAAGCTGCAGATGTAGCGAAGTTGATCATTTCAGCGGGCTTCATCCCGTTGGATCGCGACCGCGAGTATGGAGACAAGCAGTTCAACACAATCTTCATACACCATAGCTTTGCTCATCTTATTTATTCGGAAAACTACATGCTTGGACCCGTAAACACTACGGTAGCTTCGCCTGCGAGAAAGCTGTCTCATCGCACCTTGGGCGCCCATCTTACGGCACAGATCCCAGTATTTATCCCTGTATTCAACAATCCAACTTACGTTGCCAATACTTTGCAACAGCTCAGTGACATCGGCATGAGGAATGTCTGCCTTGTTGACAACGATTCGACATCGCACGTGATGAGAGCGTTTCTGGAACTCGTACAGGACAAAGTATCGGTAATCAGAACAGGACAGAACAAAGGGCCCCGCCAGATTGTCGAATGTCCCGAGTATTACGACCTTTTGCCGGATCTGTTCTGTATTACAGATCCAGATCTCGAGTTCAATGCCGAACTGCCCGAAGACTTTCTCGCCAATCTCATTCGACTGACAAATGAATTGAAAGTGGGAAAGGCGGGATTTGCCCTAAGAATTGACGACTCCCACCTAATGCATACGGGGACATTCGGAATTAGCAGGAAGACTTATCACGCTACTGAATGGGAACAGCAATATTGGGAAACCCAATTGGGCATTCTCAAAGACGGCAGCCCGGTGTATAAGGCAGGTCTCAACACGACGTTCGCTGTCTATAATAAAACATTTTTCAATCCCCATACCTTTGTTGACGCCGTTCGCGTAGGCGGTAGATATGCCTGCCGGCATCTTCCATGGTATCGAGAATCGATCGTTGGTCAGGAAGAACGGGCGTTCTACCGGGCTACTCACAAACATGCTCGGTGTGGTGTTGTCTGACGAATTGTGTGACGTGCTTCTTTAGCTACCTATTTGGCACAGCGAACCTGGCAGATCCTCTTCAAGGAAGGCTGGCTTGAGCCACTGGTAAAAAAGCCACGCAATACAGATCCACACTTTCATGAAAAGCTTTTGAAGGAGCTGCTTCAAGCGCCTGTGAGATATGCGCAAGGCACATAAACGGTAGAGCCGAAATGAAGCGGCGCAAACATAATGCTGTCTCATGTTCATGGTAGGCTGAAAGCGCATAGCGCCGTACGAAGATATTTATTGCTTCATAACCAAAGCTTCAGGAGCTTTATTGTTTAATAAAGCGTTGGGCCTCCGTATCATTTTCTCGCTACTTCTTCTTTCTGGGTTCTGCATTCAGGTTCAAAACGGTATGTCGCAGTCCCTGGCCACCACATTGGCTACAGGTACATATCCAATTGCCTCTACCGTGGACAACTCACGAAGCCTACTTTACGTCACCAACTCTGGAAGTAACACGGTATCAGTCTTTAATCGCCATACAAACACGTTGGTGACCACAGTTGCCGTGGGTTCGAATCCTGAAGCTATAACGATCAATCCAAGCACTGGAATTGTCTATGTAGCAAACTATCTCGGAAAAAGTGTGACCTCGATAAACCCCGCATCCAGCTATGCAACCCAGACAATAACCGTTGGTCAGTACCCCACAGATATAGCGTTCGATTCGTTCGACAATAAGGTTTACACCGCAAACTATGCTTCTGCTGAGACCATCAGAGTTATCAATACAGCCAGCGGAAATGCAGTGACCAGCGTGGTAGCCAAGTCTCCATATCCCTGGAAGATTGCTGTAGACAGTCGTTCCGGTACTGTCTATGTCGCTGCAGCAGGCGGCATTAATTGCCAATGCAACACACTTCTGACGATCTTAAATCCAACGACCAACGCTGCTTCGTCACTGACTGTCGGACAGCTTCCTCAGGCATTAGCCTTCAATGCTACCGCTGGTATCCTGAATGTAGCCAACACGTCAAGCAACAATGTATATGCCATTAATCCAGCGAATGGCAACTCTATTACCATGATTTCCGTTGGCAAGACCCCGGACAGTATTACGATCGATTCTAGTGGCAAGGTTTACACCACAAATAATGGAGATAACACCGTTAGCATAATAAATCCGGCAAGCAGCTACTCGGTAACTACTGTGTCGGTCGGCGCGGGTCCTTCAGGCATAACGTTTGATTCTGGTGCAAATCTGGTAGTTGCGCTCAGTAGCACAGCTGGCTCAGTGGCTTTCATTAGTCCTTCTACCTTAGCCGTGACAAAAACGCTTTCAGTAGCAGGTAATGATATTACGTCGAGTTCGACTCTTCGGCAGTCTTATGTGATCAACGAATATGGAAATTCGGTAGGGATCATCACGGACTAGAACCAGTCTCATAAATACCCAAGGGCTGTGATCTGTTGCATTCTGGAAATGCTCTGAGCGGCTCCGTGTTCGGCCATGACTGGACGTTGGG
>NZ_JACHIP010000064.1 GCF_014203275.1 Granulicella aggregans
CGCCTCAATCAACGCCCACGCAAGACGTTGGATTTTGAAACTCCAGCTAGTAAACTCCATGCCAGTGTTGCATCGACCGGTTGAGACCGCCGGCGATTGCGGCAACTTCGACTTCAGACGGCCAAACGGACGACATTTCCGCAAACAACGACTTTGCAGGAGCTTCGTTATTGTCGATTAACTCAGCGTATGAAACGATGTCTTCGTGAAGGCATTGGCGATAGGTTGGCCCGGCGTTGTTCTCGGAATCTTGACGGCTGCTGGTATGTGGGTATTTCGAGACGCGTCGCGCATGTTCCTGCTCTTTACTGTGCTGCTCTTCCTTGAGAGTTCATTTTCCTTGTGGTTCGTGCTCACGCGTAAGCGTCCTGACGGCCTGCGCTAGATTGAAGCGGCGGTTTCGTTAGCTTCTCGGCGCTCCATGTTCCAGAAGCGAGCTTCTGGCAATAGGGGTTCTTCACATTGCGAAGAACTCTGCACCCGGCCCGGTTCGGAACGTCGTGATTGCCGATAACACCGACTTTGCTGGAGAGACGAGTTCTCCCATGTGCCGGGCAGTTCGGCTTCAGGCTTTATCGCCTGCGGCGGCCAAGTATCTGGTAACTCCCCATAAAGCTGCTCGTAGTACCAATCAAAGCCGCACTCCTTGGCTCCCCTCATCTGCCCCCGGTATGTTTTCTCATCAGTCGTGATCTCGCCTTCGCACTCGAAGATGAAATGTGCGGAGGCGAACCTTCGGCCATAGGGGGAGCGTACTGTGACGTCCTTGACCTCGATCGCCATTCGCAAGGTAGCTTTCTGGATTGCGTTTAGGCTCTCACCGTGCCTGTCTATCTGGTGGTTCAACCACACCCGGTAGATGTCGCAGAGCCTCAAAGGAGAGATTGGACAGCCGTTGCAACTACAGACCCCAGTGAGTATGTCTGCCTCATATGAACCAGAACCATAATGTGCGAACGTCGCGAGGTCATGTCCGTCAGGCAGGTCGATGACGCGCTGGCAGAACGAGTTTGCGAATTCTTGGATGAATTTGCGGCGCATGTCTACAACAGCAATCTTAGGGGCTGACTGACGGAATGAAAACGGCGTTTGCTGCAACGAACCCGGGCGTGCACGCCGGCGTTGCATGGCTCTTATCAGGACGTTTTGGCCAGGTAGTCGCATGCGCCGGCCAGTCGAGATCTCGTTTTCCGCCCAAAACACAGACTAGTGAGAACGTTCAAATCAAGCGTTGACCACATCGACCGAATCGGTACCGAAATAGGTTTTGCAAGACCTCTCTAAAGATCTATTAAGACCATGAAACTCATTCGCGAGTCAGCCCGTCACTCAGAAGGCTGCTGAGGGGGATCTATATGCTTGACTCACCTTATCGACTCACGGCTCTCACCATCGCGGGATGCTTGCTAGGTACAGCCGGATTGCTGGGTAGTAGTGTTCATTCCATATACAACTCCCTGCCCCGTCTGATGGCTTGCGTTGTATTCGTGGTTATTGGCATGCTTGGTATGTATTTGGCATCGTATACCCTGCGAGAGTGCGTCCAGAATGAGCGGTGGCCTCCCGAATCCATCACGCCGTTTCGCAGGGCTGTAGATCATCCGATCTGGAAGTGTGTGATGGTCTTATTAGTCTTCGCTATGCTTCTCATCCTCATCCAAGCCGAACATCATCGCGGATACTTTTGGTGTGTCTTTTTCCTTCTTCAGACGCAGACGCAGATCGGTAGTGCCTTCGTTCGGCCCAGAAGGACAGGCGATGCACATGCTGGCATTGACTGGTCTAAGATGGCTCCGCTGACCTCAGATCATTGGGGCGAGCGGTAGTAACAAAGAAAGTGTGCGCTGCCCTCCAGCTGCGGCGCGCAAGGTATGTAGACAGAGAGGATTAAGCCAGAGAGGATCGGAGATCCTTCCGACTATCACAACCATACAAGCTACCGGCGCGCGCTCGCGCCCGCGCGATCGCGGAGGAACTCAACGCTCGTGAAATTCCACCGCCCGACGACTTGGGGAATGGTCTGCAGTCGAGGTCCAAAGGTGATTGAACGGGCGTTTCAGTGAGCACAATAACGCACAACGCTCCTTCGCCTATCTCGCCTTGGTTTACGATGATCGCAGTGGAGGCCAAACTTTGGCGAACAGCACCGAACGCAATAGGATGCGTCACGCCGGCGAATTCCTCAAGAGACGCTAATCTACTTAGCTTCGAAGAAGCGGTGGGATAGCAGGCTGTGGTGGTGGGAGCTTCCTATTTACCTCATTGTGTCTGCCTCAGTGGTTTGCTGGTCATACTGCTCTTTCGAAGCCACAAGCCCATCGATTCGTTTTTCATCTGCGTGTTGATCTTTTTGCTGTCGACCACGCTGCTAGGCAGAATTCGAAGCTGCATTGTTTGAATCATACCCATGTGGTCCGTCGGAGCCATTAGCCGTAAGTTCTTGAAAGCGCGTTATGCTTAGGATAATGCTTTCGCTGATTGAGCACGGACGCTCAAATGTAAACGGGCTGATAGTTGAGTATCTTTCGTGGATTTCAGCCGCCCTGCTCGTTGGCGTTCAGACTTTTGCGCACATTGATCGATGGTACGTTCAAAGGGTTTGGAGAATGTGGTTTTGCTCTGATCACCGAGTTGGAACTCGCACAGAGGCTCCCGCGTAAGATCTGGAGAATCAAGTTGCAATTAAGCCTCTCGATAAGACCTGCGGGAGCTTTCGCACCGAAGTTCTCTGGCAAGATGCCAAATTTCGCCTTCGATCAGACCAAGGGTATGTTCAGATACCTGTTAGATTTCGTCGAGCACCGAGGCCGATTGTGATGCCCAGCTTGAGATAGAAAACCAGCGTTCCAAGCCGCGCCGGGTTTTCGCTTTAAACTTTGCTGTTACCAATTGGCTCCTTAGCAAGCCATCCCGTCGCCAAGGTCAATAGGTAGCGAACCTCGCCGCTGTGCGCACCCACGACAACTCCGGTTGCCGGGCACAGTGGCCACAAACCCTGTTTCTTGTAGGTGCGAGGCGTGCCCCAGTTCCGTGCATCATTCACTGAAAAGGGAAGAGCGTTGTATTGTGGAATATATTTGAGGGCAGCGATGAACAAGAAGACCATTTCTGTGATGATCGTGGTTGCCAGCAGCATTCTTCTTTCCAGGAGCGCAGCAGCTCAGGGTGCCAGCAGCGCAAGGTCGGAGAACCCGAACGATCTCGCATGGGCTCGTGCGTTTGCAACGCCGGAAAAGATGAATGGGGATAACAAGTGGGATCCAGAGTTTCGCACGTTGATGCGAGGTTCGTTTCCTCAGCAACAGAGCTTCAGGCGGGATCACGGGAAATTCCCATCCGTGCCGGAGTTGGTGGAGGAGTTTATCGGCGTCCCCGGTGGCGTGTCGCTCGATGAGGACCGTTACGTGACGATGGATGGATGCATGCCTCATGCGTG
>NZ_JACHIP010000065.1 GCF_014203275.1 Granulicella aggregans
CACCCGATGGGAGTTCCACATCGAAAACTTCCTCGGCTTCGTCCAACTCGCTTGCGTCCATATGCTGCTCAGACGTTTATGAGACCGCTTCTAGGCCAGATCTAGTGCTAAGTCGCTGATATGCTCGTTGAACCCAGATCTGTAAGGGAAGCCAGCCATCGTCAGCCCATGAACTGTCTACCATTGAGTGTCGTAGAAGATAACGTATCCGCTCGGATACAACTGGTTGAGCAAGTCAAAATCTCTGATGTTTCGGGTGATCACCGTGCATCCATGTTTCGAAGCAGTGAGAAAGATCAGGGCGTCGTTGAGGGCTTTGCGTAGTTCGCCACTCCCGTAGCTCTGCAACCGGGCCAGGAGTCCCGCAAGGATGCCCGCTTCGCGCCAGATTTCGCGGTCTGGAGTAAGCGTACGGTGGGCAGGGCGCTGTCCAATGGTCTCACCAATTCTCGCCACTACGTTCTCTGTGTCAGAGCGAGTAGGGTTGAGAAGGCCGGATAGTGCAGCCAGCTCTGCTTCCGTCACGGAGGAGTGCCATAGGCTGCCGGCCCGGAGGGCAATCGTAACCCCGTCCGGGATCTTTCCCTGCAGAGTGTCGATGTAGACTGTCGTGTCAAGAAGCAGCTTGGGGAAAGGCGGCTTGAGGTCAACCAGGAACGGCAGCTTGGTACGATTTCGGTAAGTCAGTGCCTTCAGATGCTTCTCCGGTTTGAGGCGTCGAAGTGACTGTTCGAGCGCAGACCTAGAACTCAAGATCAAGATCCTTACTGATTGTCCCGCGCTGCGCGAGAAGCCATTCGGCATAATCATCCGCCGCGACGATATGAGCGAGCGCGGTTTCTAACAGCTTCGAGTCCGACTGAATGCCTGTCTTTCTCTTCGCCTGTTCGACCAGCAGGGAAGGCATGCGACCGCGAAGCGTGAGTGTGCGACCTCCGCTAAGCAATCCCTGCTCTTCGGCGATCGATAGAGCGTCTCCAAAGCGGCTGCTGGTGACCGCTGTTGAAGAAGGCTTGATTCGCTTAAAAGTTCGGATTGCGACCGCTTCTGCCATAGGGCACCTCTTTCATGAATGTAGCACGTATCTGCATGTTTTGTGCCACGCGATTCGGACCTTCATTTGACCAGAAGTTCGGCCAGGATGAACTGAAGTCTGACCCTACAACTAGGCCGAATGTGAGCCCAGAAGACTGTGGGGGATTTTGTGGGTACTCTGTTTCAAAATGGCGGGTAATGGCGAGCAATCCCCACAGTCGAGCCTCGCTTGACGAATGATATAACTGCTTCGAAATGAGTAACATGTGGCATCGTTGAGCAACCATGAAATGAGCAAATCCCTAGCTGTTAGCCGAAGGGTTGTAGGTTCGATTCCTACCTCAGGAGCCCTAGAATCAGGCGCTTACAGGCACATCCTCTAACAACTTCGCCGAATTGGAATCAGGCGCCTGAAATTGCGTCCTTGTTGGCCCATGTTGTGGGTTGGCCGATTCTGACTGGCCACGCCAACGAGTGATGTTTAGAGCGCGGTGCCCTCGTTCTAAGACGGATTGCCTAAGGTTGGACTGCGCATAGAGGTATTCGACGATGACCCTTGCCTCACATGAAAATTTAATACGCCGACGAATAATGGCCAAGATGAATCAGGCTTGCAACGCAGTCAGAGATTGGAGGCGGCTCAAAAAGAGGGTGATGCTGCCGCTCTTCTGTATCGAGCGCGCATCAGTAGAGATCCTTCGGATCACGGTCGTGGACGTCTTAGGAGAGGGTGTCCGTGTCAATTTGATGGCGTCCCACGCCGCTCGGCTGAAGCCAAGGGCACGATTTGTACGCCGCACCAACCCAACGGATAACCGTTTCCCCCGTCTTGTAGCGGCGGGCGATGGAGGCAAAAAGAAGGGGGTTGTGCATCCATCGCTTGAGCATCTGGATGTGCTTCGCTGAGACCTTGCTCCGCCGGGATGCCGCTGCCTGACGCCCCCCATCGTTCTGACCGGCGAGTATGTGGTGCACGAGGTGCCAAACTCACGGAAGGGGTCACCACATATTCGCACTGAATAAAGGCCGGGCGCGGTTTAGGTGCAAGCAAGAGGGTTGCAGCCCAGAACGCCCTTCGGGGAAGGTGCCCGTCCGCATGCGTCCAGCTCCTCTGCATCAAAAGCCCTCGAAGAACTGTGCCAGCTTGAGCCCAAGCGCTTTGGCAATTCTCTCCAATGTTCGTGCCCCAATTTCTTTGTTCCCATTCTCCAACTCTGATAAATGTTCACGGGTGAGGTCGGCATGATCGGCCAACATTGCCTGAGACCAACCGCGTTCGGTTCGCAGGACGCGAATGCGTCGTCCGATCTTCACGCAAATGTCGGTTGCCATGCCTCAAGGATGGCTGTATGCTGCGGCTTACGTAGTAAGCTATGGCTTACATTGAGGTGCGACATCCAAACTTCAGCTGACTGAGGCTCTATGAGTTCCGAAGCCGCCATATACTTTCCGAATGGAGCAGTCGACGCCAATGCCGCAGGCGATGCGGCGGACCAGCGGAACCGGACATGTGAGGAAGCAGGGGATCGCTTTTCCGAATTCGAGCCCACTGACGAGCAACTACTTTCGCAGGTTGGCTTGGGATCGAGAGAAGCCATAGGCCTTCTCTTCCGCCGGCATGCCCGTGCTGTGTTTCACGTTGCTCATAGAATCCTTCGGGACGAATCGGAGGCCGACGATCTCCGCCAAGAAGTCTTTCTCTATATCGTGGAACGGGCGGAGCTCTTTGACCCCGAGAAAGGCTCAGGCGCGTCCTGGATTCGACAAGTTACGTACCACCGTGCGATCGACCGGCGTCGCTATCTAAACGTTCGGCAGCACTACACCTCAGAAGAGTTTGACGAGCGGCGTACCCCTGCGAGGGCAGTGCATTCGACTCCCGCAGCTCTTGACGGAAAAGCAATTCGGGAAAGCCTGAGAGAGCAACTTACGATAGATCAACAGCAAACATTGGAGTTGCACCTCTTCGAGGGGTATACACTTCGCGAAATCTCTGAGAAGAGCGGGCAAACACTCGGCAACGTTAAGCACCACTATTACCGGGCTCTGGAGCGCTTGCG
>NZ_JACHIP010000066.1 GCF_014203275.1 Granulicella aggregans
CCGCCGTTCGGAGCAGGAAACCAACCCCAAGTAACCCCACGCGGTCGCCAGCTCTAGGGCAAAAAGGAGGACTCCATGCTCAGTATTTCGAAGGCTCTCAGCTCAGGCCAGGCTCAGACGTACCACAAGATGGAGTTCACCTCGGGCACCCAGAGTTACTACAAACAGGACGGCGCTGTAGAGGGCGAATGGCAGGGCCAGCTCGCTAGCAAGATGGGTCTGTCTGGTGCAGTCACCTCGGCTGAATTTACTCGGCTCACTGAGGGCCGACACCCAGAAACGGGGGAGGAGATGGTGAAGCACCGGGCAGCCCAGGAGTACAAGAACGCGGACGGTACGACCACCAAAGCTGTCGAACACCGCGCCGGTTGGGACGCTACCTTTTCAGCGCCAAAGTCCGTTTCGCTGACGGCGTTGGTCGGGGGTGACGAGCGTGTTCGCGAGGCCCACAGCGCCGCCGTGACTGCCGCGCTTGCAGAACTCGAACGCTACACGCAGGCCAGGATCGGAGGGAATAACCCAGCCGAGACGACGGGCAAATTTATCGCCGCGAAGTTCGAACACGATACCGCCCGTCCCGTCGACGGCTACGCCGCTCCCCAGCTCCATACTCACGTCTTCATCATGAATGTGACCCAACGCGCGGACGGAACCACGCGCGCACTCCAGCCTCAAAGCATGTTCGACAGCCAAAACTTTGCCACTGCCGTATACCAATCGGCCCTCACCTACCAGCTCCGTAAGCTGGGGTATGAGATCGAGGCAGGGAAGAGCGGAGCGCCCGAGATCAAGGGGTACTCCCAGGAGTATTTGGACGCTTCGAGCCCCCGTTCCCAACAGATCAAAGACCATCTGGCGAAGTCCGGTTACAGCGGTGCGGAGGCCTCGCAGATCGCTGCGCACGCGACCCGCGACAAAAAGCAAATAGTCTCTCCCGAGGAGGTCGTAGAGGCGCACCGAACGCTAGCCGCAACGTTCGGCGACCAGGCTGAAACAGTCGTGAGAGAAGCCCGCGAGCGAGCGAAGATACAGCAGACCAAGATGCAAGATCTGACGCCGGAAGAAATCGCCAGAGCGAAGGAGGCCGTGACCTACGCCAGGAGCAGCAACTTCGAGCGCGAAGCTGTCACAGACGAGCGCACGTTGATGCGGGACGCACTTCGCCGCGGCATGGGCGAGACGACCTACGCACACGTCAAAGCCGAGTTCGATGCCCGCCACATTCAGGGGGACTTTCGCGAGCTAAAGGGCGAGAAACACGCGACGGGACGCAGCTTTACGACCCCAGAGACAATCGCCAACGAGCGGGCGAACATTCGGCACGTCATGGCCGGGCAGAACGCCGTGGAGCCGATAGTGTCCTCCGACCAGGCCGCAGCTCAGGCCGCAAGACGGGCATTCATGAACGAAGCCCAACGCACGGTCATCCAGGAAGTTCTTACCTCAACCGATCGCATTCATGGCGTTCAGGGGCTCGCAGGAACCGGGAAGACGAGCGTGCTTTCGAGCATCCGGGAGGGAGCCGAAGCCAACGGCTATAAGGTCGAGGGATTTGCCCCAACCTCGCGGGCCGCTGGGCAGCTCAGACAAGAAGGCATCGAGGCCACCACGCTGCAAAGCTTCCTCGCGCGGAAGCAGCAAGACCCGAGTGCGCCTGCCAGCCGACATCTCTACATGCTGGACGAGTCGAGCCTTGCCAGCACCAAACAAATGCGGGCTTTCCTCGAAAAGATAGGGCCGACAGACCGCGTACTCGTCATCGGAGACACCGCGCAGCATCAAGGGGTGGACGCGGGTCGACCATTCGAACAGATGCAGGATGCCGGGATGCGGACATCGCAGCTCGACCAGATCGTTAGGCAGCGAAAGAACCCAGCACTCCTTGAGGCGGTCCAGCACCTTGCTAAGAGTGAGACCGTCAAAGGTGTCCAGATGCTTGCCGATCAGGGCCGGGTCACGCAGATCGCGGACCCGAACCAGCGTATCGCTGCGATCGCGAAGGATTACGCCCGAGCGCCTGAGAACACGATCATCGTCTCGCCCGACAACCGCAGTCGCCAGCTCATCAATGAAGCCGTCCGAGTCGAACTCAAGAACGCCGGAAAGCTAGGAGCCGAGGATCAGAAGTTCTCTATCCTTGCTCATCGTTCCGACATGACCGGGGCAGATCGTGAGTGGGCTGCCCGGTACAAGGCCGGTGACGTACTCAAGTACGAGACCGGGAGCAAATCCCACGGCATTGCCAGGAACAGCACCGCGATCGTATTGTCGACCGACGCCAGGAACAACACCGTGACGATCGAGCGCGAGGACGGTCAGGCCGTAACCTATGACCCGAAGCGGCTCAAAGGAGTGAATGCCTATCGTGTAACGCAGAAGGATTTTGCGGAGGGCGACCGCATCCAGTTCACCGCGAAAGACAAGACACTCGGTGTGAACAACCGTGATCTAGGAACCATCACGAAGCTTGAGACCGGACAGATCACCGTGCAGATGGACGGCAAGACAACCCGCACCATCCAGTTCGACCCCGCAACGATGCGCCATTTCGATCATGGTTATGCCGTCACATCCCACGTCTCGCAGGGGCTAACCGAGGGCAGGGTCATTGCGAACATCGACACGGAATCGTCGCGCTCCCTCATCAACACCAGGCTTGCCTACGTCTCAATCTCCCGAGCGGAGCACGACGCCAGGATCTACACCAACGATGCCAAAACGCTGGGAGCCCGCCTTGCAACCGAAGTCAGCAAGACCACTGCGGTAGACTTCCGCCGTCCACCTCAGCCCGCCTCACAGCAAAAAAGCCAAGGTCAGGTCTACGAGTATGCAGACCCAAACCATCGTCTCGCAGCCGTCGCCAGCGCCTTTGCCGAGCGACCAGCGAGCACGGTGGTCATCGCTAAGGATCAGGAAGAACGCCGAGAGTTGAATCAACTCATCCGAGCCGACTTGCAGGCCAGGGGACTTGTAGGAGCCGATA
>NZ_JACHIP010000067.1 GCF_014203275.1 Granulicella aggregans
GTAAGCGTCCGTCGTGTCCCTCTTGACGCGAGCGGAGTGACGCAACAGGTGTCCGCTTATTTTTAGCGGACACTTATTGAGTGTGTCTTAGGCTGCTTTTGAGGAGTGTGTCTTGAGCTGGTCTGCGAGGTTCCAAGGGAGCAATTCACCGATGCGGCTGATCGGTTGGTCTGCGATTCTGGCGAGCACGGTGCGTAGATAGAGCTCTGGGTTGAGGCCGTTTAGCTTGGCCGTGCCGATGAGGGAGTACATGGCTGCGGCCCGCTCTCCGCCGCCATCGGATCCGACAAAAAGAAAGTTCTTGCGGCCGATTGCCACAGCTCGCAACGCCCGTTCGGCGGCACTGTTGTCGATCTCAAGCAGACCGTCCTCGACATAGCGCGTGAGCGCATGCCAACGGGCGAGTGCATAGCGGATCGCACCTGCCGTTTCACTCTTCGATGAGAATCGGGACTGTGCCTTCTGCATCCAGGCGCGAAGTTCCACAAGCAACGGTCTCGCCCGTGCCTGCCGGATACTCAGTCTGAGATCTGCTGGCTTGCCGCGAACCTCTTCTTCGATCGCATAGAGCGCTCCGATCCTGGCCAGAGCTTCGGTGGTTGTGGGTGACGCGTGAACGATGTGGATCTCGTGGAACTTCCTGCGGGCATGTGCCCAACATGCGGTCTCATAGATGTCCTTGCCATACAGGTGTTGGAAGCCTGCATAAGCATCCGCCTGCAGGGCACCCCGGAAGGTGTGGAGGTGTTGGCGAGGATGCTCGCCCTTGCGATCTTCCGAGTATGCGAACCAGACTGCTGGCGGTGTGTCGATGCCAGCCGGCCGATCGTCTCTGACGTAAGTCCAGAGGCGGCCGGTCTTCGTCTTGCCGTTCCCGGGAGACAGCACGGGGAGAGGTGTGTCATCGGCATGCAGCTTGGGTCCGGCGAGCACATGCTTCTGGATCGCGTCGACCAGCGGGCCGAGAAGCTCGCTTGCCGCGCCAACCCAGCCAGCCATCGTCGAGCGTGAGATCTCGACATCCTGTCGAGCATAGATCTCAGACTGCCGGTACAACGGGAGATGATCGCCGAACTTCGACATGATGACGTGGGCAAGCAGACCAGGTCCAGCCAGACCGCGCTCAATGGGTCGCGAAGGTGCCGGAGCTTCGACGATCCGGTCGCAGCCAGTGCAGGCGAACTTAGGCCGCACATGACGAATGACCTTGAAGCTGTCGGGGACGTACTCAAGCTGTTCGGAGACGTCGTCACCAAAGTGCCGCAGCTGGCCGCCGCAATCAGAACAGCAGTCGCCCTCTGGAGCATGCGTGACGACCTCACGCGGAAGATGATCGGGCAAGGGCTTGCGGTCAGATCTGGTCTTCGCCTCTCGTAAAGGCGTTACGCGTTCAACTCCGGCCTCGACTTCGGCGTGCGTAGTCTCATCGTCTTCAAGCTGGAGCTCGAGCTGTTCGAGCTCGATGAGGATCTTCTCGCTCTTCGCGCCGAAGATCACATGCCGCAGCTTCGCGACCATCAGCTTCAGATGTTCGATCCGTTCGCTGCGTGAGTGAAGCTCCTCGGACTGTTCAGAGAGCGCCTGTCGTTGCGCTTCGAGCTCTGCTTCAAGCCGTCTTAGCTCTTCATCCTGAGCCGAGATCAGCGATGTCAGCTTCTCTTGCTGCGCAAGATAGATCGCGAGCAATGCATCACGATCGAGGCTGTCCAGATCGGAAACAGAAGCGTCATGCATGGACGCAGTATGGCATCGATCGAGTCAGCATGCATGCACAAAATGCCTATGAACACAGAAGAATCTGCGCTGTTACTAGACAGCACTCTGGAGTGCCCATGTTCTCTCGATGTGCCTCCAGTCGATCCCTTCGAGCAGCATCGATAGCTGGGCTGGCGAGAGGGAAACGGTGCCGCTCTCAGCCTTCGGCCACACAAAACGGCCCTTCTCCAGCCGCTTCGCAAAGAGACAAAGACCGTCGCCATCGAACCAGAGACACTTGACGATGTCACCTCTCCGGCCACGAAAGATGAAGACATGACCGGAGAAGGGTTGCAGTTCGAGCACGGTCTGCACCTGGGCGCTCAAGCCCTGAAATCCACGGCGCATATCGGTTACGCCTGCTGCGATCCATATCCGGGTTCCCGATGGAAGCTGGATCACCTGCAAACACTCTCAAGAATGCAACGCACCATATCCGGATCGGCACCGCGTTCGACGCTGATCAGTGCACGCCCAGAAAGCTCGATGTGAATCGAGCCGCCATCAGATACCCGATCGGGCTCAGCGGATATGGAAGTCGTACTCTCGGGTTCACCCAGACTCGACACGCTGACCGGAAGCAAAGCTGCATAGCCGTCTGTCAGTTCGCCGCGCTCCCAGGAGCGGCGCCACTTGAACACCTGGTTCGCGTTCACTCCATGCGCTCGCGCCACCTCAGACACACTGGCTCCCGGCTCCATCGTCAACTGCACAATCT
>NZ_JACHIP010000068.1 GCF_014203275.1 Granulicella aggregans
ATCTCTACGGCCTGCTGCATCTGCCTCACTGCATCGTCAGTTTTGCCTAGAGAGTCCAGATATACAGAGAGCATCATATGCCCATACGAATTATTGGGACTCAGCGCGATGCCGCGAGTCAAATCGCGTTCGGCCGCGTCCCATCTCCACAGAAAAGCCGTCTCGATGCTTCCCCGCGCAATCAGTGCGTCCCCATTTTCAGGGTCAAGTTCCAATGCTGTTTGGACCGCCGCCATCGCTTGCGGAAGAACCTGCTCAGGACGTGCCTCCCCAAGAAAAGCCTCGTTCTGGAGCGCCGCCGCGAGTCCCGAGTAAGCCGAGGCGTAGTCAGGGCTTAGGTCGATGGCACGCTGAAATTGCTCAGCGCTCTCTCGAGCTTGACGCTTGTCAAAGTAATTCCTGCCACGTAAGTAGGCATCATGTGCTGCGGGATCGATCGCCGTCGACGGCTGGATCTTGGGGCTTGATGCGAGGCGCTGTCCACCGACCTGAGCGTGGCTGACAATCTCCTTCGCCGCCTTGTTCTCCAAAGCCATCACATCGCTCAACGGGCCCTCGAAACTATTGGCCCAGAGGTGGTCGTCGTTCTGTGTGTCGATCAGTTGCGCGTTAATGCGGACGGTATCTCCGGAACGCGAGACAGAGCCTTCCACGAGTAAATCGGCTCTGAGTTCTGCGGCAATTGTCTTCAGCGATTTTTTCGTGTCCTTTTCCTGGACGACAGAATTCCAGGAGACTACACGGAGCTCGGGCACGCGAGCCAGCTCGGTGATCAGCTCATCTGTGGTGCCATCAGCAAAATAATCCTGCGCCGGATCGCCTGAGAGGTTCTTGAGTGGCAGTACCGCCACGGAACGGCTACCGGATTGGGGAAGCTGGACTCTAGCAAGCCTCCATCCGGCATATCCGAGCACGAGACCGAAAGCCAGCACAGGTGCGACGTACCGCCAAGTGCGTCGATCCGTCAGCCATTGGCCCGCTTTCCCACCTTTCTGCAACTCAATCGAATTTGTCGGGTGGTCAGGCCTCGCAAGAGTATCCACCGATTCGAAAGCGGGCCATAGACCAAGCCCAGTGGCGGGCCCGAGTCCGGAACCAGTGCTCGATCTATGAATGTCCGTCGATTGCTCCCTCGCCTCGCCTCGCTCGGTCAGAACGACGCGATAGGCGCCCTTCGGCAGCTCGATGAGCAGAGCATCCTCTTTGCCTTCTTCGCCGTAGTATTCACGCAGTCGGCTTCGCAGGCGTCCGGCCTCCACTCGCACGGTTGCATCGATTGCGGGATCATAGCTTGCATCCCTGTCGAAAATTTCGGTCGCTATGGTGTATTCCTTGACGACCTGTGGCGGGTCCGCGAGAGCCGCATCCACCAGATAGCGTAGTAATCGTTGGCTCCGTTTCGCTTTTGCGAACAGCTGGGAGTTAACAATTCGCTCGGTCTGCCGCGTGGCCTCAGCCGCATCGATGCTTGGCATCTGCGTCTTCATGTCCATCATCCCCGGTAACGCGCTGATTTTACGCGACGGAAATGTAACTTACAGTAACAAACTTCCTCCCAGACCACCTCCTGCTTAGCGTCGCGCATAGCTAGCCCCAAACGAGCTCTCCAGGAGGAAACAGAATGAGTCATCTTAGTAGATTGATCAGGATCGCGACCGCCGGCGCAACAGCAGCGGTATTCGCCACAGCGATCCACGCCCAGGTTCCGGTACCGCCGAATGCCACCCTCGTTGCCTCCGGCCTGAACGGTCCGCGAGGACTCGCTTTTGGTCCCGACGGTGTGTTGTACGTCGCAGAGGCGGGAGCAGGAGGCAAACTCTCTACCGCTGGCGCCTGTACGCAGGTTGCGGCGCCGGTAGGCCCGTATACTGGCGGCACGACCGCCCGCATCAGCAAGATTAAGGATGGAAAGACTTCCGTCGTTACTTCTGGACTCCCATCTACTGTGGACGCGATGGGCGATGTCATCGGAGTTGCCGACATCGCCTTCCTTGACGGAGATCTTTATGCCTTAGTTTCGGGCGGCGGCTGCTCGCATGGGAATCCAACTCTCCCAAATGGCGTCGTAAGGGTGAATCTCAAGTCCGGGAAATGGGACTACATCTCCGACTTGAGCTTGGCGATTGCCGAGCATCCTCCGGCTTACAACACCTACAACGACTTCGAACCGGATGGCGTACCGACCTCCATCGTTGCCGAAGACGGGGCGCTGTTCGCCGTGGAACCGAACCACGCTCAAGTCTTCCACATCAAGGCCGACGGCGCGACAAAGCTTACCTACGATTTCTCCTACCCCTTTGCCGATGTAACGCCGACGTCGATCGCATTTCGGGAAGGCAATATGTACCTC
>NZ_JACHIP010000069.1 GCF_014203275.1 Granulicella aggregans
AGCGCTATCTCGGTTCAGAACAGGACATAGAGATCGCCGTCAATGACAACTTGGGACTTTAGTCGACTCGCCATCCGAAGGTCCATTCGGCTAATGATGGTACTCAATCCCGATGATTTTCTGGTGATAGGACGGTTCGAAACTCTCGCTTTTACTACAACATAAAGGACGTTATGTTGTAGTGATTCCACAGCCCACACTGTTAATCTGCCTCCATGGAATATCCCCTCTCCATCTCCACCCTCAACGAGGCCCCTCAGGGTGGCAAGCGCCGCAACCCGCTGACCTGCGTCATGGCCGAAGCCGACCTTGGGCCTTACACCGACTTCGGGTTGCCTGAGTTCTTCTTCGGCCGCCTGGTCGAGGTCACCGGTGACGAGATCGAGCGCTTCCGCCAGCCTCCCGGAGTCGAGGTTCTCTTCCGGGGAGGGGCCTACGCCTTCGAGGCTCTGGAGTCGACTGGCTCCTTCAAGCCTGTTCGGAGAAGCTGAAATGGAAATCGACGCGGCTATCGTTTTTCAAAATAATGATCTCAGAGTCTTGCTGCCGGCCCTCGTGGGCAGGGAAGGGGAGTGGGCCGCGCTGCGGTTCCTCGAGTTCTTCACCGTTCACATCCGCAATGCGAACACGCGGTCTGCCTACGCTCGTGCGGCAAAGCTCTTTCTGGGCTGGTGTGAGGCACGTGGGATCTCTGAGCTCAGAGCGATTCAGCCGATGCACGTCGCCGGCTACATCGAACTACTCCAGAAGGAGCGATCGGCTCCCACAGTCAAGCAGCACCTCGCCTGCCTCCGGATGCTCTTCGACTGGCTGGTCACTGGCCAGATCGTTCCAGCGAACCCGGCTCACTCGGTGCGGGGGCCGCGGCACTCGGTCGATAACGGATCAACGCCGGTCATCTCGTCAGCCGAGGCACGGGATCTGCTCGACAGTATGGATGCGACCTCGCTTGTGCGACTGCGCGATCGCGCCCTGGTCGCGGTCATGGCCTTCACCTTCGCTCGCGTCTCGGCCGTCGTCGACCTTAAGGTCGAAGACTACTATCCGCAGAAGAAGCGTTGGTGGCTTCGGCTCCATGAGAAGAATGGGAAGGTCCACCAGATGCCGTGCCATCACAAACTCGAGGCTTACCTCGATGCGTATCTCGCGGCCGCCGGCATACGACAAGATGGCAAAGGCTGGCTCTTCCGTTCAGCGATCGGCCGGACAGGAAAGCTCACCAACCGACCGGTCTCTCGCACTGATGTCTGGTACATGGTCCAGAGGCGAGCGAACTCCGCTCAACTTGAGACCGCGATCGGTTGCCATACCTTCCGCGCCACCGGCATCACCGACTATCTCACCAATGGTGGCAAGCTTGAAGTCGCGCAGCGCATGGCTGGGCACTCGAACGCGAAGACGACTGGGCTCTATGACAGGAGGAGCGATGACATAAGCTTGAGTGAAGTGGAGAAGATTGGAATTTAAGTGAGGTAGATCATCTTTCACCCGACTCACGGACAACACTCGTGGCCAGTGCCGACAAATTCAGTTGATAAATTGGACCAACCAAACCGTTCCAGAGCTTTAGGATGAGGAGATCGTGCAGACACTCGATGATGAGCTAACAACTAGCAGAGATCTCGCTATCACGCAACACCCCCGACGTATTTATGGGACTGATGAAGATCTTCAGCTTCCGGCGACTTCACGGATCACTTATCG
Source organism: Granulicella aggregans (assembly GCF_014203275.1). Taxonomy (GTDB): domain Bacteria; phylum Acidobacteriota; class Terriglobia; order Terriglobales; family Acidobacteriaceae; genus Edaphobacter. Next base: position 1,705 of record NZ_JACHIP010000069.1, read on the forward strand.
ATTCTGGAAGCGAGCCGTGGATGTTTCTTTGGCGAGCACCGGATTGATCCTGACGGGGGGACTTCTTGCATCAATCGCTGTCGCTGTGAGGTTAAGTTCGCCGGGCCCGGTCTTCTACCGTGAAACCCGTATCGGTCGCTATGGTAAGCCATTTACGATCTTCAAATTTCGCTCGATGCATACGCGGGAGTACCTTCGCGACGTTTTTGGGCACAAGGTTTGCGCCATAACGGAGATGAGGATGCGAGCGGATGAAAAGCACCTTCGCGACCCGCGCGTCACAGGCTTCGGTGCCTTCTTACGCCGCACCAGCCTGGATGAGCTCCCGCAACTATTCAATGTGTTGCGTGGTGACATGTCGCTCATTGGGCCTCGCCCTGTGGTGCTTGCAGAACTGAAGCGTTATAGAGAAGACGCCCACTTCTACAAATCGGTGTATCCCGGTATGACAGGCCTTTGGCAGGTCTCGGGGAGAAACGACATTAGGGCGTGTTCACGCTACGAGATAGATGTCTGTTAATCTGTCTTTACCGATGGAATTGACAGAAGCGCAGTATGAGCGGATCAAGAGTGCGTT
>NZ_JACHIP010000070.1 GCF_014203275.1 Granulicella aggregans
CCGGAGATCTGCTCCGGAGACCAGTCCAGGATCAGTTTACTGGCCACGAGCAAGCTCAGCTTCCTGTGGTCGGCAAGCCAGCAGGTCTTAGGCCGCAGTGCCGATCTCCAGGCCCGCTGATCCGCCTCACTGGCTCTATAGACTGAGCGGCCACCGTCCCGGACTACCTCCCGGCTCACCGTAGATGCTGATCGTTCGAGACTCTTGGCTATCTCGCGGATCGACGAACCAGAGGCAATGCCTCGCGAGATCTCTTCCCGCTCGGCCAGCGTGAGCGTTCGCTTCGACCGCCGACGAACTGCCGGAGCGATCCCGCCGTGCCGCGAGAGCATGAACTGAATAGAGCCATGATCCTTGTCGAAGACACGACCAATCTCCTGGAGAGACTCGCCCAACTTCCAACGCCTCCAGATGTCAGCCTTCTGCTCAGCAGAAAGCCCAAACCGCCTTCCTTCTCTCATCAACACCACCTCTAAGGAACGATCTAATTAGATGGTGTTGCATCGACCGGTTGAGACCGCCCGACTTTGCGGAAGGTTACGCGGAACAGTCTACAATCACTCGTAGAGCAATGCTCACTCGGGCTCACGGGAAAAAGCAGGTCCCAGTTCAGCCTCGGTTCACGAACGGGGAACTATGCGAAATAGCTCGCCACCAGCAATCAGCAGGGCGCCTGCGGTCCACGTAAACTGTCCGACCAAAGGCTGATACGACAATAACGACATAGTCAGCCAAGCACAAACGACGCATGCAATCATCAGCATCGCGATCTTGTTATTCCGGAAACGATTTGAAAGCAGACAAACAACCATCAACGGATTGGCAAGGCCAGCTACGGTGAGGAGTAGCATCGCCACCTGGTCCCGCAAGGGGTGGAGTGGATGCGGTTCAACGACGGAGTACACGAGAGCGAGTGCACCTATAGATGCTCCTATCGCGCATTTCCAGCCTGTCTGGATTCCATGACTACCCCATGACCCGTCCGAAGGCACATTCACCGCCGGGAGAAATAGCGAGAGCGATACAAGTATTAGACCTATATAGGCTAACGCGGCAGGAGCTCTTCCCGTGACTGTTTCATCCTTCATCTTCTAAAAGTCCTTTCCTATGCGACACTTGCCTGTTGGTCACGCTGTTGGCCTCTAGCAGCAACTAGTATTCTGTATTTCCCTCGCTATTTTCCTCCTGATCCGTAGAGTTAAGAGCAGTCAGATCGATCGAGTCCGATTTGGGCTACAGTGTCAGTAACAATGACGCAAGTTGAGACCGTCACGCCGCCGTATGAACTTTCGATAAGAGCGTGACCAGCATGAGTAGGCTTTACAGTACTGGTAGACTCGTCAAGGGCGACGACTTGATTATCGCCCTCAGTTCTCATTAAAAACTTGACGAAGTGGCTGTCGATTTTAACTCTGTCGTCGACGCCGGGATAGGCGGCAGTGACTACTAGAGAGTCACCTATCGGATGATCCACGCTGAGATGGACACGCAACACATTGCCTCTGGGAACGGCTGAATTCCCGACAGCTATGTTTACTGGTGTATCGTTTGACGGCTCTACATCGATTGTAAGCTTCTTGCTAAACATTGCTGCGTCTTCAAAAACACCCGAAAGGGCTAGCTCAATTCTTCCAAGTGCCAATGGGGCAAGTCTGATATAAGGCTCTTTGTCTTCCTTATAAAGAACAGGAAGAGCTGCAACGCTACCTCGGACCAGCTCTCTATCAATGGCCCGGTTGCCCAACGAGATCTGCTTGATAAATATCGTTTTCAAAAGACCATCTGCGACATTCAGCCTGAGGTCAAATGGCTTCAATAGTTCCGCCGCCATCAATGGTTGCTCAATCGTGTTCGTAAGCCAGGCGGGCGTTTTGGTGATTGCCGGTCTGGAGATAAACGTCGCCTAGTGTACTGTTCGCGAGCGCGTTAGTCGGATCCAGGCTGATCGCGCGGTGAATGTCCGTGAGCGCTTCATCGTAACGACCAAGACGGGTCAGGCAGATGCTGTGATAGACCCACGCTCCGGCACTGAAGGGACTAAGGCCGATAGCTTGTTCGAAGTACGGAAGAGCAGCTTTAGCGTGTTTTGCGTGATCAAGTTCTGCTATCCCTGCACCAAGAACAGCTTCGTAGCTCTCAGGGGAGCCGATAACCTTCTTCAGTGCAAGGCTGTAATAAAGGTTCTCCTTTTGGGAGCGACGTACCGTTGTGTCCTCGACGTATCCGAAATGGTGAATAAGGAA
>NZ_JACHIP010000071.1 GCF_014203275.1 Granulicella aggregans
GATATGTGCTCCGCACATGGAGATTATTGACACTCCACCCCTCCTAGGGTTGAGTTTTAGGCCAAATCGTTCCTAGTTGGGAACCATCACAAAACACGCTAGATAGGCCGTACCGGTTCCTAAATGGGAACGCGTGGTTCCCACTTAGGAACCACGCTAAACGGCTCATCCACGAGGTATGAAGCTATGGAAGAACCGACGATCAGCCAGCGGTTGGGACGCGGAAGGATACGTTCGTCGCGCTCGCGAAGCTTAGGGACAAAGATCACTTTGAACGAAGAACGTGAGATTGTCATCGCGGCTGAACGCGAGGGCAAATCAGCGAGTGAATGGGCGCGTGATGTGCTTTTACGTGAAGCACGCAGCACTCGGGCCGACGCTCTTTTCACAGAGATTGTCGCAACGCGAATGCTTCTGAATCTCGTTCTTAAACCACTCGCAACCGGCACAGTAATGAAGCCGGAAGAGTTCACCGGCGTGCTTTCAACCGTGCGCACAACGAAACGCCAAGCGGCAACAGATGTGATGGAACAGTACGCAACAGCAGAGCAAAAGGAGCGTTGAGACATGGCGAGTCAATGGGGACGTAAAGAGACAGTTATTTGGCCACCGCAGGTACCGATCTACACCATCGGAACGATGATTCTTGCGGTGCCGATTGTGATGACGTTGTTGTTTGGGCTTTACCTCACCAAGCCGTTTCTGGCACGGAACTATACCGGCGATTACCTCAAGAGCGCAGCCGGTTCCGAGTTCAAGATGCACAACTCGTTCCGGTTGATTTACCTCTTCGGAGGCAAGAGAGCACCGCGTGTAGCCCAGCCCGAGGACTTTATTTCAGGGACAACGATCTTTCCGAACGGGAAGGAAATCAGTGTCCAATTGTCGCCTGCAGCAACCGCCCAGGGCTTCACCAGCTTTGCGCGCGGGCCGGAACGGAAGATCGCGGATGAGGCCCTCTGTTCGTGGTTCCGAGCCGCAATCTTTGGCGGTGATGATGTTCTCAGTGCCTACGGCTCTGCCCTGATTGAGGCGGGTGTGGTCGTCCTGTTTATGCTCTGTTTTGCGGTTCCGTGGGACTTCAAACGCGGTAAACGCATGAAGTATGGAAGGCTTCTGCGCGGCCCGGTGATGTCGTCCCCGAAGCAGTTCAACGAGATTCTCAAGGGTGAAGGATTGGGCATCACGACAGATGAAAAGGGGATCATCATCCGTCTGCCCTTGCGGGCTGAAGCCAAGCATATTCAGGTGATGGGCGACACGGGAGTCGGCAAAACGACTCTGCTGATTCGGATGCTTACGCAGATCGAGGACCGTGGGGAATCGGCGATTGTTTATGATCCGGCTGGCGAGTTCAGTCAGCGCTTTTTCCGAGAAAAGCGGAACGATGTGATCCTCAATCCTCTTGACGCCCGGATGCCCGATTGGGTGATTTCGAAAGAATTACGGAACGCGGCAGAGGCCCGAACCATAGCGGCGTCGCTCTACCAGCCCGTCGATGGAAAGGCGGGAGAATTTTTTACTGAGACACCACAAAAGATCTTCGCGCACCTGATGAAGTACCGTCCCTCGACCCAGGACCTGGCTGCGTGGATGTCGAATCCCGATGAGATCGACCGTCGCGTGAAAGGGACGGAGCTTGAGGCAATCATCTCGAAAGACGCAGCCGATCAGCGTAACGGTGTGCTCGGTTCTCTCGGCCTGATAGCCGACAGTCTTCGTCTTCTTCCCAGCAGAGAACAGTCCAACGGCAAAGAGTGGAGCGCCACGGAGTGGGCAGAAAAGCGGCAAGGTTGGATCTTCCTCACCGGCACGGAGGCAGAGCAGGAAGCCCTTCGACCTCTCCACTCTCTTTGGATCGACTTGCTCATCCTCCGGCTTCTCACAATTCCTAAGGAGGGGCAGAAGCGCGCCTGGTTCGTCCTCGACGAACTGGCAACCTTGCAACGGCTTCCACAGTTCCATAGCGCTCTGACGAAGGGCCGCAAGAGCGACAATCCCATCATCTTTGGTTACCAAGGCAAGGCCCAGCTAGAGGTTATTTACGGGCATCTTGCTGAGGTGATGTTGTCGCAACCGGCCACTAAGTTTGTGCTCAAGACCGCAGAACCGAAGGCCGCAAAGTGGGCGTCCGAGCTAATCGGGGATATCGAGATCGAGCGC
>NZ_JACHIP010000072.1 GCF_014203275.1 Granulicella aggregans
TTCTCGGCATACACGCCGGTGATTCCGTTGATCATGATTTCGCTGATTGTGGGGTCCATAATCAGCGCCTGTAGATCTTCGGTAAAGAACGGTAAGACCTTCTCCCATCCGCTCTGGACGCTCACTGTTTCACCGCCGGGTGGAACGTCGACCCGTCACCCACGATCGGATCGACCGAGACGCGGTTCTCATGAAACTCTGTGATCGTCATACCGAGAGGGTTGATCGTCTCGTACTGAGGATTCGTCTTCGCCTGGTCGCTCACCTGGGCAGGGTTGAGATAGTAGATGATTGAGGCCATCCAGTGCTCTGTGCGGGGCTTGTTCGACGTGCGCGGTGAGTAGATGAGGTCGAAGCTTTCGAGCGCCGTTCCACGCGACACGATGGCGTTCTCGATCTTCTCTGTCGTCATCGACGTGATCGTCACGTTGTTGACCTGAACCTCGCTCTGCTCAACCATCCCGCTTACAACCTGCGTGATGAGGTGGTTGTTGTTGTCCTGGAGGATGAGCTGGCTGGCGAGAGGTGCGGAGAGGAAGTAATAGTTCATGGGGTATTTCTTCGCCATCGTCTCCCGGTTGATGGTGTGCCGGTAGTTGGTCCAATCCGTCAGGTAGGTGCGGATCTCGCCTTCTCGGGGGCTGTAATTGAGATCGCTGTACTGAATTGCCTGCGCTCTCCCGACATCGTCGATGCGGACGTAGCGGGTGATGGCGGGACGATGAGAAACGATCACCAGGCCTGCGCTGAGAACTACGGACAGCACGGCCAGAGAGCCGATTGCGATCTTCGCCATGCTGCGTTCGCTGTAATGAGCCGAATACACCTGATTTGCGATCTTGTCGGCTTCGACGTGCTGCTGCGACGTAAGCACGCTACTGGGCACTGCGAGGTGTGTGGACATTCGAGTTCCTCTCCGGTATCTGGTGCTTTGGTTTGCTCGTCTGAAACAGGCCGAGACCGCGTAAAAAGACAAGGAGAAAGAGGGCGATCATGAAGATCTTCCCCAGCAAAGGTGCGCGACGATAAAGCATCATGATGGTGAACATTTGTCTTTAGCCTGCCGCCGCAACGAACGCGCCGATCTTCTCTACCGTTTCGCCGATCTTTCCAGCAATCCCAGCCCCACCTCCGAACATCATTTGCGTCACGCTCGGAATTAGAAACATATTGAGGATGAACGCGATGTAGATCGTCGTGAACGGGATGAGGTTGGCAAGCCAGTTGGCGATGGTGTAGTTCTCTTGAAACGTCTGGTGCATGAAGCCTGTAAGGAACTGAGACCAGACGTAGATAAATGCTGCGGCCACGGCCCGAATCATCGCCAGACTCAGGAGCACTTCAACGAAGTGCAGAAACTTCCCGCGAAACGTTTCGGTCATGTAAAGCGGGATCATCAGCGGTCCGAACAAAGCAGCGACGGCGTAGAAGATGAGGCCACTGCAATTGATGAGGAAGATGATGCCTGACGCGATGCCGAGGAGAGCTTGGACGTAGTAGTAGCAGATGTATTCCATGGGAGCTAAGGTCGCAGGCATGTCCGTCTTCTGCCCTGCCTCCGCGATCAGCGCGGTCATCTGATTGAGCTGGGCGTGATCGAGAACCTGTGAAATCGCGGCGGCGATGTAGCTGAACATCCGATTGAAACCGAAGTTCGCGCCAGGCAGGTTCGTAACCCAGTAATGTTCGATCACGCAGCAAAACAGCAGGCGGAATAAGAAGGTCCTGAGTTCGTCCAAGCTGACCGACCGATTGCCACCGAAGTGCGCCGACCAGGACGACATCCGCACAGCGATGCCGATCAGGATCATGGTTGCGATGAAGGTCAGCAGCAACATGCCAAAGTCCGAGAGGGCTCCACCGTTCTGCAACGTGAGATCGGTCAGACTTTGGGTGAACTGACCGAGCCAATCAACTACTGGGGGCGGTG
>NZ_JACHIP010000073.1 GCF_014203275.1 Granulicella aggregans
GCTATCGCCGCTCTCTGGATGGAGTTGCTCAAGCTGGATCGTGTCGGGCGCCATGACAACTTCTTTGCCTTGGGAGGTCACTCCCTGATGGCCATAAAGGTGGCCATCAGATTGCGCGCCACACAACCGCATGCGTCAATCACGATGCTTGACATTTTTGCTAATCCCACGCTAATCGGCCTAGCTGCTGTTCTCCTAAGCGCAACAACGCATCCGCCTCCAGATAGGCATATCCCCCGCCTTCCTCGATTTGCTTGACGAAACGGTTATTTTGGCCCGGGCTGGGAAGCCTAGTAGCAAGATGTTTACTGAATAAATTGTAGTCCAACATTGGTTTGACCCAAAAAAGAGGCGTATGATGGCAACCTTTGACGAAAATCAAGCTAATTTAAAGCCTGTAATTGATGGCCTTATTCAGAAGACCCAGTTTCCAATGTCGTTTGCTCAGCAGCGTCTATGGCTTTTATCCCAAATAGACTCCTTCAGCACCGCATACCACGTGCCGCTAAGCCTTCATCTTGCAGGAAGTCTCGATCGAACAGCCCTCGCACTGTCTCTAAGACGAATAATTGAGCGGCACGAAATACTAAGGACGATATTTTATATCGCTGATCATAAACCGATTCAGCAGGTCATCCCGCCAGACAAAATACGATTTGTCATCGCAGAACACGATTTGCGCTCGATGGAGAACTCAAACTCTGCGCTTTCTCGCATCATCAGTGACGAGCAAAACCTGCCATTTGAATTATCTATCGATCTCCCTATTCGAAGCAGCCTAATTCGCCTATCGGAGAGAGAGTGGGTTTTCTTGGTAACTATGCATCACATCGTGTCTGATCAACAGTCTGTCAGTATTTTCTCTAAGGAGTTAGAAGTTTTATATCAGGCATTTTCCGGTAGCTTTTCTGATCCCTTGCCGGAGCTGCCGATTCAATATGTAGATTTTGCGGCATGGCAACACACATGGCTACAGAGTGACAAGCTCAAAAAGCAGGCGTTATTTTGGACGGCGGAGCTTGAAGGAGCCCCATCAGAGCTAAACCTTTTCACGAAGCCTTCTCGCGTTGATAAACAAAACTACTCAGGAGCACTCACTAGATTCAAGCTTGATGCTGAGGTGACGAATGGACTGAAGCGATTAAGCAAGACGCATGAAATAACGTTGTTCACAACATTACTCAGTTGTTGGGCCATACTCCTGTTCAGATGCTCGGGTCAGGAAGACATAGTAATTGGCGTGCCAACATCGGGCCGCGGATCACCAGACGTTGAGCAACTAATAGGGATTTTCATTAATCTCCTAGCAATACGTGTAGCTCTGACCGGATCGCCTACTACCAATGATTTTTTGCGCCAGGTGGCCGCGCAATCATTAAAGGCTCAGCAGAATCAGGACCTTCCTTTTGAAAAGGTAGTTGCCTTGTGTCGTCAGCCGCGCAATTCCGCAAAACATCCCTTATTCCAAGTATTGTTCAGCTGGACTCAGGGAAGTATTAGCACGCCCAATTTGCCGGGTCTACATATCACTCACTATGATACCCACGGCAACACCACGTCGAAATTCGACCTCAGCCTGTACCTCCATGAATCGGAGGGCATGATTTCTGGCGGCATAGAATACGCCACTGCCCTCTTTGATCCCGCAACCATCGACCGTTACGCATCGTATTTTCAGGAATTGCTTCAAGCTGTCATCACAGACGACACGCAGCCAGTAGACCGATTGGCCATCCTGCCCGCGACTGAACGTCAGCAGGTGCTGTACGAATGGAACGATACCGCGACTGAGTTCCCGGCTGCGACATGCATCCAGGAGCTCTTTGAAGAACAGGTAGAGTTATCGCCACAAGCCACGGCACTGGT
>NZ_JACHIP010000074.1 GCF_014203275.1 Granulicella aggregans
CAACTAAGGAAACAAGCACTGGGAGTGCGAGGCAAATTAGCGTTGAGCGTTTACGTCTAGAGTCGAAAATCATGAGTGAACAAGCTCCTTGTGAAGTTCTTAAGTTGTTTTGTGCCGTTAGCCGGCAGATCCGCAGTTGGCTGGAATGAAGACACGGTTCCGCGACCGGAGGCACGTCCGTGCAAGTGGAAAGAGTAGTTGTTCCGTCGTTCGTGTCCGAAGTCCGCCAGAAGGTTTTCGAGCGGAGCTAAGCCGAGGGGCTGGGTTACATGCGAATCATCGTGCTTGATCGATCCGCCGTCTACATAGGTTGGCGAGGCTTGGTTGCTTGCCAATGATCGTGAGCTTAGGGCTCAAATTGGCCCGTGTCCAATGACCAATTTTCATAACAGGAACGGCCAACGTCGCCAAGTCCAACTAACAAAAACACGCCTCCCAGCGCATCTGGAGGCGTGTTTTGAAACCGAGTTTGTTGCTTACTACAGCTTCTTTGGAGGCGCCCGCAAGACGTGAAATGGCTTCTTTTTAAGCGTTCGTTCAAGTCGCATCGCCCAAACTGACGTGCTCCGGCTTCGAAGCGAGGGCCGGTACAGCAGAGCGGTGTCTACAGTCCACTTGAGGCGCGCAAATGGCCTCGTGACCAGACCCTCCGGGATGTCGCTGTGCTCTCGAACGAGAGTCAGCCCGAGACCCGCCTCAACCATCTCGAACTGTCCGTCAACGGATGATGCAAACAAGGGGACGCCGGTCTCAATTCCCTCCTCCTCAAGTAACTTCATCATGTTGAGGTGGGCTTTGCGCTGGGCTGCGGGCGGGTTGAAAATCCTGAGACGACCAGTGACTTGCGAAGCCTCGACGGCAGAGCTCGCGGCTAACGTATCGTCTGATCTCATGCAGACCAGCATGCGCTCTTGAGCGAGCGTCACGGCTCTAGTGGAGGGCTCGTCGGAGGGGAGCGTGACGATGGCGGCGTCGATTTCTCCTGACGCGAGACGCTCCAGTATCTGCTCAATCGGTGCGAATGTGGTCTCGATGTCGGATGCTGGAAAAAGCTTGCGATATACGCGTTCCGCTATTGCCACAATGCGCTTATCAGCAGCAGTTTCGCACCCGACTCGCAAATTGCCATCTGCGCGACCATGCATTTGTCGCACCTCCTGCAACGATTCCTCGTGGAGTTCGAGGATAGGGTGAGCGTATTCGAACAACTGCGTACCACCGGCTGTTGGGCTGACGCGATTCGAGTGCCGGAACAGTAGAGGTGTTCCCAACCGATCTTCAAGCTCTCGGATACCCTTGCTTATTGTGGATTGGGTGACGCAGAGCTTGTCTGCCGCCAGGGTGAAGCTTCGATGATCGAAAACCGCAACGAAATAGCGAAGATGACGCAACTCAATACTCTGCATAAGGACGGTGCCTCAGGTTGATTCAATGGTCGAGGTCGATCAGTTTAGGTTTGCTGCTACGTTACGGCGTTACTAGTCCCATAAAATGCGGACACGCAGCATGAACTTCGGTACTTATCTCGCGTCTGTACCTAACCACATTAGTACCCATCTCTTTAGGTACGCAAGTTCTACTGCAGGATGCCCGAAGATGGCAGTCCATGTCAACCCATCGACGAGGGATTACTATCGTCACAAAAGAGTGGTGTTGAGGGTGTAATCAATCCGTTCTGTCGTGTGCTAAACCATAGAGAGAAGAAACCTAGACTCTCCCAGGCGGCCGATGCAACACACGTACG
>NZ_JACHIP010000075.1 GCF_014203275.1 Granulicella aggregans
GCTGGTTGGGAGAGCATCACCTCGGCCAGGTGACCGTAAATCACCTCTAGCTGGGCCTTGCCCTGGTAGCCGAAGATGATGGGATTGTCGCTCTTACGCCCCTTCGTCAGAGCGCTATGGAACTGTGGAAGCCGTTGCAAGGTTGCCAGTTCGTCGAGGACGAACCAGGCGCGCTTCTGCCCCTCCTTGGGAATGGTGAGAAGCCGGAGGATGAGCAAGTCGATCCAAAGAGAGTGGAGAGGACGAAGAGCCTCCTGCTCTGCTTCCGTGCCGGTAAGGAAGATCCATCCTCCCCGTTTTTCCGCCCACTGCGTGGCGCTCCACTCCGTGCCGTTAGCCTGTTCTTTGCTAGGAAGAAGACGAAGACTGTCGGCTATCAGACCGAGAGAACCGAGCACACCGTTACGCTGATCGGCTGCGTCTTTCGAGATGATCGCCTCAAGCTCCGTGCCCTTCACGCGACGGTCGATCTCATCGGGATTCGACATCCATGCCACTAGATCCTGTGTCGAGGGACGGTACTTCATCAGGTGCGCGAAGATCTTCTGCGGGGTCTCAGTAAAGAATTCTCCCGCCTTCCCATCGACGGGCTGGTAGAGCGACGCCGCTATGGTTCGGGCCTCTGCCGCGTTCCGTAATTCTTTTGAAATCACCCAATCAGGCATCCGGGCATCGAGAGGATTGAGGATCACATCGTTCCGGCTTTCCCGGAAAAACCGCTGGCTGAACTCGCCAGCTGGATCGTAAACAATCGCCGATTCCCCACGGTCCTCGATCTGCGTAAGCATCCTAATTAGCAGGGTCGTTTTGCCGACTCCCGTGTCGCCCATCACCTGTATATGCTTTGCCTCAGCCCGCAAGGGCAGACGGATGATGATCCCCTTTTCATCGGTCGTGATACCCAATCCTTCACCCTTGAGAATCTCGTTGAACTGCTTCGGAGACGACATCACCGGGCCGCGCAGAAGCCTTCCATACTTCATTCGTTTACCGCGTTTGAAATCCCACGGCACCGCGAAACAGAGCATAAACAGGACGACCACACCCGCCTCAATCAAGGCAGAACCGTAGGCACTGAGAACATCATCGCCGCCAAAAATTGCAGCCCGGAACCACGAATAGAGGGCCTCGTCAGCGATCTTCCGTTCCGGCCCGCGCGCAAAGGTGGAGAAGCCCTGGGCGGTAGCTGCAGGCGACAATTGGACGCTGATCTCCTTCCCATTCGGAAGTATGGTTGTCCCAGAAATAAAGTCCTCGGGCTGGGCGACGCGCGGTGCTCTCTTACCTCCGAAGAGGTAAATCAGTCGGAACGAGTTGTGCATCTTGAACTCGGAACCGGCTGCGCTTTTCAAGTAATCGCCTGTGTAGTTGCGCGCTAGAAGAGGCTTGGTGAGGTAAAGCCCAAACAACAACGTCATCACGATCGGCACCGCAAGAATCATTGTGCCGATGGTATAAATCGGTACCTGCGGTGGCCAGATAACTGTCTCTTTACGTCCCCATTGTGTAGCCATCTCTCAACGCT
>NZ_JACHIP010000076.1 GCF_014203275.1 Granulicella aggregans
ATGGTTGCGGGATCAAAGAGGGCAGTGGCGTATTCTATGCCACCAGAAATCATGCCCTCCGATTCGTTGAGGTGTAGGCTGAGGTCGAATTTCGACGTGGTGTGATGTATCGCAGGTCCGGACTGGTGTGCAACTCCATCCAGTGCGGACATTGTTTGAGACATCTGTTCCCAGGCGAACATCACCTGAAAGAGAGGTGTATGAGCCATGCTTCGAATCGGCCTAAGCACCTCAACCATCTGCTCGAAGGGAATATCCTGATTGCGCAAGGCCGCCAGGATCTGTGTTTTGACGCGCTTAAGTAGATCGCTTACGGTGGGTGAGCCAGCCAGATCCAGACGAACCGGCAAGGTGTTTACGAAAAAACCGATCAAAGGGTCGAGCTCTGGCCGTCCACGATTGGCCGTCGGCGTTCCGACGACCAAATCCTCCTGACCTGCAAGTCTAGATAACAGTAGGAACCATGCGGCGAACAGGGTCATGAACAAGGTCGTGTCATGACGGGAACTGACGATCTTTAGTTTTTGCGTCAAGTCCCCATCTAAGAAGATAGTTCTGAACGCACCGGCGTAGCTTTGTTCTGCTGGTCTCGGATAATCGGTGGGAAGCTGGAGAAGAGAAGGTGCCCCCGCCAAAGCAATTCTCCAGTATTCACTTTGTTCTTGTAGCCGCTCTCCTTCCAGCCAATGTCTTTGCCATACCGCATAATCGGCGTACTGTATCGCTAGACTCGGCAGCGGACTTTGTTCGCCCCGAATATATGCATTGTATAAAGAGATGAATTCATCACGGAAGATCCCCATCGACCAGCCATCAGAAACAATGTGGTGCATGGTAACGGCCAGCAGTGTCTCATCGTTGTCGGCCAGAATGAGATGAGCCCGGACCAGCGGCCCCCGTTCCAGATCGAACCGGCCATCCGCTTCGCGTTGCAGGACGGCCCGTACCGATGATTCGGGATCAGGATGATCCCGAAGATCTGTTTCGGAAATCTTAAAGTTCAACGTTTCCCACGGTTGAATTCTCTGAAAAGGCGTCCCAGCTTCGACATAAAATGTCGTGCGCAACGCCTCATGTCTGGCAAGCACGGTATCCAGAGCCCATCGCAGCGCATTGCGATTCAGATCGCCCTGTAACCGTAAATAGAAGGGGATGTGGTAACTTCTGCCTGCACTCTCTATTTGCGATATAAACCATAGACGTTGCTGTGCGAATGACAAGGGGATCGGTTGATTCCGATCTATCCTGCGTATCGGAAGTAAGACCGGCAGATCATTTTTCTTCAGCGACTGAGCAAAATCTTTTATGGTGGAATGAGTAAAAATCTCTCCCACATTGACATCAATCTTCAGGCGCGCCTGAATCTGAGCAATCATTCTTATGGCTAGCAGGGAGTGACCTCCCAAGGCAAAGAAGTTGTCATGGCGCCCGACACGATCCAGCTTGAGCAACTCCATCCAGAGAGCGGCGATA
>NZ_JACHIP010000077.1 GCF_014203275.1 Granulicella aggregans
ATCGGAGTTGCGGGAGAGTTATACATCGGCGGCGCAGGTGTGGCGCGAGGTTATCTCAACCGGCCGGAGCTGACCGCGGAGAGGTTTCTGCTAAACCCCTTTGTCGACGAACCCGGCGCTCGCATGTACCGCACCGGCGACTTGGCCCGCTGGCTGCCAGACGGCAACATCGAGTTTCTGGGACGCAATGATTTTCAGGTAAAGATCCGAGGCTTCCGCATCGAGCTTGGCGAGATCGAAGCGCAGCTGGCTTCACACCCTGCAGTGCGTGAAGCCATCGTGATAGCCCGCGAAGACAACCCGAACGAGAAGCGTTTGACCGCATACTGCGTGCCTGACGAAATGGAGGCATTCCCAATAATCAAGATTCTCCAGCTAAAAACATCGGAAGCTCTTGATTTAGACAGCCTTTACGATCTGCCAAATGGGATGCAAATTAGTTATCAAAATAAAGCCGAAACCGATTTTCTTTACGACGAGATTTTCACGAATGAAAGCTATCTGCGGCACGGAATCACCATTGGAGAAAACGATTGCATATTCGACGTAGGAGCCAATATTGGCTTATTCACCTTATTTGTGAACAAAATGGCGCCAAATGCCACGATTTATTCATTCGAGCCAATTCCAGATGTTTTTGAAAGTCTGCGCATTAATACATCTATTTATCAACGGTCCCCGAACATCTACAATTGTGGCCTTGCCGAACATTCCGCGATTGCAACATTTACATGGTACAAGCACAGCTCTATCCTATCTAGCCGCTATGCCAACGCCGAAGAAGAGAGATCAACAGTTAAAGCTTTTCTTAAGCAGACCGCGTCGGCATCGCTTGACGAGCAAATGCTTGACAACCTACTTAACGAGCGCCTTCAAGGGGAAAGAATTTCATGTAAGCTTCGGACGCTTTCCTCAATTATTTCTGAGGAAAGCATCTCAAAAATCGATCTCTTGAAAATCGACGTTGAAAAAAGCGAACTGGATGTTCTGCGAGGCATTGAAGAGCAAGACTGGAGCAAAATTCGGCAGATTATTCTAGAAGTTCATGACGCCAACAACCGTTTAGACCTTATAACAACGCTGCTCAGTAGACATGGATTTGAAATTAATATTGATCAAGATGCTTCTTTACGATCAACTGCATTATATAATGTCTACGCCCGAAGGATAAATGATACGCCCCAGGCAAACACCGCTGCATTTCTCAGAAAAAGCTATCCAAAGCTTCAATATTTGAATTTATCCAGCCTTATTGCAAAATTAAAGAGCCATGCGGAACGCTACCTTCCCGAGTACATGGTTCCCGCGGCATATGTTCTGCTGGAAGCTCTTCCCCTCACCCCGAACGGCAAGCTGGATCGTAACGCGCTGCCGGCCCCGGACTCGGACGCTTATGCCACCGGCGTGTACGAGC
>NZ_JACHIP010000078.1 GCF_014203275.1 Granulicella aggregans
GCTGGTTGGGAGAGCATCACCTCGGCCAGGTGACCGTAAATCACCTCTAGCTGGGCCTTGCCCTGGTAGCCGAAGATGATGGGATTGTCGCTCTTGCGGCCTTTCGTAAGAGCGCTATGGAACTGCGGAAGCCGCTGCAAAGTTGCCAGTTCATCGAGCACAAACCAGGCGCGTTTCTGTCCCTCTTTGGGGATTGTTAGAAGCCGGAGGATGAGCAAGTCGATCCAAAGAGAGTGGAGAGGCCGAAGGGCTTCCTGCTCTGCTTCCGTGCCGGTAAGGAAGATCCACCCTTCCCGTTTTTCTGCCCACTCCGTGGCGCTCCACTCCTTGCCGTTGGACTGTTCTTTGCTAGGAAGAAGACGAAGACTGTCGGCTATCAGGCCGAGAGAACCGAGCACACCGTTCCGCTGATCGGCTGCGTCTTTCGAGATAATCGCCTCAAGCTCCGTGCCCTTCACGCGACGGTCGATCTCATCGGGATGAGACATCCATGCCACTAGATCCTGTGTCGAGGGACGGTACTTCATCAGGTGCGCGAAGATCTTCTGCGGGGTCTCAGTAAAGAATTCTCCCGCCTTCCCATCGACGGGCTGGTAGAGCGACGCCGCTATGGTTCGAGCCTCTGCCGCGTTCCGTAATTCTTTCGAAATCACCCAATCGGGCATCCGGGCGTCAAGAGGATTGAGAATCACATCGTTCCGGTTTTCCCTAAAAAATCGCTGGCTGAACTCGCCAGCCGGATCGTAAACGATGGCCGATTCTCCACGGTCCTCGATCTGCGTAAGCATCCGAATCAGCAGGGTCGTTTTACCGACTCCCGTGTCACCCATCACCTGTATATGCTTGGCTTCAGCCCGCAAGGGCAGGCGGATGATGATCCCCTTTTCGTCGGTCGTGATGCCCAACCCTTCACCCTTGAGAATCTCGTTGAACTGCTTCGGGGAAGACATCACCGGGCCGCGCAGAAGCCTTCCATACTTCATGCGTTTACCGCGTTTGAAGTCCCACGGAACCGCGAAACAGAGCATAAACAGGATGACCACACCCGTCTCGATCAAGGCAGAGCCGTAGGCACTGAGAACATCATCGCCGCCAAAGATCGCGGCTCGGAACCACGAATAGAGGGCCTCGTCCGCGATCTTCCGTTCCGGGCCACGCGCAAAGCTGGTGAAGCCCTGGGCGGTAGCTGCAGGCGACAATTGGACGCTGATCTCCTTCCCATTCGGAAGTATGGTTATCCCAGAAATAAAGTCCTCGGGCTGAGCGACGCGCGGTGCTCTCTTACCTCCGAAGAGGTAAATCAGTCGGAACGAGTTGTGCATCTTGAACTCGGAACCGGCTGCGCTTTTCAAGTAATC
>NZ_JACHIP010000079.1 GCF_014203275.1 Granulicella aggregans
GACTTAATCTCTCTGGCCGATGTCTGATCGAGCATTTCGTCGGCGTCGAGAAAAATGATCCAGTCGCAGGTTGCGTGTGCGAGAACTGCATTACGAGCGGCGGCAAAATCATCGTTCCAAGGTACTGAGACAATGCTCGCCCCAAGCGATCGCGCAATGTGCAACGTGTTGTCTGTGGAGCCGGTATCGCCGATAGTGATGTGATCAGCAATGCCAAGAACGCTCTCAATACATCGGGCAATGCTAGCTTCACCATTCTTCACTATCATCGAAAGTTCAAGTGTCGGCATGGGAAGGCAGTCGAAAGGTAGAGTCTGTATTGTGAGGATATTGATTTCGGAACCTCGATGGACTTCCACGAAAGTGCTATGGGTGAGCAGAGGTGGAAGCCGACAATACTTTGTCTTGTAAATAGTCAAACAACACCCGACGGAAGATCGAACGCGCCCCTCGCAGCGCATCCTCAATCAGCGCGAAGCTGTCCTGGGTCAGTTCCACGCCGAAGGTCGCGGCGTTGCTGTAGAACTCGCCCGGCACGAAGCGATTGGTTTGAAGAAGACAGTCATGGCGCAGGCCAAGGGGCCGTGATGGCGCAGCTTCTCCCCTGCCCGCGTGGCGAAGGTCGACGCGGCCTGTTTCAGCTCATCCCATTCCGTCACGTATTCCCCGAATGTCCGGGTGACGGCCAGCTCCTCGCGTTGCGGCGAGATCAGCGACAGCGGCAGGCAGGACTCGCCCTGCAGCTCCATGATGACCCGCGCCCGGTCACAGTGAGCACTTCCCTGCCTTTCGTTACCTCAAAGGCTGCCGGATCGGCGACCGTCGAAAGGCCGAGCGCCTGCAACTTCGCCACCCCTCTGGCATACCTGCAACCAGCTGCGACGGGGAGAACTCGCCGTTGCATATACCATGGTATATTACATATAGAGGTTCTTATGGCCCAAACTGCAAAGCTCTTTATGAACGGACGAAGCCAAGCTGTGCGTTTACCAGCGGGTTGCCGGTTCGACGGTGACAGTGTCTATGTCCGGCGCGATTCCAAAACGGGGGACGTTGTCTTGTCCGCCCGGCCACAGACGTGGGATGCATTCTTTCAACTAAGGGATCAGACAGAGATCCCGGACGACTTTCTGTCCGACCGTGTGGATCTGCCAGCCCAGACCCGGGAGACCCTTTGATCCAGCAGCGGCAATACATGTTAGACACCAATATGGCCAGCTACATCATCAAGGGCACT
>NZ_JACHIP010000080.1 GCF_014203275.1 Granulicella aggregans
GTGGATCTGCCAGCCCAGACCCGGGAGACCCTTTGATCCAGCAGCGGCAATACATGTTAGACACCAATATGGCCAGCTACATCATCAAGGGCACTCATCCGAATGTGAGCAGTAGGTTGACCCAGGTTCCGATGGACCAACTCCTAATCTCGGCGGTAACCGAGGGAGAACTGATCTATGGACTGGAACGAAAGCCCAACGCCACAGCGCTGCGACGGCTGGTAGAGTCTTTCCTTCAAATAGTGACCGTGCTGCCGTGGGACTCTGTGGTTGCACGAGTCTATGGCACCGTAAGGGCCAACCTTGAAACACAGGGTACACCGATGGGCAACCTCGACACGATGATCGGGGCGCACTCCCTTGCAGTCGGGGCGGTTGTTGTCACTCACGACAAGGCGTTCCGGCACATCTTCGGCTTGCAGCTAGAGGATTGGACGGTATGAGTCGAGTGGTATCAATCGCGACACCCTTCCAGCGGTCGATCGCTGAAGTCATAGACCTCGACGTACTGAGCGGGCGCCTTAAAAGCCCAAGCAGAAGGTGCGCGAGAGTGTAGCTTTTGGCATTATGTGGCGCGTTCGCCGTGTGATTATTTGGCGCAAGCTGCCCGCAGCGGCCCTCCCCGCAGTTCTCCTCAGATGACGATTGTGGCCGTTGGATCAACGTGTTCTGCTTGATCGCTCCCTGCGAAAGAACAAAGCCTCCTTTGAGCCGTGCTGTCCGGGGTTATCCTGCGCCAAATAGCGGCAAAAGACGTACGCCATCGATCTTCCAACGCTACAGGGCAGTCCTTCACCAAATGTGCGCATGAACCTGGAACGAGCAAAAAGACCGGCTCGTCCCACAAACCCACAGCCTCGACGGCGGGAATAAGTAAAGAGACGGACAGTACCTTCTTCTCCGGAGTTGTTGGGGGGTGAACGCAGGCCCTTAACGCCCGATCCGCATGCTGGTCACAAACCGAAAACGAAGTGAACCGATGCTGACCGGACGCGAGCGCACTATTGTGCTTGCCTATACAACATGGTCATGTTCGCGATGGTGTTCTGATCGCTAGGGTCAATCTGGAGGACTTTTCGGTAATACGTCAAAGCCTTGTCCACTTGACCTCTTTGTTGCGAGATGCCACCCAAACTGTAGTACGC
>NZ_JACHIP010000081.1 GCF_014203275.1 Granulicella aggregans
CGTACGTGTGTTGCATCGGCCGCCTGGGAGAGTCTAGGTTTCTTCTCTCTATGGTTTAGCACACGACAGAACGGATTGATTACACCCTCAACACCGCTCATTTGTGACGATAGTAATCCCTCGTCGACGGGTTGACATGGACTGCCATCTTCGGGCATTCTGCAGTAGAACTTGCGTACCTAAATAGATGGGTACTAAGGTGGTTAGGTACAGACGCAAGATAGGTACCGAAGTTCATGCTGCATGTCCGCATTTACGGGACCAGTAACGCCGTAACGTGGCAGCAAACCTAAACGATCGACCTGGACCATCGGATCAACATGAGGCACCGTCCATATGCAGAGTATTGAGTTGCGTCATCTTCGCTACTTCGTTGCGGTTTTCGATCATCGAAGCTTCACCCGGGCGGCAGACAAGCTTTGCGTTACCCAATCCACAATAAGCAAGGGTATCCGAGAGCTTGAAGATCGGTTGGGAACACCTCTACTATTCCGGCACTCTAATCGCGTCAGCCCAACAGCCGGTGGTACGCAGTTGTTCGAATACGCTCACCCTATCCTCGAACTCCACGAGGAATCGTTGCAGGAGGTGCGACAGATTCATGGTCGCGCACATGGAAACTTGCGAGTAGAGTGCGAAACCGCTGCTGATAAGCGCATTGTGGCAATAGCTGAACGCGTATATCGCAAGCTCTTCCCAGCATCCGACATCGAGACCACATTCGCACCGATTGAGCAGATACTGGAGCGGCTCGCGTCAGGAGAAATCGACGCCGCCATCGTCACGCTCCCCTCCGACGAGCCCTCCACTAGAGTCGTGACGCTCGCTCAAGAGCGCATGCTGGTCTGCATGAGATCAGACGATACGTTAGCAGCTAGCTCTGCCGTCGAGGCTTCGCAAGTCACTGGTCGTCTCAGGATTTTCAAACCGCCCGCAGCCCAGCGCAAAGCCCACGTCAACATGATGAAGTTACTTGAAGAGGAGGGAATTGAGACTGGCGTTCCCTTGTTCGCCTCGGCCGTTCACGGACAGTTCGAGATGGTTGAGGCGGGTCTCGGGCTGACTCTCGTTCGAGAGCACAGCGACATCCCGGAGGGTCTGGTCACGAGGCCATTTGCG
>NZ_JACHIP010000082.1 GCF_014203275.1 Granulicella aggregans
TTTATACCCAAATCGAATCTCTCGCTCTCTCCGGGCGATTTTTGGGGATTTCAACTAAAGGACAGAAGCTGGGCGTGTGGGAGAGTCTTGCAGCTACGTACCAGCGGGCCGAACAGCCGTATGTGGTTTTTCGGGGCACTCCTGGACTGGAACAGAAAGACCAGACCAACCGATGACTCTATAGCTGGTGCAAAAGCCATCCGCCAAGGAACGATGCACATCGATGCGATCCGGAGGACTGGCCTTCAGATAGAAGGAACTCGCCCTTTGACTTTGGATAATATTGAACCATGGCTATGCATCAACGGGAACGATGTGCAAAGGGGTTACGAGTATGTTCGAGCTTGGCGGCGTGAGGATAACGAGCATCTGCCGACGTTCGCATATTGGCAAGATCTTTACATTTGGGCTTTTGCAAACCATCACTTTCTAGGAGCGTTGCCCGCAGACGATGAGCTTCCAGTTTTGCCAACGGCTGAGTGACTCGCGCAAAAACGGGGTTTGCGGAAACTACGCGACCGGGATGCCGATGGACGGACCTTGTTTCCCATGACATGGATCTGCTTGGGGCTAGACGTGGATGGCCTGAGTCTTGTTCTTAAGGAAGCGAGCTGCGAGTAGTGCAGCAGAAAACAACCCCGAATAGAAGCCCCCGACCTGCCACGCCGCCTCTTTCGATGCAGGTTGCCCCGGGTAGGCGAACCACTCAAAGATCATGAAGCCTGCGTAGAGACAGAGGTTCATCAAGGCGAGTGCATAGCCGCACCTCGAATGTCGACCATGTAGGAGGACGAGGCTGGCGATCAGAATACACGGAAGTACGAAAAGCGCCCATCCGAGACGCGGTTCCCAACTAGGAAACGCGGAGTTTCTATCGAGAGTGGTCGCCGCTGCGCTGTAAGCTTCTAACGCCCCGATGAGGAGCAGGTAGAGGATGCTGATGACCCCTCCAGCCTGCAGCTTGCGAACGGTATGCGGGTTATTCTCCATTGCGTCCCCTTGGCTATGATCGCCGCCAAGTCTCATGAAGACAATACCTAAGCCAGTTCGCGTAGAACGGTGATTGCGGAAGTTTCGTGGCGATGTTGCCGCAAACA
>NZ_JACHIP010000083.1 GCF_014203275.1 Granulicella aggregans
AGCGCAGCGCGTTCGCCCACGACAACTCCGGTTGTCGTGGGCTCAACTGGCAACGCAATATTTTTTGGCATTGGCCGCGCGGTGGCGAACCATATGCAGACACGAGCTATTCATGCCGCAGAGCATCCATCGGTTCCACCCTTGAAGCTCGTGTGGCAGGAATCCATGCCGCCACCAAGGCCACCGTCAGCAGAATCGCGGCGGTTGCAATCAGAGATGCGGGGTCGCGTGCCTCCAGACCGTAGAGCATCGACTTCACCAGCTTTACCGCAGCCAGCACGGCGGCAAGACCCACCGCGACTCCGAGGACGCATAGCCACACCGCCTCGCGCAGCACCATGGAGCGGACGGTGTTTCGTTGCGCTCCCAGCGCCAGCCGAATGCCGATCTCGTTGGTGCGCTGGGTAACCGTGTACGCCATGATGCCGTAGATTCCTACCATCGCCAACAGCAGTGCTAGCAGGCCAAAGCCTGAGGTGAGCGTCGCGAACAGTCGTTCCTGCTGAAGGTTCGCATCGATCTGCTGCCGCTGAGTCCTGACCTGGGTAAGCGGTATGTCGACGTCAAGGTTGTGAACGATCTTCCGCATCTCTTCGGCCAAGGCTTCGGGTCGACGCGTAGACCGGACCATGAATGTGGCTCCACGGAACTCTTTCTTGTCCACATACAGATCGAAGTGGATTGGCCCAGCAGGCTGGCGGACGCTGTTGTAGAGCGTGTCCCCGCAGATGCCGATGATGGTGCGATAGTGCTTTACGTGCTTCTCGTCCTCATCGTCCTTGAAGCGGCGCCCGATGGGGTCGGAGTTTCCGAAAAACTTGCGTGCAGTAGCTTCATTGATGACAGCAACCGAAGGCGAAGTCGCGGTGTCCTGCTGGCCGAACCCGCGTCCGCGTACGATCCGTATCCCTGCGACCTTAAAGAAGTCTCGTCCCACCATCATCAGGTTGGGGTAGCGGCTTGGGTCTTTTTGGTCGATGGGCACGGGAGCAACTCCTTCGAT